>BMVA01000001.1 GCA_014650475.1 Streptomyces albogriseolus
GTAGACAGGTTGAGGGCCCGAGTGTCGTCTCGGGGAGGCGCCGGATTCCACTGCTCCGGTGTCGGGCTGCTGTCGTAAGGACGGGAAAGTTGCTGGTCAGCCGGGGTTCGGCAGGAGTGCGAGCCGGTCGAGTGCGGCGGTGATGTGAGTGGACCAGGGCCAGTGCCGGGCCAGGCGGAGGATTCGTCGACGGCCGGTGGTCACGAGCTGCCCGGCCGTGGTGAACAGGCGGAGCCGCAGGCGGCGAGGCTCCCAGAGGCGTGCCTTGCCGGTCAGCGCGAGCATCGGCATCCAGGCCAGCAGGTCGAGGGCGATCTGCACGATCTCCAGCCAGATCCGGTTCTGGGCGGTGCGGTGCAGGGGAAGGTTCCGCAGGCCGGTGGCCCGGGCAGCCCGGATCCGGTCCTCGGCCCGGGCCCGCAGCCGGTGACGGAGCTCGAGCTCGGCGATCGGCCGGCCCGAGGTGTTGGTGGCGAAGCACGTCAGCCGCATGCCGTCCGCGTCCGTGAGCCTCAACTGTGCCCCCGGATGGGGCCGTTCCTTGCGGACGATCAGCCGCATGCCCTTGGGCCAGCCGTGAAGGACGTCGCCGGTGAGTTCGGCGACCCAGGCGCCGTCGCGGATCTCGCCGCCGGTCTCGACGGCCGGCGTCCAGGCCGAGGCCGGAACCTTCAGCACGCGGCTGTGGACCTGCTCGGTGACCGTCATGCCGACCGAGAAGGACAGCCACCGTCCCCGCTGGGCGAGCCAGGCGACGAAGTCGTGGGTGCCACCCGCGGAGGTCGGTGCGGATCAGGGTCCGGCGCCCGCGCCGGTACTCCTTCGGCAGCTGAGCCAAGGCCAATTGGGTGGCGGTGATGTGGTCGGACGCGGTGTTCGATCCCGCGTTACCCGCTCTGAGCAGGGCCGCGACCGGTTCACCCGTGCCGCCCGGTCCGTGGTCGACGAAGCCCATCAGCGGGTGGTGTCCGTAGGTCCGCTTCCACGTGGGTGCGGCGTCCTCCTTGTCCGAGTGTGCGATCACCAGCACCCCGTCCAGGTCCACGGTCACCGCCCCGTCGGCATCGGGCGCCCTGGAGCCGGCCAACCGCCAGACGCGTTCCCGGGCTTCGGCCCGCGCGGCACGGATCGCCTGCAGGGCCTTCTCCCCGGAGGCCGCGAGGGTGTCGATGAGGCGGGAGACGGTCGGGTCGGAGGCCACCGACCCGAACACGGACGGCTCGGCCCGCAGCATGGCGACATCCGCGAGACAGTCCCCGCCCAGCGCGACCGCCAAGGCCACGTCCAGCAGGATCTTGCCCGGATCGTGCACCGCCCGAGCCTTCCGCCACGGCGCCAGCGACGCTGATATCGCAGTGTCCAAGCCGGCCTTGCGGACCGTCTCGACCAGCAGCACGCCCCCGGCCTGCGAGACCACCGCCCGGCCGCCACCCTCGATGCGGACACGCGGGTACGACCCGATACGCTTCTTCACCTGAGAAGTGCCTCCGGCTGGAGCAGGAACAAGGACCTCGACAATCCTCATTCTTGCTGGTCAGAGGCACTTTTCGCTTACCTGCCCACCCATCGGACAGCCCGCTTCATGAAAGCGCGAGGTTAACCACAAGTACCGAGGTGTAGCCGGTGCTCAGCGCAGTCAGTTGCAGGTCTACGTCGGGAAGAACTTCGGCGTAAGTAGCGGTGCTGCCCTCGAGTCGGGGTTCCGGAAGCGCAGTGGGCCACCCGAGCCGCAGCTCGTGCCCATCGTCTTCCAGCTTGACCAAAGAGCTCCCGCTGCCACCACCGGAAAACGTCAGGGCAGCCGTCGCGTTCTTCGCCCGGACAGCACCATCAGCCTCGCGCACGAGAGTCGTATCGATAGACGCCCAGCTGCCGTCGTGCTTCTTGGCGCGGACCGGGGCCGCATTCGTCTCCTGGGTGAAGGTGCCGTCCGGGTTGGCGAACACCCGGGACGATTCAGTCGTGGCCGACTCGATGACCACCCGCTCACCGGTCGCCGCAGCCAGAGCACTAGCCCCAGCCTCCGAGGCCCTGTCGGCTGCTGACGCGGCTGACTGCGCGGCCAGAGCCGGGACCGCTCCCACCCCGACCACAGGAACCATCGTCCCGACGAGGGTGAGGGCGAGCGCCCCGCTCCTCGCGGCCTGACGCCAGCCCGACCGCTGATGTTGCCTCACCACGCGCCCCCACCTGTCCTTTTCAGTTTTCTCAAGAAGAAGCTGTGAGGATCATGTGATGCGCGAAGACGTTGGTCAATGGTGCCGCAGGTCACATTGGATCTTCCAGCAGGAAGGTATGGACTCAGTGGGTGGCAGTGACACCAATACGTTATTCGCCCCCTGAAGAGAACTACGAGCAAGAGTGGATGATCTTGCGGATTATCATGCGCTCGCCCCTTTCCTCATGAGTCGTCACGCCCGAACGCATCATTGAAGCGACGGCCGAAGCACCCCTAAAGGCCTGAAGTCGCCCGAACCCCGGGCACGGCCATGCAGCTCACAACCAGCAGCCGACCACACCGGAAGGGCACGCCACTTGTGGCTGATGTCCCGTCAGCAAAAGATTAGCTATGGGCCGTTGCAGAAGACCGCCATTACGCAGGTCGGAGCGGTGTTCGGGCGTGTAAGGTCATCCGGTGAGGGCAAGGTTGTGCATGCGGGCGACGGCTTGGACGGCGCGGTGGAGGCTGTCGCCGCGTTGCCGGCAGTCGCGGAGGATCTTGAAGTTCTTCATACGGGAGAAGGTGCGCTCAATGCGGGTGCGGACCTTGCGATGCTGCGCGTTGTCGACTTCCTCACCCTTGAGTAGCGGACGTCCAGGGCGTTTGCGGTGCGGGACGATCAGGCCGGTGTTGATGTAGGCGCCGTCGCCGAGGACGGTCACACTTTCGCAGTGTGCGGTCAGGCCGGACTCCAGCCAGGCTTTCGCGTCCGCCGTGTTGCCGGGCACCCGATCCGCTACCCATCGTGATCTCGGACCTCGTCGGCATCAGCCCAGTCACCGCCCACCGCTGGGCCCGGCTCGCGGGCGACAGCTGGTCCGACTACCTCGCCACCCGACGATCCCGCCCGGTCTCGGACCCCGGCACCGACGCGTCGAACGCAGCACGGCATATCAACAGCCGCTGAGCCTCCCGAACCGGGCCAGGCAGTGCCAGACCTTCTTGAGGTCCTGGAGAGCGTATCGGCCTGTGCGGGCAGCGTCTCCGATATCCCTGGGAGTGAGCCAGCCACCGTGAGCGATCTCGGCTCCCAGATCCACATACGCCTGGCCGCGATAGTGCGGATGGTGACGCAGTTCAGCCACGCTGAGCCGGAAACCGGGATGCCATTCGACTGGGCACGGCAGACGTTCTGCCGCATGCTCAACCGCTGTACCGCGATAGCAGGGGTCCAGCACCAACGCCTCTACATCACAGTCAAACCTGACCGGCCCATGGATCTGTGCCTCGATATGGCCGTCCAGGGGATCCATATCCGCTGCCTCGGCAAGCTCGAGAAGTGAGCATCGATCGGCGACGCCGAAGGAAGACGGCTCAGCGGAACTGTCTGGGTAGCAGAACGTGGCGCGCGTGAGAGCCTCACGCGTGAGCCTGAAGTACGAGGAGCCGAATCGCGGGGCACCGCCGATCGGATCGCGGCGGTAGTTCAACGCGCCGTAGACCGGCCGCTGGTCAGCTGCGGCGTCGTCATACGCGCCGGCGAAGATACGACTCTCCCAGCGCCATCTGTCTCCGCCCGGATGAGCGGTCAGCCCGCCGTTACTCGTTCCTGTGACGAACTGTGACTTGTAGACACCGTCGTCAGCCATCTGGATCAGGATAGGACGATTCCCTGCAAGTCGGTCAGGGTGAAAGTGCATCGTCACCCTCAGGTCCGCAGGGAGGGGCTTCCCCTTCGCCGCAGCCTCGACATGTCGCAGAGCCCTACCGTGAGGCGAGACGGCGGTATCAGCAGCCATACGCGGAGTCTGCACAAGTCGCCGGCACCAACGCACCTCAGTATGGCCACTGCTGCCGTGCAAGCAGCCATCGCTCCAGCAACCGCGCATGAATAGCGCAGGAATGGAACACTGCGTCTTCACCAGCAGGTGCGCGAGACCGCCGAGGCGATCGTCGGCGCGGTCACCGGCTCCCTGGGTCATCCGCGGACGCTGTTGCTCGGCAGGTACGACGACCATGGCCGTCTGCAGTACACCGGCCGCACCACCACTCTCGCCCAGGCGGCGAGCAGCGCGGCCGCCGGGCTACTCGATCTGGCGACGAATCGCAGTGGACGTACACCTACGACCTGTTCGGCCGACAGGTCGCCACCACCGACCCGGACAAGGGCAGCACCGCCACCGAGTACAACGACCTCGACCAGGTCACCAGCACCACACCCAACGTCGACGCCAACAAGAAACTGCTGTACGAGCACGACGAACTCGGCCGTAAGACGGCATGTGGCAGAAGGACAAGACGGACGCGAACAAGCTGGCCGCCTGGACCTTCGACACCGCCGCCAAGGGACAGCCGTACGAGGCCACCCGCTTCGACGGCGCCGCCGCCACAGGCAAGGCGTACACCAAGAAGATCACCGCGTACGACTACCTCTGCAACGCCACCACCACTGAACTGCTGCTGCCTGAGGGCGACTCGCTGCGAACAGCAGGGGTAGGGCCCACACTCACCTCCACGGCGGCCTACCGGATCGACAACACGGTGAGCCAGACCGGTTCACCGGCTGTAGGCGGGCTGCCGTACGAGGCCGTCGAACACAAATACAACGCCACCGGCCAACAGATCACCACCAGAGGATCCTCCTACTACCTGAAGAAAGCCAACTTCTACCCGCAGGGCGACCTCCGTGATCTCTGGCTCGGCACCGGCGAAAAGCTGATCTACGTCACCAACTCCTACGAGAAGGGCACCCGGCGCCTCACCGGAATCAAAGTGACCGACGATGTCAACAGCTACCCGCTGCAGGACCTCGCCTTCACTCAGGACGACGCCGGCAACGTCACTTCAATCTTCGACATCACCACCCGCGGCGGTGCCGCCAAACCCGACCACCAGTGCTTCACCTACGACGGCTACAGCCGCGTGACCGAGGCCTGGACTCCCAAGACCTCAGACTGCGCACCGGCTGGACGCACCACCGCCAACGTCGACGGCTCCGCCCCGTACTGGACGCCATACACCTACAACGAGGTTTCCCACTACGCCGGATACGACTTCGACGACACCGACTGGGAAACCATCGAAGCCGGCGTTCAGGTGGGCTGGGGCCACGTCGGCCCCGCCTTCCTCGCCCACTTCCACACCGCCGCACACCTGGAGCCCCTGCCCGCAGCACTGCTGAATGCGACAACTGACGACGAAGCTCCCGACGGCTGGTACTCGTATCCCCTGGTCGGCACTAGCGTCACCTTGAGCGTCGCCCTCGTCCAGGCCGCCTGCGGCGAGGAAGTGTCTGTCAGCGTCACAGGTGCCGAGACGCTGGAGCTTCGGCTCCGCACGGACACTCTCCTGTCCGCCTTCGCCAGCATCTAACCACCGCCAGCAGTTCGGGATCCAGCATGCACCGGATCGTAGAGGGCCGATGATCCTCAGGGGCAAAGAACCGGACGCTCAGCTTCCTGCTTGTGCTGCCGAGCGCTTGTTCAGAAACTGTTTCGCTGTTTCGACTGCTTCCCTGCTGAGTTCCTCGAAGGAGACTCCCCAGCTCTCCTCCCAGCCGTCCAGGTTGTGCGCGCAGTGGACCAGTGGTTCCAGCTCTTCGGGGTAGCCGAGGTCCTCGGCAATGTCTGCCCAGATGAGATGGGTGCCAGCAGCGGCATCCAGGGATCCGTCAACAATCTGACCGGCGACCCAGTCGGCCATCGCCCACTTTGCGGCCCGTCGATCAGCGGGAGGGCGGAAGAGCAGGCCCAGCTCCTCCAGTACCTGGTCGAAGAGTGCGGGAGCTTCGGGCTCTTCGCTCCGGAGGAGGCCGGCCAGCATGGCAAGAGAGGGGCTCTCAATCCCTGCGATCAGAGCGTTCAGTCCTGCCTGGATGAGCCGGTCTGACCCGACGTGCCTCTCGAAGGCCCGCTCGCGCGCGATGTGGCTGAGCTGTTTGAGGGCGTCATCGCGGGTCATCAGAGTCGTCTCGGTCGGCGTCTGGGAGAAGAAGGCTCGCACACCGGCCGACGCTGATGCATTGTGTTTCTCCTCGAGCGACCGCGCTGACAGATGATCTTCTACGTGGACTCCCGCCCACGACCGGCAGGAGTACCCCGGAGACGGATTCACACCAGCCCCTTGACCTGTGACTTCAAGTTGGCGGCAACTCACTGAGTGGAGTCCACTCGGTGGAGCACACTCGATATCGTGCATCGCCACTGGATGCAGAACATCGTGGGTTCCACTCGGTGGACGGTGCCCGGCATCGTCACCACAGCCAGGCGGTGAAGTGCCGCACACGGGAGAGGACGCGGGCGTCGCGGCGCGCGGCTGCGTTGCCGATCCGGTTCTGCCGGGAGCGGGGCCAGCGCGATTGCGCTGCGGCAAGGCGGCGGCGGCGTCCGGCGTCCTGGAGTCGCCGCCGCTGCTTGCGCAGCTCCTGCTTCTTCGCTGCCTTCGATTGCGGCGCTTCCGGATCGGCTGCCATCCCAGAGGCTCATCGGGCTCGGGCTCGTGGACCTCGTCGAGCGCGGCGGTCATCTTCGCGCAGGCCGCGTGGGCGCGGGCGAGGGCTGCTTCGGGGTTGGGCTGTTCTTCCGGGGTGCTCACGCGACTCCTCCTGTCGTCCGGCCCGGTGCGTACTGGGTGCCGGGTTGCTGGGTGTGCGGCGGCAGGGCCGTCGCTGAAGCGGGCTGTCGTCTGGGGGTGTGGGTGAGGGCGCGTTCCCGGGCGCCTTCCTGGACCCTGGCGAGGGCGGCCTCGGTGAGGGTGCGGCGGGTCTGTTCCACCGTGTCGACGTCGGTCGTCTGCTCTGGAACGCGGCCGGCCTTCCGGCCGGTGTGGAACGGCCGCGGGCGCGATCTCGAGGCGGCGGGCACGGTGACGGTCGGCGGCCGGGTGCGGGAGCCCAGTCGGTCCGCGCCACGCACGGTTTGGGCTCGGACCTTCAGCGCGTCGGCGGCGAGGCGGGCCCGCTCGTACGGAGACGCGGTCCGCTGCGGGTCAGCGGGCGCAGCACGGCCTGGTCCTCGGTGTCGCGCGGGTACAGGGCGCGCAGGTCGGCGGTCATCATCCGACGGTTGGCCGGGCGGGTGTAGTCGTCGACGACCGTCTGCACGATTCGTTCGTCCAGGCCCGGCTCGTGGGGCCGGCCGCGCAGGACGCAGGAGAGGTGGCGGCGGGCTTCCACCGACTGGATCGCCGCCAAGACCAGGTGGAGCCTCACCGTCGACGCCGCTGAGCAGGCCGCCCTCTCCGGCATCCTCGATGCCTGCCCCAACACCCCCATCGAGATCATCCTCGCCCGCTGAACCCGCGCACCCACTCCGCAGCCGGTGGCCGCCAATAACTGCATCGGCTCCGCCCGGGATCCCCTGCGGAGCCCTTGTCCCGCATGCCGGGGTCGAGACTGGGCGGCACTGCCGAAACCCCAGGCGGCCGTTGTGCGGGGCCCTGGTGCCGAGCCGGCCCGGCGGAGCGATGCGGCCCTGGTTCGGTGCGTGGTGCACGATCCGGGCATGTCGCCGGGGTCCGGCCAGCGGCTCGTACTGGCAGTCGGACAATTGCGTGAGCGGATGGCCGACGAACACTCCTTCCCCACGGTGGTGGCCGCCCAGATCCTGGACGAGGAAGACCACTTCACGCCCGTGTTCGAGGACTTCATCGAGTCGGCCTCGAGCGTCCTCGTCCTTGACCGGCTGCTGCTGGACGACACTTTCGCCGATCCGGTGATCGTCGCCGCGTGGTGGCCTCCGTCATCGACCGGCCGACAGACAACTACTTCGCCGTGGTCCTGCCCGGCAAGAACGCCTACGAAGATACGGGTTCCGTCCTGCTCGCCGAGGCCGGTGTGCTGCTGAGCGCCCAGGTCTTCTCCAACGAGCTTCATCATCGACACGCTCTGACCGCGCCCGCAGAGGCCGCGCAGCGCGTGCGAGACCGCCTGCGTTTCCCTGGCCCGTGCGGCAGAGCACAGGCCTGGGACGCAGAAGAAGGCGAGGACGACGGCTGGGACGAGGAGGGCGGGGAGCTCACCGCACGGACGGCCGCCGTGCTGCGGGTGCCGCTCGAGGAACTGTCCGGGCAGGCCTGGCAGGACGTCGCCGAGGTGGGGGATGCGCCGCTTGGGCGGGGCGAGGGCCGGGTGCTGGGCTTGCTGCCGTCGGTGACCTTGCGCCAGGACCGCAACTGGCGGTGGCAGGGCTGGACGAGGACCGTCGCGACTTCGACTGGGACTGGTGCTCGGATGTTCTGTTCGAGGATCACGACGTGCTGATGCTGTTCGACGCCTCCCTCGACGGCAGCGGCAGCGAGATCAACCAGGCGCTCGGCCTGGCCAACCTGGCCCCCACTGACTGGTTCTCGCCCTTCCGCCCCCTGGCGGGCCCGCGATCCCGGCCGCGGGTTTCACCACTGAGCCGACGCGCGGCGACACCCGGCTGCGCTCTCACTACGTCCCCGCGGGCGAGGCTGTTCGACGTGGACGGTCGTCAAATGACGTGCCCGTGCGGGCGGCCAGGTGCGCTCCCGCAGCGACGGCGATCTGCCTGCCGGCAGCCCCGAACTCGTGGGAGATAAGGCCTCCGCCGGAAGCCACCAGCAATTCGACGAGCTGCGCCGCCTGACGGTCTGGGGTCGACGCTGCACACGAAAACGGCACCCCGCGTGTCGCTCCTGCTTTTGCGACGGGAATACTGCCGGCACCCCCCACTTCGTGCGTCGCAGCACTCTCCCTGGAGGGATTCGCCCACCCATGACACTCCTTGTCCTCCCCTGTCTGCTGTTGCTCTGGTGCTGGCTCAAGTACGGCCTGCTGCCGTTGCGGTGGCAGAACCCCTACCTCGCCGGCCCCGATGCCCCGTTGCAACGCGCATGCAGGGCTGCCGCCCGGGGCCGCTGGGAGCCCGCGGCCCGGCTCTTCGAGGACGCCGGCCAGGACTGGGAGCGCCGCTCCCTGTACGCCCAGCGGTTGGGGGACGTCGCCGCCAGAGGGAGCGACCGTTGGCTGAAGGCATGGGAGGAGGCCCGGCCCGAAGACCCGGACGCCGCGCTCGTGGTGGCGCGCGCCAGAGTTTCGTACGCGTGGGAGCTGCGAGGCGGTGCGCGTGCGCACAGTACGTCGCAGAGCCAGTTCGAGGGATTCCATCGGGAGTTGCTGGCGTCGCAGGACGACATCGGACGGGCTTTGGCCCTGTGTCCCGGCGATCCCACACCGCTCGTGGCGGAGCTCTGGAGGGCGCGCGGACTGGGTTACTCCCACCAGGAGATGGACGCGCTGTGGTGGCAGATCACGGCCCTGGCACCGCATGACTTCGAAGCGCACACCAGTGCCCTGCAATACTGGACCGCGAAGTGGCGAGGCTCGCATCAGCTCGCGCGGGAATTCGCCGAGCGGTCGGCTGCGGGTCCGCCGCCGGGGAGCCTGCTGGCCGTGTTGCCGGTGATCGCCTGGTATGAGAGTCACATGGACGAGCTGGGTCGTGTCGAATTTTGCGGCTCTGAGGTGCGTGTACTGGTTGACGCGGCACTCGCCGACGCGGCACTCGCTGACCCGGATCACCCGAGGCTTGCGGAAGTACGGCACCTATTGGGGTACTTCCTGTACCGGCGGGGCCGGTACAGGTCGGCCAGGAAGCAGTTCCGCCATGTCGACGGCTTCACGGAGGCACTCCCGTGGCGGTATTCACCCGTGCCGCTGCTGCACTACCGAGCAGTCCGTACGAAGACGGGCCGCAGGGCACTCACGGAACGCCGGATGGGCTGAACGGGTATCCGTCACCCGGCCACCGGCACGCGGAGGCTGGCTGAGTCGATTCGCAGGGATCACCGTGCGGGCCAATCGACGTAGCGAGCTTCTCCGGTCGTCCGGCCTCGAACGCAGCCGCCGCACGTCCCGCACGCATCCGAGGGCTGCTGTCAGTGCCACCAGCGATGATGCTGGTATGACGATCACCATGCGCGGCTACGGCTTCACCTGGACTGACCCCGACGGGACCCCGCGCGCCTCCGCCGTCGCCTACGACGCAGTCTCCGCCGGCCGGCGGCGGTAGGAACCGGAGAGGGCCGGGGCCACCGGCATCGAGAGAGCCGAAGTGAAGCCCGACGAGCTGCCGACCCCGCCTCGCTGACCCCTCGGGGCAGCCGCGGCCGGGGCGGGTCGTGCTCAGCGCGGCCGGGCGGGATGTGCGCGCAGCGTTTTGCGGGCGGCGCGGTGGTCGTGGGCCGCGAGCGTCGGCGCGGCCACCGCGCCCAGCACGTCTGCGTCATACGTCGTCGCCTGGGATGCTCAGCTGCATCCGGGTCCGGTGGAAGTGCTCCCAGTCCATGACCAGGCGGAAGCGCTGGTGCGCCTCCAGACGTTCCACGACGTCCGGCTCCTGACCACGATAGACCCGTGCGTCACCGGACTGGGCGAGTTCCGCAAGGGCGAGGCGGACATCGTCGGCGTCCTGGCCGGTGGCGGCCGCCAGGCGGTCGAGGGAGATGAGGACCTCCTGCGGTTCACCCAGACCGTCGGACAGGTGGTCGATGAGAATGTCGACGAGGGGGCCGGTGCGCATCGTCCAGCGGATCCGGTCGAGTTGTTGGGTGAGGTCGGTGTCCAGCGGCAGCAGGTCACCGGGCAGCGGCAGCACGGCGGGCATCGACCTCAGGGTGCGATGTGCCGTCTTCATGGCAGTGATCCAACTGGTGATGTACCTACCCATGACAGCCGCGAGATCACGAAGTACCACCGCTGTGTCAGTGGCAAGCTCCAGTCACGAACCGATGAGCAGCAGGAACACCCCTTCCTCGCTCAACCGTGACTGACACAACCTCACCGACGCAAAGCCGCCACATCGCAACCGGACTTCAGCTCATCGACTCGCTTCCTGCGGCCGGAGGCCTGGGCTCAGGCGGTGAGATCGGGGAGGCCGTACTCGTACTTGCGGGGGCGGAGGTCTTCCTCGGCCGGCTCCCAGTCGGGGTAGTGCGAGACCGTGCCGCCGCCGGGGGTGTAGGGGTCGGTGGAGGTGTCGACCTTGATGTCGCTGACAACGTAGAGGTCGACAGTGTTGCCCTTGTCCCGGGCGTGCAGGACCTCGTTGATGGTGAGTTCGACGCTGGTGGCGGCGCCGGTGGTGCCCTTGACCTCGACGTGGCGTTCCTCGGTGCCGCGGAGGCAGCGCAGGTCGTAGGGCTTGCCGAGCTTCTCGACCGTCCAGCCCTGCCCTTCATAGTGGGCGGTGGCCAGTTGTTCGGCGTGCTCCTCGATGGCCTTGCGCTTCTTGGGGTTGGAAATGTAGCCGGCGCCCGGCGTCGGCCCTGCGGTCCCTGCCACCAGCCCCACCGTCCCGTCTCCTGCGGATTGTGACCTCTCGGTAACTCGCCTCGGCTGCGTGACCTCGGCTTACCCGGCGTAACATTCGGCAAGTTGATCACGCTCTCAAGGTGAGCCGGTTATCACCGGTGTTACGTCGCAGCGCCCACACGTCCGTTGTGGGCTGCACGGCACCGGGCGCACGCTCCCTGCCGGGGAGTGGGCCCGCCTGTGTGACCACGCACCGGGAACTGGCCTGCCTAGTTCCGGCAGGAAGGAATTCGCCGAGAATCGCCCCTCCGTCATGGTTTGCGCCTCGTCCTGTTCGTCGATCGCTGACCGCCGCTGCCGTTCACAGAAAAGCCACGCCTTCCTTGATAGCTACGAAAGTCCGGTCCGCGCCGCCCCGGCATGCCCGCACCGTGTCCCACGGCCGGGTACGGGGTGTGTATCTCCCTCGGCTCGCGGACGCGGCCGCGTCCTCCATGGCCACCTACGGCATCCCCTTGCTGGTGCTGGGGACGACGAACTCCTCGTCGCTGACCGGGATCGCCTTCATGCTGGCGTGGGCGTCCCGGCTGTGCACGTTCAGCCTGGCCGGCATGGCCGTCGACCGGTTCGGGCCCGCACGGATTTTCCGGCTGGCTGCCACGGCCCGGGCGCTGGTGGCGGGGCTCGCGGCGCCCACACTGGGCATGACCGACCTCAAGACGGCCTCGAGCCTGGTACTGCTCCTGGCGGCGTGTGCGGGGTGCCTGACCCAGTTCAGCTTCATCGCGGCCGAGAGCATGGGCGCGGTGGCCAGCCGGGAGGCCGGCGGCGTGGCACACCGCGTCCAGTCGGTCCTGCTGGGCATCGACCAGACAGCCGCTCTGGCCGGCCCCGCAGCGGGCGGCCTCCTGCTGCAGCAGGCCGGCTCCAGCGGCATGCTCGCGGTGATCAGCGGCTTGTCGATACTCACGGCCGTCATCGCCCCGGGCACACGTCACGCGCCCTCGGCACCACAAGCAACCGGGCCCGGAACACGGAGGTGGCGGACCGGCTGGACCACCCTGCGCGCGCTGCCGAGGCTCGCGTGGCTGGTGGCCGGGCTGGCACTGTCCAACCTGGCCCTCGGTCTCCTGGAAGCGGCGACCCCCGTGATCGTGGTGAAGCAACTCGGCCAGTCCAGCGCCTCGGTCGGTCTGGTGTGGTCCTGCGCGGCAGCCGCTTCACTGCTCGCGGTGAGCACCTGCCGCTTCACGATCGACCGGTGGGGACTGACGAGGGTGGGCCGCTGTGCTGCTCTGGTGACCATCGTGCCGTGCTTCCTCGTCGCGCACGCCGGCTCCTACCCCGCCTACCTGATCCTGGCCGCCGTCTTCATGGCCGGCGACAGCGTCCTGGCCGTCGTACTGCGCACTCTTCGATCCGACCTCATCCCTGCCGCAGTCTTCGGCAGCACCCTGTCCGTGACCGTGCTGATCCTGCTCCTGCCCTACCCCCTCGCTGGCATCCTCATGGCACTCGTCGACCCGGCAGACATAGACACCCTGATCACCGTCTGCGCCATCCTGCAATGCATCGGCCTCGCCTGCGCCTTCACCCGCAGCACCCGCCCCCGGCCGCGCCACGGCAAGCACCGCAAATGAGGTCGACCCGCACACACGGCACTGCGTCCGTCCGGCATCCGGTCAACGCGGCCCGGCGTCGGGGGCTTCGCGGAATGAACCCGGCAAGCATGCCCGCCCGGACTGCCTGGAGAGCAGCCTCCGCCCCACCCGGACCATCAGAAAGAACGTCAGGCAGCACGGCGGAACACGGCGGCGGGTCCGACGACACCACGCCCTGACTCGCCGCGGACCCTCTCGACGGCAGCCTCCGCCACCAGCCGCGCCCGGCGGGCGGGCGGTGCCGAGGCTGATCAGCCGTGCGACCTGACGGACGTCGACCAGGTCCTCCCCTCGAAGGCGAAGGCCGCCGGGCAGCGAACGCCGTCAAGCGGTGCATGCCCGGCCGCCGAACAAGTCGTCGTGCTAGCCGACGACAGGCAGCCTCACAGACTGCGCACCTACGACGTCGACCGGACCGCGGAGATGTCGAACTGGAGTCGAACCTTCTCGCTCACCATGGTGCCGCCCGCCTTGAGGCGCTGGTTGTAGACCAGGCCCCACTCGGTCCGGTCGATCGTGGTGGTGCCGTCGAAGCCGGCCCGCTCGTAACCGAACGGATCCATGACCGAGCCGAGGTAGTCGAGTTGCAGGTCTACAGGCCGGGTGACGCCGCGGATGGTCAGGTCCCCTGTCATGCAGAAGGTTTCCCCGCCCTTGTGGACGGTGGAGGTGCTGCGGAACAGCATCTCCGGATAGCGGCGCACGTCGAAGAAGTCGCGGCCGACAAGGTGCGCGTCCCGTTGTTCCACGCCCGTGTCGACGCTGGCGACCCGGATGACGAGTTCGGCCCGCGACTCGGAGGGCCTCGCCCCGTCGAAGTAGAGCGTGCTGTCGTAGTCGGTGAAAGCGCCCCGAACGGTCGTCACCATGGCATGCCGCACGGAGAATCCGATACGGCTGTGCGGGCGATCGATGGTCCATCGCCCGGTCAGTGCTCGCAGCGCGGGGTCGAGCGCGGCCTCCGCGACGGCGGTGCCGACGGCCGGGGTCGGCTCGATGACGGCGGACTGGCGACGGCTGAAGATATTCATGCTCTTGAGCCCTTTCTCATCTGATCGCTCGGTGCTGAGGTCGGCTGTGCAGCCGCACGGGTTCGACTTGATGCGGGGGTGCTCTGCCGGATCGGCCCTCTCGGACGACCGGGAGGCTCAGGAGCCCGGACCACGGCGCCCACGTCAGGCGTCTCCGTGTGGTCTACTCCGGGGGCGTGGGTGTGTCGTGGGTGCGGTACATCGCCTGTATGTCCAGCTCCAGTTGGACGGTGGGGCCGACGACGGCGATGCCGCGGGCCGCATGGAGCGCCAGTTGAGGTGAAGTCCTCCCGGTGCAGTTCCGCCTTGGCGAGTGCCGCGCAGCGCAGTTCCTGGTCGTACCCACCGTTCACCGTCCCGAGGTAGGTGGTGTCGAGGCCGACGGATCGGCTGGTGCCGTGCATGGTGAGCGTGCCGTGCAGGGTCCACTTGGAGCCGCCGCGGTGGGCGAACCGGGTGCTGGTGAAGTCGATGTACGGGTAGCGTTCGACGTCCAGGAAGTCGGCGGAACGCAGGTGGTTGTCGCGGGTGTTGTTGCCCGTGGTGATGCTGGAGGCGTCGATGCGCACCGAGACATGGGAGTCGTCCATGTTCGGTGCGACGCGGATACCGCCATGGAAGCGGGTGAACCGTCCGTGGACATGGGCCATGCCCACGTGCTTGGCGATGAACCGGATCGCGGTGTGCGGAGGGTCGAACAGCCAGGTGCCGGCTGTCGGAAGTTCCAGCCGGCGGGCGGGCTGGAGTGTGATACGCGCCGGCGGCAGAGCCACCCCGGCGGCGATGTCGAGGTTCTCGCGGGAGGGCGACAGGCCCTCGGCCATGGTCATCACGCTGTAGGAGCCAGGCGGCAGCGTTGCTATGAAGTAACCGTGGGGGTCCGTGGTGCCACGGGTCACCACCCGATGGCTGTCCAGCGCGGTCACGGTGACCTCGGCTCCGCCCATGGGATGCCCGAAGGGATCGACGACCTCGAAGCCGAACGCGCCGGCGGCGGGCGGCAAGGGGACCGAGATGCTCGGTCCGGCACCAAAGGCGCTGCGGCAACGCCGACGCCGCAGCAGGCCGAGGCCCATGGAGTTCACCTTTCATGTGCGACACCATCGCGCGGCCCGCTCAACAAGTTGCGTTCGCGTTCGCCAAGGATCCCCGACGGCAGGTGAACGAACACAGGGGCGCGAGTTCGTGGACGATCATAAAGTCGCCCACGAGCGGGTGACTCGCCCGGATGTCGGCGCTGTTCAGCCCCTCGCCGGTCGATGTGGGGTCACAAATCAGCACATCGACGGGCCATATCACCCCGCCCCGGCCTCGCCGCTTTGCAGGAATGCTGTGGTGAAGGGCACAGCAGGTGACCGCCATTTCCACAAGGGGGCTGCTCTTTCCTCACGCACCCCACACAGCAGGGCGGGCAGCGGATTCCGACCAGGGGACCGCAAGCGCCGACAAACCAGGCTCGCTCTGCTCCTGCCCGGCATGTGAGGCGTCACGCAGCCGAACACGACCGTCAGCGGCTTGCGGCGCGGCCGTACGCCCGACGCCGATGCCGGCGTCGCGCACGGGCAGCAGCATCCAGGCCACAGCGCGCTCAGTGGCCTGGCCTCCGGGTGGTGACGTCCCGAAGACGATCACCGCTTCCGCCCGACTTGGTCGACCAGGCTGTTCGCGGGTGAAGGCCGCAGCGGCCGACTGTTGCGCTCAGCTGCGGCGGGCGCGTTCTCTGCAAGCCCTGCTTCGTCGGCCGTGATCCGCTGAGCACCGAACCGGAGCCCGATGCCAAGGCCTCCGCGTCGCCCGCTCCCGCTTCCTCCGCACCGGGTGCCGGCGGCGGGAGTTCTGAGGAGGCGGAGTCTCTGCCTGGCCTGCCGGGCGCTGATGAGGCCCGCCAGGCGTTAGACGCGCTGGTGGTCGTGGAGCAGGGGTCGATGGCCGGCTACAGCCGGGACACGTTCCCGCACTGGTCCTCCCACGGCGACAAGTGCGACGCGCTGGAGACGGTGCTCCAGCTCGACGGCAGCGGCGTGGAGCGCGACGACCAGTGCCGTGCGACCTCGGGCAGCTGGGTCAGCGTCTACGACGGCAAGACCTTCACCGACGCCTCCGACCTGGACATCGACCACATGGTGCCGCTGGCCAACGCCTGGCGCTCCGGCGCGAGGTACTGGGATCAGGACAAGCGCAAGGCGTTCGCCAACGACCTCACCCACCCACAGTTGCTGGCCGTGTCCGCGGCCACCGCCCGCGGTAAGGGCGACCAAGGCCCCGAGGAGTGGCAGCCGCCGCTGGAGTCCTACTGGTGCGTCTATGGGCGGGCCTGGACGTCGGTGAAGTCTCCCTACGGTCTGAGCGTCACTGAGGACGAGAAGAGCACGCTGGTCAAGATGCTGGACACCTGCAACGCATGAAGACCGACAACAGCGCGAGCGGACCGGTCGAGCGGCTCGTGGACCGGGTGAAGGCCGACAGGGGCGGGGCTATGACCGACGAGGTCGGCGTCATCACCGGGGACCTCGCCGTCGCCACCACCCTCCAGCCCGACGGCTGGCTGCCGTCGCCGTCCAGTACACCGATGCCGACGAGTGGTACACCCTCACCGGCAGCCCCACCCCACTCCCCCACCCTGACGGCCTGCGACAACTCCATGACACCGCCCGCGCCGCCGTCAAGGCCGGAGGCGGCGCCGAAGTACCCACCTGACCAAACAACCAGGCGGGATCCCAGGCACCTGCCCCACAAACGACGCCTCCTTCGGCGGTCGTCCAGACGTAAAGGAGCGCCACGCGGTGGAGTGCGGCATCCACTGCCTCAAGCGCCACCGCGCGGTGGCCACGAGATACGACAAGCTCGCCGTCCGCTACGAGGGGACCGTGCTGATCCCAGCCCTCAACGAAGGGCTCTGACCGCCAGATGGCCTTACGGTCGTCGCTCACCAGTCCCGGGTGGCGATCAGCTCCTCTACATCCGCGTCCGTGAACCCGTATGCCGATGCCACAAACCAGAAGTCCTCAGCGATCACCTCGCGCGCAACCGTCTCGATCTCACTCCCGGCTGCCTCGAACTCTGCTTCCAGACTGTTGAATTCCTCCGTTGCGGCCTGGCTGAGCGCATACAGAGCCTCCAGATCCGACGGCTGCTGAGCCTCAATCCGCTCGCACAGCCGCAACAGGATCGCCCTGCCCCGGTCGACGACATGATCGGGAAAGTACGAGTCCGCATACATCTGTCGCAGGAACATGTGCCCTGATACCTGCTGGTTCGTGACCGGCATGGCGCTTCCCCATCCCCGTATAAGAACTGACGCGCCGATCATGCACGACACCACTGACAACGACGCCGCCCACGTACGCCAGGCTGGTCGTCCGGCACTTTCACCTCCTGGTTACTGAGGTTGAACCAGCTTGCCGCGGCCGGTCGGGTTCGGTCCCGTCAGCGGCCCCCTTTTGCGGTCCGCAGACTGACCGAGTCGATCGCGCACCGCGGCCAGTCAGCTTGCCCCGCGCGCCGAGTTTGTCGAGGATCATGTGGTGGAGCCGGGCCCAGACCCGTTCCTGGCTGCACTGGGCGAACCGGCGGTAGACCGTGGGCCGGCCTAACACCTGCGGCAGCTGCCGCCAGGTGCAGCCCGACGTCGCCATGAAGATGATCGCCGCCAGGGCTTCGCGGTCACCTGACCGGCGGCGGCCACCACCCTGCGGGCGTATCAACTCAGTCGGTGGCACCACCCCCCGGCTTCTCACCGGCACAATCAGCAGGGGGTGCGGCGAGGAGGAGGGGCCGCCGGGTGGCAGGGGGCCAGCACCACCCCCGTCCGGGTAGCCAGCTGGATGGTTTGGGGTGCTGGTCCTCCGTAGCGTTCCGGCCATGGAGATCACGAAGAGTGCGCGGTGGGGCCGGTCCGGACGGTGGCGTGCAGGGCTGGCCGTGGCCGGGGTCGCCGCAATCGGGACCGCTTCGCTTCTCGGGCCGGGCACCACGGCCGAGGCCATGGGCGCCGGCGGCGGGGACGCGCGGTCGCGGCTGCAGCGGGACGCGGACGCGGTACGGGACACGGGAGCCACCGGGTTGACGGTGCTCGCCCGGGACACGTCCGGGCGCGAGACACAGGCCCGGTCCGGCACCGCGAGCCTGAAGGACGGGGGCCGGGTGCCCTTCGACGCCTACTACCGCATCGGCAGCGACACCAAGACCTTCACGGCCGTGGCCACGCTCCAGCTCGTCGGCGAGGGCGCGCTGAGCCTGGACGACTCCGTCGAGCAGTGGCTGCCCGGAGTGGTCGCCGGCAACGGCAACGACGGCAGCCGCATCACCCTGCGCAACCTGCTCCAGCACACCAGCGGCCTGGCCAATTACACGGACATCGCCTTCGAGGACCCGGCGGAGCTGACACCCGAGCGCTTCCACGCACAGCGGTTCCGCTCGCAGACCCCCGAGGAGCAGGTCGCCGTGGCGATGGAGCGCGCCCCCGGCTGGCTGCCGGACGCGGACGATCCGGGCGCCGAGACGCAGTGGGCGTACTCCAACACCAACTACGTGCTGCTCGGGATGGTCATCGAGAAGGCCACTGGCAACCCCTGGGCGCAGGAGGTGCACGACCGGATCATCGAGCCGCTGGGGCTGCGCCGCACGCTGATACCGGACACCTCGCCGTACGTGCCGATGCCGACGGCCGTCGGGTACACGCAGTTCCCCGGCCGGGACGACCTCACCGACACCACGCTGGCCGTGGGCGGCGGCGCGGACGGCGGCATCATCAGCACCACCCGCGACATGAACACCTTCCTGCGCACCCTGATGGGCGGCCGGCTGCTGCCGCCGGAGCAGCTGCAGCAGATGCGCACCACCGTCCCGGCGCCCGGCTACGCCACCGACGGCAGGAGCCGCTACGGGCTCGGCCTCGCGTGGCGCCCGGCCGAGGGCTGCGGGGGCGGGATCTGGTACCACGGCGGCACGTCCTTCGGCACCGCCTCCGAGACCGCTGTCACCCCCGACGGCCGGGTGTCGGCCGCGGCCGCTGTCTTCACCACGCGCTTCGGTGACGAGAAGCGCTTCCTCAAGCAGGCGCAGGCCGCAGTCCGCATGCTGGACCGGGCGGTGTGCGGCGACCGGAAGCGCGAGTGACCACAGCTACCTGGCTTTGTTCACGTTCAGCGGTTCTGGCTCAACTTCTGTGACACGGCCACTCTGAGTGACGACGCAGCATCTCTGGGCCGTACCCGAAGTCGCCCGAGAATGAGCCGCGGTCAAGCCGGTTGGGCCGACAGTTCGGGGCCGTGGAAGAGGTGGTGCTCCGGCTGAAGGAGCAAGGCCGTAGGCGCCGGTATCAGCGTGGGAAGTCTGCCCCCGCACCGCCGGAGCCACCGTCGAACGCGTCGGTCCTGACCGCCTCCCGCTCCGGCTTTCTCACGTCCGTGAACGAGGCAGCCCTTTTGGAGGTCGCCGTCGAAGCCGACGGGCTCGTGCTCATCGACCGGTCCCCCGGAGGCTCACTGATCGCCGGCACACCCATCGGCACCGCCTGGTCCCGCGCCGAAGAAACCGTTCTCCCCCGGCACCAGGAAGGCGCTGACCGACGGAGCTCCGAGGCGGTGCAGACCGGTCCCGAGCGCACCGACCTCCAGGACACCGCCTTCGGACTCCGGCAGCTCACCGATATCGCCGCCAAAGCCCTCTCCCCGGGGATCAACGATCCGACCACCGCCGTCCACGCCCTGTCCCACTCCTCCGCCCTTCTCTGCGAGCTGGCGCGACATGACCTCGGCCCTCGTCTGCTGCGCGACGACCACCGGCAGGTCAGAGTCGTGCTGCGCCGCCCGCACCTGCAGGACCTGCTGGATCTGGCGGTGAACCGTCCCCTGCGCTACGGTGCCGCCGAGCCTGCCGTCCTGGCCCGCATCGCCATGCTGCTGCGCGAACTCGCCTGGGGTCGCGCACCCGATCAGCATCCACCCCTCACCGCCGCACTCGCCCGACTGCGCTCCACCATCGACGCCCAGGACCTGCACGCCACCGAGAGGCTCCGGCTCACCGAGCTCACCCGCCTCGTCGACGAGGCACTCGCGGGACGATGGCCACACGGACGCAGCGGCTGACCGCTCGACCTGCCGTGGCGCGTCACAAGCGGCGGCCACGGCTCCGGACGGCCCCCCGTGCCGGCATCCAGGGTGACGGCAGTCATCGACAGCGCCGTCGCGACCGGGCCACGGCCCGCCGGCCGATCCGACGGACATCTGAGTCCGATCCGCCAGCCTTCGTGATCCGCTGATCCGTCGGCCTTCGCCTGGCGTGCTCCTCATTTTTCGCCTCCCGCCCCGCCCCTCCCGCTCCTGCCGCAACCTCGGCCTGCCGGCCCGCGTGGTGACGCCCGCGGTCGGTCGATCACGTCGCCTTTCCTGGGCGGGGCTCACTCGGGCCTGGACGGCAGATGCGTACGCTGGGGCGCGTGCAACTGCTGCCAGACCCCGTTCGTCGGCTTGCGTCCTGGTGCGTCGTGATCCTCTTGGTCGCAGGCGTCGCCTACGTCGCGATCCATGTTCCTGGCTCTCTGGCTGGCCCTCGTTCCCGCACTCCTGGCCCTGCTCGGCACCGCGCTGCTCCGCCCCCTGCACCAGTGGCTGGTGGATAAGGTGAAGGCCAATCGGTCCGTCGCCGCCGGTCTCACCTGCGTCGCTGTCCTCGCCGTGGTCGGCGGCGCGGTGTACGTAGCCACGGCCGCACTGGTCGACACTTGGGGCCAGATCGTCCTGTCGGTGCGGAGGGCGGTACAGCAGCTGGCCGATCAGTTCGGTGCGTCGGGCACCTCCCTCGAAGACCTCGCCGATGACGCCCTCGACCTGCTGGGCAGGTTCGCCAGGACAGCCGCGTCCAGCATCGTGGCCGGGGTCGGTGTCGCCGCTCAGGTGCTCGGCATGGCGGTGCTCGCCCTGCTGCTGGTCTTCTTCTTTCTGCGCGACTCCGACCGCGCCGCCGGCACCCTGCACTCCCTCGTCCCGCGAGGCAGCGCCGACATCGTCGAGGCGATGGCACGGCGGGTGTTCCAGGGCGTCGAGGGGTTCATGCGGGGCACCACCGTGGTGGTCCGCATCGACGCGGTCTGCATCACCGCCGGTCTGTTGGTCCTGCGCGTCCCGGGGGCCTTCGGGCTCGGCGCCATCGTCTTCATCGGCGCCTACGTCCCCTACCTCGGCGCACTCACCTCCGGGGCCGCGGCCGTGCTGGTGGCGCTCGCCGACCGCGGGCTCGCCATCGCGTTGTGGGTGCTCGGGGTGGTTCTCGTGGTCCAGGTGCTCGAAGGGAACATCTTCCAGCCCATGGTGCAGAGCCGACCGCATGCACCCGGCAGTGATCCTGGTGGCGCTCACCGCGGGCGGGGCCGTGGCCGGGATCATCGGTGTGCTCCTCGCGGTGCCGGTCACCGCCGCGGCGTTCGGCGTTGTGCAGGAACTCCGTGAGCGATTCTCACAGCCCGAGGGGCCGGCTTCCGTGGGACCCTCCGCGAAGCCGGCCGCGGACTCCTGGAGGTGTGCCCGCCGACGAACACACGACCCAGCGACGCTGTTGCCGGCGTCCGGCTCCCTTCTCGACTCCCAGCGGTGGCCGGGCGCCGCTGTACTCCCGCGGCAACGGGCGGCGGCCCGCTTGTCTTCCCCGACACCGATGCGCGCCCCTCCACGGCCGTCTCCGCATGCGTGCAGGGGTGAGCAGGGGGACGCTGTGGGTAGGCAAGGTGCGCAAGGGCTCCGTCACCGTCACCGCTCGGTCGTTCCACGTTCCGGACGGGCTGCGGTCAAGTCCCGGACGGCCCCGGCAGAGAGGGCGAGGGGTGTGAGGGGTGTCCAGCTGTGGAGAAGCGGGTGAGGAAGCTCAGCGCATCGGCTTCGCCATCCCCAGCTCCACCGTCACCTGCATCGCGGACCAGCTCGTCGAAGACGGCAAGGTAACCAGCCGCGGGCGCGCCGCCCTCGTAGTTGTCACCGTCGCGGACGGCGGCCCCGCGGTCGAGGCGCCTTCGCGCCCCGGCGACATCGTCACGGCCCCCGACGCCACGCCGATCACCGCCGTGCAGGTGCTCGCCGAAGCACTGGCTGCCCACAGCCCCGGCGACAAGCACTCCCTCAACTCTTACCGAGCGGGAGGCCCCCACACCGCGCAGTCGGCCCTCGACACGCTCGGGAGCCCTTGGGTGCCTGCGGGCGTTTTGGTGCTCCGGCCGGGTGGTACCCCACGGATTCCGTTGTGGACGGCACACCGACTCCGGAGGGAACTTAGCTTGCTGGCCCGATTCGAGAGGTACCTGCTCCAGGATTTCCCGGTGATCCATCTGATCATCGGCGGATTCGGCAACACCACGTTTCTGGTGGGGAGTGTGTTCTTCCTGTTCCCCAGCCTGGAACGGATGGCTCTGTGGCTTTTCGTAGCCGGGTCACTGGGCATGTGCGTGGGAACCGTGGGAGAGGTGTTCGTCCGACACGCGCGCAGGAACCGCAAGTCCCGCGCCTGAGCAGGGGACGGTCCCGGCCTTCTGCCCTGAGCACATGCGCGGTCGCCAGCCGGCCCATCTACGTGGCCCGCGGCGGCAGACTCGGTGATCACCTTCGGAGGCTGCCCCGCCGCTGTCATTGCCTGCGGCGTTGTCGCACGATCGAGGGGCGGCCTCCGTGAGACCGCCCCCCCACACGATCGAAGTCCCGCTACACTCCAGCCGCCCAGCGAAACCCGCAGTTCAGACAGCAGAGTCCTGCTGGAGCACTAGCGCAGCACCTTCATTACGGCCAGGGAGATGCGGTCCGCGGTGGCCCGGGCGTCGCCGCCCGGGAGGACGAGGTGGCTGAGGGTCATGCGCACCGCGACGTCCGCCGCCACCTCGACGAGAAGCCCGTCCTGGTCGGGGAAGCGTTCCGTGAGCCAGGCGCGCAGCAGGTCCTGCGCCGCGCCGAACACGGGATCGGCGCGGGCGGTGAGGTACGGCAGCAGGCTGTCGGAGCCCTCGCGCGCGGCGAGGACGACGGCTCGGACGAGTGGGTTGCGGTGCGCCTCGGTGAGGACGTAGTGGACGGCGTTCTCCAGGGCGGCACCGGTGTCCGGCAGCCCAGGGTGGAGGACCTCCGCCACGCCGCCGAGGAACACCTGGGTCTCCCGGTCGACCAGGGCGCGGCCGAGGCCGGCCCTGTTGCCGAACTCCTTGTAGACCGAGGGGCGGGACACCTCAGCCGCGGCGGCCACGGCCGACAGGCTCACCTGGTCCCAGCCCGAGTCGCAGGTCAGGTCGCGTGCGGCCGCCAGCACCCGTTGCCTCATCTGCTTGCGCCAGGCGAGCCGCGGCGGATCGGGTGCGACCGTTTCGGCGTCGCGGGACGTCGTGGTCTCTCTGTATACCGCCATGGCTCAAGTCTGGCAGGAGGGATGGAAGAGACAATGGGCCGCACCTGACGATGCCTCAGAACATTGACAGTGTGAACCGCCTTGTCAGCGGTATGCCCTCTTGGCACGCTCGGGGCTCCCCAAAGCGCGCTTCCGCCGGCCCCGGCGGGACGGCGGGGGCGCACTGAGCTCACCAGGAGGTGTCGTGCCGCATCATCGAGGACAAGAGATCCGGCGGTGGCGTGATCCGAAGCGGTATCTGTGGCTGCTCGCGCTGGCCGTGCCCACGCTGCCGTTCCAGGCGGGCGGTCTCGTCGCCCTGACCGGCCTCGGAGCGCTGTGGTGGTGGGGGCCCGTCTTCGCCTTCGTCCTGCTGCCGCTGATCGACCATGTCACGGGCAAGGACAGCGCCAATCCGCCCGAGGAGGTCATGAAGGCCCTGGAGGCGGACCGGTACTACCGCTGGTGCACGTATCTCTACCTGCCGCTGCAGTTCGGCGCCCTCATATGGGCCTGCGAGCGGTGGGCCGGCGGTGAGCTGTCGGTCGCGGAGTCCCTCGGGCTGGCCGCGACGACGGGCGTCGTAGCGGGAGTGGCGATCAACACCGCGCACGAACTGGGCCACAAGAGGGAGCGCCTGGAGCGGCGCCTGAGCCGCATGGCGCTGGCGCAGAGCGGCTACGGCCACTTCTACGTGGAACACAACCACGGCCATCACATCCGCGTCTCCACACCGGAGGACCCGGCGAGTTCGAGGATGGGCGAGAGTTTCTGGCGCTTCCTGCCCCGGGCGGTGGCGGGCAGTCTGCGTTCGGCCTGGAGTCTGGAGAGCCGCCGGCTGCGGCGCCGCGACCGACGGGTATGGAGCCACCACAACAACGTCCTCACCTCCTGGGCGCTGACCGTGGTGCTGTTCACGGCGCTGGCCGCCTCCTTCGGCGGGATCGTCCTGCCGTACCTGCTCCTCCAGGCGGTCCTGGGCTTCTGCCTGCTGGAGACGGTGAACTACCTGGAGCACTACGGGCTGTTGCGGCAGCGCCGGCCGGACGGCCGCTACGAGCGGGTATCGCCGCGCCACAGCTGGAACAGCAACAACACAGTGAGCAACCTGTTCCTCTTCCAGCTGCAGCGCCACTCCGACCACCACGCCAACCCCCTGCGGCGGTACCAGACGCTCCGGCACTTCGAGGAGGCGCCCCAACTGCCGTCCGGCTACGCGACGATGATCGTCGTGGCGTGGTGCCCGCCGCTGTGGCGGCGCGTCATGGACCCTCGCCTCCACCGGCACTACGCCGGCGATCTGTCCCGGGCGAACGTCCACCCCTCCGCGAGGACGCCCGGGCCGGCAAGGGCCGTGTCGGGGTGACCCTCAGACGAGTCCCGCGCGCCGGGCAGTGGCCTCGGTCCGCTGCAGGTGGTCGCGTGCGGCCGAGCCCAGGGCCGCGATCACGTGGGCCACGACCGTCTCGATGACGGCGAGCGTCGGCACGAAACTGTCGTAGGGCGAGGTGGAGGCGGCGCGGCTGGGCAGCACCACGTCGGCGTGGGCACTGACGGGAGAGAGCCAGGTGTCGGTGAACACGACCGCCTTGCCCCCGCGTTCGGCGGCGAGCTGGGCGAGGGTGAGGTTGTCCGGCTCGTATCGGCGGTAGTCGAAGACCACCAGACGTCCCGCCGGTTCAGGCCGGACAGGACCGCCGTGCGTTCCACGTCCCGGTCCAGAAGGATGTGCACCGCGTCGCGCATCTGCATCAGGTGCAGTCCCAGGTACTGGGCCAGCAGATGGGTGAACCGGCGACCGCACAGCAGGATCCGCCGCTTGGGGTCGCAGAGCAGGGCGACGGTCGTCTCCAGGTCGCCCCACTGTCGCTGCGGAGCAGACGGCACCGAAGAGCGGCACCCGGCCACTCCCAGAAGCCGGTGACGCGGGCCCAGAGCGCCGAGGGCCAGTGCCCACACCACCAGGATGGTCAGGATGCCGGTCTGCAGCACTAGTTTGTCGTCGGTGCCGAAGGTGCGGATCGCCCAGTCCTTCACCGCGGCCGGTGTGCGGTCGATGACGGCACCCCCGACCGCCACGACCGGACCGGCCTGCGGCGGCACGCCGCTGCCACCAGTTCCGCCACGGTGAGTGCGGCCTGTCGGCCGGGCGCCGCGCGAGCGCGCCCGGCCGGCAGGCGCGTCCGGCCGACACGCGCGTCCGGGCTCGGGGGCGCATCCCCTTGGACGGCGGCGTCCCACCTTCTCCAGGCCGGTGGCGAAAGAGGGGAGGCCGGGAAGTGCCTCGGCTCGCGCGCTGACCCAATCCTCCAGATGCGGGCCGATGCGGGTGGAGAGGATCTCGGCGAAGCTGCGGACGAGTCGGTGAGCTGCCCTGAGTTCGGGCATCGGGTGAGGACTCCTGTCAGCTGCTGGTCCTCACTTTCCGAGAGCCGGTCGGGGTGACGCATGATCCACCTGGTGACTTCCCGGACCCCCTGGTGGCGCGGGCCCGACGACACGGCAGTAGTGGTCGTTCGTCTGTGGGGTCCGGCTGTGTGCGGGCGTCGTCGGGCGAGGGAGGTCGGGGACGGCACTCAGATCGGTGCGTGCGTCTGCCGGACCACGCCGTCGGCGCGCGAGTGCCCGGCTCGAAGAGAGGGGGCTGCATATCCTCGCCCGCACCCGGGTCGCGCGGGTGGGCCAGGGCGCGGATGTCGGCCTTGCCTCGGCGAGTGGTAGGCAGGAGATCCAGATGCCGGGCCGTTCGTCGGTGCCCGCTGTGTTTCCTCCGTGAGCGATCTTCACTCCGATGGCCAGTCCCTGGTGCCGCAGCCGTCACCTGAACGCAGTGTGGTCAGCAGTCTCTCCCTTCAGAGAAAGAATGGTCATGGAGCACATACGACGCGCCGCCTCACGGCGGGCACTTCCCCTGGCCGTCCTCCTTCCGGCCGCCGCGCTGATGGCCGCAGCACCTTCGTCGGCTTCCGTGAGCGGTGGCAGCGCCACGCCCTTGGGCGGCACATCAGAGGGCGCGAAGCCGACAGTCGTGCTGGTGCACGGGTACTGGGCGGACGCCTCCGGCTGGGACCGGACCGTCGAGAGCCTGCAGAAGCGGGGCTATCCCGTAGTGGCCACGGCGAACCCGCTGCGCAGCCTCTCCGGCGACGCCGACTATCTCGCCGCCCGGCTCAAGACGATCGAGGGCCCCATCGTCCTCGTCGGACACTCCTACGGTGGAGCCGTCATCACCAACGCGGCGGCCGGCAACCCGAACGTTGAGTCTCTCGTCTACATCGCCGGGTTCGCGCCCGACAAGGGCGAGACCGCCTTCCAGCTCGCAACCAAGTTCCCGGGCAGCCAACTGTCGGACGACCCGGCCGCCCCGGTGCCGACCGCTCTGAACGCCGTGCCGCTCGGCGGTGCCGCCACGAACGTGGATCTGTACCTCAAGCCCGAGAAGTTCCGCAGCGTCTTCCTGAGCGACCGGGTCGACGCGAGCCGCGCCGGGGTACTGGCCGCCACCCAGCGGGGCGCGACCGTCGCCTCCGGCAACGAACCGACGAAGGGCGTCGCGTGGAAGGACATCCCCTCCTGGGCGCTTGTCCCGACCGACGACCGCACCATCGGCACGGACAACCTGCGCTTCATGGCAGAGCGGGCGAGGGCCATGACCGTCGAGGTCGACGCGCCGCACGCCGTCATGGAGACCAACCCGGACGACGTGACCGACCTGATCCTGCAGGCCGCGGGCGATGCCCGGCCGAGCCTCGCAAAGACGGGCAGCAGCGGCCCGAACGCGATCCTGGGCGGCGCCGCCGCACTCGCCGTCGCGGCGGGCGCGACCATCGTGATCCGCGCCCGCCGTACCTGACCGGGGTGGGAGCGCTCGTGCCCGGCTCCCGGTGTCCGGATCAAGAGCGTTGCTGACGCCGACGGGCTTGATCACGGCGAAGACCTCCGGCGTGGTGAAGCCGTCCAGGACTGCACCGCACCGGAGGTCTCCGTGTGCCATCGCAACACCCGTCTGACAGTTCACGGCAGGCGGCTGCTCATGCTCTTCCTCAACGCGTCCTGATGTCGAACTCGCCGCTGGCCGCGCCATTCAAGATGCAGGTCCAGACGTGCTCGCTGACATCGAAGGGAGGGCTGCTGAGGTCCTCGTTGTCACGGTGGGCGACTCGGCCGTCGGAGGTGAAGGCCACTTCGAGACATCCGCTGCTGCCGGAAGATGCTTCGGCCTTGAACCAGTCAAGGTTCTTCAGGTAGTCGAGTTCTGCGTGGTTCGTCATGGTCGTTCCTTCTCCGTAGCGAGGTGCCGGAGGAGCGCTGTTGACGTGTCGGCTGGAACGATCACGGTCGTGGTGAAGACGGTCAACGTGACGTTCCCGTTGGAGTGCCTGGCAGGTGAGACCAGGACCACCTCCAACCAGATCGGCGTCTCCGGAGCGGAGAAGCCCACGGTGGGCGTGACCGCTCCGTCCGAGGTGCACTGGTCCATGACCATCGGCCGGGGTGAGCCTCCGGCCTAGGACCAGTAGACCGTCTATGCGTCCCCTCATGATCGAGAGTGGCACCGACCGGTCTATACGGCCGCGAGCGAGCGCATAGGGCGAACTCCCGTACAGGCCCCGCTCCCGCTCACCACCCTCGGCTGGGGTTGCACATGTCTCGTGCCGCAGGGCCGCACGGCTCGGTCCTCGGAGCAAAGACCGCCCGGCATCCCGCTCACGGTGGCGACCGGCGGAAACCGCAACGACGTCACCCAACTACTGCCGCTGCTGGACAAGATTCCGGCAGTGGCGGGAGTCGTGGGCAGCCCACGCAGGCGCCCCGACGTGCTCTTCGCGGACCGCGGCTACGACCACGACAAGTACCGCCGGCTCCTGCGGCAGCGCGGCATCCGACCGGCGATCGCCGAACGAGGCCAGCCCCACGGCACCGGCCTGGGCACCTCCCGCCGGGTCGTCAAGCGGACCATCGCTCGGCTGCACGGCTTCCGCCGCCTACGCATCCGGCGGGAACGACGCGACGACATCCACGAGGCCTTCCTCAGCCTCGCCGTCTGTCTGATCACCCACCGCCACGTCCAGAGGCTTCGTCAGGGCCAGTGAAGCGTCCTCGGGCTGCTCCGGACCGCCCGGTGACTGCTGAGGAGGTGGCGGTGGAGCAGTCCCCCGCTGAAGCCCATATGGCGTCGTGCCTGACGGCGAGCCGCCGACGGGCTGCGGTATGAGCGTCAGGCCGAGGTGACGGCGGCATGAGCGAGAGCCACCGTCTCCTGCGGCGTACCGTCGATCGGGATGGCCGAGCCCACTTCGTCGTCGCCCAGTGGTTCGAAGTCGGCGAACTGCGTACGGAGCAGCTCGGGCGGCATGAAATGGCCCTGTCGCGCGGTGATCCGTGCGGCGATCAGCTCGGGCGAGCCGTCGAGGTGGAGGAAGAAGACGCGCGGTGCGGCGGAGGCCAGCCTGGCGCGGTAGCGGCGCTTGAGCGCCGAGCATGCCACCACGCCTCCGCTGCCCGCGTGGCCGGCCAGCCATCGTGCGATCTCGTCCAGCCAGGGGCGGCGGTCCTCGTCGTCGAGGGGGTGGCCCGCCCGCATCTTCGCCACATTGGATGCGGGGTGGAAGTCGTCTCCCTCGGCGTACGGAACGCCGAGGTGCCGTGCCAGCAGTCGGCCCACCGTGGTCTTCCCCGAGCCCGAAACGCCCATGACGACGACCAGAGGAGCAATGTGATGAGACATCCGGAGCCTTCCTTCGTACCCTGTCGACTACAGCTCGATGACCACCTTGACGTCGTCGGGTCGCGGTGCGAAGGCCTCCTTCGCGCGCTCCAGCGGCACCCGGCGGGTGATCAGGCGCTCGAGCCACGACCTGTCGGCCCGGGCCAGCGCCTCGGCTGCCTGGCGGTAGTGCCGCAGGTTGGCGTTGACCGAGCCGACCACCGCGTCGTTCTGCAGGACGATCTCCCGGTTGAGGGCGCCGGCGTCCACGGTCATCTTGCGGCCGGCGGGTGACACACCGGTCAGGCACACCACCCCGTAGGGTGCGGTGCCCGTCAGCGAGGCGAGGACGGGCTCGTTCGCGCCCGTGGCTTCGACGACGACATCCGGACGCACCGCGGAGACCACCCGCTCGGCGTCGTCCGCGTGGTAGACCGCGCCCAATTCCCGTGCCAGGGCAGGCTTGAGTCCTTCGGTCACCCGGTCGAGGACATGCACCTCCAGTCCGCGCTGTGTCCCCAGCAGGGCGGCGAGCAGCCCGATGGGCCCCGCTCCCGTCACCAGGGCGCGACGCGGCTCGAACCACGAACGGTCACCGACACGCTCGACCTGCTCCCACGCCTTCGCCACCACGGTGGCCGGTTCCATGAGCACGCCGACGCGTTCCAGGCGCGGGTCAAGCTTCACCGCGTAGTCTGCTTCCACGCACCACGCCTGTGCGCCGTAACCGTCGATCTCCTTGATGCCGCGTTCGGTGTAGCGGCCGTTCCGGCACATGTCGAACTCCCCACGGGCGCAGGCCCCGCACGGTTCGGGGTCCGGCCGGCGCACCACCCCGGCGACGAGGTCACCGGCCGAGAAGCCGCTGCCGGGCGGCGCCTGCCGCACCCGCCCGAGGGACTCGTGCCCCAGCACGAGCCGTTCACGGTCCGGCGGGGCCCAGCCGTACTCGCCCCGGACGATCTCCCTGTCCGTTCCGCACACCCCCACCGCCAGACCCCGCACCAGCAGCTCGCCGTCGGCGGGGACGGGGTCGGACACCTCCCGCACCTCCAGGGAATTCTTCTCGCCGGGCCGCACGGTCAGTGCACGCATCGCTCGCCTCGCCCCTCTCATCACGCGGCGCCTCATGCCGTGCGCGCCGCTGTCTGCCCTCCGCCTCGGCTCCACGGGTGTCCCGCTCGGGCCTTTTCAGCACCAGCCAGGCAGGCCGGGCTGCAGAGCGCAGGCCGCGTCCTCCCTGAACTCCGCCGGACACGGAGACTCGCCTTCTTCCCGGGCACCCTGCCCACTACCGAGGTCCATGTCAGGTTGCCCGCTCCGAGCGCATCATGCTCGACGGTCCACCCGTCGCCGTGGATTCGGCCGACGCGGAGCTGCCCCTGGAGCCGCAGGCCAAGAGCGTCCCACCTGTGCAGCCGATGCGCAGGCATCCTGTGCGCTGCTCCGGCCAGGAGCTGAGCGCGTTCCCGGCATACCGCATTCCCCTCGTGCGGCAGGCACGGCGGAGGAAATGCCGACCGCCTGCTTCGCTCCGCTGCCGAGGTTCGTCTTCGGGGCCTCGCACCCTTCCACCGCACGACTTGGTCCGGCGTCGCGTCCGACGGGGCCGTCGCTCGGGCTGATCCAGGTCAGGGATGCGAACCGGGGCGGACCGCAGACACCCTCGAAGGTCCCACCACACACCTGGAAGGCGCGAGCCTGCGTGCGCAGCGCCCAGGTGGACCCAGGCGGGTACGCCTGCACCGACGTGGCGGGCTGTCGGCAGGGTTCGTCCGCGATCCCCTTGTTCAGGGTGTGCAGGGCGGCGTACGCGCTCTCACCCGGTGCCAGGACGATCGCGGGCCGCATGTCCCCCGAGCGCTGTGCCGGAGCACCGATCCGCTCGCCCGAGGCGTCGAGCAGCGTGACGCCGGGGAATCCTTTGAGGTGGCAGGCCGCTGTGCCCTTGTTGGTGAAGACCAGGGGGACATAAAGATTGCCCGCGCCCGGCGAGATCCGGCCGAGGGAAAGGATGAGGCGATCATGGGTGCAGCGGGGAGAGGCGTCATCGGGCGGGTCCGGTGGCACCGGCGGTGTGCTGCGAGTGGAGGAGGGTGCGGCCGGACCCGGGGTGGCGTCGACGGAGGCGGAGCGAGTCACCGTGGACGCCGTGTCGGTTGATGTGCCCGGTGGGGAGGACGCCGAGGTGGTGACGCCGTCGCCGCCGCAGGCCGTCAGGGCGGCGAGCGCGGTCAGGGCGACGGCGCCGAGCGGACCTCGGCGTAACCGGGGGACGCGGCGGAGTGAACCGGACCGCTGCATGGAGCCCTTCCTCAAGGCCGTGGCGGACGCAGGGACGGACGGCCTGGAGTATCAGCAGTCCGTCAGCCGACGGGGACGTTCTCGATGTCCACGCGGACAGGCAGGTCGGCGGAAGGCGTCCATCGACTCCTCGAACGCCTTCATGCCGTCGAACGACGCCAGTTCGGCGCCAGTCTGTTTCGAGACGACGCTGCCGGTGGGGATGCCGCCGGTCACCGTCATCTCCACCACGAGCGGCTCGTCGTCGAGAACGAATTCAGTGCGGACGCGGCGCATCCGGCTGCGCACGTCTCGCTGCAGGCCCGCCCGGCCGCGTAGGCACCACAGGACGATCTCGAGGACGCTGGACTTGCCGGCCTCGTTCTTTCCAGTGGAGGCCAAGCACCACACCCTGGGTCCGAGCTCCCAGTGGAGCGGAAGGGGATGTCGGCCGCATCGTGCTGCCGGCCGTCGGGAGCCGGGCGCCTTCGAAATCCACCGAGGTCACCAGGATCCGGTGGAGGCGCGGGTGGGCGGTGTGCGCCCGTACCCCGTGCTCAGCAAGGACCTCGCGTACCACGTCGACCGGCTGCTGGGACGCCCCCGCAACCTCCTCCAGCCATGCTTCGACCGGTCCTGTGACGTCGTCCCCCGGACATGCCTTCTGCCGCCATCGCCACATACGCGGCCTGCTGGTCGTACCAGGCCAAATGCGGTTCCGTGGTGCGCAGTTCCTGCGCCCGTGCTGCCCCGGCTACCAGCAGGTAATAGTCGCGGCGCCGTACTTTGGCGTCGGTCACCCGGCCCGCCCGCCGGATAGCGATCAGCTCCAGATGCCACAGGTCGCTCAGTCCGTTGTTCAACTGCTCGAACGCCCCGTGCCGGCCCCGCAGCATCCGGTACGCGTGCAGCTCCGGCTCCCGCTCTTCCAGCACCGCTCCCGGCAGGGCACTCTGCTCAGCGACACGTTCCCTGAGGTGCACGCGGACGCCCCGCAGCTCCCCGACCGTACGGCCTCCGATGGGGAGCTCATCGTCTGGGAAAACGGTCGGCTGGCATTCGAGCAGCTCCAGGTGTGTCACCAGCGGCGCGGGCCCGCGGCCGCACCGCTCGCCCAGCAGTGGCCCGCCCACTTCGTCTTCAAACTCGGCCCGCCTGGTGATCAACCAGCAGACCTCAGCCATCGCTTCACAGCTCAGTGGAGGACAGGTCTTCACCCGGCCGCCGTGGGACCACGGCAATCCCGAGCGCGGCGACCTTGCGGACGGCGATTACCGCCGCGGCTACCAGGATGCTGCCCCAGGAGACATCCGCGGCTAGGCGCAGTAGCCCTGCTGCGGTGAGGAAGTCGAGAAGGACGGGCAGCGCCTGGCCGATCCACCGGGAGACCGTGTAAGCCGCGATGGCGCTGAGGACTCCAGCTGCCGTGACCAGTAGGGCTGCTGCGGTGAGGACCTGCGTCATCGACTGCCTTCGACCGGGCGGGAGTCGGCCTTGCGTTGCGCTGACTGTACGGCTGCCACTTCGGCACGTTCCTTGGCGATTTCCCGCCCCAGGAAGAAGTTCAGTGCTGTGCGGATCGCGGCGATGGCCGCTAGCTGGCCGATCTCCGTGAAGCTGGGTGCGATGGCGGTGCGCAAGACGTCGCCGGCGAGCTGGAACTCCAGTCCCAGTGCCAGGAAGCGGCCCAGGGTCAGCCGGATGCCGTTGAAACCGGTGGCCTGTCCTCGGCCGCGCACCAGCGCCGCTGCGAAGCGGGCGAAGGCCCATACGGCGCCGACGAAGATGATCAGTGCTCCGGCCGTCTCGACGACCCGAACCAGCACGCCGATCGCCTCGCGCAGGTCAGCTTCGGGCAGCAGCTCCGCAGAAAAGGTCATACTGACGACTACCCGGGCCCCACAGGTCATCTCCCAGCTGCTGACGAACGGCCCTCCGAACAGCTCATCCGCCCCGTTTGGACCAGGCGGTTTCGCCGTTTGTCGCCGTGAAACCCGAACGTGTGGTTGACGCTGGGGCGCCAACGGACCTCATTGGCTGATCGCGAGGCGATGGCCAGGTGCATCCAGGAGTGCATCGCCTGCGCGCAGGCGTGTACGGCCTGCGCGGACGAGTGTGGCCAGCACGCTGAGATGCAACCACTGCCGCATCTGCGCCGAGGCCTGCCGCGGCTGTGAGCAGGCCTGCAACGAAATCCTCATTAAGCTCGGCTGACCATCGCAGGTATAGCGCTGCGGTGGGTTCCGACTGGGCTGCGCAGCGTTTGTGCCGGTCAAGCTGCTGGCAGGCCGAGGCCGGACTGGTACCTGGCTGTCAGCGCCCGCGCCGGCGGCGAGATGGGCCGGACCCTTCGTCGGTGCTGGATAGGGCATCAGCGGCCCTTGGCACTCACGGGTGATCGGCAGTAGCGGCTGTGGCTCGTGAGAGAGGTGCTACACCCATTCCCTGCCCGAAGCGCCGAGAGTGGACGCGAGTGTGTTCATGTCTTCATCAGGCAGGGGCGTACTCCTGCTGTCGCCTTGTCGAGGGCGGCTGCAGGCGACCAGGTACACCAGGGCGCCGGGGAACAGGACGCCCGGTCGCCCATCTGCCGGGGCCGACGATGCGGCGGGTCGCCGACCTCTACCCGGGTGAGGCGTAGACGGACGCGAGCAGCTCATGGGCTCCCAGCGCGCGGCGCAGCCCCGTCTGGTCGCTGCTCACCACTGCGGTGAACCGGATGCCGTCGTCGAAGCGGAGTTCCTGCATAGCTCCCCCAAGGGCGTGTCGATCAACCGATTCTGCCGGGCGGGCCGCCGCATCACCCCCGATTTCCCCCGGCCACGGGCTCCGGCCCCGCATGCCATGATCCGGCCTCATGCGTGACCGATCGCTTTCGCCTGCCTGGCTGGCCTTGTGGACAGAGAGGGTCAGTGGGACTCTCACGACCATGACAGGCGAGTTCGAGCATCGGCACGGCTTTCCTCCTGGGATCAACCAGGTCCGCCTGGCCGACCACGAGGATCAAGCCGCGGCACGCACGCTCGCCCAAGTCACTCCTACACCAGCTGACCTGGTCACCTTCTACGAAGGCATTGGGGATGTCACCTGGGCGGACGTCGGCAACGGCTACTTCCTCGATCCGGTCGGTGACGTCCTGCTGCAGCTCCAGGAGTACGGCGTTGCCGACGTCGGCACGGACCGAAAGAGTCGTGGCCTGGTCATCGGCTCGAACGGCGGCGGCTTGATCTATGTCGCGGGGCCTGATGGGGCGGTCTACCGGACGCGGACGCCGGCGCCGGACGAAGCGGAGCTCGACAAGGTGGCCGATGACCTACGACAGTTTCTGGAGTCGAATGCTGAGCTGACGAGTTGGAGTCAGTGTTCGCCCGGCTGGCGCGACGACGGGCAGATCTGGCAGCACGTCAACGGGGAGGACCGGTCCGGGTCGTCACCGCCGACGGCGTCACCGGCACCGAGCAGCTGCGGATTCGCTGTCGCTGCGTGACACCGCGAGGATCCCCAGCTGCCGTTCGCGGAACTCCTCTCAAAACCTGCGTGCTCTGTAGCCCACACTGAGTCTCCCTCAGGTGTGCGGGACCGCTACGGCCGTGGCGATCAGGCCGAGCTCCGTCGTCCATCGGCCTTCGAAGTGGTCGAGACGGTGGCCGCCCACTCGGGGACCGGGGACGAGGAGCGCCGCGCGAAAGCGGCCGTCCTCGGAGAGTTCGATGTCGGCCTCCGTGAAGTCGAGCCACTCTTGGGTGAGGGGGAACCACGCCTTGTAGACGGATTCCTTGGCGCTGAACAGCAGCCGGTCCCAGTGCACGTCAGGGCGCCGGTCGGAGAGCCGCCGCAGCCGGTCCACCTCGGCCGGTAGGGACACCGTCGCCAGTACCTCGTCGGGCAACGGCCGGTGCACCTCGACGTCTATGCCGAGCGAGACCAGATCCGCTGCGCGGACAAGCGCGGCGGCGCAGTAGTCGTCGCAGTGGGTCATGCTGCCGACCAGTCCGGCCGGCCAACATGGGGCGCCACGCTCCCCCGACAGGACCGGCTGCGGCGGCACACCGAGCTTCTCCATGGCGCGCCGGGCGCAGGAGCGCACGACGGCGAACTCCCGCCGTCGTTTGGCGACCGCACGCGTCATGAGCGCCGCTTCCTCGGGGAAGAGCGCAAGGTCCGCGTCGTCCTGACCGTAGGCCTCCACCGTTACGACGGCCGGAGGCAGCAGTTGCTCGATCACTCGGGGCAGGATACGCCGCAGGCTCAGTGGCGGATGTGACCGCCGACGCCACTCGCGTGGGTAACCCACCGAAACCACCCGACCCGATCGTTTCAAGGACCATCGGCGGGAACGCATCGAGGCCACCCGCACCTCCTGCCACGAGATGACCGCTCTGGCCGACCTCGTCCACCGCTTCGCCGTGCTGCTGGATCCCGCCGACGGCAGTGCCACCCTGCTGAGCACCTGGATCACCTCGGTCCAGGCCGAGGACCTGCCCCACCTGCATGCCTTCACCCGGGGCCTCGAGAAGCGAAAGCGCCGTGCACTTGCGCCGGCCGGTGACACGACCGGCTGGTGTTCGGCCGGCGATATCTGTGGGGAGCTGTTCGTCCCATTCGTGCCCCGGTCGCGAACGCCCGGAAATCACGACGGAGGATGTCGGGTTAAGACGTGATCATGGAGTGGAAGAGCCCGAGCCGAGGACGGACGCGGGTCAGGAACGCACGAACAGATGAGGGACCTTCATGGAACGCACGCCCGACACGCCGGCTCCGGACCTCCGGGGCAAGATCGCGCTGGTCGCGGGTGCCACTCGGGGGGCCGGGCGAGCCATCGCCGTCCAGCTGGGCGCGGCGGGGGCGACGGTCTACGTCACCGGCCGCACGACCCGGGAACGCCGCTCGGAGTACAACCGGGCCGAGACGATCGAGGAGACCGCGGAGCTGGTCACGGAGGCGGGCGGAACCGGGATCGCGGTGCCGACCGACCACCTGGTGCCCGAGCAGGTCCGCGCGCTCGCCGACCGCGTCGACACCGAGCAGGGGCGGCTCGACTTACTGGTCAACGACGTCTGGGGCGGTGAGCGGCTGTTCGAGTTCGACAAGAAGGTGTGGGAGCACGATCTCGACGCAGGGCTGCGGCTGATGCGGCTCGGCGTGGACACCCACGCGATCTCCAGCCACTTCCTGCTGCCTCTGCTGGTACGTCGGCCCGGCGGGCTCGTGGTGGAGATGACCGATGGGACAGCCGCGTACAACAGCAGCCATTACCGCAACTCGTACTTCTACGACCTGGTCAAGAACAGCGTACTGCGCATGGGGTACGTGCTGGCGCAGGAGCTGAGGCCGTACGGCGGGACGGCGGTGACGCTCACACCGGGCTGGATGCGTTCGGAGATGATGCTCGAGACGCTCGGTGTCACCGAGGGCAACTGGCGCGACGCACTGACCGAGGTGCCGCACTTCTGCATCTCGGAAAGCCCCGCGTACGTGGGCCGCGCGGTCGCGGCGCTGGCAGGTGACACGGATGTCGCGCGCTGGAACGGCCAGTCGGTCTCCAGCGGGCAGCTCGCTCAGGAGTACGGCTTCACCGACCTCGACGGCTCACGCCCCGACTGCTGGCGCTATCTGGTGGAAGTGCAGGAGGCGGGCAAGCCCGCCGACCCGTCCGGGTACCGGTGACCGTACCTTCCCGGACGGGCACCGTACGGCCCGTCATCGGCCCGTACAGGTGCCAACCTCCTGCGTCGCCACCGCGCTTGCCCGGCATCCCATGTCACGGAGGGTGCCGGGCGGCCAGCACGCCCCGGATCAGGCTCAGCAGCCGGATACCGGGTCCAGCGTCGCTGGCGATCACCAGACACCCCATACCCGGGCCGGCCGCCGCACGGCGCATGGGACCGATGTTCCGGTCGACCGATTCCGGCCCCTCGATCCGGGCCAGTTCGTCACGCCGGGCCTCGACAGCTTGCCGATGCCGGCTACGGCGTCAGCACCCCGTTCCGGCTCGGTCTCCACGAGCGAGGGCTGACCTACGTCCTGGCGCTGACCGGGAAGGAAAGTCGCCCACCCGGAGCATGCCGGGCCGCACCAGCCTGCTGACGGCGGGCTCGGGCCGCCGACGCTTCCTCGCTACCGCACCCCGCCGCGAGCCGTCTCGGTCCTCGCCGCGCAGGCGAGTGCCGGCTGGTTCACCGAGATGACCTGGCGCCAGGGCAGCACAGGCCGACGACCTCACGGTTCGCGGTCCTGACGGTCCGTCCTGCGAGCAAGCGGTCCCTGGCCGCGGCCCAGGAGGGCGGGCAGCGGCCGCAACCGCTGGGACGGTGTCCTGCCCACCCGGACGCCCCTGGTCGCATGGCCGGACGGCCACGACACCCGACGACTGCTGGATATCGAACCTCCCCGTCACCACCACGGTCGCCGACCTGGTGCGGTGCGCGAAGATGCGCGGGCGGATCGAGCACGACTACCGCGAACTGAAGCACGGTCTGGGTCTGTACCACGCCGCCTGGCTCGACCGCTGCCGTCCAGGCCGGGGCGGGGACCTCGGTGGAGGATGCTCTCGCAGCCGTGACGTCGTGGCAGCCGCCGCGTGACGGCCAGCTCAGGTCACCGGTCCCACGCTGGGAGGAGCCGGGTCGTACGCGCCCTCCACGATGAGGTCACGCAGGCGCGTAGCGGCGGTGAGCAGGTCCCCGTGGCTGGTGAAGAGGGCGTTGACGCCGAAGCGGAGCAGGTCGGGCGCGCGCATGTCGGCCACGACACCGCGCCCGGCCAGGGCGACGGCCAGTCCGTGGGCGTGGGGGTGGCGCAGGGTGACCTGGCTGCCACGGCGCCCGGGGTCGGACGGGGTGACCGAGGTGAAGCCCAGGGGCGCCAGGAGTTCGTCCGCACAGCGCAGAAGGAAGCCCGTGAGGGACAGGCTCTTGGCGCGGACCTGGTGCAGGTCGACGCCGTCGAAGGCGGTGAGGGCCGCTTCGAGGGCGAGCAGGGACAGGATCGGCGGGGTGCCGATGCGGGCGCGGGCGATGCCGGGCGCGGGGGTGTAGTCCCGCGCCAGGGCGAAGGGGTCGGCGTGGCCGGTCCAGCCGGGCAGCGGCGTCTCCAGCGCGGCGTGGTGGCGCTGTGCCACGTAGAGGAAGGCGGGGGCGCCCGGGCCGCCGGAGAGGAACTTGTAGCCGCAGCCGACCGCCAGGTCCACGCCGAGGGCGTCGACCTCGAGGGGCAGGGCGCCGGCGGCGTGGCACAGATCCCACAGTGCGAGGGCGCCCGCCTCGTGAGCGGCCCGGGTCAGGGCCGTCATGTCGTACAGCTCCCCGGTGCGGAAGTCGACGGGCGAGTAGCTGACGACGGCGACCTGTCGGCCCTCGTCGGCGAGGAAGTGCGGGAGGTCCGGCGGCGGTACGTGCCGTACCTGGAGGCCGCGGCGGCGGGCGACCGCGTCGGCCAGGTAGCGGTCGGTGGGGAAGTGCCCGGGGTCGGTGACCAGCAGCGGGCGGTCCGGGCGGAGCGCGGCGGCGGCGTCGAGCGCGGTGAACACCTGCACGCTGGTGGAGTCGCCCGCGACCGTCTGCCCCGGCGCGGCCCCGATGAGTGTGCCGATGGCGTCGCCCACGCGCAGTGGCGCCTGCCACCAGCCGGCCGTGTTCCAGGAGCCGATGAGCGCGGTGCCCCACTGGCGCCGTACGACGTCGTCCAGGGCCGCCGGCACGGCGGCGGGCAGCGGGCCCAGGGAGTTGCCGTCGAGGTAGACGACGTCCGGTGGGAGCAGGAAACGTTCGCGGACGGGGGCCAGGGGGTCGTCGGCGTCGAGCCGTGCGGCCTGCTCGCGCAGGGCGACGGCGCCCGGGAGTGCGGTGGTCATCGGTGTGGGGCCTCCTCGCCCGCGCGGCCGGCGCCCGCCGGGGTGAAGGCGGCCGCCATGTCCCGGAGGGTGTCGGCGACCGCGTGGGCGCCGGGTGCTCCGGGTTCGATGAGGGTGTAGTGGCCGGTGCCGGGCAGGACGACCGTCCTGAGGTCCCGGTGCACGGCCGCGTAGTCGCTGAACTGGGTGAGCGGGACCTCCTCGTCGGCGGCGCCGTGCAGCAGCACGGTGGGGACACCGGTGGTCCCGGCGTCGCGCAGCAGGGTGAGGGGGTCGACCTCGGCCAGCCGCTCGGTGAAGTGCGCTTCGCCGCCGAGCAGTTGCAGGGCGGCGTCATTGCTGAGGCGGTCGCGGCGGGTGGCGGTGAGGTCGGTGATCGGCGCGAGGGCGAGCACGCTCGTCGGCAGGGTGCGGGTGTGCCAGCGGGAGCGGGGCGGCAGCAGGCCGCGGGCGGCGCACCACAGGGCCAGGTGCCCGCCGGAGCAGTGGCCGGCCAGGACGTAGGGCCGCCCCTCGGGCAGCGTGTCCACGATGCGTGCGACGTCGTCGAAGGTCTCGGGATAGCCGCCCGCGCCGCCGGACCGGCGGAAGCCCGGGAGCAGCACGCTGAAGCCCTGGGTGGAGAGCCAGGCCGCGAACGGGGTCAGGTGCATCCGGTCGTAGCGCCAGTAGCCGCCGTGCAGCAGGATCACCAGCGGGGCGTCGGGGTCCTCGGACGGCCAGGCGTCGTAGGACTGGTGGGGGTGGTCCCCGTAGCGGCCGTGCACCGGTGCCAGGACCGGCTTCAGGCTCAGGACCCGCTGCTCCTCCTCGGCCGCGAAGGCGGAGATCGTCCTAGACGTCACCGCGCACCTCCCACAGTTCGGGGAAGACCGGCCGGGCCGCCCGCTGCTCCAGCCAGGCGAGCCCGGCCGATCCGGCGCTGCCGGGTTTGGCTCCCATGGCCCGGCGGACCACCAGGACGTGGTCGAAGCGCCAGCGGGTGACGAGTTCGGCGATGTCGGTGAGCAGTTCGCCGAGTGCGAGGTGGGGGTGGTGCTGCGGTCCGGCGTAGACGTGCCGCCAGGTCTCCGCCACGCCGGGGTCGCTGTCGTAGGGGCGGGTCACGTCCCGTTCGCGGACGTGGTGCGGGACGGGCAGGCCCTGGCGGTGGAGGTAGGCCAGCACCTCGTCGTACAGGGACGGCTCGCGGTAGGTCTCGGCGAGCGCCTCGTGGACGGCCGGGTCGCCGCGGTGGGCGCGCAGCAGTCCGGCGGACTTGTCGCCGAGGAGGAACTCCATGTGCCGGTACATCGCCGACTGGAAGCCCGACGCCCGGCCGAACGCGGCACGGAAACCGTTGAACTGGGCGGGGGTCAGGGCGGCGATGGGCGCCCAGGCGCCGCCCAGGGCGGTCAGCGCGCGGCGGCTGCGCACCAGCGCGTCCATGGCGGCGGGCAGGTCGTCCTTGGCGAAGGCGACCTTGGCGGTGCGCCACTCGTGCACGACGAGGGTGAACCACAGTTCCATCACCTGGGTGGTGACGAGGAAGCCCATCTCGTCCGGGGCCTCGGTGAGCGGGTGCTGCAGTGTGTTGAGGACGGACGCGTGCACGTACGTGTCGTAGGGGCTGGCGCCCTCGAAGGGGCGGGTCAGGGTGTCGTCCGTGGCCGGCCCGTCGAGGGTGGTCGTGCGGTCGTTCATCACTTCTCCTAGAGGTGCGGACGGGTCACACACCGAGGTGGGCGCCGCCGGAGGCGTCGATCCACTGGCCGGTCACCCAGCGGGCGTCGTCGCTCGCCACGAAGGAGACGACGTCCGCGATGTCCGCCGGGTCGCCGAGCCGGCCGAACGTGGAGGCCTCGGAGTAGCGGCGGCGGATCTCCGGGACGGCGAGGGTGGGGTTGATCTCCGTCTCGGTGTAGCCGGGCGCGACGGCGTTGACGGTGATGCCCCGGGGACCGAGTTCCTGGGCCAGGGAGAGGGTGAGGTAGTCCAGGGCGGCCTTGGTCATGGTGTAGGAGACGATCGGCGGGAAGGCGATACGGGTCGCGACGGACGAGATGTTGATGATCCTGCCGCCGTCCCGGAGGCGGTCCAGTCCGCGCTGGATGATGAAGAACGGCGCCTTGGTGTTGAGGGCGAAGACGCGGTCGTAGTCGGCTTCGGTCACCTGGGCGATGGGGCGGGGGACGGTGATGCCCGCGTTGTTGACGAGGATGTCCAGGCCGGCCGGGGCATCCAGCTCCGCCAGGGCCTCGTCGAAGGCGGCCCAGAGGGTGTCGGCGTCGCCGGGGACGCCGAGTTCGGCGTGTACGGGGAAGGCGCGGCCGCCGTCGGCCTGGATCTCCTTGACGGTCCGCTCGGCGGCCGTCAGGTCGTGGCCGTAGTGGACCGCCACGAGGGCGCCCTCGCGGGCGAGGCGGTGGCTGATGGCTCGGCCGATGCCGCGGCTGCCTCCGGTGACCAGGGCGGTCTTTCCCGCGTGGCGGTCGGTGGCGGTCATCGTGGGTCTCCTTCGCTGGGGGGGGTGGCGGGGCGAGCGGGGTCAGGCGTCGAAGTCGAGGATGAGCTCGGGAGTGCGGGGTCTGGCGCGGCAGACGAGGGTGTAGCCGGCGGCGCGGTCCCGTTCGTCCAGGGCGTGCTCGCCGTCCGCCGTCACCTGCCCGGACAGGACCTTCGCGCGGCAACTGCCGCAGACGCCCTCACGGCAGGCGTACGGCACGTCGGGGTGGCTGCGCAGCAGGGCGTCGAGCAGGGCCGGGTCGTCCGGCAGCACGGTGGCGGCCCGGCGGCGCCCGTCGAGCAGGGCGGTGACCTGGTACTCCCCCGCCCCGGGTGCCCGCCCGGTATGCGCCGGCGGCGCCGGCTGCGTGCCGTCGGCCGTGAACAGCTCCCAGCGGACGAGCGACGGGTCGGCTCCCGCATCGGCCAGGACGCGCCGTGCGGTGGCGACCAGGCCGGGCGGTCCGCACAGGGCGAACGTGGTGTCCGGGCCCGGGCGGGCGTCCACGGCCGCCAGCAGTCGGCGCACCCCGGACGCGTCCAGCCGCCGGGCGAGCGGCCCGCTTCCGCTCCCCCGGTCCTCCCGGGTCAGCACGTACAGGACGGTGAAGCGGTCCAGGAACTCGTCCTTGACCTCTGCCAGTTCGTCGGCCAGCACGGCGTCGGCGGAGGTGCGGACCGAGTGCACGAGGCTGACGCGGCAGGCCGGGTCCCGGCGTAGGGCGTGGACGGCCATCGGGGCCAGCGGGGTGATGCCGGTGCCGCCGGCGAGGAGGACGTGGTGGGCGCCCGGCAGCTCCGGCAGGGCGAAGTTACCGGCGGGCGGGGAGAGTTCGAGACGGGCGCCCGGTGCGAGCCGGGTGGTGGCGTGATCGCCGAAGCCGCCGGGACCGGACCTCTTGATCACCAGACGGAGCGCCCCGGGTGTGTGCGGTGGCGGGCAGATCGAGTAGCTGCGGCGCAGTTCGGTACCGCCCCGGCGGTGCCGGACGACGACGTGCTGGCCGGGGTGGTGGGCGAAGACGTCGCGTAGTTCGGCGGGCACATGGAGGGTGACGGCCACCGTGTCGGCGGTCAGGTGCCGGACGTCCGTGACGTCGAGTGTGTGGCGGCCGGTGCGGCGGCGCGGACCGGCCGGCGCCTGGTCGCGCAGGGCGGGCGGGGTGGTGTTCACGGTGTGCCTCACAGCGCGGTCAGGTGGGGGAAGGGCTCGCGGCACGCCGTGCACCACAGCACCGACTGGCAGCGGGACGGCCCGAAGGCGCTGTGCGGCCGGGTGGCCGTCGAGCCGCAGTGCGGGCAGGGCACCGCGCCCAGGGCGACGGGGACCGGGCCGCCGGGCGCCGGGGACACGGGTGGGGCGATGCCGTGCGCGGCGAGGGCGCGGCGCCCCTCGGGGGTGATGCGGTCCGTCGTCCAGGCGGGCGTGAGGACGTGCAGGACGCGGCCGTCGGGGTGACCGCAGGCGGTCAGGACCTCCCGTACCGCCGCGGTGATCTCGGGCAGCGCGGGGCAGCCCAGGTAGGTGGGAGTGATCTCCACCTCCAGCACGCCGTCGGCGCCGGGAGCGACGGAGTGCACCACGCCGAGGTCGCCGAGGCCGATCACCGGCAGTTCCGGGTCGGGCAGCGCGGCCACCCGCTCGCGCACCTCCTCGGCACAGAGGCGGGCCATGACCGGTGCGTGCCCGCTCACCAGGTGCCTCCGGGGAACTGTCGCCGTACGGACTGCAGTTCGGCGATCAGCGGGCCGAACTCCTCAGTGTGCAGGCCCGAGCGGCCGCCGGTGGCCGACCAGGTGGGAGCGGGCACGGCGAGTCCCGCCTCGGTGACGACCTCGGTGACGCGGGCCAGCCAGGTGTCGTGCAGCGCTGCCGGTGAGGGCACGGTGCCGGATGCGGCGAGGCGGCGCGCGACGTCGTCCTCCTCGAAGAGTTCGCCGGTGTACGGCCACACCCGTTCCAGGGCCCGCTGCATGCGGCGGGTGCTCTCCGGCGTGCCGCGTCCCAGCGTCACCGTCCAGCGGTCGGCGTGCAGCCGGTGGAAGGCGACCTCCTTGGCGGCCCGGACGCCGAACGCGGCGAGTTCGGGGTCGGCGCTGTGCGCCAGGGTCTGGTAGTGGAGGACGGCGTAGTGGGTGTAGGCGAGTTGCCGGGCCACGGTCACGGCGAAGTCCCCGTTGGGGAGTTCGGTCAGCAGGGTGTTGGTGAACTCGCGCTCCGATCGGGTGTAGGCGAGGTCGTCCTCGCTGCGGCCGGTCCCGTCGAGGCGGCCGGCGCGGGAGAGGAGCGTGCGGGCGTGGCCGATGAGGTCGAGGGCGATGTTGGACAGGGCCAGGTCCTCGTCGATGGTCGGCGCGCGGGTGATCCACTGGCACAGCCGCTGCGCGAGGACGAGGGCGTCGTCGCCGAGGCAGGTCAGGTGCCGGGCCAGGTCGGGATCGGCGGCGGACGGCGGCCCGCCCGGCGGGGAGCCGGGAGGCACCGCCGTGACGTCACGCGTGGTGCTCACCTTCGGGGCCTTTCTCGGTCAGCGGCGCGTAGTGCTCGGGGTAGCGGTACGGCTTGTGGCGGGCGCCCGCGAAGTACGGGTCGCGTTCGTCCGGGGAGGCCGTGTGCAGGGCGTCGGAGCGGACCACCCACAGCGACAGGGGCTCGCCGCGCCGGGTGTACAGATCGCGGGCGGCGGCCAGGGCCGCGTCCGGGCCTGCGGCGCGCACCGACCCGACGTGCTGATGGGCCAGGCCCCTGCGGGCCCGCAGGAACACCTCCCAGGACGCCGGCGCGCCTTCCCGAGCCGCGCTCATGCTGCCGCTCCCGCCGGCTCGTCCGTCCTCGCGGCGTACGCGACGGCGGCCTCCCGGACCCAGGCGCCGTCCTCGTGCGCGGCCAGGCGGTGGGCGATGCGCTGCCGCGCCCAGTGCGTGTCGTCGCCGAGGGCGCGGCGGTAGGTGTCCCAGTCGACGGGCGTGAAGTCGTAGTGGCCGCGCTCCTCGTTCCAGCGGATCGCCGGGTCGGGCAGCGTCAGGCCGAGGCGCTCGGCCTGCGGGACGCAGGTGTCGACGAAACGCTGGCGCAGCTCGTCGTTGGTGTGGCGTTTGATGCCCCAGGCCATCGCGCGGCGGGAGACCGCCGCTCCCAGCGCGGCGGTCCGGGCGTCGGCGCCGCCCGCCTCGGTGTCGGGCGGTCCGAACATCAGCGCCACCGCCGGCAGCCACCAGCGGTTCACCGCGTCCTGCGCCATCTCCCTCTGCTCCGAGGTGCCCTCGCACAGGGCGCGCATCAGGTCGTAGCCCTGCCGCACGTGGAAGGCCTCCTCCTGGCAGACGCGACGCATAGCACGCGCGTAGGGCCCGTAGGAGGTGCGGCACAGGGGTGCCTGGTTGATGACGGCCGCGCCGTCCGTCAGCCAGGCGATGGCCCCGGTGTCCGCCCAGGTCAGCGCGGGGTGGTTGAAGGTGGCCGAGGCGCGCTGGCGGCCGTGGTGCAGGGCGTCCAGCAGGTCGGCGCGGTCCACGCCGAGCGTCTCGGCGGCGGAGTACAGGTACAGGCCGTGGCCCGCCTCGTCCTGCACCTTGGCGAGCAGGACCGACTTGCGGTGCAGGGAGGGGGCGCGGGTGAGCCAGGCGCCCTCGGGCTGCATGCCGATGATCTCGGAGTGGGCGTGCTGGGCGATCTGGCGGACCAGCATGCGGCGGTAGCCGTCGGGCATCCAGTCGCGCGGTTCGATCGTCTCGCCGTCGGCGATGAGCGCGTCGAAGTGGGCGAGCAGCTCTTCCTCGTCCGGGGCGGTCGCGGAGTCCTCGGTGGCGGGGTTGGTGGTCGGCGCGGTCACCGGGCACCGCCCGGGTGCCCGGTGGCCGTCGCTGCGGTGCCGTGCTGCGGGCACCGTCCCGGGACCTGGACCCGTACCGGCTGCCTGGGCACGCGCATCACTCCTTCGGCTGGGGAACCGCCCACCGCGGGGCCGGGCGGAGCGGGTTGCTTCGTTGCGGTAAGAGGCCGGGGCCGGGGCCCGGCTATCCCCGCCGCGTCAGGTTCGGGCGCGTGACAAAGCTCACGGAAGGGTCCGGGGAGTGCGGTCGGCCGTGGCCGCCTCTTGAGGGGGTGACAGTCGTGGACCGCGGCGGCCGGCACGCCGGGGCGAAAGGGGAAACCATGAGCACCATCAGGGAGTTGCTGGTCGAACTCACCGGCACCGTCGAGTACGCCGACCGGATCGGCGACGACACCGACCTGGCCGCCAGCGGCATCGACTCCGGGGACCTGGTGCGTCTCGTCCTGCTGGTCGAGCAGCGGCTCGGCGTCGAGATCACCGCCGAGGACATGGAGGAGCTGCGCACGATCGGCGACTACGAGCGTTTCGTGGCCGAGCGCACGGCCGCCAGGGCGAGCGGCGGTGTGTGATGTGGCTGACGCAACTGCTGGAGCGCAACCGCCAGTGCCGGCCCGGCCGGACCGCGCTGGTGGACGAGGAACGCAGCGTCACCTGGGCCGAGCTGCATGATCGTACGCTGCAACTCGCCTGCGGCTTGGCAGACTTGGGGATCCGGCGCGGCGACCGGGTGGCCGTGCTGTCCAAGGACCGGATCGAGGTCCTGGAGAGCTACTTCGCGCTGGCCCGGCTCGGCGCGCTGTTCGTGCCGCTGAACCACAGTCTGGCCGAGCCCGAGGTCGCCGGGATCGTCGAGCGCGTCGGCGCGGTGGCCGTCCTCGGTGAGTCCGAGCTGCTGGACCGGCACACCGGACTGCCGTCCTCGGTGCGGCTCCGGGTGGCCTTCGACAAGCCCGCCTTCGCGGCACTGGGCACGCTGGCCGCCGAGCGGGAGCTGCCGGATGTCGCCGACACGGACCCGATCGCCGTGCTGCACACCTCGGCGACCACCGGTCAGGCCAAGGGGGTGACCGTCGACAGCGCGTCGTTCCGCGCCATCGCGCTCGGCTGGCTGGTGATGGCCCGCCCCACGGACGACATCGTCATGGTCAACTGCTGCCCGCTGTACCACGGCAGCATGGTCGTCTCCCTGACCTATCTGGCGGCCGGCGCGACGGTCGTGCTGATGCCAGGATTCACGCCGCAGCGGGCGCTGTCCGCGGTGGAGGCGCACCGCGCCACCCACATGTGGCTGGTGCCGCAGATGCTGCGCTTCATGCTTCAGGCGAAGGCGTCCCTGCGCACCGACCTGTCCTCCCTGCGGGAGGTGCTGTACGGGGCTGCCCCCATGCCGCTCGACGTCTACGCCGACGCGGTGGCACGGCTCGGGTGCGGCTTCCGGCAGGTGTACGGCATGACCGAGGTGGGCGGCCCGTTCGTCACGCTCGGTCCCGACGAGCACCCCGCGCCCGGGGACGTCACCGCCCGCATCCCGTGCGGGCGGGTCGTGCCGGGCATGTCCGCCCGCGCCGTGGACGAGACCGGGCGGGAACTGCCGCCCGGCGAAATCGGCGAGATCGTGGTGCGCGGGCCGGGTGTCATGCAGGGCTACTGGAACGATCCGGAGGCCACGCGGGAGATCACCTGGAACGGCTGGATCAGGACGGGCGACCTCGGCTTCATGGACGAGGCGGGCCGCATCAGCCTGGTGGACCGCACCAAGGACGTGATCATCCGAGCGGGCCAGAACGTCTACCCCTCGGAGATCGAGCGCGCTCTGATGACCCACCCGGCGGTCCGGGACGCGGCGGTCGTCGGCATGCCCGACGAGGACTACGGCGAGGTGCCGCTGGCGTACGTCGCCCTGGAGGCCGACGCGGAGCCGGGCACGGCGGAGCTGCTCGCGCATGTCGCGAGGCTGCTGGCGCCGTACAAGCGGCCGCGGCGGGTCGAGTTCATCGAGCAGGTGCCGCGCAACCCCGCCGGTAAGATCATCAAGAAGCTGCTGCGGGCGTGAGCGCGTGCGGCGGCGAACGGCGATGACCGGGAGCCCGATGCGACCCGGGTCGGCCACGGCGTCTCCGACGTGGCCGACCCGGGTCGCTGCTGTATGCACACGGCCCGGGCGAACCGGAGCGGAGCGCGGCGGGTCGGCCGGGACCGACGCGGGGTCCTGGCGGACGGCGCAGGGTGCTGGGGAGCCGACGGGGACGGCGTCGGGTGATGGAGGGGTGCCGGCGACGGTCGTGGGGAGCCTGGTGGCGCTCGGGCCGCTTCTGGCTGCTGCCGGGCTCGGGCTGGGCGTGGCCGCCGTGTCGGAGCCGGGTCAGGAACCGGCCGGGCCGGCCGAGGCGGCCGCCGCCGCGGTGATGCCGCCGCGGCGCGGGCTGGAGTTCCTGGCCGGCCGTCTGGCCGCCCGGCGGGCCCTGCGTGCGGTGGGGCTGGACTGCGGGGAGATCCCTCGGAGGGGGCGCCTGCCGGTGTTCCCGCCGGGGCGGGCCGCGTCGATCTCGCACAGTGCCGGGATCGCCGTCGCCGTGGCCGCTGCCCCCGGACGGGATCTGCCGGTCGGCTGCGACCTGGAGCTGCGGCCCCTCCCCCGCGAAGCGGCCCGTCTGGTGCTGTGCGAGGACGAGGAGTCCCTGCTCGCCGGCACAAGGCTGCCGCCCGGTGCGGGCGCGGTCTGGCCGGTGACGGCGTTGTTCTCCGCCAAGGAGGCGGCGTGGAAGGCCCTCACTGTGATGACGGCTGAGGGCCGGGAGGGTCCGGCGGGGAGTCTGCGGGAGTTGCGGGTCTCGCCCTGCCGGGACGGTCTGCGGGTGTGCCTGCGCGACGGTCCCGCCCACGCCGTGCGGGTGCGGGTCGTGCGCGTCGGCGCGGGAGTGTTCAGCTACGTCACCGGCCGGGCCGGCACCCGCGACTGAGCGGACGCCGCCCGTCCCCGGCGCACCGGGGGCGGGCGGCGGGTCGGTTCAGCGCTCCGGCGTGCCGCCGTCCCGGTAGGAACGCCGCGCGGCGTCGGCCGCCTTGTCGGTCTTGGCGTCGTACTTGTCGCCCGTCCGCTCGTCGACCATGCGCTCAGCGCGCGAGACGCCCTTGTCCGCCTGGTCGGGGTGGCCCTTGGCCATCTGCTTGGCCTTGTTCATCATGTCGCCCAGCTTGCCCATGGGGGGTACCTCCGGGAGGTGCGTGTGAGGGTCGTACCCCGCCGCAGGTACCCCTCCGGCCGGGCGTGAATCACCCGCGGTCGCCGACCCTGGCGGCCATGTTGCCCGCCGGGTGGCGGTTGTCGTGGATGAGCTGGTGCGCGAGGCCGATCTCATCGAAATCGAAGGTTCGGGACAGGCAGGGGTCGATGATTCCCTGGTCGATCAGCCGCGTCACCTCGCGTGCCTCGCGGGCCGTGGCGACGTGCGAGCCCTGCAGGCGCTTCTGCCGCATCCACAGGAACCGCAGGTCCACGTCGCCGTTGTAGCCGGTGGTGCCGCCGCACAGGACGACCATGCCGCCGTTGTCGCACAGGTACAGGGACGTGGGGATGGTGTCGGCACCGGAGTGCTCCAGCACGATGCGCGGGCTGCGGCGCTCTCCCAGTACCTCCCAGAAGGCCCGTCCGAAGGCGCGGGCCCCGGACAGCCAGCGGCCCATGGCCTCGTCGTCGGAGGTGTCCGGCAGCCGCCCCCAGTGGTCGAACGTCCGCCGGTCGATGTAGCCCTCGGCGCCCAGCTTGAGGCAGAACTCGCCGCGTTCCTCGCTGGAGACGACCGCGACGGGGATGCCGCCGACGTGCCGGACGAGCTGGATGGCGATGCAGCCGAGTCCGCCGGCGCCGCCCCAGATCAGCACCGGGTCACCCGGCCGCACCGTGTGCGGCTGCCAGCCGAACAGCTGGCGGTAGGCGGTGGCGGCGGTCGCCATGTAGCAGGCGGCCTCCGCCCACGACAGCCGGGCGGGCTTGGGGTGGCACATGTAGTCGTCGACCACGGCGAACTGGGCGAAGGAGCCGTAGTTCTCCTCGTAGCCCCACACCCGCTGGCTGGTGGACCAGGTGGGGTCGCCGCCGAGGCGGATGTCCTCGGTCTTCTCGTCCCAGCGGTTGGCGAGGACGACCACCTCGTCCCCGAGCTTCACCCCGCGTACGTCCTCGCCGACCGCCCACACGATCCCGGACAGGTCGGAGCCGCCGATGTGGAAGTCCTCGGTGGCGCCCGCCTTCTGCCGCGCGGCGATCACGTCGAGCGGCGAACCGAGCGCGGCCCAGACGTTGTTGTAGTTGATGCCGGCCGCCATCACCTTCACCAGGACCTGGCCGCGCCCCACGGGCGGGACGTCGACCACCTCGGTGCGGAAGGCGTCGACGGGCTGTCCGTAGCGCTCACGGCGGATGAGCGAGGCGTACATCTTCTTCGGGGCGGTGCCGATCTCGGGCGCGTCACCGAGTTCGTAGAGGTCCGGGGTCGCACTCACGCTGGTTCTCCTCGACGCGGGTTCAGGGGGAAGGGGAGGTGGCGGCCCGGTCGCCGAGACCGCGCAGGGCCTTGGCGACCGCTTCGCCGATACGGGCGATCGGTTCGGGTTCGGTCATCTCGTAGTGGCCGCAGGGCACGTGGTGGTCGTGGAGCGTGCCGTCGACGTAGGGCCGCCAGCTGTCGGCCTTGCCCGGCAGGACCGCCAGGTCCGCCGGGAAGCCGGTGGGCTGCTCCTCCGCGGCGCTGAAGAACAGCACGTCACCGCGGTAGACGCCGGGGGCGAACTGGGGCGCGATGCGCAGGTTGTTGCGCATGACGGCGGCGATGGCGGCGGCCTCGGGGCGGGTCACGGGGACGCTCGACGGGTCGGCCGTGACCCGGGCGTCGATTCGGTCCAGGACGGTATCCACGGGCGCCCCGTCGACCGCGAGCCCGGCCACCCTGGACAGCAGGGCGGCGACCTGGCGTTCGGCCGCCTCGGGGTCGTGGGCGGTGCCGTGCGGCTGGGGGGCGTCCAGCATGGCGAGGAGCTCGACCTGCTCCCCGTCGCGCTGGAGGGCGCAGGCCATGGCGTGGGCGACGAATCCGCCGTAGGACCAGCCCAGCAGCCGGTAGGGACCGTGGGGTTGCACCTGGCGCACCAGGTCGAGGTAGTGGGCGACCATGGCGGCGGCGTCCGGGGCGGGCGGCCGGGTGCCGTCGAGGCCGGCCGCCTGGATGCCGTGGACGGGCTGGTCGCCGCCGAGGTGGGGCAGCAGGCCCGTGTAGCGCCAGGCGATGCCCGCGCCGGGGTGGACGCAGAACAGGGGCGTGGCGGTGCCCTCGGCGCGCAGCGGCAGCAGCGGGCCGAGCGCCGTGGCTGTGCTGTCCGGCGCCTTCTCGGCCGGCTGGTCGGCCGCGGCGAGGGTCCCGGCCACGGTGGGTGCGGCCAGCAGGGTCGCCGCCGGGACGTCGAGGACCCCGGCCTGGCGCAGCCGGCCCGCCAGCAGCACGGCGCGCATCGAGTCGCCGCCGAGGTCGAAGAAGTTGTCGTGCAGCCCGATGCCGCCGATGCCGAGGGTCTCCTCCCAGAGCCGGGTGACCTCGCGTTCGCGGTCCGTGCGGGGCGGTACGTGCTCGGTCGTGAGCCGGGGCCGTGAAGCGAGGCCGGAGTCCGTGGCGGCCGGGGTGTCGTCGGACGTGGCGGGGTCCGTCCGGGCGCCCGGTGCGTCGATCCAGTGGCGCCGGCGTTCGAAGGCGTACGGGGGCAGCGGCACCCGCCGGGGCGCGCCCGGCACCGGGGGCAGGGCGCTGTCCACGCCCGCGCTCCACAGCCGTCCCAGCGCCTCGGCGAGGACGAACCCGTCGGACGCCCCTGCCTTGGCGTGCCGCATGGTGGTCACCGTGACCGGTGCCTCGTCGGTGAGCCGGCCGGTGGCGAGCTTGGTCAGGGTGTCGCCGGGCCCGATCTCCACGAGGACGGGACGCAGCCGGTCCCACAGGGCGGTGATGCCGTCGGCGAACCGCACGGTGTCGCGGGTGTGGTCGACCCAGTGCTGTACGGAGGTGGCCTGGGCGTCGGTGATCCAGGTGCCGGTGACGTTGGTGACGTACGGGATGCGCGGCGGGCGCAGGGTGACCTGGCGCAGGTGGGTCTCGTAGGCCGGCAGGACGGGGTCCAGGACGTGGGAGTGGGCCGCGACGGGGATGCGCAGACGGCGGAACGGGACGCCGCGACGGGTGAGTTCGGCCTCGAAGCGGGCGACGGCGTCGAGGTGCCCGGCGACGGTGCAGGCTTGGGGGCCGTTGACGGCGGCCAGGGACAGGTCGGCGTCGAGGAGGGGCCGGATCTCCTCCGCCGGGGCGGCGACGCCGACCGTGGCCCCGCCGGCGGAGCTGATGAGCCGGATGCGTTCGGTGACCAGGGGCAGCATGTCCGCCAGGTCGATGACGCCGGCCAGGCAGGCGGCCGTGTATTCGCCGAGCGAGTGGCCGATCAGCGCGTCGGGGCGCACGCCCGACTCCATCAGGGTGCGGGCCAGGGCGTACTCGGTGACGACGAGTCCGAGGAACGCGGAAAGGTCGTCGGGCCGTTGTTCCTCGAAGAGGGCGGTGCGCAGGTCCGTGCCGAGGACGGGCCGCAGGATGCGGGCGCACTCGTCGACGGTGTCGCGGTAGACGGCGTGGTCGCGGTACAGCTCCTTGCCCATGCCGGGGTACTGGGTGCCGCCGCCGGGCAGCAGGAACGCCACCCGGACCGGGTCGCCGGTCAGCGGCGGGGTGGCCGGGGCGGCGGAGCGCAGCGCGTCGAGGGCCTCGGCGCGGGAGGCGGCCGAGACGGTGAGCCGGTGGCGCAGCGCGGGCCGGTCGGTGCGCAGGGAGTGGGCCACGTCGTCCAGGCGCAGGTCCGGCCGGCGCTCCAGATGCCGGGCGAGTGCCTCGGCCTGGCCGCGCAGGGCTCCGGCGGTGCGCGCCGACAGCGGCAGCACCATGCGCCGCTCCTCCTCGGGCGGGCGCGGCGCCGGGGTTGCGACGCGGGGTGCCTCCTCCAGGACGACGTGGGCGTTGGTGCCGCCGATGCCGAAGGCACTGACGGCGGCCCGGCGGGGGTGCTCCCCCTCGGGCCAGTCCTCCAGGGCGGTGGGCACGCGGAAAGGGCTCGCGTCGAAGTCGATGAGCGGGTTGGGCCGGTCGAAGTGCAGGCTCGGCGGGATCTGCCGGTGTTCCAGGGCCAGGACCGCCTTGATGAGCCCGGCGATGCCGGCGGCGGCTCCGAGGTGGCCGATGTTGGTCTTGACCGAGCCGAGCGCGCAGAATCCGGTCCGGTCCGTGCTGTGCCGGAAGGCCTCCGTCAGGGCGGACACCTCGATCGGGTCGCCGAGTTTGGTGGCGGTGCCGTGCGCCTCGATCAGGCCGATGGTGCCGGCGTCGACCTCCGCCTGGGCCTGCGCGGCGAGGACGACCTCGGTCTGTCCGGCGGCGCTCGGGGCGCTGAAGCCGACCTTGCGGCGGCCGTCGTTGTTGACGGCGCTGCCGCGGATGACGGCGCGGATGCGGTCGCCGTCGGCGAGGGCGTCCTCCAGCCGCTTGAGGACGACGGCTCCCACTCCGTCGCCGGAGGAGGTGCCGGCGGCGTCCGCGGCGAAGGCCCGGCAGTGCCCGTCGGGTGAGAAGGGACCGTCGGGCACATGGCGGTAGCCCAGGACGGCGGAGGGGTTGAGGGAGACGGCGGCGGCGAGCGCGGTGTCGCAGCGGTGGTCGAGCAGGTCCTGGCAGGCGGTGTGCACGGCGACGAGCGCGGTGGAGCAGGCCGTCTGCAGGGACACGCTGGGCCCGGTGAGGCCGAGTTCGTAGGAGACGCGGGTGGCGAGGGTGCCGAGGGAGTTGGCCGTGGCGGCGTGGACGAGGGCCACCGAGCCGGGCTGCCCGGCGAAGCGGGGGTGGACGTGGGCCGGGTAGTAGCGGCTGTCCCCCGCCCCCGCGTACACGCCGAACGCCTCTGCGGACCGGTCGGCGCCGAGGCAGCCGGCGTCCTCCAGGGCGTGGTAGGCCGTCTCCAGCAGCAGTCGCTGCTGAGGGTCGACGACCGCGGCCTCGGCGGGGCTGTAGCCGAAGAAGCCGGAGTCGAAGCGGTCGATGCCCTCGACGACCGACGCCTTGCGGATCAGTGACGGGTCGTCGAGGTCGCGCGGGTCGCCGCCCGCGGCGAGGAACTCCTCGTCGGTGACGGGCCGTACGGACTCCCGGCCGGCCGCGAGGTTGTCCCAGAAGGCGTCGAGGTCGTCGGCGCCGGGGAAGCGGCCCGCCATGCCGATGACGGCTACGGCCGGGAAGTCCTCGTCGTGGGGTGTGGTGGTGTCGTGCACGGCCTGCGCTTCGTCCTCTCCCGGTTCGTGGGTGTGCGGTGTGCCGTCGGCCCGGTCACGCATGGCCGCGGTCCTTGCCCTGACGGGCGGTGCGGCGGGCGCGGGCGGCGCGTTGCCGGCGGGCTTGTTCCCGGGCGCGGTCGAGGCCGTCGCCGGTCTCCGGCCGGGAGGGCGCCTCGGCGTCCGGCACCGGGCCCGCGCCGGTGGCCGACAGGTGGCGGGCCAGGTCCCGGACGGTGGGGTGCGCGAACAGGTCGACCACCGACAGGTCGCTGCCGAAGGCGCGGTTCACGGCGGTCTGGGCGGTGACCAGGAGCAGGGAGTTGCCGCCCAGGTCGAAGAAGTTGTCGTCCAGGCCCACCCGGTCGCGGCCCAGGACGTCGCACCACACCTCGGCGAGCCGGCTCTCCAGCCGCCGCAGGCCGTCTTCCGTCCCCGTCTCGTCGGGGCGAGCGCTCGTGCCCGCCGAGCGCAGCGTCCACCCGTCGTCGGACAGGCCGGCCGCGCGGGCGCTGCCGGTGACGGCGCGGTACAGGGCGCCCAGGTCGGTGCCGTCCCGCAGGCCGACGCGTGCGGCCAGGCGGCGGGTCTGGCGCACGGGGGCCACGACGTGGCTGCGGACCCAGGGGGCGGTGCGGTCGGCGCCGATCAGCAGGTGCGGTTCGTCGAGGGTGCGGGCGAGGTCGAAGGAGCGCAGCGCGGCGGGAACGTCGAGCAGCCGGTAGCCCCGGGCCTCGGTGAGCGCGGTGAGACCGTAGCCGCGGCTCATGCCTCGTTCGCGCCACATGCTCCAGGCGAGCGACTGCGCGGGCAGGCCGAGGCCGCGGCGGTACCCGGCGAGGGCGTCCAGATACGCGTTGGCGGCGGCGTAGGCGGCGTTCATGGCGCCGCCGAAGAAGCCGTTGACCGAGGAGAAGGTGACGAAGGAGGTGACCGGGTGGTCGGCGGTGAGCCGGTGCAGGATCCACGCGCCGCGCACCTTCGCCTCCAGCGCCCGGCGCCAGGTGGCGGCGTCCAGTTCCCCGACGGGGCGCTCCACGAGTGTCCCGGCCAGGTGCAGCACCGACGTCAGGGGCACGCCCCACGCCTCGGTGGCGGCCTCGACCGCGGCGCGGACGCGGGCTTCGTCGGTGACGTCGGCGCGGGCGTAGCGAACCTCCCCGCGTTCACGCAGCCGCGGCAGGGCGTGGGCCTCGTCCTCCGGGGTGCGCCCGAGGACGAGCAGCCGGGTGCCCGGGGTGCGCAGCAGGTGGGCGGCGATCTCGGTGCCGACGCCGCCGAGGCCTCCGGTGAGCAGGGTGAAGCCGTCGTGCGCGGGCGGCTCGGCGCGGGGCGGGCTGTCGGGCAGGGGGGCGAGGCGGCGTTCGTAGCGCAGTCCGTCGCGGTACGCCACGTCCGCGCCGTCCACGCCGGCGGCCGCCTCCGCCGTCAGGAGGGTCAGCGGGTCGGTGCCGTCGCCCGGGGACAGGTCGACGTGCCGGGTCCGCAGCCAGCCGCACTCCTCTGCCAGCGACTTGAGCAGCGCTCCGGCCAGGGCGTGGGCCGGAGAGGGGCGGTCGCCGGGGCGGACGGCGTGGGCGCCCGCGGACACGTGGACCAGGTCCACGGGGCGCTGCCGGCCGGGCCGGGCGATGAGGGCCCGGACGAAGGCGAGCAGCCGCTCCGCACCCGCCGTGTCGTCCGGCGCGGCCGGGGGGCCTGCCCGGAACCCGTCGAGGTGGAGGACGGCGTCGACGGGCCGTTGGTCCTGCTCCAGCCGGCCCAGCAGCGCGGCGTAGTCGGACTCCTCGGCGAGGCGGACACGGTAGTGCGCGGCGTCGGTCCGGGTGTACGACGGTCCTTCGGAGACCACCGTGCACAGGCCCCCGGCGGAGCGCAGCGCGTCGGCGAGCCGTTGTGCGAGTGCGCCGGCTTGCGGGTCGCCGCCCGCGAGGACGAGGGTGTGCCGGCCGGACGCCGTGGGACGGGTACGGGCGCGTTCCGCGCGCTGCCATACCGGGCGCAGGAACCAGTCGGGGACGGTGGCCGCGGTGCCCAGCAGCAACTGGGTCCGGCGCACCTCGTCGTCGAAGTCGCCCGCCTCGAAGCCCTTGCGCAGCCGGGTGCGCTGGATCTTGCCGATCTCCGTCTTGGGGACGGCGTCCCGCGCCACGGGGATGAGGAAGGACGGGCTGACACCGATCTCCCGGGTGACCTTGCCGGCGATCTCGCGCAGGGCGCGGGCCGGGTCGGCGGTGGCCTCCGGGGTGAGGTGCAGGAACAGGGCGAGTTCGTCGGTGGGTGAGGAGGGGTCGGTGCGCACCGCGACCGCGGCGGTGAAGCTCCGCTCCGCGTAGGGCAGTTCCTCGACGCACGCCTCGATCTCGTGGCTGTAGTGGTTCACGCCGTTGACGATGATGACGTCCTTGGCGCGGCCGGTGATGTAAAGCTCGCCGTCGCGCAGGAACGCCAGGTCGCCGGTGTCGAACCAGCCGTCGTCGGTGAACGCCTCGGCGTTGGCCGCCGGGTTGTCGTGGTAGCCGCCGGTCACCGAGGTGCCGCGGACCTGGAAGCGGCCCGCCTCGCCCTCGGTGAGGATCGTGCCCTGTTCGTCGGCGATCCGCATGGCGAACCCGGGGTAGGGCCGGCCGCAGCTGACGAACGTCCCTTCGCCCGGGACGGGTTCGGCGGGCAGGACGGCGTCGGTGACCACGGAGCACGTCTCGGACATGCCCCAGCCGGGGTGCATCACGTCCTGCGGCAGGCCGAAGGGCTGGAGCGTGTGCAGGAACGCGCGGGCGGCGGAGGCCACGACGACCTCACCGGCGTTCATGACCAGCCGCATCGGCGACAGGTCCCAGGCGCGGCCGGTGAAGCGGTGGGCCTGTTCGGCGAGGAGCCCGAAGGCGAAGTTGGGCGCCCAGGTGACGGTGACCCGGTGCCGGTCGGCGAGGTCCATCCAGCGCAGCGGGTCCTGCAGGATCCAGGAGGTGGGGGCGTGGACCTGGCGGCAGCCCAGGTACACGTCGCGCAGGTGGAACATCACCACGCCGGTGACGTGGTCGAGCGGTATCCAGTTCAGGGAGACGTCGTCGGCGCCGAGGCCGTTCATCTGCTCGGTGGCGGCCGAGCGGGTCAGCACGTTGCGGTGGGTGAGCCGCACCGCCTTGGGCAGGCCGGTGCTGCCGGACGTCATGAGCATCAGCAGGAGGTCGTCCGGTCCTGCGGGGTGCCAGTCGTGGTCCTCGGGCGCCTCGCGCAGGGCGTCGGCGGTCGTGATGCGCGGCCCGGGCCAGTCCTGCCGGGCGGCGACCGCGCGCAGACCGGCCTCGCGGCCGGCGGAGCACACGATCCAGGGGCGGCCGAGCATCCGCCAGATCCCCTCCAGCTTGGTCAGTGCCGCGGAGGGGGTGTCGTAGGAGGCGGGGACGGTCAGCGGGACGGCGACGAAACCGCCGAGGACGCAGCCCCACAGCACGGCGAGGAAGTCCTCGGTGACGTCGCACTGGAGGATGACCTGGTCGCCCGGGCGCAGTCCGGCCCGGCGCAGACCGGCCAGGACGCGGGAGGCCTCGGGGACGAGGGACGCGTAGGTGCGCCGGTGCTCGCTGCCGTCGGCGTGGACATGGACGATGTCGCCCCGGTCCCGCGCGGCGGCGCGGCGCAGGGCCTCGGCCCAGCTCGCCACGGACGGCTCGGCGAGGGCGGGGCCTTCGCTGACGGCCGGAACACCGGAGGCATCCGCGGTACGGGCGGCCGGGGCCGCTCCGGCGGAGCGGTCGGGCAGTCCGGTGTGACGGCGGTCCAGTTCCTCGGGGGCGTTCTCCACCGACACGTCGACCGTGGTGACCCCGGGCAGCTGGGCGATCCGCTCCCGCCAGGCCCGGGCCGCGGTCGCGTCGACGGCGGGCAGGGCGCGCAGTGCCGCACGGTCGACGGTGCCGTCCTCGGCCCGGGGCAGGGCGTTGACCGCCGTGACGCGGACGGCGCCCTGGCCCGCGCGGTCCAGGAACTCCTCGACGCGTTCGGCGGCGTCGGACCGCCCGGCCACCACGTACAGGCGCGGCGGGGCGTCGCCGCCGCCGGGCAGGGCATGGGCGTCGCGGATGCCGGGCACGGACAGGGCCGCGTCCTCCAGGACGGCGGTGTCGGCCGCATTCGGGGCGGGGCTGCGCCCGGGGAGCGCGGGCAGGTCCCCGAGGCGGGTCGCGGGGTCGGCGCTCACCGTGCTCAGGACGTCGTGCAGCGCGCGGGCGAACGCCTCGGCGGTGCCGGCGTCGTAGAGGTCGGTGGCGTACTCGACGTGCAGCGTCAGGCCGTCGGGCGTGCCCTCGGGGCCGTGGTGCTCCAGAACGTCCACGAAGAGGTCGAATTTGGCGGTGCCGGTGGCGGTGGGCCGCAACTCGGTGCGGGTGCCGTCGAGTTCGAGGAGGGCCGGCCTGTTGTTCTGCAGGGCGAGCATCACCTGGAACACGGGGTGACGGCCGGGCGTGCGGGGCGGGTTGAGGTCCTCCACCAGCCGGTCGAAGGGCAGGTCCTGGTGGTCCAGGGCGGCCAGGTCGGCGGTGCGCAGCCGGGCGAGAAGGTCCTGGAAGGCGGGGTCGCCGGAGGTGTCGGCGCGCAGCACCAGGGTGTTGGTGATCAGGCCGATCAGGGGGTCGAGGCCGGGTTCGGTGCGGCCCGCCACGGGGGTGCCGAGGACGATGTCCTCGCCGGCGCCGCAGCGGGTGAGCAGGGCGCTGACGGCGGCGTGCAGCACCATGAAGAGGCTGGCGCCCTCGCGGTCGGCGAGGCGCAGCAGGGCACGGTGCAGGGCGGGGTCGACGGCGAGCTCGACGTGCGCGCCGTCGCCGCGCGGCGCGGTGGGCCGCGGCCGGTCGCCGGGCAGGGTGCACTCCTCGGGCAGGCCGTCCAGCGCGGTGCGCCAGTGGGCGGTGAGCCGTTCCACCCGGCCGGGGCCGTCGGGTCCGGGGGCCAGCAGGGCGCGCTGCCACAGCGCGTAGTCGGCGTACTGCACCGCCGGCGGGGCCCAGTCGGGTGCCCGCCCGGCGCGGCGGGAGGCGTAGGCGGCGGACAGGTCGGCGGCGAAGGGGCCGAGCGACCAGCCGTCGGCGGCGGCGTGGTGCAGCACGAACAGCAGGACGCGTTCGGTCCCGGTGCCCAGCAGCCAGGCCGCGAGGGGGCTTTCGGCGGTCAGGTCGAAGCGGCGCCGCAGCGCGGCGGTGACATGGGCGGCGGTCTCCGCGGCGGGGCAGTCGATCCGCCGCAGCACCGGGCGCAGCTCTCCCGGCGCCAGGATGCGCTGGTAGGGCACACCGTCGTGCTCGGCGATCACCGTGCGCAGGTTTTCGTGCCGGTCGGCCAGGTCGCCGAGGGCCGCGTCGAGCGCCTCGGCGTCGAGGTCGGGCCCGACGGGGACGAGGAGCGGGATGTGGTAGGTGGCCGCGCCCTCGTCGAGCCGGTTCAGGAACCACATGCGTTCCTGCGCGAAGGACAGCGGCACGCGCTCGGGGCGCGCGGCCTCGCCGAGGACCGGCCGGGGCAGGGCGTCCTGCGCCCGTACGGCGAGCCGCCGGGCGAGCGCGGCGGGGGTCGGCGTCTCGAACAGGGCGGCGATGGGGATCTCCGCGCCGGTCTCGTGCCGCAGACGGGCCAGCAGTCTGGTGGCGAGCAAGGAGTCGCCGCCCAGGTCGAAGAAGCCGGCGTCCACCCCGACGGACTCCCGCGGCAGCCGCAGCACGTCCTCGAACAGGGCGCACACCAGGGCCTGTTCGGGTGCGGTGGGGCGGGTGCCGGACGCGGCGGCGGTGAAGTCGGGGTCGGGCAGGGCCTGGATGTCGAGCTTGCCGTTCGCGGTCAGCGGCAGGCCGTCCACCGGGACGCAGGCGGCGGGGACCATATGCTCGGGCAGGTGGGCGGCGGCGTGGGCGCGCAGGTCGGCGGGGCTCGCGGGCGCGTCGCCGGAGGGGACGGTGTAGGCGACGAGGTGCAGGGCGCCGCTGCCGGCGTGGCGGGGTACGACGGCGGCGCGGGAGACGCCCGGGTGGGCGGCGAGGACGGCCTCGATCTCGCCGGGTTCGACGCGGAAGCCGCGCAGCTGTATCTGGGCGTCGGCGCGGCCGAGGTAGTCGAGGGTGCCGTCGGGGCGGCGCCGGGCGAGGTCGCCCGAGCGGTACATGCGGGTGCCGGGAGGGCCGTAGGGGTCGTCGAGGAAGCGTTCGGCGGTCAGTTCGGGGCGGTGCAGGTAGCCGGTGGCGACACCGGCGCCGGAGACGTACATCTCGCCGGTCGCTCCGGGCGGCACGGGGCGTCCCTCGGCGTCCAGCAGGTGGACCCGGAGGTCGGCGAGCGGAGTGCCGATGGCGCCGGCGCGGCGCGGGTCGTCCAGGTCTGCCGCGGTGAGCCGGTGGTGGGTGACGTGCACGGTGGTCTCGGTGATGCCGTACATGTTCACCAGCGCCGGGCGGTCCAGGCCGTGCCGTTCGGTCCAGGGGCGCAGCCGCGCCGGGCGCAGGGCCTCCCCGCCGAAGACGACGTAGCGCAACGCCCCGGCGTCGCCCCCGCGTTCGGCGTCGGCGTCGACGAGCTGCTCGAACGCGGACGGCGTCTGGTTGAGGACGGTGACGCCCTCACGGTGCAGCAGGTCCAGGAACTCGCGCGGGGAGCGGCTGACGGCGTAGGGCACGACGACGAGCCGGCCGCCGTGCAGCAGGGCGCCCCAGATCTCCCACACGGAGAAGTCGAAGGCGTAGGAGTGGAACAGCGTCCACACGTCGTCGGCACGGAAGTCGAAGTGCTCGGCCGCGGCGGCGAAGAGCCGTACGACGTTGGCGTGCGGCACGGGCACGCCCTTGGGGCGGCCGGTGGAGCCGGAGGTGTGGATGATGTACGCGGTGTCGGAGGGGCCGGTCGGGCTGTGCCGTTCGGCGTCGGTCAGGTCGGCGCCGGAGCGGCGGGCGAGGTCCGCGGTCACCTGAGGGTCGTCCAGCAGCACGGCGGGGACGGCGGCGTCGGCGAGGTGGGCGTGGGCCTGTTCGGTGACCAGCACCACGGGAGCCGCGTCCTGGACGACCAGCCGCAGCCGCTCGGCCGGCTGGCCGGGGTCCAGGGGCAGATAGGCGGCGCCGGTCTTGAGGACGGCCAGCAGGGCGGGCAGCAGCCGCAGGCCGCGTTCCAGGGCGAGCGCCACGATCCGGCCGGGCCCCGCGCCGTGCGCGGTCAGCAGCCGGGCGATCCGGTTGGCCTCGGCGTTGAGTTCGGCGTACGTGAGCCGTTCGTGCCCGTGACTGACGGCCGTCCGCTCGGGCCCGGCCGCCGCCTGCGCCTCGAACAGTTCCGTGAGGGTCCGCTCGGCCGGGAAGGCGCGGACGGGAGTGTCGCGGGGGTGTTCGCCCGGCAGCAGGACGTCCAGGTCGCCCAGCGGCGTCACCGGTTCGGCCGCGGCCAGCCGGTGCAGCACGGCGAGGAACCTCTCGCGGTGCAGGTCGAGTTCGTCCTCCTCGTACAGGGCGGGATTGGCGTCGAAGGCCAGCCACAGGCCGCCGCGGGGTCCGGGGCGCACCGAGATCTGGAAGTCGTCGACGGCTCCGCCGGACAGGTGGTGCCAGGTGGTGGGGTGTCCGGCGAAGACCGGGGACTCGTCGAACGGGACGATGTTGAGCACCGGTCCGTACAGCCGGCGTCCGGTGCCCAGCAGGCCCAGGTCGCGGCGGAGGAACTCGCCCCGGTAGCGCTGGTGGCGGCGCAGGGCCTTCAGTTCACCGGCGACGGCGCCGACCAGCTCCGCGACGGGCGTGCCGGGGGTGGCTGCCACGCGCAGCGGGAGGACGTCGGAGGCGGTGCCCGGGGTGCGCAGGGCGGCGCTGCCGAGGCGGCTCATCGTGGCCAGACCCAGCACCAGGTCCTCGGCGCCGGTCATCCGGTGCAGGTAGGCGGCGGTCGCGGCGGTCAGCAGGTCGGTGCGCCGGGCCCCGAGGCGGGCCGCCGCGGCGTCGAGCGCCTCGGTCTCGGCGGGCGTCAGTTCGGCGGTGCGGCGCAGGAAGGGCGCCGTGGGCGCCGCTGTGCGGGAGGTGAGCCGGGCGGGCTCGGGCAGGTCGGCCAGACGCCGCGCCCAGTGGTCCCGGTCCTGGGCGTGCCGCTCGGAGGCCAGGTAGGCCGCCTCCTCCTCCTGGAGCCGGCTCACCGGTGCGAAGGCGCTGGGCTCCGGTTCGCGCCCCTCTGCCAGGGCGTTGTAGGTGTCGGCCAGGCGGCGCCCGAGGAGCTTGTAGCTGTAGCCGTCCAGGAGCAGGTGATGTGCCCTCAGCAGCCAGAGGTGGCGGTCGGGCGCCAGGGTCAGCAGCGTGTGCGCGAAGAGGGGGCCCTTCTCCAGGTCGACGGGGGTCGCGAGGTCGGTGCGGACGTGCTCCCACGCGGCGGCCTCGGGGTCCCCGGCGCCGCTGACGTCGACCCGGTGGAGGGGCCAGTCGTCCGCGTCCGGTGCGGGATGGCAGCGCGGGCCGTCGTCGGTGTCGGCGAAACGCAGGGCGAAGGTGTCGGCCTCGGCGACGACGCGCCGCAGCGCGGTCTCGAACAGGGCGGTGTCGAGGGGTCCGTGGATCTCCACGGCCTCCGCGGTGTTGTACGCGGCACTGTCCGGTGCGAGCCGTCCGGCGTACCAGAGGCCCTCCTGGGCTCCGGACAGCGGTCGACGTGCGTCCTCCTGGAGTGACATAGCGCAACCCTCACGTGGCAAGCCGTAGATGTCCCGGACGGCGAAGGCCCGGCCGGATCGGACGGGTGCGGCCACCCCCGTGCCGCCCGGGCGCGTGGCTGCGCGCCGGGCCGCCGGCCCACGGGGCGGGGAAAGGGACCGCACGCCGAGGTCAGGGGGATCACGTCACCTGCCCCGGTTTCACGGCACAGCACGGTGCTGCACCGGAACCGGCGGGGTCAAGGTGAACCGGCTCCCGGGGGCACCGATTCAGGGGTTTCCCTGAAGTTCGGGGTGCCGGGGAGTGCGCGCCGGGACTCAACTTCTAGGGAAATCACGCGACTTCCCCGCGCGCCGGGCCTTCGGCTGGATTCGGCCGCGGTCGGCCGTGCACTCTCGAAAGGCCCCCGACCTCCCCGCGGACCGCCGCGGTGGCAGCTGTATCCCGGGGCCGTGGACTTCCGGAACGAACGACGGAAAGAAGGCTGACGGCATGCACCGTGCGCTGTGTCCGGTCGAGACGCTCTACGTGGGCCAGAGAAGCAGGGCCGTGCTGTCCTGCACCCTGCGTGGACCGGTGGACCCCGCGACGCTGTCCGCCGCGTTCGACGCGCTGACGGAGGCGAACCCGCCGCTGCGGTCCCGCATCGAACAGGACGGCGGCGGACACGTGTTGCGCGTTCTCGGCGAGGACGAGCGGCCCCGGCTGATCACCCGGACCGGCGACGAGGACGAGGCCTACGCGGCGGAGCTGAACAGGCCGCTGCCGGTCGGCGGCCCGCTGAGCCGTGCCGTGCTGGTCAGCGCGCCGGACGGGCGGAGTCACCTGTTCGTGCTGGTGATCGACCACACCGTCACCGACGGCCACAGCAGCATCGCGGTGCACAACGCGCTGTGGGACCGCTACCGGGCGCTGGCCGAAGGCACCACCGACGACATCGCCGCTCCGGAACTCCCGCGCTGGCCCGAGCCCGTGAGCCGGCGGCTGCCTCCGGCCGACGAGGCCGACACGGCGAAGTACCTCGACGGCCGGCTGGAGGAGATACGGCGCCACCCGGTCGAGCTGGTCCCGTACGACGCCGCCGGCGGTGAGGGTGCCGCCCCGGACGGGCACATCGAGGTCCGCCGGCTGACCCTGGACGCGGACCTCACCTCCCGGCTGCGCGGCACCGCGCGCGCCTCGGGTGTCTCCGTGCACGCCCTGATCGCCGCGACGCTGCTGGCGACGGCCCGGCGGCGCCTGCCCGGGGACGACGGGGCCCGCACGCTCGGCTGCCTCTCCCCCGTCGACCTGCGGGCGCGGCTCACCCCGCCGGTGCCCGCCTCCGACCTGGTCCCCGCGGTCACCACCCATCTGCAGACCCTGGAGGTGTCCGCGCGTTCGGAGCCGCTGGAGCTGGCCCGTGCCGTGCACGCCCGGCTGGGCGACTTCCTGACCCGCGGTGACCACTTCCACGAGATGCGCATCACGCCGGAGATCCCGCGCAATCCCGCGCTGCAACTGGCCACGGTGATCGCCACGAACATGGGCGTGGTCCCCGGTCCGCGGCTGCCGGAGGGGCTGCGGGCGGCCGACGTGCGCCTCGTTCCGGCCCGCGAGCGCTACTTCCCGCAGGCGGGACGCAGCCCCGTCATGGCGTGCGTGGTCTCCTTCGAGGGCCGGCTGTCCATCGAGTTCCCGCACTCCACCGCCTGTTACAGCCCGTCCTTCATGCGGGCGTTCCGCGACGACGTGCGCGCCGGGCTGCTGCGTTTCACGGACGCGGTGGAACCGGGTCTCGCCCACGCCGCCGGCTGAGCACGGCCCGTCCGCCCCTTTACGCCCCCCGCCCGCCCGGCTGTGTAAGGAACCTCTGTCCGCCATGACGACCGTCAGCGAACTGCCCTCCCCCCTGACGCTGCTCCACCGGGCCCAGGCCGGCGACGAGCACGCGATGAACCACCTGCTGACCGCCATCACGCCCTACGTCGCGCGCATCTGCAGGTCCATCACCCACGACGACGGTGCCGATGCCACGCAGGAGGCACTGCTCGCCGTCTACCGCGGTCTGGGTTCCCTGCGTGAACCGGCGGCGTTCTACGGCTGGGTGCGCTCGGTGACGGTCCGCGAGGCCATCCGCACCGCCAGGCGCTACGGCGCGGAGAGCTGCTGCTCCGAGGTGGACTCGCAGGAGGAGACCAATCCCCTGGACGCGGTGCACATCAGTGATGTGCTGGAGCGGCTGTCCCAGGCCCACCGGCAGGTCCTCACCCTGCGCGCCTACGGGCTGAGCGAGGAGGAGATGGCCGAGGTGCTCGCGCTGCCCGTGGGCACCGTCCGCTCGCGTCTGTTCCGGGCCCGCCGCCGATTCCAGGAGGCGTGGCAGCCCTCGGCGGCGTGAGGCCGGCGCCCCTGCCAGGACGGGCCGGTACGACGGCGGCCGTGGCGGTGCGTCTCCGCCACGGCCGCCGTCGCGGGGCTCGGCAGGCCCCGGCTCCGCACTACCGCACGCGCTCCGGGAGGACCCGCGGAGGCCACTGTCCGGTGGCGAACATCCCGAGCGCGTGCGCCCGCGCGACCAGAGCGGGCCGGTTGGGGGCGTCGAAACGCCGCAGCATCTGGCCGACGCGGTATTCGATGCCCTGACGGCTCAGATAAAGACGGGAGGCCAACTGCACCGTGGATTCACCACTCGCGACACCTTCCAGCACCTGCGCGTCGAGGGCGGTGAGTACGGGTGCGCCGACGGCCGCTTCTTCGGTCCGGCGCAGAAAGACGACGAGACCGACGATCTCACCCGTGGGCTGTCTGACGGCGATCGCGGTGACGTCGGCCGGAAAATCCCGGCCCTCTCCGTCGCGGCCCGTCACCCTTTCCCTGAATCTCCGGCAACGTCCTGAGGAAAGCGCGGCGAACTGTTCCCGCAATTGTCCGGGAACCGGAGAGCGGAGCAGTTCGAGCAGGCCGCGCCCGCATATCTCGTCGGCGCTCAGGCCGAATTGCCGGGCGAATTCCGGTTCCGCGGCCGTGACGGCCAGCGTCCGGGGGGACACATGGGCCGGGCAGGCGGCTTCCGGGGTGGCACCGTCCGGCGCGCCGGTCAGGTCACGGCGGACCGGGACGGCCGCAGCGGCGGTCTTCTTCCTACGGGGCGAGGCGTCGGGGAAACTCGTGGTCGCCACGGACGTACCGTCCTTCTTCCTGCGCGTGGGGGGCTGGGAAGGGTGTGCGGACGCGGAGCGGTCCTGTGCGCTGTGCCTGGGTGTCGGCGAGCGCCCGGTGCCGGCGTGCCACCTCGTCGGTGGCCGGGGCCGTGTGTCCGCGTCGTTCCGGGCCGGCGGCGGGCGCCGGGTCCCCGGGGAGGGTCGGGGTGAGCAGAGGAAGCGGTGCCGAGGCGACCGTCGTCCGGGTCACCTGGATAACGTTGTCATCACCACTCGATCCCGCGGCGCGGTCCCGTCGGCGGACGACGCAGCGGCCGGGCTCGGGCGGGCGAATCGTACATTCTGCCGTGACGAGAAGCCCGTTCGGGCAGTGCGCGGCACGGAAACCTCCACGACAAGGAGAGGGGGTTCGTTTGAGGAGTCGCCTTCGAGACTAAGGGGAGGCAACTCCTGAGGCAAGAGTTTGTCAGGTGAACCAGGCAACTTGTCAACTGTTCCGTGTCCGGGCCTATTTCGGGCGCCCACACCCCCCGATGCAAACAATTCCGGCGGGGTGGCGACGCCGCCTCCGGAATGCGCAGCCAGCCGTGCACAACGGCTTGTCGCTCCTTGCCGCGCTTCCTAAAATGTGGACAACTCACGCGCCCGTTCGGGCAAACGGAACCGCGGATACCGGACCGGCCGGGCCACCGAACCCGAGGAGGGAGATGCTGGATCAGCCGCAGTTCGGCCGTCGGCTCAAAAGGCTGCGTGCCGCGCGGGGCCTGAGCCAGGCCGACGTCGTCGGCGACGGGATGTCGACGGGGCATCTGTCGCGCCTGGAGTCCGGTGAACGGCGGCCCACGGAGCGGACCGTGGCCTATCTCGCCCGGCGGCTCGGTGTGGACGCCTCCGTCCTGACCGGACCCACGGACGGCAGGTCCCTGACCGCGGTGCTGGCGTCCGTGGCCTCGGCGCCCGCGGGTTCGGACGGCACGGAGGTGCTCGGCCGCGCCGTCGAGGAGGACCCGGGAGAGGATCCGGCCGCGCGCTGGCAGGCCCTGTGGCTGCTGAGCCGCGACGCGGGCCGCGACGGCGACTACGAGCTCGAACGCCTCCGGCTGCTGGAACTCCTGGAACTGAGCAGCGTGTTGGAGGCACCCGACCTGCGGGCCAGGTCGCTGGTGAGGTACGCCCGCTGCACCCGTGCCCTGGGCGATGCCGAGGGCGCGGAACCGGCGGCCGTGGAGGCACTGGCCGTGGCCCGCGCCGCGGAGCTGGGCGTGCCCGACACCCTGGCCGCCCTCACGGTGCTGATCGGCATCGAGACGGAACTCGGCAGGTGGGAGGCGGCCTCCCGGCACGTCGACGAGATGGAACGCGATCTGCTGCCCGGGGCCCCCTCCGCCCTGGCGGCCGAGGCGTTGTGGGTGGCCGCCGAGGTCAGCGACCGCCAGGGCGACGAGGCGACCGCCCTGGCCCGGATGGACACCGCCCTGGGCCTCCTCGAGGGCGGGGACGACCTGGTCCTGTGGGCCCGGCTGCGGGCCGCCGCCACCGCGACGGCGCTGCACATGTCACCACCCCAGGTGGCCGCGGCCGAGCGCTGGCTGGCCGAGGCCGCCCCCGTCCTCGGCCTGATCGGCACGCCCACACAACTGCAGGAACTGCACGCGCTCCAGGCACACCTGGCGTTCGCGCAGGGCCGGCTGGACGACGCCCGCGCGCTGAGCCGGGCCGTGCTGTCCGAGGCGCACCTGCGTCTGTCCTACCGCGACCGGGTGCGGCTGTCGGTCCTCGACGGCCGGCTCACGATCCTGGCGGGCCGGGTCGAGGAGGGGGTCGCGGCCCTGGAACGGCTGGCGCGTCAGGCGACCGAGTCCGGGAGCCGCGATCTCGCGGCCCACATATGGCAGGCCCTGGCCACCACCCTGGCGGCGCACGTCCACTCCCCCCAGGACGGCCCGGCACCCGGTGAGTCCCGGCCGGGCGGGCGGGTGGCGGGCCAACCAGCTTGAGGGCCTCGCCAGCGGGCGAACGAAGCCTCCCTGTCGTACTGGAACGGCGTGGGCCAGGCCGTGAACAACCACAACGAGGCCTCCCCCTTCTCGTACGGCCACGACGGGCAGGTGCCGTGGCGAAGCCGACGACTCCAAGAGCTCTCACAGAGCCGGGCTCATCCCCATGTGGATCACCAGGGTCGACGGTCAGGACCGCCACCCGCGGCTGGTCGTGCCGGCCGGTGCGAGCCATATGAGCTGATCAACGCGATCGGTCGGAACGCCCTGGCCTTCACAGGCGTGGCATGGAACGTGTCACATCCGCTCATTCAGCAGTTCCCCCGGCACCAAAAGCGGAGATCGAGATTCCGCGGCTCCTTCCGGCGGTTCCATGGGGCACGGACGCAGGCCCGAAACAGTCGGGTCGTGAAAGACAGGTGACGCACATGCGAGATGAGGCCGCCAAGCGGGTCGAGCTGGTCTTCTCCCTCTTCGACGCCAACGGCAACGGGGTCCTCGACTCCGTCGACTTCGACCTGATGACGGACCGCGTTCTGCAAGCGGCGGCCGCTTCGGACGACGGTGCCAAGGACGCCATCAGAGCCGCGTTCCGCCGCTACTGGACGACGCTGGCCACGGAACTGGACGCCAACGGCGACGGTGTCATCTCCCTGACGGAGTTCCGTCCCTTCGTGCTGGACCCCGAGCGTTTCGGCCCCACGGTCGCCGAGTTCGCCGAGGCCCTCTCCGCACTCGGCGACCCCGACGGGGACGGCTTGATCGAGCGCCCCCTGTTCGAGTCGCTGATGACGGCGATCGGCTTCGAGCAGGCGAACATCCACGCCCTCTTCGACGCGTTCGGTCCGGACGCCGACGACCGCATCACCGTGGCCACGTGGGCCGCCGGAATCAAGGACTACTACGCGCCGGACAAGGCCGGCATCCCCGGCGACCGGCTGGTGACGGCCCACGCCGTCTGACCCGGCTCGCCAGGGGCCGTACCGCCGACGGCCGGTACGGCCCCTGGCCGGACGTCCGCGTCGCCCGTACCCGGGCGTCAGGGCACGAGCTTGTGCGCGAACACCCAGCGGTTGCCCTCCAGCGCGTCGTTGGGCTCGGGGAGGGGGCCACGCCCGTGCCTCTTGGTGAACTCGAAGGGTGTGTGCATCGAGGTGGACCAGCCCTTGGCCGTCAGGGCGCCCGCGGAGTCGGGGCGTGGTCCCTTGTCGAAGAGGCGGAGCAGGTCGATGCCGGTCAGCCGGCGCGTCGCCGTGTAGATCGGGCTGTCACGGTATGCCAGGAGATCCTTCTCCAGCTTGGCCTCGAAGGCCAGAGCACTGCCTGCGGCGGTCAGCCGGTCCACCGTGTCGACGAGGTACGTCTCGGCGGGACCCGGCAGGTAGAAGAGCAGTCCCTCGGCCAGCCAGACGCTGGGTGCGGCGGGGTCGAAACCCACGGTGCCGAGCGCGCCGGCCCAGTCCTCACGCAGGTCGACCGGCACGGGGACGCGTTTCACCTCGGGAGCGGCCGACAGGCCCGTGAGCACCTGTTCCTTGAACGCCAGCACGCCCGCCCTGTCGACCTCGAAGACGACGCAGTCGGACGGCAGGTCCAGGCGGAAGGCGCGGGTGTCCAACCCCGCTCCCAGCAGGACCACTTGGCGCGCGCCCGCACCGGCCGACCGGAGGACGAAGTCGTCGAGCACCCTCGTCCGCAGACCGAAGTAGCGGGCGAACCTCCCCCACAGCGGGTTGTCGTCGCCGTCCGGAACCTCCTCGATGCGCACCGGCCAGTGCGTGCAGGCGGGGGCCGCGCGCACGAAGTGCTCGGCGTAGGCGTCCTGGGCCAGACTGTCGTGGCGGTGGGTTTCCATGGCCCGGGACGCGGCGACCAGGAGGGCGGTCAGGCCCACTCCTCCGTCCACGCCTTCCGCGTCCGTGTGGTGGGGTGTCGTGCCTGCCATGCTGCCTCCGTCGGCGGGAGTGGGAGCTGCGCGATGTCATGGGTCGGGGTGGGTAGGTGCCCGGTGCCGCGGGACTCGTCATCGGCTCGCCCTGTCGGGGAGCAGGACCGGTTTGACCGTACGGCCCGCGTCGCAGTCACGTTCGGCCTTGTTGATGTCGGACAGGGGGTAGGTGCGGATCAACCGCTCGAAAGGGAAGCGTCCGGCCCGCCACAGTCCGATCAGCCGGGGGATCAACAACGCGGGCACGGCGTCCCCTTCGCAGATGTGGCGCACGCTCCGGCCTCGGTCGAGGGTGCCCGGTTCGAGGGTGAGGGGACCGTGGAGGCGCGCCACCAGGCCGAGGGTGCCGGTGGGACGCAGCGCGTGGAGCGCCTGGTTGATGAGCAGGGGTGAGGCGGTGGTGTCCAGCGCGTAGCGGGCTCCGCCGTCGGTCAGCCGCCGGATCCGCTCGGGCAGGTCGGGGGAGGCGGCGGGCAGCGGAACCGCGCCGAACCGCTCGGCTGCGGCGAGCCTCTCGGGATGCCGGTCGACGGCCACGGTCGGCGCGCCCACGGCAGTCGCCGCCATCACCGCGGTCAGGCCGACGGCACCCGCGCCGAGGACGACGAGCGTGTCGCCGGGACCGGCGCCGAAGGTGTTCAGCACGGCTCCGGCACCGGTGAGGGAGCCGCAGCCGAGGGGACCGAGCAGTTCCAGCGGCAGTGCGGGATCGACCCGTACGGCGTTGCGAGCGGAGACGAGGGCGTATTCGGCGAACGAGGACTGCCCGAACCAGCGGGGTGCCAGCGCGTCACCGGACGCGTCGGTGAGCCGGGGCGGCTCCTCCTCGCGTCCGCCGAAGAGGTTGAGGGAGGCGAAGGAGTCGCAGTACGCGGGCGCCGCGCCGCGGCAGGTCGGGCAGTGTCCGCAGGAGTCGAAGCTGAGCACGACGTGGTCACCGACACCGATCCCGGTGTCCGTACCGCCTCCCGTGCGCACCACGACACCGGCGCCCTCGTGGCCGAGGACGGCGGGCACCGGGCTCCGGCCGGCCGATCGCCGGACCGCGAGATCGGTCCGGCACATTCCGGTGCCCGCGATCGCGACCAGGATCTCGCCGACGGCCGGCTCGGTCCGCAGAACCACCTCCTCCATCGTGAACGGGGCGTCGTACGAGCGCAGTACAGCTGCCTGGAATCTCATGTGTCACGCCTCCGGCGGGCGGTGGACGACGAACGGCCGGAGGTTGCCGTACAACCCCCACGGCCCGCCCGCGACACCGACGCCGCTGTCCTTGACGCCCGCGAAAGGCTGGGCCAGGGACAGTTCCGCGTGGTGGTTGACCCAGGCGGTGCCGCAGTCGAGCTGATCGGCCACCGCCTCGGCGCGGTCGAGATCGGTGCCCCACACGGAGCCGCCCAGACCGAAGCCGGTGCCGTTGGCCGCCTTCAGGGCTTCGTCGAGACTCCGGTACGGAAGCACCGGCAGCACCGGTCCGAACTGTTCCCCGGTCACCACCGGGCTGTCAGGCGGCACGCCGACGAGGACGGTGGGAGCGAAGAAGTAGCCCGGCCCGTCCTGCCGGTGGCCGCCCGCCGCGGCCCGCGCGCCGTCCGCCAGTGCCCGCCGTGTGAGCTCCTCGACACGGGCCAACTGCGGGGCGTTGTTGAGCGGTCCCAGCTCGGTCGCGGGGTCCAGGCCGGGCCCGACCGCGACGGTCTTCGCCCGCTGGGCGAGGGCTTCGACGATGTCGGCGTGCAGCCGGACGGGGACGTAGAGGCGTTTGACCGCCATGCAGACCTGTCCGCAGTTGCGGAACGCGGCCCAGAACAGCCGGTCGGCGATGCGCTCCACGTCGACGTCGTCGAGCAGGACGGCCGCGTCGTTGCCGCCCAGCTCCAGCGTCACCCGGGCGAGTGAGGCCGCAGCCGCCCGGGCGACCGCCCGCCCGGTGGACACCGATCCGGTGAAGGTGACGTGGCGGATGCCCGGATGGGACACGAGACGGGCACCGAGGGGTTCGCGGCCGGTGACGACGGTCAGGACGTCCTCGGGCAGGACTGCGGCGAGGACGGACCCCAGCATCCGGGTGGCCAGCGGGGTGAACGGAGACGGTTTGAGGACGACGGTGTTGCCGGCGGCCAGAGCGGGCGCGAACTTCGCCGCCGCGAGTTGCAGAGGGAAGTTCCACGGCACGATCGCGGCGACGGGCCCGAGCGGCCGCCACCGGATCTCGCTGCGCACCGGCCGACCGTCGTCGATCGGCCGGTTCCGGGGAGCGAGGTCCGCGAAGTAGCGCAGACGGGCCACGGTACGGGCGACCTCCGCGTACGACTCGGCCAGGGGCTTGCCCTGTTCCCGGGTGAGCGACCGGGCGAGGTCCTCGCCGGCCGCCGCCACCGCGTCGGCCGCCGCGCGCAACGCGGTGGTGCGCGCGGCGGGGTCGGCCCGCCAGCCGCTCCAGGCCCGCTGCGCCCGGTCGATCACGGCGTCCAGCTCGTCCGGCTGCTGGTCGGGTGCCTCGTCGAACGCTTCCCCGGTGGCCGGGTCGACGACCGGGAAGCGGGCCGCCCCGGGGTCGGGCACGCGCTTGGGTTCGGTGGTCGGCATGGCGGCGGTCAGCGCGCTGTGGGAAGGCCGGCGGTGCGCTCCCGGTCGTGCCGGTCCATCTCCGCCCGGAAGGCGGCCACCAGATGGGGCCGGATCCTCCCGGCGTTGCGGTCGCCGCCCTCACAGACCGCTCCCCGCACGCCGACGATGTCCGTACCGATGCGGGTCAGCTCGCCGAGGTCGTCCTGCCGGACACTGCCCGCGAGGGCCGCGAGCCGGCCGGACGCGTGGGCCAGCCGGACGAACTCGGCGCAGACGTCGGGCGGAACGTGGTCGAACAACCGCGTACCGTCCTTCACGGCGGTGTCCAGCATCGCCGCGTCGGCGCCGGAGCGGGCCGCGATGTCGGGCACCGCGAGCGGGTTGACGCAGCCGATCCGGTGGGCGTCGGCGTAGCCCGAGGCGACGACGAGTGCGTCCGGGTTGTGCTCCTTCACGGCCCGGACGACGGCGCGCATGACGTCGATCCCCTGGTCAGGGGTCGTGCATCCGTAGAGACCGACCTTGATGTACGTGGCTCCGGAAACGACCGCGCCGAGAGCGGCCTGGGCCACCGTGCCGGGCTTGTAGGGGACATCTCCCACGGTCGCGGACACCGGCTTGTCCGCCGGGACCGCTTCGCGTATCTCCCTGATGATCCAGGGGAAGTTCGCGCCGAGAGAGCCCTCGTCGGGCTTCTTGACGTCGACGATGTCGAGGTGTTGCGCCGCCTTGGCGCAGTCGAGCGCTTCCTCGACGCCGTCCGGGGAGATGAGAAGCAACACCTGGCCTCCTTCGCCACGACCCGCCCCCGTCGCCGACCGAGGGCCGTGGATCGCCTGGTTCCTGTGTGGTGCGCTCATCATTTCCGTCGCTCTCCGCATCAGAAAGGGCGCACAGAGTATTGATGGAGTGGTCAAGGGCGTGCCCCGCGCGCCGTGCGCACCGGAGCGAACGGGTTTGCGGCGCGCGGCCCGGTTCCGCGGGCCGTCTCCACCTCGCCGACCCGATCGTCACTCGTCGGGACCGTCCGTGGCGCCCCGCAGAGGGCGCAATCCGTGTTGTCAGGACCGTCCCTGCCCCGGAGGGCGGCGATGCCGACGCCCTGCAGCCCATGCCGGCCGCACACGCGGTACCGCCGCACTGCTCCACCCGGAGCCGTGCCATGACCGACGGCGAGCGCGACAGCGCACCCGGTCCCGCGCCGGACGGCGACGGCCCGGACGAAGGCGCGGAGGAGCCGGACCTCAAGCCGCCGGTGACGCCACCCGACGCAAGCCGCACCGATGAGTTTCCGCAGCGGGGCCGGTCTGGAAACGTATGAAGACTCTCACTCTTGAGACAGCCGGCGCGGACCTCGTCTACGACGTGCGGGGGCCGCTGCCGACCAGTGACGGACGACCGCCCTTGCTGATCATCGGGCAGCCCATGAGCGCTTCCGGCTTCGCCGCGCTCGCCGCGCGCTTCCCCGAGCGGACCGTGGTCACCTACGACCCGCGCGGCCTCGGCCGCAGTGTCCGGAAGGACGGACGAACCGACCACGCACCGCGGACGCAGGCCGACGACGTGCACGCCGTCATCGCGGCACTCGGGGCCGGGCCCGTCGAGATGTTCGCCAGCAGCGGCGGAGCGGTCACCGCGCTCTCGGTGGTCGAGAAGTACCCCTCGGACGTGACCACGCTGGTGGCGCACGAGCCGCCGCTCATCACTCTGACACCGGACGGCCCTGCAGCCGTGCGGGCGCGGGCCAGGGTTCGGGAAGCGTACGAGAAGCGGGGGTGGGGGGCCGGGATGGCCGCGTTCGTGGCCATGACCTCGTGGGTGGGCGAGTTCACCGACGCGTACTTCGCGCAGCCCGCGGCCGACCCCGCCGCGTTCGGGATGCCCACCGAGGACGACGGCTCGCGCGACGACCCGCTGCTGTCCGACAGGTCGTGGGCGGTCAGCGGCTACCGGCCGGACGCCGACGCGATCACCGCCGCGCCGACCCGCGTGGTGATCGCGGTCGGCGAGGAGTCCGAGAACCTGCTGACGGCACGCACCTCCGCGGCGGCAGCCGAACTCCTCGGGCAGAAGGTGGTCGTGTTCCCGAGCCATCACGGCGGCTTCTGCGGCGGAGAGTTCGGACAACCGGGGAAGCCGGACGAGTTCGGGCTCCGTCTGCGCCAGGTCCTCGACGGTGCCGCGTAAGACATCCAGCGCGGGAGGTCCCGCCCAGGTGGACTGGGCGCGCCGAACGCCAGGGGTGTCCGTGGGCAACGTCGTTGTGGGCACATTCCGCGCAGTCGCCGCCGGTGTTCAGGACGGCGTGGCCCACGGTCCAGCGGCGCTTCGCCCGGTGCAGCCGGGATCGGGCGTGGGCCCCGCTGCACCGGGTCGTCCTCGGCGAACTGGGTGGTCGGGGCGAGCTGGACCGGCCGCGGTACGCGATCGACTCGGTCACCGTCCGGGCGGCGGAAGGGGCCACTGACCGGACCGAATCCGACCGACCGCGGCAAGCCGGGCCCGAAGATCCACCTGGTCACCGACCGGAACGGAGTGCCGCTGTCGCTGGGCGATCTCCAGCGCGAACAGGCACGACAGCCTCGGCCTGCAGCCGCTCGTGCGCGGGATCCCGCCCCTCCGCTCCTCTCGCGGCGCGCGATCCTGACCGGCGACCCCGCCGGGGTCCCCTCGTCTCTCCGCTGCGCTGGTGATCACCCGAAGCAGGAGAAGTGCCTCTGCCCGGCGAGAAGGATCGCGTGTCCACGTCGAGGGAGCTTCATCACCAGCCTCCGCGTCACCGGTCCCCTGGCCGGGCTGCACCCTTGACCTCAACCCTGGTTGAGGCGCAACACTCGGCGCATGGAGAGTACAAAGAGCAGCACCATTCTCTTTCGTAACACCATGCGCATCACGGACGGTCACCTCGACGGCTTCCGGCGCGCCATCGCGCAGGCGGTGGCATTCGCTCACGAGCACGGCCCTCAGCTCATGGTCGAGGTCTTCATCGACGAGGAGCGGATGCTGGCGCACAGCTTCCAGCTCTACCGCGACTCCGATGCCATCCGCACCCACTGGCGGCTGTCGGATCCGTACATCCGTGAGGTGATGGAGCACTGCACCGTGCAGCACTTCGAGATATTCGGCGCACCGGACCATGACATCGTGGCGGCCCTGATGACCCCCGGCGGAGAATCCTTCCCCTTCACCGTCTCACCGCGCCTCGCCGGCTTCCACCGTCTTGAGACATCCCGGACGGATGAACTGCACCCTTGAGGTCTGTCCGGCGGATCACCGACGGAGCGGGAGCCGGATCGCTGCGGCGGTGACGGCGGCCACGGAAGGCGTGGGCCGCCGGTTCATGGTCCGCTCGGACCTCCTTGCGACGCCGACAGCGGTCTCGGTCGAACCCGGCTGATCTGCCGCCTTCTCTTCCCTCGGCGTCACCGGCTGACCCGCCGGTCCTCCGGTTCCGGGATCGTGTGCCGGATGCGGCGTCCACCAAGGCAGCGGCGGTTTCCTCGAGAGCTGTATGCCTTGCCGCCGCTGACGCGGTCCGGCCGGATCCCAGCCCGTGCTGGCTCTGGTACCCCGAGGGAAGCGTCGCCAGCGGCGTCCTCGTCGACGGAGCGCGTATCCAGTTCGCCGACCTCAACAACGACGGCCGGGCCGACTACCTTGACGTCAATCCTCAGAACGGTGCCACCCGGGCCTGGATCAACTACGGCTGAAGACGCCGTGGCCCTCGAAGCCGCTCTCCGTTTCCGTAGCCGAAGGCTCTGATCCGCCGGGGGCGGGCAGCGGGGTCCTCCCCCGCCGCCCGCCCCCGATGGTTCACGGTCCCGCCACTCGTACGGGCCATCAGGGCGGAACCGAGTCTGAACACCGCGCGTCGGCCGAGCCCGGCCCCTCCGCGCGAGCGGCCGAGGCACTCACCTCCCACGCCACCTCCACCATGCGGGCGACGATGCTCTGCCAAGGCGTCTCGTCCTGGTGTTCTCCCAGCCCAGCCCTCTTTGAGGCAAGTGCTGGAGGCGGATCGGTCCGGGCGACGTCCTCGCGGATCTCGGGGCGCTCCGCGGGTCGCTCGTCGGCCTCCTCACGGACCGGCGGGTGTCCGTCCTCCTCAAGGGCTTCGGCACGGTGACGCGGCCCATGGCTGCCTCCTCGAAGGCCCATCGGGTGACTGAGATGTCCCAGTCGATCTCACCGGCCGCGTCCGCGTCCGCCTGGACCTGCTGCAGCAGACGCTCCCAGGTCTCGTCGGCCGACCACAGCCCGTGGCGTTCGTAGACGACTTCCACGGCCCGAACCGTTCGGGCAGGTCCCGCCAGTGCACACCGGTCCGCACTCGGTGCAGGATTCCGTCGATCACCTGCCGGTGGTCCCGCCACCGGCCACAACGCCCGTTGCTGATTGGCGAGTTCTTCCTTGCACGGGACGATGAGTCCGCTCTGCTGGTGGGCCCTCGCAGACGTCACGACTTCCCGGCCGGCCGTGCGACGGCATCTACCCGGATGACGCGGTTCTGAAATGGGAAGCTCAGTTGACGGGCGCCGAGAGCACACGTCGACACGTGGTACCCATGGCCAACGACGGGTTCACCGTCTTTGCCGTCCCAGAGCCACTGTGTACGGCTCTGGCCGCTGCGGGAAGAGACCGACTCCGAGCCACAGCCCTTGCGTGGACCGGGGCCGTCTCGGAACCGGACGACGAGATCTCGCTGGACAACGCGGTGGACCTCCTTGAACGTCTGTCAGCCCTGGCCAGCAGCCGTGTCGAGGAGCAGCTTGACCTGTACTGCTGGGATTTCGCGCCCTGAAGTCTCCGCATTGACGCGCCGCGACGGTGATCGGCCGGACAGACTCTAGGCTGCCCACCGTGCGTCTGCTCCTGATGTCCGACACCCATCTGCCGAAACGCGCCAAGAAGCTGCCCGAACCGCTGCTGGCGCAGATCCCCCGTGCCGACCTCGTCGTGCACGCGGGGGACTGGGTCGACACCGACACACTCGACCTGCTGGAGAGCCGCAGCCGCAGGCTCCTCGCTGTGTACGGCAACAACGACGGCTCCGCGCTGCGCGCCCGGCTGCCGGAGGTGGCCCGCGCGGAACTCGACGGGCTGCGCTTCGGGGTGATCCATGAGACTGGTCCCGCGCAGGGGCGGGAGAAACGGTGCGCGGAACGCTTCCCGGACCTCGACGTGCTCGTGTTCGGACACAGTCACATCCCGTGGGACACCACAGCTCCCACGGGACTTCGCTTGCTCAATCCGGGGTCGCCGACGGACCGCCGCCGACAGCCCCACTGCACCTATATGACCGCCGCGATCACCGACGGCCGGCTCTCGGAGGTGGTCCTCCACCGGCTGCCGCCGCGCTGACGGTCCGGGCCGCTTCGCCTCGGTGGAAACGGCCCGGGGGGCGTCTCCGGGTGTTTCATAGGTGACCCCCGTTTCAATACTTCGCCCCAAGTGGCTGCCGTACTGGCTCGGCGCCATGGGCCTCATCACGGTCGGCATGTTCGTCCTGGGGGCCGTCACCATCGGCTCGGGATCTGCACTGCGACGCCACGCAGATCCCGAGCCGTGGTCACCGTGCGTGTGGTCTGTCACCTCCGGTACCGCTGCGCTACTGCCGTGAAGGCGGCCTTTGGTTCCCATTCCATGTCGGGGTAGGTATGTCCCCGGCGCCCTTCGAGGAGTTTGACGATGCCCAGGCCGGCCCGATCCAGGTCGTCCCTGGGGTCGCCGTCCGGGCGGTGCGGGTAGCCGGGCAAGGCGAACAAGAACACGAACGCGCTGTCCACGCCCTCGGTCTCGAAGATTTCCAGCAGTTCGCTCAGATACGCGGCCTGGCCGTCCTCGTCACGCTCGTATATGCCGTTCAGCCGTACAGGAGCCTTGGTCTTCGGGTCGCGCTCGACCACCTCCAGCACCCGCCCACCGCGGTCTCCCGCGCCGCGGTAGGCCGCGGTGCCGAACCCGGTGACGGCGAGCGGCTTCGGGCCTCGGGCCAGGGTGCGCACCCCGTCCCGGAACAGGTCAGCGACCTCGGCGGAGCGGATCAGCTCGAACGTCACGATGTCGAAGGGAGTCCAGTCGACCTGCTCGAACTGGATGGCTGCGTAGGTGAGCTTGCCATGGAAGCTCTCGCGGACCGCGGCCGCCGCATCACGGAGGAACGCGTTCATGCGCACGCCGAGCTCGCGCATCGCTGCGGCCCGCCCCTCGTGTTCGCTCATCAGACGCTCGACCCGCTCCTCGGGGCTCTCTCCGGACAGGAACCCGCGGTTCATCACGCTCAGCTCGACCCCTGCGACGAACACGACTGCGGCCCCCTGCTGCCGGAGCCGTTCCGCACGCTGGGCGCAGTCGCGGAAGAGCATGAGGATCTGCTCCGGCTCCAGCTCCAACGGATAGGGCGAGAACCAGACTTCCAGGCCGAGTTCGGCGGCGGCGCCGGCGGCCAGCTCCAGTCGGTCCGGGTCGCCGCCGATGATCTGGACCGCGTTGCAGTGAAGGTCGTCGCGGATGATGGCGAGCTCGCGCCGGACCACACCGGGGTCGAGGTGCTCGCGGGCCGTCTGACCGTGCACGACGAATCCGGTGTCATAGGTCATTCCTCGTGCTCGCACGGTGACGTCCTCTCTGCGGTATCGGGCGGGTCGAGACTGACAGGAAAGATGCGCGCACGCAAGTTTGCGTGGTCGCACATTTGCGTGTACGCATCCCTGCGTGGAACGCTGAAGTCGTGACGACACCAAGACCAGGGCTTCGGGAGCGTAAGAAGCAGGCCACGCGCGCGGCGCTACGCGAGGCGGCTCTGCGCCTGGCTGTGGAGCGCGGACCGGACCAGGTACGGGTCGAGGACATCGCCGAAGCGGCCGGGGTCTCACCGCGCACCTACAACAACTACTTCGTCAGCCGTGAGCAGGCGATCGTCTCCGCCGTCACCGCGGACCGGGAGGCGCGCATCGCGGCGGCGCTCGCAGCCCGGCCCTCAGGAGTCCGCCTGGCCGACGCCGTCACCGAAGCAGTGGTCGAGCAGTACACGAACACCGGCGAGCGAGAACACAAGGCGCTGCTGCTGATCACCACCACGACAGCGCTGCGCAAAGCGTTCCTCGACACCACCGCCGGCATCGAGCCTCCTCTCACAGCGGTGATCGCCGAACGCCTGGATGACCCCGGAGCGCACACGGCCCGTGTCCTCGCGGCAAGCGTCGCCGCGGCGGTTCGCATCGCGCTGGAAGACTGGCTCCGGCCGAGCGGGAACCCAGAGGCCGTCAGGAATCTCGACGCTGTCGGACTGGTCGTACCCTCCGGCTCACTGCCCGACCGACTCCGCGCGGCGCTGAGCCCGCTCGCGCCCGCGTTCGACGCCGCCGAGCGACGCACCCAGCCGTAAGGCGACCCAGCCGATCCGGATCATGCCGACGCGCTTGGCCCCGCAACCCGAGCCGGCCGTGTCAACGGAGCTGACGTCACGACAGGTCACGGTCCGAAAGAGGGCCGGCGAGAGTTGGTCCGGGTATCTGACCGGTCGCCAGAGGACCGAGACCACGTCTGATACCGGCGCAGTCACGCCGCCAGCCACGGCCCACGCACCGGCTTCCGTGACGACCACCTGCCTTCATCACGCCGATGCCACGCAACGGGCCGCATCGGCAACGGCCTCGATCAGCGGCTCAGTGCGGTTGTTCCTCAGCCAGGCGAGGCCGGCCGTGGAGGGAGGAAGGTCCGTGACCTCGACGTAGCGCACGCCAGGGCGTGGGAAGAGGTCGCGGGCGGCGGCCGGCAGGAAGCACATACCCTCGCCCTGGGCGACGAGATGGAGCAGCCCCTCCAGGTCCGAGGCGACAGGTCTGTAGCGGACCGGGATGCCGCCGGGCCGGGGGTCCACCGCCCAGAAGTTCCACCAGACCCGCGGAACCTGGGGCGGTACGTCGATCACCGGACGGTCCGCCAACTGCGCGAGGGTGATCCGCGGCCGGTCCGCGAGCGGATCGCTCGCCGGCAGACAGGCCAGCCGGGCCTCCGTGGCCAGCTGCTGCACTTCGATGCCGTCGGGTACCGGTGGCCGCAGAAAGGCAACGTCGATGTCATGGCGGAACAAGGCGTCGAAGTGGTCGGCGAAGTGGAGGCTGCGCACGTCGGTCTGGACCCGGGGGTGCCGCTCGTGCAGCAGGCTCAGGACGGCCCGCGTGTAGGGCATGGCTGCCTCGGCCCCGACCGTACCCACCACGAGCCGGCCCGAGAGCCGACGCGCCTGCGTCGAGGCGCTGTGGCTCAGCCGGTCCATGGCCGTCACCACGCCCCGTGCGTCCGCCAGCAGCACCTCCCCCTGCGGCGTGAGAGTGACGGTCCGGCCGGAACGGTCGAACAACTGCACACCGAGGCGCTGTTCGAGGTCCTTGATCTGCTGGCTCAGGGCCGACTGCGTGATGAAGAGTCGGGCGGCGGCGCGGGAGAAGTGCAGTTCCTCCGACAGGGCGACGAACAGCCGCAACTGGTGGGCACTCGGTATCCGTGGATCGGGACCCGTCGGGGCTCCCGCCCCGGAGACCGTTCCGCCAGCAACCATTAAGAATCCCTCATTGATCAGTTTTCATCTCGCATGGACATAAGCGATGACATTCACCGAGTGAGAGTGGAAGGCTCGATCCCAGGCGACGCCCAGTGCAACCCACTGGTTCCACGGGGTCTTCCGACCGTCGCCGCGACCATCACTTTCTCGACAACGGGGGCCGGCACATGTCCATGAGAAGAGCGGTGGCGATACTCGCCGCCCTCCTGGCCGTACTGTTCAGCGCGGGTGCCGTTCAGGCGTCGACGCCGCAGGCCGATCACACGGTCCGAGCGACGCCGAGCGCCTCCCGCGGGACCGATGCCGCGCCTCCCGCACCCCAGGCGTCGTGCACTGCCCGCAACGTCAGTCATTACGATGCGTGGACCGGGCGCACCTGGTCGCGGGACTGGGTGTGCGGCAATCGGGCCGGAGCCCCGTTGTACGGCTGCGCCAGCTTCATCGCCGCCTGCCCGGTGATCGGCTGGATCGACACCTCGTCGAGCTGGTTCGTGTGCTGGGGCCGGGGCGCCTGGCACGACGGCGGCAACAATGTCTGGTACTACACCATGGGAGACCGCGTCGCTCCCGGTGAGGACGTGCACCATGCATGGGGATTCATCCCCGCCGTGGACGTGTGGACGTCGACCGACCCCTGGCCGGGCATGACGGAATGCAACATCCCGTAAGCCGCCCGGCAGTAGCCACCAGGGCACTCCGCCCGGGACCGCATGCGTCCGGCACGAAGGCTCCTCGACGGAGTGTCGCCGTGCCGGACAGCGCGAAGCCCGCCCCGGACGCTCCCACCCCTCATCGCGTTTCCCGCTCGTCGCCGAGGACCGTCACGACATGCTCCCAGCCTCACGCCACTCCCCCACGCTGTCACGCCGCACCCCTCTCCGCACGCTCGCCGCAGCCGCAGTTCTCCTCACCCTCGCGTTCGTCTGCGCGGCACTCCCGCACTCCGGTGCGGCAGCGGCGGGGCCGAGGGAAGCGGACGACACGCAGTCGGCCGTACCGCGAAGCCCTCAGGTGCCCGCCGGCGTCACAGCCGGCGTAGCCGTGTTCGACCGGCAGACCGGCACCTTCACCGAGCAGCTCAACGCGGCGGCCACGTTCCGCTCCGCGTCCGTCGTCAAGCTCCTGCTGGCGCTCGACTTCCTGTGGGACCGCAGCCCCGGCGGCATCCCGGACGCCGACCGTGCCCGGCTGGACTCCATGCTCCGCAGCAGCCAGGACAGCGCCGCCAACCACTACTGGTCGACCTACGGCGGGCCCGCGATCGTCGACCGCATGATCACGCGTGTCGGGCTCGTCGACACGGCGCCGCCTCCGGCCGGGTACGAGGGCTCTTGGGGCTACACGGCCATCTCCGCCCGCGACACGGTGAAGATCTACCGCCACATCCTGCAAACGGCCCCCGCCGATGTGCGCGACTTCATCATGCAGCGTCTACGCCAGTCGACCCGGTGCGCCTCCGACTCCTTCGACCAGCACTTCGGCATCGCCGCCGCCTTCAGCCAGCCGTGGGCCGTCAAGCAGGGCTGGTCAAGATTTTCCGCGCAGGGCACCTGCGGCCCTGGCAGCAGCACCCCGGCCCGTACGCGGGCCGGCACCGTCTCCGCCGCAGGGGCCGCGGGCGTCGACCTGAGCCGGCCGGCGCTGCACACGACCGGCACCGTCGGGGCCGGCGACCGCTCGATCGTCGCCGTCCTCACCCTGCACCCCGACGGCACCTCCTACGGCAAGGCCTACACCGACCTCGGCCGGCTGACCCGTTCCCTCAACGTTCCCGGCGGCACGGCACCAACGGGGAAGTGGTACGGAACGTGGGGGTCGGATGTCGCGGTCCGCAAGGAGCCGGCACTCGGGGACAACCTACTGACCCGGCTCCCGGCCGGCGTGGAAGTGCTGGTGGGCTGCCAGAAGAAGGGCCAGGTCGTCTCCGTCCCGCCGTACACCAACGACTGGTGGGCGTATCTGCCGCAGTACGGGGGCTACGTCACCAACATCTACATCAGCCATCCGGACAACCAGTTGCCGGACGTTCCGCTGTGCACAGAACAGCACTGATCCCGCATGCCCCCGGAAAAGGAGTGACGATGTCGCGTACCAGGCGTTCCACCCTCGGGGTGGCCGCTGCCTTCCTGTGGGTACTGGCGTCCGCCTTCGCGGCGGCTCCGGCCCACGCAACGTCGGACACGCCCAGCGAGGGCGGCAGCCGCATCATGATCATGCCGCCGGCGCCCCGGGAGACCGCTGCCGCCTCCTCGCGCGCCGTGGCGGCCGTCTCCCCCACGGTGTCTCCGGCGGCCGACTACGTCCACACGACGTCGGGCAACCCCGTCGAGTGCACCTCGGGGAACCTGTGCGCAGGCGTATGGGACCCCGCCGTGGGCAAGTACAAGGTCTTCTTCCTCTACCGGTGCGCCCAGTACTCCCTGTCGTACTGGAACGGCGTGGGCCAGACCGTGAACAACCAGATCGGGGCCGCCGCCTTCTTCTACGGCCAGAACGGACAGGTGCTGGACGTCGCCCTGCCGGAGAACAGGCCCTTCACGTACGACTGGACGCCGGTGTGGTCCATCCGCAACTGCTGAGGTGGCCGCGGGGGACCGACCGCCGGCGGTCCGGTGCTGTCTCCGTGGGCAGGACCGACCGCCGGCGGTCCGGTGCTGTCGCCGTGGGCACGGACCCTCCCCCCGTCTCGCCGCCCATCGCTGCGCGCGGACGGCACCACGAGGGCAGTCCTGCCCCTCTGCAGGTGACAGCCAGGCCATCGGGGTGGTTGCCCAAGCCGACCGCAACGCTCTCCGCGACGTCGCCACCTGTGGCGAGAGCGTGTCTCTGGGGGCGCAAGTCACGCCTCCCTGCCACTCCATGGGGGGTGTCTGGGCGACGGAAGCCACGTCACGGTTCGTGGCGCTCCACCTCCAAGGCCGGTCTGCCGGGACCGGGTCAAGTTGACCGATGAAGCCGGTCAGAACGGCAGCGACACCCACTCGAAGGCGCCCAGCGAGCCGACGACGGCGGAGTCGAGGGTTGCGGCTACGCCGAACTCAGCGCCTTCTGAACAGTCCGCCGGGGCCGCCCGGTGCTTGCGCTTCAGCGCCCGGTTCGACATGCCCTGGCGAGCGTCACGCCGCAGCGCCGCACACGACTCGGCCTTCGACTGACCGGGCGGCATCGGCGGTGCTCCAGACGAAGGCGGACATCAGACGACGGTGACACGACAGCGGCCGTCCGGCTCCGAGCCCTTCAGCCAGAGGCGTTGACGAGGCTGAACAGCACGGTGGTGATGGTCGATCGGGCCAGTTCCGGGCTGATCGTTTCACGGGCCGCCGCATGGCCGAGTGCGTCTGCGGCGCCCAGGAACGCGATGGCTGCTTCCTCGCTGAGGTCCGCAGCGCGGTCGGCGCTTCGTAGGGCTTGCCGGCAGATGTCCACGTAGCGGCGTTCGGATTCTCGCCTGGCTTTCTCGAGGGCTGGTGTGCCGGCGAGTGCGGCCACCACTCCGCTGAGTTCGACACCCTGGGAGACGACGCACGCGACGTGAGCCGACGCGATCGCCTCGACCCGCTGCCGTAGATCCGGCGGGGTGTGCGCTATCGCAGCATGCAGGTCGGCGAGGTGTCGCTCGTCGAAGTCCTGATACAGCGAGAGCAGAAGGGCCGAGCGCGAGGAGAAGTGGTCGTAGACGACGGGCTTGGAGATGCCTGCTCTGCTCGCGAGGTACGCGAGTGTGAGCGCGTCTGTGCCTTCGGTGGCGATCACGTCGCGGGCGATACCGACGAGCTGGGCCCGCCGCTCGGCACTGGAGAGTCGTCGCTCGGCCATGTTCGGCAGTCTCTCATCCATGAGTAACCTACTACTAGTAGCCTACTAGTAGTAGGTTCACTTTTGAGGGAGAGAGGCTGTCGATGCACACCCTGCTGGTCGCCGCGCACCCGGACCCCCGGTCTCTGACGCATCACGTGCTGGAAGAACTCGAAGCGGCACTCCACCCCGCGCCGGTCGAGACCGCCGACCTGGCCAAGGAGCGGTTCGACCCCGTGTTCACCCTGGCGGATCGCCGGGCGTACCACGAGGGCGGCAACTATCCGGCCGACGTCGTCGGTGAGCACCGTCGTCTCGAGCGCGCCACCGATCTGGTCCTGGTCTTTCCCGTGTACTGGTGGTCGATGCCCGCGCTGCTGAAGGGATGGATAGACCGCGTTTTTGTCAACGGCTGGGCCTTCGAGTACTCCCCGACCTCGGGCCTGCGACCCAGACTCCAGGCGCTCACCACGCATCTTCTGCCCATCGCCGGCGACGACTCCGGCTCGTACGAGCGCCATGGGTACGAGGAAGCACTGCGCACGCAGATCGAGCACGGGATCGTCGACTACTGCGGCAGCCGGCGCGGCGCCACAGCGTTCATCCACGAGTCCGAGCAGGCGTCCTCAGAGGCCACGGCGCGGAATGTCGACCGCGCAGTGCGGGTCATCAGTGAAGCCATCCATGCCCGCTCGCGGACACGGTCCTAGGTGCGGGATCAGGTTCCTCGGCGCTCGTGGCCGGGCGGCGTTCTCCGGCGCCGCACGTCGACGTCATGTTCTGCCGCACCCTGCCGGGCCCCGGTCGCCGGCCGTACCGGTGGGGTTGGTCACCGGGCGGTTCGTCTCATGTTCCGCGGTGCGGACGGTCAGCATTCGGCCTTTGGCGGCGGGCGGGGGTGGCGGCGGGCGGTCGTCGACGGGCGGCGTTGCTGCTGCCGGCCGCGCCGGGGCCTGGTCGGCTCGCGGGTCCCGTTGGAGGGCGGGCAGGGTGAGCTGCCACCAGTCGGCGAGGCGGCCGGTGAGCGCGTGGGAACCTTCCAACGCCTCCGTGAGGGTGCAGAACCCGTAGAAGGCACGGACCAGGGTGCGGGCAGTGGCAGCCGGGCGGACACCGGCGGCCAGGTATCCCCCGGCCCGGGCCTGGGCGAGCAGGCGTGTGACCGCGGTCGTCCAGAGGCCGAAGGGGTCGGGAAGGTTCGCGTTGATGGTGTGGCGCTCGGCCCACAGGCGGGCGCCCGCGCGGGTCAGGGAGTCCTCCGCGAGAGCGCGGGCGATGTCGTAGCTCAATGCGACGAGGCGCTCCAGGGGCGGCACGCTCGGGTCGTCGTACCGGGGGACGAGGCTGGGCCAGGTCGCGAAGCCTTCCCGGACGACCGCCTGAGCGATGCCTTCCTTGCTGGCGTAGTGGAAGTAGACGGAACCGCTGGTTCGTCCCGACCGGGCGCTTATGTCGTTGACGCTTGTGCTGGCGTATCCCTGCTGGGCGAAGAGGCAGGCGGCCGCCTCCAGGAGTGATCTGCGGGTTGCTCTGGCCCGTTCCTGCAAGATCCTGCGCACCTCGTTCGGCTCCGTAGTGAACGGCCCAAAATGTAGTGCGCCCGCGTACGCCCGGAGCGATGAACCGTCAGCCACACGCAGGATTGCGGCATTTCTTTCGAATCTGAACACCCAAGAGTGGAAATTGGCTTCAGGGGGCCGCTCCTGGTTCGCCGGCCTCCCCTCTCGTCGCGTGCCCGGGCGTGACTCCTCGCCGCGCACATGTCCCGCAACTCGCCCTGCAGACAATCGGGATGACGTTGCACCAGAGGCGCCGAAGGCGGCGGGTCGGCAACCGCTTACACCCTGATCACCTGTGGGGCGAGCACTCGAAATGGTGATTGCGCCGTTTTTCGGAGGCTAAATATCGTAGCCGTTGCAATGTTTTGCCTTTGCGGCTGATGGCCCGAAATGCGAGTCGTGCTTGTCGGTGAGTTCCCGAAGGGCACCGGCCCTTCCTGAGCCCCGTCATCGCAGGGCCCGCCGCCTCACCTCGCAAGCCCGCGGCCGTGTTCCCGCTCCCGCCCTCTCCCCCAGGAGGCCATCTTGACGCTGCCACTGCGAACCCTGTCGAACTGGTCGCCCGAGGCTGTCGTCTTCGACTGCGACGGCACACTGATGGACACAGAACGTCATTGGCAGGATGCGCGCAACCGCGCCTTCCGTGAGTTCGGTCTGCTGCCTCCGCCGGGCTTCGCCGACCGCGCCAAAGGTGTGCACTACGTCGACTGCGGCCGCCTGATGGCCGAGGAGACGAACAAGCCTGAACTGGCCGCTGACCTGACCACGGCGCTCCTCTCACACTTCATGTCCCTCGTCGCGGAGGACCCCCTGACCATGCCGGGCGCCGGTGAGATGGTGCGCCTCCTCTCCGGACGGCTGCCGCTGGCCGTGGCCAGCAACTGCCCGCTGGAAGTGGTGGAGGAGAGCCTCGGCCGCGCAGGGCTGCGCCGCCACTTCCGCCACATCGTCGTGCCCACGGGGCCGCCGGACAAACGGGGCGCCGGACCCGGGAGGGACGGCGAACGGTCGCAGACGGTACGGCCCAAGCCGTGGCCGGATGTGTACGCCACGGCGGCACGTCTGTGCGGAGTCCGCCCGGAAACCGCGCTGGCCGTCGAGGACTCCCTCACGGGCATCGAGTCGGCGTGGCGTGCCGGACTGCGGACCCTCGGCGTGGGCCCGCTGCCTGACGAGGCGGACACCGGGCACGCCGACGCCTGGGTGGCGGCCCTGGACGATCCGGAGGTGCTGGACTGGGTACGTAACTGGCGGCGTCCCCCGTCACCGGGCGAAGAGCAGGATCACCAGCGTCACGGTCCGCTCTGACCGACCGGGCCGGAGGCTGCTGCCGGCCGGACATGAGGCCACGGGGCGATGTCCCCGCCCGGCCGCAGACCCGTCGTCTTCGGCGTAGCGCAGCCCTATGGGAAGCGCTCGGGGTCCAGTCGGCGCGCACACGCCGTCGGCGGTGCCCAGGGCCGCAGCCGGCCGGCCGGTGGGGTGGGCCGGCACGGCCCGGCAGAGCGGTGTCAGCAGTGCCTCAAGGGGGTCCGGCGTGCCGGATGACGGAGGTCGGGCGTCGGGGCCCTGGACGCGGGGTACTGGGAATTCGTTGCCCACGTTCACTTCCCGGGCAGGGGCAGGTGGAGGCCCGCATGAGGCTGACGATGTTCGATCCCGCTCCGATCGGTGTGGTGTTCACCCGAGGGCCGGAGCACCGGCTCGCGTACACCAACGCCGTCTACCGGAAGACCTTCGGTGACCGTCCGCTGGGCCGGCCCCTCCGGCGCACCTTTCCCGACCTCGCGCAGTCCGGCTATTTCGACATCTTCGACCGGGTCCTCGCCACCGGCGAGGCCGAGGTGCTCACGGCCGTTCCCATCGACCTCGACTTCGCGGACTCGTCACGGGAGGGGACACGCTACTTCACGTTCAGCGTCTCCCGCGCGACGGTGAGCGACGGGAGTCGTGGGGTGCTGGGCGTGGTCGTGGAAACGACTGAGCAGGTGACTGCCGCACGGCGGATCCGTGTCCTGTCCGAGGAGCGACGCCGCGCACTGCTGCGCTACCGCAGCCTGGTGCGCGCCGGGTCGGAGATGGTGTGGGTGACGGGCCCGGAAGGCGGTGTGACCGAGCCGAGCCCGGGCTGGCAGCGGGTCACCGGGCAGAGCTGGGAGGAGTTCCGCGGCGACGGATGGATCGACGCGATCCATCCCGACGACCGCGCCGCCGTCGTCGAGCGGTGGAGCCGCGCCCTGCGGGAGGTGCAGCCGCGCTTCACCCACGCCTACCGGTTGCGGCTGGTCACGGGCGGCTACCGGCACTTCGCCGTGGACGCCGCGCCGGTCCGCGACGGGGACAGGGTGATCGAGTGGATAGGCACGTGCCGGGACGTCGAGCAGGAGTGGCAGGACGCGCGCCGGGAGAAGCTGCTGGCCCGGGCGACCGCCGTGACGGCGGACACCGCCCGGCCGGACGAGATGCTTGCCGCCCTCACCGCGGTGATCGTGCCCGAGCTCGCCGACAGCTGCACCTCCTACCTTCTTCCACAGGCCCTGCACCGCACTCCGGGGACCGCCCTGGCCGCCGAACGCGTCGCCGCCGTGCCCCGCCAGGGTCCTCCCGGCCCGCCCCCGCACCAGGCCGAGCATCTGGGCCCGGACAGCGCCCTCGTCCGCGCCGCCGACCGGCGCCGCCCGGTCCACGCCGTCTTCCGGCCCGGCTCACCGCCGCCCGGCATCACCCCGACCGGCACCGAACCCTGGCTGGCGCCCGACGCCAACAGCGTCGTCCTGCTGCCGGTCGTCGTCGACGGCACCACCGCCGCCCTGGTCGTCGCCTGCGTCAACGGCGATCGCCCGCCCCTCGGGGCATCGGAGATCAGTCTGCTGCAGACGCTCCTGGAGCGGGCCCACACCCCCTTGCGCAACGCTCTGGAGTACCAGCGAACCCGACAGGTGGCGCTCGCCCTCCAGCACAGCCTGCTCACCGAGCCGCCGGACGTCCCCGGCCTCGGCATCGCCGTCCGCTACCGGCCCAGCAGCTCGGCCGCCGAACACGGCGGCGACTGGTACGACTCCTTCGTGCTGCGCGACGACGCCGCCGTCCTCACCGTCGGTGACGTCGCAGGGCACGACCTGCCCGCCGCGGTCACCATGAGCCAGTTGCGCAACATGCTGCGCGGACTCGCCCTCGACCGCGAGGAACCCACCGGCGAGATCTTGCGGCGCCTGGACGCGTCCGTACAGACCCTGTACCAGGAGTGCACCGCCACCTGCGTCCTGGCCCGGATCGAACGCCCGGCGCCAGACCTCCTGCAGCTCCAGTACTCCGCCGCGGGACACCCTCCGCCGCTGCTCGTGGAGGCGGACGGCACCGCTCACTTCCTGGACGAGGGCCGCTCCCCGATGCTCGGCCTGCTCCCCGACCCCCGCCACAGCACTGCCGTCCACCCCCTGCCCCCCGGTTCCACGCTGCTGCTGTACACCGACGGGCTGGTCGAACGCCGGAACGAAGATCTCACCGACGGACTGGACCGGCTGCGCCGCCACGCGTCAACCGCGGCCCGGCGCCCACTGGAATCGTTCTGCGACGAACTGCTCGCCGGGATGCTGACCGCCGACAACGACGACGACACCGCGTTGGTGGCGCTGCGCCTGTCCGTGGCGTAGCACCCCGCCCGCTGTCTCCGCAGCTCGTCGGCGTCCCCCGTCGCGATACGAGGAGGCAGGTCTGGGGCTTGTGCGGCACGGGGTCAGGCCGTGCCGCACAAGCGGTCAGTGGCCGACGCCGGCTGTCTCGCCGTGTGGCGTGCGGTCGGGTTCCGTCCGCAGAACCCGGGCGCCCACAGCAGTGGTCACGCACAGCAGGGTCAGCAGGATGAAGGTGTGGTTGAGGTCGACGAGGTGGGTCAGCCAGCCGATGACGGCGGGACCGGCGAGCATGCCGACGTAGCCGAGCCCGGCGACACGGGAGACGTTCGCGCCGGCGGCCGCCGGGTCGGCATGCCCGGCCGCGCTGAGCAACTGCGGGACACCACCCGCCAGGCCAAGACCGAACAGCGCCCAGCCCGTGAACGCCGTCCACATCCAGGGGCCGAGGGCCACGAGCGTGATGCCGACAGCGGCAGTGGTGGCGCCGTGACGCAGGACCGCCAGGGAGCGCTCCAGTCGTTGGCCGCGCCCTCACACAGCATGACCATCAGCGCCAGGACGGCGAGCAGCCAGACGCGTCCTGCCATGCCGGGGCGTGCGACGGCGGGTGATGCGTGCTTCACATCGCCGGCCGTGCGGGTCGCGTCGGTCTCCTCGGCGACGGGGGCGGCGGAGGCGGCGGGCATCAGGGCTCGTACCGAGGCCAGGGCGATCACGATGCTCCCGCCTCCGATCGCGGCCATGGTGGCGACCGGGCTCACACCGGCGCTCGTCGCTCCCGCCGCGACGAGCGCGGCGAGGACTCCGCCGACGGAGAACGTGGCGTGGAAGCCCGACATGACGGGCCGTCCGTAGGCCTTCTCCACGTGCACGGCGTGGGCGTTCATGCTCACGTCCAAGCCGCCGTTGCAGGCGCCGAAGACCAGCAGGGCGCCCGCCAGCGTCCAGGGATCGGGGGCGAGGCCCGGAAGCACGAGGGAGGCGCCGCACAGTACGGCGGTGGTGGGCACCACGACGCGCGCGCCGAGACGGTCGGTCAGCGGACCGGCCACCTGCATCCCGACGAAGGCGCCGAGCCCGAGCAGCACGAGCAGGCCGCCCAGCGTCGCGTGGCTGATGCCCACCCGCTCTTCCGCGGCCGGGATGTGCACCACCCAGGCGCCCATCAAGGTGCCGCACAAGACGAAATAGACATACGTCGCCACACGGGCGCCGCGAAGCGAGCGTTCCATGCCGCACACCGTAACGAACAGTCGAGATGTTCGGAAGACTGGATAATGAACATCTTGAGTGTTCGTCGTCCGGTGGTGTTCAATTCCGGCATGAGCAACGCAGACCGGCACGGGTTGATCACGAAGGTCGTCAGGGACGCCGGCGGTGCGACGGTCCAGCAGCTCGCGGAGCTGACGGGGGCGTCGGAAATGACCATCCGGCGCGACCTCGACACCCTGGCCGCCCAAGGCGTCCTCGAACGCGTCCGGGGCGGAGCACGAAGCCTGCTGCTCAGGGGCGAGGAGCCCCCGTTCGCTCTGCGCGCCCACGAGGCCGTCGACACCAAACGCCGGATCGCCGCCAAGGTCTCCGCTCTCATCGCCGACGGCGAGAGCGTGGTGCTCGACAGCGGTACGACCTGTCTGGAGGTCGCCCGTCTTCTGCGCGACCGGCCCGTCACCGTGATGCCGCTGTCCCTCCAGGCCATCCAGCTGTTCGGGGCGACGCCCGGCCAGGCCACCCTGGTGGTGCCCGGCGGTCAGCCCCGCGCCGCCGAGGGGGCCCTCACCGGCCCTCTCACCCTTGCCTCCCTGGCCGCCCTGCGTTTCGACACCGCCGTCATCGGCTGCTGCGGCTTGAGCGCGGCCGACGGCCTGACCGCCTACGACCTCGACGACGCCGCGGTGAAGAAGGCGAGCATCGCCTCCGCCCGCCGCACACTCGTCGCCTCGGACGGCAGCAAGCTCGGCCGCACCGCCTTCGCCTACGTCGGCCCCTCGGCCCTTCTGCACACCCTCGTCACCGACGACACCGCACCCCCCGACGAGGTGGGCGCGCTGGAGAACGCCGGCACCGTCGTCACCACCGCCTGACCACGTGCGAGGCCCGGTCGGCTTCTCAGGGTGACCACGGCTTGAGCATGTCCTTCATCGTGTCCGTCAGAGCGAATTGCAGCAGCGGGCCGTAGGTGATGCGGCCCACGCCGAGGCGGCGGAAGCGCTCGAGGTCGTGCTTGACGGGGTGGGCCGTGGAGTTCACCGGGACCGTGACCGCGCCGGTCACCGCCGTGAGCAGGTCGTCGTCGTCCTGGATGCCCACCGGGTAGACGCTGTCGGCGCCGGCCTCCACCAGGGCGCGCAGTCGCTCGATCGCCTCGTCGAGGACGGCCGCGGCGTCCTGCGCGTGCACGAAGAGGTCGGTGCGCCCGTTCACCCAGACCGGGACCCCGGCATCGTCGGCCGCCGAGCGCAGGCCGGCGACGTAGCTCGCGTGTTCCTGCGTGCCGCGTACGCGGCCGCCCTCGGAGTGGACGGTGTCCTCGACGTTGAGGCCGACGCCGCCGACCTCGACGAGACCGGCGATGAGGTCGGCGGGCTTCTGCCCGTATCCGGCCTCCAGGTCCACGGACACCGGAACGTCGACAGCGGCGATGATCGGCCTGACGGCGGCGAGGACCTCCTCGAAGGTCTGCCCCTCCTTGTCGTCGGCCCCTCGGGAGTCGGCAAGGGGATGACTGCCGATCGTGAGCGCCGGGAACCCGGCGGCGACGGCTGTCCGCGCGGACCAGACGTCCCATACGGTCGGCAGCACGAGCGGCTTGTGCTGGGCGTGCAACTGCTTGAGGCGCTGAGCGCGCTCAACGATGGTGTCAGAGGCCATGACCGGCACGCTACCCCGGATCGCCGTGGGCAACTCCCCGACAGGCGTCGTCCGGACGGGGCGGCGGGTGGGGGCGGGTGCCCGCCCCCCACCCGCTCAAGCGCCGGGCATCAGTTCTTGCCGAGCAGCCTCTTCATCTGCTCGATCTCCGCGCTCTGCGAGGCGATGATGTCCGCGGCCATCTTCCGGGCCGGGGTGTGGGCGCCGTCGGCCTGCTCGGTCTTCGCCATCTCGACCGCGCCTTCGTGATGCTTGATCATCATCTCCATGAAGGCGGTGTCGAACGCCTTGCCCGAGGCGTTCTCGAGCGCGGTCATCTCCTCGGCGCTCATCATGCCCTCCATGCCTTCCATGCCCTCCATGCCGCCGTGCATGGAGTGGTCCATGGCGCCCTCGGCAGGCACGGCCTCACCCCAGGAGGTCAGCCAGCCCGACAGCTTTTCGATTTCCGGGGCCTGCGCCTTCTTGATGTCGGCGGCGAGCTTCTTCACCTCGGCCGACTGCGCCCTGTCGGGTGCGAGGTCGGCCATCTCCACGGCCTGGCGGTGGTGGGGGATCATCCCCTTGGCGAAGGTCACGTCGGCCGTGTTGTGCCGGCCCTGCGAGGCCGGTGCCGAGGCGGCGGACGCCGAGTCGGTGGCCTGGTGGCCGCCGTGGCCGGCCGAGCCTGTGTCGTCGCCGCTGCCGCCGCAGGCGGCCAGGACGAGTGCCGCCGCCACTGAGGCGGCGACCACGGCGGTACGGCGGACGAGGGAACGCGTGCAGTTCATTGGTGCGACTCCTTCACGCGCGCCGGTCGCGGCGCGCGGTGGTACGGATGTGAGGGCGTGCTCGAGCGCGGCACCAGGGGTGCCGGGCGGGCCGCTCTATATCCGGAGGAGCTGCAGTTCGGACAGGTCGGGCGGGGCACGTCCGTCATGGGGCGAGCCGGTGGCCGCCGAGGTGAGGGAAGGCGTGGCGGGTGCGTCGAGCACCGTGCCGGTCAGCGCCGGCGGCGTGTACGCCGTGGCCGTGCCGGCGGCGGCGCAGGTGCCGTCGGCGTGATCAAGGTGGCCGGGCAGTCCGTCGGTGTGGGCGCATCCCCCGTCCGCGTGCGGCACCCCCTCCGCCGCAGCCGGCGCCATCTTGTGGACGGCCGCTGCCTGCTGCGGCGCCGGAGTCCCGCCGGGAGCCAGGCCGTGCATGCCCAGGACACCGGCCAGCACCGCCAAGGCCAGCAGCACGAACAGCCGCCCGGCCGGGCGGCTGCTGGAACGGCTGCTCGCAGTCACGGGTCCATCGTAGGGGGAGGTGTGCGGCGGGTGGGTGCGGAGGCCCGCCAGATGTGTACGAGCTCACCCGCGGACGTCATGTCACCGGCCAGCCGATGCCGCGGCGCACGCCGCGCAGGCGCTGTTCTGCGGGCGGTCATCCGCCGGGCGGGGTGGTCCGCGGCGTGGAGCGGGTCAGGGCCCGGCGGCCGAGGAGTACGGCGCCCAGTCCCAGGGGGACGGCCACGACGGCGCCGACGAGTCCGTTGCCCGTGCCGGGGCCTCCGTCGGCGGTGGCCAGGTGCAGTAGCGCGAGAACCGTCCCGACCGCGCCCATCGCGACGGCCGCCATCCCGCCGGTGCGCGGGTTGCCCGTGCTGGTCCGGCGGCCGGCGCGGGTCGTGGCCAGCCGGCCGAGGGCCAGTCCGAGCGCACCGGCCGCCAGCGCCAGGTTGGCCCCTGTCCTCCCGTCACCGATGATCCCGCCCTCGGCGGCAGCCATCAGTACTGCTGGAGCGCTCATGCCGCTCCCCTCCTTCTTCCTTCGTCGTCGTGCGTTCCCGACGTCCGGTGTCTCTGCGCCAGGATGCGCGCCAGCCCTCCGCCCGGTCGTCCAGCAACTGCGGGCATTTCCAGGTACCGCCGGGGCCGTACCGGGGTACCGCGGCGGCGGCAGTCGGCGTTCGGCTACCGCACACGCGGTAGCCGAACGTTCCTCCAGGAGCGGGATCCGTCGACGACCGTGTCCGGTTACGGTGCACCCATGGACAAAGGACGGTTCGCTGTCCCGGCCGGCGTCACCGCGTGGGCGACTGCCCTGGGCGTGGCGGCGCTGATGCTGGGCACCGGCCTGTCCGGGCCCCACCCGTCCGGAGGGCGCGGGCTGCTCGGCTCGGTGCTGCTGGTGGCCGGCGGGCTGTCGCTGGCCGCGCACCGGCGGGCGCCCCTCGGGGTTCTGGCCGTCACCGGCGTATGTGCGGTCGGCTACCTGGCAGCGGGGTTCGAGGCGCTCGCCGTCTCCTGTCTGGTCGCGGTGTACGGAGCGGTGCGTGCCGGACACCGCAAGGCCACGGTGGCCGTCTCGCTGGGTCTGGTGGCCGCGCTCCACCTCACGGCCCTGGTCCTCCACGAGGGCACTCCGGGCGAGGCCATGGCGCAGGCCCGGAACACCCTTGAGCTCGCCTGGCTGATCGCCGCGTTCGCCGCCGGGGAGGCGGTACGGCAGGCCGAACGGCGGGCGGACGAGGCCGAGCGCACACGTGAGGAGACCGCGCGACGCCGGGCCGACGAGGAACGGCTGCGCATCGCACGGGAGTTGCACGACTCGCTCACCCACCAGATCTCCGTCGTCAAGGTGCAGTCCGAGGTCGCCGTCCACGTGGCCCGGCGACGCGGCGAGCCCGTGTCGGAGGCCTTGCTCGCGATCCAGGAAGCCGGCCGGGAGGCGAGCCGGGAACTACGGGCCACCCTCGAGGCGCTGCGGGACGACGACACCGCCCCGCCCCACGGGCTCGACCACATCCCCGGCCTCGTGGAACGGTTCCGGGGAACCGGCCTGCGGACCACCCTGACGATCACAGGGCATCCGCACTCCGTACCGGCCGCGGTGAGCCGCACCGCCTACCGGATCGTTCAGGAGTCGCTCACCAACGTCACTCGGCACGCCGCGGCCACCACCGCCTCCGTGCTCATCGACTACCGGCCGGAGGCCCTCGCTGTCCGCGTCGACGACAACGGAGAAGCCACCGTGCGGTCGGCGCCGACGCCGGGACACGGATTGCTCGGCATGCGCGAACGCGTGGCGGCCCTGGGCGGCCGCCTGTGCACCGAGCCGCGCAGCGCCGGCGGCTTCACCGTCCAGGCCGAACTCCCCACGAACGGAGCCTCGTGATCCGGGTCCTTCTCGTCGACGACCAGCCGCTCATCCGCAGCGGCTTCCGCGCGCTGCTCGACCTCGAGGACGACATCGAGGTGGTGGCGGAGGCCGCCGACGGCGAGGAGTGCCTGGCAGTCGTCAAGGAGCATCTGCCTGACGTCGCTCTCATCGACATCCAGATGCCTGTCATGGACGGCATCGAAGCGACCCGGCGCATCGCCGCGGATCCGGACCTGGCGGGCGTGCACGTCGTCATGCTGACCAACTACGGCATGGACGAGTACGTCTTCGACGCGCTGCGCGCAGGCGCCGCCGGCTTCCTGGTCAAGGACATCCTGCCGGAGGACTTCCTGCACTCCGTACGCGTCGCCGCCCGCGGTGACGCGCTGCTCGCCCCCGCCATCACCCGCACGCTCATCGACCGGTACGTCACCCAGCCACCCCTCGCCCTCACCGGCAGCGGGCTGGAGGAACTGACCGGCCGGGAACGCGAGACGGTCGCCCTGGCGGCACACGGCCTGTCCAACGACGAGATCGCCCGTCGCCTGGTCATCAGCCCGGCGACCGCGAAGACACACATCAACCGGGCCATGGCCAAGCTGCATGCCCGTGACCGGGCCCAACTCGTCGTGTTCGCCTATGAGTCGGGCCTGGTGACTCCGCGCGGTGCGTAGACCTCGGACCGGGCCCGCCTCGGTGGGAGGGGGAGGTGGGCGCCGGTCCAGCGGGTGCGGAGGCGGCGGTCGTGGGAGACCAGGAGGATCGTGCCCGGGTAGTCGGCCAGGGCCTGTTCGAGGTCTTCGATGAGGGACGGGGAGAGGTGGTTGGTGGGCTCGTCCAACAGGAGGACGTCGCTCGGGCGGCTCAGCAGGCGGGCCAGGGCCAGGCGTTGACGCTGGCCCGTGGACAGGTCCGTGACCCGGGCGGTCAGGCGGTCCGCGGTGAACAGGCCCAGGGCGAGGAGGGTCTCGGTGTGCTCGTCCGGGTGGCCGGGCAGGCCGCGGGCGAACGCCTGCAGGACCGTCTCCCCCGGCCGGCCCGGCGCGGGTTCCTGCGGGAGGTGACCGATCCGGCCCCGGCGGGTGACCTGGCCGGTGTCCGGGGTGAGGTGGCCGGCCAACACGGTGAGCAGGGTGCTTTTGCCGGTGCCGTTCGGGCCCGTGATCAGCAGGCGCTCCCCTGCTTTGACGGTGAGGTCGGTGGAGGCGAGGCGGCCGGTGACGGCCACGCCCGTTGCTTCCAGGACCGTGCCCTGCAGACGGCCGCCCTTGGAGGGGGTGAGGGTGAAGCTCAAGGGTTCGGGTGGTGTGGGGACCGGGGAGGCAAGCAGGCGGCGCAGGCGTTCTTCCGCGTTGCGGATGCGGCCGGCCACGGACTGCTGGACGCGGCCCGCGGCGCGGTCGTAGGCCATCTTGTTGCCGTCCTTCATCGCCCGGCCGGGGGCGACGCGGCGGGCGGTGACCGTGGCCGCTTCCCGTTGCGCGGCTACGTCTGATTCCCAGCGGGCGTACTCCTGCTCCCAGCGGCGGCGGGCGGCGGCCTTCTCGGCGAGGTAGCCGGTGTAGCCGTTGCCGTAGCGGGTGACCGTACGGCGGTCCGCGTCCACCTCCAGGAGGGTGGTGGCGACCCGGTCCAGGAAGGTGCGGTCGTGGGAGACCGCGATCGTGGTGCCGGGGCGGGTGCGCAGGTGGTCCTCGAGCCAGGTCAGGGCCTGGTCGTCGAGGTGGTTGGTCGGCTCGTCCAGCAGCAGGACCTCCGGAGACGCGGCGAGGAGGGCGGCCAGGCGCAGGCGGACCTGCTCGCCTCCGGAGAGGTCGCCGATCGCGCGGGTACGGGGCAGGTGGGCCAGGCCCAGACCGTGCAGGGCGCGCTCCACCCGGGCGTCGGCCTCGTAGCCGCCGCGCAGTTCGAACGCCGTGAGCAGGTCACCGTACTCCGCCAGCACGTGAGTGTTGCTGCCGGTGTCGTCGGCCATGGCGGCTTCGAGGTGGCGCATGCGCGCCTGCATCGCGCGCAGGTCGCTCAGCGCCTCGTCCACCGCCTGCTGGACCGTGTGATGCGCGGGCAGGGTGCCGTCCTGGGGGAGGTAGCCGACGCCGCCGTCCGCCCGCACCGTCACCTCACCACTGTCCGGCCGCTCGGCGCCGGCCAGCAGGCGCAGCAAGGTCGACTTGCCCGAACCGTTCTCCCCGATGATCCCGGTACGTTCACCCGCGGCCAGGGTGCAGGAGACCGCATCCAGGACGAGACGGCCGTTGTACGACTTCGAAACGGAGCGGGCGGTGATCTGCGTGGGCACGCGGGTTCTCCTGGACGTTCGAGTGACGGGCGGCCGTGGTGGGCCGGAGGGCCGGGTGAGCGTCCGGGAGGAGCATCTTTCACATCCCTAATGCGACAACAGTTGCATTAAGATGCTGACATGACGGCAGGGGGCGCGGCAAGCGCACAACCCGGAGCGGCGCCACGACCACGGCAGGCGGCGCGCGCCGAGGTCCCGGGCGAGGGTGAGAGGGCCGCCGGGGCTGCGGTGCGGCGGCCGGGTGGGCGCAGTGCCCGGATCCGGGCGCAAGCACTGGGAGCTGTAGAGGAGTTGCTGGTACAGGAGGGGTACGACGCGCTGAGTGTGGACGCGGTGGCCGAGCGGGCCGGCGTGCACCGCACCACCGTCTACCGGCGCTGGCGCGACGTGGGCGGACTCCTCGCCGACGTCCTCGACGCCGCCGGCAGCGACGCCTGGCGGCCGCCCGACACCGGCACGCTCGAAGGCGACTTGGTCGCCGTCAACGCCGAGCTGGAGGCCGGCCTGACCGATCAGCCTGTCACCGCCGCGCTGATCGCCGCCTCCTTCCGCTCCCCCGAGGCGGCCGCAGCGCTCCAACGGTTCTGGGACGACCGGTACACGCGGTGCGCGGTCGTGGTGGAGAGGGCCGTTGCGCGGGACGAGGTCCCTGAGGGAACGTGTGCGCGCAGGGTGCTCGTCGCCGCCACGGCCCCGGTCTATCAGCAGATCCTGCTCATGCGGGACCGAAGCGACCCCCTCCTCGCGGAGCAGGCGGCGCGGGGAGTGGCGCTGGCCGCCGCGCACGGGGTGTTCGTCGGCGGGCAGCAGGAGTAGCGAGGCGCGGTCCGGGCGGCGCGCACCCGAGGGGTGTCACCCATATGGCCTGCAGTGATGGCAGGGCACACGCAGTCCGGCGAAGGTGGGGTGGGCTTCGCCGTCCACGCCGGACAGGCCCCCCAACCGATCCTCAAGGAGCTCAGCCATGTCTGATCGCAACACCGCCATCCGCAGCCTTCACGATCTCGGCCTGGCCGCCTGGTTCGGGGGCTCGCTGATGGGAGCGGTCGGCCTCAACGGAGCGGCCCAGGACGAAGGCGGCACGGAGGCGAGCCGTGACCGAATCGCCTCGTCAGGCTGGGCGAAGTGGGCGCCGGTCAACGCCGCCGCGATCGGAGCGCACCTGTTCGGTGGTGGCGGGCTGCTCGCCGTGAACGCACACCGTGTCGCCACCCAGCAGGGCGTTGCCGCCTCCACCGCGGCCAAGACCGTCATCACCGCGGCGGCTCTGGCAGCGACCGCCTACGCCCGCGTCCTGGGCAAGAAGGTCGAACTGGGCTCCTCCACCGATCCCGAAGACGCCGAGAAGGCGGCCAAGCACCCGATCGACCTCGACAAGGCGCGACGGCAACTGGCCGCCGCGCAGTGGGCGGTACCGGCCCTGACCGGGTGCCTGGTCGTGCTCAACGCGCTCCACGGCGAACAGCAGCGCCCGACCGAGCAGATTCCCGGCATGTGGGAGCGGGCCCGCTCCGCCACCCACCTGATGCGATAGAGCCGCGCGACGCACGAGGTTTTGCCATGTGGCGTCCAGGTAACCGCCCGGGCGGGCGGTTACCCGCCCCCTGCCTGATTGGCGGCCCGCCCGGACGGGCACCCGACGGCCGGAGAGCGATGCGCGCTCCGACGGCTGACCCGGAGATGTGATGGCCAACCGCGTCTACACCATCGGGCATTCGACCCGCACCTTCGACGAGGTGCTGTCCATGCTGCAGGAACATTCGATCACCCACGTCGTGGATGTGCGTTCCTATCCGGCGTCGCGCAAGTTTCCGCAGTGGAATCAGGACGCGATGATCGACAATCTCCCTCCGGCCGTCCACTACCGGTGGATCAAGGAGCTGGGCGGCAGGCGGCACACCCCCAAGGGTGTCGAGAGCGTCAACAACGCGTGGCGGGTGAAGGCCTTCCGCGACTATGCCGATCACATGATGAGCAGCGAGTTCAGAAAAGGGCTGGATGAACTGCTCGACCTGGCCGCGCAGGGTCGGCCGGTGATCATGTGCAGTGAGGCCGTGCCGTGGCGCTGCCACCGCAGACTGATCACTGATGCGCTGCTCGTCGCCGGGGTCGAGGTCGTGCACATCATGTCCGCCACAGTGACAAAACCGGCATCCTTGAACGAGTGGGCAAACGTTCACAACGGTCGCATCACCTACCCTGCGCCCTGTGGTGCGTGAGATGAGCAGGGACATCGTCGCCGAGGTCCGCGAGGCAGTCGCAGCGGTCCCAGCGGGAAGTGTCGCTTCCTACGGAGACATCGCAGAACGGATCGGAACAAGCCCGCGGCAGGTGGGGCGCGCGATGGGCCTGCTAGGCGAAGGTGTGCCCTGGTGGCGCATCGTCCGCGCGGACGGCACGCCCGCGACGTGCCACGAGGGCCAGGCCCCTCGGCTGCTGGCCACGGAGGGGACACCGATGCGCGGGACGCGCGTGGACATGCGACGCGCACGGCACCGCGGGGAGCCGCCTGTCCCACCAACGCCGTAGCCGCGAGCCCGTACGAGGCCGCCAACCAGGCGTCGCCGCGGTGGACTTCGCGCCGGCTGACGGCGGTGGGTGGCGGACTCGCCGGCGAGCGCTCAGGCAGGGGCGTGACGGCCGGCGTTCGACACCGTGGGCGGGGTGGCGTGGCGCTGCGCCCGCCCTGCGGTCGCCGGGACTGCGAGGCGCCGGAGGGCGACGGTCGCCGTGATGTACAGCGCGGCGAACACGGCCAGGAGGAGAACGCAGACCCACAACTGCCGGCTCCCGGCGGCCTGCCAGCCGGTCAACGCGGCAGAACCCGCCCACAGCACCATCGCCGCGGCGTAGAAGGAGCGGATGCGGCGGAGCTGCCGCACAGCGCGCGTCAACTGAGTACGTTCACTCTTCTTCGGTGCCATGCGCCCCCGTGTACCCCCGAATCACGCGCGCAGCCGACCTCGTCGGAGTCGAGTGGCCTCCCGCCTGCACCTGCCGGTTCCTGCCCTCCCCCCTGCGGCTGCTTCAGCGTCGGCCGCCAAGCTCCTTGGACACGGAGGTAGGGTCGGCTCATGCCCGAGTTGCAGCGGCTCCACGCCGGTCATGCCCCGGCGGTGCTGGCTTTCGAGCTGGCGAACCGCGCGTACTTCGCTGCCTCGGTCCCCGATCGCGGCGACGAGTTCTTCGAGCGGTTCACCGGCCGGTTCGACGCGTTGCTGGCCGAGCAGGACGCCGGCATCTGCGCCTTCCACGTACTGGTCGTGGAGGACGGCTCGGTGCTCGGCAGGTTCAACCTCGTCGACATCGAGAACCACACCGCGGAGCTCGGCTACCGGGTCGCGCAGCGTGTCGCAGGGCGGGGTGTGGCGACCGCGGCCGTCCGGGACATCTGCCGACTGGCCGTGTCGGAGTACGGGTTGCGTACGCTGCGGGCGGCCACCGTCCATCGGAACATCGCGTCTCAACGCGTACTGGTCAAAGCCGGGTTCGTTCCCGCCGGACCCGTCGATCCGGCTCACGTCGGCGGCGAGACGGGCACGTGGTATCAGCGCGACCTGGTCGACGCGGTATCGCCGTAATGTCGGCGGGTCACGTAGGCGCCCAGAACGCCTGCGGGCCGCCGCCGCGGTACGGGGACGTCGTGATGCGAGCCCGGGGAAGGTGTGGTGGAGTGGGTTCCGGTCGCCTGTGGTGCCAGGGACGACATGGCGCCCGCGTGCGCCGGGGGCGGTGCAGTGAGGTGCCTTCCGGGAGTCACTCCCGACGGGAGGGAGTACATCGTGTCCCCCACGACATGGTTCATCACCGGCGCGTCCAGCGGTCTCGGCCACGCACTGGCCCAGCATGTGCTGGAGCGGGGGCACCGGGTCGTCGCCACGGCGCCGGTGGTCGCTCCCATGGCCGGCTTGGCGGACCGCCACCCTCATGAGTGCCTGGTCCTTCAGCTCGACGTCACGGACGGTCGCCGGTGCGCCGAGGCCGTGCGGGAGGCCGAGGAGTGGTCCGGCGGCATCGACGTCCTGGTCAACAACGCGGGTATCGACTTCATCGGTGCTCTCGAGGAACAGCAGGAATCGGATTACCGCGCGGTCTTCGAGGTCAACTTCTTCGGGGCCGTGACACTCACCCGGGCGGTGCTGCCCGCGATGCGCGCGCGTCGCCGCGGGACCATCGTGAACATCTCGTCCATGGACGGGCTGGCGAGTCTGCCCGGGAACGGCTTCCACTCCGCGAGCAAGTTCGCCCTGGAGGGTTTCACCGAGGCCCTGTGGCAGGAGATCGAGCCCTTGGGGCTGCGAGCGCTGCTGATCCAGCCGGGCTCCTTCCGCACGGGGATCGAGACTCGCACGCGCGCTTCCGGGGCGCCGATCAGTGATTACGCGGTCACCGCGGGAGCCTTCCGGGCCATCATGAACAAGGTGACTCCCGACATGTTCCCGGGTGATCCGGCCAGGGGGGCGGCGGTGATCTTCGACGAAGCCCTGTCCCCCACGCCACGGCACTGGGTGGTCCTGGGGAGTGACGCCCAGCGCAGGATCGGCGTCAAACTCGACCAGTTGCGTGCCGAGTACGAGGCCGGGAAGGACGTTGCACTCAGCACCGACTTTCCCGGGAGCGGTGAGTACGCGATGCTGTGAACGCGTCGGAGAGGTCCGCTCGACAGTGCCGCCGGGTAAACCGCTGGTCGGGGTCGAGCGGGACGCGGCAGGATGATCCGCATGACCTTGCCCACTCCCGAACTGCACACCGATCGCCTGCGACTTCGGCCGTTCTCCGAGGGCGACGCGGCGCCGCTCTACGCCTTGCACAGCGACCCTCATGTGCTGCGCTACTGGGACTCCCCACCGTGGACCGACCCGGCCCGCGCCCAGCGCTTCCTCGCGACGTGCCGCAGGATCGAAGAGGAAGGCACGGGAGCGCGGGTGGCCGTCGAGCGGGTCTCCGACGGCGCCTTCATCGGCTGGTGCGGGCTCATCGACTGGAACCCGGACTTCCGTAGCGCGGTGCTGTGTTACGTCTTCGATCCCGCGGCCTGGGGACACGGGTACGCCACGGAGACCGTGCACGGCGTCCTGAGGTGGGCTTTCGACACCCTGGATCTCAACCGCGTCCGGGCCGACGTCGACACACGGAACGGGGCGTCGGCGCGCGTACTGGAGAAGCTCGGCTTCGTCCACGAGGGCACCCTCCGCGAGGACTGCGTCGTCAACGGCGACGTCTCCGACTCGTGGGTCTACGGACTTCTCCGGCGTGAGTGGCGTCCGGTGGGGGTGCGTTAGGAGCCGGGCACAGCCCCCCTCCTCTGAGATGCGGCCGGTGATGGCCTGATCAGGGGGTGGTGGTCGGCCCATGTCACTACGCTGAGCGCCTTCACCCATCGGGAGGTCCGGTTGGCACGGCGGAGCACGCTCGGGCAGGACTTCCGGCGTTTGTGGGGTGCTTACGCGGTCAGCGCGGCGGGCAGTGCCGTCGGCATGGGGGCGTTGCCGCTCATCGCCCTCCTGGTGCTGCACTCCTCTGCCTTCCAGGTCTCCGTGCTCGCCGCGTTGTCCGCGGTGGCCAGTGCGGTGATTGCTCTGCCGCTCGGTGTGCGGATCGAGCATCAGTACAAGCGGCCGGTCATGATCACCGCCGATCTGGCCCGCTGTGTGATGCTGGCGAGCATTCCGGTCGCCATGGCTTTCGGCAGGCTCACCTTCATCCATCTGTGCGTCGTCGGCGTTCTCCAGACGGCGACATCAGTCGCGTTCGACGCGGCGAGTGGAGCACACCTGAAAGCACTTGTCCTTCCCGAGCACCGTCTACGTGCCAACAGCCTCTTCGAAACGACCAACTGGATCAGCGTCAGCGCTGGTCCGCCCGTCGGCGGGCTTCTGATCGGGGCTCTGGGCGCGGCGGCCACGATGGTGGTCGACGCATTGTCCTTCCTCGCATCGGCCCTGGGAATCCGTCGCATTCGGCAGCCTGAACCCGCGCCACCGGTCCGCGCCGCCAGTGCTCACCTGGGTCGTGACATCGCGGCGGGCTGGCAGTACCTCCTGCGCCACCCCGGGCTGCGTCCGTTGTTCTTCAACGCGCTGCTCTTCGGCGGATCCGTCATGATGGCCTCACCGTTGATGGCCGTTCTCATGCTGGATGACCTCGGCCTGGCGCCGTGGCAGTACGGACTCGCCCTGGGACTGCCGTGCCTGGGCGGTGTGCTCGGCTCACGTCTGACTCCGCTGCTCGCCCGGCGATTCGGACAGCGTCGCACTCTGCTGGTGTCCGGTGTCGCACGCACGCTGTGGACGATCCTGCTGCCGCTGACGCCCTCCGGTGCCATCGGCGTGTTCGTCATCGTGGCCGCCGACTTCGGCCTGCTCTTCTCCGCCGGGATTTTCAACCCGTCGTTCACCACGTATCGCATGGCGGCCACACCGGACGCTTTCATGTCGCGCGTCGGCACCTCGTGGTCCGTCGGCGCGAAGACCTGCCAGGCCGCCTTCGTGATCGCCGGTGGTCTCATCGCCGCCACAGCGGGGGTACGCGGTGCCCTGCTCATCGCCGGCCTGCTGTGCATGGCGAGCGCTCTGCTTCTGCCCTGGCGCGAGGCACGCTTCTCCACCGGGCCGTCTTCACCGCCGAGTCGGCACTGTTCCTGCCAGCCGCATCGCTGAGAGATGACCAGCAGGTTCCTATCGTGGCCCGACGCGTGGGCCCGTCAGCGTTGTCAGTCCGCTGCCGTAATGTTCCCGGCGCTCGTACCGACCGGGAGGGTCAAGAGAATTGACTGGGATGACCGCTTTTCCGTTGCCGTTTCTGGCAAGCCGTTCCTCGACGTCCGCCAGGCCTCGGACGCTGCGGGAGATCGAGATGATGCGGTGCAGCGCGCAACTGCGGTCGAAACCGCGGTGGTTCGAGAAGATGTGCGATGCCGGCATCGTCGCGCGGTGGGCCGAGGAAGCGGCGGCTCAAGGCATGACCGAGGCGCAGGTGCGGTACGTGCTCGACGAGCTCGCGCACTATGCGGCGCTGCGGGACGAGCGGACCGGTGCGGAGGTGTCGGCCGTGGACGGGGTGTGGCAGTCCGACGCGCTCGTCGACGACACGCTCCGGGCACGGCTGCGGGAGGCGGTGCGGGTGCTGGAGGAGGTGCCCGAGGAGGAACGTGACTGGCATCCCGGGTCCGACGGCCAGGTGCTCGACCTTGTGCATCCCTCGCTGTTCTGCCTCGTACGGGAGGTGAGCGGGGCGCCCGAGCGGGCCTGGGAGAATCCGACGGACCATTTCTCGCGGTACGAGTTCTCGGAGAAGTTCCAGTGGCTGCCCACGGACGTCGACGTGGACGACGACGGCCGGGTGAGCTTCCGCTCGTACGTGAACAACGTGCACCCCGAGAAGCACCGTGACCTCGCCGCCGTACTGCCGGAGCTGCTCGCCCGCATGCTGCCGCTGTGGGAGAACGTCCTCACCGATCTGCGTCATCCGCGTCCCCTGCGCATCACCGTCGATCCCTACAGGTGGTACGAGTCCGACGAGTACGACGTCCCGGAGCCTGAGGAGGACGACTTCGCTGACGAGGAGTCGTACGGGAAGGCTTACGAGGCGTGGGAGGAGGCGGAGGAGAAGTGGTGGGACGACCGCCGGCCCATCCTCCCCGACGCCCCGGCGTTCACCCCGCCCCAGGTGCCCGAGGGTTCCGACCGGGTGAGCCTGCGTGGGCGGCGGCTGCAAGTGATCGTCAAGCTCGCCACCATCCACCTGACCCCGGACAAGCCCGAGTACGCGGGCGGATCCTGGCACGTCGAGGGCATGCTCAACGAGCGGATCGTCTCGACCGGCCTCTACTACTGGGACAGCGAGAACATCACCGAGAGCCGGCTCGGTTTCCGGACGGCGCTCGACGATCCCGAGTACGCGCAGAACGACCACAACGGCATGCGGGAGGTGTACGGCCTGGAGGACGAGGGCTCCCTCAACCAGCTGCTCGGATCGGCGGCCACTCCGGCGGGACGCTGCCTGGCCTTCCCGAACATCCTGCAGCACCGGGTCAGCCCGTTCCGCCTCCAGGACCCCACTCGGCCAGGTCACCGCAAGATCCTCGCGTTCTTCCTGGTCGACCCGTCGCACACGATCGTCTCCACGTCCGACGTGCCGCCTCAGCAGCCGTGGGCCGAGACGTCGACCATGACGCTCGAGGAGGCCAAGGCCTACCGCGAAGAGCTGATGAAGGAACGGAAGTTCTTCGTCGACGAGCACAACGAGCAGATGTACGAGCGGGAGTTCTCGCTCTGCGAGCACTGAACGGCCCACGCGGTGCCACGCCCTGAACGCGGTCGCGCGTGATCGGATCGGTTCGCAGCGGTCGGGCCTGGTCAGGGGGTCCGCTGCCAGGGTTGAAGGCGAAAGGAGGCCTCATGATCTCGGCACTCAACCAGCTCGTCGATCTCGTCGAGGAACACCTCACCGAGGAGCTCGACATCGAAGGGCTGGCCGCGGGGCTCGGGACCACCGAGTACCACCTGCGCCGGATGTTCTCGTCGCTGGCAGGCATGCCGCTGTCGGAGTACGTGCGGAGGCGGCGGATGACCGTCGCCGCCGGTGACGTCGTCCGGGGCGAGGAGGACCTGCTGGAGATCGCCGTCCGGCACGGGTACGGCTCCCGGGAGGCGTTCGGACGTGCGTTCCGGGCGGTTCACGGCGCCGGTCCCGCGGAGGTGCGCCGCGACGGAGGCCCCTTGCGTACACAACCGCAGCTCAGGTTCCGCCTGACCGTCGAAGGGAGTACTCCCATGGACACCCGCCTCGTCGACCGCCCCGCGTTCCGCCTGGTCGGACACTCCACCCGGGTCCCGCTCATCCACCACGGAGTCAACCCGCACATCCAGCAGCACGTCGCCGCCATCCCTCCGGAGGAGCACCAGCGTCTGAAGGCTCTCAGCGACGCCGAGCCGGCCGGCCTGCTCCAGGTCACCGACGGCGCCGACCCGGACGGGCGGGAGGGCACCGAGCTGACCTACCTCCACGGGGTCGCCGTCGGCGGTGGCACGCCGGTGCCGGACGGGCTCGACGCCATCGAGGCGCCGGCGGGCATGTGGGCGGTGTTCCGTACCAGCGGGCCGCACCCGCAGGCCCTGCAGACCGCCTGGGCGGCGACCGCGACCGAGTGGTTCCCGTCCAACCCGTGGCGGCTGCGTCCGGGCCCTTCGATCGTCGCGATCCTCGAGCGGGCCGACGACTTCAGCACCGCCACCTGCGAGCTGTGGCTGCCCGTCGAGGCCGCGTGACGCGACGAGCCGTCGTCCCGTGTGCGGCGGGTCGGCGCGGGTTTCTGGAAACCGGGTAATGTTCGACTGTTTTCGATTACTCTGAGCGCTCGCAGCTTCCGCGGCCACGAGCAAGGAGTCCGGCATGGCAGAGGTCGTACTGTTCCATCACGTACAAGGGCTGACCCCTGGGGTGGTCGCCTTCGCCGACGGACTCCGGGCCGCGGGACACACCGTTCACACACCCGACCTGTTCGACGGGCGCACCTTCGACTCCCTGGACGAGGGCGCGCAGTTCGCCGGACAGGTCGGGTTCGGCGAGATCGCCGCGCGCGGCGTGCGCGCGGCCGGTCCGCTTCCGCGGGACGTCGTCTACGCCGGTTTCTCACTCGGGGCGGTGCCCGCGCAGAAACTGGCGCAGACACGGGACGGGGCGCGGGGCGCCCTGCTGATGCACGCCTGCATCCCGGTGTCCGAGTTCGGTGCGGCCTGGCCCGGACAGGTCCCGGTGCAGGTGCACGCGATGGAGGACGATCCCTTCTTCGCCGAGGACGCCGAGGCCGCCCGCGCGCTGGTCGCGGAGGCCGCCGACGCCGAGTTGTTCCTGTATCCCGGGGACCGGCACCTGTTCGCGGATCCCTCGCTGCCGTCCCACGACCCCGACGCCACCGCGCTCCTGACGCGGCGGGCGGTCGAGTTCCTCGGCTCGGTCGACGGCAGGAGCCCGCGCTGAACAGGTGACGGACCGGTCCGCGGCGGACTGCTTGCGTTTTCCTGCTCGAAGTGGCGACTCTTCGAGCATCTATTGACATGTCTCTGTCGCTCCCGCGAAAGTCGATGCCGCCAGTGATGCCCGGTCGTCGGATCGAAGGAGCGTTCACTCATGCCCGGACTTCCCGCTGTTTCCCGCCGATTGCTCCTGGGAGGTGCGCTGGCCACCGGTGCCGCGGTCACCGGTGTCGGAGCGGCGTACGCCGCTCCGGCTGCCGGAGCCGCCGGCGCCGAGGCGCCGCTGCCGGTGCACACTCCCCCGCGACGGCGCGGTCAGCGCTCGATGACCGACGTGCCGTTCGACGTCCATCGGACCGTCCGCGTGGGCATGATCGGTCTCGGCAACCGCGGGTCCGGGATGGCCGAGGGCTGGGCCGCCGTCCCCGGATGCCGGGTGACCGCCGTCTGCGACATCCGCGCCGGCCGCGCCACCTCCGTGGCGAACCGGCTGGTCGCCCTGGGCAAGCCGCGTCCCGCCGAGTACGGCGGCTCCGCGGACGCCTACGCGCAGATGGTGAAGCGGGACGACATCGACCTCGTGTACATCGCCACGCCCTGGGAGTTCCACCACCGGCAGGGCAAGGCCGCCCTGGAGGCGGGCAAGCACGCGATCGTCGAACTGCCCGTCGCCACCGAGCTGGAAGAACTGTGGGACCTCGTCGACACCTCCGAGCGCACCCGCCGGCACCTGATGCTGTCGGAGAACTGCTCCTACGGCCGCAACGAGCTGGCCATGCTGAAGATGGCGCACGACGGGCTGTTCGGCGACGTCACCAACGGCCACGGCGGCTATCTGCACGACCTGCGGGAGCTGCTGTTCTCCGACACGTACTACACCGACTCCTGGCGGCGGCTGTGGCACACCCGGAGCACCGCGTCGTTCTACCCGATGCACGGGCTGGCGCCGGTCGCCGCCGCGATGGACATCAACCGCGGCGACCGGATGACCGTGCTGCGGGCGACCTCCACCGAGCCGAAGGGGCTCGCCGACTACCGGGAGCGTTTCGTCGACCGGTCCCATCCCTCGTGGAAGGAGACCTACATCAACGGCGACCTCGTCACCTGTCTGATCGACACCGCCATGGGGCGGGTCATCCGGGCGGAGCACGACGTGAGTTCGCCCCGGCCATACAGCAGGATCAACAGTCTGGCGGGCAGCCGCGGGATCTTCGAGGACTACGCGGGGACGTCGGCGACCGGGGGCCGGATCTACGTCGAGCCGGACCACAGCGGGCACTCCTGGCGCGACTTCGACTCCTACCGCAAGGAGTTCGACCACTGGCTGTGGAAGAAGATCGGCGACGACGCGGCGAACAACGGCGGCCACGGCGGCATGGACTACGTGCTCCAGTGGCGCACGGTGCAGCTGATGCGGGCCGGTCTGGTGCCCGACATCGACGTCTACGACTCCGCCGCCTGGTGCGCGCCGGTGCCGCTGAGCGTCAAGTCCCTTGCCGCCGGCGGCCGTCCGGTGGCGTACCCGGACTTCACGCGCGGCTCCTGGGTCAACCTCCGCGTGGGTCTGGACTCCCGTGAGTCGGCCATGCCTCCCGTCGCGTGAGCGGCGCTCCGGACCACCGGCCGAAGGGGTCCCGTCCGCCGGTCAGGCGATCACGCTGGGCGGTCGTTTCGTGGTGCTGCCGTCCAACGGGAACGTCCACGTCTTCGCGACGGCCGTCGCTCCGTAGGGCGCGGGACCGTCAGACGGCGTGGACCTTGATGCCCGCGTCGGTGAGGCGGGCGGCCGTCTCGGCGGGCAGGCCGGAGTCGGTCACCAGCACGTCGACGCGGTCCAGGCCGCAGATCCGGGCGAAGGCGCGCCGGCCCATCTTGGAGGAGTCGGTGACCACGATGACGCGGCGCGCCCGTTCGGCGAAGAGGCGGCTGACGGCGGCCTCGTCCTCCTGGTGGGTCATCAGCCCCAGCTCCGGGTCCACGCCGTCGACTCCGAGGACCGCGACGTCGAGGACGACCTCGTTGAGGACGCCCACGGTGAGCGGTCCGACGAGTTCGTACGTCTGGGGGCGGGCGACGCCGCCGGTGACCACGATCTTCACCTGGGGGCGTACCGCGAGCTCGCCGGCGATGTTCAGGGCGTTGGTGACGACCGTGAAGGCGGGCGCCGACGCCTCGGCCGGGTCGCGGCGCCCCCGCCCCTCGCGGCTGCCCGCCCTGAGGGCCAGGGCGCGGGCCACCTCGGTGGTGGTGGTGCCGCCGTTGAGGCCCACCACGTCACCGTCGGCGATCATCCCGGCGACGGCGGTGGCGATGCGCTGTTTCTCGGAGGCGTGCCGGGAGGACTTGTAGCGCAGGGGCAGTTCGTAGGAGACGCCGTGCGCGATGGCGCCGCCGCGGGTGCGGACGAGCATCTGCTGCTCGGCGAGCTCGTCGAGGTCGCGGCGGATGGTGGCCGGGGAGACGTCGAGTGCGGCGGCCGCGTCGTCGACCTCGATCCTGCCCTCGCCGGCCAGCAGTTCCAGCAGCTTGCTCCAGCGATCGTGCTTGGACATGTGTGGGACTCCCTCGGCCTCGGTACTGCGCTCCGGACACGGTAAGGGACGCGCGGCATCGTCACTCCGCGCGCATCAACGCCGTCTGAGCACACGTCTTCGGCAACAGATGCTCGTTCCTGCTCATAAATCTCATAGACTGAGCATGTTCACGCATTACTCCGCGTCGTAACCCCCTCCCTCGTTCCCGAAGGAGCACATCGCCTTGTCCGCCATCGGTTCGTCCCGCACCTCCGCCGAGATCGCGTCCCAGCCCGCCGTGTGGCGTCAGGCCGCCGCGTCCCTGCCGCGCCAGGCGTCGGCGCTGCCGAGGCGGGGCGAGCGCGTCGCCGTCGTCGGCTGCGGCACCTCCTGGTTCATGGCCCAGTCCTACGCCGTGCTGCGCGAGACCGGCGGCCACGGGGAGACCGACGCCTTCGCCGCCTCGGAGTTCCCCGTCGGCCGGCGCTACGACCGGGTGCTCGCCATCACCCGGTCGGGGACCACCACCGAGGTGCTCGACCTGCTGCACCGGCTCAAGGGCACCGTGGCGACAGGCGCCGTCACCGCCGACCCGGACACCCCGGTCATGCGGGCGGCCGACGCCGTGGCCGTCCTGGACTTCGCGGACGAGGAGTCGGTCGTCCAGACCCGCTTCGCCACCGCCAACCTGGCCCTTCTGCGCGCCCACCTGGAGTCGGAGAACGCCCTGCCCGCCGGTGTCCTGCCGCTGGACGACGCGGTCCGGGACGCCGAACGGGCGGTGAGCGAGCCGCTGGACGCGGCCGTGCCGGGCGCGGAGCAGTTCACGTTCCTCGGCACGGGATGGACGTGCGGGCTGGCGCTGGAGGCCGCGCTGAAGATGCGGGAGGCGGCGGGCGCCTGGACGGAGGCGTACCCGGCGATGGAGTACCGCCACGGCCCGATCAGCATCACCGGTCCCGGGCGCGTGACGTGGGCGTTCGGGCGGCTTCCGGAAGGGCTGGCCGGCGACGTCGACCGGGTCGGCGGCACCCTGGTCGCGGACTCCACCGGCGTGGCCGGCAGCCTGGATCCGCTCGCCGACCTGATCCGCGCCCAGCGGCTCGCCGTGGTCTGCGCGGAGGCGCGCGGCCACGACCCGGACCGGCCCCGGAACCTCACGCGGTCCGTCGTCCTCGAGGACGGTCGTGCCTGAGCCGGCGGGCTCCGGCCCCGGCGGACTCCTGGCCGTCGCGCCTGACGCCCGCCTGTGGGCCGTACCGCCCGAGCGGCCGGCCGGCGATCCCACCGGGGCGGGCGCCGCCGACACCGCCGCCTGCGAACGCTTCCGGACCACCGTGACCGAGGAGGACGTCCATGCCCCTCAGCCCCACTGACGAGATCGTCGGCCCCGCCGCCCGCGCCGGCGTCGGTGCCGGGGCGTTCAACGTGGTGCAGCTCGAGCACGCCGAGGCGATCGTCGCCGGCGCGGAGGCCGCGGGCCGTCCGGTGATCCTGCAGATCAGCGAGAACACCGCCCGCTACCACGGCGGCCTCGAGCCGATCGGGCTGGCGACGCTCGCCGTCGCGCGTGCCGCGCTCGTCCCCGTCGCCGTGCACCTCGACCACGCGGAGTCCGTGAACCTCGTGCACGAGGCCGTACGGCTCGGCTTCTCGTCCGTGATGTTCGACGCCTCCACGCTGCCCTACAAGGAGAATCTCCGGGCGACCCGCGAGGTCGCCGAGTACTGCCACGCCCGGGACGTGTGGGTGGAGGCGGAGCTGGGTGAGGTCGGCGGGAAGGACGGGGCGCACGCGCCCGGGGTGCGGACCGATCCGCCTCAGGCGCGGGACTTCGTCGCCGCCACCGGGGTCGACGCGCTGGCCGTGGCGGTGGGCAGCTCGCACGCCATGACCACGCGGGACGCCGTGCTGGACTTCCCGCTCATCGCGGCGCTCCGCGACGCGGTGGGCGTGCCTCTGGTGCTGCACGGCTCGTCGGGGGTGGCGGACGCGGAGCTGGCCCGGGCGGTGGCGACCGGGATGACGAAGGTCAACGTGTCGACCCACCTGAACAAGCAGTTCACCGCGGCTGCGCGGACGTACTTGGAGTCCCATCCGTCGGCCGTGGATCCGCGCAAGTACCTCGGCCCGGCCCGCGATGCCGTCGCGGAGGCGGTGACGCGTCTGCTGGGGGTGCTGCACGGCGTCCACGCGCTGTAGAGGTGGGACAGGCGCGGGGGGCCGGGATTGCGGCCGCCCGGTTTCACCACCCGTAGGCGGATCTGGCAGGCTGGTGCACGCGGCAACCACGCCCGGACGACGAGGACCGGCGCCGGACCGCCCATACCGACGACGCACCGTTGCCACCGGACGAGAACCGGTGACCGCGGTGCCCAGCGGTGTGCGCCCTCACCCGGCTCCCACTCGGAAGGTTTCCCTCTGCCATGCCCTTGGCTTTGTTCGCCCTGGCCGTCGTCGCGTTCGGCATCGGTACGACCGAGTTCGTCTCCATGGGGCTGCTCCCCCAGATCGCCGACGGTCTGGCGGTGTCCGTGCCGGCCGCGGGCAACGTTGTCTCCGCCTACGCGCTGGGCGTGGTGATCGGTGCGCCGCTGCTGACGGCGATCGGCGCGCGGGTGCCGCACAAGCGGCTGCTGCTGATGCTCACGGGCCTGTTCGTCGTCGGGAACGTGGCCTCGGCGCTCGCGCCGAACTTCGAGCTGCTGTTCGCGGCGCGCGTTCTGGCGGGGCTGCCGCATGGGGCGCTGTTCGGGGTCGGCGCGGTGGTCGCCTCCAAGCTGGTCGCGCCGGACCGGGCGGCCCGCGCGGTGTCGATGATGTTCCTCGGTCTCACGGTCGCCAACATCGTCGGTGTCCCGGCCGGGACCGCGCTCGGGCAGCAGCTGGGCTGGCGGTTCGCGTACGCGGCGGTGGCCGTCATCGGCGTGCTCGCTCTCGCGGCGCTGGTGCGGCTCGTCCCGCATCAGCCGCGGGGCGAGCAGGCGGGTGTGCTGCACGAACTGCGTGCGATGAAGAACAAGCAGGTGCTGCTGGGTCTGGTCACGGCGGTCGTCGGGTTCGGCGGCTTCTTCGCGATGTACAGCTATCTCGTGCCGATGCTGACCCACCTGACGGGGATCTCGGACTCGTCCACGACCCTGGTCCTCGCGCTGTTCGGCGTCGGCATGACGCTGGGCACGCTCGTCGCCGGCCCACTGACCGACCGGGCGCTGCGCCCGACCCTGTACGGCGGTTTCGCGCTGCTCGCCGCGGCGCTGGTGACGTTGCACTTCGTCATCGGTCACCTGGTGCCCGCGCTGATCGTCATCACGATCACGGGCGGTCTGAGCTCGCTGATCACCACGCCGGTGCAGATGCTGCTGATGGCCAAGGCGCACGAGGCTCCGACCATGGCCGCCGCGTCCAACCACTCCGCCTTCAACCTGGCGAACGCGGGGGGCGCGTGGCTGGGCGGCCTGGTCATCGCGGCCGGCTGGGGCTGGTCCTCCCCCACGCTGGTCGGCGCCGCCCTGGCGGTCGTCGGCCTCGCCCTCGCGGCGACGGGCGGCTACCTGGACCGGGACAGGCGGGCGTCGAAGGTGGTGCTGTCGTCGGTGGGCGGCGGCGACCGGTCGGCGGGGCAGGAGACGCCTGCCGCCGCCTGCGCGAAGGACCAGTCGATGTGACGGAGCAGGGCCGGACGCGTCGAGCCGTCGACCGCTGAGTCAGCGGTCGACGGCCCGTGATGCGCCCAGCGGCCAGTCGCCCGCAGGACGTGCTTCACGCTGGCGAGGCGGGTCGTCGTCCTCGGCGGGCAGCCAGGTGGCTGCCCGCCCGGTTCGGCGTCGCCTCACGCGCGTTCCGGTGCCGGCGCGTCCTTTCCTTCCCCGGACGTCGGGCGGGACAGCGCTCCCGGCCACCAGGCCTTGGGGCCGATGTCGATCACCAGGGCCGGGACCAGCAGGGACCGCACGACCAGGGTGTCGAGGAGGACGCCGAAGGCGACGATGAAGGCGATCTGGACCAGGAAGGCCAGGGGAATCACCATCAGCGCGGCGAAGGTCGCGGCGAGGACCACGCCGGCCGAGGTGATGACGCCGCCGGTGGTGGTGAGGCCGCGCAGGACGCCCTGGCGGGTGCCGTGGGTCAGCGCCTCCTCGCGGACGCGGGACATCAGGAAGATGTTGTAGTCGACGCCCAGGGCGACCAGGAACACGAAGCCGTACAGCGGGACCGACGCGTCCGTGCCGCTGAAGCCGAAGAGGTGCTCGAAGACCAGCGCGGACACGCCGAGCGTGGCGAGGAAGTTGAGCGCCACGGTCGCGACCAGCAGCACGGGCACGAGCACGGACCGCAGCAGCAGGACGAGGATCAGCAGGATGACGACGAGGACGATCGGCACGATCAGCGTGCGGTCGTCGGAGGCGGTCTGCTGGGTGTCGACCTGCTGGGCGGTGTAGCCGCCGACGAGCGCGTCGGCGCCGGAGACGCCGTGCACGTTGTCGCGGAGCCGCTCGACGGCCTGCTTCGCGGCGTCGCTGTCGGCCGCGGCCTCCAGCGTGGCGTCGATGCGTACCCGCCCGTCGACGACCAGCGGCTCACCGGCACCGGGCCGCCCGGAGGCGGAGACGGGCGCGGCGGCGGCCACTCCCTCGGTCCTGTTCGCGGCCGCCGTGACCTCGTCGAGCCGGTCGGCGTTCGCGAGGATGACGGCCGGGTTGCCGGCCCCGCCGGGGAAGTGCTCGCCGAGCGTCTCCTGCGCGGCGACCGACGGCGCGTCGTTGACGAAGATCTCGTCGAGCGGGGTGCCCTTGGCGGACAGGGACGGGGCGAAGGCCGCGAAGACGGCCAGGACCAGCGCGGTCACCGCCCACACGCGGCGCGGCTTGCGGTCGACGGTCGCGGCGACGCGGCGCCACACGCTGTGCCCCTCGACGGTCGCGTCCGACGCCTTGGGCTTGGCGGGCCAGTACGCGCTGCGGCCCAGCAGGGCGAGGGCGGCCGGCAGGAAGGTGAGCGCGGAGAGCACCGAGCACACGATGCCGATGGCGCCGACCGGCCCGAGGGCGCGGTTGTTGGTGAGGTCGCTGACGAGCAGGGTCAGCAGGCCGAGGGCGACGGTGGCCGCGCTTGCGGTGATGGCGCCGAAGGACCGGCGTACGGCGGCGAGCGCGGCGGCGAACCGGTCGCCGCGCACGGCGAGTTCCTCGCGGAAGCGGGCGGCGAGGAGCAGGGCGTAGTCGGTGGCGGCGCCGATCACGAGGATGGACAGGATGCCCTGGACCTGGCCGTCGACGCGCACCACGTCGTGGTCGGCGAGGACGTAGACGACCGCGCAGGCCAGACCGAGCGCGAAGACGGAGCCGAGGATGATGACGAAGGGCAGCAGGACACTGCGGTAGACCAGCAGCAGGATCAGCAGCACGGCGGCGAGGGCCACGCCGAGCAGCAGTCCGTCGATGCCGGCGAACGCGTCCGACAGATCGACCTGGCTGGCCGCGGGGCCCGCCACCTCGGCGGTGGTGCCCTCGACGCCGCCCGCGGTCTCGCGCACCTCGTCGATGACGTCGGCCAGCCCTTCACCGAGGTCGGGCTCCACCTGCACCACCGACTGCAGGGCCTTGCCGTCCTCGGAGGGGAACGCCGGCGAGGGCTCGCCGACGACGCCGGGTTCGCCGGCGAGCCCGGCGACCGCGCGGGTGGCCGCCGCGGTCTGGGCATCGGTGATCCGCTCGCCGTCCGCGGTCCACACGACGATCGCGGGCAGCGTCTCCTGCTGGTCGAACTTCTTCCGCTCGTCGAGCACCTGTGTGGACTCGGCGCTCTGGGGCAGGAAGGAGGCCTGGTCGTTGGTGGCCACCTCGCCCAGTTTCCCCGCGTACGGGCCGAGCATCCCTCCCACGCCGAGCCAGACGATCAACAGAGCGAGCGGGACGAGCCACCGGGCCCGGCGTGGTGCGGTTGTCATGTGGGTTCCTAGGGCGCGAAGCGAGTATGTCAACGATCGATTATGTCAATCATCGAGTGATCTTATACTGGCCGCATGAGCGGCTCACAAACCCCCGCACCTCCTCCGCCGGAGGAGTGCCCGACAGGGCTGCAGTCATTTGCGGTGCAACTCCGCCGGATGACCGGCGAGTTCAACCGCATCGTCCAGGAGTTCGCTCAGGCGCACGGTCTGCACCACACCGACATGCTCGCCCTGATCGCGATCCTCGACGGCGGCGGACCTGACACACCCATGACACCCGGCCGTCTGCGCAAGCAGCTCAACCTCACCTCCGGCGCGATGACAGCATGCCTGGACAGGCTGGAGCGGGCGGGTCACATCCGGCGTGTCCGGGCGGCCGACGACCGCCGTGTGGTGCATCTGGAGTACGAGGACCGGGCCAAGGGCCTGGCGCGCGAGTACTTCCAGCCGCTCGCCCGCAGCACCGACGCGGCCCGCGAGCACTTCACGGTCGAGGAGCTGCGCGTGGTCATCCGCTTCCTCACCGAGCTGAACCACGAGCTCGCGCTGCTGCGCGGGCGCACCGACTGATCCCCCCGGCGACGCACGGCCGGGTCAGGGCCCCCACCTGACCCGGCCGTCTCTCTTTTCCCGGTCTCGACGGCGACCGGTTCGACGGCTGACATTGAAAATGATTACCGTTATCGTGTCTTCGGCGCAGCCCGGCCCCTCGCCCTGAGGGGTCCTCCCGGGCTGCCCCGCCATCGCAACCGCGCCCCGGGGCAGGGCACGAAAGCCTCAGGGCAGGGCACGAAAAGGGGAGTTGTGGCTCATCTGCTGGTGGTCGAGAGCTGGGTCGGATCGATGAGCAGGCTGCTGCCGCGGGCGATACAGGAGGGCGGCCACACATTCACCTTTCTCACCCGCGACCTGCACCACTACTTGCGCACGGCGCCCGAGGGCGCGGCGCACCCGCTGCTCGGGGCGCGCAACGTGGTCACGGCGGACACCAACGACCCGGCGTCCCTGCTGCCGTACGTGGAACGGCTGCACGAGGTCCTCGGATTCGACGGCGTCCTGACCTCCTGCGACTACTACCTGCCGACGGCCGCGCTGGCCGCCGAGCGCCTGGGTCTGCCCGCGCCGGACGCCGAGGCCGTACGGAACGCCTGCCGCAAGGACGCCACCCGCCGCGTGCTGGACGAGGCGGGCGTGCCGGGCCCTCGGTTCGCCGTCCACGAGGAGTGGGCCGAACTGGCGGCGGCCGCGCGGGACATCGGCTACCCGCTGGTCGTCAAGCCCGTCGACCTGTGCGCGGGCATGTTGGTGCGGCGGGTCGACGACGAAGCTCAACTCGCCGCCGCCGTAAGGGCGATGGCCGACTTCCCGGTCAACGCACGGGGGCAGCGGCGCGCACCGGCGGTGCTGCTGGAGGAGCTCCTGGACGGGCCGGAGGTGAGTGTCGAGACCGTGTCCCACGCGGGCGCGGTACTGGTGGTCGGGGTGACCGACAAGAGCATCGGCGGCGCACCCGCGTTCATCGAGACCGGTCATATGTTCCCCGCCGCGCTGCCGGCCGCCGAGGCGGAGGACGTCGTACGGACCGCGCTGGACGCGCTCAAGGCGCTGGGGCTCACCGAGGGGGTCGTGGCGCACACGGAGATCAAGCTGACGTCGGCCGGTCCGCGCGTGGTCGAGGTCAATCCGCGGCCGGCCGGCAACCGCATCACCGAACTCGTCCGCCATGTCACCGGTACCGACCTGGTCGCGGCGTTCGTCGACGTGTCGCTGGGCCGGGCGCCCGACCTGCGGCGCGCGGACACCGGACTGCGGTCCGCCGCGATCGGTTTCCTCGTCCCGGAGACCACGGGCACGCTCGAGCGCCTGGACGACACCGGGCTGTGGAACGAGCCGGACGTGCTGGAGGCGGAGCTCGCCGAGCCAGGCAGGCAGGTGCGGGCGGCGGGCAGCAACAACGAGTACCTCGGGCACGTCATGGCGGGCGACACCGAGGGGGCGGGGGCCCGTGACCGGGTCGAGGGTCTGCTCGCGGCGCTGCGGTCGGGGCTGGTGATCCGATGACCGCCGTCCGCTCGACGTCCGTGGGCACGATGACGTACGAGACTCTGTCGGCGCGCGCCCGGGACGGGGAGTCCGGCCCGGATCCGGCGGGGCTGCGGGTGGCCGTGGCCTTCACGACCCGGCAGGCCGTACGGCACGACGGGCGGGGCACCGGTTACCGGAACGAGGTGCTGGGGCTGCGCGTCGGTGCGGCCGTCGGCAGCTGCGCGGTGGAGCCCGGTGCGCTGGACGACGACGTGGTCGAGGAGTGCGCCGGGGCGAGCGTGGACCGGCTTCTGCGCCATCCGCTGACGCCGGTGCGGGTGGCCGCGCCGGACGCCTACCTGATGCACGTCGCTCCGCACACCCCGGCACACGGCGCCCGGCCCGTGACCGTGCCCGCCGGGACCTCGCTGGAGAAGTCCCGCGCGCGGGCGCGGGCGGTCGTCGGGCTGCTGGACCTGCCGGCAGGGGCCACCGTCCTGGTGGTCGGGGTGGTCAACTCACTGCTGGAGGCCCTGCGCGCCCGCTCACTGGCCTACGTCCCGTGCGACTTCAAGGGCGGAGTCACCGAGTGGGGCGAGACCGTCGTCACCGACGCGCTCGCCGAGGCGCACCGGTGCGACGCTCTGCTGGTGTCCGGGATGACGCTGGGCAACGGCACGTTCGAGCCGTTGCGGCGGCACGCGCTGGAGCACGGCAAGCAGCTGGTGATGTTCGCGCAGACGGGCAGCGCCGTGCTGCCCCGCTTCCTGGGGCACGGAGTGAGCGCGGTGTGCGCGGAGCCGTATCCCTTCTTCTGGCTGGACGGCGGTCCGAGCACGCTGCACCTGTACCGAGGGGGTGTGCGGTGACCGCCGCCGTCGCTCCCCCCGCCCGGCCCGTCGCGCGGCCGGAACTGCTGTCCCTGCTGGGACGCACTCCCGTCGTGCGGGTCACGGCGGGCCTGCCGGATCCGCACCCCGGGTTCTGGGCCAAGCTCGAAGGGCTCGCGGCCGGCGGGATGAAGGCGCGGCCCGCCGTGTCGATGCTGCTGGACGCCCGTGAGCGGGGCGTGCTGCGGCCGGGCGCCCCGGTGGTGGAGTCCACGTCCGGCACGCTCGGCCTCGGACTCGCCTTCGCCGGGCAGGCCCTCGGCCATCCCGTCGTCCTGGTCGGCGACGGCGAACTCGAGCCGTCCATGCGGCGGTTGCTGCGGGCGCACGGGGTGCGGCTGGAGATCGTGGACCGTCCCGCGGTCCGGGGCGGCTGGCAGGCCGCGCGGCTGGCCCGGCTGAGGGAGCTGCTGGCCGAGCTGCCTGGCGCCTACTGGCCCGACCAGTACAACAACCCGGGCAACAGCGCCGGTTACGCCTCCCTCGCCGCCGAACTCGCCGTGCAGCTCGACCATCTGGACGTCCTGGTGTGCAGCGTCGGCACCGGCGGACACAGCGCGGGCATCATCGGTCCGCTGCGCCGGCACTGGCCCCGGCTGCGGCTGATCGGCGTGGACGCCACCGGCTCCACGATCTTCGGACAGCCCGCCCGGCCCCGGCTGATGCGTGGGCTGGGCAGCAGCATCCACCCGCGCAACGTCCACTACGACGCGTTCGACGAGGTGCACTGGGTCGGCCCGGCGGAGGCGGTGGACAGCTGCCGGCGGCTCGCCTCGGAGAGTTTCGTGAGCGGCGGCTGGAGCACCGGCGCCGCGGCCCGTGTCGCCGCCTGGGCGGCCCGCGTCCATCCGGGCGCGGTCGTCGCGACGGTCTTCCCCGACGGTCCGCACCGCTACCTCGGCACGGTCTACGACGACGACTTCACCGCCGCGCACGGCCTCGACCTCGCCGCCGCTGCCACCCGGCCCATGGAGATCCCGCACCCGCGTGCGACCGAGGCCACCGGCTGGGCGCGCTGCACCCGCGTCACCGATCCGCTGAAGACCGCACCGCCCGCAGGGAGGACCCCGTGAAGGCCGCCACCCGCACCGTGCGGCTCGAACTCACCGAGCCGCTGCGCATATCCCGTTCCACGACGGCCGCCCGTGACGCCGTGTGGCTGAGCGTCGAGCACGGCGGTGTCACCGGTCACGGCGAGGCCGTCACCAGCGTCTACTACGGCCTCGACACGGCGACTCTGCGCCGCAGCCTCACCGACGTCTCCCGGGAGCTGTGCCGTTACCCGGACCCCGCCGCCGCCCTGGAGTCGCTGCGTGCGGGCGAGCTGGCGGGGGGCGCCACGCCCCCGGCCGTACGGGCCGCCGTGGAGGCGGCGCTGCTCGACCTCGCCGGCATCCGCGCGGGCCGCCCCGTGCACCGGCTGCTCGGTCTCCCGCAGGCGCCGGTGGCCGCGACCGCCCGCACGATCGGCATCACCTCGGCCCTCGACGCGGCGGCCCAGGCACGCGCGCTCACCGCGAGCGGCTTCGAGGTTCTCAAGCTGAAGGCGGGGCTGCCCGACCCGGAGGAGGACGTCGAGCGGCTGCGGGTCGTCCGGGACGCCGTGCCCCGCGCCCGCCTGCTGCTCGACCCGAACGGCGCGTGGACGCCCCGCCAGGCCGAGGCGCTGCTCCCCCGATTCGCCGACCTCGGCGTCGAGGCCGTCGAGCAGCCTGTCACCCCGGGCGACCCCGAAGGGCTGGCCGCGCTGGCCGCGCGCTCACCGCTGCCCGTGATCGCCGACGAGGACGCCGTCGGCCTGGAGGACGTCCGCCGGCTCGCCGGGCGCGTCCACGGCGTCAACGTGAAGCTCGCCAAGTGCGGCGGTGTGCACGCCGCCCTGCGCATCGCGGAGACGATCGCGGGCAGCGGCACCGAGCTGATGCTGGGCTGCCTCACCGCCAGCAGTCTCGGACTGGCGCCGGCGGTGCATCTCGCGGGACTGGCCCGCTGGACCGACCTCGACGGCCATCTGCTGCTCGCCCACGACCCGTGGACCGGCATCGGCGGCGAGGACGGGTACGTACGGACGAGTGGCCTGCCCGGGCTGGGCGTCGCGCCGCGAACCGTGCGTCCTGAGCGTCGGGCGGCGGTGGGCGCGCCGTGAGGACCTGGCACGAGATACGCCGCTTCCCGCTCGCCGTCCAGTTGCTGCTGGTCAACCAGTTCGGTGTGAACACCGGCTTCTACCTGCTCATCCCCTACCTCGCCACCCACCTCACCGAGAACCTCGGCATGTCGGCCGCCGTCGTCGGTGTCGTCCTCGGTGTGCGCACCCTGAGCCAGCAGGGGTTGTTCGTGGTCGGGGGTTCGGCCGCCGACCGGCTGGGTGCGCGGGGCGTCATCATCGCCGGGTGTGCGCTGCGCACCCTGGGGTTCGGCCTGTTCGCGTGGGGGGACGGCCTGGTGGTGCTGCTGGCCGCCTCCGTGCTCAGCGGCTTCGCGGGGGCGCTGTTCAACCCCGCCGTGCGCGCCTACATCGCGCAGGAGGCGGACGGGCGCAAGGCGGAGGCGTTCGCCCTGTTCACCATGTTCGCGGCGGCCGGTGCGCTGGTCGGGCCGCTGCTGGGCAGCGCGCTGCTGCTGGTGGACTTCCGCACCTCGGCGCTGACGGCCGCCGGGATCTTCGCCGTTCTCACCGTCGCCCAGGTGCTGGTGCTGCCCGCCCGTGGGACGGAGCCGCGCCGCGGCGGTTCGGTGCCGGCGGACTGGCGGGAGGTGCTCGGGAACCGGCCGTTCCTCGCGTTCGCGCTCGCCATGGTCGGCATGTTCACCCTGGAGAGCCAGCTGTATCTGCTGCTGCCCGACGGCGCGCGGCAGGCCACCGGCTGGGACGGCGCCGCCGGACTCGTCCTGCTCGTCGGGACCCTCGCGCATCTCACCCTGCAACTGCGGGTCACCCGCGCCCTCAAGGAGCGCGGGCGGCGGGGGCGCTGGATCGTCACCGGGCTCGGTCTGATGGCGGTCGCGTTCGTGCCGCCGGCGCTGACGGCGAGCGGCTCCGGCCAACCGGACGGCCTGGTGGACGGGGTGCTGCGTGTGCTGCCCGTGCTGGCCGGCGCGCTGCTGCTGAGCCTGGGGGTGATGGTGGCGCAGCCGTTCGTGATGGAGCTGATCCCCGCCTACGGCCGCCCCGGGCTCACCGGCACCTACTTCGGGGTGTTCTACGTCGTCTCGGGCGTGGCCGCGGCGGTGGGCAACACCGTCGTCGGATGGGCCATGGACACCGGTGGACGGGCCGGGACGGACTGGCTGCCGTGGGTGTGCTGTGCCCTGTTCGGGCTGGTGTCGGCGCTCGGGGTGGCGTGGCTGCGACGGCTGGGATCGCTGCCGGCGCCGTCGGAACCCGCCGTGCCGGCGACGGTCTGAGGGAGGGGACATCCACATGGCTCTTGAAGCGAACGGACGTGCCCGCACGCTCCTCACGGACCGGCCCGAGCTGTACGAGGCCCGCTTCCCCGATCCCGAGCGCCTCGCCGGGCGATGGGCGGAGGACTGTCTGCGGCGGCACGGCGCGGGACCGCGTGTGCTGGACATGGGCTGCGGCACCGGCCGCGACGCCGGCCGTCTGCACGCGGCGGGCCGCCGGGTGACCGGGGCCGACCTGTCCGAGCCGATGCTCGCGTACGCCCGCACGCACCATCCGGGGCCCGAGTACGTACGGGCCGACCTGCACGGATTCGACTTCGGAGCGGAGGCGTTCGACGCCGTCGTGTGCCTGGACAGCGCGCTGCTGTACTGCCACACGAACGAGCAGCTGGACCGCTTCCTCTCCTCCTGCCGGCGCGCGCTGAGCCCCGGCGGCCTGCTGGTGGCGGAGATGCGCAACGGCGCGTACTTCCTGGGCCGCACGGACCTTCTCGACTCCCCCGCCGATGCCGAGTTCGCCTGGCGGGGCGTCGTGCACCGGTCCGTCACCACGCTCACCGTGGACCGTACGGCGCAGCTTCTGCGCCGGGTGCGGGTGTGGAGCGCGGGCGACGGTGGAGAACCGGCCGAGGAGCGTTCCGCCTGGCGGCTGCTGTTCCCGCAGGAGCTGCGCCACGTCCTGACCGCCCACGGCTTCGAGGTGCTGGAGCTGCACGACGGGCCCGGCCCGCGCACCGAACCGCCTTGGCGCGAGGGTCTTCTGCCCGGCCGCGCCGCCGACGCCGACCGACTGCACGTCGTGGCCCGTCGCTCCCGGCCCTGACGTCCGCTCCTCGCTCCCCTACAGACAGAAGGACTTGACCATGCACGACGACTCTGTTCCTCCCCTGCCCTCCGACACCCGCTTCGCGGGACTGCGCCGTCGCGGCTTCCTCGCCGCCACGGGCGCCGCCTCGCTCGGCGCGCTCTCGCTCGCCGGCTGCGGCGGCTCCGGTGACGGCGGTGATCCCAAGGGGGGCGGCACGCCGCAGCGGGGCGGGCGGCTGCGCGCCGCGTTCGCGGGCGGCGGTGCGGGCGAGACGCTCGACCCGCACCGGGCCAATCTGTTCGCCGACGCCGCCCGCGCCAAGGCGCTCTTCGACAAGCTCGCCGACTACGGCCCCGACCTGGCCGCCCGGCCGCGCCTCGCGGAACGCTGGGAGCCGAACAGGACGCTGGACCGCTGGCGGGTGACGCTGCGGGAGGCGGCCTTCCACGACGGCCGTCCGGTCACCGCCGAGGACGTGCTGCACAGTTACCGCCGGATCGCCGATCCGAGGGAGGCGTTCCGCGCGAAGGCGTCGTTGGAGCCCATCGACCTGGAGGCGAGCCGGGCCACGGGCCGGCGGTCGGTCGAGTTCGTGCTCAAGCGGCCCACCGCCGAATTCCCCAACGTACTGGCCGCGTTCGGCGCGTACATCGTGCCCGCGCACGCGGACGACTTCGACCGGGACCCCGTGGGCTCCGGTCCCTTCCGGTTCGTGTCGTTCGCGCCGGGCCGTTCGGCGGTCTTCCGCCGCTACGACGGCCACTGGGACGGCGCGCCGTACCTGGACGAGATCGAGTTCGTCGTCGCCAACGAGGAGTCGGCGCGGGTCAACGCGCTCCTCGGCGGGCAGGTCGAGTACGCGCACGAGCTGAACCCGACGACGGCACGCGCCCACGAGGGCAGGGGGCAGATCGACATCGTGCGGCTGCGGAACAGCGCCATGCAGGCGTTCTGCATGAAGACCGACCGGCCGCCCTTCGACGATGTGCGGGTGCGGCGGGCGTTCTTCCTGATCGCCGACCGGAAGGAACTGGTCGACGCCGCGCTGGCCGGCGCCGGCGAGACGGGCAACGACCTGTTCGGCAAGGGTTACGAGTACTACGCGGACGGTCTGCCGCAGCGTGAACAGGACCTGGAGCAGGCGCGGTTCCTGCTCCGGCAGGCCGGCGCCGAGGACCTGCGCGTCACGCTGGACACCTCGGCCGTCGCCGCCGGGTTCACCGAGGCCGCGAGCGTCTTCCGCGACCAGGCGAAGCAAGCGGGCGTCACGGTCGACGTGCGGATGGGCAGCAAGGACTCGTACTGGAGCGACATCCTCGACGGCGGCACCCTGTGCTGCTACCGCTCCGGCGCCATGCCGATCGAGGCGCACATCTCGCAGCGCCTGCTCACCGATTCCACGACCAACGCCACCCACTGGCGGCACCGGGACTTCGACGCGCTGTACCGGCAGGCGCAGTCCACCCGCGACACGAAGGAGCGCGCCGCCGTGTACGAGCGCATGCAGCGCCGGCTGTACGCCGAGGGCGGGTTCCTGGTGTGGGGGTTCGCCGACTGGATCATCGGAACCGCCCGCACGGTGCGGGGCGTCGAGGCGAACGCGCCCGCCAACACGTTGGACTGGGCGCGGTTCGACAAGGTGTGGCTGGCGTGAGCGGACTGCGCTCGTTCGTCGCCCGGCGGCTGCTGCTCGGGGTGGCGCAGATCGTGGCCGTGGTGCTGCTGGTCTTCGCGCTCACCGAGGCGCTGCCGGGCGACGCGGCCGTCGCCCTCGCCGGTGACCAGCCGGACCCGGCCCGGATCGAGGCGATCCGTACGGCGATGGAGCTGGACCGGCCCGCGTGGGAGCGGCTGGTGGACTGGGCCGCGGGCCTGCTCCACGGGGACCTCGGGACCTCGCTGACGTCCGGGCGCCCGGTGACGTGGTACCTCGTCGACGGCTTCGGCCCCACCCTGCTGCTGACCGCGCTCACCGTGGTGCTGCTGGTGCCGGCCGGCCTGGGGCTGGGCGTGCTGGCCGCACGGTACGAGGGACGGCTGGCGGACCGGCTGATCAGCTCGGTGACGCTCGCGGTGTACGCGGTGCCCGAGTTCGCCCTGGGGGTGCTGCTGGTCACGGTGTTCGCGCTGCGGCTGGGCTGGCTGCCGCCGACGGCGGTCGGTCACGGCGCCGACCTGCTCGCGCATCCGGGAGTGCTCGTCCTGCCCGTCCTCGTCCTGTTGGCCCGGCCCGTGTGCTCCCTGGTCCGGCTGGTGCGCGCGGGCATGATCGACGCGCTGGCGTCCCCGTACGTGGCGCATGCCCTGCGGTACGGGGTGTCCGGCGCGCGTGTGCGGTACCTGCACGCGCTGCCGCATGCTCTGGCGCCCGCCGTGCAGCAGCTGGCGCGGACGATCGACTGGCTGCTGTGCGGGGTCGTGGTCGTGGAGACGCTGTTCGTGATCCCGGGTCTTGGCACCGTCCTGCTCGGGGCCGTGGGCGAACGTGACGTGCCGGTGGTGCAGGGGCTGGCGGTGGTGTTCGGCGTGGTGACCGTCGTGCTGAACCTGGGTGCGGACGTGTTGGCCCACCGGCTCGCCCCGCGGGCGGGGGTGGCGGCGTGAGGGTACGCACGGGCCGGTTCGCCCTGGGGGTCGCGGTGGTGACCGTGCCGGTGGTGATCGCGCTGCTGGGGCCCGTTCTCGTGGGTGGACCTCCGGCGCGGGAGGCGTCGTTCGCCGGCGGTGAGGGGCATTGGTTCGGCACGGACTTCGTGGGGCGTGACGTCTGGTACCAGGTGCTGCACGGTGGCCGGCCGGTCGTCCTGACCGCGCTCGCGGCCACCGCCCTGGCGTATCTCGTGGCGCTGCCGCTGGGGCTGGCCGGTGCGCTCACCCACCGGCGGCTGGTGGAGGAGCTGCTGATGCGGCCGCTCGATGTGCTGCTCGCCGTGCCGTCACTGCTGATGATCCTGCTGGTGGCCACCGTCTTCTCACCCGGGGCCGTCGGGCTGGCGCTGTTGGTCGCGGTGGTCAACGTGCCCGACGCGGCCCGGCTGGTACGCGCCACGGCCACGGAGATCGCGGCACGGCCGGCCGTCGAGGCTCTGCGGATGCAGGGTGAGACGTGGTGGCGCATCGCCGTCGGACATGTCGGGCGCTCGATGCTGCGCACCCTGGCCGCCGACGCCGGCACCCGGCTGACCGGGGTGCTGTATCTCGTCGCCACGGCGGCGTTCCTCGGTGTGGGCGCGGCGCCCGACGCGGCCGACTGGGCGGTGATGGTCGACCGGAACCGCACTGGCCTGTTCGTACAGCCGTGGGCCGTGGTCGTGCCCGCCCTGCTGATCGTCGCCCTCACCACGGGCACCAATCTGCTGTTCGACGCGGCGCTGGACAGGCGGGGCCGCAACCCGGGAGGGACATGTGTCCGTGAACCGTGAGAGCGCCACGGGAGTCGCTCCCGTGGCCGAGGTGCGCGATCTGCGGGTGGAGATCGACGGGCGGGCGGTCGTGGACGGGGTCTCCTTCCGGGTGCTGCCGGGTCGGGTCACGGCGCTGGTGGGTGGGTCCGGGAGCGGCAAGACCACGACGGGGCTCGCGCTGCTCGGGGAGTATCCGCGCGGCGCCCGGGTGGGCGGGGAGGTGCGGGTGGCCACCGGAGGGCCGGTGGGGTACGTCCCTCAGCATCCGGCGAGCGTCCTGGCCCCGGCCCGTCGTGTCGACGCCCTGCTGACGGACATCGCCTGGATGCAGGTACGGCATCTCCCGCGTGGGAAGCGGCGGGCGGCGGCGCGTGCGCTCGTGGTGCGGGCGCTCGAGGACGCGCAACTGGCGGACGCGGAGAGCATGGTGCGGCGGTATCCGCATCAGTTGTCGGGGGGCCAGCAGCAACGCGTGGTGCTGGCCCAGGCGTTGCTGCTCGGCTCGCGGGTCGTGGTGGCCGACGAGCCGACGACCGGGCAGGACGGTCTGACCAAGCGCCGGGTCGTCGGGCAGCTCGCGGCCCTCACGACGCGTGGGATCGCCGTGGTGCTGCTCAGCCATGACCTGGACGTCGTGCGGGCGCTCGCCGACGAGGTGGTGGTGCTGCGGGAGGGCCGGGTGGTCGAGTCGGGACCTGCCGAGCGGCTGTGGGAGGCGCCGCGCCATCCGTGGACACGGGAGCTGCTGGCCTCGGAGGGTGGGCCGACCTCGTTCGACGTCGGAGTCACGCGGTCCCGGCGTCCTGTGGTGCGGGTGCGCGGGCTGGTGGCACGGCACCGGGCCGGCTCCCGGTCCGGCCCGGTCGTGCTGCGCGTCCCCGCGCTCGATCTGCACGCCGGGGAGTGTCTGGCCGTGGTCGGCCGTTCCGGCAGCGGCAAGACGACCCTCGCGCGGTGTCTCGCCGGGCTGCACCGGGATCACGACGGCGACGTCCTGCTCGACGACACGGGGTTGCCCCGGAGTCTGCGTCAGCGCAACCGTGCCCAACTGGCGTCCGTGCAGTACGTGTTCCAGGACGCGCACGCCGCGTTCGACGAGCATCGGCCGGTCGTGCGGCAGGTGGCCCGCACCGCCGTACGTCTGCGGGGAGCCGACGCGGAGGCGGCCCGGCGGGAGGCGTTGAGCGTTCTGGCCCGTCTGGGTCTGCCGGAGGATCTGGTCCGGCGCCGGCCCGGCGGGCTCTCCGGGGGCGAGCTCCAGCGGGCCGCCCTCGCCCGTGCCCTGCTGGCGCGTCCCCGTGTGCTTCTGTGCGACGAGATCACCTCGGGCCTCGACACGGTCACACGCCGGGACATCTTGGGGACCCTGACAGAACTGGTCGCCGAACGGGGCGACTTGGCCCTGGTCCTGATCACCCACGACCTCGCCACCGCCGCCCTCGCCCACCGTGTCGCCGTCCTGGACGCGGGTGAGGTCGTGGAGCAGGGGCCGGCGCGGAAGGTGCTGGCCGATCCCCGGCATCCGTTCACCAGGTCACTGGTCGGCACGGCGGAACCCGCCGCGAGCACGTGAGGGCGGGGGTGCCGCCGGTCAGCCGTCCGTCACGGGGCGGCGGTCGTCCAGGACCGGGTGGAGCAGCGGGCGTTTGGCCGAGCGGCCGTCTCCGGACGAGCGCCCCCTGAGGCGGCGGAGCAGCCAGGGTCCCAGGAAGCCCGCCAGCCAGCGGAGTTCGGTGCCGACGGCGCGCAGACCGGTGGGCAGGGTCTGGGGAGGGAGGGGGTGGGTCCAGGTGTCGTCGCTGCCGGGCAGCCGCAGGGCGTGGGCGAGGGCGGCGGCGATGCGTTCGTGTCCCAGGGGGCCGGCGTGGAGGCGGTCGGGGCTCCACAGGCGGGGGTCGCCCGCGACCGGGTGGAGGGCCGTCTCCGCGACGACGACTCCGTGGCGGCGCGCGGTGCGGCGTATGCCCTCGTTGAGGGCGGTGACGCGCGGGACCAGGGGGCGTGCGACGGGGCAGACGCGGGAGAGGTCGGGGACGGTGATCGTGGCGACCACGGCGCCCTGGCCGGTCAGCGCCCCGAACATGGCGTCCAGGTGGGTGCAGACCTCGTCGGCGTCGAAGCCGGGTCTCAGCAGGTCGTTGACGCCGGCGACGACGGTGGCGAGGTCGGGCCGCAGCGCGAGGGCGGGGGCGAGCTGTTCGGTGTGGATCTGGCCGGCGAGGCGGCCGCGTACGGCCAGGTTGGCGTACTGGAGGGCGGGCTCGTGCCGGGCCAGGTGCTCGGCGAGGCGGTCGGCGAAGCCGCGCAGGCCCGTGACGTCGTCGCCGTCGCCGACGCCCTCGGTCTGGCTGTCGCCGAGGGCGACGTAGCGGAGGTAAGCGATCTCAGTTCCGGGCACGGGTGTGCCGCCTCTCTTCCAGTACGGCGACGGTCCGCAGGCACCAGTCGCGGTTCTCCTGCTCGAAGGCGACGCCGCGCAGGCAGGTCAGGTAGGGGCCGATGCGGTGGCCGTGACGGAGGAAGTCCTCCTCGCCGCGGTCGCCGCGCAGGCGCCGGAGCAGCGCCTCGAACAGCTCGATGCGGGCGCGGGCGATCTCGGCGCGTTCGGTGAGCTGGTCGATCAGGGTGGCGGTGTCGACGCTGTCGGCCGCCTGGACCTTGACCATGAGGTCGTCGCGGACGAAGGCGGGCTTGGCGGAGGCGGCGGTGAAGGCCTCCAGCTCGGCCAGGCCGGCGTCGGTGACGTGGAACAGCCGCTTGGTGGGGCGGCTCTCCTGCACCACCTCGCGGCCCGCGACGAGGCCCTGCTGCTCCAGCCGGGTCAGCTCGGCGTACAGCTGCTGCGGCTGGGCGTACCAGAAGTTGGCCACGCCGACGTCGAACGCCTTGGCCAGTTGGTAGCCGCTGAGCTCGCCGTCGAGCAGCGCGGCCAGTACGGCGTGCCGGAGTGCCATGCGATCCCTTTCCGCCTGCCGGTGTCCTGCCTCTGTCGCCCTGGGGGCACCCCATGATAGTCATCTTTCTGACTACTCACATCTATGACTACTGAGGTGGTGGCGTCCGTGGACACCGTGGACCGTTTCCGTGCAGCCGTCGACGCGCGTGATCTTGCGGCGCTGGAGGATCTGTTCACCGAGGGCGTCCGCCTGTACAGCCCGGTGAAGTTCACGCCGTTCGAGGGCAGGGCGATGGTCATGGGGCTGTTCGGCGTGCTGCTGCGGACGTTCGAGGACTTCCGGTACGTCGGGGAGTACAGCGGGGCGGCGCAGACCAGTGCGGAGGGGGTGACGTTGCCGTCGGCCGTGCTGGTGTTCCGGGCGACCGTGGGTGGAAAGGAGATCCACGGGATCGATCTGCTGCACTTCGGGGAGGACGGGCGGATCGAGGAGTTCACCGTGATGGTGCGGCCTCGCTCCGCGGTGGAGGCGTTGGGGGAGGCTGTGTTGAAGGGGTTGGTGGCGGAGGGGCTGGCCTGAGGGGGGCGGCGGCCGGAGGGGGCGGTGAGGTCGGATGCCGGGTGCCGGTGCGTGGGGGCTGGTCGCGCAGTTCCCCGCGCCCCTAGGGGGTTGACCTCGGCGGTGCCACGCGGTTCCCCGCCGCCTCAGGGGGCGTATTCTGCGGGCGTGAGGCTGCGGTTCGAGACGCGGCCGTCCGACTCGCCGTGGGTCGACGGCGTGTGGACGTGCACCAGCGAGCGCGTCACCAGCATGACGTCCGTCGCCGGGGCGCGGCTGGGCCTGGTCTTCTGGCAGCGGGACGGGGCGGGGTTCGCGGCGGTCACGGGTCCCGAGACCCGGACCGGCACGGCGCCCGTGCCGGAGGGGGCCGTCTTCACGGGGATCGACTTCGCCGTGGGCACCTCACTGCGGATGACGCCCACGGCGGAGCTGCTCGACGGCGGGGTCACGCTCCCCGACACCTCGCGCCGGACGTTCCGGCTGGACGGGGCGCGCTGGGAGACGCCCGGGCCGGACGACGCCGAGGCCCTGGTCGACCGGCTGGTGCGGGCCGGGGTGCTCGACCGGGAGCCGCTCGTCGCCGACGTGCTCCGCGGCCACCGCCCCGACGTCTCCCGGCGGACCGTCGAGCGGCGCTTCCGGGCCGCGACGGGGCTCACGCGGGGTGCCGTGCGGCAGATCGAGCGGGCACGCACGGCGGCGCACCTGCTGGCGGCCGGCGGTCAGGCCGCCGACGTCGCCGCCGAGCTGGACTACTTCGACGAGCCGCATCTGGCCCGCGCCCTGCGCACGTACGTCGGGCGCACCGCACGTCAGCTGCGCGAGGGCGCCGGAGGGGCGATCGCGCTCGACGTCGGTCAGCGCCGGACGTCGTAGACGAGCTTGACGATGCCGTTGGAGTAGGTCTCCGACTCCCGCAGGGCCAGCATCTGCTTGTCCCGGTCGGCGCGGCCGAACAGGCTCTTGCCGGCACCGAGCAGCACGGGGAACATCAACAGGTTGTACTGGTCGATCAGGCCGGCGTCGGACAGCCGCCGGGCCAGTTCCGCACTGCCGTGGATGAAGACGGCGCCGCCCTCACCCTCCTTGAGCGCCGCGACGTCCCCGGTGGAGCGCAGGACCGTGGTCGGGCCCCATCCGTCGGCCAGGGCGTCCTCGGAGAGCGTCGACGACACCACGTACTTCGGCAGGTCGCGGTAGTCGGCGTGGTCCTGCGAGCCGGGCCAGACCGACGCGAACGCCTCGTAGCTGCGGCGGCCGAACATCAGCGCCGTCGTGTCGGCCAGTTCCTCCCCCTTCAGGGACCAGGCCTCCTCGACGAACTCCAGGTCCTTGAACACCCAGCCGCCGCTGCGGTGCTCCTCCCCCGGCCCGCCGCCGGGCGAGTCCACGAGGCCGTCCAGGGACATGAACCCCGTGTACACCAGTTTCCGCATGATGCGCCTCTCCTCCGGCCCGACGCGGCCCGCCGGACCATCGCCCTCACGGTAGAGGCAGGTGGGCAGGGTCGTCTTGGACAGAAGCGACAGCATCCCTCGGCGCCGCCTTGCCTCCGCGCTGTGGGGCGTAGGGCTGGAGAAGCTGGTCGACGGGGGCGTAGTCGTCGGTGAGGACGGGGGCGTCGGCGATCCAGGTGGTGAGGGCGTCTCCGGTGACCGTCTTCCAGCCGGTGCGGCGGGCGTCGAGCGCCTTCTGGACGGCGGCCAGGTCGGCGGGGCGGTCGGAGGCGACGGCGACGAGATTGCCGCCCGGGGGTGCGCCGGTGCGGGCGAGGCCGGTGTCGACGGGTTCGCCGAGAAGCGCCACGTGCGCGAACACCGTACGGAGCGTGGCCAGTTCGGCCTTCGCGAAGGACTGCTCGCCGTGGTCGATGAGGTTGGCGACGTAGAGGCCGTCGGGGGCGAGGACGCGCCGCACCTCCGTGAGCGCCTCCACCGTGGTGAGATGCCAGGGCACGCTGACACCGCCGAAGGCGTCGCCGACGACGAGGTCGAGCGTGTCGGTGTCCAGCCGCCTCAGGCCCAGCCGGCCGTCCTCGGTGCGGACGTCGATGCCGGGCTGCGGCCGCAGACCGAGCCGTTCGCGGTCGATGCGGACGACGCCGTCGTCGATCTCAGACACCACGCTGCGCGTCCCGGGGCGGGTGGCCGCGAGGTAGCGGGGCAGGGTGAGGCCTCCGCCGCCCAGGTGGTGGGCCGTGAGCGGTCTGCCGGCGGGGAAGGCGGCGTCCGTCACCGACGCGACGGCCTTGACGTAGGTGAACTCCAGGTGGGCCGGGTCGCCGGCGTCGACGTAGGAGTGCCGTACGCCGTCCAGCACGAGCGTGCGGCCGCCGGTGCGGGAGGGGTCGGCGACGACCTCGGCGCAGTGGTACCGGGTCTCCACGTCGCAGCCGCCCGGCGCGACCGAGGCGGCCAGACCGCCCGCCGCCAGGACGAGCGCCAGGGCGGGTGCGGTGCCGCTCCGGCCCCGCAACCGCCATCCGACCGGCACGGACACGATCACCAGCAGTGCACCGAGTCCCAGCAGGATGCCGCTCACCGGCAGCCGCGACAGCAGCACGAAGCCGGTCAGGACGGTGCCGACGATCGACCCCACGGTGCCGGCGCCGGACAGCCGGCCGACGACCGTGCCGGTCTCGGCGAGGCTCGTCAGCCGCACCTTCGTCACCAGGGGCGTCACCGCGGACAGCAGCGCGCCCGGCACCAGGATCGTCAGCGCCGCGACCAGGATCAGCAGCGGTCGCGCCCACTCCGCGACGCCGCGCAGCACGGCCGGCGTGAGGGCCACGACCACGCCGGAGGTCCCGAGCGCGGGGGCGAGGAGCCGCAGTGGGTCGACCTGGTCGGCGACGCGCCCGCCCAGCCACGAGCCGAGCGCGATCGCCGTGAGGGCGATGCCGATCACCAGGGTGCTGGTCTCCAGGGTGAGGCCCAGGTAGGGGGCCAGCAGGCGCAGGGCGACGATCTCGACGACCAGCACCGCGGCCGAGGCCCCGAACACCAGCGCGGCAGCGGCACGGGGCCCCAGACGAGGGCGGCTGCGCGTGCCCTCGGCGACAGCCGAGGAAGACAATCCGGTCACAATCGACATCCTCGCACGCGGACGGCCGGCGACATGCCGCCTTGCGCGGGACCGGCGCGGGGCCGACGACCGGTTAGCCCGCGCCCCCCGGACCCGGTAACTCACTCCCGGACAGGGGAAGTCACCGTTCAACGACAGGTCATGTCGCCCGGCCCCCGTCCGGGACGGCGGGAAAGTCGCGTGCGCCGGCCTCCGCGACGGCCCCATCATGACCGGATGGAGGCACGCTTCCTCGGTATCCCCGAGTTGACGGGCGTACCGGTCGTGGCCGTGGTCGTGGATGTCATGCGGGCGTACACGGTGGCCGCCTGGGCGTTCGCCCGGGGCGCCGAACGAGTGGTGCTCGCCGAGTCGTTGGAGGACGCCTTGGCGCTCAAGGCGCGGCATCCCGCCTGGGTGACCCTGAAGGACGGGTCGCCCGCGCCCGGCTTCGATCTGGTCAACTCCCCCGCGTTGCTGCGGAACACGGACCTGTCCGGGCGCACCGTCGTGCAGAAGACCACGGCGGGGACCGTCGGCGCCCTCGCGGTGAAGGACGCCTCGCTGGTGCTGTGCGCGAGCTTCGTGGTGGCGGAGGCGACGGCCGGGCTGCTGCGGGAGCGGGCCTGCGAGCGCGTCACGTTCGTCGTCACCGGTGAGGGCGGCCGGGCCGAGGAGGATTTCGCGTGCGCCCAGTACATCGCCCGCAGGGCCGGAGGGGACGCGGTGGACGCCGGCCCGTATCTGCGGCGCGCCGGCGCGTCCCGCTCGGCCGACGAGCTGAGGCAGGGGGTGCGTGAGGGATCCACCCCTGAAGACGTCGCCCTGTGCCTGGAGTTGGACCGGTTTCCCTTCGCGATGGCGGCCGCCGTGGAGGACTCGCTCATGGTGCTCCAGCAGGTCAACCTGACGGACTCGCCCTCGGCCTGACATTCCGCCGCGGTTGCCGGACGGCGGCCTCCGCCAAGGGTATTGACAACGATGTCAGCGCCGTGATCTAGTCCGCTTCCGTCCAGCCCGGTGCGACAGGTGAGCAACAGGAGCCGCTTCCATGGATTCACCCCTCCGCAGATGGCGCCGTCGCGCGTCGACCGTCCTCGCCGCGCTCGCCGTCACCGGGGCCGGTCTCGCGCCCGCGCCGGCCCTCGCCCGGCCGTCGTCCGCGTCCGGTGAACAACTGACCTCCCTGGTCAACCCGTTCATCGGCACGCAGAACTTCGGCAACACCTTCCCCGGCGCGAGCGCCCCCTTCGGGATGGTGCAGGTCAGCCCGGACACCGGCGGCCAGGGCGGGTACGACTACCAGCAGGACAAGATCCACGGGTTCAGCCAGACCCACCTCTCCGGCGTCGGCTGCTCCGTCATGGGCGAGCTGCCGCTGATGCCGACCACCGGCGCGATCGACACCGTGGACCCCGGCGCGTACCGGTCGACGTACTCGCACGACGACGAGAAGGCCGAACCCGGCTACTACCGCGTCGGGTTGAAGACGTACGACATCGACGCCGAGCTGACGGCCACCCCGCGCACCGGATGGCAGCGCTACACCTTCCCCGCCACCGACCGCGCCAACGTGCTGTTCAACACCGGCAAGGCCAATCAGCGGGTGTACGGCTCGGAGGTGCACGTCGTCGGCGACCGGACGGTCGAGGGCCGGGTCGAGGCGGGCAACTTCTGCGCGGGCAAGGACCGGCACACGGTCTACTTCACCGCCACCTTCGACCGGCCCTTCGCCTCGCACGGCACCTGGAGGGGCTCCACTCCCCGTCCGGGCGAGCGGGACGCGGCCGGTGAGGGCGGCAACGGCGCCTGGGTGACGTTCGACGCCGAGGAGGACCGTGACGTCGTCGTCAAGGTGGGGCTGTCGTACACGGGTCTCGAGGGCGCCCGGAAGAACCTGAAGGCCGAGACGGCGGACTCGTACGACTTCGACGCCACGCGGGAGGCGTCGCGGGCCACCTGGGAGCGGCAGCTCGCCACGGTGAAGGTCGACGGCGGGCCGGCCGAGCGGCGGCGCGCGTTCTACACGGCGCTGTACCACGCGCAGTTGCACCCGAACCTCGCCGGGGACGTCGACGGGCGGTACGCGGGCTTCGACGGGAAGGTGCACACGGCGGACGGGTTCACGCCGTACCAGAACCTGTCGTTGTGGGACACGCACCGGCCGCAGAACCAGCTGCTTCAGCTGCTGGAGCCGAAGGTGGCGCGGGACGTGGCGCTGTCGGTCGTGGCGATCGGACGGGACGGCGGCTGGCTGCCGCGCTGGTCGCTCGCCAACAGCGAGACCAACATCATGACGGGCGACCCGGTGACCCCGTTCCTGGTGGAGGCGTGGTCCAAGGGGCTGCTCGCCGGTCATGAGCGGGAGGCGTACGCGCTGCTGCGGAAGAACGCGCTGCGGACGCCTCCGGACGAGTCCCCCTACAACGGGCGTGCGGGCATCGACGCCTACCTGGAGCGCGGGTATGTGCCCAGCGGGCTGGAGCTGGGGAAGGACTGCCCGGACAAGGGCGGCGACAACGACTGCGCGCACCCGGCGTCGGCGACCCTGGAGTACGCGGCGGCCGACGCGTCGCTGGCGCTGATGGCGAAGGGGCTGGGCCGTACGGCGGACGCGCGGATGTTCGCGGCGCGCGGGCAGTGGTACCGGAACCTGTGGGACTCCTCCGTCCAGCAGTTCCGGCCCCGCACCACCGAGGGCACGTGGGTGACGCCGTACGACCCGGTCGAGGCGGGGCACCAGTTCCACGAGGGCGGCGCCTACCAGTACCAGTGGCTGGTCCCGCAGGACCCGGCCGGTCTGGTGTCGCTGATGGGCGGCCGGAAGAGGACGGAGCAGCGGCTCGACGCCTTCTTCGCCTACGACAAGCTGCTGGAGGACCCCGCCCGGACCGCCCGCGAGGACTGGATCTCCGCGCCGTACGACTACTACGGCAAGCCGACCTACAACCCGAACAACGAGCCCGACCTGCACGCGCCGTACATGTATCTGTGGGCGGGCGCGCCGGCGAAGACGGCGACCGTGACCCGTGCGGCGATGACGCTGTTCACGGACGGGCCGGACGGGATGACCGGCAACGACGACCTGGGCACCATGTCGGCCTGGTACGTCTTCTCGTCGCTGGGTCTGTACCCGGTGACCAACGGCGGCGGCTTCCTCGCAGTATCGTCCCCGCAGTTCCCCTCGGCGGAGATCCGCATCGGCGCCTACGGGAAGCTCCAGGGCGGCACCCTGACCGTGACGGCGCCCGGGGCGAGCGACACCCGTCGGTACGTGAAGCGGGCGTGGTTCGGCGGGAAGGACCTGCGCGCCACCTGGCTGGACTGGGACGCGGTCGCCCAGGGCGGGCGGCTCTCCTTCGAGATGAGCGACAAGCCGTCGGCGTGGGGCACCGGCAAGGACGCCGAGCCGCCGTCCGTGAACCGCGCGGCCGCCGACTCCCGCCGTCACCTCGACGCCTCGCTGCGCACCTCCGCCGACGTGGTGCCCACGTCGGACAGTGCCCAGGACGTGCGGCTGCGGATGGACGTGCTGGGCCAGGCGCCCGGCGCGCTGCGGGTGGACGTCGCGGCCGAGGCGCCCCGCGGGTGGACGGTGCAGACGTCCGGCCCGTACACGCTGGCGTCGCACCGGCTGCCGGTGCAGCGGACCGCGACGGTGGACGTGCGCGTGCCGGCCGGTACCGCGCCGGGCACGTACAGCGTGCGGATCACCGCGGGCGCCGACGGGGTGAGGACGGTGGAGCGGGTCGCCACCGTCGAGGTCCGCGAGGCCGCGCGCTGCGCCGAGGCGGGCGGTGAGCGGTGCGCCGTCGACCTCGGCGAGGAGCTGAACCACGACGGGACCGCGACCGTCGCGACGCCCGGCGAGGGCGACTTCGACGGCGGCGGGTGGAGCTACGACGGTGACCTGCTGCCGGCGGCGGGACCGGTGGTGTGGGACGGCGTGACCTACCAGGCGCCCGACCCGTCCGGCACGGCCGCGAACTTCGTCGAGGCGCGCGGGCAGGCCATGCTGCTGCCGGCCGGTTCCTACGGCACGCTGCGGCTGGTCGGCGCGTCCCACCACGGGCCGGTGACGACGGACCTCACCGTCCGCTACACCGACGGCACCACCGCCGAACTGCCGGTCACCGTGGGCGACTGGGCTGGCTCCACACCCGCGGGCGGCTCCATCGCTCTGGAGATGCCGCACCGGATCAAGCGGGGACAGGGCGTGGACGGACCGCCGGTGCGTCTGTTCGCCGCGTCCGTGGCCCTCGACGCGTCGAAGACGGTGCGCTCGCTCGGGCTGCGGAACGACCCCCGCGTGCAGATCTACGCCCTCACGCTCGGGTAGCCCCCACCCGAGGCCGGGCGTCCGTGGCCCGTGACACGGACGCCCGGCTTGTCACGTCCCGCCCGGTGTGCGCGGTAGCGTGCGGCACGAACCGAGGCGTCGTGACCTGCGGGCCCCGAGCCGCGCGGGCCAGTGAATCGAGGTGGCCGCCGATGGGCGGGGAGAGCGTCCTGCACCCGAGCCTGATCGTCCCCGTGGGGCACGTCGAACCCGTGCCGCGCCGTGTGCGCGGGCTCGTGGACGGGCACGTCGTGTTCGACACGCGCCGCGCCCTGTACGTGTGGGAGTGGCCCGGCTATCCGCAGTACTGCGTGCCGCGGGACGACCTGGCCGAGGCGTGGCTGCTCGACGACGACCGGACGGAGCGGCTCGGCGCGGGTCCCGCGCGCCGCCATTCGCTGCGGGTCCGGGACGCGGTGCGGGAGGGCGCGGCCTGGGTGTGGCAGGACGGCGCCCCGGAGGCCGTCCTGGGCATGGTCCGCTTCCGCTGGACCGCGCTCGACACGTGGCTGGAGGAGGACGAGCCGGTGTACGTCCATCCGCGCAGCCCGTACGCCCGGGTGGACGCGCTGCGGTCCTCCAGCAGCGTGCGGGTGGAGATCGACGGGGTGGTCCTCGCGGACGCGCCGCACTGCGTGAAGCTGTTCGAGACGGGCCTGCCGACCCGCTACTACCTCGACCGCGCCCACATCAGCTGGCCGCTGCTGCGCCGCACGGACCATGTCACCCAGTGCCCGTACAAGGGGACGACGAGCGGCTACTGGTCCTTCGACGGCGGGACCGGCCCGCACGAGAACATCCTCTGGGCGTACGACTTCCCGACCGTCCAGGTCTCCCGCGTCGCGGGCCTGGCGGCGTTCTACAACGAGTACGTCGACCTGTACGTGGACGGCGCCCTCCTCCCCCGCCCGACCGGCACACCGGGGGTGCCGGCGCGGCCGGACGGCGGGCGGGGCTGACGCGGACCGGACGGCCACGGCCGCGGCGGCGTCCCGGGCGTGAGGGACGGCTCAGGTCGGCCGGCGGAGCAGGAGGTCGATCACGCCGGTCAGGTCCTCCTCGCCGCCGCCCTCGGCAAGACGACGGCGCATCAGGGCGAAGAAGGGCTCGAGCAGTTCCGGGCTGACGCCCTGTTCCCCGGCCGTGTCCAGGAAGGTCGGTGTGCCGGCCACCTGCATGGCGAGGGTGGAGGTGACGCCCTTGGTGTAGTCGCCGCTGCGCAGCTGTTCGGCGGTCCCGTGGACCGCAGGGGCCATCGCGGTGAGCCAGTCGGCCAGCAGCGGGGCGAAGGCCGTGGGGTCGATGTCCTCGCGGCGGATCAGGGCGAAGGCGTGCGCCGCGCCGGCGAACATGCCGTACATGGCGCTGAGCAGGGCCACGTCGTGCAGGGCGGCATGGCCCGGGTCCTCGCCGACATAGGTGGTGCCGGCGGGGACGGCCAGGGTGTCCCGGTGCTGCTCGAACAGGTCCCGTGCCCCGCTGTAGAGGACGTGGCCGCCGGCTTCGGGGACGCCGATCATCGGCGGGACGGCCATGATGCCGCCGTCGAGGCAGCGGGCGCCGCGCGCGGCGGCCCACGCGGCGCGGGCGCGGGCCTGGGCGGGGGTGCCGGTGGTGAGGTTGACGAGGTCCTTGCCGGTCAGGTCGGTGCCGGTCAGCGTGTCCTCGACCGAGGCGTCGTCCAGGAGGCACACGACGACCAGGGCGTTCGCGGCCACCGTCTCGGCGGCGCTCCCCGCGGCCCGCGCGCCTTCGGCGGCGAGGGCACGGGCGCGGGAGGGGGTGCGGTTCCAGACGGTGAGGGGGTGGCCGGCGGCCAGCCAGGCGCGGGCCAGCGCGGTGCCCATCGCGCCGAGGCCGAGCAGGGTGACGGGGGTCTTCTCCGTAGCGGTGCGGGTCATGCCGATTAGGCTGGCCGCCGGTCCGGTGGTGATCAAGTACGCACTTGGGAGTGGGTGGTTACCTCCGGGTGAGCATGCACGTCGGAGGGGTGGAGCATGACGACGCTGAACCGGCCGGGCGCGGCGGACGGACACGTCTGCGGGATCGACACGGCGATGGAGGTGATCGGCGGCAAGTGGAAGGTGCTGATCCTGTGGGCGCTGCACGAGCACCCGCACCGCCGTTTCGGTGAGCTGCGGCGGCTGCTGCCGGGCGTCACCGAGAAGGTGCTGGCCTCGCATCTGCGGGAGATGGAGGCGGACGGCATCGTGCGTCGCGTCTCCTACGACGAGGTGCCGCCCCGGGTGGAGTACTCGCTGACCGAGGACGGCAGGCGGCTCAACGACGCGCTGGAGCCGCTGGCCGCCTGGGGGCGTGAGCGGTCCGCGGCCGGGCGGCAGGGCGCGCCGGCCGGGTGAGGGGTACGGTCCGCCCGGGTCGCGCCTCTTCGGGCAGCCGGCGGAACGCTCAGGACAGCGGGCGGCAGTACAGGGCGTCCGGGGTGCGGGAGGAGCCGATGCGGCCGGTCCAGGCGATGCCCGCGGCGTACTCGTCGTCGGCGCACTGTCCCTTGTGGTGGCCCCGCGCGAAGTCGCCGCCCTTGGGTGACGTGCCCCGGTTGTCGCCGCGGTCGAACCAGACGGTGCGGCCGCCCGTGCCGGTGAGCGTGCCGGGTGCGGCCTTGCGGCACAGGGCGGCCGAGACCGCGGCGCCGCGCACGCTGTACCCGGCGAGGAAGTGGCCGTCGGCGCACTGGAGTTTGGTGTAGCCGGACGCCCAGTCACGGCCGGGTGGGACATGCCGCTCGTCCTTGACGACCTCGTGTCCGCCGCCCGGGTCGTCCAGGGCTGCGGCGCGCACGTCGGTGCACAGGCCGCGGTTGCCGGTGTGGCTCAGTCCGGCCAGGCGCAGCCCGTCGGGGCAGGCGGCCTTGCGGGCGCCCGGGTCCCAGTCGGGCAGCGCGCGCATCCGGCGTGAGGCGACGAAGTCTCCGTGGTCGGGGCTGAGCATCGCCCACTCCGTCACCGGCGGGACGTGACCGGTGCGGCCGGGCGCCTCGACGAGGCGCCGCCAGGCGTCCGACCGCCAGTCGTCGCCGTCGTGGACGGCCATGCGCCGGCCGGCGGCGTCCCAGTGGAGCAGGGCCCAGCCGTTGCCGCGGCGGTTCTCGTGCCAGCCGACGAGGGGCCAGTACGCGAAGTCGGCGTCGGTGCGGATCAGGTGGTCGACGACGTTCTCGAACCAGGCGCGCGGGGCCGCCCCGGTCTCCTCGCGTCCGCCGACGCCGAACTCGGAGATCCACACGGGAGCGGTGTAGTGCCGGTCCGCGTCCCCGGCGACGTAGAACGCCTGGCGGTCGAGCACGTCCGTGAGTTCGGCGGGGGTGAGGTCCTGGTAGCGGGGGTCGCTGGTCTCGCCGATGCCGGTCGCGCCGGAGTGCCGGGGGCCGGTGTAGCCGTAGAAGTGGGCGGAGTGGACGAGTTTGCCGGAGTCGACGAGGGTGTGCGACAGGTCGCGTACCGGTTCGAGGGTGGGGCGTCCGTGCGGGAGGCCGTCGACCGGCAGGCCGGTCCAGTTGATGCCCTCGACGATGATCAGCAGGTCGGGGTTGGCCTCGGTGAGGATGCGGTCGCCGGCCCTCTGGCTCGCGGCGAACCAGTCGTGCCGGTCGCCGAGGCCCCAGTTGGGGTCGTCCCAGACGCTGCGGCGTACCTCGTTGTAGAGGTCGGCGCCCACGACGCGCGGGTTGTCGCGGTACCGGCGGGCCATGAACAGCCAGTCGTTCTCCCAGGACCCGGCCGACTGGCTCGCGTTCCAGCGTTCGTTGCCGTCCACGCCGCAGCACCAACGGGTGGTGTTGGTGTGGTTGTTGAGGATCACGGCGAGATGGGCGTCGGTGAGGGCGCGCACCACGGCGTCGTACACCTGCAGTGGCGTCCTCCCCTCCAGTTCGGGGTTGGCGGTGACGGCGTCGGCGGTGACCGGGCGGGTGTCGCGGATCATCTCGTTGGAGAAGGGCAGCCGGACGCTGTTGATCCCGATCTCCCGGAAGCTCGCGACGATCTCGGCCATCGGGGCGCGGTCCAGGCCGAGCGGGATGCGGTGGGCGTTCTCGCCCGCGTGGTGGTTGGCGTCCTCGTCCGCGCTGCCGCTGCCGTTCCATGTCCCGCTGGCGCCGTGCCAGTTGCCGGAGCGCAGTCTGAAGCGGTCGCCGTTCGCGTCGACGATCCAGCGGCCTCGCGTGCTGAGCGGCGGGGTCCAGTCGGCGGGCGGGGCGCCGGTGTCCTCGACCGGCGCGGTCGTACGGTCCGGCGGCCGGGCCGCCGCGGGGACGGGCACCGACAGGGCGAGCAGGAGAAGGGCCGACGCGATCTTCGGTACCCAGGAACCTCGCACGGCCGCCGCTCCCTCCACGAAGGTCGCTCCATGATGCGGCCATGACACGTCGATGGTCCATACCTGGGAAGCGCCGTGCTCGCCCGGGCCAGGTGCGCCCTGACCCCGCGGTCTACAGACGTACGACGACCAGCGCGATGTCGTCGCGGCCGCCGTCGGCCACGCCCAGGCGGGTGAGCAGGGCGTCGGCCAGCGGCTCCGGGTCGAGGTCCGCGTGGTGGGCGACCGCGTCGGTGAGGCGCAGCAGGCCCGCGTCGATGTCCTCGCCGCGGCGTTCGATCAGCCCGTCGGTGTAGAGCACCAGGGTGTCGCCGGGTTCGTAGGAGACGGTGGCCTGCGGGCGCGGTCGCTGTTCGGTGAGGACGCCCAGCGGCGGGTCGGTGGCCTGGTCGAGCAGGACCGCCGGGCCGTCCCGCCGCCCCAGCACCGGTGGCGGGTGGCCCGCGCAGGTGTAGGTGATGCGGCGGCCTCGGGTGTCGACGACGGCCTTGGCCGCGGTGGTCGCCAGGGCGCCCTCGAAGGACCGGGAGTACCGGCTGAGGAGATCCATCGCCGCGCCGGGTTCGTGGATGGCGCGCACGGCGGCGGACAGGGCGCTGCGCAGCATGCCCATGACGGCCGCGGCCTCCAGGCCGTGGCCGACGACGTCGCCGACCGCGACGGTGAAGCTGTCGTCGTCCAGGTCCACCACGTCGTACCAGTCGCCGCACACGTTGAGGGAGCGGGTGGCCGGCATGTAGCGCACGGCGATGCCGCGGTGCGCGGCCAGGTCCGGGGCGTGCAGCATGACGTCCTGGAGGGCGAGCGCGGTGCGGCGCTCCCAGTCGTGGGCGGCGCGGAGCTTCTCGTTGGTCTCCTGCAGCTGCCGCGCCCTCGCGTACAGTTCGGCCTCCGTCACGGCCCGGGTCCGCACGCGGCCGGCCGGTGTGTCGTGCACGGGGCGGGACAGCAGGAACTCGGTCATGTCCTCGACGCGGTGGACGATCCACTCGATCTCGCCGTCGGGGCCGAGAACGGGCGTGTTGACCGGCGACCACCAGCGTTCCTGGAAGGCTCCGGGGCGGCCGGGCACCGGGAGGTCGTACCGCTGCACGGCGAGGGCCTCGGATTCCTTGGTCCGCAGGACGCGCTGCAGGGAGGTGCTCAGCGTGCGGATGCCGTCCGCCGCCGGGTCCTCGGGGTTGTCCGGGAAGATGTCGAAGAGGTACTGGCCGATCAGCTCCTCGCGGGTGCGGCCGGTCACTCTGAGGTACATCTCGTTGACGTCGACGACGGTGAGGTCGGCGTCCAGCACCAGATACGGGCTGGGCAGGACCGAGAAGAGGGCCTGGTGGTCGACCCGCGATGGACTCATGTGCGGTCTCCCGTCCGGCGCCTGCGCGTCACTGTCAGTATGCGCCGCGGAGCCCCGGTCCGTCGGATCGCCCGGCGCCGCAGAGGGTGCGGACACCGCCGATGAGTTTGGCGGGCCGCCGGAGTCCCACCCGATGGAAGCGGCGCACCACGACGCCGTCCCAGCGGCCGGGAGCGGACATCATGAAGCTGACCACCGTCACCAACGTCTCCGTCGACGGCGTCATGCAGGGGCTCGGCCTCGCGGACGAGGACCGCAGGGGCGGCTTCGAACGCGGCGGATGGGCGCTGCTGCTGGTCGACGAGGAGACCATGGAGTATCTCGGCGGGGTGTACGGGCGCGCCGACGCGTTTCTCTTCGGGCGCAGGACCTACGAGATCTTCGCGGCCTCGTGGGGCGCCATGGCCGACCCCGACGACAACCCGGTCGGGGCGGCCCTGCACGCGCGGCCGAAGTACGTCGTGTCGACGACCCTCACCGCCCCGGGCTGGGCGGGCACGACCGTGCTGTCCGGGGACCCCGTGGCGGCCGTGCGGGAGCTCAAGGAGCGGATGCCCGGTGAGCTCCAGGTGCACGGCAGCGGGCAGCTGGTGCGGCGGCTGGCCGAAGAGGGCCTGATCGACGAGATGATCCTGCTCACCTATCCGGTGATCGTGGGCCAGGGCACACGGCTGTTCCCGGCCGACGGCCCCGACAGCGCGCTCGAGCTGGTGGAGTCACGGGCCACGCCGGGCGGCGTGACGGTCCAGGTCTACCGGCCCGCCGGCAGGCCCCGGTACGCCACGGAGGTACCGGACCGGACGTCCTGAGGTCCGCAGCGGGTCAGAACGGCATCTTGCCGCGCGCCCGGCGGCCGGCGGAGCCGCTGCGGCCGACGGCGCGGGAGCCGGAGCTGAAGGGCTTGCTGAGCAGCCGGCCGAGCGGGCCCGGGGCCTTGGAACCGGCGCGCGAGCCGAGGCCCAGGGTGCGTTGCGTGCCGTTCTGCGGGTGCCGGGACAGGCGTGGGACGAGGAAGGCGAGCGCGGCGATGACCACGCAGACGACGACGATGCCGACGACCATCATGAAGTCCTCCAGGTGTCGCGAGGGGCGGTGAGCCGCGGACCGGGCGGTCCGTGCGACCACTCGTTCCCGCTCCCGGCGCGAACACGCTCCCCGATCCGTGGCACGTGCCGGGCCGCACATCAGGCGTCGCAGCGGCCACGTGACCCCCATGTGATCGTGGATGCGTAAAGTCCTCCTAGCCACGGGGACTTCGTGGTGTCGGGGACCAACACGCGGTACGGGGGCGGGACATGGAATACCGGCATGCGGCGGTACCGGCCGTGGCGGGCGGGCTGATGCTGACGCTGCTGCTGTGGTGGGCGGGGGCGAGCGCCGGCGCGCTGGACCTGGACGGCGCCACCGGCGCGCTGGGCATCGAGACGGCCAACGCGCTGCGGACCTGGCTCCTCCCCTGGGCGTACGACCCGCAGCCCGGCGCGTCGGTCGTGGTGACGGCGGACGGTCCCAGCTACCTCGCCCTGCACGACACGGCGATGCAGATCCGCTTCGTCGCCGTGTTCCTCTTCTACGCGGCCGGGGCCCTGCTGCTGGTCCGGCGGCTGCCGGCGGAACGCGGCCGGGTCTGGCAGGCGCTCCTCGCGCTGTGGGCGTGGGGCGTGGTCGCGGGGACCCTCGCGGTGACCGTGTCGGCTCCGTGGATGATCGCGTCCGGCGGGCGCGGCAGTTACCGGTTCCTGCCGCAGCTCGCCGCGCTCGCCTCGACCGGGCGGACGGTGCTGGTGCCGCTGGCGCTCGCCACGGCGGCGTGGACGGTGTTCGTGACCCGGCTGGCGCTGAGGAACGCGGAGCCGCGGGCGCGCGGGGACGTGCCGGCGCGGGCCGCCGTCGTCGCCGCGACCGCCGGCACCGCGGTGGTCGCGGTGTCCGTGGTGGTGCTGTCGTACCAGACGAACGCGGCGCGGATCCAGACGATGTTCACGGGCGGCGGGTTTCTGAGCGAGCCGGGTGATCTGCTGCGGCAGTGGCTGCTGCTGAGCGCCTGGTCCGGTCCGTCCGGGACCGGCTTGGGGGACTGGCTGCTGGTGCGGTTCGGGGACGTGCTGCTGCTCACGGTGGTGTGGTGCGCGCTGCGGTGGCTGCCGGGGATGCTCACCCGGGCGTCGGTCCCGGCGATGGCGGCGTGCACGGTGTGCGCCGTCGTCCTCGGGCTGCTGGTGCGGCACCTGTGGCGTGTGGTGGCCGTCGACGGCGGGACGTCGTCCTGGCATCTGCTCCAGGCGGCGTCCGGACTCGGTGACGGGACGAGCGCGGCGGTGCTCTGGGGCACGCTCGCGGGTGTCACCGCCACGGTGGTGCTGCGGGTCGTCGGACGGCGTACGGAGGCGCCCGCGCAGGCGGCGGACGGTGCCGGTTCCGGCGGGTAGGGTCGGTGCCGGCCGTGTCCGCCGGAACCGACGAGGAAGCGCATGATCGACGTCGAGGTGGTGCAGCTTCTGGTGTCACCCGCGCACCGGCTGGCCGGGCGGCCCTCGGAGGGGCCCGCGCCCGGTCCGGACGACGAGCGGGTCCAGCGCGCCGAGGTGCGGGCCGGCCTGGGGCTGGTGGGCGACCGCTTCTTCGCACAGGCCGCGCACTGGGACGCCTCCGTCACGGTGATGTCCGTGGAGAACCTCCCCACGGACATCGAACCCGCCGTCGACCTGCGGCACACCCGGCGCAACGTGCTGCTGCGGGGTGTGGACGTGGACGCGCTGGTGGGCGCGACGGTGAGCCTCGACTGCGGGGAGGGGCCGGTGCGGTTCTCGCTGAACCGTCCGGCGCGGCCCTGCGCGTGGATGAACGTCACCGTCGGCCCGGGCGCGCAGAAGGCGCTCAGGGACAAGGGCGGGGTGCGGTGCACGCCGCTCGACGACGGCGTTCTCCTGGTCGGGCCGGCCCGGCTGGAGGTGCTGTCGGAGCCCGCCCCGCGGAGCAGGGCGTAGGGCGCGGGGCGCGGGGCGCTACTTGATCACGGCGTTGGCTCCGATGATCACCAGGCCGATCAGCATGTCCCCCGCCCCGGCCCGCAGCGAGGCCGGCCAGGTCCGGCCGGCGCGGCGCGCGGTCCACATGCCCCATCCGGCGAGGATCAGGGTGTTGACCACCAGCGCGACCTCGACGGCGTCGGCCTCGGTCCACCAGTCGGGGACCGCGAACAGCAGCAGGACGACCGTGGGGACCGCCGCAACGACCACCGGCCACTCCGCGAGCATGGCGCGCAGGCCGGCCATGGGTCCCCCGCGCTCGGCGGACATGCGGTGGGAGAGCACGTGCGCGTAGCCGTGCGCGGCCGCGGCGGCGACGGCGGTGAGCAGCACCCACAGGGCGTCCGAGCCGGGGCTGGTCTGCTCGTCCGGTGAGTCGAGGGCGGCCGCCAGGGCGCTGGCCAGGACCAGCCCGTAGACGCCGCTGAGCAGGCGGGGTTCCGGGAGGGGCCGTTCGGCGGTGCGTGGGGCGTCGGGCTGGGGCGACGGGTGGGCGGGTTCGTGCATCGCGGGCGGCCTCCGGCGGGAGGGGCGGGAACAGGGCGGCACGGCAGCGCGTGAGGAAGCCGGAGGACCGGCCGCCTCACGTGCGCCGTGTTCTGGATCAACTGCCGGGCCGCCCGGAGGCAACGCCCCGCGCCGGAAGCTGCCCCATTTGCCCGAGCCCGCTACGAAAACCCGCGGCGCCCGCCGGTCACGGTCACCGGTCGGCGGCGCGGTTCGCCGTCCGCTGCCCGCGGGCCGCCATGACCGCGTACACCAGCACGCCGCCGAAGAGGAACAGCACGCCCTGGTAGACGGCCTGGTATCCGGCGCCGGCGACCAGCCACAGCGAGAACGCGGCGGCGACCGAGGCGACCACCAGGTCGCGGACCAGGCGCCCGCGGTCGACGCGGTCCCGCTGCCCGGAGACGAGGTGGAAGAGCTGCGCGGCCGTGGCGAGCAGGTACGGCACGGTCGCGGTGAAGGTGGTGACCAGGACCAGCGTCTCGAACACCCGGGCCGTGCCGGCGGCGTAGTTGTACACGGTGAGCAGCGAGGCCAGGAGCACGGTGACGCCGACGCCCACCGTCGGCACACCGCGCCGCTTGCGGGCGAGGGGGGCGGGGAACAGCCCGTCCTTGGCGGCGGCGTAGGAGGTCTGGGCGCTGAGGAGGGTCCAGCCGTTGAGGCAGCCGGTCATGGAGACGAGCGCGGCGAGCGCCACGGCCCAGCCGCCCCACGCCCCGCCGAACATGCCGTTGACGGCGTCCGAGAAGGGCGCGCCGGACTCCACGAGCCGGTCGTGGGCGACCGTGCCGAAGACGGCGAGGGTGCCCAGCAGATAGACGACCGCCGCCCCGGCGGTACCGATGACGGTGGCGCGGCCCACGGTGCGCCGGGGGTCGCGCACCTCGCCGGCGCTGACGGCGGCGGACTCCACGCCGAGGTAGGAGAAGAGCAGGATGGCGGCCGCGGCGGAGACGGCGCCCATCGCGCTCTCCCCGCTCGCCTGGAAGGGTCCGAGGTTGTCCGCGTCGAAGGCGAACAGCCCGCCGACGGCGACGAGCAGCAGCGGCACCAGCTTGAGCACGGTGGACACGACCTGGACGGCGCCGACGTAACGGGTCCCGGCGTAGTTGGCGAGGGCCGGCAGCCACTGGATGACGAGGGCCGCGAGGCAGGCGGTCCAGCGGTGCTCGTTCACGGGGATCAGCACGTCGAGGTAGCCGACGGCGGCCACGGCGAGCGCCGCGTTGGACACCCAGGTGGTGATCCAGTACGCCCAGGCGGCGAGGAACCCGGCGAAGTCGCCGAAGGCCTCACGGGCGTAGACGTACGGGCCGCCGGTGCGCGGGTCGCGTTCGGCGAGGCGGCCGAAGACCAGGGCCAGGGCGATGGCGCCGACGGTCAGCACGCCGAAGGCGAGGAGGCTGATGGTGCCGTACGGGGCGATGGACGCCGGGAGCAGGAAGATGCCGCCGCCGATGATGTTGCCCATGACCAGCGCGGTGGCGACGGGCAGTCCGAAGCGGCGGGTGCGCCGGCCCGTGCCGTCGGGGTGGGCGGGGCCGCCGGGAGTGTCCTGCGGGGCCGGAGCCGGTGGGGGGACGGTTCCGGTGACGTGCATGGGGTGGTGCGCCTCTCGTCGAACGGATGCCCGGGATCGCCGGGCCGGAGACATGGTCGGGGATGACGACGGATCGCTCCAAATCGGGCGTAATCATCCTGCGGCGGACTGTCCGGCACAGGAAAAGATGCACCGTGAAGGCATCTGGACGCGGAATCGTCCGGCGGCCGCCCCGGCGGTAGCGTGAGGTGCGAGCCCTCCCCCGGCACTGCGGAGGCGGCCCATGCCGACCTGGTCCTTCCGGTTCCAGCTGGGGCAGTACGTCAGGGCCAGCCTGTGGATCCTGCCGGTGCTCGGCCTGGCCGCCGGGGCCCTGCTCGGCGAGGCGGCGCTCGCCCTGGACGACAGGGTGGGCATCCCGACCGGCTGGCGGTACACGGCCACCACGGCGACGGGCGTGCTGACCGCCATCGTGGGCGCCATGGTCGCCTTGCTGGGATTCGTGGTCACGATCGGGGTGCTGGCCGTCCAGCAGGCCATCGGCACGCTGTCCCCGCGCTACATGCGGCTGTGGTACCGCAACCCGCTGCAGAAGACCGTGCTGTCCCTGTTCGCCGGCACCTTCGCCTTCGCGTTCACGCTGCTGCGCCGGATCGGCCCGGGCACGGTGCCGGACCTGGGCGTCACCCTGGCCGGTCTCGCGGTCGCGGTCAGCCTGGTGATGCTGCTGGTCTACCTCAACCGGTTCGTGCACGACGTGCGCCCGGTGGCGATCGCCGACCGGGCGCGCCGCACCGGCCTGCGCGTCCTCGGCGTCTCCGTGGAGGCGCAGGGCCGCTGCCTCCTCCTCGACGAGCGGGCCGACGACCCGCGCCGGGACGCGCCCGCGCAGGTGGTGCGCTCGGAGGACGGCGGGGCCGTCCAGGGGCTGGACGTGGCCGGGCTGGTGCGGGCCGCGTCGCGGTACGACTGCGTGCTGGCGGTGGCGCACCGCGTCGGGGACTTCGTGCCGCCGGGAGCCGTGCTGCTGGAGGTCCACGGGACGCCGCGCACGACCGTGGACCCGCGCCGGCTTTCGGGGCTGGTCGCACTGGGCGCCGAGCGGACCGCCGAGCAGGATCCCGCCTTCGCGCTGCGGGTACTGGCCGACATCGCGGCGCGGGCGCTGTCCTCGGCCGTGAACGACCCGACCACCGCCGTGCAGGTCCTCAACCACATCGAGGCGTTCCTGCACGCGGTCGGCCGGTCGGAGCTGCGGGGCCGGCACGTGCTCGCCGACCGGGACGGCCGGCCGCGCGCGGTGGTGCCGGGCCGCGGCTGGGAGGAGTACCTCGAGCTGGGCGTCACCGAGGTCCGCGAGTACGGCGTCGGCTCGCTGCAGGTGTGCCGGCGGCTGCGCGCCCTGCTCGACGGGCTGCTGGCCGGCGTGCCGGACGGGCGGCGGCCCGCGGTGCGCCGCCAGCTCGCGCTGCTCGACGACGCCGTGGAGCGGGAGTACCCCGAGGGGGTCCGCCGCACGCTCGCCCGCACCGGGGACCGGCAGGGCATCGGGGGCGGCGGCTCCTCTCCCGGAGACGCGCCGCGCCCCGGCGGGGACGTGTGAGGCGAGGCCGCTCCGTTCGACCTGAGGGCGTCACGGGGTCATGCTGGAAGGACGTCTTCCCCATGGAATCAGGGGGCCTCGATGAGAGCGGTACGAACGCACGACCGCGACGCGCCCGAGGACGGTCTGGTCGTCGAGGAGGCCCCGTATCCGTACGCGGGTGAGGGCGATGTCGTCGTGAAGGTGCGGGCGGCCTGCTTCACCCCGGACGAACTCGCCTGGCCCGCCTCGTGGGTCGACCGGGCCGGCAGGCCGCGGTCCCCCGTCGTACCGGGCCACGAGGTGTCGGGGGAGGTCGCCGAGGTGGCGCTCGGCACCACCGGACTGACCGTCGGACAGCGGGTGATCGGCCTCACCGACTGGAACCGCGACGGCGCCCTCGCCGAGTACGTGGCGGTGGAGGCGCGCAATCTCACGCCGCTGCCCGCGGACGTCGACCCCGTACGGGCGGCGGCCCTGCCGATGCCGGGACTCACCGCCTGGCAGGGGCTGTTCGTGCACGGCCGGATCGGGACCGGGCAGAGCGTCCTCGTGCACGGAGCGGGAGGGGGGGTGGGAATGGCAGCCACGCAGCTCGCCCGTGACGCCGGAGCGCGTGTCCTCGGTTCGGGCCGCGCGAAGAGCAGGGACCTGGTGCTGGAACTGGGCGCCGAGGAGTTCGTCGACCTGGAACAGCCGGCGTGGGAGGAAGCCGTGGGCCTCGTCGACCTCGTATTCGACGCCGTCGGAGGGACGGTGCTCGACCGCTCGGCCGCCGTCCTCAGAGCGGGAGGCACCCTCATCAGCATCTCCCGCCCGCCGACCGTGCGGCCCGAGGACGGCCGGGCGATGTACTTCATCGTCGAGCCCGACCGCGGTCACCTCGCGCAGGTCGTCGACCGTCACCGGCAGGGACGGCTGCGGCCCCTGGTGGGGAGCGTCCGTCCGCTCACCGAGGCGCCGGACGCGTTCCGCACCAGGTCCGGGACGGCAGGGAAGACCGTCGTCGCCGTCGCGTGACTCCGGTGCGCCCTTCGGGGGCGGGGGTTCCGCCACCACGGAAAGCAGTCACTCTCATGGATCTCAAGCTCGAACTCATCGTGCTGCCCGTGTCGGACGTCGACCGGGCCAAGGCCTTCTACGAGGCCATGGGCTTCCGGCTGGACCTCGACAAGGCGGCCAGCGAGGAATGGAGGGCCGTGCACTTCACCCCGCCCGGTTCGGAGTGCTCCATCATCTTCGGCAAGGGGCTCACGTCCGTGCCGCCGGGCTCCGCGCAGGGCATGTACCTCGTCGTCCCCGACATCGAGAAGAGCCGCGCGGAACTCGTCGACCGCGGCATCGAGGTGAGCGAGGTCTTCCACGACGCGGCCGCCGTCTTCTACCACGGCCACGGCGGCGGGGACTTCACCCACGACCCCGCCCAGGGCCAGGGCCGGCTGCCGGGTCTCCACCCGGACCGGATGTCCTACGGCTCCTTCGCCACCTTCAGCGACCCGGACGGCAACGGCTGGGTGCTGCAGGAGGTGCAGCAGCGGCTCCCCGGCCGCTGACGGGGCGTCACTCCGGGCGGTGTCGACTCCGGGCGGCCGCCGGCCCCTTCACCGGGCCGGCGGCCGTCACCCTGAGGTCCTCCCGCCGCCGCGGCGTGCGCTCACCCCGCGGCCACCGGAAGCCGGAGGTAGTCCAGTCCGCTCGCGTCGAGCCAGAGGTCGCCCGGGGAGCGGACCATGCGCAGCAGCACGTCCTCGCAGCCGGGGCAGCGCAGCACCGTCCCCGGGCCGCCGAGGTAGGCGTGCGCCTCGGCCAGCCGCATCCGCAGGCCGCAGCCCTGGCACCGGCCGGAGGCCATGGTCATGTCGGCGCCGAACAGCGACTCGAGGTCGCCGGCGGCGGCGTTGCCGTCGAGGAAGCCGGGTTCGGTGGTCATGGAACGGGGTCCCTTCACTCACCCGCCGGGGCCGAAGCGTTCGGTCCGGATGCGGCGGGGATCGTGGCCGAGTGCCACGAGCAGGCCGGCCGCCGTCTCCACGAATCCGGTGGATCCGCAGACGTAGCAGGCCGGTTCGAAGTCCGGCGGCCACCCGCCGGCGGACAGATCGTTCGCGGTGACGCGCCCGGGTGGCCGCGGCCAGCCCTCCGGTGCGGAGCGGCTGTAGAGGAAGGTCTTGTCGAGCCCCGGGTCCTGCGTCCGCAGGTCCGGCACGAACAACTGGGACCGGGGGCTGCGGAGGCCGTACACGAGCCGGAACGGGACGCGGTTGCCGAGGGCGCGCCGGGTGCGGATCATCGCCATCAGCGGCACCATCCCGGAGCCGCCCGCGACGAGCAGCACCGGTTCCTTCTGCTCCTCGGGCCGCCACACGAACCAGCCGCCGACCGGTCCGCGCAGTTCGATCACGTCGCCCACCTCGAGGACGTCCACCAGGTACGGGGAGACCTCGCCGTCGTCGATCCGTTCGACGGTCAGCTCGACGCGTTCCCCGTCGGGCGCGGAGGCGATCGAGTAGCTGCGCTGCGTGCTGTAGCCGTCCTCCGCGGTGAGCCGTACGTCGACGTGCTGTCCGGGCAGGTGGCCCGGCCACCCGGGGACGTCGAACACGAGGGTGCCGGCGGTGTCCGACTCGTCGCGCCTGCCGGTGAGGCGGGCCTGCAGCCAGCGCAGCCGTGCGCCTAGTCGCCCTGGTACCGCTGCTCGCGCCATGGGTCACCGTAATCGTGGTAGCCGACGGTCTCCCAGAAGCCGCGTTCCTCCTCGTGGAGCAGCTGGATGCCGCTCACCCACTTCGCGGACTTCCAGAAGTACAGGTGCGGGACGAGGAGGCGGGCGGGGCCGCCGTGTTCCGGGGGAAGTTCCTCGTCGTCGTAGCGGTAGGCGATCCACGCCTTGCCGTCGAGGAGGTCCTCGACGGGGAGGTTGGTGGTGTAGTCGCCGTAGGAGCGGACCATGGCGTACTCGGCGCCGGACTCGACGTTCGCGAGGAGGACGTCGAGGGAGACGCCCTGCCATCGGGTCCCGAACTTCGACCACTTGGTCACGCAGTGGATGTCGACGGTGGGCGTCTCGGAGGGCAGGGCCATCAGCTCCTGCCAGTTCCACTGGTACCGGACGCCGGTCTCGGTGCGGACGGTGAACTCCCATTCGTCGGGGCTCACCGTGGGTGTGGGGCCCGCGGACAGTACGGGGAATCCGGTGGTCTCGTACTGCCCCGGCGGCAGTTCGTGCCCCTTGTCCCGTCCCCGGCCGTGGAATCCGCGTGAAATGACGGCCATGTCGTATCCCCGCTCTCGGAAGAGGGCAGTCCCCATTTTTCAGGAGTCGCCGCGGACCGGCATCTCGGCGGCGAGGTCGCCGGTCGCGGGCGGGGGCCGGCCACAGAGGGGTCAGCCGCGTGCGACCGCCGACTCGATGTGGTCGAGGTGGGCGTCGACGATGTCCTCGAAGGCGGTGCGGCGGTCCGCGCTCAGAGGGTGGACGTCGCGGGCGAAGTGCGCCAGGGCCGGGAAGCGCCCGGGGGCGGCGCCCAGGACCGCGACGCGGAACAGTTCGAGGCCCTGTCCCCGCTCCTCGGGCGTGACGGTGCCGATGCCGGCGTCGGAGGAGATCAGCGCGACGAGGAGCACCGCGAGACGGTGGTAGTGCGCGGGGATCTCCTGATCGGGCAGGCCGGCCGCGCGCAGGGCCTGCAGGACCTCCTCCATGATCAGGCGGGATCCGGCGGCGCTGGACGCCGCCCTGGAGGCCGTCCACCACGGGGGGGCGGCACTCCAGGGGTGTACTCCAACACCAACTACCTTCTTCCGGGGAAGTTGTCGGAGAAGGTGACGGGGCTCTCCCGGCCGAGCGGTGCATCGCCCTCGACGTCATCGAGCCTGCGGGACTGCGGGACACCGGGCTCGCCGTCGGCGCGTACATCGAGGCGCCGCACTGCGGCTCTACGAGGCCTGGTTCCGCATGATCGACCCGCCACGCGACCACAGCGTCCACGACATGTCGTGGGGGGGCCTCGGCGTCACTGATCTCGACGGTCGCGGACCTCGACCGCTTCTCCGCGCTGCTGCCCGCCGGGGAGATCGTCGCCCCGTCCTCGCCGGCCGAGATGCGGTGCACCGTCCCGGTGATCTCCCAGGAGGGGAGGACGATCGACCACGGCCTCGGGCTGCACCCGCTGGAGCCCCTGAGCCCGGGGCAGGCCCCCTACCGGGGGCACGGCGGCACGGTTCTCGACGCGTCCGGCCGTCCGAAGCCGCACGCCATCGACGCGGCGCCGGCGGCCTTCCGCCGCTTGGCGGCCAACGGCTGACCGGGAACCTGGCACCGCATCGGCCGGACTCAGTGCCCGTCAACTCCCGCCCGGCGGGCGGACGCCCGGTCCTCACACGCTGCTGACACCCCCGTCGCCTACCCTCGGTGCAGGGAGGCACCGACACGCGGTGCGGGTGCACGTCGAGGAGGCGGGGGTGCTCGGTAGAGGTGCGTGGCTGGTCGCGGGAGCCGTCGTCGTGACCTGCATGATGCTCCTCGGCCCCAGCACGCCCGCGGGCGCCCCGTTCGCCCGGACGGTGCCGGTCGACGCCGCGAAGGACGTGGTGCCCAACCGGATCATGACGTGGAACCTGTGCAACCCGTGCGACGAGAGCAACGTCGACCGGGCCGCGGAGATCGCCGCGTACGCGCCGCAGGTGGTCGGCCTCCAGGAAGCCTGTGTACGGGACGTCGAGCGGATCCGGGACCACCTGGCCCATATGCACGGGCTGGACTACCACGTCGAGTACGGCCCGGTGCTGCGCAGTTGGAGCCGCTGCGGCGGCGCCCCGTGGCGGCCGGGAGGTTACGGGCAGGCGTTGCTGTCGGCGGCGCCGATGACCGACGTCGTCGCGGAGGAGTATCCGGACGGCGGCTCGGAGGACCGCGGCTACATCGCCGTCACGACCGAGGTCGCCGGGCAGACCGTACGGGTTTTCAACACGCATCTGGCGCAACGGCGTCAGGAGTCGGTGCGCGCGCGGCAGACCGCGGTGCTCGCCCCGCGGGTGGCCCGGTACGGGCGTGCCGTCGTGCTCGGCGACTTCAACGCCGTGCCGGACTCCCCCGAGCTGTCCCCGATGTGGGCGCTGGCCGAGGACACGGACGGCGGGTGCCGGCCGCCGGCCGCCGGCGCGTGCGAGCCGACGACGGACTGGCAGAGCAAGTTCGACTACGTGTTCCTGCGGGGGCTTTCGGCGCTGAGGCACGAGGTGCGGCCCAGCGCGTATTCCGATCACCATCTGCTGCACACCGACGTCACCGCGCACTGATTCCGTTAAAAGTTCTGTTAGGACGCGCGATTCGCGGATACACGTTCGACGAACCGACATCGAAGGAGTCAGTGATGGGCATTATCGCTTGGATTTTCATCGGTCTGATTGCCGGCGCGATCGCCAAGGCGCTCATGCCGGGCAAGGACCCGGGCGGCATCATCATCACCATGCTCATCGGCATCGCGGGCGGTCTGCTCGGCGGTTTCCTGGGCAAGGTGATATTCGGGGTCGACTCGATCGACGGTTTCTTCGACCTGTCGACGTGGATCGCCGCCATCATCGGCTCCGTCATTCTCCTCGCGCTGTACCGGGCTTTCGCCGGTCGCAGTCACCGAGGCGGTCACGCCCACGCCTAAAGGCGCATTCACTGGTGTGAGGTGACACCCCCGCAGGGCTCTGCCTGCCACGCGGAAGGCCCCCGTCCTCGGACGGGGGCCTTCCGCGTGCGCGTTCACGCCGGATCGCGTCCGGCGCGGGGGTCGGAGCGGAGGTGGGCGCGGACGCCCTGGAGGCCGAAGAGGACGAGGAGTTCCACGGCCTTGCCGTCGGCGCTGCCCAGCCAGTGCGGCAGGGAGGTGTCGAACTCGGCGGCCTCGCCGGGTGACAGGGTCAGGTCACGCTCACCGACGAGGAGCCGCAGACGGCCGGTGAGGACGTAGAGCCACTCGAAGCCCTCGTGGGTCTGCGGCGTGGGCTCGGCGGGCTTCGGCCGCGCGGGGATGATCACCTTGAAGGCGTGCACCCCGCCGGGCCGGCGGGACAGCGGTACGAAGGTCATCCCGAACCGGGTGACGGGCTTCAGATGGATCCGCGGGTCGCCGGTCCGGGGCGCCCCCACCAGGTCGTCCAGCGGCACGTCGTACATCCGGGACAGCGGCAGCAGCAGTTCGAGCGTCGCCCGGCGCTGTCCGCTCTCCAGCCGGGACAGGGTGCTCTCGGACACGCCGGTGACGGCCGCCACGTCGGCCAGTGTGAGCCCGCGGTCCCGGCGCAGCGCGCGCAGCCTCGGGCCCACGGCGTCCAGCACCTCGTCGTCCGTCCTTCCGTCCATCACGCCAGCTTGCCACAACGGCAAGATTCCGTGCCGGAACGGTGGACGGCTGCCGAGACTGGGCGCATCGACGACGACCTGAGGGAGTTTCCGATGCGCAGCACCGATGCGGTCACGTTCTGGGACGGCGTCCACGCCGCCCGCCCCGCGACGGCCGGCCCGTCCCCCAACGTCCGGCTGACGGAGACGGTGACGGGTCTGCCGCCCGGCGACGCCCTGGACCTGGGGTGCGGCGACGGCGGCGACACACTGTGGCTGGCCCGCGCGGGGTGGCGGGTCACCGCGGCCGACATCTCGGCCGTCGCGGTCGAACGGCTCACCGCCCTCGCGCGCACGCACGGCGTCCACGACCGGGTCGCCGCCGTACGGCTGGACCTGCGGACGTCGTTCCCGCCCGGCACGTTCGACCTGGTCAGCGTCCACTATCTGCACACCCCGTACGACCTGGACCGGTCGGCCGTGCTGCGCACGGCCGCCCTCGCGCTGCGTCCGGGCGGACGCATGCTGGTCGTGGACCACGGCTCGACCGCGCCCTGGTCGTGGAACCAGGATCCCGGCGCCGGTTTTCCGAGCCCGCGTGAGGTCGCCGCGGGGATCGGGCTCGACCCGGAGGTCTGGGCGGTGGAGCGGGCCGACGCGCCCCGCAGGACCGCGACCGGCCCGGACGGCGTCACGGCCGAGGTGACCGACCACGTGCTGCTCGTCCGCCGCACCGGCTGAGCCGACGGACGGCACGGGCGCAGGAGGGAGAACACGCCATGTCAGCCACCGCACCCCGCCGGCGTCGCCGCGACACCCCGCCGCCCCGGACGGGCGGCAGCGAGACCGAGGTGCTGCGCGCCTTCCTCGACTACGTGCGGACGTCCGTCGCCGCGAAGGTCGAGGACGCGCCGGAACCGCGGGTACGCACCGCCATGGTGCCGTCGGGGACGAACCTGCTGGGCCTGCTGAACCACTTGACGTGGGTGGAGCGGTCGCTGTTCCTGGGGGAGACGGTCACGGACTGGCCGTCCACGTTCCACGCCGGTGACGAGGACCGTGTCGCCGACGTCACGGCCCGGTACCGGGAGGCGGTCGAGCGGGCCAACGGCGTCCTCGACGGATGCGTGGATCCCGCCACTCACCTCCCCTGGTCGCGGCCGGGGCGCCCCGCCCCCACTGTCCGCTGGGCACTCGTCCACATGATCGAGGAGACCGGGCGGCACGCGGGGCACGCGGACATCCTGCGCGAACTGGCCGACGGGACGACGGGCCGCTGAGCGTCGTGACGCCGGTCCCTCGGCCGCTGCCTAGGCCGGGGCTTCGGCCCGGGCCAGGAAATCGCGGATCTCGTGGACGACGCGCTCGGGCGCGTCCTCCATGAGGAAGTGCCCGGCGCCGGGTACGACGACGAGTTCGGCGCCGGGGATGTCGTCCCGCAGGCGCTCGGCGTAGTGGACGGGCTGCCACTGGTCCTCCGCGCCCCACAGGATGCGCACGGGCAGGGTGAGCTGCCCGAGCCGGCCGGCGATCTCCTGGGTGTAGCGCGCGTCGTAGTGGCGCACCTGGTGCTCGAAGAAGGAGGTGCGGCCGAGCCGCGACGCGTGGGGCGCGAGGTACGCGCGCAGGACGTCACCGGTCATCCGCGACGTGTCGGTGACCGTCATGGCCAGCTGACGGGTCAGCAGGGCGTCGAACTCGTCCTGCGGCAGGGCCGCGTGCGTGTCCAGCTCCTCGTCGATGATCCGGCGCCAGGTGGGCGAGGGCCAGGAGTCGTAACTGACCGAGTCCATGATCATCAGACGGCGTACCCGGCCGGGGTGGGCGAGGGCGAAGCGCAGGGCGACGGCGCCGCCGATGTCGTGCGCCACCAGGCTCACCCGGTCGACGCCGAGGGCGTCGAGGAGGTGCCCGAGCATGTCGGTCTGGCCGGCGACCGAGGTGTCCCGGTGCGCGGGGCGTTCGGAGAGGCCGTAGCCCAGCAGGTCGTACGCGATGACGCGGTGGCCGTCCGCCTCGATGTGGGGGACGACGTCGCGCCACTCGTAGGAGTGGGAGGGCGTGCCGTGGAGGAAGACGACCGGCTCGCCGCTTCCGCTGTCGCGGTAGGCCAGGCGTACTCCGTCGACGACGAGGTGGTCGGTCAGGAACGGCATCGTGCCCTCCTCGGGGGCCGGGGGCGGCGGGACGTCGGCGGGGGGCGTCCCGTAGACTAGGTAGACCAGTCTACCCAGTGAGGAGTGCGTCATGTCGGGACGGCGGGAGCCGGCGGAATCGGCCGGGCCGGGGAGGCGACGGCCGGCGCGGGAGCGGATCCTGCGGGCCGCCGCGCGGCGCTTCTACCAGGAGGGCGTGACGGCCACCGGCATCGACACCATCACCGCCGAGGCCGGTGTGGCCAAGATGAGCCTGTACAACAACTTCTCCTCCAAGGCCGACCTCGTGCGGGCCTACCTGGACGACCGGCACGAGGACTGGCTGGTGCGGTACCGGGAGCGGGTGGGACCGGAGCCGGACCCGCGCGACGGCGTACTGGCTGTCTTCGACACGTACATCGACGGTGCGGACTCTCCTCCCACGGGCGGCTTCCGGGGGTGCGGGCTGCTCAACGCGGCCGCGGAGATGCCCGCCGGGCACGAGGGGCGGGCGCAGGTGCGCGGGCAGAAGGAGGAGGTGGAACGGATGATCGCGGACCACGTCACGGCGCTGCTGCCCGGCCGTCCCGACACCGCCCGGGCCACGGCGCGGCAGATCGCCTTCCTGCTGGAGGGGGCGATGGTGCGGTCGGGCCTGGAGGGCGACGGCCGCTGTCTGCGGGACGCGCGCGCGATGGCGGAGCGGCTGCTGGACCGGGCATGACCGTCCCGGCCGGGGCGCCGCGTTGCGGGACGGGGGCGGGAGGGGTCCTGTCGGCGCGGCGGGTGACGGTACCGGCCACCGGATCGCGAGATCGCCCCGGGGGGTTCGCAAGGGGTTCCGTACCCTGGTGGGCATGCGCGTGCGCCCCACTTTGAGATGGACCCCGACGGAGGACCTGCCGCCGGCCACCACGGACCTGGAACCCGTCGTCGACGCGCTGCGCGCCGGTGGTGTGCTGGTGCTCAGCGGAGCCGGGATCTCCACGGAGTCCGGGATCCCCGACTACCGCGGCGAGGGCGGGAGTCTGAGCCGGCACACCCCCATGACGTTCCAGGAGTTCGTCAGCGGGGCCGCCGCCCGGCGCCGGTACTGGGCGCGCAGCCACCTCGGATGGCGGACCTTCGGCCGTGCCCTGCCCAACGCCGGGCACCGGGCGGTGGCCGCGTTCGGCCGCCACGGCCTGGTGCCGGGCGTGATCACCCAGAACGTGGACGGGCTGCACCAGGCCGCCGGCAGCGAGGGTGTGGTGGAGCTGCACGGGAGTCTGGACCGGGTGGTCTGTCTGTCGTGCGGGCGGACGAGCCCGCGCCGTGAGCTCGCGGAGCGGCTGGAGGCGGCCAACCCGGGCTTCTCGCCGGTGGCCGCGGGGATCAACCCCGACGGTGACGCCGACCTCACCGACGACCAGGTCGCCGGCTTCCGCGTGGTGCCGTGCGCGGTGTGCGGCGGCGTCCTCAAGCCGGACGTGGTGTTCTTCGGGGAGACGGTGCCGCCGGAGCGGGTCGAGCTGTGCCGGCGCATGGTCCGGGAGTCGGACTCCCTGCTGGTCCTCGGGTCCTCCCTGACGGTGATGTCGGGGCTGCGGTTCGTGCGGCTGGCGGCGGAGAGCGGCAAGCCCGTGCTGATCGTCAACCGGGACCCGACCCGCGGCGACCGGCACGCCCGGGCGCGGGTCGGGCTGCTGCTGGGCCCGGCGCTCACCACCGTCGCCGGACGGCTGGGCGTCACCGTCGAGGAGGCGGCCGCCTGAGCGACGGACCCACCCCCGTGGTCACAGGGCGGCGGCTGCCAGGCGTCGCCTGAGTTCGTCCTCGCTCACGTCCTCGATGTGGGTCAGGAACACCCACAGATGCCCCGACGGGTCGCGGAGGATCACCGTGCGGTCCCCGTGGAACATGTCCGTCGGCGGCTGGAGGATCTCCGCGCCCTCCGCCTCCGCCCGCGCGGCCAGCGCGTCGACGTCCGGGACGAAGACGTGCAGCGTGACGGAGGTGCCGCCGCCGAGGAAGGCGGGCGCGGTGAAGGACGCGTCCTCCGCCTCCTTCACGCTCGCGTCGCCCAGCATCAGCGTCGACCGCCCCACGGTGATCTCGGCGTGCAGCACTCCCCCGCCCGGCGCCTCCAGCCGGAAGTCCTCCCGCGCGCCGAAGGCCCGCCGGTAGAAGTCGATCGCGGCCGCGGCGTCGTCGACCATGATGTGCGGCACGACCGCGTAGTGGTAGCGCTCGGGAACGGCCGCCTCGGCCGTGCGCTCGTCCATGACAGACCTCCTCGTGGGCGCTGCGGCCTGCTGCCGCGGCTCTCGAGGACGAACGTAGGAACTCAACTTCGGTTGAGGTCAAGCTCCGTCGGCGGGGCCGCCGCGGTGATTCAGTCGAGGTCGTCGAAGGCGCGGCGGGCCCGCTCGATCTCCGGCATGTGGGTCGTGGCCCACTCCAGGAGCACGTCGACCGGGCGCCGCATGGTCTTGCCGAGCGGCGTGATGCGGTACTCGACTGCGACGGGGCGCGAGCTGACGACCTCCCGCTCGACGATGCCGTTGCGTTCGAGCCTGCGCAGGGTCGCGGTGAGCGACTTCTGGGTGACCGCGGGGACGGCGCGGCGCAGGTCGTTGAACCGGCAGGGCCGCTCGCACAGTTCGTTGAGGACGCTGAGCGACCACTTGTCCAGCACCTGGTCGAGCAGCTCGCGGTGCGCGTTCTCGATCCGCAGCTCGCCGCTCGCGCGGCCGCCTTCGGTTTCCGGCACGATACCTGGTCTCCTTGAAGTGTCCTTCGGCCACCAAGTATCAAGGGTATACCTACTGCTTCGACACGAGGAGACCCCCGTGACCGTCCGTCGTTTCACGCCCGAAGGCATGCTGCAGCCCGCCCCGTACGAGCACGTCGCCGTGGGGACGGGCACCCGTCACGTGCACGTCAGCGGTCAGGTCGCCCGCGCCGCCGACGGCAGTCCGCTCGCCCCGGGGGACCTCGCCGGGCAGGTCGCCCACGCGCTCCGGGGCACCGCGCGCGGCCTGCGCGGCGCCGGCGCCTCCTTCGACGACGTCCTGCGCCTCACCTTCTACGTCACCGACTGGACGCCCGAGAAGATCGCCCCGTTCATGGCGGGGGTCGAGGAGGTCGCCGGGGAGATCGGGCTGCCGCTGCCGCTCCCGCCGTCGTCCCTGATCGGCGTCGACCACCTCTTCGAGCCGGACGTGCTGGTCGAGGTGGAGGCGACGGCGATCCTCGACTGAGCCCCGCACCCACCGCCGTTCGCGGCTTTACCTTCTCTTTGCAACCTGGGCCACCGCTTCCCCGTCTCTTCGCACGATCCATCCCCCAGCCCGCCGGGCGACCGTGCGGGCGGACCCAGGAAAGAGAGCGTTCCATGCGCCGAAACGTCCTGAGCGCAGCGGCACTCGCGTGCACCGCCGTGCTGGCCACCGCCATGCCGGCGTTCGCCGACGACCCCTCCCCCGTCCCCGACACGACGGCGGCCCCCGCCGACTCCGGCGGCCAGGCGGCCGAGACCGACCCGAGCCCGGTCCCGGCCGAGCCCGGCGCCGCCGAGCCGACCCCGGCTCCGGCGGAGGAGGCCGACGGGGTCACCGTGGTGCCGCGCGGCGCCCCGGACACCGGTGACGCGCCGGTCGCCGCGCAGTCCGGCGGCGACGGCCTGCTGATCGGCGGGGGCGCCGCCGCGGTGCTCGCCGCGGGCGGCGCGGCGGTCTTCGTCGTGCGCCGGCGGGCGTCCGGGGCATGACCCCGTTCTCCAGACGCGCCGTCGTCGCCGTGGCCGTGGCCTGCTTGACCGCGGGCTGCGGCGGGGACGGCGGTTCCGCCGGCGACGGGCCGGCCGTGAGGGAATCGCCGGGGCACCGGTCGCCCTCCGCGGCGGGGTCACCGGTCTCCGGGCCGCGTCCCCTGGCGCGTTCGGTCCCGGTGGGTCTGGAGATCCCCGCCATCGGGGTCGACACCCCGGTCGTACGGCTGGGGCTGGCCCCGGACCGCACGGTGGAGGTCCCTCCGATCACGGCGGACGACCCGGCCGGCTGGTACCGGTACTCCCCCACGCCGGGCCGGCCGGGTCCCTCGGTGATCCTCGGCCATGTCACGGTCGGCGCCCACGGCGACGGGGTCTTCCGTCATCTGGCGCGGCTGCGGCGGGACGACGGGATCACGGTGCGTCTGGAGAACGGCGCGGCGGCGGAGTTCGCCGTCACCTCGGTCCGCACGGTCGCCAAGGCCGGCTTCCCCACGGAGGACGTCTACGGCGACACCGCACGGCCGGAGCTGCGGCTCATCACGTGCGGGGGTCCGCTGGAGGACGGCGAGTACCGCGACAACGTGATCGTCTTCGCGGCGCTCCGCGCCACCGCCCCCTGATCCGCACCTCGTGCCGGGCCGCCGCCACGGCGGCCCGGCATCCGGTCGTCACGCGATGTCCGACGCCCTGTCATCCCGTCCGCGAGCGGCACCCCGTCACCGGGGCCGCCCCGACCATGGAGAGCATTGAAACGGTCCCGCGAGCAGGCAGCGTCCGAGCTCTTCGCTGCCCTCTACCCGCGCCTCGCCGGCTGGTGCCGCCGTCTCGTCGACGACGACGAGACGGCCCACGAGATCGCCTCCGAGGCGTTCACCCGGCTGTGGTCGCGCTGGACGTCCGTGACGGAACCACGGGCCTTCCTGTATGTCACCGCGGCCAACCTGGTGCGCGACCACTGGCGCAGACTCGACCGCGAACGCAGGACCGTGCGCCGGGTCGGCACCGAGGCGGCCGTGCGCCCGCACACGGAACCCTCCGACCCGTCGGTGCGGATGCTGGTGCAGGCGCTGCCGGAGCGGATGCGGGTGCCGATCCTGCTGCACTACTACGCTGACCTGCCGGTCCGGGAGGTGTCCGCGGTGACCGGACGCAAGGAGGGAACCATCAAGGCCGATCTTCACGCGGCCAGGGAGCTGCTCCGTGCCCACCTGAGGAGAAACCTTGATCACTCACGCTGACGAGGGCCCCGAGTTCGAGCCGGACGACCCGCTCGCCGAACTTCTGCGGCCCGCGTCCTACCACCTCGGCCCGCCGCCCGGCCGGTTCGAGACGATCCGCCGCCGTGCGGCGCGGCGACGGGTGGTCCGTACGACGGTCGGGGCCGGTCTCACCTGCGCCGTGGCCCTGCTCGTCGCGCTGCCGCTGCAGAACGCGACGACCTCCGACCGGCCGGTGACGCCCACGGTCCCGCTGGCGCCGCCGCCCCTGACCGGCTCCCCCTCCCCCACGACGGGCCCCACGGTGTCGCCGGAGCCCGCCGAGCCCCCCGCGGACACCCGGCCCGGCCCGGCCGCGCGGGAGTCGAGCGCGTCGCGGAGCTTCGTCGTCCCGACGCCCGGGCCGGCGGTGCCGGAGAGGGTGGCCGAGCCGACGCGGGAGTACCGGAGCCGGTGACGGCCTGCTCGGGCGCGGGGCAGGTCGACGCGCCCTCGGTCAGCGTGTCCTGCCCGGCGCGGGCGCGGGTTCGGCGTGGAGAGTGCCGAGCAGGGTGAGGGCGTCGGCGGAGGGGGTGCCCGGTTCGGCCTGGTAGACGACGAGCTGCTGGGTGGGGGCGCTGTTGACGGTGAACGATTCGTAGTGCAGCTCCGGGTCGCCGACCTCGGCGTGGTGGAGCAGCTTGGCCTCACCGGTCTTGCCGCGTACGTCGTGGCGCGCCCACAGGGTGCGGAAGTCGGGGCTCTTGATGGACAGTTCACCTACGAGGCTGCTCAGGCCCCGGTGGCCGGGGCCGAGGCCGGCGGCCTGCCGCAGTGCCGCGACGGCCGACTCGGCGGCCCGGTCCCAGTCGCGGTGGAAGCGGTGCGCCTCCGGGTCCAGAAACGTCATGCGCAGCAGGTTGCCGGAGTGGGTGAACCCGGCGAAGAGCGCGTCCGCGAGCCGGTTGCGGGCCAGGACGTCGAGGGAGGGGCCCAGGACGAAGGCGGGCGTGTCGTTCCACCCGTCGAGCAGCCGCCGCAGAGGGGGCGCGACGCGTTCGGTGCGCTGCGCGGGCCGGGTGCGGCGGGTGGCCGGCCCGGCGACCCGGTACAGGTGGGCCACCGCTTCGTCGTCCAGCCGCAGCGCCCGTGCGACGGCGTCGAGTATCTGCGGGGACGGATGGCGTTCGCGGCCCTGTTCCAGGCGCGTGTAGTAGTCGGTGCTCACCCCGGCGAGCGTGGCGACCTCCTCACGGCGCAGACCGGGCACCCTGCGGCGCCCCGAGGAGGGGATGCCCATGTCCTCGGGGCGCAGCCGGGCACGCCGTGCGCGGAGGAATCCGCCCAGGGCGTTCCCGGCGGCGGGATGGTCGTCGTACGTGCTCATGGTTCGAGGCTACGGCTGGGGAGGGCGTCGTGGTGACGCCGTAGGGGGGTGCGCTGCACCCAGGAAAGCCGCGCCCGGGGACGGGGCTCCCAGGTGGTGGACTCTTGTCCGCGGCTGAGCGCGCTGCTTGGCTGGCCGGCATGAACGACCTGGGAGCCGTCCCCTGGCCGCCCGCACCGATCCGGACCGGGCGGCTGGTGCTGCGTGCGGCCGAGGCACGGGACCGTGCGGGGTTCGTCGAGCTGTACGCGTCGCAGGAGGTGCACACCTATCTGGGCGGCGCCAGGCCGCGCGACGAGCTGGAACGCGAGATGCCGGTGGTGCCGGAGCGGTGGCCGGGGAGCTTCGTCGTCGAGCTCGACGGGGTGATGGCCGCGCAGGTGCTGCTGAAAAGGGCGCGGGAGCATGCGCGTCCCGCTGCGGTGGGCAAGGTCGATCTCGGGTATCTGTTCCTGCCGCGGGCGTGGGGACACGGGTACGCGGCGGAGGCGTGCGGGGCGGCACTCGGCTGGCTCGACGGCGTCCTCCCCGGCGAGCCGGTGGTCCTGGCCACCCAGACCGCCAACGCCCGCTCCCTCCGCCTCGCGGCCAGGCTGGGCTTCACGGAGGTGGAGCGCTTCCGGGCATGGGACGCGGAGCAGTGGCTGGGCCTCCGGCCTGCGACGTCCGCATGACAGGGGGCGCGTACCGGGCTATGCCCGTTCGGGACGCAGCAGGACCTCACTGCCGATCGGTGTGAACCCGCAGGCGAGGAAGGCGCGGAGGGAGCGGGCGTTGCCGGGGGAGACGGCGGCGAAGACCGGGGCGCCCTCCGGGACCAGGGACAGGGCGTCGGCGATGAGCGACCGCCCGTGTCCTCGGCCGCCGTCCCGGACGTCGTGGAGTTCGATGCTCAGCTCCCGCCGTCCGGCGAGCCCGTCGGCGAGGGTGACGAGGCCGCGCTCGTCGCCGTGGACCTCGACGTTCGTCCGCACGTCCCGGGCGTGGCGTACGCGCGGATGGTCGTCCGCGTCGGCCGACTCCGCCAGGCGCGGCGGGCCGCCCGTGCCGCGGGACGTGAGGGTCACGTCGATGACGTCGATCCAGCCCTTCGGGCCGGCCGGGTGGCGCAGGAAGTCCGGCGCGAGCGACGCACCGAAGCCGTCCGGTTCCCGGGCGTGTACGTCCTGGCCGCTCAGGGCGGTGGCGACGACGGCGTGGCCGGTGAAGGCGACCGAGCACTCGAGCCCTCCGGCCAGGGGCGGCAGCACGGTCACCTTGCCGTCGACCGGCGGGAAGCGACCGTCGGCGGCTTCCAGGAGGTACGTCAGGAGCGGATGCGGTGCGCCCACGGCTGCCCGCCCTTCTGTCTAGGGAGTTGGGCCGGGGCCATTATCGGGTGGGGCGAGCGCGCCCACCGCCGGATAAATGGGTCGACAGCGCCTCGTGGTGGGGGCACAGTGGCCGATCGTGACGAGTAGTGAGATGTGGGGCCGCGACGCCGCCGAGCGCTATGACGCCGAGGAGACCGAGATGACCTCGGCCCCCGTCCTCGGAGCGACCGTCGGCTTCCTCGCCGAGCTCGCCGGGGACGGCCGGGCGCTGGAGTTCGCCATCGGGACCGGGCGCGTGGGGGTGCCGCTGCGGGAACGCGGTGTGCCGGTGACGGGCATCGAGCTGTCCGAGCACATGGCGGCGGTGTTGCGCCGCAAGGTCGACGAGGACACGCTGCCGGTGGTCATCGGCGACATGGCGACCACCGTCGTGCCGGGTGAGTTCTCCCTGGTGTACCTCGTCTACAACACGGTCTCGAACCTGCTCACGCAGGACGAGCAGGTCGAGTGCTTCCGCAACGCCGCGCGTCATCTGCGGCCCGGGGGCCGCTTCGTCGTCGAACTGGGCGTGCCGCCCCTGCGGTTCCTGCCGCCCGGGCAGGTCGCGGTGCCGTTCGACGTGTCCGAGCGGCATCTGGGGTTCGACACCATCGACCCCGTCGAGCAGATCCTCGTCTCGCACCACTTCACCCGCGACGGCGAGGACGGCCGCTACCGCCGCGGCGCCTCCCGCCACCGCTACGCCTGGCCGGCGGAACTCGACCTCATGGCCCGCATCGCCGGCCTGGAACGGGACCGCCGCGTCGCGGACTGGGACGGCGCACCGTTCACTCAGGACTCCCCGAAGCACATCTCCGTGTGGCGGAAGTCCGCCTGAAGGACGACCGCCGTCCCGGCCACCGTGCGGGTCTCGTGCATGGTGATCACCTGGCCAGGTTCCAGGTGACGCCAGCTCCGAGGCGTCAACGGGGCCAGCCGCACCGTTGCCCGGCCGCCAGGTTCCAAGGCGGGAGCGTCCTCCACCCAGATCAGGGCGATGTTGTGCTCCGGTTCGCCGGCCGGTGTGCTGTTGCCGATGTTCCACATCGGCGCAGGACCCCGGCGCCGTCCGCCGGTGACCGGCGGCCGCCGTCGGACGGCGCGCGCAGGGTGAGGTCGGCGCGGATGACGCCGTTGCGGGTCTCCCCCTCCCGCCAGTGGCACCACGCCGCGCTTCGCTCCAGCCGCAGCTCCTCCGCCGCGGCTGCCATGGAGGCCCAGAAGGCGGCCGGGGGCGGCCGCCCGTCCCCCAGTTCTTCCAGCAGGCCGAGGGCAACCTCCCACTCGTCGTGGGCGAGGTACTCCCAGACGTCGTGCACCGTCACGTCGTTCTCGGTCTCGGTCTCCTCGGGAACCAGAAGAGAGGCCGACTTCAGCAGCGCCACGACGTCCATGCCCCGCAGTCTGCCGCGTTCCCGGCGATGAGTTCCGTGCGGGGCGGGAGTCATCCGCCGCAGACACACGCGCCTCAGCCGCCCCGCAGACAGGAGCCCCTCCCCCATGACGACTCTTCCCGACCCCACGGTGTGGTCCATGATCCGTGCCGAGCGGGCCGCGCTCGCCGACGATCTCGCGGAGCTGAGTCCCGGTCAGTGGGCCACGCCCTCGCTCTGCGACGGGCTCACCGTGCGTGAGGTGCTCGCGCATCTCACCGCGGGGGCGAGTCTCAGCACCGTCAGGTGGCTCGCGGGCGTCGTCCGGTGCCGGTTCGACTTCGACAAGCAGGTCGCCATGCGCCTGGCCGAGCAGCTCGGTTCGGGGCCGGAGGACACCCTCGCCCGCTTCAGGAACACCGTGTCGAGCACGACCAAGCCTCCGCTGCCCGCCCTCGCCATGCTCGGCGAGACCGTCGTGCACGGGGAGGACATCCGGCGGCCGCTCGGCATACGGCGGGAGTACCCGGTGGAGACCGTGACCGCCGTGGCCGGGTACTACCGGGGCACGGACCTCGTGGTCGTCGCGAAGGGGCGGATCGGCGGGCTGCGGCTCGTCGCGGGCGACGGACCGTTCGCCACCGGGGACGGGCCGCTGGTGTCGGGGCGGACCATCGACCTCGTCATGGCGATGACCGGGCGCGCGGCCTGCTGCGACGAGCTCGACGGCGACGGTGTCGGGACCCTCCGAAGCCGCTCCGGCAGGAGATGAGACCCGCGAGTCCGACTCCCTGTCCCCCCACGGGCAGGGAGTCGGACTCGCGGAGCTGGGGTCAGGCCGCGGGAAGGACGCCCGTGCGGGCGATCTCCGCGTACCAGCGCGCACTGGCCTTCGGGATGCGCCTGCCCGTCGGGTAGTCGACGTACACCGCGCCGAACCGCTTGCTGTAGCCGTGCGCCCACTCGAAGTTGTCGAGCAGGGACCACAGGAAGTAGCCGCGGACGTCGGAGCCGTCGAGGATGGCGCGGTGGACGGCGGCCAGGTGGTCGCGGACGTAGGCGATGCGGGCGGGGTCGTTGACGTTGCCGGACGGGTCGGCGTAGTCGTCGAAGGCGGCGCCGTTCTCGGTGATGACCAGCGGCAGCTTCGGGAAGTCGTGCGACAGCCGGCGCAGCAGGTCGTACAGGCCGGTGGCGTCGACGGCCCAGCCCATGGCGGTGCGCTCGCCGGGCGGCTGGTGGAAGGCGACCTTGTCGGCGGCCGGCCAAGGGCTGTGCGGGCTGTTGCCGTGGCCGTCGGAGGTGTGGGTGCCGCTGCCGTCGGTCTCGGAGACGACCGTGGGCGTGTAGTAGTTGACGCCGAGGAAGTCGAGCGGCTGGTTGATCTGCTCCAGGTCGCCGTCCTTCACGAAGGACCAGTCGGTCAGGCCGGCGGTGTCCTTGAGGAGGTCCTCCGGGTAGGCGCCCTCCAGCATCGGGCCGGTGAAGACGCGGTTGGCCAGTGCGTCGATGCGGCGGACCGCGTCCGCGTCGCCCTCGGTGGCGGTGAGCGGGCGGACGTGGTGGATGTTGAGGGTGACCGAGCACTGGGCGGCGGCCGGAAGGCGGTCGCGCAGGGCCTGGACGGCCAGTCCGTGACCGAGGTTGAGGTGGTGGGCGGCGCGCAGGGCGGCGACCGGGTCGGTGCGTCCGGGGGCGTGCACGCCGGAGCCGTAGCCGAGGAAGGCGCTGCACCAGGGCTCGTTGAGCGTGGTCCACGTCTTCACACGGTCGCCGAGGGCGTCCGCGGCGAGGGCGGCGTACTCGGCGAAGCGTTCGGCGGTGGCGCGCTCGGGCCAGCCGCCGGCGTCCTCCAGCTCCTGGGGCAGGTCCCAGTGGTAGAGGGTGGCGACGGGCTGGATGCCCTTCTCCAGCAGCTCGTCGGTCAGACGGCGGTAGAAGTCGAGGCCCTTCTGGACGGCGGGGCCGCGTCCGGTGGGCTGGATGCGGGGCCAGGCGAGGGAGAACCGGTAGGCGCCGAGGCCCAGTTCGGCCATGAGGGCGACGTCCTCGCGCCAGCGGTGGTAGTGGTCGGTGGCGATGTCACCGGTGTCGCCGTTGCGGACCCGGCCCGGGGTGCGGGCGTAGGTGTCCCAGATGGACGGGGTGCGTCCGTCCTCGGCGGCGGCGCCCTCGATCTGGTAGGAGGCGGTGGCCGAACCCCAGAGGAAGCCCTTGGGGAAGGTGCGGGCGGCGTCCGGGGCGGACGCGGTCTGCTGTGCTGCGGTGACCACGTAAGTCCTTTCGGGGTGATGGGCGTCGCCCGCGGGGTGCGCGGGCCGGCCCGGTGGGGGTGTCGGTTCGGGCTGCGGAGGGCGGTCAGCCCTTGACGGCGCCGGCCATGATGCCGCTGACGATCTGACGGCCGAAGACGAGGAACATCGCCAGCAGCGGCAGGGTGCCGAGCAGCGCGCCGGCCATGATGAGCGACTGGTCGCGCACGTAGCCCGCGCTGAGCTGGGTGAGGGCGACGGGGACGGTCGGGTTGGTCATGTCGAGCACCACGAACGGCCAGAAGAAGTCGTTCCAGGCGTGCACGAACGTGATCATGAACAGGACGGCCATGGCGGGCCGCGCCACGGGCAGCACGATGCTCCAGAAGATGCGCAGCGAGTGCGCCCCGTCGACCCGTCCGGCCTCGACGAGTTCGTCGGGCAGCGCCTCGGAGAGGTACTGCCGCATGAAGAACACACCGACGGCGCTGACCAGGGTGGGGAAGATGACGGCGGGCAACTGCTGCGACCAGCCGAGTTCCGACATCATCATGAACAGCGGGACGACGCCGAGCTGCGGCGGCACCATCATGGTGCCGATCACCAGCATGAGCAGGATGTTGCGGCCCTTGAAGCGCAGTTTGGCGAAGGCGAACCCGGCGAGCGTCGCGAAGAACACGGTGGACAGGGCGATCACCCCAGCCACGATCGTGCTGTTGATCATGGCCTTGCCCATGGCCGCCTCGTCCCAGGCGCGGGCGAGGTTGCTGAACAGGTTGGGTCCTGGCAGGAACGGCGGCGGGGTCTGGCTGACCCGGGTGTTGTCGGTGGACGCGGCCACCATCGTCCAGTACAGCGGGAAGATGGACAGGATCGCCATGATGGCGAGCAGGACGTAGGCGAGCGGTCCCGCGTGGTGGGTGCGCCCGGCGCGTTCGCGCAGCAGACGGCGTCCGCCGCCGCGGCGGGCCGGCTTTCCGGTTTCGGTCCGGTCCGGGGCGTCCGTCCGGGCCGGGAGGCTGTGGATGGTCATGGCGTCTCCAGGTCAGGACGTACGGGAGCGCAGGCGCTTGATCAGTCGGTGCGCCAGGAAGGCGAGGACCAGCAGCATGAACATCGCCCAGGCGACGGTCGCCGAGCGGCCCATCTGGTAGTTCTTCCAGCCCTCCTCGTACAGCAGCAGACCGAGCGTCTGGTACTGGTTGTCCGCGCCGCCGGTGACGCCGTTGGGGCCCTGGCCGAAGATCAGCGGCTCACCGAACAGCTGGGTGGCGCCGATCGTGGAGAGCACGATGGTGAAGACGATGGTGGAGCGGATGCCGGGCACGGTGACGTGTGTGAACTGCTGCCAGCGGGAGGCGCCGTCCAGGGAGGCGGCCTCGTAGCGGTCGGCGGGGATGGCCTGCATCGCGGCCAGGTAGAGCAGGGCGTTGTAGCCGGTCCAGCGCCAGATGACGATCGTGGAGATCGCGACCTGGGACGGCCACTTCTCGGCCTCCCAGTTCACCGGGTCGATGCCGACGGAGCCGAGCGCCCAGTTGATCATGCCGAAGTCACGCTCGAAGATCATGGTGAAGACGAGCGCGGCGGCGGCCACCGAGGTGGCGTACGGGACCAGCGAGGCCACGCGGAAGAACAGCGAGGCGCGCATGCGGTAGTTGAGCAGGTGCGCCAGGCCGAGGGCCATCGCCAGCTGCGGCACCGTGGAGATGATGCCGATGGTGATGGTGTTCTGTGTGGCGTTCCAGAACCGCGAATCGCCCCACAGGTCGACGTAGTTGTCGAACGCCACCCACTCCATGACGTCGAGCGTGGCCAGTTCCACGTCGTGCAGGGAGATCCACGAGGTGTAGACGAGCGGGTAGAAGCTGAACGCGGCGAAGACCACGAAGAACGGGGCGACGAACGCGTACGGCGCGCCTTTGACGTCGAGGCGGTGCAGCCAGGCGCCGCGCCGCCGTGAGGTCTCCTTGCCGTCCCCGGCGCGGGACGGGCCCGGCGGCTCCTCGCCGGCCAGGGCCTTGGTGGTGGAGGTGGCCACCGGACTTCCTTCCTGAGAGCGGATGGGGAGCCGTCCCGGGCCCGCGCCCGAAGGCGGGCGGGCCCGGGACGGCCGCTGGAACTGCGGTCAGCGGACCGCCTTCTCGATGCGCTCCGAGGTGGTCTTCCAGGCCTCGTCACGCGGCGTCCCCTGCTCGACCAGGGCCAGGCCCTGGGAGAAGGTGTCCTTGATCGTGCCGTCCTTGCGGCCGAGGACCTGCTTGTCCGGGATGTCCTGGGCCGCGGCGCCGAAGATCTCACCGAGGGGCGCGCCGCTGAAGTAGTCGTTCTTCACGGCCTTCACGGACGGGTCCTCGAGGGCCTTCTGCGAGGACGGGATGTTGCCGAGGTCCTTGAAGATGCGGGCCTGCTGCTCGGGCGCGGTCAGCCACGCGACGAGCTTCTGCGCCTCCTCCTTCACCGGGCTCTCCTCGATCACGCCCAGGAAGGAACCGCCCCAGTTGGCGCCCTTCGGGGCGCGGGCGACGTCCCACTTGCCCTTGTTGGCGGGACCGGCCTTCTCGCTGATGTGGCTCAGCATCCAGGCCGGGCACACGGCGGTCGCGAACGTGCCGTTGGACAGACCGGGGTCCCACCCGGGCTGGAACTGGCGGAGCTTGGCGGTCAGGTCCTCCTCCGCCGCGTCCGACGCCAGCGCCCAGGCCTCCTTGACGGCCGGGTTCTTGTCGTAGATCAGCTCGCCCTGCTCGTTGTAGTACTGCTCGGGGTAGCCGTAGACCATGGCGTTGAACAGGCCGCTGGCCGAGTCGGTGTAGGCGACGTCACCGCCCTTGAAGTCCTTCTTGAAGGTGCGGCCGACCTCGACGTACTTCTTCCAGTCGCCTTCCCACAGCTTGCCGACCTCTTCGCGGTCGGTGGGCAGGCCCGCCTTCTCGAAGTAGTCCTTGCGGTAACAGACGGCCATCGGGCCGATGTCGGTGCCGAGTCCCAGCACCTTGCCGTCCTTGGTGGTGATCTGCGACTGCTTCCAGGGCAGGAAGTGGTCGGTGCCCGCCACGCCCGCGAAGTCGGCGAACATGTCCGCCCGGGTCTCGGTGATCTCCTTGGCCCGGCCGATCTCGATGCCCTGGATGTCCTTCAGGCCCTTGCCGGCGGCGAGCTTGGTCTGCAGCGCGGTGTAGTAGGTCTGCTCGTCACCGGCTATCTCGGCCTTGATCGTGACGCCGGGGTTCTGCTTCTCGTACTCCTCCAGCAGGCCGGTCTCCTTGATCCCCATGACGCCGAACAGGCCCATGGTGATGGTGACCTTGTCGCCGTCCTTGCTGCCACCGGTGACCGAGTCGCTGTCGCCGCTGCAGCCGACGACGAGCGAGAGCGCGCCGACGGCCGCGGCTGTCGCCACCGCCCTTCTGCGCAACGAACCGAGAGTGCCCATGGATCTCCTCCTAGCGACGGCGCTGACACATCGGAGTGACGAGTTCTGCGATGACTACAGCGGCTCTTGATCGAGGTGGGAACGTGCCCAACTCTGGGTGGGCACGTTCCCACCGCTGGACGAAGACTTGTAGCAGCGGCGCAATCTGTCAATAACTTGAAAGCAACTTCTGCGTGCGGGAGGGGGCCTCCGTTCGCCTCCCGGACCCCGGTGGTGCTCCGCCGACGTCGGCGTCTGCAAGAATTGCCGCAGGTCACCTCCGCGGCAGAGAACGCCGCCGCGGCCGCTGAGGGGGGAGTGCATGACGGGCAACCGCCGTCCCACGATCAAAACCGTCGCCGCCCGCGCCGGCGTGGGTCGCACCACGGTCTCCCGGGTCGTCAACGGCTCCGACCTGGTCAGCGCCGACGCGCGGGCCCGGGTCCTGGCGGCGATCAAAGAACTGAACTACGTCCCCAACTCGGTCGCCCGCGGGCTGGTCACCAACCGCACCAACGCCGTGGCCCTGGTGATCCCGGAGTCGGAGAGCCGGCTCGGCTCGGAGCCGTTCTTCGCCGCGCTGATCCGCGGTGTGAGCGGCGCGCTCGCCGAGAGCGGCACCCAGCTGCAGCTGATGCTGGTGCGTGACCAGGCCGAACGCGACCAGCTCACCGAGTCGGTGGCCACCCGCCGGGTGGACGGCGTGCTGCTGGTCTCCGTGCACGCCGAGGACCGGCTGCCCGGCATCCTGGAGGAGATGGGCCTGCCCACCGTGCTCGCCGGCCGCCGCGACGCGGGCGAGCAGCTGAGCTACGTCAACTCCGACAACGCCGGCGGCGCCACCGAGGCCGTACGGCATCTGCTGGGCCGCGGGCGCAGGCGGATCGCGACGATCACCGGCCCGCAGGACATGGACGTGGGCCGCGCCCGCCTCGCAGGGTGGCGCGCCGCGCACCAGGAGGCGGGCGTCCCGACGGACGAACTGCTGCTGGAGGCAGGGGACTTCTCCGAGGACAGCGGTGGCCGTGCCATGCGTTTGCTTCTTGAACGCGCGCCGGATCTGGACGCCGTGTTCGCCGCGTCCGACCTCATGGCGGTCGGTGCGCTGGCCGAATTGCGCCGGCAGAAGCGCCGGGTGCCGGAGGACGTCGCCGTGGTCGGCTTCGAGGACTCGGTGCTCGCCCGGCACACCAACCCGCCGCTGACGACGGTGCGCCAGCCGGTGGAGGAACTGGGCCGCACGATGGCCCGCATCCTCACCGACATCACCCTCAACGACGGGCCCCGGCAGCAGATCACCCTGCCCACGGAGCTGGTCGTCCGCGAGTCGTCGTAGGGGCACGCGAGGGTACGGGGCCGCCTGCTGCCGCTGCTGCTCGCTCACGACCGCCGGCGCACTCGGCGCGGCCGGCCTGCTCGCCGACGGGAACACCGTCCCGGCGGCCGTGGCCCTGTCGGTGTGCGTGGCGTTCGCGGCGGCGAACTCACCGCTGGTCTTCCCGCCCTCCCCCGGCGCGGAGGAGGCCCGGCGCCGGAGCGCCGCGGACGGGCGTCCGGTGATCCACCGGCGGCCGGGATGCCGCTAATGCGGGCGGTCGCGCCTCACGCTGGGCGGGGACGCGCGGCGGGCGCACTCGGCCGGCATCCGGCGCGAGCCGGCCGCCGCGGCGTCGGTACGGGCGGTCGCGGACGGGAACGAGACGGCGCCGACGGTCGTCCTGCCGGACGGGCAGGCGCGCGTCGGTCCCGAGCCGGAGCGGGTGCGCGAACTCCTGTGTGCGGCGGGATCGTTCCGCATACCGCGTCTTCACCCCGGCGGCATCGGCTCGGACTGCGACGGCGTGCCGAGCTGGTGGTCGGCCCAGACGTAGGTGTGCGGGAGGAGGCCGGTGACGGGAAGGGCGCGGAGGCCGGCGGGGGTGGCGACGATGACCTTGAGCGCGGGGAAATAGTCAAGGAGGACCTGGCGGCAGCGACCGCACGGGGGGACGACTCCGCGGTCGCGGTCGCCCACGGCGACGATCGTCTCCAGGTCGTGGGCGCCCTGGGCGGCGGCGGTGCCGACGACGACCAGTTCGGCGCACGGGCCGCCGGTGAAGTGGTAGGCGTTCACGCCGGTGACGATCCGGCCGTCCGTGGTGCGGGCCGCAGCGGCCATGGTGTGGTTGTCGCCCCGGCAGCGGGTGCGGGCGACCTCGGTCGCGGCCGCCACGAGTTCCTCGTCCACGTCCTGCGTGTGCATGGCCTGGCGTACCTTCCGTAACGGTCGTGGTCCTGCGGTCAGGAGGACCGTGGTGCGTGACGCCCGTGGGGCGCAAGCCGATTTCCGCGGTCGGGTGCGGCCGGGGACCGGCAAGCCACCCCTTGGCGGCGCATAGTCATGGACACGCCTTGTCGGAGATGAGGTAGGGTCCGGAAGCCGATCACTCGTTTGTGATCATCTCGCGGCGTTTCTGGGGAGAGTTCGCCGCATGTCCACCGCATTTCTCAGGGGGGTCCTCATGGCTCATCCGTCCATGCCCGCGCACCTGGTGCCCAGGCCCGTTCCGGTGCTGCGCTCACCGCTGGGTCTCGCGCACGCCGTGACCGCGCTGCTGGCCGTCGTGATCGTCGCCGACGTGCTGCACTTCGGTGCGGCGGCGTACATGATGTCGGTGATGGGGGACGTGGTGTCCGGCGGCCCCGGCGACGTCGACATGGCTGCGGTCGACCGCGCGGACACGGCGATCGCCTCGACCAGCGTGCTGTACCTGCTCGGCCTGCTCGGCACGGCGACGCTGTTCATCATCTGGTTCCACCGGGTGCGTCACAACGCGGAGGTCTTCGCGCCCGACACACAGCGCCGCACACCGGGCTGGGCGATCGGCGGCTGGTTCATCCCGTTCGGCAACCTGTGGATCCCGCGCGGCATCGCCCAGGACGTCCTGCGCGCGAGCCAGCCGGACCCCTACGCGTCCGAGGTGCGGCACCGGGGGCTGCTCAACGCCTGGTGGGGCATGTGGATCGCGTCGAACATCTTCGACCGGTTCACCACGGCACAGTACGACAGCGCGGACGACCCGCAGGCGGTCCACGACGCCGCGGGGTGGCTGATGACGGGGTCGGTCCTCGACATCGTCGCCGCGGTGCTGGCCCTGCTGCTCGTCCGCAGACTGACGGCGGCTCAGAACGACAAGGCGATGGCGGGGCGGCATCCGCTCCAGCCCGCGCCGCAGCATCCGGCGGCAGGCGGCCCGGTTCCGGGCGCGTGACGGCTGGTGCCGGACGTCCCGTGACGGCCGGTGCCGGGCTTCCGGCGCGCCCCGCACTTCCGGCGCACGCCGCGCGGACCTAGCGCCCCGCGTGAGCGCACGCCCACGCGGACATGCCCTGGATCCGGGCCAGACGTTCGGCCACGGCGATCTGCTCCTTGCGCGTGGCGAGGTCGGCCCGCGGCGCGTACTTCAGTCCGCCGGCCGCGACCCAGCTCGACTGCGAGAACTGGAGCCCGCCGTAGTGGCCGTTGCCCGTGTTGGCCTTCCAGTTGCCGCTCGACTCGCACCGGGCGATGGCGTCCCAGTCGGTTCCGGGGCGGGCCGTGGGCGAGGCTGCCGCCTCGGTCGTGGTGGTGCCGAGGGCGGTCGCGGCGGCCAGGACCATCAGAGCAGCCCGGACACGCATTCCGGAGGCACGGCGCTCGGTGACCTGAGGGGCGGCGGTATGTCTCGATGTCATAGGCCCACTGTTACGCCACCCGGAACCGTGACGGCATGCCGGCCGCCGAGTCGCTACGCCGGCCGGGGGACGCGGTGTCCGCCACTGGTGGGCGCGTCATGGTCCAGCCTGCTTGTCATCCCGTGACCGGAAGGTGAGTTCGTGCGTGCGACACAGGGCGGCATGGCAGGGGCGGACGGCGCGGAGGCTCCGCCCGGACGGACGCGCTGGGGCGTGGTGACGGCGATCCTGGGACTTCCGGCGCTGGCGGTGTGCGCCTTACTGCTGATGACGGCGGTCTGGGTGGTGGTCTCCTGATCCCTGTGCGCAGTCCGCGCAGGCCGCGCGGCTCCGCGCAGACCCGCCGGGCGCGTCAGCCGGAGGGGCCGCCGGCTCGGCGGGCCGCGCGGGTGAGTCAGGCCGAGGCCTCGACCGCCTCCTTGATACGGCGGCCGAAGGCGGGGGCGTCCCTGCGGGCCGCGCCCGCCGCGAGCGGGAGCAGCATCTTGCCCACGCCGTGCCCTTCGAGCACGTTGAACAGGCGCACCCTGGTGCCGCCGCCGGGTGTGGGTTCGAGGTCGTACCCGCCCTCCTCGGCGGTGATGGAGTTGTGCGACACCTCGTGCCAGCGCACACGGGTGGGCGCGGTCAACTCGTGGATCTCGAAGTCCCGTTGGGAGCGCATCCCGGCGTCCTTCACCGTGCTGTGGAACACCGTGCCCACATGGGTGTCGCCGTCGGGGCTCTTCTCCATCGACAGGACGCGAGGGCTGAACTCGGGGTCGTTCCGCCCGTCGGCGAGGTAGGCGAAGACGTCGTCGATGGGCCGGTCGACGTCCACGACGACCTCGAACTGTGTACTCATGGTCTCTCTCCCGGATACTCCGGGGCGACGCCCCGGGCGAAGGGGACATCTCCACCGTAACCGGATGCATCCGGGCTGCCCAGCGGTCAGTCGCCGGCGCCGAGTTCTTCGCGCAGGGCCGCCGCCGTGACGGCGGGGTCGTAACCGTCGGGGACGCCGTCGATCAGGATGATGTCGCCGTCGATGTGCCGGGAGCGCAGCGGCGCGATCTCCCGGTAGGCGGGCGAGTCCCACCAGTCCCGTGCCTCGGTGATCCCGGGGAAGGCGATCATCACCACGTGTCCCGGCCAGGAGCCCTCCTTCACCTCGTGACGCGTGGCGTGCACCAGGAAGCGGCCGCCGAACGGTTCCAGCGTGGCGGGGATCCGCTCCATGTACTCCGCGATGTCGGGGTGCGGTGCGGCCGGCCGCAGATGGGCGATGGCGTACGCGGTCATGGTGTCCTCCCGGATGTGTCCGTCTCGTACGCGGTGATCGTGGCACCGGGCCGGGGGCGGCGTCGATGACCTCGGAGGTAAGGGAACGGGGTACTCCGCACGACCGGGGCGGGACGGCCGGTCGGCGGTGTCCGTCACCCGTTCGAGCGCACTGGACGGACGGGCGGCACGGCAGCCGGACCACGCGACGGGCGGCCTGCCGGGGTGCATAGGACAGTGGTGACCATGAATCGTCACCGTCGCCCGCCCCGGCGCGCCCCGTGGATCGCCGGCGGCGCCGCCGTGCTGGTCCTGGGCGGCGTCGGCGTGTGGGTGTGGGTGGCGCAGGACGACGGCACGCCGAGCCCCAGGCCGTCCGCCTCGAACGACCTGACGCTGCCGACGCTGGGCCCGCTGCCGACGCCGACCACCGGGACGTCACCGCCGGGGCCGACTCCCCCGGGCGGGACGGGGGCTCCCGTGCCGACGGCGTCCCGTCCCGGCGGCGCGGCCGAACCGAGCGGCGGTCCGGCGACGCGGCCCTCGCCGCCCGGGCAGGGGCGGACGCAGCCGCCGGGTGTGCCGGACCAGGGCGCCGGGACCGGACCGGCCGTGCCGGACGGCGGGGCGAGCACCGGGCCTCCGCGGGTGGCGGGCACGTCCGGGGTCGCGCCGTCCGGCCGGGCTCCAGGGCTCGTGCCCCCGCCGCCCGCCTCGACGGGTGGGACGGGCACGGGTACGGGCGCGCCGGAGGGTCCCAGGACGCCGGGGCGGTCCGCGGCACCCGAAGCCCCGCTCCGGTCGGCCGCCCCCGAGCCGGCGGGACCGTCCACGCACCCGGGGGCGACCCGGACCACGGCGACGTCCCCTGGACCACGCATCCCTCCGCCGCCCGGGACCAAGACGCGGATCCCCACCGTCCACCCGTCGGTCTCCCCCGCACCGCAGCAGCCCACCAAGGCGGCCACTCCCGAGCCCGCACCGACGACGGCGGCGACCACCAAGCCGACCGCGAAGCCCACCCACGCCACCGAGCCGAAGCCTTCGGCCACCCCGCAGCCGACCGGCGGCCCCACCACCGCCTGGTACACCTCCTCCGCCGCCACGGACGCCGCCCGACGCATGTCCGCCGCCGGCACGGTCGGCGACCCCGCCTGCACCATGGCGGCCGTGGGCCGGCCCGACCCGGCCCTGGTGCCGCGCGAGAGCCGGATCGGGATCGGGCATCACGGCACGTACTGGTGCCTCGTGTGGTGATCCGTACCGGACCGTCACCGCGTAGGCTGCCCTCGGCACGAACACGGCTGCGCGGGGGAGCACATGACGGCAGGGACGGCACCGAGGTGGGACTCGGCACTCGAATCGGTGACGGTGTACGCGCAGGGCGCGCTGTGCCGCCGCGTCGCCCGGGGCACGGTCCCGGCGGACGGACGGGTGCGGGTGACCGGACTGCCGCGCTCGCTCGACCCCCACTCGCTGCGCGCCCGCGTCCTCGGTGCGCCGGGTGTGCGTGTCACCGAGGCGCGGGCGGAGATCGACGCGGAGCCCGTGGACGCGGACGCCGTCGACGAGGCGCGGCGTGAGGTGGACCGGCTGGCCGAGGCGTACGGCGTCGCCGCGGCCCGGCGGGACCGGCAGGTGAAGCGGATCGAGGAGGTCGGCGCGCTGCGCCCGGTGCCGCCCGGCCGTAAGCGGGACGACCCGCACCGCCGCACTCCGGTGGACGCCTGGCTGGAGCTGGCCGGCTTCGTCGACGAGCGCCTGACCGTGCTGCACGACAGGCTCCGCGAACTGGAGGACGAACTCCGGCGCCTGGAGCACGAGATGGATGTGGCGCACGACCGGCTGGCCCGCGCGAGCACCGACGCGCCGGCGTCCGGGGTCGCCTCCTCGTACACGGCGGTGCTGACCCTGCGCGGCGCGGCCGGGGCGGAGGCGGAGGCCGAGATCGAGATCGAGTACGGGGTGCCCGGCGCCGTCTGGGTGCCGACGTACCGCCTCACGCACCGTCAGGGTGAGGACAGCGGACGGCTGGTGCTGCGCGCCTCGGTCGCCCAGCGGTCCGGGGAGGACTGGACGGGTGTGCGGATCGCCTTCGCCACGGCCGATCTGCGGCGCCGTACCGATCTGCCACGGCTGAGGTCGGTGCGGATCGGCCGCAGCCAGCCCGCGCCGGCCCCGTCCGGCTGGCGGGAGCCCCCGGCGGGGCTGACCGGCCTGTTCGCCGGGTACGACGCGGCGGGTCCTCGGCCGGAACCCGCGGTTTCCGCGAGGACGGGGGCGGGCGGGTGGGTCGCGGGCGGTCCCGGCGGGGACACCCCGGTCACGGTCGGCGCCGCCCACGGCGCTCCGCCCCCTCCCCCGCCCCCGCCGGCGCCCTCCGCGCTGCCCGCGCCCGGCGGCGTCGCGTACGGCGCGCCTCCCCAGGGGTTCGGCGGTCCGGCCGCGCCGGGCTCCGTTCCCGGCCCGGACCGGTCGCGGCCCCGGCTCCGTCCCGGTTCCGGCCCCCGCGCGGCCGCCGCACCCCGTGCGGGCGGAGGGGTCCACGCGGCGGCGCCGGAGACCACGGGCGCCGCCCCGTTCGCACCACCCCCGTCCGTCCCGGGTCCGCCCCGGCCGGACGAGGCCGAACTCGACTACGCGAGTCTTGTGTTGAGCGGTCCGGACGAGCCGCGGGACCGCCGGGGCCGGCTCTTCCCCGGCGCGGGCTTCGACCCGGTGACCGCCGAGTACCGTCGGCGCGCCGAGAAGCCCGCCGCGCTGCCGCTGCCCGGGCACGCCGTGCGGCCCCGCGAGTCGGCGGGCTCGTTCGACCACCGTTACGACGCCGCGGCGCCCGCCGACATCCCCTCGGACGGCACCTGGCACACCGTCACCGTCGGCGAGATCGCGGTGGGGCTGCGCACCGAGTACGTCTGCGTGCCGGCGGTGGAGCAGACCGTGTACGCGACGCTGGTGCTGACCAACGCGACCGGTCAGGCGCTGCCGGCCGGCCCGGTCGAGGTGAGCGTCGACGGGGAGTACCAGCTCACCGCCGCCCTGCCCACCCTCGCGCCGGGCGGTGTGCGCCGCCTCGGACTGGGGCCGGCGGAGGCCATCGGCGTCACCCGGCGGACACACCTCACCGAGTCGACGGCGGGCCTGCGCAACAACGTCACCGTGCTCGACCACCGCGTCCACGTGGAGCTGGCCAACCGGCTCCCGGCGGCGGTCCGTGTGGAGGTGCGCGAGCGGGTGCCGGTCACCTCGGAGGCGGACGTACGGATCGAGGAACGGGCCGGCTGGGCCGAGCCCGAGGACACCGCGGACCGGGAGCGGCACGCCCCGGGCACCCGGATCTGGCGGGTCGACCTGCCGGCCGGCGGCACCGTCGCCCTCGACGGCGGCTACGAGATCAGGATCCCGGCCGGCAAGGCCCTGACCGGCGGCAACCGCAGGAGCTGACACACTCATGTCCACGTCACCGTCATCGGAGCCGGTCGCCCCGGTCCCCCTCCCCGTCACCGCCGTCACCTGCACCGAGGACCGCGCCCACGTCGAACGCTCCGCGACGCTCGAACTGCGGCCCGGGACGCAGCAGGTGCGACTCGGTCCGGTCGCCGCGCCGGCCGTCGACCGGACCCTGCACGCCGAGCTGACCGCCGGTTTCCCGGCGACCGTGCTCGACGTGCGGATCGTGCGCGCGTGGACGCCGCGCGGGCCCGGCCCCGCCGACGACGACTCGCCGCTGCGCCGCCGCGTGACCTCGCTGGAGGAGGAGCGGCTGATGCTGGAGCAGCGCCGGGAGCGGCTGGCGGCGCGCGGGGACACGCTGGGCCGGCTCGCCGCCGATCTGCTGCGGGAGATCGGTGAGGGCGCCGGGTTCGGCGAGGCCGAACCGGACCGCTGGGCCCGGGAGCTGGACCGCGTCGACGGGGAGCGTGAGCACCAGGCCGAGCGGCTGGGCGAGGTGGAGGCGCGGCTGGAGGCCCTTTCCGGCGAGCTGCGCGAGGCCGAGCAGGCCCTCGCCGACGCCGAGACGGAGCCCGCCGAGCTGGTCGGGCATGTCGAGCTGACCGTGGAGGCCTCGGGCGAGGGAACGGCGGAGCTGCGGCTGAGCCACCTCACGCCGTGCGCGCTGTGGCGGCCGGCGTACCGGGCCACGCTGGACGGGGACGCGCTCACCCTGGAGACGGAGGCGGTGGTCTGGCAGCGCACCGGCGAGGACTGGTCCGGCGTACGGCTGACGCTGTCCACGGCGCGTTCCTCGGCGGCCACGGAACCGCCGGTGCTCGGCGAGGACCGGCTGACGCTCCGCGACCGCTCCCCCGAGGAGCGCCGCACCGTCCATGTGGACCTGCGGGAGGAGGAGATCGCGGACCTGGGTCCCGTTCCCGTACTCGGGCTGCCGGGGGTGGACGACGGCGGCGAGGTCCGCGTGCTGCACGCCCCCGGCCCGGTCTCCGTGCCGGCCGACGGGCGCGCCCACCGGGTGCCGGTGTCGTCCTTCACCACGGCCGCGCGCAGTGAGTACGCCTGCGCGCCTGAGCTGTCGCCGCTGGTCACGCAGGTGGTGCGGGGCGACAACCGGTCCGGGCACGCGCTGCTGGCCGGGCCGGTGGACCTGATCCGCGGCAGCGGGTTCGTCGGGCGCGGCACGCTGGAGTTCACCGCCCCGGGGGCCGTGGTCGAGGTGGCCTTCGGCAGCCGGGACGACCACCGGGTCGTACGGGAGACGGAGGAGACCCGTGACACCGCGGGTCTGACCCAGCGGACCGTGCTCACCCGGACCGTCCGGCTGCATCTGTCGCGGTTCTCCGCGCCGGACGAGCGGGACGACCGGGTGGTCGTCGTCCGGGAGCGCGTCCCGGTGTCCGAGGTCTCGGCGGTGGAGGTGCGTCTGCGGGAGGACGCGTGCTCCCCCGCGCCGGACTCGGTGGACGCGGACGGCATCGCCCGCTGGGACGTGAGGCTCCCCCCGGGCGGCCACCGCACGCTCACCCTCGTCCACGAGGTGTCGGCGAGCAGCAAGGTCACCGGCCTCTGAGCCGCCGCACAGCACGTCACGCCCCGCCCCGGCCCGCACGGTGAACACGCCGTGCGGGCCTTCACATGAGCTTGACGGGCACAGGGGTGGGAACGCGGAAGGTCTTGCTATACAGTTCGTCAGCAAGCGGGCCGGTTACCCGTGGTAATGGCGTACGGACTCGACTCGAGGAGGCCCCGGCATGGCCCTGACCACCTCCCGGGCACAGCACCCGGATCAGCCGTCGGACGACGACGTCGACGTGGCCCGTCGGCTGCTCGACTCGTCCGCGCAGCTCTCCTACGACCCGCTCACCGAGGTCGACTGGGACACCCCGCTGGACAAGGACTTCCACGGCGCCAGCCCGGAGTGGAGCACCCTCTACGGCACCGCGTACTGGGAGGAGATGAGCGACGCGCAGCGCAAGGAGCTGACGCGGCAGGAGGCGGCGTCGGTCGCCTGCACCGGCATCTGGTTCGAGATGATCCTCCAGCAGATGATCCTGCGGGACATCTACTCCAAGGACCCCACGGACGAGACGTTCCAGTGGGCGCTGACCGAGATCGCCGACGAGTGCCGGCACTCGATCATGTTCGCCCGCGGCGCGAAGAAGCTCGGCGCCCCCGCCTACCGCCCGCACCGGGTCGCGGTCGAGCTGGGCCGGCTGTTCAAGACCACCGCCTTCGGCGAGGCCGCCTACGCGGCGATCCTGGTCGCCGAGGAGGTCCTCGACGTCATGCAGCGCGACTGGATGCGCGACGAGCGGGTCGTCCCGTTCGTCCGCACCATCAACAACATCCATGTCGTCGAGGAGTCGCGGCACATGATGTTCGCGCGCGAGGAGACGCGGAAGCACCTCGCCCGTGCGGGGCGCGTACGCCGCCGCATCCACGCGGTGATGATCGCGATCGCCGCGTACGTCATCGTCACCAGCATGGTGAACCGCGAGGTGTACGCGAACGCCGGGCTGGACGGGAAGCGCGCGCTGCGCGAGGCCCGCGCCAACGAGCACCACAAGTCCATGGTGCGGGCGAGCTGTTCGGGCCTGATGGAGTTCCTGTCCTCCGTCGGACTGCTCACCCGGCCCGCGCTCTTCTTCTACCGGCGCGCCCACCTCATCTGACCACGTACAGCCTGCCCCACCCCGGGCCCTCAGCGGAGCGGACGACCATGGCCTTCGCGATCACCCAGACCTGCTGCAGCGACGCCACCTGTGTGTCCGTCTGCCCGGTCAACTGCATCCATCCGACGCCGGAGGAACGCGCCTTCGGCAGCACGGAGATGCTGCACATCGACCCGAAGAGCTGCATCGACTGCGGCGCCTGCGCGGACGCCTGCCCCGTGGACGCCGTCCTCCCGGTCGAGCGGCTGACCGGCGGGCAGCGGGAGTACGCCCGCATCAACGCGGCCTACTACGAGACCGAGGAGCACCGGCCCGAACAGCCCGTCCGCGGGCCGGTGTTCCACGACTGGGGCGCGCCGTCGTTCGACCGGGTGCTGCCGCCGGACTTCGGACCGCTCAGGGTCGCGGTCGTGGGCACAGGACCGGCCGGGATGTACGCGGCGCGGGACCTGCTGCTGCACACCCCTGCCGAGGTGACGCTGATCGACCGGCTGCCGGTCGCCGGCGGTCTGGTCCGGTACGGGGTCGCGCCCGACCACCCGTCCACGAAGAAGGCCGGCGAGAGCTTCGCCCGCTTCCTCACCCATCCGCGGGTCCGGCTCTGTCTGGGCCTGGAGGTGGGCGGAGGCGTCACGGCGGACGAACTCGCCGCCCACCACGACGCGGTGATCTACGCCGTCGGCGCGCAGGAGGCCCGGCGGCTCGGCGTGCCGGGCGAGGACCGGCCGGGCAGCGCCGCCGCGACCGAGTTCGTCGCCTGGTGCAACGGGCACCCCGACGTCGCCCCGGACGCCTTCGACCTGTCGGCGGACCGGGTCGTCGTGGTGGGCAACGGCAATGTCGCGCTGGACGCCGCGCGCCTGCTGGTGTCCGACCCGGCGGCGCTCCGAGGGACGCCGATCGCCGCCCACGCGCTGGCGGAGCTGCGGCGCGGCAAGGTGCGCGAGGTGGTGGTGCTGGGGCGGCGCGGCCCGGAGCACGCGGCGTACACACGCACGGAGTTGCTCGCCCTGAAGCATCTGCCCGGTGTGAACCTGATCGTCGACGATCACGACCCGGCCGTGGGCTCGGCGATCGACGAGGCGGCGGCGCGGGACAAGGCGGCGGCGCTGAAGGACGTACGGCGGGAGGCCGTCGACTGGTCCCTGCCGCCGACGGCGGACGGCCCGCGCCGCATCGTGTTCCGCTTCCTGTCCGCGCCCGCCGAGGTGTGCGGGGAGGAATCGGTCCGCGCGGTACGGGTCACCGGCACGGCGGGCGAGGTGGAGATCCCGGCCGGCCTGGCCCTCAGGGCGGTGGGCCATCGCGGGACGCCGCCGGCCGGGCTCCCGTTCGACGAGTCCACGGGCACGGTGCCCCACGACCGGGGAAGGGTGACCGGCCGCCCGGGCGCCTACGTCGTCGGCTGGATCAAGCGCGGCGCCTCCGGCGGCATCGGCGCCAACCGCGTCTGCGCGACGGAGACGGTCGGCTCCCTGCTCGACGACGCGGTCGCGGGCCGGCTCCCCACGCCGACGGGCAGCGCACGGGCGTTCCGCCGGCTGGCACGGCGGAGGGGGCGCTGACGGGGCGGTCGGGGTAACCCCGTACGGGGCAGGGGGGGCGGCCTGATCGCCCGCCTCCTCCGTGATCCGCCGACCGTCCCGCTGGCCGTCAGCGCCCGTCCGGCCGGGCCGCTCAGCCGGCACCCTGCTCGCAGGAGCCGACCGCAGCGGCTCGCGCTGCTCACACAGTGGTCGGCCGCCGTTGCACCGGGAGGGGCGGGACCTGGACGGGCACGGACACGCCCGGTCCCGAAGCGGCCCGTCGCAGGGGAACGGGATCAGGCACCGGTGGCGGGCGCCGCCGGACCGAAGCCGAGGCGGTCCAGATAGGCTCGGCAGCGGCTCTTCCAGTCCGGCTCGGATGCCTGGGAGAGACAACGCTTCAGCAGCGCCGCGACAGCCGCTTGCAGCCCCTCACGGGCGACAGCGTCCTCGTGCCGCTCCAGGGCCAGGGCCAGTCGGCGCGTGTACCCCGAGTCCTCCACGTTGAGCTGGGCCAGGGCCTCCACACCTTTCGACAGGTCCATGGCCAGCAGGACAGGGATGAGACGACGAGCGATGCCCACATCGTCGGAGTCGTTCGCCAGGGCCACTACGTGCTCCAGCAGTGCCGGGTCGGGCGGGCGGACGGGGTGCAGCTCCCCCAGCAACTCCACCGTCATTCGTTGCACCCCTTGCTCACCACTGGCCAGCAGAGAGTAGAGCGCGTCTTCCTCCAGACTCCGACGAGCGGCCAGGGCACGCAGCGCCGCTTTGCGGGCCTGCTTGTCCTCCCACTCGTCGACGGCGATGGCCTGGGCGGCTGTCAGGTCTGCCGCGGAGAGCCGCGCGGGATCGCTCAGCAACGGTCGGATCGATTTCCTCCGGTTGCGTTCCTCCATCTGCCCCAGCGCGATGTCGAACAGCCTCGACAGTTCCCTCCGCAGGGTCTCTCCGAACTTCCCATGACTGAAGGGGACAGCGGTCAGCCTCCTGTCCTGCTCGATCTCGCGCAGGGTGCTGACCAGATTCCGGGTGCCCTCCTCCAGCAGGTCGAGGCTGGCAGGAGGGCGGAACTCGTCGTTCAGGACGAGGTACCGCTCATAGGTCGACTGCTGACAGAGCACCAGGAACGGCTTGCCGGCCAGCAGTGCCGCGGTCACCTCTGTTCCCCATGTGATGTGCCCGATCTCCTCCACGATGACGAATACACAGACATCCGCTTCCTGGACCGTGGCGCGGGAGTTCTCCTCCCAGTCGGACGAGGCGGAGTTGATGTAGTTCATCGTGCCGTTGAGGAAGTGCCAGGGAACGCCGCCGAAGTCGGCAACGGTCCGGACGAACTCGTCCTGCACCCGACGCGTGTCCGCGGCACCGCACAGCATGACTCGGATCATGGTGCATGCTGACATGTGCCGACGTGCCGGACGCGGCGGTGGAAGGCACAACCATCCATATCCGTGCAGGACCGTCCACGCGTGATCCGCCGCCCGGCGTACGGCCTCTCCTCAGCCGGCGTCTGCGCCCGCGGTTCCGCGGGGTGGGCGTGTGACGGCGTACCGGTGATCGGTGGATGTGCGGGGTCCGCGCGTTACGGAAGGTGGGGGAAGGGGCACTGGAGCCGAATCCGTCGTCCGATCGGGGGCGGGGGGGGGAAGGGAGAGTGCCGGGTGCTGTGGAAGACCTTCCGGTGGGCGTTCGCCGTGACGGCCGTCGGGCTGGTGGGCGGGGTGCTGTACGACGGGTGGACGGCGCTCGGCATCGTCGCCGTCCTCGCCGTGCTGGAGGTCTCGCTGTCCTTCGACAACGCGGTCATCAACGCGGGCATCCTGAAGAAGCTGAACGCCTTCTGGCAGCGGATCTTCCTCACCGTCGGCATCCTCATCGCCGTGTTCGGCATGCGGCTGCTGTTCCCGGTGGTCATCGTGTCCGTCAGTGCGCGGCTGGCCCCGCACGAAGCGGTGCGTCTGGCGCTCACGGACAAGGAGCGCTATCAGGAGCTGGTCACCGACGCGCATCCGTCGATCGCGGCGTTCGGCGGCATGTTCCTGCTGATGATCTTCCTCGACTTCATCCTGGAGGACCGGGAGACCAAGTGGCTCGGCCGGGTGGAGCGGCCCCTGGCGCGGCTCGGCCGGATCGACATGCTGTCGGTGTGCGTGGCCCTCGTCGTGCTCCTGGTGACCTCGATGACGTTCGCCACCCAGGCCCACCAGCACGGCGGCCACCACGCCGACAAGGCGCAGACCGTGCTGGTCTCGGGGGTCGCGGGACTCGTCACCTATCTGGTGGTGCACGGACTGTCCGGCTTCTTCGAGGCCAGGCTGGCCGGCGAGGAGGGCGGTGAGGAAGGCGGCGGGGCCACGAGCGGTCGCCCGGCGCTCGCGCTGGCCGGCCGTGCCGCCTTCTTCACCTTCCTCTACCTCGAGGTGCTGGACGCGTCCTTCTCCTTCGACGGGGTGATCGGCGCGTTCGCCGTGACCAACGACATCGTGCTGATGGCACTGGGTCTCGGCATCGGCGCCATGTACGTCCGGTCGCTCACCGTGTACCTGGTGCGCCAGGGCACGCTGGACGACTACGTGTACCTGGAGCACGGCGCGCACTACGGGATCGGCGCCCTCGCGGCCGTCCTGCTCGTCAGCATCCGCTACGAGGTGAACGACATCGTGACCGGGCTGATCGGGGTCACCCTCATCGGCGCGGCCTTCTGGTCATCCGTCCGCCTCAACCGCGCCACGGCAGGCTGACCGGCTGCCCGGGGAGCCCGTCGGTCAGGTGCCGTCGACGTACGGGGAGAGGATGTCGGCGACCGTGCGGTTGCGGGGCGCGGGGACGCCGAGTTCGGCGGCGAGGTCGGCCACTCCCCCGCTGAGCCACGGCAGTTCGAGACGGTGGCCGTGTTCCAGGTCGTTGTGCATGGAGGACGTCATGTCCGCGGGGAGGGTGTCGCAGAAGGCGAGCTGCCGCTCGGCGAAGTCCTCGGCGAGCGCGACGCCCGACGCGCGGGCGACGGCGACGGCCTCCGCCATGACGTCCCGCAGCAGCACCCGCGTCCGCTCGTGGGAGCGGACGACGCCGATGGGCCGGCGGACCACCGTGGTGGTGGCCGAGAGTCCGACGAGGAAGACGTACTTCTCCCAGATCACCCGGTCGACGTCCTCGCTGACCTCGGCGTCGATGCCCGCCTCGGCGCACGCCTGGAGGAGCTGACGCGCGACCGGTTCCTGCTCAGGGTGACGGGCGCCGAAGACCATGCGCTGAAGAGTGCCGTTGTGCCGGACGACGCCTGGTTCCTCGATGAAGGCGGAGATGAAGCACGCACCCCCGAGCAGGGACCCGGCGGGCAGATGGCGGGCGAGGACGGTGTCCTTGTGCACGCCGTTCTGCAGCGACAGCACGGGCGTGCCGGCCAGCTTCGAGGCGGCCAGCCGTCGGGCGACGTCCTCGGTGTCCCACAGTTTCACGGCGACGACGACCAGGTCCGCGCCGTCCACGTCCGCGACGCTCTCCACCACCGAGCCGGGCGAGGTGCGGACATCCCCCAGCGGGCTGCGCACCAGAAGCCCCGAGCGCCGTACGGCCTCCAGGTGGCGTCCCCGGGCCACGAAGGTGACCTCGTGGCCCGCCGCGGCGAGCCGCGCCCCGAAGTAACCCCCGACCCCACCCGCTCCGACGATCGCGATCCGCATGGCCACCCGCTCCCTTGACAACCGTTCCGGAGGTTACTGTCGCCGCGTGGGAGCTGCGCCGCAAGCACACCGCCCGGGCGCGTGATCTCCGGTTCGGCGCCGGTCGTTGTCGCTGAACCTCGTGGCGACGGTGGGGCGCCAGCTCCCGGCTACGCGGCGGACGCGCTGCGGTCGCCGCACGCCTTGCACGACGCGGCCCACGACAGCGCCCCGTCGCTCCGGACGGACACCGCCCCTCCCCCGAGGCTGCGACGGGGTGCGGCCGGCGCCCGCCGAACAAGAAGGATCGTCTTGCCAGGGTGGCGCACGACCGCGGCTTCCGGGCGCGGTTCCCGGGCGAGCGGCTCCGCCTGCGCGACGGCCGCCGGGTCTGAGCACGCTCGCTTTCCGCCGCGGCCGCACCCGGGTGGCTCCGGCGGGACCGTCCAGGTGCGCGTACCGTCCGGCGCCTCGCCGACGTCCCGCCTCGCCCGGCCGGACCGGACGGATTCCGCCCAGGCCCGGTCCCTGTGCCGGGGAGTCGACCCTGCCGGGTCTGGCGTCTCCTACGGGCTGCGGAGGGGACCCCAGAGCGGGTGGCAACGCGGCCGCAGGGCCGTCAGGCTCGGGCCGCACCGGTTCCCGGCTGCTGCAGCCCGAGACGGAAGAGGCTCTCCGCGGTGTCGACGATCGTCTGCGAGGCGTCGCGGGGCTCCCAGCCCAGGAGGGAACGCGCCTTGGTGTTGTCGATGACCGGGACACGGCCCTTCAGCGTCGCGGCCTCACGGAGCGAGGGCTCGGTCCGGGCCCTCTCCACCACTTCCTCCACGGTGAGTTCGCGTACGGGAAGGCGGTCGGCGGCAGCCGGGTACTTCTCCCGCAGGATGCCTGCCATCTCCCAGAAGCTCAGCGCGGGCCCGCTGACGCCGATGAACCGTTCGCCCGCCGCCCGGGGATGGAGCATGGCCCGCAGGTGGAGGTCCGCAGCGTCCCGCACGTCGACCACACCGAAGTGCATGACCGGCACGACAGGCATGTCGCCGTTCAGCATGGCGCGTACGAGGCCCGCCGAGGCGGAGGGCCGGTCGCCGAGCACGGGTCCGAAGATGCCCGTGGGATTGACGACGGTCAGCTCGATGCCGCCCTTGTCCTTCACGTACTCCCAGGCGGCTCGTTCGGCGAGGGTCTTGGACTTGTGGTAGGCGGGCAGGCCCTCGGTGTCGGGATCGGTCCAGTCCGCTTCCGAGTAGTGATCGTCCTCCTTCACGGTGTATCCGATGGCGGCGAAGGAGGATGTCATCACCACGCGGGCCACGCCGGCCTCCCGGGCCGCGCCGATGACGCGGAGCGCGCCGTCCCGGGCCGGACGGATCAGCTCGTCCTCCGTCTCCGGTGGGGTGAACGGGAACGGTGAGGCGAGGTGCAGCACGTGGCTGATGCCGTCCATGGCGTCGGACCAGCCCCGGTCCTCGTCCAGGGAGGCCGTCACGAAGAACGTCAGCCTGCCGGCCGGGTCGGCGCCGGCCTGACGGAGCGCTTCGAGCACGTCGTGCCGCTGGCTCTCCTTCCGGATCGTCACCCGGGTGGGGATGCCCTCGCCGAGCAGACGGGCCACCGTGTGGCCGCCGAGGTATCCGGTGGCACCGGTGACCAGTACGGGTTCTCCGGCTTCGGCGAGCCGCTTGAGGTCTTCAGCGAACATGTGGGTCGTCCTTGGCATCGTGTCAGGTGGGCCTGCCGCGGTCGCGGCCGGCCGTCGGACACGAGCCTTCACGACCTGAAGCGCTTCAAGTCAAGCGACGCGGAGCACGGGTGCCTCCTGTGCCCGGCACGGCACGGCGTCGACCACCGCGTCCGGGACCTCGAACGGCGGCCCGCGGCCGGGCTGCGGGGCGGCCGACCGACGACGGTCGGTCCGCTGCCGGCGCGTCCAGGCCTCCCGCACCACGTCCTCGGCATCCCGTCCTGCTGCCGATGACCCGGTAGGCGATGGCCGGCAGGCGCCCGCGGGCACGGCGGGGCAGTACGCGGGGCGCCCCTGCGGCCGTCGCCGCGTCAGCGAAGGCCTTCGCGGGCGGCGGCGATCTCGGGCACGATCCGGTTCTCACCGTCGGCATCGCCCCGCTCCCGCGCGGCCCACAGCTCTGCCTTGAGCGCGAGGTACCTCCGGCGCACGTGCATACGCTCGATCTCCTCCTGAATTCTGGAGACGTTGCGTTCGAACAGTTCGCGCATCAGAGCGGCGCTGTCCTCACGGCCGTCCAGGAACCGCAGGTAGTCGCGCATGTCCTGGACACTCATGCCGGTCGCCCTGAGGCAGCCCAGCGCCTCGATCATCTCCACCGCGTGTCCGCCGTAGCGACGATGGCCGCTGCTCTCGTCGCGGGGAACAGGCCCGATCAGACCGATCTTCTCGTAGTACCGCAACGTCGCCTCGGACAGGCCACTGATCTTCGACATGTCCTGGATGCTCACCGAGGCCCTGCCGCCGTCCGTCGTCGTCATGCCTCCAGCCTGGCCCACCTGAAGCGCTTGAGGTCAAGCGGGGCCAGGACTCCGACGCCGCCGGTCCGACGGCGAGGGCCGTGCCGCGGCGTACGTTGCCGGTCGACAGCGGCTGATCGCGTGGCTCACCTGGCCTTTCGACGGCGGGTGACCCCGCGGAGGACGAGCCAGCCGGCGCACGCGCCGACCGCGTACCAGAACAGGTCCGGTGCGTTGAAGGTGGAGCCGAGGACCAGACGGGCGGCGGTGCTGCGCGCGGTCAGGTCGGCGGGCAGTCCGGTGAGCTGGAGCAGCTCCACCGCCCAGCTCACGGCGAGCGCGAGCCCCGCCGCCCGCGCGGGAGTGGTACGCGGGGCCAGCAGGACGACGAGGGTGAGGATCAGCAGGGTGTACAGCGCGTCCCCGCCGTACTTCGCGACACCGCCCGTCGCCACCGCCCGCAGGCCCAGTCCCGCACCGACCGTCACCAGCGCCGCGGCCGCCGCCGCGAGCCGTGTCCGTCCCGTGGTGTCCGGTGCGGACGGGTCGCTCCCGCCTGCGGGGCGGGCCGACCGGACAGCTCTGTCGTTCATGGGGACAAGTCTGCCTGCCGCCGCCCGGAAGACCGTTGCCGACCTGTGTCCTCCGAGGGCCGGAACCGCTGAACGGCGCGCCCGGCACGCACGTTGGAGAGGGCGGACGGCCTCCGCGCCGCCTCTTTCCCCGCCCTGCGCACCGGCCACTGCAAGGAGTTCCACCATGGGCACCACCGACCGGCTCGACCGTCACCAGCCGCTGGCCCTCGGCCTGTTCCGCATCGTCATCGGGCTGCTGTTCACCAGTGAGGGCGCGGCCACCCTGTTCGGCGTGCTGGGCCGGGACGCCACCCCCGCCGGCGACTGGCCGTTCTGGTACGCGGGGCTGATCGAGCTGGTCTGCGGCGCGCTCATCCTGCTCGGCGTCCTCACCCGCGCCGCCGCCTTCCTCAGCTCGGGCGCCATGGCCTTCGCCTACTTCACCGAGCACCAGCCGGACGGGCTCTTCCCCCTGCAGAACAGCGGCCTGTCGCCGGCGCTGTTCTGCTGGGGCTTCCTGCTGCTGGTGTTCTTCGGGTCCGGGGCCATGTCCCTGCCGGGCCTCTTCCGCCGGGATGCCGCGGCCGCGTCCGGGGGCCGCGGCTAGCACCGGAAGCCGCACCCGTCACCCGCCGGGGACGGCTTTCGCGTTGATAGGCAAGTGACGACTTGCCTATAGTGGGGGCATGTCCGACGACCTCTTCAAAGCTCTGGCGGACGGAACCCGCCGCACGATCCTCGACGAGCTGACGGAGAAGTCCGGACAGACACTGTTCGAGATCTGTGCGCGCCTGAGCATGAAGCACGGGCTCGGCATCTCACGTCAGGCGGTGTCGCAGCACCTCGCCGTCCTGGAGGCCGCCGGGCTCGTCGAGACCCGGCGGGAGGGCCGGTACAAGTTCCACGAGCTGAATGTCGCGCCGCTGCGGCACATCACCGAGCGCTGGCTCGGCCCCCGTATCCCCGGACCGGAGAAGGACCCCTCATGAAGATCCACCTCACCAGCGTCTTCGTCGACGACCAGGCGAAGGCCCTGCGCTTCTACACCGACGTCCTCGGCTTCGTGAAGAAGCACGACGTGCCGCTGGGCGAGACGGACCGGTGGCTCACCGTCGTCCCGCCCGAGGCACCGGACGGCACCGAGCTGCTCCTGGAGCCGGCCCATCACCCCGCGGTCAAGCCCTACCGGGACGCCCTCGTGGCCGACGGCATCCCCCTCGCCCAGTTCACCGTGGACGACGTGCGGGCGGAGTACGCGCGCCTGCGGGAGCACGGCGTCCGCTTCACCCAGGAGCCGCTGGAGATGGGGCCCGTCACCACCGCCGTCTTCGACGACACCTGCGGGAACCTCATCCAGCTCGCCTCGCAGGCGTAGGCCCGGCCGTCCCGGGCCTTTCCACCACCGCCCTCGGCCTCACCGCACCCCACTGTTGAACGTGTTCAAAATATCGGGATAGGGTGAGGGCACGCGAAGAGGCCGGAGGGTCCGATGAAGATCGTTCTGCCCGGGGGGACCGGACAGGTGGGCACGATCCTGGACCGTGCGCTGAGCGCGGCCGGGCACGAGGTCGTCGTACTGACCAGGCGGCCTCGCCGCCCTCAGGACGTCGCCTGGGACGGGGCGGCCCTGGGCCCGTGGGCCGAGGCGGTGGACGGCGCGGACGTCGTCGTCAATCTCGCGGGGCGCAGCGTTTCCTGCCGGTACACGCCGGAGAACCTGCGCGCCATGATGGACTCCCGTGTCGACTCCACGCGGGTCGTGGGCGAGGCGATCGCCGCCGCCCGCCGGCCGCCGAAGGTATGGCTCCAGATGAGCACCGCGACGGTCTACGCCCACCGCTTCGACGCCGCGAACGACGAAGCGACGGGCGTCATCGGCGGCACCGAGAGCGGCGTGCCGGACTACTGGGCGTACAGCGTCGAGATCGCGAAGAACTGGGAGCGGACGCAGGCCGAGGCGCCGACCCCGGACACGCGGAAGGTGGCCCTGCGGGCGGCGATGGTGATGAGCCCGGACCGGGGCGGGGTGTTCGACGTGCTGCTGCGGCTCGCCCGGCTGGGGCTGGGCGGGCCGGTCGCGGGCGGCGGGCAGTACGTGTCGTGGATCCACGACGAGGACTTCGTGCGGGCGGTGGAGTTTCTGATCGCGCGGGAGGACGTGGCGGGCGCGGTGAATCTCGCCGCGCCCGGCCCGCTGCCCCAGCGGGAGTTCATGCGGGTGCTGCGGAGGACGTGGGGTGTACCGGTGGGGTTGCCGGCGACCCGGTGGATGGCGGAGGCGGGGGCGTTCGCGCTGCGCTCGGACACGGAACTGCTGCTCAAGAGCCGACGGGTGGTGCCGGGCCGGTTGCGGGACGCGGGGTTCGCATTCGCCTGGCCGGGGTGGGAGGGGGCGGCCGGAGACCTCGTGCGCAGGGCACGGGCCGCCCGGGCGGGTTCGGGCCGTCTCCGGGCGCGGGTGGGCGGGGGTTGACCAGCGGTTCCCCGCGCCCCTCCGAGGCGCGTCACAGCAAGCGCCACAAGTGGTCCGCCGTGCCGTTGTCCTCGTACTGGACCACCTGCGCGCTGTCCGCCGTCGACATGCCGTCCACGCCCAGCACCTTGCCGCTGTGCCGGTTGCGGACGCGGTACCAGCCGTCGCCGTCGTCGACCAGGGTCCAGAGGTGGTCGGGGGTCCCGTTGTCCTCGTACTGCACGACCCGCGCGCTGTCCGCCGTCGACATGCCGTCCACGCCCAGCACCTTGCCGCTGTGGCCGTTGCGGATGAGGTACCAGCCCTCCCCCTGGTCCACGAGCTGCCAGGCGTGGTCGCCCGTGCCGGTGTTCGCGAACTGCACCACGCGGGCGCTGTTCTCGGTGGACATGCCGTCCACGGCGAGGACCTTGCCGCTGTGCCGGTTCTCGATCCGCCGGTACGGCGGCTCGGGCGTCCAGGGCCGCCCGTCCGGGGACGCCGTGGGGAACGCGGTGATCCGCAGCCGCGCCGCGCCCATCGGGATCAGCGTGACGCGCTCCACCGGGGCGTCGCTGCGGGCGGGGCTGTCCTGGAGGGGGGTGACGACGTGCTCGTCGTCGGCCGTCCACGCGGCGATCCGCCGGGCGTCGGCGGTGATGCGGACGGGGGTGGTGGCGTGGGTGAAGGGGTTGCCGGGGACGGGGCCGGGGGTGCGGGTGAACTCCGGCCTGGGCAGGGGGGCGAGGCCGTAGTTCCAGGGTGTGGTGGCGTGCACCTCGTGGGCGGGGAAGGTGTCGTCACCCGCGTAACGCTCGTACCGTTCACCGATCTTGAGGGAGTACGTCAGCGGCCCGTGCTGGACGGTCACGGCGCCGTGCTGGTCCGGCAGAGCCCGCACCTCGGTGCGCTGCGGCAGGCGCAGGGTGACCATGTCGCCGTCGCGCCAGGTGCGTGTCACGGTCGCCCAGCCCGGTCCGTCCGGCGCGCCCACCGGCCGTCCGGCGACCCGCAGTTCGGGTGAGCGGCACCATCCCGGCACGCGCAGCCGGAGCGGGAAGCGCACCGGGCGCGGGGTGGCGACGGTGAGGCGGACGGTGTCGGTGAACGGGTAGCCGGTGTCCTCGGTGACGGTCACCGCGGTGCCGCCGGCCACCTGGGCGCGGACCGTGCTGGGTGCGTACATCGCGGCGGCCAGGCCCCCGTCGTCGCTGCCGAGCCACAGTTCCTCGGTGAAGTAGGGCCAGCCCATGCCGTAGTTGTGCGGGCAGCAGCGGTACCGGTCGACGCCCGCGTGGTACGCCTGCATGGCGAAGCCGTTCTGGAACTGGCCCTGCGTCTTGGTGCGGTCGTCCAGGTCGACGCTGTTGGCGCTGGTGATGTAGTGGATCGCCCTGCCCCGCGGGTCGAGGGAGGCGGGGAGCATGTTGAACGCCAGGTCCTCGCAGCGGTCCGCCCACACCGGGTCGCCCGTGATGCGGGTGAGGAGCTCGTGGGAGGCCATGAACTCGACGACGCCGCAGGTTTCGAAGCCCTGCCGGGGGTCGGTGAAGCCGGGCCGGTAGTTCTCGTCGCCCGCCATGCCGCCGCCGGGGAACCTGCCGTACTCGGCCATGACGGTGTCGTAGGCGCGGTAGGTGGCGCGGGTCAGCTCGGCGGAGCCGGTCACCTGGGCGTACTGGGCGGGTTCGCGGAAGCCCTGGGCGATGTTGACGTTGTGGCGGGAGGGCGTCGGACCGGTCCAGTCGACGCCCAGGGTGTGCATCTTGGCGGCCAGGTCCAGGAGGAAGGCCTCCCCCGTGCGGCGGTACAGCCAGACGGCGATGTCCAGGCCGTCGCCCCAGCGGTAGGAGATCCAGCTGGTGTCGAACGCGCCGGGCCCCTGGGCGTTCATGTAGCGCAGGAACGTCAGGAGGAAGGGCACGACGCGCTCGTCACCCGTGAACTCCTCGTGCGAGCGCAGGGCTTGGAGCAGCGGCAGGTACGGCCAGAAGTCGGGGCCGCCGCCGAGGGAGGTGCGCAGTGCGCGCGGTCCGAAGAAGCCGTCGGGCTGCTGGGTGGCGAGGATCGCGTCGATCCACCGGCGCGCGTTCGTGAGGGCGGCGGTGTCGCCGGTGGCCACGGCGAGCGGCACGTATCCGCGCAGCCAGTACGGCAGTTCCTCCCAGCCGGGGCGGTCGGGGTGGACCCAGCCGGTGGTGCCGAAGTCGAGGAAGTGGGAGATCTCCTCGTAGCGGCCGCACAGTCCGTCGAGCTGGAGCCGCAGTTGGCCGGCCAGCCAGCCGCGCGGGGTGACGCTGCCGGCGGGCAGTCTGCGGAAGGCGTCCGGGAGGGGGCCGGCGACAGCTCTCGGGGACGCGGAGGCGGGGCGGGCGAGGGGTCCGCCGAGTGCGGCCGCGCCGAGACCTGCGGCTCCGGCGCCGAGGAGGGTGCGTCTGGTGACGGGCATGCGCGGGCTCCTGTTCATCGTCGTCCGTGGTCCTGCGGAGGGGGGTGCGCGGGACGGGCGGGTGGCTCGCCCTTTCGGTCTGCACAACGTTGTAAGGCCCAGTCGGGATGAGAGCACGGCGCCGGGGGGCCTGTCCAGGGTCCGGACACGCCGTTCACGCCGGGCGCGGGGCGCGAACGGCCGCACGGGGCGGGCGGGTTGCGGGAACGGCCGATCCGGGCATGACTGGGGCCGTAGGATCAGGTGATCTCGTGGGGGTGGTCATGCTCAGGCGGCGTCCGGGCACACCGACGCTCGAGGAGGTGGCGGCGCTCGCCGGTGTGGGGCGGGGCACCGTCTCCCGCGTCATCAACAACGCGGCGGGGGTCAGGGACACGACCCGCCGTGCCGTGCAGCGCGCCATCGCGGAACTGGGGTACGTGCCCAATCTGGCCGCCCGCACGCTGGCCGGACGGCGCGCCGACGCGGTCGCGCTGGTCATGACGGAGCCGGACTGGCGGCAGTTCGGCGAGCCCTTCTTCTCCGAGATCGTGCGGTCCGTCGGGGACGCCCTGACCGAGACCGAGGTGCAGCTGCTGCTCACCCTGGTGCGCACGGACGCCGAGCGGCAGCGGCTCGTGGAGTACGCGCGCGGCGGCCGGGTCGACGGGGTGATGCTGATGTCCGTGCACGCGGCGGACCCGCTGCCCGACATGCTGGCCGAAGTGGGCCTGCCCACCGTGCTGCTGGGACGGCGCTCCGGGGACGAGAGCGTGACCTACGTCGACGCGGACAACGTCGGAGGGGCGCGCACCGCCGTGTCGCACCTGCTGGACACCGGCCGGCGCGCGATCGCGACCATCACGGGGCCGCCGGACATGTACGTGGCCCGGTGCCGGCTGCGCGGTTACCGGGAGGCGCTGGAGCGGGCGGGGGTCGAGGCACGGGAGTCCTGGACCGCGCAGGGCGACTTCTCGGCGGACAGCGGGCACCGCGCGATGGCCGAACTCATCGAGCGGGCACCGGAGATCGACGGGGTGTTCGCCGCGTCGGACACCATGGCCGCGGGCGCGCTGGGAGCGCTCCGGGCGGCGGGCCGGCGGGTGCCGGACGACGTGGCGGTGATCGGGTTCGACGACTTCCCGCTCGCCCAGCACACCGACCCGAAGCTGACGACGGTCCGTCAGCCGCTGGAGGAGATCGGGCACACGATGGTGCGGCTGCTCCTGGAGGAGATGGAGGAGCCGTCGGCGGCCTGGCGGCACGTCATCCACCGCACGGAACTGGTGCTGCGCGGCTCCGCCTGACCCGGCGCGGAATCCCGCGCCGCCCCCTGCGCGTCGAAAGTTTCGGGAGCGCTCCCGTCGTCCGAGGTCAAGTGGATCATCGCGTTGACCTGCGACTTCGAAAGACGTTCGACGGGTTGTCGCGCACAGGGTTGTCAGGGACATGGACGCCTTCTACAGTCCCCTTCCGGAACACCATTGGGAGCGCTCCCATCAATGGGGAGGCGGGAGCGCTCCCGCCGGTATCCCGCACCCCCTCCCGAGAGGTCCCCCACATGCCACGGTTACGGCACCACCCCCGCACCCTGCGCGCCGTGTCGGCGGCGCTCCTGACCACTCTCGCGGCGCTCGCCGCGCTGCTGACCGCGACCGCTCCCGCCCAGGCCGACACCACGATCTGCGAGCAGTACGGCTCGACCGTCATCCAGGGGCGCTACGTCGTCCAGAACAACCGCTGGGGCACCAGCGCCACCCAGTGCGTCACCGCCACGGACTCCGGCTTCCGGGTCACCCAGGCCGACGGCTCGGTGCCGACCAACGGCGCGCCGAAGTCGTACCCGTCGGTCTTCAACGGCTGTCACTACACGAACTGTTCGCCGGGCACCGCGCTCCCCGCGCGCATCAGCGGCATCTCCTCCGCGCCCAGCAGCATCTCGTACAGCTATGTCGCCGACGCCGTGTACAACGCCTCGTACGACATCTGGCTGGACCCGACGCCCCGCACCGACGGGGTGAACCGGACCGAGATCATGATCTGGTTCAACCGGGTGGGGCCGATCCAGCCGATCGGCTCGCAGGTCGGCACGGCCACCGTGGCCGGGCGCACCTGGGAGGTGTGGTCCGGCGGCAACGGCACCAACGACGTGCTGTCGTTCGTCGCTCCGTCCGCGATCAGCAGCTGGAGCTTCGACGTGATGGACTTCGTCCGGGCGACCGTCGCCCGCGGGATGGCGGGCAGCGACTGGTACCTGACGAGCGTCCAGGCCGGTTTCGAGCCCTGGCAGAACGGCGCGGGCCTCGCGGTCAACTCCTTCTCGTCGACCGTCAACACGGGCGGGTCGCAGGACCCGGGCGACCCGAACGGTCCGGGCACCCCGGCCGCCTGCACGGTGTCGTACGCGACGAACGTGTGGCCGGGCGGCTTCACCGCGAACGTCACCGTCACCAACAACGGTGCGGCCCCCGTGGACGGCTGGCGGCTCGCCTTCACCCTGCCCTCCGGGCAGAGCGTCGTGCACGCCTGGAACGCGTCCGTCACCCCCTCCTCGGGCGCGGTCACGGCCACCGCCTCGGCCGGCAACAGCCGGATCGCCGCCGGCGGCAGCCAGAGCTTCGGCTTCCAGGGCGCCTACAGCGGCAGCTTCGCGCAGCCGGGCGCCTTTCAGCTGAACGGCACCGCCTGCCGCACCGCGTGAGGGCCGCGGCGGGCCGCACCCCGCCGTGACCCCTCGCCCCTGGGGCCCGCTCTTCCCTCCCTGCGCCGACGGGGCGGGCCCCGCACGCCCGTACGTCCCGCCGAGGGGCGGTCCGTGAGCCGCGACCGCCTCCCCGGACGGCCCTCAGATCCCCCCGCCCGTCCGGCTGGCGCCCTCCCCGGCCGGGCGGGGGTTCCAATCCCCCGGTTCCCCTCCCCCATCCCCATCCGCACCGCCCATGAAGAACTCAGCATCGGGACAGGAGACTCCATGGCTCTGAGAAGCAGACTGGTCTCTCTGGCAGCGGTACTGGCGACCCTCCTCGGAGGGCTCGGTCTCAGTTTCCTCTGGCAGAAGGACGCGCAGGCGCACGGCGTGGCGATGATGCCCGGCTCGCGCACCTATCTGTGCCAGCTGGACGCCGTCACCGGCACCGGCGCACTCGACCCGACCAACCCCGCCTGCAAGGCCGCGCTGAACCAGAGCGGCGCCACGGCCCTCTACAACTGGTTCGCCGTTCTCGACTCCCAGGCCGGCGGACGCGGTGCCGGCTACGTCCCGGACGGCACGCTGTGCAGCGCGGGCGACCGGTCGCCCTACGACTTCTCCGCCTACAACGCGGCCCGCTCCGACTGGCCGCGCACGCACCTGACGTCCGGCGCGACGATCAAGGTGCAGTACAGCAACTGGGCCGCGCACCCGGGCGACTTCCGGGTGTACATCACCAAGCCCGGCTGGTCGCCCACCTCCCAGCTGAAGTGGAACGACCTGGAGCTGATCCAGACCGTCACCAACCCGCCCCAGCAGGGTTCCCCGGGCACCAACGGGGGCCACTACCACTGGAACCTGCAGCTGCCCTCCGGCCGCTCCGGTGACGCGCTGATCTTCATGCAGTGGGTGCGCTCGGACAGCCAGGAGAACTTCTTCTCCTGCTCCGACGTGGTCTTCGACGGCGGCAACGGCGAGGTCACCGGCATCCGCGGCTCGGGCGGCGACCCGGACCCCGGCACCGACCCGACCCCCGACCCGAGCGACCCGCCGCACACCGGTGAGTGCATGGCCGTCTACAGCGTGACCAACTCCTGGAACGGCGGATTCCAGGGCTCCGTCGAGGTGATGAACCACGGGACGTCGCCGCTGAACGGCTGGGCCGTGCAGTGGAAGCCCGGGCAGGGCACCACGATCGGCAGCGCCTGGAACGGCACCCTCCGTACCGGCTCGGACGGCACGGTGACGGTGCGGAACGCCGACCACAACAGAGTGATCGCCCCCGACGGAAGCGTGTCGTTCGGCTTCACGGCCACGTCCACCGGCAACAACTTCCCGGTGGGCACGATCGGTTGCGTCAATCCGTAGCGCCCGCGTGATGAACGGGTGACGGGTACGGTCCGCCGGAGCCGGTAACGACCGGGGCAACCCGTCCCACTCGGCCATCGAGGTGGCCCACAGGGTCACCTACTCGTGGAATCAACGCTGTTCAGGGCCGGTGCGGTCCGGGGGCGCGTCCCCCCGGGCCGCACCGGCCTGTCGCGTGCACGGGCCTCGCGCAGGTCAACGGAAGATCACCCACCGGTCTCGGCGGCACAGCTCCGTGCCCGCATCGAGACGCACTCGCAACCCCCCGTACCGCACGTTTCCGCCCGGCGCGCCGTCACAGTCACTGAAGCGGCGTCGACCGACACAGGGGGTACACAGCATGAAGCGGCACGGGACACGACGGCCGGCCGGGGTGCTGCTCGCGCTCACCGCGGCCTGCGGGCTGCTGCTCACCGGATGCAGCGGGGACGGCGACAGCGGGGCGAGCAGGAGCGACGCCTCCTACGACGGCGGCAGCGGCGGCACGGCGCCGCTGCCCGCCCCGGACGGCACGGGCCGGTACGAGGGCGGTGAGCGGGAGGGCGAGCAGGGATCCCGGGACGTGGCCCCGGAGCCCGACCACCTGTCGACGTTCGCTCTGGACGTCGACACCGCCTCCTACGGCTACGCCCGCCGCACCCTCGACGAGGGCCGGCTGCCCGACCCGTCGACCGTGCGCCCCGAGGAGTTCGTCAACAGCTTCCGGCAGGACTACCCGCGTCCCGACGGCGACAGCTTCACGGTCACCGTGGACGGCGCCCGCTCCGACGCGGAGGACTGGTCGCTGGTGCGGGTCGGGCTCGCCACCCGGACGGCCGAGGCGGACGGCGAACGCGCGCCCGCCGCCCTCACGTTCGTCATCGACATCTCCGGCTCGATGGGCGAACCGGGCCGGCTGGACCTCGCCCAGGAGGCACTGGGCACCATGACCGACCGGCTGCGCGACGACGACTCGGTCGCCCTCGTCACCTTCAGCGACGAGGCGGAGACCGTGCTGCCGATGACCCGGCTCGGCGGCAACCGGGGCGAGATCCACGACGCGATCGACGGCCTGGAGCCGACCGACTCCACCAACCTCGGCGCCGGGGTGGAGACCGGGTACGAGACCGCCGTGGAGGGGCTGCGCGGGGGCGCCACCAACCGGGTGGTCCTGGTGTCCGACGCGCTCGCCAACACCGGGGAGACGGAGGCCGACGCGATCCTGGAGCGCATCGCGGAGTCCCGGCGCGAGCACGGCATCACCCTGTTCGGCGTCGGCGTCGGCAGCGACTACGGCGACGCGCTCATGGAGCGGCTCGCCGACCGGGGCGACGGCCACACCGTGTACGTGTCCGACGAGGCGGACGCCCGCGAGGTGTTCTGCGAGGAACTGCCCCGCAACATCGAATTGACCGCCCGGGACGCCAAGGCGCAGGTGGCCTTCGACCCGGAGACGGTCGCCGAGTTCCGCCTGGTCGGCTACGACAACCGCAGGGTGGCCGACGAGGACTTCCGGAACGACCGGGTCGACGGCGGCGAGGTCGGCCCCGGCCACACCGTGACCGCCCTGTACGCGGTGCGTACCCGGCCCGGCGCCCAGGGGCACCTCGCCACGGCGACCGTGCGCTGGCTCGACCCCGACAGCCGCACGCCGCACGAGGAGACCGGCGACCTGGAGACCGACGGGCTCGCGGAGTCGGTGTGGCGGGCGCGGCCCCGGCTGGCGGTGACCGCGACCGCGGCCTACTTCGCCGACGCGCTGCGCTCCCCCGGTCACCGGGACAGTGCGCTGCCGGGCGCCCCGGGCCTCGGAGAGCTGTCCGAGCGCGCCGGGACGCTGGCCGCGCGGACCGAGGACGCGGAGGTGCGGGAGCTGGCGGAGGCGATCCGCACGGCGGACCGGCTGGACTGATCGCCCCCGGACCGTTGACTCGTTCTTACGCGCGGGTAAGTTGACTCCCGAGTAAGTAAGTCCGGAGAGCACCAGCAGGACAGTCAGCCGCGACCGGGAGCCGTCATGGGCGTACGCAAGGATCTGAAACGGGCGAAACGACGGGCCGATCTGGCGGGCCGCACCACGGTCGAGACCGTCAAGGACGAACGCGGGACCGTCCGCGAAGTCCGCACGGAGGTCCTGGCCCCGCACCCCGCCGCCGGCACGACCGCCGACATCCCGTTCACCAACGCGGACGAGGCGCCCGACGCGGTCGTGCTGCGCCGCGAGGAGCGGGGGGTGTGGCGCCCGGTCACGGCGGCGGCCTTCGCCGGGGAGGTCACCGCCGTGGCCAGGGGCCTGATCGACGCCGGCCTGGAGCCGGGCGACCGGGTCGCCGTGATGTCCCGCACCCGCTACGAGTGGACGCTCCTGGACTTCGCGGTCTGGGCGGCCGGCGGACAGACCGTGCCGGTGTACCCCACCTCCTCGGCGGAGCAGGTGGAGTGGATCGTCCGCGACTCGGGCGTCCGGTACGTCGTCACGGAGACCCCCGACAACACCGCCACGGTCCGCGCCGGCACCGCCGCCCTGGACCCGGCGCCCGAGGTGTGGGAGCTGGACGCGGGCGCCGTGGACGACCTCGTCGCCCGCGGCCGGGACGTCCCGGACGAGGTGGTCACCAAGCGGCGCACCGCCCTCACCGCCGACACGGTGGCGACCGTCTGCTACACCTCCGGCACCACGGGACGCCCCAAGGGCTGTGTGCTCACCCACGGCAACCTGTACGCCGAGTCCGCCAACACGGTCGAGCTGCTGCACCCCGTCTTCAAGGCGGTCACCGACCAGGTCGCCTCGACGCTGCTGTTCCTGCCGCTCGCCCACATCCTGGGCCGCACCCTGCAGATCTCCTGTCTGATGGCCCGCATCGAGACGGGGCACTTCCCGAGCATCAAGCCGGACGAACTGAGGCCCGCGCTCAAGTCGTTCCGCCCCACCTTCGTGGTGGGCGTGCCCTACCTCTTCGAGAAGATTCACGACACCGGGCGGGCCACCGCCGAGAAGCTCGGCCGCGGCGCGTCCTTCGAGCGCGCCCACCGCGTCGCCGTCCGCTTCGCGCGGGCGCACCTCGACCGCTTCCTGGGCCGCGGCAAGGGCCCCGGCCCCGGCCTGTACGCCGCGTGGGCGCTGTACGACCTGCTGGTCTACCGCAGGGTCCGCAAGGAGCTCGGCGGGCGCCTGCGGTACGCCATCAGCGGCGGCTCCCCGCTGGAGAAGGACCTCAGCCTGTTCTTCTACGCGGCCGGCATCATGATCTACGAGGGCTACGGCCTGACCGAGACCACCGCCGCCGCCACCGTCGTCCCGCCGCTGTCCCCGCGCCCCGGCACGGTCGGCCGGCCGGTCCCCGGCACCGCGGTGCGCATCGCCGACGACGGTGAGGTGCTGATCAAGGGCGGCATCGTCTTCGGGTCGTACCGGAACGACCCGGCGGCCACCGAGGAGGTGCTGCGCGACGGCTGGTTCGCCACCGGGGACCTCGGCTCCCTCGACGAGGACGGCTATCTGACCATCACCGGCCGCAAGAAGGACATCATCGTCACCTCCGGCGGCAAGAACGTCTCCCCCGCCGTGCTGGAGGACCGGCTGCGCAGCCGCCCGCCGGTCGGGCAGTGCCTCGTCGTCGGCGACAACCGGCCCTTCGTGGCCGCGGTGATCACCCTGGACCCGGAGGCGGTGGCCCACTGGCTGTCGGTGCGCAGGATGCCCGCCGGCACCCCGATGTCCGAGGTGGTCCGCGACCCGCGCATGCGCGCCGACGTGCAGAAGGCGGTGGACTACGCCAACGAGGCCGTCTCCCGCGCCGAGTCCATCCGCGCGTTCACCGTCGTCGAGGGCGAGTTCACCGAGGAGAACGGCCTGCTCACCCCGTCGCTGAAGGTCAAGCGGAAGGCGGCGCAGGAGGCGTACGCGAAGGAGATCGCCGCACTGTACGCATGAGCGGGACAGCCCGTGCCCGTGAGCCGTGGGTCGGGCCGTCCGTGCCGTGCGCGTGTGTCCTCAGCGCAGGTCGAGCCGCATCAGCACGCGGGGATGGCCGGCCAGCACCGAGGTGGTGTCGGCGGCGTGGGTGAACCCGGCCTGCTCGAAGTTCTTGCGGAGCCCCGGGTAGGCCATGGTCAGGTCGACGCGGGCGTCGCCGTTGTCGAGGGGGTACGCCTCGACGGCGGGGGCGCCCTGCGCGCGGGCGTACGCGACGGCGCCGGCGATCAGGGCGTGCGAGAGACCCTTGCCGCGGTGGCCGGGGCGCACCCGGATGCACCACAGGGACCACACCGGCAGGTCGTCGATGTGCGGGATCGTGCGATTGCGGACGAAGGAGGTGTCCGCGCGCGGGGCGACGGCGGCCCAGCCGACGGGCTCGCCGTCCTCGTGGGCGAGCACGCCCAGGGGGGCGCCGGAGCGCAGCAGCCCGGCGACGTACTCGCCGCGGGCGGGGCCTCGCAGCTCGCGGTTGAGCTTGGAGGGGATGCGGTAGCTCAGGCACCAGCAGACGTTCGCCTGCGGCGACTTGGGACCGAGCAGGGCACGGACGTCCTCGAACTCCGAGGCCGGACGGACGTCGACGGTCATGGGGTCTCCTTCAGGAAGGCCGCCAGACCGTCGAGCAGGCGATCGACGTCCTCGTCGGAGGTGTAGCAGGCGAGACCGACGCGCAGGCCGCCGGTGTCGCCGAGGCCCAGGTGGCGGGAGGCCTCCAGGGCGTAGAAGTGGCCGGAGGGGGCGTGGACGTTCCGTCCGGCGAGGAAGCGGTAGGCGTCCTCGGTGCGGCGGCCGTCGAGGGTGAGCAGCAGGGTGGGGGTGCGGCGGGCGGCACGGGAGTGGACGGTCACCCCGTCGAGGGCCGCCAGGCCCTCCTCCAGTCGGGCCCGCAGCCGTGCCTCGTGCTCCCCGATCGCCTCGTACGCCGCGCCGAGCCGGGCTCGGCGGTCGCCGTCGGTCCGCCCGCCGAGCCCGGCGAGGACGTCGACGGCCGCGCGGGTGCCGGCCAGGAACTCGTAGGGCAGGGTGCCCAGTTCGAACCGCTCGGGCACCGCGTCCGAGGAGGGCAGCAGCTTGTCCGGGCGCAGGGTCTCCAGCAGCTCCGGGGCCGCGGCCAGCACCCCGTGGTGCGGGCCGAGGAACTTGTACGGCGAGCAGACGAAGAAGTCCGCCCCAAGCGCCCGGACGTCGACCGGCGCGTGCGCCGTGTAGTGCACGCCGTCGACGTACAGCAGGGCGCCCGCCTCGTGGACCAGGCGTGCTATCTCGGCGACCGGGGGCATGGTGCCGATGAGGTTGGAGGCGGCGGTGACCGCGACCAGGCGGGTGCGCGGGGAGAGCTGGGCGCGGATGTGGTCGGCGGTGAGCTCCCCGGTGGCCGGGTCGAAGTCGGCGCGGCGGACGGTGACGCCGGCCCGCTCGGCCGCCTGCACCCACGGGCGGATGTTGGCGTCGTGGTCGAGCCGGGTGACCACCACCTCGTCGCCCTCCGACCAGCCGGCGGCGAGGGTGCGGGCGATGTCGTAGGTGAGCTGGGTGGCGCTGCGGCCGATGACGATGCCCGCCGGGTCGGCGCCGAGCAGGTCGGCCAGGGCGCGGCGCGCCTCGACGACGAGGGTGTCGGCGTGGCGCTCGCCGGGGAGCAGGCCGCCCCGGTTGGACAGCGGCCGGGACAGGGCGTCGGCGATCGCCTCGATGACGGGGCGCGGCGTCTGGGTGCCGCCGGGGCCGTCGAAGTGGGCGGTGCCGGCGGCCAGCGCGGGGATGTCGGCGCGCAGTGCGGTGAGGTCGTACGTCACGGGGGCTTCCTGGAGGTCGGAGGGCGGAGGTGGGTCAGGCGGCGGGGGCGTCGGGCGCCGGGGACTGCGGCGCGGAGGGCTGCGCCGCCGACGGTTCCGGAGGCTGGGGCGCCGACGGCTCCGGCGCCGGAGGCTGTGGCGCCGGCGGGTCGGTGAGCTGTTCGCGCAGGTAGTTCCAGACGACCGCGACGAGGGCGGCGACCGGCACGGCGAGCAGGCTGCCGACGATGCCGGCCAGGCTGCCGCCCAGCGTGACCGCCAGCAGGATGACCGCCGCGTGCAGACCGAGGCCGCGGCTCTGGATCATCGGCTGGAACACGTTGCCCTCGAGCTGCTGCACGACCACGATGAGGACCAGCACGAGCACCGCGTCCATGAACCCGTTGGACACCAGCGCGATCAGCACGGCGACGAGGCCGGCGAACAGGGCGCCGACGATGGGCACGAACGCGGACACGAAGGTCAGCACCGCGAGCGGCAGGACCAGCGGCACGTCGAGGACCCACAGGCCGAGGCCGATCAGCACGGCGTCGATGAGGCCGACGAGCGCCTGCGACCGCACGAACGCGCCGAGGGTGTCCCAGCAGCGCGCGGCGACGACCGGCACGTCGGTGGCGAGCCGGCCGGGGAGCTGGCGGCGCAGCCACGGCAGGAAACGCGGCCCGTCCTTGAGGAAGAAGAACATCAGGAAGAGCGCCAGGACGGCGGTGACGACACCGCTGAAGACGGTGCTCACCCCGGTGACGGCGGTGGTGGCGATCGACCCGGCGCTGTCCTGGATGCGGTCGGTCGCGGCGTCGAAGGCGCCCGTGATCTGGGCGTCGTCGATGTTCAGCGGCGGGCCCTCGGCCCACTCGCGCAGCTTCTGCACGCCCTCGACGACGCCGTCGCCGAGTTCACCGGACTCCGACGCGACGGGCACCGCGATGAGCGCCACGGTGCCCGCGCCGACCAGCAGGAACAGCACGGTCACCAGGGAGGCGGCGACCGCGGGGCGCAGTCCGCGCCGGAGCAGCCAGCGGGTCGGAGGCCAGGTGAGCGTGGTGAGCAGCAGGCCGACTATGAGGGGCCAGACCACCGACCACATCCGGCCCAGCAGCCAGAGGGCCACCCCGGTCGCCACCAGGACCAGCAGCAGTTCCCCCGAGATGCGTGCCGAGGTGCGCAGCGCGGCGCGCGTTTTACCGGCGTTCAACGTGGCAGACATGGTGGCACCCTATGGTGCCCGCGAGTGTGCGGTGATCGCGGGACACAGGAGACGTGTGCCGACGCGCGTCAGGTGCGCCGCGCCCGGCCGGAGGCCCGGCCGGACACGGCGCGGGGGGGCGGGGTCAGTCGAACGGGTCGAGCGTCAGGGACGCCCCGCGCGGGTCGCCGTCGTGGACGAGCGACTCGTGGTGGCCGACGTCGTCGAAGGCGAAGCCGTACGCTTTCCCGTCGGCCATGTGCGCGTGGATGATCCGCGCGTAGTGGTTGGTGACCGGCTCCTGGTAGAAGCCGGCCGCGCTCCGGTCGGGCTGGTGGGGGTTGGCGAGCAGGGTGGTGCGGTTGAAGCCCGCGCACAGGGTGCGCGAGATGGGGCCGCGCACCTGGTCGTTGGGCGCGTCGAGGAGGCGGTGGCAGCCGAAGACGGACGAGGCGTCCGGCTTCTGGAAGGTGGTGACCACGGCGCCGGAGCCGTCGGTGAACCGCAGCACGCCGCCCGAGACCCGGCCGGTGTACCGGACGTCGGGACGGTCGGCGAAGGGCGTGACGATCAGGTCCGTGCCTGTGTACTTGTTCCAGACCCGGTTGATGTAGTCGTCCATGACCGACGCCGGGAGGGCGCCGGTCTCCACCCCGTAGAGCGGGGACAGGGCGCGCAGCACGGTGCCGTCGGACCGGGTCTGGATGAGGTTCGCCCAGCCGCCGGACTGTCCCCTGAGGGCGTTGAACACGCCGTTGTAGCCGCCGGGGCGCAGCTTGCCGGTGCTCAGTGTGGTGCCGTCGCCGCGCCGCACGCCCACCGTGTAGGGCGCGGAGAACATGTCGACCTGGGTGCTGTTGATCCACAGCCCCGAGTCGTTGAGCGTGTACTCGGACCAGTTGAAGAGGATGTCGCGGTTGGGGTCGGTGGGGTTCTGCACGGCGGGCTGCACCAGGCCGCCGGTGGTGAGCCGGAACTCCATCTTGCGGCCGTAGGAGAAGTAGATGCGGCCGGAGAACTTGGGGATCTGGATGGTGGTGGACCGGCCGGGGGCCGGGCCCGGGATGGAGGCGTCGGGTGCGGGGGTGGGGGGATTGCCGCCCGCGGGCCAGGGGTGGAAGGCGCCGCTCGCGTCGGCCCAGCCCTGCCGGCCGGACGACAGCTCGGTGCCGAGGTTGTAGATGTGGATCTGTTCGGCGCGGCCCGAGTTGTTGGTGATGGTCAGCGGGATGGTGGCCGGGACCGCGGCGTGCGCCGGGGACGGGACCCCGGCGGCGAGCCAGCCGCCGCCCAGCGCGGTGGCGAGGCCCAGCGCCACGGCGGTGACCCGGCGTCTGAGAGTGCGCAGCATGGTCGTTCTCCGTTCGACGAGTGGCCGGGAACTGCTGTGAGAGCGCTCTCAGAAAGAGAATCCCGCCCTGGTATGGACCTGTCAACGGTTCAAGCGAAATTGGAGGAGGCGATGGTTCCGCATGCCTGTGCGCGCCGCTCCGGGGGTGGATCAGTCGTGCTGGACGACGCCGTGCGCCGAGAAGCTGACCAGGCCGCGGGAGGTGAGGTCGCCGGGCGGGAAGCCCGGATGGTGATCCCCTCGGCCCTCTCCCGTCCCGTCCGCACGCGAGACCGGGGGCCCCAGGGCGAGCCGGGAGACGATGCGGTAGCGGTCGCCCCGGTAGACGGAGTGGACGTACTCCACCGGACGCCCGGCCGTGTCGGTGGTGAGGCGCTCGAAGAGGAGGGCCGGCGACAGCTCGGGCACGTCCAGCAGCTCCGCCTCCGCCCGGGTCACCACGGTCGGCTCGACGGACTGCACGGCCTCGCTGACCCGCACCCCGTGCCGGTCGCGGAAGTGCTCGTAGAGGTCGCCCTGTTCGAGCTCCTCCTCGGTGAGGCCGGGCACCAGAGCGGCGGGGAGGTGCAGATGCTCGATGGCCATCGGGGCGCCGTCCACCAGTCGCAGCCGGGCCGCGTACCGGACCTCCGCGGCCGGTGACACGCGCAGTCTGCGGCCCACGCGGGCGCCGGCCGGGAGCGTGCGGAACTCCAGGATGCGGCTGGTCCACACGCCGTTGGCCCGCGGCACGGCCAACGCGCCGTGTTCCGGGACCAGTTCCTGGGTGATCTTCTCCGCGGCGACGAACATGCCCCGGCCGTGCTCGCGCACCAGCAGTCCCGCCACCACGAGTTCGTCGACCGCCGCCCGCACGGTGGGGCGCGAGACGCCGAGCCGGGCACAGAGGGCCCGCTCGGAGGGGACGGCGTCCCCGGGGCGGCGGGCCTCGATGAGTTCGAGGAGCGCGTCGCGCACCCGTTCACGCTTGAGCACCGCACCCGAGGCGGCGGGATCGATGGCCATACGGGTCTCTCCTCGTCGTCGGCCGCGGGCGGGCGTGGCGACTGGTACGCCCCCGACCTTAACTGGTCCGGTCACCACCGTGACGCCCCACGGCGCGGTCAACTCGCTTTTCAGCAGGTGGGGTTGACGCACTCATTGGTCTATGCCACCTTCTCTCGACATCAACTGGTAAGGCCCCGGCGGGCAACTGGTCAGTTCCGAGGACCGGTCCGTCACCGCGAGCCCCGCGCCGGGCGGCGCCCCCACGCCCGCCGCGCGGACGCACCCCCGTGCGCCACCCCCACCGCGAAAGGACCACGGATGCGTACTCGTCCCACCGGCCGCCGCGCCCGCGCGGCACTCGCCCTGAGCGCCCTGCTGGGCGGCGCAGCCCTCACCGGGCTCCCCGCCCCGGCCGCCACCGCCGCGGACGGCCCGCTCGCCGTGCAGTACCGCACGAGCGCCGCCGGGGCCACCGCCGACCAGAGCGAGCCCTGGTTCAAGGTCCGCAACACCGGTTCCGCGCCGGTGCAGCTGAGCCAGGTGAAGATCCGCTACTACTTCAAGGCCGACGCCCCGGACACCGCGTACCGCTTCGCCTGCTCCTGGGCGGTCCTCGGCTGTGCGGCCGTCACCGGCACCTTCGGCACGCTCCCCGAGCCCACCGCGACGGCCGACCGCTATCTGGAGATCGGGTTCACCCCGTCCGCCGGAACGCTCGCGCCGGGCGCCGACACCGGGGACCTGCAACTGCGGTTCCACCGGACCGACTGGCAGACGCTGCGGCAGAGCGACGACTACTCCTTCGGCGCCGCGCGGACGTCGTACGCCGACTGGGACAAGGTGACCGCGCGGCTCGCGGGCGCCACCGTATGGGGCGCCGGACCCGAGGGCGGCGGCCCGACCGACCCCACCGACCCGACCGACCCGCCCGGCGAGGGCGGTCAGACGCTGTTCGACGACTTCGACTACGCGTCGCACACCGACCCCGACCTCACGGCGCACGGCTGGAGCGTCCGCTCCAACGCGGGCGGACCCGGGGTGCCCGGCGCGACCTGGGACCCGTCGAAGGTGACGTTCGGCTCCTCGGGCGGGAACTCGGTGATGGACCTGGAGACGTCCACCGCGGGCACCGGCGCCTCCACCACGCACACCGAGATCCTCACCCGCAGCATGAAGTTCGCGTACGGCACCTACGCGGCCCGGGTGCGCTTCTCCGACGCCCCCGTCTCCGGCCCGGACGGCGACCGGGTGGTGCAGACGTTCTTCACCATCAACGACCTCAAGGCGCCGATGGCCGACGACTACGCCGAGTACGACTTCGAGTACCTCCCCAACGGCGGCTGGGGCGAGCCGTCCTCGATCCTGTACACGACGTCCTGGGAGACCTACGCCCCGGACCCCTGGCAGGCCGTCAACCAGCACAGCGAGAGCCGGCGGAGCTTCGCCGGCTGGCACGACCTGGTCGTCACCATCGACGACTCCGGCATCACGTACTACGTCGACGGCAGCCACTTCGGCACCCATGACGTCGCGTACCTGCCGGAGCGGCCGATGTCGATCAACTTCAACCAGTGGCTGATCGACCTGGAGGGCCAGTCGTCGACGACACCTCGCGCCTACCACCAGCAGGTCGACTACGTCCTGCACGTCAAGGACCAGGTGCTGTCGCCCGCCCAGGTCGCGGCGAAGATCGACGCGTACCGCGCCGCCGGCACCTCGTTCGTGGACGAGGTGCCGGCGCCCTGACGGACCCGTGACCGCCACCCTCACGGAATCCCCTGTTCCGAATGGAGCGGGGGATTCCCTTGCCGTCGGTGGACAGGTGGCGCAGGCTGGACGCATGGGTGCGAGCCCGACGCTCATCTCCTCCGTGCAGCGTGCCTTCCGGCTGCTGGAGGCGGCGAGCGCGCACGAGACGGGCGCGCCGGCCAAGCGGCTGGCGCGGGAGACCGGGCTGCCCCTGGGCACCGCCTACCATCTGCTGCGCACCCTGGTGCACGACGGCTACCTGCGGAAACTCGACGACGGCGGCTTCGTCCTGGGCGACCGGCTGCAGTCCCTGCACAGCGGCGGCCGGAGTCAGGCGCTGCTCACCCGGGTCCGGCCGGTCCTCTCGGCGCTGCGGGACGAACTGTCCAGCGCCGCCTACCTCACCTTCTACGAGGACGGCGAGATCCGGGTCTCCGAGATCGTGGACGGACCCCGCGCCCCGCGCGCCGACCTGTGGGTGGGCTTCGAGGACGCCGGCCACGCCACCGCGCTGGGCAAGGCCGTGCTGCGGGAGCTGGACGACGAGGCCCGCGAGGAGTACCTGTCCCGGCACGCGCTGAACGACCTCACCCCGCACACGGTCACCAGGCCCATGGAGCTGATCCGCCGGCTGGAGACGACGCCCCTCGCCCCGGCCGTGACGGACCTGGAGGAGTACGCGCTGGGCACGGTGTGCGTGGCGGTGCCGGTGTACGGCGGCGGCACCCTGGGCTCCATCGGCGTGTCCATGCCGCGCAACCGGCTCGACCGGCTCGACGAGGTCCGCGACCGGCTGCTGCCGACCGCCCGCCGGGTCACCCGGGGGCTGTCTCTCACCATATGAAAACCGCATTCTTGTGATGCGGGGCACCATCACCTTTTCTTGGAAGAGCAGGCAATTCGGACACGTCGCAAAGGTGAGGACACCCGCAGCACATGAGTCACGCCCGTCAGCATGGACGCGACCGCTCGCCGATACGGCCTTACCCGCGCGGGATCCAGCGCCTCCGCTCACCCTGTACCCGTGCGTTCGCGCACTGCGTCGCCGAGACGCCGGCGCTGCCGGTGCTGATCCTGTGCGTCATCGTGTCCATCGACATGGCGGCCGGCACCGGCCGGATCTGGCTGCCGCTGCTCGCCACGGGTCCCGCCCTGGCCGCCGCCACCAGCCGGCCCCGTGGAGTGCTGGGCGTGGGCGCGCTGGCCTCCCTGCTCGGCGCCGGCATCGCCTACCGGCACGACATGGACGTCGCGCACCTGGCCGTCGTGCTGGCCGCCCTGGTGGCCGTCACCCTGGCGGGCACCCTCGCCAGCGCGCTGCGGGCGCGGCGCGAGCGGGTGCTGGCCGCCGTGCGCTCCGTCGCGGAGACCGCGCAGCACGCGCTGCTCCAGCCGGTCCCGGACACGGTCGGCCCGTTCCAGGTGGCGGTGCGCTACAGCGCGGCCGCCGCCGAGGCGCGGATCGGCGGCGACCTCTACGCCCTCGTCCCCACCCCGCACGGCGTGCGGATGATCGTGGGTGATGTGCGGGGCAAGGGGCTGCCGGCCGTGGGGACGGCCGCGCTGGTGCTCGGCGTGTTCCGCGAGGCGGCGTACGACGAGCCGGACCTGCTGGACGTGGTGTGCCGGATCGAGCGGAGCCTGGCCCGCAACCTGGGCGGCGACGACTTCGTCACCGCCGTGGTCGCCGGCTGCCCGGAGCCCGGGCGGCTGGAGACGGTCAACTGCGGTCACGCTCCCCCGCTGTTGATCCGGGGCGCCGAGGTGACGGCCGTCGAGCCCGTCCACCCCGCCCCGCCGCTGGGACTGCGCGCCCTGTCGGACGACGCGCCCCGCCTCCAGGTGGTGCCCTTCGGCGACGGCGACCAGCTGCTCCTCTACACCGACGGCGTCACGGAGGCGCGGGACGCCGACCGCGCGTTCTACCCCCTGGCCGAGGGGCTCACCCGGCACCTGTACGACGAGCCGGCCCGGACGCTGGCCGCGCTGCACGAGGACCTGCTGGACCATGTGGGCGGCCGGCTGCACGACGACGCGGCGCTGCTCCTGCTGCGCAGGCCGGCCGCCGCACCGGCCGGGGAGCCCGCCGGGGTGCGCGCCACGGCCGCCTGAGGCGCGCGCCCCTGGGCGCGGTGGTCACTTGACCGATCCTCCGGTGATGCCGGCGGCGATGTACTTCTGGGCGAGGACGAGCAGGATCGCGGCGGGCACGGCGGAGAGCACGGCCGCGGCCATCACCGAGCCCCAGTCCCCGACGTGTGCGCCGATGTACTGGTAGATGCCCAGCGTGATCGGCTTGACGTCGTCCGTGGTGTTCAGGGTGAGGGCGAACATGAAGTCGCTCCACGCGAACAGGAAGGCGAACAGACCCGAGGTGATCAGGGCGTTGCGGCTCATCGGCAGCACCACCCGCAGGAACACCCGGACCGGTCCCGCCCCGTCGATCTCGGCGGCCTCGATCACCTCCCCGGGGACGGACACCATGAAGGAGCGCATCAGCACGATGGAGAAGGGGATGCCGAGCGAGGCGTCCGCGAGCATCAGCCCGGCGTACGAGTTGACCAGGCCCAGGTCGACGTAGGAGGTGTAGAGGGCGTTGGCGATGACGATGCCGGGCACCATCTGCGTGATCAGGGTGCCGAACACCATGGTGCGCGAGCCGCGCAGACCGAAGCGGGCCAGACCGTAGGCGGCGGGCGCGGCGATCGCGAGGCAGATCACGACGGCGCCGGCGGACACCAGCAGGGAGGTCAGCAGGTTGCCGCCCTGGTCGGTGAGGGCCTTGGTGAAGCCGGAGAGGTCGAGTCCCGAGGGCACCGGGTCGACCTGGAGCAGGCCGGAGTCGGGCTGGAGCGCGGTGTTGAGCATCCAGTACAGCGGGAACAGCATCACCGCGAGGACGAGCAGACCCGCGACGGTGGAGCCCCAGCGGCGGCGGGGCGCGGTGGGCGCGTGGGCGGCCATGACGGTCACTTCCCCTCGGTGCGGTTGGCCCGCAGGTAGAACACCGCGAACACGGCGGAGATCAGGATCAGGACGTTGCCGACGACCGCGCCGGCGCCGAAGTCCAGCTCCACGAAGGAGTTCTGGTAGGTGAGCGTGCCCAGGGTCTGGGTGGCGTCGGCGGGGCCGCCGTCGGTGAGGGCGAGGATCAGGTCGAGGATCTTCACCGTCGACATGAAGCCCAGCACCAGCACGACCGTGATCACCGGCTTGAGCAGCGGCAGGGTGACGGAGCGGAAGGCGCGCCAGGCGGAGGCGCCGTCCAGGGAGGCCGCCTCGTACAGCTCCTTGGGGATCTCCTGGAGGCCTCCGTAGAGGATGACCATGTTGAACGGGATGCCGATCCAGACGTTCACCAGGATCACCGAGAGCAGCGCCATGTCCGGGCTGGTCAGCCACGGCGTGTGCCCGCCGAGCCCGAGGGTGTCGAGGAAGGTGTTCAGTACGCCGGTGTCCTGGTCGAGGATGCGGCGCCAGACGATGCCCGACACCACCATCGGCACGAGCCAGGGCAGCAGGATCAGCGAGCGCAGGACCCCGCCGAGGGGGAAGCGGCGGTTGAAGAAGACGGCGAGGGCGAGGCCGATGCAGAACTGGCCGAGCAGGGAGCCCGCGGTGAAGACGAGGGTGTGCCACAGGGCCTTGCCGAACAGGGCGTCCTGGAAGACGGACGACCAGTTGTCGGCGCCGTTGAAGGGGGCCTCGCCGGTGAAGAAGGTCTTCGGCGTGTAGTGCTGGAAGCTCATCACGACGTTCCGGACGAGCGGGTAGCCGAAGAACAGCAGCATGAAGACGACGGCGGGGGCGACGAAGCCCCACCGGACGAGTCCGCGGCGCAGGCGGGCGCGGGCCGGGCCCGGAGCGGCGGCCTTTCCGGGCGCGTCGGCGGGCGGCGGGGCGGTGACGGTGGACGTGGTCATGGGGTGCGTACCTCAGTTCCCGCTCGTGGCGCGCTGCTGGGCGCGCTTCAGGGCGGCCTCGCTGGACTGGCCGGTCAGGGCGGACTGGAAGGCGCTCTGCAGGGCGAGGGAGACGGCCGGCCAGCCGGCGCCGAGCCGGTCGGTGCGGGAGCGGGCGGTGGCGACCTGGTCGGCCAGCGCGTCGAGTTCGGGCACCTGGGCGCGCCACTCGGCCGCGGCCCGCTCGTCGGCGGGGACCATCCAGCTGTTGAGGGCGTAGGTGAGCTGTTCCTCCTCGCTGGTCAGGCAGGCGACGATCCGGCCGGCCATGCGCCGGCGCCCGTCGTCGCCGGTGCGGGGCACGGTGAGGACGGCGCCGCCGAGCGGGGCGACCGAGTCGGCGCCCGCCTCGGGCACCGGGATCTCGGCGATGCCCCAGTTCAGGGACGGGTCGCTGTTGAGCGTCTCGACCTGCCAGGGGCCGTTGATCATCATGGCGGCGTTGCCCGCCATGAACTGGTCGTTGACGTCGGCCTGGGTCCAGTTGACCGTGGACCGGGAGAGCGAACCGTCCTTCAGCAGCGCCTTCCAGAAGTCGAGCGCCTCGACGACCTGAGGGCTGTCGAGTTCGCGTTCGTCGCCGCCGTTGGACCACATGAACGGGGTGAACTGGAAGACGCCGTCCTCGGCCCCGCCCGCGCTGAGCGCCAGCCCGTAGCGCTTGCCCCGGGTGAGCTCGCGCGCCGCCCGGCGGAGTTCGTCCCAGGTGGCGGGGGTGCGGACGCCCGCCTCGGCGAGGACATCCTTGTTGTAGAAGAGGGCGAGGGTGTTCACGGAGCGGGCGGCCCCGTAGTAGGTGCCCCGGTAGGAGCCGAAGTCGACGATGCCGTCGGGCACATGGTCGGTGGACAGGCCGAGGGTGCGCAGGTCGACCAGTCCGCCGGCCTCGGCGAACACCGGCATCTCGGAGGCGTCGAACTGGACGACGTCCGGCAGTGACTTCGACGAGGCCATGCGCAGCGCCTTGGTCATGACCTGGGACGCGGGGACGCTCTGCTGCTCGACGGTGACCCCGAGCCGTTTGCCGCAGCGGGCCATCGCCTCGGCGTCCCAGCGGTGGTAGGTCTCGTCGGTCGAGGAGTTCAGAACGGTGTACACGTCGTCGTCGCGTTCGGCGGCGCAGCCGGTGAGCGCCGCCGGGGCGACGAGGGCCGCTGCGGCGGCGAGTGAGGTGACGGCTCTGCGTGCGCGTCCGCGTGTGCGCGGATGACGTGCGGCAACCGGTGGATGTGCTGTCACGGTGGGTGCCCCTGGGTGGGACCGGCTCGGTGTGCACCGAGGCCGGCGGCTCTGTGGAAGGGTAGGTGAAGCGCTTCGACAACGGGCCGCCGACATCGGGGTCTCGTCTGGCGCCGCACCGGGGTGTAATTTGTTTGGCCTGATTACTAATACGTCAGCGCGAGTCGGTCGCGCTAGCCCCCCAACGGCACGATCTCCTTGCGCCAGGGCGTGACAGGTTCCACGGATCCTGTCATAGTTCCTGGTCAGAGGTTCCCCTCGCACCTCCTCCACGCTCCCCATCCCGAGGAAGACCATGAAATTCACCGACGGCTTCTGGCGTGTCCGCGACGGCGTCCAGATCTCGTACGCCACCGAGGTGCGAGATGTCAGCGCGGAATCGAAGCGCTTCACCAGCTATGCCTCGACGAAAAGGGTGGCGCGCCGGGGCGACACCCTGAACGCCCCGCTGGTCACGGTCGACTGCTTCTCCCCCGCCGAGGGAGTCGTCGGCGTGCGGGTCACCCATCACGCCGGGAAGCGCCGCCCGGGACCGGACTTCGCCCTGGCCGGCGAGGCCGGCGGTGCGGGCGAGGTGCGCCGGGACGGCGCGGTCACGGAGCTGGCCAGCGGCCCGCTGACCCTGCGGCTGGACGCGGACGGCGCCTTCGGGCTCACCTTCCTCGACGCGGACGGACGGGAGCTGACCCGGGCGGGCGCCAAGAGCACGGCGTACGCCACCACCGCCGACGGGACGCACCACGTGCTGAGCCGGCTGTCCCTCGGCGTCGGCGAGCACGTCTACGGCCTGGGCGAGCGGTTCACCCCGTTCGTCAAGAACGGCCAGACCGTCGACGTGTGGCAGGCCGACGGCGGCACCAGCAGCGAACAGGCGTACAAGAACGTCCCGTTCTACCTGTCCTCACGCGGCTACGGCGTCTTCGTCAACCACCCCGGCGCGGTCTCGTTCGAGGTCGGATCCGAGTCCGTCGGCCAGGTGCAGTTCAGCGTCGAGGACCAGACGCTGGAGTACTACGTCATCGCCGGCCCGACCCCGAAGGACGTCCTGGGCCGTTACACCGCCCTCACCGGCCGCCCGGCGCTGCCGCCCGCGTGGTCGTTCGGCCTGTGGCTGAGCACCTCGTTCACCACCTCGTACGACGAGGCGACGGTGACCTCGTTCGTCGACGGCATGGCGGAGCGCGGCATCCCTCTGTCGGTGTTCCACTTCGACTGCTTCTGGATGCGCGAGTACCAGTGGTGCGACTTCCGGTGGGACCCGCAGGTGTTCCCGGACCCGGAGGGCATGCTGGCCCGGCTCAAGGACAAGGGCCTGCGGGTCAGCGTGTGGATCAACCCGTACATCGCGCAGAAGTCGCCGCTGTTCGACGAGGCGGCCGCGCTCGGGCACCTGGTGCGCCGGCCCGGCGGGGACGTGTGGCAGTGGGACCTGTGGCAGGCCGGCATGGGCCTGGTCGACTTCACCAGCCCGGACGCCCGCGCCTGGTTCCAGACCAAGCTGAAGGCGCTGCTCGACCAGGGGGTGGACTGTTTCAAGACGGACTTCGGGGAGCGCATCCCGACCGACGTCGTGTGGCACGACGGCTCGGACCCCGAGCGGATGCACAACTACTACACGCATCTCTACAACCGCACCGTGTTCGAGCTGCTGGAGAAGGAGCGCGGGCAGGGCGAGGCGGTCGTCTTCGCCCGGTCGGCGACCGCGGGCGGCCAGCAGTATCCGGTGCACTGGGGCGGCGACTGCTGGTCGTCCTTCGAGGCGATGGCGGAGTCGCTGCGCGGCGGTCTCTCGCTGTCGCTGAGCGGGTTCGGCTTCTGGAGTCACGACATCGGCGGGTTCGAGGGCACGCCCGACCCGGAGGTGTTCAAGCGCTGGCTGGCCTTCGGACTGCTGTCCTCGCACAGCAGGCTGCACGGCTCCACGTCGTACCGGGTCCCGTGGGAGTTCGGCGACGAGGCGGTCGACGTCGCCCGTCGGTTCACCCTGCTCAAGCACCGGCTGATGCCGTACCTGTACGGCGCGGCGGCCGAGGCGCACCGCACGGGCGTGCCGATGATGCGGCCCATGCTGCTGGAGTTCCCGCACGATCCGGCGTGCCGCCCGCTGGACCGCCAGTACATGCTCGGCCCCGACCTGCTGGTCGCCCCCGTGTTCAGCGCGGACGGCGATGTGGAGGTGTACGTGCCGGAGGGCACGTGGACGCATCTGCTGAGCGGCGAGCGGGTGACGGGCCCGTGCTGGCGCACCGAGCGCCACGGCTACGACAGCCTCCCGCTGTACGTCCGTGAGGGCGCGGTGCTGCCGCTGGCCGGGGACGACTCCCGCCCGGACGGCGACTGGCTGGACGCACCGGTGCTGCTGGTGCACCCTTCAGCCGCGCCCGACTGGACGGCCGAGGTGACCGTCCCGGACACGGCGGGCCTCCCGGCGGCGACGTTCCAGGTCCGCCGGGACGGGGACGTGCTCCGGGTGACGGCTTCGGGCACGGACCGGCCGTTCACCGTGCGGGTGCCGGGCGGGGCGGAGGCTTCGGGGGTGGGTGAGGTGACGGTGGCGACGGCGGTGGCCCCGGAGTGAGGGTCCTGGTGCGGTGAGAGCGGGCGGCCCGGACGGGCCGGCCCGCCCCGGAGGGCGGCCACTGCACGGACGGGCCGGTCGGCGTCCCTGGGTAGGCCGTGGCCGGGCGGGTCTGTGTGACCGGAAAGGCCCTGGCGGGCCGGGGCGGGTTCGGCGGCCGGGGTCAGGGACCCAGGCGCTCCGCTCCGTCCTCCGGGTGGCTGCCCGGGCCGTGGCCGGGGCCCGCCAGGGGCGTCGGGGAGAGGACCTCGGGTTCCTCACCGGCCTCCAGCAGGGTGTCCGCCGCGCCCACGATCAGCGGGTCCGGCTTGCCGAGCGCCTCGTGGTCCTTGGCCGGGTAGTCGCAGCGGTCGAGGAGGCTGCGCATCGCCTCGAGCCGCCCCCGCCGCTTGTCGTTGTTCTTCACGACCGTCCACGGCGCGTGCGGGGTGTCCGTGGCGCGGAACATCTCCACCTTCGCCTTGGTGTAGTCGTCCCAGCGGTCCAGCGATTCGAGGTCCATCGGCGACAGCTTCCAGCGCCGCAGCGGGTCGACCTGGCGGATGGCGAAACGGGTGCGCTGCTCGGCCCGGGAGACGGAGAACCAGAACTTCACCAGCATGATGCCGTCGTCGGTGAGCAGCCGCTCGAACAGCGGGGTCTGCTCCAGGAACAGCCGGTACTCCTCCTCCGAGCAGAAGCCCATGACCCGCTCGACGCCGGCCCGGTTGTACCAGGAGCGGTCGAAGAAGACGATCTCGCCGCGGGCCGGGAGGTGGGCCACGTAGCGCTGGAAGTACCACTGCCCCGCCTCCCGCTCGGTCGGCTTCTCCAGGGCGACCACGCGGGCGCCGCGCGGGTTGAGGCGTTCCATGAACCGCTGGATGGTGCCGCCCTTGCCGGCCGCGTCGCGTCCCTCGCAGACGACGACCATCCGCTGGCCGGTGTCCTTCACCCACCGTTGCATCTTCAGCAGCTCGATCTGCAGGACGCGCTTCGTGCGCTCGTACTCCGACCTGCGGATCTTCCGGTCGTACGGATGGTTCTCGCGCCAGGTCTCGATGGGGGTGCCGTCGGCGTCCAGCAGCACGGGGCGCTCCGGCCGCCGGGCGTCCACCTCCAGCCCGTGCAGCAGGTTCTCGCCCGTGGTGCGCGACTGCTCCGTTACCGCGTCCGCCTCCGCGCGGCTCTCGTGCGCGTCCGGGTGGTCACGTCCCTGTCGCTCGTCCGGGTGGTCTGCCGTCACGTCGTCTCCCGCCTTTCGGTCCCGTCTCACCGGGTCACCCCTTGTGCAGCGTATGCCGGAGGGGCGGGCGCGGTGATGCGGAAAGCGGGTGCCCGCAGCGGGCGCGCCGAAGCGTGGCGGGCGGTGATTCGGCGGCGGGCTCAGGGGAAGTCGGGGCGGGTCGGAAGGCGCGGCGTGCGCGGGCGGTGGTCCGCGGGCCGGGCCGCGCCGTCGCATCCCGGCTGGAGAGGTGAGGACGTGCAGATCGATCTCAGGGGCCGTACCGCGCTGGTGACGGGTTCCACCCAGGGCATCGGGGCGGCGATCGCCGCCGGGCTCGCGCGGGCGGGGGCGCGGGTCGCGGTGAACGGACGCTCCGAGGAGCGGGTGCGGGCGGGCGCTGCGGAGCTGGAACGGGAGGTACCCGGCGCCGAAGTGGTGCCGGTCGCGGCGGACGTGACCACCCAGGAGGGCGCCCTGCGGGTCGTGGAGGCGCTCCCCCAGGTGGACGTCCTGGTGAACAACCTCGGAGTCTTCGGCGCCGCCGACCCGCTGGAGATCAGCGACGACGAGTGGCGCCGCTACTTCGAGGTGAACGTCCTGGCGGCGGTGCGCCTGATCCGCCTCTTCCTGCCCGGGATGACCGAGCGCGGCTGGGGCCGGGTGCAGAACATCGCCAGCGACTCGGCGATCGTCGTCCCGGCGGAGATGATCCACTACGGCATGTCGAAGACCGCGCTGCTCGCCGTGAGCCGCGGCTTCGCCAAGCAGGCGGCGGGCACGGGCGTCACGGTGAACTCGGTCATCGCCGGTCCCACGCACACGGGCGGGGTGCGGAACTTCGTCTACGAGCTGGTGGACCGCACCCTGCCGTGGGAGGAGGCGCAGCGCGCCTTCATGCGCCGGTACCGGCCGCAGTCGCTGCTGCAGCGGCTGATCGAGCCGGAGGAGATCGCGAACATGGTCGTGTACCTGGCCTCGGATCAGGCGTCGGCGACGACGGGTGGGGCGGTGCGGGCGGACGGCGGGTATGTGGACTCGATCCTGCCGTGAAGGTGGTGACCCCGACGGGGTCGGGCCGGCACCCGCCGGGCAGGCGCCGGCGGCGGTTCGTGTGAGGCGGAAGACGTCCTACGTCCTGATCCGGTCGCGGATCCAGACGCCGGCGGGTTTGAGCGACCGTGTGCCGGCCCACGGGCCGTCGGCGGCGCAGGTGCCCGGGGTGAACACGGCTCCGCTGCGGTGGTCGTCGGAGAAGTTCCAGTTGACCCAGCTGATCTTCTTCCGCGCCATGAGGTCGAGGTAGCGCTGGGACATCGCGAAGTCGTCGGCGCCCTCCCCGGCGTAGTTCTGCGTGCCGAACTCGGTGACGAACACGGGGATCCGGTCGGCCGCGCGGGAGAGGGCCGCGAGGTACTCGTCGCGGTGCGAGGCGGCGTAGAAGTGGAACGTGTACATGATGTTGGAGGCGTCGACCGGGTCGTTCACGACCTCCGACTCGTCGGCGCTCTCGGACACGCCGAACGAGGACCAGGCCCGGGTGCCGACGAGGACGGGCGCGTCGGGGTCCGCGGCGCGGACGACCGGGATGATCCGCTCCGCGTACTCCTTGATGCGGGACCAGCTGACGCCGTTGGGCTCGTTGGCGATCTCGTAGAGGATGTTGACGCGGTCCTGGTGGCGGCGCGCGATGTCGGTGAAGAACCTCGTGGCGTGGTCGAGGTTGGCCATGGGGTCGCCGGGGGTCAGCATGTGCCAGTCGACGATCACGTACAGCCCGCGGTCGCTCGCCTGCCGGATCAGCCGGTCGGCGAGGGCGGTGAAGTGCGCGGGGTCGGTCTCGTAGCCGCCCTCCTGCACGTAGGTGGAGACGCGGAGGACGTCGGCCCGCCAGTCGTGGGCGAGGGCGTCGAGGGAGGCGTCGGTCAGGCATCGGGCGTACCACTGGGTGCCGTGGGTGCTCATGCCGCGGAGCTGGACGGGGACGCCGTACTGGTCGCAGAGCTGGGTGCCGCAGACCTGGAGGCGGCCGTGGGCGTCGACAGGGGTGGCTGCGCGGTGGGTGATCGGCACGTCCGCACCGTAGCCGGTGGGGCGGGCCGCGGTGGCGGGGAGGGCGGCGGTCAGGAGGAGGAGCAGGGCGCCGGCGAGGGCGCCGAGGAGGAGGGCGGGGCGGGTTCTCGGTTCCGTACGCGGTTTCGGTTTCGGGCAGGCTGATGCCGTGTGGGGGGCCGGTGTCATGTGGGGGGACTCCGTCCGGGATGGCTGGTTAGGAAAGTTTCCTAACAGGATGGAAATGCAGCCGCGACCCGATGACAAGGGGCGTGACGAAGCCTTCGTGCCGGCGGGTGCGCGCCCCCGGGGGGGTGCGTGCCGCCTCCGCGCTCAGCGCAGGACGAGCTGGACGAGGGCGACGGTCCCGACGGCGACGACGAGGGCGCGCAGCACGGCCGGGGGGAAGCGGCGGCCCGTCGCCGCGCCGAGCTGGCCGCCCAGCGTGGAGCCGGCGGCGATGAGGGCGACGGCCGTCCAGTCGAAGTCGGCGACGAAGAGGAAGAAGACGGCGGCGACCGTGTTGACGACGGCGACGAGGACGTTTTTGACGGCGTTGAGCCGCTGGAGCGGCTCGTCGAGGAGCAGGCCCATCAGGGAGATGTAGATGATTCCCTGTGCGGCGGCGAAGTAGCCGCCGTAGACGCTGGCGAGTGTCAGCCCGGCGAACAGCGGCCGCCCCCCGTCCTGCCGCACGGGCCGGTCCGCGGACCGGCGTTCCCGCACGGTGCGGCTGATCAGCGGCTGGAGGGCGACGAGGACGAGGGCCAGTCCGACCAGACAGGGCACGATGGTCTCGAACGCCTCGGCGGGCAGGGCGAGCAGCAGGACGGCGCCGGTGATCCCGCCGAGCGCGGAGCCGACGGCCAGCTTGCGGACGCGGCGGCCCTGCCCGGCCAGCTCACGGCGGTACCCGACGGCCCCGCTGACGGCGCCCGGCACGAGGCCGAGGGCGTTGGACACGGTGGCGGTGAGGGGTGACAGCCCGGCGGCGAGCAGCACGGGGAACGTCACGAGCGTGCCGGACCCGACCACGGCGTTCAGGGCACCGGCCCCGACCCCGGCGCCGAACACCCCGAGCATCTCGAGCGGGGTCATGCCACGCCCCGGACCGGCGGCGTGGGGTGGTCGGGGAAGGGGGCCGTGGAGACGCTCATGGGGGCACGCTAGCTGGCGGTCGCTTCGGCGCCCCCCGAAACGTGACCGCCGGGACGGGTCGCCTTGTCGGTGGACGGCGCGCTCCGCGGGGCCGAGGAGGAGGTCGCGCAGCCGGTGCGGTGGCCGGCGTGGTGCCGGCCACCGCTGTGCCGGACCGGACGGCATCGCGTCCGGTCGGGAGTACTGCTAGGCCGCGCGGTCCATCGACGGCTTGGTACGCGGCTTGCGGCGCGGAGCCCCTTCGTCGGTGCGGCGGGTGCGGCCGCCGGCGGTGCGGTCCTGGGCGGCCTGGGCGCCGCCCTTGGCCGTACCGCCCTGGCCCTGGCCCTGCCGGCCCGGCGTGCCGCGGCGGCGGCTGCGGTTGCGGGACGGGGACGAGGCGGTGCGGCGGGGCCGTTCCACGACCGGGACCGTGATGACGACCGGTACACCGGAGGGCGTCCGCGCACCGGTGATGCGGGTCAGCTCCTCGTCGCCCGGCCGCACCTCCGTGATGCGCGGGGTGATGCCCGCCTGGGACATCAGCCGGCTGACGTCGCGCCGCTGGTCCCGTGTGACCAGGGTGATCACGCTGCCGGACTCGCCGGCGCGGGCCGTACGGCCGCCGCGGTGGAGGTAGTCCTTGGGGTCGCCCGGCGGGTCGACGTTGACGACCAGGCCGAGGTCGTCGACGTGGATGCCGCGCGCCGCGACGTTCGTCGCCACCAGCACGGTGACGTGCCCGTCCTTGAACTGGGTGAGCGTCCGCGTCCGCTGCGGCTGCGACTTGCCGCCGTGCAGGCCGGCGGCGCGCACACCGTTCTGCAGCAGGTGCTTGGTGAGGCGGTCCACCGCGTGCTTGGTGTCGAGGAACATGATGACCCGGCCGTCGCGCGCCGCGATCTCCGTGGTCGTCTGCCGCTTGTCCGCGTCGTCGAGGTGGAGCACGTGGTGCTCCATGGTGGTCACCGCGCCCGCGGACGGGTCGACGGAGTGGACCACCGGGTCGCTGAGGTAGCGGCGGACGAGCTGGTCGACGTTGCGGTCGAGCGTGGCGGAGAAGAGCAGGCGCTGGCCGTCGGGGCGCACCTGGTCGAGCAGCCGGGTGACCTGGGGCATGAAGCCCATGTCGGTCATCTGGTCGGCCTCGTCGAGCACGGTGATCGCGACCTCGTCGAGTATGCAGTCGCCCCGGTCGACCAGGTCCTTCAGCCGTCCCGGCGTCGCGACGACGACCTCGGCGCCGGCACGCAGCGCGGACGCCTGCTTGCCGATCGACAGCCCACCGACCACGGTGGCGACCCGCAGCCGCACGGAGCGGGCGTACGGGGTCAGCGCGTCGTTGACCTGTCCGGCGAGTTCCCGGGTGGGGACGAGGACGAGGGCGAGCGGCTTGCGGGGCTCGGCACGGCGGCCGGCCGTACGGGCGAGCAGCGGCAGGCCGAAGGCGAGGGTCTTGCCGGAGCCGGTGCGGCCACGGCCGAGCACGTCACGGCCGGCCAGGGAGTTCGGCAGCGTGGCCGCCTGGATGGGGAACGGCGCGGTGACGCCTTCGCTGCCGAGGGTGGCCAGCATCTCGGCGGGGAGGCCGAGGTCCTCGAAGGCCTCCACCGCGGGGAGCGCGGGGGTGATCGTCTCGGGGAGGGCGAACTCCCCCGACGTCACGGTCCTGCGGCCCGAGCCGCCCTTGCCCTTGCCCTGCCCCTGTCGGGGCGCACCGCCGCGGCCGCCCGCGGCGCCGAAGCGGCGGCCGCCCTTCGGGGCGCCCTTGCCGGCGGAGCGGGTGCGGGCGGATCGATCGTTCGCACGTGCCTGTGTCACGGAGAACCTTCCTTGATGTGGCGCGTCTCAAGGAATGTCCGCCGCAGTGGGACGCGGGGAATTGCAAGAACGAGCCTGGGTGAATGGGGCCGCGGAGGCGGTACCGCCCGGTGAGGGCACGACCCATGAGAAGCAGCGACGGGAGTGTGCACCTCTCCGTGTGATCCGTGTGAGATCTTGCTGCGCAGCAGGCGCCGGTGCCGGCGCGGTGCCGGTCCCTCCGACCCCGCGGGTCGATGACCGCACGACTACAACAGAGATCGACAGTAGCACGGCGATCGCCCGCGCACTGTGACGGGTGTCGCCAGCCCCCCTCCCCCGGGCTGGAAATCGCCGCCCGCGCCAGGGAAGATCCGGTGCGTGGAACGACCGTTGCTGTTCCTGGACGTCGACGGCCCTCTCAACCCTTACGCGGCCCGGCCCGAGAGGCGCCCCGAGGGCTGCATCACCCTCAGGGTGCCCCGGAACAGCGCCCTCGTCGACGAGGTGAGCCTGTCGTCCCGTCGGCGTCCCCTGCGGGTCTGGCTCAATCCTGAGCACGGACGTTCCCTGCTCCGGATGGAATACGACCTGTGCTGGGCGACGACATGGATGGACGAGGCCAACCGATGGATCGCACCGGCCCTCGGCCTCCCCGAACTCCCCTTTGTCGACTTCGGTGACGCGCTCTTCCGGGAGCGCCCCGACGGAGTCCACTGGAAGACCGCGCCACTGGTGGAGTACGCCGACGGCCGCCCCTTCGCCTGGGTGGACGACGAACAGACCGAGCCCGACCGGGCCTACGTCGACGCCCACCACCGCGGGTTGGCGCTCCTGCACCATGTCGACCCGCGCATCGGCCTCCGCGACGACGACTTCCGAGCCCTCGCGGACTTCGTGGACGACTCATATGACGCCCGGCCGTCGACTGATGCATGAGGACGGCGTCACAGCCGCGCCTCCCCGCTCCTGGCACCGGTGACGACGCGAAGGAAGGGGAACGCGATGAGCAGCGCGGTCGCGACGAGGAGGCCTGACGCGTAGAGCGGGCCCAGGGGGCCGGCTCCGGTGCCGAGCGTGGCCCCGGCCGCGACGGGGCCGACGGCAGCACCCACGTTGAGCGCCGCAGTCGCGTACGCGCCGGCCATCGTGGGGGCGCCCGCGGCCTCGTGAAGGACGCGGGCGATCAGTGTGCTGCCCAGCGCGAACGACAGCGCGCCCTGCACGAACACGAGCGTGAACAAGGCGACCGGCCGGTGGGCCAGCACCGCCAGGGCCGGCCAGCCGATCAGCAGCAGGGGACCGGCGACCGTGACGACCGGGCCGGGGTTCCGGTCGGACATCCGTCCGGCGACGGTGACGCCCACGAAGGAACCGGCGCCGAAGAGCACCAGGGCGACGGGCACCCACAGCTCACCCAGCCCGGCGGTGCCGGTCACCACGGGTGCGAGGAAGGTGAGGCCGCCGAAGGTGGCCGCGTTCACCAGCGCGCCGAGCAGCATCACCAGGATCAGCCGCGGCCGGGTGAGTCGGGAGAGTTCCGTCCGCAGCGCCGGTTTACCGGCCGCCCCGCATGCGTCATGTTCCGCGGGGACGCCTTCGACGATGCCGACGGCCGCCGGCAGGCAGAGAGCGGTGACGGCCCAGAAGGTGGCCTGCCAGCCGAGTTCCGTGCCGAGCACCGCCCCGCCGGGCACGCCGACGATCGTGGCCAGCGTCGTGCCGGACAGCAGAACGGCCAAGGCGCGTCCCTTCCTGTCGGGCGGGACCAGGGCGGCCGCGGCTGTCATGGCGACGGCGAGGAATCCGGCGTTCGCGAGCGCGGCGACGACTCGGGTGCAGAACAGGAGAGCGAAGCTCGTGGAGGCGGCGCCCACGGCGTGGGCCGCGGCGAAGACCAGGAGGAAGCTGAGAAGGGCTGGGCGCCTGGGCAGGTTGCGGGCCGACGCGGCCACCAGGGGGGCTCCGACGATCATGCCGATCGCGTAGGCCGAGGTGAGCGAGCCCGCCGTCCCGACGGTGACGCCGAGATCCAGGGCGATGTCCGGCAGAAGGCCGGCAAGCATGAACTCCGAGGTGCCCATGGCGAAGACCGCCAGGGCAAGCAGGTACAACGGGAGGGGCATCGAGTGGCTCCGAGGTGAGGAGAGGCACGAGAGGGTCATCTCGTCACCGCGGCCAGCCGTGAACACACGCGCGTCCCACCGCGGAAGGCGGTGCGACGACAGGACTACGGACTCGGTGGTTCAGGGGCTGGCGGCGTGACCGACAGCCCCCACCTCGTCCGACTCAGGACTCGACATGTCCCGCACGCTATCCGACCGATGCCTTCCGGAGCATTCCGGTTTTCCCCGGGTGCCGTTCGGGGGCCGGAGGGCGAACACGTCCGGGTCGTGGCGGTCGGCTCCGCCGACGCCTCGGTCCGCTCGCCCTCTACGCCGTCCCAGCGGCCGGCACCCGCGCCACGCCCGCGTAGATCCCGCTGTCCTCCGCCGGAGGCGCCGGTTCCGTGCGGAACCATTCCGGGGCCGTCACCAGGCCGGGGGCGACCAGGTCGAGGCCGTCGAAGAAGCGGGAGACCTCGGCGTGGGTGCGGAAGCCGAGGCGGATGCCGGCGCGGGCGTACTCCTCGGTGACCTGGCGGGCCAGGTCGGCGTGGAGGTCGGACGCGGCGTGGGACAGCACGAGGTGGCTGCCCGGCGGCAGCGCGTCCACCAACTGCCGGACGATGCCCTGCGGGTCCTGGTCGTCGGGGAGGAAGTGGAGGAGGGCGATCAGGGACAGGGCCACGGGGCGGGAGAAGTCGAGGACGTCGCGGGCGTGCCGCAGGATCTCGCCGGGTTCGCGCACGTCGGCCTGGACGTAGTCCGTGGTGCCCTCGGGGCTGCTGACGAGCAGCGCCTCGGCGTGACGCAGCACGATCGGGTCGTTGTCGACGTAGACGACCCGCGCCGCGGGGACCACGCGCTGCACGATCTGGTGGAGGTTCGGCTCGGTGGGGATGCCGGTGCCGATGTCCAGGAACTGGTCGACGCCCTGGTCCGCGAGCCAGGCGGCGGCGCGGTGCATGAAGGCGCGGTTCTGCCGGGCGGCGTCCTTCGCCTGCGGCGGGAGTGCGCGCCCGACGACCTCGTCGACCGGATAGTTGTCCTTGCCGCCCAGCAGCCAGTCGTAGACCCGCGCGGGCTGGGCCCTGCTGGTGTCGGTCCGCGGCGGGGTGGGGGGTGTGCCCGTCGGCATGACACGTCCGTTCCGGTGGGTACGGCGGCTCCTGCGCCCTGACGATCATCGAGTCTGGCACACCAACGGCCGTGCGGACAGGGGCGGTTCACCGGTCTGCGCCCCGTGTCGGCGACGAGCCTCAGCGCCCCTCAACGCCCCTCAGCGCCTCCCTCCGGCGGCGGCGCCGTGCTCTGCCGCAGCACCAGCCGCGCCGGCACCAGCGTCGTGCCCCGCTCCGGTCCCTCCTGCCGCATCTTGCGCAGCACCGCCTGTACGCACAGCCGCCCCACCTCGGCGAAGTCCTGGTGCAGGGTGGTCAGCGGCGGCAGGAACGAGGACGCCTCCGGGATGTCGTCGAAGCCGACCACGCTGACGTCCTCCGGCACCCGTCTGCCGTGTTCGTGCAGGGCTCTCAACAACCCCAGCGCCATCTGGTCGTTGGCGGCGAAGACGGCCGTGCAGTCCTCGACGGCGGCGAGTTCGAGGCCGGCCCGGTAGCCGGACTCGGCCGACCAGTCGCCGCGGACCAGCGGCGGCAGCTCCCGCCCCGCCTCGGTGAGCGCGGCGCGCCAGGCGTCCGTGCGGCGCTGCGCGGCGAACGAGTCCTCGGGGCCGGCGAGATGCCACACGGTGCGGTGGCCGAGGCCGAGCAGGTGCCGTACGGCGGCGCGGGTGCCGCCGTGCTGGTCGGTGTCGACGACGGTGTAGCGGTCGCCGGCGTCGGAGTCGACCACCACCACCTGGACGTGCGGCGGGAGATGGACCGTGGCCGCGTCCAGGAGGTGCACCTCCATGATGACGATCACGGCGTCGACGGCGAGTTCCTCGAGGCGGGAGAACGCACCGCGCACCTCGTCCTGGGTGGGCACGGCGACCGGCAGCAGGGTCACCGCGTAGCCCTCGCGCGCGGCGGAGTTGGCGATGGCCTCCAGGGTGCGCACGTTGCCGGTGGTGGAGAGCGTGAAGGTGATGACGCCTATGGTGCGGAACTCGCCCCGCTTGAGGGCGCGGGCGGCACTGTTGGGCCGGTAGCCGAGCTCCTTCATCGCGGCGAGGACCTGGCGGCGGGTCTCCTCGGTCACCCCGGGATAGCCGTTGGAGACGCGGGAGACGGTCTGCGCCGAGACTCCCGCGAGCCGTGCCACGTCCGCCATCGAGGCGGTGGCGCGGGCCCGGGCGCGGCGCCGCGGGGCGGGCGCGGCCGTCCCCCGGCCGTCTCCCTCCGTCGCGGCGGCCGGGCCGCCCGGGTCCACCGCCGCGTCGTCGACCGTCTCCACGCGCCGCCCCCCGCCTTCCTGTCTCCCGTGTCACGGTCCCCCTGAGGACCCTTGACCGTCGTCATCGGGGCAGTGTAGACATGCCGCCACCGGATGTTTACGTAAACATAACAGGTCGACGCGATTCCCCGGCCCAAGGATGTTTACGCAAACATCCGACCGGGCGACCTGCCGCCCGGCTCCGTGCCGGGTGCCGAGCCGCTGGTTACCGGAACGCCGAACAGCAAGGAACGACATGACGACGCTGCAACCGCCGGCGGCCGCAGAGCCGCGGCCGGCCCCGCCTCCGGTGAGACGGGACCGGCGCTCATGGAAGGGCTGGGGGTTCATCGGCCCGTTCGCGGCCGTGTTCGCCCTGGTCTTCCTCGCACCGATCGCTTACTCGGTCTACCTGAGCCTGTTCCGCGACCAGCTCATCGGCGGCACCACCTTCGTCGGGTTCGACAACTACCAGCAGGCCCTGAAGGACGAGCTGTTCTGGGCGTCGCTGGGCCGGGTCGCGCTGTTCCTGGTGGTCCAGGTGCCGATCATGCTGGGCATCGCCCTGCTGGTGGCGCTCGCCCTGGACAGCGGCCGGCTGTACGGCAAGAGCTTCTTCCGCATCACGATCTTCCTGCCGTACGCGGTGCCCGCCGTGGTCGCCACCCTGATGTGGGGCTTCATGTACGGCACCAAGTACGGCCTGGTCGGGGACTTCAACTCCGCCTTCGGCTGGTCGCTGCCCGACCCGCTCTCCGCCGACCTGGTGCTGGCCTCCATCGGCAACATCGTCACGTGGGAGTTCGTCGGCTACAACATGCTGATCTTCTACTCGGCGCTGCGGGTCGTCCCGCACTCCCTGTACGAGGCGGCGGAGATCGACGGCGCGAGCCAGTGGCGGGTGATCACCGCGATCAAGCTGCCCGCCATCCGCGGCGCGCTGGTGATCGCGACGATCTTCTCCATCATCGGCAGCTTCCAGCTCTTCAACGAGCCGAGCATCCTGCGTCCGCTGGCCCGCAACGCCATCACCACGGACTACACGCCGAACTTCTACACGTACTCGCTGTCCTTCAGCGGCCAGCAGCACAACTACTCCGCGACCGTGGCCATCATCATGGGCCTGATCACGATGGTGGTCGCCTACGTCGTGCAGCTTCGCGGCATGCGCAAGGGAGCGTGACCCGATGACCACGCCTGTCACCACCCCCGCCCCCGCCGCCGCGGCCCCCGGCGCCGTGAAAAGCGCCCCGCGTCTGCGGCGCGCCAAGGAGCACCGCCCGGGCCGCCCCCGGCGCAGCAAGCTGCTGACCGTGCTGACCTCGCTGGTCGTCCTCTACACCGTGGTCCCGCTCATCTGGCTGGTGGTCAACGCCACGAAGACGCAGTCGGGGCTGGCGAGCTCCAACGGCCTGTGGTTCGCGGACGACTTCGCCCTGTGGGACAACATCCGTGACACGTTCACCTACGGCGACGGCATCTTCACCCGCTGGCTGCTCAACACCCTGCTGTACGTGGTGCTGGGCGCCGGCGGCGCGACCCTGCTGGCGGTGCTCGGCGGGTACGCGCTGGCGAAGTTCGACTTCCCCGGCAAACGCGGCGTCTTCGCCACGGTGATCGGCGCGGTCGCGGTGCCGGGCACCGCGCTCGCCGTCCCCACCTTCCTGATGTTCAGCAAGATGGGGCTGACGGACACCCCGTGGGCGGTCATCCTCCCGTCGCTGGTGTCGCCGTTCGGCCTCTACCTGATGTGGGTCTTCGCCACCGAGGCGATCCCCACGGAGCTTCTGGAAGCCGCCCGGATGGACGGCGCGGGCGAGGCGCGGACCTTCTTCACCGTCGCGCTTCCGCTGCTCGCCCCCGGCATCGTGACCGTGCTGCTGTTCACCACGGTCGCCACCTGGAACAACTACTTCCTGCCGCTGATCATGCTCAAGGACCCGGACTGGTACCCCCTGACGCTGGGCCTGAGCGCGTGGAACTCCCAGGCGGAGACCGTCGGCGGCGAGGTGATCTTCAACCTGGTGATCACCGGTTCCCTCCTCACGATCCTGCCGCTCGTCGTCGCGTTCCTGTTCCTCCAGAAGTACTGGCAGTCGGGTCTCGCCGCCGGAAGCGTCAAGGAGTGATCCGGCGGCCCGCCGACCGCCCTCGAGACCCCACACCCTCCCCACGTCCTGTCTCCCCCACCCCTCCCCTGTCCCACCCACGAAGAAGTGGATCCACACTCATGCGCAGAAGGACCAGCCGCCTGCTGGGCGGCATCGCCCTCGTGACCTCCCTCGCCCTGGGCGCCACCGCCTGCGGCGGCTCGGACGACGGCGCCGGCACCGAGTCGGTCTCCGCCGAGGACATCCAGGCGGCCCTGGACAAGGGCGGCACGGTCACCGTCTGGTCGTGGGAGCCCACGCTGAAGACGGTCGCCGCCGACTTCCAGAAGAAGCACCCCAAGGTCAAGATCAACCTGGTGAGCGAGCGCTCCGGCGACAAGCACTACACGGCGCTGTCGAACGCCATATCCGCGGGCAAGGGCGTCCCTGACGTCGCGCAGCTCGAGTACTTCTCGATCGGCCAGTACTCCCTCACCAAGGGCCTGACCGACCTGTCCGGCTTCGGCGCGGACAAGCTGGCCTCCGCGTACACGCCGGGCCCGTGGAACGCCGTCACCGAGGGCGACAAGGTGTACGGCCTGCCGATGGACTCCGGTCCGATGGCGCTGTTCTACAACAAGAAGGTCTTCGACAAGTACAAGATCGCCGTTCCCACCACCTGGGACGAGTACCTGGACGCGGCCCGCAAGCTGCACAAGGCCGACCCGAAGGCGTACATCGCCAACGACACCGGCGACGCCGGCTTTACCACCAGCCTGCTGTGGCAGGCCGGTTCGCGGCCCTACAAGGTCGACGGCACCAACGTGAAGATCGACTTCGGTGACGCGAACGCCAAGAAGTTCACGGACGTCTGGCAGAAGCTGATCGACGAGAAGCTGCTCGCGCCCGTCACCAGCTGGACCGACGACTGGTACAAGGGCCTCGGCGACGGCTCCATCGCCACCCTGTCCACCGGCGCCTGGATGCCCGCCAACTTCGAGTCCGGCGTGCCGAACGCCTCCGGCCAGTGGCGCGTGGCCCCGCTGCCCGCGTGGGCCCAGGGCGACAAGGCCAGCGCGGAGAACGGCGGCAGCGCCCTGACCGTCCCGGCGCTCGCCAAGAACAAGGAACTGGCCTACGCCTTCGTGGAGTACGCCAACTCCGGCGAGGGCGTCGCCTCCCGCGTCTCCGAGGGCGCCTTCCCCGCCACCCAGGCGGAGCTGAAGTCCACCGAGTTCCTGGGCAAGGAGTTCCCGTACTTCGGCGGCCAGAAGGCCAACGAGATCTTCGCCGCCTCGGCCGCGAACGTCGCCGACGACTGGTCGTACCTGCCCTTCCAGGCGTACGCCAACTCGATCTTCAACGACACCGTCGGCAAGGCCTACATCTCCGGCACCCGGCTGGAGGACGGTCTCAAGGCGTGGCAGGACGCCTCGGTGAAGTACGGCGAGGAGCAGGGCTTCACCGTCGAGAAGTAGCGACACGCACCACCCCGCGGGGCGGCGCGCACCACGCCGCGCGCCGCCCCCGATGCGCCCACCGGAAGGACCACCATGATCTCCACCCTCCTGTCCCGCAGCGGCGGGCCGGACGGTGACACCGCCCCCCGTCTCCTCTTCGGCGCCGACTACAACCCGGAGCAGTGGCCCCGGTCCGTGTGGGAGGAGGACGTCCGGCTGATGCGGGAGGCCGGCGTCAACGTCGTGTCCGTCGGGATCTTCTCCTGGGCCCGGCTCCAGCCCACGGCGGACACCTGGGACTTCGGCTGGCTGGACGACGTGCTCGACCTGCTGCACGAGGGCGGCGTCGGCGTCGACCTCGCCACCGCGACCGCCTCCCCGCCGCCGTGGCTGACCACCGCCCACCCGGAGGTCCTGCCGGTCACCGCGACCGGCGAGACCCTGTGGCCGGGCGCCCGCCAGCACTGGCGCCCCACCTCGCCCGTCTTCCGCGAGCACGCGCTGCGCCTGGTCCGCACGCTCGCCGAGCGGTACAAGGACCACCCGGCGCTCGTCGCCTGGCACGTCAGCAACGAGCTGGGCTGCCACAACGTGTACGACTACTCCGACGACGCGGCCCGCGCCTTCCGGGAGTGGCTGCGCGAGCGGTACCGCACGCTGGACGCGCTCAACGACGCCTGGGGCACCGCGTTCTGGTCGCAGCGCTACTCCGCGTGGGAGCAGATCCTGCCGCCGCGGCTCGCCGCCTCGCACCCCAACCCGACGCAGCAGCTCGACTTCAAGCGGTTCTCGTCGGACGCGCTGAAGGACCATCTGCGCGCCGAGCGGGACCTGCTGCGGGAGATCACCCCGGACGTGCCGGTCACCACCAACTTCATGGTGATGGGCAACACCAAGGGCATGGACTACGCGGACTGGGCGGAGGAGATCGACTTCGTCTCCAACGACCACTACGTGCACCCCGGCCCGCAGGACCGCGACGAGCTGTCCTTCTCCGCCAATCTCACCAGCGGCATCTCCGGCGGCCGGCCGTGGTTCCTGATGGAGCACTCCACCAGCGCCGTCAACTGGCAGCCGGTGAACGTGGCCAAGCGCCCCGGCGAGCTGGCCCGGGACTCCCTGCTGCACGTGGCGCACGGCGCGGACGCGGTCTGCTTCTTCCAGTGGCGGCAGTCGGCGGCGGGCGCCGAGAAGTACCACTCGGCGATGGTGCCGCACGCCGGCGCGGACAGCGACCTGTTCCGCGCGGTGGCCGAACTCGGCGCCACGCTCAAGACGCTGGCCCCGGTGGCCGGCAGCGAGCGGGAGCCCGCCCCGGTCGGCATCGTGTACGACTGGGACTCCTGGTGGGCGAGCGAGCAGGACTCGCACCCCACGGCCCTGCTGCGGTACCGGCAGGAGGCGCTCGACTGGTACTCGGCGCTGCTCCGCCTCGGCATCCGCGCCGACCTCGTCACCACCCGCTCGGACCTCCAGCGCCACCAGGTGCTGATCGCGCCCGTGCTGCACGTGGTGCCCGCCGACCTGGCCAAGACCCTCACCCGCTACACCGAGCAGGGCGGCCACCTGATCACGACGTACTTCTCCGGGATCGTCGACGAGCACGACCACGTGTGGCTCGGCGGCTACCCCGGTGCCCTGCGGGACCTGCTGGGCATCCGGGTCGAGGAGTTCGCGCCGCTGCTCGCGGGCGACGGCGTGGAGCTGGACGACGCCACCACCGGCACGCTGTGGACCGACCGGATCACGGTGACCGCCGACGACACGGACGTCCTCGTCCGCTACCGCACCGGCGAGCAGGCCGGCCGTCCCGCCGTCACCCGGCGCCCCTCGGGCCGCGGCACCGCCGCCTACGTCTCCACGCGGCTCGGCGTGGACGGGCTGGTGTCGCTGCTGCCGCGTCTGCTGGAACCGGCCGGCGTGGAGAGCGAACTGCCCGCCGAGGCACGGGGCTCGGTCGAGCCGGTGGTGCGCCGGGGTCCCGGGGGCCGGTTCCTGTTCCTGGTGAACCGCACCGACGACACCGTGCCGGTGCCGGGGCTCGACGGCGAGGTGCTGCTCGGCGACACCGGCGCCGACGGCTCCCTCACCCTCGGCCCCCGCGCCGTCGCCGTCCTGCGGCAGCCCGCCTCCTGACCGGCGGTCGTACCACCCCCGGAACGGCACGGGCCGTTCCGGGGGCCGCCTTCTCCCGGCCGTGAGCACGGCCGGGCGTACCACCAGAGCGCGACCCACACACCCCACTGTTGGGAGCACACCGATGGCACGCACCCGCGACAGACGACTCCTCACGGCCACCGGCCTGACCGCGGCCCTGGTCACCGGGGCCGCGCTGGTCCCCGGCCCCACGTCCGCCGCCCAGGCGGCCGACCTGCCGTCCGTCACCGTACGGCCCGACCCCTCCTACCGGCAGCAGCCGTTCGAGGGCTGGGGCACCAGCCTCGTCTGGTTCGCCAACGCCACCGGCGACTACCCGCCGCAGATCCGCGAGAAGCTGGCGCGGCTCGTCTTCGGCGACGACGGACTGGCCCTGAACATCGCCCGCTACAACATCGGCGGCGGCAACGCCCCCGACGTCGAGGACTACCTGCGGCCCGGCGGAGCGGTCGAGGGCTGGTGGAAGGCGCCCGCCGGCACCACCCGCGAGGACACCGGCTGGTGGGACCCGGACGACCCGGCCGACTGGAACGACGGGGCCGACGCCACCCAGCGCTGGTGGGTCGACCGGATCAAGAAGGACATCACCCACTGGGAGACCTTCAGCAACTCCCCGCCCTGGTTCATGACGGTCAGCGGCTACGTCTCCGGCGGCTTCGACGCCACGCGCGACCAGCTGAAGAACGAGTCGGTCGACGACTTCGCCGCGTACGTGGCGGGCGTGACCAGGCGGCTGGAGAAGGCGCACGGCATCAAGGTCGCCACCGTCGACCCCTTCAACGAGCCGAACACCGACTACTGGTCCACCCGTCTCGGCCCCGACGGCGAACCGGTCGGCGGCCGTCAGGAGGGCGCCCACATCGGTCCGGAGCTCCAGGAGAAGGTGATCCGCGCGCTCGCCCCGGCGCTGCGCGAGGCGGGCGCCAAGGCGCGGATCTCGGCGATGGACGAGACCAACCCCTCGATCTTCGCCCGCAACTGGTCCGTCTACGGACCCGAGGCACGGTCCCTGGTCGGTCAGTTGAACGTCCACACCTACGGCACCGGTCAGCGCACCACCGTCCGCGACATCGCCAAGGCCGAGAACAAGCGGCTGTGGATGAGCGAGGTCGAGGGTGACTGGGGCGACGGGCAGAGCTTCACCGACATGCGCCCCGGACTCGGCCTCGCCACGCGCATCGTCGACGACCTGCGCGAACTGGAGCCCCGCGCCTGGGTGTTCTGGCAGCCCGTCGAGGATCTCGACAACATGAAGCCGGGCGGCGAGTCCGCCAAGGGCGGCAACTGGGGCGAGATCCAGGTCCCGTTCAGCTGCACCGCCGAGGACACGCCGGCGACGTGCCCCGTCCGTACGAACACCAAGTTCGACACCGCCCGGAACTTCACCCACTTCATCCGGCCGGGCGACCGGCTGATCACGGTGGACGACACCTCCAGCGCGGCGGCGGTCTCGCGGGACGGCAAGGGCGCCTCGGTCGTCCACGTCAACGACACCGCGACGGCGCGTAAGGTGACCGTGGATCTCTCCAAGTTCCGCCGGATCGCACCCAGGGCGACCGTCACTCCCGTGGTGACCAGCGCCGACGGCAAACTGGTGCGGCACCGGGCGGTCCCGGTCACCGGCGGGTCGGCCACCGTCACCGTGCCCGCACAGTCGGTGACGACCTTCGTGGTCGACGGCGTCTCCGGGGTCGCCGAGGACGCCACGCTGCTGCGCAAGGGCCGCACCTACACGCTGACCGGCGTGCAGAGCGGCAAGGCGGTCACCCTGGCGGGCAACGGCACCGATCTCGTCATCAGCGGCGGCGACGGGTCGGCCGCCCAGCGGTGGCGGCTGAGCGCCGTCCACCCGGACGACGGGACGCGCCAGCGCTACGAGTTCACCAACGGCGACCGGCGGCTGACGGTACGGGACGACGTGCCGGTGGCCGAGCCCCGCAGCGGCCGGCCGGACCCTGCCGCCCAGTGGATCACGTCGACGACCGGTGACGGCACCTGGACCCTGGTCAACGCTGCCACCGGCCGGCTTCTGGAGGTCGGCGGTCAGGCCACGCACGAGGGCGCCGCGGTGACCACCTGGCCGCCCAACTCGGGCGCGAACCAGCGGTGGAGGATCACCGACGTGACGGGCTGATCCGGTTTCCCTGTGATGAGCGGCCCGGTGGGTGACCCACCGGGCCGCTCATCCGTGCGGGTCGCCGACGGTGACCACGCGGGCCCACTCGGGCGGGGTGTCCGGCACGTAGTCGGGGTTCTCCTCGTCGGTCCAGACCGCAAGTCGGGGTGACAATTCCCCGCCGCGGGGACCGTGGTGACCTCCGGCGTCCGTCAACGGCGGGCGCGCACCAGCACATGGAGGAAGTACGGCGTGCCGATCACCGCCGTCATCAGGCCGGCGCCCAGCTGGGCCGGGGCGATGACGGTGCGGCCCAGCAGGTCCGCCGTGCACACGAGCACGGCGCCCAGCAGCACCGCGACCGGCAGCACCCGGGTGTGCCGGCGGCCGGCCAGGGCGCGCGCGGCGTGCGGGGCCACCAGGCCGACGAAGCCGATGGTGCCCGCCGCGGCCACGGCGGTCGCGGTGAGCAGCACGCTCAGCACGAGGAAGGCGAGCCGGCCCCGCGCGAGGTCCAGCCCGAGGAGCCTCGGTGTGTCCTCGTCCAGGGAGACCAGGTCGAGCTCCCGGTGTCCTGCGCCCGCCACCGCCACGCCGACCGCGAGCACCGCCGCGAGGGGCAGCACGTCGGGCAGGTCACGGCCGTAGGTGGAGCCCGACAGCCAGGTGAGCGCCTTGGTGGCGTTGAACGGGTCGGTGAGCACGATCAGCAGGCTGATCACGGCGGTCGTCCCGGACGCCACGCCGATGCCGACGAGCACCAGCCGGTTCTGCTGGAAGCCTCCGCGCGCCGCGAGACCGAACACCAGGACCGCGGTGAGCGCGGACCCGGCGAAGGCCGCCGCTGACACGCTCCAGCCCTCTGCCGCCGGGACGGTGGTCACGAGGATCACCGCGCCGAGCGCGCCGCCGCCGGAGACGCCGAGGACGGCGGGTTCCGCGAGCGGGTTGCGGGTGACGGCCTGGACGAGCGTGCCGGCCAGCGCGAGGGCGGCGCCGGCGAGGAGCGCGGCGAGCACCCGCGGGGTGCGGGTGTCCAGGACGAAGGAGACGGTCCGGCCCGCGTTGCCCTGCGCCCAGTTGGCCACGTCGCCCAGCAGCAGCTTGCTGTCGCCGAGCAGCAGCCCCGCGACGGCGACGCCGGCCAGGGCGAGCACCAGCGCGGCGAGCGTGACGAGGAACGCCGTGCGGCTGCGGATGCTCAGCTTGTCGGGTGCGGCGGCGCCGCCGGTGTCGCGGAGCCGGGCGGCCATCACCACCAGGAACGCCGCCCCCACGAGGCTGGTGACCACGCCGGTGGGCACCGCGACGGCGGTGTCGGCGTCGATCAGCGCGCGCAGCAGCACGTCCGCGCCGAGGACCAGCGCGGCGCCGACGAGACCGGTGACCGGTGCGCCGACGCGCAGCCGCCGCAGGCCGCGGACCCAGCGGGCGAGGGGACGGGCGAGCGCCGGGGCGCACAGGCCGACGAAGCCGATCGGTCCCGCGAGGGTGACGGCGGCGGCGGACAGCAGCGTCGCCAGCACGACGGCCGTGACGCGGGTGGCCCGCACCGGCACGCCGAGGCCGCGCGCGGTGTCGTCGCCGAGCGCGAGGGCGTCCACCCGGCGCGCGACGAGGAGCAGCCCGGTGACGCCGATGACGACGACGGGCAGCATCTGCAGCACGCCGTCGAAGCCGTTCTGGCCGATGCTGCCCTGATTCCACTGGTAGAGGCCCTCGGTCTCCTCCGGGAACAGCAGGAGCAGCCCCTCGGTGACGGCGGTCAGGCCGAGCGCGAGCGCGGTGCCGGCCAGGACGAGCCGTACGGTGCCCGTGCCGAGCCCGGAGAGGCCGAGGACGACGGCCGCCGCGGCGAGACCGCCCGCGAAGGCGATGGCCGAGGAGGCGATGAGCGGCAGCGACAGGCCGGTGACGGCGACGACGCCGAGGGCGAAGTAGGAGCCCGCGTTGACGGCGAGGGTGTCCGGGGACGCCAGGACGTTGCGGCTGACGGCCTGGAGGGCGAGGCCCGCGACGCCGAGGGCGGCGCCCACGAGCAGCCCCGCGGCAGTCCGGGGCAGCCGCGAGGCGATGACGACGGACGCGTCGCCCGGGTCGGCCCGGCCGGTGAGGGCCTTGAGGACCTCGGCCGGGCCGACCGCTGCCGTGCCCTGGGTGATGTCGACGACGGCGAGGACGGCGACGAGGAGCACGAGCGCGGTCGTCACCGCGGCCGCGCCCGCCCGCGAGGGAACCGTCTCCGGGCGGACGGTGGGAGGGGTGGCGGTGACGGCCATCGCGCTACTTCGTCAGCGCCGCGACGAGGGCGTCGACGTAACGTTCCATCGAGCCGGTGCCGCCGAACATCCAGATGCCGTCGTCCAGCCGGTGCACGTCGCCGGACTTCACGAACGGCAGCGACTTCCAGACGGAGTTGTTCTTCAGTTCCTTGCCGAACGGGTCGCTGGCGGCGTCCTGCTCGTTGCCGATGTAGGCGAAGTGCGCGTCGCCCAGGGCGGTCAGGCCCTCGACGTCGGTGGCGGCGAGGCCGTACGCCTCGTCGCCCTTGAGCTTCCAGGCGTTCTTCAGGCCGAGCCGCTCGTTGACGCCGCCGATGAGCGAGCCGGAGGTGTAGGGGCGCAGGGAGACCTGGTTGGAGACGACGTAGCCGTCGGAGAAGGCGATCGGGGCGCCCTTCAGGCCGGCGTCCTCGAGGGCCTTGGCGCCCTCGGCGAGCTTGGCGTCGAAGTTCTTCTTCAGGGTGGCGGCCTGCTCGGTGGTGCCGGTGGCCTTCGCGATGAGGTCGAGGTTCTCCAGCATCTGCCCGACCGGGTCGGAGGCGTCCGCGGACGTCACCTCGAGGACCGGGGCGATCTTCCGCAGCTGCTCGACGGCGTTCGGCTGGAGGTCGGTGGTGGCGACGATGAGGTCGGGGTTCAGCGCGGCGATGGTGTCCGTGCTGGGCTCGCCGCGGGTGCCGATGTCCTTGGCGTCGCCGGTGAGCGGTACGGCGCTGTCCCAGGTCTTGTAGCCCTTGACGTCGGCCACGCCGACGGGCTCCACGCCGAGCGAGAGAAGGTGCTCGACGACGTTCCACTCGGTGCCGACGACCTTCGTGGCGGGGCCGTCGAGTTCCACCTTCGCGCCGGACGCGTCGGTGAGGGTGATGGGCTCGGCCGACGCCTTGGGCGCTTCGTCGGCCGCGGGTTCGGTGGTGCCGCAGGCGGCGAGCAGCAGGGCAGCGGCGGCCAGGGGCGCGGTGCGCAGGAGGCGTCTCATGAGGTGGTGCTGAGCCTTTCGCTTCGGGTGTGGTGACGGCCGAGGGCGCGGGTGCGCAGGCGGCCGGTGAGGGGGTCGGTGTCGACCTCGATGCGGATGCCGTAGACGTCGGTCAGCCGCTCGGGGGTGAGGACGTCCTCGGGTGCTCCCTCGGCGACGACGCGTCCGTCCGCCAGGAGCACGATGCGGTCGGCGACGGCGGCCGCCTGGTCGAGGTCGTGCAGCACGACCCCGACGGCGATGCCCTGGTCGTCCGCCAGATCGCGCACGAGGTCGAGGAGTTCGACCTGGTAGCGCAGGTCGAGGTAGGTGGTGGGCTCGTCCAGGAGCAGCACGCCGGTCTCCTGGGCCAGGCAGCCGGCCAGCCAGACGCGCTGGAGCTGTCCGCCGGAGAGGTGTTCGGCGCCGCGGTCGGCGAGGTCGGTGACGCCGGTGAGGGCGAGGGCGCGGTCGACGGCGGCCCGGCCGCCCGGGTCGGTACCGCCCCAGCGGCCGCGGTGCGGGTAGCGGCCGAACTCCACGACGTCGCGCACGCTCAGGCCGCTGGGCGTGGGCCGGGTCTGCAGCAGCAGCGCGACGTGGCGGGCGAACTCCCGGGGGCCGAGTGCGAGCGCGTCGGTGGCGGCGTCGAGGGTGAGGGCGGCGTGCCGGGGACGCTGCAGCCGGGCGACGGTGCGCAGCAGGGTCGACTTGCCGCTGCCGTTGGGGCCGACGAGGGCGGTCACCTGACCGGGGCGCAGCGTCAGCTCCGCGTCGTGCACGACGTCCGTGCCGTCGTACGCCACGGTCACGCCGGTGGCCGCCAGTTCATGCCCTCGCAGGCCCGAGGACGCCTTCTCACCTGGAATCACGAGGCAAGGTTAGCCTAACCTTAGTGCGCCTGGCAGGGGGGGGTGCCCTGCCGGCGCGTCCGGAGGCGGCGGAGGCTCAGAACGCGTAGCGCACGCCCAGCCACGGGGTGCGGCGCTCGACGAGGTCGCGGAGCTCCGCGAGGGCCTGGCGTTTGACACCCGCGTGGTAGCGGAGGTTGAGGGCGCCGTTCTGGGAGCGCTTCGTCTCCTGCAGGGCGGGCTGCCACAGGACGTCCTCGCCGCGCGGGTGCCAGCGGAGGTTCACCTCGTGCAGGTCCGCGTTGTGCGTGAGCATGATCACCTCGGCCAGCGCCTGGCGCTTCACCCGCTCGGGCAGCACGTCGTCCATCTGCCGCAGCAGTTCGTCCCATGCGTCCTGCCAGCCGGGGCGGACGACGACGGGCGACAGGTTGAAGTGCACCTCGTAGCCCGCGTCGAGGAAGTCCGCGGCGGCGGCGATCCGCCGGTCCACCGGGCTGGTGCGCAGGTCCAGCAGCCGGGAGTCGTCGGCCGGCATCACCGAGAAGCGGATACGGGTCCGGCCGCGCGGGTCGAGCTCCAGCAGGTCCGGGTTGACGAACTTGGTGGCGAACGACGCCTTCGCGGTGGGCCAGTCGCGGAAGGCGCGGATCAGATCGGCGGTGTTGTCGCACACCAGGGCGTCGACCGAGCAGTCGCCGTTCTCCCCGATGTCGTACACCCACGCCTCGGGGTCGCACTGGTTCGGCTCCGTCTTGGGGCCCTGCGCGGCGACGTGCCGGCCGAGGTGGGCGATGATCGCGTCGATGTTGGTGAAGAGGGTGATGGGGTTGGCGAAGCCCTTGCGGCGCGGGACGTAGCAGTACACGCAGGAGAGGGCGCAGCCGTTGGAGGGGCCGGGGGCGATCCAGTCGGCGGAGCGGCCGTTGGGGCGGGTGGTGAGCTTCTTCCGCACGCCGAGGACGAGGGTTTCGCGCTTGACGCGCATCCAGCGGTCCGCGCTGCCCTCGTTGCCGTGCAGGTCGGGGATGCGCCAGTGGGAGGGGACCTCGACGAGGCGGGCCTCGGGGAAGCGGGCCAGGATCTGACGGCCCCGGGGGGAGGCGGCGGCGGCCGGTTCGGCGTGGATCTCCTTGACCGCGAGGAGGCGGTGCGCTGCGCGGGAGTCGCGGAAGCGGGAGGAGGTCGGCGCCGTCGGCTCGGGGCGGGGCATCTCGTCGATGCCGAAGAGGGGCTCTTGGTGGGACATGGGTCGGCTTCCCGTGCGGAGGTGACGGACGCGGCCGTCGCCGTCCAGGGTACGGCCGCGGGCCGGTGGGGGCCGGTCGCGCAGTTCCCCGCGCCCCTGAGGGTGTGCACTCACGGCGAGTGCAACCCGCCCAAGGGGCGCGGGGAACTGCGCGACCAGCCACGACGCACCCGCAGGCGTCCCTCACGCCCCCGGCGCGAACCGTTCCCAGACCCGGTGGGAGGCAAGCAGCGTGCGGATCTGGTCCAGGGCCGAGGGGCCGGAGTCCGTCACCACGACGCCGGGCGCGTCGACGGGGACGCCCGCCGAGCCGAGTGCCGCCTCGCCTCCCGCCCACGCCCCGATCGCCTTCCCGTGCCGGAACGCCTCCTGGAGCAGCTGGACGACCCGCGGGTCCGGCGCGGCCGGCGGAGCACCCGGCGCGCCCTTGCCGTCCGTGGCGCCCGGCGCGTCCGGACCCGCCGCCGGCGGCCCGGCGAGCAGCACCGCGTCGAACTCGATCGACCGCGCCGTGACGTGGCTGCGCTGCGCCGTCAAAGCGTGATCGCCCGTGCCGACCGTGCCGCCGGTCGGCGCGACGACCAGTGGGATCATGCCCGCCTCCAGCACGGCGTCGCGCACCGCGTGCACCCCTTCGAGGTCGCCGTCGGGGCCGGTGAGGATGCCGATGACGCGCCCGTCGACCGGCCAGGTCCCGCCGACCTGGGACAGCGCCGGGCTCGGCTCGACGTCGGCGAGCGGTACCGTCGGTTCCGGCGCGGGCAGGCCGAGGCCGTCGGCGACGCGGGAGCACAGCTCGGGGTCGATGTTGGCCAGCACCTGGAGGGTGCGCTTGCGGATGGCCTCCTCGTAGCACTTGCCCAGCTCGAAGATGTACGCGCCGATGATGTGCTCGCGCTCCACCGGGCTCATGGAGAGCCAGAAGCGGCGGGGCTGGCTGAAGTGGTCGGAGAACGACTCCGGCGCCTCGCGCACCTTCCGCCCCTCGGGAACGGTCACCGGCGTCTCGATGTAGGCGCCCATGTCCGCGCCCGCGGTGAACGGGCAGCCACCGTCGAGGGAGTTGGGCTGGTAGGGCGCCACGCCCCGGTGCACGGCGGTCTGGTGCATGCCGTCGCGCAGCATGTCGTTGACGGGCGCGTGCGGCCGGTTGATGGGCAGCTGCGGGAAGTTGGGGCCGCCGAGCCGGGTGATCTGGGTGTCGAGGTAGGAGAACAGCCGGCCGGCGAGCAGCGGGTCGTCGGTGACGTCGATGCCGGGCACGAGGTGGCCGACGTGGAAGGCGACCTGCTCCGTCTCCGCGAAGAAGTTCGACGGGTTGCGGTTGAGCGTCATCAGCCCGATGGGCTGCACCGGGGCCAGTTCCTCCGGCACGATGTTCGTCGGGTCCAGCAGGTCGATGCCCTCGAAGGTCTGGTCCGGGGTGTCGGGGAAGGTCTGGATGCCCAGCTCCCACTGCGGGTAGGCGCCCGACTCGATGGCGTCGGCGAGGTCCCGGCGGTGGAAGTCGGGGTCGTTGCCGTTGATGAGCTGCGCCTCGTCCCACACCAGGGAGTGCACGCCCAGCTTGGGCTTCCAGTGGAACTTCACCAGGGTGGTCTTCCCCTCCGCGTCGACGAGGCGGAAGGTGTGGACGCCGAAGCCCTCCATCATCCGGTACGAGCGCGGGATGCCGCGGTCGCCCATGAAGAAGAGGGTGTGGTGGGTGGCCTCGGTGTGCAGGGAGACGAAGTCCCAGAAGGTGTCGTGGGCGCTCTGGGCCTGCGGGATCTCCCTGTCGGGGTGCGGCTTGGCGGCGTGCACGACGTCGGGGAACTTGATGGCGTCCTGGATGAAGAAGACCGGGATGTTGTTGCCGACCAGGTCGAAGACGCCCTCGCTGGTGTAGAACTTCGTCGCGAAACCGCGGGTGTCGCGCACGGTGTCGGCGGAGCCGCGGGAGCCGACGACCGTGGAGAAGCGCACGAAGACCGGCGTCTCGACGTCCGGGGCGAGGAACCCGGCCTTGGTCACGGCGGACGCCGTGCCGTAGCTCTGGAAGACGCCGTGCGCTCCGGCGCCGCGGGCGTGGACCACGCGCTCCGGGATGCGCTCGTGGTCGAAGTGCATGATTTTCTCGCGCAGATGATGGTCCTGGAGCAGGACCGGGCCGCGCGGGCCCGCCTTGAGCGAGTGGTCGGTGTCGTGCAGCCGGGTGCCCTGCGCGTTCGTCAGATGACTGCCGGACTGGGCCATGCGCGCCTGGTCGGCGCCCGTGGGGGAACCGGTGGGCGAGACGGTGGCCGGCCCGCTCTGGTCGGGCTTGGGCGGCAGCGGCTCACGGGGCTCCACCGGCCGCTCCACCGTGGGCGGTTCGGGGGCGGGACGGCCGGGGATGCCGTCGGCCGGGGCCGAGGTGCCGCCCTGCAGCGTCTCGGCGACCTTCTTGGCGGCACGCCGTACGGGGTTGGCCTCGCTCATGGATTTATGCTCCTCCGCTTCGGACCGGCCACGACGGGGTGGCCGTGCTGCTTCACTTGCCGACTGCGGGTGACCTCGGGACGCAAGGTGCGAAAGGGACGTCGACCTCCGTCAACGTCTCATGGCTCGCCGTCCCGCGCAGGAGACGCCCGCCGATGGAGTGACCTCGGGCCCCCGGGCCCCGCGTCACGCCGAACGGGTCTCCGCGCACCTTCCCTCCGGGTGATCCGACCGCTCCCGCCGCGTACCCCCCACACCGGTTTCAAGGCACATCGATTTCACGCCGAAGCACGTCCGGGACGGCCGGGGTCAGAAGAGCTGCCCCTGCTGTCCGTCGGGGGCGGTGGTCCGGCGCGGGGCGCGGCGCGGGGCGGGGCGGCGCTCCGGGACGTCGTCGCCGAAGAGCGGCGCGGTGCCGTACTCGTCCGGTTCGGCGGGGACGACGACGGGGCCGGTGCCGACGTTGAGGCAGAGCGGGGCCTCGCGGTCGAAGTCCCCGGGCGTCATCGCCGTCCAGTCGCGTTCCCGACGCTCGCCCACCCGGCACCCCCGCTCCCCGTCCACCCGGAAAGGTTATCGGCAGGTCCGGTGCCCGCCTGACGCCGTGTCGTACGGCGCCCTGAAGCGATGAGACGCAGGTCACATACGGAGGGCTGTCACACATCGCGGGGCCGTTCCGTCAGTGAAGCGACACCGTAACGACGGACCGACCATGGAGAGCACATGAACGCGCGTATCGACTTCTTCGCCAACCCCGTCGCCGGGAAGGTGCTGCGGCACATCAACTCGGCGGGCAAGGCCGCGGGGGACGCCGGTCTGCCGCACGCCACCCAGGAGCTGGTGAAGATCCGCGCCAGCCAGATCAACGGCTGCGGCTTCTGCACCGACATGCACACCAAGGACGCCGCCGCCGCGGGCGAGACCCAGCTGCGTCTCAACCTGGTCGCCACCTGGCGCGAGGCCACCGTCTTCACCGAGGCGGAGCGCGCGGCGCTCGAACTGGCCGAGCAGGGCACCCGGATCGCGGACGCGGCCGGCGGGGTCACCGACGAGGCGTGGGCCAACGCCGCGAAGCACTACGACGAGAACCAGCTCGCCGCGCTGATCTCGCTGATAGCGATCATCAACGCCTACAACCGGATCAACGTCATCAACCAGCAGCCCGCGGGCGACTACCAGCCCGGTCAGTTCGGCTGAGCAGGCGCGTGGTGTGACATGACGTCACTTGCACGCAGACGAAGGGGGCGCGCCCGCCGAGCGGGCGCGCCCCCTTCCGTGTGCCGTCGTCGGCTCAGGACGCCGCGCGCTTGGGCAGGCGCCAGTCGGGCCGCGGGAAGTGGCAGGTGTAGCCGTCCGGGTAGCGCTGGAGGTAGTCCTGGTGCTCCGGCTCGGCCTCCCAGAAGTCTCCGGCGGGGGCCACCTCGGTGACCACCGTGCCCGGCCACAGCCCGGACGCGTCGACGTCGGCGATCGTCTCCTCGGCGACGCGCTTCTGCTCGTCGTCGTAGTAGAAGATCGCGGAGCGGTAGCTCATGCCGATGTCGTTGCCCTGGCGGTTCTTCGTCGTCGGGTCGTGGATCTGGAAGAAGTACTCCAGGATCGTCCGGTAGTCGGTGACCGCCGGGTCGTAGGTGATCTCGATGGACTCGGCGTGGGTGCCGTGGTCGCGGTAGGTCGCGTTGGGGACGTCGCCGCCGCTGTACCCCACCCGGGTGCTCAGCACGCCCGGCAGCGTGCGGATCAGCTCCTGCATGCCCCAGAAGCATCCGCCCGCGAGCAGCGCCTTCTCCTCGGTCCTTGTCATCGTGTGTCGCCCTTCTCCCAGGTGTGCTGCGACGTTCCTCAGTGAGAACCGTGCCGGGACCTGCATTGTTCCGGCCGCGCCCGGTGCGCGGGACACCGGGTCGCCCGGTCCTTCCAGAGGGGCGCCGGGCGGGGTCAGCGTCCCGGCCCCGAGGCGCACTCCAGGTCCTTCAGGCGGACCTCGTCGGCCATCGCCCGCATGCCCTCGTCGGTGAAGTGGAGGTGGTCGCCGTTGTCGTAGGCGGGCCGGATGCTCTCGGGGTCGTCGGGGCTGCGCACCGCCCGGTCGAAGTCGGCCACGGCGTCGAACAGTCCGCCGGTGCGGATGAACGCGTTGACCTCCTGGCGTACCGCCTCGGCCTCCGGGTCCCACTCGGGCCAGCCCTTGAACGGCGCGATCGTGGCGGCGACCACGCAGTGCCCGGCCGCGTGGACGCGGTCGGTGAGCTGCCGGTAGCCGTCGATCAGGTCCTCGGCCGTGACGCCGGTGTGCGCCTTGAGGTCGTTCACGCCCTCGAACACCAGGACCGTACGGACGCCCGGGTGGGACAGCACATCGCGGTCGAGGCGGTTCAGGGCGCTCGGCGAAGCGCCGTCGGCGAGCACCTTGTTGGCGGAGATGCCCGCGTTGGCCACACCGCGGACGGTCGTGGCGAGGGAGTGCTGGAGGCGGCGGGAGAGGTAGTCGGGCCAGCGGCGGTTGAGGTCCGTGGTGGACTCCCAGCCGTCCGTGATGGAGTCGCCGAGCGCCACCACCGCGCCGGTGCGGGCGGGGGTGCGGACGGTGACGGCGTCCAGGTAGAACCAGGACGTGATGCTCCTCGTCCAGGGGCCGGCGGTCTCGTCGGCGGTGTGGTCGCCCTGGGTGACGTACGAGGTCTGCATGGCCAGCCGGTGTCCGGTGGCGGGCCCCGCCGCGTCGGGGCTGTGCAGGCTGACGACCAGATTGGTGCGGGCGCGGACCCGGCCGGGGAGCGGGTCGCTGTACACGAGGCCGCCGGGCGGGACCGTCACGCTCGTGCGCCCGCCGAAGGTGAGCCGGCGGTTGCTGCCGGGGACCAGGGCGGCGCCCTCCCGCTGGATACCGGCGTACACGCTGTCGAAGGTCAGCGGCCGGTCACCGAAGGCGTTGGAGAGCCGTACGCGCATCCGGTCGCCGCCGGCGCTGGTGTGCACCACCAGCCGGTAGGCGCGGTCGGGCACGCCCGTGCCCAGCCGGAAGGCGCTGGTCGCCCAGGTGACCACGTCGTGCCGGGGCGGTGCGCTCCCGGCCGCCGAGGGGACGGGACCGAGGAGAGCGGCGAGCAGGGCCAGGACGAACAGCCCGCGCAGCCGGGTCCCCCGCGGGGGAAGACGTCGAGGGTGGAGCGTCGTGGTGTTCAGCGTCGCCTCCCACGTGACCCGTGATGATGTCGTGACCCCTAGTGAGATTAGCGGCACCCGTCCGGCCCGGCACCGCCTGCCGCAGGCCTTCATCGGCCGTTCATCTCCCGGTACCCGGCGGGCGGGCGTCAGCGGCCGACGAAGGACTGGATGGCCGTGGCGGCGGCGCCCCGGGCCCACTCCTCGAACGGCAGCGGGCGGGTGCGGACCTCGCAGCGGGCGGCGGAGCCGAAGGCGGCCGCGGTGAAGGCGTCGCGGATCTGCCCGGCGAACAGGTCGTACGCGGCCAGCCCCTCGCCGGAGATGATCACACGTTCGGGGCCGAGCAGATTGGCGACGGTGGCGATCCCCCGTCCGATCGCCTCCCCCGCCCGGGCGTAGACGGCGCGCGCCCCCGCGTCCCCCCGGCGCGCCAGGGCGAGGGCCTCCGCGGCGTCGGCGACCGGGACGCCGGTCACCTCGCCGACCCGGGCGGTGATCGCCGCGTCGGAGGCGACGGCCTCCAGGCAGCCGCGGTCACCGCAGTGGCAGGGCGGGCCGTCCGGGACAACGGGGACATGACCGATCTCCCCCGCGACGCCGTGCGCGCCGGAGACGACCCGCCCGTGCACCACGAGCCCGCAGCCGATGCCCGCGCCCACGGTGACGACGGCGAAGTCGGACAGGCCCACGCCGTCGCCGAACCACTGCTCGGCCACCGTCAGGGCGCGCACGTCGTTGTCGACGGTGACCGGCAGCCCGGCCGCCTCCTCGGCGAGCCCGGCGAGGGGTACGTCGCGCCAGTCCAGGAACGGCGAGTAGCGCACCGTCCCCGCGGCGCGGTCCACGTCCCCGGCCACCGCGATGCCGAGCCCCAGGACCCGGACGCCGAACCCCTCGGCCTCGGTGAGCAGTTCCCGTACGAGGTCCGCGGCGACCGTGAGGACCTGGCGCGGCGCCCGGCCGGAGAGGGGGACGCGCCGGGCGACACGGATGCGGCAGCACAGGTCGGTGAGCACCCCGATGATCTCGTCGCCGGTCACCTTCAGCCCGACGAACAGCGCCCGTCCGCCGTCGACCCGCACCGGACTGGCCGGGCGGCCGACCGGCGGGCGGACCTCCGCGCCCGCGTCCTCCACCAGATAGCCGGCCTCGAGCAGCGGCCGGACGGCCTTGGTGACCGCCGCCGGGGACAGGCCCGTCCGCCGGGCCGCCTCCTGCCGGGTGAGCGGGCCGTGCGTCAGGACGGTGGTGAAGATCTGGGAGGCCGCCGGGGTGTGCGCCGGGAACGTCTCGGCGGGCGAGGTCGAGGGCATGGCCGGGAACCTAGGCTCCTTATTTTCCTCTGTCAATGAAAGCAGTCTTCTTTCTTTCGAAGGCCACGGAGAGCGCTCTTGAACCTTGTAAATGCAGGAGCCGATCGGCTCTTGACACATGATCGAAGGCCGCGCTTGGGTGTGCGGTGCAATCCCCTGACGCTGATCGTGAGGCACCATGCCGCTCATCACCCGCTCCCCGGACACCGGGGTCTGGCTGCTCACCACCCCGCGCACGTCGTACGCGCTGTGGATCGACGAGACCGGCGCGCCCTGTCATGTGGCGTGGGGCCCCCGCCTCACCCCCGAGGAGGCGGACACGCTCGCGGCGCCCTTCACCGAGCCGTCGAACAGCTTCGAGGGACGGCCGGCCGTGGGCGAGGAACTGCCCGTGGACGGCGGCACCCGCTACGGGCCGCCCTCCCTCCAGGTGCGGTACGCGGACGGCTCCCGCGCCTTCGAGTGGGAGCCCGTGGGTCACCGGGTGGACGACTCCGTGCCGGGCCGTGAGGAGCTGGTCCTGGAGTTCCGGGACCGGGTGGTCCCGCTGTCGGTCGCGCTGCACTACCGGGTCCGGGCGGACACGGACGTGATCGAACGCTGGACCGTGCTGCGCAACGACGGCGAGCAGCGGGTGGACCTGCTGCGCGCCGACTCCGCCGCGTGGACGCTGCCGCCGCTGGCCGACTACCGGCTGAGCCATGTCACCGGCCAGTGGTCGGCGGAGACGCGGCTGCGCCGGGAGCGGCTGCCGCACGGGGAGACCGTGCTGACCAGCCGGCGCGGCATCACCAGCCACCACGCCAACCCCTGGACCATGCTCGACGACGGCACCGCGGACGAGAACCGGGGCCGGGTGTGGAGCACGGCCCTGGCGTGGAGCGGCAGCTGGCGGATCACCGTGCAGCGCACTCCGGACGGGCGGGCGGGGCTGACCGGCGGCGTGAGCCACGAGGGGACGCGCGTGCCGCTCGGGCCGGGCGAGGAGTTCACCGCTCCGGTGTCGGCCGGGCTGTTCACCGACGGCGGTTTCGGGGCGGCGAGCCGGGCGTGGCACGCGTACGTCCGGACCCATGTGCTGCGGCACGCCGGCGAGACGGCGCCGGTGCTCTACAACTCCTGGGAGGCCACCGGCTTCGACGTGGACGAGGCGAGCCAGCTCGCGCTCGCCGAGCGGGCGGCCCGGCTCGGGGTGGAGCTGTACGTCGTCGACGACGGCTGGTTCGGCGCCCGCCGCAGCGACCGGGCGGGCCTGGGCGACTGGACGCCGACGCCGGACCGCTTCCCGCGGGGTCTGCGGCCGCTGTCCGACGCCGTGCACCGGCTCGGCATGCGGTTCGGCGTCTGGGTGGAGCCGGAGATGGTCAATCCGGACAGCGACCTCTACCGGGCGCACCCCGACTGGGTGCTGCATCTGCCGGGCCGGCCGCGCTCCGAGCTGCGCAACCAGCTCGTGCTGAACTTCGCCCGGCGGGACGTCGCCGACTGGGCCTTCGACTGGCTCACCCGGCTGGTGGCCGAGCACCGGGTGGACTTCCTAAAGTGGGACATGAACCGCGTCTTCGGCGAGTCCGGCTGGCCGGGCACGGAGGACGGCAACGACCGGCTGTGGACACGCTACGTGCACCATCTGTACGGCGTGCTGGACCGGCTGCGGGAGGCGCACCCGGAGCTGCGGATCGAGACGTGCAGCGGGGGCGGCGGCCGGGTCGACCTGGGCATCCTGGCCCGCACCGACCAGGCGTGGACGTCCGACAACACCGACGCCGTGGACCGGCTGGGCATTCAGCAGGGCTTCAGCCAGGTGTATCCGGCGCGGGTGATGTCGGCCTGGGTGACCGACGTGCCCAACCAGCTCACCCGGCTGTCCGTGCCGCTGCGCTTCCGATTCCACGCGGCCATGGCCGGGCTGCTCGGTCTCGGCGGCGACCTCACCCGCTGGAGCGAGGAGGAGCTGGCCGAGGCCGCCGAGCTGGTGGCCCGCTACAAGGAGATCCGGCACCTGGTGCAGCACGGCGACCAGTACCGGCTCGGCGACCCGTACGGCGACGGCCCGTCGGCCGTGCAGTACGCGGCCTCCGACGGGAGTGAGGCGGTGGTGCTGGCCTTCCGCGCCAGCCCTCGGCACGGCGCCCCGCGGGTGCCGCTGCGGCTGCGCGGCCTGCCGCGGGGCGCGCGCTTCCGGGACACGGCGACGGGCACGGTGCACCATGCGACCGTGCTGACGGAGTACGGGCTGGATCTCGGTCTGCCGAGCGGCGACTGGGCGAGCGCCCTGGTCCACCTGGAGCGGGTGCGGGACGGTGCCGGGGACCGGGCGGAGAACTGAGGGACCGGAGGGGGAGAACCGCGAAGAGGAAACGGTCAGGCGGAGAGGGCGATGCGCGCGGTGATGCTCTTGCCCTCCGCCTCCTGGCGCACGTCGAGGGCCTCGGCGACGGCCATGACGATCTCGAGGCCGTGCTGACCCACACGGCCGGGGTCGGCGTCCCGGGGCCGCGGCGCCTCCGGGTTGCCGTCGTGGACGACCACCTCGACGGCGTCGCCGAACACCCGCAGGTCCAGTCCGACGGGGCCCGGCGCGTACTTGCGGGCGTTGGTCACCAGCTCGCTGACCACGAGCTGGGTGATCTCCACCACGCGCTCCGGCACCGGCAGACCGTCCTCCGTCCGGGCCCGGCCGAGGAACTCGGCCGCGAGGTGGCGTGCCTGCGCTATCCACGCGCCCTCGGCGTCCAGGGCGTAGGAAGCCCTCAGCCGGGGTGCGTCCGACACCGTCTTCCCCTCGTCGACAGGAACTGAATCCATCCGGTCCGCCTTTACTCGATCACACCGCGCGACTACCCGCATCGCTCCCCCGCACGCCCAAGAAGTGTGACAGGTACGTCCGACAGGTCAGTGCGCCAGGTGCCGCTCGAGCCAGTCACCTGCGGTGCGCCGGAAGAGACGGCGGTTGTCCGCGCGGCGGAAGTCGTGACCTTCGTCACGCAACAGGAGCAGCTCCGCCTCAAGACCGCGTTCCCGCGCGGCCCGCACGAACTGCTCGGACTCGCCGGGCGGCACGTTGGTGTCGTGCTCGCCGTGCACGGCGAGGAGCGGGGCGCGCAGGGCGTCGACCCGGCTCATGGGCGACAGGGCGCGCAGCAGGTCCCGGTCGTGTTCCGGATGGCCGTACTTGTGCGCGGCGGACTGCGCGATCCACGGCTCGGTCCCGGCGAAGAAGGTGGTCAGGTCCGACATGCCGCACACGGCCACGCCCGTGCGGAACAGGTCGGGGTGCCACACCAGGGACGCCATGGTGAGGTAGCCGCCGTAGGAGCGGCCCATCACGGCCATCCGCCGGGGGTCGGCGAGGCCGTGCACCATGACGTGCGCCGCGCAGTCCGCGACGTCGTCGATCGCGGAGAAGCGTCCGGCGCCCAGGTCGGCGTCGACGAAGCTGCGGCCGTGGCCGGAGGAGCCGCGGACGTCGGGGGCGAACACGTCCAGGCCGCGGCTGAGCAGTTCCAGGTAGAGGGGTTCGAGGACCGGGCGTTCCTGTTCCTCGGGCCCTCCGTGCAGATGCAGGACGCAGGGCGCGGGTTCGCCGGGCGAGCGGCCGGGGGCACGGTAGTACCAGCCGCCGAGCTGGAGGCCGTCCCGGGCGACGGGCCGCACGGATGTGGGGCGCACCGGGGTCAGGCCGGGCGGGAAGGCGTCCTCGTCGCGGGAGGACCAGGGGGTGCGCAGGGGCGCGCCGTGCGGCAGCCACCACACGCCGGGGTGGCGCCGTGACCCGGACAGCGCGACCACGGGCGCGTCGGGGTCGGCGGTGGGCGCGATCCGGGTGACGACCTCGTGGGGCAGGTCGACGCGGCGCGCGTCGCCGGCCGAGGGCGGCGGCGCGGCGCCCGTCCCGGTGCCGTGCGGCGGGGCGGACCGCAGCGCGAGCAGTTCCAGGTCGCTGACCCCGTGCCGGTTCCACGCCAGCACGGCGCGGCGGCCGTCGCGGCCGAGGGCGAGGAGTTCCAGGCCGCAGTCCTCGCGTTCGGCGACGACGCGTGTGGTGCGCAGTTCGCCGCGCGGGCCGAGATGGGCGGCGAGCAGGGCCGCGTACTCGCGTCCGGCGTCGCTGCGCAGCCAGAGCGTGCCCGCGGACGGGGAGAAGCCGCCGACCCAGGGGTCTCCGTCGGCGACGGGGAAGGCGCAGGTCACGGCGGAGTCCTCGGTGCGGACGACGAGGGCCTCGCGGCGTCCGCGCGGGCCCCGGTAGACCAGGGCGAGGCGGCCGTCGCGGCTGAGGTCGCACACCCGCTGGTTGGCGGCGCCGCGTTCGCTGAACAGCAGGACGGGCGCGGCGGTGCCCTCCGGGTCGACGAGGTAGGCGGAGAGCGTCCGCTCCTCCAGTTCCCGGCCGGAGCCGGGCAGCACCCCGCCGTCGGCCGGCCGGAGCCGTCCTCCGGCCGGGTCGAGCAGGACGGCACGGCCGTCGCGGCCCGCCCACTGCGGGGCGTGCTCGGTGCCGGGCGGTCCGGGCGCCTCCGTGTGGGGGCGGTCGGGCTGTCCGGGCGGGGCGGACTCGGTGACGGTCACCGCGATCGCGGAGCCGTCGTGCTGCCAGCAGCCGAGCCGCGCGGAGGTGCCCGACTCGCCGCCGGCCAGCAGGTGCCGGCCGCTGCCGTCGGGGCGTACGCACAGCACCCGGGTCAGCTCGCCGCCGCCGGGCGCCGTGGTGTAGGCGATCCACCGGCCGTCCGGCGACCAGGACACCTCCGTGACGGGGTGCGGATCGGCGTCGAGCCGGCGCACCTCCGCGCCGTCGACCGGGCCGGTCCACAGCTGCGGCACCCCGGCCCGGTCGCAGATGAAGGCCACGTGCCGGCCGCTCGGGTCGGCGGAGGGGTACCAGCAGCCGTGCACCGCCGGGGGCGGCAGGTCGTACGGCGCCGAGGCGTCGGCCAGGGGGGCGGGCTCCGGGGCGTACAGCGCGCTGCCGGGGTTCCGGGTCGCCGTCATCGGATCCCGTGGGTCTGGAGCCAGGTCTCCAGCAGGGCGATCTGCCAGAGGGAGTTGGCCCCGCGCCGGGTGCGGTGGGCGTCGGGCGCGGCCAGCAGCCGCTCGACGTACTCCTCACGGAAGACGCCGCGGGCCCGGGCCTCGGGCGCGGTCAGGGTGTCGCGGACCCGCTGGAGGACGGGTCCGGCCATGTGCCGGATCGCCGGGACCGGGAAGTAGCCCTTGGGCCGGTCGACGACCTCGCGGGGCAGCACCCGGCGGCCCGCGGCCTTCAGAACGCCTTTGCCGCCGTCGGCGAGCTTCAGCTCGGGCGGGCAGGCGGCGGCGAGTTCCATGAGCTCGTGGTCGAGGAAGGGCATCCGGGCCTCCAGGCCCCAGTCCATGGTCATGTTGTCGACCCGCTTGACCGGGTCGTCGACCATCATCACCAGCGTGTCCAGGCGCAGTTGCGCGTCGAGGGCGGTGTCGGCGCCGTCCTGCGCCATGTGCTCGTGGATGAACTCGGCCGAGGTGTCCCGGTCGGGCAGCATCTCGGGCCGCAGCACGTCCGCCATGTCGGCGTGGGAGCGGTCGGCGTAGGCGTCGACGTACGCCTCGGCGGCCCGCTCGCGGGGCGCGCCCGCCATCGCCGGGTACCAGTCGTAGCCGGCGAACACCTCGTCGGCGCCCTGCCCGCTCTGCACGACCTTGACCTCCTTGGCGACCTGCTCGGACAGCAGGTGGAAGGCGACCACGTCGTGGCTCATCATGGGTTCGCTCATGGCGCGGACGGCTCCGTCGAGGGCGCCGGCGACCCGGTCGGAGGGCACCATCAGCTGGTGGTGGCGGGTGTCGAAGTGCCGGGCCACCAGGTCGGAGTAGTGGAACTCGTCGCCGTCCTCGTCGCCCTCGGACTCGAAGCCGACGCTGAAGGTCGCCAGGTCCCGCTGCCCCTCGTCGGCGAGCAGGGCCACGATCAGGCTGGAGTCCAGGCCGCCGGAGAGCAGTACGCCCACCGGCACGTCGGCAATCATGCGGCGGCGCACGGCGGTGCGCAGCGCGTCGAGGATTGCGTCGGTCCAGTCGTCGGCGGTGAGGTCCGCGTACTCGGGGCGGCGGGTGTGGAGGGGGTGCCAGTAGCGGCGGTCGTGCTGGGTGCCGTCGGGCTCGACGACGCGCACGGTGGCCGGGGGCAGCTTGCGGACGCCGTTGAGGACCGTGCGGGGCGCGACGACCGTGGCGTGCCAGCTCAGGTACTGGTGCAGGGCGACCGGGTCGAGGGAGGTGTCGACGCCGCCGGCCGCCAGCAGGGCGGGCAGCGAGGAGGCGAACCGCAGGCGCTCCGAGGTGGCCGACAGGTAGAGCGGCTTGATGCCGACCCGGTCACGGGCGAGGACGACGCGTCCGGTGTCCTGCTCGACGATCACGAAGGCGAACATGCCGCGGAACCGGTCCACGCAGTCGGCGCCCCACTGCTGGTACGCCTTGAGCACCACCTCGGTGTCGGAGTGCGAGAAGAAGCGGTGCCCCAGAGCGTGCAGTTCGTCGCGCAGCTCACGGTAGTTGTAGACGCAGCCGTTGAAGACGCCGGTGAGGCGGGCGCCCGGGTCGGTCATGGGCTGGGCGCCGCACTCCGACAGGTCGATGATCTTCAGCCGGCGGTGTCCGAGGGCGACCGGGCCCTGGGACCACAGGCCGCGTCCGTCCGGGCCGCGCGGTGCGAGCCGGTCGGTCATGCGCTCCACCGCCGCGATGTCGGGCCGTCCGCCGTCGAACCGTATCTCCCCGCTGAGGCCGCACATCAGTGGTTCCTCCCTTCCCCCGGTTCCCGGTCCCTCGGGGCGGTGTCCTGCTGGGTGACGGCGTGGCTGGTCCTGGACATGGGGTAGTGATCACTCTCCTGTGTCGGGGATCGGGTGGCGGGCCCGTCGCCGGACGCGGCGCGGGCCTGTGTGCGGGATCAGCCCGGCGTGCCCGGGGTGACGACCGGGTGGAGCGGGGCGCGGGAGCGGCCGCCCGTGTGCGGGGCGGCGGCCTGGGGGCGCGGGCGGCGGGCGCCGGTGCGGGCCGGGAGGCGGCCGCCGCGCGTCTCGGTGACGAGCAGGCCGATGCCGGTCGGCAGGTCGGCCTCGCGGACCGTCCGGCGCAGCCGGTCGGCGGCGCTGCCGGCGGCGAGGGTCTCGTCGAGCAGGTCGCGCACGGTGGCGAAGTCGCCGGACGCCTCCAGGGCCGGGCGCAGCCGGTGCAGCATGCGGCGCAGCACCAGGTGGGCGGGGGCGGCGCGGCGGGTCCACGGGTCGACCAGCGGGCCCTCCAGGCCCGAGCGCGCGGCGCGCCAGCCGGCGGCGCGCAGCCACTCGTGGTGGCCGTCGCAGCGCGGGTCGGCGCCGCGCTCCAGGCGGTGGCAGGCGTCGCGCACCAGCGCCCGGAACAGTCCGGCGATCAGCACGACCGTCTCGGCGCGCGGGCAGGCGTCGCCGATCCGCAGCTCCAGCGTGCGCTGGTGGGCGGAGGGGCGTACGTCCTGGTAGAGCATGCCGCTGTCGCTGATGACGCCGGAGCCGATCAGCTCCGCGACGGCGGCGTCGTACTCGGCGGCGTCCCGGTAGCAGCCGGCCGGGCCCGCGGTGGGCCAGCGCTGCCAGAGCATGGTGCGCCAGGAGGCGTAGCCGGTGTCGGAACCCAGCCAGTACGGGGAGCTGGCGGACAGCGCGAGCAGCGGCGGCAGCCAGGGCGACACCAGGCACATGGCCCGGACCGCGGTGTCGCGGTCGGGCACGTCGGCGTGCACCTGGGCGCTGCAGATGAGCTGTTCGTCGGCGACCCGGCGGTACTCCTCGGCCATCCGCCGGAAGCGGGGGTCGGCGGTGACGTCGCGCGGGGTCACCCGGGCCAGCGGCACGGTGCCGGCGGCGACGACGGCCAAGCCCTCCGCGGCGGCCGCGGCGGCCAGACGGCTCCGGGTGCCGGACAGGTCGGCGTAGAGCCCGTCGAGGGTGTCGTGGACCTCACTGTTGCTCTCCACCGCGGACTGCTGCAGCTCGCTGCTGAAACCCTTGGTGCCGAGTCTTTCCAACAGCAGTCCGGCCCGTGGCACGAGTCGCCCGCTCTCCGCGTCCAGGACGTGGAATTCTTCCTCTGCTCCGATACGCACCGTCACCGCCGGTTTCCCCTTGCCCTAGTCCTGTGCCGGCCCCGCGGCGGCTCAGGAGCCACCTGCGTCGCTTTCGGCACATCCCGGGTGCCCCGGATGGCGCAGGAGCAATCGAACAGCCCTCGTCAACGGGGCACGGAGCTGGACGGCGGGGGCGCGGCCCGGCAGGGGCGGGAGGTCAGTTCGTCTGCAGGCGGTGGCTGTCGCGCAGCTCGAAGACCTGGTCGAGGCCGGTGAGGTGGAGCAGCCGGCGCAGCGTCTCGGGCACGGCCACGAGGACCAGTCCGGCGCCCGCCGCGACCACGTGGTTGCGGACGGCGATCAGCGCGGTGATGCCGCTGGAGTCGCAGAAGCCCAGCTCGTCCAGGTCCACCACGAGCACCGACCCGGCGGGGAGAACCGCGCCGACGGCGGCCCCGCGCAAGTCGTGCGCGTTGCTGTGGTCGAGATCGCCGGCCACCTCCAGCAGGGGGCCGGCGGGTGTGCGGGACGAGACGATCGTCAGGGGTTTCATGGGGGTCGCTCTGTTCGTTCCGTGAAACTGGTGCGTCGATGGGTGGCGGGGTCAGGGGGTGGCGGGGATCAGGAGGCGGCGGGGACACCGATCGCCAGGAGCGCGGTGTCGTCGTCGAGGCCGTCGCCGAAGTAGCGCAGCAGACCGGTGACGGCGTCGACGAGCGCGCGGCTGCCCGCCGGGGCGCGTGCGGCGGCGAACGACAGCAGGGCGTCGTAGCCGTAGAGCTGCCGGTCGCGGCCGACCCGGGCCTCGGTGAGGCCGTCGGTGTAGAGGAGCAGGGTGTCGCCGGGCCGCAGGACGGTGCTCACCCCGACGAACTGCGCCGTGGGGAGGACGCCGACCAGCATGCCGCCGCGGGTGCTCAGGTACTCGGCCGTGCCGTCGGCACGCAGGACGAGCGCGGGGGGATGGCCGCCGGAGGCGAGCCGCACCCGCAGGGTGTCTCCCACCCGCTCGAACACACCGGCCACGGCGGTGCAGTAGCGGGGGTCGTCGCCGGTGTAGCGCTCCAGCAGAGCCCGGTTGAGGATGCGCAGGTCGTCCACCGGGTCCGCGTCCTGGATCATCGCGGCGCGCAGGGTGTAGCGGGTGATCGAGGTCAGGGCCGCGGCCTGGGGGCCCTTGCCGCAGACGTCGCCGAGGAAGAAGGCAGTCCGGGTGTCGTCCAGCGGGAACAGGTCGTAGAAGTCGCCGCCGAGTTCCATCGGTGACGCCGTGTGGTAGTAGCCGGCCGTCTCCACGCCGGGGAGGTCGGGCAGGGTGTCGGGCAGCAGGCTGCGCTGGAGCACGGCCAGGGCCTCGCGCAGCTGGACGCGGTCGGCCTCGGCCTGTTCACGGGCCTCGTCGGCGGCCCGGCGGGCGCGCAGCAGCTCCTGCTCGTAGGCGCGCCGGTCGGTGGCGTCGAAGACGGTGGTCCTGATCAGCAGCGGTTCGCCGTCGGCGCCGCGCTTGAGGGTGGAGGTGACCAGCACCGGCAGACGGGGGCCCGCGGCGGTGCGCATCTCGAGCGCGACGCCGCCGAGGTGTCCCTGCATGCGCAGCAGTGGGGCGAAGTGCGTCTCGTGGTAGAGCCGGCCGCCGACCGTGAGCAGGTCGCTGAACCGCTTGCGGCCGACGACGTCCTCACGGGACAGGCCGAGCCATCCGAGCAGGGTGGCGTTGATCTTGGCGATGGTGCCGTCCATCAGGGTGGACAGGTAGCCGCACGGCGCCGACTCGTACAGGTCCTCCGCCGAGTCCTCCAGCAGGGAGCTGAACGCGGGGCGGATGTCGGGGGCCTCCGCGCCGGCGTCGTCCGCGCCGCCCGGGCTCAACGGACTCCTGAGGACAGGAACGCGCGGATCGCCGAGGCGGTGGCCTCGGGTGCGCTGAGCTGCGGGCAGTGGCCGACGGCGTCCAGGGTGACCAGCTCGCTTCCGGGCACGGCGGCGTGGACGTACGCGCCGACCTCGCGGGGCGCGATGACGTCCTGCTCGCACTCCAGGATCAGGGTGGGGACGGTCACGGTCTCGAGGTCCTTGCGGCTGTCGGAGAGGAAGGTGGTGCGGGCGAAGACCCGGGCGATGTCCGGGTCGGTCGCGCAGAAGCTGTTGGTCAGTTCCTCGCCGAGCTCCGGACGGTCCGGGTTTCCCATGATGACCGGGGCCATGGCCGCCGACCAGCCGAGGTAGTTCGACTCCAGGGACTCCAGCAGTTCGTCGATGTCCTCGGCGGAGAAGCCTCCGCGGTATCCCTCCTCGTCGATGTAGCGGGGGGACGGGCACACCATCACCAGGGCGCCGATGCGCTCCGGGGCCGCGGCCGCGGCCAGCACGCCGGTCATGGCGCTCACCGAGTGGCCGACGACGACCGCGTCGCGCAGGTCGAGCTCCTCGCAGACCTCCACCAGGTCGCGGGCGTAGCCGTCGAGGGAGGAGTAACGATTCTCCTGCCAGGCGGACAGGTCGGAGCGGCCGGCCCCGACGTAGTCGAAGAGCACCACCGGGTGGTCCTCGGCGAGAAGCGGCTCGACCAGACGCCACATGTTCTGGTCGCAGCCGAAACCGTGCACGAGGACGACAGGACGCCCGGTGGTGGCTCCGGTCACACGGACGTTGTTCCTGCGGCGAACGCTCATCCGCCCATGCTCGCACGCCGGGCGCGGTCACCGTCGCCGGGCTCGGGAGCCGCGTCGGTTCGGGCCTCCAGGGCGCGCAGCACGGCCACCATGTCCTCGCCGCCGTGCCCGCCCGCCACGGTCTCCTCGAAGAGGGCGTGGCACACGTCGAGCAGCGGGGAGGCCACCCCCGCCGCGCGGGCGGCCTCGGCGATCAGGCGGTTGTTCTTCAGCACGTCGGTGGCGGCGGCCTGGACCGCGAAGTCCCGGGCGAGCAGCTTGGGCGCCTTCATCCGGGACACGGAGCTGGCCAGGGGTCCCGCGTCCAGCACGTCGAGGAAGCGGGCGCGGTCCAGTCCGTGCCGGTCGGCGAAGTGGAACGCCTCGGTGAGCCCGGTCACCTGGGTGATCAGGAAGAGGTTGACGGCGAGCTTCATCAGCAGCGCGCCCGGCACAGGACCGCAGTCGAAGCTCTCCCGGCACATCGGGGCGAGCAGCGGGCGCAGGTCCGCGAGGACGGAGTCGTCGCCCGCCAGCATCGCGACGAGCCGGCCCTCCTCGGCGGGGACCCGGGAGCCGGAGACGGGGGCCTCGGCGTAGGCGCCTCCGGCGGCGCGTACGTCCTTCTCCAGCGCCGCGGAGTACTCGGCGGACGTGGTGCCCATGTGGACGACGGTGCGTCCGGCCACGCGGGCGGCGAAGCCGGGGGTGCCGCGGCCGAGCACCGCGTCGACCGCCGCCTCGTCGGTCAGCATCAGCAGCACGGTGTCCGCCCGCTCGAAGACCTCGGCCGGGCTCGCGGCCACCTCGGCGCCGGCGTCGCGCAGGGGCGCGCACCGCTCCGGGGTGCGGTTCCCCACGACGAGCGGGGTCCCGGCGCGCGCGAGGTTGAGCGCCATGGGCCGGCCCATGACCCCGAGTCCGACGAAGCCCACGCGCATGTCGCACCACCGTTCCCCGGGGCCGCCCCGTCCGGTGGACCGGCCCTCGACTATGACCGTCGTCATAGTAGCGGTCGCTATGACGGCCGTCATAGGGTAGGAGCCGCAGGACGGGGACGACGTGCGGGAGGCCGGGATGGCAGGGGCCGGGCGGGGACCACGGGAGCGGATGGTCTTCAGCGCCGCCCAGCTGATCCGGCGCGAGGGGGTCGGCGCGACGGGCCTGCGCGAGGTGGCCGCCCACGCGCGGGCGCCGCGCGGCTCGCTCCAGCACTACTTCCCCGACGGCAAGGAACAGCTCGTCAACGAGGCCGTCGGCTGGGCCGGCCGGTACGCCGGGAACCGGGTGGCGCGGTTCCTCGCCGCGCTGCCCGAGCCGACGCCGTCCGGTCTATTCGCCGAGATGGTCCGCCAGTGGACCGACGAGTACGAGACCGAGGGGTTCGACGGGGGCTGCCCGGTCGCGGCGGCCACGGTGGACCGCGCCCGTACGGCCGACTCCACGCGGCAGGCCGCGGAGGCCGCCTTCGCCCGGTGGACCGGCGCGGTGGCCGGCGCCCTGACGGACATGGGCGTGCCCGAGGAGCGCAGCCGTCCGCTCGCCACGCTGATGATCAGCTCCCTCGAAGGGGCGATCCTGATCGCCCGGGCCGAGCGCAGCGTCCGCGCCCTGACGACGGCGGCCCGCGAACTCGGCCCCCTGCTGGACGCGGCGGTGACCCGGCCCGCGACGGACGGCGGGCCGGGCGGAACCGCCGGGAACCGACACCGCATTGACTAGAGTGATCGCGCCAGTATCCGGCGTTTCATGGACCAGTGAGGTAATCGCGAACCATGTCGACCGAAACGTTTGAGTTCCAGGTTGAGGCTCGTCAGCTGCTCCAGCTGATGATCCACTCGGTCTACTCGAACAAGGACGTCTTCCTCCGTGAGCTCGTCTCCAACGCCTCGGACGCGCTCGACAAGCTGCGGCTGGCCAAGCTGCGCGACGACACGCTCGACGCCGACGTCTCCGACCTGCACATCGAGCTGGAGATCGACCGGGACGCCCGGACGCTCACCGTGCGGGACAACGGCATCGGCATGTCGTACGACGAGGTCGGCAGGCTGATCGGCACCATCGCCAACTCCGGCACGGCGCAGTTCCTGAAGGAGCTGAAGGAGGCGCAGGACGCGGCCGGGGCGGAGGGGCTGATCGGGCAGTTCGGCGTCGGCTTCTACTCCGGGTTCATGGTCGCCGACGAGGTGACCCTGGTGACCCGCCGGGCCGGCGAGCGGCAGGGCACCCGCTGGTCCTCGCGCGGCGAGGGCACGTACACGCTGGAGCGGGTCGACGACGCGCCGCAGGGCACCTCCGTCGTGCTGCACCTCAAGCCCGCCGACCCGGACAACCAGCTGCACGACTACACCTCGGTGTGGAAGATCAAGGAGATCGTCAAGCGTTACTCGGACTTCATCACCTGGCCGGTCCGGCTGGTCGGGGAGAAGGACGGGAAGGACGACGAGGGCGGGGCGGCCGGGCCCGAGACGCTGAACTCGATGAAGGCGCTGTGGGCGCGTCCGCGCGACGAGGTGTCCGAGGACGAGTACCACGAGCTGTACAAGCACATCGGCCACGACTGGCGGGAGCCGCTGGAGACGATCCAGCTGCACGCGGAGGGCACGTTCGAGTACCAGGCCCTGCTGTTCGTCCCGTCGCACGCCCCGCACGACCTGTTCCGGCAGAACATGCGGCACGGCCTCCAGCTGTACGTCAAGCGCGTGTTCATCATGGACGACTGCGAGGCGCTGCTGCCGGCGTACCTGCGGTTCGTCAAGGGCGTGGTCGACGCGCAGGACCTCTCGCTCAACGTGTCCCGCGAGATCCTCCAGCAGGACCGGCACATCCGGATGATGCAGCGCCGGCTCACCAAGAAGGTGCTGTCCTCGGTGAAGAGCATGATGACCGGGGCCCCGGAGAAGTACGCGACGTTCTGGCGGGAGTTCGGCGCGGTGCTGAAGGAGGGCCTGGTCACCGACCCCGACAACCGGGACGCGCTGCTCGCGGTGGCGTCGTTCGCCTCCTCGCGCGAGGACGGCGAGGCGGTCACGCTCAAGCAGTACACGGAGCGGATGCCGGAGGGTCAGGACGACATCTACTACATCACCGGCGAGTCCCGCGAGGCGATCGACAACTCCCCGCACATGGAGGCGTTCCGGGAGCGCGGCATCGAGGTGCTGCTGCTCACCGACCCGGTCGACGAGGTGTGGGTGGACGCCGTCGGCGAGTTCGAGGGCAAGCGGCTGCGGTCGGTCGCCAAGGGCGAGATCGACCTGGACGCCCGTGAGGACGACAAGAGCGAGGACGAGCAGAAGCAGCAGGCGGAGTCGTACGCGGGGCTGCTCGGCTGGATGCGGGAGCGGCTGGACGCCGACGTCAAGGAGGTCCGTCTGTCGACGCGGCTCACCCGGTCCCCGGCCTGTCTGGTCGCCGACGCGGACGACCTCACTCCGGCGCTGGAGAACATGTACCGCGCCATGGGCCAGGAGGTGCCGCACAGCAAGCGCATCCTGGAGCTCAACCCGGACCACGCCCTGGTGAAGGGGCTGAACGAGGCGTACTCCGAGCGGGAGGACCGCTCGGAGCTCACCGACACCGCCGAACTGCTGTACACCCTGGCCGTGGTGGCGGAGGGCGGCCGGCCCAAGGACCCGGCGCGGTTCGTGGGGCTGATGGCGGACCGGCTGGAGCGCACGCTGTGAGGTGACGCGGCCCGCCCGCGGGGCGCCGCCCGGCCGCGAGGGCGCCGCCCGCCGTCCCCGCCCGTCAGACGCGGGCGGGTTCGGCGGGCGTCCGCTCTCGGGCCGTCTTCCGCAGCCGCCGGCCGCGTCGGGTCAGGCCCCAGGGCTTGAGGACCGAGATCACCGTCATGAAGACGTAGGCGGACAGGGACACCACCGGCCCGAAGAGGACGTCGCCGCCGTCGGGCAGCGGGTGTCCGGCGGACACGGCCGCCACCGCCTCGTTCACGCCCGGCCGCAGCACGAAGGCGGTCGCGGTGGTGGTGGCGAGGGTCAGCCAGAACTTGGTCCACACCCAGCGGTGCCGGGCCAGCCCCCAGGGCGTGCCCAGGGACAGGACCAGACCGCTGGCCAGGGTCAGCAGCGCGATCGGCAGCAGCAGCCAGTCGGCGAACAGCCGCATGGACCGCACGGCCGCCTCCACCGTGGCGGCCGACCCGCTGGTGTTCGCGGCCAGGCCGAGCGCGAGCAGCCCGGCGGAGAGCCCCAGCCAGCCGGCGGAGGCGACGACATGGACGACGAGGAAGGCCCGGCGTGCGGGACGGTCGAGTGTCACGCCGTCCACGGTGCCGGGTCCGCCCGGCCCGGACATCCCACGGCGGGAGTAGCCCCGCGTACCGACACGGGCGTACGTCACGGGAGGCGGGGGCACACGTGAGCGGTGAGTACAGCAGACTTCCTCTTCGCCCTCCTCGGTGCGGTCGCCCTGGGCGCGGCCGTGCTCCCGCGGCTGCTGGCCCGCAGGCCGCTGTCGCTGCCCCTGGTGTTCCTGGCGCTGGGCGCCGCCGTCCAGCTGCTGCCGCTCCCGCTGCCGGAGATCGACCCGGTGGCGGACGGGGTGTGGGTGGAGCACCTCGCGGAGATCTGCGTGGTCCTCTCGCTCATGGGCGCGGGCCTGGCCCTGAACCGGCCCTTCGGCCGCGTCCGCTGGCAGGGTGTGTGGCGGCAGCTCGGCATCACGATGCCGCTGACCATAGCCGCCGTCGCCGCCCTCGCCTGGGGCCTGCTGGACTGGCCGGCGGCCGCCGCGCTGCTGCTGGCGGCGGTGCTCGCGCCGACCGACCCGGTGCTCGCCTCCGAGGTGCGGGTCGGTGAGCCCACGGACGCCGAGCACGACGAGGACGAGGTCCGCTTCACCCTGACCGGTGAGGCGGGGCTGAACGACGGGCTCGCCTTCCCGTTCGTCGCCGCCGCGACGGCCCTCGCCGCCGCGGGCGGGCAGATCACCGGCGGCGGCGTCGGCCACTGGCTGCTGGTGGAGGTGCTGTACAAGTGCACGGCGGGCGTGGCCGCGGGGCTGGCCGTCGGGGCGCTGCTGGGCCGGCTGTTCTTCCGGGCCCGGTGGCAGGCGATGCGGCTGTCGGAGCACAGCGAGGGGTTCGTCGCCCTCGCCGCGACGTTCCTCGCGTACGGGGTGACGGAGCTGGTGCACGGCTACGGCTTCCTCGCCGTGTTCGTCACCGCCTGCCGCATCCGTGCGGCGGAGCGCGCGCACGGCTACCACGCGGTGCTGCACGACTTCGTGGAGCAGATCGAGCGGCTGCTGACGGCGGTCCTGCTGTTCCTGCTGGGCGCGTTCGTCGCCCAGGGCGGGCTGGGCCCGCTCACCTGGCAGGGCGCGGCGGTGGGGGTGCTGCTGCTGCTCGTCGTCCGCCCGCTGACCGGGTGGGCCGCCCAGTTCGGCGCGGCGGCGGGCCCCCGCGAGCGGGTGGTCACCGCCTTCTTCGGCATCCGCGGCATCGGCTCCCTGTTCTACCTGGCGTACGCGCTGGACTCCCACGACTTCGGGGTGCCCCCCGAGATGCTGTGGGCGGTGGTGACGTTCACGGTGGTGGCCTCGGTGGTGCTGCACGGGGTGAGCGCCACGCCCGTCATCTCCCGCCTGGACCGGCTGCGGCTGCACCGCGCCAGGGCGAACGGCGCCGGGCCGGCCCCCGACGACCACGAAGTGGCCGGCGAGCGGCTGTGAATCCTCCGGCCACGGCCGCCCGACGAGCGGCCCGTCCCGATGTGCGGCCGCGCCGGGTTCGGTGTTGTGTGGGGATCATGCGGCGCGTGGACGGGCGGCCCGGCCCCGGGGACGACGTCGAGGCGGTCCTCGACGAGCTGTACGCGCTGCCGCCGTCGGAGTTCGTCGCCCGCAGGGAGGAACGCGCGGCGCGGGCCCGGACGCGGCGCCGCGCCCAGGACGCCCGCCGCATCCACGCCGCGCGCCGTCCCACCCTCGCCGGATGGGCCGCGAACCTGCTGCGGCGGTCGCGGCCCGACGAGGCGCGGCGGTTCCTGGAGCTGGGGCGGGCGCTGCGTGAGGCCTACGCCACGCTCGACCCGAGCGGGCTGAAGGAGCTGTCGGCGCAGCGGCGGCGCATCGTCTCGGAGTTGTCGCGGCAGGCCGCCGCGCTGGCGCGGGAGGCCGGTCATCCGCTGTCGGACACGGTGCAGCGGGACGTCGAGACGACGCTGCGGGCCGTGCTCGCCGACCCGGAGGCCGCCGCGGTGTGGGAGGCGGGGCGGGTGGAGGGTGTGCTCACCCCTCCGTCGGAGTTCGGCGCGGAGGCGGTCGCCGCCGCGCCGGCCCGGCGCGAGCCCGCACGCGCCCGGACGTCCGGTACGGACCCGGCGGCACGGAAGAAGAAGGACGAGGCGGCCGAGCGGCGGCGCGCCGAGCGGGAGGAGCGCGCCTCCCGGGCCCGGGAGGAGGCGCGGGCCGCCGAGGCGCGGCTGCGCGAGCGGCGCGCGGCCCGCGAGGAGGCCGCGGCGGCGCTGGAACGGGCGGATGAGCAGGAGCGGAAGGCGGGTGAGCGGGAGGCCGCCCTGGAGGAACAGCTCGCGCGGGCCCGTACGGAACGGGAGCGGACACGTGCGGCACTCGGCGAGGCGCGGGAGCGCGACCGGGCGGCCGCGAAGGAACTGGCGGAGGCGGAGCGCGAGGCGGCCTCCGCCGCGCGCCGGGCAGGACGGGCGGAGAGGGACGGCACGTGACCGGGCAGCACGGGAGACGGCGGAGCGGGGAGAGACGGACGCGGTGCCCCGGGTACCCGGGGCCTGCATCCGTCCGCAAGGGTGACCGGGCGGAGGCGCCGGGCCGGAGCGGAGCACGGGAGGTGCGTCACGTGACGGAGCGGGAACGGGCCGCCCGCCGGACGGGTGGTGCGGCATGACGCGCGACGACCCGCGGGACACGGCGGACGGTGCCGCCCGGCCCGGGCCGGCGTCGCTGACCTCGCTGCTGGCGTCCCTCGACGCCGGCGCGTACGTGGTGGACGCGCAGGGCACGGTCATGGCCGTGAACGCGGAGGCCGAGAAGCTGCTGGGGCGGTCGGCCGGGGACTTCGTCGGCCATGACGCGCACGAGCTGCTGCACCGCAGCCGGTACGGCGCCACCCTGCCGCGCGCCCAGTGCGGGATGCGGCAGGCGTACATGGCGGGCCGGACGGTGCAGTCGGAGGAGGAGTGGTTCGAGCGCGGCGACGGGTCGCTCCTCCAGGTGTCCTGGCTGGTCACCCCGTGCCGCACGGACGACGGGGCGGCCCGCACGCTGGTGCTCTTCCACACGCCGCACGACCCGGAGGAGACGCGCACCCCGGGCGACCGGTTCCGCAGTCCGCTGCCCGAGCTGGAGCGGCTGGCCCTGCTGGCGGAGACCACCACGCAGCTGACCGCCACCCTGGACGTCCAGCAGGCGCTGCGCAGGCTGGTGCGGCTGGTCGTGCCGCTGCTCGCCGACTGGGCGGCCGTCGACCTGGTCACCGAGCGCGGCCGGGTGCGCCGGTCGACCGTGGTCCACGCGGAGGGCGGTGACCTGGTACGGCGCGAGGACCTCGAGGGCTCCCTCTCCCCCGTCCCGGAGGACTCGCCGGTGCCGCTGGCGCGGGCGCTGCGCGGGGTCTCCCCCGCACTGGCCGGGCCCTCCCCGCGGCTGGCGACGGACTCCCCGCTCGGGGCGGTGCAGGCCCGCCTGTTCGCGGAGTCCGGCATCCACTCGGCGGCCGTCGCGCCGATCCGGGGCGTGCGCGAGGTGCTGGGCGCCCTGACCCTGGGACGCGCCGGGCAGCGGGAGGCGTTCACCGCGGACGACCTGCCGCTGCTGGAGGACATCTGCCGCCGGGCCGGCCTGGCGCTGGACAACGCCCGGCTCTACGAGCGGCAGCGCACGGTCGCCGAGACGATGCAGCGCCATCTGCTGCCGCAGCTTCCGCAGGTGCCCGGCCTGGAGATGAGCGCCCGGTACCTGGCCGCCCCGGACGCGTCGCAGGTGGGCGGCGACTGGTACGACGCGTTCGTGCTGTCGGACGGGGCGACGGCGCTGGCCGTCGGCGACGTCGTCGGGCACGACCTGGACGCGGCGGCGGGCATGGCGCAGATCCGCAACGTGCTGCGGGCGTACGCCTGGTTCCAGCAGGATCCTCCCAGCGTGATCGTGTCCCGGCTGGACCGGGCGGCCATGCACATCACCGACGTCACCATGGCGACCCTGCTGTTCGCCCGCATGTCCCGTGCGGAGGACGGGCGGTGGTCGCTGTCGTGGACCAACGCGGGGCACCCTCCGCCGCTGCTGGTCACCCGGGACGGCGAGGCACGGTTCCTCACCGGCGGGCACGGCCTGCTGCTCGGCACCGCCCTGAACCGTCCGCGCCCCGACGGTGAGGCCGAAGTGCCGCCCGGGGCCACGCTGTTGTTCTACACGGACGGTCTGATCGAGGAGCCGAGCCGGTCGCTGGACGAGGGCCTGGAGCTGCTGCGCGGGCACGCGGCCGCGCTGGCGGACCACCCGCCGGGCCGGTTCACCGACCTGGTGCTGGAGCGCACCCGCCCGGCCGGCAACGACGACGACGTCGCCCTCCTCACCGTGCGCGTACCCGTGGAGTAAGGGCCCCGGGACCTGCCGTCGGCCACACGGCCGGAAACTTGGCATAGACCTGCCATGATCAAGTCGCTAGGCTTCGCCCCGACTCGTTCGAGAGCGCTCTCAGACGTGTGTGTTCCACCCCCACCTCTGCTGGAACGACGAAGGGCGACCTTCCATGAGACGACGCACCCGACTCACACAGGCGGCCATGGCCGCCGCCCTGCTGATCGGCGGCTGGGCGGCGGCCGGCACGCTCCCCGCCTCCGCACAGGAGACCCCTGCCTCCGCCGCGGCCGACGCCTCCGCACCCGCCTCCCCCGGACTGCTCGACGCGATGCGGCGCGACCTCGGCCTGACCCGCGCCGAGGCGGAGGAGCGGCTGGCCGCCGAGCGCCGGGCCACCGCGCTGGCGCCTCAGGCACGCAAGACCGCCGGATCCGCCTACGGCGGCGCCTGGTTCGACGCCCGGAGCGGCAGGCTGACCGTCGCCGTCACCCCGGACGCCGACGCCACGACCGTACGCTCCCTGCGGGAGTCCGGCGCCGCCGTCCGCACCGTCGAGCACACCGAACGGCTGCTGAACACGGCCAAGTCACGCCTCGACCGGCTCGACGCCCCCGCGGGCGTGGCCAGTTGGTCCGTGGACCCGGCCGCCAACACGGTCGTGGTGAACGTGGTCGAGGACCGGCGGGCCGACAACGATGTCCGCGCCTTCGTGCGGAAGGCGCGCGCGGCCGGTCCGGTGACCGTGCGGACGGTCGCGGACGCGCCGTCCACGTTCGCCGCGGGCACGGTCGGCGGCGACCCGTACTACACGGGCAACGTCCGCTGCTCCATAGGCTTCTCGGTGCACGGGGGCTTCGTCACCGCCGGGCACTGCGGCGGCGCCGGCCAGCAGGTGCGCGGCTGGGACGGCTCGTACATCGGCAACTTCCAGGGCTCCTCGTTCCCGGACAACGACTACGCCTGGGTGAACGTGGGCAGCGGCTGGTGGACCGTGCCGGTGGTGCTCGGCTGGGGCACCGTCTCCGACCAGCTGGTGCGCGGCTCGGCCGAGGCCCCGGTCGGCGCCTCGATCTGCCGCTCGGGCTCGACGACCCACTGGCACTGCGGGCGCGTGCTGGCCAAGAACGAGACCGTGAACTACGCCCAGGGCTCGGTGCACCAGATGACGAAGACCAGCGTGTGCGCCGAGGGCGGTGACTCGGGCGGGTCGTTCATCAGCGGCGACCAGGCACAGGGCGTCACCTCCGGCGGCTGGGGCAACTGCTCCAGCGGGGGCGAGACCTGGTTCCAGCCGGTCAACGAGATCCTCAACCGCTACGGGCTGACGCTGCACACGGCCTGACAGCTCTCCTTCCGCACCCGAGCGGGCCTCGTCGAACTCCTCGGCGGGGCCCGCTCCTTGTGCTGTCCGGATCCCGCACGTCCTGACGTCCACAAAAGTTACCGGTCCGTAACTTACTGGCGGGTTACCGGCGGTAAGTGAGCGCTGTTAGTTTTCGGATTCATCTTCTGCAGCCGCAGCAAGGAGAGAGCCGTGAGCCGTATCAGCAGCGTGCTGACCACCGTCGTCGCGACGACGGCGTGTGTGTGCGCGTCCGCGTCGCCCGCCGCGGCGACCGACCCCGTCGTGTCGCGGGGTGTCACCATCCCCGCCTTCTACACCCCGCCCGCCGAACTCCCCTCGGGCAACGGCAAGCTGATCCGCCATGAGCCCCTCAGCCTCGGGCTGAGCCTGCCCGGCCTGGACGGCCGCCGGCTGCCGGGCACGGCCACCCGCCTGATGTACACCTCGACCGACTCGAACGGGCAGCCGGTGGCCGTCACCGGCGCCTACATCGAGCCGTCCGCCGACTGGACGGGCGCGGGACCGCGCCCCCTGGTCGTCGTCGGCTCCGGCACCATGGGCCAGGGCGACCAGTGCGCGCCCTCCCTCGCCCTGGAGAACCCGCTGACCCTCACCGGGCAGACCGTGTCGTTCGGCTACGAGACCCTCGCGGTCTACCGGCTGCTCGCCACCGGCGCCGCGGTGGTCGTCACCGACTACGTCGGCCTCGGCGTCACCGACCGGCTGCACACCTACGTCAACCGCGTCGACGAGGGCCACGCCATGCTCGACGCGGCCCGGGCGGCGCGCTCGGTGCCCGGCGCGTCCGTCACCGCCGCCTCCCGGGTGGGGATGTACGGCTACAGCCAGGGCGGCGGGGCCAGCGCCGCGGCGGCCGAGCTCCAGCGCGGCTACGCGCCCGACGTCCCGCTCGTCGGCACCTACAGCGGCGCGCCGCCCGCCGATCTGACGGAGGTGACGAAGGGCATCGACGGCAGCGCGCTGGCCGGTGCGCTCGGCTGGTCCATCAACGGTTTCGCGCAGGCGTCGCCGGCGCTGCGGGACGTCGTCGAGGCGAACCTGAACGACGCCGGGCGCAAGGCGCTGAAGGACATCTCCACCACCTGCGTGGGCGATGCGATCCTGGGCTACGGGTTCACGAGGAGCACCACGTGGACGAAGAACGGGAAGTCCGTCGGCGAGATCATCGCGGGAGAGCCCGCCGCCCAGGCCGTCCTGGACGACCAGCGTCTCGGCCGGCTGAAGCCCACCGGCCCGGTCCGCGTGGTGACGGGGACGCAGGACGACATCGTGCCGCACGCGCAGGCGCGGCAACTGGCCGTGGACTGGTGCAAGAAGGGCGGGGACGTCACCTACAAGGCGGTGAGGCTGCCGAACCTGGGCGACAAGCTGCTCACCAACCACCTGGTGCCGCTGCTGACCGACCAGGGTGACGCGGTGGACTGGCTGGCCGACCGGCTGAAGGGCAAGGCCACGAGCTCCAACTGCTGGACCGTGCCCGCGCAGCCGTGAGCAGGCGGCAATAACATGAGCCCCGTCCCGCAGCTGCGGGACGGGGCTCATGAGCGGAGCGCCGGGCAGGCCTTGCACCTGCATTTCCCCGCAGGAAGCGGGGCGTCTTTCCTTAGACGACCAACGCACGGTCGGGTTGAGGAGGTTCGTCCTCGCCGTGACCTGAGAAAACCATAGCGGAGATGGGCTCACCCGTCACATCGGCCCCATGGACAGCCCGGCCGGGGCGCGTTCGAACTTCTCCTCGACCTCCGCACGCTCGGCCGCGTTCGGCCGGGCGGAGGCGCAGGACGGCCCGGCGCTGGCCCCGGACATCAGTTCGGAGCACGGGCCCGGCTTGCGGTCCGGCAGGCCCAGGACGTGGCCCAGTTCGTGGGCGGCGATCCGGACCGTGGAGTGCCCGTCCGCCACGGCCTCCCGGCCGAAGTACACGGTGCCGCTGCCCAGGCCCCCGAGCACGGTGCGCGGCCAGCCGTCGACGGCGACGACGCGGATGTCCGCGGGTTCGCCGGACGCCGCGGGCCGCAGCTCCACCGCGTCGACGCTGTCGTTCCAGACCGCCGCTCCCCGGTCGACCGCGGACGCGAACTCCCCCGCCCGGCCCGCGTCGTAGGTGAGCACCCGGGTGTCCCCCGGAGGCGCCGCCGTGGCCGCGGGCCTGACGGCCTCGGCCTGTCCGCCCGCCACGGGTCCGGACAGGACGAGCACGGCGGCCACGGCGCCGGTGAGCGTACGGATCCGCATGGTCGACCTCCTGTGGGGGAAACGCGGCGGTCGAAGTGCCGCTCCGGAGCGGCTTCCCGCCGCCCGGCCGGTCAATCACCGGGCCCGGCGATTCAGAAGTCCCGCTGCTCAATCCCATGCGACGTACCGGTTGGACTTCCGGATCACTCGGGGGCACTGTGGGCCCAGGATCAACACCGTCCCACGGGACACGCCGCTCGCACCACCGGAGACCGCACCGATGAACCACCTCGCCGCCCCCGACCGCTACGACGGCACCATGCGCTACCGGCGCACCGGGCGCTCGGGTCTCGACCTGCCCCTGCTGTCGCTCGGCTACTGGCACAACTTCGGCGACGACCGGTCCTTCGAGAGCCAGCGGGCCATCGCGCTGCGCGCCTTCGACCTGGGCATCACCCACCACGACCTGGCCAACAACTACGGCCCGCCCTACGGCTCCGCCGAGATCAACTTCGGCCGGCTGATGAGGCAGGACCTGGCCCCGTACCGGGACGAGATGGTGATCTCCACCAAGGCCGGCTGGGACATGTGGCCCGGCCCCTACGGCCAGGGCGGCGGCTCCCGGAAGTACCTGCTGGCCTCCCTGGACCAGTCCCTGAAGCGGATGGGGCTGGAGTACGTGGACATCTTCTACTCGCACCGGCTGGACGCCACCACACCGCTCGAGGAGACCATGGGCGCCCTGGACACCGCGGTGCGCCAGGGCAAGGCGCTGTACGTCGGCATCTCCTCGTACGACGCCGAGCGCAGCCGTCAGGCCGCGGAAATCCTGCGCGACCTGGGCACCCCGCTGCTGATCCACCAGCCGTCGTACAACATGCTGAACCGCTGGATCGAGACGGACGGGCTGCTGGACGTGGCCGACGAGGAGGGTTTTGGAGTCATCGGGTTCACCGCCCTGGCGCAGGGGCTGCTCACCGGGCGCTACCTCGACGGCGTGCCGCAGGACTCGCGGGCCGCGGCGGGCACCTCGTTCGACGCGGGCTGGCTGACGGACGACATGCTGCGCCGGCTGCGGGCGCTGAACGGCATCGCGGCCCGGCGCGGGCAGACCCTGGCGCAGATGGCGCTGGCCTGGGCGCTGCGCGACCCCCGGGTGACGTCGCTGGTCATCGGCGCCTCGCGCACCGAGCAGCTGGAGCAGAACGTGGCCGCGCTGGAGAACCTCGACTTCACCGCCGAGGAACTCGCCGAGATCGACACGTACGCGACGGACGGCGGCGTGGACCTGTGGCGGGACGCCCGCCTCGGCGCGCTCGGCTGACCCCGTGCCGGGCCGGGCGAGGTGTGCCCCGCCCGGTTCTGGGAACTGAGGTGCTGCAGACCCGCTCGGCCCCCCAGCTCCCGGACGGCCCCCGTGCAGACCTTCCTCCCCTACCCCGACTTCTGCGGAACCGCGCTGGTCCTCGACCGCAAGCGGCTCGGCAAGCAGCGGGTGGAGGCGCTCCAGGTGCTGCGCGGGCTGATCGTGCCGGGCTACGGCTGGCGCCGTCATCCCGCCGTGCGCATGTGGACGGGGTACGAGGAGGCGCTGGTGCGCTACGGCCTGGAGATCTGCCGGGTCTGGCGCGAGCAGGGCCACCAGGACAGCTGCGCGGCCACCCTGGTCGCCGACCTGGCCACGGTCCGCCCCGGGGCGCCGGTGCGCGACCAGGACGAGCTGGCGCGGGCCGGTGAGCTGCCGCCGTGGCTCGGCGACGAGGCCGTGCACCGCAGTCACCGCTCGGCGCTGGTGCGCAAGGACCCGGACGTGTACCGGGAGCTGTTCCCCGACGAGCCGGACGACCTGCCGTACTTCTGGCCGTCCTCCGACCGGGATCCGGAGGCGGCGGCCGGCTGAGCCCCGGCGCTCCTCGTGCGAGGCGCGCCGGGGCGTCATGCGTGCCTCAGCGGGAGGACAGGTACTCCTCGACGCCGGGGGCGGTGTGCGCGTCCTCGGCGTTCACCACACCGCCGACCGCCTTCGCGTCCGGCTTCAGCACGTACGTCTCGGTGCTCGCGGGACGGTTCATGTCGGAGAAGTCCTGCGGCGTGCCGAGCCCGGTGTCGGCGTTGCTCTGCGAGCGGTGCGCCTTGACGACGTCCTCCCTGGTCAGACCGCCCGCCTCGCACGCCTTGGCGAGGTCCTGACCGATGAGTTCCGCGGCGTTGTAGCCGGACAGCACGCCGGAGTCGACGGGCGAGTCCGGGTACTTCTTCTTGTACGACGCCACCATGGTCTTCACCCCGGGCAGCTCGGAGCTGACGGCGGGCGCCGCGCTCACCACGTTCAGCAGGGCCGCGAGCGCGGGCCCGGCCGGCGTCTCCATGAGCTGCGGCGCGAAGCCGGGAGCGCTGCTGACCACCGGGACCTTCAGGCCGCGGGACGCGGCGACGCCGACCAGGGACGCCGTCTGCGCCGGTCCCGCGCTGATCAGGACGGCCTTGACGCCCTCCTTGCGCAGCGCCGACACCTGCGCCGACAGATCGGTGTCGGTGGCCTGGATCTTCTGCCCGGCCACCTTCATCCCGGCCCGCTCCGCCGCCCAGGTGGAGCCCTCCAGGGCGTTGGCGCCGTAGTCGCCCTCGAAGTAGACGTGGCCGATGGTGTCGCCCTTCTTCAGGCCCTTGGTGCGGGTGAGGAAGTCCACGGCGGCGATCATGTCGACGTCGTAGGTGGTGCCGAGCACCTGGACGGCGTCCTTGCCGAGCAGGGAGGCCGCCCAGGCCTGCGGGAAGGTGAGCATCGTGTCCCGCTCGATGTCGTCCAGCAGGGCGGCCACCACCGGCGAGCCGATGACCTGCGGCAGCGCCACCACGTCGGGGGCGATGTCGGCGTAGGCGGTGACGGCCTTCTGCACGTCGTAGCCGTGGTCCTTGACGACGATCTCGACCTTCCGGTCGCAGATGCCGCCCTTGGCGTTGGTCTCGTCGGCCCACATCTGCTGGGCCTGCACGATGCTCTTGCCGAGCGTGGCGTAGGGGCCGGTCAGGTCGGTGAGGGCGCCGAGCCTGATGGTGTCGTCGTCGACGCCGGGTCCGGTGCGGACGCCGTCGGCGGCGTCGCCCTTGCCGTCGCCCTCCGCCTTGGAGCTGCATCCGGTGGACGCGAGCAGCAGGGCGAGGGTGCCGGCGAGGACGGCCCCGGCGGCGCGGGCGCGGGGGCGGCGGGTGTGTCTGGTGGTCACGGGGTGTGCTCCTTGGGTCGTGCGGCCGCGGCCGGCGGCGGGGGCGAGGGAACGGCGGGGTCCGGGGCGGAGGTCGGGGTGGTGCGGCGGCGCCGCAGGCGGTCACGGGCCCGGCGGGCCAGGCCGTGCAGCCCGTCGGGGGCGTACAGCAGGACGAGGACGATGGCGGCGCCGTAGAGGTACCGGGCGGCCTCGGTGGGGCCGACGGCGCCCTCGGCGGAGCCGGGTGCGGCGACCAGCGGGAGCTGGTCGGCGTACCGGGTCATCAGCAGCGGCAGCGCGGTGACGAAGACGGCGCCGGCGGTGGCTCCGGCGACCGAGCCGAGACCACCGACGACGATCATGGCGAGGTAGTCGACGGACAGCACAAGACCGAAGTAGTCGGGCACCACCCGGCGGAAGGCGAGCGCCAGCAGCACCCCGGCGAGGCCCGCGTACATCGACGACACCACGAACGCGGCGGAGCGGTGCCGGGCCACGTCGACGCCCATCACGGCGGCGGCCGTCTCGCTGTCGCGGAGGGCGGCCAGCGCCCGGCCGGGGCGGGAGCGCAGCAGGCCGCGGGCGGTGAACCAGGTGAGCGCGAACAGGGCGAGGCCCAGGAACCACAGGCGTTCCTCCGCGCCGAACGGCACGCCCAGCACGGTGAGTTCGGGGTCGCTAGCGGTGAAGGTGAAGCCGCCGAGGGAGAGCGGGGGCACGGAGCGGCCGTTGAAGCCCCCGGTGACCGACTCGGCGGTGAGCAGGACGTGGTGGCCGAGGAAGACCAGGGCGAGGGTGGCGATGCCCAGGTAGATGCCCTTGACCCGGCCGGCGACGGGACTGAACAGCCCGCCGGCGAGCCCCGCCATCAGCACCGCGAGGGGCACGGCGACGACGGTCGGCAGCCCCGGTCCCGGGTCGCCGGCCAGCCAGGTGTAGCCGTACGCGCCGACGGCGAGGAAGAAGGCGTGGCCGAGGGAGAGTTGTCCCGCGGTGCCGCTGAGCAGGGCCAGGCCGACGGCGCCGATGGCCGCCGCCATGGAGAACAGGCCGATGCGCAGCCAGAAGGCGTCCAGGTAGAACGGCGGCAGGCACAGGAGCACGGCGACCGTGAGCAGGGTGGCGCGGCGGCGGGTGAGGAGCGCGGTGATCCGGTCAGACACGGGCCGCTCCCTTCGCGCCGAACAGCCCGTTGGGCCGTACCAGGAGCACCAGCAGCATCACGGCGTACGGGGCGACGTCGCCGAACCCCTCGCCGAGCACGTGCAGTTCGGACTGGTAGCCGACGACGAGCGCCTCGGTCAGCCCGATGACGAGACTGCCCGCGAGGGCGCCCGTCGGGGACGCCAGCCCGCCGAGGATGGCGGCGGGGAAGGCGTTGAGCGCGATCTGGCCGGTGGTGCGCTCCAGGCCGGGGGCGGGGAACGCGGCGAGGAACACGGCGGCCAGCGCGGCGAGCGCGCCCGCCAGGCACCAGGCCCCCGCCCGCACCCGGCCGAGCCGAACGCCCATCAGCGCGGCGGCTTCCATGTCCTCCGCCGCCGCACGCAGCGACAGGCCCCAGGAGGTGAACCGGAACAGGGCGAAGACTCCGCCGATGACGACGGCCGACACGACGATGGCGGCGAGCCGGCTGTCCGCGACGGTCACCGGGCCGAGTTCGGTCACCGCGTCGCCCCACGGGTCGCCGAGCGTCAGCAGGTCGCCGCCGATGCGCCGGGCCAGCTCGGTGAGCAGCACGATGTCGACGCCGATGGTGACGATGGTCTGCACATGCGCGGAGTGGGCGTCGTGGCCGCCGCGCTGGAGCAGGAACCGGTCCAGCGCCCCGGCCAGGGCGGCCGTCACGATCACCGCGAGGGCGAGCGCCCCGGCGAAGCCCAGGTCGTCGTGGAGGACGGCGACCAGGTAGCCGCCGAGCAGCAGCAGGGAGCCGTGGGCGAAGTTGAGCACGCCCGAGGCCTTGAAGATGACGACGAAGCCGAGGGCGACCAGCGCGTACACCGCGCCGAGGGCCAGTCCGCCCAGCAGGCTGTCCAGGAGATCCGTCATGCCGCGTCCTCCCCGGTCGCGTCGGTGCCGAGGTAGGCGCGCAGGACCTCCGGGTCCCGGCGGACCTCGTCGGGGGCGCCGTGCGCGATGGGCCGGCCGAAGTCCAGCACGGTGACCTCGTCGGCGAGACGCATCACCAGACCCATGTCGTGCTCCACGAGGACCACGGACAGGCCGAGTTCGGCCCGTAGTCCGGCCACCACCTCGGCGGTGCGGGCGCGTTCGGCGGCGTTCATGCCGGCCACGGGTTCGTCGAGCAGCAGCACACGGGGCTCCAGGCAGAGGGCGCGGGCGAGTTCGACGCGCTTGCGGTCGCCGTAGGACAGCAGGCCGACGGGCGTGTCGAAGTGGGCGCCGAGGCCGGTGAGTCCGGCGATCTCCCGGGCGCGGGCGAGGTGCTCGCGCTGTTCACGCCGGGCGCCCGGCAGCCGCAGGGCGCTCGCGGTGAACCCGGCGCGGGTGAGGGCGTGCCGGCCGAGCATCAGGTTGTCGGCGACGGTGCCCTGGGTGGTGACGATGTTCTGGAAGGTGCGGGCCACGCCGAGCGCGGCGATACGGTGCGGGGCGAGCCGGGTCAGCTCCGTGCCGCCGAGGGTGACGGTGCCGGAGGCGGGGCGGCACAGTCCGGACAGCACGTTGAAGCAGGTGGACTTGCCCGCGCCGTTGGGGCCGATGAGCGCGTGCACCGAACCCGGGGCGACGGTAAAGGACACCCCGTCGAGCGCGGTGAGCCCGGCGAAGCGCACGGTGACGTCGCGGACGGCGAGCTCGGGCGGGGCGGTGGTGGTGCGGTCGTTGGTGGTGCGGTCGTTCACGCGGCCCCCTGGTCCTGCGCCGACTCGCCCAGGTACAGGCGGCGTACGGCGTCGGTACGGGCGAGTTCCCCGGCGGGGCCGGACAGGCGGGTCTCGCCGACCTCGAGGACGTGCGCGTGGCTCGCGAGGGAGAGCGCCATACCGGCGTTCTGCTCGACCAGGAGCACGGCGGTGCCCTGTGCGTTGATCTCGCGGATCACCTCGGCGATGCGGTGCACCATCTGCGGGGCGAGCCCGAGGGAGGGCTCGTCGAGCAGCAGCAGGCGGGGCGCGGCCATCAGGGCGCGGCCGATGGCGAGCATCTGCTGCTCGCCGCCGGACAGCAGCCCGGCCTGCTGGTGGGTGCGTTCGGCGAGCCGCGGGAAGAGCGTGAAGACGCGGTCGCGGGCCTCCTGGACCTGGGCGCGTCCGCGCCGCCCGAGGCCGAGCCCGCCGGAGCGGAGGTTCTCGTCGACGGACAGCCCGGCGAACACCCGCCGTCCCTCGGGTACTTGGACCACGCCGGCGCGGACCGCGGCGACCGGGTCCTTGCCGTCGAGCACCGTGTCGCCGTAGCGGATGCTCCCGGCCGTGACCGCGCCGCGGTGCAGGCGGAGGGTGCCGGAGACGGCGCGCAGCAGCGTGGTCTTGCCGGCGCCGTTCGCGCCGAGCAGGGCGACGACCGCGGCGGGGGGCACGGTGAGGGACACGGAGCGGAGGGCGGACAGCGCGCGGCCGTAGGTCACGTCGACGTCCTCGACGTGCAGGGCGGGCGCGCCGTCCGGTGGTGCTTCGGGCATCACGACTCCTCGGGGTCGTCGCGCGGGGCGGCGACGGCTTCGGGGGAAGGGGTGCTTACGACAGCACGGGGGTGCGGAGGGGGTACAGCGGTGTGGCGCCGCACGCTGCGGTGTCCCAACGGGGGTGGGGGCGGGTTGTGCGGGTGCCCATGCGGGCGGCCCGTCGTCCGGCGCCAGGGGCGGGGGGTTCGCGTCGTGTCGCGGCTGCGGGCCGGTGGGGGTTGGCCGCGCAGTTCCCCGCGCCCCTTCGGGCGCGTCCAGGTGCGGGCCGGTGGGGGTCGGTCGCGCAGTTCCCCGCGCCCCTTCGGGGTGCCGCTACGGCCGGGGGTCGAGGAGGTTGCGGGCCGTGAGGGCCAGGGCGGTTTCGACCAGGTCGGTGGGGCGGGAGAGGCTGCGGCCGGTGAGTTGTTCGTAGCGGCGGAGGCGGTTGAGGACGGTGTTGCGGTGGCAGTACAGGCGGCGGCCTGCCCGTTGGGCGGAGCCGTCACAGGCCAGCCAGGTGGCGAGGGTGTCGAGGAGAACCTCGGCGTCGGCGGGTTCCAGGCCGGCCAGCGGGCCGAGCAGCCGGTCGGCCAGCGCCGCGGCGAGGTCGGGGTTCGACGCGACCAGCGCCGCCGGCAGGTGCTCGGTCAGCCGGACCGTGCCGCCCGCCTCGGGGCACAGCCGCAGCGCCGTGTCCGCCAGCCGTCGTGCCTCCCCCACGGCCGCCAGTCCGTCGACCGCGCTGCTGACGCCCACCCGTACGCCGGGCGGCTGCTCGTCCGGGACGATGGCCGCCGCGTCGTCCTCGACGAGCACGATGCCGTGGTCGGCGTCCACACCGGTGTGCCAGTGCACGCGCACACCCGGGGCGACGGCTGCCTGGGCGCCCGTACAACCCGCGGACCGCGTCCCCTCGACCGCGACGACGACGTACCGGCCGTGCTCGGGCAGGTCCAGCGCCTCGGCCGCCTCGGGCAGGTCGGCGATCCGGCTGGTGCCGTCCAGCAGGGCCGCGGCGAGCAGTCGCACCCTGTTCTCCCTCCGCCACGCCAGCTGCCGCTCGGTCTGCCGGTAGGCGTCCGCGACGATCGTGCTGTGCTCGTCGACGAAGTCCCACACGTCGGACGCGACATGCACCAGCAGCCGTACGTCCTCCGGCGCCGCCCGGGACGTCTCGTCGACCAGGCCCTGCCACACCAGCGAGCCGCCCAGCCGGAAGGCGTGCAGCACCGCGTCCAGCGGCAGGCCCTGTTCGGCACGGGTGGCGCCGATCTTCCACGAGCAGCGGCGGGCCCCGTCACGGGCGCCCCGCGGGTCCAGCAGCGAGGAGATGCTGTGCCGCAGCGAGCGGTGCACCTCCTGCCAGGTGGCGACGGCGTCGCCCTCGACGGCGGTGCGGTAGGCGGGCTCCTGCTCCTGGAGCACCGCGACCAGCCGGTCGGTGAGCTGCGGCAGGTCGTCCAGCAGGACGCGGGCGGCCCGGTGCAGCACGCGCAGCGCGTCGGCGTCGATCAGCGACCGCACGCGTGGCGTCCGCGACCGGGGTGCGGGCACGGGTCCGGGACGCAGCAGGGTACGTGGCCGTACGGCTTGAGGCATCGCGCATTCCCCCCAGGGTCGGGCTTCCCGGCGGTGCCCGTGCGGCGGCCCCGTACCGGCGCCCGGCAGGTACGGGGAGCCCGCGGGCCGGCCGCCGTCGGACTCGTCCTGCCCCGAAGGATGGCATACCGTCCGGTCGGTCCCTAGAGTCGTGCACCGGTCTTTTCCTCCTGCTCGACCAGACGCACCAGCTCGACCCGGGAACGGAGGCCGAGCGTGGCGAACACGTTCCGCAGGTGGTAGTCGACGGTGCGGGTGCTCACGGAGAGGCTGAGGGCCACCTCCCGGTTGGTGGCGCCCTCGGCTACGTACCGGGCGATCCGCAGTTGCTGCGGGGTGAGGCGGGCGAGGTCGCCGGCGCCGGAGGAGGAGGCGGGGGCCGTGGTCGGGGCGGCGCCGCCGGCGCGGAGTTCGGCGGCGGCCTGCTGTGCCCACAGGGGGGCACCGCAGCGTTCGAAGCCGAGGCGGGCCTCCTCCAGGCGGGTGCGGGCCTCACGGAGGCGGCGTCTGCGGCGCAGCCACTTGCCGTAGAGGAGTTCGGTGCGGGCGCGTTCGAAGTCGCCCGCGGTGTCGTCGTGCCGGTCGAGGGCGCGCAGGTACAGCTCGTCGGCGGTGTCCGGGGCGGCCAGCAGGGCGCGGCAGCGCAGGAGTTGGGAGGGGGCCTGCGGGTCGGCGCCGCAGGCCGCCCACAGGGTGAAGTCCTCCACGACGCCCGCCGCGAACTGGGGTCGTCCGGCGGACGCGGCGGCCTCCACGAAGCAGGGGACGGCGAGCATCCACACCGCGAAGTGGCCGCGGCGGGGGCCGGGGCGGACCAGCGGGCCGAGCCGCTGCGCCGCCTCGCGGGGGCGGCCGGCGCCGAGGTCGGCGCGGGCGGCGGCCCAGTGCGCGAGGGTCTCGGCCTGCGCGAGTCCGTGACGGCGGGCGGTGCGCAGGGCCGCCTCGGCGTGCTCGGTCACGAGGTCCGCCTCGCCCTCGATGGACGCGGCGAGGGCGAGGACGGCGTGGTGGTGGGCGGCGGTGTTGCGCTGCCCGGTGCGTTCGGCGGTGCGCAGGCCCTCCTCGGCGTGGGTGCGGGCGAGCTGGTGGCGGCCGGCGCGGAGTTCCGCGTAGGCCAGGTATTCGAGGGCGCGGGGTTCGAGGGCGGCGGAGCTGTGGGTACGGGCGGCGGCGAGGGCGCGGCCGCCCGCGCGGCGGGCGGAGGTGACGTCGCCGAGCATCAGCGCCGCGGCGGCCGAGCGGAGGAGACGGTCGGGGTCCGTTCCTTGGAGGCCGTTCTCCACCACGCGGCGGAGGGGGGCGGCGGCGAGGTCGAAGCGGGCCAGGAGGACGGCGCGCATGCCGTCGCGGTGGTCGCGGGACACGTCGCCCACGGGGGCGACGCCCTCCGGGCGCGGTGCCGTGGCGCCCACCTGTGCCACCCCTCCACGGTGTTCGTCGGGTGAGGCGGGTTCCTGCGGGACTCGGACGCAGGCTTGTGCCAAGGGGAGCGTGGGGGGTGTGCGGGTGGGGGCCAGGGCCGAGAGGCAGGAGGCGGGGTCGCCCGCGGACCAGGCTGCGTCTGCCGCGCCGAGGGTGGCGCGGGCCGCCGCGTGCGGGGGCAGGAGGTCCGCCGCCAGCAGGAAGGACTCCCGGGCGTCCTCCACCGGACCGTCGGCAAGGAGCACCGCGCCTCGCAGCAGTTCCGCGCCGCCGCGTACCGGCGTGGGGGCGGAAGGGCCGCGCGCCTGGTCCAGCAGGCGCAGGGCGTCGGCGACGCCGCCGGCGAGGAGTGTCTGCTCGGCGGCGGCGAGGTGGCGCCGGGCGCGCTCCGCACCGTCCGGGGTGAGCTCGGCCGCGCGGACCAGAGCCGTGCGGCGGAGGGCGGGAGGAGTCGTGGACGCCGGGTCGGTCGCCGCCGAGGCCAGCGAGGCCGCCAGGGCGGGGTCGGGCACGGCCCATGAGCGGTGAAGGAGCGGGAGGATGTCCTCCGCTTCCCTCGCGGCCTCGGCCAGGGCGAGGTGCGCGGCGCGGCGGTGTTCCGGGGCAGCGAGGGCGTGGACCGCGCGGGCCATCAGCGCGCTGCGGAAGCGGAGCCGGCCCTCACTACGGGTCAGCAGGTCGGGCAGGGGCGCGTCCGTCGCCGCGCGGCACGCACGGAGGACGAGGTCCGCGTCCGCGTCCTCCTCCCCCGTCGCCCGTGCGGCGGCCGCCGTGGTCAGCAGCAGGCCGCCGGGGTCGTCGGGCAGGCGGTCGCCGGCCACGTCGGCCAGCACCTCACCGTCGACCAGCGGCCGGGGCAGGGCGCGTCGCCCGCTCAGCCGGGCCGGCGACAGGCGCCGGACCAGCGCCAGCAGCAGCGCGGGGTTGCCCTCCGCCTCCGTGATCAGCTCCTCCCGTACGGCGGGGGCGACCTCGCTGTCCGCTCGCTCCCGGATCAGCGGCGCCGCCTCCGCGGGGGTGAGCGGGCCGAGGCGCAGGACGGGCAGATCCGACAGCTCGGGCGGCGGGGGCCGGTGGCCGGCGACGGTCAGCAGGAGCGTCGTGCGTACGCCGGTCTCCCGTATCCGCGCGGCGGCACGGGCGAGCGCGGCGCGTGACGGGGCGTCCCACAGGTCGGCGTCGTCCACGCAGAGCAGGAGCGGACGGGACGCCGTGGCCGTCCGGAGGGCGTGGTCCAGCTCGTGTGCGCGGTCGGCGCGGACGTGCCGCACCGGTCCGGCGCGGAAGAGGCGGGCGGCGTGGTCGAGGAACGTGCTGCGGCCGCAACCGGGTTCACCGGTCACGACGCGGACGCCGCCGTCGGTGCGCAGCGCGTCCAGCAGCTCGGCGGTCAGCCGCTGCCGCGCGGTCGTGTGTCCGGTCATTCCCGCGACCTTACTCACGCGTAAGGTCACGCGGAAGGTATACGGACGTAGGTCGGTGAACGGTGAACGGCCGGGTCACCAGCGGCTTTTGCCTCGTGACCTACGCCTCGGACTGTGCCGCGGCCCAAGTACGGCGGCGGGCCGTGGTGCCCGCGCACAACGGCGGTGGCGGCCCGCGCCGTGCGCGGACCGCCACCGGGAGGTGTCGTCAGGAGGTGTGCGGGCAGTTGCCCCGCGACTCCTCGATCGTCAGGCTCGGCCGCGGCAGCGGGCACAGGAACTGCTCGTACCGGGTGTCGTTGTCGATGAAGCGCTTCAGCCACGAAATGCTGTACTTCGCGATCGTCGTGTTCGACGAGTTCGGGGTGAAGTGGGTGGCGTTGTTGAGCTCCAGGTACGCGCGGTCCAGCGACGAGGGCAGGTTGCTGTAGAAGGGCTCGGCGTGGCTGGAGACGGGTGCGATGGTGTCGCCGTCGGCGCCGAAGATCAGGGTGGGGGTCCGGACCTCGGGCCAGGTCTTGTCGAGGTTCCAGGGCGTCAGCGGGATGGCGGCCTGGAGGGACGGCCGGTCCTTGGCGGCTTCCAGGGAGCCGCCGCCGCCCATGGAATGCCCCATGACGCCCAGTCTGCCGCTGTCGACGCGGTTGCGGACGGAGCTGCGCTGGGTGAGGTAGTCCAGCGCGGCCAGCAGCTGGTCGCCGCGGGAGTCGGGCTGGTCGAGGGTGGTGTTGGTGTCGATGGTGAACACCACGAAGCCCTGGGAGGCCAGGCGCGGGCCCAGCCAGGAGATGGACGACTCCAGCGCGGTGTAGCCGGGCGAGACGGCGATGGCGCCGAAGGTGCCGTCGGCGGTGGTCGTCGGGTAATAGATCGTGCCGCCGCCGAAGCCGGTCACGGCGAGCCGGGAGACGGAGGTCTGCGAGACGGCGTACGGGCCGCGCAGGGCCTCGATGCTGGACTCGGTGGGCGCCGGGCCACGCTCGTAGGGGTTGTCGGCGGCGTGGGCGCCGGGGCCGGTGAGCGTGCTGAGGCCGACGACGGCGGCGAGCGCCGCGGTCAGGCCGGCCAGGCGGCCGGTCCTTCGCCTGCTGATGTGGGGGTGCTGCTGCACGACGAGTGGTCCTCTCTGTCACGGCGGACCGCCCGGCCGGCCGGTGCACGGGATCACCGCGTGGGCTGGGGAGCCGTGCTGCGGCCGGGGGCGGCGCCTTCTGACTGGCGGTGCCACTGTCGGCGGGGAGGGGGTGGTCGGGGATCGGTGAAATCACCGGTCTCGTGGGAGGGGGTGCCGTGCGGGGTGGTTCACCGCGGGGCCGGTGGGGGCTGGGCGCGCATGGGTATGCCTGACCGGGGTACCCGGTCGGGCACGGTCACCGTCGGAGTCGGCGCCGACGGAGGCGTCGACGGCGCTCCGGCTTCCGGGGCGCCGTCGCTCTGTCTATGCGGCGTCGTAGACGTGGGCCCGGCCGCCGACCCACTTCACCCAGGCGGCGTCGTCCAGCAGTTGTTCGCCCTCCGGCAGTCCGACGCGGCGCAGGAACTCCACGACGTCCCGGTCGGAGTGGGCGAGGCCGACGATCTCTCCGCGCACGGTGACGCGCCGGCCGCCCGAGCCGAGCGGCGGGTGTACGACGATCGGAGACTTCCTCATCCCTCCAGGATCCGTCCGTGCCGTCGCGTATGCATGCCGGGACCGGCTGTCACCCGACTGGCCCGCCGGACGAGCCGGACGGACGCCCGCCGTGCTGGTATGGAAGCGGCCTCCATGCCTACCCGGAGGGAGCTGGGAATGCACGAGATGTGGTGCGGTGCAGACACTTCGGGGGAGCCGGTCTGGCACGTTCTCACCCCGGACAAGACCTCGACGCTGTGCGGGGTGGAGAAGGAGGAGGAATCGCCACGACGCGACACGACGGACCGGCACTGCTTCACCTGCATGAAGTCGTTCCAGGCCGTCGTGGCGTCCCGCTGAGAGCCACGACCGCCCCCGCCGGCGCCGGCGGGCCCGGGCGCCACCCGGGTCCGCCGGCGCCGCTTCAGTGACAGGCGTGCTGCCCCGCCTCCGGGGTGTGCGTGTCGAGCCGGCAGAAGCACGACGCCTCGATCGGTACGTCCGCCGACGCCGCCGCCTGCCGCAGCTGCCGGGCGACGATCGCGGCCTCACCGGTCTTGCCGGTGCGCAGCAGGCACTCGTGGAAGCCGTGCAGCGCCCAGACGTTGTTCGGGTGCTGGAGCGGCCGGGGCAGGGTGTCGTCAAGACCCAGGTCGGCCCGGTAGACGGCCTCCGCCTCGGCGACCCGGCCCTGCTCGAGGAGCAGCGCGCCGAGAGGGTGCCGGGTGGGCTGCATCCAGCCCCACGGCTCGTCGTACGGCAGGGTGTCGTCCCGTTCGACGGCCAGCTCCAGCGCGGTGAAGGCGGCGTCGTGGTCGCCCTTGCGGTACGCGAGTTCGCCGTCCAGCATCGCGGAGGCGATGGCGAGGACGTCGTGGCAGGTGTTGTTGAACAGCATCCGGCTGCCGGGAACGCGAGCCACGGCCGCGCGGAACTTCTCCCGCTCGACGTCGGCGCCGTCCGTGTCGCCCTTCACGCCGAGGGCGATGCCGCGGGCGTAGTGCAGCATCGCGGTGGTGACGCAGTACAGCTCGGGGTCGTCCGGGAACGGCAGCGCGAGGATGTCGTCCCAGCGGCCGAAGCGGACCAGCACGTGGAAGCGCATCGCCAGGAACGCCTCCAGCCAGTCCGCCATGGGCGGGCTCTCCACCCGGAGCAGCTTCTCCGGCACGGCGGCCTCGAGCCGCGCGGCGGCGTCCAGGGCCACCTGGGACTGTCCGGCGAACATGGCGCCGTAGATCCGGAAGTGGTGGTTGTGGCAGCGGTAGAGCGTGTAGAAGTTCATCGCGCCGGCCCGCTGGAGGTACTTCTCGTCGGCGGCGATGGCGGCGGTGTTGTCCGAGACGACGCGGCGGTAGTCGCCGCACAGCACCTCGAGGTGCGAGGGCATGTGGAGCAGGTGCCCGGCGTCGGGCGCCGCGCCGCGCAGCCGGTCGGCGACGGTGAGGGCGGCCTCCGGGGTCGGGGACATCTCCATGAGGTGGACGTAGAGGTGCACCACGCCGGGGTGGTGCGCGCCCGCCTCGGTGGCGAGGGCGCCGTCGAGCACCTCCTTGGCCTCCGCGGTGCGGGCGCCGTGGGCGGGGCGTCCGGTCCTCAGGTCCCACAGCTGCCAGGGGGTGAGGTTCATCAGGGCGTCGGCGCAGAGGGCGGCCACGTCGGGGTCTCCGGGGGCGGCCTCGTACACGGCCAGCATGCGGTCCGCGTACGGTTCGTTCCAGACCGAGCAGTCCTCCTGGGGGCGGTCCTGGGGGTAGCGGGCGCGCAGTGCCCCGACGAGGGCGCGCTCGACGGGGGTGGCGCGGGCCTCGGCCGCCTGGTGGGCGCGCTCGACGGCCGCGTGGGTGCGCTCGACGGTGCGGGTGAGGTCCTCGGTGTCGAAGGCCTCCCAGGGTTTGTTGTAGTTGGGGCCGAGGGCGTAGGCGATGCCCCAGTGGGCCATCGCGCAGCCGGGGTCGGCGTCGGCGGCCTTCCGGAAACAGGCGACCGCTTCCTCGTGGTTGAAGGCGTAGGTCCACATCAGCCCGCGGTCGAACCAGAGTTGGGCCTCGGGGGAGGTCGTCGACACGGGCCGTCCGTAGGAGCCGAGGTCGTAGTAGCCGTCCATGGTGCCCGCCTCCCGGGGGTTCCGGTCGGGCCGGCCACCGCCCGCCGGCGGCCGACGTCCCGTGGGGACGAAACCGACGATAGCGGGGCACGGTCGGTCCCGCAGGCGCGCCGGGGAAGCCGTCCCGGGGCAGGTCAGACGCTCACCAGGAGCTGCGGCGACAGCACCTTGATCATCGTGTTGGTCCAGCGCATCTGCCGCAGGGTCTGCGGATGGCAGTCGGCGGCCAGGTCGAGCAGGGCGCGGTCGCGGGTCGCCTGTGCGGACTGGGCGAGCATCTCCCAGTGGAGGGAGTTGCGGGCGGCGGCCAGATGCAGGTCGCGCAGGTCCTCCAGGAGGAGCAGCCCGGTCTCCGGGCGTCGCCCGAGGGCCTGCGCCGCCTTCTCGCGCAGGGCGGTGAGCGCGCCGGGCGCGCCGTGGTCGCGGGGTCCGGACAGCTCGACGCCGTGATCGGGTCCGAGGGCGGCCAGCCGGGCGGCGTGCTCCCGGGACCAGCGGGCGACGTCGGTGGCGACGTGGTGCACCTCGTGCTCGGTGCGGTGCCGCTCGGCGACGGCGAGGAGGTCCGTCTCCAGGTCGCGCTCGCCGTCGTGGAGGGCGCGCAGGGTGATGCCGATGCCGTTCATGCCGTGCTCCCCGTCCTCGCGTCGTCCGTGTCCTGCGGCTGGGGCGTTCCGCGCCGGGCGACCAGGGTGACCCGGGCCGCCGCGGTCTTGAACAGGGGCTGTTTGGACAGGGGGTCCCAGTCGGTGACCGTGGTCTCGTTGGCGGCGCGGCCGGGGCGGCCGTCGGGCGGCCGGTGGCCCTCGGGGGTGTCCCAGTAGCCGTAGTGGAACGGCACGAACACCACGCCGTCGCGGATCGCCACCGTCCGCAGCCGGGCCCGGATCGCTCCGCGCGGGGTGGTCACCTGGACCAGGTCGCCGGCGGCCAGGCCCTGCGCGGCGGCCTCCGCCGGGGAGATCTCCGCCCAGACGTCCGGGGCGGCGGCGTTCAGCTCGGGGGCGCGGCCGGTCTTGGTGCGGGTGTGGAAGTGGTGGACGGTCCGCCCGGTGATCAGCTGGAGCGGGTACTGCGGGGAGGCGTCCTCGTGCGGCGGGAGGTACTCGGCGGCCTTGATCACGGCCTTGCCGTCCGGGTTGAGGGAGCGGTACTCGACGGGGGTGACGGTGGCGCCGGTGACCATGTCCTTGCCGTAGCTCTCGCACCGGTCGGGGTGGGCGTGGTCGAAGCCGTCGGTGTAGAGGCGGGCGGTGCCGTCGGGGGCGTCCTCGGTGCAGGGCCACTGGATGCCGCCGTCGCGCAGCTTGTCGTAGCTGAGGCCGGTGTAGTCGCAGGGGCGGCCGGCGCTGCACCGCTGCCAGGCGGCGAAGGCGCCCTGCGGGTCGCGCCAGGGGATCAGCGGGCCGCCGTCCTTGTCGCGGAAGTCCATGCGGGCCGCGAAGTCGAGGAAGATGTCGAGGTCGGCGCGGGCCTCGCCGGGCGGTTCGACGGCCTTCTCGGAGAGGTGGACGGTGCGGTCGGCGTTGGTGAAGGTGCCGGTCTTCTCGCCCCAGGTCGCGGCGGGCAGGACGACGTCGGCGAGCTGGGCGGTCTCGGTGAGGAACAGGTCCTGCACCACCACGAACAGGCGTTCCTGCGCGAGGACCGACCGGATCCGGCCGAGCTCGGGCAGGGAGACGGCGGGGTTGGTGCCGGAGATCCACAGCATGCGCAGCGAGCCCTGCTCGGCGTAGCGGAACATCTGCATCGCGTGGGTGGGCGGGCCGTAGTGCGGGATGCCGTCCGGTTCGACGTTCCAGATCTCGGCCAGTTCGGTCACATGCTGATCGTTCTGCCAGTTGCGGAAGCCGGGGAGGTCGCCGTCGGCGCCGCACTCGCGGGTGTTCTGGGCGGTGGGCTGGCCGTTCATCTGCATGAGTCCGCAGCCGGGGCGGCCGAGCATGCCGCGGATGAGGTGCAGGTTGTTGACCTGGACGGCGGCGGCGGACGCCTGGTGTGACTGGTAGACGCCCTGGAGGACGGTGGAGGTGAGCCGTTTCGCGTCGCCGAGGAGGTCGGCCGCGCGTTCGATCTCGGCGGCCGGGACACCGCAGATCTCCGCGGCCCGGCGCGGGGTGCAGCGCTCGACGCCGGCGGCGAGTTCGTCGTAGCCGACGGTGTGCGCGTCGAGGTAGGCGCGGTCGACGCGGCCGGTGCGGATGATCTCGTGCAGCAGGGCGTTGAGCAGCGCGACGTTGGTGCCGGGGCGCGGCGCCAGATGGACGTCGGCGCGGCGGGCGACGGGGGTGTACCGGGGGTCGACGCACAGCAGCCGGGGCGGGTCGGAGCCCTCCAGCCGGTCCAGGACGCGCATCCACAGCACCGTCTGCGTCTCGGCCATGTTGTGCCCGAACAGGGCGAGGGTGTCGGCGTGGTCGATGTCCTCGTACGAGCCGGGCTGGCCGTCGGAGCCGAAGCTCTCCTTGAGCGCCTCGGCGGCGGTGGCCGTGCACAGCCGGGTGTTGCCGTCGAGGTGGTTGGTGCGGACGCCGGCGTGGGCGAGGACGGAGAGGGTGTAGTACTCCTCCAGGAACAGCTGTCCGCTGGTGTAGAAGCCGACGGAGCCGGGACCGCGCTCGTCGAGCAGGGTCCGGGTGCGGGAGACGACGCGGTCCATGGCGGTGTCCCAGTCGGTCTCGACCAGGCGGCCGTTCTCCCTCACCAGCGGGCGGGTGAGGCGGTCCGGGGCGTGGTTGGCCTGCCAGCCGTAGAGGTCCTTGGGGCCGAGCCGGCCGCGGTTGACCCGGTCGGCGGCGCGGCCGCGGACGCCGACGATGCGGCCGCCGCGTACGGCGATGTCCATGGCGTCGCCGTTGGAGTGCAGGATCGAGGCGGACGGCACCCACCGCTCGACGTCCTCCTGAGCCACCCCGTCCGCGAGATGCAGGTCGGTGCGGACCGGCCAGGGGTCGCCGGGCGCGTAAGGGGTGCGTTCACCCCAGGGGTTGGCGATGCGGTCCGGTGAACTGTCCACGGTGGTCCGACCTCCACGGTACGGGGATGTCAGGGGGCGGGTACCCGACCCTCCACCGGCCAGACCATCACGCCCCACACACACCGCGCCACTCGGCGTGATCACCTGACACACCTTCACCATTCCTTCGGGGCCATGTTCGCCGACGGGCTGGCAAGGGCCGTACGGCCCTCCCTAGGATGTATTTCCTGTCCAGCCAGTCCAGTTGGCGCGGCACTCCGCAGGGGGAACGATGCACACCGGTAAGCAGCTGTCCACCGAGATCGACGCAACCGTGCCGACGGCCGCGCGTATGTACGACTACTACCTCGGCGGCAAGGACAACTACGCGGCGGACCGCACCGCGGTCGAGGAGCTCGACAAGGTGGTGCCGAGCACCCGCCGCCTGGCCCTGAACAACCGCCGCTTCCTCCAGCGCGTGGTCCGCACGCTCACCCAGGAGTACGGCATCCGGCAGTACCTGGACCACGGCTCCGGCCTGCCGACGCAGGACAACGTGCACCAGGTGTCCCAGCGCATCGACCCCACCACCCACGTGGTGTACGTCGACAACGACCCGATGGTGCTGGTGCACGGCCGGGCCCTGCTGGAGCAGGACGAGCGCACGGTGGTCATACAGGCGGACCTGCGTGACACCGACGGGATCTTCGGCCACGCCGAGACCCAGCGGCTGATCGACTTCGACGAGCCCGTCTGCGTGCTGTTCAACTCCGTCTTCCACTGCATCCCGGACAGTGACACCGACGGCCCCCTGGCCGTGGCCAACCGGGTGCGGGAGCGGCTCGCGCCGGGCAGCTTCATGGTGATGTGCCAGCTGGTCAGCGAGGACGAGAAGGTCCGCGAGTTCGTCACCGGCTTCATGGACCAGGTGACCCAGGGGCACTGGGGCCGGGTCCGCCAGGAGAAGGACGTCGAGGCGCTGTTCGAGGGGCTGGAGATACTGGAGCCGGGTCTGGTGGAGGTGTCCACCTGGCGTCCGGACACGGAGGTGGCGCCCCGTCAGCTCACGCAGGAGTGGATCGAGTTCGGCGGCGTGGGCCGGATACCCGCGTAACCCCCCGACACCGCGACGCCCCTTCCCGGACTTCGTGGGGCCGGGAAGGGGCGTCGGTCGCGCCCTGGACTTCCTCCGTACGTGACGTGTACGGGGCGTGCGTCAGGAGGGGAGCGCGTAGCGTTCCTCGATCGTGCCGCGCAGCATCTCGACGGACTCGCGGGGCGTGAGCGCCTCGTCGGCGAGACGGTCGAGGACGATCCGGTACTCCTCGGTCTCGTCGCGGTCCTCGAGGAAGTTGGCGCTTCTGATGTGCTCCAGGTAGACCACGTCGGGCAGGTCGAGGCCACCGAAGCGCAGATAGGTCACCGGGATGGCGGGGGCCGAGGCGTTGGAGACGTTCAGCGGGACGATCTGCAGCGTGACGTTGGGCCGCGCGGCCATCTTCGCGAGATGGTCGAGCTGGTCGCGCATCACGGCGCGGTCGCCGAGGACGCGCAGCAGGACCGACTCGTCGATGACGGCCCACAGCTGCGGGGCGTCCTCGCGGAGCAGCAGCTGGGCGCGGCGCATGCGCAGCTCGACCCGGCGCTGCACCTCGCTCGCCGGGGCGTTGGGCAGTCCGCGCTCGACGACCGCGCGGGTGTAGTCGGCGGTCTGCAGCAGCCCGGGGACGTACTGGATCTCGAACGTACGGATGGTGGCGGCGGCCTCCTGGAGTCCGACCAGGCGGTCGAACCACTCGGGCATCAGCCGCTTGTCGTACCGCTGCCACCAGCCCGGCTCGCCGGCCCGCTGGAGCAGCTTCAGGAGGACGGAGGCATCGTAGTCGTCGGTGCCGTAGAGTTCGAGCAGCGCCCGTACGTCGGTCTCGGCCGGCGGACGGCGGCCCTTGCCGGACTCGATGCGGGACAGCTTGGCCCCGCTGAAGCCGACGGAGCGGGCCGCCTGGTCCTGGGACAGTCCGGCGTCCTCACGGAAACCGGCCAGCTGCACGCCCACCAGCATCTTGAGCAGGGTCGGCGCGGGCTCGGGCCTGTCCAGGTAGGGTTCCAGACGGGAGATGCGATGCGACGCGGCGGACATCCTGACTCCCAGCAGACCGGCACAAGGGCGATTCACACTATCGCATCTGACACTGCCTCATCGCATCCGGTTACGAAACGCCGACCGAAGTAAGGCAGTTGGACTCCGCTTCACCGGCGCCGGGTCCACCGGGGGGGGCGACGCCGGCCGCGCGGCGGTCAGCGGGCGCGGCGGCCCGTCATCGGACGAGGTGGTCGAACTCGCCGTCCTTGGCGCCCGCAAGGAAGGCGGCCAGTTCCGCGGAGGTGTACACGAGGGCCGGGCCGTCGGGGTCGCGGGAGTTGCGCATCGCGACGTCGCCGCCGGACAGCGGCGCGACCTCGACGCAGTTGCCCTCGGCGTTGCTGTGCCGGCTCTTGATCCAGCGGGCGTCCAACTGGCTGGCCCGCACTCCGTTCCGCACTCCAGGCACCGCTGTCTCCTTGCTGCTGATCTCGTCCCGCCCCGCACGGCCGTCGCCGCACATGGCGAAAAATTCTCGCGCAATTTCCCGTGCAATTGCACGGGAGCGCTGACAGCGTGGATAATAGCCGCGGCGTCAACCCCCGTGGGAGCGCCCCGTCCTGACGTCGCATCGAGGAGATGCCGTGTCATCACCTGTGCACTTGACGCTCCGGCCCCCGGTCCCGGCCGTCTTACCGGCAGGCGGTGCCGGGTCGTTCGGCCCGCCGCCCGCGGTGCCGCACGAGGACGGGTCCCCACTGCAGACGGTGCCCGCCGCCGCCCCCCACGCGGCGGTGAGCATCGCCTGCAGCAGGGAGGGCCTCGCGCGAGCGCGGTCCTTCACCCGCGCCACCCTCGGGGACTGGTCGCTGCACCGGTGCAGCGACGACGCCACCTTGGTCATGACCGAGCTGGCCGCCAACGCCGTCACGCACGCGGCGTCGCACCGCCCGGACGAACCGGACGTGCGGCTGGGGTTCCGTCTGGAGCCGGCGCACCTGCTGCTCACGGTCACCGACCCCGACGACCGCCCGCCCGTGCGGCAGCCTCCCGGCGGCGAAGCCGACCTGGAGGAGCACGGCCGGGGGCTCCGCATCGTCGACGCCCTGTCCGAGGCGTGGGGCTGGTTCCCCGCCGTCCCGGCGGGCAAGACGGTGTGGGCCCGGTTGTCCACCCGCCCGCCCACCTGACACGACTGCCGCGGAAAGGCACCCACGCCATGCGCAGCGCTTCTACGGAACAGCCGAGCAGCGAGCGCCCAGTGCGCCACACGTCCCCCACCGGAGTGGCACGGTCCACGCCCCTCGCGGCCCTGTCCCAGGTGCCGTGGGCCGAGATGCAGGACTCCACCGGATCGGCGGCCGCCATTCCCCTGCTCCTCAACGGCATCGCCTGGGGTGACCCGGACACCGCCCGGGCCGCCCTCGAGGATCTGCGGAAACGGATCTGCCAGTACGGCTTCGTCACGGAGCAGGCCACCGCGGCGACGGTGCCGTTCCTCTGGGAGCTGGCGCAGCTGCCGCACGTCACCGTGCGGGCGGGGATCATCCAGTTGCTCAAGGCCATCGCCGACGCCCGGCAGTGGGAGAGCACGGCCGCGGCGTACCCCAAGCTGCTGAACCGCCGGGAGAACCCGGTGGTGTGGGAGCGGGCCGCGCGGCAGGCGGTGCGCGCCCGGCGCGGTGAGCTGAACCGGCTGCTGGCCGAGCCGGACACGGAGATCGCCCGTGCGAGCACGGAGCTGGCCCGGGCGCTGGCCGACTGAGCCGGCGGCCGCCGCCGGACTGCGAAGGGACCCGTCCTTTGCGGCACGGTTCCGCACACTCCGGGACGCCCTCCGCTCGGGGCGGGCCCGGCCGAGAAGACGCGCGACTGCTCGGGGGACGAGTCGCGCGTCGGGGGGAGGGTCGCGCGCGGCCGAGGGGGAAGGCCGCGCGCGACCTGCGTACGCGCCCCGTCAGGGGCGCGGGGAACTGCGCGGACAACCCCCACGGCGCCGCACGCTTCCTCGCATCGATGTTCGGCGCGTGCGCCCAGGAGGCTGCCGCCTACGGTGAAGGGGCGGCCGCGGCGCCATCCGGGCATGAGGTGCCGCCCCAGCGGCCTACTCTCGCCTCCCTTCGCGCGGCAGTGTAGACAGGGCACATGGTCCGACTCATGGGTCGATCCCGGACCCGGTCGCCCCAGCGGTCCGGCGCGGCGGCTTCCGTGCGGCGTCGGGGGCAGGAGAGCGGCCGCTCCGGGTGGCATCCGACGGCGGGGCTGCGGTCGGTGCTCGGCGGACGCAGTGTCGCCCGACAGGTGTTCGTCCTGCTCCTGGTGATGGTGCTGCTGCTGGTGGTCGCCGCCGTCGTGGCGCTGGTGCTCCAGGTGCAGCGGGACAGCGCCGAGGAGGCCCGCAACCGCTCACTCGCCGTGGCCGAGACCTTCGCCAACGCCCCCGGCACGGTCGAGGCGCTGGAGTCCCCCGACCCCACGGCCGTGCTCCAGCCGCGCGCCGAGGCCGCCCGTGAGCGGTCGCACGTCGACTTCGTCGTGGTCATGAACACCGACGGCATCCGCTACACGCACCCCCGCCCGGACCGCATCGGCAAGCAGTTCGTCGGCACCATCGAGCCCGCGCTGGCGGGCGAGCCGGTCGTGGAGGAGATCGATGGCACCATCGGGCGGCTCGTGCAGGCCGTGGTGCCGGTGGAGGACCCTGACGGCGAGGTCGTCGGCCTGGTGTCGGCCGGCATCACGCTGGAGAACGTCGGCGGGGCGACCGAGGCGGAGCTCCCGCTGGTGCTGGGCGCCGGGCTCGCCGCACTGGTCCTGGCGACCGGCGGCGCGGCCCTGATCAGCAGACGTCTGCTGCGTCAGACCCACGGTCTGGGCCCGCACGAGATGACCCGGATGTACGAACACCACGACGCCGTGCTGCACGCGGTGCGCGAGGGCGTGATGATCCTCGACGGCGACGGCACCCTGCTGCTCGCCAACGACGAGGCACGCCGTCTGTTCAGCCTCCCGGAGGACTCCGAGGGCCGGCACGCCCGGGATCTGGGTCTGGATCCGGCCACGACGGAGCTGCTGTCCTCGGGCCGCATGGCCACGGACGAGGTGCTTCCGGTGGGCGACCGGCTGCTCGCGGTCAACCAGCGCCCCACCGACCCTGCGGGCCGGCACCGGGGCAGCGTCGCCACCGTCCGCGACACCACGGAGCTGCGGGCGCTGTCCGGCCGGGCGGAGGAGTCCCGCGAGCGGCTCAACATGCTCTACGACGCGGGCGTGGGCATCGGCACCAGCCTGGACGTGGCGCGGACCGCGCAGGAACTGTCGGACCTGGCCGTGCCCCGGTTCGCCGACTTCGTCACCGTGGACCTGTTCGAGTCGGTGCTGGCGGGCGGGCACCCCGACGCGGCCGCCACGCTGCGCCGCACGGCCAGGACCGGCATCGCCGACGACGCCCCGTTGTATCCGAGGGAGCAGCAGATCCGTTTCGTCGAGTCGTCCCCGCAGGGCCGCAGCCTGGCCACCGGCCACGCGGTGCTGGAGCCCCGGCTCGACGAGGCGCCCGGCTGGCAGGCGCAGGACAAGGAGCGCTCCGCGCAGGTCGTGGAGTACGGCATCCACTCGCTGATCACGGTGCCGCTGCGGGCCGGCTCGCTGGTTCTGGGCGTGGTCAGCTTCTGGCGTTCACGCAAGCCGGAGCCGTTCGACGAGGAGGAACTGGCGCTGGCGGAGGAGCTGGTGGCACGGGCCGCGGTGTCCATCGACAACGCCCGCCGCTACACGCGCGAGCACAGCATGGCGGTGACGCTGCAGCGCAGCCTGCTGCCGCGCACGCTGCCCGAGCAGAACGCGCTGGAGATCGCCTACCGCTATCTGCCCGCGCAGGCCGGGGTGGGCGGCGACTGGTTCGACGTGCTGCCGCTGTCCGGCGCCCGGGTGGCGCTGGTGGTCGGCGACGTCGTCGGGCACGGTCTGCACGCGGCGGCCACCATGGGCCGGCTGCGCACGGCGGTGCACAACTTCTCCGCGCTCGACCTGCCGCCGGGCGAACTGCTCGCGCTGCTGGACGAGCTGGTCGGCCGCATCGACCAGGACGAGGCGCAGGACGAGCACGTCGCCCCGGTCATCGGGGCGACGTGCCTGTACGCGGTGTACGACCCGGTGTCGCGGCGGTGCAGCCTGGCGCGCGCGGGTCATCCGCCGCCGGCGCTGGTCCGGCCGGACGGGCGTGTGGAGTTCCCTGACGTGCCCGCCGGTCCCCCGCTGGGTCTGGGCGGGCTGCCGTTCGAGTCGGGGGAGCTGGAGCTGCCGGAGGGCAGCAGGCTGGTGCTGTACACCGACGGGCTGGTGGAGGACCGCGAGCACGACATCGACGTCGGTCTGGAGCGGCTGCGGGAGGCTCTGGCCGGCGCCGGGGAGTCCCCGGAGGAGACGTGCCGGACCGTGCTGGACCACCGGCGTCCGCGGAAGGCGGCCGACGACATCGCGCTGATCGTGGCGCGGACCCGGGCGCTGCCCGCCGGCCGGATCGCCCAGTGGCCGGTGCCGTCGGACCCGGCGGCGGTGGGCGAGCTGCGGGCGGCGGTGGCCCGGAAGCTCGCCGAGTGGGGGCTGGAGGAGCTGACGTTCGGCACGGAGCTGATCCTCAGCGAACTGGTGACCAACGCGATGCGGCACGGCGGCGCCCCCATCCAGGTGCGGATGCTGTACGAGCGCCATCTGATCTGCGAGGTGTACGACAGCAGCAGCACCGCCCCGCACCTGCGGTACGCGACCATGACGGACGAGGGCGGGCGCGGGCTGTTCCTGGTCGCGCAGCTCGCCGAGCGCTGGGGCACCCGCTATCTGCCCGCGGGCAAGGTGATCTGGGCGGAGCAGAACCTGCCCTAGCACGTCCGACGCCGTGCTATAAGATCACCTCGGCACATGGCATAAGGTCGGCTTATGGGCTCATAGACCGGACCCGCGTACCAGGTAAGGCAAGCCTCAGTTTAGGCTTCCCCACGAGACGCTTGTCATCGCTCGAAGGGAACCTGACCATGCCCCGCCCCCTGCGGGTAGCCATCGTCGGATCCGGCCCCGCCGGGATCTACGCCGCCGACGCCCTGCTCAAGTCCGACGTGGCCGCCGAGCCCGGCGTGTCCATCGACATCTTCGAGCGGATGCCGGCGCCGTTCGGACTGATCCGTTACGGCGTCGCCCCCGACCACCCGCGGATCAAGGGCATCATCACGGCCCTGCACCAGGTGCTGGACAAGCCGCAGATCCGGCTGTTCGGCAACGTGGACTACGGCACCGACGTGCACCTCGACGACCTCCGCGCCTTCTACGACGGCGTGATCTTCGCCACCGGCGCCACGGCCGACCGCGCGCTGCCGATCCCGGGCATCGACCTGGACGGCTCCTACGGCGCGGCGGACTTCGTGTCCTGGTACGACGGCCACCCGGACGTGCCCCGCACCTGGCCGCTGGAGGCGGAGAAGGTCGCGGTCCTCGGCGTCGGCAACGTGGCCCTGGACGTGGCGCGCATTCTCGCCAAGACGGCGGACGAGCTGCTGCCCACCGAGATCCCGCCGAACGTCTACGAGGGCCTGAAGGCCAACAAGGCGATGGAGATCCACGTCTTCGGCCGCCGCGGCCCGGCGCAGGCGAAGTTCAGCCCGATGGAGCTGCGGGAGCTGGACCACTCCCCCAGCATCGAGGTCGTCGTCGACCCCGAGGACATCGACTACGACGACGGCTCCATCGCCACCCGGCGCGGCAACAAGCAGGCCGACATGGTCGCCAAGACCCTGGAGAACTGGGCGATCCGCGACGTCGGCGACCGTCCGCACAAGCTGTTCCTGCACTTCTTCGAGTCGCCCACCGAGATCCTCGGCGAGGACGGCAAGGTCGTGGGCCTGCGCACCGAGCGCACCGCCCTCGACGGCACCGGCAACGTCAAGGGCACCGGCGAGTTCAAGGACTGGGACGTCACCGCGGTGTACCGCGCGGTCGGCTACCTCTCCGACAAGCTGCCCAAGCTGCCCTGGGACATCGAGTCGGGCACCGTCCCGGACGAGGGCGGCCGCGTGATCCAGGAGACCGGCGAGCACCTGTCGTCGACGTACGTCACCGGCTGGATCCGGCGCGGTCCTGTGGGCCTGATCGGGCACACCAAGGGCGACGCCAACGAGACCGTCGCGAACCTGCTGGCCGACTACGCGGGCGGGCGGCTGGGCACGCCCGGGTCCCCGGACCCGGAGGCCGTGGACGCGTTTCTCGCCGAGCGCGGCATCCGCTACACCACCTGGGACGGCTGGTACCGCCTGGACGCGGCGGAGAAGGCGCTGGGCGAGCCGCAGGGCCGTGAGCGCGTGAAGATCGTCGAGCGTGAGGACATGCTCCGCGAGAGCGGCGCCTGACGTCGCCGGGCCCCGGGCAGGGGCCCGTCCGCCGGACGCCCGGCCGGTTCCGCACCGGCCGGGCGTCCGGCGTCGTCATTCCAGCAGGGCGAGCCGGGCCGTCTCCCCCGGGTCCACCCGCACCGCGCGGTGTCCGGGCAGGTGCACCTCGATCGGGTAGCGGCCGGCGGAGGGCACGGTGATCTCCAGCGATCCGCACTCCAGCCGCAGCCGCACACCCCAGTGGCCGTGGTAGCGGACGGTGAAGCCGTAGGAGGACAGCTCCGGCAGCGGCACGGGGTCGAGCCACAGCGCCCCGCCGCGGGTCTCCAGCCCGGTGAGGCCGCGCTGCACCAGGTCGAGGGTGCCGGCCATGGCGCCGAGGTGGATGCCCTCGCCCGTGGTGCCGCCCTGGATGTCGGCGATGTCCGACTGGAGGGCCTCCTGGCAGAACTTCCAGGCGTCCCTGCGGCGCGCCCGGGCCAGGATCCAGCCGTGCACCAGGCCGCTGAGGGTGGAGCCGTGGCTGGTGCGGTGCAGGTAGTAGTCCACCGTGCGCCGCCAGGTCCGCTCGTCCAGGTTCAGCCCCAGCCGCCGGAAGACGCCCTGGAGCTCGGCCGGTGAGAACAGGTAGCCGAGCATGAGGACGTCCGCCTGCTTGGACGCCTGGTAGCGGTTGACGGTGTCCCCCTCGGCCTCCAGGATCCGGTCCAGCCGCCGGATGTCGCCGTACCGGCGCCGGTATCCCCGCCAGTCCAGCTCGGCGAGTTCGCCGTACCCTTCGAACTGGCTGATGACGCCGTCGTGGAAGGGGACGTGCAGAGTGCGGGAGATGTGGTCCCAGTGGCCGAGTTCGGCCTCGTCGAGGCCGGTGCGCTCGGCCAGCTCGCGGCGGCGCGGCTCGGGCAGGTGGCGCAGCACCTCCAGGGTGCGGGCCAGCACCCAGGCGGCGGTGACGTTGGTGTAGGCGTTGTCGTCGAGCCCGGGACGGTCGGCGCCCGGGTAGGCGTCGTGGTACTCGTCGGGGCCCACCACGCCCTTGATGCGGTGGCGGCCCAGCCGGTCGTCGTAGGAGGCGGAGCCGGCCCAGAAGCGGGAGATCTGCAGCAGCATCTCGGCGCCCTTGGTGTGCAGGAACTCCTCGTCGCCGGCGGCCTCGCAGTACTCCCACACGTTGTAGGCGATCGCCGAGCCCACATGGTGCTGGAGGTGGGAGTGGTCGGGCAGCCACCGGCCCGAGCGCGGGTTGAGGTGCAGCTGCTGGGTCTCCTCACGGCCGTCGCTGCCGGACTGCCACGGGTACATCGCGCCCCGCAGCCCGGCGTCGTGGGCGGCCGTCCGGGCGCGCTCCAGCCGCCGGTACCGGTAGTGCAGCAGCGCCCGCGAGACCTCCGGGAAGTGCAGGTTCAGGTACGGCAGGACGAACAGCTCGTCCCAGAACACGTGCCCCCGGTACGCCTCCCCGTGCAGCCCGCGGGCCGGCACCCCCACGTCCAGGTCGGCGGTGTGCGGGGAGAGGGTCTGCAGGACGTGGAAGAGGTGCAGCCGGAGGATGCGCCCCGCCTCGTCGGGCACGTCCGGCTCCGCCCGGCGCCACAACTGCTGCCAGGCCGTCAGATGGGGCGCCAGCAGCTCGTCGAACGGGGCGGCCCGGTGCACCCGGTCGACGGCGGCGTGCAGCGGGTCGCTGATCGCCGGGTCGCGGGAGGTGTGCAGGGCGACGACCTTGTCGACGGTGAGGGTCTTCCCGGCCGCCAGGTCCAGCCGGGTCGTCTGCACGGCGCGGGGCCGGTCGTGGCGGACGGCGACGGACGCGGGCGAGGTCAGCCGGGCGGCGCAGGCGATCCGGACGTCGGAGGTCCGGGTGCGGCAGCGCAGCCACACGGCGTCGTGCTGCGAGGTGCCGGTGACCACGTGGGTGACGTGGCGGCCGTCGAGGTCGGCGTAGCGGGGCACCCCGGCGTTGGTGACGCCGCCGTCGAGCGCCGCCTCGACCTCGAGCGGCCCGGAGAACCCCTCGGCGGTGAACTCGGTGCGCAGGCCCGCGAGGTGCGGGTCGGCCATGTGCACGAACCGCAGCTGCCGCACCAGGAGCGCACGGCCGGCTCCGAGTCCGAACCGGGTGAGGCGCTCCATCAGACCGGAGGACAGGTGCAGGGTGACCACGTGGTCGAGGACGGGCGTGGTGTCGGGGCCGAGCCAGTCGCCGCCGGGCTGCCGGAAGCGCAGGGGCAGCCAGTTGGGGAGGTTGACGACGTCCTCGTTCTCCACCCGCCGGCCGCCGACCGCGGAGACGAGCCGGTTGTAGACGCCGGCCACGTAGGTGCCGGGGTAGTGCGTGTCGTCGGCGGTGCACTCCGCCAGGACGCCACGGGTGGCGAAGTAGCCGTTGCCGAGGGTGCACAGCGATTCCCTCAGGCGCTCGTCGGCGGGGTCGTAGCCCTCGTACCGCCAGGTCCAGCCCGTCACTTCGCCGCTCCTCCCGCCGACGACCGCCGCGCACGCGGCCGTGCGGCCCGTGCGAGGGCGCGGGGCCGGGCGGTCCCGCCGCGACCGGAACGGCGCACCGAGTACCCCCGGCCGCAGCGCACCACACACCGCCGGGGACGGAGGGCTACTGCTCGCCCACCGGCACCCGCCACACCAGGGTGGTGCCGCCGCCCGGGGTCTCCGTGACGTCGAAGGAGCCGCCGAGCTGCCCGGCGCGCTCGGCCATGTTGCGCAGGCCGCTGCGGCGGCCGCCGGACGGCAGGCCCACGCCGTCGTCCGCGACGGTCAGCCGCACCTCGCGCCCGTCGGTCTCCACGGCCACCTGGGCGCGGCCCGCGCGGGCGTGCCGGGCGACGTTGGTGAGCGCCTCGGAGAGGACGGCCGTCAGGTGGTCGGCGGCGTCCTTGGACACATGGGTGTCGATCAGGCCCTCCATCCGCACGCTGGGCGCGAAGCCCAGCAGCGGGGCGGCCTCCCCGACGAGCCGTACGACGCGGGCGCGCAGGCCGGTCCCGGCGCCGCCCTCGGAGGCGCCGGAGCGCAGGCCGAAGATGGTCGAGCGGATGATCTTGATGGTCTCGTCGAGGTCGTCGACGGCCCGCAGCACCCGCTCGGAGGCCCCCTTGTGCTCGATGAACCGGCCGGCGCTCTGCAGGGTCATGCCGGTGGCGAACAGCCGCTGGATGGCCAGGTCGTGCAGGTCGCGGGCGATGCGGTCGCGGTCCTCCAGCACGGCGATCTGCTCGGCGTCCTGGCGGCGCTCGGCCAGCTCCATCGCGACGGCGGCCTGGGCGGCGAAGCCCCGCAGCGGTTCGATCTCCTTGTCCGTGAAGACGCGGTCGCCGGACGCGCGGACCAGCAGCAGGATGCCGCGCACGCCGTGCTCGCCGCCGATCGGCACCGCCACGGCGGGACCCAGCTCGGTGAAGGTCTGCGGGCCCTGGAACACCCGTTCGTCGTGGGCGATGTCCTCCGAGGTGACAGGGGCGGCGGAGGAGAACGCCCGGCCGAGCAGGCTGCCCTCGACCGGCACGACGAGCCCGCGGTGGGTCTCGGCGTCCTGGCCGAGGGCGAGTTCCACGGTCAGCGAGTCGGTGCCCTCCATGGGCACGGCGACGACGGCGAGGGCGGCCCCGGTGATCTCGCGGGCCCGCTCGGCGACGAGCATCAGCGCCTCGCCGCGCCCGCTGCCGGACATCAGTCCGTGGGTGATCTCGGCGTTGGCCTGGAGCCAGCGCTCCCGCAGCCGCGACTCCTCGTAGAGGCGGGCGTTGTCGATGGCGACGCCGGCGGCGACCGCGAGGGTCGACAGGACCGACTCGTCCTCCTCGTCGAACTGCGCCCCGCCGCGCTTCTCGGTCAGGTAGAGGTTGCCGAAGACCTGGTCGCGGACGCGGATAGGGACGCCGAGGAAGGTGTTCATCGGCGGGTGGTGCGGCGGGAAGCCGTAGGAGGCGGGGTGCTCGGACAGCTTGGGCAGCCGCAGCGGCTTCGGGTGGCGGATCAGCTCGCCGAGGATGCCGTGGCCCTCCGGGTAGTGGCCGATGCGGGCGATCTCCTCGTCGCTGACGCCGACGGTGTGGAAGGCGGACAGCCGCTTGCCGTCCGGGCCGATCACGCCGAGGGCCGCGTACCGGGCGTCCACCAGCGCGGCGGCGGCCTCCACGATGGAGTGCAGCGCCTGCTCCAGTTCGAGCTCCCGGCCGACGGAGAGGACCGCCTCGAGGAGGCTGCGCACCCGGTCGCGGGTGCCGCGGGCCGCGTCGATGCGCGCCTGCAGCTCCTCCAGCAGTTCGTCCAGCCTGAGCTGCGGCAGCCGTACGCGCGCTCCCTCGTCCCGCTCCGGGTCCGTGTCCCGCCCGGCGTCAGTCACCCGTGTGCCTCCTGTCCCCACACTCCGGCACCGCCCGCCCGGCGTCCTCCGGGGGCGGGCGTCGGTAACGCTCCAGCAAAGGTGACGGTACGGCATCGGGCGGGGCGCGCATCCGGCGGGGACCGTCCGGCGGGAACGCCCCGCGGCCCCGCGCGCCGGAGGACGGTGCGCGGGGCCGCGGACGGGCGGGGGGTCAGACCTCCAGCTCGTTCTCGATGCGGCGCATCTGGTGGCGCGCCATGGCCAGGTTGGCCCGGCTGGAGTCCAGCACCAGGTAGAGGAACAGTCCGTTGCCGCCGCGCCCCTTGAGCAGGCGGATCACGTGGTACTGGCTGTTGAGGGTGATCAGGATGTCCTCGATCTCCTCCTTCAGCCCCAGCAGCTCCATGGTGCGCAGCTTGGAGCGCACCACGTCGGTGTTGCCGGCGGCGGCGACCTCCAGGTTGAGGTCCTTGCCGCCGCCCAGGGTGCCGAGGGCCATGCCGCTGGTGTAGTCGACGAGTGCGGCGGCCGTCGCGCCGTCGATGGAGCTGAGGCATTCCTTGAGCGAGGTCTCGGTGTTCGCCATGGGTGGTGTCCTTTCCGGATCGTGAAGGGTGGTGCGGGCCGGCGCCGGCGGTGTGCGGGCGTCCGGCCGGGTGGTGGATCGGTAGGTGTCGGTCAGCCGCCGGTGCGCGGCCGGTGGGCGGGGAGCTGCGGGGTCCGTACGGGCAGGGTGCCGATGGGCCGGGACCGGTCCGCCGGGTCCGGGGCGCCCTCGCGACCGGCGGGCCGGTCGGCGTGGCGTCCGCCGCCGGGACCGATGCGGGCGTCGACCAGTTCCGCGATCCGGGCGCCGCTGCGCCGGCCCTCCAGGTGGAGCCGGCCGACGTTGACCCGGTCGTCGGCGAGGAGGGTGAGCACGGCGGTGGTGCCGGCCGCGTAGGTGGCGATGTAACCGTGGGCGCCGCGGACCAGGAGTTCGCGGAAGTCCCCGCGTCCGGCCGCGTCCGTCATCCGGTGGGCGACGCCGAGCGCGGCGGCGGTGAGCGCGGCGAGCCCCTCGGGTTCGGTGGCGGGCACGTCGTGGGCGAGGACGAGTCCGTCGACGGTGGCCGCGAGGGAGCCCGCCAGCCGCGGGACGCGGGTGCGGAGCCGACGCAGTTCGTCCAGCACGTCGGTCTCGACGGCCATGAGCAGTCTCCTTTCGGCACGCTGCCGGCGCGTGCGGATCACAGTGCCTCCAAGGCGTCCAGGAGCCGTCTCAGCAGCGCTGTGTCGGGCTCGTCCCAGTCGGCGCGGCCCGCGCCGGGGACGGGATGGACGGGCGGGGCGGGCGCGGGGGGTGCGGGGGCGACCAGGCCGTCGGCGGCCAGCCGGCGCAGTTCCACGAGGGTGTGGAAGGTGCGGTGGGCGAGGGCCGAGGCGATCTGTGCCGCGGTGCGTCCGCCGTCGACCAGGGCGAGCGCGCGTCCCCTGCGGGGCGGCAGGACGGCCGGGTCGGCGTCGGGGGTCCGGGTGAGCGGCGCGGTGTCGACGGCCGGGTCGGGCCAGATGCGGTCCAGCAGGGCGCGGCGGCGGTACGACTCGCGCAGCACGGTCGCGACGGTCACGGGGCGGACCGCGCCGAGCCAGTGCGCGACGCCGGGGCGGAAGCGCAGGGCGGTGCCGTCGTGGGCGAGCGCGAAGTACGCGGCGTCGAACAGCGCGCCCAGGTGGGCCAGTTCGAGGGCGCCGGTGGTGAGGCGTCCGCTGTCGACGAGCTGGCGGCCGACCCGCTGCCGGGCGCCGGCCCGCTCGACCGCCTCCCACCAGCCGGCCGGGGCGAGGGCGCCGCTGCGGGTGAGCAGGTCGCCGAGGGCGGGGCTGTGGGCGGACTCGACGTGGACCACGTGTCCTGCGGCGAGGTAGAAGATCCCGGAGCGGGTGGTGAGCGCACCGGTGGCCCGGTCGGCGGCGAGGGTGTCCAGCAGTTCGGGGGCGGACCCGTCCGCGCGGGCGGGGGCAGCGGTCATCCGAGCACCATCCGGTCCGCCATCTCGGCCAGCCGGATGCGGGCCAGGGCGAGGTTGCCGTCGGCGCGGTCCAGCGACAGGAACAGGAAGACCGTGCTGTCGAAGGTGGTGACGACGAACCGCAGCAGGTGGAAGGCGTCCGCGGTGGTGAGGATCAGGTCCTCGACGGGCGGTTCCTTGCCCTGGCCGGCGTGTGCGGGGGCGAGGGCGCCGCTCTCCATCGCCAGGCGGGCCAGTTCGGCGGTCTCGGCCGCGGTCGCCTCCACGTCGCCGCCCGGCGCCTCCCCCACCGCGCCCAGGGCGAGCCCGCTGATCCAGTCGACCACCAGGGCGCCACGCGCCCCGGGCAGTCGCATGGCTTCCAACAGACTCTCGTCGATTCCGGGCACGCCGGATCCCCCTCCTCGCACGGCTGTACCGCGAACGTGACGTCGACGCTACGGTGTGTGCTCGACCGGGGTGAGAGCTTTGGCGTTTTCCGGTGGAATATGCGACAGGGGGGTCAGGACGCTGATAAGGTCCGCGCTTCTCACCCCCGGTACCGTGTGCGTGACGGTGTGCGTGGCACACACCCCGCACGGGTCACGCCGCGCGCGGCCCGGGGTGTCGTCCGTCCGGGCGGGCCGGGCGGCCGTACGGCGGAACCCGGCGTCCCGTCGTCCGGCGCGGGCGACGATACTGAGTGCAGCACGTGCCCCCGCTGACGACTGGACCCATGCCGATCTCTGCCACAGCCCGCCCCACCGTCCCTCCCACCGTCCGGACGACCCGCGGCCGCCACATCGGGGAGCGGGCCGACGAGACGCTCCGGCGCAGCCTTGCCGCCCTCAAGGACGCCGGGAGCATCGACGACTTCCTGGAGCTTCCGGCGGACGACACCAAGCCCGACCTGGTGTTCGAGTCCCGGGCTCGGTTCGGCGACGGCGTCACCGTCCGCGCCCGCCTGTCCCTCTCCCCCGCCAAGGGGAAGGGACCGGAGCGCGACTGGCTCCTGGTCGCCGAGGCGGAACGCCCCTGGGACCCCTCCTGGCCGTCCCCGGTCACGATGTTCTGGCCGCGGGAACCGGACGCCGCCTGGAACCACGACCCCGCGTCGGGGCTGCGCCCCGGCGCGATCAACCCGCTCCCGGAGGACGACAAGGACGTACGGCGCCGGCTGCGGGACTGCGCCCGTGACCCCTGGTACGTCCATGTCGTCGTCCACGAGGCGATGACCCCGGACGAGCGCGGGTACGTACCGCTCGCCCACTGGCTGCCGCCGGGGCTGCGGCACCAGGTCGTCGAGCACCGGGCCACCCCGCAGCAGGCGCGGGTGACGAACTGGGCGCTGCGGGAGTTCGGCGTGGAGGTCCCCCGGGGCGGCGCGGCGGTGCTGCCCGGCCGCCCGGTCCCCGAGGGGTACGAACCGGACGCCTTCGCCGTGCGCGCGGTGTTCCTCGACGGCACCGAGCCCACGGAGCTGGTGGACGCGGTGCTGCGTCACGACGCGCTGCCGAGGGAGCTGCCGGAGCGGGCCGAGGAGGCGCTGACGGCACTGCGCGAGGACTGGCACCTGCTCACCCTCGCCGAGGAACTGGAGCGGGAGCGGGCGCTGGTGGCGATGTACGCCGAGGCGCTGGACGCCATGACGAAGTCCCGCGATCTGTACCGCGAGGCGGCCGAACGTGCCCACGAGGCGCTGGCCGCCTACCGGGAGTCGGGGATCGCCGCGCCCTCCCCTGCCGCTCAGCCTCCCCGGCCGCGGACCCCCGCCCCGCTCCAGCAGCTGACCCGCACGCTGGAGCGCCTGAAGCCGGGCGTGTCCCGCCGCGGACGGTCCTCCCAGGAGGAGACGGCCCCGGCGCCCGAGCCGGAGGCGGAGCCGTCGGACAAGCGGTGACCCTGGCGCCACGGTATGACGCCGGGCGGTGGAAGGGGGCACGCCGTGGGTGACGCCGCGGGTGTCTCCCTGCCACCGCCGGTGACGGCTCGGTCCGGTCAGTCCGCGGCGTGGTGCGGTTCCGCCGGGGGCCACGGGGACCAGCGGCTGCCCGGGGCCGGGGCGGCCACGCGGACCACCAGCGCCACCAGGGCCAGCAGTGCCGCCGCGATCGCGGCCGAGGTGGCGAGCCAGTCCGGCGCGAGCGCCAGGTCGACCGCCCTCGGCAGGGCGGCGTCGGAGAACGAGCCGCCGTAGGCGTGGGCCACGGCCGGCACCGTCGCCGCCACGACCCCCGCGGCGAGCACGACCACCGCGGGGCGCACGACGAGGATCAGCGCCAGCACCGCGCACAGCACGGACAGGCCGACGGCGAGGGCGTGCGCGTCGAGTGACACCCCGTCATGTCGCAGCGGGAAGTGGGTCACCGCGCAGACCGCGAGGGCCACGGCGGCCGGCCGGCTCGTCCAGATCGCCGACCGGGGAACGGGCCGTGAGGCGCGGGTGCGGGCGGCGGGGCGGGGACGGCGGACCGGCCGCTGCGTGCGGCGGGCGGCGGGGCGGCGCCCGATCCGCAGCGCGCCGCCGCGGGGCGCCGGGGCGCGCTGCGGTTCGGGCCGGGGGCTCGGCCGCCTCTCCCCCTGAGGGCCCGTCTCCCGCGCGGGCCGGGCCGCCTCCTCAACGGCCGCCCGCAGAAGGTCCTCGGAGGGCCGGCGGGCGGCCAGACGGTCGATCAGTTCGACCAGTTCGTCGACGGACCGGCCGGTGGCCGCGGCGCGCAGGGCCTCCTCGCGGCAGTGCGGCGCGAGGGGCTCGTTGTGCAGGAGGGCGACGAGGAGGGTGACGTCCTCCACCGAGCGGTGGGCGGCGGCCGCCCGGATCGTCTCGTCCGCGCTGGCGGCGTCGCGGGGCGGGCGGGTCAGCAGGGCGACCAGCCGGGTGACGTCCTCCACGGACCGGTCGACGCCTGCGGCGCGCAGCGCGTCGACGACGGCGCCGGTGTGCTCGGGCGACCGTTCGAGCGCGGTGATGAGGTCGACCACCTCGTCGAGGGGACGGTCGGACACGGCGGCGTGCACCAGGTCGGTGACCGGATCGGCGTACACCCGCCCGGCCGCCCCGGACGCCGCACCCGGCGGCCCGGCGGGGTCTCGCGCGTCACCGGGGCGGTGCGGCTCTCCCGGCTCCCTCGGGGTGTCCACGGGATCCACCAGGTCGACGGTCGCCACCGGGTCCCGCGGTCCTTCCGTGCCGACGGGTCCGCGCGGCCGGTCGACCGGGTCGCGTGGATGGTTGCCGTGCACGGGATCGCGGGAGTAGCCGGCGTCCGCCGTCCGGTGGTGCGCCCAGGCCGGTTCGGGCCGGTGCGCGCCGGTCGCGGCGCCCGTCGTGCCGGCGGGCGGGGCCGTGGCCGTGTCGACAGGTATGCCGGGTTCGTTGGAGGAGGACGAGGAGAAAGTGGTCATGATCGACTCCAGGGGACGACTGATGACCATTACCAGGCTCCCCCACCGCGTGCTGCCACTTGACTGAGCCGCAGGGATGACCTGCGACGATTCCGTGTTTCGGGTGGTGTTCGCGGGGCAGCGGTCGCGTGCGCGCGTGGCCGGTCCCCGCCGCCATACCGGGGCCCGGAGGGGGAATCCGTCTCCTCGAGGACTGTGTCGCGGGACGGGTCCGCGGCTCGCGGTCACCGGAAAGGAGGGCAGTGACCTTGGACACAACGACCGTGGTGTGGGGTGTCGCGGTTCTCGCCGCCCTGGTGCTGGCCGGCGCCGTGGCCGTGCTGGTGCGTCTGGTCCGCACACGGCGGGAGTTGCGGCGGGCGGGGCTGCCCACCGGTCCCCGCTGGGTGTTCTGGGGCGCGGTGCTCTATCTGGTGTTTCCGGCCGATCTGTTGCCCGATCCGGTGTACCTGGACGACATCGGCGTCCTGCTGCTCGCTCTGCGCACCATGCGTGGCTCCCTCGGCGCGGGGGCGTCCGGAGTGCCCGGAAGGCGGCCGGGCCGACAACCCGCCGATGATTACGCTCCGTGAGGAAACCAACCACCCGTTCGATTCGTATAAGTCTCTGGAAGCCAACGCAAGTCGGCGGACCAAGCGGCGGCGCACAGAAGGCCGTTGCCTGATCGGCGCAGCACCGACGAGGGAGAGACGATGCAACCGTTCGCGCTCAACTACGCCCGTCCGGCGGTGGAGTTGGCCGTTGCCACTCCGTATGCGTATGACTCCGGACTGCAGTTGAACGTCCTCGGTGACGGGCGGATCGCGGCCTGCGACCACGCCCTGTTGCGCGAGGTGGGGACGACCACGTCCACCGCGGGCTCCAAGACCCACTTCGACGACTGAACGCGGACCGTAGACCATGACCGTGCTGATCCTCACCTGCGAGGAGGATGTGACCGCCGACATGGTGGTGGTCCATCTGAACGGCGCAGGGGTGCCGGTGGTCCGTCTCGACCCCGCCGACCTCACCGAAGGCGTCTCGCTGTCCGGCGAGTACGTCCACGGCCGGTTCCGCGGCCATCTGTCCGCCGGCGGACGGCTGGTGAGCATCGGCGGACTGCGGTCGGTGTGGGTGCGCCGCCCCGGCCTGCCGGCCGGGCGCGCGCCGCAGCCGTCCGCCTGGCTGACGGAGGAGGCGTCACAGGCCCTCTACGGCATGCTGCGCGGCTGCGACGCGCGGTGGATGAACCACCCGGACGCCGCACGGCAGGCCCGCCACAAGCCGTGGCAGCTGCGCCTGGCCCAGCGCTGCGGGCTGCCCGTGCCGGCGACGGTGATCACGACGTTCCCGCGCGCGGCGCGGGAGTTCGCGGAGCGGTTCCCGGATCTGGTGGTCAAGCCGGTGTCGGGGGCGCATCCGCAGGATCCGCCGCGGGCCGTGCCGACCAGCAGGGTGGCGCCGGACACGGACTTCTCGGCGGTGGCCTACGGGCCGACGCTGCTGCAGCGGCGGATCGCCAAGCGGGCGGACATCCGGCTCACCGTGGTGGGCGACGTGCTGCTGGCGGCGCGCAAGGCGACGGCGCCGGACGCCGACCCGCAGGTGGTGGACGTGCGGTTCGCCGCGCCCGGCCCGCCGTGGGAGCCCGCGGAGGTTGCGCCGCGCACCGCGGACGCCGTGCTCGACTACATGCGCCGGGCGCAACTGGCGTACGGGGCCTTCGACTTCGCCGAGGACGCGGACGGTACCTGGTGGTTCCTGGAGTGCAACCAGTCGGGGCAGTTCGGGTTCGTCGAGGTGGAGACGGAACAGCCGATCGCGCGGACCATCGCGGAGTGGCTGTCCCGGCCCGTCCCCGAGGAGCCCGCCGAGCCGGCCTCCACGATCACCACGGCGCGGTGAGCCCCGGCCACCGCGCCGGCGTGCCGGCCAGGGGGGGCGCGCGGGTCAGTGCGGCCGGGGGCCTGGCAGCAGGGCGGCGCGCTGCCAGCCGTTGCCGGGGGCCTGCTGCGGCCGGTCGAGGCCGGAGCCGTAGCCGGGCGACTGCAGGGGCCGCATGACCGACTCCAGTTCCCTGTTCACGCGTTCGGCCTCGCGGCGGACCTGTGCGGGCACGTCGCCGCACTCCGCGATGAGTCGGTCGTAGATGGGGGAATCCTGGAACACCCGACAACGTGCCTTTCTGCTCGGCGTCCCCGGTGCGGGGCCGCGACTGCCGAGTGTATGCGGCCAACGGGGGTGAAGTGGGCGTTCCGGGCGTCAGGCGCCCGTCGTGGAGCCGGGCCGGACAATCATCAGCACGGTGACGGTCGCCCAGAGCAGGTTGAACACGCCGGTGGACATGGCGAGTTGGACGGTGCCGCGGTGATCGACGGGCCGCCGCCCGTTCACCTGCGCGACGAGTTCGTCCTGACGGGGGAGCACGAAAGCGATGAGCGTACCGGCGGCCACCGCGGTCAGGAAGACCGAGGTGATGAGCCAGGCGTCGCCGAGAACGCCCATCGCGAGGCCGGTGGCCAGGCCCAGCACCGGCACGAGCACGCCGAGTCCCGCGTAGACGCGGCAGATCCGGTGGAGCAGCTCCACGGTGCCGGCCGCGCGCGGGCCGGGGTCCGTCCCGTCCGCCGGGGCGGCGCGGCGGGCGGCCGGCGGGAACATGCTGGCGGCGACGGTCACCGGACCGACGGCGACGATGGCGGCCAGGACGTGGAGGGACAGGAGCAGCTTGGTCACCGGGGCTCTTTCCTTGAGGTGAAGGGCGTGAACGGCGTGATCGGTGTGATCGGCGGGATGCCGGGTTCACGCTAGGAGCCGTCGCGGCGGCCGGACAGCGGCTGGATCGACAGTTCCCCACGGATTCCCGCCAACCGTCATGAGCAGGCACGCCGCACTCCGGACCTGGTGAGGTCGGGTGGCGGGAAGCCGTCTAGGGTGGTGTTCATGCACTCCGTGGCGATCCTCGTCCTGGACGGTGTGGTGCCGTTCGACATGGCGGCCCCCATGCAGGTGTTCGACTTCACCCGGCTGCCCGACGGGCGGCATCCGTACCGCGTCCGGCTCTGCGCCGAGCGGCCGGAGGTGGCCGCGGACGGCGGCTTCGCGCTGCGCGTGGACCGTGGTCTCGAGGCGCTGGCGGACGCCGACACGGTGATCGTGCCGGGGCGTGCCCCGAACTCCCCGCCGCCCTCCCCCGCGGTGCTCGCGGCGCTGCGGGAGGCGGCCGCGGCGGGCACCCGGATCGCGTCGGTGTGCGTGGGTGCCTTCGTGCTGGCGGAGGCGGGCCTGCTGGACGGGCTGCGCGCCACCACGCACTGGGTGGCCGCCGAGGAGTTCGCGCACGCGTATCCGCTGGTGGAGGTGGAGCCGGACGTCCTCTACGTGGACAACGGGCACATCCTCACCTCGGCCGGCGCCGCCGCCGCGCTGGACCTGTGCCTGCACATGATCCGCCGTGACTTCGGGTCGGCGGTGGCGGCGAACGCCGCGCGGATGTCGGTGATGCCGCTGGAACGCGAGGGCGGGCAGGCCCAGTTCATCGTGCACGAGCATCCGCCGGTGCCGCGCGGCTCGGACCTGGAACCGCTGCTGGAGTGGATCGAGGACAACCTGGCGCACGAGGTGACGCTCGCCGCGCTGGCGGCGCGGGCCGGGATGAGCGAGCGCACCTTCAGCCGACGCTTCCGCGAGCAGACCGGCACCACGCCGCTGCAGTGGCTGCTGCGGGCCCGGGTGCGGCGCGCCCAGTACCTGCTGGAGAACAGCGACCACACGGTCGAACGGATCGCGCAGCAGGCGGGGTTCGGCTCCCCCACGGCGTTCCGCGAGCGGTTCCGCAAGGTGGTGGGCACGACTCCGTACGCCTATCGCAGGTCGTTCACGGGCGGGCGCTCAGACGGCCAGCGGCAGGCCGCTCTCCCCGTCCGCCTCGGATGACCGGCCACGGTCCGTCCGGGCCCGGGCGAGCAGGTCGTCGGCGCGCGCGACGGCGTCGTGGATGCCGGCCGTGCCCATCGTCACGCAGAGCCTGCGGGTGACCTCCTCCAGTTCCCCGGCCACCGCCGGTGTCTGCCGTTCCGCCTGCGCGATCCGCAGCGTCGCATACCGCGTCAGCAGCTGCCTGACGGTCTTCGGATCCGGTACGAGCACGTAGCGCCCCTCTCGTGTTTTCGGTGCGCCTGCCCGAAAAAGACGAAACCACGCACTTCCCGCGCTCCGCTGATCGAAAATGACCGAAAACATTCGCTCTGCGACCGGACCGCCGGGGCGGACGGCCGTTCACGCGACGCCCGTTCAGGCCACCTGGCCGCTGTGCAGCGCCGTGTACGCACCGCCCCGCCGCAGCAGTTCCTCGTGCGTGCCGACCTCCTGGACCGCCCCGTCGGCCATCACCACGATCCGGTCGGCCCCGCGCACCGTGGACAGCCGGTGCGCCACGACGAACGTGGTGCGCCCGCGCAGCAGCCGGGCGAGCGCCTCCTGCACCAGCGCCTCCGAGCGGGTGTCCAGCGCCGACGTCGCCTCGTCCAGCACCAGCACCTTGGGGTCCCGTATCAGGGCGCGGGCGATGGCCAGCCGCTGGCGCTGACCGCCCGACAGCCGCGCCCCGCGCTCCCCGACGAGGGTGTCCAGGCCCTGCGGCAGCCGCTCGACGAACTCCAGCGCGTTGGCGTCGCGCAGCGCGGCCCGCACCGTCCTCTCGTCCGCGTCGTCCATGCCGTAGGCGACGTTCTCCCGCACGGTGCCGTCGAACAGGATCGACTCCTGGGGTACCACGGACAGGAAGCGCCGGTAGGTGCGCAGGTCCAGGGTGTTCATGTCGGCGCCGTCGACCAGCAGCCGGCCGGAGGTGGGACGGATGAACCCGATGACGAGGTTGAGCACCGTGGACTTGCCCGCCCCGGACGCGCCGACCAGGGCGACGGTCTCGCCCGGCGCGACGTCGAGGGTGAAGTCCCGTACGGCGGGGCGGTCGTCGCCGTCGTAGGCGTGCCCGACGCCCTCGAAGGTCACCGCGCCGCGCAGCGCGGTGAGTTCGGCCTTGCCCTCGTTGTCCTCCAGCTCCGGCGCCTGCAGCACCTCGCCGACCGAGCGCACGGACTCCAGCCCCTTGGTGATGACCGGGGCCAGACCGGCCAGCGTGGTGGTGGAGTTGGTGAGGGTGGTCAGGAAGGCGCTGAGCATCACGACGTCGCCTGCGGTGACGCCCCAGACGTCGTAGTACGAGACGAGGGCGGCCCCGGCCAGCACCGCCACGCCGACCACGTTGAGGACCACCCAGGCCAGCGAGCCGAACCGCCCGTTGACCAGGTCGAGGCGCATCCCGGAGGTGAGCAGCCGGTCGAGGGTGCCGTGCATGCGGCGCAGCGCCTTGCCCTCCAGGCCGTGGGCGCGGGTCACGGGGATCAGCCGGGTCATCTCGGTGACGCGGGAGGACAGGGTCTCCACCTCGTGCCGGAAGTGCTCGTTGTGGGTGCGCAGCCGCGCCCTCAGCCGGGCGACGAGCAGGGCCGCGGCGGGTACCACGACGAGGAAGACGGGCAGGAACTCGGGGGTGCGCACACCGATGATGACCAGTCCGCCGGCCAGCACGGTGAGCGCGCCGAGCCCGGTCTCCGCGGTCTGCTGCACCATCTGCTCGACGGTCTCGACGTCGCGGACCACCTTGGCCTGGAGCACGCCCGCGCTGACCCGGGAGTGGTAGCCGATGGAGAGCTGCTGCATGCGCGTGCACAGCGCGGAGCGCAGGGCGGTGCCCATGCGGCGGACGCTGCCGTAGAGGAGACGGACGTACAGCACGTGCAGCGGGTAGTTGACCAGCAGGATGAACATGATGACGCCGGTGCTGGTCCACAGCCGGGAGACCGGCTGGTGCTGGACGACGGTGTCGATGATCGACGCGGTGATCAGCGGCAGCAGCCAGACGGGGCTGTGCTTGACGGTGAAGACGACGACGGCCGCGGCCAGGCGGCCGCGGTCCGCGCGGAACAGGTAGCCGAGCGTGCGCACCGGATGCTCGCCCCGGTAGCGGTGGTCGAGCGGTCTCGTCTGCGGCGATGCCATGGGCGGTGGTCCTCCCCCTGTGAAGCGCCGCCCGGGCGGATCGCGGCGCGCGAACGGCGCCCGGCGCCCCTCGTGGGTCGCCGGGCGCGGGAACGGCCGCTCAGGCCGCGTCGAGCTCCGCGATCTCCTCGGCGCTCAGTTCGAGGTCGGCGGCGCGCACGGAGTCCTGGACCGACTCGGGACGGCTCGCGCCCGGGATCGGCACGACGACCGGCGACTTGGCGAGCATCCAGGCGAGGCACACCTGGTGCGCGCTCACCCCGTGCGCCTGCGCCACGCGCGCGAACGGCGCGTAGGTGGAGCCGAGTTCACCGGCCTTGGAGATGCCGCCGAACGGGCTCCAGGGCAGGAAGGCGACACCCAGTTCGTCGCACAGCTCCAGCTCCGGCTCGCTGGAGCGGAAGGCGGGCGAGAACTGGTTCTGCACGGAGACGAGACGCCCGCCGAGGATCTCCTGGGCCTCCCGGATCTGCCCGGGGTCGGCGTTGGAGATGCCCGCCATGCGGATCTTCCCCTCGTCGAGCAGGTCACGGAGGGCGCCGACGGACTCCGCGTACGGGACGCGGGGGTCGGGCCGGTGGAACTGGTAGAGGCCGATCGCCTCCACGCCCAGCCGGCGCAGGGACGCCTCGCAGGCCCGCTTCAGGTACTCCGGGCGCCCGTCGAGGGTCCAGCTGCCGTCGCCGGGGCGCAGATGCCCGCCCTTGGTGGCGACCAGGACGTCGCCGCCCCGCTCGTGGGTGGAGAGCGCCTTGGCGATCAGGCTCTCGTTGTGCCCCACCTCCCCGGCGTCCCGGTGGTAGGCGTCCGCGGTGTCGATCAGGGTGACGCCCGCGTCCAGGGCGGCGTGCAGGGTGGCCAGCGAACGGGACTCGTCGGGCCGCCCCTCGATCGACATGGGCATCCCGCCCAGTCCGATCGCGGACACCCCGACCTCACCGATACGACGCGTGTGCATGTGCGCGGAGCCCCTTCCGGCTGTCGTGCTGGCGATCGTGGAAAGCGCATACCAGCCTCGTCGCCGGGTGCCCGGAAATCCAACAGAGAAATCCGAACGGATTCATCGGCCCGGTCGCTGAATCACCCCCGTCCGCCCCGGCCCTGCTCGCCGCGCGCCCCTCCGCCCCCGGCGTTACGCTGCGCGAAACCGCCCCTTTGCCCCCTAGCAGGAGGTTTCGATGGCCCCGCTCCTCAATCCGTACCTCACCTTCGACGGGAACGCCCGGCGGGCGATGGAGTACTACAAGGAGGTCTTCGGCGGGGAGCTGAACCTGCATACCTTCGGGGAGGTCGGCGGCGCCGGGAAGGAGTACGCCGACAAGATCATGCACGGCATGCTCACCACCCCCGACGGCTTCACGCTCATGGGCTCGGACGGGCCTCCCGGCATGGAGCACACCTCCGGCAACAACTTCGCCGTGAGCCTCAGCGGCGAGGAGGAGGACACGCTGCGCGGCTTCTGGGACAAGCTGTCCGACGGGGGTCAGGTGTCCGTGCCGCTGGAACGGCAGATGTGGGGCGACGTCTTCGGGATGTGCACGGACCGTTTCGGCGTCCCGTGGATGGTCAACATCAGCCCGCGGGAGGGCTGAGGCAGCTCGGCCGGCCGGCGGTTGACGCGGCGGTCCGGCGGGGATCATCGTGCAGGCCTGGCGCGCGCCGGCGGGGCGTGGCGCGGACACGGGCCCGGCGGCGGACGGCGGCCCGGGGAGAGGCGGCGGCATGCGGATCGGACTGCTGGGCACCGGACCCTGGGCGCGGGCGGCACACGCCCCCGCGCTGGGTGAACACCCCGGCCTGGACTTCGTCGGCGTGTGGGGCCGCAGGCCCGAGGCGGCCGGGGCGCTGGCCGCGGTGCACGGCGTCCGTGCGTACGAGGACGTCGATGCGCTGCTCGCCGACGTGGACGCGGTCGCCGTGGCGCTGCCGCCGGCCGTGCAGGCGGAGCTGGCGGTGCGGGCCGCGCGGGCGGGCCGCCATCTGCTGCTCGACAAGCCGCTCGCGACGACGGTGGCGCAGGGGCGCGCGCTCGTGGAGGCCGTCGACGCGGCGGGCGTGGCCTCCGTGGTCTTCTTCACCACCCGCTTCCAGCCGGAGCCGCAGACGTGGATCGAGGAACAGGCGCGCGTGGGCGGCTGGTTCACCGGGCGGGCGCAGTGGCTCGGCGCGGTGTTCACCTCCGAGGCCAACCCCTTCGCCGCCTCGCCCTGGCGGCGGGAGAAGGGCGCCCTGTGGGACGTCGGCCCGCACGCCCTGTCCGTGCTGCTGCCGGTGCTGGGCGAGCCGCGCCGGGTGACGGCGGCGGCGTACGGGCCCGGCGACACCGTGCATCTCGTCCTGGACCACGCGGGCGGGGCGTCGAGCAGTACGACCCTGAGTCTGACCGCTCCTCCGGCCGCGGCGGGCGCCATGGTGGAGCTGCGGGGCGTGTCCGGGGTGACCGCGCTGCCGGAGGCCCGGGGCGACGTCGTCCCGGCGCTCGGCCGGGCCGCGGACGCGCTGATCACCGCGGCCGCCTCCGGGGAACCGCACCCGTGCGACGCGAGGTTCGCCTTCACGGTCACCCGGATCCTCGCCACGGCGGAGACGCTGCTGCACAGCGGAACGCGCTGAGGTCCCCTTCCCCGGAGCATGAGCGGCCCGCGCCCGACACCCTGCGGAGTACGGCCGGTGCGCTGCGTGTCCGGTCCGCACGGGCCGGCTTAAACGATCCTTAAAGACCGGTTAAGCGATCGTGCGCGCTTTGCCGTTCAGTCAAGTAAGCGCAGGTCAAAGTGGGTTGAGGACAAGTCGGACCCGTTGGCGGGCGCGCCCCCCGGTCCCTACCATCGGTGCCGCGCACCGGTCCCGACGCACGGCCTGAGAGCGCTCTCACTCGCCTGCCGTGCCGGTCGGCCGGTGCGCCCCGACGCAACCCGCACGAGCACTCTGGAGACCCCCCACATGACTCCTCGGCACCAGCGCACCCTCGGCCGCCGCAAGCTGCTCCTCACCCTCGGCGGAGCCGCCGTGGCGCTGCCCGCGGCCGCGGCGCTCGCCCCCCACGCCCTTGCCGGCCAGTCCGGTGAGGGAGGCTCCGGCACCAAGGCGGCCGCCTCCCTGCCGCTGACGATCGTCAACAACAACGGTTCCTTCGACAACGCCTCCGTGCACGTGTACGTCGTGGGCAACGCCGACGGCCGCCAGGTCCGGCTCACCCCCGACGGCACGCTCGCCCCGATCGACCTGGCCGACAACGGCGCGGACGGCTTCACCGACTACGCGATCAGCCTCTCCGGCAACGAGACAACGCTGTCACTCCCGCACATGTCCGGCCGGATCTACGTCGCGCTCGGCGAGAAGCTGAAGTTCAAGGCCGTCACGGACGGCAACGGCGCGGCCGCGCTGCAGTACCCGGCCGGGTGGGTCTCCTCGGACCCCAACTTCGGCGTGCTGCACGACTGTGCGGAGTTCACCTACAACTCCGCCGGTCTGTTCTGCAACACCACCATGGTCGACATGTTCAGCGTGCCGCTGAGCATCCGCCTCACCGGCGCCGACGACCGGACCACGGGCACGGTCCGCCCGGGGGGCCGCGCGGCCGCGTTCGCCGCCGTCAAGGAGACCGAGGGCTTCTCCCGGCTGGTGGTGGACGACACCCGGATCATCGCGCCCGGCCACGGCCTGGACGCCGGGCTGTTCGCCGAGGACTATCTCGCCCCGTACATCGACGAGGTGTGGAGCACCTACACCGGCCGGGACCTGAAGGTCACCACCAACGCCGGCACCTTCACGGGGCGGGTGCGCGGGGACCGGTTCACCTTCGACGGGCCCGCACAGGTCGCGTTCGACAAGCCGTCCACCCGGGACGTGCTGTTCTGCGACGGCGCCCTGGCGGCGCCCAACGACGGCACCACGGGCCCGGTCGCCGCGGTCCTGGGCGCCGGCTTCAACCGCTCGACGCTGCTCAGCCACCCCGAGCAGCCGACCGCCGACCCCGCGCGGTTCTACCTGACCGAGCTGACCAACCACTACTCCAAGGCCATGCACGCGGCCACCGAGGACGGCAAGGCGTACGGGTTCGCCTTCGACGACGTGGCGGACTTCGCCTCGTACATCCAGGACACGGCGCCCACCGCCCTGCGGCTGACGCTCACGCCCTTCGAGTGAGCGCGGGGAGCAGGTTTCCCCGGGGCGGGGCACGGTACCCCGGCATGCACGGGGAGGCCCCCGCACCCGGAGGGCCCCAGGCGCCCCACGACGGGCGCCAGGGCGCTCCGGATGCACGGCGGGCCTCCGCGGTGAAGGCTGAGTACGGGACCCGGCGCCCGGCGCCGGGCCGTACCAGCGATCCGGACCCGAGGAGCCCGAAGATGTCGACGTCCCAGCCCGACGCGTCCCGGCAGAGCGAGGACCGCGCCACCCCGGACAGCCTGCTCCACACCCGCACCGGCAACGAGGTGTCGCCGGAAGACCTGGTTCTCGCCAGCGGCAAGGACCTCACCCCGCAGAACCTCGAGTGGGCCAGGCGGAAGCTGGCCGAGGAGGGTCCCTCCGCGATGGAGAAGATCCTTCCTTGAGTCACCGCACGGCCCGGTCCCCGCTCCCTCGGCAGCGGGACGCCGTCGGGCCCGGTGCACAGCGCGTGCACCGGGCCCGACGGCGTCGTGCGGGTCCTCGCGGCCGCCTAGGAGCGGTCGTCGGGCAGTTCCGTCTCGTCCTCCACGACGTGCATGGCGGCCTCCTCCGCGCCCGCCGCGCCGCCGTCGATGCCGACATCGTCGGCGACGGACTCCTTGGTGGTGTCCTCGTGCGCGCCCTCGTCCGGCGCGACCAGGCGTCCCGCGCGGGCGGCGCCCGCCTCCGGGTCGACCGGCTCGCCCTCGCCGCCCGGCAGGTCGCCGACCCCGTCACCGGCCGCCGCGGAGGCGTCCGGCACCTCCTGGGCCAGCCGTTGGTCCAGGGTCTCCCCGTCGTGCTGCTCGGCGGCCGTGACGCCGTGCTTGGTGACGCCCACCGCCTTCTCCGGCGGTGAGTAGCCCTCGTCGAGCATGTCGTCGTAGTCCCGCTCGTCGAGGGCGTCCTGCATGTCGAGCGGGGCGCCATCCTCCTGCTGCTCGTTGGTCCCGGTGGGCTGGTAGACGTCGTCCCCCATCGGTTCGGAGCCCATGGCGTCCTCCCTGTCGCGCTGCGTCGGCTCGTGCCGTCTCGGATGTCCGATCCGCGTTTCCCGTCAGACGGTCTCTAACCCCGTGAGCCGCCCCACCTGCGGGAAAAGCCCCGGATCTCACTCCCGTGGCGTGTCCGGGGCGGGCGCGACGCGGATCTCGTAGTCCTCGACCCGGTGGACGGGCCAGGTCCGCGCGTAGGCGTTGGGCCTGCCGCCGACGCGGGTGATCTCGGCGACCGGGAGGCGTTCGGCGGTGCGCCGGATGTCCTCGGCCGTCATGTTCTCGTTGTTCCCCGCGGTCGCTCCGGAGGAGCAGCCCGTGTAGTAGCCGATGGGGATCGACTCGTGGCCGGTGATCAGGCAGGGCGGGCCGACGCCGAGCCGGTGCAGCCCTTCGGCGGTGCGGGCCCAGTCCTGGCGGCCGGCGGCGGAGCGGTCCACGGTGTGCACCAGCACGGTCAGCTGCACCGCCAGGTGGCCCGCGAGCCCCACGGCGACCACGCCTCGCAGGGCCGTCCGCCACCGCCCGCGCCCCGCCGTGACCAGGTGCCACAGGGCGTCGGCGACGGGGAGGGCGAGCAGCGCGTAGGCGGGCTGGAGGAAGCGCGGCGCCGCGTAGGCGATGGTGAACAGGTACGGCAGCGCGGCGGTGGCGGCGCAGGCCAGCGGCACGGCGGTGCGCAGGGCGCGGCCGGCGCGTACGGCGACGACGAGGCCGAGCACGGCGAGCAGCGGCAGCACGAACCACCACAGGGTGATCACCGGGTGGGGCATCTCGCCGGTGCAGGGGCGGCACAGGGCGCGTCCGCCCAGGCTGCGGAGCTGGTCGTCGACGGCCATGTGCAGGCCGAGTCCGCCCTGGATGCGGGACGCCTCGGCCAGCCGCTCGGAGAGGCCGCCGAACGACGCGTACGCCTCGATCACCCACGGCACCCCGCCGGCCAGCAGCCCGCCCACGACGGCCGCCGGCAGGCGGGGGCGCCGCCACACCGCCGCGAGGACGAGCAGCGGGATCGAGACCCACGCGGCGTCGGTGGGCCGCATCCACGCCATCAGCGCGGCCCCCGCGGCGACGGCCCACAGCGTGCCCGTGGAGGAGGGGTCCTGGCGGTGACGCACGAACGCCCCCACGGCGATCAGCGCGCCGACGGCCACCCAGTAGTTGGGCATCGCCTGGGGACCGTAGAAGAGGGTCACCCAGAGGGAGGCGAAGAAGGCGCCGGCGGTGACCAGGACGCGGGTGGGGAACAGGCCGCGCCAGGCGCGCAGGCCGAGGTACAGGCCCAGTCCGGAGAGCAGCGCGAGGTAGATCCGCAGCAGCACGGTGGAGTCGGACCAGGACGCGACGGGCGCGACCAGCAGGGAGACGCCCCGGGAGCGGGGGGCGCTGAAGAAGGCGGCCGGGTGGTGGGTGGTGACCTGGCTGGTGTAGACGATCTCGTCCCAGCCCAGGCCCAGGGTAGGCCGGACGAGGGCGAGCTGGGCCAGGGTGAAGACGCCGGCGAGCACCGCGAGCGGCCACGCGTCGTGGGCGGTCCTGGGGCCGGCCGGCCGTGAGCGTTCCTCGTCCCGCCGGGTGACGGTCGGCGGGGCGCCGGCGCCGTGGGTCATCGTCCGTCCTTCGCTGCCGCCGGTCTGGAGTGCCGTCCCCCAAGGGCCACAGGGGACCCGCGTCTTGAGCAAGACGGATCCGGGGGAATCATGGCCAAAGCTAACCCGGACCGGTCGGCGGCGCAGGCGGTACACGGCCGAAACTCGCCCGAGCCCCCCCGTCACCGCGGGCGGGGGCGGCGGTGCGGGGGCTGTTCGGGCGACCGCCGGGGGGCGGGCACCGGCACCGGCCCCTCCACCGGGGCTCCCACGCCGACGGTCAGCTCCTTGCCGTGATGACGGAAGGTCAGCGGGGGGCCGGAGCGCAGCCGGTACGTGGTGCGGCCGGCGGTGATCTCCACGTGCAGGCACCGGTCGCGGTGGCCCAGGGTGAAGGCGATCCGGCGCAGTCCGGGCGGCAGCCGGGGGGCGAAGCGGAGGCCGTCGTCGTCCCAGCGCATGCCGCCGAATCCGGCGACCAACGCGGTCCACGCCCCGGCCAGGGAGGCGATGTGGAGTCCGTCGCGGGTGTTGTGCTCCAGGTCCGCGAGGTCCATCAGCGCGGCCTCGGCGGTGTACGCGTACGCCAGCTCGAGGTGTCCGGTGCGGGCGGCCATCACGGCCTGGACGCAGGCGGAGAGGGAGGAGTCGCGGACGGTCAGCGGCTCGTAGTAGGCGAAGTTGCGGGCGATCTGCTCCTCGTCGTGGCACTCCTCGAACCAGTCGGCGCGGGTGTGCATCGCGAGCACGAGATCGGCCTGTTTGATCACCTGTTTGCGGTACAGGTCGAAGTACGGGAAGTTCAGCATCAGCGGGTACTGGTCGGCGCGGGTGGAGGCGAAGTCCCACCGCTGGTGGCGGGTGAACCCCGCGTGCTGCTCGTGCACGCCGAGTGCGTCGTCGTACGGCAGGTGCACCGCCTCGGCGGCGTCCCGCCAGCTCGCGCTCTCCTCCTCGTCGACGTCCAGGGCGGCCGCCCGGTCGGGGTGACGCTTGCACACGTCGGCGGCGGCCAGCAGGTTCGCCCGGGCCATGAGGTTGGTGTACGTGTTGTCGTCGGCGACGGCGCTGTACTCGTCCGGACCTGTGACCCCGTCGATGTGGAAGACCCCCCGGTCGTCGTGGTGGCCCAGGGAACGCCACAGCCGGGCGGTCTCCACCAGCAGCTCCACGCCCGTGTCGCGTTCGAAGCGCTCGTCGCCCGTGGCCTGGACGTACCGCACCACGGCGTCGGCGATGCCCGCGTTCACATGGAAGGCGGCGGTGCCGGCCGGCCAGTACGCGGAGCCCTCCGGGCCCTCGATGGTGCGCCAGGGGAACGCGGCGCCGCGCAGACCGAGCTGGGCGGCCCGCTCCCGGGCGGCGGGCAGGATGCTCTGCCGCCAGCGCAGCGCCTCGGCGGCGGCCTGCGGCACCGTGCAGATCAGCAGGGGCAAGACGAACACCTCGGTGTCCCAGAAGGCGTGCCCGTCGTAGCCGGAGCCGGTGAGGCCCTTGGCGGGTATCGCGCGCCGCTCGGCGCGGGCGCCCGCCTGGAGGACGTGGAAGAGGGCGAAGCGCACGGCCTGCTGGATCTCCTCGTCGCCGTCGACCTCCACGTCGGCGCGGCTCCAGAACGCGTCCAGGTAGTCGCGCTGTTCGTCGAGGAGGCCCTGCCAGCCGCTGTGCGCGGCGGCCGCCAGCGCCGCCTCCACCTGGTCGCTCATCGCGGGCCGGGAGCGGGCGCCGGACCAGCCGTGGGCGACGAACTTCTCCACCCGCAGCCGCTCGCCCGGCTCCAGGACGGAGGTGACCGTCAGCCGGGCCGTGTCGACGTCGCTCTCGCAGGCGGTGACGGTCCGTCCGGGCCCGTCGACGACGTGGTCGGCGGCGACGGCGACCCGCAGGCCGCTGCGCCGGGTGCGGTGCACCAGCCGCAGCCGGCCGCCCTGGGCGAAGTCCTCCTCGTGCTCCAGCGGGGAGCGCAGCGCGCTCGCGGCGCGCGGGTCGCCGTCGGGTCCGGGCAGGGACTCGTTGGCGACGAGTTCGGATTGCACCACCACCCGGGTGCGGCTGTCGACGGGCTCCACCTCGTACGCGACGGCGGCGACGGCCCGCTGGGTGAGGGACACCAGCCGGGTGGAGCGCACCCGTACGGTGGAACCGGCCGGCGAGGTCCACTCGCAGACCCGTTCCAGGACGCCGCGGCGCAGGTCGAGGGTGCGTTCGTGGTGGACGAGCCGCCCGTGGCGCAGATCGAACGGCTCGTCGTCGACGAGGAGCCGGATCACCTTGCCGTTGGTGACGTCGATGACGGTCTGCCCGGACTCGGGGTAGCCGTAGCCGGCCTCGGCGTAAGGCAGCGGGTGCCGTTCGTGGACGCCGTTGAGGTAGGAGCCGGGCAGGCCGTGCGGTTCGCCCTCGTCGAGGTTGCCGCGCCAGCCGACGTGGCCGTTGGACAGCGCGAACACCGACTCGCTCTGCGGCAGCCGCTCCAGGTCCAGGCCGCGTTCGCGCACCGTCCAGGGGTCGATGTCGTACCAGCGGCGCGGGGCGGTCACGCGTCACCCCCGAGCTCGGACAGGTCGCCGACGACCCGGTCGGCGCCGTGCGCGTACAGGGCGTCGGCCTGTCCGACGCGGTCCACGCCGACGACGTAGCCGAACCGTCCGGCGCGCCCGGCGTCCATGCCGGCCAGCGCGTCCTCGAACACCGCGGCCCGCGCGGGCCGAACGCCCAGCTCGCGGGCGGCGGCGAGGAAGGTGTCGGGCGCGGGCTTCCCCGGCAGGCCCCGCTCGGCGGCGACCACTCCGTCGATCCGCGCGTCGAAGAGGTCCTCGGCGTCGATGGAGCGCAGCACGTCACGGCAGTTGGCGCTGGAGGAGACGATCGCGGTGCGCAGGCCGTGCGCGCGGACGGCGCGCAGATAGCGCAGGGTGCTGTCGTAGGGCTCCACGCCGTCGGTGCGGATCTTCGTGAGCAGCAGTTCGTTCTTGCGGTTGCCCAGCCCGTGCACGGTGGCCGCGGCCGGCGGGTCGTCAGGGCCGCCCTCGGGCAGCTCGATGCCCCGGGACCGGAGGAAGGTGCGCACCCCGTCGGCACGCGGCCTGCCGTCCACGTAGGTGTCGTAGTCGGCGGCGGTGAAGGGCGCGAAGCCCTCGCCGTCCCGCTCGCGCAGAAAGGCGTCGAACATCTCCTTCCACGCGGCGGAATGCACCACGGCCGTGTTGGTCACGACGCCGTCGAGGTCGAAGAGGCACGCCTCGATGTCTTCGGGCAGACCCAGATCTGTCATACCGTCACCGTTCCCCGTGTGGGCCGGGACAGTGAGTGGCGCGGGCCACACGGGTGGCGGGGCGCGGCTTCCCGGGTGACACACTCTGCGGTGTGGCGCTGACCTTCGACGACCTCTTCCGCCGCGCCCGCGCCCTCCCCCGGGACGGGCGGCGCGCGATCCTCGGCATCGCCGGAAGCCCCGGCGCGGGCAAGTCCACGCTCGCCGAACGCCTGGTGCGTGAGCTGAACGGCCCCGGGGAGCCCTGGGTGGCGCACGTCCCCATGGACGGCTTCCACCTGGCCGACGCGGAGCTGGAGCGGCTGAACCGCCGGGACCGCAAGGGCGCCCCCGACACCTTCGACGCGGCCGGGTACGCGGCGCTGCTGCGGCGGCTGCGTGACGAGGCCGAGGCGGGCGAGGTGGTGTACGCCCCCGGCTTCGAGCGGGAGCTGGAGCAGCCGCTGGCCGGGGCGGTCCCCGTGCCCCCGGCCGCGCGCCTGGTGGTCACGGAGGGCAACTACCTGCTGCTCGGCACCGGGGCGTGGGCACGGGTACGTCCGCTGCTGGACGAGGTGTGGTTCTGCGCGGCGGACGAGGAGCGGCGGGTGCGGCGGCTGGTCGCCCGTCACGAGCGGTTCGGCAAGTCGCACGAGGAGGCGGTCGCCTGGGTGGAGCGCTCCGACGAGCGGAACGCCGCGCTGGTGGCGGCGACGCGGGACCGCGCGGACCTGGTGGTGCCGGTGGAGGAGCTGGCGTGACGCCCGCGCGCATGTCCGCCCGGCGGAACCGGCTGGACGCGGAGGGGGCCCGCACAGCAGGCTCAGCTTCATGATCAGAGCAGCCACCGTGCACGACGTCCCCGAGATCCACGCGATGATCCGCGAACTCGCCGCCTACGAGAAGGCCGCCGAGCAGGCCCGCGCCACCCAGGACCAGCTGCGCGCCGCGCTGTTCGGCGAACACCCCGCCGCTTCCGTTCTCGTCGCCGAGGACGACGCCACCGGGGACGTCGCGGGCTTCGCGCTGTGGTTCCCGCGCTTCTCGACCTGGACCGGCACGCGCGGCATGCACCTGGAGGACCTGTACGTCCGCCCGCACACCCGGGGCGCCGGGCACGGCAAGGCGCTGCTCGCCGCGCTGGCGGCGGTCTGCCGGGACAACGGCTTCGAGCGGTTCGAGTGGGTCGTGCTGGACTGGAACGAACCGGCGATCGCCTTCTACGAGTCGCTGGGCGCGGAGCTGCTGGAGGAGTGGACGGTGTGCCGGCTGACCGGCGGGGCGCTCGAGCAACTGGCCGCGCGGGCACCGCGCTCGGCGGAAACCGCACGGTGACCCGCGCCGGGGGTGCGTCGGTGTCAAAGTGGGGCGCATGAGGCGTCGGGTGACGGTGTGGGCGCGGCGGTGGGGGGTGCCCGTTCTCGTCGTCCTGCTCCTCGGGCAGATGGCCGTGGCGATGGTGACGGCTGCCCTGCGGCAGACGCCGACGATCGACGAACCCGTGTACGTGGGGACGGCCGCGGTCTATCTGGACGAGCACAGCCTCCGCTTCAACCCCGAGCATCCGCCGCTCGGCAAGCTGGTGATCGCCGCCGGGGTGGCGGTCGCCGATCCGCGTCCGGAACCGGGATTCGACGGCGACCAGACCGAGTTGGGGCGGCGGCTGCTGTACGAGTCGGGCAACGACCCGTGGCGGGTGATGTTCTGGGCCCGCCTGCCGGTGATCGTGCTGACGCTGGCGTTCGGTCTGGTGGTGTTCGCGTTCGCGCGGGAACTGGCGGGCCGGGCGGGCGCGTCGGTCGCGCTCGCGCTCTACTGCCTCTCCCCCGACGTGATCGCGCACGGCTCACTGGCCACCCTGGACGTCCCGGCCGCCGGGTTCGTGCTGACGTCGGCGTGGCTGCTGTGGCGGGCGCGGTCGCGGCCGCGCCTGTATGTGCCGCTGGCCGGCGGGGCGTTCGGGGCGGCGCTGGCCACGAAGATGAGCGTGCTGCCTGCGCTGCCGGTGCTGGTGCTCGTCGCCGCCGTGTCGGTGTGGTGCGCCGGATCGCGGCGGACGGCACGGGCGGTCGCCGGGGCCGCGGTGTTCGCGCTGACCGCGTGCGCCGCCGTGTGGATGGCGTACCTGGCCGTCGATCCCCGGCTGCGGTGGGGGCCGCCCCAGCACATCCCCACGGTCGGCGGACTCCGCGGGCTCGCCGTCCGGCTGCTGCCGCTGCCCGAGCCGTTCCGGGACGGCATGCGGCTGCAGTTCGGCCTGGAGAACCGGCCCTGGCAGGGTTTTCTCTTCGGCAGGCCGTACACGGGGTCGCTCTGGTACTACCTGCCGGCCGCGCTGCTGGTGAAGACACCGCTGGGCGCGCTCGCGCTGTGGGCGGCGGGCGCGGTGACGGTGACGGTCCTGCGCCCGCTGCGGCCCGCGGCGCCGTATCTGCTGGCGGCGCCCGCGGTGCTGCTGGCCGCGGCCATGTACGGGTCGCGGGACTTCGGCACGCGGTACGCCGTGTTCCTGCCGATGTTCCTCGCGGTGGCCGCCGGGTGCGTGGTCCTGGTGCGGTGGAGGTGGACGCCGGTGGTGACGGGCACGCTGGTGGCGTTCGTCGCCGTCAGCTCGCTGCGGACGTACCCCTTCTATCTGCCGTACTCCAACGAGGCGTTCGGCGGACCGGAGCGGACCCGGTACCGGCTCCACGACTCCAACGTGGACTGGGGCCAGGACCTCGGCCGGCTCGCCGACCGGCTGGACGAGCGGTACCGGGGTGAGCGGATCTGGCTGGTCTACAAGGGGGCGGGTGTGCCCGCGTACTACGGGATCGACGCCCGCGATCCGCGCCGGGCACCGGCCGACGCGGTGCACGGGGTGCTGGTGGTGTCGGACTCCGCGGCGGCCAAGGCGACCGGGCGGCTGGCCGAACTCATCGCCGGCAGCAGGCGGATCGACCAGGTGGGGCACTCGATCACGCTCTATCGGCGCTGAGGGCACGCCCGCACGAGCCCGGGGCGCGCGGGGGCCTGGGGCGCGGGGTGCCGCGGGCTGTCGCGGGGGTGACTCAGCCGTCCGCCGGCTGGGCGGCGCGCCGGAAACCGACCGCGCTCACGTGCCGCATCACCGTGCTGGCCACGCGGTAGCGGCCGTTGGGCACCTCGGTGGAGCGGCGGACGTGCACGGTGAGCGGACCCGCCCACTCGTAGCCGTTGCGGGCGGCGTGCCGGGCCAGCCGGTCGGTGAGCACCTGGCCCACGCTGTCGCCGCGCCGGGTCAGCTCCTCGTGCACGGGGGCGGACAGTTCGACGTCGTAGGCGTTGGGGACCATCACGCGGCCCGCGCGGCACACCACCGCGTTGCTGTCGCACTCGCGCCGCAGGGCGTCGACGAGTTCGAGCGGGTCACGCCCGGACATCCGCGCCCACAGGGCCTCCCATCGGTTCTCCAGTGCCGTTTCCAGCGCGCTGAGTGCGCTCATGCTGTCACCTGCCGAAACTCGGTCGCGTCGGGACGGGGGCGGTGGTGCGGCGGGCATGGCGTTCGGACCAGGCCGCGCGGCCGGGGACCGGCCGGTCCCCGTGCCCGCGGCGTGATCCGAACGCCAGGCCCTACCGCTCCTCGTAGTCGTCGGGCTTGATCTCGGCCTCCTCCAGCGCCTCGCGCATGGTCCGGCCGGTGCCGCCCTGCGCCTGCGCGTCACCCTCGCGCCGCGACTCGAGGGTCTCGTCGGTGTCGTGCGTCTTCGGCCGGTTCTCCTCGGGGACGGTCATGTCCGCGGTGCTCCTCGTCTTGCCGGGGGTTGCGATGTCGCTGTGCAGCCGTGGTGTCGTGGCGTGGTGTCACGGTGTCGCTGTGCAGCGCTGAGTCGCCGGGTTCCCTGAGCGGGCGGGGATATCCCCCGTGAGTCGGGGGCTGTCCTTCCCGCGCCCCGGAGCGGGTGGGGTGCAGGCCGCCGCCGGCCCGCGCCCTCGTGGCCGGTCCCCTTCGGTGACCGCGCTGGTCGTACGCGGGGTTGGGCTATGTTGAACCCTCGTGGGAGACAAGGGAGGCGCACCGGTGCCATCGCCGCAGCAGGCACGCGCCCAGGCATCCGCGATCACCTCGGCCAAGGCGGGTCCGGACACGGAGCCGTCCCCCACGGCCCAGCTCCGCACCCTCTTCGACCGGCCCCGGCTCTCCCCCGGCCAGCGGCGCATCGCGCAGTACCTGATCGAGCACATCAGCGAGGCGGCGTTCCTGTCGATCACCGATCTCGCGGACCGGGTCGGGGTGAGCCAGCCCTCGGTGACCCGGTTCGCGTCGGCGGTCGGTTTCAGCGGCTATCCGGCGCTGCGGGAGAGGCTCCAGTCGATCACCCTCGGCACCCGGTCCGGCGGCGCCGGTCCGGCCGAGGAGCACCGGGGCAACGAACTGCAGGCGGCGGTCGACGCCGAGATCGAGAACCTGGAGAACCTGCGCCGGGACCTCGCCGACACCGACCGCGTCATCGAGGTGGGCCGCGCCCTGTCGGCATCCGCCCCGCTGACCGTGCTGGGCCTGCGCATCTCCGTGTCGCTGGCCGAGTACTTCGCGTACGCCGCCCGCCGTATCCATCCGGACGTGCGGCTGGTGACGCTCGGCGGCAGCGTGGCCTACGACGCGCTGCTGCAGTCGCGGGAAGCGGGCGGGACGTGGGTGCTGGCGTTCTCCATGCCGCGGCACGCCCAGGAGACACTGACGGCGGTCCGGGTGGCGCGCAGCGCCGGGCTGAAGGTCGCGCTGATCACCGATCTGGCGCTGGGGCCGCTCGCGGACGAGGCGGACGTCACCTTCGCCACCGGCACCGGCTCCCGCCTGGTCTTCGACTCGTACGCGGCGCCCGGCGTGATGTGCGCGGCGCTGCTGCAGGCCATGACGGACGCCGACCCGGAGCGCACGCAGGCCCGGCTCGAGGACTACGAGCAGGTCGCCGACGAGCACCAGTTCTTCCTCCGGGACTGAGCCCCCCGCTTCGGTCACCGCCCCGGTTCGCGGCCCTCGCGGCGCGCGTCGCGCACTTTGAATAAGGCATGAATGTTTTCATGCGTCTTGCCAAGCGGACGGCATATATAAATACTGCTCACGGATCGCGGCCCGGCCGCTCCGGACCGCGCTCCACTCGGGCCGCAGGCCTCCACCCGCGCCGGCGGCCAGGGTGTTCGGCCGGGCTTCCCCTGCCCGGCCACCCGTGGCGGTCCCGGTCATCCCCTAGACCGGGGCCGCCCCACCCCGTCGCCCGCGCCGGCGACGCCGTACATCCGGAAGCGAAGATCATGCCTCTGACGTCCACGCGCCTCGGACCCGACTGGCCCTGCCAGGTCAAGACCCCCGGGAGCTACGACTGGGAACGCTCGGCCGCCAAGTGGCTGCGCGAGCTGGTGCCGGCGCGCTACGCGAGCTACCCGGCGTTCGTCCGGCACCCCGTGCTGCTGGCCCGGCACGCCCAGATCCAGGTCGAGCACGAGATACGGGTGGCGCGCACCGCGCTGCAGACCGCCCGCGCGGACCTGCCCCGGCTCGGTCTGCACGAGGGCGCCATCGAGCATGCGATCAAGCTGTACGCGGCCGAGCTGATGCAGCTCCAGCACATCGCGCGGAGCGTGCGGGCGGTCACCCGGGCCCTGGGCGAGAGCGCCCGCTGACCCGCGCGCGGAGCGCGCGCACTCCGTCCAGCCCGCGTGCGGGCCCGCCCGGCCCCGTGCCGTCCCCGTACCGCGCGGGCCGGTCCCGTGCGGGCCCGTACGGGCCGCCGTCACAGGGCCCGGGGCCGGAAGCGGAGCGAAGAAGGCGGCCAACGCATACATGCAGGTGTGCCATGCTCGGTGCGTGAAGAGCGATCGCTTTGCCCCGGTCGAGTCCGGCGCGGTCCCGGACCTGGCGGCACCGGCCAGGGCCGTCGCCCGACTGCGCGCCGAGATGGACCGGCTGCGCGAGCAGGCCGCCACGACGGTCGTCGTGGAGCGCGCCAGGGGCGTCGTGATGGCTCTGGCCGGCTGTACCGCGGACGCCGCCGAGGAGCTCCTGCACCAGAGGGCCACGGCCGCCCGCCGCACTCTCCTGGAGGAGTGCTGGGTCACCCTGGGCGAGCCGGCCCGCCCGTGCGACGACGCGGCCGCACCCCGCCCGCAGGGCGACGCCGGGACCGCGGCGGCCGTCCCGTCCGCCGATGACGCCCCGGCGCCCTTCGCCGCACCCGACGACGTCGCCGACGCCCTCAGCCGCCTCGGCCGCGTCCTGGTCCACGCGGACACGCACCAGGCGCTCGCCCAGTACCTGCTGGAGCACCTCGCCCCGGACCTGGACGCGGAGTCGGTGATGATCTACGTCCGACGGTCCGGCGGCGGCCTGGAGCTCGCCGGGCACGCCGGCATCGACGACGGGCTGGCCGCCCGCTGGCGTCAGGTGCCCCCCATCGGCGGGATGGCCGTGGTGGAGGCCCTGCGCTCCGGTGAGCCCCGCTGGCTGGAGAACTTCCCCGAGGACAGCACGCGCTATCTGCTGATCGGCGAGCCGCCCGAGCGGTGGCAGTCCCGGGTCTGGCTGCCGCTGCGCGCCGGCGACGGCTCCGACGTGTGCATCGGCGTGCTGCGCGGACGCCCGGGCGCCTTCACCTCTCGCGACCGCGCGCATCTGCGGGGCGTCGTCCGGCTGTGTGCGGGACGCCTGCGCGGCTTCACCTCGTCGTCGGTCCCGGTCCGCGCGGCCGAGGCGGACACGGTCCGGTCGCTGTTCGCGGCGCTGCCGGTCCCGGCGATGCTGCTGACCCCCGTCACCTCGTCCTCGGGCGAGGTGGAGGACTTCCGCGTCGACGCGGCCACCGCCCAGGCGGCCGACCTCCTCGGCGGCTCCACCGGCGACCCGGCCGGACGGCGGCTGCGGGAGGTGCGGCCCGGCCTCGCGGACCTGCCGGTGTGGCAGGGCCTGCTGGACACCCTGGCGGGCGGCGGGCCGTACGAGAGCGAGCCCTTCGCCCACCAGGGGACCGCGGACGGCGTCCTCGGGCCGGCCACCTACTCGGTGCGGGTGACCCGCCTGGAGGACGCGCTGGTCGTCGCCTGGCTGCGGCACACCTTCTCCGACCGGCAGGAGCAGCGGCTGGCGGAGCTGCAGCGGCTGGGCAGCATCGGCTGGGCCAACTGGAACCTGGCGCGGGACGAGGCCTCCTGGTCGGCGCAGGTCTTCGCGATCCTCGACCGGGACCCGGCGGACGGTCCGGTGCGGCTCGACGGCCTTCCCGGGCTCGCGCTGCCCGAGGACCGGCCGGCGCTGCGGGCCGCCGTCGAGACGCTGCTGCGCGAGGGCCGGCCGTTCGACGCGCCGTTCCGGATCCACGGCGGGGGCGGCGTACGGCATCTGCGGCTGGTCGCCGAGGTGGTGACGGACGCCCACGGCGCCCCGTTCGAGGTGCACGGGGTCGTGCAGGACCTGACCGCGCGGCGCCGGGCGGAACTGGCGCTGGTGGAGAGCGAGCGGGCGATCCTCACCCAGCACGACGTGCTCCAGTCGGAGCGGATCCTGGTGGCCCGGCTGCAGAACGCGCTGCTGCCGCTGCCCGACAAGGTGATCGACCTGTCCGGGCTGCGCGTCGAGGTCGGGTATCTGCCCGCGCAGGCCGGCATCCATGTCGGCGGGGACTGGTTCAGCGCGGTGGAGCTGCCCGACGGGGACGCCCTGTTCGTCATCGGGGACGTGGCCGGTCACGGCGTGGACGCGGTCGCCACGATGGCGCAGCTGCGCTTCACCGCGAAGGGCATGGTCAGCACCGGCTCGTCGCTCACGGGCGCGCTGTCCCGGCTCAACTCGCTGCTGCTGCACGCCCGGGACGCGCGCCGCACCGCGACGATGGTCCTCGCCCGCTACCGCGCGGCCGACCGCCGGCTGATATGGGCGCAGGCCGGCCACCCGCCACCACTGCTGCTGCGCGGCGGCGAGGCGACGTATCTGCGCCGGCCCCGGGGCATGCTGCTGGGCGCGACCCCGGCCCCGTACTTCGAGGAGACCGAGCACCGCCTCGAACCGGGCGACCGGCTCCTCCTCTACACCGACGGCCTGGTCGAGCGCCCCCTGGAGAGCATCGACACCGGCCTCACCCGCCTCGCCGACGCGGCGGCGGCCCATCCCGAGGACACCTCCGGCTCCCTGGGCGCGCTGCTGGACGTGATGCTGGAAGACGAACGGCGGGACGATGTGTGCGTGCTGGACATTCGCGTGCCGCGGGAAATGTGAGGGGCGGGGAGGCGGGGGGCTGCCGGGCCCCGGTCCGCGCGAGGACGTGGCCGTCCGGGGGTCCGGACGCGGGAACCGGGGCGTGTTCGCGGTCCCGGACTGGGGGTCTCGCCCGCAACGGCCCGATCCACGGGGGTCCGACTCCCCGCTGAGCCCGAGGGACGTGCCCGGCCCTGTCCTGCGGAGCCCCTGAGCGCCCGCAGGCCCCGGCCTCGGGGAGGCGGACGTGACCGCCGACCCGGTCCGGGCGCGCCCCGGGGTCCCGGGTCTACGCCGCGTCCTCACCCCCCGGCCCGCCCGTGCGGGACTCCAGTGCCTGGCGGGTGTCGTCGCCGTAGACGCCCGTCTCGTCGCCGCGGATGCCGTACCAGAGCTGGAAGCGGGCGACCGCCTCGCGGAGCGTCGCGTCGTAGCGGCCGTCGGTCGTGCCGTCGCGGTAGACGTCGGGGACGCGCAGCAGGCGTTCCTGGAGGGCGGTCACCTCGGGGCCCGAGTCGCCCTCGCGCAGGAAGCCGTCCTCGGCGGGGGCGGCCGTGCGCGGCGGCGCGGGGGCGGCGGTCGCGGGCGGCGGAGACGCCGGTGCGGCGGCGCGGTCGCCGGCGGGCCGCTCGGTGAAGAGCAGCGCCCCGCCGAACCCGGCCAGCGCGGCGACGGCCACCACCAGGCCCGGCGCGGCCCGGCGCAACCGTGACGGCCGGGCGAACTCCGGCGGCGGACCGCCCGGTACCGGCGGGAGCTCCTGCGTGACGTCCTCCGCCCCGGCCGGAGACCGGTCCCGCGGCACCTCCTCGTGGTCCCCTTCGCCCCGCTCGACGTCCCGGAACAGCTCCGCGAGCGCGTCGGTGCGGCGCGCGCGCAGCACACGGACGGGTTCGAGGGGCGGCCCCTCGGGGCCGGACCCCGGTGCGGTGGTCACATCGCTCTCCTTCCGTGCCTGACGCGGGAGTTGAGCCGCCTACGGCGAGAGATACGCGACCGGGGCCCGGCCGGTTCAGCCGCGGGCGCCCCCGCTCTCCCGCAGGAAGCGGTGCAGGGACGCCGTCATCGCGGCGACGAACGCGTCCCGGGTCGCGTCGTCGAGGGCGTCGAGCGACAGATAGGGGTTGAGGTCCTCCAGCTCGACCAGCAGCAGCTCCCCGCCCGGCGCCCGGCAGGCGTCGACCCGCTGGATGCCGTGGCCGAGGGAGTTCCACTCGACGAACCGCCGGGCGAAGTCCAGGTCACCGGGGGTGGGCCGGTAGGGCTCCAGGCGCCAGCGCGCGGCGGGGTCCGGGGCGTGGAGGGCGTACTGGAAGTCGTGGTCGACGAAGTAGAACGAGACCTCGTAGGCGAAGTCGACGTACGGCTGCACGAGGACGTCGCCGTCGGCGGGCACGGACACCTCGGCGGCGGGGACGATCCGCAGCCCGTGCGAGTCCGCGCCGAGCCGCGGCTTGACGACGTACCGCTCCGCGCGGGGCAGCCGGTGGAGGTCCTCGGGCCGGCCGACGGTGGGGATGACCGGCATGCCGGCGTCGGTGAGGTCCAGCAGGTACTGCTTGCCGGCCATGTCCCCCTGCCCGGTGAGCGGGTTGTAGACGGGCGTACCGGCGGCGAGCGCCCGCGCGCGGAAGTCCTCGTAGGCGTCGAGGTACCCCAGCACGGGCCCGCTGTTCCGCACGACGACCGCGTCGAATCCGCCCATCAGCGCGGCGGCGTCCCGCGGATGGCAGAGAGCGAGGTCGAACTCCTCGCGCAGCCGGGAGGTGAGAAGGATGTCCTCGTCGCAGTACCGCCGCCCGCGGGCCGGGTAGGCCAGATCGGTGACGTACAGGAGGCGGGGGCGGGTGGCGGGCATCGGGGCTCCTCGGGGCGACGGCGTACGCCCGCGAGAATGACACGGGTGTGCGGAACGCCCGAAGGCAGCCGGGTGCGGACGTCCGACTCCTCGGGGGTGCGGCGGGGCCGGCCCGGTGGCGGTCGGCGTTCATCGCTCTGCCCGCCACCGTTCCGCAGGTCGTCCGTCGCCGCACGTCAGAGGGTCAGCGTCTGCGGGGCCGGCCCGCCCCGATGCCGGCGACGTGCAGGGCCAGGGCGGTCAGCCCCAGCAGCATCACGTTCACCGAGGAGAACACGTCGTTGGTCGCGATGTCCGCCGCATTGATCAGGAAGGCGATGAAGAACAGCACCGCCGCCACTATGCCGAGCATGAACGAGCTCCTTCCGTAGGGGTGTTGCCCGTATGCCCGGCCTTCGCGAACCCAGACCCGTCCCGTACCCGTCAAGTTCCGGAGGTTTTCGGAACCGGCTCTCACTCCACAGAAGAGGGTACTGAGTGCCTTTACTCGTGGCACTCAGTGCCATACTCTGTGGCCGTGCGCGGTGGCGCGGCCACCGGGCAGTCGCGTGCCCGGGCGGGACCGTGCACGTGGAAGTCCGGCCGAGTGCAGGGAGTTGACCAGCGTGTACCACTTCTCAGGGAGCGTCGCTCAGCAGGCAGCCGGCTCCACGCGCCTGCTCGAACCGCAGGGCCGCGAAGGGCGGAGCACCGACCAGGACGCCATGCTCTTCCAGCGCTGCACCTGGTGCGGCACGGCGATGTACCACCGGCTGCTGTGCCCGGTGTGTCAGGGCAGCGACCTGCGCACCGAACGCAGCGCGGGTTTCGGCACGGTGCGCCACTCGACGGTGCTGCACCGCAACACCCCGGCGGCGCGCAATGTGTCGCTGATAGAGATGGCCGAGGGGTTCGTGGTGCGGGGCCGGGTCATGGGCCCGCCGATCGGCGTCCACAGCGGCGACCGGGTGCGGCTGTCGACCGCCGAGGACCCGGTGCGCGGCGAACCGGTGTTCCAGCTGGTGGACGAGCCGCTGCGGGCCTGGACCTGACAGCCTCGACGTCCGCCGGCGGGGGCTGGGGTCAGAGGGTGACGCGGATGCCCACCGTGCCGTCCACGCCCCGGCGCAGCCGGCTGCCCAGCAGGGTGAGGCGGCCCATCAGCCCGTACTTGCGGGCGATCAGCTGCCGGTAGCGCGCGGTCGTGGCCGCGTCGCAGATCTCCGCGGTGGCCGGGATCTGGTCGCCGGTCGGGTTGCCGCGCAGGTCGCAGGGTCCCACGAGGACGTCCCCGCGGGCGCGGATCCGCTTGACCTTCCACGAGTCGGCGGCGGTCCACACGCCCAGCGCGTCGCCGTCGCGCACCACCCACACCGGGGTGGCCACCGGCGTGCCGTTCTTCCGGTAGCTGGTGAGCAGCAGGTACTTCCCCGCCCCGAGCCGGTCCCGCAACGCGTTGTCCATGGGTCAAGTCTAGGCCCGCTCCCGCATATTCCGCCGGGGGTTGTCCTGGCGCCACGGGCGGCGGGCCACGAACACGAACTCCCGTCCGGGGCGGTCGGGTGCGTCCCGTACGTCCTCCAGCTCGTAGCCGTGGTCCGCGAGGTCCGCCTCGACCTCCTCACGCTCCCGGAACCGCAGGGTCGAGTCCGAGGTCAGCACCTCGCCGTCCGACGCGAACACGTACGTCGTGCGGAACGAGACCAACGGACCGTCCACGGCGGTCACTTCGTGCCAGCTCTCCACCGTGCCGGCGCCGGGCACGCCGGCGCGGACGTACGACTGTTCACGGGTCCAGGTCTCCCAGGCGCGCCGGGCCGGGTCGCGGGTCTCGAAGACCAGGCGGCCGCCGGGGCGCAGGGCCGCGTGGGCGCCGCGCAGGGTGGCCTGCCAGGCGCCGGGCTCCGCGATCGCCTGGGCGACGTTGGCGGTCATGGTGGCCAGGTCGGCGGTGAGCGGCGGCAGGTCCGTCGCGTCTCCCTCGATCCAGTGGACGCGCCCGGCGCCCGGCTTGGCGCGGGCGACGTCGAGGGAGGCGCCGGCCGGGTCGACGCCCACCACGTCGATCCCCTCGTCCGCGAGGAGCAGTGCGAACACGCCCGTGCCGCAGCCGATGTCGAGGACCCGGCGGGCGCCGAACTCGCGCGCCATGCGCAGATAGGCGTCGAGGTCGCCGCGGTCGGGGTCGAGCGGGTCGTAGAGGGCGGCGAGCCGGGGGTGGGCGAAGGCGGCGTCAGCCACGGGCGCCGCCCGCCGCGCTCACGGCGGCCGCCATCCGCCGCACCGCCTCGGTGAGCACCTCGGGCGAGGCGGCGAGGTTCAGCCGGGCGTGGCCCGCGCCGCCCGTGCCGAAGGACGGCCCGTCGGTGAGCGCCACCCGCCCGTGCCGGAGGAACGCCTCGGCGGGGTCGTCGCCCAGGCCGAGGTCCCGGCAGTCCAGCCAGGCGAGGTAGGTGGCGTCGCCCGGGCGGTACCGGATGGCCGGCAGGTGCTCGGCGAGGAGTTCGGCGAGCAGCCGTCGGTTGGCGTCGAGGCCGTCGAGCAGGGCGTCCAGCCAGCCGGTGGCGTCGCGCAGGGCGGCGGTGTGGGCGAGGATGCCGACATGGCTCGGGCCGTGGCCGACCACCTCCGGCATCCGGGCCAGGTCGTCGCCCGCGCCGGGCCCGGCGACCGCGAGGGCCGCCTTGAGCCCGGCCAGGTTCCACGCCTTCGACGCCGACATCAGCGACAGTCCGCGCTCACCGCCGGGCACGCTCAGGTACGGCACGAAGCGCGCGCCGCCGAACACCAGGGGCGCGTGGATCTCGTCGGCGACGACCCGGACGCCGTACCGCTCGGCGAGCGCCGCCACGGCGGTCAGCTCCTCGGCGGTGTGCACCGTGCCGGTGGGGTTGTGCGGGCTGCACAGCAGGTACGCGGCCCGGCCGCCGCCCTCGGTCGCCCCGCGGAAGGCGCGCTCCAGGACGTCCAGGCCGAGCCGCGCGTCCGCGCCGAGCGGGGCTTCGACGATCCGGCGGTCCGCGTGCCGTACGAAGTTGTAGAAGGGCGGGTAGACCGGGGGGTTCACCACGACCGGGTCGCCGGGCCCGGTGACCAGCCGGAGCATCTCGACCACGCCCAGCATCACGTCCGGCACGATCGCGGTGCGCTCCACGGCGAGCCCGGACCAGCCCCACCGCTTGCCGGCGAAGGAGGCCAGCGCCTCGGCGTAGGCGGTCCCGGCGGGATAGCCGGTGTCGCCGGACCGCAGCGCGTCGGTGACCGCGCGGACGACCGGTCCGGGCAGCTCCACGTCCATCTCGGCCACCCATACCGGGAGGACGTCGTCGGGGTACGTACGCCACTTCATGCTGGTGCGGCGGCGCAGCTGATCCAGGGAGAAGGCCTTGAGCGGATTCGGTTCACCGGACGTATCGTGCGGGATCCTGGTCATGGAGCACACGATAGGGGGCGTGGTGTGGACCCACATCAGGATTCCGGGGCGCCGCCCGGCAACGGCGACGGGGCGGCACGGGAGATCGCCTGCGACGAGTCGGGGTCGGACGGCGAGAACCTGACCGGCGGGAACACCGATGTGTTCGCGCACGCCGGTGTCCACGTCCCCGTGCCGGAGGCGGCCCGGTCACTGCGGGAGATCCGCGACCGGATCCGCTCCCCGGCCACCGAGTACAAGGCGACCCATCTGCTGCGGGAGAAGCACCGGACGGTGTTGGAGTGGTTCCTCGCGCCGGGCGGGCCGCTGCACGGCGCCGCGCGCGTGCATCTCACCGAGAAGTCCTTCTTCGTGGTGGACCGGCTGGCCGGCGTGCTGCTCGACGACCCGGGCGCGGCGGCGGAGCTGTACCGCGCGGTGCGGGAGGCACTGGGTGCGGAGGACCGGCGGCGGTTCCTGTCCGTGGCCAACCGGCTGCTGCGCACCCGCAACGGGGCGGAGCCGGGGTCCTCCGTCCCGCTGTTCTTCGAGACCCTGGACGAGCTGCGCCGGACGCACGCCGGTACGGACGCCGGCCCGGCGCTGGAGCGGCTGGCGGCGGGGCGCGGGCGGGCCGAGGCCTACCGGGCGGGGCTGCTGGACGGCCCCGCGGCGCGCATCCCCGTCCTCAACCCGCTGCTCCCGGCGATCGTCGCCACGGCCGCGTACTGGAGCGGTCCCGGACGGCGGCCGGTACGGCTGGTGCACGACCGGCAGAACCTGCTGACGCCCGAGCGCATCGCGTGGATCGAGGAGACCGCCCGGCGGTCCGGCGTCGCCCTGGCGGAGCTGCGGCTGGTCGTCGCTCGGGACGACCCGCGGGTGCAGCTGGCGGACTTCCTCGCCGGGATCGCCCGCAAGGCGGCCGGCGACGCGCTGCGCGGGAACGGCGACCCGGGCCTCACCGCGCTGCTGCGTCCCTACGTCGATCCGGCGTCGGTGTGGGGCGACGACCGTACGGCGGTCGCGCTGGGCCTGTCCGCGCCCGACTCCTCGGTGCGGGCGCGCGGCTGAGGCGAACACGGTTCCGCCCGCGCTGAACACGACGGGCTCCGCGGCCGTATGGACCAGGGGCGCTCTGCTCGAGGGAGACCCCCGCGGTGCGCGCACCGCGCTGTCGAGGTTCTGGAGCGATGCATGAGGCACGCACGACGACGGGTGGTCCGGCGAGTGACACGGCTGGCGGCCGTCGGCGGACTCCTGCTGGGCGGCACGATGGTCACGCACGCCGTGGCGAGTGAGCCCGGCGCGCCCGACGCCGTCCCGTTCTCCACCGCCTCCCCCGCGGGCGGGGACGCGGCCGGTCCGGGCGCCGGCCTGGTCCAGCGGCTCGGCACGTCGCGTACGGCGGGCAGCTGGGTCGGCGAGGACGGCCGGACGGTCGTCGCGGTCACCGACGAGGAGGCGGCGGCCGAGGTGCGGGCGGCGGGCGCCGAGCCGAAGATGGTGCGGCACAGCATGGACGACTTCGACTCCGCGACGAGGACGCTGAGTTCGGCCCCGCGGGTGCCCGGCACGGCCTGGATGAAGGACTACCGGTCGAACCAGGTGGTGGTGCGCGGGGACAGCACGGTGTCCGCGGACGACTGGTCGTCGCTCACCGAAGTGGCCGACGGCATCGGCGACTTCGTCCGCATGGAGCGGGTCGAGGGCACCTTCACCACCCGTCTGGCCGGCGGGCTGCCCGTGCTGTCGACGGCGGGCCGCTGCTCGGCCGGGTTCAACGTCACCGACGGGCGGCGGGAGTTCATCCTCACCGCCGGGCACTGCGGGCCGCAGGGTTCGGTGTGGTTCTCCGACGACGGGGGCCGGCGGAAGGTCGGCACCACCGTCGGCGGCAGCTTTCCGGGCGACGACTACTCGCTGATCGCGTACGACGGCGGCAAGGCGGGCGAGAACGCCGGGGTGGTCGCGGTGGGCGGCGGCAAGGGCGTGCGGATCACCGGGGTGGCCGACCCGGCGGTGGGGCAGCGGATCTTCCGCAGCGGCAGCACCAGCGGACTGCGCGACGGGGAGGTGACCGCGCTCGACGTGACGGTCAACTACCCGGAGGGGACCGTCGGCGGGCTGATCGAGTCGGACGTGTGCGCGGAACCCGGGGACAGCGGCGGGCCGATGTTCTCCGAGGGGATCGCGCTCGGCGTCACCTCCGGCGGCAGCGGCGACTGCCGCTCGGGCGGCATCACGTACTTCCAGCCGGTGACGAAGGCGCTGGCGGACCTGGACCTGAAGCTGATCGTGGCGCCCGAGGCGGACGGCGGGAGCCCTTCCCCGGCGCCGTCGCAGGCGCAGGGCGCGGCGGCGCCGGACGCGGCCACGCCGGGGTCGTCGACGCCGGTGCGGGGCATCCTGCCCGACCCGTCGACGCTGGTGTCGCGGCTGGCCGACCCGCGGAACGTGGGTCCGGGGCTGCTGGTGATGGGCGGGAGCCTGGTGGCGCTGGTGGCGTCGCGCTGGATCAGGGCCGAGCAGGACCGCAAGGCGTACCGGAGGCAGTACTCGGCGACCTGGGGGTGAAGCGTGAAGGGCACCCGTGCGGTCACGGGTGCCCGATCGTGATGCCGAGGCCGGTCGTCAGGCTGCTTTGGCCGCCTGCGGGAGGGCCGAGGCCCACTCCTGGACCAGGCGCTGGTACTCCTCGCGCTGTTCGACGCTGAGTGTCCCGCCCGACCGGAGCCACAGGGCCCGGATCTCCTCGTTGACCTCGGCAGCCGATCGCTCGGAGGAGGGTTCAACACTGGTGGACATACCGTGAAGCATACGGCCCCCGAGGTGAAGACGCTGTGAGTAAACGCACGCCCATCGGGCAATTCGGACGTGTTGCTGATCACGTCCATCTGCCCTGCAAGGTGGGCGAGTTCACACCCTCGACGGCGCGGGGGCGCCCGGCCCGGAGACCGGGCGCCGGCGAGTCTCAGGTGCCCGGCTTGCGGCCGTACACGTAGACGTCGTCACCCTTCTTCAGCAGCGACCAGTACTTCTTGGCGGCGGTCTTGGTCATGTTCACGCAGCCGTGGGAGCCGGGCGGGTTCCACATGCTGACGCCGACCGAGTGGAACGCCTGACCGCCGTCGAAGAACTGGCTGTACGGCATCGGCACGTCGTAGATGGTCGAGACGTGGTTCTTGTTCCGCCAGTAGACCTTCTTCAGGCCGGTGCGGGTCTCGTACCCGTTGCGTCCGGTGCGGACCGCGACCGGCCCGTAGACGAGCTTCTTGCCGTCCTGGATCCAGCTCAGCTGGAGCGTGAGGTTGACGCAGGCGATGCGCCCCTTGTTGGTGGGGCACTTGCCCGCCTTGTTCGGGTTCTTCCCGACGGCCCTCTGCTTGTTCATCAGGTCCATCACGCCCCAGGTCACGGGGCCGGCGTACCCGATGTTGGGCCTGATGCCGTGCTTGTTCTGGAAGGCCTGGATGGCCTTGCAGTCGGCGGCGGACTGCTTGCCGTCGACCGGGCGGCCGAGGAACTTCTCGACCTTCTTCTGGTACGGCCCCGCCGAGGTGGTGCAGCTCGCGGCCTGAGCCGGCGACGCGCCGAGCACGAGCGTGAGCGGGGCCACCAGTGCGGTGACCCCCAGGGCGACGACACCCCGTGTTCTTATGTCCCCCATGGTCCGTTATGCCTCTCCCGCGGAAACGTGCGCTGGACCGCGCACTCTGCCAGGTAGACGGCGAACGGGGGAAATCGGTTGTACCCGCGACCGGACCGTTATGTCCGTCACGGCGGGCGCTTCGGCGTGAGTCGCGTCACACGGCGCCCCGCGGGATGCGGGGCCGGTCACCGCCCGGTGTGGTCCACGGCCCGGTGGAAGCCGTGGTTGACGGCCGTGATGCCGCCGTCGACGACCAGGGTGGCGCCGGTGATCCAGGCCGCGTCACGGGACGCGAGGAAGGTCACGGCCGCCGCGACGTCCTCCGGCTCGCCGATCCGGCGCAGGGGGTAGACCTGGGAGACCGCCGCCAGGTCGTCGTCGCGGCCGTCCCAGGCGCGGGTGCGGACCGTGCCCGGCGCGACGAGGTTGACCCGGACGCCCCGGGGTCCCGCGTGGCCGGCGAGGGTGCGGGTGAGGGAGATCAGACCCGCCTTGGCGGCGCTGTAGGCGTGGTTGCCGAAGTCCTGGAGCCCGTTGACCGAACCGACGGTGACGACGGCGCCCCTGCCGGACGCCTCCAGGTGCGCCAGGGCGGCGCGGCAGCAGCGGTAGGCGCCGGTGAGGGTGACGTCCAGGTCCGCCGCCCACTCCTCCTCGGGCTCGTCCTCGAAGCGGGGCGCGTCGGGGGTGCAGTGTGCGGCGTTGTTCACCAGCACGTCCAGCGAGCCGAAGCGTCGTACGGCGTGGGCCACCGCCGCCTCGACCGACGCCTGGCCGGTCACGTCGCAGGCGACCGCCTCCACCGCGAGTCCGCGGTCGCGCAGCCGTCGCGCCGTGCGCTCCCCCGCCTCCGGGTCGGCGTCCGCGATCAGGACGCGCGCGCCCTCCTCGGCGAACCGTGCCGCGGTGGCGGCTCCGATACCGCGCGCCGCCCCGGTGATGAGGACCCCGTACCCCGCGAATCGTCCTGTCCCAGTCGTCATGGAGGGACGGTAGCCGCCCGGGCGATCACCGCGGCAGGTGTTTTCCGCCCCGTGGACGCCGGGCGGGTCAGCGGTAGCCGGTGACGTCGGCGGGGCGGCCCGCGTCCTGCACCTCGACCAGGTAGCGCCAGGCGTCGGGGCGGCTGCCGTCGAGGTCGGTGAAGCCGTACTCCTGGGCGAGGCTCCCGCTGGACACGGAGGCGCCGTTGAAGCGGGCCACGCCGGGGTCGGCGGCGAGCGCGGCGACGGCGCGGCCCGCATAGCGCGGGGTCTCGGAGATGGCGAAGTGCGGCGCCTTCTCCAGCGCGTCGCGCCAGTTGTCCTCCCGCACCCCGAAGTGGTCGAGCATGATCTCCGAGCGCAGCCACCCGGGGGTGAGCGCGACGGCGGTCGCGCCGCGCGGGCCGAGTTCGTGACCGAGGGCGAACGCCATGCGCAGCACCGAGGACTTGGCGAGGTCGTAGAAGAAGGAGACCCGGTAGTGGTCGCGGTTGTAGTCCGCCGTGCCGTCGGTCACCTCGACGACCAGCCCGCCCGGGTGGCGCAGCAGCAGCGGCAGGGCGTGGTGGCTGGTGATCGCGTGGGTCTCCACCGCGAGGCGCAGCAGCCGCAGCCCCTTGTCGAGGTCGTGCTCCCAGACGGGCGCGTCCCACTCGAAGAGGGTCTCGCCGCCCCAGATGTCGTTGACGAGGACGTCGAGACGGCCCTGTTCGGCGGCGATCCGGTCGACGAGCGCCTTCACCTGGGCCGGGTCCAGGTGGTCGGTGGGGACGGCGACGCCCCGGCCGCCCGCCCCGGTGATCAGGTCCGCGGTGTCCTCGATCGTCTCGGGCCGGTCGTACTCGGAGCGGCGGGCGCGGGTGGTGCGGCCCGTGACGTACACGGTGGCGCCCGCCGCGCCGAGTTCCACGGCGATGCCCCGTCCCGCTCCCCGGGTCGCCCCGGCCACCAGCGCGACCTTGTTCCGCAACGGCTGTGTCATGTGTTCCCGGCCTTCCGTTCCCGTGTCCCGTCCGACGACGAAGACGAGCCTGACGGGTAAGCCGGACATCCTCTGTCGTCTTTTCGGCGAGGACCGTCCGGCGCGCCGGCGGGTTCACCCGCCACGCGCCCGCCGGTGCGTCCGGGCGCGTGGCGTCCCGCTCAGTGGCCCCGGGCGATCCACTCGTCCAGGTGCGGGGCCTCGGCGCCGATCGTGGTCGGGTCGCCGTGGCCGGTGAGCACCTTCGTCCCGGGCGGCAGGGTGAGCAGCCGGTCCCGGATGGAGTCGATGATCGTCGGGAAGTGCGAGAAGGAACGTCCGGTGGCGCCGGGCCCGCCCTGGAAGAGGGTGTCGCCGGTGAACACGGTGCCCAGCCCCGGGTCGTACAGGCAGACCGCGCCCGGCGCGTGTCCGGGGGTGTGCAGCACGGTGAGGTCGGCGCCGCCGGCCTCGATGACCTGCCCGTCGGCCAGCCAGGCGTCGGGGTCGCGGTCCGGGTGGGTCTGCTTCCACAGCGTGAGGTCGTCGGGGTGCAGCCAGATCATGGCGCCGGTGCGCTCGGCGAGGGCGGGGGCGGCGTCGATGTGGTCGTTGTGGGCGTGGGTGCACACGATGGCGGTCAGGCGCCGGTCGCCCACCGCCTCGGCGATGGCGTCGGCGTCGTGGGCGGCGTCGATGACGACGGCCTCGTGGTCGTCGCCCACGATCCACACGTTGTTGTCGACGTCCCAGGTGCCGCCGTCGAGGCTGAACCGGCCGGAGGTGACGAGCCGTTCGATGCGGGCGGTCATCACAGCACCACCACCGAGCGCAGCACGTCGCCGCGGTGCATCCGCTCGAACGCCTTCTCCACCTCGTCCAGGGCGATGGTCTCGGTGACGAACGCGCCGAGGTCCAGGCGGCCCTGGAGGTGCAGGTCGATCAGCATCGGGAAGTCGCGGGACGGCAGACAGTCGCCGTACCAGGAGGACTTGAGGGAGCCGCCACGGCCGAAGACGTCGAGGAGCGGCAGCTCGATCTTCATGTCCGGGGTGGGCACGCCGACCAGGACGACGGTGCCGGCCAGGTCGCGGGCGTAGAACGCCTGCCGGTAGGTCTCGGGGCGGCCCACGGCCTCGATGACGACGTCGGCGCCGAAGCCGCCGGTGAGGTCGCGGATCGCCTCGACGGGGTCGCTCGTGCGGGAGTTGACGGTGTGGGTGGCGCCCATGGAGCGGGCGGTCTCCAGCTTGCGGTCGTCGATGTCCACGGCGATGATCTTCGCCGCGCCGGCCAGCCGGGAGCCGGCGATCGCCGCGTCGCCGACGCCGCCGCAGCCGATGACGGCGACCGAGTCGCCGCGGCCCACATTGCCGGTGTTGATCGCGGCGCCGATGCCGGCCATCACACCGCAGCCGAGCAGCCCGGCGACCTGCGGCGCCACGGCCGGGTCGACCTTGGTGCACTGTCCGGCGGCGACCAGGGTCTTCTCCGCGAAGGCGCCGATGCCGAGCGCCGGGGACAGCTCCGTCCCGTCGGTCAGGGTCATCTTCTGCTGAGCGTTGTGCGTGTCGAAGCAGTACCAGGGGCGTCCGCGCAGACAGGCGCGGCAATGGCCGCACACGGCGCGCCAGTTGAGGATCACGAAGTCCCCGGGCGCCACGTCGGTCACGTCGTCGCCCACCGACTCGACGACGCCCGCGGCCTCGTGGCCGAGGAGGAAGGGGAAGTCGTCGTTGATGCCGCCCTGTTTGTAGTGCAGGTCCGTGTGGCACACCCCGCAGGCCTGGACGCGTACGACCGCCTCGCCGGGTCCCGGGTCGGGCACGACGACCGTCTCGATCCGTACCGGCTCGTCCTTGCCGGGTGCGATCACGCCGCGTACTTCCTGCGCCATGCTGCTGACTCCTTCGTCGGCCGGGTCCGTCTCCCCCGTCGTCTCCCGACCCTACGCGGGAATGATCGGCTCCGCCGCCCACCGTGCGGTGCGTCCGCCCGGGCGACGTAGCCTGAACGTCCGTCCGACGCCGAGGGGGGCATGTGAGCATCGCAGAGGACCGGTCCGGCCCGCCCGCCTGGCGGCTGCTGCTGTCGTACGTACGGCCGCACCGCGGGGCGCTGCTGGGCGGCGCCCTGCTGTCGCTGGTGACCGGCGCGACGGGGCTGGCGCTGCCGCTGGTGGCGCGGGAGCTGATCGACGACCTCGCGCACGACCGGGCCGTCACCGGGGCGCTGCTGCTGATGTCGGCGCTGGTGATCGGCAACACGGTGCTGGGCGCGGTGGGTTCGTACGTGCTGCGGCGCGCGGCGGAGTCGGTGGTGCTGGGGGCGCGGCGCACGCTGTCGTCGTATCTGCTGCGGCTGCGGATCGCCGCCGTGGACCGCACCAAGCCGGGCGATCTGATGGCCCGCATCACCTCCGACACCACGCTGCTGCGGGAGGTGACCACCGACTCGCTGATCGGGCTGGGCACGGGCGGGCTCACGCTGATCGCCACCGTGGCGCTGATGGGCTACGTGGAGCCGGTGCTGCTGGCGGTCACGCTGGGCGTGCTCGCGCTGGCGGGGACGCTGCTCGGGGTGGTCGTGCCGCGGATCCGGCGGGCGTCGAAGCAGGCGCAGGACGCGGTGGGCGTGATGGGGGCGACGCTGGAGCGGGTGCTGGGCGCGCTGCGCACGGTGAAGGCGTCCGGCGCCGAGCCGCGGGAGGAGCGGAGGCTGCACGACGCGGCGCGCGAGTCGTGGCGGATGAGCGTGCGGGCCGCCAAGTGGTCGGCCGCGGCGGGCAACACGGCGGGGCTGGCGATGCAGCTCGCGTTCATCACGGTGCTGGCGGTGGGCGGGGCGCGGGTGGCGACCGGGGCCATCGACATCGGGACGCTGGTGGCGTTCCTGCTGTTCGTGTTCTACCTGATGGCGCCGATCTCGCAGGTCGTCGGCGCGGTCACGCAGTACCAGGCGGGCAGCGCGGCGCTCGCCCGGATCCAGGAGGCGCTGCTGCTGCCCGCCGAACCGGCGGCGCCGCCCGCCGCGCTGCCGTCGCCCGGCGCCGCGCCGGCGGCCGTCGCCTTCGAGGACGTACGGTTCCGCTACGCCGACGACCTGCCCTACGTTCACCACGGGGTGACGTTCACGGTGCCCGCGCAGGGGCTGACCGCGTTCGTCGGGCCGTCCGGCGCGGGCAAGACCACGGTGTTCTCCCTCATCGAGCGGTTCTACGACCCGGAGTCCGGCGTGATCACCGTCGACGGCCGGAACCTCGCCGAGTGGGACCTGCCGGAGCTGCGGGCGGCGATCGGGTACGTCGAGCAGGACGCGCCCGTGCTGTCGGGTTCCCTCCGGGACAACCTGCTGCTGGGCAACCCGGACGCGGACGGGAGCACGCTGACGCGGGTGCTGAAGACGACCCGGCTGGACGGGCTCGTCGCCCGGCTGCCGCAAGGGCTCGACACCCTCGTCGGCCACCGCGGCACCAAGCTGTCCGGCGGCGAACGCCAGCGGGTCGCCATCGCCCGCGCGCTGCTCCGCCGCCCGCGCCTCCTCCTGCTGGACGAGGCGACGTCGCAGCTGGACGCGGTGAACGAGGCGGCGCTGCGGGACACGGTCGCGGACGTCGCCCGCACGACGACGGTGCTGGTGGTCGCCCACCGCCTGTCGACCGTGACGGCGGCGGACCGCATCGTGGTGATGGACGCGGGGCGCGTGCGGGCGGTGGGGACGCACCGGGAGCTGGTCGCCGAGGATCCGCTGTACGCGGAGCTGGCGGCCACGCAGTTCTTGGCCACGGCGGACCCGAGAGGGTGAGGGCAGCGCGGTCGGCCCCGATGCGGGCCCCCGGCCGGCAGGCCCCGGCTGCCGGGCGCCACGCTTGCCCGGGGCCGCTCCAGGGAGGACGCTCGTAGGTGAGGCCCGCGAGGCCTGATTCCGGGCCCGGGGCCTCCCGAGGAGGTGGGTCATCATGACGACCGCGGCACAGCCCGTGTTCGGTACCGACACCCTGCGCCGGGGCATCGAGGCGGACACGCCGGAGATGCTGAAGTCGCTCTACGCGGACGACGCGGAACTGCGCGTCGTGGACCACGTCAGCGGGCCGAGCCACCCGAAGGTGCTGCACGGCAAGGACGAGATCGCCGCGATGCTGGACGACGTCTACAGCCGCGACATGACGCACGCGCTGGAGGCATGCGTCATGCAGGGCGATCACGCCGCCTACTGCGAGAGCTGCCGCTACCCGGACGGCGTGCGGGTGCTCTCGGAGTCCATGCTGACGTTGCGCGACGGCAAGATCACGGGGCAGGTGTTGATCCAGGCGTGGGACGAGTGACACCAGGGGCCCTCGTCCTCGTCGCGTCGGCGCATTCGGGCGCCGTCGGGCGGAGGCCGGCGTTCCGCAGCGCGGACCACGCCGGGGACGCGCCCGTGTGACGCGGCGGAGGTGCGCCGGCGAGGACGCGCAGCCCGACCGTGTCCTCGCCGGCCGGGGGTGCCGGACGGGAAGGGCCGAGCAGTCCGGCCGGCTGACTCTCCGTCAACCGGACGGCGTCTCCGGCGGGCGGAGGACCGCCAGGAGCTGGCGGACCAGTTCGTCCACGACCTCGTCGAGGGTGGCCTCGACCCACCCCGCGTTCCAGTCGTGCAGCAGCCCGTTGACGCTGCCGATGAAGCCGGTCGCGGCGAGGCGGTGGTCGCGGGGCGCGGCCTCACCCCGGGCGACGGCCGCATCCGCCTCGGCGCAGATCAGGTCGACCCAGCGGGCGCGGCGGGCCAGCCGCTGTTCCTCCAGGCGCGGGCTCACGCCGATGATCTCGACGAAGGCGATGCGGATGCGGCGCGGGTCGCGGGTGACGGCGGCGGCGTAGGCGCGGAAGATCGCGGCGGCGCGCTCGGCGAGCGGCGCGTCCGCCGTCCCGGCCGCCGCGGCGACCACCGCCGCCTCGGCCCAGTCGTTGACCTGGAGGTGCAGCGCGGCGAGAACGTCCTCCAGGGTGCGGAACTCCTCGTAGAACTGACGGGTGGACAGCCCGGCGGCCTCGCTGAGGGCGGCGACGGTGGTGGACCGGTAGCCGGGTCCCGCGCCGAAGAGTTCGAGGGCCGCGTCGAGGAAGCGCCGGCGCCGTTCGGCCTTCCGCTCCTCGGCGGACTTCCCGGCGTACCGGCCGCTCGGTGCGCTCAGTCTGCCCGCCACCGGTTCTCCTTTCCCCGCGTCCGGCGATTTTGTCGTGTCCGCGGTCTTGTGGAGAACCCCCGACCGTCCTTACTTTTCAGTAAGTTCAATCTGAAAGCACGTCTGTTCAGATTCATCCTTCCGTTTTGGCATGTCCCGATCATGGTGCCCCACCCGTAGAGGAGACCCCGCCATGCCGATCCGCAGCAGGCAGCTGTGCACCCTCGCCGCCGCCGTCGCCCTGACTCTCACCGCCCCCGGCGCCGTCGCGAGCGCCGCCGGACAGACTCCCTCCGCGGACCTGCGGGAGGTGCTGTTCGTGGGCAACAACTGGGACGGCACCGCCGACGTCATCGAGTCCGGCGGTGACTTCGGACGGATCGGCCGGATCAACGTGATCCCCGACAAGGACCGGCGGATGGCCGAGATCAACGCCAACCCGGTCCGCTGGATCTACTTCATGGCCATCCGCAACACCGTCGGCGAGGGCCACGACCAGTTCGTCGACGACATGTACTCCACCCCGGACGGCACCTCGGTGGTGGTCTCCCGGCCCAGCTTCGCGGACGTCGTCTCCCTCGACCTCGCCACCGGACGCGTCAACTGGCGCTTCCCGGTGTCCGGTTACCGCTCCGACCACATGGCGGTCTCCCCCGACGGCACACGCGTCGCCGTCTCCGCCTCGACGTCCAACACCGTGCACGTCCTGGACATCGAGACCGGCGAGGAGGTCGGCGCCTTCAAGACCGGCGACAAGCCGCACGAGAACGTGTTCAGCCGGGACGGCCGGTACATCTGGAACATGTCCATCGGCGAGGTGAACACCGACCTGGACGCGCCCTGGCTGGACTGGACGAAGGGCGACCGCAAGATCACCGTCGTCGACGCCCGGACGTTCCAGCAGGTCAGGGTCATCGACATGCGGGAGCGGCTGGACGCGGCCGGCTTCACGGAGTACTCCGACGCGGTCCGCCCCGCCGCCTTCTCCCCCGACGAGTCGAAGCTGTACTTCCAGGTGTCGTTCTTCAACGGCTTCTTCGAGTACGACGTCGCCACCGACCGGATCAGCCGCGTCAAGACCCTGCCGAAGAACCCGGCCACCGGCGAGGACCGCACCACCTGGGTCAACGACTCGCGCCACCACGGCATCACCATGAAGCCCGACGGCGCCAAGCTGTGCGTGGCGGGCACCATGGACGACTACGCGACCGTCGTCGACCGCGACACCTTCGAGCACGGCCCGCTGGTCCCCGTCTCCAAGCCGTACTGGGCGACCGTCAGCGGCGACGGGAAGTCCTGCGTGGTCTCCGAGAGCGGCGCCGACCGGGTCACCGCGATCGACTTCGCGACCGGCGGGAAGACCGTGTCCGTCCCGGTCGGCGACCACCCGCAGCGGGTGCGTCTCGGGCAGGTGCGGGAGGGCTGGACCGGTCCCTCGGGCGGCTGACCCGCCCCGGACGCGGGACGCCGGTGGTCCCGCACCGCCCGTCCACCACTCGAATCCCGTCCGGGATGTGTGAGTCTCACGGGTAGGGGTAGTCGCCGCGTATCACCTCCGATCGATGGAAGGGGGTCCGTGGAAAAGTCGCATCACTCGCAGCGCCCGGGCCGTTTCCACCGAGACGAAGCGGCCCGGACGTCAGCGCGGCGGCAGGGTGTCATTCCGGGTGCTGATCTTGGGCGTACGCGTCCGTCGTCGAGATGACCAGCAGCTTCGTGACGGTGCCGTCGTCGCCGGTCACGTCCCGTACGTGCCGGAAACCCAGGCGGCGGCACAGGGCCAGGCTGGGGGTGTTGTCGGCGCCGACCATGCCGTAGGCCTCTTTCAGGCCCAGGTCGTCCGCGGCGTGGCGCAGCAGGCCGCGGACCACTTCGGTGCCCAGCCCTCGGCCCCAGTACGCAGGCGCGAGGGCGGCGATCAGCTCGTGTCCGTCGACGTTTCCGGTCTTCTTCACCTCCGCGTGTCCGACGAAGGTCTCCCCCTGCCACACCCCCCACACGTCGAACAGGCGTTGCGGGTAGACGTCGGTGAGGATGGCGCGGAACAGCGTGCGGATGTCCGCCTCGGGCACGCGTTCCTGGCCCATCCAGCGGCAGACCTCCTCGTCGCGCAGCAGCTCCACGAAGGCGTCCTCGTCCTCGGGGCGGTAGGGGGCGGAACGTGAGTCGTTCGGTGTGCAGGACCGGCGTGGTCATCAGGGCTCCTCGGGACATGCGGGAAGGACGGCGGGACCGGGCCGGGGCATGCGGCAGTGACTCGCATCCCGGCCCGGTCCTTCGTGCCTCCGCGCGAGCGCGTCAGGCTTCGGCGTTCTCCATGCGCTCCCGCAGACTGCGGGGACGTAGCCGATGAGCCGGCCGCGGCCCGGGTCCTGGTCACGGACCACGACGACGGCCTCGCGGACCTGCGGGTCCCGGGTCAGGGCGGCCTCGATCTCGCCGGGTTCGATGCGGAAGCCGCGCACCTTGACCTGCCGGTCGAGAGGTAGCGGGAGGCGGTGGTGCCGACGGCGCTGTCGGAGTCGGGCCCGGTGGGGAGGCCGGCGGTGTGACTCAGGAGGTGACGGGTCGTCACATCGGTTGACTCGCCGGGTAAGTCGGGCAGGAGGTCGCTGACGGGTTCGTCCAGGTCGAGGTCGCCGTCATCGGCGAGGAGCAGGACGGCGGTGGCGGTGGCGACCTTGGTGACGGAACCCAAGGGCACGGCCGTCCGCGCGGTGAACGCGGTGTTCCTCACGCCGCAGGGACGGCAGCAGCCGGTCGGCGAGGCCTTCGACGGTCGTCACGAAGGGTTCCTCCCGGCGCTCCTGCCGCCCCGGGTACTGAGCGGCTGCGACGTCGTACCCGTCGGGGAACCGCCGCGCGAACGGAGTGCAGAACGAGGCGGCGCCTCCGGCGTGCGGAAAGAACACCACGCGCGCCCGGACATCCGCGGCACCGCGCAGTGGCCTGATCCAGGGATCCTTGCCCACCTTCGCCACTCCTCGCCCCTCGTCATGCGGCCGGGCCCGCCCACCGGTCTCCCGTATGACCGTCGTCGACCGTACGGTGCCCACCCTCCGGCCGTCGAGGGGGCGCTTCGCCGTGCGGTGTGCGGTGCTGACGCACCACGACGGGCGCCGGACGTCAGGAGCAGACGCACGACGGGCAGCATGGACGCCGGGAGCGGTGCGGGACGCGTACACGCCGCCGGGCCGCGCGCCCCTGGGGACGCGGGCCCGGTGACGGCGACGGGGCTTACACCCCGGCGGGGGTCAGTCCTCGCCCCGCACGATGTTCTCCTCGGCCCAGGTGACCGGGGCGGCCGGCGTGGTGTCCCTGTCGACGGCCGGCAGGCAGGTCCGCAGCGGGTCCTGGTCGCGCAGTCGCCGTGCGCGTGCCCAGCCGGTCTCCGGACGTCGGGTCCGGGGTATGTCCGTGCTCTCCGTGATCACGTCACATCATCTTCCTTCTGTGGTCACCGGCCGGCCGGGTCCCCGGTGCCGCGCCGTTCAAACCCCGCACTTCGGGGCGTCCGGGTTCCCGGCTCGCCCGGCCGGCGCGGTGAGGGGACCGGGTGCTCCCCGGACTGCGGGCGGCACCGTCAGCGCCGCACGGTGAACTCCGCCCACACCTGCTTGCCTCCGCTGACCGGCAGGGTGCCCCAGGCGGCGGACACCGCCTCGACGAGGAGGATGCCGCGGCCCCCGGTCGCCTCCCAGCCGATGCTCGTGGGCCTCACCGGCGAGCGCGGCGAGGCGTCCGCGACGGCGAGGCGCAGCCGGTCCCCGATCAGGGTGAGGTCGAGGCGGACCTTGCCGTCGGTGTGCACCAGGGCGTTGGTGACCAGCTCGGAGACGGCGAGGAGCGGCGCGTCGATCTCCTCGGTGACGCCCCAGGAGCGCAGGGTGCGCCGGGTGAAGCGGCGGGCGTGGCCGACCGCCTGGGGAACCCGCCACACCGTCCAGCTCTCCCGCAGCGGGCGGGTTTCCATGCCGTCGTAGCGCATCAGCAGCAGCGCGACGTCGTCGCTGCGGAGCGCCCTGCCGAGCAGCTCGTCCGCGACCGGCCCGAGCTCGGCAGGGTCGGCGGCCGCCACCTGCCGGGCGAACCGCTCCATGCCCGTGTCGATGTCGGAGTCGGGCGACTCGACCAGGCCGTCCGTGGTGAGGGCGACCAGCGTGCCGGGCTGGAGCCGCAGCGGGCTCATGGGGAAGTCGCACTGCCGCACCACCCCGAGCGGCGGGCCGCCCTCCGCCTCCGCGATCTCGGTGCGCCCGTCCGGGTGGCGCAGCACCGGCGGCAGATGCCCGGCGCGCACGCACCAGGCGCTGCCCTCCTCCATGTCGACGTCGACGTAGCAGCAGGTGGCGAAGAGGTCGGTCTCCATGTCGACGAGGAGCCGGTTGGCATGGGAGACCACCACGTCGGGGGGGTGGCCCTCGACGGCGTAGGCGCGCAGGGCGGTGCGCATCTGCCCCATGAGGGTGGCGGCGCCGGCGCTGTGACCCTGCACGTCCCCGATGACGAGGGCGACGTGGTTGTCGGGCAGCGGGATGACGTCGTACCAGTCGCCGCCGAGTTTCAGTCCCGCGGTGCTCGGCAGGTAGCGGGCGACGGCGACCGCGCCCGGCAGCCGGGGCAGGCGGCGCGGCAGCAGCTGGCGCTGGAGCATGCCGACCAGTTCGTGTTCGGCGTCGAGGGCGCGGGCCCGCGTCAGGGCCTGCCCGGCCAGGTTGGCGGCGGCGGTGAGCAGGGTCCGCTCGTCCGCGCCGATGTCGTGCGGGGCGTCCCAGCCGACGAGGCAGGCGCCGGCCATGCGGTTGCCGGCGGGCAGCGGCAGCACGGCGAGTCCGCCCGGGCCGACCTCGGCGAGGGCCGGTTCCAGCGGGGAGCCGGCCGGCCATACCGCGGGGCGGCCCTCGCGCAGGGCCGCGGCCAGGGTCGGCATGGTGCGCACGGGCGCGTCGGGCCACTCGGTGCGCCACTCCGACCGCCACACGTCCGGCCAGGCCTCCGGCTCGGGCGGGTCGAGGACGGTGACGACGAGCCGGTCGCTCTCCAGCTCGGCGAGCGCGATCCGGTCGGCCCGCAGCGGGCGGCGCAGCGCCGCGACCACGGCCTTGCCGACGTCCCGCACGGTGACGGCGGTGGACAGGGCGGCGGCCAGGCGCTGCACCCGGGCCACGTCGGTGACGTCGGCGCGCAGCGAGGAGGCGTCGGCGACGGTGCCGACGAGGTGGGCCGGGCGCCCCTCGCCGCCGTGCTCCAGCCGGCCGCGCAGGCGCAGCCACCGGGGAGGTCCGGCGGGCTGGAGCACCCGGAACTCCAGCTCGCGGTCGCCGATGGTCATGTGGTCGGCCTCCACCACGGACATCAGCGAGGGCAGGTCCTCGGGGACGGCCAGGCCGAGCAGGGTCTCCACCCGCCCGTCGAAGTCGTCCGGGTCGAGTGCGAACAGGTCCAGGACGTCGTCGTGCACCCGGAGCCGGCCGGTGTCCATGGCGAGGCTGAAGCCGCCGGGCGGCAGGTCCGCGCCCTCGGCGGTGACGGGCGGCGCGGGGAAGGCGACGGCGTCGGCGACGAGGGCGAGGCACGCCCGGTCGTCGGCGTCGAATCCGCCGGGCCGCTCGCTCACCGCGAGCAGACAGCCGCCGCCGTCGTGGCGCACGGGCAGGGCGGCGAGGTGGAACGCGCGGCGGGGGGTCCGGCGTGACTGCGACTGGGCGGCCAGGTCCTTCGGGCCGAGCCACACCTCGCGTCCGCGGTGCGCCTCGGCGACCGGGCCGTGACCGGCGGCCGAGTAGCAGTCGCGCACCCCGCACAGGGTGCGCGGCAGTCCCGCGGCCTCCGCCAGACACAGCAGCTCGCCGTCCTCGCCGAGGGTGTAGAAGCCGGCGAAGGAGGCCCCGGCGAAGACGAGGGCCTGTTCCAGGATGCGGCGCAGCCGGTCGGGTGAGCGCGGGTCGGCCGCGAGCGCGCTCAGGGCACCTTCGGCGCGCAGCGTTCTCGTGCTGCGTCCCGCAGCGCCCTCACCGACCACGTTGGCCATTACAGCGCCAAAGCGACACGCGCGCAGCCCCTGTGCGCGAACGGCGCGCGGCCGGGCCGCGCCGCTCTCCAGGCCGGAGGACGACACCCGCCAGGTCCTTTACGCCTCACGGCCGCGGAACGGGGTATCCGCACAGGTGCGCGCAGGCCGGCCCGCTCGCCGTGCGGGACGCTCCGTCGCAGGGGAGATTGGGTGCGGGCCGTGCGAGGAGGTGGTCGGTGTGTCCGAGGGCCAGTCGTCCCCGCGGACGCGCGCGCCCGTGGGCCGTCCGCTGCTGTCGCTGACGCTGGCCGCGCTGATGGACGAGGTGCACGCCCACTCCGGCGCCGTGTACCTCCTCTCCCCCGACCAGCCCGTTCTGGAGATGGCCGTGATGGCGGGGCTGCCCCGCGCCTTCGCCGCACCGTGGGAGCGGGTCGGGCTGAGCGCGCCGATCCCGGTCTCCGACGCGGCGCGGGAACGGCGGCTGGTGTGGGTGGGCGGCGAGGAGGAGATGGCCCGCCACTACCCCCGGCTCGCGGTGGTGCTCCCCTATCCCTTCTCGCTGGCCGCGCTCCCGGTGGCGACGGAGGCGAAGACGTACGGCGCGGTCTTCGTGACCTGGCCGGGCTCGCACCCGCCGGAGCTGTCGGACCGGGAACGCGAGCATCTGACGGCGGCCTGCGACCGGCTCGCGGTGCGGCTGGAGCGGGCCGCCGAGCACAGCCTGCCGCTCGAGCCGGAGCCGGACCTGCTGGCCGCGCCGGTGCTGGGCGGGGCGGCCGGCACGCTCGGCACGGTGGAGGCGGCCCGCATGGTCTCCCGGCTGCCGTACGGGCTGTGCTCGCTCGATCTGCACGGGCGGGTGGCGTTCACCAACGCCGCCGCGTGCGAACTGCTCGACGTCCCGTCGAACCGGCTGCTGGGCGCGCAGATATGGGCGGTGGTGCCGTGGCTGAACGACCCGGTGTACGAGGACCGGTACCGGGCGGCGCTGCTCAGCCAGCACGTCACGTCGTTCGTGGCGCTGCGCCCGCCCGACGTGTGGCTGTCCTTCCGGCTGTATCCGAGCACCACCGGTCTCAGCGTGCGGATCAGCAGGGCCCGCGCGGTGACGGAGATGAACCGTGAGACGCCGAGGCCGGGTGTGGCCCGGGACCGGCTGGTGACCATCACCCAGGTGCTCGGACTGGCCGGCTCGCTGACCGAGGCGGTGGGGGTGCAGGACGTGGTGCAGCTGGTCGCGGACGAGATCGTGCCGGCGGTGGGCAGCCAGGGACTGGTGGTCCTCGGCTCCCGCGCGGGCCGGCTGCGGGTCCTCGGTCACCGCGGGTACGCGGACCCGGTGGTGGTGGAGCGGTTCGACGGGCTGCCGCTGTCCGAACCGACGCCGGGCGGCCAGGTGCTGCGCACCGGGGTGCCCGCCTTCTTCGAGTCGCGGGACGACCTGGAGCGGCTGTATCCGGCGCTGCAGACGCAGCCGTCGGAGTTCTCGGCGTGGGCGTACCTGCCGCTGATCGCCTCGGGCCGACCGGTGGGGACGTGTGTGCTGTCGTACAAGGCGCCGCACCGGTTCACGACGGAGGAGCGGGCGGTGCTGACCAGTCTGGCGGGGCTGATCGCCCAGGCGCTGGAACGGGCGATGCTCTACGACGTCAAACACCGGATGGCGCACGGGCTGCAGGAGGCGCTGCTGCCGCACACCCTGCCGTCCCTGCCGGGGATCCAGGCCGCCGCCCGGTATCTGCCCGCCACCCAGGGCATGGAGATCGGCGGCGACTTCTACGACCTGGTGCCGGCCGACGGCGTGGCGGCGGCGGTGATCGGGGACGTGCAGGGGCACAACGTGACGGCGGCCGGGCTGATGGGCCAGGTGCGTACGGCGGTGCGCGCGTACACGGCGGTGGGGCAGGCGCCGGACGAGGTGATGCGCAGCACCAACCGGCTGCTGGTGGACCTGGGCGCGGAGCTGTTCGCGAGCTGTCTGTATCTGCGGCTCGACCCGGTGCGGGGGCGGGCCGTGATGTCCCGGGCGGGGCATCCGCCGCCGCTGCTGTGCCGCCCCGACGGACGGGTGCGGGTGCTGGACCTGGCCGGCGGGCCGCTGCTGGGCATCGACGGCACGGCGGCCTATCCGTCGACGGAGCTGGCGCTGCCGCCCGGTTCGCTGCTGGTGCTGTACACGGACGGATTGGTGGAGTCGCCGGGCGTCGACTTCGAGGATGCCCTCGCCGAGCTGTGCCGGCGCCTCACCGAGCTCGGCGACCTGCCGCTGGACGACCTCGCGGACGCGCTGGTGCGGCACGGCCCGCACTCGGCGGACCGGCTGGACGACACGGCGGTGCTGCTGCTCCGGTCCACGCCCCGCTGACCGGGCCCGGCGTACGGAGGCGCCCCCGGCCCGCACACGGCCGGGGGCGCCTCATGCGCACGGGGTCAGTGCGTCCGGGTCAGCCCGGAGTCCTGGCCGGAGTCCTGACCGGAGTGGCGGCCGGGGTCCGTGCCGGTCCCGTCCTGCGCGCCCGCGCCGTCCTGCCCGGCGCCGGCGTCCTGGCCGCCCGCCTGGTCCTCGGCGCCCGCCTGGTCCTCGGCGCCGGCCTGGTCACCGGCTCCCGCCTGGTCCTCCGCACCCGCCGCTCCGTCGCCGGCGCCCGCACCGCCGTCGCCGAGGGTCGCGCCGACCGCCTCCAGGGCGGTGGTGACGGGCTGGAAGAAGGTCTCGCCGCCGACCGTGCAGTCGCCGCTGCCGCCGGAGGTCAGGCCGATGGCCAGACCGTCCTGGGTGAACAGGGAGCCGCCGCTGTCGCCGGGCTCCGCGCACACGTCGGTCTGGATGAGCCCGGTGACCGTGCCCTCGGGGTAGTTCACGGTGGCGTTCAGGCCGAGCACCTGGCCGTCGGCGAGACCCGTCGTGCTGCCCATGCGGAACACCTGCTGGCCGACCGTGGCCTCCGCGGCCTGGACGATCGGGACCGTCTGGCCGCCGACGTTCACCTCGCTCGGGGCCTCGGTGGCCGGGTCGTCGTAGGTGAGGAGCGCGAAGTCGCCCGCGCCGGGGAACAGGGCCTGGTCGACCGTGGCGATCGGCTCGCCGCCCTGCTGGTCGGACCACTGGTCGCCGGCGGCGGCGCAGTGGCCGGCGGTGAGGAACGCCGGGCTGCCGTCGCCCGCGGTGACGTTGAAGCCGAGCGAACAGCGGGCGCCGCCCGCGAAGATGGCGTCACCGCCGGACGCGAAGGTGCGGAAGGTGCCCGCGGACTTCTCGAGGGTGGCCATGCCGGGGCCGAGGCTCTCGACGGCGGACTCCAGCTGGTCCCACTTGGCGCCGGTGACCGTGCTGTCCGCGGTGACGAGGATCTTGTTGGTGCGCGGGTCGACCGCCCAGGAGGTGCCCGGGATGGTCGCCTCCGACGTCAACGTGCCGGCCCCGGCTTCCAGTTCGGCCATGCTGTTGTCGACCTCGCGGACCTCGGCGCCCGCGCTGCGGGCCTTGAGGGCCATGCCGTCCTCGCCGCGCACCACGTTGACGACGAGCCGCTTGTCCTCGCCGTCGTACCAGGCTCCCGCGTACGCGTCGCCGAGCATGCCGGAGAGCCGGGTGGCGAGGTCCGAGGCGTCGCCCGCCTTCAGTGTCCTCGGCGCGGCCGCGGCGCCGTCCGACGCGCCGTCCTGGGACGCGTTGGCGCTGGGGAGCAGGATCGCGGCGGCGCCGAGGGCCACCACGGCGCCCACCGCTGCCGCGGCCTTGCGCTTCGGGATTCGCTTGTGACTCAAACTTCTCGACCTCCTGGGGGGACCGGAGTCGTGCCGCCGTCCGGCGGCTGTTCGGGGCGCCTGGACGGTCCTTGGTACGCACGGGAGTTGAGGGGTGTTCAACGCCGCCCCGCACCCTCACCGTCCGCCACCGGCCGCGTACGCCCGGTGTCCGGCTCCGGCCCCAATCCTGGCTTCGGCGAATCTGCACAGCGAATGCCCAACCCGGTCACCTGACCCGCCGTCCGTTCACAGGGCGCCGATCCGGGACATGCCTTTGCGGCCGGTGTGTCGCATTCCGGTCCAGGGGGCGCAAGCGGCCGGACGCGTCGATGCCGTGACCCATGTGAAGAACTCGCCGCCGAGCCGTGCCCACGTCTGCACGGTTGGGTGCCTCCTGCGCGCAAGTTGCCTGGTGGGACGGGTGAGGGATTGGAAGCCGCCGGTCGCCGCGTGCTTTGATCCATCGCACCGCAAGGCCGTTCCGGGCTCCCGGCGACGGGCGTTCGGCGCCCGCGGTCCGCGGCCTTCATCTGTCCCCAGAGGGGGCCGCTCCCCCCTTGTGAAAGTCCATACGAAGGGAAGTTCCATCATGAACTCCACCCCCCAGGTCGAGACCGTCGAGATCTCCGACACCGAGCTCGACGCCGTCTCCGGCGGTCTGTCCGTGAACGCCGTGAACACCCTCACCGGCGCCCTGGACGGCATCGCCCCGGTCTCCGGCCTGGTCGACACGGCCGTCGGCACCGTCGAGGGTGTCACCGGCCTGAACACGGCCCCGGTCACCAACCTGGTCGCCGGTCTCTGATCGCGCCCTTGTTCCGCCGAGTCCCGGAGCCGTGTCCCGGCTCCGGGACTCTGTGGTGCCTCCGCAGTCCTTCCGTCACGTCGCACAGTTCACCCAGGTGAGGGAAGACCCGTGCAATTCCGCCAACAGGCCCTCGCCAGGCTCCAGTCGCCGGAGGAACTCGACCTTCCGGTGCGGTTCGCCCGTCCGCAGGGCTGGCTGGTGCTGTCCGTCACCGTGATCGCGATGGCCGCCGCGTCCGTGTGGGCGCTGACCGGCTCGGTCACCTCCTCGGTCCAGGCGCCCGCCATCCTCACCTACGGGCAGGGCAGTTACATCCTGCAGAGCCCCGTCGCCGGTCAGGTCACCGCCGTGCTCGTGCGCGAGGGCGAGCGGCTGCCGGCCGACTCCCCCGTGCTGAAGGTCCGTACACCGGACGGCGACCAGGTCGTGCGCACCCTTCAGGCAGGACGGATCACCGCGCTCGCCGCGAGCGCCGGGCAGATCATCGCGACCGGTGCGGACGTCGCCGCGGTGGAGAAGGTCCGCGGCGCCGGGTCCCCCCTGTACGCCACGGTGTACGTCCCCGCGCAGAAGGCCGCCGGCATCCCCGCGCACGCCTCCGTCGACCTGACGGTGCAGTCGGTGCCGAGCCAGGAGTACGGCGTGCTGCGCGGCGAGGTGACGCGGGTGGACCGCTCCGCCCAGTCCCCGCGGCAGATCGCCGCGTTCCTCGGCGACGCCCAGCTCGGCGAGGAGTTCAGCCGGCACGGCAGGCCGGTGGCGGTCACCGTGAAGCTGAAGCGCTCGTCCCGTACGGAGAGCGGCTACGCGTGGTCCTCGGCCGAGGGCCCGCCGTTCGAGCTGACGTCGATGACCCTGGCCACCGGGTCCATCCGGCTGGCCGACCGGCGTCCCGTGGATTGGCTGCTGCCGTGAGCACCGCACAGGAGACCCGCGGCAGACGCCGTGCCGCGCCGCCGCGCCGCAAGGTGCCGAAGTCCCGCGCCAGGACCGTCCGTACGCCCACCGTGCTCCAGATGGAGGCCGTGGAGTGCGGCGCCGCCTCGCTCGCGATGGTGCTGGGCCACTACGGCCGCCATGTTCCGCTGGAGGAGCTGCGCATCGCGTGCGGCGTCTCGCGGGACGGCTCGCGCGCCAGCAACCTGCTGAAGGCGGCCCGCGGTTACGGGCTGACCGCGAAGGGCATGCAGATGGACCTGGCCGCGCTCGCCGAGGTGACGGCGCCGGCCATCCTGTTCTGGGAGTTCAACCACTACGTCGTCTACGACGGCATGGGCCGCCGCTTCGGCCGCCGCGGGGTGTACGTCAACGACCCCGCCAAGGGCCGCCGGTTCGTGCCGCTGGAGGAGTTCGACGGCAGCTTCACCGGCGTGGTGCTGGTGATGGAGCCCGGCGAGGACTTCACCCGGGGCGGCCGCAGGCCGGGCGTGCTCGGCGCGATGCCGGCCCGGCTGCGCGGCACCGCGGGCACCATGCCCGCCGTGGTGCTGACCAGTCTGCTGCTGGTGGCGGTGGGCGCGGCGGTGCCCGGCCTCAGCCGTACCTTCATCGACGAGTTCCTGATCGGGCAGCAGACGTCGATGCTTGACGTGCTGTTCGCGTCGATGGGCGCGTGCGTGCTGCTGACGCTGCTGCTGACCTGGCTCCAGCAGGCGAACCTGCTGCGCGGCCGGCTGATCTCGTCCACCCTCTCCAGCGCGCGCTTTCTGCGCCATCTGCTGCGGCTGCCGGTGACGTTCTTCTCCCAGCGCAGCCCTGCCGACCTGGTGCAACGCCTCCAGTCCAACGACGCGGTGGCCGAGACGCTGGCCCGTGACCTGTCGGCGGCGGGCGTCGACGCGGTGGTGGTCGTGCTGTACGCGGTGCTGCTGTACACGTACGACCCGCAGCTCACGTTCGTGGGCATCGGGGTGGCGCTGCTGAACATCCTGGCGATGCGCATCGTGATCCGGCTGCGCGCCACCCGCACGGCGAAGCTGCGCGCGGACACGGCGCGGCTCACCAACACCGCGTACACGGGGCTCCAGCTGATCGAGACGCTGAAGGCGACCGGCGGCGAGGACGGCTACTTCCGCAAGTGGGCCGGGCAGCACGCCACCACGCTGGAGGAACAGCAGCGGCTCGGGGTGCCGAGCGCGTGGCTCGGCGTCGTCGCGCCGACGCTCGCCACGCTCAACAGCGCGCTGATCCTGTGGATCGGCGGCATGCGGGCGGTCGAGGGGCACATCTCGGTCGGTCTGCTGGTCGCCTTCCAGGCGCTGGTCGCCCGGTTCACCGCGCCGCTGACCCGGCTGAACGGGGTGGCGGGGCGCATCCAGGACTTCGCCGCCGACGTGGCCCGGCTGAAGGACGTGGAGAACTTCCGGACGGACCCGCTGTACGGGCGTCCGGGGGCCGGTGAGTCGACCCGGCGGCTGCACGGCCATGTGGAGCTGCAGAACCTCACCTTCGGCTACAACCCGCTGGACAAGCCGCTGCTGACCGGGTTCGACCTGACGGTGGGTCCGGGTCAGCAGGTGGCGCTGGTGGGCGGCTCGGGCAGCGGCAAGTCGACCGTGTCGCGGCTGATCTCGGGGCTCTACACCCCGTGGGAGGGCGTGATCCGGATCGACGGGCAGCGCATCGAGGACATTCCGCGCGGGGCGCTGGCGGCGTCCGTGTCGTTCGTCGACCAGGACGTGTTCCTGTTCGAGGGGACGGTGCGGGACAACGTGGCCCTGTGGGACCCGTCGATCCCGGACGAGGCCGTGGTGGAGGCGCTGAAGGACGCGGCGCTGTACGACGTGATCGTGCGCCGTCCGGGCGGCATCCACAGCCCGGTCGAGCAGGACGGCCGGAACTTCTCCGGCGGTCAGCGCCAGCGTCTGGAGATCGCCCGGGCGCTGGTGCGCCGGCCGAGCATCCTGGTGCTCGACGAGGTGACCAGCGCGCTGGACGCGGAGACGGAACTGGTGGTGATGGACAACCTGCGCCGCCGCGGCTGCGCGTGCGTGGTGATCGCGCACCGGCTGTCCACGGTCCGCGACAGCGACGAGATCGTCGTGCTGGACCAGGGCACGGTCGTGGAGCGCGGACGGCACGAGGAGCTGGTGGCGCGCGGCGGCGCGTACGCGGCGCTGGTCAGGGAGCGATGAGATGACTGCCGTGCAGGAGGGGCGGGGCGGCGACGTCGTACTGGGCGCGCTCGGCGCGCTGGGCACCCCGATCGACTGCTCCGGGTTCGGAAAGCTGGACCTGGAGGGGCCGCAGGTGCTGTGGCTGATCGCGTCCGGCGCCGTGGACCTGTTCGCGGTGGACGCCGAGCAGCAGGGGCACTGGCACCACCTGGGCCGCCTGGAGGCGGGTTCGCTGGTGCTGGGCCCGGTGGCGGGTCCCGCGCACACGCTGGTGGCGCGGCCGCTGCGGGACTGCGTGGTGCACCGCGTCGCGCTGCGCGAGCTGTACCAGCAGGCGAACACCCAGACCTGGTCGTACGACGAGTACGGCAACCCGCAGTACGTGCCGCCCACGACCAGTCCGCTGGAGTACGCGCTCGCGCTGGGCGTGGGCCGGAGCCTCGCCGTGCTGTTCCAGGCGCCGATGGCGACGGAGCGGGCGGCGGCGCCCGCCGACGACGACGTGTTCTGGATGCAGGTGCCGCCGGGCAGCGTGCAGTACGGCTCCCTGTACGGCGCGGAGGCCGCGGCGGACCTGCTGATGGACCCGGCGCTGTGGCAGACGATGGTCGACCAGCAGTACCGGCTGATGACCACGCTGGACCGGTGGATCGAGCAGCTGGAGGAGACGCACGAGACGCGCACCGCGCAGGGCATCGCGGCCGGTGAGGCGGTGCGCGCGCAGGCCGACCGGACGCTGCTCGCGTCGATCGGCAAGCGGGCGGGGCAGCGGACGACGGCGGCGGACGCGGACGCCACGTACGCGGCCTGCGAGCTGGTGGCGCGGGCGGCCGGGATCACCCTGGCCCCGCCCGCGCAGTCCGGCACCGGCGCCGACCGGCTGGACCCGGTGGAGCAGGTGGCGCTGGCCTCGCGGCTGCGCACCCGGGTGGTGCGGCTGGAGGGACGGTGGTGGCGCGACGACGTGGGGCCGCTGGTGGGCCGTCGCGCCCTGTCGGGGGCGCCGGTGGCGCTGCTGTGGCGGCGCGGCGGTTATGTGGCCGTGCATCCTTCGACGGGCCGCGAGACCCCGGTGGAGAAGGCGAACGCCGAGGAGTTCGAGCCGCGCGCGGTGATGTTCTACCGTCCGCTGCCCGAGCGGCGGCTGAGTCCGCTGCGGCTGGTGCGGTTCTGCATGGGCGGCACCCGGGGCGACCTGACGGGGCTGATGCTGAGCGGTCTGGTGACGGTGGTGCTGGGGGCGCTGGTGCCGCTGGCCACGGGCCGGGTGCTGGGCGAGTACGTGCCGAAGGCGCAGACCGACCTGATCGTGCAGGTGTGTCTCGCGGTGATCCTCAGCAGTGTGGTCGCGGCGGCGTTCATGCTGCTGCAGAACCTCACGCTGCTGCGGCTGGAGGGCCGGGTGGAGGCCACCCTCCAGCCGGCGGTGTGGGACAGGCTGCTCCGGCTGCCGACCCGGTTCTTCACGGAGCGGTCCACGGGTGAGCTGGCGAGCGCGGCCATGGGCATCAGCGCGATCCGCCGGATGCTGGCCGGAGTCGGGCCCACGGTGACCCAGTCGGTCACGGTGGGCGCGGTGAACCTGGCGCTGCTGCTGTGGTTCAGCGTGCCGATGGCGCTGGCCGCCGTCGGCATGCTGGTGCTGGTCGCGGGCGTCTTCCTGGGTCTCGGACTGTGGCAGGTGCGCTGGCAGCGGCGGCTGGTGGTGCTCACCAACAAGCTGAACAACCAGGCGTTCCAGACGCTGCGCGGACTGCCGAAGCTGCGGGTGGCTGCGGCGGAGAACTACGCGTACGCGGCGTGGGCGTCGCAGTTCGCTCGCAGCCGTGAGCTGCAGCAGAAGGCCGGGCGGATCAAGAACCTGACGGCGGTGCTGGGCGCGGTCTATCTGCCGCTGTGCACGCTGGGGATGTTCATGCTGCTGGCGGGCCCGGCGCGCGGGTCGATGACGGCGGCAGAGTTCCTCACCTTCAACACGTCGGTGACGATGGTGCTGACGTCGGTGACCCAGCTGACCGGCTCGTTCGTCTCGGCGGTCGCCGCGCTGCCGCTGTTCGAGCAGATCCGGCCGGTGCTGGACGCGACGCCCGAGGTGCGTACGGCGAGCACCCGTCCGGGGCCGCTGACCGGCGCGATCGAGGCGCGGCGCGTGTCGTTCCGCTACTCCGACGACGGGCCGCTGGTGCTGGACGACGTGTCGTTCGAGGCGCGGCCGGGCGAGTTCGTGGCGGTGGTCGGCCCGAGCGGCTGCGGCAAGTCGACCCTGCTGCGGCTGCTCATCGGCTTCGACCGCCCGCAGTCCGGCAGCGTGCTGTACGACGGGCAGGACCTGGCGGCGCTGGACCGGTCGGCGGTGCGCCGTCAGTGCGGTGTGGTGCTCCAGCACGCGCAGCCGTTCACCGGGTCGATCATGGACGTGATCTGCGGGAGCGAGCCGTACACGCCGGAGGAGGCGATGGCGGCGGCGGAGATGGCGGGTCTGGCGGAGGACATCCGCCGGATGCCGATGGGGCTGCACACCATCGTGTCCGGCGGCGGCGCGGTCTCGGGCGGTCAGCGGCAGCGGCTGATGATCGCCCAGGCGCTGATCCGCCGGCCGCGGATCCTCTTCTTCGACGAGGCGACCAGCGCCCTGGACAACGAGACGCAGCGCACGGTCATCGAGAGCACCAAGGCGCTGCGGGCGACCCGCATCGTCATCGCGCACCGCCTGTCGACGGTGCTGGACGCGGACCGGGTGGTGGTGATGGAGGCCGGCAAGGTGGTCCAGCAGGGCACGCCCGCCGAGCTGCTCGCCGACACCCGGGGCCGGCTGCACGAGCTGGTGCGCCGGCAGCTGGCCTGAGCGGCCGGCCGCTGTTCCGGGGCAGCCGTGGCGCGTATGCGACCCTCCGCGCGGCCGGTCCGTTGGACGGCGCGGGAAGTGGGTACCCACGGGCCATGCGGACCAGCGTGGTGGATGTCGGGTCGAAGACCGTCAGACTCGTCGTGTCGGACACGGAGGGCGGTGCGCCCCTGCCGGTGCACACCGCCAAGTGGCGGCTGCGGCTGTCCGAGCTGGTCACGCCCGGCGGACCGGTGCCCGAGCGTGCCGTGGAGGACCTGGTGGACGCGGTCGCGGCGGCGGACCGGGCCGCCGCGCGGTGGGGCGCCGCCGGCCCCCTGGCCTTCGCCACGGCCGTGGTGCGCGGGGCCCCGAACCGGCACGAGGTGCTGCGCACGGTCCGGGAGCGGACCGGCGTCGAGCTGTGCACCCTGCCCGGCGAGGTCGAGGCGGAGCTGACCTTCCTCGCCGCGCGCCGCTGGATGGGCTGGCGCTGCGGTCCGCTGGCGATGCTGGACATCGGCGGCGGTTCCCTGGAGGTCGCCTTCGGGCGCGGTCGGCTGCCCGACTTCGCCGCCTCGCTGCCGCTGGGCGCGGCGCGGCTGACCCACGAGTACTTCGAGGACGAGGACCCGCCCTCGCCGGACCGGGTGCGCGCCCTGCGCCGGCGGGTGCGTCACCAGCTGCGCGACGCGGCGGCGCGGATCCGCTGGGAGGGCCCGCGCACGGCGGTCGCCACCTCCCGCACCTTCCAGCAGCTCGGCCGGCTGTGCGGGGCCGCGCCCGGGCGGCACGGCCCGTTCGTGGAGCGGGTGCTGTCCGCCGCCGACCTGCGCTGGGCGGTCGACCGGCTGGCGGCCCTGCCCGCCGCCGAACGCGCCCGGCTGCCCGGCATCTCCGCGCCCCGCGCGACGCAGAGCCTGGCGGGCGCCGTGGTGGCGCACACCGCGATGAAACTGACCGGCCTGGCGACGGTGACGATCTGCCCCTGGGCACTGCGCGAGGGGGTGCTGCTGCGTCATGTGGAGGACGGCCCGGCCTGGTGGGCGGAGATCACCCGGCGCAGCGAGAAGGAGTCGGACGGCCCCGGCCCGGTGCCACTGCGCCTCGCCGCCGCCCGGCACTGAACCTCCCGCCCGCGGGCGGGACCGACGAGCACGACCAGCACGACGTGAGGAGAGCCCGTTGTCCGAGCACGACGACACCCCGAAGCAGTCCGAGTCGGCCCTTGAGGAGGTGCTGCGCGAGGTGGAGGACGCCGAGCGCCGCACGCGGGACACGGACGAGGACCGCCGCCACCGCGGCGAGGCGGGGGAGGCGATCACGCCCAACACGGAGGCGCAGGAGGAGTCCTCGGGCGAGTAGACCCGCGCCCCTCCTCCCCTACCGCGGCGGCGGCCCGAGCGGGTGCGCGGCGAGGGCGCGGGCGACGCCCAGCAGGTTCGCGGCCATCGCGCGGCCCGTGCTGCGCGACCAGTCGTGGCCGCTGCCGCCCTCGAGGAAGCTGGGCCCGGGTCCCGGGCCCTGGTTCCAGTAGGTCCACGCCTGGCCGGGGATGGTGTAGCCGATGTCCTGGAGCCCGCCGGTGATCTCGCTGATCACGTGGTGCGCCCCGTCCTCGTTGCCGGTGACGACGACGCCGGCGACCCGGTTGTAGGCGACCGGGCGGCCCTCGTCGTCCGTCTCGGACAGCATCGCGTCCATCCGCTCCAGGACCCGCTTGGCCACCGACGACGGCTGGCCCAGCCAGGTCGGCGAGGCGATGACGAGGATCTCGGCCGCGAGGAGCTTCTCGTGCACCGAGGGCCAGTCGTCGCCCTCGTGCACGGCCTCGCTGACGACGCCGGGGGCGATGTCCAGGTCCACGGCGCGGACGACGTCGGTCTCGACGCCCTCCCGCTCCAGCTGCTCGGTGACGGTCCGGAAGAGCGCCTCGGTGTTGGAGGGTTCCGGGGACTTCTTGAGCGTGCAGTTGATCACCAATGCCTTCATGGGGTCATGGGGTACCCCGCGCGTCCGCCCCGCCACGCCGACCGGGCGTTTCCGTGCTCCGTCCGGGTACCCGGGGTCCATGGACGACCCCCGAGACGAACCTGTGCTGCCCGCGCCGCGCGGACCGCTCAGCCGTGCCGTGACGACGTATCTGCGGGGCGCCGGCCCGCTGCCCTCCGAGGCGGAGGTCGCCGCCGCCCCCGTGTACGGCGAGGACCTCCAGCTCGCCCTCTACCTCTGCTACGAACTGCACTACCGCGGCTTCGCGGACGTGGCGCCCGCCCTGGAGTGGGACCCGGACCTGCTGCGGACCCGGGCCGCCATGGAACGGCGCTTCCTCGCCGCGCTGCGCGAGGACGCCCCGCGCCACGACAGCGTGGACGGCGCGCTCGCCGGGATCCTGGTCGAGCCGGTGGACGGCACGGGCGTCAGCCACTTCCTGCGCGACAAGGGCGAGCTGTGGCAGCTGCGCGAGTACGCGGCGCTGCGCTCCCTGTACCACCTGAAGGAGGCCGACCCGCACGCCTGGGTGCTGCCGCGGCTGCGCGGCCGGGCCAAGGCGGCGATGGCGGCCGTGGAGTTCGACGAGTACGGCGGCGGGCGCGCCGACCGGGTGCACGCCCGGCTGTGGGCCGACCTGATGACGGACCTGGGGCTGGACACGACGTACGGCCGTTATGTGGACGCGGCCTGCGCGGAGCTGCTGGTCACGGTCAACCTGATGTCGCTGTTCGGGCTGCACCGCACGCTGCGGGGCGCCCTGGTGGGCCATTTCGCGACGGTGGAGATCACGTCCTCCCCGGGGTCCCGCCGGCTCGCCGAGGCCATGCGCCGTACGGGCGCGGGTCCCGCCGCCGAGCACTTCTACGACGAGCACGTGGAGGCGGACGCGGTGCACGAGCAGGTGGTCCGCAAGGATGTCATCGGCGGTCTGCTGGAGGACGAGCCGGAACTCGCGCCGGACGTCGCGTTCGGCGTGGCGGCCACGGTGTTCACGGAGGACCGGCTCGGCGACCGGCTGCTCGCCGACTGGGGCGGGGGCCGCTCCGCGCTGCGTGCTCCCCTGTCACAGGCGGCCACCCATGTCTCTTGAGCGACGGGGTACTCGGCCGCCTGTGAAAAGTCTGGTACCTCCGGGCGTGTACGCCCCTCAAGAGGACACCGCGCTGCTGGCCGCGGCCCTGGCCGACGAGCCGGTGGCGCCGGGCGCCGAGGTCCTCGACGTCGGCACCGGTTCCGGTGCCCTGGCCCTGACGGCCGCCCGGCGCGGCGCCCGGGTGACCGCGGTCGACGTGTCGCGGCGGGCCGTGTACGCGGCCCGGCTGAACGCGCTGCGGGCGGGTCTGCCGGTCGAGATCCTGCGCGGCAATCTGTTCGACCCGGTGCGGGGACGGTCCTTCGACCTGGTCCTCGCCAATCCCCCGTACGTGCCCGCCCCCGGGGCGCACCTGCCGCCGCGCGGCGCGGCCCGGGCCTGGGACGCGGGCGGTGACGGGCGGCTCGTGCTCGACCGCATCTGCCACGAGGCGCCGGGGCTGCTGCGGCCGGGCGGGGTGCTGCTGCTGGTGCAGTCGGCGCTCAGCGATCCGGAGCTGACCGTGGACTGTCTGCGGTCCGCGGGTCTGAAGTCGGCGGTCACGCAGCGACAGCGGATCGACTTCGGCCCGGTGCTGCGGACCCGGGTGGAGTGGCTGCGGGAGCGCGGGCTGCTGTCCCCGGACGAGAACGACGAGGAGCTGGTGGTGGTCCGTGCCGAACAGCCCGTCTGAACCCGCGCGGCACCCGTCCGGCGCCCCGTCCGGCGCTCCGGAAGCCGCGTCCGGCGAGGCCCGCCGGGTCGTCGTGCGACGCAAGGGGCCGATGCTGGTGGAGGGCCCGGTGGAGGTGGAGCTGGAGGACGGTTCGGTGGTGTCCTCCGACCGCTTCCAGGTGGCCCTGTGCACCTGCCGGCGCAGCCGCCGCTACCCCTGGTGCGACACCAGCCACCGCGACCGCGCCTGACCTTCTCGCCGCAGGACTCCGGGAAAGCCCGGAGGCCGGCGGGCGGCCCCACTCCGCCCGCCGGCCTCCCATGGGATCGCACTGCCCGCGTGGTGCCCCGTACTCCCCAGTCCGCGGGCCGCCACGCGGTCACGGGAACCGTGCGATCCCGGTCTCTAGAAGGCGAAGACGCTCGAGCCGTGCGCGTTCATCTCGCACTCGTTGGAGAAGACGCGCTCGTAGGAGACCCGCTTGCCCTGCCAGACGCCGTCCACGGTGAGCAGCACCGGGTCGTACACCATCGGGCACATGACGTCCTCGCCCCGCGTCAGCGCGTTCAGGTCGCCGCCGACGGCGGCCAGGTCCGCGCAGGCCGAGCCGGCCGCCGGGTGGGTGCCCGACGGGCCCGGAGCACAGGTCAGGGTGACCGCGCGTTCCGGTGCGGCGGTCGTCGCGCTGACGCCCTTGCCGACGGTCAGCACCAGGGCGGAGGGGGCGTAGAGCGCGGACGGGGCATCTCCCGGGGCGGCGAGCGCGGCCCCGGAGAGGGGGGCGCAGACGGCGGTGGCCGTGAGACCGAGGGTGATGGCCCAGCGCGCGGTGTTCCGCATTGTGTGCATCCTTCCGCTTCGTTTCTTCGGGTTGCCGGCCCGTGCTCGGTGGTGCCGAACCGGCGTGCCGGAGTCTGCCGAGTCCCCGGCGGAAACTCACCTCGACCCCATGCATTTCAGTAACATTGCGTATTGAAGCAGTGGCGTGAAGTGACCAAGCGAACGCGCGTGGACCCGGTAATCGCACGGCTTCCGCAGGAGCGAAGTGGCCAGATGGCCGAATATCCGCCGCCTCTTAATCGGCCTGAAACATTCCGATTCCGTCGTGCGCAGGGTGAAGAGAAACCCCTTGCGGTCATGAAAGGGACGCTCCGCGGTCATCTCCGAACACCCCGCGCGTCTCCCGGGACGGTGGGCACGTCCTGTCACCGGACGCTGGACGCGACCGGTGCATACCGGCCAGTATGCGTCGGGACCACGAGGCACCCCCGAGGCATCACGAGACAGGGCGGGACGGATGGCGAAGCACTGGGCCGACTTCCAGTACGAGATCTACCTGAACGGGATGACGGGCGCCGTGCCGCGGCTGCCGACCGACCTGACCCGGCTGGAGGAGCTGACCGAGCAGCGCCTCGGCCCCGGTCCGGTCGGGTACGTGGCGGGCAGCGCGGGCGACGGCAGCACCGCCCGCGCCAACCGGGCCGCCCTGGACCGCCGCAGGATCGTGCCGCGCATGCTGCGGGACGTCCACGAGCGCGACCTGTCGGTGGAGGTGCTGGGCCGCCCGCTGCCCGCGCCGCTCGCCCTGGCGCCGGTCGGGGTGCTGTCGATCATGCATCCGGGCGCCGAGCCGGCGGCCGCGCGCGCCGCGGCCGCGCAGGGCGTGCCGTTCGTGCTGTCGTCCGCGTCCAGCACGCCGATGGAGCAGGTCGCCGAGGCGATGGGGGACGCGGAGCGCTGGTTCCAGCTGTACTGGCCCAAGGACGTGGAGGTGGCGCGGTCCTTCCTGGACCGGGCGAAGGCGGCCGGGTACACGGCGCTGGTCGTCACCCTGGACACGCCGCTGCTGTCCTGGCGCCCGCGCGACCTCGACCAGGCGTACCTGCCGTTCCTGCGCGGCGTGGGCACCGCCAACTACTTCTCCGACCCGGCGTTCCGGGCGGGGCTCGCGAAGCCCGTACACGAGGACCCGAACGCGGCGGTGATGCACTTCGTGGGCATGTTCGCCGACCCCGCGAAGACCTGGCCGGATCTGGCGTTCCTGCGGGAGAACTGGGACGGCCCGATCGTCCTCAAGGGCGTGCTGCACCCCGACGACGCCCGGCTGGCGGCCGACGCGGGCATGGACGGCGTGGTGGTGTCCAACCACGGCGGCCGGCAGGTGGCGGGCGCGGTCGCCGCGGCGGACGCGCTGCCCGGCGTGGTGCGGGCCGTCGGCGACCGGCTCACCGTGCTGTTCGACAGCGGGGTGCGCACCGGCGACGACGTCTTCAAGGCGCTCGCGCTGGGCGCCCGCGCGGTGCTGGTGGGCCGTCCGTACGTGTACGGGCTGGGCCTGGACGGACAGGCGGGCGTGGAGCACGTGATCCGCTGTCTGCTCGCCGAACTCGACCTCACCCTCGCCCTGTCGGGCCACTCGGGGCCGGGCACGGTGGGTCCCGGCGACCTCACGGAGGCAGCGGTCTGACTCCCCGTCCGGGGCGGCCGCGGGGCCGCCCCGGAGGCGCGCGGCTCAGCTCACCGGTTCCGCCAGGCCGGCGTAGCGGGCGGAGGGGGCCGTCGGGCCGGTGACGGAGAGGGACTCGCTGGACGCGTCGGCGGAGCGGACCGGTTCGGCGGCCCAGCGCTGCTCCACGGTACGGTCGCGCACCTTGACGACGATGTCGGCGTTCGCGTCAGGGGTCGACGGGGCGAGCGCCATCCGCACGTCCCAGCGCGGCACCAGCTCGCCCTGCACCGTGAGGTCGTACCGCACGTCGTCGGCGGTCCGGTCGCCGGAGTCGGCGCAGGCGCCGAGGACGACCACGCCGGCGTCCTTGTGGGAGTCCAGGCACAGCCCCGGGTCGGCCACGCTGCGCAGCAGCCCGTCGTCCTCGTACGTCCACTGCTGGGTCCACGCCGTGGAGCACTTCGCCAGCCGGGCGCCGGAGCCGTCCCGGGGCTCGTCGCGGGTGTCCAGGCAGAGGCCGGAGGCGATGTTGCGCAGCCGGGTGCGGCTCGGCGCCGAGGGCAGGCCCGCCGCGCCGGGCGGGGAGGCGGACGGCACGGCGGCCCGGCCGCCCGCGCCGGTGGCGCCCGTCGGGTCGGCGGTGCCGCCGTCCGGGGTGGACGAGCCGGCGATGAGCACGCTGACCAGCACGCCCGCGGACACCGCGCCCAGGCCGGTGAGCAGGGTGCGGGTGGAGCGCACCGGGTCGGGCAGCGCCATGGCGAGCCGGTCGGGCACCGGGAACCGGGACAGCAGCCGGTGCCGGCCGCCCGCGTGCCCGTCCCCGTCGCCGCGGCGACGGCGGCGTCCGGTGCGGCCGGAGCGCGGTCCTGACACGGCGCGGCCCGGTCGTGAGTCGAGGTAGCGCCGGGCTCCCCACCCCAGCACGGCCTCCGCGAGGAGCGTGCCCAGTCCGGACTCGAAGTGGCCGAGCTGCTCGGCCGCGTTGCGGCAGTAGCGGCACTCGGCCATGTGCTGCCGCACGTCGGGCAGCAGCTCGCCGCCCCGGCGGATGGGCACGTCCAGCAGCCGGTTGTAGTAGCGGCACTCCTGTGTGGGCGCCAGTTCCTGATGGGCGCGGACGAGACCCTGACGGAACTTGTCGCGCGCCTGGTCGAGCGCGCCCGACGCGAGGTCGGCGTCCGTGCCGAGCAGTCCGGCGGGCACGGACACCGGCTCGGCCTCGACCTCGACATGCCAGAGCAGACAGCGCGCGAGCGCGGGCAGGGACCGGAACGCCCGCTGGGCGAGGGCGCGGTTCTCCGGCGTCATGGTCGTCGCCGCGCGCATGCCCCGTCCGCCCGCCGGTTTCAGCAGCCCGGGCAGCACCTCCGCCACATGGTCGTCGGCGGCCCACTCGCGGACCGTGTCCCGCACCCCCACGAGCAGGACGGGACGGAGGGCGACGGCGGACTCGCCGAGGGCGACCCGGTCGAGCACACGGTGCAGGGCGGCCCCGGTGACCATGGCGGCGGTCCGCCCGCCGGAGGCGAGGCACACGGTCGCGTAGTCGTGCATCGCATGCCAGTGACGCGCCGTCAGCAGGGCGACGGAACGGGCGGCCTCGGCCTCCGGCCGTCCCCGCAGCCGCGCGGCGAGCGCCTCGTCGGATTCCCCGGGATCACCGCCCGGCGGGGGATAGGGAGGACGAGGGGGGTGGGGGGTGTGCACTGAGATTGGTTCCTTCCCACAGCGCATGTGACATTCGAGCGTTTCCGACACCGAAAAGGGACGCGAGATCGTGCGTGCCTTCCGGGTGTGGCGCGGGGGGCGGGAATTGTCCGGCGGCGCTTCCGACCCGGTTCATCAACGCGCGAGCGTCCCCGGCCTTTCCCCCCTCACGGGTGGCTCACTCTCGCACAACCCGTGCGCGGCCAACAAGGCGGTCGGGCAACATCCCCCCGTTGACAGAAAGTCAAAAGGAGAAGGCGCTCCGCGAACCGCGTTCCGGCATTCACGGCGCCTTTTCGGGATGGTGCGCGCTTCCGTGAAAAGAGGCGACGGGAAGGCGTGACCAAGGTGTGATGCGAAGGCGCGCGCACCACTCCCCCGGCTGTGCCTTTCCGAGGACGCGCGGGTGTGTCAGATCTGCCAGGACCGCAGCCGGTCGGCGGCGCCGTACACGTCGGTCGCACCGGAGATCAGGTCGCGCGCGAGATCGACCAGGGCGCCGTAGGGCGGGTCGATGCCGGCCCCGCTGACGTACATGTAGGCGACGGCCGTGGCGCAGGCGAAGCGGGCGTTGGCCGAGGGCAGCGGGCGGAGCACGGCGAGGGTGTGCAGCAGGGCGGCGGCCCGCCAGGCGGCGTCGGAGTCGACACCGAGCCGGGGCGGGTCGACGCGGTGCCGGGCCACGGCCGCCACCAGGGCGGAGAAGTCGTTGACGGTGGGCTGGTCGGGGAGGACCTCTTCGTGCCGCTGGAGCAGCCAGGGCACGTCGATGTGCAGCGCGGGCGGCATCGGTCAGGCGGCCCGTCCCGCGCCCTTGACGGGCGGTTCGTCGTCGGGGAACGCGGCGGCGAACTCGTCGGCGTGCGTGGCGAAGAAGCGGCGGAAGGCCTCGGCGCCCTCCTGGAGGGCGCGGTGACGGGCGATGTCGGCCGCTGCCGCCTCCCGGACGAGCGCCTTCATGGACGTACCGCGTTCCTTGGCGATCTGCCGCAGGTCCTCGAGCTCGCGGTCGCTGAACTCCACGTTGAGAGCTGGCATGGGATTACGGTACCGCTCGGGTACTGAACAGTAAATAGCCGCAGGTCAGAGCGTATGCTATGGGGTACCGGACGATACGGGGGCGGGCCGGTGACCGCGGTGGTCACCGGCCCGCGCGAGGAGGGACAGGTCAGCCCTGGTCGGCCACGAAGGAGGCCATGCGGGTCAGGGCGGCGTTCCAGTTGATGGTGTGCTCGTTGGTCGACCAGGACTGGATGTCGTCGATGAAGCAGAACTGTCCGGTGCAGCCCTGCAGTTTCGACTGGGCGAACGGGTCCTGGATGCTGGAGTTGGGTCCGCCGGACAGGGTGCCGGCGGGCGGGTTGGGCAGGTTCGGGTCGAGCTGGCGGGCGTACCACCGGCTGTGCTGGTTCTTGGCGTGAACCTCGCCGTAGCCGGTGACGTAGGAGATGTTGAGCGCGTTGCGGCCGAGGATGTAGTCCATGCTCTGCAGGGCGGCGTCCCGGTACTTCGCCGCGCCGGTGAGGTCGTAGGCGGTGGCGAGGACGACGGCGTTGTTGAGCACCTGGTGGCTGGAGCCCCAGTCGTAGAGGTTGCCCTCCGGCGCGTACGGCATCCCGTACGGGTGCGCCTTGAGGGTGGCCAGGTAGCGGTCGGCGCCCTCGACGACGGAGCGGCGGACCTTGTCGAGTCCGGGCAGCCTGTTCGGCACGGTGGCGAGGTCGAGCCGGCCGGCCGCGGCGGTGCGCGCCCAGTCGAAGCCGTTCGGGCCGAAGATGTCCGCGGTGTGCACCGGGGAGTTCAGCACATGGTCCCTGAACTCCCGCTCGCCGGTGGTGAGGTAGAGCTCGGCGGCCGCCCAGTAGAACTCGTCGGACACGGTGGCGTCCGGGTAGGCGCCGCCGCCGACGCCGTCGTCCGGGTCGGCGAGCCGGTCCGGGTGGGCCAGTGCGGCGGCCCAGGCCTTGCGCGCCGCGGCCAGGGCGCGGTCGGCGAACTGCTTGTCGTAGGCGCGGTACAGCCGGGCCGCCTGGGCCGCCGTGGCCGCGAGGTTCAGGGTGGCGGCGGTCGTCGGCGGGTGCAGCTCGCGCTGCTGCGGGTCGTCGTCGGGCAGCAGGGGCAGCCCGGTCCACTGCTCGTCGTGGATCTTGTGGTGGGCCATGCCGGCCAGCGGCTCGCCGTCGGGCACCTGCATCTTCAGCAGGAACTCCAGCTCCCAGCGTGCCTCGTCGAGGAGGTCGGGGACCTTGTTGCCGCTCTCGGGGATGTTCAGCGTCCCGTCGCCGAGCTTGTGCGCCCGGCCCGTGCGGGCGTGCCTGGCGCGCTCGTAGGTGCTGAGCACCTCCCAGGTGCTGATGCCGCCGTTGACGACGTACTTGCCGTGGTCGCCGGCGTCGTACCAGCCGCCGGTGACGTCCAGGGTGTAGTCGCACTCCCCGGGCCGGCAGGGCACCGCCCCGTCGCCCTTGTTCGGGGCGACGTCCACGTGACCGGCCGGGCGGCCGTAGCCGGGGCGCAGGTCCTCGCGGATCGCCACGCCGCTGCGCTGGGTGTAGTAGTACTTCGCCGCGTCCAGCCGCAGCCGCTCGTAGATCTTCGCGTCGATGTCGAAGGGGTGGCTGGTCTCGCCGTCCGCCGTCAGGGTGAAGCCGGCGCCGTGGCCCCGGTAGGAGCCGAAGTCGACGGAGTGCACGTTCTGCCCGGAGGAGGCGTCGACGCCGCGCGGCACGGTCCAGCCGGTGCGGACCACCCGGCCGGTGCCGTCCTTGAGCTGCCAGGCCAGCTTCCGGGTGGCGTCGGTGACGAGTGTGGCGTTCTTCGGCCCGGCCGGCAGATAGCCGACCTGGTTCACCCGGACGCGCGGCCCGGTGTCCGGCTCGTACGGCTCGGGGGCGACGCCGCCGAGCAGCGACACGTCGTCCACGCAGAACCGCCAGGGGTCGGGGCTGCCGCCGAGCTGGAAGCCGACCTGGGCCTGTTCCGTGTCCGCCGGTGCGGTGAAGGTGTACGCGTACGTGTCGCCGGAGACGCTGAGCTGCGGCGACACCTCGTAGTAGGTGTCGTACGGCGCCACCTGGAGGCCGACGATCGCCCGGACCACATGACCGGCGGGCGAGCCGGTCGCGCTGAAGGAGAAGCGGTACGTCTCCCCCTCCACCAGGGTGATGTCGTTGTGGCCCACGGCCGCGTCCCAGCGGTTGGCGGTGCCGCCGGGCACGTCGGCGCACAGGCGGCCCTCGGAGGCGCCCGCGGTGACGCCCTCGGAGGCCCACCAGGGGTCGGTGCCGTTGTCGAAGGTGCCGTTGCGCACCTGCTCGACCTCGTCCGCCCCGGCCGGGGCGGCGGGCATCGCGGTGAGCGCGGTCGCCAGCAGACCGGTGAGGGTCAGCAGCGCGGTTCTGCGTCGTTTCACGTCTGGGCTCCTCTGCGGAGGTACGGGGGTACGGGGGCGCGAATGGGAGCGCTCCCAACTCCGTGCGCCGCCCATGGTTGTGGCAGATGTGACACCTCGTCAACGGTCGTGACACGAAGAGAGCCCTCCGGGATGCCGCGGAGGCGGCGGCACCGGTTCCCGTTCATGTCGCGCGCGGACCCACTAGGCTGGGACTCTGGCGATACACCGGTTCACGGTGAGTGTGCGCGATGGAGTGGCGACGATGAGGCCGGACGACCCGTTCGACGATGCGGTGACGGCCCGGGCCGTCATCGCCGCCGACGGCACGCTCGCGCGGTGGAGCGAGGGAGCGCGCCTGCTGCTGGGACACCGGGCCGAGGAGGTCGTCGGCCGCCCCGCCGCCGAGCTGCTGGCCGACAGCACGGGGCCGCTGCCGCTGCCCGCCGACCGCTGGAGCGGCACGCTGGTGCTGCGCCACCGCGACGGCGGCACGGTGAGCGTCTGGGTGCTCGCCCACCACCGGCAGCCCGGCGGCGACGGCCCCGGCGAGTGGCTCGCGGTCACCCCGCTGGAGGCCACCGACCACGACCTTCCCGACGATCCGCTGGTCAGGAAGGCCGTCTTCCAGTCGCCGTGCGCCACGATGGTCTTCGACCAGGGGCTGCGGCTGCGCGGCGTCAACGACGCGATGGCCCGGCTCCTCGGCCTGCCGGCCGACCATCTGCGCGGGCTGCGCCCCACCGACATCGGGGGCCGCCCGCAGCACAGCGAGCTGGAGCGGCAGCTGCGGCACGTGCTGCGCACCGGGCGGCCGCACGACATGCAGACCCATATGAAGGCCAGGGCCGAGAACCACGCGCACGCCTGGCTGGCCCGGCTGGCGCCGCTCACCGACCGGTCGGGGCGGGTGCGGGGCGTGTGCGTCACCGCCCACGACTTCACCGAGCAGTTCCGGGCCCGGGAGCGGCTCCAGCTGGTCAACGAGGCCAGCTCGCGCATCGGCACCACCCTGGACGTCACCCGGACGGCGCAGGAGCTGGCGGACGTCTGCGTGCCCGCGCTCGCCGACTTCGTCTGCGTGGAGCTGCTCGAGCCGGAGGAGGGCGAGGAGGACACGCCCGCCCGGCTGTCCCCGCCGGTGTCGCTGCGCCGGGTCGCCCAGCGGGCGCTGACCGACGACACCCCGGAGGCCGTCACCCAGGTGGGCGAGGTCGTCGTGTATCCGGAGGACTCACCGCAGGCGGACTCGCTGGTCGCCGGGCACAGCATCGTCGCCTCCGTGCCGGCCGGCGACCTCGACTCCTGGCTGTCCGCGGACGAGACGCAGGCCCGGCGGATCGAGAAGTTCGGCGTGCACTCGATGCTGTCCGTGCCGCTCCAGGCGCGCGGCACGACCCTCGGGGTGGCCGCCTTCACCCGCTTCAGCCAGCCGGAGGCGTTCACCCACGACGACGTGCTGCTGGCCGAGGAGGTCACCGCGCGCGCCGCCGTCTGCATCGACAACGCCCGCCGCTACTCGCGGGAGCGGGAGACCACGCTCACCCTCCAGCGGAGTCTGCTGCCCCGGACCCTGCCGCGGACGGCCGCCCTGGAGGCCGCCACCCGCTATCTGCCGGCCGCGCGCTCCGGGGTGGGCGGCGACTGGTTCGACGTGATCCCGCTCTCCGGGATGCGGGTCGCCATGGTCGTCGGGGACGTCGTGGGGCACGGCATCCAGGCATCGGCGACGATGGGCCGGCTGCGCACGGCCGTGCGCACCCTCGCCGACATCGACCTCGCCCCCGACGAGCTGCTCACCCACCTCGACGACCTGGTGCTGCACCTGTCCGAGGAGGCGGGCGGCGACTCCGGTCCCGGGGAGGTCGGCGCGACCTGTCTGTACGCGGTGTACGACCCGGTGTCGCGGCGCTGCACGCTGTCCCGGGCGGGGCATCCGCCGCCCGTGGTGATCCCGCCGGGCGGGCCCGCGCTCCACCTCGAGCTGCCGTCGGGGCCGCCGCTGGGGCTCGGCGGGCTGCCGTTCGAGTCGGCGGAGTTCGAGCTGTCCGACGACAGCGTGCTGGCGTTCTACACCGACGGGCTGGTCACCTCGCGGGGGCAGGACGCCGACCAGGGCGAGGCCCTGCTGCTCGAGGCGCTGTCCGGTGCGTCGGGTCCGCTGGACGAGACATGCGACCGGGTGCTGAACAGCATGCTGGCGCCGGGCGGCGCGACCGACGACGTGGCGCTGCTGATGGCACGCCTGCGCGGTCTGCCGTCCTCCCAGGTCACCACCTGGGACATCCCGGCCGATCCGGCGCTGGTGGCCCCCATCCGCAAGCAGGTCCTCGACCAGCTCGCCGCGTGGGAGCTCCTCGGCGCGTCGTTCACGGCGGAGCTGGTGGTGAGCGAGCTGGTCACCAACGCCATCCGCTACGGCGCCCCGCCGATCCGGCTGCGGCTGATCCACGACGCGGCGACCCTGATCTGCGAGGTCTCCGACACCAGCCACACGGCTCCGCACCTGCGCCGCGCCAAGACCTGGGACGAGGGCGGCCGCGGCCTGCTGCTGGTCGCGCAGCTCACCCAGCGCTGGGGCACCCGCCACACGACGGAGGGCAAGACGATCTGGGCGGAACTGGCGCTGGCGGACATGGAGTGACCCCGGTGGGGGCCGCTCCACGAAGGTGGGCGGCCCCCGCCGCGGTGCGGCGCGTCAGTGACCCGCGATCGGGTGCGGGGCGTACGGCTCGCCGAGTTCGTCGAGTTCCTTGTCCGTCAGGGTGAGGTCGAGCGCGGCCACCGCGTCCTCGATGTGGGCCGGTTTCGCCGCGCCGACGACGGGGGCGGTGACCGTGTCCTGGTGGAGGAGCCAGGCAAGGGCGACCTGGGCGCGGGGGACGCCGCGTGCCTCGGCGACCCGGGCGACCGCCTCGACGATCGCGCGGTCCCCCTCCTGGTAGAGGGTGCTGCCGAACCGGTCGGCGGCGCTGCGCTCCGTCGTGACGTTCCAGTCGCGGGTGAGCCGGCCGCGGGCGAGCGGGCTCCACGGCAGCACGCCGACGCCCTGGTCGGCGCAGAGCGGCAGCATCTCCCGCTCCTCCTCGCGGTAGAGCAGGTTGTAGTGGTTCTGCATGGACACGAACGTGGTCCAGCCGTGCAGCTTCGCGGTGTACTGCGCCTTGGAGAACTGCCAGGCGTACATCGAACTGGCCCCGAGGTAGCGGACCTTGCCCGCCTTGACGACGTCGTGCAGCGCCTCCATCGTCTCCTCGACCGGCGTGTGCGGGTCCCAGCGGTGGATCTGGTAGAGGTCGACGTAGTCGGTGCCGAGACGGCGCAGACTGTGGTCCAGCTCGGTCATGATCGCCTTGCGGGAGAGCCCCGCGCCGTTGGGTCCTGGCCGCATCCGGCCGTGCACCTTGGTGGCGAGGACGACGTCGTCGCGGCGGGCGAAGTCGCGCAGCGCCCGGCCGACGATCTCCTCGCTGGTGCCGTCCGAGTACACGTTGGCGGTGTCGAAGAAGGTGATCCCCGCTTCCAGCGCCTGCCGGATCAGCGGCCGGGACGCCTCCTCGTCGAGGGTCCACCCGTGGCTGCCGCGGCCGGGGTCGCCGTAGGTCATGCAGCCCAGGCAGACGCGCGAGACCTCAAGACCCGTCGAACCGAGCTTCACGTACTGCATCGTTGCTGCTCCTGCCGTCGGGAACGGTTGCTGTCGCAGGAGCGAGCGTACGTGTTCGCGCGTACTCGAAGCGGGGTGCCGCTCAGCCGCTTCGCAGCAGGTCCAGGGCCCGCTCCCAGCCGAACTCCCGCCGCCCGCCGTCCACTTCGTCCTGCCCCGCGTACGGGTCGCCGAAGCGGACGCCCATGCCGCGCAGCCGGGCGACGGCGTCCCGGTAGGCGGGGTGGGCGGCCAGCGCGTCGGCGACGCAGGGCAGGACGGCGATCGGCACGCCGAGCCCGGCCGCCTCGCACAGGGTGCCGACGGCGAGGGTGTCGGCGATGCCGGCCGCCCACTTGTTGACGGTGTTGAAGGTGGCCGGGGCGACCACCACGGCGTCGGGCGCCGGGAAGGGGCGCGGGTCGCCGGGGCGGCGCCAGGCGGAGCGGATCGGGCGGCCGGTCCCCGTCTCGACGGCGGCGGCGTCGAAGAAGCCGTTCATCGCCGTCGGGGTGGCGATGACGCCGACCTCCCAGTCCCGCTCCTGGGCCGCGGTGATCAGCTTGCTGACGTCCGCGGCGACTCCGGCGGCGCAGACGACGACGTAGAGGAAGGGCTTGTCGGTCACCCCGGCACCCTAGCCACGCAAAACCGTTTGCCGGTACCGGGCGGCGGGACCGAGGATCCTGCCCATGTCCACGCACATGGTCCCGCTGCCGCCGTCCGCCCTCGCCGTCGTCGCGGGCCGACAGCGGCAGTCCGGCGCCCGGGAAGGCACGACTCCCCCGCGTCCGTGACCGCCGCGCTGCTCGCGGGACTGCTGGCCGGGTACGGCATCGCGGTCCCGGTGGGCGCCGTCGGCGCCTGCCTCGTCCCCCTCGCCGCCCGTACGACCCTGCGCACCGGGGTGTGTGCGGCCCTCGGCGTCGCCACGGCCGACGGTCTGTACGCGCTCGCCGCGGTCCTCGGCGGTTCCGCGCTCGCGTCGGCGCTGCGCCCCGTCCTGGGCCCGCTGCGCTGGGTGTGCGTCCTCGTCCTGGCCGCGCTGGCGGCGTGGGGCGCGGCCGGCGCGGTACGGGAGTACCGCGGTCGGCGGCTCGCCGCCCCCGCCGCGTCCGCGCCTCCGGGCGCCCTGCGGGCGTATCTGGCGCTGCTTGGCCTCACCCTGCTCAACCCGACCACGGTGATCTACTTCGCGGCGCTGGTGCTCGGCTCGCAGGGCGGTTCGGCGGCCGGGGCGGCGGAGCGGTCCGTGTTCGTGACGGCGGCCTTCGCGGCCTCGGCGAGCTGGCAGGTCCTCCTGGCCGCCGGCGGCGCCCTGCTGGGCCGTGCGCTGACCGGTCACCGGGGCCGGCTGGCGACGGCCCTGGTGGCGAGCGGGGTGATGACGGCACTCGCGCTGCGGATGGCGTTGACGCCGGACTGAGGGACCCCGCCGCCCGGGGGCGAGCGGCGGGCACGGGTCCGAGTCCCGGTGCTCGGCACGCCGACCGGATCGCCGCGACCCGGTAGCGCCGCTCAGCGCGAGCGGCCGCCCTCTGTGCTGGGCTCGGGGCAGAGCCAGGAGCGGCATGCAGCGGGCACAGGACGCCGGCCCCCGTGCCCGCCGCGTCGCCCGGGTCGTCGTGAGCGGCCCGCGATCCGGCAGCACCGCTCAGCGCGAACGGCCCTCTGCGCTGGGCTCGCGCGGAGCAGGAGCGGTATGCAGCGGGCACAGGACGCCGGCCCCCGTACCCGCCGCGTCGCCCGGGTCGTCGTGAGCGGCCCGCGATCCGGCAGCGCCGCTCAGCGCGAGCGGCCCTCTGGGCTGGGCTCGGGCGGAGCAGGAGCGGTGTGCGGCGGGCACGCGGCGGGCACGGGACCACGGGATGCCGGTCCCCCGTGCCCGCCGCGTCGCCCGGGTCGTCGTGAGCGGCCCGCGATCCGGTACCGCCGCTCGGCGCGGGCGGCCCGCGTGCTGGGCCTGGGCGGACCGGAACCGGTGGTCGGCACAGGACCGATGCCGGTGCGCGGACCGCGATCAGCGCCCGGCCGTGCCGGAAGCGACGTCCGGCGCACCGGCGCTCGGTGCGGGCGGAGCCGCCGGGCCGGGCGGTTCCGGGGCCGGTGCTGTCACGGTCCGGCCTCCCGGGGTCGGTCACGCCCTTGCCCCGCCGAGAGGGGCTGCAGGACGCGGACGGGCGTGCGTCCGGGGAAACCGCTCGCGACTCGCCCGCCCGTCCTGGCCGCACGGCGGGGGTCGGACGGTGTTTGCTGGGCACTGGTCCTCCACGGCCGGGACACGCCCGGCCCGGACGACGTCCGGGTGCGGCGGGCGTGGAGCGATGATCGACTCGGCCGTACGACGCGAGAAGATGGGACGGATGCCATGCCTCTCGAAGGCGAGTACGAGCCCAGCCCGACGGCCTGGGTCAGGGAACAGGTGGACCTGATCGAGCGGTCCGGCGGTACGAAGGGGACGACGCTGCAGGGAAAGCCGGTCGTCCTGCTCACCAGCCGGGGCGCGAAGAGCGGCAAGCTGCGCAAGACCCCGGTGATGCGGGTGGAGCACGAGGGCCGGTACGCGGTGGTCGCCTCGCTGGGCGGCGCGCCCCAGCACCCGGTCTGGTACCACAACCTGAAGGCCCATCCGCAGGTCGAGCTCCAGGACGGCCCCGCCAAGTGGGACATGACGGCCCGTGAGGTCACCGGTGAGGAGAAGGCCGAGTGGTGGAAGCGCGCGGTCGAGGCCTTCCCGCAGTACGAGGAGTACCAGAAGAAGACCAGCCGGGAGATCCCGGTCCTCGTGCTGGAGCGGTCCGGCCAGGTCTGACGGGGCCGGCGCGGCGGTCCGGGAGGAATTCCCGGACCGGTCGCGCATGAAGCCCGGGCCGCCGGGCAGACGAGCGTCAGGCCCCGCCGCGTTCCCCCGTCGCGGCGGGGCCCTCCCATGCCTCCGCCGCGCCGCGCTCGGTGACGTCCAGGAAGACCTGGGCCGCCTCGGGGACCACCCGGACGATGGACCGCTTGATGCGCACGGCGACCTGTTCCACCCGCTCGCTGTCCAGTCCCGGCACCAGATCGACGCGGGCGGCCACCAGGGCGGTGTCGAGCCCGGTCTTCATGGTGAACAGCGCCTCCACGCTGTCGATCTCGGGCTGGGCGCGCAGCAGTTCCCGGATCCGGTCGCTCGCCCGCGGGTCGGCGGCCTCGCCGATGAGCTGGTCCCGGGCCTCGCGGCCGAGCCGGTAGGCGACGTATCCCAGCAGCAGCCCGATGGCGAGCGAGGCGGACGCCTCCCACACCACCTGCCCGGTGACCATGTGCAGCGCCATGCCGGCCATGGCGAGGACGACGCCGACGACCGCGGTGCCGTCCTCGGCGATCACCGTGCGCAGCGCCGGATCGCCCATTCCGCCGCCCTGGCGGCGCACCTGGTAGAGGGCGCGCAGCAGCGAGCCGCCCTCGGCGAGGAGGGCCACGCCGAGCACGACGAGCCCGGCGACGTACCCGCTCAGGTGCTCCTCTCCCCCGTTCCGCAGGGCGTCGATCCCCTGGTAGAAGGAGAAGCAGCCGCCCATCACGAAGATGCCGACGGCCGCGAGCAGCGACCAGAAGAACCGTTCCTTGCCGTAGCCGAAGGGGTGGCGGCGGTCGGCCGGGCGGCGGCTGCGGCGCAGGGCGGCGAGCAGGAAGATCTCGTTCAGGCTGTCCGCCACCGAGTGCGCCGCCTCCGACAGCAGCGCGGGGGAGGACGCGACCAGGCCGCCGATGGCCTTGGCGGCGGCGATCACGAGGTTGGCCGCGAGCGCCACCAGGACGGTGAGCCGTGTTCTGCGATCCGATCGTGTAGTCACGACGGGCGATTGCCCCGGTCGGCGCAGCTCATACCGTGCGGTCGGGGGAAAACGGGGAACGCGGTGACAGGGACGACCTGGTACCGACGACAGAGGGAGACCACCATGGGCGGCCGCGACGACGGGGGCGGCGGCAACCGTGCGTACGGCAGGAAGGCGTTCAAACGGTCCCGGGCGCACTTCCAGGACCGGATCACCGCGGACGGGCGGGACGGCTGGCCGGTGGAGGCCGGGCGTTACCGGCTGGTGGTGAGCCGCGCCTGCCCCTGGGCGAGCCGGGCGCTGGTGTCGCGGCGGCTGCTGGGGCTGGAGGACGCGGTGTCCCTGGCCGTCGCGGACCCGGTCCAGGACGACCGGAGCTGGCGCTTCACCCTGGACCCGGACGGCCGGGACCCGGTGCTCGGCATCCGCTACCTCAGCGAGGCGTACGACCGGCGGGAGACGGATTATCCGGGCGGGGTGAGCGTGCCGGCCGTCGTGGACGTGCCCAGCGGGAAGCTGGTCACCAACGACTACCAGCAGATCACCCTGGACTTCGCCACCGAGTGGACGGCCCTGCACCGCGAGGGGGCGCCCGACCTGTACCCCGAGAAGCGGCGCGACGAGATCGACGCGGTGATGGACGACGTCTTCCGGGACGTCAACAACGGTGTGTACCGGGCGGGTTTCGCCACCGGGCAGGAGGAGTACGAGGCCGCCTGCACACGGCTGTTCCGCCGGCTGGAGTCGCTGGAGCAGCGGCTGGAGCGGCAGCGGTACCTGGTCGGGGACACCGTCACCGAGGCGGACATCCGGCTGTTCACCACGCTGGTGCGGTTCGACCCGGTCTACCACGGCCACTTCAAGTGCAACCTGTGGAAGCTGACGGAGAGCCGGGTGCTGTGGGCGTACGCCCGCGACCTGTACCAGACGCCGGGGTTCGGCGACACGGTCGACTTCGACCACATCAAGCGGCACTACTACCAGGTGCACACCGGCATCAACCCGTCCGGCATCGTCCCCCTCGGGCCCGGCCTGGCCGGCTGGACGACTCCTCACCACCGCGAGGAGCTGGGCGGCCGGCCGTTCGGTGACGGATCCCCGCCCGGTCCGGTGCCGCCCGGGGAGGAGGTCCCCGCGCGGGGCCGCCCCTGACCGGCCTCCGGCCCGACCGGCCATCCCTGACGACGCAATCGATACGCAGCCGATCTAGGAGAAGCGACGTGGCGAAGAAGAGCAAGAAGGCGAAGAAGAAGCTGCCCCTGGCGTACAAGCCGATCGGCTTCGCGCTGGGCTGGACCAGCGGCACCGTGGCGGGCATGGCCTTCCAGAAGACCTGGAAGGTGATCAGGAAGGAGGACAACGCGCCGGACGCGCTGGACCGCGACCGCGGCTGGGGCGAGATTCTGCTGGCCGCCGCGATCCAGGGCGCGATCTTCGCGGTGGTGCGCAGTGCGGTGGACCGTGCCGGTGCGAAGGCGATCGAACGGTCCACGGGGACGTGGCCCGTTCCCGATCAGGGGGGCCGGGACTGACCCGGAGCCGTCACGGGGCCTGAGCCCCGGACCCGCACCTCGAACGCCGGAGGGGCTGACGTCGGTCGGCCCCTCCGGCGTGTTCACCCCTGCTTGGGCGCCGTCGGCACACCCCTGCGCACCGTGAAGGAGTGTCCCGCCGGGTCGGCGTACCCCCGTTCCTCGGCGGCGCCGGACGAGTCCCCGCTCTCCGTCGGGCGGCCGCCCAGGCTCACGATCCTCCGCTCCACCCCGTCCAGGTCCTCCGCCACGAACTCCAGGTGCGCCTGGAGGGAGTTCTCCGGGCGCGGCCAGCTCGGCGCGGTCGCGTTCACGTCGCGGCGCAGCGCCAGGCGGAAGCCGTCGGCGGCGCGGATCTCCACCCGGTTGGCGCTCGCGTCGACGTGCTCCGCCTCCAGCAACTCCTTGTAGAACTCGGCGAGTTTCTCGGGTTCGGCGCAGTCAAGCACCACCACGCCCGTGGTCACCAGTGCCATGTCTCCTCCGCGGCGTCGGATGCGGGGCGGTCCGGCCCCGTCTGAGTGACGCCTGTCCGCGCTCCCCGCTTTCAGTCATCGATCAAAGTGGCGAAAAACTCGGTCGCAAGACGAAGACATATGTCATTCGAACATGCTCAAATGCAGTCGTCCGCAAGTAACTCGCGTGCCGGGGACCGGTGTTGGGGCCGGAGGCGCTCCCCGGAGCACCCGGCAGGCTGGAGGCGATGGCGTCGTGCGGTACGAACCCCCGCCGCTGACGCGGCATCTGCGCGTGCGCCGCGACCGGGGCCACACCGTGCTGGAGTTCCACGGTGAGATCGACATCGCGGCCGCCGTGGAGATCGTGCCGCACCTGGACCTGGCGACCGCCGAGCCGGACGCCCGCGTCGTCATCGACCTGACCCGCGTCGAGTTCTTCGACCTCTCCGGGCTGCGTCTGCTCCACCGGGCCCGGCACCGCCTCGCCGACGGGCGGCTGCAGCTGGTCTGCGTCCATCCGCTGACCCTGCGGATGCTGCGGCTCACCGGCCTGACCCGTCTGCTGCCGCCGTGGCCCACCCTGGACGCGGCGCTGACCGCGCCCGAGTCGAGGTCCGGGCCGGTGTAGCCCCTCCGCGGGTCCGCCCGCCCGTGCGCCCCCTCCGTGCCCCCGGTGCGGGCGCCCTTCCCCCAACTGCCCTGTCTGTTCCGTGAGATGACGGGAATGCGGACGGGAGGAAGGAGGGCTGCCGCCATGACGACTCCGGTGAAGCGACCGTCCGCGCGCGTGCCCGGCTGGGTGAAGGCGCTGGGCGCGACGGTGGTGGTGCTGGCCGTGCTGTTCGCCGGGATCCGGCTGAGCGTACTGCCGGGCCTGAAGGACCTGTTCGGCACGGAGACCCGAGACCGCTCGGGGCCCGCGCTGCTGGAGTCCATCCAGGACATCAGCCGCTACGACGCCGCCTCGGGCAACTTCCAGGTGGTGGTGGACCTGGAGAAGGACACCAAATTCCTGCCGGACGCGGTCCGCGGCAGCCGCACCCTGTACGTGGGCGCGGGCACCGTGGACGCGTACGTGGACCTCGGCGGGCTGAAGGAGGGCGACGTCCGGACGGACGAGGAGCGCACCTCCGCCGTCCTGCGGCTGCCCCGCGCCCGTCTCGGCACCCCGGCGCTGGACGTGGACCGCTCCTACGCCGTCTCCAAGCAGCGCGGCCTGCTCGACCGCCTCGGTGATCTTTTCTCGGACAACCCCAACAGCGAACAGGCCGTGCAGAAGCTCGCCGTGCGGCACATCCGGGAGGCAGCCGAGGAGAGCGGGCTGACCGCCCGCGCGGAGGCCAACACCCGGGAGATGCTCCAGGGCCTGCTGCGCTCCCTGGGGTTCGAACGGGTACGGATCACCTTCGCCGGCTGACCGGACTGTCCGGTCCGGCCGGGGGTAACCGCCGTAACACTCAAGGACGTTGACGACTGGAGGACTCCCGATGGCCCGCGCCGCCCCCCAACCGCTCCCCCTGCCCCTCAGGCTGCTGGTGCTCCTGTGCGCCTTCGCCTTCATGGTGGTCTTCGCGGTGGTGCTGGCCCGGCTCACGCTGCAGCCGTCCCCCGCCTCGGAGGCCCTGACGCACACCAATCTGCACCCGGGCCGCTCCCTGCGGGCCTACCTGGACCAGCCCGCGCTGCGCGACGCGGTCAAGCAGATCGGCGGCAACATCCTGCTGGGCGTGCCCTTCGGGGTGCTCGCACCGGTCGTCGCCCCGCGCACCCGGGGCTTCCTGCGCATCCTCGTCCTGACGGCCGTGGTGATGCTGCTGGTCGAGGTGGCGCAGGGCGCGCTGGTCACCGGCCGCGCCTTCGACATCGACGACGTCATCCTCAACACCGCCGGAGCGCTGCTCGGTTACCTGCTCGTGGGCCGGCGGATGAGCAGGGCCGTGCACGTACGCCGCAAGAAGGAGTAAGCCCGCGGCACAGCGTGCCGTGTACGCCTCCGTCCCCCGCGGGCGGAGGCGTACGGCTGTCTAGGGCTTCTCCTTGTGCTCCTCGCGGACGCGGGGGGCCTGGCGCGTGGACCAGGTGAACTTGTCCCCGCCCACCCAGCGGACCGTGTCGGGGTCGTCCAGGTCGTGCACCGTGATGCCGTACGCGACGGCTGCCTGCAGCACGTCGGTGATGGACCTGGCCTCCCCGACGACCTCCCCATCGATCTCCACGATCCGGAACGGCGGAGGTCCGGGCTGCACCCCGAGCACCATGATCCGCGGCTGCGACATGTACGGACTCGCGCTTTCGGTCATGCATCGAGAGTAGCCCCAAACGGGATGATCACGGCTTTCCCGACATCACTCCCGGGTCCGCTCTCCGGCGCCTCAGGGCCGGCGCCAGTCGTGGCTCGTCAGATGCGACCCCGCCTGCGGTCCCATACGGAGCATCCCGCCGTCCACGCTCCACGAGGCCCCGGTGACGTACGAGGCGTCGGGGCCGACCAGGAAGGCGATCACCGCGGCGACCTCCCGGGCGTCACCGGGGCGGCCGAGCGGGATGCCGGGGCGGCTCTCGGTGTGCGGGTCGGTGTCCTCCTGGCCGGTCATGGGGGTGGCGATCTCTCCGGGGGCGACCGCGTTCACCGTGATGCCGTGCTCGGCCAGCTCCAGGGCCATCACCTGGGTGAGCAGCCCGAGGCCGCCCTTGGCCGCGCAGTACGGGGCGGCACCCACCCGCGGCTGGTGCTCGTGCACGGAGGTCACGTTGACGATCCGGCCGCCGTCACCCTGGCGGATCATGTGCCGCGCCGCCTTCTGCGAGCACAGGAACGGGCCGAGCAGGTCGACGTCGAGCACCTCGCGCACCTTCTCGAACTCCAGGTCGAGGAACGGCGTCATGGTGCCGGTGCCGGCGTTGTTGACCAGCACGTCGACGCGTCCCAGCCGGTCGCACAGCTCGTCCACCGTGTCGGCGACGCCGGGCAGCTCGGTCAGGTCCAGGTGGGCGACCTCGGCGCGGCAGCCGTGGACGCGCACCTCCTCGGCGGTCTCCTCCGCGCCCTCACGGTCGTTGTGGTAGGTGATGCCCACGTCCATGCCGGCGGCGGCGAGCCGCACGGCGGTGGCCCGCCCGATGCCGGAGTCGGCGCCGGTGACCACGGCGACCTTGCCGTTCACGGGGGTGGAGAGGGACATACGGGCCTCCTCGTCGTCGGTGTCGGGGGTGCCCGGTCGCAGTACCCGCGGCGGGGCGGGCCAACCGCCCCCGACGCGGCGTGCGGCCCCGTACGCCCTGGGGAACCCTGGAGCGAGGAGGTGACCATGGACCCCGTGGAGGCGCTGGAGGAGATCGCGTTCCTGCTGGAGCGGTCGCTGGCTCCGACGTACCGCGTCCGGGCTTTCCGCACCGCGGCGCGCACGCTGGCGGAGCTGGGCCCGGACGACGTGCGCGAGCGGGCCGCCGCCGGAACGCTGGAGCGGCTCAAGGGCGTGGGGCCGAAGACCGCGCAGGTGGCGGTGGAGGCGCTGGGCGGGCAGGTCCCCGCGTATCTGCACAAGCTGCGCGAGGAGGCGGAACGGGAGCCCGCGGACCGGGCGGGAAGCGAGCTGCGGGCGCTGCTGCGCGGGGACTGCCATCTGCACTCCGACTGGTCGGACGGGGGCAGCCCGGTCGAGGAGATGGGCCGCACGGCCGCCGCGCTGGGCCACGAGTGGGCGGTGCTGACGGACCACTCCCCCCGGCTGACCGTGGCGCGCGGGCTGACGGCCGGGCGGCTGCGGGAGCAGCTGGACCTGGTGGCGGAGCTCAACGAGACATGGGCGCCGTTCCGGCTGCTCACCGGCATCGAGTGCGACATCCTCGAGGACGGCTCCCTCGACCAGGAGCCTGAGCTGCTGGAGCGGCTGGACGTGGTCGTGGTGTCCGTGCACTCCAAGCTGCGGATGGACGCCCGGTCGATGACCCGCCGGATGGTGGCCGCCGTGCGGAACCCGCACTCCGACATCCTCGGGCACTGCACCGGGCGGCTGCTGAGCGGGCGGGGACGGCCGGAGTCGGAGTTCGACGCGGACGAGGTGTTCGCGGCGTGCGCGGAGACCGGCACCGCCGTGGAGATCAACAGCCGGCCGGAGCGGCTCGACCCGCCCCGGCGGCTGCTGCGGCGCGCGGTGGACGCGGGGGTGCTGTTCTCCGTCGACACCGACGCGCACGCCCCCGGGCAGCTGGACTGGCAGATCCTCGGGTGCGCCCGCGCCGAGGAGTGCGGGGTGCCGCCCGAGCGGGTGGTCACCACCTGGTCGCTGGAGGAGCTGCTCGCCTGGGCGCGGGAGCGCAGGACGCCGGCGGGCGTGGGGGGCGGCCGCGGTGGTACCCGAACCGGTCCGCGAGGAGAGGAAGGACCTTCATGACACGGGCGGCGGTGTTCGACGTCGACGGCACTCTGGCCGACACCAATCATCTGCACGTCACGGCCTGGTGGGAGGCGTTCCGGCAGGCCGGGCACCAGGTGCCCATGCACGCGGTCCACCGGGCCGTGGGGCTGCCCTCCACCGACCTGATCGCACACGTCCTCGGCGAGGACCGGGACGCCTCCCGGGACGCGGAGCTGAGCGCCGCGCACAAGACGCTGTACGGGCAGTACTTCGACCGGCTGCCGGCCCTGCCCGACGCCGGGCGGCTGCTGGAGCGTCTGCACGACGACGGCTGGACGGTCGTGCTCGCCACCTCGGCCGGCGGGGCGGAGCTGGGCGCGCTGCGCCGGGCCATCGACGCGGACCGGGCGATCTCCGCGACGGCGAGCGCCGACGACGTCGACGAGGGCAAGCCGGCTCCCGAGCCCGTCGAGCACGCGCTGGAGCTGGCCGGGGCGCCCGCCGAGCACGCGGTGTTCGTGGGAGACACGGTGTGGGACATGCGGGCGGGCGCCCGGGCCGGGGTGCGCTGTGTGGGCCTGCTGTGCGGCGGCATCCCGCGCGCCGACCTGACCGAGGCGGGCGCGGACGTGGTGTACGACGATCCCGCGCACCTGCTGGCGTCGCTGGCCGACTCCCCGCTGGCCTGAGACTCCGTATGCGTGCTCTCCGGTGCGGCAGGGAAACCGCAGGCCCATGACGCGGGTGATCGACGGGACAGGGAACGACGGAGGTACGACCGGACGGCTGGCCCGGGCCGCGGACGCGGTGCGCTGGGAGGCGCGCTCGGTGGGCCGGGCGGCGCGGGCCGTCGTCCGCGGGCCGGGGCGGGAACGCGATCTGCTGGTCCAGTCGCTGAAGGCGGCCCTTGCGGCGCTGCTGGCCTGGCTGGTGGCGCAGGTGTGGCTCGGCGACCCGATGGCGCTGATGGCGCCGTGGGTCGCGCTGGTGCTGGTGCAGGCCACCGTGTACAGCTCGCTGGTGACGGGGGCACGGCAGTTCGCCGCGATCTGCATCGGCGCGCTGGTGGCGTCGGGGGCGCAGGCGGTCACCGACGACACCACGGGCGCGCTCGCCCTGTCCCTTCCGGTCCTGGTGCTGCTGTCGAACTGGTCCCGGTTCGGCGACCAGGGCATCTACGCGGCGACCACGGCCGTGTTCACCATCGCCTCGGGCACGGTGAGCGCGGAGGCCGTGGGGCACCGGCTGGGGCAGGCGGCGCTCGGCGCGGTCATCGGCGTCGCGGTGAACGCGCTCGTCCTGCCGCCGGTCCATCTGCGGGACGTGCGGGAGAACCTGGCGGCGCTGGCCCGGGAGGCGGGCGAGGTGCTGAGCGCTGTCGCCGGGGACCTGCGCGAGGGCGAATGGGACGCGCAGACGGCCGTCGGCCGGCTGAACGCGGCGCAGCGCCTCCAGGACCGGCTGGACGCGCTGCGCTCGGCGCGCGGCTGGAGCAGGGAGAGCATGCGGCTGACGTCCGGGATGCTGCGCAAGCTGCACCGGGTGCCGACGGAGGCGCTGCCGTCGGAGGACGAGGACGAGCGGCTCGGCCGGATCACCGGCCATGTCATGGCTCTGACCCGCAGCCTGGCCGTCGCCGCGGACGAGGAGCGTTCTCCGGCCCCTCCCGACCCGGAGGTGCTGCGCGCCTACGGAAAGCTGCTGGAGCTGCTCGGGGACAGCTGCCGCGCCGAGGCGGACCGGCTGCTGGGCGAGGAGAACCCCGGTGACCCGCTGCTGGACCGGCGGACCGAGGCGGCGATGCGGGATCTGCACACCCGGCTCCAGGAGGGCCTGACCCAGGAGGCGGGGCAGGGCCCGGCCCGGACGGCGGTGCTGGGCACGCTGGTGCTCCAGGCGGAGAACCTGTGGGCGGACCTCGACCCGGAGGCGCGGGGCCGCTGACCGCCGGCGGAGGCGGTGACACACGTCACCGCGGAACCGGGGCCCGGGCGGAACACAGCGAGGCGGTTGCCCGTTGAACAGACCGTGGGTGCGGATGGGACAGTGTCCCCGGGCCTCACCATTCGCCCACAGGGACGATCGTCCGGCTGAAGCCCTGTGGAGCCGTTCGCCGAGAGGCGACCGCCATGCGCGCCCACCTGTTGCCGCCCCGGCCGTGATTCCCCCGTCGCGGCCGGGGCTCTCTTCTGTGCCCGCGCCCGCGCGGCCCCGGCCCGCGTGAGTCCGCCCGCCCGCGGGGTACCCGGACCGCTCCGCGGAGCAGTGCGGCCGGAGGGAGCGGAACGTGAGCAGCGCAACGGGACTCAGGGTCGTCGTCACGGGCGCCACCGGAAACGTCGGGACCAGCGTGGTGCGGGCCCTCTCGGAGGAACCCGAGGTGGGCTCCGTACGGGGGCTGGCCCGGCGGCTCCCCGACTGGTCGCCGCCGAAGACCGAGTGGGCGGCGGTGGACCTGGCCTCCGACCGGTTCGACCTGGTGCGGGAGTTCGCGGGCGCCGACGCGGTGATCCACCTGGCGTGGGCGTTCCAGCCCACGCACGACCCCGCGACCACCTGGCGCAGCAACGTGCTCGGCAGCATGCGGGTGTTCGACGCGGTGGCCCGGGCGGAGGTGCCGACGCTGGTGCACGCCTCCTCGGTGGGGGCCTACTCCCCCGGTCCGAAGGATCACGCGGTGGACGAGTCGTGGCCGACGCACGGCTGGCCGGACGCCGCGTACTGCCGGGAGAAGGCCTATCTGGAGCGGGCCCTGGACATCGTGGAGCGCGACCGGCCCGCTCTCAGGGTGGTGCGGATGCGGCCGGCGTTCCTCTTCAAGCGGGGGTCGGCGAGCGAGCAGCGGCGCATCTTCGGGGGGCGTCATCTGCCGGGGCAGCTTGCCCGTCCCGACCTCCTGCCGTTCCTGCCCGACATCCCCGGTCTGCGGATGCAGGTGCTGCACACGGACGACGCGGCGCAGGCGTACCGGCTGGCGGTGCTGTCCGCGCAGGCGCGGGGGCCGTACAACCTCGCGGCGGAGCCGACGGTGGACGTGGAGCTGCTGGGCGAGATGCTGGGCACGCGCCGGGTGCGGCTGCCGCGCGCCGCGGCCCGGTCGGCGGTCGCCGCGGCCTGGGGGCTGCGCCTGCTGCCCGCGTCCCCGCACCTGTTCGACGCGGTGCTGCGGCTGCCGCTGATGGACTGCACCCGGGCCCGGGTGGAACTCGGCTGGCGGCCGACGCGCACGGCGACGCAGGTGGTGGAGGAGTTCCTGCGGGGCATGCGGCAGGGCGCCGGGGAGAACACGGCGCCGCTGCACGGCAGCGCGGTGGGCTGAGCTGCGCGATTGCGCGGGCCCGCGCGGGGTACCCGCGAGGGCCGTACGGATGAAGGGAGAGCGTCGTGACCGACCATCGCCTCGAAGGTCCCGGTGAGAACGGCGTGGGTGTCCCCCGGGACCTGCCCGACCAGCAGGCCGGTCCCGACGAGGACCCCTGGGAGGTCGCGCCGGCCGCCGCCGAGCGGGAGAGCGAGCGCAAGGCCGAGGAGTCGGACGGGCCGGAGTCCGACGAGGACGTGCCCGACACGGACGAGGCGGGCACGGGCCGCCAGGGCGCGCCGCACTCGGCGGCGTCCTACCCGGAGGCCCCGGTACCGGACGAGTCCACCGGCTGACCTCCCGCCGCCCCCGGCGCGTCGGCGCGGGACGCGGTCCCGGCGGGCCGCGCGCCAGGCGGGTCCGTCGGGTCGGCGGGCGCCCGGTCGGCGAAGTCCGCGAGACGTCCCGGCCCGGCACGCGTCCCTCCAGCGCCGCGCGCCAAGCGCACGCGAAGACGCTGAACGACGTCCTGCCGGCCCGCGCAGACCGCGACGCGTCTCAGCGCGGGACGCGGTCCCGCAGGGCCGTGCGCCAGGCGGGCGCGGGGACGGCCGGGTCCGGCTCGGGGCGGCGGCCGCCCCGGTCGAAGAAGTCGGCGAGCGGCAGGATGGCCGCGCCGACGGTCACCGCGTCCGGGCCCAGCTTGCCCAGCTCGATCGTGACCCGCTCCGCCGGATGGCGCAGCGCGTACGACAGGGCGTGGCGGCGCACGGCCGGCAGGAAGCGGGAGCCGAGCTGGAGGCCGGCCCAGCCGCCCATGAGGATGCGTTCCGGCTGGAACAGGTTGATCAGGTCGGACAGTCCCGCGCCCAGGTACTCGGCGGTCTCCTCCAGCACGGCCAGGGCGACCGGATCGGCGGCCGCGCCGTCGGCCGGATAGGCGGCGGCGAGCATCGCGGTGAGCGCCGTCTCCTCGTCGGTGTCCTCCGGGACCCGGCCGCCCTCCTCGCGCCAGCGGGCGAGCAGCGACTCCGCCCCCGCGTACGCCTCCAGGCAGCCCAGCGCGCCGCAGCGGCAGCGGCGGCCCCGGACCCGGACGGTCAGGTGCCCCCACTCCACCGCCCGGCCGTGCCGCACGTCGGGGGTGACCAGGCAGGCCCCGACGCCGGAGCCGAAGAGGACGACGAGGGCGTTGCCCGCGCCGCGTCCGGCGCCGAACCACATCTCGGCCTGGCCGAGCGTCCGGGCGCCGTTGTCGATGAACCAGGGCACGCCGTCGGGCAGCGGGGAGCCGTCCCGGAGCAGGGATTCCAGCGGGACCGCGTCCCAGCCGATGGTCTGGCCGTGCACCACCGCGCCCCGGTCGGCGGTGCGCTCGACGATGCCGGGGACGCCGATGCCCACGCCGAGGAGCCGTTCGGGCGCGAGGTCCGCGGCGGCGAGCACCTCGTCGATGCCGGAACGGATGTGGTCCACGATGACCTCGACCTCGTACCGCTGCTGCTCCAGCGGGCGTTCGGTGCGGGCCAGCTCGGTGAGGGCGAGGTCGAACAGCTCGACGCGGACGCGGGTCTCGCCGACGTCCACGCCGATCATGTGACCGCTCGCCGGGGCCACGCGCAGCAGGGTGCGGGGGCGGCCGCCGTCGGAGTCGACGCTGCCTGCCTCCTCCACCAGCCCGTCCGCGATCAGGTCGGCGACGACATTGCTGACGGAGCCGGAGCTGAGGCCGGTCGCGGGGCCGAGTTCGAAGCGGCTGAGAGGGCCGTCGAAGTAGAGCCGCTGCAGCACGGCCGTGCGGTTGGCCCGTCTGAGGTCGCGCACCGTGCGCCCGTTCCCCGCCATGTGGCTTCCCTCCCATGCACCCGGCCCCCGACCTGCAACATACCGCCGGGCGGCGGCCCGGCGCGACTTCCCCTCCCCCTTAGTTCATGATGTGAACTTACTCGCCTCGCCGATGTCCTCCAGCGTGGCGGCCAGGTGGGGGCCGACGCGCTCCCGGACCCGGCGCGCGTCCTCGGCGCCCACGGCCCGGGGCACCGTCTCGGTGAGCATGATCAGGTCGAGGTAGGCGCCGTACAGAGCGAGGCGCAGACGGGCGCCCTCGTCGAGGACCACGGGGCCGCCCCCCTCCGCGTAGCCGGCGAGGAAGGCGTCGTCCCGCCGGATGTCGTCGAGCAGCGCCAGGGAGACGAAGTCGGCGAGCGGGTCGCCCCAGAACATCCGCTCCCCGTCGATCAGTCCGCCGATCCGGGCGCGTCCGTCCGCCGGCCGGTCCACCAGGATGTTGCCGGGCCACAGGTCGAAGTGGACCAGCACCGGCACGGTGACCGCGTCCAGCGCCGGAGCGGCGGCCCGGAACACGGCGGCCACCTCGTCGACGGGGAGGGGCAGCCAGGGGCGGTGGTCGCGGGCGTCGGCGAGCACGGCGTCGGCCATCGCGGTGAAGGCGGTCCGCCAGTCGGGGGCGAGCGGGCCGAGGGCGCCCGAGGGGTAGCCGAACGCGGTTCCGGTGACCCGGTGCAGCCGCGCCACCTGGCGGCCCACCTCCGTGCGCAGGGCCTCGCGCTCTTCCCCGGCGGGCGCCGCCTCGGGCCAGGGCACGCCCGGGCACGCGGTGAGCAGCAGATGCGGTTCGGTGTCGTCCGGGGCGAGGGACACGGCGCGCGGCGCGGGCACCCCGGCCCGCTCCGCCCCGGCGCAGAAGCCGGCCTCCGCGACCAGCAGCCGCCGCTCGTGACGCAGCCCGGGGACGGTGGGCGGGGGCGGGACCTTCAGGACGTACCGGGTACCGTCGGACAGGAGGATCTCCTCGACGGTGTTGTAGGTGCCCCCGGCCAGCGGACGCACCCCGGCCAGGGCGCCGGGCGGCAGGCCCGCGTCCGCGAGCACCCGGCGGGCCCGTTCCCAGGAGTCCCCCATCGTGCGTACCCCTCCCCCTGCGCGACTGCGGTACAGCGTACGGCGCGCCCGGGGCGGGGACGCCGGGGCGGCGGGCGGCGGACCGGGGCGCGGCGGAAAACCGTTGGCTCCCGCGCGGGGCCGGTCCCTACGCTGGCCGCCGAAACCTAGACCCCCTAGGTTTGATGGAACATCACAGGAGACGACCTCATGAGAGCACTCACCGAGCAGGACATCCGCGGTTCGTTCATCAACTGCTCGAAGGGTGAGGCGAAGCGGCTGAGCGTGCCCCGGGACCTGGACGGGCGTCCGTGGGACGACCTCGACTTCCTGGGCTGGGGCGATCCGGGCGCGCCCGACCGCAGCTATCTGGTCGTCGAGCGGCAGGACCGGCTCGTCGGCGTGGCCCTGCGCTTCCAGCCCGCGCAGCGGGGCTTCCTCCACCGCAGCATGTGCTCCCTGTGTCTGACGACCCATCCGCGCGGCGGGGTGGCGCTGATGACCGCGCGCAAGTCGGGCCCGGCGGGCCGGGAGGGCAACTCGGTCGGCGCCTACATGTGCACCGACCTGGCCTGCTCCCTGTATCTGCGCGGTCTGAAGGTGCCGGAGACCGGGGCGCGGTTCGAGGAGAGCCTCACCCTCGAGGAGCAGATCGACCGCACGCGGAACAATCTCTTCGCCTTCATCGACAAGCTGTAGCCCGCCGGGCGACGGGGCATGGTCCCGTTGCCCTCCCCCGGGCGACTGCTGTCACACGGAACACGTTCGTCACACGCGAGGAGGGGGAACCGTCCGAGGATGCACGTCGTACGCCAGATGACCGAGCCTGCCGTCCGGATCCTCAAGCAGCACCGTGACCCGCTGACCGTGCAGACGGTGCGGTCGGCGGCCGCGGCGACGCTCGCCTACGTCATCGCGGTCCGGCTGAGCCCCGAGGCCGCGCCGCTCACCGCTCCCCTGACGGCGCTGCTCGTCGTCCAGGTCACCCTGTACTCCACGCTGACGACCGGTCTGCGCCGGGTGAACTCCGTGGTGACCGGCGTGGTGCTGGCGATCCTGTTCAGCCTGCTGGTGGGCCTGACCTGGTGGAGCCTCGGTCTGCTGATCCTCGCGGCGCTGGTCACCGGTCATCTGGTGCGGGCGGGCGAGTTCGTGCCCGAGGTGGCGATCAGCGCGATGCTGGTGCTCGGCGTGACCACCCACGGGGACACCGCCTGGGCGCGCATCGTCGAGACGCTGATCGGCGCCTTCGTCGGGATGGGGTTCAACCTGCTGCTGGCGCCGCCGGTGTGGGTGGAGGAGGCCGGCGAGTCCATCGAGGAGCTGGCGCGCCGGGTGCGGCAGCTGATGCTGCGGATCGGCGAGGAGGCCGCGGGCCGTCCGCCCGCCGCGCGCGCCGCGGCCCGGCTGCACGAGGCACGCCGGCTCGACCACGACATCAGCGAGGTGGACGCCGACCTGCGGCAGGCGGAGGAGAGTCTGCGGCTCAACCCGCGGGTCCGGGAGGGGCTGCTGCACCGGGTGGTGCTGCGCACGGGTCTGGACACGCTGGAGATCTGCACGGTGGTGCTGCGGGTGCTGGCCCGCACACTGACGGACCTGGCGAAGGAGCGGGAGCCGGAACGTCTCTTCGGCGAGGAGACGGGGCAGATCTTCGAGGAGCTGCTGGCGGAGATCGCCGACGCCGTGGTCAGCTTCGCCGTGCTGGTCACCACGAGCGTGAGCGCCAACGCCGAGTCGGCGGAGGAGCGGCTCGCCTCGCAGCTGCGGCAGGCGGCCGGCACCCGGGACAAGCTGGCGGAGCTGCTGTACGAGGAGGCCGGGCGCGACCCGCGGCGGTGGCATCTGCTGGGCGCCCTGCTGACGGAGGTCAACCGCATCCTCGACGAGATGGACACCGAGCACCGCACCCGGCGGCTGTTCGAGGAGCTGGACCGTCACTCGCGGGAGCAGCGGGAACGGCTCCCGCGCCTCACCCGCCTGCGGGAACGGCTGTCCGGTCTCCCGGTCCGCTTCCGCCGCGACCGGGAGGGGAAGCGGGCGCGGCAGCGCTGACAGGGGCGGCTCCGTACGCCGGAAGGACGGCCGGCGGCCCGCCCGTGCGGGCGGGGGCTCCCTTGCGTTCGACGGGTGACCGACGCCAAGGTTGCCCGAGGCGAGCGGGACGGGAGACGACCGAAGGTGCGTGTGATGAAGAAGGCCGGCTTGAGCAGGCGCCGCTTCGTGGGCGCGTTCGCGGGGACGGCCGCCGGCATGTCGCTGCCCGCCTGCGACGGAGGCGCCCCGCCGTCCGGCGCCCCGACCCCGCCGGCCCCGGCCACGGTGACCGGCCCGCCCTCGCCGAGCACGACGCCCTCGGGTCCGCGCCCGCTGTACCTGGGCACGTACACCTCCGTCGACGGCGGCGGAGAGGGCATCGGGCTCGCCTCGTACGACCCGGCGACGGGGCGGATCAGCGGCGCGGGCGTCATCGGAGGGGTGGGCGACCCGTCGTTCCTCGCCGTGCACCCGGACGGCCGGACGCTGTACGCGGTGAACGAGCGGGAGGACGGCGCGGTGACCGCCGTGCGGCTGTCCGACCGGGAGGTGCTGGGCAGCAGCGCCACGGGCGGGTCCTCCCCCTGTCATCTGTCGGTGCATCCCGGTGGCCGGTTCCTGCTGAGCGCCGACTACGGCTCGGGCAGTGTCGCGGTGCACCGGATCGAGACGTCGGGCGCGCTGGGCGAGCGCACGGACCTGGTCACCCACTCCGACCCGGCCCCGGGGCCGGGTCAGCAGGGACCGCACGCGCACCAGTTCATCACGGCCCCGGACGGCGGCCACGTCCTCGCGGTGGACCTCGGCACGGACACCGTGTACACGTACCGTCTCGACGAGAAGGCCGGCACCCTCACCGAGGTGTCACGGGCGACCGCACGGGCCGGCGCGGGACCGCGTCATCTGGCCTTCCACCCCGGCGGGCGGTACGCGTACCTCGCCAACGAGCTGGACGACACGGTGACGGTGTGCGCGTACGAGCCCGGGTCGGGACGCCTGACGATCGGGGATCCGCAGCCGACGGGCTCGGAACCGGGCTCGGGCACCAACTACCCGGCGCAGCTCGTCGTCACCGGTGACGGCCGGTACGCGTACCTCGCCAACCGGGGCCACGACAGCGTCGCGCGGTACGCCGTCGAGGAGGACGGGGCGCGGCTGCGGCTGCTCGGCACGGTGCCGGTGGGCGGCGACTTCCCGCGCCACGTCGCCCTCTCCCCCGACGGCGGGCTGCTGTTCACGGCGAATCAGAGGTCGGGCGACGTCAGCGTGTTCCGCGTGGACCCGGACAGCGGTGAACTGCGTCCGGCGGGCGAGCCGTTCATGTCACCCGTCGCCGTCTGCGCGCTGCCGCTGTAGCGGCCGGGGGCAGGAGGCGGCGGCCGCCTGGGAGAGCAGGACGTGCATGCGCTCGGTGAGCCGCGAGACGTCGTCGGCGGGCGCGTGGAACGGCAGCCGTACGTCGCTGTCGGTGCGGGCGTGTTCGATGCGCAGGGTCAGCCCGTGCCGGTCCACGGCGAGCGGCCGCACCCGGACGGCGCCCTGCAGACGCGCCGGGTCCACCAGGCGGGTGAGCCGGTCGACGGCGTCGGCGTGGCAGTCCGCGAGGTGGGTCAGCAGCCGTGCCTCGGCGCCGGCCAGCGGGTCGGGCGCGGCGGCGGCGAACTCGTCGGCGCCGACCGTCAGCGCGCCGGAGGGCCGGCGGAGGACCACGCGGGTGGGCCGCAGGGCGAGCCGGCCGCCCTCGGCGGAGAACCGTCCGGCGAGCCACACCCGGGAGCGGACGCGGTCACGCACGGGGACGGGCGCGACGTCGGCGAACTCCAGCACGGCGGACGGCTCTTGGCGCGGCCCGCGGATCACGGCGGCGAGCAGGGCGCCGTCCTCGGGCGCGTCCAGCAGCACCCGCCCGTCCTCCGTGACGGTGTGCGCGCCGACCAGGTCCTCGCGGGTGCCCTCCGCGGTCACCGTGCAGGACCATGCGGCGGCGAGCACGGAGCGGGCCCGCTCGGCCGCGCCCGGCGCGGCGGCCCAGCCGTGCGTGTGGTCACCCATCCCAACCTCCTATTAGGTAAGCCTTGCCTAACCTATCGGAGATCAGGGCGCGCGCCAACCGGCCCCGGTGATCCTTCCGAAACCTTTCAGGGCGCGAGGACGCCCAGCAGGGCGCGTGCGCACAGGTCGCGCACCTGCTCGCGCCCCAACTGCGCCCCGCGCAGCCACTCCAGACAGACAGCCGTGGTGAACGCCAGCCAGCCGCGCACCGCGAGCCGGGTGTCAGGGCGGGACTCCAGGACGGGACCGAACTCGGGGTCGGCGGCGAGCGCGGCGAGGATCTGCCGCTCCTGCGCGGCCAGCGCCCGCCGGTAGACCCGCCGCACCGCCTGGTCGCCCGCCGCGTCGGCGCGGTGGAAGGCCCGGTAGCCGTGCGCGTGGGCCTCGACGTACTCCAGGTAGGCGTCGAGCCCGGCGGCGAGCTGCTCGCGCACCGGGACGCCCGGCACGGGCGCCGTCATCCGGAGCATCCGTTCGCTCTCGCGCTCCACCACGGCCGCGAAGAAGTCCCGTTTGGCCGGGAAGTAGTGGTAGAGCAGCCCGCGCGACACCCCGGCGATCTCGGCGACCTGCTCGATCCACACCTCGTCGTACGGGCTCTCGGAGAACAACCGCGCGCCCACGGCGAGCAGTTGCTCCCGGCGCTCCTCGGTGCTGAGCCGGCGGCGCGCCCGCCCGCCCTGGTCCACAGCCATTCCCGCACTGTAGTTGACGCCGGTCCGGCGGCCGGACCAGACTGTGACCGCTTATTGAACTCATGTGCAACACGTCGCCACTCGTTCGCCGGACCGAAGGAGACCGCGTCATGGCGGAGACGACGGCAGGGGCCGCCGTGCCGAAGGGGTTCCGCAGCGCGGAGCAGGGCTGGCCCGCACTGCACCGCATCCCGCACCCGCCGTACCGGCTGCCGCTGCTCGGCGACGTCATCGGGGCGGGCAGACGCACGCCCGTGCAGGACTCGGTGCGGATCGCCCGGCAGCTCGGCCCGGTCTTCCGGCGCAGGGCGTTCGGCAAGGAATTCGTGTTCACGTGGGGCGCCCGGCTGGTGGCCGACCTGGCCGACGAGTCGCGGTTCGCCAAGCACGTGGGACTGGGTGTGGCCAACCTGCGCCCGCTCGCGGGCGACGGCCTGTTCACCGCCTACAACCACGAGCCCAACTGGCAGCTGGCGCACGATGTGCTGGCGCCCGGGTTCAGCCGCGAGGCGATGTCCGGCTACCACCCGATGATGCTGTCGGTGGCCGCGCGCCTGACCGAGCACTGGGACCGGGCGGCGGCGGCCGGCCGGTGGGTAGACGTGCCCGGCGACATGACCAAGCTGACGCTGGAGACGATCGCCCGCACCGGTTTCGGGCACGACTTCGGCTCCTTCGAACGGTCCCGCCCGCACCCGTTCGTCACGGCGATGGTCGGCACCCTCTCGCACGCGCAACGGCTGAACAACGTGCCGCCGCCGCTGGCCCCGCTGCTGCTGCGCCGGGCGAACCGGCGCAACGCCGAGGACATCGCGCGCCTCGGCCACATCGTCGACGAGGTGGTCCGCCGCCGCCGCGCGGACGGGCACGCGGACGGCGATCTGCTGGACCGGATGCTGGAGACCGCGCACCCGGTCACCGGGGAACGGCTGTCACCGGAGAACGTGCGCCGCCAGGTCATCACCTTCCTGGTCGCCGGCCACGAGACCACCTCCGGCGCCCTGTCCTTCGCCCTGCACTACCTGTCCCTCCACCCGGACGTGGCGGACCGCGCCCGCGCCGAGGTGGACCGCGTCTGGGGCGACACGGACACACCGGCCTACGAACAGGTCGCCCGCCTCCGTCACGTCCGCCGCGTCCTCGACGAGGCGCTGCGGCTGTGGCCGACCGCGCCGGCGTACTCACGGGAGGCGACGCGGGACACGGTGCTGGCGGACGAGCATCCGATGCGGCGCGGCGCCTGGACGCTGGTGCTCGTCCCGATGCTGCACCGTGACCCCGAGGTGTGGGGCGCGGACGCCGACCGCTTCGACCCGGACCGCTTCGAGCCGGCGGCGGTGCGCTCCCGGCCGCCCCACACCTACAAGCCTTTCGGCACGGGCGCCCGCGCCTGCATCGGCCGCCAGTTCGCGCTGCACGAGGCGACGCTGGTCCTGGGCCTCCTCCTCCGCCGCTACGACCTGCACCCGGACCCGTCGTACCGGCTCCGGGTGACGGAACGGCTGACGCTGATGCCGGAGGGGTTGCGGATGCGGGCGGTGCGGCGGAGTCCTCCGCGTGCGGGCATCCCCGCCCCGCGGACGGACACCGGGGCAGCGTCCCGGGGCAGCGGTGGTCCAGCCGGCTGAGCACGCCGGGCAAGACGTCGCGCGGCCCGGGACCGTGAGGCGGAGGCGCCTGTCACGCGTTCCGGGAGTCCTCCTCGTCCGGGAGGACCAGCCCCTCCAGGCGCTCCGGGTCGGCCAGGATGTAGAGGGCCGTGATGCGGCCCTCGTGGACCGTGGCCGCCAGGACCGAGCCGACGTGGCCGTCGACCACGCTGACCAGGCCCGGGGCGCCGTTGACCAGGACCATGCGGGCGGTGGCGTTGTAGCGGGCGAACAACATCGCCGACTCGGCGACGCGCTGCGCGCCCCGGAGCCGCTTGGAGCCGGCCGCGCCGCGGACCAGCGCGCCCGCGTCCGCGCGCAGCACCACGTCCGGGTGGAGCACGGCGAGCAGCGCCTCGAAGTCGCCGGTGCGCGCGGCGGCGCGGAAGGCGTCGAGGGCCTGCCGTTGCCGAGCCGCGTCGGGCTCGGACGGCGGGGCGGAGTCGCGGACGCGGCGGCGGGCCCGGCCGGCGAGCTGACGGGTCGCGGCCGGGGTGCGCTCCACCACCGGGGCGATGTCGTCGAACGGCACGGCGAACATGTCGTGCAGCACGAACGCCAGCCGCTCGTCGGGGGCGAGGGTCTCCATCACGACCAGCAGGGCGATGCCCACCGAGTCGGCCTCCAGCGCCTCCTGCTCCGGGTCCGTCCGGGACAGCGGCCGGAGCACCGGGTCCGGGACGAACGTGTCGTCCATCGGCTGCTCCCGGCGTGCCGTGCGCGAGCGCAGCAGGTCCAGGCAGATCCTGCCGGTCACGGTGGTGAGCCAGCCGCCGAGGTTGCCGATCCCGGCGGGGTCCACCCGGCCCAGCCGCAGCCAGGTCTCCTGCACGGCGTCCTCCGCCTCGGCGAGCGAGCCGAGCATGCGGTAGGCCACGGACCTGAGGTGGGCGCGGTGCTCCTCGAAGCTCCGCGCGAGCCGTTCCTCGTCTCCCCCCACGGCGCTCACCTCGGGAACAGTTCGAAGGCGACCGCCGGACGGTTCCCGAACCGCTTGCCCGCCTCCTCGGCGAAGCCGGTCAGCAGTGTGCGCGCGTACGTCTCCGGGTCCTCGTCGGTGAGCGCCTCGATGTAGGTGCGGTGCTCCAGCAGGGAGCGCACCGCCCGCTCGAGTCCGGCGGTCGCGTCCACCGCGTGGGTGGGCGCGTCCGAGCCGGCGACCGCCACCCAGCGCACGCCGTCCCAGGGCTCCAGCCCCTGCTCGGTCAGCTCCGGGAAGATCCAGCGGTTGCCCGCGTCGCCGGCCGCGTCGAGCGTGGCGCGGCCGACGGCCACGTGGTCCGGGGTGTTCCAGGCGCTGCCGCCCCAGGTGTCCCGGTGGTTCAGCGTGACCACCAGCTCGGGGCGGTGGCGCCGGATCGCCGCCGCGATGTCCCGGCGCAGGGCGGGGCCGTACTCGATCACGCCGTCCGCGTGGTCCAGGAAGGCGACCTCGGACACCCCCACCACGGCCGCGCTCGCCCGCTGTTCGCGCTCCCGGAGCGGCCCGCACCGGGCGGGGTCCACGGTGTCGATGCCCGCCTCGCCGCGGGTCGCCAGCACGTAGGAGACCTCGCGGCCGGCGTCGGTCCAGGCCGCGATGGCCGCCGCGCAGCCGTACTCCAGGTCGTCCGGGTGGGCGACCACGGCCAGAGCGCGCTGCCAGTCGTCGGGCATGGGCTGGAGTTGACTGATCGTCGGCTCGGTCATGCTCCGCAGACTAGCCCCCGCCACCGACAGCGCACGGGGGCGCGCGGTCAGGCCTCGTCGCGGGCGAGGGCGAGCAGGCGGTCCAGGACGCGGGGGCCGCCGGTGCGGACGCCGTCGTGCTCGAACTCGTCCGTCACCCAGGTGCGCAGGCCGCGGATCGCCCGGGCGGTGGCCAGGGAGTGCGCGGTGTCCACGTACATGTCGTCGTGGTAGACGGCCGCCGCGACCGGCACCTCGTTGGCAGCCAGGCGGGCCGGGTCGTACAGCGGGGTCCAGTCGGTGCGGGCGGCGAGGAGTTCCGCGGTCTCGCGCAGGGGGCGCAGCGCCGGGTCGCAGTCGAACATCCAGGGGTGGATCGTCTCGCCGGTGAACAGCACGGGCTCGTCGCCGGAGAGCGCCTTGGCCGCGTCGAACTGCGGGAACTCGGCCCGCACCCGTTCGGCGGACCAGGCGGTGGGGCGGGCGTCCTGGGCGTAGATCGCCTCGTGGACCAGGGCGTAGAGGGGGTGTCCGGCGAACGACAGGAGGCCCTGCGCCTCCTCCTGGAATGCGTCGGAGAGGGCGGGTCCTGCCGGGGTGGGGACGAAGGCGTCCTCGAGGAGGAAGTGCAGGCGGTGGCTGCCCTCGCCGCTGCCGAGCATCCGGCCGAGCGACTGGAACGCCTCGACGGTGAACCGGTAGCCGTTCGGCAGGACCACGTCGTGGGTCAGGAGGTGGTCGGCGATGCGGCGGGCGCGCTCGACGTCCTGCGGGTAGCGGGCGTAATGGGCGGCGACCTTGCGCTCGACGCGCGGGTAGGCGGCCCGGTAGACGTCGTCGGCGTGCGCGTCGAGGGAGGGCAGGCCGCCGGTGATCAGGGCAGTGTCCAGCCCCTCGGGGGCCGTGGACAGGTAGGTGACGGTGCAGAAGCCGCCGAAGCTCTGGCCGAGCACGGTCCATGGGGCGCCGCCGGTCACCTGCGGGCGGATGGCCTCGCAGTCCCGGACGATCGAGTCGGAGCGGAAACGGGTGAGGTGGCCGGCCTGCTCGGCGGGGCCGCCGCGCAGCGGGAGCGTCTGCCGGTTGGCGGGGGTGGAGCTGCCGGTGCCGCGCTGGTCGAGGAGGAGGACCCGGTGGTCCTCCAGGGCGCGGCCGAGCCAGGCCGGCTTTCCGACGAAACGGTTCGCTCCGAAGCCCGGCCCGCCCTGGAGGTACAGCAGCCACGGCAGGTCCTGGTCCGCCTTGTCCCTCGCGACGACCTCGCGCGCGTACAGCTCGATCGTCTCCCCGGAGGGGTCGTCGTGGTCGAGGGGCACGGTGAACCGGCGGTCGGTGAGGACCACTCCGGGCTGGCGGTAGGTGTCGGTCAACGGGACTCCCGGGACGAACGGATTGTCGGGCCGCGACCAGTTCAGCACATGTTCCTGCGGCCAACGACCCCGGGATCATGAAGAACTTCCTGAACGGCGGTCAACGGGCCGACAGGCTGGAGCGCCGCACCACCAGTTCCGGGGCGAGCACCACCCGACGGTGCTCGTGGGGGGCGCCGGTGTCCTCGGTCTCCTCCAGCAGCAGTTCCGCCGCCAGCGCCCCCATGGTGACGGCGGGCTGCCGTACGGAGGTGAGCGGCACGGCCGCCGCGGCGGCGAACTCGATGTCGTCGTAGCCGACGATGGCCAGGTCGTCGGGGACGCCGACGCCGGCCGCGTACATCGCCTGGAGCACGCCGAGGGCGAGCAGGTCGTTGGCGCAGAACACGGCGGTGGGCCGGCGGGCCAGGCCGAGGAGGCGGGCGCCCGCGTCACGTCCCGCGGCGACGTCGAGCCGCTCGGTGGGCAGCTCGTGCAGGCTGTCGGGGCCGAGTCCGGCCTCGGCGAGGGCGTTCAGCGCGCCGGTGCGCCGGTCCCGGACCTGGTTGAGTCCGGGCGGACCGCTGACGTAGGCGAGGGAGCGGTGTCCGGCGTCGACCAGGTGGCGCACGGCCAGGGCGCCGCCGGCCACGTCGTCCACGGAGACCGAGCACTCGGTGGTGCCCTCGGCGACCCGGTCGACCAGCACGAACGGGATGCCGTGCCGGCGGAACGCCTCGATGTTGCGGCCGGTGGCGTCCGCGGGGGTGAGCAGCACGCCCCGCACCCGCTGCTCCGCGAAGAGCGACAGGTACTCGGCCTCCTCGCTCGGGCTCTGGGCGCTGTTGCAGACCATGACGCCGAGGCCGGCCTGGCGCGCGGCCCGCTCGGCGCCGCGCGCCACGTCGACGAAGAAGGGGTTGCCCATGTCGAGGACGAGCAGGCCCATGATGCGGCTGCGGCCGGCGCGCAGCTGGCGGGCGGACTCGCTGCGGACGTAGCCGAGCCGGTCGATGGCGGACAGCACCCGGGCGCGGGTCTCGGCGGCGACCGTGTCCGGACGGTTGATCACGTTGGAGACGGTGCCGACGGAGACTCCGGCGACGCGGGCGACGTCCTTGATACCCACCGACTGGGCCATCGGGCAGGGACCTCCAGGGATACGGGGAGACGGGGGGGCGGCGCGGCGGGCCCTCACACTACCCGCACGTCCGCCTCTTTCCGGTCACGGGCCGGGTGGGCCCGTGACCGTCAGTCGAGGTGGAAGACCTCGGTCAGCGGGGTCATCGCCTCGTCGGGCCGGGAGCCGTCGAGGGACTCGAAGAAGGGCGCCATCTCCGCCTGCCAGCGGGCGTTGACCTCGGTGGCCTCCATGCCGGCCCGCGCCGCCTCGAAGTCCTCGGTCTCCAGGTACCCGACGAGCAGGCCGTCGTCGCGCAGGAAGAGGGAGTAGTTGTGCCAGCCGGTGGCCGAGAGCGCCGCGCGCATCTCGGGCCACACGGCGGCATGGCGTGCGCGGTACTCGTCGATGCGGTCCTGGCGGACCTTGAGCAGGAAGCAGACGCGTCGCACGGAGTACCGCCTTTCGAGGAGCAGCTCGCGGGGTCAGAAGTCGAACTGGTCGATGTTCCCGGCGTTGAAGACGGTGGGCTTGCCCAGGTTGATCACGCCGTCCTTGCCGATGGTGTACTCGCCCATGGCGCCGGCCGTGAAGGTCTCGCCCTCCTGGCCGGTGATCTGGCCGGAGGCGAGGGCGACCGCGGTGCGGGCGGCCAGCTCGCCGAGCTTGGCCGGGTCCCACAGCTCGAACGCCTCGACGGTGCCGTTCTTGACGTACTTGCGCATGTCGTTGGGGGTGCCGAGGCCGGTGAGCTTGACCTTGCCCTTGTACTTGGAGCCGGACAGGTACTGGGCGGCGGCCTTGATGCCGACGGTGGTCGGGGAGATGATCCCCTTCAGGTCCGGGTACTCCTGGAGCAGGCCCTGGGTCTGCTGGAAGGACTGCTGGGCGTCGTCGTTGCCGTAGGCGACCTTGACCAGCTTCATGTCCTTGTACTTGGGGTCCTTGAGTTCGTCCTTCATGAACTCGATCCAGGTGTTCTGGTTGGTCGCGGTCTGCGCGGCGGACAGGATCGCGATCTCGCCCTTGTAGCCGATCTGTTCGGCGAGCAGCTGCACCTCGGTGCGGCCGAGGTCCTCGGCGGACGCCTGGGAGACGAAGGCGTTGCGGCAGCCGGGGGTGGTGTCGGAGTCGTAGGTGACGACCTTGATGCCGTTCTTCATGGCCTGCTTGAGTGCGGTGCACAGGGCGCCCGGGTCCTGGGCGGAGACGGCCATCGCGTCCACCTGCTGCTGGGTGAGCGTGTTGACGTAGGAGACCTGGCCGGCGGTGTCGGTGGCGCTGGTGGGGCCGACCTCCTTGAAGGTGGAGCCGAGCTCCTTCACGGCCTTCTCGCCGCCCTTGTCGGCGGAGGTGAAGTACGGGTTGTTGACCTGCTTGGGCAGGAAGCCGACGGTGAGGCCCTTCTTCGTGGCGGCGTCCGGGTCGGCCTTGCCGGCGGAGGCGGCGGCGCCGCCCTCGTTCTTGACGTCCTCCTTGGTGGTGCCGCCGCATGCGGTGACGGCGAGGGCGAGGGAGGTGACGGCGGCGAGCGCCGCGCAGGTGCGGCGGAGGGATGCGGTGCGCATGGCGGGTTCCTTAAGGGAGGAGGACGGTTCAGGAGGTCGGTGCGGGCGTCTTCGGGTCCGGGCGCGGTGCGGCCGCGGCTCTCCGTCCGGCGCGGGCGGCGGCCATCTGCCGGGCGACGCGCGGGCCGAGGACGGACAGCACGAGCAGCACGCCGGTGACGACGATCTGGGACTGGGCCGAGACGTCCTTCAGGCTCATCACGTTCTGCAGCCCGCCCAGCAGGAACACGCCGGCGATCGCGCCGCCGAGGGTGCCCTTGCCGCCGTCGAAGTCGATGCCGCCGAGGAGGACGGCCGCGACGACGGACAGTTCGAGCCCGGTGGCGTTGTCGTAGCGGGCGCTGGCGTAGTGCAGCGCCCAGAAGACGCCGGTGAGGGCCGACATCAGGCCGGTCACGGTGAACAGGATCAGCTTCTGCCGCTTGACGCGGACGCCGGCGAACCGGGCGGCCTCCTCGCCGGCCCCGATCGCGAACAGCGACCGGCCGAACGGGGTGGCGTGCAGGGCGACGACGGCGATCGTGAGCAGGACCAGGAAGGGCAGGAAGGCGTACGGGACGAAGGTGTCGCCGATGCGTCCCGCGGCGAAGTCCAGGTAGGCGGAGGGGAAGTCGGTGACCGCGTCGGAGCCGAGCACGATCTGTGCGATGCCCCGGTAGGCGGCGAGGGTGCCGATGGTGACGGCGAGGGAGGGCAGCCCGAGCCGGGTCACCAGCAGGCCGTTGACCAGGCCGCAGACCACGCCGATGAGCAGGCAGACCGGGATGATCGTCTCGATGGCCATGCCCTGGTTCCACAGGGCGCCCATCACCGCGCCGGACAGGCCCGCCGTGGACGCCACGGACAGGTCGATCTCGCCGGAGACCACGAGCAGCGTCATGGGCAGGGCGATCAGCGCGATCGGCAGGGTGTTGCCGATGAGGAACGACAGGTTGAGGGCGTTGCCGAAGCCGTCGACCGTGGTGAACGACAGCAGCAGGACGACCACGAGCAGGGCGCCGACGACCGTGTCCCAGCGAACGGCGCGCGTGAGGGAGTCAGGCATGGCGGGCGTTCCTCTTCTTCAGGGCGGTGGCCACGCGCAGCGCGACGATCCGGTCGACCGCGATGGCGAGGACGAGCAGGACGCCGTTGATGGCGAGCACCCACACGGAGCTGACGCCGAGCGCGGGCAGCACACTGTTGATCGAGGTCAGCAGCAGCGCGCCGAGTGCGGCGCCGTAGACGCTGCCGGAGCCGCCGGTGAAGACGACGCCGCCGACCACGACCGCGCTGACGACGGTGAGTTCGTAGCCGCTGCCGGTGCCGGAGTCGACGTTGCCGAACCGGGCGAGGTACATCGCCCCGGCCAGTCCGGCGAGGGCGCCGCAGAAGGTGTACGCGGCGAGGATCCGCTTGCGCACCGGGATGCCGGCGAGCCGGGCCGCCTCCGGGTTGGAGCCGAGCGCGTACAGCTCGCGCCCGCCGCCGAAGTGCCGCAGGTAGTACGCGGTCGCCACCAGCACCGCGAGCGCGATGAGCGCCAGGTAGGGCACGGCGGAGACGCCGCCGGAGCCGAAGTCGACAAATCCGCCGGGGAGGTCGGCGGCGGTGATCTGCCGGGAGCCGACCCAGATGGAGTCGACGCCGCGGATGATGTAGAGCGTGCCGAGGGTGACCACGAGGGCGGGCACCTGGCCGAGGGAGACGAGCAGGCCGTTCAGCAGGCCGAAGCCGATGCCGAGCAGGACGGCGAGGGCGACGGCGACGACCGGGCTCCCGCCGTCCTGGAGGTAGAGGCCGGCGGCGAAGGCGCTGATGCCGAGGGTGGAACCGACGGACAGGTCGACGTTGCGGGTGATGACGACCAGGGCCTGGCCGGTGGCGACCAGCACCAGGATGGTCGCGTTCAGCAGCAGGTCCTTGACGCCCTGCTCGGACAGGAACTCGCTGTTGCCGGCCTGGGTGACGGCGGTCATCACCAGGAAGACGGCCAGGATGGCGAGTTCGCGCATCTTGAAGACGCGGTCCACCAGCCGGGTGGCGCCGGCCTTGGGCGCCTCGGCGACGGGGGCGGGGTCGGGGCTGAGCACCGTCATGCGGCTGTCCTCCCCGTGGCTGCGGCCATCACGGTTTCCTCGGTGGCGTCGGTGCGGGGGATCTCGGCGGTGAGCCGGCCCTCGTGCATCACCAGCACGCGGTCGGCCATGCCGAGGATCTCGGGCAGGTCGGAGGAGATCATCAGGACGGCCACGCCGTCGGCGGCGAGCTGCGACAGCAGCCGGTGCACCTCGGCCTTGGTGCCGACGTCGATGCCGCGCGTGGGCTCGTCGACGATGAGCACCTTGGGGCGGGTGGCGAGCCACTTGGCGAGGACGACCTTCTGCTGGTTGCCGCCGGACAGGGTGTTCACCGTGTCGGCGATCCGGGCGTACTTGACCCGGAGCCTGACCGCCCAGTCGAGGGAGCGGCTGCGTTCGGCGCCGCGGTCCATCAGGCCGGCCTTCACGGTGGCGCCGAGGCCGGTGAGGCCGATGTTGCGCTCGATGGACATGTCCATCACCAGGCCCTGGGCACGCCGGTCCTCGGGCACCAGGGCGAGCCCGGCGGCCATGGCGGCGGACGGGGCGCCGTTGGGGAGACTGCGTCCGTCGACCTCCACCTCGCCGGCGTCCCGGCGGTCGATGCCGAAGACGGCGCGGGCCACCTCGGTGCGTCCGGCGCCGACCAGTCCGGCGAGCCCCACGATCTCGCCCCGCCGTACGTCGAAGGAGACGTCGGTGAAGACGCCCTCGCGGGTGAGGCGGCGCACGCTCAGGGCGACCTCGCCGGGCGTCACGTCCTGCTTGGGATAGAGCTCGGCCAGGTCGCGGCCGACCATGCGGCGGACCAGGTCGTCCTCGGTCATGCCGTCGAGCGGCTCGCTCGCGATCCAGGCGCCGTCCCGCAGGGTGGTGACCCTCCGGCAGATCTCGAAGATCTCCTCCAGGCGGTGCGAGATGAACAGCACCGCGGCGCCCTGGTCGCGCAGCGCCCGGACGACGCCGAAGAGGCGGGTGACCTCGCTGTTCGTGAGCGCGGCGGTGGGTTCGTCCATGATGAGGACGCGGGCGTCGAAGGAGAGCGCCTTCGCGATCTCGACGATCTGCTGGTCGGCGATGGACAGTCCGCGGGCGGGCCGGTCCGGGTCCAGTTCGACGCCGAGCCGCTTCATCAGGGCGGTGGTGGCGTCACGGGTGGCCTTGTGGTCGATCCGGCGCAGGGAGCGGCGGGGCCGGCGCCCCATGAAGATGTTCTCGGCGATCGACAGGTCGGGGAAGAGCGTCGGCTCCTGGTAGATCACGGCGATGCCGGCGTCGCGGGCGTCGCCGGGTCCGTGGAAGACGACGGGCCCGCCGTCGAGCAGCACCTGGCCGGCGTCCGGCCGGTGCACTCCGGCGAGCGTCTTGATGAGCGTGGACTTGCCGGCTCCGTTCTCTCCGGCCAGGGCGTGCACCTCCCCGGGGAACAGCTCCAGGGAGACGTCCCGCAGGGCGCGGACCGCGCCGAAGGACTTCGAGATGCCCTTGAGCGCGAGAACCGGGGCCGGACCCGTGTCGGACGGGTGGGTCATGAGGGCTCCTCGACGACGTCGGCGGGTCGGCCCGGACGACGTCGTGAAAGGTTTCAACTGGGTTGCCGGGACGTTAGGCGCGTCCCGCATGTCACGTCAATGGGTCACGGTCGAAAAACTTTCGACAGATTCGGGTCACGCGCAGGTCACGGGGGACGGTCGCGGCCGGAGGGGTTGACACCCCCTCGGGGGACCCCTAGCTTCGCGTTCTGAATCGTTTCACTCTGGTCGTGACGACCCGATGCCCCAGGAGCCCTGACGTGACCGAGCGCGCCGCGGTGAAAGCCGCCCTCAAGACCCAGGCAGTCGAGACGCCGTCGTGGGCGTACGGCAACTCGGGCACCCGGTTCAAGGTGTTCGCGCAGCAGGGCGTCCCCCGCACCCCGCAGGAGAAGCTGGACGACGCGGCGAAGGTGCACGAGTTCACGGGCGTGGCGCCGACCGTCGCGCTGCACATCCCCTGGGACAAGGTCGACGACTATGCGGCGCTGGCCCGGCACGCCGAGGACCGCGGGCTGCGGCTCGGCGCGGTCAACTCCAACACCTTCCAGGACGACGACTACCGGCTCGGCTCCGTCTGCCACCCGGACGCGGCCGTGCGCCGGAAGGCCGTGGACCATCTGCTGGAGTGCGTCGACATCATGGACGCGACCGGCTCCACGGACCTCAAGCTGTGGTTCGCGGACGGGACCAACTACCCCGGGCAGGACGACATCCGGGCCCGGCAGGACCGGCTGGCGGAGGCGCTCGCCGAGGTGTACGGCCGGCTCGGCGACGACCAGCGGATGCTGCTGGAGTACAAGCTGTTCGAGCCGGCGTTCTACACGACGGACGTCCCCGACTGGGGGACGGCGTACGCGCACTGCCTGAAGCTGGGGCCGAAGGCGCAGGTGGTGGTGGACACCGGGCACCACGCGCCCGGCACCAACATCGAGTTCATCGTGGCGACGCTGCTGCGGGAGGGGAAGCTCGGGGGGTTCGACTTCAACTCGCGGTTCTACGCCGACGACGACCTGATGGTCGGCGCGGCCGACCCGTTCCAGTTGTTCCGGATCATGTACGAGGTGGTGCGCGGGGGCGGGCTGTCGGGGGAGGTGGCGTTCATGCTGGATCAGTGCCACAACGTGGAATCGAAGATTCCCGCCATTCTTCGGTCCGTCATGAACGTGCAGGAGGCCACCGCCAAGGCGCTGCTGGTCGACCGGGACGCGTTGGGTGCGGCACAGCGGACCGGGGACGTGCTCGGCGCCAACGCCGTGTTGATGGACGCGTTCAGTACGGACGTGCGTCCGCTGCTGCGGGAGGTGCGGGAGGAGATGGGGTTGGATCCCGATCCCATGGCGGCGTACGCGCGGTCCGGGTGGGCCGAGAAGATCGTGGCCGAGCGGGTGGGGGGTGAGCAGGCCGGCTGGGGGGCGTAGGCGTCTGCCGGGTTTCTGTTCCGTCGCCGGGTGCGGGTGCGTCGTGGCTGGGCGCGCAGTTCCCCGCGCCCCTGAGGTACCTGTGCTCACCCCCTCTTCCTCAAGGACTGGTTGTCATGGTTCACCGTGAAGTTGAAGCTCTGCTCGCCCGGTCGCATCGGCTGGGGAGTGATCCCCGGAACACCAACTACGCCGGGGGGAACGCCTCCGCGAAGGGACGTGAGGTCGATCCCGTCACGGGGGGTGATGTGGAGCTGATGTGGGTCAAGGGGTCCGGTGGGGATCTCGGGACCCTGACCGAGGGCGGGCTGGCCGTGTTGCGGCTGGACCGGCTGCGGGCGCTCGCCGACGTGTATCCGGGGGTCGAGCGCGAGGACGAGATGGTCGCCGCGTTCGACTACTGCCTGCACGGCAAGGGCGGCGCCGCGCCCTCCATCGACACCGCCATGCACGGGCTCGTCGACGCGGCGCACGTCGACCATCTGCACCCCGACTCGGGCATCGCGCTGGCGTGTGCCGCCGACGGGGAGAAGCTGACCGCGGAGTGTTTCGGCGACACCGTGGTGTGGGTGCCGTGGCGGCGGCCCGGGTTCCAGCTGGGGCTGGACATCGCCGCCGTCAAGGCCGCCCATCCGGAGGCGGTCGGGTGTGTGCTCGGGGGACACGGAATCACCGCCTGGGGTGACACCTCCGAGGAGTGCGAGCGGAACTCGCTGCACATCATCCGCACCGCCGAACGGTTCCTCGCCGAGCGGGGCCGGCCCGAGCCGTTCGGACCGGTGGTCGAGGGGTACGAGGCGCTGCCGGAGGGCGAGCGGCTGGAGCGGGCGGCGGCTCTGGCGCCGTATGTGCGGGCCATCGCCTCGCAGGACCGGCCGCAGGTGGGGCACTTCGACGACGCCGACGCCGTCCTGGACTTCCTGGCGCGGGCCGGGCATCCGCGGCTCGCGGCGCTGGGCACCTCCTGTCCGGACCACTTCCTGCGCACCAAGGTGCGGCCGCTGGTGCTGGATCTGCCGCCGTCCGCACCGCTCGACGAGGCGGTGACCCGGCTGGAGGAGCTGCACGCGGACTACCGGCAGGAGTACGCCGCCTATTACGAGCGGCACGCGGAGCCGGACTCCCCCGCGATGCGCGGCGCCGACCCGGCGATCGTGCTGGTGCCGGGCGTGGGCATGTTCAGCTTCGGCAAGGACAAGCAGACGGCGCGGGTGGCCGGCGAGTTCTACCGCAACGCGATCAACGTGATGCGCGGGGCCGAGGCGGTGTCGGCGTATGCGCCGATCGAGGAGTCGGAGAAGTTCCGCATCGAGTACTGGGCGCTGGAGGAGGCCAAGCTGCGGCGGATGCCGCCGCCGAAGCCGCTGGCCACCCGGGTGGCTCTGGTGACCGGCGCGGGCAGCGGGATCGGGAAGGCGATCGCGCGGCGGCTGGCCGCCGAGGGCGCGTGTGTGGTCGTGGCCGATCTGAACGGGGAGAACGCCGCCTCGGTCGCGGAGGAGCTGGGCGGGCCGGACAAGGCCGTCGCGGTGACCGTGGACGTGACCGACGAGGAGCAGATCGCGGCCGCGTTCCGGGCGGCCGTGCTCGCCTTCGGCGGGGTGGACCTGGTGGTGAACAACGCCGGGCTCTCCCTCTCCAAGCCGCTGCTGGAGACGTCGGCGAAGGACTGGGACCTCCAGCACTCCGTCATGGCCCGGGGTTCGTTCCTGGTGTCGCGGGAGGCGGCGCGGGTGATGACCGCCCAGCGGCTGGGCGGCGACATCGTGTACATCGCCAGCAAGAACGCCGTGTTCGCCGGTCCGGACAACATCGCGTACTCGGCGGCCAAGGCGGACCAGGCGCACCAGGTGCGGCTGCTGGCGGCGGAGCTGGGCGAGCACGGCATCCGGGTCAACGGCGTCAACCCGGACGGTGTGGTGCGCGGCTCGGGGATCTTCGCGGGCGGCTGGGGCGCGCAGCGGGCGGCCGTGTACGGGGTGCCGGAGGAGAAGCTGGGCGAGTTCTACGCCCGGCGGACGCTGCTGAAGCGGGAGGTTCTGCCGGAGCACGTGGCGAACGCCGTGTTCGCGCTGACCGGCGGCGACCTCACCCACACCACCGGACTGCACGTCCCGGTCGACGCCGGCGTCGCCGCCGCCTTCCTGCGATGAGCGGCGGCGTGGGGACGTACGCGGCGGTGGACCTCGGCGCGTCCAGCGGGCGCGTCATGGTCGGCCGGGTGGGCCCCGGCAGCCTGGAGCTGACGGAGGCGCACCGGTTCCCGAACCGTCCGGTGCGGGTGCCGGAGGGGCTGCGCTGGGACGTGCTGGGGCTGTACGCCGGGGTGCTGGACGGACTGCGGGCGGCCGGGGCGGTGGACTCCGTCGGCATCGACAGCTGGGCCGTCGACCACGGGCTGCTGGACGCGGACGGGGCGCTGCTCGGCAACCCGGTGCACTATCGCGACGGCCGGACCGGCACGGTCGCCGAGAAGGTGTGGGCGACCGTGCCGGCCGGGGAGCTGTACGCGGCGACCGGGCTGCAGTACGCGCCGTTCAACACGCTGTACCAGCTCGTCGCGGCGCGGGACACACGGCAGTTCGCGCAGGCGGAGCGGCTGCTGCTGATACCCGACCTGCTCACGTACTGGCTCACCGGGGAGCAGGGCACCGAGCTGACCAACGCCTCCACCACGCAGTTGATCGACCCGCGCACCCGGACCTGGGCGTACGGGGTGGCGGAGCGGCTGGGCATCGACCTGGGGCTGTTCGCGCCGCTGCGTCTGCCGGGTGACCCGGCGGGGGTGCTGCGGCCCGAGGTGCTGGAGGAGACGGGGCTGAGCGGGCCGGTGCCGGTGACCGCGGTCGCCTCGCACGACACGGCGTCCGCGGTGGCCGCCGTACCGGCGGACGGTGAGCGGTTCGCGTACATCTGCACCGGCACCTGGTCGCTGGCCGGGCTTGAGCTGGACGCGCCCGTGCTGACCGAGGAGAGCCGGGCCGCCAACTTCACCAACGAGCTGGGGCTGGACGGCACCGTTCGCCACCTGCGCAACATCATGGGCCTGTGGCTGCTCCAGGAGTGCCTGCGCGCCTGGGGCGAGCCGGACCTGGGCGCGCTGCTGCGCGAGGCGGCCGGGGCGCCGGCGCTGCGGTCGGTGGTGGACGCCGGGGACACCGCGTTCCTCGCGCCGGGGCGGATGCCGGAGCGGATCGGCGAGGCGTGCCGCGTGTCGGGCCAGCCGGTGCCGGACTCCCCCGCCGCGACCGTGCGCTGCATCCTCGACTCGCTCGCCCTCGCCCACCGCACCGCCGTCGAGGACGCGCAGCGGCTCGCCGGGCGGGCCGTGGACGTGGTGCACGTCGTGGGCGGCGGCGCCCGCAACGCCCTGCTGTGCCAGCTCACCGCCGACGCCTGCGGGCTGCCGGTGGTGGCCGGGCCGACCGAGGCGGCGGCGTTCGGCAACGTGCTGGTACAGGCCCGCGCCCAGGGGCGGGTCGGCGATCTCCCCGGCATGCGGCGGCTGCTGGCCGCCACCCAGCCGCTCACCCGGTACGAGCCGCGCGGCGACACCCGGCGGTGGGAGGCGGCCCGCGCCCGGCTCGCCGGGCGGTGACCGGGTCTCCCCCGGCGCCCGGACCCGCACTACCCTGCCCATCACCCGATGATCGACCGGACGAGGAGCCGCGATGCGTGTCGCCCTGTTCCTGACCTGCGTCAACGACACGCTCTATCCCGGCACCGGCCGTGCCGTGGTGAAGCTGCTCACCCGGCTGGGCGTCGACGTCGACTTCCCCGAGGCGCAGACCTGCTGCGGCCAGGCCCACTACAACACCGGGTACCGGCACGAGGCGGAGCCCCTGGCCCGTCACTTCGCCGACGTCTTCCGCGGCTACGACGCGATCGTGACGCCGTCCGGGTCGTGCGGGGCGATGGTGCGGGAGCTGTACCCGCGCATGGGTGAGCGGGCCCGGTCGGAGGGGCGCGGGAACGGTCTCGCCACGGTGCTGGCGCCGGTGGTGCCGAAGACGTACGAACTCACCGAGTTCCTGGTGGACGTGCTGGAGGTGACGGACGTCGGGGCGTACTACCCGCACCGGGTGACGTACCACCCCACCTGCCACGGGCTGCGCTCGCTCGGGCTCGGCGAGCGGCCGTCGCGGCTGCTGCGCGCGGTGAAGGGGCTGGAGCTGGTGGAGCTGCCGGGCGCGGACGAGTGCTGCGGGTTCGGCGGCACGTTCGCGCTGAAGAACGCCGACGTGTCGGCGGCGATGGGCGCGGACAAGGTGCGCAACGCCGAGTCGACGGGCGCGGAGGTGCTGTGCGCGGCGGACAACTCGTGCCTGATGCACATCGGCGGCACGATGACCCGGCTGCGGACCGGCATGCGGCCGGTGCACATCGCGGAGATCCTGGCGAGCACGGAGGAGGACCCGGCCGTATGAGCGGAACGTTCGTCGGTATGCCCGCTTTCCCGGCGGCGGCCCGGGAGGCCGTGCGCGACACCACCCTGCGCGGCAATCTGCGCCACGCCACGCACACCATCCGCGCCAAGCGGGCGCGGGCGGTGGCGGAGCTGGACGACTGGGAGCGGCTGCGGCAGGCGGGGAAACGGATCAAGGACCGCACGCTGCGTCATCTCGACCGCTATCTGGTCCAGTTGGAGGAGTCGGTGACGGCGGCGGGCGGTGTCGTCCACTGGGCCGCCGACGCCGACGAGGCGAACCGGATCGTCGCCGGGCTGGTGAAGGCGACCGGCGAGACGGAGGTCGTCAAGGTCAAGTCGATGGCCACCCAGGAGATCGCCCTCAACGAGGCGCTGGAGGCGCGGGGCATCCACGCCTACGAGACCGATCTCGCCGAGCTGATCGTGCAGTTGGGCAAGGACCGTCCGTCGCACATCCTGGTCCCGGCGATCCACCGCAACCGCGGGGAGATCCGCGACATCTTCACCCGGGAGATGGGCGAGTGGGGCCGCCCCGCTCCCGAAGGGCTCACGGACACGCCCGCCGACCTCGCGGAGGCGGCACGGCTGCACCTGCGGGAGAAGTTCCTGCGCGCCAAGGTCGGCATCTCCGGCGCCAACTTCATGGTCGCGGAGACCGGCACGCTCGTCGTGGTGGAGTCCGAGGGCAACGGGCGGATGTGCCTGACCCTGCCGGAGACGCTGATCTCGGTGGTGGGCATCGAGAAGATCGTGCCGACCTGGCAGGACCTGGAGGTGTTCCTGCAGACCCTCCCCCGCTCCTCGACCGCCGAGCGGATGAACCCGTACACGTCGATGTGGACGGGCACCACGGACGGGGACGGACCCCGGGCCTTCCATCTGGTGCTGCTGGACAACGGGCGCACCGACACCCTCGCCGACGAGGTGGGCCGGCAGGCGCTGCGGTGCATCCGCTGCTCGGCCTGTCTGAACGTCTGCCCGGTGTACGAGCGGGCCGGCGGCCACGCGTACGGCTCGGTGTACCCCGGCCCGATCGGCGCCATCCTCAGCCCCCAGCTCCGGGGCACGGGGAGCGACATCGACGCGTCGCTGCCGTACGCGTCGTCGCTGTGCGGGGCCTGCTACGAGGTGTGCCCCGTCGCCATCGACATCCCCGAGGTGCTGGTGCATCTGCGGGAGCGGGTGGTGGAGGGCGGCGAGGCCGTCCGCGAGGGCAACAAGGTGCGGCTGCGTCCGGCGAAGGGGCACGCCGCCGAGCGGGCGGCGATGCGCGCGGCCCGCTGGGCGCTCACCCGCCCCGGCGCGCTGCGCACCGGGCAGCGGCTCGCCTCGCGCACGCGCCGGCTGCATCCGCGCACCCTGCCGGGGCCGGGCCGGGCGTGGAGCGGGACCCGGGACCTGCCGCCGGTGCCGGCGGAGCCGTTCCGGGACTGGTGGCAGCGGACGCGCGGCGGGAAGGGCGGTGCCGAGTGAGCAGCAGGGAGCGGATCCTGGGCCGGGTGCGGCGGGCCCTGGCGGACGTGCCACCGGGCGACGACGCGCCGGTCGCGCGGGACTATCTGCGCGAGCACGGGGAGCGGACCGTCGAGGAGACGGTGGACCTGCTGGCGGAGAATCTGGCGGACTACCGGGCGGTCGTGCACCGGACCGACACGGGCTCGCTGCCGGGCGTCGTCGCGGAACTCCTGGCGGCGCGGGGTGCGGCGACCGTGCTCGTGCCGCCCGGCCTCGACACGGGCTGGCTCGCGGCGGCCGAGGTGACCCGGGTGCCGGACGAGGCGGGAAGCACCCCGCGGGAACTGGACCGGGTCGACAGCGTCCTCACTGCCTGCGCCGTGGCGATCGCCGAGACCGGCACGATCGTCCTCGACGGCTCCCCCGACCAGGGCCGCCGCCGGATCAGCCTGGTCCCCGACCACCACATCTGCGTGGTGCGCGTCCCGGACCAGGTGGTCGCGTCCGTCCCGCAGGCCCTCGAACGGCTGGACCCCGCCCGCCCGCTGACATGGATCTCCGGGCCCTCCGCGACCAGCGACATCGAGCTGGACCGGGTCGAGGGCGTGCACGGGCCGCGCACTCTGGAGGTCGTCCTGGTCCGGTGAACCGCCCCCCGAAGGTGTCGCTGTGTACACCCCCGGGACGGGCACTGCGCCCCGTGTGGGGCGCTCCGCTCCTCCGTAGCGTCGTGACCAGGGCACAGGGCGTGCCGGACGGAGGAGATGACGATGGTGCGCAGCAGGGCGCGGCACGACCCGCACACGGAGCCGGCCGCCGAGGCGCTGCGGCTGGTCAAGGTCACCAAGTCGTACGGCACGGCGGACAGCGCCGTGACCGCGCTCGACGGAGTGACGCTGAGTCTGGCGCGAGGCACGTTCACGGCGGTGATGGGGCCGTCCGGCTCGGGCAAGTCGACGCTGCTGCAGTGCGCGGCGGGTCTGGAGCGGCCGGACTCGGGAATCGTGCGGGTCGACGGGACGGAGCTGACGGGCGCCGGGGAGACGGAGCTGACAAGGTTCCGGCGCGGGCGGGTCGGGTTCGTGTTCCAGCAGTACAACCTGCTGGAGACGCTGACGGTGGCGCAGAACACCGTGCTGCCGCTCAAGCTGGCCGGCCGTCGGGTGGAGCGGCGGCGGGTGACGGAGATCCTCACGGCGGTCGGGCTGGGCGACCGGCTCGGGCACCGGCCGGACCAGCTGTCCGGCGGTCAGCGGCAGAAGGCGGCGATCGCGCGGGCGCTGGTCGCCGAGCCGCGGGTGATCTTCGCGGACGAGCCGACGGGGGCGCTGGACACGCGCAGCGCGCGGGACGTGCTGGCACTGCTGCGGGAGGCGGTGCGGGCGCACGGGCGGACCGTGGTGATGGTGACGCACGACCCGGTCGCCGCCTCCTGGGCGGACAGCGTGCTGTTCCTCGCGGACGGCAGGCTGGCCGGGCGGATGGACGCGCCGGCCGCGGACGCGGTGGCCGAGCGGCTGGCGCACCTGGGCGACGACGCGCCGGTGGGGGTGTGAGCGATGCTCGTACTGGCTCTGCGGTCGGTCCGGCAGCGGCCCGGACGGTTCCTCGCGACACTGCTGTCCGCCTTCCTGGGCGCGGCGATCGTCATGGCGTTCCACTCGATGCACGACACCGCCGGCGCGCCGGGCGTCGATCCGGTCAGCTCGGAGACGCTGCGGACGGCGGCCGGGGTGGTCGGCGGGTACGGCACGCTGCTGGTGTTCTTCGCCGTCGCCTCCGCGCTGACGGTGAACGTGCGGCAGCGGGCGGCCGAGCTGGAGCTGCTGCGCTGCTCGGGGGCGACACCCGGGCAGATCAGGCGGCTGGTGGTGGGCGAGGCCGTCGCGGTGGCCCTGGTGGGTACGGCTGCGGCGGTGCTGCCGGCGGTGCTGGGCGGGCGGCTGCTGGTGGAGCTGTTCCAGGACACGGGGCAGGTCGCCGGGTCCGTGGACCACTCCTTCGGGGCGGTGGCGCTGTCGTCCGGCGTCGGCGTCACGCTGGTCGCCTCGGCGGGCGCGGCGCTGCTCGCGGTGCGGCGGGTCACGCGGGGGCGGCGGCGCACCGTGCGGCGGCGGCCGTGGCTCGCCTGGGCGGCGCTGGCGGCCGGCGCGGTGGCGGCGTCCTCCACGTTCGCCTTCTCCGCGACGGACGAGATGCTGATGGCGTTCCCGGCGCAGGGCGCGATCCTGCTGTCGGTGGGGTTCGCGCTGATGGCGCCGCGGCTGCTGACGGGCGTGCTCGGCCGGCTGTCGCCCGGCGGGGCGAGCGGCTGGCTCGCGGTGCGGAACCTGCGGCGGCGGGCCGGTGAGCTGTCCGGGATCCTCATGGCGTTGATCCTCTTCACGGCGGTGTCCACGGCCACGCTCACCATGCAGGCCGTGGAGAGCGACGCGGTCGCGGCCTCGGGGCTGGTGAAGTCCGTCGACGCCAAGAACCTGGAGACCCTCAACTACACGGTGGTCGGCATCGTCGTGGTGTTCGTCTGCGTGATGCTGGTCAACTCCCTGTACGCGGCGACCACCTACCGGGGCCGGGAGTTCGGGCAGCAGCGCCTCGCCGGGGCGACGCCCGGGCAGGTGCTGGGCGTGGTGGGCGTCGAGGGGCTGGTCCTCACGGTCGTCGGGCTGCTGTTCGGGACCCTGGCGGCGCTCGCCGGAGTCGTGCCGTTCACCGTGGTCCGCGGCGACGCGGTGCTGCCGGGGCAGCTGGCGGGCGTGTGGGCGGCCGTCGCCGTGGTCGGCGCGGCGGCGACCGTCGGCACGAGCCTGTTCACGGCGCGGCGCGTGCTGCGCACCCCGGCGGTGCGGGCGGTGGGCGCGACCGCGTGACAGACGGGTGAGCAAGCGCTTGGATAGGGGTCCGGGCATCCACGGGGTGCCCGGACACCGTCGTTCCCGCGCCCAGCCGGAGGCCGCAGTTGTTCACTTCCGTCGACGACGTCTCGGCACGCCTCGCCGAGACCGGCTATCTGGCGTCGCCCGCGGTCGCCACCACCGTCTTCCTCGCCGCCCGGCTCGGCAAGCCGCTGCTGGTGGAGGGCCCGGCGGGGGTGGGCAAGACCGAGCTGGCCAAGGCCGTCGCCCGCGCCTGCGACGCCCGGCTGGTGCGCCTTCAGTGCTACGAGGGCGTGGACGAGTCGCGCGCGCTGTACGAGTGGAACCACGCCAAGCAGCTGCTGCGGATCAGCGCCGGGAGGGGCGAGACCTGGGACGAGGCGCGCACGGACATCTTCGGAGAGGAGTTCCTGCTGCCCCGTCCGCTGCTCACCGCGATCCGCGGCGACGACCCCAAGGTGCTGCTGATCGACGAGACCGACAAGGCGGACGTCGAGATCGAAGGGCTGCTGCTCGAGGTGCTCGGCGACTTCCAGGTGACGGTGCCCGAGCTGGGCACCGTGACCGCGACCCGCCGGCCGTTCACCGTGCTCACCTCCAACGCCACCCGGGAGCTGTCCGAGGCGCTGCGCCGCCGCTGCCTGTTCCTGCACATCGGTTTCCCGGACGCGGAGCTGGAGCGGCGGATCGTCCGGCTGAAGGTGCCGGACGTCGACGCGGCGCTGGCCGAGTCCGTGGTGCGGGTGGTGGGTGCGCTGCGTGCGATGGACCTGCGCAAGGCGCCGTCGGTCGCCGAGACCGTCGACTGGGCGCGCACCCTGCTGGCGCTCGGCGCGAGCACGCTGGACGAGGCGGTCGTACGGGACAGCCTGGGCGTGGTCCTCAAGCACCAGGACGACATCCAGAAGGCGGCGGCCAAGCTCGACCTGGACGCGCTGTGACCGCCGCCGCGGACACGGACCTGGTGACCCGGCTGACCGGCCTGGTCGACGCGCTGCGCGCGCACGGCCTGCGGATCGGCACCGGGGAGACCGTGGACGCGGCGCGCGCCGTGGAGGCGCTGGGTCTCGCCGACCGGGAACTGCTCCGGGAGGGCCTGGCGGCGACCCTGCTGCACGGCGCCGGCGGGCGCCCGGTGTTCGACGCGGTCTTCGACCTGTACTTCCCGCGAGGCGTGGGTGTCCCGGAGGCCGGCGGCGACGCGGACCGCGAGGCGCTGCGCGCCCGGCTCGCCGAGGCGCTGGCCGCGAACGACACCGCGGCGCTGGCCCGGCTGGCGGTGGAGGCGGTCGACGGCTTCGGCGGGTACGGGAGTGCGCCCGGCTCGGACGGCTGGTCGTCGTACCAGACGCTGGACCGGCTGCGCCCGCAGACGCTGCTGGCGCGGGTGCGGGTCGAGGTGCGCGGGCGGGACGGGTCGGGGGGCTTCGCCGACCGGCTGCTGGAGGACGAGATCCGGCGCCGTGTCGAGGAGTTCCGGCGGCTGGTCACCGCGGAGGCGCGGCGCCGGGCCGCGGAGCGCCGGGGCCGCGACGAGATCGCCCGCCGCGCGCTCGCGCCGACCGCCGACCGGGTCGACTTCCTGCTGGCCGGCAAGGACCGGCTGGCGGAGATGCGCCGCACGGTCCGGCCGCTCGCCCGGAAGCTGGCGACCCGGCTCGCGGCGCGCCGCCGCAGGGCCGCGCGCGGCACCGTCGACCTGCGCAGGACGCTGCGCGGCTCGCTGTCGACCGGTGGGGTGCCGGTGAAGCCCGTCCTGCGGCGGCGCCGGCCCGCCCGGCCCGAACTGGTGCTGCTGTGCGACATGTCGGGCTCGGTGGCCGGGTTCTCCGACTTCACGATGCTGCTGGTGCAGGCGCTGCACGACCAGTTCTCCAAGGTGCGGGTGTTCGCCTTCGTCAACCGCGTCGACGAGGTGACCGGCCTGCTGGTGCACGGCGCGGCCGACCCGGAGGGCCTGAACGCCCGCATCCGCGCGGAGGCCCGGCTCACCGCCTGGCACGACAGCAGCGACTACGGCGCCGCGCTGGGCGAGTTCACCGACCGGTACGCCGACGCCGCCGGCCCGCGCACCACCGTCTTCGTCCTCGGCGACGCCCGCACCAACAGGGCGGACCCCAACCTCCCCGCCCTCCGCGACCTCACCCGCCGCGCCCGCCGCGTCCACTGGCTCAACCCCGAACCCCGCGCCCTCTGGGGCACGGGCGACTCCGCCGCCCCGGCGTACGCGGAGCTGGTGGACATGCGGGAGTGCAGGAACGTACGGCAACTGGACGCGCTGGTGGGGAGGTTGCTGCCGGTGTGAGGGGGGCTTTCGGCAACGGTGCCGGCCGGCCCTCCGGCTGAGGGCAGTGCGGTCAGGCCGCCGTCGGCGTCCACCGCTGCGCGGCCGTCCCGTTGCAGTCCCAGATCTGGAGCTGCGTGCCGTCCGCGGTGGAGCCGCCCGGGTCGTCCAGGCAGCGGCCCGACCGGGGGTTGACCAGGGACGAGCCGGGGCCGGGGATCCAGCGTTGGGCGCCGGTGCCGTTGCAGTGCCAGAGCTGGACCTTGGTGCCGTTGGCGGTTCCGCCGCCGCTGACGTCGAGGCAGCGGCCCAGGGCGCGCAGGGTGCCGCCCTCGCCGGGGACGTGGGTCCAGCGCTGGGCCGCCGTGCCGTTGCAGGTGTGGAGCTGGACGGGCGTGCCGTCGGCGGTGGCGGCGTTGCGGACGTCGACGCACATGCCGGGGACGCCGGAGCGGAAGGCGGCCGTCTGGGTCACTCCGCCCGACGCCAGGGCCGCCTGCACGAGGTCGGCCGCCGCCCGCATACCCGCCTCGTTGGGGTGGTAGGTGGACCGGCCCTGTGCCGGGCGGTACGACTCCACCCACGGGTTCGCCGAGCACGCGTCGTGGCCGCGGCTCGCGCCCGCCAGGTCGACCAGGGTGGCGCCCGTCGCGGCGGCCGCGTCGGCGGTGGCGGCGGCCAGGCGCGCGGCGATGCTCCGTTCGTAGTCCGCCTGCTCGTCGGTCAGGGGTGCGACGGCGCACGTGCCGGAGTCCGGCAGCACGGTGAAGTAGGTGACCAGGTGGACGCGGGCCTGGGGCGCCACGGCGTGGACCGCGCGCACGATGTCCGCGATACGGCCGGGGAGTTCCGGAAACGTCCGCTCGATGACGTCGCGGTCCACGGCCGGGCAGCCTGTGCTGCCGCTCGCCTGGCAGGAGTAGGCGTTGATACTACCCAGGTAGTTGACGTCGTTGCCGCCGATCGTGACCGTGACGAGGCGCGTGCCCGGGGTCACCGCCTGGATCTGCGGCGGGCGGGTGCCCTGCGTGTCCCTCAGCACGTGCGCGGTCGTCGCGCCGCTGCACGACACGTCCGTCAGGTCCGCGCCGATCTCGCGGGCCACGAGGCTGGGGTAGTTGCCGGCCGACCGGGAACACGCGGAGGCGCCGTCGCTCGACTGGAGGGGCGGGATGCCGGGGCCCGCGGCGAACGAACTGCCCAGTGCCACATAGTCCGTTCCCGCGTCGGCGGCCGCGGAGGGGGGCTGCTCCGAGGCCGGCTGCGCGGAGGCGGACACGGCCGGGGCGGCGACGACCGCGGCCCATGCCGCCGCCAGGGCGCACACGGCTCGCGCCCACGTCCGGATCGGTGAGCGATGGGTGGCGCGCGAACCCGGCATCGGCATCCTCCGCGAGAGCCCGTGAGAGTCACAACGAGTCGCACAACAAGTCACACAACGTTGTAAACGGACCCTAGCGGCGTCCGAGGTCCGCGCCAAGACCGTCCGCACGCCGTATCGGGAGAGGATCGGACCATGGCCGATTCCTCAGCACAGATCAACGCCCTCATCGTCGACGCGACGGACCCCGAGCGGCTCGCCGCGTTCTGGTCGGACGTACTCGGCAGGCCGGTCGTGGGACGCACCGGCCCCTATGTGTGGCTGCGCCGGGAGAACGGCCTGGTATTGGGCTTCCAGCGCGCCGACACGCCCAAGTCCGGCAAGAACCGCATGCACGTCGACGTCGCCTCCCCCGACCCGGCCGCCGAGCAGCGCCGGATCGAAGGGCTCGGCGGGCGGCGGCTGGAGGGGTACGACGACGGCGGGTTCCTGGTGATGGCGGACCCCGAGGGGAACGAGTTCTGCGTCATCCCCGCGGGGCCCTTCGCACTCGACGACGAGGGACGCGCGCACTACCTCGACCGGCCGGCGGACGTGTGAGGGGTGCCTAGTCCGCCTTCGCGTAGTCCGTGGCCATGGCGCCCGCGAAGTCGTGGACCACGACCTGCTCGTCGCCGACCACCCACGCGTCGTGGCCCGGCGGGCACACGAAGACGTCGCCGGGGCCTACCTCGCTCTCGGCGCCGTCGTCCATGCGGATGTGCATACGGCCCTGGAGCACGTAGCCGTTGTGGTGGATGCCGCACGACTCCGTGCCGGCGATCGGTCCGACCGACTCGGACCAGCGCCATCCCGGCTCGAACGTGGCGACCGCGAAGTCCAGCCCCGTCAGGTGGACGGCTTCGATGTGGCCCCTCGGGAAGTCGCGTCGCTCGTCGGGCTTGTCCAGCGTCTTCACCTCGAGCATGATCCTGCTCCCTTCCGGTGACCGGCCCGGTACGGCGAGGGCCGGCCGGGCCCTGCCCCCTCATCGTCCGCCTGTCCACCCGGGGGCGCCATACGGGTGAGGGGCGCCGTCGCCCGGCTCAGTCACCGGGGGCGCAGAGGCGGGCGAAGCGTTCCGCGTCGACGTTGCCGCCGGAGAGGATCAGGCCCACGCGGTGCGGGAGCGGGCCCGCGCGGCCGGTGAGCAGCGCGGCCAGCGGGGTGGCCCCGCTCGGTTCGAGGACGATCTTCAGCCGGGTGAAGGCGAACCGCATCGCCTCCTTGATCGCCTCGTCGTCGACCAGCACGACCTCGTCCAGCAGGCGGCGGTTCACGGCGAAGGTCAGCTCGCCGGGGGTGGACACGGCCTGGCCGTCGGCGATGGTGCGGGGCACGGGCACGGTGACGCGCCGGCCCGCCTCCAGGGAGCGCCGCGTGTCGTCCCCGGCCTCCGGCTCGACGCCGATCACCGGGGTCGCCGGGTGCAGGCCCTTCACGGCGGTGGCGCTCCCCGCGATCAGTCCCCCGCCGCCGACCGGCGCGATCAGCGCACCCAACTCGCCGGTCTCCTCGACCAGTTCCAGCGCCGCCGTGCCCTGTCCCGCGATGACGTGGGGGTGGTCGTAGGGAGGTACGAGGGTGAGGCCCCGCTCGTCGGCGAGGGCCTCGGCGATGGCCGCGCGGTCGCCGGTGTACCGGTCGTAGGCGACGACCGTCGCGCCGTACCCCTCGGTGGCCGCGCGCTTGGACGGCGGGGCGTCCTCCGGCATGACGACGACGGCGGTGGTGCCCAGTTCCCGGGCGGCGAGCGCGACGGCCTGGGCGTGGTTGCCGGAGGAGTAGGCGACCACGCCCCGCGACAGCCGGCCGGGGGTGAGCCGGGACACGGTGTTGTAGGCGCCGCGGAACTTGAAGGCGCCCACCCGCTGGAAGTTCTCGCACTTGAGGTGCACCTCGGCGCCGACGAGCGCGTCCAGGGTGCGGGAGCGCAGCACGGGCGTGCGGTGGGCGACGCCGCGCAGGCGTGCGGCGGCGGAGCGCACGTCGTCCAGGGTGATCGGCGGGGTGGTGGTCGTCACGCGGTCCCTCCGGAGCGAGTCGGTGCGGCCAGCCTACGCGTCCCGCACCCGGCCGCGCGGCTGGTCACAGGGGTGCGGAGGGAGGGGGAATACCGGGACGGCCGGCCCGGTTGACGGGCGCGAAGGAGGTGCCGGGTGAACACGACGTACTACGACCACGGAACGCACGCCGAGCGCTGGGAGCGCGCGGGGATGTTCTTCGACGCCAAGGACTACGCCGCCGCCGCGCGGGTCCTGGGCAGCCTGGTCGAGGAGGTGCCCGAGCAGACCGGGCCGCGTCTGCTGCTCGCCCGCGCCTACTACCACTCGGCCCAGCTGCGCCGCGCGGAGGCCGAGCTGCGGATCATCGTGGACCGCGACCCGGTGGAGCACTACGCCCGTCTGATGCTCGGCCGCACCCTGCAGCGGCAGGGGCGGGACGCCGAGGCGCAGCCGCATCTGCGGCTCGCGGCCGCGCTGGGCGGCGACTTCGACGAGATGTGAGCCCTCATGAGGCCGGTGCCCGGTTCCCCTCGGGGAGCCGGGCACCGTGCGTGTCGGCGGGGCACCGGACCGTACGACGGGCCGTCGAGTTCCCGGGAGGGGTGTGTGAGCTGCGGCTCACATGCTGACGGTCGTGCGATTCTGGCGTGATGAACACTCCGAGCGATCGCGTGCCGTTGGCCGAGCAGGTCGAGCAACTTCTCGCCGATGAGGGGCCGTTGCCCATCGTCGCCGCCGGGCATCCGGTCCTGCGCCGCGCCACCGAGCCGTACGACGGGCAGCTGGACGACGCGCTGCTGGCGCGGTTCGTGCGGGCGCTCCGGGTCACCATGCGCACGGCCCCCGGTGTGGGGCTGGCCGCGCCGCAGGTGGGCGTGGGGCTGCGGATCGCGGTGATCGAGGACCCGGCGCCGGTGCCGGAGGAGGTACGGGTCGCGCGCGGGCGGGAGCCGCAGCCGTTCCGGGTGCTGGTGAACCCGGCGTACGAGGCGGTCGGCACGGAGCGGGCCGCGTTCTTCGAGGGGTGTCTGAGCGTGCCCGGCTACCAGGCGGTGGTGGCGCGGCACGCGTCGGTGCGGCTGACCGGGCAGGACGAACACGGGCGGGCGCTGGACGAGGAGTTCACCGGCTGGCCCGCCCGGATCGTGCAGCACGAGACCGACCACCTGGACGGGACGCTGTACCTGGACCGGGCCGAGCCGCGGTCGCTGTCCTGCAACGCGGCGGCGGCGCGGTACTGGGGGCAGCCGACGGCCGAGGAGGCGGCGCGGGCGCTGGGCTTCGACCTGCCGTAGCCGCGCCCGCCCGGCCGGGATCCGGTGGGAGCGCCGGTCAGGCGTCGCGGTACGCCTCCAGCAGCCGCAGCCACACCTCGCTGATCGTGGGGTACGACGGGACGGCGTGCCACAGCCGGCCGACCGGGACGCGGCCGGCCACCGCGACGGTCGCCGCGTGGATCAGCTCGCCGACGCCCGGACCGACGAGGGTGACGCCGCGCACGATCTCGTCCTCGAGGTCGACGACCATGCGGGCCCGGCCCCGGTAGCCGTCGCTGTACAGGCTCGCGCCCGCCACCGACGACAGGTCGACGTCCACGGCCCGCACCCGGTGGCCGGCCTGCTCGGCCTCGGCGAGGGTGAGGCCGGCGGAGGCCGCCTCCGGGTCGGTGAAGACGACCTGCGGGACGGCCGCGTGGTCCGCGGTGGCGGCGTGCGCGCCCCACTTCTCGGTCCGCACCGGCTCGCCCGCCGCCCGGGTGACGATGGCGGCGCCCGCGATGCGCGCCTGGTACTTGCCCTGGTGGGTGAGCAGGGCCCGGTGGTTGACGTCGCCGACGGCGTACAGCCAGTCGTGGCCGGTCACCCGGAGGCTGTCGTCCACGTCCAGCCAGGACCCCGGCTCCAGGCCGATCGTCTCCAGGCCGAGGTCGTCGGTGCGGGGGGCGCGGCCGGTGGCGAAGAGGATCTCGTCGGCCTCGATCCGGTCGCCGGTGTCGGTGAGGACGACGACGGCGCCGTTCTCCCTGGTCACGGCCTTCACGTAGGTGCCGGTGCGGACGTCGGCGCCGGCCTCGGTGAGGGCCTCGGCGACCAGCTCGCCCGCGAAGGGCTCCATACGGCCGAGCAGGCCGTCGCCGCGCACCAGGACGGTGACGCGCGAGCCGAGCGCCTGCCAGGCGCAGGCCATCTCGGTGGCGACGACCCCGCCGCCCACCACGACCAGCCGGCCGGGCGCGGAGCGGGCGCTGGTGGCCTCACGGCTGGTCCAGGGGCGGACCTCGTCGAGTCCTGGCAGGTCGGGGAGCTGGGCGCGGCTGCCGGTGCAGACGGCGACGGCGTGCCGGGCGGTGAGGACGCTCTCCCGGCCGTCGGGGCCGGTGACGGTGACGGTGCGCGGGCCGCTGAGGCGTCCCCGCCCGCGGTAGAGGTCGGCGCCGGTGCCCTCCAGCCACCGGACCTGGCCGTCGTCCTTCCAGCCGGAGGTGAAGGAGTCGCGGCGGGCGAGCACGGCGGCGGTGTCCAGGGGACCCTGGACGGACGCGCTCAGCCCTGGCAGGCGGCGGGCGTCGGCCCGGGCGAGGACCGGGCGCAGCAGGGCCTTGCTGGGCATGCAGGCCCAGTAGGAGCACTCGCCGCCGACCAGTTCGCTCTCCACCACAGCGGTGGAGAGCCCGGCCGCGCGGGTGCGGTCCGCCACGTTCTCCCCGACCGGTCCGGCGCCGATCACCACGACGTCGTAGGCGGTCGCTTCCGTGTGCCTCGATGGTGTGTCCGTCATGGCGTCAGTCTGATGGGTGGTGTGCTGGGTGGCCACATGGGTAGGGGCGCGGAATACGTGACCGGTCGGCCGTGTTGTGCCGACTCCGGAGCCGACAGCAGGAAGAGGGACCAGACCATGAGCGCCACCGTCGAACTCACCAAGGAGAACTTCGACCAGACGGTCACCGACAACGAGTTCGTGCTGATCGACTTCTGGGCGGAGTGGTGCGGCCCCTGCAAGCAGTTCGGACCGGTGTACGAGAAGGCGGCCGAGGCCAACCCGGACCTGGTGTTCGGCAAGGTGGACACGGAGGCGCAGCCGGAGCTGGCCGCCGCCTTCGGCATCCAGTCGATCCCGACGCTGATGATCGTCCGCGACCAGGTCGCGGTGTTCGCCCAGCCGGGCGCGCTGCCGGAGGCCGCGCTGACGGACGTCATCGGCCAGGCCCGCAAGCTGGACATGGACCAGGTGCGTCAGCAGATCGCCGAGCAGCAGGCGCAGCAGCAGGGCGGTCAGGGCGCCTGAGACGCCCTGACTCGTACGCGGCGCACGGGTACGCCCAGCCGCGGGCAGTCGTCAGGTGGAGTCCCGGCGGATCACCCTCGCGCCCAGCACCTTGTGCGCCTCCGGCGCCGCCGACGGGTCGCGGACCGCTCGGTCGACCAGGTCGGCCAGTTCCTGGCCGGACGGCAGTTCGAGATGGACCGTGCTGAGCCGGGGGCGCAGGAGCCTGCCCAGCATCAGGTCGTCCGCGCCGACCACGGCCGTCTCCTCGGGGATGCGGACCCCCTCGTCCTGCAACGCCCGCATCAGCAGCATCGCGTACTCGTCGTTGTACGTGAACACCGCGTCGAGGCCGAGGTCCCGCCAGCGCGCGGCGAGCCGGGCCGCGGCCTCCTCGTCGTGGGCGAGCGGCAGCTCGGTCACCGTCGCGTCCGTGCCGCGCACCGCGGCCCGCACCCCCGCCAGGCGCGGCGCGGAGAACGTGTCGAGCCCCGGCTCCCCCGGCACGACCACGCCGATCCGGCGGCGCCCCCGGTCGAACAGGTGGGCGCCCGCGCTGTACCCGACGACGTCGTGGTCCATGAGCAGCGCGTGCGCGCCCTCCACGGTCTCGGGGCCGAGGGTGACGACGGCCCGCGCCCCGGAGCGCTTGAGCACCTCGACGCCGCGCGGGCCGAGCCCGGCGCCGGGAACCAGCACCGCCACCGGGCGCAGCTCCGCCCAGGCGCGCGCGGCCTCGTCGTCGTGGACGCCGACGGTGCCGTGCTGGACGACCGTGTAGTCGAGCAGGCTCAGCGCCGCCTGCAGCTCGTTGATGAACCTGCTGTACAGCGGGCCCACGGGGAACGCGGGCGCGGGCATCAGGACCATACGGCTGTGCCCGGCGCGCAGGCTGCGGGCGGCCGCGTGCGGGACGTACCCCAGTTCGCGCGCGGCCTCGCGGACGCGGCGGCGGGTGGGTTCGCTGATCCGGACGGCGCGGGCGTTGTTCAGCACGTAGGAGACGGTCGCACGCGAGACGCCGGCCAGGCGGGCCACATCGGCGCTCGTCGGCACGGAGCCCGTCGGTGCGGGGGGCGCGGGGGCGGGCGGGTTCGGTATCTGCACCATGACGTACGGCATCTTCGCAGAAGACGTAACGCGCCCTTCAATCGGGGGAGTTGAGAGCGCGCGCCGGGGTGCGGAGGGGGTGTCCGGGGAGGTCAGGCGGCGGTGCCGGTGATGCGGTCGACGAGGTCGGTCCAGGCGTCCTCGAGGCGCCGCGCGGGCATGCCGCACTGGTGCATCAGGTGGTGCACCAGGGCGGGGTCGAGCTGGGCCAGCAGCGTGTGGGCGAGCAGGTCGCAGTCGGCGTCCGGGACCGCCTGGCGCAGCAGCAGGGCGACGTGGTGGTGCCGCACCCGGTAGGGCGGGACGGTGAAGCGGCGGCCCGGGTCCGGCTGGGCCGCGAGCTGGAGCTCCAGGTCCTCCACGGTGCGGCGCAGGGCGGCGCGGCCGAAGGCGCGCAGCCGCTCGGCCGGGGGCGCGCCCGGGCCCAGCGGCGGGGGGCCGCCGAGGAAGGCGGCCTGGAGCTTCTTCTCGCTGTGGTCGAGGAGGGCCATCAGCAGGCCGGTGCGGTCGCCGAAGCGGCGGAAGACGGTGCCCTTGCCGACACCGGCCGCGGCGGCGACCTCCTCCATGGTGACGGCGTCGGCGCCGCGCGCCGCGACGAGTCCGGCGGCCGCCTCCAGCAGCCGGGCCCGGTTGCGGGCGGCGTCGGCGCGCAGGCAGGGCTCGTCGTCGTCGAGACCGAGCTGGAGCAGCTGCGGGGGCTCGACGGGCTCCTGCGGAGGCGGGGCGGACGGGGGCGCGGCGGACATGAAACCAGCCTAAGGCATCGGGAATGAAACTGGACCGCGGTCCGGTTGAAGTGCTACAACTGCAAAGCGGACCCCGGTCCGAATTATGTCGCAGGTCATAGTCCACCCCCTGGAGTTTCCTCATGTCTGTTCGCATCCTGGCTCTCGTCGGCAGCCTTCGCGCCGGTTCGCACAACCGTCAGCTGGCCGAGGCCGCGGTCAAGCTCGCTCCCGCGGGCGCCGATGTGGCGCTCTACGAGGGCCTCGCGGAGATCCCGTTCTACAACGAGGACATCGACGTCGAGGGTGGCGTCCCGGCCGCCGCGGCGAAGCTGCGCGAGGCCGCGGCCGGCGCGGACGCGCTGCTGCTCTTCACCCCCGAGTACAACGGCACCATCCCGGCCGTGCTGAAGAACGCCATCGACTGGCTGTCCAGGCCGTTCGGCGCCGGCGCCGTCTCCGGCAAGCCGGTCGTCGTGGTCGGCACCGCCTTCGGCCAGTACGGCGGCGTCTGGGCGCAGGACGAGGCCCGCAAGGCCGTGGGCATCGCCGGCGGCAAGGTCGTCGAGGACATCAAGCTCTCCATCCCCGGCTCGGTGACCCGCTTCGCCGAGACCCACCCGGCGGACGACACCGAGGTCGCCGAGCAGCTGGCGGAGGTCCTCGACCGCCTGCACGCCCTGGTCGACGGCGAGCAGGCCGCGGCCTGACGCACGCCCCCGAAGGGGCCGGAAGCTCCGGCTTCCGGCCCCTTCGCCGTCCGCGGTGACGCGGGCCCCCGTCGCCCTTCACACCGGCAACCGTCGCTCACGCCGCCGCCGGAGCCGTCCGCCCCTCCCGGTGGATCGGAGCGGACGTCGTCGTCAGCGGGGCGCCCGTGCCGCCGTGCCGTGCCGCCACGATCTCCGCCGCTATGGACAGGGCCGTCTCCTCCGGGGTGCGGGCGCCGAGGTCCAGGCCGATCGGGGAGCGCAGGCGGGACAGTGCCCGCTCCCCCACCCCCGCCTCCCGCAGGCGGCGCAGGCGGTCCGTGTGGGTGCGGCGGGAGCCCATCGCGCCGACGTACGCGACCGGCAGTCCCAGTGCCACCTCCAGCAGCGGCACGTCGAACTTGGCGTCGTGCGTCAGCACGCACAGCACCGTGCGGGCGTCGGTGCGCGTGGTGCGCAGATAGCGGTGCGGCCAGTCGACGACCACTTCGTCCGCCTCCGGGAAGCGGGCCCGGGTCGCGAACACGGGCCGGGCGTCGCACACCGTGACGTGGTGGCCGAGGAACTTGCCGACCCGTACCAGCGCCGCCGCGAAGTCGATCGCCCCGAAGACGATCATCCGGGGCGGCGGCACGGAGGACTGCACGAACAGGGCCGGACGGCCGGCGCAGTACGCGTCCGCGCCCGGCCCCACCGTGACCGTCCCGGTGCGGCCCGCGTCCAGCAGACCGCGGGCCGCGGCGGCGGCGGCGCGGTCCAGTTCCGCCGCGCCGCCGAGGCCGCCCTCGTACGTGCCGTCGGGGCGGACGAGGAGCGCCCGGCCCAGCAGGTCGGCCGGGCCGTCCGTCACCCAGGCCAGCGCGCCCGGGCCACCCCCGGACAGGTGCGTCAGGGCGGACTCCAGCACCGGCCGGACGGGGCTGCCCGCGCCGACCGGCGTGACCAGCACCTCGATCGTGCCGCCGCAGGTCAGGCCGACCGCGAAGGCGTCCTCGTCGCTGTAGCCGAACCGCTCGGTCCTGGCCCGCCCGTCCGCGAGGGCCTCCCCGCACAGGTCGTACACCGCGCCCTCGACACAGCCGCCGGACACCGAGCCGATCACCGTGCCGTCGCGGTCGACGGCGAGGGCGGCGCCGGGGCCGCGCGGGGCGCTGCCGCCCACGGAGACGACCGTGGCCACGGCGAACTCCCGCTCCTCGGCCAGCCAGCGCCGCAGGTCGTCGGCGAGGTCAAGCATCCGGACCTCCCGCCCGCAGCACCCGGTCCGGGCGGATCGGCAGGCCGCGGTGGCGCACCCCCGTGGCGTGCCACACCGCGTTGGCGACGGCGGCCGCCGCGCCCACGATGCCGACCTCGCCGATGCCCTTGATGCCGACCGGGTCGTCGGGGTCGTGGTCGTCGACCCAGAGGGCCTCGACCTCCAGCGGCACGTCGGCGTGCGTGGCGACGTGGTAGCCGGCCAGGTCGGCGCCGTAGAGCGCGCCGGAGGCCGGGTCGCGCACCGCCTCCTCGTGCAGGGCCATGGAGATGCCCCAGGTCATGCCGCCGACGAGCTGGTTGCGGGCGGTCAGCGGGTTGACGATCCGGCCGGCGGCGAAGACGCCGAGCATCCGCCGCACCCGTACCTCGCCCGTGGTGACGTCGACGGCGACCTCGGCGAACTGGGCGCCCCAGGTGTGCCGCTCCCGGGCAGCGAGCGCGGCGATCGCCTGCGTGGTGTCGGACCGTACGGTGATCCCCTCCGGCGGTAACGCGACGCCCGGCACGAGGTGTTCGCGCAGTTCCTCGGCGGCCGCGGCGACCGCCCAGCCCCAGGAGCGCGTGCCCATGGAGCCGGCGGCGATGCCCGACGGGCCGAAGTCGCTGTCGCCGATGCGCACATGGATCCGCTCCGACGGCACCCGCAGCGCGTCGGCCGCGATCAGGGTGAGCGCCGTACGCGCCCCGGTGCCGATGTCGGAGGCGGAGATCCGGACGGTGAAGGTCCCGTCGGCCTCCGCGGTCACCGCCGCCGTGGACGGCAGGGTGCCCGCGGGGAAGGACGCGGCGGCCGTGCCGGTGCCGACCAGCCACCGTCCGTCGCGGCGCACGCCGGGGCGCGGGTCGCGGGCGTCCCAGCCGAAGCGGCGGGCGCCCTCGCGGAAGCAGGCGGCGACGTTGCGCCCGGCGAACGGCAGCCCGCTGACCGGCCCGGTCTCCGGCTCGTTGCGCAGCCGCAGCTCGATCGGGTCGACGCCGCATTTCTCGGCCAGTTCGTCGAGGGCGCACTCCAGCGCGAACGACCCTGGGGCCTCGCCGGGCGCCCGCATCCATGTCGGGGACGGCACGTCCAGCCGTACCACGCGGTTCTCGGTGCGGTGGGCGGTGGCGTCGTACATCGTGCGGGCCACGCCCGCGCCCGGTTCGACGAACTCGTAGACGGTGGACGTCTGGTTGAGCGAGGTGTGCTCCAGGGCGCGCAGCCGTCCGTCGGGGCGGGCGCCCAGCCGGACGCGCTGCACGGTGGGGCTGCGGTAGCCGGTGACGGAGAACATCTGGCGCCGGGTCAGGGACACCCGCACCGGGCGGCCCAGTTCGGCGGCGGCCATCGCGGCGGCCACCTGCGGCGCGCGGACGCCCTTGCTGCCGAAGCCGCCGCCGACGTGCTCGGAGCGGACCCGCACCGCGGACGCGTCGAGGGAGAACATCCGGGCGAGTTCGTCGGCGACCCAGGTGATGCCCTGGTTCGAGTCGACGACGTCGAGCCGGCCGCCGTCCCACCACGCCGTCGCCACGTGCGGCTCCATCATGGCGTGGTGTTCCTCGGGCGTGGTGTACTCCGCGTCCACCACATGTGCGGAGGCGGCGAGTTCGGCCTCCAGGTCGCCCTTCTCCGTGGTGCCGGGCATGTGCCCGTCGGCGGCGTAGGCGTCGGGCCGGTCCGCGGACAGGGCGACGTCGTGCGGCTCCTCCTCGTAACGGACGACGAGGGCGTCGGCGGCCGCCCGCGCCTGCTCGGGTGTCTCGGCGACGACGAGGGCGACGGGCCAGCCGGCGTGCGGGACGCGGTCGTGCTGGAAGACGACGGCGGTCGGGTCCGGCGGGACGCCCAGCATGCCGACGTACTCGCTGTTCAGGCGAGGGGCGTTGCCGTGGTGGAGGACGGTGAGGACGCCCGGCATCGCGAGCACCGGGCCGGTGCCGACCGACCGGATCCTGCCGCGGGCCACCGTGGACAGCACGAGCACGCCGTGGGCGAGCCCGGCGAACGGGATGTCGCCGCCGTAACGGGCGGCGCCGGTGACCTTGTCGCGGCCCTCGACGCGGGTGTGCGCGGTGCCGATCAGGCCCGGTGCGGCGGGGCGTTGGGGTGCGACGGTCATCGGGAGGTCTCCTCGGCGAGTTCGGTCAGCACGGCCACGACGAGGTTGCGCAGGAGGGTCACCTTGTAGCCGTTGTGGGGCAGGGGGCGGGCCGCCGCGAGTTCGGCGTCGGCGGCGACGGCGAAGTACTCGGCGGTGGCGGGCGCGCCGACGAGGATCCGTTCGGCGAGACGGGCCCGCCAGGGCCGGGAGGCGACCGCGCCGAGGGCGAGGCGGGCGTCGCGGACGACGCCGTCGTCCACCTCCAGCGCGGCGGCGACCGAGCCGATCGCGAAGGCGTACGAGGCGCGTTCGCGGACCTTGCGGTAGCGCGAGCGGGCGGCGACGCGAGCGGGCGGCAGGGTGACATGGGTGATGAGCGCGCCGGGCGGCAGGACGGTCTCGCGGTGCGGGGTGTCGCCGACCGGCAGGTAGAAGTCGGTCAGCGGGGCCTCGTCGGCGCCGTCGGCGGTCCGCCAGGAGACGACGGCGTCGAAGGCGGTGAGGGCGACGCCCATGTCGGAGGGGTACACGGCCACGCAGTGCTCGGAGGCGCCGAGGACGGCGTGATTGTGGTGCTCCCCCTCGATCGCCGGGCATCCGCTGCCGGGTTCGCGCTTGTTGCAGGGCCGGGTGATGTCGGTGAAGTAGCCGCAGCGGGTGCGCTGGAGCAGGTTGCCGCCGACGGTGGCCATGGTGCGGAGCTGCCCGGAGGCGCCGGCCAGCACGGCCTGGGCGAGCGCCGGGTAGCGCTCACGGATCAGCGGGTGCGCGGCGAGGTCGCTGTTGGTGACGGTCGCGCCGATGCGCACGCCGCCGTCGTCGTCGGTCCCGATCCGGTCGAGCGGGAGGGAGCGGATGTCGACGAGCCGCGCGGGGGTCTCGACGCCGTTCTTCATCAGGTCGACGAGGTTGGTGCCGCCGCCGAGGTAGCGGGCGTCCGGGTCGGCGTCCAGCAGGGCGACCGCGCCGGTGACGTCGTCGGCGCGCCGGTAGTCGAACTCCCTCATGCGGTGGTCTCCTCGGTGAGCTTCTCGGCGGACGCCTCGGCGGCCGCGCGGGCGACCGCCCGCGCGATCTGGCCGTAGGCGCCGCAACGGCAGAGGTTGCCGCTCATACGTTCCTTGATCTCCTCGGTGGTCAGGGGCGGCGGGCCGGCCTCGGGCCGTACGTCCGCGGTGACGGCGCTGGGCCAGCCGGCGGCGTGCTCCTCGATGACGGCGACCGCCGAACAGATCTGTCCGGGGGTGCAGTAGCCGCACTGGAAGCCGTCGAGGTCGAGGAAGGCCTGCTGCACCGGGTGCAGCCGGTCCCCCTCGGCGATGCCCTCCACGGTGGTGATCGCGCGATCCTCGGAGGCGACGGCCAGCTGAAGGCAGGAGACGGTGCGGCGGCCGTCGACGAGGACGGTGCAGGCGCCGCACTGCCCGTGGTCGCAGCCCTTCTTGGTGCCGGTCAGGTCGAGGCGGTCACGCAGGGCGTCGAGCAGGGTGGTGCGGTGGTCGACGGTCAGCGTGTGTTTCTCGCCGTTGACGTTCAGGGTGACGGTGCTGGACGACGTGGGGGGCGTCATGGACGGCCTTCTTTCCGCGATTCGGGCAGGCGGACGTGGTCGTGGCGCTGTGCGGAGCGTGCGGACTGCGGGATGGTGTGACGTGCGCGGTCGGGCGGACGCGACGGTGGCCCGGGGCATGCGGAAGGGCCGTCCCGTGCCGCCCGGGTCCGCCGATACGATGGACCGGAAGCGGACAGCTGTCCGTTACTTCGAAACGTAGTGGACAGCTGTCCGCTTATCAAGGTCGGGTTTCGGTCACGACCCGGGAGGAGGACCGGTGGGCGATCACAAGGACGCGTCGCGGAGCGCGGAGACACCCCAGCGGGCGGACGCTCAGCGCAACCGCGAGCGCATCCTGGCCGTCGCGGTCACCGAGCTGACGCGGTCGGCGGACACCCCGCTGAGCGTGATCGCCAAGAAGGCGTGCGTCGGACAGGGCACGTTCTACCGGAACTTCCCCAGCCGCGAGGCACTGGTCATGGAGATCTACCGGCACGAGATGCAGCAGGTCGCCGACAGCGCGGACCAGCTGCTCGGCCGGCGGGAGCCCGACCGGGCGCTGCGGGAGTGGATGGACCGGCTGGCCCGGTTCAGCATGACCAAGGCGGGTCTCGCGGACGCGATCCGGCAGGCCACCAGCTCCCCGGACGGCCCGGCGAAGCCCGGACACGACACGCTGCTGCAGGCGGCGGACCGTCTGCTGCGGGCGTGCGAGGAGACGGGCGTCATCCGCCCCGGCGTGACCTCCGAGGACCTGATCCTCGCGATCGGCGGACTCTGGCAGCTCGACCCCGCGAGCGACTGGCAGCCGCGGGCCGCCCGCCTGCTGGACCTCGTCATGGACGGGCTGCGGGTGGGGGCGCCGGGACGGAAGGCGACGGACGCCTGACGGCCGGCGCCGGGTCAGGCGAGCGCTGCCGGCGCGAGCCGGCGCAGTTCGCCGAGGGCCGCCGCGACGGCCGGGCGGGCGTGGCCGCCGGTGCGGGTGGCGGTCAGGAGTCTGCGGTGCGGGTCGCCCGCGCAGCGGACGCGGGTGACCGGCAGGTGCGGGGTGACGTGGGCCAGACGGGGGATCAGGGCCACGCCGAGGCCGTGGGCCACGAGATGCGCCGTGGCGTTCCAGTCGCCGGCGTGGTGGACGACCTCCGGGGCGAAGCCGGCCGCGCCGCACGCGGCCATGACCTGGAGCCGGCACGGGCTCTCCGGCACCGGGGCGATCCACGGTTCGTGCGCCGCCTCGGCCAGGTCGACCCGGTCCCGCCCGGCCAGCGCGTGCGCGTCCGGCACCACCAGGTCGAACGGGTCGTCCAGCAAGGGCTGCTGGTCGAACCGCGTGTCGCTCATCGGCGGGTTGTGCGGGGTGGACTCCACCACGGCCAGATCGGCGGCGCCCTCGAAGAGCAGGTCGAAGATGGCCGGAACGGCTGCCTCCGTGATCCGGACCGACAGCCGCGGGTGCCGCTCGCCGAGCCGGGCCGCCATCGGCGCGAGCAGCACCGAGACGGCCACGGGGAACCCGGTCACCCGCAGCACCCCGGCCGGGTCGCCGTGGTCGGCGCGCAGATCCAGCTCGGCCTGGTCCCAGCGGGCCTGGATGGCGTCGGCGTGCGCGAGCAGGCTCTCGGCGGCCGGGGTGAGACGCACCCCGCGGCCCTGGGGTTCCAGCAGGTCGACGCCGAGGTCGCGGGCGAGCTGGCGGATCTGCTGGGAGGCGGCGGAGGGCGTGAAGTGCAGGGCGCGGGCGGCCGCGGTGACCGTGCCGTAGTGGGCGACCGCTCGCAGGACATGGAGCCGGCGCAGGTCAATCATGAAGTCGAGACTTCACGGTGGCGTCCACAAAGTCAACCTGGACGTGAACATAGTCGACGGCGCACTCTTGACGTGTCGCGACCGACGACAGGCACACGAGTCACGTGAAGCACGTGAGGATCCAAGGAGTCGCCATGACCAGCACGACCGGCGCCACGGGCACGACCGGCGCCGCCTGCCCCTACTGCGGGTGGCCGGACCACGCGGAGCCGTTCCAGGTCGTCTCACGGCACGTCACCGCGGCGGGCAGCACGGTGTGGACGCGCTGCGGCTGCGGGTCGCTCCAGGTCCGCGCGGTGGACGCGTGGGGCACGCGCATCGTGTCGCGCAGCCGTCCGGCCGGCGTGCCGGCCGCGGGCGGACGCTGACGGGCAGGCGTTGACAGGCGGTTCGCCCTGGTCGTACTAATCGCGTAGTGATCGCGTACCGGCCGAGGGAGGCCGGTGCCCGGGGAACCGGGGCGTGGGCAGGAGGCGTGGACGTGCGGAGACTCCCCTTGTCCGGGGTGACGGTGGTGACCGTGGAGCAGGCGGTGGCCGCGCCCTACGCCACCCGGCAGCTGGCCGACCTCGGCGCCCGGGTGATCAAGGTGGAGCGGCCGGGCGAGGGCGACTTCGCCCGGCGCTACGACACCACCGTGCACGGCACGTCCAGCTACTTCGTGTGGATCAACCGCTCGAAGGAGTCCCTCACGCTCGACCTGAAGGATCCGCGCGGGCGGGACATCCTGCACGAACTGCTGGCGGACGCCGACGTGTTCGTGCAGAACCTCGCACCGGGCGCGGCCGGCCGGCTCGGGCTGGGCGCGGACGACCTGGCCCGCCGCCATCCGCGCCTCGTCCCCTGCACGATCTCGGGCTGGGGCACGACCGGCCCGTGGGCCGACCGCAAGGCGTACGACCTGCTGGTGCAGTGCCAGACGGGTCTGGTGTCGCTCACCGGCACCCCCGGGGAGACCGCCCGCACGGGCATCTCCGTGGCCGACATCGCCGCCGGGATGTACGCGTACAGCGGTGTCCTCACCGCCCTCTACACGCGCGCCACCACCGGCGAGGTGCACCCCGTGGAGGTGTCCCTGTTCGAGGCGCTGGCGGAGTGGATGGGGCAGCCCGCCTACTACACCCGGTACGGCGGCGCCCAGCCGCCCCGGCTGGGCACCCAGCACGCGACGATCGCCCCGTACGGCACGTTCCGGGCGGCGGACGGGCGCGAGGTGCTGTTCTCCATCCAGAACGAACGCGAGTGGGCCGCGCTGTGCCGGGAGTTCCTCGGCCGGCCGGAGCTGACGGACGACCCGCGGTTCGCGACGAGCTCGGACCGTGTGGCGCACCGGGACGAACTGAACGCGATCGTGGCCGACCGCTGCGCCCGCGACGACGCGGAGGAACTGCTCAAGAACCTGGAAGGGATCGGCATCGCCTGCGCCGGGGTGAACGACGTCGCGGCGTTCCTCGACCACCCGGTGCTGGCGGAGCGCGGCCGGTGGCGCGAGATCGGGGTGCCGGGCGGCACGGCGGAGGCGCTCCTCCCGCCCGCCGACCTCGCCGGCCTTCCGGCCCGCATGGACCCGGTGCCGGCGGTGGGCGAACACACGGAAACGATCCTGCGCGACCTGGGCCGCACGCCTGAGGACATCGAGGCGCTGCGGGCGGACGCGGTGATCTGAGCGGGCCCCGCCCGGCTCGGACGGCCCGGCCTCCCGAGCGCCGGGGGCGAGCGGTCCCGCCGCCGACGCACGAACGGGTGCCGCGTCCGCGTCCGCGGGCGGGAGAACCGGGCGGCGGAGCACCGCCCGGGCGCCTCGCGCTACGTCTGCTCCCGCCCGCGCAGCGCCTCCAGCACCTCCGTGTCCGTCAGTTGGTCGAACACGTCGTACCACTGGCCGACGGCCATGAAGGCGGCGGGTTCGTGGAGGGCGATCAGGTCGTCGGTCTCGGGGCGGAGGGCCGCGGCGCCCTGCGGGGAGGCGACCGGGACGGCCAGGACCAGGCGGGCGGGGTCGCGCGCGCGGAGGGCGCGCAGGGCGGCGCGGGCCGTGGAACCGGTGGCCAGGCCGTCGTCGACCACGATCACCGTGCGGCCGCGCGGGTCGGGCGCGGGCCTGCCCTGCCGGTAGAGCCGTTCGCGCCGGAGCAGTTCGGCGCGTTCCCGTGCGACGACGGGGGCGAGGTCGGCCTGCGTCAGCCCCAGGCCGCGCACGGCCTCCTCGTCGAACACGGGACCGCCGTCGCCGGCCATGGCGCCGACGCCGTACTCCTCGTGGCCGGGGGCGCCGATCTTGCGCACGACGAGGACGTCGAGGGGCGCGCCGAGCGCCTCGGCGACCTCGGCGGCGACGGCGACGCCGCCGCGGGGCAGCGCCAGGACGAGAGGGTCGGGCAGGGCGCCCGCGTCCTGCCTCTCCCGCAGCCGCGCGGCCAGTGCGCGTCCGGCCTGCCGGCGATCACGGAACCGCATGACGGTGCCCTCCCTCCGAGCGGTCATCACCCGGTCGGCACCCGCGTACCCCCTCTCACGGTGCGCGAAGCACCGCCGCGGGGCATGGGGTCCGTGCGCTCGGGCAGTCGTGGTGCATGGCCGGTGACACGGGTGACGCGGGGCAGGCGCCGCGACGGGACCGCAGCGGGCACCGCTCGGTGGCGCAGGAGGACGACGTACGCATCGAGGCCTGGGCGGCGAGCCGCGAGCACTGCCTGGCCGAGGCCGTGGTGGCGATGGTGGAGTGCTTCGCCGACGTCTCCGGCGTGAGACCGACCGGGGTGGACCGCATCCGGCTGGACGAGACGAACGACGACGATCTGCTGGCCGCGCTGCTGGACGAGATCCTGTACCGGCTGGAGGCGTACGGCGAGGTGCCGGTGGATGTGGAGGCCGACGAGGCCGAGGGCGGTCTTGACGTGCGGCTCGCGGTCGCGGGCCTGGAGGACGTGCGGGTCACCGGGGAGGTGCCGACGGACGTGGGCTGGGAGGACCTGCGGCTGTGGCCGGGGCCGTACGGCTGGTCGTGCGCGGTGACGGTCGACGGCTGAACCCGGCGGCCGGCTCGAACGGCGGGCTCAGTGGGTCGGCGTCGCGCGGCTGATGTCCGCGAGCGCGGAGTGCGGGTCCTCCTCGGCGGCCAGATCGCCGAGGCTGACCACGCCCACGGGGCAGCCGCCGTGCTCCACCACGGGGAGCCGCCGAACGGCATGCTTCCGCATCAGCTCGACGGCGTGGCCGGTCGTGTCGTCCGGGTCGAGCGTCACCAGCGGCGGGCGGGTGCACAGCGAGCCGACGGTCGTGGCCTCGGGGTCGTGCCCCTCGGCGACGCCCCGCAGCACGATGTCGCGGTCGGTGAGCACGCCGAACAGGTCGCAGTCGTAGGCGACGAGGACGTCACCGACGTTCTGCTCGCGCATCAGCCACGCCGCCCGGGTCACCGAGGTCATCGGCTCCACGGAGGTGATGTGCGCGGACATCACGTCGCGTACGCGCGTGGTCATGGGGCGCCTCCCGGTGCGTGGTCGCGGTCGCGGATGCGTTCGCCCGCTTCTCCTGTGCGAGCCGCGTAGCCCGCCCCGCCGCGGGTAAACCGGATCGGTTTGCCCGACGCGGCCCGGCTCGCTTGGATGGGCCGGTCCCCGGCGGCCGCCGGGGGCGGGATCGGCGCGAGCGGGGGGGGCGGGTGGACGGGCGGCGGTCGCCGGCGTGGGGGTTCGGGTGGCTGTGGACGGCGTACGGGGTCAGCACCTTCGGCACGCGGTTCGCGTTCGACGCGTTCGCGCTGGTCGCCCTGCTGGTGCTGCACGCCGGTCCGGCGGAGGTCTCACTGCTGGCGGCGGTGGGCCCCGCGGTCGGCGCGGTGCTGTCGGTGCCGCTCGGGCCCTGGGTGGAGTACCGCCGCAAACGCCCGGTGATGATCGCGACGGACCTCGTCCGGTGCGCGGTGCTGCTGAGCGTGCCCGTGGCGTACGCCCTGGACGCGCTCACCGTGGCGCAGCTGCTGGTGGTGTCGGTGACGGTGGCGGCGGCCGACATCACCTTCCAGGCGGCGGTCGGCGCGTATCTGAAGGACGTGGTGGAGCGGGAGGACCTGCTGCGGGCGAACGGGCGGCTGGAGTCGACGGCCTGGACCGCGACGATGCTGGGGCCGCCGCTGGGCGGGGCCGCGATCGGCTGGTTCGGGCCGGTGACGACGGTGGTCGCCGACGCCGTGAGCTATCTGCTGTCGGCCGGCGCGCTGGGCGCGGCGGGCGGCGGCGACCGGCGTCCCGAACGGCCCGACCCGCGGCCCCGGCTGCGGGCAGGCGACCTGCTCGACGGCTGGCGGTACATCCTGCGCGACCGTGAGCTGCGTCCGCTGTTCCTCAACACGGTGCTGGTCAACGGCCTGATCATGGCGTCGTCGCCGCCGCTGGTGGTGCTGATGGTGGGCCCGCTGGGCTTCGCTCCCTGGCAGTACGGGCTGGCCTTCGCGGTGCCGTGTCTGGGCGGGCTCGTCGGCGCACGGCTGTCGCGGCGGCTGGTGGCGCGGTTCGGGGCGCGGCGGGTGCTGCGTGTCGCGGGGACGCTGCGGGCCTGCTGGTCGGTCGGTCTGGCGTTCGTGGGGCCGGGCGCGGCGGGTCTGATCCTGGTGATCGTGATCGAGTTCGGGCTGATCACGAGCATGGGCGTGTTCAACCCGGTGTGCGCGACGCGCCGGCTGGAGCGGACGCCGGCGGACCGGGTGGTGCGCACGTTGTCGGCGTGGTCGGCGACCAGCAAGGCGTCGATCGCCGTCCTGACGGCGCTCTGGGGTCTGCTGGCGAGCCTCACCGGCCCCCGCACGGCCATCACCCTCGCGGGCGCCCTGCTCCTGGCCACCCCGCTGCTGCTCCCCCGCCACCTCGGCCGGGCACATCAGGAGCGGGAGGCGGAGGCCAGGGCCTGGAAGGCCCGTGGGCTCAGCGGTGGCTGAGGACGTTGACCACGCGGCCGTCGGGGTCGCGGACGAAGAAACGGCGGACCCCCCACTCCTCGTCCTGCAGCGGATGGACGATCTCCGCGCCGCTCCCCCGGACGGCCTCGTACACCGCGTCCACGTCGTCCACCTCGACGCTGATGTCGGGGTGGACCGGCGCCGTCCTGTCGCCGGTCATCACGCTGACCTGCGCGGTCGGGTTGGACGGCGAGGCCAGCGTCATGATCCAGCCGCGGTCCATGACCTCCTCGAAGCCCAGCAGACCGTAGAACTCCCCGTTCTCCCCCGGGTTTTCGGAGTGAAGGTTGGGCACGACACGGCGGACGGTCATGGACGGCTCCCTCCGGACGGGGTTGCGGCAACTCGTTCCTGGTGCGCGGCGGTCACGGATCCCATGAGCAGCACCGCGCGACGCCGGGCGACGGCCCGCCCCAGACTAGCCGTCGTGCGGTTGAGCGGCCGGAGATGCCGCTCGGTGGCGCCTTCGACGAGGCGGCCGCCGCGGTACGCGCCCATGGCTAGGCGGGTACGGGTGCCCGCGCGTCCAGCAGGCCCTCGCCGCGCAGGTCCGCCCACAGCCCCGCCGGGACCGTCGTGCCGTACGCCTCGGTGTTGCGCCGTACCTCGTCGACCGACCGCATGCCGACGACGACGCCTGCGACGGCGGGGTGGTGCAGCGGGAACTCCATCGCCGCGGCCGGGAGGGCCACGCCGTGGGCCTCGCAGACGGCGGCCAGGCGGCGGGCGCGCTCCAGCGTCCGGGGCGCGGCGGGCGCGTAGTCGTAGGTCGCGGCGGCGGACGGGTGGGGGGTGGCGAGGAGGCCGGAATTGAAGACCGACGCGGCGAGCACGGAGACGCCGCGGGCCGCGCAGGCGGGGAGCAGGTCGTCGAGCGCGCTGTGGTCGAGGAGCGTGTAGCGGCCGGACAGCATCACCACGTCCACGTCGGTCTCCTCGACCAGCCGGGTCAGCTTGCCCGTGTGGTACATCCCCGCGCCGACGGCGCCCACCGTCCCCTGGGCGCGCAGTTCGGCGAGGGCCGGGTAGCCGTCGCGCAGCGCCTCCTCGAAGTGCTCCTCCGCATCGTGCAGATACAGCACGTCGATCCTGTCGACGCCCATACGCGTCAGCGAGTCCTCCACGCTGCGCAGCACGCCGTCCCGGGTGAAGTCCCACACCCGGCGGTGGGTGGCGGGCACCTCGAAGGCCTCGTCGGTCCGGCCGCCGGGGTCCTGCGGCACCAGCACCCTGCCGACCTTCGTGGAGAGCGTCCACGCCTCCCGCGGCCTGCCCCGCAGCAGCGCGCCGACACGGCGTTCGGACTGCCCGATCCCGTAGTGGGGCGAGGTGTCGAAGTAGCGGATCCCGCTGTCCCAGGCCGCCTCCAGCGCCTGCGCCGCGGTGTCGTCGTCGACCGCCTCGAACAGCCCGCCGAGCGGACCGCCCCCGAAGCCCAGTTCCGTGACGTGCACGTCGGTGCCGGCGAGCCTGTTGCGTTTCACGGGCGGCTGGTCCTTCCGGTGGGCTTCGGGGGCTGGGGCGTCGCGTCAGACCGCCCCGGGGATCTCCTCGGTCACGCCGTTCAGGGGGGAGTCCGGGTCGGTGCCGTAGGGGCGGGTGAGCACTTCCAGGCCGTGGCCCGCGGGGTCGCGGAAGTACACGCCGCGTCCGCCGTCGTTGCGGTTGAGGCGGCGCGGGTGCCGGCCGTGCGGGTCGGCCTGGACGGGGACCCGTGCGGCGACGAGCCGGGCGAGGATCGCGTCGAACTCCTCCTCGGAGACGAGGAACGCGTAGTGCTGCACGGGGATGTCGATGTCGACGGTGGCGAAGTCGAGGGTGACGCCGTTGTCGGTGGTCACCGGGAGGAACATCCCGGCGGACGGTCCGGGCTCCAGGCCCAGGATCTCCGCGACGAAGCGGGCGGACTTCTCCCGGTCGGGAGTGAGGACGATGGTGTGGTTGAACTCGACGGACAAGGTCAATGCCTCCACGGGCATCCGCGGCGCCTCCATGCCTCACCCGGCCGGTGACCGGCACGCGATGCCGCGGACGGAACGGTAGAGGACGGTCCTCGCGCGCGTCGACCCGATTTCCCGCTCGCGGACGTCCGCCGGCGGCCCGCCGCTTCCGCGAACCGCCGGCCGACGGCCGCTCAGGCGATCGCGTAACCGATGGCGGAGGCGACGGCGGAGGGCGGCATCGCGATCTCGTCGCGCATCCGGGTCGTCGCGGCGGCGACCCGACGGCCATGGGGTCCGCGTTGGGGACGAGGACGTCGAGGCGGCCGCTGGACGCCTGCGCGGCGGCCGGCACGATCCGCACCGACGTCCCCGCCTCGGACATCGGCGCCGCGCTGGAGGGCATCGCCCTCACCTCGGCGGGCCCCGGCCACCGGGAGCAGGCGGAGCGCCTGCTCGATCTGATGCTGGACGGTCTCAGGGTCCGCGGCCGAGGGTGAGGCGCGCGGGCTCAGACCCCGGCGGCCGCGGCCGCCTCCTCGACGCGTGCGGCCACCCAGGCAAGGAACGCCCGCACGTCCTCGGCGGGCAGCACGGCCGCTTCCGCGCGGGGGCGTCCGAAGCTGCGCAGCGCCTCGGTGATCAGGGGCTCGAAGGCGGGCTCGGACGCGGCGACGATCTCCCCCGCCCTGCGCTTGGCGAACCAGTGGCCGGTACGGCAGTGGACGGCGGCACGGCAGCCGTTCAGCACCCTGTTGTCGGCCAGGTGCCCCTCTCCGCCGGCGTGTTCCCGCACGGAGGCGCGGAGCGCGGCGAGCACCGCGGGCCGGTCCGGGGCGGCGATCACGTCCCGCGCCGGCGCCCCGTACAGCGGGAGCCCGGCCTGGTGGGCGACGGAGCGGTCGATGACGTACCAGAAGGCGGGCGCGTCCGCGGGGTCCTGACTGGCGCGTTCGGGCAGCGACGGTCCGGTGTTCAGGTCGAGCAGGTAGCCCGCCTCGCCCGACGGGCGGGCGGCGAAGTCGGCGGCGTAGGCGACCAGTTCGAGGCCGGCGGCGGGGCAGGGCAGCGCGGGGTGGGCCAGCGTCGCGGCCAGCTCGGTCAGGTCCGCGCGCGGCGGGGCGGGGTCCACCACGACCGTCACGTCGACGTCGCTGCGCCCGTGGCGGTAGTCGCCCAGGGCGAGCGAGCCGACGGCGAGGACGCTCACCAGGCGGTCGCCGCAGACGGCGGAGGTACGGCGTACCAGCTCCTCCAGATAGGCGCGCAGTTCCGGCGGCGGGAGGGAGGGACGGCTCATGCCCCCAGTGTCGCCCCGGCAAAGCACCCGCTCCGGGTCACGTCCACAGCTCGCCGCTGTCGCACACCTGTGCGCCCATGTTGCGCTCCATCATCCGCAGGGCCGCGTCCGCCAGGTCCTCGTGGATGTGCGCGACGGCGTCCCGCGGGACGGTCACCCGGAAGTGCCGGATGTGCGCGTCGAGCGAGGAGTAGAGCACGCACTGCTCGGTCACCTGCCCGCACAGCACGAGCCGGTCGATGCCCTGCTGGGAGAGCAGATAGCTGAGCGGGGTCTCGAAGAAGACCGAGTGCCGGGCCTTGACCACGAACAGCGACGACTCGTCCGGCACCAGCGGCTCGACCAGGTGCGCGTGCGGCCCCGCCAGCGCCTTGTCGAGCAGTTCGCCGTGGTGGGAGCGCCACTCGCCGAAGTTGTCGTTGACGTAGATCACCGGCGCGTCCTGCCGCCGCGCCCGCTCCAGCAGTCCGGAGATCACCGGGACCACCGTCTCGGCGGACGGGAGCAGCTGGTCGGCGTCCGGGTGGTCATAGGTGTTGATCATGTCGATGACGATCAGTGCGGTCTTGCCCATGCCCTCAGGGTTCCACCCGCGCGGGGGATCAGGCATCCGCAGAGCGCCGCGGCACGAGGAGCGCCCACCGTGGGCTCCGGGCCGTACGCCGACGTCGACGGGGCCGTCCGGCCCTGGTCGGGGCCCGTCCCACCGCCGACGATGAAAGAATGATCCACAGCGATGGCTTCCGGGCGCTCGACCGGCAGGAGTGCCTGCGCCTGCTGGGCGAGGTGCCGGTCGGTCGCGTCGTGTACACGCGGCACGCGCTTCCCGCGGTGCTGCCGGTGAACTTCACCCTGGACCCGGACGGGTCCGTGGTGCTGTGCACCTCCGCGGACTCGGACCTGGTGCGGGCCGTCGACGGGGTGGTGGTGGCGTTCGAGGCGGACGACGTCCATGCCGGGCGGCGGTCCGGCTGGAGCGTGGTGGTCACCGGCCGGGCGGCGGTGGTGACCGACCCGGCCGAGCGGGAGCGGCTGCTGCGCACCGGTCCCCGGTCGTGGATGCCGCTGCGGCGCGGCGTGTTCGTGCGGATCGGGAGCGAGATGGTGACGGGACGGGAGCTCACGGGGGCCGACGGCAGACCGTAGCGTCCCGTGGGTGGTCAACCCCCTTGCGCGGTACCGCCGGACGGGTGACGTACGGTACCGTCTGTGACCGCCTACACCCCTGAGCACACCCCGGGCCGTGACGGCCCGTACGCCACCGTCGAGGCCGAGCCGCGTTCCGTGGGCCGGGTGCGCACCGAGTACTCGCCCGCGCACGACGGCGACCCGGACCCCGGGGAGATCGTCTGGACCTGGGTCCCGTTCGAGGAGAACGACGGCCGCGGCAAGGACCGGCCGGTGCTGGTCGTCGCCCGCGAGGCGGCGGGGACGTTCCTCGCCGTGCGGCTGTCGAGCAAGGGGCGTGCCGGGGACCGGGAGTGGGTGCCGATCGGCGGCGGGCCGTGGGACCGGTCGGGGCGCGACTCCTGGGTGGCGGTCGACCGGGTGCTGCGGCTGCACGAGCAGGGCATGCGCCGGGAGGCGTGCGCGCTGGACCGGATGCGGTTCAACTCGGTGCGGCAGCGGCTCAGGGAGCGGTACGGCTGGGAGTGACCGCCGGCGCGTCCGCCAGGTCCGCGAAGGTCCGCTCGAACGCGGTGCGGGTCGCGCCGTCCCGGGTGCGGTCCAGGATGCCGAACACCACGTGGACGAAGGCGCCCTCGAAGCGCCCGCCGGGGCCCAGGTGCGCACGGAACGCCTCCGCCACCTGGGCCGGGTCGTTGCGGAACACGCCGCAGCCCCACGCGCCCAGCACCAGCCGCCGGTAGCCGTGGTGGGCGGCCGTCTCCAGGACCCGGCCCGCGCGGCGGACGAGCGCGCCGGGCACCTCCCCCAGACGCTCGGGCGCCCTGGAGCGGATCACACCCGCGTTCGGCGCCGGTGACGTGAGGAAACCCGCCGTGAACGGGGCGTCCAGCAGGGCGCCGCGGTCGTCGCGGAACACCGGCACGGCCGGTGTATGGATCACCCGGTCGGTGTAGAACGGGTCCCGGTGGGCGCGGTGGTGCTCGTAGAAGCCGGGCGCCCGCAGCAGGCACGTGTACAGCGCGGAGGCGCGGCACAGGGCCTCCTCCTGGGCCTGCGCGCCGTTGAGGTAGCCGCCGCCCGGGTTGCGCGCCGAGGCGAAGTTGAGGACGGCCACGGGATCCGGGGCGTGCGGGCCGGTGAGGCGGCGGGCGGCGGCCAGGCTGCTCTCGCCCGTCACTTCCAAGCGGGTGGGCGCCGGTTCGAAGGGCGGCACCGGGACCGGCTCCGGTCCGTGCAGCGTGGTGCCCTGCCGCGCCGCCTCGACGGCGGCCCCGACCGGCACCCGGCGGCCGTCCGGCGCGAGGTAGGCGCCCTCCGCCACGATCCGTTCCGTCTCCCGGGCGATGCCCCGCAGGCGCGCGCTCACGGCGCCACCCCCGTAGCCGCCGTGACCGCGCCCCGCGCGTTCCCCCTCGTCGTGCTCACCCGAGCATCCTGAGTGATGCTGGTGAGGCGGCGCAACGCGGTTTTCGCCGCGCCCCGGACGGTCCGGGCCCGGAGGCGAAAGCCCCGGTGGCAGGCGGGACGCGGAGGTGACGGACCCCTTACGCCCGCCGGGCGCCCTTGTGCACGGCGGCCCGAGGGTTTTGGGTGGACGCGTCGATGCCGGCCGGGACCGACCTGGCTCCGGGCCGGCGACATGGTGGTGTCTCAGGAGGATTCCCGCATGTCAGATCCGTCGAGCGGTGGCGCGCCGGTCCGCACGGCCGTCACCGAAGCAGAGGCCGAGGCCCTGATCCGGGGCATCTGTTTCAAGACCGGACCGCCCCGCCGCCTCGGCGTGGAGGTCGAATGGCTGGTTCACGAGGTGCGCGACCCGCGGCTCCCCGTCTCCCCCGAACGACTCGCAGCGGCCTACGCCGCACTGCGTGAGGTGCCCCTGCGCTCGGCGCTCACCGTCGAGCCCGGCGGCCAGCTCGAGCTCAGCTCGCCGCCCGCGGCGTCCCTCACCGAGTGCCTGACCCTCGTCTCCGCCGACCTGGACGCCGTCCGCGCCGTCCTGCGCGGGGACGGCCTGACCCTGGCCGGTCTGGGCCACGACCCCTGGCAGACCCCCCGCCGGTTCCTCCGGCAGCCGCGTTACGACGCGATGGAGGCCGCCCTCGACCGCGCCGGCGCGGCCGGCCGGTTCATGATGTGCACCTCCGCCTCGGTGCAGGTGTGCGTGGACGCCGGCCACGAGGAACCGGGCCCGCTCGGCCATGTGCGCCGCTGGTGGATGGCGCATCTGCTGGGCGCCGTCCTGGTGGCGGTCTTCGCCAACTCCCCCGTCTCCGCGGGCCGGCCCACCGGCTGGCTCTCCACACGGCAGCTGCGCTGGGCGCAGATCGGCGCCGGGCGGGCCGGAGCGCCCGCGCTGGACGCCGACCCGCGCGGCGCCTGGGCCCGGCATGTGCTGGACGCGCCCGTGATGTGCGTGCGCCGGGACGACGACGGGCCGTGGGAGGTGCCGGAGGACCTGTCGTTCCGGCACTGGACGCACCGCCGGTCGCCGCGCGCGCCCACGCGCGACGACCTGGACTACCACGTCACGACGCTGTTCCCGCCGGTCAGGCCGCGCGGTCATCTGGAGCTGCGGATGATGGACGCGCAGCCCGGCGAGGACGGCTGGACCGTGCCCCTGGCCGTGACGGCGGCGCTGTTCGACGACCCGGCGGCCGCCGAGACCGCGTACCGGACGGTGAAACCGCTGGCCGAGCGGACCCGGGGCCTGGCCGCCCCGCAGAACCCGCTGTGGCGGGACGCGGCCCGTGACGGGCTGGCCGACCCGGAGCTGCGGGAGGCGGCGGCCGTCTGCTTCGCGGCGGCGCTGGACGCCCTGCCCCGGCTCGGGGCCGCGACCGCCCTGGTCGACCGCGTCGCGGCGTTCCGGGACCGCTACGTCGCCCGGGGCCGCTGCCCCGCCGACGACCTGCTCGACGCGTGGCGCGCGCTCCACGACGGGCGTCCGGACGGATCCGGCGCGCCCCTGCTCACCACCCACCCACACGGGAAGGACACCCCCTCATGACCGACCCCGCCCTCGACGCCGAAACCCTGCGTGAGCGCGCGGTCGCCTCGCTGGTCGTCGCGCGGGACCGCACCACGCTGCTGACCAGCTGTGTGGAGGACCCCGACCTGACCGCGCAGCACTCGCCGCTGATGTCGCCGCTGGTGTGGGACCTGGCGCACATCGGCAACCAGGAGGAGCAGTGGCTGCTGCGCGCGGTGGCCGGACAGGAGGCGATCCGCCCGGAGATCGACAGCCTCTACGACGCCTTCGAGCACCCCCGCGCCGAACGCCCGAACCTGCCCCTGCTGTCGCCCGAGGAGGCCCGCCGGTACGCGGCCGACGTGCGCGGACGGGCACTGGACGTGCTGGAGCGCACGGCGTTCGACGGCACCCGGCTGACCGAGGCCGGGTTCGCCTTCGGGATGATCGCCCAGCACGAGCAGCAGCACGACGAGACGATGCTGATCACCCACCAGCTCCGCACGGGCCCGGCCGCCCTCACCGCGCCCGACCCGGAGCCGGTGACGCCGTACACGGGACCGGCGGAGATCCTGGTGCCGGGCGGCCCGTTCACCATGGGCACCTCGGCCGAGCCGTGGGCGCTGGACAACGAACGGCCCGCGCACAGGCGGGAGGTGGCGCCGTTCTGGATCGACGCCACGCCGGTCACCAACGGCGCGTACCAGGCGTTCGTCGAGGACGGCGGCTACGACGACCCGCGCTGGTGGACGCCCGAGGGCTGGGCGCACGTGCGCCGCGCCCGCCTCACCGCGCCGCTGTACTGGCGCCGGGAGGGCGGGCAGTGGCTGCGGCGCCGCTTCGGCGTCACCGAACAGGTGCCGCCGGACGAGCCGGTGCTGCACGTGTGCTGGTACGAGGCGGACGCGTACGCCCGCTGGGCGGGGCGCCGGCTGCCGACCGAGGCCGAGTGGGAGAAGGCCGCCCGGCACGACCCGGCGACGGGCCGCTCGCGGCGCTACCCGTGGGGCGACGCCGACCCGACGCCCGAGCACGCCAACCTCGGCCAGCGCCATTTGCGTCCGGCGCCGGCCGGCAGTTTTCCCGCGGGGGCGTCGCCGCTGGGCGTACGGCAGCTGATCGGGGACGTGTGGGAGTGGACGGCGAGCGACTTCCTGCCGTACCCGGGCTTCCGGGCGTTCCCGTACAAGGAGTACTCGGAGGTGTTCTTCGGGCCGGAGTACAAGGTGCTGCGCGGCGGTTCGTTCGCCGTGGACCCGGTGGCCTGCCGGGGCACGTTCCGAAACTGGGATTATCCGATCCGGCGGCAGATCTTCTCCGGGTTCCGCACCGCCCGCTCGGCGGAGGACGCCTGATGTGCCGTCACCTGGCGTACGTGGGACCCGCGGAGCCGCTGGGCGCGCTGCTGGTGGGACCGCCGCACGGGCTGTACCGGCAGTCGTGGGCGCCCCGCCGGCAGCGGTACGGCACGGTCAACGCGGACGGCTTCGGCGTGGGCTGGTACGCCGACGGCGACCCGGTCCCGGCCCGCTACCGGCGGGCCGGGCCCATCTGGGCGGACCTGTCGTTCACGGACCTGGCGCGGGTGGTGCGCACGGAGGCGCTGCTCGCCGCCGTGCGGGACGCGACGCTGTCGGGCGCCGACGCGGAGGCGGCCGCGGCCCCGTTCGCGTCGGGGGCGTGGCTGTTCAGCCACAACGGGGCGGTGCCGGGCTGGCCGGGTTCGCTCGCGTCCCTGGCGGCCACACTGCCCGCCGAGGACCTGCTGTCGCTGGAGGCGCGCAACGACTCGGCGTTCCTGTGGGCGCTGGTGCTGGCGCGGCTGCGGGCCGGCGACACCATGGGGCAGGCGCTGGCCGACACGGTCGCCGAGGTCGCCGAGGCGGTCCCGGAGGCCCGGCTGAACCTGCTGCTCACCGACGGCGCCACCGTGGCCGCGACCGCGTGGGGGGACACCCTCTGGTATCTCGCCCGGCCGGGCGGGGGAACCGTCGTCGCCTCCGAGCCCTACGACGACGACCCGCACTGGCAGGAGGTGCCCGACCGCACCCTGCTCGCCGCGAGCCGCGCCGACGTACTGCTCACCCCGCTCAAGGAGTCCCTCACGTGAGTCCGTTCCGTCTGACCCGCACCCTCCCCGAGGACGCCGCCGGCGCCGCGCTGCGCGCCGACGTCCGCGCGGGACTGACCGGCAGCCCCAAGACGCTGCCGCCCAAGTGGTTCTACGACGCACGGGGCAGCGAGCTGTTCGAGGAGATCACCGCGCTGCCCGAGTACTACCCGACGCGCGCCGAGCGGGAGATCCTGCTCGCCCGCTCGGGCGAGATCGCCGCCGCGTCCGGCGCCCGCACCCTGGTGGAACTGGGCTCGGGCTCCTCGGAGAAGACGCGGCATCTGATCGCCGCCCTCGACGGGCTGCACACATACGTCCCGGTCGACGTCAGCGAGTCCGCGCTGACCGGGGCGGGGCGGGCGCTGGCGGCCGAGCGGCCGGGTCTGGAGGTGCACGCGCTGGTCGCGGACTTCACCGCCGAGCTGCCCCTGCCGGACACGCCGGGGCCGCGCCTGGTGGCGTTCCTCGGCGGCACCATCGGCAATCTGCTCCCGGCCGAGCGGGCCGCGTTCCTCGCCTCCGTCCGCGCCCTGCTCGCCCCGGGCGACGCGCTGCTGCTCGGCACGGACCTGGTGAAGGACGTCAGGACGCTGGTGCGTGCGTACGACGACGCGGCCGGGGTGACGGCGGCGTTCAACAAGAACGTGCTGCACGTCGTCGACAGGGAGCTGGGCGCCGACTTCGACCCGGACGCCTTCGACCATGTGGCGCTGTGGGACGCGGAGCGGGAGTGGATCGAGATGCGGCTGCGCTCGCGCGTCGCGCAGTCCGTGAAGATCCCGGCGCTCGAGCTGGTCGTGGACTTCGCGGAGGGCGAGGAGCTGCGCACCGAGGTGTCGGCGAAGTTCCGGCGGGAGGGGGTGCGCGCGGAGCTGTCGGCCGCGGGGCTGGAGCTGTCCCGGTGGTGGACGGACGGCGAGGGGCGGTTCGCGCTGTCGCTGAGCGTGGCCCGCTGAGCGCCGCCCGCTGACCCGTCACCGCGCGGCGCGTCAGGACGCCCTCGTGCGCACTCACTCGAAGGCGAGGGTTTCCGTGATGCGCCGCGCGGCGCGTTCGGCCTCCTTCCCGGGGTCGGCGCCGGTGAGCACCTTCGTCATGTACTCCTTGATCGGGTTGTCGGCCTCGACCACGCTCCACCGGGGCGTGGCCGGGGTGGCCCGGCCCCGTGCGGCGCCGGCCGCCATGGCCTCCAGGCCCTCCTCCCCCGCGACCGAGCCGGCGAGGTCCGCCTTGTTGGGCACGTAGTTCATGGTGCGGGCGAGGTCGGTGTTCCAGCGGGCGCCGGTGAGGGCGGCGACGACCTCGACGGCGGCGTCCTCGACGTCCGTGCCGGCCGGGACGACGAGGTCGGAGCCGCCGGTGAAGACGGCGCCGGGGCGGCCCGCCTCCTTGCCGGGGACGGGGAAGTAGCCGATCTCGTCCTCGAGTCCGGGGTTCTGCTGGACGATGGCACGGACCAGTCCGGGGACGGCGACGATCTGGGCGACCCGCCCCTCGGCGAACACGCCCGCCTGGGGCGGGTGCTCCTCGTCGGCGTCGACGGGGCCGTCGCCGAGCCGCTGGAGGCGGCGGTAGAAGTCCATGCCGCGCAGGGCGGCCTCGCTGTCGAGGGCGCCCCGCCAGACGCCGTCGCGTTCGGTGGCGAGTTCGCCGCCCTCCTCCCAGATGAACCCGGCGAGCGTGTACCAGTCCTGTCCGGCGAGGTAGATGCCCTGGGTGTCGCCTGTGTCGAGCCGCTCGGTGATCTCCAGCCACTCGTCGCGGGTCTTCGGCGGGGTGACGCCGGCCGCGCGGAACAGGTCCTTGCGGTAGACGACGACGCGGTTGGCGGCGTACCAGGGGATGCCGTACTGCTGGGAGCCCCAGCGGCCGGGTTCGGCGAGGCCGGGCAGCCAGTCGTCGCGGCCCCAGTCGCGCATGGACTCCAGGGTGAGGTCCAGCAGACCGTCGCTCTCGGCGTAGGCGGACACCTGGGTGTTGCCGACCTCGATGACGTCGGGCCCGTCCGCGTCCTTGCCGCGCAGGGCCTGCTGGACCTTCTCGCCGATGCCGGTCCACTCCTGGATGCGGATGTCGAGGTCGAGGGTCTCGTGCTCGCGCTCGAACTCCTCGGTGAAGCGGTCCAGGAAGTCCTGCGAGGCGCTGTGCTGCATCAGCCACACGGTGACGGTGCGCCGCTGCGCCGCGCTGTCGGACATCACCCCGCAGCCGGTGAGCAGGGAGGCGGACACACAGACGAGGGCGAGCAGACGGCGTCTCACGTGGGGTCCTGTTTTTCTGTCTGGCGGACAGGGCGGGGCCCGGCGTGGGGGGCGAGCCGGAGCTCGGACGGGTGCCCAGCATCTTGGTATGGACCAATGCCCGGGTCAAGGGCGTCGGGTGAACCGGGCCGACGCCTCGCGCCCGGATCCGGGGTGGGGCACGGTGGAGTGACGTGCGCCACAGGCGGTGGGGCCACCGTGAGAGGAGCAGAGCATGTCGAACCACACCTACCGGGTCACCGAGATCGTCGGCACCTCGCCCGACGGCGTGGACGCGGCCGTCCGCAACGGCATCGAGCGGGCGTCGCGGACGCTGCGCCATCTGGACTGGTTCGAGGTGACGCAGGTACGCGGGCAGATCGAGGAGGGGCGCGTCGCGCACTACCAGGTGGGCCTGAAGGTGGGCTTCCGGCTGGAGGAGACGGACTGAGCCGCCGTACGGCTCAGGTACGGCCCTCGCGCTCCTGCGCGTCCTTCAGCTCGCCCGAGGGGGTCGCCCAGCGGGCATGGACGACGGTGAACCCGGCCCGGCGGGCGTCCTCGCAGACCAGTTCGTCGTCGTCGACCAGCATCCGCACCTCCCGGGTGCGGGCCAGGCGGCGCAGCACGGCCGCCTTGGTGAACCGGGCGGGCCGCCGGTCGGCGTTGCCGCGCATGTGCAGCTCCCCCTCGGGCAGTCCCTGAGCGGCCAGCCAGTCCAGGGTGTCGCGGCGGCAGCGTTCGGGCCGGCCGGTGAGGTAGACGATGTCGCACGTCTGGGCGCTCTCCCGCACCAGCGCGATCCCCTCGGCGAGCGGCGGGTCCTGCGGCGCGGCGGCGAAGAAGCCGTCCCAGTCGCGGGGCCTGCGCTCCAGGAAGTGCTGGCGGTGCGCGGTGCCGGCGAGGGTGTTGTCGAGATCGAACACGGCCAGCGGACGCCGGGTGCGGTCGGTGGGCTCGGTGCGGCGGGTCACCCCCCCACCCTAGACAGCGCGCGCAGGAATCCTGGCGGCCCCCGGGTGTTGAACCCGGTATGAGTTCCGTGATCGCCGCGACCCGCTTCTCCCTCCTCGACCGCTCACGGGTGCGCGAAGGGCACACCGCCCCCGAGGCCCTGCGGGACACGGTGGATCTCGCGCGGGAGGCGGAGCGGCTCGGGTACCACCGGTTCTGGGTGGCCGAGCACCACGGCGTGCCCGGGGTGGCCGGTTCGGCGCCGACCGTGCTGGCGGCGGCGGTCGCCGGGGCGACCCGCACCATCCGCGTCGGCACCGGCGGGGTGATGCTGCCCAACCACCGTCCGCTGGTGGTGGCCGAGCAGTTCGGCGTGCTGGCCTCGCTGTTCCCTGACCGGATCGACATGGGTCTGGGCCGCTCGGTGGGGTTCACCGACGGGGTGCGCAGGGCGCTCGGGCGCGACAAGGGCGACGCGGAGGACTTCGCCGCCCAGATCGACGAGCTGCTCGGCTGGTTCGAGGGCACCTCTCCCACCGGGGTGCACGCCCGGCCGCCCGAGGGGCTGACCGTGCCGCCGTTCGTCCTGGCGATGGGCGAGGGCGCGGACATCGCCGCCCGCGCCGGGCTGCCGATGGTCATCGGCGACCTGCGCGACCGCGACCGGATGCGGCGCGGCGTCGACCGCTACCGCGAGCAGTTCCGCCCCTCCGCGTGGGCGGACGAGCCGTACGTGGTGGTCTCCGGCACCGTGGCGGTGGCGGACACGCCCGGGCAGGCCCGGCGGTTGCTGATCCCGGAGGCCTGGTCGATGGCGTACTCCCGCACGCACGGCACCTTCCCGCCGCTGCCGCCCGCCGGGCGCGTCGAGTCCCTGGCGATGAGCGACAAGGAGCGCGGCTTCTACGAGGCGGGGCTGACCGGACAGCTCGCCGGCACCGAGGAGGAGGTGGAGCGGGAGCTGGAGGCGGTGCTCAAGGACACCGGCGCCCAGGAGGTCCTCGTCACCACCAGCACCTACGACCGTGAGGCGCTGCTGGACTCCTACCGGCGGCTCGCCGCGCTCGCGGGGCTCGACGGCAGCGCGGCGCGCCGGTGAGCACACCGGCGCGCCGCGGGGAGAGCGGGGACGGGGGCGCTACTCGCGGCCCCGGCCCGGGATGTCACGGCCGCGGCCCGGGACGTCGCGGCCCCGGCGGCCGTGCTCGTCGGTCATCTCCGTCTCGGCCTCGATGCGCTCCTTGCGCACCCGGCCGCGCACGGTCTCGTTCGTGACCTTCTCCTCGGTGGTCATCCGGACGCGCTCGACCGGCACGGCCTCGGTGGTGACCACGGGGCGTTCCTCGTGCAGCGTGACCTCGTGCTGGTCCTCCTTGAAGGCCGGCCCGGACATGGCCTCCTCGCGGTTGGCATCGGTGACCGGCTCGCGCTCCACGCGTACTTCCTCGTGGCGGACCGGGACGGTCTGCTGGACCTCCTCGGTCACCACGTACTTCCGCAGGCGCGCCCGGCCGGTCTCGTGGCGTTCGACGCCGACGTGCATGCGCTCCTCGGAGCGCGTCATCGCGTCGCCCGTGCCGGCCTCGGCGCGGTGGGACATCGCGCCGGCCGCGCCGGACCGTTCGGCCGTGGTGCCCTTGGCGCCCGCCGCGGAGGACATGCCGCCCTTCGCGCCCGTCGTGCCCGGCGCGCCGGACGTGCCGCGGCGTCCGCTCGCCGCTCCGGCGGCGCCCGCCGCTCCGGCGGCGCCCGCGGCCCCGGCGGTTCCGGCCTGACCCGTGGTGCCGCGGCTCTCCTCGGGGTCGCCGAGAACGCTGTCCCAGTTGATGCCGTAGTACTCGTAGAGCCGGTGTTCCTCGTCCACCGACAGATGGCCGCCCGCGTCGATGTCGACACTGGGCGCGCCCTTCACCTTGTCCTTGGGGTAAGGCACCTCCAGGTGGTCCTGAACCATGGAGGCGTCACGGATGGGCACGAACGACTCGCTGGAGCCGAACATCCCGGTCTTGACGGTCACCCACTCGGGGCGTCCGCTCGCGTCGTCGAGGAAGACGTGCTTCGCGTCGCCGATCTTGTTGCCGTCCCCGTCGTACACGGGGTGATCCAGCAGGATCGAGATCTCTTCGCGGGTGATCATCTGTCATCACCCTCCTCTCGGGTCACTCCTCTCCGGTTCTCCTGATCAGGAGGTAAAAAACGGGACGAAAGTGATTAATCACGCTTTATTTTCCACAGTGCGGCAGAAGGGGTCCGGGTACGCGAGACGGGGCCGGAAGGAGCACCTTCTTCCGGCCCCGCCCGTCCGCACCCTCCGGCGAACGTCCGTGGGAGCGGCTACCGCTTGCCCGCCTTGCGGGTCGCCCGCAGCCACTCCTTGTTCATGCCCGTGATGGAGGTCAGCGGGATGCCCTTGGGGCAGGCGGTGGCGCACTCCCCGGCGAGGGTGCAGCCGCCGAAGCCCTCCTCGTCCATCTGCGCCACCATGTCCAGCACCCGGGTCTCCCGCTCGGGCGCGCCCTGCGGCAGCACGTTCAGGTGGTTGATCTTGGCCGAGGTGAACAGCATCGCCGCGCCGTTGGGACAGGCCGCGACACAGGCGCCGCAGCCGATGCACTCGGCGTGCTCGAAGGCGAGGTCGGCGTCCGGCTTCGGCACCGGGGTGGCGTGCGCCTCGGGGGCGGAGCCGGTGGGCGCGGTGATGTAGCCGCCGGCCTGGATGATGCGGTCGAAGGCGGAGCGGTCGACCACCAGGTCCTTGATCACCGGGAAGGCGGCGGCCCGCCACGGCTCGATGTCGATGGTGTCGCCGTCCTTGAAGGACCGCATGTGCAGCTGGCAGGTGGTGGTGCGCTCGGGCCCGTGGGCGTCGCCGTTGATGACCAGCGAGCAGGCGCCGCAGATGCCTTCGCGGCAGTCGTGGTCGAAGGCGACCGGGTCCTCGCCCTTGAGGATGAGCTCCTCGTTGAGGGTGTCGAGCATCTCCAGGAAGGACATGTCCGGGGAGACGTCGTCCACCTCGTACGTGGACATGGCGCCGTCGGCGTCGGCGTTCTTCTGGCGCCAGACGCGCAGGGTGAGCTTCATGCGTAGCTCCGCTGGGTGGGGTGGACGTACTCGAAGACCAGGTCTTCCTTGTGCAGGACCGGAGCCTCGCCGGTCCCGGTGAACTCCCAGGCGGCCGCGTAGGAGAACTCGTCGTCCTTGCGGGCCGCCTCGCCGTCCGGCGTCTGCGACTCCTCGCGGAAGTGCCCGCCGCAGGACTCGGTGCGGTGCAGCGCGTCGAGACACATCAGCTCGGCGAGCTCCAGGTAGTCGACGACGCGGTTGGCCTTCTCCAGCGACTGGTTGAACTCCTCGCCGGTGCCGGGGACCTTGATCCGCCGCCAGAACTCCTCACGGATCTGCGGAATGCGCTCCAGTGCCTTGCGCAGCCCGGAGTCGCTGCGCGCCATGCCGCAGAACTCCCACATCAGCTCGCCGAGTTCGCGGTGGAAGGAGTCCGGGGTGCGGTCGCCGTCGACCGACAGCAGCCGCTCGACGCGCTGCTCGGTCTCCGCCACGGCCTCCCGCACGGCGGGGTGGTCGCCGGTCACCTCGTCGAGCCTCGGGTTGCGGCCGAGGTAGTCGTTGAGGGTCGCCGGCAGCACGAAGTAGCCGTCGGCCAGGCCCTGCATCAGGGCGGACGCGCCGAGCCGGTTGGCTCCGTGGTCGGAGAAGTTGGCCTCGCCGATCGCGAACAGGCCGGGGACGGTGGTCTGGAGGTCGTAGTCGACCCACAGGCCGCCCATGGTGTAGTGCACGGCAGGGTAGATCCTCATCGGCACCTCGTACGGATCCTCGTCGGTGATCCGCTGGTACATGTCGAAGAGGTTGCCGTACTTGGCCTCGACGGCCTTGCGGCCCATCCGCTCGATGGCGTCGGCGAAGTCGAGGTAGACGCCCTGGCCGCCGGGGCCCACTCCCCTGCCCTCGTCGCAGACGTTCTTCGCGGCGCGGGAGGCGATGTCGCGCGGGACGAGGTTGCCGAAGGACGGGTAGATGCGCTCCAGGTAGTAGTCGCGCTCGTCCTCGGGGATCTGCGCGGGCGGGCGGGTGTCGCCCTTGGCCTTGGGCACCCAGATACGGCCGTCGTTGCGCAGCGACTCGCTCATCAGGGTGAGCTTGGACTGGTGGTCGCCGGTGCGCGGGATGCAGGTGGGGTGGATCTGGGTGAAGCAGGGGTTGGCGAAGTACGCCCCGCGCCGGTGCGCGCGCCAGATCGCGGTGGCGTTGGAGTTCATGGCGTTCGTCGACAGGTAGAAGACGTTGCCGTAGCCGCCGGTGGCCAGGACGACGGCGTCCGCGAAGTAGGTGGAGATCTTCCCGGTGATCAGGTCGCGGGCGACGATGCCGCGGGCCCTGCCGTCGACGACGATCAGGTCGAGCATCTCGGTGCGCGGGTGCATCTCCACGTTGCCGGCCGCGATCTGCCGGCTGAGCGCCTGGTAGGCGCCGAGCAGGAGCTGCTGGCCCGTCTGGCCGCGGGCGTAGAAGGTGCGGGAGACCTGGACGCCGCCGAAGGAGCGGGTGTCGAGCAGGCCGCCGTACTCGCGGGCGAAGGGCACGCCCTGCGCGACGCACTGGTCGATGATCTCGACGGAGATCTGCGCCAGGCGGTGCACGTTGGACTCGCGGGCGCGGAAGTCGCCGCCCTTGACGGTGTCGTAGAAGAGGCGGTGGATGGAGTCGCCGTCGTTGCGGTAGTTCTTGGCGGCGTTGATGCCGCCCTGCGCGGCGATGGAGTGGGCGCGGCGCGGGGAGTCCTGGTAGCAGAACTGGACGACGCGGTAGCCCTGTTCGGCGAGGGTGGCGCCGGCGGAGCCGCCCGCGAGGCCGGTGCCGACGACGATGACGGTGTGCTTGCGCCGGTTGGCGGGGTTGACCAGCTTGGCCTCGAAGCGGCGTGTGTCCCAGCGCTCGTGGATCGGTCCGGCCGGGGCCTTGGTGTCGGCGACCGGTGCGCCGGTCGTGTAGTCGGTGTACGAGGTCATGGTCAGCTCACCACTCCGGTCATGACGCCCACGGGGACGGCGAGGAAGCCGGCCGTGAGCAGCAGCGCAAGGGCGTTGGCGGTGGTCTTCAGGGCGCGGTCGCGGGTGCGGCTGCCGGCGCCGAGGGTCTGGGCGGCGCTCCAGAAGCCGTGCCGGATGTGCAGGCCGACGGCCAGCATCGCGACGATGTAGATGGTGTTGCCGTACCAGGTGGAGAAGGTGTCCACGACGTTCTGGTAGGGCTTGCCGGACTCGAAGCCGCCGGAGTGGACGGTGCCGGTCGTCAGGTCGAGGAGGTGCCAGACGATGAACAGGGCGAGGATGATCCCGCCCCAGCGCATGGTGCGCGTGGCGTAGCTCGCCCGCGCCTTCTTGTGCACGTACGCGACCGGGCGCGCCTTGATGTCGCGGCGGCTGAGCTGGTACGCGGAGACGGCGTGGGCGACCACGGCGAGGACCAGCACCACGCGGACGGCCCACAGCGTCCACTCGTAGTGCATGAACGGTTCGCCGATCGTGCGCAGCCAGTGGGCGTAGTGGTTGAACTCCCCCGCCCCGAAGAAGATCTTCAGATTGCCGAGCATATGGACGACCAGGTACAGCAGCATGATCAGGCCGCTGACCGCCATCACTGTCTTCTTGCCGACGGTCGAGTCCCACACCGTGCGTGCCATGGACGGCCGTCGGTCCGTCCGCGTTGCCAGAACCATGTCATCAGACGCTAGGGCCGGAGGGCCCCATCGGTCCAAGACATGGTGCGGCTCGATTCGATAGGGTCCGCCTATCATGGCTGGATGCAGTTCCAGCAGCTCCAGTACTTCGTGGCGGTGGCCGAGACCCGGCACTTCACGCGCGCCGCCGAGCTGGTCCACGTCGCCCAGCCGTCCCTGTCGCAGCAGATCAAGGCGCTGGAGCGGGAGCTGGGCGCGGACCTGTTCCGGCGGGCGCGCGGCAACATCACGCTGACCGACGCGGGCGAGGCGCTGCTGCCGCTGGCCCGGCGGATCCTGGCGGACGCGGACACCGCCCGGCACGAGGTGCAGGAGGTGGCACAGCTGCGCAGCGGCCGGGTGCGGCTCGGCGCGACGCCCAGTCTGTGCACGGGTCTGCTGCCGGACGTGCTGCGCGCCTTCCACGACCGCTACCCGGGCGTCCGGCTGCTGATCGAGGAGGGCGGCTCGCACGACCTGGTGCGCGAGCTGGCCCGCGGCGCGCTGGACCTCGCCCTGGTGGTGCTGCCGCTGCCGACGCCCTCCCCCGCGCTGACCACCGTGGAGCTGCTGCGGGAGGACCTGGTGGTGGTCTCCTCCCCGGACGCCCCCCGCCCCGGCCGGGCGCGGCGCGCGGTGCGGATCGCCGACCTGGAGGGGGAACGCCTGGTGATGTTCCGGCACGGCTACGACCTGCGGGAGCTGACCGTGGCCGCATGCCGGGCGGAGGGGTTCGAGCCGGAGTTCGCGGTGGAGGGCGGGGAGATGGACGCGGTGCTGGGGTTCGTGCGGGCGGGGCTGGGCGTGGCGGTGGTGCCCCGCATGGTGGCCGCCCGCTCCGGCCACGGTCTGCGCGTCACCCCGCTGGCCCGCCCGGGCCTGCACCGGACGATCGCCCTGGCCCACCGCAGCGACGTGGCGCCGCCGCGGGCGGCACGGGAACTTCAGGGGATGCTGCTGGAGCGGTGAGGACCGGCTCCGAACCGCCGGCGATCTTCAGCGCGACCGCCAAGCCGCCCGGCAGGCCCCTCTTCCCACGCCCTCAGGGGCGCGGGGAACTGCGCGCCCGGCCCGGACGAGCCCGCACAGGCCAGGGCACCTCGGGCGGCACCGGCGTGCCCTGGTGGCCGGTCACCGTGCGCACCTCATCCCGTCGCGTCCACCAGGGCCAGCTCGTGCAGCCGCTCCGGCGGGCCCGGGCGGGCGTAGTACCAGCCCTGGGCCGTGTCGCAGCCGAGGATGCGCAGCTGCTCGGCCTGCGCGCCGGTCTCCACGCCCTCCACGGTGACCGCGAGGTCGAGGCTGTGGGCGAGCGAGACGATCCCCTCGACGATCTTCAGGTCGACCGGGTCGGCGGGGAACTGCTGCATGCTCTGGGTGAAGGAGCGGTCCAGCTTGAGGACGCTCACCGGGAGGCGGCGCAGGTTGGCGAGGTTGGAGTAGCCGGTGCCGAAGTCGTCGAGGGCGATGTCGACGCCCATCTCGGCGAGCCGGCGCAGCGGCTTGAGCAGGTCGTCGTCGGCGCCGATGAGCGCGGACTCGGTGACCTCCAGGCACAGCGCGTCGGGGGTGACGCCGGTGCGTTCCAGGATCTCGACGGTGTCCTGCACCAGGCCCGGGTGGGTGAGCTGGCAGGGCGACAGGTTCACGTTGATGCGCAGCGGGCCGAGCACGTCGCCGCCGTTGGCGTCGCGCCACTCGCGGGCCTGACGCACCGACTGCTCCAGCACCCAGCGGCCGAGCGGCACGATGAGCCCGGTGTGCTCGGCGAGCGGGATGAAGCGGTCCGGGGACAGCACCCCGTGCTGCGGGTGGAGCCAGCGCACCAGCGCCTCGGCGCCCCGGACGCTCCCGTCGCCGAGGTGCACCAGGGGCTGGTACTCGATGAAGAACTCGCCCCGGTCCAGGGCCGTGGGCAGCGCCGTGGTGAGCCCGTGCCGCGTGATGGCGCGGGCGTCGGCCTCCGGGTCGGCGAGCTCGAACCGGTTGCCGCCCGCCGCCTTGGCCCGGTACATCGTGATGTCGGCGCTGCGCAGCACCTCCGCCGCGCTGCGCTCCCCCGCCGGTCCCTCGACGATGCCGATGCTGCCGCGCACGGTCAGCTCCCGGCCGTCGACGCTGATCGGGGCGAGCAGCGCGTTCATGATGCGGCCGGCCAGCTCGTCGACCGTGCGGCGGGTGTCGGGGCCGGTGGTGAGGGCGACGAACTCGTCGCCGCCGAGCCGGGCCACCATCTCGCCGGGCGCGGTGGCGCAGGACTGGAGCCGGTCGGCGACCTCGACGAGCAGCCGGTCGCCGGCCGCGTGCCCGAGGCTGTCGTTGACGGTCTTGAAGCCGTCCAGGTCGAGGTAGCACAGCCCGAACCGCTGGCCGGGTCCGGCCGCGAGGGCCTTCTCCAGACGCTCGAAGAAGAAGGTGCGGTTGGGCAGCCCGGTGAGCGCGTCGTGGGTGGCCTCGTAGCGCAGCCGGAGGTTGAGCAGCCGCCGCTCGGTGGTGTCCTCCATGAGGGCGAGCTGGTACTGGGGTTCGCCGTCGGCGTCGCGCAGCAGGGAGACGGTGAGATTGGTCCACAGGACCGTTCCGTCAGGTCGGTAGAAGGCCTTCTCGAGGTGGTAGTGCTCGCGCTCCCCGCTCACCAGCTCCTCGTAGAGCCGCCAGGTCTGCGGGGCGTCGTCGGGGTGGGTCCAGTCCCTGACGTTGCGGCCCAGCAGGTTCTGTCCCGACAGGCCGAACATACGGCCGAGCGCGCCGTTGACCTGGAGGATGTTGCCTTCGAGGTCGGCGATGCCGATCCCTATGGCCGCGCCTTCGAAGACCGCGCGGAACCGGGTCTCGGTGGCGTGCAGGGCCTGCGCGACCACTCCTTGCGCCTCCAGCGCGGCCTTGGCGACGGCCTCCTGCTCGGCCAGCGTGCGCCGGCGCAGGGCCTGGGCGAAGCCGGCCGCCATGGCGTGCTGGAGCCGCGCGCTGCGCGCCCTGAGGGTCTCGCGGTCGCCGTCGCCGCCGCAGTAGAGGACGAGGTAGGCGTCGACGCAGTCCAGGGTGCGGCTGAGCGCCTCGGGGTCCGTGCAGTGCGCCTCGACGAGCGCCGCGCCGGCCGCCCGGCCCGCCTCCGCGTCGAAGGCCCGGGCACGCAGCGCCTCGCTCAGCAGCCGGGCCACCGGGAGCAGCCGCTCCTCGAACTCGGAGCGGGTGTCGGCGGTCGAGGTCACCGGGTACACGGCCCGGCTCCAGATCGTCGCGAACCGGCGCAGTCTGCCCTCCGGCCCGTCCGGCTCCGCGCTCACGCCGTACGCCCCACGCCCGCCAGGCCGGAGAAGGCGTAGGGATCCTCGTCCTCCGGTGCGGTGTCGGGACGCCATCGAGGCATCGGCACCAGTCCGGGTTCCACCATGTCGTACCCCTCGAAGAACCGCGCGATCTCGTCGCGCGTGCGCATGATCAGCGGGTTGCGCGTGTCTCGGTACACGCCGACCGCCCCCTCCGCCCGCTCCGGCGGCAACGGGATCCCCTCGTACGCGGCGTGGGTGAGGACCAGCATGCTTCCGGGCGCCAGGGCCTCACGCAGTTCGGCCACCGCCCCGTACGGGTCGTCCGCTTCTTCCACGAAGTGAAGTATGGCAACGAGAAGCAGCGCCACCGGCCGATTCAGGTCGATCAGCCGGCCGACTTCGTCACTGCCGAGAATCTCCCCCGGCTTGCGGAGGTCGGCGGCGAGGATGTCCGCGCGGTCGTTGCCCTCCAGCACCACTTTGCTGTGCGCGACCGCCACCGGGTCGTGGTCCACGTACATCACCCGGGCCTCGGGGTCCGCCGCCTGCGCCACCTCGTGCACGTTCCCGAACGTCGGGATGCCGGAACCGATGTCGAGGAACTGGGTGACCCCCTCGGCGACGGCGAAGCGCACCGCCCGCCGCATGAACGCCCGGTTCGCCTGCATGATCTTGGGCAGTCCCGGCATGAACTCCATGGCCCTGCGGGCGGCTTCCCGGTCGACCTCGAAGTTGTGCGAACCGCCCAGGTAGTAGTCGTACATCCGGGAGACACTGGGCACCGTGATGTCGATGCTCCGTGGGGCCCAGGCGGGACGCTCCATGTATCTCTCCAAGGCGTAGGCGATCCGGTGTTCGAGCAGAGGCTACTGATCGCCCGCCAACAGGGCGACCCCAAACGGAAATTGACCATCCGTTCCCGGTCACTGCCTCTGGCACGTGCCCGCTTTGCGGATGCACAGGGTTGTCACATGACGTGATCACGCCACTCCGGAGTGTTCCGGCGCGCGGGAGGAACCCGGGGAAAACGGTCCGCCCCTCCGCGGGATCGCGGAGGGGCGGACTCGGGGCCGGCGGCGCCGGGGCCGGCGCCCTGGGGAGGTCGTCACTTCTCCGGCGCGCCGACCGGCTTCCCGTCGGGCCGCACGGCGTACCACGTGCCGCCGACGCCCTGACCGTTGGTGTCGCCGGGGGCCTTGTCGCCGGCGAAGGTGTAGATGGGCCAGCAGTTGATGGTCTGCTGCTCGGCGCCGTCGGGCCGGGTGAAGGTCATGTAGCCCTTCTTCTGGATGCCCTTGGTGTCGGCGAAGTCGACCGGCGAGACGACCGGCCACTTCTTCACGCAGTCGCCGGCGCAGTTCGAGACGGGCTCCGGCCACGCCTCGTCCTTCATGAAGCGGTAGACCGTCATGCCCTTCTCGTCGACCACGATCTCGCCGAGCTCGGGGTCCTCCCGGGTCGAGAGCCCCGGCAGATCGGCCGACTGCGCCTTCTTGCCCTCCGGGGTGAACGCGAACCACTTGCCGCCCACGCCCTGGCCCTTGACGTCACCGGCGTTCACGTCCTTGACGTACCGGTACGCCGGCCACCCGTCCACGGTGAGCTGCTTGGTGCCGTCGGCGCGGGTGATCTCGCCGAGCAGCGCCTTGTCGATGCCCTCGCCCGCCGAGGCGTCGTCCGCCGGCACCGGCGGCCAGGTCTTCGCGCAGTCCCCGTCGCAGTTGGACTTGGGCGGGTTCGCGGAGTCCTGGTCGAACCGGTAGAGGGTCAGGCCCAGTTCGTCGGTCACCACCTTGCCGAGCTTGGCGTCGGTGGCCACGTTCAGCTGCCCCGCCGTGTTGACCGGCTGGCTCGGGGCCGGGGAGGTCTGGCCCGCCTGTGCCCCGCTGCCGATGCCGCCGAGGTCGCCCGGCGCCGTGATCCCCACGTTCTGGCTGGAGGGCGGCTGGGTGTCCTGACCGCACGCCGTCGTCAGGGTCAGCACCGCCGCGGCGCTCACCACCAGTGAGGCGGTCCGCCAGGAGGTCTTCATCGTCAACTCCAGATGATCGCAGAGGTGTCGCAGCGCTCTGCCGCGCCGCCGCTCGACGAGGGGTACGCACGGCGGCACAGGTTGTGTTCAACGGCGGCCCGTTTTTCTTTTCTTCCCTCCTTCGTGGCATTCCCCCGGCTCTCGTGCGTGACATGGCTCCGGACGACTCATGATCTTCGTCGTGCAAGCACTCGTACCGACCCGAATCCGTACCGCGGTACGCGCGTTGGCCGTGGTCACGCTGCTCTGGGCGCTCACCGGCGCACCCGGCCGGGCGGCGGCGGACGCCTGCGCGTACGCCTCGACGGGGCCGGACGGCACGCAGGCGGTGGCGATCGCGGGCCACATCGACCCGGCCCTCCCGCCCTGCTCCCCGCCTCCCCCGCCGCCGCCACCCACCCCCACGCCCACACCCACCCCGACCCCGACTCCACCCCCTCCCCCACCCCCTCCGCCACCGCCGCCCTCACCGACGCCGACCCCTCCGCCGGCGAAGCCCACCCCCACCGTGCGGCCCGTCCCGCCGCCCGCGGCGCGCCCCGCCCCGCCGTCGCCCCGGCCGGCGCCGACGGCCGGACCGCGCCCGGCCCTCCGTCCGGCGCCGCCGCCCCCGCCACCGGCCCCGCCACCGGCCCCGAAACCGTCCGCGACCCCGAGCCCGCGTCCCACCCTGCGGACCGTCACCTACCCGCGCCACCGCACGACCGAAGTGAAGCGGCCGGCCCGGAGCACCACGTCGCCGCTCGTCTTCGTCCTGCTCATCACCACCCCGGCGGTGGTCGCCGTCGCCGCGCTGCGCCCGCGCTGACGACCGCCCGCGCACCCGATCGATCCTCTCTGCCTGGAGGCACCTCTTGCCGGAATGGCTTGTTCTCATCCTCGCCATGCTCGCCGCCTGTGCCGTCGTGGTGATCATCACCCTCCTCCGGCACCGGAGGGCGGCCGAGGACGAGGACCCCAGCGAGACACCGGACGTCATCGAGTACATGACCATGTGGATCGGCGTGGTGTACGCCATCGTGCTGGGTCTCGCCATCGCCGGCGTCTGGGAGGGCCGCAGCGCCGCCCAGGAGAACGTCCGCGCCGAGGCGGTCGCCCTGCACGAGATCTCCGAGCGGGTACGGGTCTACCCCGCCGAGATCCGTGACCGGATCCGTGACGATGTCAACGCCTATGTCGGACACGTCGTCACCACGGAGTGGCGGACCATGGCCGACCACGACCGGCTGACCGACGAGGGCGCCGCACTGCTCGACCGGCTGCGCCGGGACGTGACCGACTACGAGCCGCGCACCGACTTCGAGGCGCAGGCCTACCAGCCTCTGGTGGACCAGGTGGCCGCCGCCGACCAGGCCCGCAGCGCCCGGGCGGAGTCCACCGGGGCGACCATGCCGGGCGTGGTGTGGTTCGGCCTGGTCACCGGAGCCATGGTCACCATCGGCATGATCTTCGCCCTGCAGATCCGGCGCACCCGCCGCGAACTGATCCTCGCCGGGCTGTTCTCGGCGCTCATCGCCTTCCTGCTCTTCCTCATCTGGGACTTCGACGCCCCCTACAGCCGGGGCCTCGCCGCGACGGCCGAGCCGTTCCTGCGGCTGTTCCCGGAGACCGGGAGCTGACCGCACGACGCCCTCGGTCCGGCCCGCCCCGCGGGCACGGCCGCGCCCCGGACGCCGTCAGGGTCCGGGGCGCGGGCTTCGGGCACGGGCGGAACGGGAGGCCGGGGGGAGCAGCGCCTCAGATCCGCTTCTCGGCGCGGCGGCGCATCCAGAAGACACCGCTGCCGACGACCGCGGCTGCCACCAGCGACCCGCCGATCGCCATGTCGGCGGGGGTGGCCCCGGTGGTGCTGCTGCCGCCGATGCCGCCGCGGACACCGCCGATGACGGTGAAGGCGGCCGGGCGGGTCAGGCTGCGGCCGGAGCAGTGGACGGTGATGTCGTAGGGACCGGGGTGGGCGTCGTGGTGAATGGTGGCGGTGCCCCTGGCGGTGTCGTTGCCGCTGTGAACGGGCGTCAGGTTCGTCCGCGGGAAGGCGTTCGAGGTGGCGTGGCCGCCGTTGGGGCAGCCGTCGACGGTGATGGTGAGCTGGCCGCCCCGGGCGATGACGCTGGGCAGGGCGACGATGTTGGACGGGTTGGGCACCCGTCCGCCGTCCGCGACGGCCGCCGGGGCGGCGACCCCGAGGACGGCGACCGCGGCTCCGGCGGCCGCAAGGGCACGTGTGTTGCGCATGTGATCCTCCGCGGGAGACGCCCCGGGTCCCGTCCCCGGTCCGATCGGCGAGAAAGCGCCTCCCGGAAAGACCCTCAGTTGCCCTGCGCCGCCGCGCATTTCGGGAATGGTCCGTACGGTTGAGGGCCGCCCTCGCCCCTCCCGTGCGGGCGGGGCCATCGCCGCAGGTCACGGACCGTCAGAAGATCTTCGTCGCGGATCACCCCGGATGGCGCACCCCGCCCGTCCGGAGGCCACCCGTTCGCCGCCGTCCCGTCGCCGGTGGCGCACCCTCCGCTTAGCGTTCACGTCATGCGCGAGTGACACGGCGACGGCCGTGTCGAGAGGGGAAGGCGAATGTCAGCTTTCGAGCCGGCCGAAGCCGAAGAGGAGGCGCGCCCGAGGAGGCGCGCACCGTGGGGCGTGATAGCGCTGGTCCTGCTCACCGGCCTCGCGCTGCTCCGCAACGGCTCCGGGGAGTTCGACGTGGGCCCGCCGCAGCCGGCCGGCGCGGCCGCCGCGGACAGCGCGACCCCCGGTGTCACCGTCGGCGCGCTGCAGCCGCTGCCGTACGCGGTGCCGGACCGGGTGCGGATCCCGGCGATCCAGGTGGACGCGCCGATCGTGCCGGTGGGCCTGGACGCGGAGGGCTGGGTGGACGCGCCGCCGCCCGAGGACCCGAACCTGGCGGGCTGGTTCACCGGCGCGGTCTCGCCGGGCGAGAAGGGCACGTCGGTCGTGGTCGGGCACGTGGACAACGCGCAGGGACCGGCCGTGTTCTACGGCCTGGGCGCGCTGAAGAAGGGCAACCGGGTCGAGATCGCCCGCAAGGACGGCAAGACCGCCGTGTTCGAGATCTACGGCGTGGAGGTCTTCTCGAAGAACGACTTCCCCGGCGACCGGGTCTACGCGTCCAAGGGCACGGCGGAGCTGCGGGTCATCACCTGCGGCGGCGGCTTCACCCAGCAGAACGGCTACGACGGCAACGTGGTCGCCTTCGCCCGCCTGGCCGAGATCCGCTGAGCAGTCCCCGCCCGCCGTGGCGGGGACTGCTCAGGGCGTTCTCAGACGTACTCCCGGCGGGGCACGGTGACGTGGTAGCCGGAGTCCAGCAGGTGCGGCAGATAGGAGCGCAGGGCCTTCACGCTCTGCGAGCGGTCGCCCCCGGCGTCGTGCGAGAGCACCACGACGCCGGGGGCGGCGCCGTCCTCGACCCGGCCGACGATGGTGCGGGTGCCGGGCTCGGTCCAGTCGAGGGTGTCGACGGTCCAGGCGAGCGGTTCCATGCCCAGTTCGGCGCCGAGCTCGAAGGCGGCGCGGTTCCACGCGCCGTAGGGGGCGCGGAACCACTCCGGGCGGGCGCCGTGGTGCTTCTCGACGACGTCGCTGGTGCGTTCCATCTCGGAGCGGATGCGGCGCCGGCGCAGACCGGTCAGCAGGGGGTGCGACCAGGTGTGGTTGCCGACCACGTGGCCCTCGTCGGCCATGCGGGCCAGCAGGTCCGGGCTGTAGGCCGCCATCTCGCCGCACACGAAGAACATCGCGCGCACCTCGTACCGGGCCAGGGTGTCCAGGATGTCGGGGGTGTAGCGGGGGTCGGGCCCGTCGTCGAAGCTGAGCACGACGGTGCGGCCGTTCTCCGGCACCTTCAGCAGCGGCTCCTTGCGCACCGGGGTCCTGCCGGGCGCGGTGCGCGGGGGACCGTAGCCGGTCAGGGGCCTCAGACGGTACTCGGAGGGCCTGAGGGGGCGGCGGGCCGCGGGCGCTCCGGCGACGGGCGGCGACGCCGGAGCGCCCCGGTTCCCGGCCCCCGGCACGAGCGCCGTGGCCACGCCTGCCGCGCCCAGCGTGGCGGCACCGGCGAGCAACGCCCGGCGCCGGGTGAGCAATTGATGCTTCTGCATGACTCATCAGTCGCCCCGCGGAGGTCCGGCGCAGCGCCGCGACACCGGTGCGGCGGAACCCTTTCACCTGATCGGCGCAGCATAGGAGGGAGATGCGCGGGGACCGCGCGGTGCCCGGCAGGGCGGCGCTCCGATAGCCTCGCGGTCGTGACGGAACAGCAGGCCCATCGGTTCGAGCGGGGCACGGACGGCCCGAAGGTGATCGTGGCCGGCGTGGACGGCTCCGACTCGTCGCTGCGCGCGGCGGCCTACGCCGCGGGGCTGGCCCGGCGGCAGGGCGCGCTGCTCGCCATCGTGTACGTGCAGCCGGTGCTGGCGGCAGGGGCCGCGCTCGGCGCGCCGGTGGCGGACGCGACGGAGGAGATCGCGCAGGACCTGGCGGCGCAGATCCGGGAGTCGATGGAGCGGATCAAGGGGATCTTCGACGTCCGCTGGGAGTTCCACACCTTCCGGGGCGACCCGTACAACGGCCTGGTGAAGGCGGCGGACGACCTCACGGCGGACGCGGTGGTCGTGGGCGCGTCCGAGCAGGCGGGGCACCGGTTCGTCGGGTCGGTGGCGGTGCGGCTGGTGAAGGCGGGGCGCTGGCCGGTGACGGTGGTGCCGTAGTCCGGTGAAGGCGTGCCCTCCGGCTCGCGTGGTGTCTTCCGTCACCGGCGCCCCCGGAGGATCATGAGTCCTCGTCAGCCGCTTGCCGAACGCGAAGAGGTGAGACGCATGGCCGGACTCCGGGCGGGCGAGGGGATTCTCCGCCGCAAACCGATCGAGCGCATCGAGGAGACGGAGGTCGGCCGGGGTCCGCGGCTGGAGCGCACCCTGGGCCTCTGGCAGCTCACCGCGATCGGCGTGGGCGGCATCATCGGCGCGGGCATCTTCACCCTCGCGGGGACGGTCGCGAACGGCACGGCGGGACCCGCGGTGCTGTTGTCCTTCCTGATCGCGGGCGTCGCGAGCGCGGCGGCGGCGCTGTCGTACGCCGAGTTCGCGGGGATGATCCCGAAGGCCGGCTCGGCCTACACCTACGGGTACGCGGTGCTGGGCGAGCTGGCGGGCTGGTTCATCGGCTGGGACCTGCTGCTGGAGTACACGGCGATCGTCGCGGTGGTCGGCATCGGCATCTCCGGCTACTTCAGCTTCCTGGTGAACGAGATGGGCGCGGACCTTCCGGCCTGGATGCTGGGGGCGCCCGGCACCGGGGACGGGCACCGGGTCGATCTGTTCGCGGCGCTGCTGTGTCTGCTGATCGCGGCGCTGCTGAACCTGGGCATCAAGAACGCGGCGCGCTTCGAGACGGTCGTCGTGGTGCTGAAGGTCCTGGTCGTGCTGCTGGTGATCGGCGTCGGCGTGTTCCACATCCAGGCGGCGCACTACGAGCCGTTCTTCCCGTTCGGTGTCGGCGGGGCGTTCACGGGTGCGGCGACGGTGTTCTTCGCGGTGTTCGGCTACGACGCCATGTCGACGGCGGCGGAGGAGTCCAAGGACGCGCAGCGGCACATGCCGAAGGCGATCATCTACTCGCTGATCGTCTCGATGGTGCTGTACGTGGCGGCCTGCCTGGTGCTGACGGGCATGCAGGACTACCGGGACATCGACCCGGAGAGCGGCTTCTCCACGGCGTTCAAGTCGGTGGGGCTGACCGGGCTGGCGGACGTGATCGCGGTGGGCGCCATCATCGGCATCCTCACCGTGATGTTCACGTTCATGCTGGGCGTGACCCGGGTGTGGTTCGCGATGTCCCGGGACGGGCTGCTGCCCCGCTGGTTCGCCAGGACGCACCCCACCCGGCACGTGCCGACGCGGGTCACCTGGATCGTGGGGGTGGCGTCGGCCGCCATCGCCGGGTTCCTGCCGATCGGCGAGGCGGCCGAGCTGACCAACATCGGCATCCTGCTGGCGTTCGTGGTGGTGTGCACGGCGGTGATCGTGCTGCGCTACCGGCAGCCGGAGCTGCCGCGCGCCTTCCGCACGCCGTGGATGCCGGTGGTGCCCGCGGTGGGCGTGGTGTTCTCGGTCTGGCTGATCACGTTCCTGCAGTGGCAGACCTGGGCGCGGTTCGCCGTGTGGTTCGCGGTCGGCCTGGTCGTCTACTTCGGCTACTCCTACCGGCGTTCGGCGCTCGCGCGGGCGGCCGGGGACGACGGTGGGAAGCGGGACTAGAGCGCTTCCAGGAAGTCGAGCAGGACACGGTTGAACGCGTCGGGGCGCTCCAGCGCGGAGTAGTGGCCGGTGCCGTCGATGGTCGCCGTGCGGCCGTCGGGGACGGCGCCGGCCAGGCGCTCGGCGGCGGCATGCAGATCGGCAGGCTCCAGGGAGCCGTTGACGGCGAGCAGCGGGACGCGGATCTCGCCGGTCCGGTCGAAGGAGCCGGTCACCCGGACCAGCCAGTCCTTCTCGCCCGGGCCGTGCTTGGACAGCGTGTGCAGGGCCATCTCGCGCACGCGGCGCAGCACGTCGGGGTCGACGGCGTCGGCCGTGCGCGCCGGTCCGGGCACGAGCCGGAGGAAGGCGTCGAGCCAGGCGGTGACGTCCCCGGCCGCCAGCGCCCGGGCCATCGTCTCCTCGAGCTCGCGGTGCCAGGGGTCGGTGTAGCGGTGGTCGCCGGTCGCGGCCCCGGCGGTGACCACCGCGCGGACCAGGCCGGGGTGCTCGAGCGCGGTGTCGGTGGCGATCACGCCGCCCATGGAGAGTCCCACGAGGACGGCGGGTCCCGCGTCGAGGTGGCGCAGCAGCGCGGCCAGGTCGTCGGCCCAGCGGAACGGGGCGGTGGCGTTGGCGGAGAAGCCGTGGCCACGCGTGTCGGGGGCGATCACCCGGTACCGCCCGGCGAGGACGGGCACGTGGTCGTCCCAGATCCGGTGGTCGACGAAGCCGGAGTGGAGCAGGACGACGAGATCGCCGGAGCCGGTGTCGCGGTAGGCGAGGTCGCCGTCGGCGGACGGGAAGGAACGAAGATCCAAAGCACCATTCATGACAACTAAGGTGTCATGTGGGGGTCACTTTGACAACCTGGATGTCATGATGGACGGGTGACGGACCACGAGACCCCCCTCCCGCCGGACGAGCTCGGCCGACGTCTCACCGACGTGTACGACCTGGTCGGCCCCCTGTACCGGCGCGCCCAGCGCAGCGTCGAACGCGGCCTGACGGACGGTGAGCTGTCCCTCGGGGTGCGCGCCGTGCTGACGCTGCTGCACCGCAACGGGCCGATGACGGTGCCGCAGATGGGCCGGGCGCAGGCGATCAGCCGCCAGTTCGTCCAGCGCACGGTGAACGAGGCGGCGGACCAGGGGCTGGTGGAGAGCATCCCCAACCCGGCCCACCGGCGCTCGTCGCTCATCCGTCCGACGGAGAAGGGCACGGCGGCGATCGGCGAGGTGCTGCGCCGGGAGCACGCCCTGCTGCGGGAGACCGGCGGCGGCCTGACGGACGCCGAGGTGACGGCCTGTCTGCGTGTGCTGGGCGAGCTGCTCAAGGCGCTGGACCACGTCGACGACGACTGACGCCCGCGCGCCCGGTCCGCAGGCCCCGGACCGACCCCGCCCCTCAGCCCCGCCCGCCCGCCATCTCGAGCCCGTCCTTCGCCGCGCCCCTGCTGAACACCACGTCGCGGATACGGTCGCGGACGGCGTGCAGTTCGGCGCCCTGGGCCAGGGCCTCGTTGAGGTCGACGACCCGGCCGGCGTCGACGTCGTACAGCTGCGGCACGAACTCGGCGCGGGTGACCTCCCAGCGGCCGCCGGGGCGGGACGGCGGGGAGAAGGTGAAGCGGCCGACGGTGGACTGGTTGCCGCGCGGGTCGCTCACCCCCTCGTGGTTGGTCATCTCGCCGGCGATCTGGTCGCCCATGCCGTAGACCACCCAGGTGCCGTTGACCTTCTCGTACGCCTGGGGGACATGGGCGTGGGTGCCGAGGATCAGGTCGACGTCCGGGCGGTCCCCGCTCCGCGACGCGGTGAGGGAACGGGCGAGGGAGAGCTGGAGGTCGTCGGGCTGGTCCTGCCACTCGGTGCCCCAGTGCAGGGAGACCACCACGACGTCGGCCCCGGCACCGCGGGCGGCGCGGGCGTCGGCGACGATCCGCCGCTCGTCGATCAGGTTCACCGCCCAGGGCCGGTCCGGCGGCAGCGGGATCCCGTTGGTGTCGAAGGTGTAGGCGAGATGCGCCACCCGGGCCCCGCCCGCCTTCAGCAGGGTCGGTGCGGCGGCCTCCTCGGCGGAGCGGGCCGAGCCGGCGTGGCGCAGCCCCGCCCGGTCGAGGGCGTCGAGAGTGCGGCGGATTCCGTCCTCGCCGTCGTCCAGGGTGTGGTTGGAGGCGGTGGAGCAGCCGTCGTAGCCGGTGGCGGCGAGTCCGGCGGCGACCTCGGGCGGCGACTTGAAGAGCGGGTAGCCGCTGTAGTCGCCGTCCGCGCCGTAGACGGTCTCCATGTGGCACAGCGCCAGGTCCGCGGGGGCGACGACGGAGCGGATGCCGGAGAGCATCGGCCGGAAGTCGTACCCGGCGCCCCCGGCGTCGAACCCGGCCTGTTCGATGACGGAGGTGTGGGGCAGGACGTCTCCCGACGCGACCAGGGTGAAGCCGCGGTGGGCCGCCGCCGAGGGAGCCGGACGCCCTTGGGCCGGCGGCGTGTGGTCGCGGGCCTGGCAGGCGGCGCCCGCGGCGAGCACGGCCGTCAGGACGAGGGCCAGCTGTCTGCTGCGTACGATCATCACGTCACCCCGCTGTGGTCGTATTTGTGGATAAACAGGTAAGAAGCCACATCGCTGCGGGCGGTGTTCCGACACGCTCTTTAGGCCGTCCGGCGTGCGAGAACGGCCGTCCCGACCGTTCGTCGAACCGTTCGTCGACGCGATCGACCGTCCGTCGCACACTCCTGTGCGCGCCCTGTCCCCCGGCGGCGGGGTGCGTTGCCATACGGCCATGACGGCCGGAATGACACTCATGAACGGGACCACCGCCGAGCACGAGCTCGCCGCTCTCCAGCGGGAGCACGGCCGGCCCCTCTTCGCGCTTCTGCTCCGGCTCTGCGACGGGGACCGGCAGCGCGCGGAGGACCTGGTCCAGGAGACGCTGGTGCGCGCCTGGCAGCACCCCGAGGCCCTGCGCGCCGAGAACTTCGACTCCGTACGCCCCTGGCTGCTGACCGTGGCGCGGCGGCTCGCCATCGACGCGCGCCGGGCCCGGCAGGCGCGGCCCGCCGAGGTCGGCGACGCCGTGCTGGAGAACGCCCGGGTGATCTCCGACCACGCGGAACGGGCGGCCGCGACGCTCGACGTCCGGGAAGCTGTGAAGACTCTCACTCCCGAGCACCGTGACGTCCTGGTGCTCGTGTACTTCCAGGGGGCGAGTGTGGCGGAAGCGGCGGCCGCCCTCGGAATCCCGCCCGGTACGGTGAAGTCCCGCGCGTACTACGCGCTGCGCGCCCTGCGCCGGGTGCTTCCGGGCTACGCCTCCGACATGCGGTGAAACCGGCCGTCGGGTCAAACCTCCGTAAAGCGCCTTGCCGTGGAACCCGGTTGGGGATCGGCTGTCCTCATCCGTGTTCCGGACCGGGATCCGGGCTCGGGCGACGCGCACGCACCGGAGGAGGCAGGAAGGGATGCTGCACAGAGGTCGAGAGAGCACGGACGGCGACGGCGAACCGGCCGTCCCCATGGCCTGGTTCTACGCCGAGTACATCGCGGACGAACTGCTGCGCACCGGCGACCTCATGCCGCCGACGTCCGTGGAGTTCCGGGCCGGCCGGGACGCGCTGGCGCTGACGGTGTTCCTGTCCGACACCGACGGCGAACTGTCCGGCATCCGGGTCATCACCCAGCTGGAGACGTGGCTGTCGCTGACCGCCTACGACCAGCCGTGGCAGGAGTGGGTGCAGCAGCGGCTGGACGACCTGGCCGCGGACGCCGCCGCGTCCGGCCGGGGCGCGCCCGGCCCGGACCTGGAGCTGGCGGCGGAGGCGTGGCGCTGGCTGCGGGAGACGGAGCTGCTGGCCCCTGATCTCAACGCGGTGCCGGGCGGCGGGGCGGCCGGCGAGGACGAGGGACCGAAGGTGTGGACGCCGGCGTGGCAGCTCGGACTGCCGCTCGGGCACCTCGCCATCCACCTCTTCTAGGGGCCGCGCGGGCCCGTTCCGAGGTCCGCGGAAAATCCGACCAATCCGCGGGCCCGAGGTCTCCGAATCCTTAGGTCACGATTCGGTGCGCCGCTGAGTCATTCGGCTGCCTGGTGCGTACCGGTGGGAGCAAGGAGTAACCCCACCCGCACCCAACGGCACGAGGATTCGGCATGAGGTCCCTGGAGAGGCATCGCGACGTCGGCGCCTACGCGCTCGGCGTGCTGGACGAGGCGGAGGCGTTCCGCTTCGAGGACCACCTCATGGAGTGCCCCAGCTGCGCCGTCCAGGTGACCGAGTTCGGCCCCGCGACACGCCAGTTGATGCTGTACCGCAGCGCGACCCCGCGCACGGTCCGCCCGGTCGCGCAGCCCTCGCCGCGGATGCTGGACCGGCTGCTCACCCAGGTGTCCGCCCGGCGGCGCGTCGGGCGGCGCCGCGTGCTGCTGGCGCTGGCCGCGTCCGTGGTGCTGGCGGTGTCCGCCCCGGCGGTCACGGTGGTGGCGCGGGGCGACGACGGGCCGCGCCCGCTGACCGTGGCGGCGACCGACGAGCGTTCCGGGGTGTGGGCCGAGGTGAGGGTCGAGGACCGCGACTGGGGCAGCAGCGTGGAGCTGCGGGTGAAGGACGCGGCGGGACCGCGCGACTGCGTCCTGGTGGGCATCGGCCGCGACGGCTCCGAGAACGTCATGACGAGCTGGGCGGTGCCCCGGCACGACGCCCGCCCCAACACCGTCCCGGGCGGCTCCGCGATGCGCTCCGACGACATCGAGCGGTACGAGGTGCGCTCCACGGAGGGCGAGACGCTGGTGGTGCTGCGGCCCGAGTGACCCGGCGGTCCGCCGCGGGGGGTCACTTCAGCAGACGGGACAGTCTCCGGTCCGCCAGCGGCTTGCCGCCCGTCTGGCAGGTGGGGCAGTACTGCAACGACGAGTCGCTGAACGACACCTCGCGGACGGTGTCCCCGCACACCGGGCAGGGCTCGCCGGTGCGGCCGTGCACCCGCAGGCCGGTCTTCTTCTCCGCCTTCAGCCGCCCGGCCGCCAGCCCGCGCGAGCGTTCCACCGCCTCGGTGAGGGTGGTGCGCAGCGCCTGGTACAGCCGGGCCGTCTCCTCCGGGGTGAGCGAGGAGGCCAGTTTGAACGGGGACATGCGGGCGGCGTGCAGGATCTCGTCGCTGTAGGCGTTGCCGACGCCCGCGATCAGGCTCTGGTCGCGCAGGGCGCCCTTGAGCCGGCGGCGCTCCCCGGAGAGCAGCTCCGCAAGCCGCCCCTCGTCGAAGTCACCGGCCAGCGGGTCCGGCCCGAGCCGCGCGATCCCCGGCACCTCGGCCGGGTCCGCCACCACGTACACCGCGAGCCGCTTCTGGGTGCCGGCCTCCGTCAGGTCGAACCCGGCGCCGGTCTCCAGGGCGACGCGCAGCGCCAGCGGCCCCTTGCCGGGGCGGGGCGCGCCGCTGGGCAGCGGATCCTTCCAGTGCAGCCAGCCCGCGCGCGCCAGATGGGTGACGAGGTACGGGCCGCCGTCCGTGGCCAGCGCGAGGAACTTGCCGTACCGGCGCACGGCGGTGACCTCGCGGCCCTCGACGGCGGTGAGCGGCGGGTCGTAGGTCTTCAGGACGCTGATCGCCACGGGCAGCGCCCGGACGATCTCGTGGCCGGTCAGGTGCTCGGTGAGGAAGTCCTTGAGCGCCTCGACCTCGGGGAGTTCCGGCATGCGTCAAGAGTGCCACCGGCGGCGCGCGTCCTCAGCCCGTGCCGGGGTTCCTCCCTCCGGCCGGTTCCGGGTCCTTGGCCACCACGAACTCGCTCCACACGCACTTGCCGCCACCGCGCGCCTCCACGCCCCACAGGTCGGTGAGCGTCTCCACGAGCAGCAGGCCCCGGCCGGAGACGCCGCCCTCCCCCGCCTCCCGGCGGCGTGGCAGGGCGCTGGAGGAGTCCTCGACCTCCACCCGCAGCCGCCGTTCGGTCCCGTCGAGCACCCGGAGCGTGACCTCCGCGGATCCCTCGGTGTGCATCAGGACGTTGGTGATCATCTCGTCGGCGACCAGTTCGATCTCGTCGGCCCGGTCCCGGGCGCCCCACGCGGCGGCCGCGGTGCGGATCATGCGCCGGGTGTCGGACAGCGCCTCCGGTTCGCCGGGCGGCACCAGCTGCTTGAGCCGGCCGCCTGAGCGCGGACCCTCCGGCTCGCGGCGGCGCAGCAGGAGCAGCGCCACGTCGTCGTCACCGCCGCGCTCCTCGGCCACGTCGATCAGCCGGTCGGCCAGGCCGCGTACGTCGTCGGGGCCGACGGCGATCAGCGCGGCGAGGGTCTCCACGCCGTCGTCGAGGTCCGCGCCGGGCTGCTCGACCAGGCCGTCGGTGCACAGCACCAGGGTCTCGCCCGGCTCCAGCTCTATCCGCCCGACCGGGTAGTCGAGCCCGCCGAACTCGGCGGACAGGCCGAGCGGCAGCCCGCCGGGGACGGGAACCCGGCGGCAGGAGCCGTCGACGCGGCGCACCATCGGGTCGATGTGCCCGGCGCGGACCGCCTGGATCACGCCGGTGGACAGGTCGACCTCGGCGTAGAGGCAGGTCGCGGAGCGGTCGGTGTCGAGTTCGTGCAGGAAGACGGAGGCGCGGGCCATCACGGTGGTCGGCGTGTGGCCCTCGGCGGCGTAGGCGCGCAGCACGATGCGGAGCTGCCCCATGACGGCGGCGGCGTGCGTGTCGTGGCCCTGGACGTCGCCGATGACGGCGCCGACCCGGCTGCCGCCCGCGGTGCTGCCGGGGAGCGGGATCAGGTCGTACCAGTCGCCGCCGATGTCCCGGCCGAAGGCGCCGCCGAAGGAGGCGGCGCGGTAGCGGACCGCGAGGTCGGCGCCGGGCACGCTGGGGATGGTGCGGGGCAGCATGGCCTGCTGGAGCCCCTGGGCGAGGTCCATCTCCTGCTCGTAGAACATCGCGCGCTGCAGGCTCTGGGAGATGCTGCTGCCGAGCGCGACCAGGATGTTGCGCTCCTCGGCGGTGAAGCCGCGCCGGTCGCTGTAGAGCAGGCCCATCGCACCGATCGGGCGGGCCTGCACGATGAGCGGCAGATACGCGGCCGAGGTGATCTTCAGCCCGGTGATGCCCCGCCACAGCTCCGGGTAGCGCTCGGCGAACTCCTCCGGGGACTCGATGAAGCGCGGGCTGAGGGTGCGCACCGCCTCGCTCATCGGGTACCGCTCGTCGATCCCGGTGAGTTCGGTGCCGGGCACGAGGCTGCCCGCGGGGCCTTCCGCGATGAGCCGGATCCGGCCGGCCTCGACCAGTCCCATCACCAGACTGGTCGCGCCCAGATGGGTGAGGCCGTGGGTGTCCTTGAGGACGTCGATGACGTCCTGCACGGTCCGGGCGTGGGCGAGCGCGGCGGTGGTCAGCTGGACCACGTTGGTCTGCTGACGGCGCAGGCTCTCCTGGAGGGCCTGGTCGCGGCGGTCGCTGCTGTCCTGCAGTTCCTGGGTGGCGTCGCGGACGATGCCGATGATGCGGTGGGGCCGGCCGGCCTGGTCCCGCCGGATGTAGCCCTGGGTGTGGGTCCAGCGCAGGGAGCCGTCGCGGCAGCGGATGCGGAAGTAGGCGCCGTAGTTCTCCTGGCCGGTGTTGAGCGCGCGGGCCACGACGGAGTCCAGCCGCCGCGCCTCCGCGGGCGGGACGCGGATGGCCAGGGTCTCGGGCCGGTCGTCGTACTCGTCGGGGCGCACGTCGAAGATCTCGTGCGCCTGGGCGTCCATCTGCATCACCCCGGCGTCCAGGTCCCAGTCGAAACTGCCCATGCGGTTGAGCGCCAGGATCGGATCCGGGTGTTCCGGCCAGTCGTCCGGGAGTGACACGGGGCTCGCTCCCCGATCAGCCATGGGGCCACCTTGCCAGGATTCGGCCGATTCTTCGACCGCTGGGCCGCCGCGGGACACGGGTATCCCGGGGCGCCCGGTGGTACACGGGAAGTCACAGGCGGCAGGGCGTCACGAGGCCCGGGAGCCGGGCCGGGACCGGTCGGGCGGGGCGGCGCAGGACGGAGGGTGCGGCCGTGGAGTGGTTCGGCGCGACCGAGTACTGGACGGGCCGGCTGGTCTTCCAGAAAGGGCTGGCCGTGCTCTACCTGGCCGCGTTCCTGGCCGCGGCGCTGCAGTTCCGCGCGCTGATCGGGGAGCGGGGCATGCTGCCGGTGCCGCGCTTCGTGGCGCGGGTGCCCCTGCGCCGCTCCCCCAGCCTGTTCCACCTGCACTACTCGGACCGCTTCTTCGCCGGGTGCGCGTGGGCCGGATGCGCGGTGTCGGCGGCCCTGCTGGCGGGGGCGGACGCGCTGGTCCCGCTGTGGGCGGCGATGCTGCTGTGGCTGGTGCCGTGGGCGCTGTACCTGTCGATCGTGAACGTCGGGCAGACCTGGTACGCGTTCGGCTGGGAGTCGCTGCTGCTGGAGGTGGGGTTCCTCGGCGTGTTCCTCGGCAACGACGAGGTGGCGCCGCCGGTCGTCGTGCTGTTCCTGCTGCGGTGGGTGCTGTTCCGGGTGGAGTTCGGCGCCGGGCTGATCAAGATGCGCGGCGACGAGTGCTGGCGCCGCCTCACCTGTCTGGAGTACCACCACGAGACCCAGCCGATGCCGGGGCCGCTGAGCTGGTTCTTCCACCACCTGCCGAGGCCGCTGCACCGTGTCGAGGCGGCGGCCAACCATGTCACCCAGCTGGTGGTGCCGTTCCTGCTGTTCGCGCCGCAGCCGGTCGCGTCGGCGGCCGCCGCGCTGATGATCGTCACCCAGTTGTGGCTGGTGCTGTCCGGGAACTTCGCCTGGCTGAACTGGATCACCGTCGTGCTGGCGCTCCCCGTCGTGGCCTGGCCGTCCGATCCGCCGCCGGTGGACGACGCCCCGCTCTGGTACGTGGTGGTCGTGCTCGCGGTGTCCGCGCTGCTGCTCGCGCTCAGTCACGCGCCGGTGCGGAACATGCTCTCGCGGCGCCAGGCGATGAACCGCTCCTTCGACCCGCTGCACCTGGTGAACACCTACGGGGCGTTCGGCACCGTGGGCCGGGTGCGGCACGAGGTGGTGCTGGAGGGGACGGCGGACGAGGTGCCCCGGGAGGACTCCGGCTGGCGTGAGTACGAGTTCAAGGGGAAGCCGGGCGACCCCCGGCGCTGGCCGCGCCAGTTCGCGCCGTACCACCTGCGGCTGGACTGGCTGATGTGGTTCGCGGCGCTGTCCCCCGCCTATGCGAGCCCGTGGTTCGGCGGGCTGGTGGAGCGGCTGCTGGAGAACGACCCCGACACCCTGCGCCTGCTGCGCCGCTCCCCCTTCCCCGCGGACGCCCCGCCCCGCCACATCCGCGCCCGCCTGTTCCGGTACCGCTTCACCACCTGGCGGGAGCTGCGCGAGACGGGCGCCTGCTGGGAGCGGACGTACGTACGGGAGTTCCTGCCGCCGACCCGGCTGGCCGGGAGCGCACGGAAGTCCTAGGACGGGTGCGACGGCGCGGGGCCGTCCGACTCCGTGGCGCCGGACGGTGACGGGAGCGCGGGCTCGGGCAGGGTGCGGAACAGCAGCCAGGCCAGGACGGGCATGAGGATCAGCGGGGTGAGGGCCGTCCGGAGGGACGTCTGGTCGGCCAGGGCGCCGATGAGCGGGCTGATCAGGCCGCCGACGCTCACGGTCAGGCCGAGCGTGATCCCACTGGCGGTGCCGACCCGCGACGGCAGGTAGTCCTGCCCGAGGGTGACCTGCAGCGAGAACGGGACGTAGAGGCCGGCCGAGGTCAGTGCGACGAACGGGTAGAGGGCCGGGCCGGGGGCGAGGAGCAACCCGGTGATGGATGCGGCCGTCAGGAGGTACGACCAGCGTGAGACCCGGATCCGGCCCCAGCGGCCGGCCAGCGCACCGCCGAGAACGCTGCCGGCCGCACCCCCCAGGTACAGCAGGAACAGGGCGGCCGTGCCGGCGGCCCTGCTGCCGTCCATGCGCTCGGCGGCGTACAGCGAGACGAACGCGCCCAGGCCGACGAAGGCGACGGAACGGCACACGACGGCCAGGGAGAGCCGTACGAACGACGCGGTGTCGTCCGTGGCCGCCGCGGACGGCCCGGCCGTACCGGACGGCCGGGGCCGCTGCGCACGCAGCACGGGCAGGCACAGCGCGGCGCCGGCCACGGCCGGCAGCAGAAGCAGCGGCGTCAGCCGGAGACCCCCGACGGCGACCACGGCGGCGACGGTGAGCGGCGCCAGGGCGAAGCCGAGGTTGCCACCGAGCGAGAACCAGCCCATCGCGGTGTGACTGCCGCCGGCGACGGCCCTGGCCAGCCGCGCGGACTCGGGGTGGTACGCCGCGACTCCCACGCCGGACAGCGCGACGGCCGCGAGCGTGACGGTGTAGGAGTCGCTCACCCCGCTCAGCGCGATGCCCAGGCCCGCGAGCAGCGTGCTGACCGGGAGCAGCCAGGGGACGGCCCGGCGGTCGGTCAGCACGCCGAAGAGCGGCTGGGCCAGCGAGGACAGCACCGAGGCCGCGAGGACGACGCCCGAGACGGCCGCGTAGCTGTAGGCGCGCTCGGCGACGAAGAAGGGCACGAGGGCGGCGACGGCCCCCTGGTAGACGTCGACGCAGGCGTGTCCGACGGACAGCAGGGTGATCGGGAGGTTTTTTCGCACCTCGTCAGCCTGCGGGGCGCGGCGCGTGTCGCGCTTCCGATAATCTGCCAGGCGATGACGGAAGTCCGCCACACCCCCGTGGCTCCCACCCGCGCCCAACACCTGCGCCCCGGCGGGGAGATCGACGCGCACCGGCACGACGACCACCAGATCGTCTACGCCGGCCGGGGGGTGGTGTCCGTGACCACCGACGCCGGTTCCTGGGTCGCCCCGGCGACGCGTGCCCTCTGGGTCCCGGCCGGCACCGTCCACGCCCACCAGGCGCACGGCGACCTCGAACTGCACCTGGTGGGGCTGCCCGCGCGGGAGAATCCGCTGCGGCTGGACGGCCCCGCCGTGCTCGCGGTGAGCCCGCTGCTGCGCGAGCTGATCCTCGCTCACACCCGCAGCGAGGACCGCGGCAGCCCGGAGGCGAGGAGGCTGCGCGGAGTGCTCCTCGACCAGCTGCGCGTCTCGGTGCAGCAGCCCCTGCATCTGCCCACCCCGGACGACCCGCTGCTGCGCAGGGTCTGCGACCTGCTGCGCGCCGATCCCTCGGACGACCGCACCCTCGCCGAACTGGGCCGGGAGGTCGGAGCGAGCGACCGCACGCTGTCCCGCCTGTTCCGCGGGGACCTCGGGATGACCTTCCCGCAATGGCGTACCCAGCTCCGCCTGCACCGCGCGCTGGTCCTGCTGGCCGAGCGGACCCCCGTGACGCAGGTGGCGCACCGGTGCGGATGGTCGTCCACGAGCGCCTTCATCGACGTGTTCCGCCGTGCGTTCGGGCACACGCCGGGCACGCACGCCCGGTGACCGGGGTTCACAGCAGGCCGGTGGCGCGCAGTTCCTCCCACAGGGCGTCCGGGACGGGTTCGGCGAAGCGGTCGGCGCAGTCGTCGACCTCGGCGGCCGAGCGGGCGCCGACCAGGACGCCGGCGACCGCCGGGTGGGCGGCGCAGTAGGCCAGGGCGGCGGCGCGCAGCGAGGTGCCGTGCCGCTCGGCGGCCTCCTTGATCCGCAGGGCGCGCTCCAGGAGAGCGGCGGGGGCGGCGGCGTAGTCGTAGGTGGCGCCCGGCCGGGGGTCGGCCAGCAGGCCGGAGTTGAAGGCGCCGCCGACGACGACGGACACGCCGCGGTCCAGCGCGGCGGGCAGCAGTCCGGCGGCGGCGCTGTGGTCGAGCAGGGTGTGCCGGCCCGCGCACAGCACCACGTCGACGTCGGTGTCGCGGACGAAGCGGGTGAGCATCGCGGTCTGGTTCATGCCGGCGCCGATGGCCCCGACGACGCCCTCGGAGCGGAGCCGTTCGAGGGCCGGGTAGCCCTCGCGGAAGGCCTGTTCCTCGTGGTCGTCGGGGTCGTGGAGGTAGACGGCGTCCACACGGTCCAGGCCGAGGCGTTCCAGACTCGCCTCCAGGCAGCGGCGCACGCCGTCGGCGCTGAAGTCCCAGACGCGGCGGTGGGTGGCGGGCACGGCGAAGCCGTGGGCGAGGTCGTCGCCGCCCCCGTCGGACGGTTCGAGGCGGCGGCCCACCTTGGTGGAGACCGTGTACGTGTCACGGGGCAGCTCCCGCAGGACGGCGCCCAGCCGGCGTTCGGCGAGACCGAGGCCGTAGTGCGGGGCGGTGTCGAAGTGGCGGATGCCCCGCCGCAGCGCCGTCCGCACCGCCTCGTACGCCTGCTCCTCGGTGACCGGGGTGTACAGGTTGGCGATGCCCGAGGTGCCGAGGGCGAGCGGGGTGATCTCCACACCGCTGCGGCCGAGTCCGCGGCGGGCCGGCCGGTCCGGACCCGAGGGGGCGGCGAGGTCGCTCATGCCGGGCTCCTCCTTGTCGTGGTCACGCCCGCTTCAGCCGCAGCGTCGTCAGCTCGAAGGGCCGCAGCCGTACGGTGATCCGTCCGTCGTCGACGGTGGGCGGGGCCGTGTCCGCGAGGGGGCGTTCCAGCAGGTCGGTCACCTCCACGCCGGCGACCGGGAAGCCGGCCGTGAGCGTGGCGTGGGCACGGGCGCCGTGTGCCTCGTGGAAGCGGACCACCACGTCGCCGCTCCCGTCGTCGGCCAGTTTGACCGCCGTGACCACCACGGAGTCCCGGTCGACGGTCACCAGCGGCGCCACCTCGCCGGCGCCGTGGAGCCGCCGCTCGGGCAGGTTGACGCGCCAGCCCTCGCGCACCGCGTCCCCGATCGACGCCCCGGGCACCAGGGCGTGCCGGAAGCGGTGCACCCCCTGGTCGGTCTCGGGGTCGGGGAAGCGCGGGGCGCGCAGCAGGGAGACGCGGACGGTGGTGGTCGTGCCGCCGTCGCCGCGGACCGCGCGCGTCACGTCGTGGCCGTACGTGCCGTCGTTGACGACCGCGACGCCCCAGTCGGGTTCCTGGAGGTGGACGAAGCGGTGGTTGCACGCCTCGAACTTGGCCGCCTCCCAGGAGGTGTTGGTGTGGGTGGGCCGGAAGAAGTGCCCGAACTGCGTCTCGGAGGCGTAGCGGTCGGTGTGCAGGTCCAGGGGGAAGGCGAGCTTCAGGAACTTCTCCGTCTCGTGCCAGTCGACCTCGGTGTCCACCACCAGGCGCTTCTCCCCCGGCGGCAGCGACAGCACCTGTGTCACCCGGGAGGCGCCGAAGGTGCGGACGATCCGCACCGTGACGCCGTCGTCGCCGGGGGTGACCTCGTCCGCGTCGGTGAGGTCGGTGACGGTGTTGCGGTAGAACTCGTCCACGTCCCAGGCGTCCCACATGTTCGGCAGGTCCTGGTGCAATTGCAGCAGGTTTCCGGTGCGGCCGGGGGCGATCGTCTCGCGGCCGGCGGCGAGGTCGAGTGCGGAGTCGACCAGGCCCCGGGCGTCGACGCCGACCCGGAGCAGGCCGTTGTCCAGGACGTGTCCGCCGTCGGGGCGCTCCGCGCGCGTGGTGCGTCCGGACATCTCGGCCGGGCGCGCGCCGCCCGCCGGGACGCCGGAACGGGTGTGCGGGGCCGCGTTGAAGAGCAGCGGCACGCTGCCCTCGCCGGCCAGGGCGCGCTGGGCGGCGTCGATGATGCCGCCCAGCTCGTCGGCGACCCGGGCGTAGGTGGCGCGGGCCTCGCGGTGCACCCAGGCGATGGAGGAGCCGGGCAGGATGTCGTGGAACTGGTGCAGCAGCACCGTCTTCCAGATCCGGTCCAGGTCGGCGTACGGGTAGGGGAAGCCGGTGCGCACGGCGGCCGTGGCCGCCCACAGCTCGGCCTCCCGGAGCAGATGTTCGCTGCGCCGGTTGCCCTGTTTGGTGCCGGCCTGGCTGGTGAGCGTGGCGCGGTGCAGTTCGAGGTACAACTCGCCGACCCAGACGGGTGGTTCGGGGTTCTCCGCCTCGGCCTTGGCGAAGAAGGCGGACGGGGTCTCCCAGGTGACCGTGGCCGAGCCCTCGAGGTCGCGCAGCCGGGCGGCCTTGGCGACCATCTCGCGGGTGGTGCCGCCGCCACCGTCGCCCCAGCCGGTGGGCGCGAGGGAGTGCCGGGCGGCGCCCTTGTCCTTGAAATTGCGCACGGCGTGGGCGATCTCGGCGCCGCGCATGGAGCAGTTGTAGGTGTCGACGGGCGGGAAGTGGGTGAAGATCCGGGTGCCGTCGATGCCCTCCCAGCGGAAGGTGTGGTGCGGGAAGCGGTTGGTGCGGGACCAGGAGATCTTCTGCGTGAGCAGGTACCGGGAGCCGGCGGCCTTGATGATCTGGGGCAGTCCGGCGGCGAAACCGAAGGTGTCCGGCAGCCAGGCCTCGTCGTTCTCGACGCCGAACTCGTCGAGGAAGAACCGCTTGCCGTGCACGAACTGCCGGGCCATGGCCTCGGAGCCGGGCATGTTGGTGTCGGACTCCACCCACATGCCGCCGGTCGGCACGAAGCGTCCTTCCGCCACGGCCTTCTTCACCCGCGCCCACACCTCGGGGCGGTGCTCCTTCACCCATGCCCACTGCTGGGCCTGCGACATGGCGAAGACGAAGTCGGGCTCGTCGTCGAGGAGGGCGGTCATGTTGGCGGCGGTGCGGGCGACCTTGCGCACGGTCTCGCGCAGCGGCCACAGCCAGGCGGAGTCGATGTGCGCGTGCCCGACGGCGCTGATGCGGTGCGCGGACGGCACGGCGGGCGCGGCCAGCACGTCGGTGAGGCGTGAACGGGCCTGCTCGGCCGTGCCGCCCACGTCCTGGAGGTCGACGGCGTCCAGGGCGCGCTCGACGGCGCGGAGGATCTCCCAGCGGCGGGGGGCGTCGACGGGCAGTTCGGCCATCAGCTCGCCGAGCACCTCCAGGTCGGTCACCAGGTGCCACACGGTCTCGTCGAGGACGGCGAGATCCATGCGGGTCAGGGTGTACTGGGGGTCGCTGCCCGCGGTCTCCAGGTCGCCGAGCGGGGTCGGCGTGAAGGGGCGGTAGTCCATGACGACGGGGTTGGAGGCGGCCTCGACGTGCAGGCGCACCTCCTCCCCGCCCTGGACGGGAGCGCCGATCCGCACCCACTGGTTGCGCGGGTTGAGGCCCTTCACGGGGGTGCCGTCCGGACGGTAGACCAGCCCTTCGCACTGGAAGCCGGGCATGTTCTCGTCGAAGCCGAGGTCGAGGACGGCCTCGACGGTGCGGCCGGCCCACGCCTCGGGAACGGTGCCGGTCACCCGGAACCAGCTGGTGCCCCAGGGGGCGCCCCAGCGGGAGCCGACGGTGACCGGCTCGACGTCGGCGGCCAGTCCCTCGGCGACCGGGACCGGTTCCCCCGGCGCGTGCCACACCGCCACCTCCAGGGGCACGGACTCCGGGTACACGGCGGGTCGGATGCGCTCGTCGAGGACCCGCCTCAGACGGGCTTCGACCAGGGTGCGGTCGTCATGCATGCGGCGCTCCATGATTGTGGCCGTTCGCTGCCGTACGGGGTCCCGCCCGCGAGGCGGGACCCCCGGTACAACTCCCCTCCCGCGGTCCCCTCGAACCGTAACGCGCCGGCGGGCGCCTCCCGGAAGGCGAAGGCCGAGGAGCCGGCCTCGCGCCGTACCCCGTTGCCCCGCCCCGCGCCCGCGAACTAAAGTCGGGCGGGTGACTGCCGGGTCGGCCTTGGGCCTTTCAGAAAAGGCGCTCCCGGCCCCGGAGTGAGTCCGGGGCGGGCGCGAGCGCCTCCGTCGTCGGTCGTTCCATCCGCCCGCCGTGCTTCCGCCGGCGGGGAACGGCACACCGACACCGGAGACGGGAGACCACCATGTCCGCAGCGCCGCACATAGAGTTGAACCACACCGTCGTCTACGCCCGTGACCGCAGAAGCTCCGCCGAGTTCCTCGCCGGAATTCTGGGTCTGGAGGTGGGGGCGCCGTTCGGTCCGTTCCTGCCGGTCGACCTGGGCAACGGCGTGACCCTGGACTACTACGAGCTGCGCGACGAGCCCGTGCAGTCCCAGCACTACGCGTTCCTGGTGCCCGAGGAGCGGTTCGACGCGATGATCGCACGCCTGGAGGCTGCCGGGGTGACGTACTACGCCGACCCGCGGCACACCGAACCGGGCCGCGTGAACACGCTGTTCGGCGGCAGGGGCGCCTACTTCGAGGACCCGGACGGCCACAACATGGAGATCATGACCCGGCCGTACGTCCGCACCTGAGCCCGCGGCCGGTCAGAGCGGCCGGTACATGATGTGCAGCCCGACCCGGCCGTGCCGGGGGTGGTCGAAGGCGTCCGGGACCGTGCCCAGCACGGTGAAGCCCAGCGAACTCCACAGCTTCACGGCGGGGTTGGTCTCGACGACGGCGTTGAACACCATGCCCCGGTACCCGGCGTCGCGCGCCGCGGCCAGCACGTGCTCGGCCAGCAGCCGTCCGGTCCCCCGGCCCGCCCGGTCGGGGTCGACCATGAAGCCCGCGTTGGCGATGTCCGCGGCGGGGCCGCCGTAGTTGGGGGTGAGATAGGCGGAGGCGACGACGGTCCCGTCGTCCTCGACGAGGTACACCCGCTTCGCGGGGCTCATCCACAAGGCCCGGGCATCCTCCTCGGAGGTGCCCGGGTCCCAGGTGTAGGTCTCGCCCGCCGCGACGATGCGGTGCCAGAACGGCCAGATGCGCGGCCAGTCGTCGGGGCGCGCTTCCCTGATCAGCATGGATGCAAGTCTGGCACGCCCGGGTGGTGCGGGGTGACGTGTGTCAGTCGACGCTGGGGAGGATGTGCGGCTCCGCGAGGTCCTCCTCGTACCCGGCGAGGCGGATGGGGGCCGAGCGGGCCCACACGTCGAGGAATCCCAGCTCCCCCGGCCGCCGGCCGGAACGCTCCGTGCGTTCGTCGGGGCGCTGTTCGAGTTTCGTCTGCTCCGGTGTCACCGCGCACTCCTTATGTGTCGGTCACCCTCGGGACGTTCCGCGTCGGCCCCGTGGCCGGCGTCCGACGCCCGAGCGGGTCTGTGTCCCATGCCGTTCGGACGCGGTGGCGCCGGTCGTTCGAGGGGAGAGCAGGCCGTGGTGGACCGGCAGTCCCATGACGGATCGTGGGTGCGGGTAGGACCCTTGTCGCTGTCCGTCCGCCTCAGATTAACCAAATGAGCGGCCCCCTGCTCGATGGGGCTGCAAACTGGCTGTAACAATCACATGACGGATCGCCCATCATCAGGCGCTATATACGGGCATGTCGTGACAGAATGCGCACCGTAGCTCACTCGATCGGAGTACGCGCGTCCCGATGTACCGGACAAGTCCGGACGGCCGGGGCGCGGTTCGCGCACCCCCGGCCGTCCTCGGGTGTCACCAGCGGCCGGGCGCGTAGTCCTTCAGGAAGACGCCGTACAGGTCCTCGCCCGCCTCGCCGCGCACGATCGGGTCGTAGACGCGGGCCGCGCCGTCGACCAGGTCGAGCGGGGCGTGGAAGCCCTCCTCGGCGAGGCGCAGCTTGTCGAAGTGCGGACGCTCGTCGGTGATCCAGCCGGTGTCGACCGAGGTCATCAGGATCCGGTCGGACTCGAACATCTCCTGCGCGCTGGTCCGCGTCACCATGTTCATGGCCGCCTTGGCCGCGTTGGTGTTGGGGTGTCCGGCACCCTTGTAGCCGCGGGCGAACACGCCCTCCATCGCGGACACGTTGACCACGTAGGCGCGGTTCGACGACGCGCGGCGGGCCGCCTCGGCCATCGCCGGGCGCACCTTGCTGATCAGGATGAACGGCGCCGTGTAGTTGCAGAGCTGGGTCTCCAGCAGCTCCACCGGGGAGATCTGCTCGATGGTCTGCACCCAGGTGTTGGAGTCGACGACGTCGGGCAGCAGGCCGCCCGCGTCGATGGCGGTGCCGTCCCGGTGCCGTTCCACGCTGGCGTTGCCCGCGACCAGGGCGAGGTCGGCCACCGCCTGCGCGTCCAGGTTGCTCGTCCCGGCGGGCAGCGCGGTCAGACCGTCCACCGCACCGGAGTTGAACGCGCCGATGACGTGGTGGGCGGGCAGCTCGCCGGCCGGCAGCGGGGCGCTCTCGCCCTCGACGAGCGCGGCGTAGGCGGAGGGCAGCCGGCGCACCGTCTGGGTGGCGTTGTTGATCAGGATGTCCAGCGGGCCCTGCTCCGTGACCTGGTCGGCGAGCGCGACCACCTGGCCGGGGTCGCGCAGGTCGATGCCGACGACCTCCAGGCGGTGGATCCAGTCAGCGGAGTCGTCCATCGCCTTGAAACGGCGGATGGCGTCCTTCGGGAAACGCGTGGTGATGGTGGTGTGGGCGCCGTCGCGCAGCAGCCGCAGCGCGATGTACATGCCGATCTTGGCGCGGCCGCCGGTGAGCAGCGCCCGCTTGCCGGTGAGGTCGGCGCGGGCCTCGCGGCGGGACCGGTTCTCGTCGGCGCACTTCGGGCAGAGCTGGTGGTAGAAGTAGTCGACCTCGGTGTACCGGGTCTTGCACACGTAGCAGGAGCGGGGGCGCTGGAGTATCCCCGCGATCCGGCCCTGCTCGACGCGGGAGGAGGGCAGGATGCCCTCGGTCTCGTCGTCGATGCGCTGGGCGGAGCCGGTGGCGGTGGCCTCGGTGACCGCCTTGTCGTGCGCGGTCTTGGCGGCCCGGCGCTCCTGGCGGCGGCGCTGCTTGACCGTGCGGTAGATGTGCGAGGTGGCCCGGCGGACCGCGATCGCGTCCGGGTGGTCCACGTCGATCTTGTCGAGTTCCTCGAGCACGCTCAGGCAGACGGCCAGCCGCTCCGGGTCGATGCCGGGCCCGTGCGCCACCTCGTCCGTGGTCCCGGGTCCGTCCTGTGTCACCGTCATCGCCGCTGCCGTTCCCGCTTCGGTTCTCGCGGCGCTCCGTTCGCGTCCGCTGTCGAACGGGGGATTTTACGGAGCGCCGGGCCGCAGCACCAAACCGCTGCGCTCAGTGATCGCAGGCCACGGTGAGTGCCGTCACCTCCTCGGTCACCGCGCGGGCGAGCAGGTCGAGGTCCTCGACGGCCGCGCCGTCGGCCACCAGCCCGTAGTGGACGCGTCCCCGGTAGGTGGAGACCGCGACCGCGAGGGAGTGGCCGGGGGCGAGCGGCGCGAGCGGGAACACGGCGCCGAGCGGGTCGCCGCCGAGGCGCAGGCCGAAGCCGGGCAGCGGCACGCTGGTGACCAGGACGTCGAACCAGAGCCGGGCCGCCTGCCCGAGCAGCGGCCCGCCGAGCCGGTGGCCGAGCGGCGGCACGTGCTCGGCGAGCAGCGCCACCGCGCCCGCGCCGCGGTGCGGGCCCGCCTCCTTGTTGCGGTCCATGGCGGTGCGGACCCGGGTCAGCCGGGTGACCGGGTCCTTCTCGTCGACCGGGAGCCGCATCAGGTACCCGGAGAGCCGGTTGCCCTGTGGGTGGGCGGTGCGGGGGCGGCGCCGGGAGACGGGGACGAGGGCGCGCGGGGCGACGCCGTCGCTGCCGTCGCCGCGCTCGTCGAGCCAGCGGCGCAGCGCGCCGGCGACGACCGCGATGAGGACGTCGTTGACGGTGCCGCCGGCGCTCTTGCGGATGAGGTGCACGTCGTCGAGGTCGACGACCACGCCGGCGGTGCGGCGGGTGCCGCTGGGCGCGCAGGTGAGGGCGGGCGAGGAGCGCATGTCGAGGGTGGACCGGGCGACGGCGGCGCCGATGTCCAGGGCCCGGCCGGCCTCGGCGAGGGCGTCGCGCACCATGCCGGGCACCTCACGGACGTCCGGCACGACCCCGCGGGGCGGCTCGGCGGGCCTGGGCCGGGGGGTGGGCAGGTCCATGGGATCCATCAGCGCGGCGGCGAGGGTGAGGGCGCGCAGTCCGTCGGCGAGGGCGTGGTGGAACTTGAACAGGACGGCGAAGCGGGCGCCGCCCTCCTCCGGCAGCACGTGCGCCTCCCAGGGCGGACGGACGCGCTCCAGGGGGCGTCCCATCAGGTCGCCCGCGGCGGTGTGGAAGTCGGCGACGGGCGGGTGCAGCCGGACGTGGTTCAGCGGGTCGAAGCCGGGGTCGGGCTCGCGGGCGGCGCCGCCGAAGGCGAGCGAGCGGCGTACGACGGAGGTGAGCGGGCGGCCCAGCGCGGCCGTGAGCGGTTCGCCGGGGGCGGGCCAGGGGCGGCGCAGCGCCGAGAGCGGGCGCCGCAGTCCGAGTGGCTGCCAGGTGTCACGGATGCGCATGCGCAGCCCGGGCACGGCGGCCGACCGCGCGGCGAGCAGGTCCGCGGCGTGGGCGGCCGCGGAGGGCGAGCCGGCCGTGAAGACGCCGAGCGCCGCGAGGTGCATGGGGTGACCGGCGGACTCGAGGTTCCAGAAGGCCAGGTCGAGGGGAGCGAGCGGGTCTGCGGTCATGGGCGGGGGCCTCGCATCGACGACGGAAACGGATCAGCAGTCAATCGCTCCCGGCCGATTACGGTCAAGTACGATCTGGCTACCCATAGTTAACAGCATAGGACGTCTCCACCCCCTCTGCTGCTACGGCAGAAGGGGCGGAGACGTCGTGATGTGCGGGGCCCGCGGGGTGTCCCGGCCGTCCGGCGGGGTGGCGCACGCCACCCGGACGCACGCCACCCGGACGGGCGGAGGCCCCGCTCAGCGGTCCGTCACTCCGTGGCGGGGCAGCCCGCGGGCCGGGCCCGGGAGGCGTCCCGGATCAGGTCCTGCTGCGCGGCCCGCACCCGCTCCACGTCGGGCTTCATCACCCGCCGGTCGTAGGTGAGCAGACCGTTGAGCTCGCCCTCCACGTCGGAGATCTGGGTGTAGACGGCGCCGTTGCCGCCCCGGCACACCAGCGCCCGTACCTCGTCGAGCTTGGTGAGGTAGTCGTCGGTGTAGGTCGCCGGGTCGACGTCGACGTACGACTGCTGCACGGGCCAGGCGTGGCCGGGCACCGCGAGGCCGAGACCGCCGTACTCGCCGCTGACCAGGGCGCGTTCACCGTCGGGCCGGGGCGGCAGGGCGGGGCTCGGGTAGCCGTGCTCGTCCATGATGTCGCCGGTGCCGCCGTCGGCGCCCAGGTTGAGTCCGGACTGGTTGTTGACCAGCCGGCTGGGGTCCCAGGACTTGGCCTGCGCGGCGATTCGGCCGACGTCGTACTGGCCCCAGCCCTCGTTGAAGGTGACCCACATGACGATCGACGGGCTGCTGATGTGCTCGTCGATCATCTCCTTCATCTCGCGCTCGTAGCGGGCGCGGGCCTCGGCGTCGGGGGTGCGGGCGTCCCGCATGGAGGGCATGTCCTGCCACACCAGCAGTCCGAGGCGGTCGGCCCAGTGGAACCAGCGGTCGGGTTCGACCTTGATGTGCTTGCGCACCGAGTTGAAGCCGAGCTGCTTGTGCGCCTTCAGGTCGTGGGCGAGGGCCTCGTCGGTGGGCGCGGTGTGCAGGCCGTCGGGCCAGAATCCCTGGTCGAGGGTGGCCATCAGGAAGACCGGTTTCCCGTTGAGGACCGTGCGCGGCACACCGTCGATCTTCTCGACGGCGATGGAGCGCATGCCGAAGTAGCTGTTCACGCGGTCGGCGCCGACGCTGACCCTCAGGTCGTACAGGAAGGGGTCGTCGGGCGACCACAGGCGCGGCTTCCTGATCTTCAGGGTGAGCGGCTGTCCGGTGCGGCCGGTGGCCGTGGCGACCTTGCGCCGTCCGTCGTACGCGGTGGCCGTGACCGGCAGTCCCGCGCGGACGCCCTTCGCCTCGACGGTGAGCCGTTCGCCGGCCACGTCGGGGATCAGCTTGAGGGAGTCCACGTGGTCGCGGGTGACGGGCTCCATCCAGACCGTCTGCCAGATGCCGGAGCTGGGCGTGTACCAGATGCCGCTCGGGTCGAGGCGCTGCTTGCCCATGGGCGGGTTCTCGCCGTCGGCGGCGTCGGTCGGGTCGTAGACGCCGACGATCAGCTCCTGGGGGCCGCTCCGCTCCAGCGCGTCGGTGACGTCGACGGAGAACTTGTCGTAGCCGCCCTCGTGCGCGGTGACCTTGGTGCCGTTGACGTAGACCTCGGCGCGCCAGTCGACCGCCTGGAAGTTGAGGCGCAGCCGCTTGCCGGAGCCGATGTGCCAGTCACGCGGGACGGTGAAAGTACGGCGGTACCACATGCGGTCCTCGTGCCGCTGGATCCCGGAGAGCTGGGACTCCACCGGGTACGGCACCAGGATGCGTTCCTCCAGCGTGCGGCCCACGGGCGGGCGCTCGCCCTCCTCGGCGGCGGCGAACTGCCAGCGGCCGTTGAGGTTCTGCCAGGCGGGGCGGGTGAGCTGGGGGCGCGGGTACTCGGGATGGGCGTTGCCGGGGCCCACCTCGTCGGCCCAGCGGGTGCGCAGTTCGTGGGTGGAGCGGTTGGGTCCGCTGGTGAGGAAGGCGTCCACGGGGTCGCCGTCGGCGGCCTTCAGACCGCCCTGGCCGTCGTACCGGACGTCGGCGCTGCCGCGGGCGGTGCCGGTCTTGTTGCCGACGACGGGTTCGGCGAGGGTGACGAGCAGCGCCCTCGGGTCGGCCGGGTCGGGTGCCGCCGAGGTCAGCGGCCAGGGGGCGCCGCCGATCACCGCGTTGAGGTGGTCGGTGAAGCCGGCGGGCGGTGTGGCGAGCGGCTCCGGGAAGTCGAGCTTGAGGGTGCGTCCGGACGCGAGGACGGTGGCGCCGAGGGCGCCGTCGTAGTCGAAGCCGTCCGGGAGGCGGAACGCCGACCGGGGCACCGCTTCCTTGGCGCCGCCGGGCGGGGTCCAGCGCAGGTGGAAGTTGGAGCCGCCGTAGTGCTCGAAGTACTCGACCTTGATGTCGTGGGCGCGTCCCGCGGTGAGCTGGACCGGCTCGGAGGTCTGCTCGTTGTCCCAGTCGTCGGTCCAGTGGTCGATGACGAGGGCGCCGTCGACCCACAGGCGGAAGCCGTTGTCCGAGCTGACCGAGAAGGTGTGGGAGCCGGTGGTCTCCGGCACGATCTTGCCGGTCCAGCGGACGCTGACGTCGTCCGCCCGGCCGGTGGTGAGGCTCAGGCGCGGCTCCAGGTTGTCGAAGTCGAGGTGCGGGTCGAAGGCGACGGCCTTGAGTTCGTGGAAGTCGAAGGCGCCGGGGGCGGAGTGGGTCCAGTACTCGCCCTTCAGCCCGTGGATCTCCACGGGGTCGTCCTCCGCGGCGGCCGAAGCGGGCCCGGTCGCGGTGAGGCCGGTGACGCCCAGCGCGGTGGCCAGGAGGAGGGCGAAGCGGTTCCTGAGTCGTCTGATGCGCACGGATCCTCCGTCGGTGAGGAAGTGACGGCTCTCGCTGTGCAGGTGCATGTTCTGTTCTGTGCGTTGTTCAGTCCCGTACAACGTTGTCAAAGAACAGCACTTGGCATAACAGCACGGATTCCGCCATCAGTCCAGGGACATGACAAAGACCCCGATCGTCCCGTACGACCGGGGCCTCCCTGATAGGCGCTACGGCACCAACTGCCCCTTCCCCAGGGCGATCACGCCGCCCTTGGAGACCGTGTACAGCTCCGCGTCGCGCTCCGGGTTGACGCCGATCGTCGCGCCCGGCGGCACCTCGACGTTCTTGTCCAGCACCGCCCCGCGCACCACCGCGCCCCGCCCGATGTGCACGTTGTCGTGCAGGACCGACCCCTGCACCACCGCGCCGGGGTCGACGACCACGCCCGGCGACAGCACGGACCGTGTCACCTGTCCCCGGATCAGGCAGCCGGCGCTGACGATGGACTCGCTCGCGATGCCTCCCGCGTTGAACCGGGCCGGCGAAAGCTGCCCGGAGTGGGTGTAGACGGGCCACTGGCGGTTGTAGAGGTTGAACGCGGGGCGCTCGGCGATCAGGTCCATGTGGGCGTCGTAGTACGCGTCGAGCGTGCCGACGTCCCTCCAGTAGCCCTGGTCGCGGCTGGTCTCCCCCGGCACGTGGTTGGTGCTGAAGTCGTACAGGTGGGCCTCACCCCGCTCGGTGAGCTGCGGCAGGATCGAACCGCCCATGTCGTGCACCGAGTTCTCGTCCTCGGCGTCCCGCTGGAGCGCCTCGACGAGCGCCTTGGTGGTGAAGATGTAGTTGCCCATGGAGGCGAACACGCAGTCGGGGTCGTCGGCCAGGCCGGGCGGGTCGGCCGGCTTCTCCAGGAAGCGTTCCACGGTGAGTCCGTCGGAGCCCGGGGTGATCACGCCGAACGAGGGCGACTCCGCGCGCGGCACCCGGATCCCGGCCACGGTGACGCCGGCGCCGCTCTCGATGTGCTGGCCGAGCATCTGGCGCGGGTCCATGCGGTACACATGGTCGGCTCCGAACACCGCCACGTACTCCGGGCGCTCGTCGTAGATCAGGTTCAGCGACTGGAGGATGGCGTCGGCGCTGCCCAGGTACCAGCGCGGACCGAGGCGCTGCTGCGCGGGGACCGGGGTGACATAGTTGCCGAGCAGGCTGGACATCCGCCAGGTGGTGGTGATGTGCCGGTCCAGCGAGTGCGACTTGTACTGCGTGAGCACGCAGATCCGCAGGATGTCGCCGTTCACCAGGTTGGACAGCACGAAGTCGACGAGTCTGTACGTGCCGCCGAAGGTGACCGCCGGTTTGGCGCGGTCCGCCGTGAGGGGCATCAGGCGCTTGCCCTCGCCGCCCGCGAGCACGATTCCCAGCACCGAAGGACCTCCACGACGCATGCCCGTCTCCTCACGCCGAGTTTTCCCATGACTGCCCCGGACGGGCCGCTTCAGTCCTGCCGGAGGATCTCTTCGTACAGCCCGGCCGTGCGGCGTGCCACCGCGTCCCAGCCGAACTCCGTCACCGCGCGCTCCCGTCCCGCCTCGCCCATGGTCCGCGCCGTGTCCGGGTCGCCGAGCACCGAGTCCAGCGCCCGGGTGAGTCCCGCCTCGAAGTCGTCGTCCACGTCCACCAGCAGCCCGGTCCTGCCGTGGTCCACGACCTCCGGGATGCCCCCGACCCGGGAGGCGACCACGGCGGTGCCGCACGCCATCGCCTCCAGGTTGACGATGCCGAGCGGTTCGTACACCGAGGGGCAGGCGAACACGGTCGCGTGCGTCAGCAGTTGGATCACCTCGGGCCGGGGCAGCATCTGCGGGATCCAGTGCACGCCCTCGCGGACCCGGCTCAGCTCCTCGTACAGCACGCGGAACTCCCGGTCGATCTCCGGGGTGTCCGGGGCGCCCGCGCACAGCACCACCTGCGCGGCCGGGTCGACGCCCCGCACCGCCCGCAGCAGATGGGGCACGCCCTTCTGCCGGGTGATCCGGCCGACGAACAGCACGTACGGCCGGGAGCGGTCGAGGCCGATCCGGTCCAGGGCGTCGGTGCCGGGGTCGGGGCGGTAGAGGGACGTGTCGATGCCGTTGTGGACGACGTGCACCCTGGCCGGGTCGAGGGCCGGGTAGCAGTCCAGGATGTCGTCGCGCATGGCTCCGGACACGGCGATCACCGCGTCGGCGGCCTCGTAGGCGGTGCGCTCCGCCCAGCTCGACAGGGCGTAGCCGCCGCCGAGCTGCTCGGCCTTCCAGGGGCGCAAGGGCTCCAGGGAGTGGGCGGTCACCACGTGCGGGATCCCGTACAGCAGCTTGGCGAGGTGCCCGCCGAGGTTGGCGTACCAGGTGTGGGAGTGGACCAGTTCGCGGCCCTGGAGGGCGGCGGCCATGGCGAGGTCCACGGAGAAGGTGCGCAGGGCGTCGTTGGCGCCGTCGAGCGCCGACCAGGAGCGGTGGCGCAGCACGCCGTCGGCGCGGCCCTCGCCCCAGCAGTGCACCTCCAGGTCCACCAGGGACCGCAGCTCCCGGGCCAGGAACTCCACATGGACCCCCGCGCCGCCGTACACGTCCGGGGGGTACTCCCGGGTCAGCAGTCCCACTCGCACCTGAACCCCCTGTCTGCGCGGCCGTCCCTCCCATGGTCACGCAGACGGGGCGCGCGGGGAAGAGCGGGGCGGCCGTACGAAGCAGCAGTCGCCGCAGACGCCTCCGCCGGGGACGCGGTAGTACAGGCAACAGCTGCGGCGGCGGAAGACGGTGGCGGTGAGGGTGCCGGCGCCGGCGAGGGCGGGGTGGGCGAGGAGGTCGCGGGACAGCCGGACGGCGCGGGCGGCGGCGTCGGGGCGGGCGTGACGGGTGATCTCGCGGGCGGCCGCCACGAGCGCGGAGGCGGCGTTGCCGCGCAGGAGGGCGGGCGCGACGCGGTGACGGGCGCGCAGGGCGGCGGAGAGGGGTTCGAGGTGGCCGTGCAGGACGATGCCGGCGAGGGAGGCCGCGTCGCCGGGCAGGGGCCGTACCCCGGCGAGCCAGAGGTCGTCGGGGGCGCTCCCCTCCGGGTCCCAGCGGAGCGCGCCCGGGGACAGGTCGGGGACGGCCCCGTACAGCGCGGCGCAGCCGAGGGCAACGGACCACAGGCGCGCGGCCAGACCCTGATGCGCCACGGAGGCGGCGACGCGGGGCTCCCGGGTGCGCAGGGCGGCGGCGACCCGGCGCACGCGGACGGTCAGGGGGTCGTCGGTCCGGAGGTCTGTCCGGGGGGAGGCGCTCGGGGGCATGTGCTGAACATCCTGGCGGCGGGGGCCGTATGCCTGGGCGAGCGTGGGTAGGTGACGGTCGGCGTCCTCCCCCGCGCGCAGGGCGAAGAAGCCACCGAGGTCGCGGAGGGCGGTGAGGCGCGGGTCGAGGTCCACGACGTACAGGAGTACCAAGTCTCTCAGGGGTGGTTGTCAGGGGCCTCGGCCTCGCGGCGCCCACCCAGGGGATGACAGGGGCGTCCCCGTACTCCATCGGCAGTAGGACGCAGAGGGTGCTCAGGGACGACGACGGGGAACACCCTGACACGGCATCGTGTTGGACATGGAAGCCGACCGTTCGCCGCGCCGGGCAGACCGCCCTCGCCTCACGCAGAGGAGCAGCCGATGAGCGCCCTCGCGTTGTCCGTGCTCCTCTCGTTCGTGTCCGCCGTGGCGTACGCCGGGGGCGCGATCGTGCAGGAGCAGGTGGCGCTGTCCTCGTCGGGCGCGCGGCAGTACGCCCCGCTGCGCCGGCCGGCCTGGTGGGCGGCGGTCGCGCTGAACGGTCTGGGCGCGCTCCTGCACGTGGTGGCGCTGGCCTACGGCCCGCTGAGCCTGGTCCAGCCGCTGGGCGCCCTGACGATCGTGTTCGCGCTGCCGATGGCCGCGCTGTTCGTCGGCCGCAAGGCGGGGGCGACCGCCTGGCGGGGCGCCTTGATGGCGACGGTGGGTCTCGCGGGTCTGCTGGCGCTGGTCGGCACCTCGGGCGCGCAGTCGCTGGACGGCCCGCAGCGGGTCGCGGCGGCCGTGGGCACGGCGGTGGCGGTCGTGTCGCTGATGGTCGCGGCGCGCGCCGTGCACCGGCACCCGGCGGTGCGCAGCATCCTCCTGGCGACGGCGTCCGGTGTCGCGTTCGGCATGTCCTCGGTCTTCACCAAGACGGTCGCGGTGGACTGGACGGGCGGGGTGTCGGCGGGCGACCTGCCGTCCCTCGCGGTGATCGGCGTGCTGGCGACGGCGGGCATGCTGCTGTCCCAGGCCTCCTACCGGGGCGCGGGCCTCGCGGCCCCGCTGGCGACGCTCACGGTGGTGAACCCGGTGGTGGCGGCCGCGGTCGGCATCACGATGTTCGGAGAGACCTTCCGTTACGGCACGACGGGCACGGCGCTGGCGCTGAGCTGCGGCGTGGTGGCGGCGGGCGGCCTGATCCTGCTGACGACGGAGCGGCTGGCGCGGGAGGGCGCCGCGAAGGCTGTCCGGGTGGAGGCGGCGGCGTCCGTGCCCGCACCCGTGGCGGCCGGGCGGAAGGCGGAGGACGCCGCCGCCGAGCTGCTGCTGGCGGAGCTGACGGTGCCGGAGGACGTCACGCTGCCGGAGGTCGTCACGTCGCCGGCCGCCGTGCCCGCGGCGGCCGCCGGGCCGGACGCGGTGGACCCGGTGGCGGTGCCGGTCATGCCGTACGCGCCCTTCTACGGCGGCCCGTACGTGCCGCTGCCGGCGGCCGACCGGCACCTCGCCCGCATCAGATCGTGACGCCGCCGGCGCGCAGGTAGGCGACCGGGTCGACGTCCGACCCGAATCCGGGCCCCGTCCGCACCTCGAAGTGCAGATGCGGGCCCGAACTGTTGCCCGTGGAACCGGACCGCCCGATGCGCTGGCCCGCGCCGACGGACTGGCCGTTCCTGACGGAGATCGCCGACAGATGGGCGTACTGGCTGTACCGGCCGTCGGTGTGCCGCACCACGACCTGGTAGCCGAACGACCCCTCCCAGCCCGCGGCGACCACGGTGCCGGCGCCGACCGACTTCACGGGCGTGCCGGTGGGGACGGGGAAGTCCACGCCGGTGTGGTAGCCCTTGGACCAGGACGATCCGGCCTTGTGGTACGGGGTGCCGAGGGCGGCGCTGACCGGTGCGACGCGCTGGGCGCCGGTGGAGGAGGAGGCCGAGGAGGACGAACTGGAGCGGTCCGCCCGCTCCTGGGTCCGCTTCTCGGCCTTCTTCTCGGTCTTTCTCTCGGCCTTCTTTTCCGTCTCCTTGTTCTCGCTCTTGGGAGCGGCGGCCTTCTTGCCCGACGGTTCCGGCGACGGGGCGGACGGCTTGGCGGGCGACTTGGCCGTACCGGCGGTTCCGGCGGTGAGCTTGAGGCGCTGGCCCGGCAGGATGAGGTCGGGGTCGGCGCCGATGGTGGACCTGTTGGCCTCGTAGAGCCCCTGCCAGCCGCCGCGGACACGTTCCTGCTCGGCGATGCCGGAGAGGGTGTCGCCGCGGACCACGGTGTACATCTCGGCGCGGCCGGCGCGGGCCTGGGGTGTGGTGTGGGGCCGTACGTCCTCGACGGTGGTGCGGCGGTCGTCGCGTTGGGTCCTGTCTCCCGCGGGACGGATGTCCGGACCGGCGCCGTCGCGGGTCAGTCCTGCGCGTACCGAACAGGTCGGCCAGGCGCCGGGGCCCTGTCCGTCGAGGACCTTCTCGGCGACCGCGATCTGCTGGTCCTGGGTGGCCAGATCCGCTCGGGGCGCGTACCGGGTGCCGCCGAACGCCTCCCAGGTGGACTGGCTGAACTGCAGTCCGCCGTAGTAGCCGTTGCCGGTGTTGATGTCCCAGTTTCCGGTGGACTCGCAGGCGGCGACCTTCTCCCAGGTCGCCACGTCGGCGGCCTGCGCCGGTCCGGCGCCCATGAGCGGGAGGGCCATGCCCGCCCCGCCGGCGGTGACGGTGAGTGAGGCCCGGTTGATTCTGTTCGGCTGATACCGGCGGTGCCGGCCGCGCACGGCCATGGAATCCCCCTCGACAATGCGTCAGGAGGGGCAAAAGTAAGCGCTGCGAACAGGCCGTGACAAGGCGGCTATCAGCCGCACGGATGCGCCAAATGGCGTGGAAGATACGCCCGTTGCGCCCCTGTTTGCTGCCGGGCGTGGGCGTGCGCGGGCGCCTGGCGCCGGGCGCGGGAGCGTGCGAAGGCGTGCGCCGGACCGGAGCGCGGAGGGGGCGGCCGGCCGCACCGGGACGGGCGGGCCGCAGGTGACCGGCCGGAACGCTGAGTACGGAGGGCACCTTCGCGCGTATGTGCCTGCGCGGGTCCCGGGGACCCGCGCATGCGCACGCGAGTGCGGCACGCAAGGATGGTCGATGTCAGGACCGGCGGGCGTCCACCCGGCAGCACCGGCACCCGGCGGCACCGATACCGAGGTCACCAGGAGCACCTGTATGAGCAGTTCAGCGCAGATCGGCGTCACCGGGCTCGCGGTCATGGGCCGCAACCTCGCCCGCAATTTCGCCCGCAACGGCTACACGGTCGCGGTGCACAACCGGACCGCGGCCCGCACGCACGCGCTGGTGGAGGAGTTCGGGCACGAGGGGAGCTTCGTGGCGGCCGAGACGGCCAAGGAGTTCGTGGCGGCGCTGGAACGGCCGCGGCGGCTGGTCGTGATGGTGAAGGCCGGGGAGCCGACGGACGCGGTCATCGAGGAGTTCGCCCCGCTGCTGGAGCCCGGAGACATGATCATCGACGGTGGCAACGCGCACTTCGCGGACACCCGCCGCCGGGAGCGGGCGCTGCGTGAGCAGGGCATCCACTTCGTCGGCATGGGCGTGTCCGGCGGCGAGGAGGGCGCGCTGCTCGGCCCGAGCATCATGCCGGGCGGCCCGCAGGAGTCGTACGACTCGCTGGGCCCGATGCTGGAGAAGATCTCCGCGAAGGCGAAGGACGGCTCGCCGTGCGTCACGCACGTGGGCCCGGACGGCGCCGGCCACTTCGTCAAGATGGTGCACAACGGCATCGAGTACGCGGACATGCAGCTGATCGGTGAGGCGTACCAGCTGCTGCGCGACGTCGCCGGGTACTCCCCCGCGCAGATCGCGGACATCTTCCGCACCTGGAACACGGGCCGGCTGGACTCGTACCTGATCGAGATCACCGCCGAGGTGCTGTCGCACGTGGACGCGGCGACGGGCAAGCCGTTCGTCGACGTGGTGGTGGACCAGGCGGAGCAGAAGGGCACGGGCCGCTGGACCGTGCAGATCGCCCTGGACCTCGGCGTGCCGGTGTCGGGCATCGCGGAGGCGGTGTTCGCCCGCTCCCTGTCGGGCCACGCGGCGCTGCGGGAGGCCTCACAGGGACTGGCGGGCCCCAAGCCGACGCCGATGAGCGAGGCGGAGGCGTCGGCGTTCGCCGACCGGGTGGAGCAGGCGCTGTACGCGTCCAAGATCGTGTCGTACACCCAGGGCTTCCACGAGATCGCCGCGGGCAGCCAGGAGTACGGCTGGGACATCGACCTCGGCGCGGTGTCGGCGATCTGGCGCGGCGGATGCATCATCCGCGCGGCGTTCCTGGACCGCATCCGAGCCGCGTACGACACGCGGGGGGACCTGCCGAGCCTGCTGTCGGCCGAGACGTTCGCGCGGGAGATCGCGGAGGCCCAGGACGACTGGCGCGAGGTCCTGATCGCGGCGACCCGCCAGGGCGTCCCGACCCCCGGCTTCGCGGCGGCGCTCGCCTACTACGACGCCCTGCGCGCGGAACGGCTCCCGGCGGCGCTGACCCAGGGCCAGCGGGACTACTTCGGCGCGCACACGTACCGCCGCGTCGACCGGGACGGCTCGTTCCACACGCTGTGGGGCGGGGACAGGTCGGAGGCCCCGGCGTAGACGGCGCGCCCCGGGCCGCCACCCCCAAAGGGGCGCGGGGAACTGCGCGACGAATCCCCACCGGCGGCCCGCACCCGCGCAACTCCCAGGCAAGCGGCACCCGGGCCCCCATCAAGGACCCGGGCTGCCACACCCGAAGGGGCGCGGGGAACTGCGCGACCAGCCCCCACCGGCCCGCACCCGGGGAACCTCAGCTGAGCGGAGGCCCCGGCTCCGGATTGGGCACCGGCTCCGGCCCCGGAGGAATCGGCGACGGCGACGGCTCGGGCGGCCCCGGCTGCGGCGGGTTGGGCCCCGGCCCGGGGGGCTGTGGCCCAGGCGGCTGCGGCACGGGCTCGGGTCCCGGCGGCGGCTCAGGGGCAGGCCCCGGTTCGGGGGGCGGCGGCTGTGCGGGATCCGGCCCCGGAGCGGGCCCGGGCGTGGGACCCGGCGGGACGGGATCCGGGTACGGGTTCGTCATGATGCGTGTCCTCCGGCCGGTCGGTCGACGTGGGCTCTGGACTATTCCCCGCCTACCCGGCGGCCCCGCCCCCAGTCACCCGGCCGCGTGACGGGGTGACGGCCGGGCGGCGCACGGAAGGGACGACCTCCCACCCGGGCCCGCCCGGCGCACCCCTCTCAGAACCGCTCGGGATGCTCCGCGAGCCACCGCTTGGCCGCGCGCAGCACGTCCGGATCAGCAGGAGGAGCCTCCTCCGGGTGCCGCGCGGCCCACCGGACGACGTACGGACACAGCGGCGCGACGACGGTGCCCTCGCGGGCGGCGAGGGCGTAGAGCTCGCGGGCGAGGGAGCCGGCGATGCCCTTGCCCTCGTGGGCCGGCTCGACGACGGTGTGCACGGGGACGAGGGCGTGCGCGGGGTCGTCGAGGACGAAGTACTTGATCCGCCCGAGGACCTCACCGCCCGCGACCGCCTCGAGCCGTCCCGCGTCCCGGTCGTCGCGGATCTCGACACCGTCCATACCCGTCACTCCCCTGTTCCTCGGTTGCCGCCCCGACGCCGGTCAGGCCGTGGCCACGGCCTGCGGGCTGCGCTCCTGGTCCGACCCGGGGACCGGCTCGGACGGATCGGCGCCGAGGGCGACGATACGGTTGCCGGCGTCCACATGGACGACGCGCGGTTCGAGTGCCCGCGCCTCGGCGTCGGTCACCTGGGCGTAGCTGATGACGATCACGAGGTCGCCCGGGTGCACGAGGTGGGCGGCGGCCCCGTTGATGCCGACCACACCGGACCCGCGTTCCCCTTCGATGACGTACGTCTCGAGCCGGGCGCCGTTGGTGATGTCGACGATGTGCACGAGTTCGCCGGGCAGCAGATCGGCGGCGTCGAGCAGGTCCGCGTCGATCGTCACGGATCCCACGTAGTGCAGGTCGGCCTGGGTGACGGTGGCACGATGGATCTTGGACTTGAACATGGTGCGCAGCACGTTGGACTCCTGGAAGTCGGCTCCCTGCCTGCTTTGTGCAGGTCAAAGGCGGTCTTCACTGTACACGGGCACGCGTCGGAGTCGAGGGTCGTGAGAAACATCGTTGCACTTCGGGGAGAAGGCTCCCGGCCTGCACCGCCTCGCGTGTGGAAGCATGCCATCCATGTCCACCGATCCCATAGACGCGGCCGCTGTGGCGCACACGGCCCGCCTCGTTGCCACGGTCCTCGCCCCCCTCGGTGCCGTAGACGCCGACGCTCCGCGCATCCAGCACGGGCCCGGCCGCAGGCTGCTCGTGCAGCGCGGGGACGACGAGCTCGCCGTGGTCGGTCTCGGCCCGACAGGTCAGGAGCACGGCGCCGAGTTCCGCTTCCCCGCCCCCTGGCCCCGGCCCTTCGGCGATGTCACCGTCTCTCCCACGGGCGACCTCGCCGTGTTCAGCGGTGTGCACGCCGTACGGGCCGTGGACCGGACAGGCAAGGTTCACTGGGAGCTCCCGCACGGGTGCTGGTCCACCGCCAAGTGCACGGCGGCCCATGCCTCGTTCGAGGAGTACGCGGACGATCCGCGGCATCGGCACGCGGACCGGGGTTCAGCCGCGTTCAGCCCGGACGGCACGCTGGTGTGGGCCCATGTGCGGCACGCACAGGACTGGCCGCACGAGGAGTGGCTGGTCCTTGACGCGGCCGACGGGTCGGTGCTCGGCCGGACCAGGACCTCGACCGTGGGTTCGGCGTCCGCGCACTTCCCGCATCCCGACGGCTCGTACATGGGACTGACCGTCGGTGAGGGGCATGAGGACTCCCCTTCGCTGTGGGGGCATTGGGACGGTACCGACCTGAGCTTCGAACGCGTCGAAGGGGTACTGCTGCAGGACGTCAGCCCGTCCGGTGGCCACTTCCTGTGCACGGATCCCGGCCAGTGGGCGCTGTATCTGCACGAGTCCGCCGGCGCGCAGGAAACCGGACGCCTCAACGCCAGGGATGTGGTGCCACCCGCGCCGGGTGAGGACATGGCACGCTGGGACTACGAGGGCGCCTACCCCTACGAGGACGGCGCCGTCGTCAGCACCGATGGGCACACCACCGAGCCCCGTCACTGGCTGGTGGACCCGGGCACGCCCTCCCTGCGCGGGCGGATCGTCTACTCCCTGCCGGTCCCGGGCGGCGCGTTGCCGGCCGGCCCCGGCCTGTGGGCCACCCTCGCCGAGGACCGCACGGCCGTCCACCTGTGGAGTCTGACCGACGCGAGCTGAGCGCGTCCCGCGACGCGAACGCCCGGCCGGGGAAGCTCCCCGGCCGGGCGTCCTGCTTGCGTGTCCGCCGTCGCCACTGGAGGTGGCGCCGGGGTCTCCTAGCGCCTCAGGCGCCAGAACGTCCGGAAGTCGGTCTTGTCGGACGCTCCGCCGAACACCTCACCGTCGAGCTTCATCTTGCTCTGCTCGACAAGTGGTGCGCAGATGTCGGAGCACACGTTCTTCGACGTGCCGCCGTACAGCACCTCGTAGTCCGGGTTCTCCTCGAGCCACCTGAACACCGATTCCTCGGCGTGCTCGTAGGCAGGGTTGCCCTTCTTGGTCACACGTCCGGGCACCAGGTTGCCGGGCACGAACGACTGGCCGTCGGAGAGGTTCAGAAGGTCGCCCTTCTGGCCGGAGCTCATGCCCACCTTCTCGACGATGTCCTTGGTTCCCTTCTTCCGGACCCCGATGACCGCGACGGTCACCATGGACTCCTTGAAGAAGTGGAGCTGACCGGCCAGTTCCTGGGCGCGCTGCTGCGCCCTGACCGCCTCGTCCTTGTAGCCACAGTTGTGAACCAGGACCGCCGCGGCACCCGACCCCACGTAGTACGTGTGGACGCCCTCGACCGACAGGTTGTAGACCCTGGCCGAGCGGTGGGCGGTGTCGACCGCACTGATCTGGACCCAGGTACCGGCCGAGGTCTGCAGCCACATACCGGACTTGAGGTCCTTGGCCGGGACCCACGTGCCGAAGTCAGGCAGCCAGTAGAGGTGCGCGGCCGTCGAGGTCAGCTTGAGCGCCTTGCCCTTGCCGCCGGAGTCGACGGTGAGGGTGACGAGCTCCTTGGCGCCCTCGTGATCACGCGTCCCGGTGACCTGCCGGGCCCGGGTGTCGCCGGTCTCCGGGTCGGTGGCCACGACCAGGTCGCCGGCCTCCAGCTTCTCGATGGCCCGGGTGGTGCCGTCCGCGAGGACGACCTGGGTGCCCGGCAGGAAGCTGTTCACCTTGCAGGCGGGTGCCTGCGGACTGTCCGGCGACTTCGTCGTCGGGGCGTCCACGCCGTCCGCCTTGCGGGCGTCGCCCGCGGCGTTCGCCGCGTCACCGGCGTTGTCCACCGCCTTGCGGGCGTCGTTGGCGGAGTCCACCGCCTCGACCCCCTTCTCGACGTAGCGGCCGGCCTTGACGGCGGTGGCCGCGTACCCCGCGAGCGGGATCGCCGAGGTCAACGACAGTGCGGCGTCGACATAGTTGCCCTCGGCCGCGTACCAGATGCCGTTGGCGACGTCGGCGACCTCACCGACGACGGGGACCAGACCGACCACGTCGAGCGTGGCATGGCCGATGTCCGAGAGCGACAGACCGAACAGGTGCCCGTCGAGCTCGACGAAGCTGATCGGGTTGCCACCGGCGAACGCGTACCGGTTGCCGGTGAACGGGTCGGTGGCCAGGGACATGTCGGCCAGGGCACCGCTGTACGAGTCCCGGGTGAGGAAGCGGTTCAGCCCCGGGTCGTAGTTGCGGAAGCCCATGTCGTACGTGCCCGAGGCACCGTCCCAGCGCGAGGAGTTGAAGCGGAAGGAGTTGTAGTCGCTCTTGCCCTCGGTCCCGCTGCCCGGCTTGTCCGCACCGGTCATCTGGGACGAGTCGTCCGAACCGTAGGCCGTGTAGCCGTACGTGGAACGGGTCTTGCCGTCCTCCTTCGTGATCGCCTCGACGTCGCCGCGCGGACTCGTGACGTACTGCGAGACCTCCTTGCCGCCGTCGTCCTTGTGCTTGATCTGCGTGGCGCGCTGACCACCGGCTATGTACTGGTAGTCCTTGTCCGCCTTGCCGTCGACCGTTTCGCGTACGAGCGTCTTGTCCATGGCGAGGTAGGTGAACGCCGTGGTCCTGCCCTGGTCGCCCGTGGTGGTCTGGGAGACCGTCCGGTCGAACGGGTCGTAGACGTACGAGGTGGTCACCGCGGTGGCGCCCACGCCCTGCCGGACCTTCTCCTCACGGTCGAAGCCGTCGTAGTAGTGCTTCTCGACGGTCTGACCGCCGGTGCTGACGGTGTCGAGCCGGCCCAGCGGGTCGTAGTTGTAGGTGGACGTGACCCCGCCCGAACTCGCCGACAACAGGCGGTTGCGGTCGTAGCGCTGGGTGGTGGTGACGTTGTCCACCGTCTGCTCGATGATGTTGCTGTTGCGGTCGTAGCGGTAGGACTCGGTGGATGCGTCGTCGCCGCTCTTGGTGACCTTGGTGATGCGGTCCTGCGGGTCGTAGTCGAAGGTGTACGTGTTGTTGATGTAGGCCGAGTTGTCATCGGCGTTCATCAGCTTCAGAACGTCCTTGGAGCGGTGCCCGTTGGGCGAGTACTCCAGGTCGTGCTGCGACACCACGGTGCCGCCCGAGGTCTTCTCGAGCGACTGCTCCACCGACCCGTCGGGGTAGTAGCGCATGTCGAGCGTGTTGCCGTTGGGCTTGGTCTGCTTCAGGAGCTGGCCGCGCCCGGTGTAGGTCATCGTGGTGATCTGCTGATCGCCCGCGGTGGGCGAGTCGGCGTTGGTCACCCTCTTGACCATGTCGCGCTCGTCGTACTCGATCTTCGTCCAGGTCAGATCGTGCGTGGACGTGACGGGGTTGCCGTTCTCGTCGTAGGTCAGCGAGGTGGTGTTCTTCACCGTGCCGCCCGCGGACTCCTCCACCTTGGTGATGTGGTTGAGGCCGTCGTACGAGATCTTGTACGTGTCGATCTTCGCGCCCGGCGAGAGGTCACGGACCTCGGTCATGTTGCCGTTCGCGTTGTAGCTGTAGGTGAAGTCCTTCTTCTCGTCGTCCGTCTCACCGGAGTTCGAGCGGACCAGCTTCACCGCGTCCGCGAGCACCGTGCCGTTGGCGGCGTCGGTCAGCGTGACCTTCTGCGGACCGTCCTCCACGAACGCGTAGGACCCGAGTGAGACCCACACACCGGTGTTCGCGGTCTGGTCGACGGTCCTCGTGGTGCTGCCGCCGTCGTGGTCGACCTTGAACTTGGCGTCCGAGGCGGCACCCGTCATCTTCGGGTGGCGGACGAACACCTCGTAGGTGCCGTTCTGCGGGATGTTCAACTGCCAGGACATCGACGAGGTGCCGGTGCCCGCGGGGTGTGAGTACGTGTCGTAGCCGTACTGCTGCTCGGCCTGCGTCCGCGACCAGTTGCCCTGGGTCGCGGTGTTGTTGAAGTCCGAGCTGTCCACCAGGACGACCTGGTTGCCGACCGGCACACCGTCGTCCGAGTGGGCCCTCTTGTTGCCCGACGGGTAGTAGTCCCAGGTCATGGTGCGTTGCTGGGAGCCGCCCGCCGAGGTCAGCGTGTTCTTCGTCTGCTGGCCGAGCTTGTTGTACTCGTAGGCCGTGGTGATGTCCCACGGGTCCTTGGCCGTACGTGTCCAGCCGTTGTCGAAGTACGTGTAATCGGTGACGTTGCGGACCGTCTGGCCCTCCGACGGGGGAGCCGAGACCGACTTCAGGTTGCCGACGGAGTCGTACTCGTAGAACACCGAGTCCGGTGAGGAGTAGAGCACGTCGTCCTTGTCGTAGGGCGAGCGCTCCTCCTTGACCCGGTTCAGCTCGTCGTAGACCGTCTCCGACATGAAGTCCGCGTCGTCGTCACCGGTGGCGACACCGCGCGGGGTGGTGGTCTTCGTACGGTTGCCGACCTGGTCGTACGCGTACGTGGTCGTGCGGTAGGTGATGTTTCCGGAGGCGTCCTTCTTGACCGGCACCTTGGACTCGACGAGCGCGCCGCGTTCGTCGTACGTCGCGAGCGACTCGTTGCCCTCCGCGTCGGTCTGCGCGATCTGGAGGCCGTCCTTGTCGTAGCGGACCGAGGTGGCCCACTCCAAGGCGTCGACCGTGCGCTTGACCCGGTGGTTCAGGTCGTACTCGTAGCGCGTGGTGTAGTCGTCGGCGTTCGCGGTGGCGTTCTTGCGCGCGTCCACGACCTTGACGACGTTGCCGACGTTGTCGTACTCCACCGTCGCCCTGTTGCCCTCGGCGTCCACCATCTCGATCGGCTGGTAGATCGCGTCGAACGTGGTGGTGGCGGTGTAGTCGCCCTCGGTCGCCGTCAGGTTGCCCTGCGCGCCGGTACCGGAGACGAGGTTGCCGACCTTGTCGTAGACGGAGGTGGACCTGCGCACCGGACCGCCGGGCTCGTCGGACGGCTTGACCGTCTCGATCCGCTGGTCCGCCTTGTCGAACACCGCCGTGGTCGCCGTCCCGTTGGGGGCGAAGGCCTTGGTGATGTTGTCGTTGGCGTCGTAGACCGGCTCCGGCGTGACGATGAACTCGCCTGCCTTCCGGTCCTTGGGCTCGCGCTTCTCCAGCGGCCTGCCGAACACGTCATAGGTCTGGGTGACCTCGGCGCCCTGGGCGTTGGTCACCTTGGTGACGTTGCCTCGCACGTCGTAGACGAAGTGCGAGGGGTGGCCGGCCGCGTCCGTGATGGTCTTCGGGTAGCCGGCCGGCGCGAACTCGCTGTACCGGGTGGCGTGCCCGTTGGCGTCGGTCTCCTTGACGACCTGTCCCAGCGCGTCGTACTCCGTGCGCGAGGTGTAGTCGCCCTCGGCGGCGGATGCGACGCCCTTGGGGTCGGTCACCGAGGTCAGGTTGCCCTTGGTGTCGTAGCCGAAGCGGTAGGTGCGGCCCTCCGGGGACTTCTTCTCGAAGAGGTCCGCGATATGGCCGTCGAGCCCGTAGGAGTAGGTGAGGGTCTGTGCCGCGGTACCGTTCTTGTTGGCCTCGGCGTCCTTCGTCTCCAGCGGATAGCCGGTCCCGGTGTCGTACTTCCACGTGGTGACCGCGCCGTTGGCCTCCTCCAGGCGCGTCACGTTGTTGTCGGTGTCCCAGGCCGTCCTGGTGGTCTCGGACTTGGCGTTGGTCATCCGGGTGGCGCGGCCGTACCCGTCGAGCACGTACTGCGTGTCGTGGTTCTCGGCGTCCGTCACCTTGGTGTTGACGACCGAGCCCGCCGTGCCGTCCGGATCGGTGTACACATAGCCGGTGGTCCCGCCCAGGCGGTCCGTCAGCGTCTGCGTGTTCCAGTGGAACTTCGGGTCGTCGCCCTCGCTCGGGTAGTAGTAGTCCAGCGAGGTGGAGTTGCCACGCGGGTCGGTGACCTTGACCAGCTTGGCGTTCTTGTTGCCCTGCTCCATGTCGTACGTGAAGCGGAACACCTTGGGCTGCGCGCTGCCCGCACCGTCGGTCAGGGTGGTGAGCAGGCCCTTGTCGGAGTACTCGAAGGTGACCTTCCGGCCCGAGATGTCGGTCATCGACTTGACGTGGTCGATGATCTTCGGGCTGCTGGTGTCGGCCTTCGTGTAGTACTCGACGGTGAGCGACTGACGCGCGGCCGGGTCCTCGATGTAGGTGAGGAACTTGACCGGCTTGTTGTTCGACTTGCGCTCGGCGTACGTGTACGTCTGTGTGTTGCCGTTCTTGTCGACGATCGACGTCAGGTAGCCGTCGCAGTCGAAGAAGAACTGGGTGCGGTCCGGTCGGGTCAGCGACCAGGCCTTCGGGTCGCCGTCCTTGTCCGGGGTGCAGTCCACGCCGGTGCCCTGCCGCAGCAGGTAGTGCACACCCGCCGGTGCCAGCCACGTCCCGTCCGCCTGCTTGCGGAAGACGTGGGCGGTTCCGTCACCGTCGGGGAGGGTGACCTCGGTCGGGTTCGGGTTGGGGTGGAAGTCCAGAGCGGCGCCCAGGCGCAGCGGCATCGCGGCCTGGGCCGACCAGCCGTGACCGAGGACCGTGTCGGAGGTGTCCTGGGAGTTGTACGCGAACCGGGCGAAGGTGGTGACGCCGCGGCCCGGGTTGGAGAACGCGTTGTACTGCCAGACGCTGTTGCCCGCGTACAGATTCGTCATCAGCGACGAACCCGCGCCCGTGTTCTTGCCCGCGTAGGAGTAGAACTTCTCCAGGCCGAGCTGGTTGGAGGTCGGGTCCTCCGTACGGACGTTCTGCGCCAGCGGGGCGATGCCGTCGCTGTCGGACAGCCAGGTACCGGTCGCGGTGTTCTTCAGGCCCCACTTCAGGACGTAGTCCAGGCGCCTGTTGCCCGAGTCCGAGTTGATCGGGGCCTTCAGCCTGGCCGGCACGGTGACCGAGTCGCCGGGCAGGACCTCGTCCGGCAGCGCCGTCTGAAGCTGGTTGCCGCCGGTGGTGGCGTCGGTGCCGTCCGGGAGCGACCAGGTGTAGGAGAGCGCGTGGTCGCCCGCCGCCCAGATGCCGGTGGTGGTGTTGGTGAGGGTGACGTCGACGGTGTACTCGTCACCCGGGATCATCCGGGACGGCGTGTACGGGGCGTGGTACGTCGCCTCCGTCGACTTCGTCAGGTACGTGACGACCAGCTGCGGGCGCAACTGCGGTTCCTCGGCCTCGGAGGAGAGGAACAGCGTCCGCTCCCGCGGGCCGGCCGGCGACTCGTCGCGCAGCTTGACCGCCACGCCGTGGTTGCCGGCGGGGTCCGAGATCCAGCTCTGGGCCAGTGAGGTGATGTACCACGACTGCCGTGCCGGGTCGTTGCTGACCGTGCCGACCGTGTCGGAGACGGCGGCGTCCATGTCGCCACCGGCCGTCGTCCACGACGTGGTGGGGTCCGCCTTCGTCCAGGACGCGGTCGCCTCGTCGAAGTCACGGGTCAGGGCGCGAGCTTCGTAGATCGCGCCGTTCGAGTCGGTCGTGGTCTGGAAGCCCCACATGTTGAGCTGCGCCTCGAGGACCCGGGCGTTGCTCGGGATCTCGCTGATGCCGGGGAACTTCAGCACGGCACGGGTGGTGCCGTACGTGGCCGAGTTGTTGCCCACCGACAGCCACGGGTGGACGACCCCCACGTCGGTCAGCGTGTCGTGGCCGGTGGACGGCTCCGCCGAGGCGAGCGTGGTGTCGCGCTGCCCGGACTGCAGCACCACCGTGGTGCGTCCGGCCTTGGGCAGACGCACCAGCTCCGTGGCGGACGGGAGGATCTGCCCGTTCGCGGTCTTCACCGCGACCATGTAGTAGTACGCGTCGCCGAACTCCTCGGCGGAGTCGGCCGGGGTGGGGCTGGCCGAGGTGTCCGTGTAGGCGCGAGTGTCCTTGGCGACCGGGGAGACCAGGGTCTGCGAGGACGGCTTGAAGTGCTGGAAGACGCTGCGGTGGACCTGGTACTCGACGATGTCGTCACCCGGCGAGGTCGACGGGTCGGTGTACGCGGGCCAGGTCAGCTCGGCACCGGTGGAGTGGACGACCTTCGGCGGGTTGACGTCGACGCCCTGGTCGCCCCAGGTGAGGACCAGCTTCGGGTAGTTGGCGACCTCTCCCTTGTAGGCGTATTCGGCGGCCTCGTAGCGCGGGCCGCCCTTGGGGGCGCTCGCGGACTCGTCGGCGGCCTTCACCACGAAGCCGTGGTTGTCGTACATGCCGTCGAGCCACTGCTGAACGGTCCTGGTCACCGGGAAGGAATGCCAGGTGTTGACCGCCTGCGGCTGCTTGGTGACAACACCGCCCTTGGTGAAGCGAACCGCGTCCGCGAGGACGGTCGTGGAGGTCGAGGCGGGGCCGTCACCGAGCACGACCTGGCCGGTGGTGCCGGCCTGGAAGGGGTGCTTGCCCAGCGGCTTCCAGACGCCCTCGGTTCCTGCCCGCTGGTCGACCTGGTAGGTCTTGGTGCCGCCGTCGTACGTCACCGTGTAGGGCGCGTCGGCGGCGCGGTCGGAGGCCGGGACGTAGTGCACGTCGACCTGGTACTCGCCGTCCTCGGGGAGGCTCGGCCGCCAGGTGTACGTGTCACCCGCCGTGGCGTCCTTGTTGTACCGGTAGTCCTGCCCGGTCGCGTACTGGGTGTACGCGGTGTTCCCCGAGGTGGGCCAGGCGCCCTGGGCGGCTGTGGTACCGGAGTCGCCGTCGTCGACGAGGACCGACGTGCCGGACAGCTCCCCGGTGATGTCCTTGGCGCTGTTCCAGGTCGCGCCCGTCTCGGTCCAGGCCGTGGTGGCCCGGTGCGTCTCCAGCTGGACCTCGGTGGCGCCGGTGGTGTGCGTCTGGTCGTAGTACAGCTTCAGTTCGGCCGAATCCAGCTGCGTGCCGACGGGTATGCCGGACAGCCCGAACCTCAGCAGCGCACGCGACGTGCCGGTGCTGGTGTTGCCGACCGAAAGGCGCCAGAGGTCCGCATAGTTGGCGCTGGGGTCGTCCGAGGAGATCATCGCGTCCGCGGACTGCGTCGGAGTCGGCGCGATCGTGACGGTCGGGTCGACCGTCACCGGGTACTGGCGCTCCGGCGCCGCCAGCCACTCGGCGTCCGGCGTCAGACTGATGCGGTACGAGCCCTCTTTGCCGGACAGCACCTGGCGGACGGCGTCGGTGCCGGTGGTGCCGTACGCTGAGCCGGCGTCCTTCTTCGCGTCCGTCATGAACGGCGCGGGGATCACCAGCGCGGGGGCTCCGACGGGGGAGTTCTCGCCGTACAGCGAGATGGTGCCGTTCTTCTCCGATATCGCGGTCAGGCCGCCCGTGGTGAGCGTGAACTCGAAGGAGGGGGCGCCCTTCGGACGCTCGTTGAGGACGATGTCTTCCTTCACGCTGCCGTTGCCGACCGTGTAGGAGAGATCGATCCCCTGGCCCAGGGCGTCCTGGTAAGTGACCTTGTTGCCGTCGACCGCCGGCGTCAGCTTCGCGGCACCCGCGTCCTTGAGGCCGATGGCGACCCAGTGGCCCTCGTCGAGCTCGAAGCGGACCAGCTCACCGGGCCGTGAGCCGAAGTAGGTGCGGGCGAGGTTGGTGGTGTTCGCCTTCTCGAAGCCCTTCCGGCCGGTGTCGGTGACCGCGGTGTCGATCGGCTTCCACTCGGAGTCCTCACCCTTGCCCGTCTCGTAGGCGGTGGCCAGGGCCGAGACCTCGGACTGGATCCGCCCGTCCGACATGCGCCAGTGACGGGAGTACGGCGTCCGCCGGCCCGTCAGCTCCTTGACACGCTTGGCCTTCGGCGTGGCCTTCGCCTTGGCCAGCTTGTCACTGGCCGGGACATCGGTGTCGGGGAGCTCTGGCGGATCAGCTGGTTCGGCGTCCCCTTCGGCGAGGAGACCGCGGAGGCTGTCGGCGAGTTGTCCCGTGTCGGGTGGTGCCGCGAATGCCGGCGTCATCGGTGCGGCGGTCGCGAGGATCGCCAGCGCCGCACTCGAGGCCAAGAGCCTCACGGCCCGTGGTCTGTGCATCGGTTTCCCTTCGAAGGAACCAAGGACCAGCTGCCGGGCGGCAGTTGGCAGCCGAGGTTCACAAGGAACACCCTGTCCATGTCAAGCACACAGACGATCTACGCAACTCGCCTTAAAACCATGGCAGTTGCGGTCTGAACTGCTGCTTCGCCTCTTCTCCGCAGGATCTTCCCGCGCGTGACGCGTTGAGATCAGGCCAATCCTGACCGGGTACCAGGATCGGTTGACAGGGGCCTCCCCGCCCCTTTTGGATCGGGCGGGGCCCGTCCGGGCCCGCGGCCGAGGGGAGATCGGATGAGCAGCGAGACGCGCGAGGCGGGGCCCTCCACGTCCACCGTCGAGCACGCGGGGGCGGCCGCGGACGCTCCCGGAACGACCGGGACGGCCGACGCCGGGGACGGCGGACGCAGGACCCGCTCCAAGCGCCCCGTGCTGATCTCGGCCGTCGGCTTCCTCGTGCTCTGTCTCGGCTTCGCGCTGTTCGGTATGGTGCGTGGCGGCGACGAGGGCAAGGCCGAGCCCGAGATCCCCACCGCGCCGGTGACGTACGAGGTGACCGGCGAGGGAACCGTCGACCTCAGCTACCAGGGGACGAGCGAGCAGGGCACGGCGGAGACCGTCTCCGACGCCCGACTGCCCTGGAAGAAGACGGTCGAGGTGCCTCTCGGCCAGAACCCCGTCATCAGCATCACTCTGGGCGAGCAGGGCGGTCAGGTCCGCTGCGCGGTCGCCGTGCGCGGGCGGCACATGCAGAGCGCCACGGCCGGCGGTGGGTTCGGCCGGGCGACCTGCTCGGCGCCCCTGCCCGCGCCGGCACCCGAGGCGTCCCACTGACCTCTCGCCCCTCTTGCAGGAAGGTACGCAGGTCAAAGCGCCAGCGGGTGAAGCAGGCGCCGTCCCGACCGAGCCCCTGCCTCGGAGCGTGCGAGGACTCGTACTGAGGCGCAGAAGGCGTCCCCCGCTCCCCGCGGGCCGCCGCAACCGCACGACAGCGGTCGCGCAGAGCCCTGTGCTCATGGTCGCGGGCCACGCTCCGGGGGCCGAACGACCCTGCGACGGAACCCGGATGACCCGTGCCGCAGCAGCCGCCTGTCGTACAGGCTGGAAGCAGGCACCTGAGCAGGGCCCGGACTGCACCGCCGGCACCCCTCGTTGGCCTCGAGCCGTGCGTGGTCACGCGGGACAACGAGCCACACGAGGCGAAGGGGACAGGACGAGGGCCAACGACACGGCCACGGCTCTGGCCGTCGGCCACCGGGACCGGCTGATGAGCATGGCCCGCGAAGTCTACGAAGGCTTCGCAGAGACCGTTGTCGGCACACCCGGCGCATCGAGGAGGAACCTCATGTCACATGGTCCGCATCTCGTGAGCGATGTCATGACGCACACCGTCGTGGCCGTGGGCCGCGGCGCCTCGTTCAGAGAGATCGTCGAGCTCATGCAGCAGTGGAGGATCAGTGCCTTGCCCGTGCTGGAGGGCGAAGGGCGTGTCGTCGGTGTCGTGTCGGAGGCAGATCTGCTGCCCAAAGAAGAATTCCGCGACAGCGACCCTGACCGCTTCACGCAGTTGAGGCGGCTGCCCGACCTGGCCAAAGCGGGCGCACTGACCGCGGGCGAACTGATGAGTACACCGGCCGTCACCGTCCACGCCGACGCCACACTGGCGGAAGCCGCCCGGGTCATGGCACAGCGGCGGGTCAAGCGACTGCCCGTCACCACCGCCGAGGGGCTTCTCGAAGGCGTGGTCAGTCGCTCCGATCTCCTGAAGGTCTTCCTGCGGTCCGACGAGGAAGTCGCCGCCGAGATTCGCCAGGAGATCGTCTCCCCCCTCTTCGCCGGCTCCCCGCAACCTGTCCAGGTCCGCGTCTCCGGCGGCAGGGTGACGCTCAGCGGCCGTCTGCGGGACACCTCGTTGGTGCCCGTGGCCGCCCGTCTGGTCCGCGCGGTCGAGGGGGTGGTCGATGTCGAGTTCGATCCGCCGGACGGCGACGTGGTGCGTCAGGCCGACTGACACGCCGGGCACGGAGCACGACGAGCGACGCAACCATAAGCCGCGCCCGGCCCGCAGGGTCGGTGTTCCTTCGTCGGCGGCGGGCTCGCAGTGACCCGTCGGGCGTCGAGGCATCCGCCGCGCGGGCCCCTCACGTGGCGGTCGTGGGGTTTGTGCGGTCCGGGTGAGGATGGCGGCCCGGGCGGCCGTCTTGGCGGCGTCGACGACCGCGCGGTCCTGCAGCAGGCGCCCGGAGGCCAGCGCGCCGTCGATGAGTAGCCCGAGATGTGCGGCCGGAACAGCCGGCTCCGCGGCTCCCGCGGCTCCGGCGAGGCCCGTCAGCCACTCCTGGCGGCGCCGGGTGTGCTCAACGGTGGCCGCGTGGGCCTTGGACTCCGGCTCGGCCTCGACCGCGGCACTGATGAAGGGGCAGCCGAAGAAGCCGTGGCGGTCGAAGGAAGCCGGCAGCGCGTCGAACAGACCCACCAGCTGTTGAGCTGGGCCGGCCCCTGCGGCTCCGGCCGCCTCCTGCAACCGCCCCATCCACGACTCGTCCGTGCGCCGAAGGGAGGCAGCGAGGAGATCGTCCTTGGTGCGGAAGTGTGTGCAGGGCGTGGACTTCGCCACGCCGGAATCTGCGATGACCTGGTCCACCCCCACTCCCCGCAGCCCGTGTGTGTGGCTGACGGCCGACCGGTTCACCGACCAGGTGCTCGGGCGCGCCCGAGCATTCCTTCCGTCGGCTCGTGGTCATGACCGTGCCCCCGACGCCGGGATACCGGACCTCGGGGGCACGACGGCCCGTACCGCCAGCGTTGTTCACCCGTGCGCCATGGCACCGAGCTCCTTCGCCAGGCCCGCCGCCCAGTGCTCGACGGCGGCGAAGTCGCGGAAGTCACCGCCCTTGCCGTTGCGAAGGATCATGCGGGCGACGCGGCCTTGCGCGCCTTCGGTGAGGCAACCGCCGAAGGTGGCATGCCCGCGGGCGTCGAGCCCGGCCATGGCCCTCTTGACACCCGGCACGGGCGGAATGTCCCGCTGCGAGGCCGTCGGGTCGAGTGGTCCGGAGCTGAAGAACCACACCGGCCGGTGCGCCAGAGCTCCGCGGTGCCGCCGTACGAAGCGCCTGGCGTCCTTGTGCCAGCGCCCGGCGTACAGGGCACCGCCGACCACCACAGCCCCATAGCGGTCCAGGTCCGTCACCGACCGGGCGGGCAGCACCTCGGCCGTGATCTCCGTCCTCCGCAGCACCCTCGCCACGGCCTCGGCCATCTCCTCCGTCGACCCGTTGGCCGACCCGTAGGCGACCAGCACCTTCTGCTCCATGAGGGGTCCGCCTCCTCTCACAGGCGCCGTAGCCAGTCGTCCGCGACACCGCCCGGCACGCGTGTGTCCCGGAACTCGGAGTCGTCGAAGCGGTGGGTGAGCCTGTCCACGACGTCGACGACTCCGTCGGTCCTACGGGTCATGGCCACCGCTGACTCGGTCTCGCTCTTCCGCTCCAGCTGGCCTTCCAGCGTGACGACTCCCTCCGTGACGGTGACGTCGACGCTGCCGCTGACCAGCCACAGCCCGCGCTCCAGCACGTCGCGGATCACTTCCTCGCGGATCTCCGCATCGGGTCGCAGGAAGGTCTGCAGCAGGTCGTGCCGGGTGACGATGCCGACCAGGCGGTCGTCCTCGTCGAGTACCGGGAGCCGGTTCACCCGGTGCTCGACCATGGTGCGGGCGGCCTCCACGACGGTGTCCTCGGCGTGCACGCTGACGGCGGGAGCGGTCATCAGGCGGCCGGCCGTGCGCGCCCGGGCCTTGGCCGCCTGCCGGCGGGCGCGGGGTGTCAGCCGCGCGAGGCGGAACCGCGGGGGCAGCTCGTAGGCGAGCGGCGTCGCAGCCTGGTGGAGCATCAGGTCCGTCTCGGAGACGACGCCGATGACGTGCTGGTCGTCGTCCACCACGGGCAGTCCGCTGACGCGGTGTTCCGAGAGCAGCCCGGCGACGGCTTTGAAGGGGGTGCCGTACTCGGCGCGGATCACCTCGGTGGTCATCACGGAGCCGACCTTCTGGTTCCTCATGTCTGTTCCTCCTCAGCGCAGTCGGCGCGGACAGGGGTCCTGCGGCCGACGGGCAGCAGGCGTATCCGCGCGTCGAGAACGGTGACCCCGCCCGGTGTGGCGGGGACCGGATTGAAAAGGGCCTCGGCGAGCTGCGGCAGGTCCACGGCCATCCGGGACAGCCGGTGGAGTACCCGCTCCAGCCCTTCCAGGTCGAGGGGGCCGCCGCCTTGCGTGCCGAAGAGCAGGGGGACGCGGCGCTGGGCGGTGATCAGGTCGTGCACGTCCTGACCGGTGAGCGGTGCGAGGCGGGCGGCGTGGTCGGCGAGCACCTCTGTCGCCGTGCCCCCACGGACCGAGGACGACGAGGGGGCCGAAGACGCCGTCCTGGCCCAGGGCTGCTGAGGGATGCCGTAGCAGGAGAGGAGTTCGGCGCAGGCACGCGGGTCCAGCCAGCCCCCGTCCGGCTGCCGGCCGAGGAAGTCGTCCGCCAGGGCGTGCGCACGGGAGGTGTCGCTGTCGTCCACGTCCGGCACGGTGCCGACAGGCCGGGCGAGCCAGGCGGCCCGTCGGGCGGCGTGGGCCAGCGTCACGATGACCGGACAGTCCGCCGCGGTGGCCACGGCCAGGCTGACGGAGCCGAGCGGGAGGTCGGCGAGTTCGCCGCGCCCGCGGTGGCCCACGATCACGACGGAGGCGTGGCGCGCCTCGCGCAAGAGGACGTACTCCGGTTCCTCGGCCACCGCTTCGGTGGTGACGGGGATGTCCGGGTGGTGACGACGGGCACGGCGGGTGGCGACGACGAGGATGTCGTCGGAGGTGACGTGACCCGACGGCTTGCCGATCTCTCGGGCGAGTGAGGCACCCTCATGGCGGTCCCAGCGGTAGGCGTGGACGATCCGCAGGGGTACTCCGTGCCGGGCGGCTTCGTCGGCCGTCCGGTCGACGGCCCGCACGCTCGGCTCGGAACCGTCGACGCCGACGACCACGGGCAGGGACATCGTTCTCAGCCTCCGGCGCCGAGGTCGAACACGATGCGGGCCTTGACCTGACCGCGCAGGACCTCGTCGATGCAGTCGTTGACGGCGGTGAGCGGGCGGGTCTCCAGGATGACCCGTGTGCGGCCCTCGGCGTGGAGCTGGAAGACCTCGGCGAGGTCCTGGCGGGTGCCGACGATGGAGCCGATCACCGAAGTACCGTTCAGGACGGTGTCGAAGATCGGGACCGGGAGGGTGCCGTGTGCCGGCAGGGCCACCATCACGAGCTTCCCGCCACGCCGCAGCCCGGAGTTGACGGCTGTGAAGGCGGCCGGGTTCACGGCGAGGGCGAGAGCCGCGTGCGCGCCGCCGTGCCGCTTCAGCTCGGCGCCGACGTCCTGGGTGCGGGCGTCGACGATGATGTCCGCGCCCAGTTCCCGGGCGAGTGCGAGCTTGTCGTCGGTGACGTCGATCGCGGCGACCCGCGCCCCGGCGATCTTCGCGTACTGCACCGCCAGGTGGCCCAGTCCGCCCACGCCCGAGATGGCGACGAGCTGGGCGGGCCGGACGTCCGCGACCTTGAGCGCCTTGTAGGTGGTGACACCCGCGCACGTCAGAGGGGCGGCGTCCAGGGCACTGACGCCCTCGGGCACCGGCTGGGCGAAGTCGGCCCAGGCGAGCATCTTCTCGGCGTACCCGCCGTCGCAGCCGTACCCGGTGTTGATCTGACTCTCGCAGAGGGTCTCCCAGCCGGACCGGCAGTGCTCGCACCGTCCGCACGCCTTGCCGAGCCAGGGCACCGCGACGCGCTGTCCCACGGCGAGGTGGGTCACGCCCTCGCCGAGCTTCTCGACGAGGCCGACGCCCTCGTGGCCGGGCACGAACGGCAGAGTGGGCTTGACGGGCCAGTCGCCGTGCGCGGCGTGGATGTCGGTGTGGCACAGACCGGACGCCTCGACACGGACGCGGACCTGTCCGGGGCCGGGTTCGGGGTCGGGGCGCTCCTCGATGACCAGGGGCTTGCCGAACTCCCGGACGACCGCTGCCTTCATGATGCCTTCTCCTTCGGTGTCTCTTGGCCGGCCGCGTCAGTCGTGCGCGACGACGTCGACGGGGGCGGTGGCGTGGCAGGTCGGTGGGACGGGTCCTTGGGAGGAGCCGCCCCACCGGCCGTGTTCAGCGCAGCCACCGGTGGTCACGGACGATCGGGAGCCGGGCCCACAGCCGGCCCAGACCCAGCGCGTCACCGGCCGAGACCGCGGCCAGCGCGATCAGGACCACCGCGTAGATCAGGTGGTAGTCGACGAACGGGTTCGTCGACATGCTCGCCGACCCGTCCGACAGGTGCTTCGCCGGCGGCCACTCCGCCACCCACATCAGCGCCATCATCACCGACCCCGCCAGCGCCGCCAGGCGCAGCGCCACTCCGGCGGTCAACGCCAGCCCGATCCCGAGCAGGCCGAGCATGAACAGCCAGTCCGCCCACGCCGCCCCGGCCCAGGCATGGAACGTCGACTCCATCGGACCGACCGCGACGTGCCCGAGGAAGCCCTCGGTGGGCGAACCACCGTCGACCCAGCCCTTCCCCGAGGCGGTGGCGTAACCGAAGCCGAACGTCTTGTCGAGGAACGCCCACAGGAAGACGAACCCCATCAGCACCCGCACCGAGGCGAGCACGCCGGCCCGTGCGGTGAACGCGCCGGCCTCCGCCGACACCGCCTCCCCCGGCGCGGAAACGGCGCGGTTCCCGCGGAACGACGGCAGATGGAAACCTGAACCACGATGTGTGGGCTGGTGCACGGACATGACAGTGACTCCTTCGGAGAGGATCCGGCTGGTTCCTGACACCACCCACTCTCCCGCCCCCCACCACCCCGCACCCGACGCCGTAGGTCCGCACCCCAGGGACTCAACAGCCCCGATCCACAGGGACCTTCGGCCACCACCGGAGACAGAACAGCCGCCTGTACGCGGCGGTGTCTCACCCATCGCGTACAGGCGAGCCGAGGGTCGGACAGGGGGAAGGCTGCCTCGTCGTGCTCGCTGTCCTGGGCAGTCCCTCTCGGTCAGTCGTGCGAGATCACCGCCACCGGAGCAGCGGCATGATGCAGCAACGCCTGGGTCACCGGACCGATATGAGCGCCGATCGCCGCCCGGCGGTTCTGCCTGCCCACCACCACGAGGGCGGCGTCGTAGGAGGCGTCGACCAGGTGGTGTCCGGCACCACCGATCGTGGCCTGCGCGTGAACCTCCACAGCGGGGTACCTGTCCTGCCACGGCCGCAGGACGTCGGACAGTTCGCTCCGTACCTGCTCGACCATGCCGTCGTTCAGGTCGGGCATGAGCGTGCCGCCGTAGTAGTAGGGCGGCAGCGTCCAGCCGTGAATGATCCGCAGGCGTGCAGCGCGCCGTGAAGCCGTGTCGAAGGCGAAGTCGATCACCGCGTCATTGGGCTTGTTCAGGTCCAGGCCCAGGACGACGTCTGGGTGGCCGGAGACGGGGAAGACCTCGCGTGCCGAGGTCTCCGGCGGCGCCTCCTCCTCGCCGTGCTCGGCAGCACGGACGAGGACGACGGGCCGCTCGCACGAGGCCAGGACGGCATGGGAGACGGATCCGAGCAGGTATCCCGCCGCCCTGCCCAGCCCCCGGGATCCCAGCGCCAGTAGCTCTGCCTCCTCGGCGGCCTTCAGCAGAGCCGGGACGGGCAGACCGGGGATCTCGTCCGTGTCGATCCGCAGACCGGGGCGGGCTTCACCGACGCGGGCGCGTGCCTGGGCCAGCAGGTGTTGTGCCGATGCCCGCCGCAGGTCGCTCGGCGGCACCGGCACACCGGCTCCGGTCCCCGGTGCGAAGGCGGGGGCTTGCCACTCCCACGCGGTCACCAGCCTCAGAGGCAGGTCCCGGAGCTGTGCCTCGTGCGCCGCCCAGTCTGCGGCAGCCAGGCTCGCCGGCGAGCCGTCCAGTCCGACGGTGATGGTGTGGGTCATGGAAATCCTCCTTCAGGCTGCTTCGAGTCTCGATCCCGTCAGGCGGTGACAGCAGGGGCCACCGGACCCTGGCCAGGAGCCGACCGTCCCGGAATCCGGCTCGCCGGTTCGCCGCCCGCCGCCTGTCATCCGATGGGGAGTTCGGGTCGTACGAGCGTCCCCGATGTTCCGTGGGCGATGGCGTACGCGGCGTCGAGCGCTCCGATCGCGGCCAGGCCACCGGTCCGTTCCACGAACCGGGCAGCGGCCTCTGTCTTGGGCTTCATCGAACCCTCGGGGAAGGTGCTGTCCCGAAGTTGCGCGGGGGTCACGTCGAGCACGGGCTGCTGGCGAGGCGTGCCGAAGTCGGTGTACACGTTCGGGACGTCGGTGAGGATGAGCAGGAGATCCGCCTTGAGTTCCTCGGCCAGGAGAGCGGCGGTGAAGTCCTTGTCGACGACGGCTTCGACCCCGGTCAGCTCCCCCGTGTCGTGATCGGCCGTCACGGGGACGCCTCCGCCGCCGGCGCAGACGACCAGCGTTCCGCTGCTCAGCAGGGCGTGGACGGTGTCCGTCTCCACGATGGTCTCGGGCGCCGGGGACGGGACGACGCGGCGCCATCCCCCGGTGTCCTTGGCGATGTGCCAGCCGCGCTTGCGGGCGAGGACGTGCGCCACCTCCCGCGAATAGATCTGGCCGACGAACTTGGTGGGCCGCTCGAAGGCCGGGTCGCCCGCACGGACCACGGTGTGGGTGACGAGCGCGGCGACCTGCCGTCCAGGGAGGGCGCCTCGCAGGGCCCGGGCGAGCAACGATCCGATCATGCCCTGTGTCTGAGCGCCCAGGACGTCCAGAGGGTAGGGAGTGGACAGGGCGGGATCAGCCGCGCTTTCGAGGGCCAGCAGGCCGATCTGGGGGCCGTTGCCGTGCGTGATGACGAGTTCGTTGTCACGGGCGAGTGCGGCGAGAGCGGTGACGGCCCTGTCGATGTTGGCCTGCTGCACCGCGGCGTCGGGGCGTTCGCCCCGGTGCAGCAGGGCGTTGCCGCCGAGGGCGACGACGATGCGCATGGTTCAGTCCTCCAGAGTGGCCACGAGCACGGCCTTGATGGTGTGCAGCCGGTTCTCGGCCTGGTCGAAGACAAGGGATGCGGACGAGGAGAAGACGTCGTCGGTGACTTCGAGGCCATCCAGTCCGTAGGTGTCGAAGAGTTGCCTGCCCAGGCGGGTGCTGCGGTCGTGGAGTGACGGCAGGCAGTGCATGAACCGGGTGTCCGGCTTGCCGGTGGCCGCCATCGTCCTGGCGTCGACGCGGTAGGGCAGCAGCAGTTCGACGCGCTCCCGCCAGGTCTCTGCCGGTTCGCCCATGGACACCCACACGTCGGTGTGGAGGAAGTCGGCACGGCGGACGGCCTCGTTCACGTCCTCGGTCAGGGTGATGCGGGCACCGCTGCCGGCGGCGAGGGAGCGGCACGCGGTGACGAGACCGGATTCGGGCCACAGCGCTCTGGGGGCGGCGATCCTCACGTCCATACCGAGCAGTGCGCCCATGGACAGGAGGGAGTTGCCCATGTTGTTGCGGGCGTCACCGAGGTAGCAGTAGCTGATCTCCGCGAGAGGCTTCGGGCTCTGTTCGGTCATCGTGAAGACGTCACAGAGGCTTTGGGTGGGGTGGCTGGTGTCGGTCAGCCCGTTGAAGACCGGCACACCGGAGTGTTCGGCGAGGCCGGTGACGACGGACTGGCCCGAGCCGCGGTACTCGATGCCGTGGAACATGCGGCCGAGGACGCGGGCGGTGTCGGCGACGGATTCCTTGACGCCGAGGTGGGTGTCCCCGGGGCCGAGGTAGGTGGTGGCGGCTCCCTGGTCGGCCGCGGCGGCCTCGAAGGCGCAGCGGGTACGTGTCGAGGTCTTCTCGAAGATCAGGGCCAGGTGCCGGCCGGTCAGGCGCGGCCGCTCGGTGCCCAGGAGCCGGGCCTTCTTGAGGTCGGCGGCGAGATCCAGGAGGTGCCTGATCTCCGGTGCGGTGAAGTCGAGCTCGCTCAGGTAGGAGCGGCCCCGCAGGTCGATGCTCACGGCGGTTCCTCGTGGTCGGGGGTCAGACGACCGGGTCGCGTTCGACGGGGCAGCTCATGCAGCGGGGACCGCCCCGGCCGCGGCCGAGTTCGGCACCGGCGATGGTGATCACTTCGATGCCCTGTTTGCGCAGGTAGGTGTTGGTGGTCACGTTGCGCTCGTAGCCGACGACGACGCCGGGGGCCACGGCGAGGAAGTTGCTGCCGTCGTCCCACTGTTCACGTTCGGCCGCGCGTACGTCCTGGGGTGCGGACAGCATGCGGACCTTGTCCAGGTCGAGGGCCTCGGCCAGGGCGGTGGCGAGATCGGACTCGGCGTTGACGTCGAAGCCGCAGTCACGATCCGTACTGGGCACCAAGGACCAGGAGCGCAGGGAGTCGGCCAGGCCCGGATAGACGGCGAAGGCGTCCCTGTCGACCATGGTCAGGACGGTGTCCAGGTGCATGTACGCCCGTGTGGCGGGGAGTTGGACCGCCAGCAGGCGCTCGGCCGTGCCCTCGGCGAAGAGGCGGGTGGCGAGGGTCTCGACGGCTTGGGGAGTGGTGCGTTCGCCCATGCCGACCATGACCGTGCCGTTGCCGAGGATGTGGACGTCACCGCCCTCCAGGGTGCCCTGACCGCCGGACGCCGGGGAGCAGTCCAGGAGAGGGCTGGTGACGGACTCGGCGAACAGCGGGTGGAAGCGGTAGACGGCCGCGGCGTGCAGGCTTTCCCGGCGCCGAGCGCGTTTCGCCATGGGGTTGACGGAGAGCCGGTCGTAGATCCAGCACGAGTTGTCGCGTGGGAACAGATGGTTGGGCAGCGGGGTGAGAGCGAAGTCCTCCTCACCGAGCGCGCTCCAGAAGAGGCTGTTCGGAGTGGTCAGCGGCAGGTCGTCCTTCAGCAGGCCGCCGATCAGGTAGCCGGCGAGTGTCTCACCGTCGAGGTCGGCACACAGGTGCCGTATCGGCTCCGCGAGGGCGGGGCCGACGACGCCCGGCGTGATGATCCGGTCCAGGAGCCAGGTGCGGGCCTCGGCCATGTCGAGGACCTCGGCGAGCAGATCGGCGAAGTAGTGGACGCGTACACCCTGGTCCCGCAGGGCCTGGGCGAAGGCGTCGTGCTCTTCGCGGGCACGCTTGGCCCACAGGATGTCGTCGAACAGCAGGGCGTCGACGTTGCGAGGCGTCAAGCGGGAGAGTTCGAGTCCAGGCCGGTGGAGGATGACCTGGCGAAGTCGGCCGACCTCGGAGTCGACGTGGAAGACGGTCATGGTCGCAAGCTCCAGGGAGAAGGGGGTGGTGAGTGGTCAGTGCTGGTCGCGCCGGGCGCTTCCGCGGAAGCGAACGACCGTCGTCCGGCGACCGGGCAGACGAGCGGACCTGGTCTCCGGTGCTCGTGGGGCAGGAGGGACTGCCGCGGCCGAGCCGGGCGGGACGTCGGACGCCGCAGGCGCGGCTTCGTCGAGCGCCCCGCCCTCTTGGCGGGTGCGCTTGAGCCAGACGTACACCGGCAGGCCGAGCAACAACACGAACAGGCCGTAGTAGACCGTCTGGTAGCCGCTGCCCTGGATCGACCAGTAGGAGAAAGCCATGGCGAGTGCGGCGACGGTGACGTCCCGGATCAGCCGGCCGAGCGTGACTCCGTCCCGGCCGCGGACCAGGACCCAGTACAGCTGTGCGGCGGCGGAGAACAGATAGGGAATCACCGCGGTGAGCACACTCAGCAGGACGATCTTGGTGAAGACGTCCTCGAAGCGTGTGTAGCTGAACACCGTGATCAAGGAGGCGAGCACGGTGGAGACCACGATGCCGAAGACCGGTACGCCGCCGACGCCCCGCGTCCGGGCGAAGGCACCGGGGAAGAGTCCATCGCGGGCGGCCGCGTACGGCATCTCCGCGCAGAGCATCGTCCAGCCGTTGAGTGCGCCGATGCCGGAGACGATGGCCGCCACGGCCACGGTGTTACCCGCCCATGTTCCGCCGAAGATGTTGTTGGCGGCGTCGGTGAAGGGTGCGGTGGACGAGCCCAGCGCGCCGTGCGAGACGGTACCGAAGACGGCGAGCGTGCCCAGGATGTAGATGACCGCGCAGGCCAACGTTCCGTAGACGGTGGCGCGGGACACGTTGCGCCCGGGGTCCCGTACCCGCCCGGCGACCACCGAGGCGGCCTCCAGCCCGAGGTAGCTGAAGAGCGCGATGGCCGCGGCCGCCGATATCGCCCCCAGCGTCGAGTGCCCGCTGGCATTGAAGGGACCGAAGTTGTCAGGGTCGACGAACAGCAGCCCGATGGTGGCCATGAAGATCAGCGGTACGAACTTCACCACGGTCGTGATCACCTGGAAGGCGCCCGTGTTCCGCACGCCGGTGAGGTTGACGGCTGCGGGGATCCACAGCCCCACCAGGGCGATCAACACCGAACCGCCCACCCGGTGGTCGGTGTTGACGAACACTTCGACGTACCCGACCCATGCCACCACGATCGCCGCGTTGCCTGCCCAGGCGGTGATCCAGTACGACCAGGCGTTGAGGAACCCGGCGAATTCCCCGAAAGCTTCCCGGGCGTAGACGTAAGGTCCCCCGCTGGACGAGGTGCGCTTGGACAGCGCTCCGAACGTCATCGCCAGCGCCAGGGCGCCGAGCGTGACCGCCGCGAACGCCACGAGGGAGATCGGCCCGTACGGCGCGAGTGCGGACGGAAGCGCGAAGACCCCGGTTCCGATGATGCTGCCGATCACCAGGGCGGTGGCTGCCGGCAAGCCCAGCGAGGATGCCGCACTGGGACGGCGATCCGTGCCTGCCCCACCCGGGGACTCGGATTTTCTTGAGGTCGAGGGCATGGCGGCGCTCCTGGTGTCGGCCGTTCTCAGCAGGCGATTCGATCCATGACCGATCCTGCTGCGGCGGGAGCGCGCCGATCAGTGGCTACCGGTCCACCGAGGAAGGCCGATGGTCCCCTGTGATCGCTTCCGACCGGCCCACGGGACCGCGGCGCCACTCGTGAACGCCTGCTCCTGCCGGGAGGCGTTGAGGACTTGCCCGCCGCACCGGGCAACGGGACCGGCGGTCATGAACCGGTGCGTTCCCAGCCACGGTGCGGGGCCCGGGCGCCGAGCCGGACGTCACGGCTGCGGTAGACGATGTAGGGGCGGGTCAGGTAGCCCAGCGGTGCGGTGAGCATGTGGACGAGCCGGGTGAACGGCCAGGCCGCGAACAGCAGCAGGGCGCTGAGGGCGTGCAGCTGGAACAGTACGGGGGCGCCGGACATCAGGGCCGGGTCGGGCTGGAAGTAGAAGATGGACCGGAACCAGGGGGAGATGGTCTCGCGGTAGTCGTACCCTCCGCCGACGACGTTCGCGGCCACGGTCGCGGCCAGGCCCAGCACGATGGTCACCGTCAGGGAGACGTACATGGCCTTGTCGTTGCGGGTGGTGGCGGAGAAGACCGGGCCGACGGTCCGTCGGCGGTAGACCAGGATGGCCAGCCCGCCGACCGTGGCGACGCCCGCGATCGTGCCGAGGACGACCGCGCCGACGTGGTACGTGTGTTCACTGATCCCGGCCGCTTCGGTCCAGCTCTTGGGGATGACCAGGCCGCCGATGTGGCCGAGGAGCACGACGAGGATGCCGAAGTGGAACAGCGGGCTGCCGATGCGCAGCAGGCGCCGTTCGTACAGCTGCGAGGAGCGGGTGGTCCAGCCGAACTTGTCGTAGCGGTAGCGCCAGATGTGACCGAGGACGAAGATCGCGAGGGAGACGTAGGGCAGGACGACCCACAGCAGGGTGCCGCCGGCGCCTGCCTCCGCCGCCAGGGTGAGGGGCTGCGCGGACGCGGTCATCGGGGGCCTCCTACGACGGGGTCGGGCAGGAACACGGGGGCCGCGTACGGGTCGAGACCGACCTGTTCCTCGGGCGGGCCTTCGGCGGCGAGCCGGAGGACGGCTTCGCGTTCGTCGCCGGCGAGGGCCGGCAGGGTGGCGGAGACGGAGTCCAGGAGGTGGCCCCAGGGCGAGCCGTCGTCGTTCAGGGCCAGACGCAGCAGCTCCAGTCCGGCCCGGTGTTCGGACAGCAGACCGATTCCCGCGGCCGGGTCGGTGGCGGCGAACTCGAGGACGACGGCCAGGTGGTCGGGCAGTTCGTCGTCGGCCAGACGCCAGCCGGCCGCGGCGTAGGCCTGCTTGAGCCGCAGCAGGCCGATGCCGCGCTTTCTGGTGTCGCCGTGGGCGTAGTAGGTCAGGTAGAGGCAGCAGCGTTTGCGGTGGTCGAAGGTGGCCACGTAGGCGGCCGCCAGATCGGTGAGGGCGGTCCGCTCGGCGTGCGCGGTGAAGCGGAGCAGGGGGCGGGCGACCGGTTCCGGCAGCGTGGCGGCGACCCGGGCGGCCAGCGCCAGACGCTGCTCGAACTGCTCGTCGGGGTAGGCGAGCAGCAGCGACTGGGCCTGCCAGGCGGGAGAGTGCCAGGGCTCGGTGCGAGCGGTTCGAGCGGTGCGTGAGAACGTCCGTTTCATGGCTTCGGTTCGACCTCCCCGCCGCTGTCCGCGTCGCCGCCGTCGTCTGAGCCGGGAGGTGGCTCCGGGAACAGGCCGGGTGGCGAGCCCTTGCCGTCCCAGTTGAGGAGGTTGACGCGGGTGGCCTTGGCCGTGGGCGCGGCCGGGGTGTCGGAGGTCTGCCGGTCGCGCAGGGCGTGGAAGTTCTCCACGGCGATCGGAGCGGCCCCGCCGGAGGTTTCGCCGAAGGGGCCGGAGCCGCCCATGCCGGGGCCGCCCTCGTAGTCGAGGCTGCACTCGGTGGCCAGCTCTTCCAGACTGTGGGCCTGTTCGGCGTGGGCGGGCGGGATGACGTACCGCTCGTCGTACTTGGCGAGGGCGAGCAGCCGGTACATGTCGTACATCTGCTCCTCTCCCATGCCGACGGACGCGGGGATGGCGGCGTCCGGCTCGCGGCCGAGGTTGATGTCGCGCATGTAGGCGCGCATGGCGGCGAGGCGGCGCAGCACCGCGTCCACGGGTGCCGGGTCGCCGGCGGTGAAGAGCTGGGCGAGGTAGTCGACGGGGATGCGCAGGGCGTCGACGGCGGCGAAGAGGGTGCGGTGGTCCTCGGCGTCGTGGCCGGTGTCGCGGACGGCGTCGACGACCGGGGAGAGCGGCGGGATGTACCAGACCATGGGCAGGGTGCGGTACTCCGGGTGCAGCGGCAGCGCCACCTTGTACGTGTTGATCAGCGCGTGGACCGGGGAGCGCTGGGCGGCCTCGATCCAGTCCCGCGGGATGTCCGCACGCTCCGCCGCGGCGATCACCTCGGGGTCGTGCGGGTCGAGGAAGACCTGCCGCTGGGCCTCGTAGAGGCCGGTGTCGTCGGGGGTGGAGGCGGCTTCCAGCACCCTGTCGGCGTCGTAGAGGACGAGGCCGATGTAGCGCAGCCGGCCGACGCAGGTCTCGGAGCAGACGGTGGGCAGTCCGACCTCGACGCGCGGGAAGCAGAAGGTGCACTTCTCGGCCTTGCCGGTGCGGTGGTTGAAGTACACCTTCTTGTACGGGCATCCGGTCACGCACATCCGCCAGCCCCGGCAGCGGTCCTGGTCGACCAGGACGATGCCGTCCTCCTCCCGCTTGTAGATCGCGCCGGAGGGGCAGGAGGCCGCGCAGGACGGGTTGAGGCAGTGCTCGCAGATGCGCGGCAGGTAGAACATGAAGGTCTGCTCGAACTCGAACTTGATCTTCTCGGAGACCTCGTTCAGCAGGACGTCCTTCTCGCTGGTCGCGGCCGATCCGCCGAGGTCGTCGTCCCAGTTGGCCGACCAGGAGATCTTCATGTCCTTGCCGGTGATCAGGGACTTGGGGCGGGCGACCGGGGTGTGTTCCTGCAGCGGGGCGTTGGTGAGGGTCTCGTAGTCGTACGTCCAGGGCTCGTAGTAGTCGTCGAGCGACGGCAGGACGGGGTTGGAGAAGATGGTGATCAGCTTCTTGAACCGGCCGCCCGCCTTCAGCGTGAGGCGGCCCTTCTTGTTGAGTTCCCAGCCGCCCTTCCAGGTGTCCTGGTCCTCGTAGCGGCGGGGGTAGCCCTGTCCGGGGCGGGTCTCGACGTTGTTGAACCACACGTACTCGACGCCGGTGCGGTTGGTCCACGCCTGTTTGCAGGTGACCGAGCAGGTGTGGCAGCCGATGCACTTGTCGAGGTTCATCACCATCGCCATCTGGGCCATCACGCGCATGTCAGTACTCCACCTCCTGGTCGGCGCGGCGGCGGATGACCGTGACCTCGTCGCGCTGGTTTCCGGTCGGGCCGAGGTAGTTGAAGGCGTAGGAGAGCTGGGCGTAGCCGCCGATGAGGTGGCTGGGTTTGATCAGCAGGCGGGTGAGGGAGTTGTGGATGCCGCCGCGCCGGCCGGTGGTCTCGGTGCGGGGGACGTCGATGAGGCGGTCCTGGGCGTGGTGCATGTAGACGGTGCCCTCGGGCATGCGGTGCGAGACGACCGCGCGGGCGGCGACGACGCCGTTGCGGTTGACGGCCTCGATCCAGTCGTTGTCCCGCACGCCGATCTTCGCCGCGTCCCGCGTGCTCATCCAGATGGACGGGCCGCCCCGGGACAGGGACAGCATGAACAGGTTGTCCTGGTACTCGGAGTGGATGGACCACTTGTTGTGCGGGGTCAGGTAGCGAACTGTCACGCCCAGTTCGCCCGTGTCCCCGACGCGGGGCTCGTCGAACAGAGCGTGCATGTTCAATGGCGGCCGGTAGACGGGCAGTTGCTCACCGAGGGCCGTCATCCAGTCGTGGTCGAGATAGAAGTGCTGGCGGCCGGTGAGGGTGTGCCAGGGCTTGAGCCGCTCGACGTTGACGGTGAACGGGGAGTAGCGGCGGCCACCGGTCTCCGAACCGGACCACTCCGGTGAGGTGATGACGGGTACCGGGGCGGCCTGGGTGTCGGCGAAGGTGATCTGTTTGCCCTCGTGCTCGGCTGCCAGGTCCGCCAGCCGGGTTCCGGTGCGGGCTTCGAGGGTGTGGAAGCCCTGGGTGGCCAGATGTCCGTTGGTGGTGCCGGACAGGGCGAGGATCGCCTCACAGGCATGCACGTCGCGGGCGATGGAGGGCCGCCCGTCGGCCGCGCCGCCGCGCACGGTGCCGTTCTTGTGCCGCAGGTACTCCAGTTCGCGGTCGACCTTGAAGGTGACGCCCTTGGTGGTCGCGCCCAGGCTGTCCAGCAGCGGGCCGAGGGCGCCCATCTTGTCGGCGACGGCCGCGTAGTCGCGTTCCACCGTCACGAGCTTCGGCATGGTGCGTCCGGGGACCGGCTCGCACTCCCCCGCCTTCCAGTCGCGTACGCGGCCGTGCGGGGTGGCCATCTCGTCGGGGGTGTCGTGCTGCAGCGCGGCGGCGACCACGTCCTTGCGGACGCCCAGGTGTTCGGCGGCCTGACGGCTGAACTCCTTGGCGATGGTGTGGAAGGCGTCCCAGTCGGTGCGGGTCTGCCACGGTGGGGCGATCGCCGGATTGAAGGCGTGCACGAAGGGGTGCATGTCCGTGCTGGACAGGTCGTGCTTCTCGTACCAGGTCGCGGCGGGCAGGACGACGTCGGAGAAGACGGTCGTGCTGGTCATCCGGAAGTCCAGGGTGAGCAGCAGGTCGAGCTTGCCCTCGGGGGCCTCGTCCCGCCACACGACGTCCCGGGGACGGGCGTCCGGCGGCGCCTCGGCCGCCCGGACCGAATGGTCGGTGCCGAGCAGGTGTCTGAGGAAGTACTCGTTGCCCTTGGCCGACGAACCCAGCAGGTTGGCACGCCAGATGGTCAGCACCCGGGGGAAGTTCTCCGGCGCGTCCGGGTCCTCACCCGCGAACCGCAGCCGTCCGGCCTTCAGTTCGCCGACGATGTGCTCGGCGACCGGACGGCCCGTGGCATCGGCCTCGTCGGCGAGATCCAGCGGGTTGCGGTCGAAGGTCGGGTAGGACGGCATCCAGCCCATCCGCGCGGACTGCGCGATGACGTCCGCGGTGGACTTCCCCGCGAACGGGCCGCCCGCGCCGGCCGCCGCGAGGGTGTCCGCGGAGAACGGGTCGTAGCGGAACTGGTCGCTGTGCAGGTACCAATAGGCGGTCTGGATCATCTGCCGGGCGGGCCGGTTCCAGTCGGAGGCCGTGGCGATCGCCGAGTAGCCGGTGATCGGGCGGACCTTCTCCTGGCCGACGTAGTGGGCCCAGCCGCCGCCGTTGACGCCCTGGCAGCCGGTCAGGGTGGTCAGGGTCAGGAAGGCACGGTAGATGGTGTCGGAGTGGAACCAGTGGTTCGTCCCCGCCCCCATGATGATCATCGAACGTCCGCCGGACTCCTCCGCGTTGGCCGCGAACTCCCGCGCGATCCTGGTCGCCTTCTCCGCGGCGACCCCGGTGATCGCCGCCTGCCAGGCAGGGGTGTACGGCGCGTCCGCGTCCTCGTACGACGCCGGCCACTCCCCCGGCAGCCCTTCGCGGCCCACCCCGTACTGGGCCAGCAGCAGGTCGTACACCGTGGTCACCAGCCGCCCGCCGACGCGGCGCACGGGAACCCCGCGCCGCAGCCGCCCGGCGCTGCCGTCGGGAACGTCGAAACGGGGCAGTTCGACGACGGCCGGTGCCTCGTCGGCGCCTTCGGCCGACAGAAGAGGGTCGACGGCGCCGAGATCCAGGTTCCACTTCCCGGCGCCGCCCTCGCCGTAGCGGTCGCCGAGCGTGCCGTTCGGCACCACCGGCTGCCCGGTGGCCGCGTCCAGCAGCACGGTGCGGAACTCCGCGTTCTCGGCCGTCGCGTGCTCGCCGCCCAGGTCGGCGGCGGTGAGGAACTTGCCCGCACGGTAGGTGCCCGGCGTGTCGTCCCTCTCGTCGAGGGCCACCAGGAACGGCAGGTCGGTGTACTTCTTGACGTAGTCGGTGAAGTACGGCGTGACCCGGTCGACGAAGAACTCCTTGAGAATCACGTGGCCCATGGCCATGGCGAGGGCCCCGTCGGTGCCGGGCTGCGCGGCGAGCCACTCGTCGGCGAACTTCACGTTGTCGGCGTAGTCGGGCGACACGGCGACGACCTTCTGGCCGCGGTAGCGGGCCTCCGCCATCCAGTGCGCGTCCGGGGTCCGGGTCACCGGCAGGTTCGAGCCCCACATGATCAGATACCCGGCGTCCCACCAGTCCCCGGACTCCGGTACGTCGGTCTGGTCGCCGAAGACCTGCGGGGAGGCGACCGGCAGGTCCGCGTACCAGTCGTAGAACGACAGCATCGCTCCGCCGAGCAGGGAGTAGAAGCGCGCCCCGGCGGCGTGCGAGACCATCGACATCGCCGGGATGGGGGAGAACCCGGCCAGCCGGTCCGGCCCGTACTCCTTGATCGTGTGCACATGCGCGGCGGCGATCATCTCGACCGCCTCGTCCCAGCTCGCCCGTACCAGACCGCCCTTGCCGCGCGCCCGCTTGTAGCGGCGCGCCTTCGCGGGGTCGGAGACGATGTCCGCCCAGGCCGCCACCGGGTCGCCGAGGTGGGCCTTGGCCTCGCGGTACATCTGCAGCAGCACGCCCCGCACATACGGGTAGCGCACCCGGGTCGGCGAGTACGTGTACCAGGAGAAGGCCGCCCCGCGCGGGCAGCCCCGGGGCTCGTACTCGGGGCGGTCCGGGCCGACCGAGGGGTAGTCGGTCTGCTGGGCCTCCCAAGTGATGATGCCGTCCTTGACGTACACCTTCCAGGAGCAGGAGCCGGTGCAGTTCACGCCGTGGGTCGAGCGCACCACCTTGTCGTGCGACCAGCGGTCCCGGTAGAACTCGTCCGCCTGCCGGCCGCCCTTGCGGTGCAGGGTGCGCAGGTCGTCGGAGACCTCCGCCCGTCGGCTGAAGAACCGGCGTGAGCGCACCAGCGCCTCCGCCAGATCGCTGTCCATACCCGTCCGCGTCTGTTCCGGGCTGGTCTCCGCGCTCACCGTGACACTCCGCCCCGGGCACCCTCGCCCGTTCAAATCGTGATCGGTTACGGCCGATGACGACTCTACGACCGCTGGCCCCCGGAAGGTCAACAGCCACTCCCGAACACGACGGCACGGGGCTCACGGGCGTTGCTCCCAGAATGGGGGTCAGGGGGCGGTCGGCCGGGCCAGGGTGCTGCCCGCCTCAGCGCGTACGGCCTCGACCGCTTCCCACTCCTCGGTGCTGAGATGGGCGAGCGCCGCCGGGAAGACGCCGTCCTGTTCCTTGAGGATGTGATCGCGCAGCATGGCCATCGCCTCCACGAGCCGGTCCGGCCACGTCGGGTCGGAGGGTGTGACGCCGTCGGCGGCCTCGGCCAGCACCGCCTCGATGCGACGGTGCTCGGCCTCCAGGGCGGCGATCTGGTCCGGGAAGTCTCCGGCCATCGCGGGGAACAGGCCGTGCTCCTCCACCTGTGTGTGAGGACCGAGCACGGCCGCGATCTCGCGGGCGTGCTGCGCCGTCCCGGCCACGTCCCCGGCCCGCTGGGCGAGGCGCAGATGGCTGATCAGGCGGACGACCTCGTCGTGCTCGCGGGTCAATTCCTCGATCGACGCCAGCGACTGACATCCGCAGTACTCACACACCGGTCTGCTCCCTGCTTCTCGTTGTTCTCGTGTTCTCGTTGTTCTCCGCGTCCTTCGTTCCTCTTCGTCCGGTCCGCCTACGCGGCGGTGCCGGCGCTGGTGCGGTGCCGGCGGCCGGCGCGCGGCTCGCGCCCGCCGCCCTCGGCCGAGGCGCGCACACCGGTGAGGGTGAAGGCGAGCGCCGCGGCCGCCACGATCGCCAGCAGGACCAGTCCGGCCGCGTACGTGCCGTACGCGCCGTACAGCGAGCCCATCACCAGCGGCGGCAGGAAGCCGCCCAGGCCGCCCGCTGCGCCGACCACACCCGTGACGGAGCCGACCTGCTCGGCCGGGGTCCGCAGGGACACCAGGGTGAAGGTCGCCCCGCTGCCCGCGCCGAGCGCGGCGGCCATGGCCAGGAAGGCGAGGGTGCCCACCGGCGCCAGGGCCGGAGTGAAGGACTGCACGACCGCTCCGGCCACGACCACGGCCAGCGAGCCGGCCAGCACCCGGACCGGGCCCAGCCGGTCGGACAGCCAGCCGCCCATCGGGCGCATCGCCACCGCGAGGAGGACGAACCCGGCCATCCGGTTCGCCGCGTCGGCCTGGGTGAGGCCGTAGCCGGTCTTGAGGTAGGTGGGCAGGTAGACGGAGAACGCCACGTAACCGCCGAACGCCACCGCGTAGAGCGCGGACGCCTGCCAGGTGATGGGGAGCTTGGTGGTGGCGGCCAGCCGGCGGGCCAGCGGCTCGGTCGGCACGGTGCGGCCGGGCGCGTCGCGCAGCAGAGTTGCGGCGGCCACGGCGTACACGGCGAGGACCGCGGCGGTGATCAGGAACGCGGTGGACATGCTGTAGGCGTCGACCAGCTTCACGGTGGTCAGGGCGCTGATGGCGGTGCCGCCCATGCCGGCGCCGAAGACGCCGATGGCGAGTCCCCGCCGCTGGGGCGGGAACCAGGCGTTGACGAGCGGCACGCCGACGGCGAACGCGGTACCGCCGATACCGAGGAAGAACCCGCCGATCAGCAGGGCGCCGAGGGAGGAGTGTCCGGCCAGGCCGAGGTAGAGCACCGGCACGACGGTGGCCGCCGACACGATCGGGAACATCACCCGGCCGCCGAACCGGTCGGTCAGCGCGCCGACCGGGATCCGGCCCAGGGAGCCGACCACGACCGGCACCGCCACCAGCAGCGACTGCTCGAACGAGGACAGGTCGAGCCCGTCCTTGAACCGGGGGCCGAGGGGGCTGAGCAGCGCCCACGCCCAGAAGTTCACGGCGAAACCAACGGTGGCCAGTGCCAGCATCAGCCATGCCCGGCCGGACACCGCCCCGTCTGACGGTGAGCTGCCGCTCTTCGACCTCATCGGCTGGACCATGTTGTCCGTCCTCTTCCTCTTCGGGGTTACTGCACCACGGGGACCGCACATGCCCTACAGGCCCCTTGCCTGCGGAACGGCGTCCCGGAACCACTGTCCGCACCGGGAGCCGCCGGCGGCATGGGCCATCCGTCCCTGCCGGCGGACCGACGGCCCCCGGGGCCGGACCCGGACGTCCCGCCACACGGCCCTCCGTACCGTGTTGCCCGCGCGGCTCCGGCGAAGCAAGGGCTGCGACCGGCCGGCCGCACGCCCCTGGGGGTAGGGCCGGTCGGCCCTACCCCCGCACGGCGACCGCGGGGACGATGGTCTGATGTCCCAGAACGACGCCTTTCGCGCAATCGACCGGCAGGACTGCCTGCGCCTGCTCGCCAAGGTGCCGGTCGGCCGCGTGGTCTACACCCGGCACGCGCTGCCCGCGGTCCTGCCCATCAACTTCTCCCTCGACACGGACTCCTCCGTGCTGCTGAGCACCTCACCGGACTCCGACCTCGTCCGCGCCATCGACGGCGTCGTGGTCGCCTTCGAAGCGGACGAGTTCGACGCCGCGACCCGGTCCGGCTGGAGCGTCGTCGTCACCGGACGGGCCACCGTCGTGACCGATCCGGCCGAGCACGACCGGCTCCGGGAGACCGGGCCCACGTCGTGGATGCCCCAGCGGGAGACGGTGTTCGTCCGGATCGCATCGGAGATGGTCACCGGACGCGAACTCAGGGGGACACACGGCCCGTTGTGATACGCGGCCCGGCACCGGCAGCAGCGGAGAGCCCCGGTGCTCGCGGTGTGACGGCGCCGTCCGGGCCGTAGCCGAAGCGGATCAGCACGTGCGGGTGGCACCGCTTGTGTCGCGGGAGGGCGGTCGCGGCCCGCAGATCGGGCCATTCCATGGCCTGGTGCAGGAGTGAGGTGCGCAGCCCGTGGGCGGTTGCCGTGAGGAGGACGTACTGCAGGGCCTGACCCGCCCTCAGCCAGTCCTCCCGCCGGTCGTGTGCCGTCCACAGCAGACCGAGCTGGACATGGCGTTCGAACCACAGGGCCGGCCGGCGGACGGCGCGGAGGGGGCCGGTGAAGTCCCGCATCGGCATCCGCCCGGCCGCGTCCGGCGGGCCGAGGGCCGTGACGGGGATGCCGTAGGAGGAGTCCCTTCCTGGCGCGGTGATCCAGGTGAGGGTTTCGGCGGTGCGGTCCCGGTGGGCGTGGTTGCGTGCCTCGGCGGCGGCAGTGGGGCGCAGCAGCCGCCGTGTTCCGGCGATGTCCGGTACGTGCAGGCGGGCGCCGGCGGCGTGGGCCGCCGCCGTCATCTCCGCCACGATCGGCTCGGGCACCGGGCGGCCGGTGAACGGCATCCGGCTCGTGTGCCGCCGCGCGATGGCTTCGTAGAGACCGGGGTCCGCCGGCTGGTCCTCCGCGTCCACGGAACCGGTGAGTCGTACGGTGGCCAGCAGGCCGGGCTCGTACGGGTCCGGCAGCAGCCTCACCTCCGGTCGCCGGCCGAGGTGAAGGGCGGCGAGGCGGAGGTTGAAGACCGCGGCGCCCACGGACAGGTACTGGGCGCGGTGCAGGGGATCGGTCAGCGGGAGTGTGCGCTGCGGCGCGGAACGGACCTCCAGCACCTGGTGGTGGACGTCGAGACCGAAGCGCCAGGGCTGTGTGTTGTGGATCGACGGTGCTGCCACGGCGGCCGCCAGGAGCGATTCCACGGTGGCTGCGTCAAGTGCGTCTCGGGTGCGCATGCTGCCTCCTTCTTCTTCTTCTTCGTGGCCGCGGCTCATGTGGCGGGCAGGGCGGTGGCGAGCAGGACGACGCCGAGTGAGCCGACAAGGGAGACGACCGCCAGGGACCTGGCAAGCTCGGCGCGGCCCTTCGCGTGCGCGATGCCGTGTCCGGCCGCGGCCAGCATCACCACCGCGAACAGGGCGAGTTTGGCGGCCAGGGTGCGGCCGTAGCCGGGTTCGGCGAGCGAGGCCCAGGTGACTCCCCGGTGCCAGGCCATCGCCCAGCCGGTGGCCAGTTGCACGGGCAGGAACACCGCCCCGGTGAGCATCCCGAACCGGCGGCCCGCCGCGGCGGTGAAGCGGTCCTTGGCCTCCGGGCCGAGCAGACGGCGGGCCAGCGGCAGGATCACCAGGGTGAGGGCCAGCTGGCCGCCGACCCACAGGGCGGCGCCGGCCACGTGCGCGAAACGCACCAGGGACCACCAGCCGACGGTGTCCATCACCTGCTCACCTCCACCGTTCCGTGCGCGCCGGCCTCGGCGTGACGCATGTCGTGGTCGACGAACGGGTAGTGGCCGGCCTCGGGGAACGTCGTCTCGGCGAAGCCGCCCTGCGCCGGGGCCAGGTCCAGCACCTGTGCGCCGCCCGCGTCGCCGGGCTTCAGCGTGTAGGCGCCTTCCTTGTACACGGTGTCGAAGACGGTGCCGACGACGTGGAAGGCGACGCCGTCGCTCGGCCCGGCCGCGATCACCCAGAACCGGGCCCGCTCGCCCGCCTTCACCGTGAGCGGCTCCTTCGCGTACTGGGCCGCGATGCCGTTGAACACCCAGGCGTCCGGGGTGTTCTGACGCATCTTCGTCACCTGGGCCGTGCTGCCGGGTGTGCCGAGGTACAGCTCGGAGGAGACCAGCACGTACTCGTGGTCGACCTTCGCCAGGCCCGGCGGGTCGATGATCACGGCGCCGTACATGCCGTTTCCCATGTGCTGGAGCATCGGCGCGGTGCTGCAGTGGTACAGCCATGCTCCGGCCTTCTCGGCGCGGAACCGGTAGACCAGCCGCTCCCCCGGGTCGAGGGTGCGCATGGGCTCGTCGGGGGCGAGGGCGCCGGCGTGGAAATCGATGCCGTGGCCCATGCCGGTGTCGTCGTTGACCAGGGTGATCTCGAAGACGTCGCCCACCTTGCCGCGCAGGGTGGGGCCGGGTGCGCTGCCGCCGAAGGTCCACATCTGCTGTTTCACGCCTGGTGCGACCTCCACCGTCGTGTGGGCGGCGTGCAGTTCGGTCCTGTGGACCGTGCCGCCCGGCGCGGGGGCGAGGCCGGCGTCGCGTGAATGCCAGGTGTCGGAGAAGTCGGCGGTGAGATCCAGCCCGTCCGGGGTGGCGACGGCCGAGTGCCCGCCGTGACCGTCCGCGTGTCCGGCCGTGGCGTCCTTCGCCGTGCCCTTCACGACGATGTCCATGGTCATCCCGGCGGCCCGGTGTCCGGGCAGGGTGCACCACGCCGCGCGGTCCCCGGTGATGGTTCCCAGGTCGAGGGTGTGGCTGTCGCCCGTGCCGAGCATCGGAGTGGACGGGCCGGACTCGACCTTGAGGTCGTGACGCCGGGCGTCGGCGTTGGTGACCTTCAGCCGCAGCGCCGTTCCCTCGGTGACCTCGATCCGGCCCGGACGGATGCGCAGGTCGGCGAGGGTCACCTCGACCGTGCGGTGCGCGGCCGCGGTCCCGCTTCCCGCCGCGGAGGCGACGGCCGGGTCGCCGGTGTCGCCCCCGCTGTTGGCCACGAGCACGGCCAGCACGGTCAGGACGACGCCCGCGGCCGTGCCCCACAGCGCGGGGCGCCCGGACGCACCGGCGGTCCCCGCGTCCTGGGACGCCTTACGGCCACCGCGGACGAGTGCCGGCACCGCGAGGGTGAGGAACGCGGCCCCGGCCAGCGCGGCCAGCAGTGTGCCGGTCGTGGCGGCGGGGCCGGGCAGCGGGAGCGCGACGAGCGCCGCGCCGGTGTTGAGGGTCGCCAGCCGCGGCAGCCAGCCCCGTTCGAGCAACGCCCGTACGGCGGCCCGGTCTTCGGGGCCGCTGCTGAGGACGACCGGGAGCAGATAGGTGAGGGCGCCGATGAGGACCTGGGCGACGAAGCCGATGAGCAGCACCGGCAGCAGCGCGTCGATCTCGGCCTGTGCTTCCGCGAGCGGCCGGGCGGCGAGCCATGCCAGGTCGGCCGCCGCGGCGATCAGCAGCCAGCAGGTGCCCGTGGCGAGCATCCAGGCCGCTGCCGCGGAGACGGGACGGCTGCCGCGTACGGTACGGACGAGCAGGTGGACGGCGAGGGCCGCGCCCGCCACGTAGAGGGCGAGGCCCGCCGCGGCGGGCCGGCGCCACCCGAGGACCAGAGCGGCGGCCGCGACCAGGAGTCCGCTGCCGGTGAGCCACAGCACCCATCGGGACACCTTGGCGGTGCGGTCCCTCATCCGTACGCCCAGCACGGTCGGCCACAGCATGAACAGCGTGCCCAGGACGGGCAGACCGATCCAGCCGAGCAACGTGACGTGGATGTGCGCCAGGCGCAGTCCCGCGTACCGGTCGGGCCCGCCGGCCCCGCCGCCCGACAGCATCCAGCCCAGGACGGCGTCGGCGATCAGGGCAGCGGTGGCCGCCCGGTAGTAGGAGACGATCGGCTTGAGCCGTCCGCCGAGCGCGCCCCGCCCCAGGCTAACCAGCATCATCAGGTGCGCGCCGGCCGCGGCCACCAGCAACGCGGCGGAGACGGCGGTCAGCACGGGAGTGGCGGTCCACACACCGGTGATCAGCCCGGCCACGGCGAGGTTGGCCGTCGTGAGCCGGGCGGTGCTCCAGCGCTCGTCGGGGATCTTCGCGTGCAGCAGTGCGACGGCGAAATGCTCGCTCCACACCAGGACGGCGGTGGTGACGGCACCGAGCAGGAACAGGTGCACGGACGTCCAGCGGGCCACCGGCACGGTCTCCTGCGCCGCGGCCGCGAGCAGGGCCAGGGCCAGCCACGCCACGACCAGGACGTGGGCGCGCAGATGCCGGGACTTCACTCCGGACGCTCTGAACCTGCTGGGGTACCTGGCCGGCCCGCTCGCGTCGCCTGTCCCGGTGGGCCCGCCGGCGATGGTGGTCATGCCACTCCTCGGTGCTGGTCCGGACCCGCGTCGCCGTCCTCGTGCGGGGTGTTCCTGCCGTCGGCGGCGCCGGGCAGCAGCGCGGCCAGCTCCGCCTGGTGGGGGAAGGATCCGGGGACGTATCCGCACCACGGTTCCTCGGCGTACGGGTCACCGGTGACGCCGTAGGCGCGCGATCGCGAGCCGCCGCAGACACGGCGGAACTCGCACGCTCCGCACCGCCCGCCCAGCCGGTCGGCGTCCCGCAGTCCGGTGAACAGCTCGGAGGTGCGGTAGATCTCCGGGAGCGGTGTCTCGCGGACGCTTCCGGCGCCGAGCGGCAGGAAGCCGCTGGGGTGCACGGTGCCGGTGTGGGAGATGAAGACGAAGCCGCGGCCCGCGTTGACGTCCAGGGGCGGGCGTCGCGTCCGGCGCGCTGCGGCGTCCAGGCCCAGCTCGGCGGCCCGCTCGCGCAACTCCCGGTACAGCGGCCCGAGTCCGAGCACCGCCACATGGTCGTCGCCGGTGGCGGCGAGGACCCGTCGCTGCAGGGCGACGCGGCGGAAGTGGTGGGCCTCGGTGGTCTTGGCGGGCACGGTCAGGCCGACGTCGTGGACGAAGTTGAGCACGTCCTCCGTCTCCGCCGGGGTGAGTGCGCCGAGGGTGCGGCCACGGCCGGTGGGCACCAGGAAGAAGGCGCTCCACAGCATCGCGCCGTGCTCGGCGACCAGACGGACGATGTCGGGGAGGTCGTGCAGGTTGTGCCGGGCGACCGTGGTGTTGATCTGCACTTTCATGCCGAGGGCGCGTGCGGTGTCCCAGGCGTCCAGGGTCCAGCGGAACACCCCGGGCACACCGCGGAAGGTGTCGTGGAGGTCGGCGGTGGAGCCGTCCAGGCTCAGTGAGAGGCCGACCGCGCCGGCCGCGTGCAGCTCCCGCAGCCGCTCGGGGGTGAGCGTCGGCGTGCCGGAGGGTGACACCGCGACACGGACGCCGATCTCCCTTCCGTGCACGATGAGTTCGGTCAGGTCGGGGCGCTGGAACGGGTCGCCGCCGGTGATCACGAACAGCGGCGCGGGCCGGCCGAAGGAGGCCACCTGGTCCAGCAGGTCCTTCGCGGCAGCGGTGTCCAGCTCGCGCGGGTCGCGGTCGGGCACGGCCTCGGCGCGGCAGTGCAGGCAGGCCAGCGGGCAGGCCCGGGTGGACTCCCAGATGACGATGAAGGGCCGCTCCCCCGCGTCGTGCCGCTGCCGTCGGACGGGCTGCTGGGCGGTGGCGTTCATCGCGCGGTCCTTCCCAGCGCCCGGGGGCTGTGTCCGGCCGCCCTGGAGTCAGGGCAGACGAGGCGGGCGGCCGGACGGTGACCGGGCCGGACCGTGCGCGGCGCCCACCGCGAGGGACAGCGGTGGAATCGGCATCGAGGGCGGTCGATGTGGTCGTGCACGGCGTTACCTCCGGATCGGTCGCCGTCAGCATCCACCGGCGGCGGCGGTCCGCGCGGCCGCCGATGGTCTTGTCGAACAGGGCCGTTGGTCCCTCTGCGCGGCAGGCGCGGAGGGCCGGACGGACCGTCGGAGAGGCGACGGCGCGGGTGGGGTCCCCTGTGGCGGCCTGGCACCCGGAGGAGACGGAGTTTCCGGTCCCGTCCGCGCGCACCGCCGCAGGTCGAGGACGGTGCGGCAAGCGGGGTGTCAGGGCGTCCGCGGTGGTCGCCAGGACGGGCTCCCAGGCCGGTCGGTGCGGCGTCGAGGCCCGGGCCGGCGGTGACTGAGCCGCAGCCGCCGGGCTTCGGGGCCGCGTTCGCGGCACTCCACGGCGAAGGCTCCCGGGTTGCCCCGTGCCGGAACCCTCCACCGGGACCTTGGGCCCTCATGCGACCTGCGGGACCGGGCCGGAAGGCCGTCCGGCAGGGACCGCCGGCCCAGGCGGGACGCGGGGTGCGCCGCCTAGCGTTCTCGGCCATGGAGAACGATCAGAACGCACGGCGTGAGCCGCTGCGCGCCGGTGAAAGCTGGCCGCTGGCCGCCCGCAGGCTGCTCACCCGCCGCGAGGTGTCCGCCGACGGGCGCGCCGTGTTCGGCACGGGCGATCCCTCGTGGGAGGGCTTCTACCGCGACCGGTGGTCGCACGACAAGGTGGTGCGCTCCACGCACGGGGTGAACTGCACGGGCTCGTGCTCGTGGATGGTGTACGTCAAGGACGGCATCATCACCTGGGAGCACCAGGCCACCGACTACCCGTCGATCGGCACGGACTGCCCCGAGTACGAGCCGCGCGGCTGCCCCCGCGGAGCGTCGTTCTCCTGGTACACCTACTCCCCCAGCCGGGTCCGCTACCCGTATGTGCGCGGCGCGCTGCTGAAGCTGTGGCGGGAGGCCCGCAAGCGGCTGGGCGACCCGGTGGCCGCGTGGGCCGAGATCACGTCCGACCCGGCGAAGGCGCGGGCGTACAAGCGGGCTCGCGGCAAGGGCGGTCTGGTGCGCGCCGACTGGGACGAGGTGAGCGAGCTGATCGCCGCCGCCCAGGTGCACACGGTCAAGGAGTACGGCCCGGACCGGGTCGCGGGTTTCTCGCCCATCCCGGCGATGTCGATGGCGTCCTTCGCGGCCGGCGCGCGGTTCCACTCGCTGATCGGCGGCACCCTGCTGTCGTTCTACGACTGGTACGCCGACCTGCCGATCGCCTCGCCGCAGGTCTTCGGCGACCAGACGGACGTGCCGGAGGCGGCCGACTGGTGGAACGCCGGCTATCTGATCATGTGGGGCTCCAACATCCCCGTGACCCGTACGCCGGACGCGCACTTCCTGACCGAGACCCGTTACAACGGCACCAAGGTCGTCGCGGTCAGCCCGGACTACGCCGACAACGTCAAGCACGCCGACGAATGGCTCGCCCCGCATCCCGGCACCGACGGGGCGCTGGCGATGGCCATGGGGCACGTGATCCTGCGCGAGTTCCTCGTCGACCGCGAAGTCCCCTACTTCCAGGACTATCTGCGCACGTTCACCGACGCGCCGTTCCTGGTGACCCTGCGCGAGCACGACCGGGGACTCGTTCCCGACGGGTTCCTGACCGCCGCCGACCTCGGCCTGGACGGCGAGGAGAACGCGGAGTCCAAGACCGTCCTCCTGGACCGGGCCACGGGCGAGCCCGTGGTCCCCGGCGGCTCGCTCGGCTTCCGGTGGGGGGAGGCCGGGCGAGGCCGCTGGAACCTCGAGCTGGGTGACACGGTGCCCGAGTTGAGCCTTCTGGAGCGTGCGGAGGACACGGCCGAGGTCGCGCTGCCCCGCTTCGACGAGGGAACCACCGAGGGCGGTTCGTTCATGGTCCGGGGCGTCCCGGTCCGCCGGATCGGCGGACGGCTCGTCACCACCGTCTTCGACCTGATGCTGGCCCAGTACGGCGTGCACCGCCCGGGCCTTCCGGGAAGCTGGCCGTCGTCGTACGAGGACGCCTCCGAGCCGTACACCCCTGCCTGGCAGGAGACGATCACCTCCGTGCCGGCCGGGCAGGCGGCCCGGATCGCCCGGGAGTTCGCCCGCAACGCCGAGCGCACCCAGGGCCGTTCGATGATCGCGCTGGGCGCCGGCACCAACCACTGGTTCCACTCGGACACCATCTACCGGGCCTTCCTGGCGCTGACGACCATGACCGGCTGCCAGGGCGTCAACGGCGGGGGCTGGGCGCACTACGTCGGCCAGGAGAAGGTCCGCCCGGTCACCGGGCAGCAGCATCTGTCCTTCGCCTTCGACTGGCAGCGGCCCACCCGGCACATGGCAGGCACCTCGTACTGGTATCTGAACTCCGACCAGTGGCGCTACGAGGCGTTCGGGCCCGACGAGCTGGCCTCCCCGCTCGGCGACGGCCGGTTCAAGGGCAAGGCGTTCGCGGACTGCCTGGCGCAGGCCGTGCGGCTGGGCTGGACTCCCGGTCACCCCGGCTTCAACCGCAATCCCCTCGACCTGACCGACGAAGCGGCCGCCGCCGGGCGTCCGGTCGCCGAGCACATCGTGGACGAGCTGAAGTCCGGGCGGCTGCGGTTCGCCGCCGAAGACCCCGACGACCCGGCGAATTTCCCGCGCGTGCTGACCGTGTGGCGGGCGAACCTGCTGGGTTCGTCGGGCAAGGGCAACGAGTACTTCCTGCGTCATCTGCTGGGCACCGACGCGGCAGTCCGCTCCGCGGAGACCCCGGCCGAGCTCCGGCCGAAGGACGTGGTGTGGCGGGACGAGGCGCCCGAGGGCAAGCTCGACCTGCTGGTCACCATGGACTTCCGGATGACCTCCACCAGCCTCCTCTCCGACGTCGTCCTGCCGGCCGCGACCTGGTACGAGAAGGACGACCTGTCCTCCACGGACATGCATCCCTTCGTGCACGCCTTCACCCCGGCCATCGCCCCGCCCTGGCAGGCCCGCACCGACTACGACACGTTCCTGACCATGGCCGACCGGTTCAGCGAGCTGGCGGCCGAGCACCTGGGCACGCGTACCGACGTCCTGACGGTTCCGCTGCTGCACGACACCCCCGACGAACTCGCCCAGCCGGGCGGGGTGGTGCGGGACTGGAAGACCGGCGAGTGCGAGCCGGTCCCGGGCCGGACCATGCCCAAGCTGGTCGTCGTCGAACGGGACTACGCCGCGATCGCGCAGAAGATGCGTGCCGTCGGCCCGCTGCTGGACACCCTGGGCACCACCACCAAGGGCATCACCGTCCACCCCGACCAGGAGATCGAGGAGCTGCGGCACCGCAACGGCACCGTCCGGGACGGGGTCGCCGCCGGACGGCCCTCGCTCGCCACCGCCTCCGACATGTGCGAGGCGATCCTCGCCCTGTCCGGCACCACCAACGGACGCCTGGCCACCGAAGGCTTCCGGGCGATGGAGCGGCAGACCGGCAGCGAGGGGCTCGTCGGGCTCGCCTCCGAACGGGAGGCCGAGCGGATCACCTTCGCCGACACCCGCACCCAGCCCCGCTCCGTGATGACCTCCTACGAGTGGTCGGGCTCGGAGACGGGTGGCCGCCGCTACTCCCCGTTCGTCATCAACACCGAGCACAAGAAGCCCTGGCACACCCTCACCGGCCGCCAGCACTTCTTCGTCCAGCATGACTGGATCTCCGAGCTGGGCGAGCAACTGCCGGTCTACCGACCCCCGTTGAACACGCCCAGGCACTACGGGGACGAGCAGCTGCGCGAGGACGGCCGGGCGGAGGTGACGGTCCGCTATCTGACCCCGCACTCGAAGTGGTCCATCCACTCGAACTACCAGGACAACAAGTACATGCTCGACCTGTCCCGCGGCGGACCCACGATCTGGATGTCCTCGGAGGACGCCGAGAAGATCGGCGTGAAGGACAACGAGTGGATCGAGGCGTACAACCGCAACGGCGTCGTCGCCGCCCGGGCCGTGGTCACCCACCGCATGCCCGAGGGAACCGTGTACATGTACCACGCCCAGGACCGCAACGTGAACGTGCCCAGGACCGAGGTCACCGGCAAGCGCGGCGGCATCCACAACTCCCTCACCCGGCTGCTCCTCAAGCCGACCCATCTCGCGGGCGGCTACGCCCAGTTCACCTACGCCTTCAACTACTACGGCCCCACCGGCAACCAGCGCGACGAGGTCACCGTCATCCGCCGTCGCTCACAGGATGTGGAGTACTGACATGCGTGTGATGGCTCAAGTGGCGATGGTGATGAACCTCGACAAGTGCATCGGCTGCCACACCTGCTCGGTCACCTGCAAGCAGACGTGGACCAACCGCACCGGCGTCGAGTACGCCTGGTTCAACAACGTCGAGACCAAACCCGGCGTCGGTTACCCGCGCCGCTACGAGGACCAGGAGCACTGGAAGGGCGGCTGGATGCTCGACCGGCGAGGCCGGCTCGTCCTGCGCTCCGGCGGCCGGATCAAGCGACTCCTCTCCCTCTTCTCCAACCCCGACCTGCCGTCCATCGAGGACTACTACGAGCCGGTCACCTACGACTACGACAACCTGGTCAGCGCCCCGGCCCAGAAGGACATCCCCGTCGCCCGCCCCCGCTCCGTCCTCACCGGCGAGCCCGCCGCCATCACCTGGGGCGCCAACTGGGAGGACGGCCTCGGCGGCGCACCCGAGAACGCCGGCGCCGACCCGAACCTCAGCGGTGAGTGGGCCCAGAAGGTCAAGTTCGAGTTCGAGCAGACCTTCCTCTTCCACCTGCCCCGCCTGTGCGAGCACTGCCTCAACCCCGCCTGTGTGTCGGCCTGTCCCTCGGGCGCGATGTACAAGCGGGTCGAGGACGGCATCGTCCTCGTCGACCAGGACAAGTGCCGCGGCTGGCGCATGTGCGTCACGGCCTGCCCGTACAAGAAGGTGTACGTCAACCACGCCACCGGCAAGGCCGAGAAGTGCACCTTCTGCTTCCCGCGCATCGAGGCCGGTCAGCCCACCGTCTGTTCCGAGACCTGCGTCGGACGTCTGCGCTACCTCGGTCTGCTCCTCTACGACGCCGACCGTGTCGGCGAGGCCGCCGCCACCCCCGACGAGAAGGACCTCCTCGACGCCCAGCGTGGCGTCTTCCTCGACCCGAACGACCCGGACGTGCGGGCGGCGGCCCGGGAGTCGGGCATCCCGGAGGACTGGCTGGACGCGGCCCGCCGCTCCCCCGTGTACGACCTGGTCATGCGGTACAAGGTCGCGCTGCCCCTGCACCCGGAGTACCGCACCCTGCCGATGGTCTGGTACGTCCCTCCGCTCTCGCCCGTCCTGGACGCCGTCGACGCGGCGGGCGGCGACCAGGACGACCCCGACCACGTCTTCGCCGCCGTCACCCGGCTGCGCATCCCGCTGGAGTACCTGGCGGAACTGTTCACCGCCGGCGACGCCGAGGTGGTCGCCGGGGTGCTGATGAAGCTCACCGCGCTGCGCTCGTACATGCGCGAGCGCACCCTCGGCGAGGACGGCGACGAGTCCGTGCTCAAGGCCGTCGGGCTCACCGTGCGCGAGGCGGAGGACATGCACCGGCTCCTCGCCGTCGCCAAGTACGAGGACCGCTACGTCGTCCCCGCCGCCCACAAGGAGGACGCCGCCGCGCTCACCGCGACGGAGAACCGCTGCCCGGTCGAGACGTCCGGTGACCCCGAACCCCGCACGATCATGCTGGGCATCCCCACCCTGCGCCGCGACACCACTCCCGGAGGCCGAGCGTGAACCCGCTGCCCTCCCCCAGAGCCGAACGCCTGGGGGGACCCCCGTCGATTCCCGCCCTCGTCCGCACCAGGATCCGGGCCGCCGTACGCCGCCCTGCCCGGCTCACCCCCGAGGAGACGGCGGGCCGAGCGCTGGTCCTACGGCTCGTGTCGCTGCTCCTGCAATACCCCGACTCCGAACTGACCTCGTCACGGCCGGAGTTGGCCGCCGTCGTGGAGACCCTGCCGGCCACGCCCGGGGCTGAGCACCTGGCCCGGTTCACCGACTGGTTCGCCGCGCAGGATCCCGAGGCGCTGGAGCGGCACTACGTCGAGATGTTCGACCTGCGCCGCAAGAGCAGCCTCTACCTCACCTACTACCTGCACGGCGACACCCGCCGCCGGGGCATGGCTCTTCTCACCCTCGGCCGGCGTTACCGGGCCGCCGGCTGGAACACCGAGGGCGGAGAACTGCCCGACCATCTGCCGGTCGTCCTGGAGTTCGCCGCGCTGGCCGGTCCCGGCGGCGGGGAGGCGCCCCTGCGCCAGCACCGGCGCGGTGTGGAGCTGATCCACCGGGCGCTGACGGACTCGGACTCGCCGTACCGGCACGTGCTGGCCGCGCTGCTCACCCTGCTGCCGCCCCCCACGGAGGCCGACCGCGCGGCGGTGGCCCGGCTCGTCGCGGAGGGCCCGCCCAACGAGGAGGTCGGCCTCGACCCGTACGGGACCTACGGGGAGGGGGAGTTCGCTCCTCCCGGCACCTTCGTGCCGCCGATGCCCGCCCCGCCGACCCATGTTCCGCACGCCCCGACCAGCCTGACGGAAGGCGACTGATGAACGCCGCGTTCTCCCCCCTGGCCGCCGCTGCGGCGAGCGGCGCCGATCTGCTTCTGTGGGTCGCCGTCCCCTACATCTGCCTCGCCGTGTTCGCCGTCGGGCACGTCTGGCGCTACCGGCAGGACCAGTTCGGCTGGACCACGCGCACCACCCAGCTCCTCGAACACCGCTGGCTGCGCTGGGGCAGCCCGCTGTTCCACCTCGGCGCCTTCATGGTCATCGCCGGGCACGTCGTGGGGCTCGCCGTTCCCGGCTCCTGGACGGAGGCCGTCGGCATCACCGAGCACGCGTACCACACCACAGCCGTGTGGGCGGGCTCGGTGGCGGGCGTCGCCATGGTCGCGGGACTGGGCATGCTGTGCGCCCGACGGCTGCTGACCCGCCGGATCAGGCTCGGCACCGACCGCAGCGACAAGCTCCTCTTCCCGCTGCTGTCCGCCACCGTCCTGCTCGGCATCACCGCGACCGCCGCCCACAACGTGTTCGGCGCCGGATACGACTACCGCTCCACCGTCTCCGTCTGGTTCCGCGGCCTGTTCGTCCTCCAGCCGGAGCCCGAGGCGATCGCCGGGGCCCCGCTGCTGTTCCAGCTGCACGCCCTGAGCGCCTTCCTGCTCTTCGCGGCCTGGCCGTTCACCCGGCTGGTGCACGTGTGGAGCGCCCCGATCGGATACCTGGTCAGGCCGTACCTGGTCTACCGGCGGCGCACCGCACCGGCCGCGGACCCGACAGCCTCGGGCCGGACCCGCTCGGCCACCCGCTCCGGCTCCCGGCGAGCCGCATGAGTCACGGACCGGTGCGGGCGCCGGACGCCACGAGCGTCCGGCGCCCGCAGGCGGTGGGCGCGAGCCGCCGAACGGGGTGGGTGATGGTCCTCACCGGGGTCGTCGGCTGGCTCGCCTCCTTCCAGCTCACCGTGGAGGACTGGCTGCTCCTGCGCGACCCGGACCGCCAACCGCCCTGCGACATCAGCCCCGTGGTGAGCTGCGGCAGCGTCATGTCCAGTCCCCAGGGCAGCGTGTTCGGCTTCCCCAACATGCTGCTCGGCCTGGGCGCCTTCGCCGCCGTGACCGCCCTGGGCATCGCCGTGCTCTCGGGGGCGCGCCTGCACCGCCGGCTGTGGCTCACGCTGGACGCCGGGGCGCTGGCGGGAGTGGTGTTCGCGCACTGGCTGATCGGACAGTCGCTCTACGAACTCAACAAACTGTGCCCCTACTGCGCCGTGGTCTGGACCGTCACCATCGCCCTGTTCTGGTACGTGACCCTGCACTGCATGGAACAGGGCGTCGTCCCCGTGCCCCGTGGCGTCCTGGAGGTCGTACGGGACACGCACTGGATGCTGCTCGGCGCCTGGTACGGGATCATCGTGCTGCTCGTCCTCACCCGGTTTCTGCCGTACTGGAGCAGCCTTCTGTAGCCGCCGACGAAGACGCGGCAGTGCCGCGTCGCACAGGGCCGACAGGAGAGCGTCCCTGTGCCGAGCGGCCCCGTGACGGGACCGGGTTCCGGGGCCGACGGGCCCGAATCGGGGGGCCGTTCGGCCCCGCCTCGTCCAGCGCAGCGCATCAGGGCCGAAACGCGGCCCGGCGCCTGCTACACAGAAGATGCCGCTGATGCGATGCGGCGGCCCGTCCCCCTCTCACCCCCTGCCCGGGAGGCTCCATGCTGTCCGCAGAATCCGCCGCCGTGGTCCGTGCCACCCTGCCCGCCGTGGCCGGAGCGCTCGACGAGATCACCACACGCTTCTACGGCGCGATGTTCCGCGACCGGCCGGAACTGCTCGACGGGATGTTCAACCGCGGCAACCAGGCCAGCGGGGCCCAGCGCCGCGCGCTGGCCGGTTCGATCGCCGGATTCGCGACCGCGCTGCTCGACGATCCGGACACCCGCCCGGACACCCTGCTGGACCGGATCGCGCACAAGCACGCCGCCGTGGGCGTCACCGACGACCAGTACACGATCGTGCACAAGTATCTGTTCGGCGCGATCGCCGAGGTCCTCGGCGACGCCGTCACCCCGGAGGTGGCGGCCGCCTGGGACGAGGTGTACTGGCTGATGGCCGGTGCGCTGATCAGCCGTGAAGCCCGGCTGTACCAGGACGCGGGCGTCGAACCCGGCCAGGTCTGGCGGCAGTGGAGCGTGGTGGAGCGCCGCACCGAGACGCCTGACGTGGTGTCCTTCGTGCTCCGTCCCGCCGACGGCCGGCCGGCGCCGGAAGCGCGCGCCGGCCAGTACGTGAGCGTGCGCGCCCTGATGCCCGACGGCATCCACCAGCTCCGCCAGTACAGCCTGTCCTCGGACCCGGGCGGGGAACTGCGGCGGATCACCGTCAAGCGGGTCGCCGGCACGGACGGCGCGCCGGACGGCGAGGTCTCCCGGCTGCTGCACGAGCGGATCCGCGAGGGCGACGAACTGACCCTGTCCGCTCCCTTCGGGGACGTCTTCCTCGACGACCCGGCCGACGCCACCACTCCGGTCGTCCTGGTCTCCGCGGGCATCGGCGGTACCCCCATGACCAGCATCCTGGCCCGTCTCGCCGCCCTCGGCTCACCCCGCCCGGTGCTGGTCCTGCACGCCGACCACTCGGCCGCCGACCACGCCCTGCGCGACGAGACGCGCGAACTCGTCGGACGACTGCCGGACGCCCGGGCGGTCTTCTGGTACGAACGGCCCGGCCCGGGGGAAGTCGACGCCCGCGAGGGTCTCATGAGCCTCGACGGCATCGAACTGCCCGAGGACGCCTCGGTGTTCCTGTGCGGTCCGCTGCCCTTCATGCGCGACGTTCGCGGACAGCTGCTGCGTGCCGGGGTTCCGGCACGGCACATCCGCTACGAGGTGTTCGGCCCCGACCTGTGGCTGCCCGGCCCGGCGGACTGAACACCGCCGCGCCGGGGCGGGGTCACGTGCCGGTCCTGGCGGCCTCGACCGCCTCCCGCACGGTGGGATGGACGTGCCGCAGCTCCGCCCCGGCGTCCGCGGTGCTCAGCACGTCCCGCACCTGACCCACGTCGCGGGCCAGCAGCAGCCGGACTCCGCGGACCTTCAGCTCTCCGGCCAGCTGGTCGAGCATGCGTACGGCGCTGACGTCGATGAAGGGGACGGTCTCCGCGTCGATCACGACCGCCGTGGCTCCGTCCCGGCCGGCGGCCTTCCCCACCGTGGACCGGATCCGCTCGGCGTTGGCGAAGCAGACGTCCCCCTCGACGCGCAGCACGCCGACGATCGCCTGCTTCGCGGCACCGTCGCTCCAGCTCTCCAGCGGGGTCCTGCCCATCCGAGGTCAGTCCACCACCTCGATCTCGCCCGGACGCCAGGTCTTGTCGAAGAAGGGACGCAGCGGGCTGTAGAGCCGCAGGACCGCGAACCATCCCCGGCCCGGCGTGGTCCGGATCCAGTTGCCCTCCGGCACGCCGTCGGGCCGGTCGGGTCCGAAGTGCACCGTGGTCGTGCCGTCCGCGCCGGAAACCGCTGCCGGGGTGGGATAGGCCTGGCTGCCGGCCCGTGGGAACCGTTGCGGGGTGTCGAGCATCGACCGCGTCTGGTTGTCGTAGACGGTGACCGACCAGAACTTCGCGGCGGGGATGTCCGGTGGGAGTACCAGTCGGTAGTACCTGCCGCCGTCGAGGGCACGGCCCTCCTGATCCGCCATGGAGAACACGTACTGCGAGCCGACGCCGGGCAGTGGCGCCGTGAACGCCGGGCTGATGCCCACGCCCAGGTACCACCACCAGGACCGCAGATTGAGCTTCCGGGCGCCGTCGTTCGGGCGGAGCTCGACGCCCCTGTCGGTGATGTCCGCGGGCGGGGCCAGGAACTCGTGGCCGGACACGAGCAGGCCGTTGAGCCATTGGGAGGAGGCGCCGTAGTAGTGCGCCCCCTCGGCCGGACGCGGACGGCAGGCGAGGGTGCGGGCCGTGGCGTTGCCGACGGCGGCAGCCTCGGTGAGGATCTTCCGCATCCGCGCGTCCGGCTCGAAGGGTCTGCCCTTGACGATGCCGACCGCGGCCAGCGCACCGGCGATCTCGGGGTCGAGCGCCTCGGCCGGCTGGTCGTGCACGAGTTCGCTCGCGAGGTCGAAGTACGTCACGTCCCCGGGCGGAACGGTGTTCATGGGCAGTCCGGAGCCCTCGACGAAGCGCGGCGGGCCGGGCCTGCGCAGCGCGGCGGTCCAGGTCTCGGCGGTCCATGGCAGCGGCGGGGCCGTGCCGCCGGTGACGATCTCCCCGATGCCGGTTCCGTAGTACCCGGGGATGTAACGGTGGATGCGCAGGCCCTCCTTGATGCGCTCGACCGCCGGCTTCGGGTCGTCGCCCTCCAGGAAGGCCCGGCCGCCCAGGATGAGCCGCGTGGTGCGGGCCCGCAGCGTGAAGAACCCGCCCTCGGGAAGAGGGCCCTCGTGACCGGGCGGCACGAAGAGGTACCTGCCGCCCGCTCCCCGGTCCGGACCGGCCATGCCGGGGTCAGCGACCCAGCGGAACCACATGTCGTTGAGAAAACAGAGGGCCAGCGGCGGCACTTCCACCACCACGGGGCCCTCGGTCAGGTCGAGGAAGGTGAGGAAGTAGACGGTGTCGGCGTTCCCGGTCAGCACGAGTGTCTTGGGATCCATGAACTCCGAGAAGAGCAGGACGTCGTGGTCCTGGATTCCGGCCTCCAGGAACCCCCGGCGGGCCGACCACAGGCTGACGCCGGAATACGCGTCGAGGAACGCGCTGACCGCGCGCACGTGGTCCACATGGTCGTAGAGGCGGTTCGCGGTCTCCTCGGTGGGCACGCCCAGCGGGAACTCCAGGGTGCCCACATGCGTCTCGACCCGCTCGGGCGTCGAGACCGACTCCATGGCCCGGGGTGAGACCTGTGCGGTGCGCTGCAAGGGATCGCTCCGTTCTCAGGGAGATGCCGCCCTGCCGACCATGTGCCTCATCCACCGCGGACCACCACCGCGCCTAGGCCATCGGAGGGTGCCGGGTCACCTCCCCCGTGCCCGGAGGTGTGCGGCGCCAGGACAGGGCAGAGGCATGTCGTGAAGGCGCGTCGGAGACTCGCCGGGGATGTCCGGGCGCCCTCAGCGTGGAGAGGAATCCGTTCGACGCACACAGCATTGCGGGACGCCGCACCCGCCGTCAGTCCGTCTCCTGGGCGTGGGGAGCCGTCGCGGGCGGATGGGTCGGACGGTCCCGCCCGCCGTCACGGCCGGACACCGCGACAACGACCAGCCCCACGACGACGGCTGCGACGGCGACCCGTCCCGCCGCCCGCACCCACCAGCCCGGCAGGGCCGCGCTCCCGCCTGGCGGGCCCAGTCGTTCGGCTCGCCGGGCGGGCCGCAGCAGACGGAGCAGCAACAGCAGGGTGACCGGGAGTTGCAGCAGCCACAGCACGGTGCGCGGCCACTCCCCGTACCAGACGTTGGTCCCGTACAGCAGCGTGTGCCAGACGCTCAGCACGTACACGACGATCACGAAGCGGTGCAGGCGGCGCCAGGTGTTCGCCCCGATGCGATGCCGGACGTAGAACAGCAAACCGAGCGGAACCGCCAGGTACAGGGCGCCCTGGCCGATCGGGATGGCGACGCGGCCGGTCCCGGAGTCGTACCAGCCCGGCACGAAGGTGTCCGCGAAGGCCGCCCACACCCGCTCCGCCCAGTCCGCCTTCGTCTCGTAGCGCACGAGTTCGGCCGCGAACATCAGCGCGTGCGCGAACATCAGCGCCATGGTCGTCAGGCTGGTGGTGCGGTGCCAGCGCTCCAGTACCTGCCGCGACACCGGCAGCCGGGCCGGGCGTGGTCCCGACAGCAGCAGCCCGAGCATGACCGTGCCCCAGGCCCACAGCAGGGCGGACCAACCGAACGCCTGGCTGAGCAGGTACATCCAGTAGGTGCCGGGATCGTCCATGAACGGCATCACCGCGACGGTGTCGGAGGCTCCCGATTCCATGCGCGCCCACAGGAGGGCGAACACGAGCACGGTGACCGTCACCGCCGCGCCGGCGTCGGGCAGGGCGGCCCGCAGATCGCCGCGCAGCGCGACACGGTCACCCGGAGGCCGCTGCCTTCCTGACGGGGTCACCGCCCCGTCCTCGTCCGGCCTCACGTCCGACGTCATCAGGGCCTCCCGGGCACGGGCCACCGCAGCGGCGGTGCTCACGTGGCGTGAGGCAACAAGTCTGGCTGATGAGAGCGTGATCGGTGGAGCCGTTATCCGGCCAGAGCAGCGATGAGAAGTGCTCGGCTCCGCACGCCGTTTCGCCGTCGGTTCGGGGGAACGTAGGATCGTCCGGTCATCGCCGCGACGGGAGACAGGAAGCCGGTGCGAATCCGGCACGGTCCCGCCACTGTGACCGGGGAGCGCCCCTCCGACATGCCACTGCGCATCGCGCGGGAAGGCGGAGGGAAACGTCGATCCGGGAGTCAGGACACTGGTCCGTCGCGGGCCCGTCCGAAGGAGCGCGGACTCCAGGAGGCTTCACGTGTTCCCATTGCTCACCCCTGCCCGCACGCGCGGGTTCCTTCGTGCCACGGCCGCTGCCGTGACTCTGTCGTCCGTGCTGCTGACCACCGGGTGCGGTGCGTCCGACAGGGCCGGCGGGGACGCGGAGGCCGCCACTGCCGCGCCCGCGGGCTTCCCGGTCACCATCGACAACTGCGGTATGAAGACGACGTACGACAAGCCGCCGTCGAGGGTGGTCACCATCCACCAGCACCCGGCGGAGCTCCTGCTCGCCCTCGGCCTGAAGGACCGCCTGGTCGGCACCGCCTTCCCCGACTCGGCCGTCCTGCCCGAGCTGAGGAAGGACTACGAGGCGATCCCGGAACTGGCGGAGAGGGAACCGTCGTTTGAGAGGATCCTGGACGCCGAACCCGACTTCGTCTACGGCGGCTACGGCAGCGCCTTCGCCGAGAACGAGGGCCGCTCCCGCAAGGCGTTCGCCGACGCCGGCATCGACACCTACCTCAACCGTGAGTACTGCGGCGAGAAGCGGGTGACGATGAAGGACACCTACGACGAGATCCGCACCATCGGCACGGTCTTCGGTGTCCCGGACCGGGCCGACGAGCTGGTCGCGGACCTCGAGGTCCGCGTCGGCAAGGCCGCCGCCGCGGTCGAGGGCGAGCCCGAGGTGTCCGTCTTCGTCTACGACAGCGGCGACAAGAGCGCCTTCACCGCGGGCGGCAAGAGCCTGGGCACCGAGCTGATCCGGCTGGCCGGCGGCGAGAACGTCTTCGCCGACCTCGACGACGTCTTCGGCGACGTCTCCTGGGAGCAGGTGGTCGAGCGCAAGCCGGAAGTCATCGCCATCTACGACTACGCTGGCGCCGGGAGCGTGAAGGAGAAGAAGGAGTTCCTGCTCTCCCAGCCCGCCCTCGCCGACGTACCGGCCGTCAGGAACAAGCGGTTCGTCGTCCTGCCCTTGACCGCCACCCTGGTCGGCATCCGCTCGGCCTACGCGGTCGAGGACCTGGCCCGCGGGCTGCACCCCGAGAGCTTCCGGTGAACCGGGCCGCCACCGGCACGCCCACCGGGCGGACGGTTCCACGGCGCAAGGCCACCGGGCCGGGAACACGAGGCACGCGGTCGGCCGTCATGCTGCTGCTCCTCACCGCGTTGCTCGTCCTCTCCGCCACGGCGGGCCTCGCGATCGGCTCCGTGCACGTGCCGCCCGGCCAGGTGTGGGGCATCGTGACGCATGCTGCGGGCGCCGGCTGGCGGGAGCCGGACTGGTCACGGGCCCGGGAGACCATCGTGGTGGACGTGCGGGCGCCTCGGGTGCTGCTCGGCGCGGTCACCGGCGCCGGCCTCGCGGTCATCGGCACCGCCCTGCAGGCCCTGGTGCGCAACCCGCTCGCCGAGCCCTACCTGCTGGGCGTCTCCTCCGGGGCGTCCCTCGGCGCGGTCTCCGTGATCGTGTTCGGTGTCAGCCTCTTCGGGCCGGTCTCCCTGTCGGTGGCCGCCTTCCTGGGCGCCCTGGGCGCGCTTCTGCTCGTGTACGCCACCGCCCGCACCGGCGGACGCATCACCTCGTCGCGGCTGGTGCTGTCCGGGGTGGCGGTCGCGGCGGTGCTCACCGCGGTCCTCGATCTGCTGCTGCTCACCACCGGCCGCGGCAACGAGGCGCGCGCTGTCCTCGCCTGGACCCTCGGCGGTCTCGGCGGCGTCAGCTGGGGCACGCTGTGGCTGCCGAGCACGGCCCTGGTGTTCGGTCTCGGCGTCCTCATGGCGCAGGCACGCAACCTGAACCTGCTGCTGGCCGGCGAGGAGGCGGCGACCACGATGGGGCTGGACGTGGCCCGGTTCCGCGCCCGGCTGTTCGTCCTGCTCTCCCTCGTCACGGGCGTGCTGGTCGCGGCGGCCGGGCCGATCGGCTTCGTCGGCCTGATGATGCCGCACATCGTGCGCCTGTTCGTCGGTGGCGACCACCGCCGGGTCCTGCCGACGGCGGCACTCGGCGGAGCGGTCTTCCTCATCTGGGCCGACATCGCCGCACGGACGATCGCCGCGCCGATGGAGATACCCGTCGGCGTCCTCACGGCCCTGTGCGGCGGGCCGTTCTTCCTGTGGCTGATGCGCAGGGACGCCCGGCGCGGCACCGACCGAGGAGGGGCATGACCGCGACCGAACTGAGCGTCGACGGTGTCACGCTCACCGCCGGAGCACGCCACCTGGTGCGCGACGTCTCCCTGACCGCCCGCCCGGGCGAGACCATCGGACTCGTCGGCCCCAACGGCAGCGGGAAGTCCAGCCTTCTGCGCACCGTCTACCGCGTCCTGCGCCCCGACGCCGGCCGGGTCCGGGTCGACGGCGAGGACGCCTGGGCACTGCCGGTGCGGCAACTGGCCCGCACCGTGGCGGCGGTGGTGCAGGACTCGGCAGCCGACTTCGACCTCGCCGTCCGCGAGGTCGTCGCCATGGGCCGCACCCCGCACAAACGGCTCCTCGCCGGCGACACCCCCGAGGACGCCGAACTCATCGACTCCGCACTCCTCGCCGTCGACGCCCTCCACCTGGCCGACCGTCCCTTCGACCGGCTCTCCGGGGGCGAACGCCGGCGCGTCCTCATCGCACGCGCCCTCGCCCAGCAGCCCACCCTCCTCGTCCTCGACGAACCCACCAACCACCTCGACATCCGCCATCAGCTGTCCGTGCTCGGCACTCTGCGCCGCCTGCCCGCCACCGTGCTGCTCGCCCTGCACGACCTCAACCTGGCCGCCTACTACTGCGACCGCCTCTACGTCCTGCACGACGGTGAGGTGACCGCCTGCGGCCCGCCCGCCGAGATCCTCACCCCTGGGTTGCTGGCCGAGGTGTACGGGGTTGCGGCGGAAGTCACCACCCATCCGCGCACGGGCGCCCCGCAGGTGACGTTCCTCCCCGAGGAGCCACGCGGGTGAAGGAGGGTCACCGCCCGGTACGGGCGGTGACCCTCACGTTCGTCGGGATGGTGGATCAGGCGCGGGACCAGCGCTGGTTGCTCCCGCCGCCGCAGGCGTACAGCTGGATCTGCGTCCCGTTGGCGGTGCCGGCGCCGACCGCGTCGAGGCAGCGGCCCGACTGGACGCCGACGATGGTGCCGTCGGAGTTGAAACGCCACTTCTGGTTGTCGCCACCCCAGCAGCTGTAGATCTGCACCTTGGCGCCGTTGGCGGTGCCGGCGGCGTCCAGGCACTTGTTGCCGTAGACCCGCAGCTCACCGGAGGAGGTGAGCTCCCACTGCTGGTTGGTGCGGCCGTTGCAGTCGTACAGCTGGACCTGCGTGCCGTCGGTGGTGCTGGCGTTGGGCACGTCCAGGCAGCGGCCCGAGCCGACGCCCTTGATCGCGGTGCCGTCACCGGGCTCCGGGTCCGGGTCGCCGCCGCCCTGGCCGGCGTTGAGGGCGTTCAGCACGGCGGTGTACGCCGCCTTCTTGCTGCCGTCGTTGTTGAACAGCAGCGGGGTGTCCCCCGAACGCCACGAGTCCATGTCACGCACGCCCCAGACGGTGACGCCGAGGCAGCGGGAGACGGCCAGGCAGTCGTTGACCACGGCCGCGTAGGTGGTCGGCGAGGCGCCCTGGATGTCGAGCTCGGTGATGGCCACGTCGACGCCGAGCGCGGCGAACTCCTGAAGGGTGGTGCGGAAGTTGCTGTTGTACGGGCTGCCGCTGTTGAAGTGCGACTGGAAGCCGACGCAGTCGATCGGCACGCCGCGCTGCTTGAAGTCCTTCACCATGCGGTACATGGCCTGGGTCTTCGCCCAGGTCCAGTTCTCGACGTTGTAGTCGTTGTAGCAGAGCTTGGCCGACGGGTCGGCGGCGCGCGCGGTGCGGAAGGCGACCTCGATCCAGTCGCTGCCGGTGCGTTCCAGGTTGGAGTCGCGCCGGGCGCCCGAACTGCCGTCGGCGAACGCCTCGTTCACCACGTCCCACTGCGCGATCTTGCCCTTGTAGTGGGCCATCACGCCGTTGATGTGGTCGATCATCGCCTGGCGCAGGGCGCTGCCGCTGAGGCTCTGCATCCAGCCGGGCTGCTGGGAGTGCCAGGCCAGGGTGTGGCCGCGCACCTCCTTGCCGTTCTGCACCGCCCAGTTGTAGATGCGGTCGGCGTTGGTGAAGTTGAACTGGCCCCGCTGCGGCTCGGTCGCGTCGATCTTCATCTCGTTCTCGGCCGTCACCGAGTTGAACTCGCGGTTCGCGATCGACGCGTACGTCGAGTCGCTCAGGCGGTTCGCGGCGATGGCGACGCCGAAGTAGCGGCCGCTCTGCGCCGCCGCGGCGCCGAGGGTCGACTCGGCGGCCTGGGCGGCCGGCGCCGGCGCGGCCAGTGCGCCGGCCGCACCGAGGGCGCCGACGAGGAGCGTGGGGAGCAGGACGCGGAATTTCCGCCGGAGGGCGGCTCTGGGGAGGGCATAGGAGCCCATTGCTGTGCCTCCAAGGTAGGTATGACGGATCACCCGACCGACAGCGCGGGTCCGGGGGAACCCGGAAGGACTGCCTGAGGTGCCTGGATCCGTCGTGCAGCTGGCTGTGAGCGGCTCTGTGGTGCGGCATGTCTGCACAGGACGGTCAGTTCGACATTTCGAACTGCGGTCGGGGTGCCAGACAGATGATTGGGGGTTGCTGAGTACCCGTCAACCCTCTCGGCAGAAATAGTTTCCGTTCCTCTTTCGAAAGTTTCGCAGCCAGGGATGGGTGCCTGTTCAGGCCTCGAACTAGCGGTTGTTTGCGGCCAGATCGGCGACAGGCCTTGACCGGACACCCTCCGCTTTCTACCTTGTGGCGTCACAGAGCCGGAATCACTTCGAAACATTCGGACCCCTTCCGCCCCTGCGCGGTCGTCGCTCCGCCGTTCACCGGCGTCATCTCCCCCCACGTCGAAGGAGGCCTTCCCATGTGGCTTCGCCACACCCTTCCGGTCCGTTCCAGACGTTTACTCGGTGTCCTCGCTCCCCTGCTGCTGCTCGCCACCTTCCTCGGCGCCCAGCCCGCCGAGGCCGCGACCGTGGACACCAACGCCTCGTACGTGCTGGTCAACCGCAACAGCGGCAAGGCGCTGGACGTGTACAACCTGGCCACGAGCGACGGCGCCCGGATCACCCAGTGGTCGAGGAACGACCAGGCGCAGCAGCAGTGGCGGTTCGTCGACTCCGGGAACGGCTACTACCGCATCAAGTCCGTCCACTCCGGCAAGGTGCTGGACGTCTACAACTGGTCCACCGCGAACGGCGGTTCGATTGTCCAGTGGTCCGACCTGAACGCCGCCAACCAGCAGTGGCGGCTGGCCGACAGCCCGGACGGCCACGTACGCCTCATCTCCCGCCACAGCGGCAAGGCCCTCGAGGTGCAGGGCGCCTCCACCGCCGACAACGCCAACGTCGTCCAGTACGACGACTGGGGCGGGACCAACCAGCAGTGGCAGCTCGTCAAGGTCGGCTCGGACCCGGGGAACCCGGGCTCCTGCGACCTGCCGTCGAGCTACCGCTGGAGCTCCACCGGCGCCCTGGCGCAGCCCCGGCAGGGATGGGTGTCGCTCAAGGACTTCACCGTCGCCCCCTACAACGGCAAGCAGCTCGTCTACGCGACCACGCACGACACCGGGACGCGCTGGGGTTCGATGAACTTCGGTCTGTTCGGGGCCTGGTCGGAGATGGCCTCCGCCAGCCAGAACGCGATGAACAACTCGACGGTCGCGCCCAGCCTCTTCTACTTCGCGCCGAAGAACATCTGGGTGCTGGCCTACCAGTGGGGAGGCACCGCCTTCTCCTACCGGACGTCGACCGACCCCACCAACCCCAACGGCTGGTCGTCCGAGCAGGTGCTGTTCTCCGGGAGCATCTCCGGCTCCGGAACGGGACCCATCGACCAGACCCTCATCGGTGACGGCACGAACATGTACCTGTTCTTCGCCGGCGACAACGGCAAGATCTACCGGGCGAGCATGCCGATCGGGAACTTCCCCGGCAGCTTCGGCTCGACCTCGACCGTGGTCATGAGCGACACGACGAACAACCTGTTCGAAGCCCCGCAGGTGTACAAGCTGCAGGGCCAGAACCGCTACCTCATGATCGTCGAGGCGATCGGTTCGCAGGGCCGGTACTTCCGCTCGTTCACCGCGACCAGCCTGGGCGGCACCTGGACGCCCCAGGCCGCGACCGAGAGCAATCCCTTCGCCGGCAAGGCCAACAGCGGCGCCACCTGGACGAACGACATCAGTCACGGCGAGCTGCTGCGGACCAGCGCCGACCAGACGATGACCGTCGACCCCTGCAACCTGCAGCTGCTGTACCAGGGCCGCAGCCCCAACTCCGGAGGTGACTACGGCCTGCTGCCCTACCGCCCGGGCCTGCTGACCCTGCAGCGCTGAGAAGCCCTGTTCCGAGGGGGAGCCGGTGCGGCGGGTTCCGGTGTCATGCCGGACCCGCCGCACCGCTGCGCGGACCGAGGCAGCGGCGCACCAGGTCCAGCGTGCGCCCGGTGACCGTGTCGAGCGGGGCGCCGCCGTCCACCGCGGCCAGGGCCGTGTGGAGCATCCCGGCGATCAGGTCCGCGGTGAGGGCGGGCTCGGGGACGCCGAGCTCCCGGACGGCCGCGCGGAACGGCTCGACCTGCTCCAGGTGGAGCTCGACCAGACGCTCCTGGCAGGCGGGCGGCAGACCGGCGTTCATGAGCGCGGCGGCCGGCCGGTGGGCGCCTTCGGCGCCCAGGCGCAGGCTTTCCCGGAAGAACGCCTCGACCCGCTCCACCGGGCCCTTGGCGGTGGCCATGGCGCGGGCGAGTGCCTCGTTGGACCGCCGGAAGGCCTCCTCGGTGACGGTGGCCAGCAGGGCCGCCGAGGAGTCGAAGTACTGGTACACGCTGGAGCGCGCCAGGCCCGCGCGGGCGCCGACCGACGCCGGGGTGACGGCGGCGGCGCCCTCGGTCACCAGGATGTCGATCGCCGCGCCGATCAGCGCCTCACGCTGATGCGCACGGTGTTCGGCGACGGTGGCGGCGTTGATCTTCGGCATGCGGGCGGGACTCCTGGCAGACGGACGGGGCCGGGCGGCGCGGCGCCGGCCGCCGCCCGGTTCAGGACAGCCGGCCGTCGACCATCTCGTGCACCCGGTCGGCGGCGTCCATTATCGCCGTGTCGTGGGTGACCATGACGGTCGCGGTGCCGTGCCGGCGGGTCTGCTCGGCGATCAGCCGTACCGCTTCCGCGGAACGCTCGCGGTCCAGCGCGGAGGTGGGCTCGTCCACCAGCAGAACGGCGGGTGAGGTCATCAGCGCGCGGGCCAGACCGGCGCGCTGGCGTTCGCCTCCGGACAGCTGGTGCGGGCGGGAGCCGGCGCGGTGCGCGAGGCCGACCGCCTCGATGAGTGCGTCGGCCCGGGTGCGGGCCGCGGCGTCCAGGCGTCCGTCGATGTGCAGGGGCAGCAGGAGCTGTTCCCGGACGGTCAGGGACGCGAGCAGGTTCGACTGCTGGAAGACGAAACCGATGTGGCGCCGGCGGGCCGCCGTGCGTTCCTTGTCCGACAGGGCGGTCAGCTCGGCGCCGGCGACGCGGACGGTGCCCGAGGTGGGCCGCTGGAGCCCGCCGGCGACGGCGAGCAGGCTGGACTTGCCGGATCCCGAGGGGCCGACGACGGCGACGAACTCGCCCGGGGCGACGGTCAGTCCGACGTGGTCGAGGGCGATGACGGCGGTGTCGCCGTCACCGAGGGTCAGGCTGACCTCGTGCAGGCGCAGTCCGTCGGATCCGGTGGCGTCCGGGGTGGCCCGGTGGTCGGTGGAGGGCGTGGTCATCGGGTGGCTCCCAGGGCGGTCAGGGGGTCGACGGCGGTGATGCGGCGGACGGCGACGGCGGCGCCCACGGTCCCCAGGCCGATGAGCAGGCCGGCGGACGTGGCGATGGCGGGGGCGGACAGGGAGAACGGCGCCTTGCCGATCATCGCGCTGCCCAGGGCGAGGCCGACGGCGGTGCCGGCGGCGGTGGCGACGACGAGGACGGCGACGACCTGGGCGAGCGCGTCGCGCAGGATGTAGCGGGTGGGGGCGCCGAGCGCCTTGAGGAGGGCGATCTCCGGCTTGCGCTGCACGGTCCAGACGGTGAAGAAGGCGCCGACGACGAGGGCGGAGATGGCGTACAGGAAGCCCTTGATCAACGCCATGGTGCTCGACTCGGCCGTGTAACCGGGAGACGCGCCGTAGGTGGTCTCCTTGTCGTCGGCGCGGGTGCCGGTGGCCTTCTCGACGGCGGTGACGTCGGCGCCGTCCTCCAGGGTCAGGGCGACGGCCGTGGCCTGACGGAGCGCGGCCTCGGGCAGCTCGCCGGGCAGGCCGTAGTGAAGGTGCCGCCAGGTGTCGAGGTCGGCGTAGGCGACGCCGATGTGGCCGTAGGAGACGGTGTCGTCGACGAGGCCGACGACCTTCAGCCGGACCTCGCTCTTGTCGGCGGTCAGCTCGTCCCCGACGCGCACGCCGAGGTCGGCGATCTCCTGGGTGATCACGATGCCGCCCCCGCCGTCCTCCAGCCCCTTCCCGTCGTCCGGACTCGGGGCCAGCGACGAGTCGGAAGCCATGCCGAACACGGCGAGGTTGACCTGCTCGCCCTTCTCCCGGCCCTGGGTCACCTGGGCGTTGACCAGGGTGTTGCCGAACGGCTCGGCCCGCTCCACACCGGGGGCCCCGGACCAGGCCTCCCAGTCCTCCTGCTCCACGGCGGAGCGGGAGAACTGCTCGCTGGTCGCCTTCTCGTCGAAGGCCATGTGGGTCACGGGCAGCGCGCGCAGGCCGGAGATACCGGCGTCCGCCAGTCCGGAGGCGAGCCCCGAGAGGAGGACGCCGAGGACGGCGATGAGGGCGACCACGGCGCCCATCAGGGCGAAGCGGCCGCGGGCGAAGCGCAGATCGCGTAGGGCAAGGAACACGGGAACTCCGGGCGACGGGGGTGAGGGGGCGCGGCGCCGGGCACGCACGCCCTTTACTCGCACTTGACGACACGAGCGTCGGCATCCTATCGGACGTTACCGACACGTGCGTCGGCACGTTCCCTCGTTCCAGCTCAGCCCGTTTGATCGATCACCCGCCACCCCTTGACACCACCCCCGGCCGCTCGTCACTGTAATGGCGATTCTAGAACGTAACTTCTAGTTTTCGTCGATGGAACGCGGCTGGTCAGCGTTCCGCCTCCTCCTTTGCGGGCCGCCGCCCTGGCGCCGGTCCGCTCTGTCCCGGAACAGGGGAACTCGCATGAGGATCACCGACCACATCCCGCAGGAGAGAATGAGCGGGCTGCAGAAACGCGCCGTCGTCATCGCGATCACCCTGGTCGTGCTCGACGGTTACGACGTCTCCCTCACGTCGTTCGCCGCGCCCTACATCGAGAGGGGCTTCGGCGTCTCGAAGGCGGAGCTCGGACTGGTCATGTCCGGCGCCCTGATCGGCATGCTTGTGGGCTCGATCATCGTCGCGCCGCTCGCCGACCGCATCGGCCGGCGCAAGATGGGCGTCATCGCCACCACGACGATCGCGGTGGGCATGTTCATCGGCCCCTTCGCCACTCCGGAGACCGGAACCTGGCCCCTGGTCCTGAGCCGCATCGTCACCGGCGTCGGGGTCGGCTGTCTGGTGGCCGTGGTCGGCGTCATTCTCACCGAGTACACGGGCAAGCGCGTGTACGCCCTGGTCATGGCGGTCTACGCAGCCGCCATCAACATCGGCGGGCTGCTCGGCTCGATGATCGTCGGCCCGATGCTCGACGCCCGCGGCTGGCAGTTCGGCTGGTGGATCGGGTTCGTCCTCAGCGCGATCGCCGCGGTCGCCACGTACGCGCTGCTGCCCGAGTCGCTGGCCTGGCTCTCCGAGGGCCGCCGCCCCGACTCCCTGCAGCGGCTCAACGCGCTGCTCGCGAAGATGCACCGCCCCGCGCTCACGTCGCTTCCCGAGCCGGAGTCCACGGGGGTCAAGGCGAAGGGCTCGCTGCGCACCGTCTTCACCGGCCGGACCGGCGTCTACACCCTGCTGATGATCGTCGGCTACATCGCCTACATGCTCAGCTTCTACTTCATGACCAACTGGGCCCCCAGCAGCGTGGCCTCGGCCAACGACAACCCCGCGCTGGCCCCGCAGCTCGTCACCGCCTTCAGCATCGGCGGCATCCTTGGCAACGTGCTCTTCGGGTACCTGGGCGGCAGGATCAGCATCCGCGTCCTCGCCCCGGTCTTCCTGCTCCTGGCCACCGTCACCCTGTCGCTGTTCGGCATCGTGGGCTCCCAGATGCCCACCGCCTGGTGGACCCTGTTCGCCGCCTCCTTCTTCGTCTGCTCGGGCACCGCGGCCTTCTACACGATCGTCCCGACGCTCTACCCGACGCTGGCCCGCTCGACCGGCTTCGGTGTCGTCATCGGCGTCGGCCGGTTCGGCGGCATCGCCGCCCCGGTCATCGGCGGCGCGGCCTTCGACGCCGGATGGGGCATGGGCGTGGCCTTCACCGTCTTCTCCCTGCCGATGCTGCTCGCCGGCGTCAGCATCATCGTCCTCCACCTGGCCCAGCGCCGCTCCGAGGCGGCCGAGGCCCAGCGCCCCGAGCCCGCGCTCTCCGGTACGTCCGCGTAGCGGCCGTCCAGACCCTCCCAGAAAGGAACAGTTCCATGCCGCTGGCCGTCGCAGCGCTCTCCCACGCGCCGTCCTTCGGCAACGTCGACCCGGGCGGGGAGACGTTCGCCGAGATCAACACCGCCATCGACGAGGTCAAGGAGTTCGTCTCCGGGTACGACCCCGACCTGGTCGTGGTCTTCGGTCCCGACCACTTCAACGGCCAGCTGTACTCGCTGATCACCCCGTGGGTGATCGGTGCGGTCGCCGAGGGCGTCGGTGACTACGGCACCACCGCGGGACCGCTCCCCGTCGACGCCGACGCCGCCCGGAACCTGCACGCCGCCGTACTGGCCGAGGGCATCGACATCGGCCGCAGCGAGCGGATGACGGTCGACCACGGCATCGTCCAGCCGCTCGACTTCGTGTTCGGCAAGGACTTCACGCAGCCGATCGTGCCGGTGTTCGTGAACGCGATCGGCCTGCCCCTCTCCCCCATGGGCCGGGTGCGCCTGATGGGCGAGGCGTTCGGCCGGGCCGCCCTCGCGCTGGACAAGAAGGTGCTGTTCCTGGCCTCGGGCGGCATCTCCCACAACCCTCCGATCCCTCGCTGGGACGGCGCCCCCGGCACTCTGCAGGAACGTTTGATCGCCTATGCGCCCTCCCCCGAGGAGCGGCACGAGCGCGAGCAGATGATCGTCAGGGGAATCCAGGCGATCGCGGACGGCAAGGCTCCGAGCGACCCGCTGAACGAGGAGTGGGACAAGCTCGTCCTCGACACCTTCCGCTCCGGCGACCTCACCGCGGCCGACGGCTGGGAGAACGGCTGGTTCGTCGCGGAGGGCGGCTCGGCCGCGCACGAGATGCGCAGCTGGATCGCGGCCTACGCGGCGCTGTCGGCCGCCGGGCCCTACCGCTTCGCCGTCGACCGCTACTGGGCGGTCGAGAAGTGGGGCGCGGGCTTCGCCGTGCAGGCGGCGGTGACGGCATGAGCGGGGTGACGAGGGCGCATCTGGCGACCCTGTGGGAGGAGATCGCGGACCTGGAGCACACGCTGCGGTACGTGGACGCGGGGGGCTACCGCACCCGGGTCCTCGACATCGCCGGGGCGGTCCCGGACGCGCAGACGGTCGTCCTGGCCAGCGGCACCAGCGGTCACATCGAGGCGTGGACGCAGAACGTCCGCGCGTTCGCCGAGGCCGGTTTCCGGGTGGTCGGCTACGACTACCCGGGCCACGGGTACACCTCCCTGGCCGACCACCCGCTCGAGATCCGCGACTACGAGGACCACCTGCTCGCCCTGCTCGACGCGCTGGACCTGGACCGCGTGCATCTCGCCGGCGAGTCGCTCGGCGGCTGGCTCGCGCTGAAGTTCGCGCCGAAGCACCCCGAGCGCCTGCGCACGGTGATCCTTTCCGCGCCGGGCGGCCGGGTGATCGGCGAACCGCAGCTGGACCGGACGCAGTCGGTGAGCGCCAAGGCGGTGAGCGAGCCGACCTTCGAGAACGTGAAGAAGCGCCTCCAGGTGGTGATCCACGACCCGCGGAACGTCACCGACGAGCTGGTCCGGGTGCGCCGCGCGATCTACGCCCGGGACGGGTTCAGCATGGCGAACGTGTCCGCCCTGCGGGAGCCGGAGCGGCGGTGGCGCAACCGCGTGACCGACGACGACTTCGCGGCCGTCCCGGTCCCCGCCCTGATGGTGTGGACCGACAACGAGCCGACCGGCGACGAGGCCGAGGGCGCGCGTCTGTGCGGGCTCATCCCGGACGGTGAGTACCTGCTGGTCCGTGGCGCCGCGCACTGGCCGCAGTGGGAGGGGGCCGCCGAGTTCAACGCCGCGGCCGTCGCCTTCCTCCAGAAGCATGCCTGAGGAAAGGACCGGAGTGAGCGTCACCCGGGAAACCATCGGAGAGATCGCATGCGAGCTGTTCGAGGCCAAGCGCGGCGTGTACACCGTGCCGTACGTGAGCCCTCGGCTGCCCGAGCGCGACCTCGACTCCGCCTACGCGATCTCCGCCGAGTTCGCCGCCCTCCGCGAACGCGAGCTGGGCGTGCAGCGGGTGGGTCGCAAGGTCGGCCTGACCAACCCCCTCGTGCAACGGCGCGTCGGCATCGACGAGCCGGATTACGGGATCATCCACGACGACATGGTGCACGCCTCGGGCGTGCGCCTGCCGCTGTCCGCGTACAACCGCCTGCTGATCGAGGCGGAGGTCGCGTTCGTGCTGAAGAGCGACGTCATGGATCCCTCCCGTGCAGGTGTGGAGGCCGCGATCGACTACGTGACGCCCGCGTTCGAGGTCGTGGACTTCCGCTACGCCGGCTCCGTCGGGCAGATCGTCGACACCATCGCCGACAACGCGGGCTGCAGCGGGGTCGTCCTCGGCGAGGAGCGGCATCCCTACGGCGAGACCGACCTGACCCAGGTGGAGATGGTCATCACCGGGGGCGGCGAGGAGATCACCCGGGGTGTCGGCAGCAACGTGCTGGGGGACCCGGTCAACGCGGTCGTCTGGCTGGCGGAGACCGCGATCCGCACGGGCGAGCCGCTGCGCGCCGGAGAAGTGCTGCTGTCGGGCTCCATCGGCTACATCGAGCCGTGGCCCGCCGATGTCGAGTGCGTCGCCACCGTCACCGGGCTGGGCCGCGTGGTCGCGACCGCAGAATCGAAAGGCTGAACATGAGTGACTACCGTCCCGTCGACGCGGCCACCCGCGTCGAGATCGAGCAGCTCATCGCGGAGATGCTCTACCGACTCGACCACAACCGGGCGGACACGACCTGGGAGCTGTACACCGAGGACGGCGTCTCGGCCGGCCCGATGGGCGACATGGACCGCGAGGCCATGAAGGCGTGGGGAGCCAGGCGGGCCCGGCAGACGGACGTCGTCGGCCGTCACCACATCGGCGGGATCCGCCTGGTGCGGGCCGCGGACGGGGACGAGATCGAGGGCACCGTGCAGTACCTGACCTTCCGCGACACCAACGAGCCGCAGACGACGCCCGCGTCGGTCGGTGAGTTCCGCGAGCGCTACCGCAAGGTGGACGGCCGGTGGCTGTTCGCCCGCCGGGAGATCGTGCCGGTCTTCGGCGGCCGGGCCGCCGCGGCCCACGCCGCGCGCGTGGCCGGACAAGAGGGGCCGGCGCGGTGAAGCGGGAAGCTCTCGACGGCGGCCGGAACCCGGTGCTGTACCACCAGACGGTCCCGTCGTTCTCGATGCCGGAGTGGGCGGTGGCCGCCGGTTACGACGGCGTGATCCTCGACCTTCAGCACGGGGAGCTGGGGCTGGAGGCCGCCTGCGGAATCCTGCGCTCGATCCCCCGGGACAACGCCTACGCGTACGCCCGGGTCGGCTCGCCGGACCCCGCGCCGGTCCTGCGGCTCCTCGACAGCGGGGCCCGCGGGATCGTCGCGCCCACCGTCGAGTCCCGGTCCCAGACCGAGGCCCTGGTCGCCGCCACCAAGTACCCGCCCACCGGGAACCGCAGTCTGGGCCCGTCCCGGCCCGCGCTGTACCCGGGGGACTCGTACACCGAGGCCGGCAACCGGGCGGTGTCCGCCGTGGCCCAGATCGAGACGCGGGCCGGCGTCGAGCACGCCGAGGAGATCGTCGCGACCCCGGGCCTGGACTCGGTGTACATCGGCCCGGCCGACCTCGCCGTCTCCTACGGCCTGCCCGGACGCGGCGACTGGGACGAGGGCCCGGTGCGCGAGGCGATCTCCCACATCCGGGAGGTCACGCGCGCGCACGGCGTCACCCTCGGCATCTACTCCGGCCGCCCCGAGTACGCGGCCGGCCTGTTCGCCGACGGCCTCGTCGACTACGTCGGCCTCGGCATCGATCTCGTCCTGCTGAACCGCGTGTTCGGCGACACCATCGCCGGGCTGGGCCCGGCCCGATCCGCACGGAGCACCACATGAACAAGGCCTGCGACGTCCTCGTCGTCGGGGCGGGTCCGGTCGGTCTGACCCTGGCCAACCTGCTGGGACAGCAGGGCGTCGACGTCCTCGTCGTCGAACGGGAGCACGAACTCATCGACTACCCGCGGGCCGTGGGCATCGACGACGAGGCACTGCGCGCGATGCAGACCGCCGGGCTGGTCGACGAGGTGCTTCCGCACACCATCCCCGACCAGAAGATCTACATGATCAACGGTGACGGGGCGATCCTGTCCGAAGTGAACCCGACGACGCGCGAGTTCGGCTGGCCGCGCCGCAACGGATTCGTGCAGCCGCTGGTGGACCGCGTGCTGCTCGCCGGCCTCGACCGCTTCCCCTCCGCCGCCGTGCGGTTCGGCGCCGAGGTGGTGGACCTGACCGAGGAGGCGGACGGCGTGGTGGCCGCCCTGGCCAACGGTGAGACCGTGCGCGCGCGGTACGTCGTCGCCGCCGAGGGCGGGTCCTCCCCCACCCGCAAGCGGCTGGGCATCTCGTTCGAGGGCGAGACCCGGCCGACCGACGGCATCGTGATCGACGTCGCCAACGACCCGATCGGCACGCCGCACGCCGTGTTCGGCGGGGACCCCGCCCGCAGTTACGCCTCCATCGCGTTGCCGCACGGCATCCGCCGCTGGGAGTTCACCCTCTTCGAGGACGAGGGCGAGGCCGACGTCGAGGACGACGCGTTCGTCTTCGGCCTGCTCGCGCCCCACGTGCCGGACCCGTCGAAACTGGACATCATCCGCCGCCGCGTGTACCGCCACCACGCCCGGATCGCGGGCCGGTTCCGGCACGGGCGGATCTTTCTCGCCGGTGACGCCGCCCACGTCATGCCGGTGGTCGGTGGGCAGGGCTGGAACTCGGGGATCCGCGACGCCTTCAACCTCGGCTGGAAGCTCGCCGCCGTCGTCAAGGGACTGTCGGCCGACGGTCTGCTGGACACGTACGAGACCGAACGGCTCGGCCATGTCACGCAGATGGTGGCCGTCTCCCTCCGGATGGCGAAGGAGATGACCGACCACGACCCCGAGAAGGCCGCCGAGCGTGACCGGATCGCCGCCGCCCGCACCCCCGAGGAACGGGAGGCGCAGAAGCGGCAGGCGTTCAAGCCCCAGCCGAGGTTCGACCGGGGTGTGGTGGTGCACACCCCGCTGCCGGTGTCCAAGTCGCTGCCCGCCCGCGACGTGCCCCGGCTGGCGGGCACGATCTTCCCGCAGCCCAGGGCCACCGACGCCGACGGCGCCGAGATGCTGCTCGACGACGCGACCGGTCAGGGCTGGCGGATCCTCGCCTGGAACAACGACCCGACGGCGTTCCTCTCCGCCGAGCGGCGCGCGGCGCTGGACCGGCTCGGCGCCCGCCTGGTGCAGGTGGTGCCGACGGCACAGCTGCCGTGGGCCCGTGAGCGGGCCGCGGCCGGTGTCACCGTCGTCGGCGACCTGGGGGGCGGGCCGAGCCTGCAGGCGTGGTTCGACGCAAGGCCGGTGGGCGCGGTGATCCTGCGTCCCGACCATGTGATCGCCGCCGAGTGCCTGACGCAGGAGCTCGACGAGGTCGTGGCCCGCGTCCTGGAGGCCGCCTGCGCCGTGTGACGCGGGACGGGAGGACGCCGGAGATCCCAGCGGGACCGAAGTGGCCGTACGGCACGCCCCACTTCGGTCCCGCTCCGGTCAGTGGCTGGTAGCGCGGTTCTAGAATGACCGTTGCGGGTGGCACGGGTACGGATGACGGACGGCGACAGGGTGGCGGCATGACGCGGAGCACACGGCAGGGCGAGGGCACGAAGGGCACGCGGCAGGCGCGCTCGGACAGGAGCCGGGAACAGATCCTGCTGGCGGCGCTGGACCTGGCGCTGGAGCACGGCTACCAGGGCACGACCATGGCGGCGGTCAGCGCGTCGTCCGGCCTGCCCATCGGCTCGGTCTACTGGCACTTCAAGAGCAAGGAACAGCTCTTCGTCGCCCTGCTGGAGCACTGCCACAAGGCGTGGACGGAGCTCCACTCCGGCCCGGAGGGGCTGCGCCGCAAGCTGCACCGCGGCATCGCCGGCCTGTCCGGGGCCGACCCGGAGCAGTACACGAAGGAGGAGGCCCTGCTCAAGGCCGCGGCGGTGTGGGCGCTGAGCAGGCAGCTGGGCGGTCTGGGCGAGGACAACGAGGTCCGTGCGGCGTATCTGCGGATGCGGGTGGAGATGTTCAAGGTGGACGTCGAGCGCATCACCGAGTCCGTCCCGGCCGACGTCGTCGAGCGTTTCCCGGACCTGCCCACCAAACTCACGGTGCTGAGCCTGGCGTTGACCGACGGCTTCTATGTCCACGCGAACTCCGACGTGCACCTGGAGCTGGACTTCGCGGAGTACGCGGACATGGCCGCCCGGGCCCTGGAAGGCCTGGTGGACGACTATGCCCGCCGGGCGGCCGGGAAGGGTCAGTAGGCCGGTCGCGGTCCCCGCGCCGTGCGCGGTCACACGGCGCGGGTGAGTCCGCCGTCCACGCGCAGGTTCTGTCCGGTGGTGTAGGTGGCGTCGCACGCCATGAAGGCGACGGTCCGCGCGACCTCTTCGCAGGCGGCGGCCCGGCCGAGCGGGATCGCCGAGGTCCATGCGGCGGGCACGGACTCCGGGTCGGCGACGGTGTACCCGGGGAGCACGTTGTTGATCCGGATGCCGTCCGCGGCGACCTCGTCCGCCCACAGCTTGGTCCAGGTGGTCATGGCGGCCCGGGCGACCATGGACGTGGGGAAGCGGGGCGAGGGCTCGGCGGGGCTGGCCGAGGAGATGTTGACGATGCTGCCGCCGCCCTGCGCGCGCATCGGGGCGAGCGCCGCGCGGCAGGCGCGCACCACGTTGTAGAAGTACAGGTCGAAGCCGGTGGCCCAGTCCTCGTCGGTCAGTTCCTCGAGCTTCCCCTTGGGACCGTGGCCCGCGCTGTTGACCAGGACGTCGAGACGGCCCCAGGCGGAGACCACCTGGTCGACGGCCTCCTCGATGACACCGGCCTCGGTGTAGTCGCCACGGACGGCGAGGCCGCCGAGCTCCTGGGCCAGCGCGACCGCCCCTTCGCCGCGCGCCAGCACCGCCACCCTGTGACCGCGCGCCGCCAGTTCGCGCGCCGACGCGGCGCCGATACCGCTGCTGCCGGCGATGACGAGGGCCGTGGGCCGGGCTTCGGTCATGGTGCGCTGCTCCTGGGTGACGGGGGTGCGATGCACGGGGCGAGCAATCCTTCTAGAATCAGCATTCTAGAGGAATGTAGGTCCGCTCGGCCGCGCACGTCAATGTCAGCCCCGGTCCCGCGCCCCCTGCGTGATCCTGGGCAGGACCGCCTCCGCGATGCCGAGGAGGGCGTTGTCGTCCGGGAGGGCTCCGGACTCGCTCCACACGGTGAGGTCGTACGAGCCGCCGCGGTCCTCGGCGTCGAAGGCCACGGTCAGCGTCCGGGCCAGGGGCCCCTGCTCCACGGGGCCGCCGGTGCCGCCGCCGCTTCCCAGGTCGATCTGGATCTGCATCATGTGGTCCGAGGTGAACAGCGCGGGCCGCCCCAGCACGGTGAGCTTCCTGAGGTCCGCGTCGTCCCTGTACGCGGTCATGGCCTGGTACTGGTCCACCGTCAGCTTGTTGTACGTGGCCGAGAGCTCCACGGTGTACGTGTCGAACTCGACCCTGGCCTCGGGCTGGGCGACCTTACGGTCGGTCAGCGGGGCGGTGCTGTTGGTGCCGGAGGCGTAGACCGACCTCTCGGTGGGGGTGCCGAGGAGTTCGGGCAGCTCGGGCAGGTTGAGCGCCCGGCACAGGTCCTCGCCGGTCACGGCCTCGGGGGTGGCCCGGTAGGCGCTCGGCAGCTTCTCGTCCTCGTCGTGCCGGCACGTGGCGGCGCGGGATGCGGTGTCGTCGCCGGAGCCCGGGAGACGGTCCTGGAACCAGAAGGCCGCCCCGATCACCGCGCACAGGCCCACGGCCAGGGCCGCCTGACCCCAGGCGTTGGGCTCCTTCTCGGCGGGACGCCGCACCACCGGGGCCGCCGGCCGCGGGGCTGCGGGCGCGGCAGCCTCCGCGTCCTTCGCGACACCGGCTTCGTCCGCGTCGCCCGCGTCGCCCGCGGAGGGAGCCGGGCGGCGGCGGGCGCGCAGGGCGCGGACGACCACGCGCACACGCAGCGCCGCCCCCAGCAGGAACACCGCGCCGATGACGGCAGGCACCCATCCCTCACCGTCGACGAGAGCCATGTAGAGGATGCGTACGCCGAACACCGTCCCGACGAGGATGAGCAGCGGCTCGCGGATCCAGAACGGGAGGAGACGGACGAGGTGACCGAGCATCCGGTGATCACATCAGGGGCAAGATCGCGACGGCTGTGGTGGAGGCCACAATTCCGGCACGCTACTCAACTGTGACGAAAGAGGGCCCGCCCCACCCGCCACCCGGGACCCGTGACGCGATCAGCGCAGGTCGAGCACGGCTTTGCCGAGGATGCCGCGCTCGACGGTCTCGTGCGCGGCGGCCACGTCGTCGAGGCCGAAGGTGTGCAGCGGCAGCGGCGTGAGGGCGTCCTCGCGCAGGGCCGCGGTGAGTGCGGCCGCAGCGCTCAGCAGCGCCTCCCGCGGCGCGGTGTGGAAGAGGGTGAACCTCAGGGTCAGATTGGCCCACATGAGCCGGAGGACCGGCAGGGCCGGGTCGTCGGCCTGGGCCGCGTAGGTCACGACGGTCGCGCCCGGGGCGACCACGGCCAGGTCCAGTTCGAGGTTGCCGGGCAGCGCGACCTCGACGATCCGGTCGACCGGTCCGACTCCGTCGAGGATCTGCCGGGCCGCGCCGGGGTCGCGGTAATCCACCACGAGGTCCGCGCCGGCGGCCTTGGCGTGCGTGGCCTTCTCGGGACCACTGACGGTCGTCACGACCCGGGCGCCCGCCGCCTTGCCCAGCTCGATCGCGTAGTGTCCGACGGCGCCCGCCCCGCCCGCGACCAGCACGGTACGGCCGTGCAGCGGACCGTCGCCGTGCAGGGTCAGGTGCGCGGTCATCGCCGGGATGCCGAGGCAGGCGCCGAGGTCGTCGGGGACGCCGTCGGGCAGGGCGACGGCCTGCTCGGACGGCACGACGACCCACTCGGCCGCGGTCCCCCACACCTCGCCCGTGGCGGCCATCCAGATCCACACGCGTTCGCCGATCCGGCTCGCTTCGACGCCCTCGCCGACCGCGTCGATCACCCCGGTGCCGTCCTGGTGCGGGATGCGGCCCAGGCGCTCGCCGACCCGCTGGAGGTCACGCTCGGTGGAGTGCTGACGCCAGTACATGTCGCCGGGGTTGATCGCGGAGAGGGCGACGCGGACGCGGACCTGGCCGGGAGCCGGCTCGGGCCGTTCGACGTCGATCACCAGCAGCACGCTCCTGGCGGGGCCGGGGGTGTCGTAGAAGGCTGCTCTCATGTGCTTCGTCTTTCTGTGGAAGGGGGTTGGTCACAGGCCGGCGGCCACGTCGCGCAGGACGGTCTCCAGATCGCGCTCGCCCTCACGGGTCTGCACCCCGCGCCGGAGCGCCGCGCCCATGAGCCGGGGCGGCAGATCCCCGCTCACCAGTTCGGCCCACGCGGCGTTCTCCGCCCGCAGACCGTCGGTCAGGTCGGACGGCGGAACCAGTTCCTTCACGGCGGCGACGATCTCCGGGGACAGGGCGGCGATCTTCTCCGCCACCCCGTCGACGAAAGCGTCCAACTGGGCCACGGGGACCGCCCGGTTGATCCACCCGTAGGCGGCCGCGGTGTCCGCGTCCACCCTGTCGCCGGTGAGCAGCAGCTCCAACGCCCGGTTGCGGCCGAGTCGTTCACGCAGGTACTGCGTACCGCCGCCGCCCGGGACGATGCCCATCAGCACCTCGCTCTGGCCGAGGCCGGCGGTCTCCCGCGCGGCGAAGGCCAGGTCGGCGGCGGCCACGAACTCCGCGCCGCCCGCACGCGCCGTGCCCGCGAGCTTGACGATCGTCACCTGCGGCTGGTGGCGCAGCAGTTCGCCGACGCCCTGGAAGAGGTTGACGTGCGGGGTGCGGTCCGCGATCTCCCTGAGGTCGTCCATCTCGTCGAGGATGTGGATGTCGACGTGGGCAAGGAAGAACTCGGGGTCGGCGCTGGAGAAGACGATCACGCGGACCGAGCGATCGTCCCGCAACTTCCCGAGGAGGTCGTGGAGTTCACGGATCAAGGTTCCGCCGAGCACGTTCACCGGCGGGTTGTCGAGGGTGATCCGGGCAATGCCGGCGTCGACGGTGACGTGGAGCGTCGTGTACGGAGGCAGGTCGTCGTCCATGCGGGTCCCAAGGTGTCAGGTGGGCCAGTAGGTTTGCGTTGGATACCACCCTGGTCCCGAGTAAATACCCGGTCAATAACGCACTTTCCGACAACCAAGGATCACCATGGATACCAGTGCCTCACCCCTGTCGTCCCGGAGCACCCCGCGGTTCAGCGTCGACTGCCCCAGCCGCCCGATCCTCGACCAGGTCGCGGACAAGTGGTCGATGATGGTGCTGGCGGTGCTGGAACGGCCGACGCGGTTCAACGAGATCAAGCGGCAGCTCGAGGGCGTCACCCAGCGGGTTCTCACCCAGACGCTGCGCAGGCTCGAACGCAACGGGCTGATCCGGCGCCGGGTGCTGGAGACGTCCCCCGTCGGCGTGGAGTACTCCCTCACCCCGCTCGGCGAGTCGTTCCGCGAGCCCTTCACGCGGCTGTACGAATGGACCGTCGCGCACAGCGACGAGGTGCTGTCGGCACAGCGGGAGTACGACGCGCGGTCGTCAGTACGGTGAGGGGTAAGCCGGGGATCACGGTTCGCCACGCACTGCTGACGATCCGTCACTACGATGTCCTCCGTCGATCAACACCCGTCCTCCGGGGGGGCCGATGGAAACCGACCGTGACGGTGACAGTGCGCAGGACCGGGCGACGGCGGCCGCCGTCCCCGCGCCGCGCTCCCCGGCCCCCGGTGAGCCGGCCGTGCATCCGGACGTGCATCCGGACGTGCTCGAGCTGTACAAGCTCGCCGTGGAGATGGCCGACCGGGTGTCCGCGCGCCGCGGTTCGGCCAACGCGTTCTTCCTGTCCGTACAGACGGCGCTGGTGAGCCTGATCGGCTTCGGGATGTCCGGGCGGGCCGACCCGCCGTGGTACGTCTCCGTGGCGGTGGCCATGGGCGGCATCACCCTGTCCCTCGCCTGGTGGCTGCAGCTGCGTACCTACCGTCACCTCAACTCCGCCAAGTTCCGCGTCATCAACGGCGTCGAGGAGCGGCTCCCGGTCCGTATCTTCACCGACGAGTGGGCGGCGTTGCGCGGCACCCCGGAGCCGCGCCGGCTGCGCAGGTACGCCGAACTCGGCGCCTCCGAGCGCATCGTCCCCCTCGTGTTCGCCCTGGCCCACCTGGTACTGCTGGCTGGCACACTGTTCGAATGACCTACCTCGACCCGCTCGCCGATCTGATCAGGTCCTGCCTGCCGTCGGCCGCCCGGCCGCCCGGGGGCGCCGACGACCTGTTCCGGCTCTACGCGGTGCTGCTGCGCGCGAAGGGGACGCGGGTCACCGACGAGGACGTGCACGACGCGTGGTCCGCGTGGATGCAGACGGTCGACGAGGGGCACGCCTCGCTCGTGCCCTTCGAAAAGCTCTCCCCCGAGACGCGGGCGGCGGACGCGCCGTACGCGGAGGCGATACGGGAGGCGGCACGGCGGTTGGAGCGCGGTGGAGAGTGACCGCACGGGTGAATTCCCCCTGGATTGTTGGGTGTTACACGCGCGTCGCGCGTAGCGTGTCGTGCCATGCAGGTGGACGGGCATGACGGGGCCGGGGGCAATCTCGGGGCGACGACGCCCCGCCAAGTGCGCAGCGTCGGCTGCGGCACCCGTGGCGTCGGGTGCGTGACACGGATCGTCGGCTTCCTCGTGGCCGTCGGCGGGCTCAACCGCATCCGCACGCGGACGATGTTCGGCATCTTGGAGGTCCAGGACGTCGTCATCGGCGTGCTGATGATCGCGGGCGGCATCGCGGCGGTGTTCGCCGGCACACGCCTGTCCCGCTTCGGCAGGCGCCACACGACCCGGCTGGTGAAGGACGCGGGGGCGCTGGATCCGCAGTCGTACATCCTGTACCTGCGTCCCTTCGACCTCGACGACGAGCTGTACCGGATCAAGCCGGTCCCCGCGCTCAACCCGATCCGCAGGATGCACACGCCCTACAGCCGCACCTTCGAGGAGCACATGGTGTGGCATCTGCGGCTCAGGCTGGGGCCGGTCGTGGCCGTGGGGCGGCCCGACGAACGCCTGCCGTTGTCGGGGGCGCGGCGGTTCTACCTGCCGCTGGACGACTGGAAGCCCACCGTGAGCAACGCCATCCGCAAGGCGCGGCTCGTGGTGCTCGCCACCGGGACCGGTGAAGGCACCCTGTGGGAGTTCACCGAGGTCGTCCGGCTGATGCCGCCGGAGCGACTGCTGGTGACGGTGTTCACCGACGAGCGCGAGTACGACAGGTTCAGGTCGGCGGCCGAGGCGGCCTTCGCCACGCGGGCCGCCGGACTCCAGGGCGAGGAGGCCAGGAGGCTCACCGCCTTCCGGTGGCCGGCGTACCCGCCGCTGAAGAAGCCGGACGCGATCACCCGCGTGGTCGGCGCCCGGGGGTACATCGTCTTCGGCCCCGACTGGGCGCCGGAGTTCGTCCGGGTGGATCCCACCGCCGTGCGGGCCGTCACCCTCGCCGGACGCAACCACGCGATGATGCGCCGCCAGGTGAACCCGCTCATGCGCCGGATCAAGCGCGGACTGGCCCAGGCGCCCGTCCCCGGCATGATCCCCGCCCCGCCGCCGCACGCCCCGGACGCCGCGCCCGGCGGTGCCGAGTAGGCGCCGGGTGCGGAAGGCGGCGGTCCGCGTTCCGCCCGGCGGTGCTCAGCCGGTGGCCGCCGGCAGGGTCGTACGGCCGCCGAGCGCGAGGGCGTGATGTGGGCGGGGCCCATGGAGTTGAGCACGGGCCGCAGCGCGTAGTCGATGGCGAGGCCGTGGGTGGTGGTGTCCGCCGGTGGCGAGCGGCAGCACGGTCTTGCCGGTGAGCGCGTACTGCGGGAGCAGGTCCAGCAGCGCCGTCAGCAGGCCCGAGTAGGCGGCCTTGTAGACGGGGGTGCCGATGACGACGCCGTCGGCCTGCCGGAAGAGTGCAGTGGTCTCGACGATCGCCGGATGGTGGAAGTCGGCGTGCAACGGCCGGACAGGCGGCGTCCGTTGCTTGGAACGGGCGTCGAAGGGACGCGGTGAGTGGACGTCGGGCGACGGCGGCGCATCGCCGGCGGAACGAACGGAAGCCGTGACGAGAAGAACGGCGAGGGTGCGAGGGTTTCCCTCGGGTGCGCTCAGAGGTGACAGCGACAGCAGGAGTTGGAGACACGCGCGAGATCGACGTGGCGTCGCCGCGTGAGGTCCTGTCGCATCATGCCGTCGATCAGAGCAGCGGTCGGTGACACGGGTCAAGAACGCCCGGACCTCGTTCCACATGCTGAGAGCCGCTGCGCACGGCCCTCTTGCGGCGTTGCACTTCGCGCTGGTCCGCGCCCGGGGCGCCGTCCCGGCGAGTGAGACGGCGCCCGTCGATCTGGCGCGGCGCCGCCGGCGTGTGGTTACCTGACGGCATGACCGTGCTCGTGACCCGCCGCCACGTCGATTACGTGCGTGTCACCACCACGGGCTGTCCCGCCGCGAGCTGACGCCGCGCGCCGGCCGTCGACCGGCCTTCTCTCTTCTTCTCTCCGCACCGCACCGCGCTGACCGCCGCCCCTCCTTTCCGGGGTCGTGGTCCGTGGCGCCGTGGCGTCCTCAGGCATGACCTCTTCCCCTCCTTTCCTCCCCAGGGAGCACCCTCATGAGCAGCCAGCCCATCGACTCCGTCACCGCAGGTCACACCCCCGACGAGGAGTCCGCCGCGGACACCGCGCCCGCCTGGTCCTTCGAGACGAAGCAGGTCCACGCGGGCGCGGAGCCCGACCCGACGACCGGGGCCCGGGCGACGCCGATCTACCAGACGACGTCGTTCGTGTTCCGCGACACCCAGCACGCCGCCGACCTGTTCGCCCTGGCCGAGCCCGGCAACATCTACACCCGGATCCACAACCCGACCCAGGACGTCTTCGAGCAGCGGATCGCCGCGCTGGAGGGCGGTGTCGCGGCCGTGGCGCTGTCCTCGGGGCAGGCCGCGGAGACGCTGGCGCTGCTGACCGTGGCGAGCGCCGGCGACCACATCGTGTCCAGCACCTCGCTGTACGGCGGCACGTACAACCTGTTCCGGCACACGCTGCCGAAGTTCGGCATCGAGGTGTCCTTCGTGGACGACCCCGACGACCCGGAGGCGTGGCGGGCCGCGATCCGCCCGGGCACCAAGGCGCTGTTCGCGGAGTCGCTGGGCAATCCGCGCGGCAACGTCCTCGACGTGCGGGCGGTGGCGGACGTCGCGCACGCGGCGGGGGTGCCGCTGATCGTGGACAACACGGTGCCGACGCCCTATCTGCTGCGGCCGCTGGAGCACGGCGCGGACGTCGTGGTGCACTCCGCGACCAAGTTCCTGGGCGGTCACGGCACGGCCATCGCGGGCGTGGTCGTCGACGGCGGGACCTTCGACTTCGGGGCGCACGCCGACCGGTTCCCCGACTTCAGCGAGCCCGACCCGAGCTACCACGGCCTGCGCTACTGGCCGGCGCTCGGCCCGGGCGCGTTCGCGGTGAAGCTGCGGGTGCAGTTGCTGCGCGACCTGGGTCCCGCGCTCTCCCCGCACTCGGCGTTCCTGCTGCTGCAGGGGGTGGAGACGCTCAGCCTGCGCATCGAGCGGCACTCGGCGAACGCGCAGGCGCTCGCCGAGTGGCTGGAGCAGCGCGACGAGGTCGCCGCCGTGCACTACGCGGGCCTGCCGTCCAGCCCCTGGTACGAGGCAGGGCGGACGTATCTGCCGCGCGGCGCGGGCGCCATCGTCTCCTTCGAGCTGCGGGACGGTGTCGAGGCCGGCAAGCGGTTCGTGGACGCCGTACGGCTGTTCAGCCACCTCGCCAACATCGGCGACGTCCGCAGCCTGATCATCCACCCGGCGTCCACCACCCACAGCCAGCTCGACCAGCGGCAGCTCGCGGCCACCGGCACGTCCCCCGGGCTGGTGCGGCTGTCCGTCGGCATCGAGAACCTCGACGACCTCAAGGCCGACCTGGAGACCGGGTTCCGTGCGGCGAAGGGCGCGTCCTGAACGCCGTTCCGGCGCCGTCCCCGGTCCCCCTCCCACCGGTCTCCGGGGCCTGGCGGGAGGGGGACCCGCCCGGGCGGCGGCAGTGGACCGCGCACCCGGAGCCGCTGGTGCTGGAGGCAGGCGGTGAACTGCCGGGCGTGCGGCTGGCGTTCGAGACGTGGGGACGGCTCGCGCCGGACCGGTCCAACGCGGTGCTGGTGCTGCACGCCCTCACCGGCGACAGCCATGTCGCCGGTGAGGCCGGGCCGGGGCACCCCACGCCCGGCTGGTGGGACGGACTCGTCGGACCGGGGCGGGCGCTCGACACGGACCGCTGGTTCGTGGTGGCGCCGAACGTGCTCGGCGGCTGCCAGGGCAGCACCGGCCCGTCCTCCCGCGGCCCGTCCGGGCGGCGCTGGGGCGGCGACTTCCCGTTCCTGACCCAGCGGGACCAGGTCGCAGCCGAGGCCGCCCTCGCCGACGCGCTGGGCGTCGACCGCTGGGCGCTGGTCGTCGGCGGTTCGATGGGCGGGATGCGGGCCGTGGAGTGGGCCGTGTCGTACCCGGAGCGGACCGGCGCGCTCCTGCTGCTGGCGACCACGGCGGCCGCGAGCGCGGAGCAGATCGCGTGGGCCGGGACGCAGGTGCACGCCATCCGCTCCGATCCGCACTGGCACGGCGGCCACTACCACGACGCCGGGCGCGGCCCGCACGCCGGACTCGGCCTGGCCCGGCGCATCGCCCACATCACCTACCGCAGCGAGCCGGAACTGCAGAGCCGCTTCGGGCGCATGCCCCAGGACCCGGAGGACCCCTGGCGCGGCGGCCGCTACCAGATCGCGTCCTACCTGGACCATCACGCGGACAAGCTGGTGCGCCGTTTCGACGCGGGCAGCTACGTCGTGCTGTCGGAGGCGATGAACAGCCACGACGTCGGCCGCGGACGGGGCGGGGTGCGGGCCGCCCTCGGCCGGGTGACCGCCCCCACGCTGGTGGCCGGCGTGGACTCCGACCGGCTCTACCCGCCGGCCCAGCAGGCGGAGCTGGCGGCCGGCATCCCCTCGGCGGACGCGCCGCGCGTCGTCGAGTCGCCGTACGGCCACGACGGCTTCCTGATCGAGGTGGAACAGGTCGCCGCGCTGGTGCGCGAACTCCTGCCCGCCGCTCCCCCGGTCCCGGCGCGGACGCCGGGACGTCACCGCCCACACCCCTGACGAGTGAGGACTTCCCCCGATGTCACCCCACACCGCGACCACCGCCGCGGCCGTCCATCCGTTGCTCGCCGACCGCTGGAGCCCTCGGTCGTTCGACGCGGGACACACACTGGGCGAAGAGGAGCTGGTCTCCCTGCTGGAGGCGGCCCGCTGGGCGCCCTCCGCCTACAGCGCCCAGCCGTGGCGGTTCCTGGTCGGCCGGCGCGGCGACACCACGTATCTGCGCAACCTCGACGCACTCATCCCCTTCAAACACCCATCGGCGCCGACGCCTTCGTCACCGGCCCCCGCTGGCCGGCCTCCCGAGTCGCAGCCCCGCCGGCGGCCGGCCACGCGCCGGCCGCCCCTGACCGGCCTGTGTGCCGGCCCTCGTTCGTCCCTGACCCGGCATGACCGCCGCTGATCGGGGCAAACGGTCCGCCTGGAACTGGGGAGGACACCATGACGATGACGGAGCGGCCGGCCGGCCCGACGGAGAAGGAGAGCGCCTGCTGCGCGCGCCACGCCGAGCATGCCGGACGGCCCGGCGCCGAGCCGCCTGAGCCGGCGCGCGAGCGCATCAACCGCCGCTGGAACGAGCTGCTTCAGGAGACACGTGTCACCCAGACAGGTGTCCAGATCCTCTTCGGATTCCTGTTGAGCGTCGCGTTCACCCCGCTGTTCCGTGAGCTGGAGACGCCGGACAAGGTCATCTACGTGATGACCGTGGTGTTCGGCGCCGCCGCCACCGGATCGCTGATCGCGCCGGTGTCCATCCACCGCTTCCTGTCCGGGCAGCGGATGAAGGACGAGGTGGTGAAGGCGGCCGGACGCCTGATGGTGTGCGGGATGGTGCTGCTCGCGCTCACCATCGGCTGCACGCTGCTGCTGATCCTGCGGTTCGTGGTGCCGGGCGTGCTGGCCGAGGTGCTGGTGGCCGGGGTCATGCTGTGGTTCGGACTGTGCTGGTACGTGCTGCCCCTGCGGCTGCGCCGCCGCGCCGCCCGCCGGGCGCAGCGCGAGGAGGCCTGACCTCGGACACGGTCCGGCGCCGGGAGACCGTGCTGCGCCGCTGAGGGCGGTCGTCCTCAGCGGCGCAGCACGGTCTCCCGGGCCATGTGCGACAGCTTCTCCGGGTTGCGCACGGCGTACAGGCCGGTGACCAGCCCGTCGTCGACGCGCACCGCGAGCACGCTGTCGAGTTCGCCGTCCAGGTGCACCACCAGCGCGGGACCGCCGTTGACGAGGGCCGGCCGCAGCGTCACCTCGGCGGGGACCTTCCGCAGCCCGCCCCGCAGCAGCCGGGCCACCTTGTCGGCGCCGACGACCGGCCGCAGCACCGCCTGCTTGATCCCGCCCCCGTCGCCGAGCAGGACGACGTCCGGCGCCAGCACATCCAGCAGGCCCTGAAGATCGCCGGTCTCCACGGCCCGCCGGAACGCGTCCAGGGCATCGCGCGTGCGCTGCGGCGAACCGTCCCCGCGCGGGCGCCTGGCCGCCACATGGGCGCGGGCCCGGTGCGCGATCTGCCGCACCGCCGACGGGGACTTGCCGACGGCCTCCGCGATCTCGTCGTAGCCGACGTCGAACACCTCGCGCAGCACGAACACCGCGCGCTCGGTCGGCGCGAGGGTCTCCATGACCAGCATCATCGCCATCGAGACGCTGTCGGCCAGTTCGACGTCCTCGGCGACGTCGGGCGAGGTGAGCAGCGGCTCGGGCAGCCAGGAGCCGACGTAGGACTCCTTGCGGCGGCCCAGCGCGCGCAGCCGGGTCAGGGCCTGGCGCGTGGTGATGCGCACCAGGTACGCGCGCCGGTCCCGCACCTCCGCGAGGTCGACGCCGGCCCAGCGCAGCCAGGTCTCCTGGAGGACGTCCTCGGCGTCGGCCGCCGAGCCGAGCATCTCGTAGGCGACGGTGAACAGCAGGTTCCGGTGCGCGAGGAAGTCCTCGGTGGCGGCTCCGGTCCCCCGGCCGCCGCTGTCCTCCCCGCACCCACCGCTGCCGCTGGTCACGTCCGCTCCCCGGTCCCGGCTCCCGATCACAGTCATACGCACAGGACGCCGGCCGGCCGGGTTCTGTGACAACCGCGGCGTGTGGTCCACCTCACGCCGGCCGCCGGTCACACGGTACGGCCGCCCGGCATCTGGTGGGTGTCCCGAACACGACCACGAGTGAGGACCACACGATGGACGCCCGTTTCCACCTGTTCGAGAACGAGATCGCCGCCCGTTTCGCCAAGCGGTTCGCCGGCGCGGCACTGGTGCTCCACGACTCGCCGCTGCCGCGGTCCGTGCAGGAGCTGGTGTCGCTGCGGGCCAGTCAGATCAACGGCTGCGGCCACTGCGTCGACATGCACGTCAAGGAGGCCGCCGCGGCCGGGGAGAGCGCGGTCCGGCTGCACCTGGTCGCCGTCTGGCGCGAGACCACCGTGTTCACCGAGGCCGAGCGGGCGGCCCTCGCGCTCGCCGAGGAGGGCACCCGCCTCGCCGACGCCCACCAGGGCGTGTCGGACGAGACGTGGGCGCTGGTGCGCAAGCACTACGACGACGACCAGACGGCCACACTGGTCTGCCTGGTCGGGATGATCAACGCGGCCAACCGGCTGGCGGTCATCACCCACCAGAAGGGCGGCTCGTACGAGGCGGGGATGTTCGCGGCGGTGGTCGCGCAGGGGTGAGGTGCACAGGCGGGCCCACCGGCCCGCCTCCCCGCGGCCGAGACCGCGTCACCGACCGGTACCGTTCGGGCCGGAGAGCCGACAGGCAACCGCCTTGGTGAAGGGGCCGCAGCCGCGATGACCACCGAACGTGAGATCACCTCCCCCGTCGACCTGTGCCTCCCCGACGGGCGGCTCGACCCGGCGGCGGTCGGCTGGACCCGGCGGCCGCTGCACCGGGCGAACCTGCGCGGGTGGGGGCGCGTGAAGCGCTGGGAGTACTGGGGCATCGTCACCCCGTCCCACATCGTCGGCCTGGTCGCCTCCTCCCTCGACTACGCGGGCACGCACGGCGTGTACGTGCTGGACCGGGCCACGGGCCGTGAACTGGCCGAGGACGCGGTGACGCCGCTGGGGCGGGGCGTGCGCATGCCGGACCGCAGCGGGACGGGGACGGCGTCCGCGCGGGGCGGCGGGGTGACGGTCACGTTCGTCCAGCACGCGGAGGGCACCACCGTCACGGCCACCGCTCCCGGGGTCCGGCTGGAGGCCGAGGCGCCGCTGGTGCCGGCGCACGAGTCGCTGGGCGTGGTCGTGCCGTGGAGCGAGCGCCGGTTCCAGTACACGGTGAAGGACCTGGGCCGCCCCGTCCGGGGCCGCCTTCGACTCGGCTCGCGGGACATCGTCCTCGACGCCGCCGACTCCTTCGCCGTCCTCGACCACGGGCGCGGCAAGTGGCCGTACTCCGTGTCCTGGAACTGGGCGGCGGGCTGCGCGCCCGGGCGTGCGCTTCAGCTCGGAGGGCGGTGGACCGACGGCACCGGCTCGACGGAGAACGCCCTGTTCCTCGACGGCCGGCTGCACAAGATCAGCGACGATCTCGTCTGGGAGTACGACCGCACGGACCGGCTGCGGCCGTGGCGGATCACCGGGCCCCGGGTGGAGGCGGAGTTCCGCCCCTTCCACGTACGGACCGCCAGGACGCGCCTGTTGGTGGTGTCCAACGACACGCACCAGTGCTTCGGGAGCTTCACGGGGCGCGCCCGCGCCGACGACGGCTCCTGGGTGGATCTCGACGGGCTCACCGGCTGGGCGGAGGAGGCCCGCAACCGGTGGTGAGAGCGGGGCGCCCGCCCCGCCCGTGAAGCGCGGCGCGTCACGGGCGGGGCGGGGCGGACCGGCTCAGCCGCTCTTGCGGCGGAACGACCGCTGGTGCGTCGCCGGTCCGTGCGTGGCACGCACCTTGGACGCGTTCGGGTTGCCTGCGGCCTCGGCCGCCTCGGCCTGCGCGCCGCGCTTGCGCTCCAGCGCCTCGCGGAACTTGCGCTTGAGGTCGTAGGTGCCGTCGGCGTCCGGGGTGACCGGGGGCGTCGCGGCGTCGGCCGGCTCCGAACCTTCCGTGGCGGGGGGTTCTGCGGTCATGGTGACCTCCTGGGTTCGGTGACGGACGGGCGAGCACAGCTTGTCACGCCGGGCCCCGTGCGGGCAGCGAATATCCGGACGGGGTGTCGCTCAGCCGCCGCGGCGCACCTGGGCGGCCCTGCGCGCCTCGGCGAGCTTGCGTGCCTCGCCGGCCTTGCGGCTCCTGCCTCCGGAACCGCCGGAACCGCCGCCGCGCGGGGCGCCCTTGCTGGTGCCGAGGCCGCGGAAGGGCGCGTTGGTGTTCTTGGGACGCGGCGCGGCGGGTCCGCCGTCGAGGGGGACGCCGGAAGGGGCCTTGGCGCCGGTGATGCGGGTCAGTTCGGCCTCGCCGGATCGCACGGTGGTGACGGTGGCCTTGATGCCGGCCTCGGCCAGCATGCGGAGCGTCTCGCGGCGCCCGCCGGACGCCACCAGCGTGACCACGCGGCCCGACGCGCCGGCGCGGGCGGTGCGGCCCGCCCGGTGCACGTAGTCCTTGGGGTCGGCGGGCGGATCGACGTTGACGACGAGGTCGAGGTCGTCGACGTGGAGGCCGCGGGCGGCGACGTCGGTCGCCACGAGCGCGGTGATCCCGCCCTCCTTGAACTGGGCCAGCGTTTTGGTGCGCTGCGGCTGGGACTTGCCGCTGTGCAGGGCCCCGGCGCGCACGCCGCTCGCCCGCAGATGCCGGGTGAGCCGGTCGACGGCGTGCTTCGTCTCGAGGAACAGCAGCACGCGGCCGTCGCGGGCGGCGATCTCCGTGGTGACGGCGTAGCGGTCGGGGCCGTGGACGACCAGGAGGTGGTGCTCCATGCCGGCGACCGCGGCGCCGGCCGGGTCGACCGAGTGGACGACGGGGTCGTGCAGGTGGTCGCGGACCAGCCGGCCCACGTCGCCGTCCAGGGTGGCCGAGAACAGCATGCGCTGGCCCTCGGGGCGCACCAGGGCGAGCAGCCCGGAGACCTGCGGCAGGAAGCCCAGGTCGCACATCTGGTCGGCCTCGTCCAGGACGGTGATCCGCACCCGTCCCAGCCGGCAGGCGTCGCGTTCGACGAGGTCGTGCAGGCGTCCGGGGGTGGCGACGACCACCTCGGCCCCCTGGCGCAGCGCGGCGATCTGGCGGCTGATCGACAGGCCGCCGACGACCGTGGCCATCCGCAGCCGCAGCGCCTCGGCGTACGGCTCGAGCGCCTGGGTGACCTGCTGGGCCAGCTCCCTGGTGGGCACCAGGACCAACGCGAGGGGCTGCTTGGGCTCGGCGCGCCGTCCCGCCGTGCGGGCCAGCAGGGGCAGGCCGAAGGCGAGCGTCTTGCCGGAGCCGGTGCGCCCGCGCCCCAGGACGTGGCGTCCGCGCAGGGCGTCGGGCAGCGTGGCCGCCTGGATGGGGAAGGGGTCGCGCACGCCGAGGCGGTCCAGGGTGCGCAGCACGGCCTCCGGCAGTCCCAGGGCGGCGAAGGAGCCGTCCGGCGCCTGGGCGGACGTCGTGGCGTCGGGCCGGGCGGGAGCGCCGTGGACGGCGACGGAGTCGTCGGAGTGGGTCATGGGGAGCCTTCCGCAGGGAGACGTGGTCCTGGGAACGGCCCGCCGCGACGACCACGCAAAAGCGCCACGGTAACACGGGCGGAGGCGCGACCGGAGCGCGGCGGCGGGCGGGGTGCGGGACGACTCGGGCCGTCGCGTCTCTTGACGGCCGATGTTACAAGTCAATAGTTTCAGTATCACCGTTGCACCAGGGCCGTGTTCCACGACTCCGTCGCCTCCGGTCCCTCGCTCGGCGAGCCGGTGGCCGCGTTGCCGACAGGAGGGATCAGCGATGGGGCGTTGCCGCCGGCTCACCCGGATACGGCAGATGGATCCGCAGCGGGACTTCGAACAGATCTACCGGTGGATCACGCAGTACGAGTTCCCCCGCGACTATCTGCACGGCACGTCCGTCGCCTTCCTGCGCGACTACGGCGTCCCCCGCATCTCCCGACTGCTCGACCGCACCCAGGAGTTCGAGCGTGCCGGGCAGAAGCGCTACGACGACACGGTGCTGATCGCGTACGAGATGGTGCGCGACGGGCTGGACTCGGAGCAGGGCCGGGCCGCCGCCCGCCACCTGAACCGCATCCACGGCCGGTACCGGATCCCCAACGAGGATTTCCTGTACGTGCTGGCCACCACGGTGGTCGGGCCGAAACGGTGGATCGACCGGTTCGGGTGGCGGCCGCTGTGCGCGCAGGAGACCGAGAGTCTGGCGCTGGTGGGCCGGCGGATGGGCGAGATGATGGGCATCTCCGAAGTGCCCGGTACGTACGCCGAGTTCGAGCGGCTGCACGACGCCTACGAGCGGGAGATGTTCGCCTACGACCCCGCCAACCGCCGGGTCGCCGCGGCCACGTTACGCGTCATGGCCGCCTGGTACCCGGCCCCGCTGCGCCGGATCGCCGTACGGGCGTCGCTGGCCGTGCTCGACGAACCGCTGCTGACGGCGCTCGGATTCCGGCCGCAGCCGGCCTGGCTGCGGGCCGCCGTGCACCGGGCGCTGCGTCTGCGCGCCGCGTGCATCCGGCTGCTGCCCGCCCGGCCCGAGCGGTTCCCACGCGGGCCGAAGCCCCGCACCTATCCCTTCGGCTGGACCCTGGACGACCTGGGCCCGCACTGGGCCCAGTCCCGCCCGGTGCAGCCACTGCCGGGCGAGAGGCCGCCGGGCGCCGAGCCGCGGGACGAGGACCCGTCGGACCTTCAGCCGCCGGACGCCGAACCGCCAGGCGAGGACCCACCGGGCCTTCAGCCGCCGAACGCCGAACCGCCGGGCGAGAAGCCTTCGGACGTCGAACCGCCGGGCCAAGAGCCGCCGCACACCGAACCGCCAGGCGAGGACCCACCGGGCCTCCAGCCGCCGCACACCGAACCGCCGGGCGAGAAGCCTTCGGACGTCGAACCGCCGGGCCAGGAGCCGCCGAACGCCGAGCCCTCGGGTGAGAGGCCGCCGGACGCCGAACCGCCGGGCCAGGAGCCATCGGGCGAGGACCCGCCGGGGGGCCTCCGGCCGCCAGGCGTCGAGGCCCCGGAGCACCAGGCGTCCGACGGGAGGCCCCCCGAGGGGGCTGCCGGGCACCCGCGGTCGTCCGTCGTCCGAGCCCACCGTGAGGAGACCCCATGACCGAGACCGCCCCGGCCGCCGCCCCGCGCGCCACCGCCTCCACTTTCACCACGTACTCCCCCGCGACCGGCGAGCGCCTCGCCGAGTACCCGGCGCACGGCCCGGAGGACGTCGCCCGTGCCGTCGCGCGCGCCCGCACCACGCAGGCGGGGTGGGCGGCGCTGCCCGCGTCCCGCCGCCGGGAGCTGCTGCTGCGCTGGAAGAAGGCGCTCGCCGACGACCTGGACACGGTGGCCCGCACCATCGCGCGGGAGACCGGGAAGCCGGCCGGTGACGCCGCGCTGGAGGTCGTGCTCACGCTGGAGCACCTGGCGTGGGCGGCGCGCAACGCCCCCCGGGTGCTGGGCCGCAGGAGAGTGCGGACGGGGCTGTTCACGGTGCACCAGCGGGCCTCGCTGGTGCACCGCCCACTGGGCGTGGTCGGTGTGATCGGCCCCTGGAACTACCCCCTTTACACGCCGATGGGCTCCATCGGGTACGCCCTCGCGGCGGGGAACGCGGTGGTGTTCAAGCCGTCGGAGCTGACGCCGGGCACGGGGGTGCTGCTGGCGGAGCTGTTCGACTCCGCCGCGCCCGAGCACGCGGGGCTGCTCGCCACGGTCACGGGGGCGGCGACGACCGGGGACGCGCTGGCCCGGTCCGGGGTGGACAAGGTGGCGTTCACGGGGTCGCCGGGGACCGCGCGGAAGGTGATGGCGGTCTGCGCCGAGACGCTGACGCCCTTCCTCGCCGAGTGCGGCGGCAAGGACGCGGTGATCGTCACCGCCGACGCCGACCTGGACGCGGCCGCCGAGGCGATCGTGTGGGGCGCGCTGAGCAACGCGGGGCAGACGTGTGCGGGCGTGGAGCGCGTCTACGCGATGCGCGAGGTGCACGAGGAGCTGTGCGCGCGGGTGGTGGAGAAGGCCGCGGCGCTGCGCACGGGCGCCGGCGCGGACGCCGTGTACGGGCCGATGACGCTGCCCGGCCAGGTCGCCGTGGTCGAGCGGCATGTGAGCGGCGCCGTCGCGGCGGGCGGGCGGGCGCTGCTGGGCGGGCCCGACGCGGTGCGCGCGCCGTACGTCGCCCCGGTGGTGCTGACCGAGGTGCCGGAGGACGCGCCGGCGATGACGGAGGAGACGTTCGGACCGGTGGTGACGGTCAACGCGGTGGCGGGCGTGGACGAGGCCGTGGATCGCGCCAACGCCTCCCGCTACGCCCTCGGCGCGGCGGTGTTCTGCGGGAGCGGGCGCACGGGCGCGGCGATCGCGGCGCGGCTGCGCGCGGGCGCGGTGTCGGTGAACTCGGTGCTGGGCTTCGCGGCGGTGCCCGCGCTGCCGTTCGGCGGGTCGAAGGACTCCGGCTTCGGGCGGATCCACGGCGAGGAGGGGCTGCGGGCGTTCACCTCCGTGCAGTCGGTGACGGTGCAGCGGTTCGCCCCGGCGGTCGCGCTGACCTCCTTCGCGGTCCCGGCGGCCACCCGCGAGCGCGCGGTACGGCTGGCGCGTGCCCTGCACCGGCGGCGCTGAACGCCACGGGGACGCCGGACCGTCGCACCCGGGGCGGTCAGGCGTCCAGCAGCGGGGCCAGGTAGCGGCGGGCGAAGGCCCGGGCCTGCTCCGCGTCCTCCATCTCGATGCAGCTGGACGGGTTGAGCAGGAAGGACACGGCGACCCGCACCATCAGCTCCGCGACCGGACGCGGGTCCTCGTCGGGCCTCCCCTCGACCTGTTGCGCCCGGCGCAGATGACCCGTGAGGTACTCGACGGTGGCGGACAGCGAGGAGCCGCCCTGCACGGTCAGGTAGGGCAGCACCACCTCGGGTTCGAGCCGCAGCATGCCGCCGAACAGCGGATGGGCGCGGGTGTGGCGCAGGGCGACCACGAAGCCCTCGACGACGCGCTCCTTCATGGACGGCAGGCCGGCCACCGCGGCGTCCAGCCGGGCGAAGAAGCGGCTCAGCTCCCGCAGCAGGGTCTCCTCGACCAGGCGGTCCTTCGTCTGGAAGCGCCGGTAGACGGTCACCCGGGAGACGCCGGCCCGCTTGGCGACGTCGTCCACGGAGGAGCGGCGCACGCCGAGGAGGGTGAACTGCTCCAGTGCCGCGTCGAGGATGCGCCGCGCCGTGTCGTCCTCGGGCTCCGGTCGGGCGAGGGCCCGGGCGAGCCACGAGTCGTTCGTGTCAGTTCTCATGGTGCTCCTCACGATACCGGCGAACGACTCCCCGAGAGACGCTGATACAACTACCATAACTTTGTATCTCAGAATGCGCCCCACCCGACCGAGCCGCCGACCGGCGCCGGATACCGGAGGACCTGATGGGCAGTCGACTCACCGAGGAACAGACCGCGTTCGCGGCGGCCGTACGCGACTTCGCCAAGCGCGAGTGCGGCACCCGTGAACAGCGCGACGCGCTGACGGACGGGGGCCGCGAGGCGCACAGTCCGGAGCTGTACCGCCGGCTCGCCGACCTGGGCTGGCTGGGGGTGTGCCTGCCCGAGGAGTACGGCGGCTCCGGCGGCGGGACGGCCGACGCCTGTCTGTTCCTGGAGGAGACGTCGTACGGGATGGTGCCGTGCGGCGGCTTCGTCACGACGGTGATCACGGCGAAGGCGTACGAGCGGTTCGGCTCCGAGCGGCAGCGGCGGGAGGTGCTGTCCGGCGTGGCGCGCGGGGACGTGCTGGCCGTCGCGATGTCGGAGCCCGGGGCGGGGTCGGACGTGGGGGCGCTGCGCTGCCGGGCCCGGCAGGAGCGGGACGGCACCTGGGTGATCGACGGCCAGAAGACGTGGATCTCCAACGCGCACTGCGCCGAGAGCATCCTGCTGGTGGCCCGCACCGGCCAGGACAAGCACGGCGGGCTGACCATGTTCCATCTGCCCGCCGGCACCCCCGGCGTGGAGATCCGGGGCATCGAGACGATGCGCGGCCGGGAGGTCAACGACGTCCACCTGACGGACGTACGGCTGCCCGCGGACTCCGTGGTGGGTGACGTGGACGGCGGATGGAGGCAGTTGATGGCCGGCCTCAACCACGAGCGGCTGTTCCTGGCGGCGAACATGCTGGGTCTGGCCCGCCGCGCCTTCGACGACGCGGTCGCCTACGTCCGCGAGCGGGAGCAGTTCGGGCGGCCCGTCGGCTCGTTCCAGGCGCTGCGGCACCGGGTCGCGGATCTCGCCACCGAGATCGAGTGCACCCGGCTGCTGGTGCGCGAGGTGGCCCTGGACTGCGACGCGTACCCGGAGAAGCTGTTCCCGCGCGAGGCGTCGATGGCCAAGCTGAAGGCCACCGAACTTGCCAAGCGGGTCACGCTGGAGGGCATGCAGATGATGGGCGGCTACGGCTACACCACGGAGTTCGACATGGAGCGGCATCTGCGGGCCGCGGTCGTCTCCACGGTGTACGGCGGGACGAGCGAGATCCAGCGGGACGTCATCGGCAAGACGTACGGGCTCTGAGCCGCGGGCGCCCGCCTCCGGGGCACGGGGGCGGGCGTCCGTCGTGGTGTGCGGCTCAGTCGTCGTAGAGGGCGGTCAGGGCGTCGGCGTACTTGTCGCGGATGACGCGGCGCCGCATCTTCAGCGACGGTGTCAGCTCACCGGAGGCCGGGCCCCACTCCTCGGCGAGCAGCTCGTACCGCTTGACCTGCTCGGTGCGGTTGAGGCGCGTGTTGGCGGCGGCGACCGCGCGGTCCACCTCGGCCCGGACCTCGGGGTGCCGGACCAGCGCGGCCAGGCCCCCGTCCGTGTCGATTCCGTGCTTCGCCGCCCAGGCGGGGGCGGACTCCGGGTCGAGGACCAGCAGGGCGACCAGGTAGGAGCGGTTGTCGCCGTGCACCATCGCCTGCCCGACCAGCGGGTGTTCCTTCAGGGCGTTCTCCACCAGCGCCGGCGAGACGTTCTTGCCGGTCGAGGTGATGATCATCTCCTTTTTGCGGTCGGTGAGCCAGAGATAGCCGTCCTCGTCGATCCGGCCGATGTCGCCGGTGGCGAGCCAGCCGTCGGCGTCCAGCGCGGACCGCACGGAGCCGTCCGGCTGGAGGTAGCCGTCGAACACGGACGTGCCGCGCACCATGATCTCGCCGTCCTCGGCGGTGCGGATCTCCACGGACTCCACGGGGCGGCCCACCGAGCCGAGCCGGAAGCCGAGCTTCGGGCTGTTGCTGGTGGCGACCCCGGTGGTCTCCGTCAGCCCCCAGGCGTCCATGATGACGATGCCGAACCCGGCCCAGAAGTGCACCACGTCGACCGGCATCGGCGCGGACGCGCTCGCCGACCAGGTCACCCGGTCCAGCCCGCCGGCCGCCAGCATGGGCAGCAGCACCTCCTTGCGGACGCGGGTGTACCGCTCCTCCAGCTCGGGCGGCGGGGTCTCGCCGCGCTCGCGGTGGCCGACGTGCTCCCGGGCCACCTCGAACGCCTCGTCGATGACGGCCCGTTGGTCGTCCGGTATCAGCGAGAGCACGGCCCGCACGGCGGCGGACAGCTTCTCCCAGATCCTCGGCACGCCGAAGAACTGCGCGGGACGCACCTTGCGCACCACCTCGCCGACCTTCGTCGGGTCGGCGCACAGGTAGACGTGCGAGGCGCGGTGACACGGCAGGTAGATGCCCAGCATCCGTTCGGCGATGTGCGCGAACGGCAGGTAGCAGATGTGCTCGACGTGCGGCGGGAGTTCCACCACGGCGTCCAGGGCGAGCGCGTTGGAGAGCACCACCCGGTGGGTGAGGACGACGCCCTTGGGCTCGCCGGTGGTGCCGGAGGTGTAGACGACGGTCAGCGGGTCCTCGGGCCGGGCGGTGTCGAGTTCCTTGCCGAACTCCTCCGGCGCCGGCTCTCGGAGCAGCGACGCGTACGGCACATGCGTCGCCTCCGCTCCCGCGTCGGCCACCACCAGCCGTTCCAGCGGGGTGCCGGCGTCGGCCAGCAGCGGTTCCCACACCGGGAGTTGCCCGGCTCCGCCGACGACGGCGAGGCGCGCGCGGCAGTTGCGGGCGATGTGGGTGATCTGCTCGGGGGCGGCGGTGCCGTAGACGCTGACCGGGACCGCGCCGAGGCGGACCAGCGCCAGGTCCGACAGCCAGTGCTCGGGCCGGTTGGCCATCATCAGCAGCACATGGTCCCCGCGGCCGACGCCGAGGGCCCGGTAGCCGGCGGCGAGGGTGCGGGTGTGCTCGTGGATCTCGCCCCAGCTGAGCGTGGTCCAGTCGGTGTCCGGGTCCTCCGACTGCCAGGACAGGCCCGGCAGTCCGGGGTGGGCGTGCGCGTTGCGGGCCAGGAGCTGGGGCAGGGTGCGGGCGGCGGGGTCGTCGGGCGGATCGCCTGCGGTGGGAGGTGGTGACGTCATCGGGGCCTCCTTGCGTTGCGGGTCGGGGAGAGAACGTCCGGGGAGACCGGGGCGTGGGGGGGGGGAAGCCCCTGCGGGCGTACCCGGTGTCGGTGAGGGTGGCGGACCGCGCTCAGGCGTCGGTGAAGGTCTCGCCGCGTTCGGCCTTGCTCAGCAGCAGTTCGGGCGGGGTGAAGCGGTCGCCGTACCGGGCGGCGAGCTCGCGGGCGCGGGCGACGAAGCCGGGCAGTCCGAGCCCTCCCCCGGCGCCGCCGTCGTAGCCGTTGACGTACTGCAGGACGCCGCCGGTCCACGGCGGGAAGCCGATGCCGAGCAGCGAGCCGACGTTGGCGTCGGCCACCGACTCCAGGACGCCTTCCTCCAGGCAGCGCACCGCGTCCAGCGCCTCGACGAAGAGCATCCGCTCCTTCAGCTCGGTGAGGCCGGCGGGCTGCTCGGCGGGGTCGGTGAAGTGCGCGCGCAGTCCGGGCCAGAGGCCGGCGCGCCTGCCCTGCTCGTCGTAGTCGTAGAAGCCGGCGCCGCCGGACCGTCCGGGGCGGCCGAACTCGTCGATCATGCGGTCGACGACCGCGTCCGCGGGGTGCGGCTGCCAGGTGCCGCCGTCCGCCTCGACCGCGCGGCGGTTCTCCTCACGGATCCTGCGCGGGAGGGTGAGGGTGAGTTCGTCGATGAGGGCGAGGACCTTGGCGGGGTAGCCGGCCTGGGCGGCGGCCTGCTCGACGGAGGCCGGTTCGATCCCCTCGCCGACCATGGCGACGCCCTCGTCGATGAAGCGGCCGATGACGCGGGAGGTGAAGAAGCCGCGGGAGTCGTTGACCACGACGGGGGTCTTGCGGATCTGCCGGACCAGGTCGAACGCCCGGACCAGCGCCTCCTCCCCGGTCTTCTCGCCCTTGACGATCTCGACCAGCGGCATCTTGTCGGCGGGCGAGAAGAAGTGCAGGCCGATGAAGTCGCGGGGCCGCTCGACGCCCTTGGCGAGGACGGTGATGGGCAGGGTGGACGTGTTGGAGCACAGCAGGGCGTCCGGGGCGACCACGTGCTGGATCTCCTGGAACACCCGGTGCTTGAGGGCCGTGTCCTCGAAGACGGCCTCGATCACCGCGTCGCAGCCGGCCAGGTCCCCGGTGTCCGCGGTCGGGGTGATGCGGGCGAGCAGCGCGTCGGCCTTCTCCTGTGTCGTGCGGCCGTGGGCGACGGCCTTGGCGCACAGCTTCTCGGAGGAGCCCTTGCCGCGGACGGCCGCGTCGGCGGAGACGTCCTTGAGCACGACGTCGATGCCCGCGGCGGCACAGGAGTAGGCGATGCCGGCGCCCATCATGCCCGCCCCGAGCACCGCCACCTTGGTGACCTTGCGGGCCGGGACGTCCTTCGGGCGCCTGGCGCCGGAGTTGACCGCCTGGAGGTCGAAGAAGAACCCCTGGATCATGTTCTTGGTGATCTGCCCGGTGACCAGCTCGGTCAGGTACCGCGCCTCGATCTCGAACGCCGTGTCCACGTCGACCTGGGCGGTCTCCACGGCCGCCGCGAGGATGTTGCGCGGGGCGGGGTACGGGGCGCCGCCGGTCCTCTTACGCAACAGCGCGGGCAGGGAAGGGAGTTGGGCTGCGAGCTTCGAGTTCGCCGGGGTGCCCCCGGGGACGCGGTAGCCGGGGGCGTCCCAGGGCTGCGCGGACTCGGGGTAGGCGTCGATGAACGCCCTTGCCCGGGTGAGGAGGTCGCCGGGGTCGGAGACGAGTTCGTCGACCAAACCGTTCTCCAGGGCGCGGGCGGGACCGTACTGGGTGCCCTCCAGGAGCACCTTCCGCAGGGCCTCCGTCACCCCGAACATGCGGACCGTGCGGGTGACGCCACCGCCTCCGGGGAGCAGGCCCAGGGTGACCTCCGGGCAGCCGACCTTGGTGCCGGGAGCGTCCAGGGCGATGCGGTGGTGGCAGGCCAGGGCGATCTCGTAACCGCCCCCCAGGGCGGCGCCGTTGATCGCGGCGACGACCGGCTTGCCCAGGGTCTCCATGACGCGCAGCGCCCGCTTGACGCGCATACCGGCCTCGTAGGAGGCGCCGGCCGTCTCGGGCGTGACGGAGATCAGGTCGTGCAGGTCGCCGCCGGCGAAGAAGCTCTTCTTGGCGGAGGCGACGATCACGCCCCGCACACGGTCGCGCTGCTCGGCCAGCCGCGCGGTGACGGCGTCCAGCGAGTCGATGAACGCCGCGTTCATGGTGTTCACGGACTGGCCGGGATCGTCGAGGACGAGGGTGACGACACCCGTGTCGTCCTGCTCCCAGCGGATGGTGGTGGACTCGTTGCTCATACGGATGCGCTCCTGGTGATCCGGGTGGTCCATGTGGTCCGGGGAGAGGGTTCAGACGCGTTCGACGACCGTGGCGATGCCCATGCCGCCGCCGACGCACAGGGTCGCCAGCCCGTACAACAGGTCGCGGCGCTCCAGTTCGTCGACGAGGGTGCCGAGGATCATCGCGCCGGTCGCGCCGAGCGGGTGGCCGAGCGCGATGGCGCCGCCGTTGACGTTGACCTTGTCCAGCGACAGGCCCAGGTCCTTCACGAACCGCAGCACGACCGCCGCGAACGCCTCGTTGATCTCGACCAGGTCGAGGTCGTCGACGGTCAGCCCGGCCTTGGCGAGCGCCTTGCGGGAGGCCGGCGCCGGCCCCGTCAGCATGATCGTGGGGTCGGAGCCGGACACGGCGGCGGAGACGATCCGGGCGCGCGGGGTGAGGCCGTAGCGCTCACCGGCCTCGCGCGTACCGACCGCGACCAGCGCGGCGCCGTCGACGATGCCGGAGGAGTTCCCGGCGTGATGGACGTGGTCGATCTTCTCCACCCAGTGGTACTTCTGCAGCGCGACGGCGTCGAAGCCGCCCAGCTCGCCGATGTCCGCGAAGGACGGCTTGAGCTTGCCGAGGGAGTCGGCGGTGGTGCCGGGGCGCAGGTGCTCGTCGTGGTCGAGGACGACAAGGCCGCTGCGGTCCCGCGCGGGGACCACGGACCGGTCGAAGCGGCCCTCCTTCCACGCCGTGGCCGCCCGCTCCTGGGAGAGCGCCGCGTAGGAGTCCACGTCGTGGCGGGAGAAGCCCTCGATGGTGGCGATGAGGTCGGCGCCGACGCCCTGGGGGACGAAACCGGTGTCGTGGTTGGTGCGCGGGTCCGCCGACCAGGCGCCGCCGTCGCTGCCCATCGGGACCCGGGACATGGACTCCACGCCGCCCGCGAGGACCAGGTCCTCCCAGCCCGAACGGACCTTCATCGCGGCCATGTTGACGGCTTCCAGACCGGAGGCGCAGAAGCGGTTCTCCTGCACGCCCGCCACCGTGTCGGGGAGTCCGGCGAGGACGGCGGCGGTGCGGGCGATGTCCGCGCCCTGGTCGCCCAGCGGACTGACCACGCCGAGGACGATGTCGTCCACGGCGGCCGGGTCGAGGCCGGGGAAACGGGCGCGGATCTCGTGGATCAGCCCGACGACCAGGTCGACGGGTTTGGTGCCGTGCAGGGCGCCGTTCGCCTTGCCGCGTCCGCGCGGGGTGCGGATCGCGTCGTACACATACGCTTCGGTGCTCACCTCGGTTGCCCTTCCAGGTCGGTTCACTCAGGGGGTGGGGAGCCGGCCGGTGCTCAGCGCAGCAGGGAGCGGCCGATGATCTCCTTCATGATTTCGGTGGTGCCGCCGTAGAGGGTCTGGACGCGGCTGTCGAGGAACGCCCGGGCGACCTTGTACTCGCTCATGTAGCCGTAGCCGCCGTGGAGTTGGAGGCAGCGGTCGACGACGCGCTTGTTGAGTTCGGTGGCCCACCACTTGGCCATCGAGGCGTGCACCGCGTCGAGCCGGCGGTCGCTGTGGTCGGCGACGCAGCGGTCCAGGAAGGCGCGGGTGACGGCGTTCTCGGTGGCCATCTCGGCGATCTCGAAGCGGATGTGCTGGAGCCTCGCGAGCGGCTTGCCGAACGCCTCGCGTTCCTTCACGTAGCGGGTGGTGACGTCGAGGATCTCCTCGGCCGCGGCGGCGGCGCCGACGGCGATGGCCAGCCGTTCCTGGGCGAGGTTGCCCATGAGGTGGGCGAAGGCCTGGTGCTCCTCCCCCAGCAGGTTCTCCTTGGGGACGCGTACATCGGTGAAGAACAGTTCGGCGGTGTCCTGCGCCTTCTGGCCGATCTTGTCGAGGTTGCGGCCGCGTTCGAAGCCGTCCATGCCGCGCTCGACGACGAGCAGGCTCTGTCCGCCGCTGCCGCCCTCGGGGGTGGTGCGGGCGACCACGACGACGAGGTCGGCGAGGACGCCGTTGGAGATGAACGTCTTGGCGCCGTTGAGCAGGTAGTGGTCGCCCTGGTCGGTGGCGGTGGTGCGGATGCCCTGGAGGTCGGAGCCGGCGCCGGGTTCGGTCATGGCGATGGCGGTGACCAGGTCGCCGGAGGTGAAGCCGGGCAGCCAGCGGCGCTTCTGCTCGTCGTTCGCGAGATGGGTGAGGTAGGGGCCGACGATGTCGTTGTGCAGGCTCAGCGCCAGACCGGAGGCGCCGGCGCGGGCGAACTCCTCGATGAGGACGGCGCTGTAGCGGAAGTCGTCGGTCCCGCCGCCGCCGTACTCCTCGTCGACGGCCATGCCGAGCAGGCCCTGGCGGCCGGCCTTGCGCCACACCTCGCGGTCCACCACGCCGTCCTTCTCCCAGCGTTCGTGGTGCGGGAGCACCTCCTTCGTCAGGAAGGTCCGCACCGTCTCGCGGAAGGCCTCGTGTCCGGGGCCGTACAGGGGACGGTCCGGGGTGCGTTCCGGGGTGGTCACAGCCAGCTCCTCACATGCTCGATCAGTCGGGCGGGGTCGGGGCCGACGGGGGTGACGTTGAGCATGGTCACGCCCGCCTCGCGGAACACCTCGACGCGGTCGCGGACGTAGCCCTCGGGGCCGGCCAGGCACAACTGCTCCAGCAGCTCGGCCGGTACGGCGGCCTCCGCGTCCTTCTTGCGTCCGGCGAGGTAGTGCTCCTGGACGGCGGTCGCGGCGGCCTCGTAGCCGTAGGAGCAGACGAGGTCGAAGTAGAAGTTGCGGCCGGGGGCGCCCATGCCGCCGACGTAGAGGGCGACGGTGGGCCGCATCAGGTCGCGTACGGCCGCGGCGTCGTCGCCGATGGCGAGCAGGCCGCCCGCGACGACCTGGAGCGGGCCGAGCGCGGGGTCGCGTTGTGCGGTGCCCTCGGCGAGGGCGGAGCCCCACACCTTCTCCGCGTGTTCGGGGGCGTAGAGGAACGGCAGCCAGCCGTCGGCGATCTCGGCGGCCGTGCGGACGCTGGCCGGGCCCAGGGCGGCGAGATAGACGGGGATGGAGTCGCGGACGGGGTGGTTGAGCAGCTTGAGGGGTTTGCCGAGGGTGCCGCCCTTCTCGGGCGGGACGGGCAGGTCGGTGATGCCGTGGTGTTCGATCACCTCGCGCCGCCAGATCCGCCGGGACAAGTGGATCACCTCGCGGGCGCGGCCCAGCGGGCGGTCGTAGACGCGGCCGTGCCAGCCCTCGACGACCTGCGGTCCTGAGGCGCCGACGCCGAGGATGGCGCGTCCGCCGCTGATCGCGTCGAGTCCCGCGGCGGTCTGGGCGATGAGGGCGGGGGTGCGGGAGTAGACGTTGAGGACGGCGGAGCCGATGCGCATCCGCTCGGTCCTCGCGGCGAGGTAACCCATGACCGTCGGGGAGTCGAAGCCGTAGGCCTCGGCGACCCACACGGCGTCGAGCCCGGCGCGCTCCAGGGCGGCGGCCCGGTCGGCGGCGGCGCGCGGGTCCTCCGCGTAGGCCAGGGGTGAGGACAGTTCCATCAGCAGTGGTCCTTCAGCAGGTCGGGCACGCCCCAGTCGCGGGCCACGTCGCAGGTGTGGGCGCCGGGGACGGCCGGCGGGCGCCGCAGGGTGCCGGGCGTGCCGGAGAAGCGGGGCGCGGGCGCGGGCTGGGTGACGCCGTGCGCCTCGGTGTACGTGCCCCGCGCGGTGAGATGCTTGTGCCCGGCCGCCTCGTGCAGGGAGAGCACGGGTGCGACGCAGGCGTCGGTGCCTTCGAAGACGGCCGTCCAGCGGGCGCGGGTGGCGGACCTGAAGCGGGTGGTGAACTCGGCGCGTAGGGAAGGCCAGTTGCGGGGATCGGCGCGGTCCGGCAGCTCGTCCGCGTCCAGGCCGAGCAGGGAGACGAACACGGCGTAGAAGTGCGGTTCCAGGGCGCCGACCGCCATCCAGCCGCCGTCGGAGGTCTCGTAGACGGCGTAGTAGGGGCAGCCGCCGTCGAGCAGGTTGCGGCCGCGCGCGTCCCGCCAGGTGCCCTCGGCGAGCATGCCCCAGAACAGGCTGGTCAGGTGGGCGGTGCCGTCCACGATGGCGGCGTCCACCACCTGGCCGTGGCCGGTGGCGCGGGCGGTGAGCAGCGCGGCGAGGACACCGGTCGTGAGGTAGAGGGAGCCGCCCGCGTAGTCGCCGAGCAGGTTGGCGGGGAGGACGGGCGGCCCGTCCGAGGTCCCGATCATGGACAGGGCTCCGGTGGTGGCGATGTAGCCGATGTCGTGCCCGGCCAGGGCGGCGAGCGGGCCGTCCTGCCCCCAGCCGGTCATCCGCCCGTACACCAGCGCGGGGTTGGCGGCCATGCAGTCCTCCGGTCCGACGCCGAGCCGCTCCGCGACGCCGGGCCGGTACCCCTCGAGCAGGATGTCGGCCCGCGCCGCCAACGCCCGGACGGTCGCGGGTCCTTCGGACGCCTTGAGGTCGACGACGACGGACCGCTTGTTGCGGTTGGTGAGGTCGCGGGCGGGGTCGCCGCCGAGCGGGGCGCCGCCCGGGCGGTCCACCCGCACCACGTCGGCGCCCAGGTCGGCGAGCAGCATCGCGGCGAACGGTCCCGGTCCGATGCCGGCCAGTTCGACCACGCGCACACCGTCCAGCGGGCCCGCGACGGTGCGGCCGGGAGGGTGGGTGGAAGTGGGGCTCATGGGTTCCTCTCTCGGTGCGCGACGGACCCGCCGTCGCGACCGGGGACTTACTGAGCGTTCGCTCAACGTAGGAGCGGAACGCGAGACGGTCAACTCCCCGTGCGGGACTTGTTTTTCCGGGAGATGACGGGGAAAGTGACTGCGGGTCGGCCGTCGTGGGCCACGCTCTCCTGAACGATCGCTAAGTGCGGACAGGGAGGTGAGCCGGACCGCACCGCCGTACGATGACGCCGACCGCCGCAGCCCCGGAGGAGAGCCGTTGAACACCGCGCCCAGCCAGGAGACCACCCCGTCGGCGGGACACTGGCGCTCCTACGGCCCGCTCGACCTGCACCCGATCCTGATGCACGCCATGCGGGCCTTCAACGAGCACGGGTACCACGGCACATCGGTCCGGGACATAGCCGGCCGGGTGGGGGTCACCGTGCCCGCGCTGTACTACCACTACGAGAACAAGCAGGCGCTGCTGGCGACGCTCCTGGAGACGTCCATCAAGGACGTCCTGGACCGCTGCCGCGCGGCCGCCCGGGAGGCCGGGGACGATCCGCTGGCCCGCTTCTGCGGCATGGTCGAGTCGATCGTCCTGTACATGGCCCACCGCCGCCAACTGGCGTTCCTGGACACGGAGATACGCAGCCTGGAACCGCAGAACCGGGCCCGGTACGTCGCCCTGCGCGACTATCTGGAGCACATGCTGCTGGACACGGTCGAGGAGGGCCGCGCCCAGGGTGTGTTCACCACCCCCATCCCGGCCGACGCGGTGCGCTCGGTGCTCGTGATGTGCCAGGGCGTCGCCAACTGGTTCCGCGAGGACGGCCCGCTCACCGCCGAGGAGGTCGCGGAACGGCACGTGCTGCTGAGCCTGGGCACCGTGGGCCACCCGGCCGCGGTCGCCGGCGACGTCGTCCTGCCGTTCCCGCGGCGGACCCCGCCGGGGCGGGGCGCGGCGTCCCGCGGGTCGTCGGGCTGAGGCACTCCGGGTCCTGACCGCGCCGGCCCGCACCGACCGACGAGAGGACACCTGTGATGGACGTGCACGAGGCGCGAGCCCTGTTCCGCGAGCTCCAGGAGCGGGACGGCCGGGTCGACCCCGGCGAACTCGACGCGATCTGGGCCGTGCTGCCGACGGCCCGCCCCGAGGAGATCCTCGGTGCGTGGAAGGGCGGCGAGTTCGACACCGGACACCCGCTCAACGGCGTGCTGGAGAAGGCGGGCTGGTACGGCAAGACGTTCCACTCCCTGCACGACGCCAAGCCGCTGATGTGCCGGAACGAGGCGGGCGAGATGTACTCCGACACCGAGCTGGGGCAGGGCGAGGCGAGCCTGTGGACGGTGGAGTTCCGCGGGGAGTCGACGGCCACGATGGTGTACGACGGGCGGCCGGTGTTCGACCACTTCAAGTGGGTGGACGACAGCACGCTGCTGGGCATCATGAACGGCAAGGACGTGCCGCCCGAGGGTCCGTACTACTACTTCTACCTGGAGCGTGCTCCCGAGTCAGGGAGCGGCGTCCGGTCCCGGCCCGGCGCCGGAGAGGGCGCGTGAGACGGATCCGCGCGGCGGTCGCCGAGACGCCGGGCGCCCCGTTCACCGTGCGGGACCTCGACCTCGGCGAGCCACGTCCGGACGAGGTGCTGGTGCGGATGACCGCGGCCGGCATCTGCCACACCGACCTGGGCATGCGGGACACCTGGCCCGGCCGGCTCACCCCGATGGTCTTCGGTCACGAGGGCGCGGGCCGGGTCGAGGCGGTCGGCGCGGAGGTGAGGGGTGTGGCGCCCGGCGACCGGGTCTGCCTCACCTTCGCGAGCTGCGGCGCGTGCGAGCAGTGCGCGACGGGCCATCCCGCTTACTGTCTCCACGCGCGGACCCTGAACTTCTCCGGCGGGCGCGCCGACGGCACCACTCCCCTCTCCCGCGACGGCACACCCGTGCACGGCGGCTTCTTCGGCCAGTCCAGCTTCGCCACGCACGCCGTGGTGCGGGAGCGGGGCGTGGTCCCGGTGCCGGCGGACCTGCCCAACGAGGTCGCGGCGCCGCTCGGGTGCAGCGGGCAGACGGGCGCGGGCACGGTACTCAACCGGCTGCGGCCCGAACCCGGAGCGTCCCTGGTCGTGACGGGGGCGGGCGGGGTCGGGCTGAGCGCGGTGATGGCGGCGGTGGCGGGCTGCGACCCGGTGGTGGCGGTCGACCCCGTCCCCGCGCGCCGCGCCCTGGCCGTCGAGCTGGGCGCGAAGGCGGCCCTGCCTCCGGGGGACGGTCTGGTGGCGGCGCTGCGGGACCTCACGGGCGGCGGGGCGCACCATGTCGTGGAGACGACGGGCCGCCCGGAGGTGGCCCGCCAGGCCGTCGCCGCGCTGCGCCCGCGCGGCGAGCTGGCGCTGCTCGGTCTGGGCGGCGAGGTGACGTTCGACGTGATGCCGCTGCTGGCCAAGGGGGTGCGGGTGCACGGGGTGATCGAGGGCGACTCGCATCCCGGCCGCTTCCTGCCGGACCTGGTGGGCCTGTGGCGCCGTGGCCTGTTCCCGCTGGAGACGCTGGTCACGACGTTCCCGTTCGAGGAGATCGGGTCGGCGGTGAGGGCGATGGAGGAGGGCGGGGTGGTGAAGCCGGTGCTGCTGTTCGACTGAGGGGGCCGGAGGGGCGTCCGGCTGCCGGACCGTACAGGGGGCGGAGGGTGGCCCGGTCGCCTGCCGTGCGGGAAACGGAGGCTGCCCCGCCGCCGGACCGTACCGGAAACGGAGGGCACCCGGCCGCCTCACCCCGTGTGATTGACTGAACGCCATGGCTCCCGCCTCCTCGTCCGCCCGCTCGGCCGCGCCCGCCGAGCCGGTTCCGGCCACGCGGCCCCGTAACCGCAGACAGCTGATCGTCGAGGCGGCCGGGCGGGTGTTCAGCGAGCGCGGCTACCACACGGCCTCCATGGAGGAGGTCGCCGCGCAGGTCGGCATCTCGGCGGCGGCGCTGTACCGGCACTTCCCCAACAAGTACGCCCTGTTCGCGGAGTGCGCGGACGTCATGGTGGACGGGCTGGTCGAGGCGCTCGACGAGGTGCCGCCGGGGGCGAGCCTCACGGACGTGCTGACGGCGCTCACCCGGATCACCGTGGCGCACCGCGCGTCGGGGGGTGTGTACCGCTGGGAGGCGCGCTACCTCAACCGCGAGGACCGCCGGCGGCTGCGGGTGAAGTTCGGGCGTCTGGTCGAGCGGGTCGAGGAGGCGGTGCGGCGCGAGCATCCGCTGCCGGACGAACGGCTGCGGGCGGTGGCGGCGCTCGGCGCGATCGGATCGATCACGATGCACCACACCTCCATCGCCCAACGCCGCGCGGAGGAACTGCTGGTGGCTGCCGCGCTCGGGGTGGCGGCGAGCGACCCCGCGGCGGTGCCGCCCGAGGCGCACCCGGTGGAGCTGCCCGCCCGGCCCGTCCCGCGCACCCGGCGCGCGGAGATCCTCGCCGCGTCCGTGCCGCTGTTCGCGCGCAACGGCTTCGCCAGCGTCACCAACGGGCAGATCGCGCAGGCGGTGGGCCTGACCCCGTCCGCGCTGTACCGCCACTACCCCGGGAAGATCGACATCCTGGCGGCGGCCTGCCTCCAGGCGGCGGCGCTGCTGTCCCAGGGGGTGGAGCGGAACCTCCAGGGGGTGTCCGGGCCGCGTGCGGCGGTCGTCGCGCTGGCCTCGACGTACGTGGCGTACAGCTTCGAGCACACCGAGCTGAACAGCGTGGCCGAGGCCGAACTCGGCGGGCTGCCCGACGCCTTGCGGCGGCCGGTGGTGCTGGCGCAGCGGGAGCACATCGCCGTGTGGGAGCAGCAGCTGCGGCAGGCCCGTCCGGAGCTGGGCCCGCGGCAGACCCGGGTGCTGGTGCACGCGGGGTTCGGTGTGGTGGTCGAGGCGGGGCGGGCCCTGCGCTGGCGGGACACCCCGGAGCACCGCGAGACGGTGACCGCGCTGGTCCTGGGCGCGCTGGGCGTGTGACCGCGCCCGGTGTCCCGCCCCTGGGCCCGGTGGCCGCGGGGCGGGCGCACGCGCGCGCGGCTCCGCACGCTCAGCCCGGCCGGTTGCCGGTGGGGATGGTGATGGGCGTGGTGGTGCCGGAGGAGCCCTTGTTGAGGAACAGCATGGCCAGCGCCCGGATGAACTGGTCGAACATGTAGAAGGTGCTGGGCATCACGGGCGACAGCCCCTCGCGGAAGAGGATGAACGCCGGCCAGGCCGTACGGACCAGGGCGGCGGCCGCGTAGTCGCGGCGCAGGCCGAGCCAGTCGCCGACCTGGTCGCTGAGGACGTAGCGCACGAACTCGTTGAGGAAGCCGCGGGTGACGCCGAGGTCGACCTGCGCGGTCAGGCCGAGCAGGTCCTCCGCGAGCCTGATGCCCTCGGTCGACGGGCTGAGGACCGGGGTGAGGACCTGCCGCGACTGCGCGAGGGCCTCCGCCCAGGTCTTCGGGATGTGCTCGTAGGGCACGCCGAGCAGATGGACGGCGACCTGCCACATGTGCAGGAAGGCCTCCTGGTCGGCGGCCGGGTACGGGATCCTCCACTCGAGCAGCTTCTGGTGCACGTAGGTGCCGAGGCTGTGGAAGGTCACGAGGATGTCGGCGGCGCTGATCGGGATGGACTCGTCGGCGACGGCCTTCCAGTGCGGCGACTGCGGCAGCAGATGCCGTACGGCGGCGTGCACCACGCGGGTCTTGTTCGCGGTGACGACGAACTGCCCGGTCGGCTTGAACGCGCCGAGCTCGGAGAGGTCGTAGCCGAAGGTGAACGTCTTGGCCGCGCGGTCCTGCATGTCGGCGCCGCCCGCCGACCAGTAGACGCTCTTGGCCTCGCGGGGGATGACGGTGCTCATGATGCCGCTGCCGAGGCCGTACAGCATGAACAGGTACGTGTCGCGGCGCCGGTTGAAGTCGGCGGCGCGGGCGAGCTTGGTCTGGTCCGCCCAGGAGGGCAGCCGGTTGACCTGCGTCAGGTAGGCGGCGAAGTCGGAGGGGAGGCCGCCGGGGATCGGGTCGTTGTTGTTCACCCAGGACTCCCACGCCCGGTTGATCGCCGGGACGTGGCCGCCCTCGATCATCCGGGCCATCAGCGGGTCCGCCGCGTCGTCCCAGATCCACTCGGGGCCGGGCCCTGCGGCGGCCCCGGCTCCGGCTTCGGTGAGGGCTCCGGTCCCGGCGGTTCCGGCGGCCGGGCCGGCCGACGCCCAGACGGGCACGGGCGCCGCGGCGCCGGCGAGGCCCAGGGCGACACCGAGGGTCAGCGCCTTTCTCCTGCTGAGGTTCTCCATTGACTTACCTGCTTCCCTGAGGGGGAGGGACAGTTCGGGATGCCTTCGCAGACTTGCCAGTTGCGCGACAGATGCGTGTGGAACCTCGTCGCACGGATGTGATTTTCGATTAACATAGCGAGGGTCGCGGCGGTGGGCAATGGGCATGACGGAGGTGGCCGACCGAGGTCGGTGACCGGGGGCCGGGGATGGCTGTGTCAGGCGCGGGCGGCGCGGCGTGCGGCGTAGGCGACGGGCAGGTAGCGGAGCCGTTCCGGCAGGCGCGGCACGACGGCGCGGACGACGCGGCCGAACAGCCGCAGCCGCCGCTCGTCCCGCGGCGCCCAGGGAATGTCCAGCCGCTCACGGGCGACGGGCGGCAACAGCCCCTTGGTGACGAAGACTTGCAGCCGCAGCAGGGCGGGCCGCAGTACGGGCCAGAGCAGCCGCAGTGCCGCCCCCGCCCCGTCCGGCGGCGGCACCGACCGGCGCGGGTCGAGCAACTCCTCGACGACGACGGTCCGTTCGAGCTCGTCGTGGACGACCGCGTCGAAGTAGGTCCAGAACTCCTCGACGGATCCCGGCATGTCGCGCTCCCGGATGCCGAGGATGCGCCCCAGCCGGCGTGCCTCCGCGTGCAGCCGCCGCTCCCCCGCCTCGTCGAACGGGCGGAACAGATACTCGGCGGCCCGCAGGAAGACGGGGAAACCGGTGGCGTGCACCCAGGCGTAGGGGGCGGGGCTCAGCGCGTGGTACGGGCGCCCCCGGGTGTCGGTGCCCTTGATGTCCCGGTGCAGCCGGCGCAGCCGGCGCCCCTCCTCGACGGCGCGGTCACCGCCGTAGATCCACAGCTGCAACGAGTCCAGCGAGCGGCGGGCGCGGCCCCAGGGGTCGGTGCGGAAGACGGAGTGCTCGTCGACCCCGGCCCCGACGGCCGGGTGCGCGACCTGGAGGACGAGGGCGGCGGGGAGGTACAGCAGGACACGGATGTCGCCGGTCATGTCCCAGAGGAGGGTGTCGGGGGTGAACGGGAGGGGTTCGGCGCGCTCGGTGCTGAGCGTGCGGTCGCCGCCCGGTACCGGCGCCGGTATCTCCTCGCCGGCGGACTGCGCCGCCCGTCCCGTGTCCATACCTCCAGCCTCCCACGCCCCTGCCGTAGCGGTCCGGGCGCGTCCGGCCGGGGTCGTCAGGGCAGCTCGGGACGCACCAGTGCCGTGGCGATCGGCTCGCCCGTGCGCTTGGCGTACGCCATCCGCTCGCGCACCTCCCGCAGCGTGCGCGGACGGTACCCGGGCCCGCCGCAGCAGCTCTTGTGGAAACGAACGCCGGCGTGCAGCAGCACGGACAGCACCCGCCACCCCTCGGTGTCCCGGCGCGGCGGCGCGGCGAAGGCGGCGCCGACATGGATCAGCGTCCCGGCACAGCGCGGGCAGACCCGCCGGTCGACCTCGCCGTCCCGCGTCCGCACCGGATGCGGCTGCTTGTAGGAGGCCCGGCACGGCAGGCAGACGAAGGAGGTCTTGGCGGGAGGCATGGGGAGGAGGGTAGAGGGAGACGTGACGCCGCCTCCACGCCTTTTCGACGCCGGCGGGACGGCTGCCGCCGCGTTTCGCTCGCGCCCCGCAGGGACACCCGGCGCAGGTCGGACGGCGGTCCGGCCGCGCACCACCCGGCGACGGAGGGATCACGCCCATGACCTCGCACGACGCACCCGGCACGGCCGTCGTCACGGGGGCCTCGTCCGGTATCGGGTGGGAGTACGCGACCCGGCTGGCGGCGCGCGGCTGGGGGCTTGTGCTGGTCGCCCGGCGGGCCGAGCGGCTGGACGTCCTCGCGAAGGAGGCCCTCAAGGAGGGCGCGGCCGGCGTCGAGACGCTGGTGGCGGATCTGGGCAGCCCGGAGGACCTGTCGCGTGTCGTGGAGCGGGCGGCCGGGGACGACATCGACCTGGTGGTCAACAACGCGGGGATCAACGGCTACGGCCCGTTCGCCGAGGTGGACGCCGGCCTGCTCACCAGGGTGCTGAACGTGAACGTCGTGGCGCTCACGGCGCTGACCCGGGCCGCCGTGCCCGGCATGCCGGCGCGCGGCCGGGGCGCCGTGATCAATGTGGCGTCGCTGCCGGCCTTCGCCGGCGACCTGCCGCCGGACCCGCTCCCCCGGCGGGCCGTCTACGCCGGGTCCAAGGGGTACGCGGTGGCGTTCACCCGTACGCCGGCCGCCGAGCTGGCCGGCACTCCGCTGCGGGTGCAGGTCGTGTGCCCCGGGCTCACGGCGACCGAGTTCCACCTCGGCGCCGGGGACGCCCCGGTGCGCGGTGAGCGGCGCGTCCACGACGAGGGCGGCATGCCCGCGGCGGACGTGGTGACCGCGTCCCTCGCCGGCCTGGAGGCCGGTGAGGTGGTGTGCGTGCCCGGTCTGACGGACGCGGAGGCCGTGGCCCGGCTGGCGGAGGCGGAGCTGGGCCTGCGCGCCGGGTCGGGCAGCCGTATGGCTCCCCGCTACTCTCACGGAGAGTGATGGTCAGGCGCTGTCCGCCAGCTCGGCGTGTCCCTGCGCGCGGGCGCAGTGGGCGCAGCAGAAGAACTGGCCGCCGACCTGATGGCCGTGGCCGAGCACCTTGCACCCGCAGTTGTCGCAGATGGGCGCCAGTTTGTGGGCGGCGCACTCGATGCTGTCGAACGTATGGGCGGAACCGTCGACCATGTGCACCTCGAAGGAGAGGGCGTAGTCGTTCCCGCACACTTCACAGACCGCCATGATCCGCTCCCTTCCGCAGTACGGGCCGAGTACCGCGCCGGGCGCGACCTCATGCGCGCGGGAAATGGGGGACCGACGGTCCCGCGTTCAAGCAGAGCTGTCACACAGGAAGTTCACAGTCCCTACACTCCCGATCATGACAACTGAAACGCCTCTCGCCGGGGCCGTGGAAGACGACGCCGCCGAGCCGTCCCTCTTCGCGACCATGTCCACGATGCGGGCGATGCGCCGACTGCGCCCCGACCCGGTGCCGGACGAGCTGCTCGACCAGCTGATACAGGCCGCCGTGTGGGGCCCCAGCGGCGGCAACATGCAGCGCTACCAGTACGTCGTCGTCACCGACCGGACGGTCATGGCCGAGCTGGCGCCGCTGTGGAAGCGGTGCGTGGACGCGTACCTGGCCACGACCGGCAAGTACGCCCCCGAGGGCATGGACGAGGCCGCGTACGGGCGCATGGTCGCCGCGATCGAGTATCAGCGCGACCACTTCGCCGACACGCCTGCGCTGATCATCCCCTGCTACCAGTTCCCCGCGCCGAGGATCGAGGAGGAGGGGCTGCGGATCTACGCGGAGGCGCTGGGCGCGGAGGCGACGGAGCGGATGGGCCGCATCCAGGAGCGGTTCTCCGCCCTCGCGGAGGGCTCCTGCGTCTACCCGGGCGTCCAGAACCTGCTGCTCGCCGCGCGCGGACTGGGCCTGGCGGCCAACATCACCATCTGGCACCTGTTCCTCGAGACGGAGTGGAAGGCGGCACTCGGCATCCCCGAGGACATGAACACGTTCGCGGCGATCCCGGTGGGGTGGCCCCTGGGCAACTTCGGGCCGGTCCGGCGCCGGCCGGTCGCGGAGGTCGTCCACCGGGACCGCTGGTAGGACACACGAGCGGTACGGCGGACGTACGGGTGCTGTACGGCCGCCGTACGGCTCCGTCCGCGTGGCCGGAACGGCGGCTCGCTCGTTGTGCCCCACGACGGATCACGGTGCGGTGGAGCAGGGGGCGCGATGGGCAGGACGACCCAACGGGAGTGCGGTACGGCCGGCCGGCGCGGGCCCGACAAGGAGCGTCCGGCGGCATGGAGCGCCTACGGCAAGCTGGTCCGGCTCTTCCGCGAACGCGCGGGGCTCACCCAGCAGGCCCTCGCGGACGCCATCGGCTACTCCATGGAGCAGGTCGCCTCCGTCGAGCAGGGCCGCCGCCCGGCGAAGGCCGTCTTCACGGAGGCGGCGGAACGCGTCCTGGACGCGGGCGGGGCGCTGCGGGTGCTCCAGCCGGACGTGGACCGGGCGAAACTTCCCCTGTTCTTTCAGGACTTCGCCCTCCTGGAGGCGGAGGCGGTGAGCCGCTTCTCGTACGACCCGATGCTGGTGCCGGGGTTGTTGCAGACGGAGGCGTATGCGCGCGCTCTCCTTGAGGCGCACTTCCCTCCCCTTGAGGAGGAGGCCATCGAGCAACACCTCACCGCCCGGCTGGCCCGGCAGTCCCTGCTGACGCGCAAGAACCCGTGCGTCGTGTTCTCGTTCATCCTCGAAGAGGGCGCTCTTCGCCGGGCGGTGGGCGGCAACGCCGTCCTGGCGGAGCAACTCGCACACCTGCGGGAGTGCAGCCGGAGGCGCAACGTGGAGATCCAGGTGATGCCGACCCGACAGGCCGCGCACAGCGGGGTAAACGGGCAGATCGTCCTGCTGGAGACGGTCGAACGGCGGCAGTTCGTCTCCATCGAGGCCCAAGGGATCGTGAACATCCGCTCGGACCGGGACGAGGTCAGCGAGTTCTGGCTACGCTATGGAATGCTACGCTCACAGGCCCTCAACACCGAGGAGTCTGCCCGGTTGATCGAGCGCATGGCAGGGGAGCTATGAGCATCGACGAGCAGGTTCAGAACCTCACGTGGTTCAAGAGCAGCCACAGCGGAACCAACGGTGGCGACTGCGTCGAGGTGGCCGTCCGTGAGGACACCGTGCACGTGCGGGACTCCAAGGCCGTCGAGGCCGGCCCCGTGCTGCGGGTCGGCCGCGACCCGTGGGCGGCCTTCGTGGCCCTCGCCTCCGAGTAGTCAGCAGTCAGGCGCCGCCCCACCCGCGCATGTGCCGGTCGACCGCTGCCCGCACCTGCTCCCGCAGTCCGTCGTGCTCGGCAGGGTCCATGCCCTCCGCCTCGAACACGGCGTCGGTGAAGCCGTCCGCGTCGGTGGGCGGCGCCTCCTGCAACCGCCGCATGTCGTCCGGCGGCAGACAGAATCCCAGGTCGACACAGAGTTCGTAGAGCAACTCCCCCACGTCGGCCCGCACATCGCGCTGAGTCATCACACCAGCATGCCCGGACGCGCCACCGGTCCGCTCCCCGCTTTCCGGCCCTGCAAGGCGCTGCAAAGTGCCTGCAAGTTGTTGCGAGCACCCACTTGATACAGGCCGGAGCCTGGCTGCCGCACGCCGGGAAGTTTAAGCGCACCCCCTTCACACTCCGGTATCCCGGCGGTAACTTGCCGCTGAAGCAAGGGCTTTCAGCAATTTTCCGTTCGGACTTGCACGTTCCGCCCTCTCCACTCCCCACCCCCGCGCTCCCTCTGGAGACACGCATGAGACGCACCCGCACGCGGCTCCTCGGGCGGCCGCTGGCCGTCGGCGCAGCCGTCGTCACCCTCCTCGGGCTGCTCACCGTCCCCTCCACCACCGCCACCGCGACCTCCGACGCGGCCGGCGCCACCGCGACCGTCTTCTACTCCACGACGACCAAGAACTGGGACCGCTATCACCTCCACTACGCGCCCGACGGCGGCCCGTGGACCACCGTGCCCGGGGTCGAGATGGAGGCCGCCTGCACCGGCTGGGTGAAGAGGACCGTCGACCTCGGCACCGCCGAGGGCCTACGGGCCACCTTCACCGACGGCTCCGGCACCTGGGACAACAACTCCGGCCGCGACTACGCCCTCGGCACGGGCGACATCACCGTCAAGGACGGCGTCGTCGCCCACTCCGACCCCTGCGCGGCCCCTGACGGGGAGGGCAACAGCGCCACCGTCTACTACTCGACCCGCACCCTCGGCTGGACCACCGCCAACATCCACTACCGGCCCGCGGGCGGCGCCTGGACCACCGTGCCGGGGATCGGTATGCGGCCCGTCTGCACCGGATGGTGGAAGCAGGACCTCGACCTCGGCGCCGCCACCTCCCTCACCGCCGCCTTCAACAACGGCAACGGTGTCTGGGACAACAACGGCGGCGCCGACTACACCATCCCCGCCGGTGTCTCCACCGTCGCCGACAGCAAGGTCACCCGCGACGCGGACGACCCCTGTGCCGGGCAGGCGCCCGACACCCAGGCGCCCACCGCCCCCACCGGCGTGACCGCACACGCCGACGGCGTCTCCGTCGTCCTCACCTGGGAGCCCGCCGACGACGACACCGGCGTCACGGCGTACCAGGTCACCCGTAAGGGCGGGACCAAGGGGGACGTCGTCTCCGACGTCGGCTCCACCGTCTTCTCGGACACCGGCCTCGAGGAGAACACCGCCTACACCTACACCGTCCGCGCAGTCGACGCCGCCGGCAACGTCTCCCCCGCCTCGGCCTCCGCCACCGCGACCACCGGCACCAAGCCGTCAACGCCCGCCTCGGGCAAGCCCCTTGGCACCGACCCGCGCAAGGACCCCATCTACTTCGTGCTCACCGCCCGCTTCCATGACGGCGACCCCGCCAACAACCGCGGTGGCAGCCAGCACGAGAAGTCCGGCAACGCGGCCAACGACGACCCCATGTTCCGGGGCGACTTCAAAGGACTGGTCGAGAAGCTCGACTACATCAAGGCGCTCGGCTTCTCCGCCGTCTGGATCACCCCGGTGGTCCTGAACCGCTCCGACTACGACTACCACGGTTACCACGGCTGGGACTTCTACAAGGTCGACCCGCGTCTGGAGTCCGCCGGCGCCTCCTACCAGGACCTCATCGACGCCGCCCACGCCAAGGGCATGAAGATCTACCAGGACGTCGTCTACAACCACTCCTCCCGCTGGGGCGCCAAGGGGCTGTTCACCCCGACCGTCCACGGGGTGCGCGACGCGCAGTGGAGCTGGTACTACGACGAGAAGCAGCCCGGGTTCGAGTACGACGGACTCACCGTGGAGCCCAAGAGCGGCAAGTCGTACTACAACGGCGACCTCTGGTCCACCGCCGAGCCCTCCGGCAACACCTGCGTCAACTGGGGCGTGCCCACGGGCGGCAGAAGCCCCGAGGGTTACACCCTCTACAACTGCCAGTGGCCGAGCCCCACCTCCGGCATGTTCCCCAAGGCTCTCTACCACCAGTGCTGGATCGGCAACTGGGAGGGCGAGGACTCGCGTTCCTGCTGGCTGCACGAGGACCTCGCGGACTTCAACACGGAGAACGCGCAGGTGCAGAACTATCTGATCGGCGCCTACAACAAGTACATCGACATGGGCGTCGACGGCTTCCGCGTCGACACGGCCGTGCACATCCCGCGCACCACCTGGAACCGCCGTTTCCTGCCCGCCATTCAGGAACGCGTCACCCAGCGGCACGGCGCCGAGGCCGCGAAGAACTTCTTCGTCTTCGGCGAGGTCGCCGCCTTCGTCAACGACAAGTGGAACCGCGGCTCGGTCAACCACTCCGCGCAGTTCTACACGTGGAAGGAGCGCAAGGAGTACAGCGCCGACGACGAGAAGGCGGCCCTGGAGATGTACGACTACGAGCAACAGCAGGGCACGGGCAACCAGCCGACCTCCACCAACGCCTTCCTCGACGGCAACACCTACCACGCCCCCGACCACAGCCGCTTCTCCGGCATGAACGTCATCGACATGCGGATGCACATGAACTTCGGGGACGCGAGCAACGCCTTCCACAACGGCAAGGACTCCGACGACAGTTACCACGACGCCACGTACAACGTGGTCTACGTCGACAGCCACGACTACGGCCCCAACAAGAGCAGCGAACGCTACACCGGCGGCACCGACGCCTGGGCCGAGAACATGTCCCTGATGTGGACCTTCCGCGGCATCCCGACGCTCTACTACGGCTCGGAGATCGAGTTCCAGAAGGGCAAGAAGATCGACTGCGGCCCGAGCTGCCCGCTGGCCACGACCGGCAGGGCGTACTACGGCGCTCATCTCGCCGGTGAGGTGAAGGCGTCCGGCTTCTCGCAGGTCGAGTCCGCCTCCGGCGCCGTCGCCACCACGCTTCAGCAGCCGCTGGTCAAGCACGTACAGCGCCTCAACCAGATCCGCCGTGCCGTGCCCGCCCTCCAGTCGGGCCAGTACTCCACTGCCGGCATCAGCGGCGACATGGCGTTCAAGCGCCGCTACACCTCGGGCGGCACCGACAGCTTCGCCCTGGTCACCGTCTCGGGCGGCGCCACCTTCACCGGCATCCCCAACGGCACCTACCGCGACGCGGTCACCGGCGACACCCGCACCGTCACCGACGGCACCCTCACCGTCGCCGCCCCCGGCAAGGGCAACCTGCGCGTCTACGTCCTCGACGGGCCCGGGAAGATCGGCGCGGACGGCCCCTACCTGAAGTAGCGGTGTGACGGGAGGAACGGGAGGAAGCAGAACGACGGCGGTGCGGGCCCCGGCTCCGGGACCCGCACCGCCTTCTCCCCCCGCACCGTGCGGTCACTCCACCGAGAACTCCGCGTGGAAGCGCCGCGTGTGGTCCACCACCCGCACCGGCCCCGTCAGGGTGACGGTGGCCGTCAGGCGGGTGTCCGTGCTGGACGTCGCCAGGCGGAGTTCCAGGTCGCCCGGTTCGACGATGCGGTGGCCGTCACGGCCAGTGAAGGACGCCACGTCCGCCGGGACCGTGACCCGTACCCTGCGCTCCTCGCCCGGCTCCAGGTCCAGACGGGTGTAGCCGACCAGGCGCCGCACCGGCTGGACCACGGAGGCGACCGGGTCGTGGAGGTAGAGCTGGACGACCTCGGTGCCGGTCCGCTCCCCCGTGTTGCGCACGGTGAGGGACGCCGTGAACTCGCCGTCCGTCGGCGCCTCTTCGGCGTCCACCGTCAGATCGCTCCACGTGAACGTCGTGTACGTCAGGCCGTGTCCGAAGCCGAACGCCGGCGTCGGGTCGATGTTGGACACCTCGCTGGCCTGGGCGAGCGGGGCGCCCAGGTACGTGGTCGGCTGGGAGCCAGGCGTACGCGGGACGCTGACCGGGAGGCGTCCGGACGGGTTCGTCCGGCCGCTGAGCACGCCGGCGATGGCGCGCGTGCCGGCGACGCCCGGGAAGAAGGACTGCACGATCGCCGCGGAGTCCTCCACCGCCCGGCCGAGCGCGTAGGGGCGGCCCGCGAGGAGGACGGTCACCACGGGCGTGCCCGAGTCGAGCAGCGCGTCGAGGAGTTGCTGCTGCGCGCCGGGCAGGGCGAGGGACTCCGCGTCGCATCCCTCGCCGCTGGTGCCGCGTCCGAACAGGCCGGCGCGGTCACCGAGCGCCACGACGACGATGTCGGCGTCACGCGCCGTGTCCACGGCCTCCGTGATGCCGGAGAGGTCGCCGTCGTCGACGCCGGTGCCGCGGACGACGGTGATCTCGGCGTCCGGGAACTCGGCCGTCAGGCTTGCGCGCAGGTCGGGCAGTTCGATGCCCACGGGGATGTCCGGGTACTTCACGCCCACGTGCTGCGGGAAGGAGTAGCAGCCGAGGACGGCCGACGGCTCGGTGGCGTTGGGGCCGACGAGCGCGATCCGGCGGGGACGGCCGAGCGGCAGGGTGCCGTCGTTGCTGAGCAGGACGACCGCCTTCTCGGCGATCTCCCGGGCCAGTTCGCGGTTCTCGGGCCCGTCGAGGTCGATCTTGCCGCGCAGAGCCTCCGGGTCGTCCAGGTCGGCGCCGTCGAACGCCGGCGGCACCGGGCTCCAGTCGGGGTCCAGCAGGCCGAGCTCCGCCTTCTGGGCGAGGACGCGGCGCAGAGCGCGGTCGATCAGGGCTTCCGGCACCCGGCCCTCGGCGACGGCCTCGGCGAGCGGGGCGCCGAAGGTCTTGACCGTGGGCAGCTCGATGTCGACGCCCGCCTCGAGCGCGGCGCCGGCCGCGTCGGCGAAGTCGCCCGCGACGCCGTGCAGCGTCTTGAGGAAGGCGATGCCGAAGTAGTCGGCGACGACCGTGCCGTCGAAGCCCCAGGTGTCGCGGAGCAGCCCGGTGAGCAGGGTCTCGTCGGCCGCGGCGGGGACGCCGTCGATGTCGGTGTAGGCGTGCATGACGGAGCGGGCGCCGCCCTCGCGGATCGCCATCTCGAACGGTGGCAGCAGCACGTCGGCGCGTTCGCGCGGCCCCACGGAGGAGGGGGCGAGGTTGCGTCCCGCGCGGGAGGCCGAGTAGCCCACGAAGTGCTTGAGGGTGGCGACGATCCCGGCGGACTCCAGGCCCTGGACGTAGGCGGTGCCGATGGTGCCGACGAGGTACGGGTCCTCGCCGATGGTCTCCTCGACGCGGCCCCAGCGGGCGTCGCGGACGACGTCGAGGACGGGCGCGAGGCCCTGGTGGACGCCGACGGCGCGCATGTCGCGGCCGATGGCGGCGGCCATCCGGCGGATCACGTCCGGGTCGAAGGTGGCGCCCCAGGACAGCGGCACGGGATAGGCGGTGGCGCCCCAGGCGGCGAAGCCGGCCAGGCACTCCTCGTGCGCGACGGCGGGGATGCCGAAGCGGTTCGCGGAGGTGATGCGGGTCTGGGTGCGCAGCAGGGAGAGCGCGCCGAGCGCCGGGTCGACGGGGGCGGTGCCGAAGGGGCGGGTGAGCTGGCCCAGGCCGGACGGCAGGAGCGCGTCGAGGTCGACGGCCTCCTCCATGTCGTGCTGGTGCGGGGCGACCTCGCCGCCGTTGGCGGAGGCGCCGACCCACACGCCGTACAGCTGGGCGATCTTCTCCTGGAGGGTCATGGCGCCGATCAGCGCGTCGACCCGGGCGGAGACGGGGTGGGAGGGATCGTTCCAGAGGGGGATTTCGGGGGTGGTCTCTACGGCCACGTTCGCGGTCACTTTCCTCCGACACCCATCAGCCCCTGGACCAGGGCGCGACGGGCGAACAGGTAGACGAGCAGGATGGGCACCATGGACAGCACCACGGCTCCCAGCAGCCCGGGGATGTCGATGCCGTGTTCGGTCTGGAAGTCGTACAGGCCCAGGGTGACGACCTTGGTGGAGTCGGACTGGGTCAGCACGAGCGGGAACAGGAAGCCGTTCCATGCCTGGAGCGCCGAGAAGACCACGATGGTGGACAGTCCGCCCCGGGACAGCGGCAGCACGAGCTGGAAGAACTGCCGGCGCGGGGTGGCGCCGTCCATGGCCATGGCCTCGTACAGCTCCGGGGAGATGTCGCGCATGGCGCCGCTGAGGATGAGCGCGGACATCGGCAGGCAGAAGGCGGCCGTGGGCAGAATGACGCCGAGCAGGTTGTCGTACAGCCCGGCCTCGCTGATCAGGTAGAACATCGGCACGATGACGGCCTGGGCCGGGATCGCCAGCCCGAGCAGGAACAGCCGGAAGATCGCCGACGTGGTCCTGCCCCGGCTGCGCACGATGGCGTAGGCGAGCGGCGGTACCAGCAGCAGCACGATGCCGATGACACAGGCCGTGACGACGAGCGTGTTGAGGAAGTACCGGCCGAACCCCGAGTCGAAGGCGCCGGTGAAGTTGTCCAGGGTGAAGGTGTCCGGGAAGGACACCGGGCCGTTCTGGGCGTAGTCCTGGCGGGTGCGCAGGGTCGCCGCGAGCATCACGTACAGCGGCAGGCCGACCAGGACCAGCCAGACGATCGAGCCGGCGCCGGCCAGGTAGTTGGGGCGGCGCCTCATGACACACCTTCCATGGAGCTGCGCATCTTGTCGTAGCCGGAGACCTTCACCACGACCAGGGAGATGATGGTGGCGGCGACGACCAGGGCGAGGGCGATGGCGGAGCCGACGCCGAAGTCGAAGCCCTTGAAGGCCTTGTCGTACATGTAGTAGGCGCTGATGGTCGTGTCGGTGCCGGGGCCGCCCTGGGTGAGGATGAGGACGGTCTCGAAGGTGGTGAGGCCACCGACGATCATCAGGATCATCGACGTGATCATGGAGTTGCGGAGCTGCGGCAGCGTGATGTGGAAGAACTGCCGGTAGCGGCCCGCGCCGTCGATCTCCGCGGCCTGGTAGAGCACCTGCGGGATGGAGCGGGCGGCGCCCTGGTAGATCAGCGTGTGGAACGGGGTGAACTGCCAGGTGCTCACGAACGCCAGTACGCCGATGGCGGTGGCCTGTTCGCCGAACAGGTTGCCGTCGCCGAACAGCCAGGTGGCGTCGGCGGGGATGCCGAAGTTCGGGTCGAGCAGCGCGCGCCACAGCACGGAGACGGCGGTGGCGGACAGCAGCAGCGGGATGAAGTAGATGACGGACAGCACCGCGCGGTTGCGCTGGTAGCCGGCCGCCCAGACGCCGAGCAGGATGCTCAGCGGGGTCTGGAGGACCACGCCGAGCGCGGTCAGCAGCAGGGTGAGCCAGACGCTCTTCAGCATCACCGGGTCGTCCCACAGGCGTGACCAGTTGTCGGTGCCGACCCACTGGGGCGAGCCGAGCCCGTTCCAGCTCATGAAGGACAGCACCGCGACCATCACGAGCGGGACGATGGCGAAGAGCGTGAAGAACACGGCGGCGGGCAGCGCCCAGGCGAAGCCCGGGCGGCCCACCGTGGACACGGAGGGGGAGGCGGCCGGCCGCCGCCGGGACTCCTTGCGGAGCCCGGCGGCGGGCGGAGCGCTCGTGATCTTTGTGGTCATGAGCCGTTCGTCACTCGGTCGGGAGGGCCTGCATGGCCTTGATGAAGCCGTCCGCGTCGAGCTGTCCGTTGAAGAACTGCTGGATGGCCTTGTGCATGTCCGAGGCCGCCGACTGCGGGTACGCCTGGTCCCAGGAGAGCTGGAACGACGGCGCGTCGGCCACCAGGTCGTACTGGAAGCGGGAGTACTCGGGCGTCGCGGACGTCTCGATGAACTCGTCGGTGTTGGTCGTGGTGGTGAGGTTGCCGACGTTGAGCTGCGCCTTGACGAACTCGTCGGAGTACATGAGCTCGAGGAACTTGGCGACGGCCTCGGGGTGCTTGGTCTTCTTCAGCACCGAGTAGTAGTTGTTGGTGTTGCCTGCGACGTTCTTCGGGTCGCCCTTGCCGCCCTGGACGGTCGGGAAGGCGGAGTAGCCGAGACCCTTCTCCGCGAAGTCCGGGTGGTCGGTGAGCTGCTGGGAGTAGTACCAGGAGCCCATCAGCTCGAAGCCGGCCTTGCCCTGGGCGACCAGCGCGACCGAGCCGCCGTTGGTGTACTTCACGGAGTCGTAGTTCTTCCCGAAGGCGCCCGCGTCGACGAGCTCCCTGATCATCTTCAGGGCCTTCTTGCTCTCCGGGGCCTCCCAGGCGCTCTTGTCGCCGTCGAGGGCCTTGGCGAAGAGCTCCGGACCGGCTATGCGGTCGAAGAGGTACTGGAACCACATCTGGGTGGGCCAGACGTCGCCGCCGCCGAGCGCGATCGGGGTGACGCCCTCGTCCTTCAGCGCCTCCACGGCGTTGAGCAGCTCGTCCCAGGTCTTCGGCGGCTGGACGCCCGCCTTCTTGAGGACGTTCTTGTTGTGGAACAGCAGGACGGGCTGCGTGCCGCGCATGGGGATGCCGTACGGCTTGCCGTCGACGACGGCGTTGTTGAAGACGGACGGGAGGAACTTGCTCTCCAGCTCCGGGTTCTTCTTGATGAAGTCGTCCAGCGGGAGCAGCAGGTCGGCCTTGACGAAGGGCTTGATGCTGCCGCCGCCCCAGTTGAAGAAGACGTCCGGGGCCTGCGGGGTGCTGATGATCGTCTGAAGCTTCTTCTGGTAGTCGGCACCGGGGATGGTGTCGAGGACCGCCTTGACGTCGGACGTCTCGTTGAACTTGTCGACGATCTGCTTCTCGATCTTGTTGGTGGCGTCCCCGTAGACAAGGATATGAATCTTGCCGTCGTCCGCCGACGCCCCGCCGTTGCCGTCACCGCAGGCGGACAGGCTCAGGGCCAGGGCGAGCGTCGCACCGGTGGCGATCAGTCTGGGCAAGCGCGCACGTGTCTTCATCGTTCGCCTTTCGAAAGTTTCGGCTTCATCGCCGAAAGTCCATGCCGAGGGACAGTAGGTCAGACGGGAGTTGGGGTCAACGGTCGGGTCGCAACTCGCCCGAAACGTTATCGACACGCGGTGCTCTATCCTGCGGGTATGCGTGAAGACGACGAGGCGAACGGGCGTGTCACCCTGGCTGCGGTAGCGAAAGAGGCCGGGGTTTCGATGCCGACAGTTTCGAAGGTGCTCAACGGCCGTTCGGATGTCTCACGCGCCACGCGCGCCAAGGTGGAGAAGCTGCTGGACCTGCACGGCTATCGCCGGCGCGTGCAGCCCGCCGCCCGCTACCCGCTCATCGAGATCGTGTTCCACGAGCTGGAGAGCGTGTGGGCGATGGAGCTGATCCGGGGCGTGGAGAACGTCGCGAAGGAGAACCGCGCGACGGTGGTGCTCACCGAGAGCGGCACCCGGCACACCCCCGGCCCGGACTGGCTGCCGGGCGTGCTGCAGCGCCGGCCGCTCGGAGTGGTGCTGGTCTTCTCCAGCCTGCCGCAGGACATCAAGCGCCAGCTGCGGGCGGCGGCCATCCCGTTCGTCGTCATCGATCCGGCGGGCGACCCCGACCCGGACGTGCCCTCGGTCGGCTCGGCCAACTGGGCCGGAGGTCTCGCCGCCACCCGGCACCTCACCGAGCGCGGCCACCGGCGCATCGCCATCATCACCGGCCCGGGCGACATGCTGTGCTCGCTGGCGCGCCTCGACGGCTACCGCTCGGCCATGGCGATGGCGGGGCTGGAGGTGGACCCACGGCTGACCCGCTTCGGCGACTTCCACGTCCAGGGCGGCTTCGAGCAGGCCATGGAGCTGCTGGAGGGCCCCGACCGGCCCACAGCGGTCTTCGCGGGCAGCGATCTGCAGGCGCTGGGTGTGCTGGAGGCGGCCCGCGTCAAGGGGCTGCGGGTGCCGGAGGACCTGTCGGTGGTCGGCTACGACGACGTGCCGCTCGCCCAGTGGTCCAGCCCGCCGCTCACCACGGTCCGCCAGCCGCTGCGGCACATGGCCGAGGAGGCGTCCCGCATGCTCCTGCGCCCGGACGACCCCGGGGCGGCCGCCCAGCGCATCGAACTGGCGACCCACCTGGTGGTCCGGCAGAGCACGGCACGACTGGAGGCCTGACGCGGCCCACCGGGCGTGCGCGGCCCGCGGGAGGCCGAAGCAGCCTGGCCCCGTCTCGACCCGCCCCGCACGGGTACCCGGTGCACCGGACCGGAGCGGCCGGAGGAGGTGGCCGGGCATGGTGAGCGCGTCGGTGACGGTTCCGTCGGGAGCCGCGGCCCTGCGCGGTGATCTGGAGATCCCCGCGGGGGCGCGCGGTGTGGTGCTGTTCGCGCACGGCAGCGGCAGTTCGCGGCTCAGCCCGCGTAACCGGGCCGTCGCCGGGGTGCTGCGGAGGGCGGGGTTCGGCACGCTGCTGCTGGACCTGCTGACCGCGGCCGAGGAGGACGAGGACGCGGCGACGGGCCGGCACCGTTTCGACATCGGTCTGCTGGCGGGCCGGCTGGCGCACGCCGTGGACTGGCTGGAGGACCGGCCGGACGCGGCGGACCTGCCGGTGGGGCTGTTCGGGGCCAGTACGGGAGCGGCGGCGGCGCTGGTCGCGGCGACGGAGCGGCCGCGGCGGGTGTCGACGGTCGTCTCGCGGGGCGGACGGCCCGACCTGGCGGGCGACGCGCTGGGTCTGGTGGCGTGCCCGGTGCTGCTCGTGGTGGGCGGTGCGGATCCGGAGGTGCTGGACCTGAACCGCCGGGCCGCGCGGCGGCTGTCCGCGCCGCACCGGCTGGACGTGGTGCCCGGCGCCACGCATCTGTTCGGCGAGCCGGGCGCGCTGGAGCGGGTGGCGGAGCTGGCCGCCGGATGGTTCGGCGAGCATCTGGGATGAGGGCGGCGAGCCGCGGCGACGACACGTGCCGCGGCTCGCCCGGTGTGCTCAGCTCGTGCTGCAGGAGACCGTCGGCCAGTTCCAGTTGCCGTTGGTCTGGATCGTCACCCCCCAGGTGTTCCCGCTGCCGTTGGGCTTGGCGACGAGCGTCTGGCTGTTGGGGTAGGAGGCGCTGACGTTCCAGGTGCTCAGCACCTTCGCCGGGGACGGCACGTTCATCGTCACGGTCCAGTTGTTGGAGCCGTTCACCGCGACGTTGAGGTTGTAGCGGTCGCCCCAGCTGCTGCCCGCGGACAGCGTGGCGGTGCAGGAGCCGGTGCCGCCACCGCCGTCTCCTCCCCCGCCGCCGGAGCCGTCGGGGGCCACCGCGCGTCCGGTCTGCGGGGAGATCATGCCGGAGCACAGCCCTCGGGAGGCGAGGTTCTGCGCGATCCGCGGGATGGCGGCGATGGTGTTCGCGGGCCAGTCGTGCATCAGCATGACCTGCCCGCCGTTCAGCCGGGAGGCGGCCTGCACGATGGCGTCGGTGCTCGCGTTGTTCCAGTCCTGCGAGTCGACGTCCCAGATGACCTCGGTCAGACCGTACTTGGCCTCCGCCGCGCGCAGGGTGGAGTTGGTCTCGCCGTACGGCGGGCGGAACAGCTTGGGTGTGCCGCCCCCGGCGTTCGCGATCGCCTGCTGGGTGCGGGAGATCTCCGACTCCATCTGGGCCTGGCTCAGCTGGGTCATGTGCGGGTGGGTGTAGCTGTGGTTGGCGACCCACATCCCCGCGTCCACCTGGGCCTTGACCAGGGAGGGGTTGGCGGCGGCGTTCTGGCCCGTGTTGAACATGGTGGCCCGCAGGCCGTTCTGCTTCAGCGCGTTGAGCAGGTTCATGGTGCTGCCGGCCGACGGGCCGTCGTCGAAGGTGAGCGCGACGTACCCGTTGCAGGCGGCCGCCTGGGCGGGTGCGGCGCCGGCGCCCGCGGTCACGGTGGCTGCCACGGTCAGTGCGGCGGCAGCCACACCCGGGACCAGGTACCGGGTGACGGGCTGTCGCTTTGCGGTGCTCATGTGTGGGGGTCCTCCTCGTACGGGGGTCAGCCGGCGCTGCAGGACACCGACGGCCATGTCCAGTTGCCGTTGGTCTGGATCGTCGCGCCCCAGGTGTGGCCGTTGCCGTTGGGCCGCGCGACGAGGGTCTGGCTGTCGGGGTAGGAAGCGGTCACGTTCCAGGTGGCGGACACCTTGGCGGGGGACGGGACCCGCATGGTCACGGTCCAGTTGTCGGAGCCGCTCACCGAGACGTTGAGGTTGTAGCGGTCGCCCCACTGCTGGCCGGCCGACAGGGTCGCGGTGCAGCCTCCGCCTCCGCCGCCGCCACCGCCACCGCCGCCTCCGCCACCACCGGAGCCCTCGCTCACGGTGATGTTGGAGCTGCCGCTGCTCTGGTAGCCCTCGGTCGCCATGATCATGTAGTTGTGGTTGCCCAGGTTCATGCCCTTGCTCGCCCAGGCGTCGAAGTGGTTGCCGCTGGTGATGGTGCCGCCGGTGCGCTTCTGCTGCCGGACGCTCCAGTACTGGTCGAAGGTGCGGGTGCCTTCGATGGAGGGGGCGTTGTACCGGGTGGTCTTGTAGATGTCGTAGGTGCCGCCGTCGCTGGTGACGGTGCCCTTGTACTCGCCGGTGGGCCGGTAGGTGCCCCAGTTGTCGACGATGTAGTACTCGATCAGCGGGCCGGTGGTCCAGCCGTACAGCGTCAGGTAGGCGTTGCCGGACGGGTTGAAGCTGCCGGAGTAGCTGACGGTCTTGCGGCCGCCGGTGCTCCAGCCCTTGCCGGCCACGAAGTTGCCCGTGTTGCTCCACCGGGTGCTGTAACTGCCGCCGGAGCCCAGGTCCATGGAGACCGTGCCCTGGGAGTCGGTCCAGAAGGAGTACCACCAGCCGTTGTTGGTGCCGGTCTGGTTGGTGGTGATGACGGGGGCGGCGGTCGCGGTTCCGGTGAGGAGCAGCGCGGTGAGCGCGGCGAGAGCGATCGTCCAGGCGCTCTTCACGCTCATGATCAGTCGGCCGCGTCTGCGGCCGCCGGGCGGTGCGGACACATGCATGGGTGACGCCTCCTGCTACGGCTCGATGGGGGAGGTCGATGCCGTGACAGTGTTGGTCTGAGCGCGTCAACCGTCAACAGTTTCGGTGGTAGTTTCGAAAAGTTCGAGGGACTGAAGGGCGTGACCTGGCATCATGTGCCCAGTTCAAAAACCCAGTTGAGTCACTGAAGCAGCGCAGCGACTTAGCGACCTCTGAAGCTCGCATCGAAGATCGATCAAGCCCGTGCGAAACTTTCGCGTCACGTCGGCGTCGTCCACCGCGGGGCCGTCTCCGCCCACGCGGCGTCCCAGCGGGCGAGGTTGCGGCGGTGCAGCACGAGACCGCTGACGGCGTGCACGGCGGCGCCCGCGAGAGCGACGCCGATCGCGGCGAGCAGTGCCCAGCCCGCGGCGCGGCTGCGCACCTCCTTGCCGGTCAGCGGCGCGTCGGTCGCCTCGCCGGCGGTGTCGATCCAGATGCGGACGGTGCTGTCGGCGGTCAGCCCCGGGTGAACCTCCGCGCGGGTGGTGCGGGTCCGTCCCTCGCGGGTGACGACCCGGACCTCGACCGGGTAGCGGGTCTTCTTCTCCTCGTCCGAGCCGGGCTCCGGGTGCCGGGGCGCGTCGTGGACGAGAATCGCGTCGGTGAGGTGACGGGTCTGCTGCTGGTCACGCGCGACGTCCCGATAGTGCCGGTGCGCGGCGTCGCCCACCAGTGCGGCGGCCACGGGGGCCACGGCGAGGACGGCGAGCAGCACCGTGAGCCCCAGCCAGGCCCGCACCGTGTCGGTGCGGCGGCGCAGCGGGTTGGGCCGCCAGCGCCAGAACAAGGGGCGCGGCGGCGGACCGGGGGGCGGTTGCGCCGGAGGTACGGTGCCCGCCACGTCACGGCTCCTTCCGGTAGCGGTCGCAGGCAGCGGTCGGTCAGAGGACGCCGTCGGCGGACGGGTGGTGGTGCGCGGCGGCCAGCAGTCCCGCGGCGCCGCGGACGGCGGCGGTGTGCGGGGACGGCACGGGCTGCACCGCGCAGTTCAGGCCGTCCGGAAGCCCGCCGGTGATGTCGGGGCGCAGCGCTCCCCCGCCGGCCAGCAGCACACCGCGGCGCAGCGCGGCGCGGGTGAGGGAGGTGCGGTCCTGCCGCAGCATCGCCGTCACCATGCCGACCACCGCGTCGGTGATCAGCTCCGGCGGTGTGCCGTCGGACAGGTCGGCGGTGCCCAGGGCAGTGCGCCGGGCGTCGGTGACCGCGCCGTCGGCGAGCAGCACCACCTCGGTGAGATGCGCGCCGATGTCCACCACCAGCAGCGGCCGGACATGATCGGCGCCGGCGGCCAGCGCGACCGCCCGCGCGCCGGGGACCGTCAGTACGGCGCGCGGGCGGAGCACCTCCACGGCCGTGCGGGCCGCGGCACGGAACGCCGGCCCGTCGAGCACCGGGGAGGTGACGACGACCAGCGGGCGGCCGGTCCTCGGCATGCGATGGCCGAGCAGCCGTTCCAGCATGCGGGCGGTGCCGGGGGTGTCGACGATGGTGCCCCGCTGGATGGGGTGGACGGCGCCCCAGCCGGGGAACGTCACCGTGGGCACGTCCAGGACCATGCCCCGCCCGGCGATGAACGCGCGGGTGCGGGCGCTGCCCAGGTCGAGGGCGAGACCTGAGCAGCGTCTGCACAGCGGCCAGTGCCGGTGCCGTACGGGAGCCGGCCGGGGCCGGCGGACCACGGTCACCGGCCGGCCTCCCGCACCTGCTGGCAGCGCCCGCAGTAGCGGGCCTGGGGGACGATCAGCAGGCGGTGGCGCTCCACCGGGCGGCGGCAGAGGTGACAGACGCCGTAGGTCCCGGAGTCCATCCGGGCCAGCGCCTCCTCGACGTCGGCGAGCACCATGCGGGCCGACGCGGCGAGCTTGACGCCGACCTCGACCTGCGCGGCGTCCTCGCGCACGCGGCGGTCGTCGGCGCGGCTCGCCGTGGCGAACTGCCGCAGCTGCTCCCGGCGGAACAGGAGCTGTTCGTGCAGGTTCTCGCGGAGCGCGGCGAGGTCCTCGGCGCTGAGGACCTCATCGTGCTCGCCGATGGTCTGATGGGTCACCACTGCACCTCTCGGGCAGAGCGGGGCGGACGGACGGAAAGGCGGCCGGTCCCTAGGCCGCGCGCTGGCAGCCGACGCAGTACCGGGTGTGCGGCAGGATCTCCAGCCGCTCCGGCGGCACCGGCTTCGAGCAGCCCAGGCAGGTGCCGTAGGTGCCGTCCTCGACGCGGGCGAAGGCCTCGTCGATCTCCCGCAGGACCCGCTTGATGGCGTCCTTCTGGTTCGACATCAGGTGGTCGCCGGGGCTGGCCCCCGTTTCGTCCAGCGCCTTGAGCTGCGCGAGCCTGGTCGTCCGGGCGTGCTCCAGACGCCGGCGGACCTCGTCCGCGGCGAGGTTCGCGGCACGGGGGTCGGTGCGGGGCAGGTCGAGCGACACGTGTTCCTCCTGGGAGACGTGGGGGGTGTGGGAGACGTACGGGATGACGCTTCCACCATGGCCCGCGCCCTCCTGCTTTCCCATTGGGCGCGGAACCCATCTGTGCCGGGTCCGAGGACCCACCCCGAGCGGCATGGGTCCGCCGGTCGGCGGGAAATGGGGCGCGGGGCCCATCGACCGGGCCGGGGCGGGCGGGGCAGGCTGGCCGGTGTCCGCCGGGACCAGGGGGTCGCTGCCGCATCGGGGGCCGCGGTGACCGACAGTAGAGGCAGACGAGAAAGAGGAAGGCGTGACCTCCGTGTCCCTGTACTGGCGGATCTTCGGTCTGAACGCCGTGGTGCTCGGCAGCGCCACGGCGCTGCTGCTGTGGGCTCCGGTGACCGTGTCCGTGCCGGTGCTGCTGACGGAGGCGGTGATCCTCGTCGGCGGTCTCGCCGTGATGCTCGTCGCGAACGCGGCGCTGCTGCGCATCGGTCTGGCCCCGCTGGACCGGGTGACCCGGCTGATGACCACCGTGGACCTGCTGCGCCCCGGCCAGCGGCTGCCCGTGCGCGGCGGCGGCGAGGTGGCCGAGCTGGTGAGCGCCTTCAACGCGATGCTGGAGCGTCTCGAGGGGGAACGCGCCTCGAGCAGCGCCCGCGCGATCCTCGCCCAGGAGGGTGAGCGGCGCCGTATCGCCCAGGAGTTGCACGACGAGGTGGGGCAGAGCATGACGGCCGTGCTGCTGGCGCTGAAGCGGGTGGCCGACGAGGCGGAGGAGCCGCTGCGCGCGGAGCTGCACCAGGCGCAGGAGATCACCCGGGGCAGCCTGGACGAGGTACGGCGGCTGGTGCGCCGGCTGCGCCCCGGGGTGCTGGACGACCTGGGTCTGGTGAGCGCGGTGACATCGCTGGCCACGGAGTTCTCCACCCACACCGGGCTGCACGTGGTGCGCCGCTTCGACCCGGACCTGCCCTCCCTCGACCACGAGACGGAACTGGTGATCTACCGGGTGGCGCAGGAGGGCCTGACCAACGCCGCCCGGCACGCCGAGGCGCGGCGGGTGGAGCTGACGCTGCGCGGCACCGACCGGGGTGTCGTGCTGGAGGTGGCGGACGACGGGCGCGGCATCGGGGCCGCGCGGGAGGGTGCGGGACTTCGCGGAATGCGTGAACGGGCCCTGCTCATCGGGGCCACCCTGGACATCTGGAGTCCGGACCAGGTCTCCGCCGCAGGAACCGGTACCCGCATCCGGCTGACCGTGCCCGCCGTCAGGAAGCAGTCATGAACGACCAGGACATCCACGCCGACCGCCCCGCGGACAGGATCCGCATCCTTCTCGCCGACGACCACGCGCTGGTGCGGCGGGGCGTCCGGCTCATCCTCGACCGGGAGCCGGACCTGGAGGTGGTCGCGGAGGCCGGCGACGGGGCCGAGGCGATCGCCATGGCCCGCACCCACGACGTGGACCTCGCGGTGCTGGACATCGCCATGCCGCGGCTGACCGGTCTCCAGGCGGCGCGGGAGCTGACCGCGCTGAAACCGGGGCTGCGCATCCTGATGCTGACGATGCACGACAACGAGCAGTACCTGTTCCAGGCGCTGAAGGCAGGGGCGGGCGGCTATGTGCTGAAGTCCGTCGCCGACCGTGACCTGGTCGCCGCCTGCCGGGCGGCGATGCGGGACGAGCCGTTCCTGTATCCGGGTGCGGTGACCGCGCTGATCCGCAACTATCTGGACCGGGTGCGGCACGGCGAGGAGGCGCCGGAGCAGCTGCTCACCCCGCGCGAGGAGGAGGTGCTGAAGCTGGTCGCCGAGGGGCACTCGTCGAAGGAGATCGCGGAGCTGCTGTTCATCAGCGTCAAGACGGTGCAGCGGCACCGGGAGAACCTGCTGCACAAACTGGGGCTGCGGGACCGCCTGGAGCTGACCCGATACGCCATCCGCGCGGGGCTCGTGGAGCCTTGACCGGCCACGTCCCGGGCCGTGCCGCCCGACTTCCGCTCCGAGCCGCCGCGGCCGTCCTGGCCGCGTTCGCGGCCGTCCTGCTGACCCTCGGTTTCACCTCCGGCGCGGCTCCCGCGTCGGCCGTCGCGGCGGGCCCGGCCGCCCCCGCCTACTTCCCGGCGTCCCCGGGCACGACGACGTACTCCTCCGGGACGCAGCCGCGCAGCGACGAGGCGTACGTCGCCGCCCGTACGGTGCTCGCCCGGCCGGAGCGGGACACCGGCGAGCGGGACGCGGCCGCCGGTCCGCTGCTGTTCACGCCCGCGTACACGCCGCGGGTCCCGCCCCGGCCCGCGCGTCCCGCGCCCGCGGCCGGTCACGCGCCGCCCGCCGCCGCGCACGTCCCGGCGGATCTGGGGCGGGCGCCGCCCGCCGCCTCCAGCACCTGAGCCGTCCTCTTTCCCACCTTCCGCGTGTCCGCCGACGGGCACGTGTGCCTTGCTGGAGGCATCTGTGAAACGTCCCGCCCGCATCAGGGCGTTGTTCGCGCTCGCCGTCATCGCCGTGTCCGTGTTCGTCGCCGTCACCGTCCCGGTCCGTCTCGGACTGGATCTGCGGGGCGGCACCCAGATCGTGCTGGAGACCCGTTCCACCGAGACCCTCGAGGCCGACGCCGAGGCCACCGACCGCACCCTGGAGGTGCTGCGCGGCCGGGTCGACGCCCTCGGCGTGGCCGAACCGAGCATCGTCCGCTCCGGCGACCAACGGATCATCGTCGAGCTGCCGGGCGTGCAGGACCCGCGGAAGGCCGCCGACGTGCTCGGCCGCACCGCGCAGCTCTCCGTGCACCCGGTCAAGGGGCCGGGCACGGGGGACGCCGCCAAGCTGCCGCAGGGCGAACGGGTGCTGCCCGACGAGTCGGGCGAGCGGCTGCACCTCGGCAAGGCCGCGCTCAGCGGCCAGGACGTCAAGAGCGCCGAGTCCCGCTTCGACCCGCAGAGCGGGGCCGGCTGGCACGTCACCGTCGACTTCGAGGACGGCAAGGGCTGGGCGCGGCTGACCGGTGAGGCCGCCTGCCACCCGGCGGGCGACCCGCAGCGCCGCGTGGCCATCGTCCTCGACGGCAAGATCATCTCATCGCCGCAGGTCGACCCGTCGGTGGCGTGCGGTGCGGGCATCACCGGCGGGTCCACCCAGATCACCGGCTCGTTCACCAGCGACGAGGCGAAAGAGCTCGCGCTGCTCGTGCACGGCGGCGCGCTGCCGGTGCCGGTGGAGACGGTGGAGCAGCGGACCGTGGGCCCGACGCTCGGCGCCGAGGCCATCCGCGCCAGCGCCTGGGCCGCCGTCGTCGGCACCTCCCTCACGGCGCTGTTCGTCATCGTCGTCTACCGCCTCATGGGTCTCCTCGCCATCGTGGCGCTCCTCTGCTACGGCCTGATCTCCTACGCCGGGCTCGCGGCCCTCGGCGCGACCCTGACGCTGCCCGGCCTCGCCGGTTTCGTGCTGGCCATCGGCATGGCCGTGGACGCGAACGTGCTGGTCTTCGAACGCGCCCGGGAGGAGTACGCCAAACGCAACCGGCCCAGCGGCCGTTCCGCCCTGACGGCCGGTTTCAAGGGCGCGTTCAGCGCGATCGCGGACTCCAACGTGACCACGCTGATCGCGGCCGCGCTGCTGTTCGTGCTGGCGTCCGGCCCCGTGAAGGGCTTCGGCGTCACCCTGGGCATCGGTGTGCTGGCGTCCATGATCAGCGCCCTGGTGATCACCCGGGTGCTCGCCGAGTTCGCGGTGGCGCGCCGCTGGGTGCACCGGCGTCCCGCGGTCACCGGTCTGGCCTCCGTGGGCCGGGTCCGCGCCTACCTCACCCGCCGCGACCCGCAGCTGATGCGCCGCCCCCACCGCTGGCTGGCGGTGTCGGCCGTGGTGCTGGCCGTCGCCGCCGCGGGCATCGTGGTGCGCGGGCTGAACTTCGGCGTGGAGTTCACCGGCGGCCGGCTGATCGAGTACTCCACCGAGCAGACCGTCGACCCGGACCGGGCCCGCGCCGCCCTCGCCGACGCCGGTTTCCCGCAGGCCGTCGTGCAGTCCTCCGGCGACCACGGCCTGACGGTGCGGACCGAGGAGCTGACCAACGAGGAGGCGGTCAAGGTCGCCGAGACCGTCGCCGAGGTCGGCGGCGGGGCGGAGAAGGTCCGGGACGAACTGATCGGCCCGAGCCTCGGCGACGAGCTGCGGCGCAACGCGCTGATCGCGCTCGGCCTCGCCCTCGTGGCCCAGCTGCTGTACCTCGCCGTGCGGTTCCGGTGGATGTTCGGCACGGGCGCGGTGGCCGCGCTCGCGCACGACGTGGTGATCCTCACCGGCATCTTCGCCTGGCTGGGCAAGCCGGTCGACGGCGTGTTCCTGGCGGCCCTGCTCACGGTGATCGGCTACTCGGTGAACGACTCCGTGGTGGTCTTCGACCGCATCCGCGAGTTGTGGCGCAAGGACGCGAAGGCGCCGCTGGCGCGGGTCACCAACCAGGCGATCCTCCAGACGGTCCCGCGGACGGTGAACACGGGTATCGGCGTGATCTTCATCCTGGCCGCACTGGCCCTGCTCGGCGGGGACTCCCTGACGGACTTCGCGCTGGCTCTGCTCATCGGCATGGTCGTCGGCACGTACTCCTCGGTTCTCACCGCGTCTCCCCTCGCGATCGAGCTGGACGCGAGGGCGGGCGGCCGCCGTCGCGGCCCTGTCCCGTCCCGCCGGCCGGCGCCCGGCTCGGGCGGACGGGAGGAGCGGCCGGTGACGAGCGGCCGGCGCTCGTGACGCCGTGAAGCGCCGCCGTCGGCTTCCGGGCCGCCGGCGGCGCTTCCTCTCCGGGAGCCGGGCGCGTCCTGTCGGGGCCGCGGGTGAGCGTGCGGGTCGGGCGGCCGCGGGTGAGCGCGGCCCGGGCCGGTGGCGGCCAAGGCGTACGGCGGCTGTCGGGTGAAGCGGCGAGGGCTGCGCGGTGCGTTCGACGGGCGGGTCGGCGGCGGCGATTGCCTGGCGGGGCAGGTGCGGGGGAGGTTTCCGTACCACCCGGTCCGCCGTCCGCGTTGTCCGTCCGGGCGGCCGATGCTGCCCCTCCGTACCTGGCGTCGGCGGCCCGCCACGGCGTATGCACGAGGGGTCGAGGAAACACACCGGAGGAGACGCCCCCTTGCGTGATCAGGAGAACACCCGGCATACCGGAACCGGCAGGGCCGCGGTCCGCGCGCCGTCGCCCGCACCGCGGCCCGGTCCGCGGGACCTGCGGACCGCCGCCGGCAACGCCGCCGTGGTCCAGATGCTCCGCCGGGCCGGGCACCCCTGGGCGCAGGAACAGCATCAGCACACCGCGGGCTGCGGGCACCAGCAGCACGAAGCGGCGGCCCCGGTGCAGCGTTCCGCCGTCCACGACGTGCTGCGCGCGCCCGGGCGGCCCCTGGACGACACCACGCGCACCGACATGGAGAACCGGCTGGGCGCGGACTTCTCCGACGTCCGCATCCATGACGACACGGCCGCCCGGGCGTCAGCGGCCGAGGTGGGCGCCCGCGCCTACACCAGCGGCAACCACGTCGTGATCGGCCAGGGCGGCGGTGACCGGCACACCCTCGCCCACGAACTCACCCACGTCATCCAGCAGCGCCGCGGCCCGGTCGCCGGCACCGACCACGGCGACGGTCTCAGGGTCTCCGACCCCGACGACCGCTTCGAGCGGGAGGCCGAGGCCAGTGCCACCCGCGCGATGAGCGGACCCGCGAGGTCCCAGGCTCCGGTGGAGGACCACCGGAGCGGGGCGGGCAGGGGCACGGACGTGCCGCTCCAGCGCGTGTCGACGCGGGGGGCCACGGGAAGCCTGCCGCTGCCGGCCTGGGACCGGCACCCGCCGGTATGGGTCCCCGCCGTCTTCGGCCCGGCGGCGAACAACGGTCCCCTCAAGCGGATGGGCGGAACCAGCGTCGCGGTGACCCTGGGACCGAGCGTCCTGGCGCCCGCGAACTCGTACGGGGGTTCACGCCCGGGTGCCGCCGAGTGCACGCTCGTCAACGAGCTGAACGCGAGGGACGGCAGCGGCTGGATCAAGGGGCACCTCTGGAACGACAACCTGGGCGGCCACGGTGTGTCGGAGAACCTGACGCCCATGACCGACAGCACGAACCAGAACTTCAACCGCCAGTTCGAGGAGCCGTTGAAGAGGATGCTGTGGGCGTGCGCGAACCACGCGCAGACGAACGCCAGTTCACCGGTCTGGTACGGGGTCTCCTTCACCGTCCGCACCTACGGGCAGATGTCGGCCAACCCCGCCGACCTCGAGTACCTCGTGCCCGCCGGGGTCGACTACACGGCGAGCTACGTGCAGATGGACAGAACCACCCATGCGATCACCCCGGTCGCGGCTCCCCAGGGATTCCCGCCGGAGATCCGCTGACCTCGCAAGCTCCGTGACGGGCCGCCGACCTCGCCGGCGGCCCGTTCCGTCCTGCCGGAGCGGGCGGGGCGTACCCGTCACAGGCTGCTCGGCGCGAGCGCTTCGTCCTCCTCCTGGAACTGCGTCCGGTACAGCTCGGCGTACCGCCCGCCCGCGGTCAACAACTCCTCGTGCGTCCCGCGTTCGACCACGCGCCCCGCCTCGACCACGAGGATCAGGTCGGCGGCCCGCACGGTGGACAGGCGATGCGCGATCACCAGCGCCGTCCTGCCCTCCAGCGCCTCCCCCAGCGCCTCCTGCACCGCCGCCTCGGACGTGTTGTCCAGGTGAGCCGTCGCCTCGTCGAGGACGACGACCCGCTGCCGGGCCAGCAGCAGCCGCGCGATCGTCATCCGCTGCCGCTCCCCGCCCGACAGCCGGTACCCCCGCTCCCCCACCACCGTGTCCAGCCCGTCGGGCAGCGCCCGCACCAGCGTGTCCAGTCGCGCCCGGCGCAACGCGTCCCACAGTTCCTCCTCGCCCGCGTCCGGCCGCGCCAGCAGCAGGTTGGCGCGGACCGTGTCGTGGAAGAGGTGACCGTCCTGCGTCACCATCCCGACCGTGGCCCGCAGCGACGCCGCGCTCAGGTCCCGTACGTCGACCCCGCCCACCCGGACCGCCCCCGCGTCGACGTCGTACAGCCGCGGCAGCAGGGCGGCGACGGTCGACTTGCCGGCGCCGGAGGAGCCGACGAGGGCGACGGTCCGCCCGGGTTCGGCGCGGAAGGAGATGCCGTGCAGCACCTCCTCCCCGCCGCGCGTGTCGAGGGCGGCGACCTCCTCCAGGGAGGCGAGGGAGACCTTGTCGGCGGACGGGTAGCCGAAGCGTACGTCGTCGAACTCCACGGCGACCGGCCCCTCGGGCACCTCGCGGGCGTCCGGCTTCTCCCGGATCAGCGGGTCGAGGTCCAGCACCTCGAAGACCCGCTCGAAGCTCACCAGCGCGCTCATCACCTCCACCCGCGCCCCGGCCAGCGAGGTGAGCGGCGCGTAGAGGCGGGTGAGCAGCAGGGCGAGCGCGACCACCGCGCCCGCGTCGAGGGCGCCGGACAGGGCCAGCCGTCCGCCGAGGCCGTAGACCAGCGCGAGGGCGAGGGCGGAGACCAGGGTGAGGGCGGTGATGAACACCGTCTGGGCGGTGGCCGTCCGCACGCCGATGTCCCGCACCCGCCGCGCCCGTACCGCGAACTCCTCGGACTCCTCCTCGGGCCGCCCGAACAGCTTCACCAGGGTCGCCCCGGGCGCCGAGAACCGCTCCGTCATCCGGGTGCCCATGGCCGCGTTGAGGGTGGCGGCCTCACGCTGGAGGCCGGCCATCCGGCGCCCCATGCGCCGGGCGGGGATGACGAACACGGGCAGCAGGACCAGCGCCAGAAGGGTGATCTGCCAGGACAGGGTGAGCATCACGCCGAGGGTCAGCACCAGGGTGACGATGTTGGCGACGACGGTGGACAGGGTGGTGCTGAACGCCCGTTGGGCTCCGATGACGTCGTTGTTGAGACGGGAGACGAGCGCTCCCGTACGGGTGCGTGTGAAGAACGCGACCGGCATGCGCTGCACGTGGTCGAAGACCGCCGTCCGCAGCCCCAGGATGAGATCCTCGCCGAGCGCCGCCGACAGCCGGCGGCCCAGGACGCCGAGGACCGCCTCCGCCACCGCGATGAGCGCGATGAGCAGCGCCAGACGCACCACTGTGTCCGGGTCGCCGCCGGACACGATGGTGTTCACCACCTGCCCGGCGAGCACGGGGGTGGCCACGGCGAGCGCCGCGGTCGCCGTGCCGAGCAGCAGGAACAGGATCAGCTTGCGGCGGTGCGGGCGGGCGAAGGCGCCGATACGGCGCAGGGTGTCCCGGGTGACGGGCCGGCGCTCGTCCTCGGCGGTCATGACGCTGCGCAGTTGTGCCCACGCGGTGGTCTCCATGCTCATGACGGCGACGTTAGGACCTCGACCATGATTGAGGTCAAGGACGCTCGCGTCCCGCCGCCCCGGTCCGCGGACGAGGGCCGTCTCCCTGTGTCCTGCTTGCCGCAACCCTCCGTTCGCGCGCGTCGTTCATCCTTCGTGGACATGACGGTGACGATCCGCCGGGTGCTGTGCGTGCTGCCGCTGCTGCTCGTGGCCGTGGTCGCCGTACGGCAGCGGGAGGTGCTGGCGGAGGGGCTGGGTCTGGTGACGACCGCCCGGTGGCCGTGGCTGCTGGCCGCGGCCGTACTGACGTGTCTGACCTGGCCGGCCGCCGCGTGCACCCGGCAGGGCGCCGTGCTCGAACGGCTGCCCGGACGGCGTCTGGTGGCCGCGCAGTTCGCGGCGGGCGCGGCGAACCATCTGCTGCCCACGGGGCTGGGGGCGAGCGCGGTCAATCTGCGGTTCATGACGGTGTGCGGGCTGAGCCCGGCCCGGTCCTCGGCCGCGCTGGCCCTGTATCTGCTGGCGGAGAGCATCGGGCGGGTGGGGCTGCTGGCCGCGCTGCTGGTGGCGTTCCCCGACGCGCTGCCGTTCGGGTCGCTGCTGCCGGACGAGGCGCCGGCCGGGCCGTTCCTCGCGGCGGGCGCGGTGCTGGTGCTGGTGGTGGGCGGGCTCGCGGCCCTGCGGCGGGTGCGGACGGTGGTGGCCGGGTTCCTGCGGACGGCGCTGGGCGAGGCGCGGTCGGTGCACGCCCGGCCCGCGCGGGCGCTTGCCCTGTGGGGCGGGGCGCTGGCCTTCCCGGCGCTCCAGGCGGGCGCACTGGTGCTGGTGGCACGGGCGTTCGGGCTGGCGGTTCCCTCCGCGCACCTGGCGGTGGCGTACCTCGCGGCGACGGTGGCGGTGGCGCTGGTGCCCACCCCGGGCGGGATCGGCTCGGTGGAGGCGGCGCTGGTCGTGGCGCTGGTGGCGGCCGGCGGGGCGGCCGCGGTGGCCACCGCGGTGGTGGTGGTGTTCCGGCTCCTCACGGTGTGGCTGCCGCTGCTGCCGGGCGCGCTGACGCTGGCGGCGCTGGTGCGGATGAAGGTGATCTGACGCCCGGCACGGGCGAGGGGCGTGAGGGAGTGCGGTGACGCGTGGGACGGGTAGGGTCCGGGTCCCATTCGACGGAAGGGGCCTTGTCATGCCGGTACGGATCGAACGCCGGGGAGCCGTCACCACGGTGGTGCTCTCCCGCCCCGAGGCGCGCAACGCGGTGGACGGGCCGACGGCCGCCGAACTCGCCGACGCCTTCCGCGCGTTCGAGGCGGACGAGGAGGCGCGGGCGGCGGTGCTGTGGGGCGAGGGCGGCACGTTCTGCGCGGGTGCCGACCTGAAGGCGCTGGGCACGGAGCGCGCCAACCGGGTGGCGGAGGACGGCGACGGGCCGATGGGCCCGACCCGGCTGCGGCTGTCCAAGCCGGTGATCGCGGCGGTGTCCGGGCACGCCGTGGCGGGCGGGCTGGAGCTGGCGCTCTGGTGCGACCTGCGGGTGGCCGAGGAGGACGCCGTGTTCGGCGTGTTCTGCCGCCGCTGGGGCGTGCCGCTGATCGACGGCGGCACGGTACGGCTGCCCCGGCTGATCGGTACGAGCAGGGCCATGGACATGATCCTCACCGGGCGTCCGGTGCCGGCCGCCGAGGCGTACGCGATGGGGCTGGCCAACCGGGTGGTGCCGGTGGGGCGGGCCCGCACGGAGGCGGAGGAACTGGCCGCCTCGCTCGCCCGGTTCCCGCAGGCGTGCCTGCGCTCCGACCGCGCGTCGGTGCTGGAGCAGGAAGGGCTCGGCGAGGAGGAGGCGCTGGCGGCCGAACTCCGGCAGGGAGCCGCCGTGTTGGCGGAGAGCCTGGAGGGTGCGGCCCGGTTCGCGGCGGGGGCGGGCCGGCACGGTTCGTTCGACGGGCTGTGAGAGACGGCGGCGGAACCGCGCATAGGCCGGCGCGTGTCACGGCGTGCGGCAGAGCGCGCGTCACGGCGGGCGGCGCCGCTCGCGGTACCCGCGTGGTACGAACTCCCCTGCGGGATACGGCAGGATGAGCGGCGGTGCCCCCGCAGGTCAACGCGGGTGCGGCACCGGTGGATCCCGTATACCTCGAGCAGGTGACTTCACGTGACACGACTTCACATACGGCTCTCGGCCCAGGAGAGGCGGCCGTCGGCCCAGGGCTGCGCGGGAGGTGGGCGGTGACCCGCTCCCTCACCGTGGACGACCTGGTGCACGCCGGAATCGCCCTCGCCGCGGGTCTGCTGGCGGCGTTCCTGCTCCGGATGCTGCTGCGCTGGCTGGCGCGGCACGCCGAGCGCACCGCCTGGCGCGGCGACGACATCATGGTGGAGGCGCTGCGCACGGTCGTCCCGTGGGCGGCCGTCTCGGGCGGGGCGGCCTCCGCGGCGGCGGCGCTGCCGCTGACCCGGGGCGTGCAGCACACGACCAACCAGGTGCTGACCCTGCTGGTGATCTTCGTCGCGACCGTGGCGTCCGCCCGGGTGGTGGCGGACCTGGTGCGCTCCGTCACCCAGTCCCGGTCCGGCGTGGCCGGGTCGGCGACGATCTTCGTGAACATCACCCGGATCCTGGTCCTGGCGATCGGCTTCCTCGTCGGGCTGCAGACGCTGGGCATCTCCATCGCCCCGCTGCTCACCGCACTCGGCGTGGGCGGTCTGGCCGTGGCGCTGGCGCTCCAGGACACGCTCGCGAACCTCTTCGCGGGCATCCACATCCTCGCCTCCAAGACCGTGCAGCCGGGCGACTACATCCGCCTGAGCAGCGGCGAGGAGGGCTACGTCGAGGACATCAACTGGCGCCAGACGACCGTCCGCGAGCTGTCCAACAACCTGGTGGTCATCCCGAACGGCCAGCTCGCCAAGACGAACATGACCAACTTCATGCGGCCCGAGCAGCAGCTGACGATCCTGGTCCAGGTCGGCGTGTCGTACGACAGCGACCTGGAGCACGTGGAGCGGGTGACGAAGGAGGTCGTCGCGGATGTCATGACCGAGATCACCGGGGCGGTGCCGGAGCACGAGCCGGCGGTGCGGTTCCACACCTTCGGCGACTCGCGCATCGGGTTCACCGTGATCCTGGGCGTGGCGGAGTTCAGCGACCAGTACCGGATCAAGCACGAGTTCATCAAGCGGCTGCACCGGCGCTACCGCGAGGAGGGCATCCGCATTCCGTCGCCCGCGCGGACGGTCGCGCTTCAGCAGGGGACGGTGCTGATCCCCCAGCAGCGAGGCGCGGAGTCCGCGCCGGACGACATGACGACGACCCGGCCGATCTGAGGGCGGGGCGCGCGGCCCTGAGCGGTCCGCCTCGACGGTGCGTTCGACGCCCGTCCTGGCGGGCCGCCTCGACGACGGGCTCATCACCGGCCTTTCCCGCGGGCGGGGCCGGTCAGCCTCCGGCGGTCCCCGGTGTCGTCTGCTCCGCCCAGATGACCTTGCCCTCCTCGGTGTAGCGGGTGCCCCAGCGCTCGGCGAACTGGGCCACGAGGAAGAGACCCCGTCCGCCCTCGTCCGTGCTCGCCGCGTAGCGCAGGTGCGGCGAGGTGCTGCTGTGGTCGGAGACCTCGAAGGTGAGCGCACCGTCGCGGATCAACCGCGCCTTGATCGGTCCTGTGGCGTGGCGCACGGCGTTGGTGATGAGTTCGCTGCAGATCAGCTCCGTGGGGAAGACGAGATCCTCCAGCTCCCACTCCATGAGCCGGGCGGAGACGGCAGCGCGTACACGGCGGACGGCGGCGGGGTCGCGCTCCACGTCCCACTCGGCGACCTGTCCCGGCCCCAGCACCCGGGTACGGGCGACGAGCAGGGCGATGTCGTCGCTCCGGGACTCGGGGAGCAGGGCGTCGAGCACGGCGTCGCAGGTCCCCTCGGGCGACGGGTCCGCGCGCGCCAGGGTTTCGCGGAGCAGCCGGAGACCGACGTCGATGTCCAGGGCGCGGCGCTCGATGAGGCCGTCCGTGAACAGGACGAGCCGGCTGCCCTCGGCCAGACTCAATTCGGTGGCCGCGAAGGGCAGCCCGCCGATGCCCAGGGGTAGGCAGGGCGCCACGTCCAGGAACTCGACCCTCCCGTCGGGATGGACGAGCGCGGGCGGCGGGTGACCGGCGCTGGCGATGACACAGGTGCCGGACACGGAGTCGTAGACCACGTACAGGCAGGTGGCGCCGGTGACGGTGGTCTCGTCGCCGGCCGTGATCGCGTCCTGGTCGATCAGGGTGACCAACTCGTCGAGATGGCTGAGGAGTTCGTCCGGCGGCAGGTCCAGTGGTGTGGAGAAGTTGTGCACGGCGGTACGCAGCTGCCCCATGGTGGCCGCGGCGTGCAGTCCGTGCCCGACGATGTCGCCCATGACCAGCGCCACCCTGGCGCCAGGCAGCGGGATGACGTCGAACCAGTCGCCGCCGACCGCCTGGGCGGGGAGGTAACGGGAAGCGACCTCGACGGCGTTCTGTTCGGGCAGCCCGCGGGGCAGCAGTCTGCGCTGCAGCGCCACGGCCAAGCCGTGCTCGCGGGTGTAGCGGCGCGCGTTGTCGACGGAGACGGAGGCCCGGGTGGCCAGTTCGGCCGCGAGGGAGAGATCGTCCTGATCGAAGGGCTCGGGCTTCTCGGAACGCCAGAAGTGGACCATGCCCAGCAGCACGCCGCGGGCGGACAGCGGCGCCGTGATGAGCGAATGGATCCCGAAGTCGATGACACGGGAGCCCCGCGCGGGGTCCAGGTCCACTTCCCGCCACTGCGTGGACTCACGCAGACGAGGCACCAGGACCGCCACGCCGCTCTCGACGGCGCGGGCCTGGGGGGAGGACGGCGAGAACGTCAGCCGGTCGCCGACGGCGAACAGGGGAGCGTCGTCGCGGATGCCGCTGACGGCCGCGCGCTGCATCCGTTTGATGCCGGTGCCGGTGCCGTCCGGCCCCAGTTCCTCCTCGCGCAGCACGGACTCGGCCAGGTCGACGGCGACGTAGTCGGCGAAGCGCGGAACCGCGACCTGCGCCAGCTCTTCGGCGGTACGGGTCACGTCCAACGTGGTGCCGATGCCGCCGGTCGCGTCGTAGAGCAGCTTCAGCCGCCACCGGACCAGCTCGACCCTCTGCGACGCCTCGCCGATCATCCGCATCACTTCTTCGGTGCCGATCTCCTCCTCTCCGGCGACCGCGGCGACCGCGAGCCGCGCGGACGCGGCGCCCACCGAACCGGCGAGCTGGGCCTCCGCGTGGTGGACCAGCTCCGGCGGCGCCTCGGCTGCCGGCGAGTCGGGTCTCCTTCCGGGGGAGGAGCGCAGCACGCGCTGGGCGCCCTCCGGCCCCAGGAAGCGCTCCAGCAGGGCCTGCAGCTCGCCGACCGTGGCACGGACCTGCCGGCGTCGCTCCCCGAAGGGTTCCTCGACGACGCCGACGAACTGCACCGCCTGTGCCCGCTCCGCGGCGCGCGGTGGGTCCGCGAGCGAGACGACGACGTACCCGCCGACGTTCACCAGCGCACTCCAGAACATCGCGTGACTGACCGGGTCCATCGCCGGCATGCCGAACAGCCGCTCCGGCCGGAGCAGCCCGACGCCGAACGGGCCCTCCTGCAAGAACGAAGCGGACAGCAGCCCGGCATCGGCGAAGGTCGGCAGTACCAGGGTGTACGCCCACACGACGAACCCCGCCACCAGGCCGACCAGCACGCCCCGGCGGGTTCCGCCCTTCCAGAACAGGCCGCCCAGGATGGCGGGCGCGAACTGTGCCACCGCCGCGAACGACACCAGGCCGATCGACACCAGTGCCGTCTCCCCGCCCGCGACCCGGAGGTACCCGTATCCGAGCAGCAGGATCAGCACGATGGCGGCCCGGCGAATGCCCAGCACCAGCCCGGCGAGGTTGTCCCGGCGCGCCAGCCGGGACCTGCCGCGCAGCAGCAGCGGCATCACGAGTGAGTTCGACACCATGGTGCTGAGCGCGATCGTCTCCACGATGACCATGCTGGTGGCCGCGCTCAGGCCGCCGATGAAGACGAACAGCGCGAGTGCCTCCTGGCCTCCGGCCATCGGCAGGGTCAGCACATAGGTGTCGGCGTCGGCCCCCGGCCCGAACCGCAGAAGCCCGCCGGCCGCGATCGGAAGGACGAAGGCACTGATCACGAGCAGGTAGAGCGGGAACATCCACAGCACCCGTTTGAGGTGCCTCTCGTCGACGTTCTCGACCACGCCGATCTGCCACTGGCGGGGCAGCAGCACGATCGCCAGCATGGACAGCACCATGAGCCAGACCCAGGACCCGTAGCCGGTCTGCCCGTGCAGTGTGAACAGCGTGGTGTGGCCGGCGTCCGCGGCCCGGGAGAACAGGTCGCCGAACCCCCTGAACATCCAGAAGACCACGAAGATCCCGACGGAGAGGAACGCCGCGAGTTTGACCACGGTCTCGAAGGCGATGGCGGCGACCATGCCCTCGTGGCGTTCGGTGGCGTCCAGATGACGGGTGCCGAAGAGGATGGTGAACGCGGCCAGCACCAGCGCCGCGTACAGCCCGGTGTCCTCCAGCACCGGGATGTGGCTCAGTTCCGCGGCGGAGGTGATCCCGGGGTCGCGCCGCAGGGTCGCGAAGGTGAGGGAGACCGCCTTGAGCTGCAGTGAGATGTAGGGAATGACCCCCACCACAGCGATGATCGTCACCAGAGCGCCCAGCGCGGTGCTCTTGCCGTAGCGGGCGGAGACGAAGTCGGCCAGGGAGGTGACCCGGTGCCGCCGGCTGATCCGGATGATCCTGCGCAGCACCAGCCAGCCCAGCGCGAGCATGATCGTCGGCCCCAGGTAGATCGGCAGGAAGCCGACTCCGGCCCTGGCGGCCCATCCCACGCTGCCGTAGTACGTCCACGAGGTGGCGTACACGCCGAAGGACAGCGCGTAGACCGTGGCATTGTTGATGATGCTCCGGCCCGAGTCCGCCCGCCGGTCACCGTAGTGGGCCACGGCGAAGAGCAGGCCGAGGTACGCGGCCGAGACGGCGACGATGAACCAGGTCTGGAGCACTGCCTACCTCGATCTGCCGCCGATCAGGGCGATCAGACCGATCGTGATCGCCCACACGAGAAACAGGTAGGCCGCGAGAACGGGGACGCCGAACACCTGGCCCACTCGATCGAACCGCGCCAAGAACGGCGGAATGGTCAGCACGAACCCCAGCACCGCTACCGCCGCCAGGCGCAGACCGAGCTGCTCGTCGTCCCGCGACTCCGCCATGAGCCGCCTCCACATCCTCGATGTCACACGCCGTGACGCACGCCTACACGCTGGTCATGTCACACCGCAGCCTCGACCGACACCGCGGTGACGCGCACTCCGCTCAGTGCAACACGGCACCGGGACGCCCGCGACCTCGCTGAACCGGACCGGGCGCCCGAGCACATGCGGCCCGTGCCCCCTGTCGAACCGCGGGCCGTCACAAGATATCTTGATGTCGAGCAATGTTGCAGACGTGGAGCGGAGCACCCGGTGACTGACTCGACCATCATCTATACGCACACTGACGAGGCCCCGGCCCTGGCGACGTATTCCTTCCTGCCGGTGGTCCAGGCGTACGCCTCGCAGGCGGGTGTCGCCGTGGAGACGCGGGACATCTCGCTCGCCGGGCGCATCATCGCCGTGTTCCCGGAGTACCTCACCGAGGACCAGCGCATCCCGGACGCCCTCGCCGAGCTCGGTGATCTGGCGAAGACGCCCGCGGCGAACATCGTCAAGCTGCCGAACGTCTCGGCGTCGATCCCGCAGCTCAAGGCCGCGATCGCCGAGCTGCAGGGCAAGGGCTACGCGCTGCCGGACTACCCGGACGACCCGAAGACCGACGAGGAGCGGGAGATCCAGGCCCGCTACGACAAGGTCAAGGGCTCGGCCGTGAACCCGGTCCTGCGCGAGGGCAACTCCGACCGTCGCGCCCCCGCCTCGGTGAAGAACTACGCCAAGGCCCACCCGCACCGCATGGGCGCCTGGACCCCCGAGTCCAGGACCAACGTCGCCACGATGGGCCAGGACGACTTCCGCTCCACCGAGAAGTCCGTCGTGATCGCCGAGGACGGCGCGCTGCGCATCGAGCTCAAGGGCGACGACGGCTCCACCACTGTGCTGCGCGAGTCGGTGCCCGTCCTCAAGGGCGAGGTCGTCGACGCCTCCGTGATGCGCGTCGCCGCGCTGCGCGAGTTCCTCGCCGCACAGGTCGCCCGCGCCAAGCAGGAGGGCGTGCTGTTCTCCGTGCACCTCAAGGCCACGATGATGAAGGTCTCCGACCCGATCGTCTTCGGCCATGTCGTGCGCAGCTTCTTCCCGAAGACGTTCGCGCGGTACGGCGACAAGCTCGCCGCCGCCGGCCTCACCCCGAACGACGGTCTGGGCGGCATCTACAAGGGCCTGGAGAGCCTGCCCGAGGGCGCCGAGATCAAGGCGTCCTTCGACGCCGAGCTCGCCGAGGGCCCGGACCTGGCGATGGTCGACTCCGACAAGGGCATCACCAACCTGCACGTCCCCTCGGACGTCATCGTGGACGCCTCCATGCCGGCCATGATCCGCACCTCCGGCCACATGTGGGGCCCCGACGGCCAGGAGGCCGACACCCTCGCGGTGCTCCCGGACTCCTCCTACGCCGGCGTCTACCAGGCCGTGATCGACGACTGCCGCGCCAACGGCGCCTACGACCCGTCCACCATGGGCTCGGTCCCGAACGTCGGTCTGATGGCGCAGAAGGCCGAGGAGTACGGCAGCCACGACAAGACCTTCGAGATCCCGGTCACCGGGACCGTCCGCCTGGTCGACCAGAACGGCGACGCCGTCATCGAGCAGGCCGTGTCCGCCGGTGACATCTTCCGCGCCTGCCAGACCAAGGACGCGCCGATCCGCGACTGGGTGAAGCTGGCCGTCACCCGCGCCCGCGCCACCGGCGACCCGGCCGTCTTCTGGCTGGACGAGACCCGCGCGCACGACGCCAACCTGATCGCCAAGGTCGAGCAGTACCTGCCGGAGCACGACACCGAGGGCCTGGACATCCGGATCCTCAACCCGGTCGAGGCGACCAAGCTGTCGGTGGAGCGCATCCGCCGCGGCGAGAACACCATCTCGGTCACCGGCAACGTGCTGCGCGACTACCTGACCGACCTGTTCCCGATCCTGGAGCTGGGCACCAGCGCCAAGATGCTGTCGGTCGTCCCGCTGATGGCGGGCGGCGGCCTCTTCGAGACGGGCGCGGGCGGCTCGGCGCCGAAGCACGTGCAGCAGCTGGTCAAGGAGAACTACCTGCGCTGGGACTCCCTCGGTGAGTTCTTCGCGCTGGTGCCGTCGCTGGAGCACTACGCGACCACCACCGGCAACGGCCGCGCCCAGGTCCTCGCCGACACCCTCGACCGCGCCACGGCGACCTTCCTCAACGAGGACAAGTCCCCGACCCGTCGCCTCGGCGGCATCGACAACCGCGGCAGCCACTTCTACCTGTCCCTGTACTGGGCGCAGGAGCTGGCCGCGCAGACCGAGGACGCGGACCTGGCGAAGGCGTTCGCGCCGCTCGCGGAGGCCCTCGCGGCCAACGAGGCGAAGATCGTCGAGGAGCTGAACTCCGTCCAGGGCAAGCCGGCCGACATCGGCGGCTACTACCAGCCCGACCCGGCGAAGGCCTCCGAGGTCATGCGCCCGTCCACCACGTGGAACGAGCTGCTGGCGTCCCTGAGCTGACCCGGACGCCCCTGCGCTCCGCCCCGGCCGGCGACCTGCCCGGCCGGGGCGGAGGCGTTTCCGGGGACCGGCGAGGGACCGTTGTCAGTGGCGTGTGGCACCTTGATCGTCGTACTTCACCGACAGCACCTTCGGAGCAGCGCATGGCTATCGTGCCGCCCTCGTTCGACCTCCTCCCCGGCGACCCCGCCTCCCCCGTGATCCTCCATGTGCCGCACTCGGCGCGGGAGATACCGGAGGACGTACGGTCCGGGATCGTCCTGGACGACGCCGCGCTGGAGCGCGAGCTGGACCACATCACCGACGCGCACACCGCGGCGATCGCCGAGGAGGCGGCCCGGGCGGCCGGGGTCACGCCGTGGCGGTTCGTGAACCGGCTGTCGCGGCTGGTCGTGGACCCGGAGCGGTTCCCGGACGAGCGGGAGGAGATGCTGGCCGTCGGGATGGGCGCGGTCTACACGCGGACCACGCACAAGGACGTGCTGCGTCCCGACGGCTTCGACGCGGACCCGCTGATCGAGCGGTACTTCCACCCGTACGCGCGGGCGATGACGGAGGCGGTGACGGACCGGCTCGCGGCGACGGGCCGGTGCGTGATCGTCGACGTGCACTCCTACCCGGCCGCCCCGCTGCCCTACGAGCTCCACGCGGACGGCCCGCGCCCCGCGGTGTGCCTCGGCACCGACCCCTTCCACACCCCGCCCGCCCTGCTCACCACCGCCCGCGAGGCGTTCGCCCCGTGCGGGGAGACGGGCCTGGACAGCCCGTTCGCCGGCACGTACGTACCGCTGACGTACTACGGCAGGCGGGCGGAGGTGACGGCCCTGATGGTGGAGATCCGCCGGGACACGTACATGACCGAGCCGGGCGGCCCGGCCCACGCGGGCGTGACCCGCCTGGCGTCGGCGCTGGCGGAGCTGATCAAGGGGGTGTGAGGCCACCACGGGCCGCTTCCGGCGAGGCGTCCCGCCTTCGGGCCCACCGCGACGCGCGCCGGCCGCCTCGGACGGGCGAGTCCGTCAGGTGCGGAGCCACTCCGTCATGACCACCTCGTCGGGTGTGTGCAGCCGCAGGGCGAAGGGGCCCGACGGGGTCACCGCCGCCGTGAAGCGGCCCATGTCGTCGGTCGTGGCCGTGGTGGCCGGTCGGGGGCCCGTGAGGATTTCGACGCGGGCGGGGGCCGGGGGGAGGACCTGGCCGATCAGGCCCTCCTCCGTCACCTCGACGTCCAGCGTCACCTCGCCCGCGCTGAACGTCAGCATGCGCGGGGCGGCCGCCGCGCCCCGCACGGGGATCGCGTCGACGAGCGAGTCGAAGGTCAGCTCGGCGACCCGCGCCTCCAGGTCACGCAGCGCGAACGCGTCGACGGCGCTCTGGAGCAGCGCCGGGGGCACCGGGTCCAGGAGGGACGCGGCCTGCCGCAGCTCCTCCTCCAGCAGTTCCTCGTCGGCGCCGGGGCCCTCGTCGAAACCCGTGCCGTCGCTGATGTCGTCGCTCATGCCGTCCCCCGTCCCTCCAGCCGGGCCCGCAGCCGGCGCAGGCAGCGCTGACGCATCGGCCCGATACTGCCCACCGCGATGTCGAGCGCGGCGGACACCTCCTGATAACTGGGCGGTGGAGAAACGATCAGCACGCGCAGCAACTGCCTGCACCGCTCGCCCAGTTCCTCGAACTCCTGCCACAGTCTCCGCACCCGCTCCCCCTGCGCGGCGGCCTCCTCCGTCTCCAGCAGCGCCTGTTCGGGCGCGCCGTCCTCGCTGACCGTGTCGAGCAGCTGCGGGTCGTCCGTCAGGACCAGCCGCCGCGCCTGGCGGTGCACCTTCAGGCACTCGTGGCGCGCGGTGCTGGCCAGCCAGGAACCCGCCTTCTCCGGCTCCCGGATGCGGTCCAGGTGCTGGGTGAAGCGGAACCAGACGGTCTGATACACCTCGTGGGCGTCGGCGTCGGACAGCCGGTGCGCGCGCACCACGGACCAGACCAGCGGGCCCAGGCCCTCCACGATCGCCTTCCAGGCCGCCGCGTCGCCGTCGACAGCGGACCGGACCAATGCGCCGACTTCCGAACGCTCCACGGTGCCACCCCTCGTGTACGGCACGTCATGGTACGCCGCGGAGGGGATGGTTCCGATCGTCATGGCCGCGCGGTGGGCGCCGGGACGCGCACGGGGCGCCAGGTGGGCGGCAGCAGCGCGGGCTTGTGCGCCCCGCGCACCTCCACGAACGCGTCGGCGGAGTCGAGCAGTTGCCGCCGGGCCGCGCGCGGGTCGCGCTCACCGTGCGCCGCCATGTGCGAGGCGATCATGCCGACCGCGACGGGGGTGGCGAACGAGGTGCCGCTCCACTGGGCGAGCCCTTCGAACATCACCTGGTCCGGCTTGGCGGACCCTCCGTCCTCGCTCAACAGCCCGGTGTGACGCGGGTGGTGGCAGGTGCAGGCGTAGCTGAAGCCGTAGCGGCAGGTGTCGTAGGTGGAGTGCTGGTACACGTACGGCACGGGCGTCCGGAACCCGGTGAGGGCGCTGGTCAGCCGCTCTCCGGGGGCGTACGCCTTCACCCAGCCGCCGTGGTTGCTGAAGCAGGCGCCGGACGCGCCGTCCGCGCGCAGCGCGCCGACCGACAGCACGGCGTCCTCGTAGCCGGGCAGGCCGGCGTAGGCGGCGGGCCAGAAGGGCGTGGCACTGCCGTTGTTGCCCGCGGCGGCGACCAGCAGGGTGCGCTGCCCGCGCAGTTCGCGCATGAAGGCGTCGACGCCGAGGAGGCCGTCGGTGCGGCCGTTCGTCGTGCCGGCGGAGAGGCTGAGGACGTCGGGCCAGCCGCCCGCGTCGACGGCGTCGAAGAGCTTCTCGCCGAACTCGTGCTCCAGCACCGCCCCCGCGTCGTTGAGGGCGCCGCTGACGGTGATGCCGGTGTGCGGGGCGACGGCGGCGACCAGTCCGGCGATGAACGTGCCGTGTCCGCAGTACTGCCGGAGGATCCCGTCGTCGTCGCACTCGGCGACCTGGGCGTCCCCCTGGGTGCGGGCGAGCGGCGGGTAGGAGCGGTAGTCGTGCATCAGGCCGGTGTCGACGACCAGGACCCGCGCGGCGTCCTCGCCGGGTTCGCCGTCGGTCTCGGAGACGGCGGGGTTGGGCCGGGCGTCGCGCGCCACGGGCACCGGCTCGTCGCCGGGGCAGGCGTTGACGGCGATGTGCACCACGTGGTTGCGGCTGACCACGCGCCGCCCGGCACGGCCCTCCACCGCGGCGAGCGCGCGCAACGCGCCCGCGACGGCCGGGTCGCCCGCGGCGTCGCCCTCGCCGGGGTCGGACACCTGGATGCGGACGACGCCGGAGCGGCTGCCCGCGGGACCGAGGCGGCGGACACGGTCCGGGACGCCGGCGGCGAAGGTCCGGAAGTGCCCGCGCACGGTGTCCTCGACGACCTGCGCCTCCTCCCCCTCGCGGGCGAGGACGACACCCTTCTCGTAGAGGAACTCCCCGGCGTCGTCGGGCCCCATGGCCAGCGGGACGTCGGGCAGGGAGCGCTGGATCTGCCCGAACTGCTCACGGAAGCGCTGAGGTGGCATGGCGTGTCCTCCACTGGGGCGACGGGGGCCTGAGCCGCGGAGCTGTCGTGAAGAAGAGTCCCGGGGCGGTCCACTGATACAGCGCCGTCCCTGTGAGGTGTGGTTGCGGACCACTACCATCGTGGAGGTGACAGCGGGAAGCAACGCGGTGCAGGACCTCCTTCCGCTGGTGTTCGCCGCCCCGAACGAGGCGCTGACGAAGGCCGAGGCCGTACTGCGCCGCCGCCCCACCCCCCTGCACGCCTCCGTCGCCCACCAGGTGATCGGCATCTGGCAGCGGGACTTCGGGGACATGCGGCTCGCCCTGCGTCATCTGCGGCGGGCGCGGAACTGGGCGGCGCGGGCGGGCTCGGCGGACCGGGAGGCGGACGTCCTCGCCACGCTCGGGGTGGCGTTGGTGCATTCGGGGCGCACTCGGCAGGGGCTGGACGCCCTGGGCCGGGGCGTGCGGCGCGGCGCCGGCCACACCCGTGCCCGGGTGCTGTTCCGGCGGGCGTACGCGTGGTGGGTGCTGGGCCATCACAAGGAGGCCCTGGAGGACGTACGGCGGGCCGTTCCGGTGCTGCGGCAGGCCGGGGACGTGATCTGGACGGCGCGGGCGCTGACGCTGCGGGCGACGGTGCATCTGGCGCTGGGCGCGGTGGAGCGGGCGGAGGCGGACTTCGCGTCGGCGGAGGATCTGTGGGCGGTCACGGACCAGGAGCACGACAAGGCGGACGCGGTGGAGAGCCGCGGTCTTGCCGCGTTCCGCTCCGGTGACGTCCCGGCGGCGCTGCGGCTGCTGGACGAGGCGGAGGAGCGGTATGCCAAGCTGGGCACGCCGACGTTCATGCTGAGCATCCGGCGCTGCGAGGTGCTGATGGCGGCCGGTCTGGCAGCGGAGGCGCTGGCCGAGACGGACACGGCGATCGCCGAACTGGACTCCATCGGCGGGCAGTCGACGCGCAAGGCGGAGCTGCTGCTGGCGGCCGCGCGGGCCGCCCGGCAGGCCGACGACCCGGCGACGGCCATGGCGCGGGCCGGACTCGCCGTGCGGCTGTTCGCGGGCCAGCGGCGCACCTGGTGGGAGGCGCACGCCCGGCTGGTGCTGATCGGGGCCCGGCACGCGGCGGGGAAGGGCTCGGGACGGCTGGTCGCGGACGCCGCGGCGGTGGCGGAGCGACTGGTGGAGCTCGGCGCGCCGGCCGCCCCGGAGGCGTACCTGCTGGCCGGGCGGATCGCGCTGGACCTGGGCCGGACGGCGGACGCCGAGCCGTATCTGGCGGTGGCCGCGCGCAGCCGGCACAACGGGCCGCCGCTCGCGCGGATGACGGGCTGGGCGGCGCAGGCGTTGCGCGCGCGGGCGGCCGGTTCCACGCGGGGCGTGCTGGAGGCCTGCCGGCGCGGGCTCGACGTGCTGGACGACCACCGGATGACGCTGGGCGCGTCCGAGCTGCGGGCGCGGGCCACCGCGCGGGGCGCGGAACTGGCGGCGCTGGCGCAGCGGGCCGCCCTGCGGTCGGGCGGGCCGCGGCGGCTGCTGGTGTGGAGCGAGCGCTGGCGGGCCACGGTGCTGTCCGCGCCGCCGACCCGGCCGCCCGCCGACCCGGAGCTGCTGAGCCACATGACCGCCTACCGGGAGATCGCGGCCCGCGCCGAGGAGACCCGGATGGAGGGCAGGCCGATGCCGGCCCTGGAGCGGGAGCAGCGCCGCCTGGAGCGGGCGATCCGCTCCCGCACCCTGCACATGCGGGGCGAGGCGCACGGCGACGACGCCCGCTTCGACGTGGACCGCCTGCTGGAGCGACTGGGCGACCGCGTACGGCTGGTGGAGCTGGCGGTGGTCGACGGGCGGGTGCAGGCGCTGCTGTGCGGGCAGGGCCGGGTGCGCCGGTTCGAGGCGGGGTGGCTGGCGGCGGCCGAGACGGAGGCCGAGCATGTGCAGGCGGGGCTGCGGCGGCTGGCCCATCCGGGGGCGCAGGCGCGGCTGCCGGTGGTGGAGGCGGCGGGCCGCCGTCTGGAGGAGCTGCTGCTGGGGCCCGCCGCGGCTCACCTGGGCGAAGGGCCGGTGGTGATCGTGCCGCCGGGGCGGCTGCACCGGGTGCCGTGGGCGCTGCTGCCGTCGCTGCGGGAACGCGTCGTCAGTGTGTCGCCGTCGGCGAGCAGCTGGCTGCGCGCGCGGGAGACGCGGCCGCCGCGGGGCGGACGCAAGGTGCTGGTGCGCGGGCCGGGTCTGGCCACGGGGGGCGCGGAGGTGACCCGGCTGGCCGCACGCCACGGCGGCGCGACGGTGCTGGAGCACGGGGACGCGTCGGTGCCGCGGGTGCTCGCGGAGCTGGACGGGGCCGGGCTGGCGCACATCGCGGCGCACGGCACGTTCCGCACGGACGGCCCGATGTTCTCCTCCCTGCGGATGGCCGACGGCCCGCTGATCGTGCACGACTTCGAACGGCTCGGCCGCAGCCCGTACCGCATCATCCTGTCCTGCTGCGACACGGCCCGCTTCGCCACGGTCGGCGCGGACGAACTCCTCGGCCTGGTCACGGCGTTGCTGCCGCTGGGCACAGCGGGAGTGGTGGCGTGCAGCGCCCCGGTCAACGACGCGGCGGTGGTCCCCCTGATGCTCGCCCTGCACGAGGGCCTGGCCGCGGGCCTCCCTCTTCCGGAGGCGCTGCGGGACGCCCGGGCGGCTCTCCCCGCCGATCCGCTGCACCGGGCCACGGGCTGGTCCTTCACCGCGTTCGGGGCGGCGTGAGGACGGCCCCGCTCGCGCTCACTCGTAGCGCGAGCGCAGCGACTCCCGCTCCGCCTCCTCGATCTGCTCGACCGTCAGGCCCGGCAGGTTCAGCTGGGCCAGCGTCACCTGGGCGCTGCTCGGCTGGGCGTCGGCGGGCACCCAGTTCTCCGGCTTCCAGGCGTTGCCGCGCAACAGTGACTTGGGGCAGTGCGGGTAGGCCTGTTCGACCCGCACCACGATCGCCGAGACCGGCGGCCTGCCCACCGGGGTGAGCCGGCCGAGCAGTTCCGGGCGGGCCGAGACGACGGCGCGGCCGTTGACGCGGAGCGTGGTCGTGCGGCCGGGGATGACGAACAGCAGGCCGACCCGCCCGGTCTCCACCACGTTCCGCAGCGTGTCGAGCCGCTTGTTGCCGGTCGCGTCGGGGATCGCCAGTGTCCGGTCGTCCAGCACCGCGACGAACCCGGGCGGGCCGCCGCGCGGAGTCACGTCCGCCCGGCCCTCGGCGTCCGCGCTGCCGACGAACACCAGCGAGGCGCAGCCGATCAACGCCCGGGTCTCGTCGGTGAGGTGGTCGATCTCCTTGCGGCGCGCGTTCTGGTTCGGCTCCGGGTACAGCTCGCGCAGCTGTTCCGTGCTGGTGAGGGCGTCCGCCCGCAGGGCGTCGAAGAGCAGGCCGGGGGTGGTCCCGGTGTCGGTCGTCATGCGGACGACCCTAGAAGACGACCTCCGTCCCGCGCAGGGCTGTGCGTCACTCGGCCCCGGACTCGTCCGGACCGCCGACGTCGAGCGCCGTCCCGTACAGCCGGGTCACCTTCAGCCGGACGACCAACCGCCGTTCGTCGACGAGTTGCCGCAGGAACGCCGCTTCGTCGTCGGGGCGGGCGAAGCGGGACGCGATGCCGAGCAGCTCCCGGCCGACCGCGTCGCCGGGGACCGTCGTGACGTCCGACAGCTCGGCCTCCCCCTCCGCGACCGCGAACGACCAGACGTCACCGCCCTGGACGTGCAGCGCCGCGTGCGGGTCGCGGCGCAGGTGGGCGACCTTGACCCGGTCGGCCGTCGTGGAGAACCGCAGCACGCGGGCGTCGGCGTCCCAGGCGTACCCCATCGTGCTCAGGTGGGGGTGGCCGCTGCGCTTGACGGTGGCGAGCGTGCCGAACCGCTGGGCCGCGAGCAGGTGCGAGAGGGCTTCGTCGGGGAGGGGGCGTGGTCCCGGTCGTGTGGTCATGTCCCGCGCAACACCCGTCACCCGCCGCTCGATTCCCCCGCGCATGCGTCAGGGGGCCCGCCGGTGGTCGGCGGGCCCCCTGTTCTCGCATCGTCGGGACGACAGGATTTGAACCTGCGACCCCTTGACCCCCAGTCAAGTGCGCTACCAAGCTGCGCCACGTCCCGATGCGACTCCCGCGGCGAACCGCGTGATCTCGCAGGTCAACCCTACCGCATACGGAGAGGCGGGTGAGCCGGGTCCGCGGGCGGGGAAGCCGGGTAATTGTCCTGTCAAATGGTTGACAGGACACCGCACCGGGCCCGAAGGTGGGCGGGCAGGACAGGACCCGGCCGGAGAGAGGCAGTCATGGTGGATGCGCTGGGCGTCGCCGTCGTCGGATTCGGCTGGATGGGGCGGGTGCACACCCAGGCCTACGCGCGGGTGGCGCACCACTTCCCCGGGCTGCCGCTGCGCCCGGAGCTGGTCACCGTCGCCGAGGAGGTGCCGGGGCGGGCGGAGGAGGCCGCCGCACAGTTCGGGTTCGCCTCGACGACCCGCGACTGGCGTGACGTGGCCGCCGATCCCCGGGTGCGCGCGGTCAGCATCACCGCGCCGAACTTCCTGCACCGCGAGATCGGCGTGGCCATGGCCGAGGCCGGCAAGCACATCTGGATCGAGAAGCCGGTCGGGCTGACCGCGGAGGACGCCCGCGCGGTCGCGGACGCGGTCGCCAAGGCCGGTGTCCAGGGCGCGGTCGGCTTCAACTACCGCAACGCGCCCGCGGTGGAGGCCGCCCGCGAGCTGATCGCCTCCGGCGGGATCGGCAGGGTCACGCACGCCCGCGTCCGGCTGTTCAGCGACTACGCGGCCCATCCCGAGTCCGCGCTGACCTGGCGCTACGAGCGGGAGCGCGGCGGCAGCGGCGTGCTGGGCGACCTGGCCTCGCACGGCGCCGACCTGGCCCGCTTCCTGCTGGGCGACATCGCCTCGCTGACCGCCGACACGGCCATCTTCCTGCCCGAACGGGCCCGCCCGGCCGGCGCCACGGCCGGCCACTCCCGCGCGACGGGCGGCGAGCTGGGCGCGGTGGAGAACGAGGACTACGTGAGCTGTCTGCTGCGGTTCGCGTCCGGCGCGCGAGGCGTGCTGGAGGCCTGCCGGGTCTCCGTGGGCGAGCAGAACAACTACGGCTTCGAGGTGCACGGCACCCAGGGGGCGGTGTTCTGGGACTTCCGCCGGATGAACGAACTGGGCGTCAGCCGGGGCACCGGCTACCAGGACCAGCCGGTGAGCACGGTGTACGTCGGGCCGGGCGACGGCGAGTTCGGCGCGTTCCAGCCGGGCGCGGCCAACGCCATGGGCTACGACGACCTGAAGGTGATCGAGGCGTACCGCTTCCTGCGGTCGGTCGCCGAGGGCGTCCCGTACGGCGCCACCCTCGCGGACGCGGTGCGCGGCGCGACGGTGCTGGACGCGATGGTGCGGTCGGCGCGGGACCGGGCGTGGGTGACGGTGGACGCGCCCGCGTGACGCGCCGTGCTCTCACCCGGCCTCCGCCGCGTGCTCCTTCCGCCCCAGCCACACCTTGACCGGCACCAGTGCCAGCCACGACCACGTGGCGGCCGGCCCCACCAGCAGGGCCAGGGGAATGCTCACCACGAACACCGCGACCGTGGCCGCGAGGTCGACGGCGTAGAGGAACTCGTTCCGCAGGGGTTCGGCGTCGCCGTGCAGCCAGGGCCGGCGGGCGACGACGACGGCGAGGGCGAGGTGGACGGCGCCGAGGGAGGCCACGGCCGCCGCGTAGATGACGACGGCGGTGCGCTCGTCGCCGTACTCGGACACGAGGGCGGTGGGGAACGGCAGCAGCGCGGCGAGGCCCAGGCCGAGGACGGTCAGCCGGATCACGTCGGCGTCCACCAGCCGCACCCGGTGGAAGATCGCCCGGTGGTCGCGCCAGAAGCCGGCCAGCACGGCGAGGCTGATCGCGTAGGCGCCCAGGTTGGGCAGCACGTCGCCGAGCGCTTCGTGGAACTCCTCGGAATCCAGCCCCTGCGGTACCTGGATATCGAGGACCAGCAGGGTGATGGCGATGGCGAAGACGCCGTCGGACAGCGCCACCAGCCGGTCGGGCCCGCCTTCCGTGGTCGGTTTCCTCATGCGCACGACGGTAGGCACGGCAGCCCCGGTTCAGGGCGCTCCACGCCAGGCGGTTCACCCGGCCACGGCGGGGGCGGGCATGTTGTAGGGCGTGACCACCTGGATCGCGGACGGCAGGGTGGGCCCGGCGGGCGGCAGCGCGCCGTGTGCGCGCATCACCGTGTGGCAGGCCTCGCGCAGGTCGTGGCGCAGGTCGTGGTGGAGGACGGCGGACAGCCGGTGCTCGCGCAGCAGTCGGGTGTTGTCGTGGTCGAGGTCGTGGGCGATGAACACGGCGCACTCGCGTCCGGCGTCCTCGAAGGCGCGCAGGGTGGCGATGTTGCCGCCGCCGATCGAGTAGACCGCGCGGATCTCCGGGTCGCGTTCCAGGGCGGCGCGGACCAGGTCGTACTGGGTGGCGTCCAGGCCCTGGCCCTCGGCGATCTCGACGAGGGTGCGGCCGGGGTGGCGGGCGCGCATGGTGCTGCGGAAGCCCATCTCGCGCTCCTCCTCGTTGCGGAAGAAGCCGCTGGAGAGGCTGGTGAGGACGTTGCCGGGACGGTCGCCGAGCCACTGGCCCATGAGGTAGGCGGCGGTGGCGCCGGCCGCGCGGTTGTCGCTGCCGACGTGGCCGATCCGGGCGCTGACCGGCAGGTCCGTCACCAGGGTCACGACCGGGATGCCGGCCGCGGCGAGCCGGCCGACGGCGGCGGTGATCTCCGGGACGTCGGGGGCCTTGAGGAGCACGCCCTGCGAGCCGCGGCGGGCGATCCGGTCGAGGACGGCGACCAGTTCCCCCGCCGGGCCGGTCTCCCGGAAGTGGAAGCGGGAGCGCACCACCGCCGGGTGCAGGGAGGGCAGTTCGGCCTCCAGGGCGGCGCGGACGGCCGTGGAGAAGCGCTCCGGGGACTGCATGACGATGTCCACCATGAACGTCCGGCCGACCAGGCGGACCTGGGTGCGCTGCCGGTCCAGGTCGGCGATGGCCCGGTGCACCTCGCGTGCGGTGCTCTCCCGCACCCCGCCGCGGCCGTTGAGGACCCGGTCCACGGTGGCCTCGCTCAGTCCGGCCTGACGTGCGATTTCGCGGATCGGGAAGGGGTGCCCCATGCGCCTGCTCCTGAGGGGTTTTTGATGGGTTCCTGATGGTGGTGCGAGGGGTTTGTTCTGACAAGAATGACATCACCCGCGTCGCTCCGTGACCCGAAGGGACGACTCCATGTCCGCATCGCCTTCCGTGCAGACCCCCGCGCCGGCCGCCTGGCTGTCGGAGCGGGACTGCGACCTGGACGCCTTCCGCGCCCTGGTCGAGCAGTCGACCGACGCCTCCGCCCACCCGCTGGCCTCCGCCGTCGAGCGGAACGTGCTGCTCTACGACGCCGAGCGGCTCGCGCTCGCGGACCGCCGCACCGCGCAGGCCGAGCTGGTCCGCGCCCTCGCCGACGGCCCGGGGATCGTGGTGATCCGCGGAGCCTTCTCCGACCCCTCGGTGGTGGACCGGACCACGGCGGTGTTCGACGCCCTGATCGCCCAGCAGCGCGCCGCGGGCGCCACCGCCGGCGACCACTTCGCCGCGCCGGGCGCCAACGACCGGGTGTGGAACGCGCTGGAGAAGGCCGCGCTGCACGACCCGGAGGCGTTCGCCGACTACTACGCGAACGACATGGTCGCCCTGGTGTCCACGGCCTGGCTGGGCCCCGGCTACCAGGTGACCTCCCAGGTCAACGTGGTCAACCCGGGCGGCGCGGCGCAGACCGTGCACCGCGACTACCACCTGGGCTTCCTGTCGGACGAGACGGCCGCCGGCTACCCGGCGCACGTGCACCGCCTCTCCCCCGTGCTCACCCTCCAGGGCGCCGTCGCGCACTGCGACATGCCCGTGGAGTCCGGGCCGACCATGTATCTGCCGCACTCGCAGAAGTTCGAGGCGGGCTACCTCGCCTGGCGACTGCCGGAGTTCCGGGCGTACTTCGAGGAGCACCACGTCCAGCTGCCGCTGGGCAAGGGCGACGCGGTGTTCTTCAACCCGGCGCTGTTCCACGCCGCCGGGGCCAACCGCTCGGCGGACATCCGGCGCGCGGCCAACCTGCTCCAGGTGTCGTCCGCGTTCGGGCGGGCCATGGAGACCGTGGACCGCGAGGCGGTGGTGGGCGCCGTCTACCCGGTGCTGCTGGCCCGCAAGGCCGAGGGCGCCTCCGAGCAGTGGCTGGAGAACGTGATCGCGGCGAGCGCCGAGGGCTACCCGTTCCCCACCAACCTGGACAACGACCCGCCGGTCGACGGTCTCGCCCCGCCCTCCCAGGCCGACGTGGTGCGCCGCGCGCTGCGCGAGGGATGGACACCGCGAGCCCTGCGCGACGCGCTGCGGGCCGGCGCCGCCCGGCGCGCGAGCTGAACCGAAAGCCCGACAAGGATCCGGAAGGACGTCATGGGACTTCTCGACGACAAGGTCGTCCTCGTCAACGGCGGCAGCCAGGGTGTGGGCGCCGCCGTCGCACGGGCCGCGGTGCGCGAGGGCGCGGTCGTGGCGGTCGGCGGCCGCCGCCCTGAGCCGGGTGAGGCGCTGGTCGCCGAACTGGCCGGGCAGGGCGGCAAAGCCATGTTCGTACGGGCCGACCTGGCCGACCCCGGCCAGGCCAAGGACTCCGTCGCCCAGGTCGTGCGGGCGTACGGGCGGATCGACTGCCTGGTGAACTCCGCGGGACTGACCTCGCGCGGCACGCTCCTGGACACCACGCCCGAGCTGTTCGACCAGCACATCGCGATCAATCTGAAGGCGCCGTTCTTCGCCATGCAGGCGGCGGTGGCGGACATGGTGCGGCGCGCCGAGCCCGGCACGATCGTCAACGTCATCACGTCGTCGGCGCACGGCGGACAGCCGTTCCTCGCCCCGTACGTCGCCGCCAAGGCGGGTCTGATGGGCCTGACCCGCAACGCGGCGCACGCCCACCGGTGGGACCGCATCCGGATCAACGGCCTGAACATCGGCTGGACCGCCACCGAGGGCGAGGACGCCACGCAGCGCGCCTTCCACGGCGCCGGCGACGACTGGCGGGAGCAGGCCGCCGCGCGGCTGCCGATGGGCAAGCTCGGCCAGCCGGACGAGATCGCCGACTTCGTGGTCCTGCTGCTCTCCGACCGGTCCGGGGTGGTCACCGGGTCCGTCATCGACTGGGACCAGAACGTCCTCGGCGGCCTCGACTGACCCTCCCCCGTCCCCGCCCGCACCGACCGACCGCACCACCGGCACCACCAGCACGCCCGCACCGCCCGCACCCAAGGAGCACCGCCTCATGCGCATCGGAATCCTCGGCCTCGGCCGCATCGGCGCCTTCCACGCCGAGACCCTGTCCGGGCTCGACGCCGTCGAGTCCCTCGTCGTCTCCGACCCGTTCGGGGACGCGGCGAAGGCCGCCGCCGAGCGCTTCGGCGCGCAGGTCGCGGACTCCCCCGAGGCGGTGCTCGCGGCCGGTGTGGACGGCGTGGTCGTCGCCGCCGCGACCGACGCCCACCCGGGGCTGATCACGGCGTGTGTGGAGGCGGGCGTGCCCGTGTTCTGCGAGAAGCCCGTGGCCCGCACCATGGCCGAGGGCGTCGAGGTGCTGAAGTCCGTCGCGGGCCGGGACGTGCCCGTGCAGATCGGCTACAACCGGCGCTTCGACGCCGGCTTCGTCGCCGCCCGCGCCGCCGTCCGGTCGGGCGAGCTGGGCACGCTGCACACCGTGCGGTCGACGACGCTGGACCCGGCGCCGCCGCCCGCCGCGTACATCGCCGCGTCCGGGGGCATCTTCCGGGACTGCTCGGTGCACGACTTCGACATCATCCGCTGGGTGACCGGCCGGGAGGTGACCGAGGTGTACGCGGTCGGCGGCAACCGGGGCGCCGACTTCATCAAGGAGGCGGGCGACGCCGACACCACGGGAGCGATCCTCACCCTGGACGACGGCACCCTCGCGGTGGTCTCCAACAGCCGCCACAACGCCCGGGGTTACGACGTCCGCATGGAGATCCACGGCTTCACCGACTCCATCGCGGTGGGCCTGGAGGACAAGCTGCCGCTGCGCTCGGTCGAACCCGGCGTCACCTTCCCCGCGGGGGTGCCGCACGACTTCTTCATGGACCGCTTCACCGACGCCTACCGCGCCGAACTCCTCGCGTTCACCGAGGTGGTGGCGGGTGCCCGCCCGTCGCCGTGCACGATCGAGGACGCCCTGGAGGCCGGCTGGATCGCCGAGGCGTGCACACTGTCGCTGCACGAGCACCGTCCCGTCACCCTCGAGGAGGTACGGCAGGCATGAGCGGGTCCGCTCCGCAGCCGCTGCGCATCGGAATCCTGGGGGCCGCGCGGATCACCGAGCGCGCCCTCGTCGCCCCGGCCCGGTCCTGCGGGCACCGTCTGGTCGCGGTGGCCGCCCGTGAGCGGTCCCGCGCCGAGGACTTCGCCGCCGCGCACGGTGTGGAGCGGACCCACGGCTCGTACGCCGAGCTGCTCGCCGACCCCGACGTCGAGGTGGTCTACAATCCGCTCGCCAACGGGCTGCACGGCCCGTGGAACCTGGCCGCGCTGGCGGCGGGCAAGCATGTGCTGACGGAGAAGCCGTCGGCGAGCAACGCCGCGGAGGCCCGGGAGGTGCGGGAGGCGGCCATGCAGTCCGGCACGGTCTTCATGGAGGCGTTCCACTACCTCTTCCACCCGGTCACCCGGCGGCTGCACGAGCTGCTGTCCTCCGGTGAACTCGGCGAACTGCGGCACGCGGAGGCTCTGGTGGCGATCCCGGCCCCGGAGGACGGCGACCCCCGCTGGTCGCTGCCGCTGGCCGGCGGCGCCCTGATGGACCTCGGCTGCTACGGCCTGCACGCGCTGCGGATGCTCGCCCCGTGGGCGGGCGGCGCACCCCGCCCGGTCGCGGCGCGGGCGGGTGAGCGGGCGGGCGCGCCGGGCGTGGACGAGTGGCTGGACGCCGACCTCGCGTTCCCGGGCGGCGCCACGGGCACGGCCCGCTGCCACATGGCGTACGGCCAACTGGAGATGAGCCTGCGGATCGTCGGCAGCCGGGGCGAGGCGACGGCGCCGAACTTCGTGCTGCCGCAGCTGGACGACCGGGTCGTGGTGCGCACCGCCGACGGCGAGCGCACGGAACACCTGGGCACCCGTTCGTCGTACCTCCACCAGCTGGAGGCGTTCGCCGAGCGGGTGCGCGGGGGCACGTCACTTCCCCTCGGCGCGGACGACGCGCTGGAGACGATGCGGGTGATCGACGCGTGCTACGCGGCCGCGGGGCTGCCCCCGCGGCCTCGCACCGCCCTCTGATTCCCCTCGCCGCTGGGTTCAGGCGTACAGCGGGGGCTTCCGCGCGAGGTCGACCTCGACCCGGCCGCCCTGTTCCAGCGCCCGGACGCCGGCCTCGCAGACGGCCGCGGCGGCGTACCCGTCCCAGGTGCTCGGGCCGGTGACCTCGCCGCGGCGGGTGGCGTCGACCCAGGCCTGGACCTCGTCGTCGTAGGCCTGGGCGAAGCGTTCGGTCCAGTCCTGGGCGATGGTGCCGCCCCAGCGTCCGGCCATGTTGGTGACCAGCTGGTGGCCGTCGCCGATGCGGGCGGTGCCGTGTTCGCAGACCGCCTCGGCCTGCACCTGGTAGCCGAACCCGCAGTTGACGAAGATCTCGACGTCGGAGAGCGCCCCGCCGTCGGTCTCCAGGACGACGAACTGCGGATCGCGCAGTCCTTCCGGGGCGCCGGAGGACGGGGCCGGGCGGAGCACCGTCACGGCGGTGATCTCGTGGCCCAGCAGCCAGCGGGTGACGTCGACCTCGTGGGCGACGGAGTCGCTGATCAGCATGGAGCTGGTGAAGAAGTGCGGGCTGGCCACGTTGCGGTGGCGGTTGTGCAGCATCAGCGGCCGGCCCAGCTGCCCGGTTCCGAGCAGCGCCTTGAGGCGGACGTACTCGGTGTCGTAGCGGCGCATGAAGCCGACCTGCACCCGGCGGTGGCCGAGGGCCTGCTCGGCCTCCATGACGCGCAGCGCGGAGGCCGCGTCGGGGGTGAGCGGCTTCTCGCACAGGACGGGCAGGTCGTGCGCGAACGCGGTGAGCAGCGCCTCCTCGTGGGCGGGCCCCGAGGAGGCGATGAGCACGGCGTCGACGTCCGCCGACTTCAGGGCCTCGGCCGCGTCGGTGTGGGCGGTGCAGCCGTCGACGCCGGCCGCGACGGCCTCGGCCCGTTCGCCGTCGAGGTCGACGACCGCGGCGACCCGCGCCCCGCTGATCACCCGGTCGATCCGCCGCACGTGGTCGGCGCCCATGCGGCCGGTGCCGATGACGGCGATGCCGAGGGGCTCGCGCCGGTTCATGTGTGTCGCCTCCCGGTCCGGGTGATGGTGGTCAGGCGCCGCAGGAGCGGAGGAACCTGCGGGTGCGCACCGCGATGGGCAGCGGCTTGTCCGGCTCGCAGGGGTACATGTCCTGCTCGACGATCGCGAACAGGTCCACGCCCAGCTTCTGCGCGGCCGTCAGCACCGGGCCCAGCTCCGGCACACCGGCCGGCGGTTCGCACATCACGCCGCGCTGGACGGCGGGCCCGAAGGGGATCTGGTTCTTGACGACGTCGGCGAGGATCTCGGGGTCCACCTGCTTGAGGTGCAGGTAGCCGATGCGCTCGCCGTAGGTCTCGATCAGCTTGACGCTGTCGCCGCCGCAGTAGGCGTAGTGACCGGTGTCGAGGCAGAGGTTGACCAGGCGCGCGTCGGTGGAGTCGAGGAAGCGCTCGACGTGCTCCTCGGTGTCGATGTGGGTGTCGGCGTGCGGGTGGACGACGATGTCCAGCCCGTACGTCTCCTTCACCTCGCGGCCGAGGCGTTCCATGCCCCGGGTGAGGTGGCCCCACTGCTCGGTGGTGAGCTCCGGGGGCTCCAGGATCTCGGCGGTCTTGTCGTCCCGCCAGAACGACGGGATGACGACCAGGTGTGCGGCGCCCATCGCCTGGGTGAGCGCGGCGACGCGGCTGACCTGCTCCCAGGTGGCGTCCCACTCGGACGGGCCGCGGTGCAGCCCGCAGAAGATGGTGCCGGCGGACACCTGCAGTCCGCGGCTGCGCACCTCGTCGGTGAGGCGGGCCGGGTCGGTGGGCAGGTAGCCGTAGGGGCCGAGTTCGATCCAGGAGTAGCCGGCCTCGGCGACCTCGTCGAGGAAGCGCTGCCAGGGCACCTGTTGCGGGTCGTCGGGGAACCAGACGCCCCAGGAGTCGGGGGCGGATCCGACCCGGATGCGGTCGAGGGCGACTGCCATGTCAGGACTTCCCTTCCGGGGTCGCGGCCGTGGGTGCGCGGAGGGCGCCGTCTTCGGGGAGCTCCTCCGTGTCGACGCCGCGGACCTGCGCCAGCTCGTGCTTGAGCGCGGCCAGTTCCGCGCCGCCCGCCATGTGGTTGGTCAGCTCCTCGAGGCTGACCTCGCTGCGGTCGGCGCTGAGCTCCAGGGTGCCCAGGCGCAGCACGTTGAAGTGGTCGCCGACCATGTAGGCGTGGTGCGGGTTGTGGGTGATGAAGATGACGCCGAGACCGCGGTCGCGGGCCATGGCGATGTACTTCAGGACGACCCCGGACTGCTTGACGCCGAGGGCGGCGGTGGGCTCGTCGAGGATGAGGACGCGTGCGCCGAAGTAGACGGCGCGGGCGATCGCTACGCACTGGCGCTGGCCGCCGGAGAGCGTGCCGATGGGCTGCTCCAGGTCGTCCAGGACGATGCCCATGTTGCGCAGTTCCTCGTCGGCGGTCCGCTTCATGCGCTCGATGTCGAGGCGGCGCAGCGGCCAGGGGCCCTTGGTCATCTCGGAGCCGAGGAAGAAGTTCCGCCACACCGGCATCAGCGGGACGACCGCGAGGTCCTGGTAGACGGTGGCGATGCCCTTGTCGAGCGCCTCGCGCGGGGTGGAGAAGCGCACCGGTTCGCCGTCGACGAGGAACTCGCCCTCGGTGTGCTGGTGCAGCCCCGAGATGATCTTGATGAGGGTGGACTTGCCCGCGCCGTTGTCGCCGAGGACGCAGGTCACCTTGGAGGGGTGGACGGTCAGGTCCACGCCGTGCAGGGCGCGGATGTTGCCGTAGGACTTGCCGGCGGCGCGGAGCTCGACCAGGGGGCGGTCCTCGCCGGCCGGGGTGTCCGTGCGGACGGCACCGTCGGTGCCGGTCGTCTTGTCGGTCATTGCGGTCACCTCCGGGTCGCCGTGCGCTGGACCCACAGATTGATGAGGACGGCGCCGAGCAGCATCACGCCGAGGAAGGCCTTGAACCAGTCGGGGTTCCAGCCGGCGTAGACGATGCCCTGCTGCACCATGCCGAACATGAAGGCGCCGAAGACCGGTCCGATCGCCGAGCCGTAGCCGCCGGTCAGCAGACAGCCGCCGATGACCGCCGCGGCGATGTAGATGAGCTCCTGGCCCACGCCCTCGCCGGACTGCACGGTGTTGAAGGAGAACAGGTTGTGCATGCCGACGAACCAGGCGCCGAAACCGACCAGCATGAACAGGGAGATCTTGGTGAAGGTGACGGGGACGCCGACCGCGCGGGCGCTCTCCTTGTTGCCGCCGACCGCGAAGATCCAGTTGCCGTACTTGGTGCGCAGCAGGACCCACGTGGCGAGGGCGGCGAAGACGAGCCACCAGATCACCGTGATCTTCACCTGGACGCCGCCGACCTCGAAGCTGGAGGCGAAGAGCGCCTTGGCCTGGTCGAAGCCGTCCATGTCGCTGATGCTGTCGGTGGCGACGTTGCCGGTGACGAGTTTGGTCACCGCGAGGTTGACGCCCTGGAGGATCAGGAAGGTGCCGAGGGTGACCAGGAAGCTGGGCAGTCCGGTCCTCACCAGCATCCAGCCGTTGAAGAAGCCGACCGCGAGGGACACCAGGAGGGCGACGACCACGCCCACCCACACGTTCAGGGTGAGCTGGTAGCTGAGCATGCTCGCGGTGAGCGCCGAGGTGACGACGGCGACGCCGGCCGAGAGGTCGAACTCGCCGCCGATCATCAGCAGCGCCACGGGCAGCGCCATGATCCCGATGGTGGACGACTGGTACAGGATGTTCGCCATCGAGCCGCCGTCGCGCACCGGCGGGGCGGCGAACAGGAAGAACACCAGGACGGCGACGGCGCCGAGGAACACGCCGACCTCGGGCCGGGCGAGCAGGCGCAGTGCCAGCGGGCGCCGCGCGGTGCGGCCGTCCTTCTGCTTCTCGGGGCCGGGGGCCGGCGGCGTGGTCGCCGCCGGCTCCGCCTGTTGGGCCATGCTCATCACCGGGTGCCCTTCGCGGCGAACTCGGAGACGGCGTCGACGTTGGACTTGTCGACGAAGGCCGGACCGGTCAGGACGGGCTGCTCGCCGCCGCCGCTGTAGTTGCCGTTGTTCTTGTAGAGCCACAGGCCGTCGATCGCCAGGTAGCCCTGGAGGTAGGGCTGCTGGTCCACCGCGAACTGGATGTCGCCGTCCTTGATGGCGCCGGTCAGCTCCTTGTTCAGGTCGAACGTGGCGACCTTGGCCTTGCTGCCGGCCTCCTCGACGGACTGCACCGCGGTCGGCGCGAAGGGCGCGCCGAGGGTGACGACGTAGTCGATGGAGGAGTCCTGCTTCAGCTTGGCGGTGATGGTGGACTTCACCGACGGCATGTCGGTGCCGTTGACGTTGAGGACCTGCGTCTTGCCCTCGAAGGTCTTCTCCAGGCCGGCGCAGCGCTGGGTCAGGCCGATGTTGCCCTGCTCCTGGACGACGCAGACCGCGTTCTTCGCGCCCACCTCGTTGAGCTTCTTGCCGAACGCCTCGCCCGCGACGGTCTCGTCCTGCCCGAAGAACTCCAGCAGCCCGAGGTCCTTCCAGTCGCTCAGTCCGGAGTTCAGGCCGACGACCGGGATGCCGGCCGCGGTGGCCTTGGCTATGACGCCCTTGAGCGCGTCCGGCTTGGCGAGGGTGACCGCGATGCCGTCGACCTTCTGGTCGATGGCGTTCTGCACCAGGCTGGCCTGGTTGCCCGCGTTCGGGTCGGCCGAGTAGATCAGCTTGACGTTGTCCTTGTCGGCGGCGGTCTGCGCGCCCTTGCGCACGATGTCCCAGAAGGTGTCGCCGGGCGCCTGGTGGGTGACCAGGGCGACCGTCATCTGCGGCGTCGAGGCCTTGCCGGCCGAGGCGTCCGCTCCGCCTTCCTCGGACTTCTTGCCGCCGGAACCGCTGGAGCAGCCGGCGAGGGCCAGGGCGGCTGCCGCCGCGGCCGCGACGAAGGGGGCGACTCTGCGGGAGCGGGGGTGGGAAGAGCGGTCCATCAGTCCTGCACCTCACTGTGCTTCACGGGGGAAAGGGGGCGAGGAGTCCGAGAGTCCGGTGCCCGGAACCTCGGGAGTCCGGGGTGTGTGCCATCACACACGGCGGTTGTGCTGGGACGCGATCCAATCCCCGAAAACCGCCTGCTGTCAATACTTTGTTAAGACATCATTTCACGCGCTCGTCCGAATGTAAGTACAAACTATTGACACCGCCGCCCCTCGAGACCTACACCTGGGAGGCGGCAGGTCCCCGGAAGCATGTCCCACCGTGGCAGGGCGTCCCGGGACCCGCATCCCCAGCACCTCGAGGAGCGTCGCTCAATGGCCGACACACCACAGTATTTCGACCTCGTCACCATGGGTCGCATCGGGGTCGATCTTTATCCCCTGCAGACCGGGGTGCCGTTGTCGCAGGTGGAGACGTTCGGGAAGTTCCTGGGCGGCTCGGCCGCCAATGTCGCGGTCGCCGCGGCGCGGCTCGGCCGCTCCACCGCGGTGATCACCCGCACCGGGGACGACCCCTTCGGCGCCTATCTGCACGAGGCGCTGAAGGACTTCGGCGTGGACGACCGCTGGGTGACCCCGGTGGCCGCCTACCCGACCCCCGTCACCTTCTGCGAGATCTTCCCGCCGGACGACTTCCCCCTCTACTTCTACCGCCGCCCCAAGGCCCCCGACCTGGAGATCCACCCGCACGAGCTGGACCTGCCGGCGATCCGCGCGGCCGGCGTCTTCTGGATCACCGGCACCGGCCTGAGCGAGGAGCCCAGCCGCACCGCCACCCTCCACGCCCTCCAGGCGCGGGACAAGGCCGGCACCACCGTCTTCGACCTGGACTGGCGTCCCATGTTCTGGCGGGACCCGGACCAGGCGCGCCCGTACTACCGCGAGGCGCTGCGCCACGCCACGGTCGCGGTCGGCAACCTCGACGAGTGCGAGGTCGCCACCGGGGTGCGCGAGCCCGAGCGTTGCGCCGAGGCGCTGCTGGCGGCCGGCGTGGAGCTGGCCGTGGTCAAGCAGGGTCCCCGGGGTGTGCTGGCCGTGCACCGGGACGGCACCCGGGCCGAGGTGCCCCCGGTGCCGGTCGAGGTGGTCAACGGCCTGGGCGCCGGCGACGCCTTCGGCGGCTCGCTCTGCCACGGTCTGCTCTCCGGCTGGGACCTGGAGCGGACCATGCGCCACGCCAACGCGGCCGGCGCCCTCGTCGCCTCGCGCCTCGCCTGCTCGTCCGCCATGCCGACCGGGCCGGAGGTCGCCGACCTCCTCGCGCGGGCCGCGGAGCCGGACGCGGCGGGCCGGCCGAACCAGTCCTGAACGGAGCCCTTCCCTTGAACCTCAGCATCCCCGAGCTCACCACGGTCCGCGCCCGGCATCCCGAGGCCGTCGCCGAGGCGGCCGCCCGCCGGGCCCGCCGTCCGCTGATCGGCGACAGCGGCCGGCTGATGATCGTGGCCGCCGACCACCCCGCGCGGGGCGCGCTCGGCATAGGCGACCGCCGTCTGGCCATGGCGGACCGCGCCGATCTGCTGGAACGCCTGTGCGTCGCGCTGTCCCGGCCGGGCGTGGACGGGGTGCTGGCCACCGCCGACATCCTGGAGGACCTGCTCCTGCTGGGGGCGCTGGAGAACAAGGTCGTCATGGGGTCGATGAACCGCGGCGGCCTGGCCGGGGCGTCCTTCGAGATGGACGACCGCTTCACCGGCCACCGAGCCGAGGACATCGAGCGGCTCGGCTTCGACGCGGGCAAGCTGCTGGTCCGCATCGACTACGACGACCCCGGCTCGCTGACCACGCTGGAGTCCTCCGCCCGCGCCGTGGACGCGATGGCGGCGCGCCGGCTGCCGGTGTTCGTGGAGCCGTTCATCTCCCGCCGGGTGGACGGACGGGTGCGCAACGACCTGTCCGCCGAGGCCGTGACCCGCTCCATCGCCATCGCCTCCGGGCTCGGCGGCACCTCCGCCTACACCTGGCTGAAGCTGCCGGTCACCGAGAACGTCGACGACATGGCGGAGGTGCTGCGCACCTCGACGCTGCCGGTGGTGCTGCTCGGCGGCGAGGTCGGCGACCAGGAGGCGGCCTACGAGCGCTGGGGCAAGGCGCTGCGGCTGCCCACCGTGCAGGGCATGGTCGTCGGCCGCTCCCTGCTCTACCCGGCCGAGGGCAGTGTGGAGACGGCGGTGGACACGGCCGTCGGCCTGCTGTGAGACGCCCCTACGACAGCCCGTACGACGACGTACGCAGACGGAGGCACCCATGACCCATCACCTTCCCGCGGGCAAGGCCGCCGCCGGCCCCTACGCCGTGGACGTGAGCCCGGAAAGCGCCGGCTGGGAGTACTCCTCGCTGCGCGTGCTGCGGCTGGAGCCGGGCGGCTCGCACACCTTCGACACCGGGGACAGCGAGTGGATCGTGCTGCCGCTGGCCGGCGCGTGCACGGTCGCCTCGGACGACGACTTCGGCCACGAGGAGTTCGCGCTCACCGGCCGGACGAGCGTGTTCCACGGGGTCACCGACTTCGCCTATGTGCCGCGCGACGCCCGGGTCACCGTGTCGTCGGCGGAAGGCGGGCGGTTCGCGCTGACCGGCGCCCGCTGCACGCGGCGGCTGCCCGCGCGGTACGGACCCGCGTCGGACGTGCCGGTGGAGCTGCGCGGCACCGGGAACTGCTCCCGCCAGGTCAACAACTTCGGCGCGGCGGGCGTCCTGGAGTGCGACAAGCTGATCGCGGTCGAGGTGCTCACCCCGGGCGGCAACTGGTCGTCGTTCCCGCCGCACAAGCACGACGAGCACCGGCCGGGCGAGGAGTCGGTGCTGGAGGAGATCTACTACTTCGAGATCGCCGCCCACGACGGCACACCGGGCCTCGGCTACCAGCGGGTCTCCCCGTCCGGCCCGGGCCGCGACACGGACGTGCTGGCCGAGGTGCGCGACGGCGACGTCGTCCTCATCCCTGACGGCTGGCACGGGCCGTCCATGGCGGTGCCCGGCCACCACATGTACTACCTGAACGTCATGGCGGGACCCGAGACCGAGCGCGCCTGGCTGATCTGCGACCACCCCGACCACGCCTGGATCCGCGACACCTGGCCCGAGCAGCCCGTCGACCCCCGACTCCCCCTCTACACCGCACCGGAGAGGTCCGCATGAGCGCCACCACCCGCCGACTGACCACCGCCCAGGCCCTGGTGCGGTTCCTGTCCGCGCAGTACACCGAGCGGGACGGCGTGCGCCGCCGGCTGATCGCGGGCACCTGGGGCATCTTCGGCCACGGCAACGTCGCCGGGCTCGGCCAGGCCCTGGTGGAGTACCGGGACGCCATGCCGTACCACCAAGGCCGCAACGAGCAGGCGATGGTGCACGCGGCCGTCGGGTACGCCCGCCAGCTCAACCGCCTCTCCGCGCAGGCGGTGACCACGTCCATCGGTCCTGGCGCGACCAACCTGGTCACCGGCGCCGCGCTCGCCACGATCAACCGGCTGCCGGTGCTGCTGCTGCCCGGCGACTACTTCGCCTCCCGCGCCGCCGACCCGCTGCTCCAGCAGCTGGAGCACCCCGTGGAGGCCGACGTGTCGGTCAACGACACGCTCCGCCCGGTGTCCCGCTACTTCGACCGGGTCACCCGCCCCGAAGCGCTGATCGCGTCCGCGCTGCACGCGATGCGGGTGCTCGCCGACCCGGCCGAGACCGGCGCGGTCACCCTGGCGCTGCCGCAGGACGTGCAGGCGGAGGCGTACGACTGGCCGGAGGAGTTCTTCGCCGAGCGGGTCTGGACCGTGCGCAGGCCCGCCCCTGACCCGGTGGAGCTGGACGCGGCCGTGGCAGCCGTACGGGCGGCGCGCCGGCCGCTGATCGTCGCGGGCGGCGGGGTGCACCACAGCGAGGCCGAGGACGCGCTGCGCGCGCTGGTGGACGCCACCGGCATCCCGGTCGCCTCCACCCAGGCCGGCAAGGGCTCGCTCAGCCATGACCACCCCGCCGACCTGGGCGGCATCGGCCACACCGGTACGGCGGTGAGCGACGCGCTGGCCCGCGACGCCGACGTGGTGATCGGCGTCGGCACCCGCTACACCGACTTCACCACCGCCTCCGGCACCCTGTTCCGGAACCCGGACGTGACGTTCGTGAACCTCAACATCACCGGCTTCGACGCCCACAAGCTCGCCGCCCGCCCCCTGGTGTGCGACGCGCGCACCGGCCTGGAGCGGCTCGCCGAGGGACTCGCCGGGTACCGCGTGGACGCGGACTACGAGGCGGAGTACCGGACCGGCAAGGAGCGCTGGGACGAGGTCGTCGAGGCGGCCCTGCGCGCCGACGACGACACCGCCGTGCCGACCCAGACACAGGTGCTGGGCGCGCTGGACGCGGTGGTCGGCGACGACGACGTGGTGATCAACGCGGCCGGTTCGCTCCCGGGCGACCTGCACAAGCTGTGGCGCGCCCGCAGCCCCCGCCAGTACCACCTGGAGTACGGCTACTCCTGCATGGGCTACGAGATCCCGGCCTCGCTCGGCGTCCAGCAGGCCGCGCCCGGCACACCTGTGTGGGCCCTGGTCGGCGACGGCACGTATCTGATGATGCCCACGGAGATCGTCACCGCCGTGCAGGAGGGCCTGCCCGTCAACGTGGTCCTCGTCCAGAACCACGGCTACGCCTCCATCGGCGGCCTGTCGGAGGAGACCGGCGGCGAGCGCTACGGCACCGCCTACCGCCACCGCGCCGCCGACGGCTCCTTCACCGGCGCCCCGCTGCCGGTGGACCTCGCGGCGAACGCGGCCAGCCTCGGCATGGACGTGCTGCGCGCCAAGACGGTGCGGGAGCTGCGCACCGCCCTCGCGCAGGCCCGCGCCTCCGACCGTCCGACCTGTGTGTACGTCGAGACCGACCCGGCGCCGACCGCTCCCCCGGCCGAGGCGTGGTGGGACGTGCCGGTGGCGGAGGTCGCCACCCGCGAGGCCGCCGTCCGGGCCCGCGAACGGTACGAGGCTCAGGTCGCGGGGCGCCGCCGCCACCTGTGAACCCGTCCCCCACGCTCCGACCGGAAGCCCCGACAGGAAGGCACGTCCATGGCGAAGACCGGTGACCCCGCACGCGCCGCGGCCGGACCGGCGACGCACTCCCTGGACTTCGCCCTGGACCGGGGCAGTCCGGTGCCGCTGTACTACCAGCTCGCCCAGCAGCTGGAGGCGGCGATCTCCAGCGGGGTGCTCGCGCCCGGCGACCTGCTGGGCAACGAGGTGGACCTCTCGGTGCGCCTCGGCCTGTCCCGGCCGACCGTCCGCCAGGCCATCCAGTCCCTGGTGGACAAGGGGCTGCTGGTCCGGCGGCGCGGGGTGGGCACGCAGGTGGTGCACAGCCAGGTGCGCCGCTCCCTGGAGCTGACCAGCCTCTACGACGATCTGGAGGCGGCCGGGCAGGCCCCGACCACGGAGGTGGTCCGCAACGAGACCGTCCCGGCGCCGCCCGGTGTGGCCGCCGCCCTGGGGCTGCCCGAGGGCGCCGAGGTGATCGTCCTGGAGCGGCTGCGCCGCACCCACGGCCTGCCGGTCGCCCTGCTGGGCAACTACCTCCCGGCGGGCCTGCTCGACCTGGACGGCGACCGCCTGGAGGCGACCGGCCTGTACCGGATGATGCGCGCGGCCGGCATCACCCTGCACAGCGCCCGCCAGACGGTCGGCGCCCGCTCGGCGACCGCCGAGGAGGCGTCCCGCCTGGACGAGAAGGAGGGCGCGGCCCTGCTCACCATGCAGCGCACCGCGTACGACGACACGGGCCGTGCGGTGGAGTACGGCAGCCACATCTACCGCGCGTCCCGGTACTCCTTCGACTTCCAGCTGCTGGTCAGGTCCTGAGGCGAGGCGGTCCTTGATCACGGCCACCGCGGGCGGCGGACGGAACCTGTTCCGCCTCGTCCTTCGTCCTGATCGACGGGACGAGTGAACAGGGAGACGTGTGGAGCGCTACGCGGAGTGGCAGCGGGGGCGGGTGCTCGTGGCGTGCGCGGTGCTGACGGCCGGGCTGCTGACGTTCCACGGGGTGGTGCCCAACTCGCCGGGGCGGCTGGGCAGTCTGCTGGAGACGTTTCTGCCGTGGCTCGCACTGGTGGCCGTCCCGCTGTTCGGGCTGGCCCTGCTGCGCCGTTCGGCCGTCGCGCTGCTGGCCCTGCTGCTGCCCGTGGCGGCCTGGACGCATCTGTTCGGCGGGCTGCTGCTGCCCGGGGCCGCGTCCGGCCCGCACGGCCTGCTGGTGGTGCAGCACAACGTCAGCGACGAGAACACCGACCCGGCGGGCACGGCCCGGGACCTGGCCGGCGCCGGGCCCGACCTCATCGCGCTGCAGGAGCTGGTGGATCCGGCCCTGTCGGTCTACCGGAGGACGCTCGCCGCCGACTACCCGTACCACGCGGTCCGGGGCACCGTCGGGCTGTGGTCGAAGCATCCGCTCACCGGGGTCCGCCCGCTGGACATCAAGCCCGCCGACATCACGGAGCCGTGGAGCCGAGGGCTGCGGACCGTGGTCCACACCCCGTACGGCGAGATCGCCGCGTACGTCGCCCACCTGCCCTCGGTCCGGGTCGGCACGCGCGGCCTTGCGTCCGCCCGGCGCGACGAGAGCGCCGGCCTGCTGGGCCGGGCCGTGGCCGCCGAGCGGCTGGAACAGGTGGTCCTGATGGGAGACCTCAACGGCACGGCCGACGACCGCGGGCTGGCCCCGCTGACCTCACGGATGGACGTGGCACGACGGGGCTTCGCCTTCAGCTATCCCGCCGCCCTGCCGGTGGCCCGCATCGACCAGGTCATGGCCCGCTCGGCGCGCGTCGACCACGTCCGCGCCCTGCCCGCCACCGGCAGCGACCATCTGCCGGTGGCGGCCCGCGTCACTCTGCGCTGACCCCGGCGAACGGGCCCGCTCGAGGATCTCGATGTCCTCGTCCTCGACAAGACCGGTGACGGTCCGTCAACCGAGTCGTACCGGTGCGGCCGCAACGGCTCGGCACCGTCAGCCCCGGCCGGCCAGACCGTCGAGCACACCGGACTCGCCCCCTGCGACTACAACGGATGCGACAACTGGCTCAGGAGTACCTTCGGGGGCGACAAGGTCTCAACGAGCTCAAGCGCATGCTGACGCAGATCCGGCGAGGAAAGCTGTGAGCGACGGAGCGTCACGAAAGGGACTTCTCGTGGGGTACACACCTCGGTGGCTGACGGCATCGTCGTGGGAGGAGGACGGCATCCTGGAACTGGACGCCGACGCGCTCTCCGGCTCGGACAGTTGGCCGGAGGCCGTGCGCGAAGCACTCGGCACGGCCCAGCGGTACGGGCTGCCGCGGGAGGCCGCCATGTTCTACCCGAGTACGCACGGTGCTCCCTTCACCGTCGTCTCCGATCCGTCCGGTCACCGGTACTGGAGGCTGGGCCAGCACGACGCCCAGCTGAATCCCGGATACCACGTCCCCGAGTACGTGCTCGACAGCGACGGGAGGGTGCTGCTGCTGGACCCGTCGCTGCCGAAGCCCCGGTTCGTGAACTCGTCACTGATCGCGTTCCTCGACGCCCTCGCCGCCTGGGACCACCGGTGCGAGCACGTCGACGACTTCGACGATCTCGAGTCCGAGGAGGACGAGGACGAGGACGACGAGGACGCGATGGATCCGTCGGAGGCGGCACGGATCGCCTTCGGACTGGAGATCAGGGACCGGCTTCGTGAGCTCGACCCGCCGGCGTTCGAGATGGACACCTGGTGGGACCGGGTCTACGAGGAGGTGGAACTCGACGCCATCTGACGGGCGCCGCTGAGTGAGAAGGGGCCCTGCCCGGAGAGGATCCGGGCAGGGCCCCTGTCCGTTCAGCACGCCGCCCGGCGGGACGGAGTTCTGGAAACGACCGAGGGCCCTGTCCCACGTGATGTGGACAAGGCCCTGATCCGGGCTCCGAGCCCGCACTGCACCGTCGGGACGACAGGATTTGAACCTGCGACCCCTTGACCCCCAGTCAAGTGCGCTACCAAGCTGCGCCACGTCCCGGTGCGGTCACATGCGGTGAACCGCGTGATCGCGCGGACAGTACTTTACCCCACCCCCCGGGCCGCGTCGAAGCGGGCCCGGACTTGGGACAATCGGCGTATGGGCAGCATGGACAGTACGTCCGCCGGCCGGACAGCCGCCGCGCGGGACCGGGACGACGAGGGGCGGGCGCGCAACGCACGGCCCCGTGACGGGCTCGGGCGGCCCCTGCCGTACGGCGCGGAAGGGGTGCCCCGGCAGCCCGAGGGGGTCGTGCGGCGGCCGGAGGAGAGCGTGGCGGAGGCGCAGCGGCTGCTCGACGAGGGCAAGCCGTTCCACGCGCACGAAGTGTTCGAGGACGCCTGGAAGTCGGGGCCGGAGAAGGAACGGGAGCTGTGGCGAGGGCTGGCACAGCTCGCCGTGGGGCTCACCCATGCCGCGCGGGGGAACGCCACCGGAGGGGCGCGGCTCCTGCGGCGCGGGGCCGGCGCGGCGGAGGAGTGGGCAGCCGGGGCGGGTCTTCGCCCGCACGGGATCGATCTTCCCGGTGTGATCGCCTGGGCCCGGGAGCTGGCGACGGAGGTGGAGCGGGGTGTCCCGGTGGATGCGGGAACGCGGGCGCCCCGGCTGCGGGGCGGCTCCTGAACGCAGGGGCCGGGTGCGGTGTCAACGCGGCGAGTACCGTGCGGCAGACTCGGGGTGTGCGGACTCTTCATGTGATCGGTATCGGCGCGGGTGACCCCGACCAGCTCACCCTGCAGGCGGTCAGGGCCATGCGGGACACGGACGTGTTCTTCCTGCTCGACAAGGGCGAGGCGAAGGCGGACCTGACGCGGCTGCGCCGGGACATGCTGGAGACGCATCTGTCGGACCGCACGTACCGCGTCGTCGAGGCGCGTGACCCCCAGCGGGACCGCTCGGCGGGCGGCTCGGCCTACTCCCCCGCCGTCGGCGACTGGCGCAGCGCCCGTGCCGACGTCTACGAGCGGATGATCACGGAGGAGCTGGGCGAGGACGGGACCGGCGCGTTCCTCGTGTGGGGCGACCCGTCGCTGTACGACAGCACGCTCGGCATCCTGGAGGAGGTCCTGGAGCGCGGGACCGTCTCCTTCGTGTACGACGTCGTGCCGGGCGTCAGCAGTGTGTCCGCGCTGGTGGCCCGGCACCGGACGGGGCTCAACCGTGTCGCGCGCCCGGTGCAGATCACCACGGGACGACGGCTCGCGGAGGAGGGATTCCCGGAGGGCGTGGACGACGTGGTGGTGATGCTGGACGCGCATCAGCGTTTCCGCGCCTTCGCCGACGAGGACGTCGACATCTACTGGGGCGCCTACATCGGCACCCCGGACGAGATCCTGGTCTCCGGTCCGGTCGCCGAGGCCGCCCCGCGCATCGAGCGCCTGCGCGCCGAGGCGCGGGAGCGCAAGGGCTGGATCATGGACACCTATCTGCTGCGCCGCTCCCCCGGCGAGCGTTAGGCCCGCCCGGCGGGTCGGGCGAGGGCTTCGTCCAGCCGGTCCAGGACCGCGGCCACGTCCGGGAGCGGGCTGATCCCCTCCGGCAGGGACGGCCGGCGGACGACCACGACGGGGAGGCCGAGGTCGCGGGCGGCGGTGAGTTTCGCGGAGGTCGCCGCGCCGCCGCTGTCCTTCGTCACCAGCACGTCGACGCGGTGCTCGCGCAGCAGGGCCGTCTCGTCGGCCACGGTGAACGGCCCCCGCGCGAGCAGCACGTCGGTGTGCGGGGGCAGCGGCGGCTCGGGGGGCTCGACCGACCGTACGACGAAGCTCAGCCCGGTGAGCCCGGCGAAGGCCGCGAGGCCGAGACGCCCGGTGGTCAGGAACACCCGGCGCCCGAGGCCGGGCAGCAGGGCGGCGGCCGCCTCCAGGGAGGGGACCGGGTGCCAGTGGTCACCGGGGCCGGGCCGCCAGCCGGGGCGGCGCAGCACCAGCAGGGGCACCCGCGCGGCGGCGGTGGCGGTGGCCGCGTTCGCGGTGATCGTCGCGGCGAAGGGATGGGTCGCGTCGACGACGGCGTGCACCCTCTCCCCGCGGATCCAGGCCGCGAGTCCGTCCGGGCCGCCGAAGCCGCCGACGCGCACCTCGCCCTCGAGCGCGCCCGGCCGGGTGACCCGTCCGGCGAGCGAGGTCGTCACCCGGGTCCCGGGGCGGGCGGCCAGCGCGGCGGCGAGCCGGCGCGCCTCGGTGGTGCCGCCGAGGATCAGCACATGCGGGGACATGCGCCGAGGGTACGGCGAGCGGGCACGGCGTCCGGCGGCGGCCCGTCCGCCTCTGATCACCATCGGCCCGCACACCTGTGCCGTTCGCCCTACGATGACGCCGGGCGACCTAAGGAGTCATGGCCGTGGACTGGAGCAGGCGGGGCTACCACGCCCAGCGGTGGGCGGCGCGGGGGGCCTTGCTCGCGGCGGCGCTCGCCGTGGCGACCCCCCTCGTCTACGGCGGGCTGCGCGGACTGCTGCTCCTGGTGCTGGGGGTGGCCGGGCTGGGGCTCAGCGCGGCGGCCGTGTGGTGGACGCTGACCTTGCGCGGGCCGCTGCGGTGGGGCGCCGCGCTGGTCGCCGTGTGCGTGCCGGCGGGACTGCTGGCGCTGTTCGCGGTGACGCTGTTCTGGGCGCTGCTGGTGTCGCTGGGGCTGTGGGGCCTGGCGGTGTGGACCGGCAGGTACGCGCTGCGCGGGACGGGCGGGCACGCCCCGATGCGGGAGCGGCGGCTGCCGCCGCCCCGGAAGCCGGTGCTGATCATGAATCCGCGGTCGGGCGGCGGCAAGGTGGGCCGGTTCCGGCTGCGGGAGAAGGCGGAGCGGCTGGGCGCGCGGGTGGTGCTGCTGGAGCCGGGGCAGCAGCACGACGTGACCGAGCTGGCCCGGCGTGCCGTCGCCGACGGCGCGGACCTGCTGGGCGCGGCGGGCGGCGACGGCACCCAGGCGCTGGTCGCGGCCGTGGCCGCCGAGCACGACGTCCCGTTCCTGGTGATCAGCGCGGGCACCCGCAACCACTTCGCGCTGGACCTCGGCCTGGACCGGGGGAATCCGGCGGCGTGCCTGGACGCGCTGACGGACGGGGTGGAGCTCCGGGTCGATCTGGGCTTCGCCGGGGAGCAGCCGTTCGTGAACAACGCGTCGTTCGGCGCGTACGCGGCGATCGTGCAGAGTCCCGCGTACCGCGACGACAAGATCGGCACGAGTCTGGAGATGCTGCCGGACCTGCTCACCGGGCAGCAGGGGCCCCGGCTGGTCGCCCGCGCCGGCGACACCACGCTGACCGCGCCGCAGGCGATGCTGGTCAGCAACAACCCGTACCGCACCGGTGACCCGTTCGGGCTCGGGCGGCGCGAGCGGCTGGACTCGGGGACGCTGGGCGTCCTCGGGGTGAGGGTGGAGGGCGCGTTCAGCGCGGCCGCGCTGCTGCTGAACCCGGACCCGGCGGGGCTGACGGTGCTGACCGTGCCGGAGGTGGTCATCGAGGCGGACCGGGACGAGATCGAGGCGGGCGTCGACGGCGAGGCGATGGTGCTGCCCGCGCCGGTCCGCTGCCGCATCGCACCGGGCGTCCTGCGCGTCCGCGTCCCGCGCAAACGCCCCGGCGTCGCCCCCGGCCCGCCCCGCCTGGACTGGCGCCGTCTCCGCAAACTCGCCGCGACGGTGGGCCGCACGGCGGCCCCCAGCCACCTCCACCTGCCCCACCGCAAGCCGCGGCGGCTCGACGACCACCGGGAGACGACACCCCCGGGCGGCCCGCCCGGCCCCTGAGCCCGCGGTCAGCGCAGCAGCAGCTGCAGTCCCCCCGCCACCGTCGCCGCGATGACCAGGTGCTCGAAGAGCCGTTGGTCGATCCGTGTCACCGCCCACTTGCCGAGGAACGCGCCCGGCACCACGAACAGCACCAGGGCCGCGTCCAGCAGCAGGGAGTCCGCGTCGATCAGGCCGAGGCCCGCGCTGAAGGGCAGCTTGGACGTGTTGACGATGAGGAAGAAGAACGCCGACGTGCCCAGGAAGCCCAGCTTCCGGAAGCCCGCGGAGAGCAGGTACAGCGACATCACCGGGCCGCCCGCGTTGGCGACCATGGTGGTGAAGCCGCCGAGGACGCCGTAGGAGCGGGCCTTGACGCGGCCGGCCCGGGTGACCACCCCGTCGGGCTCCTCCTCGGCGTCGGCGCGGCGCCGTCGCCACACCGTCACCCCGGCCATGAGCAGCAGGATGGCCCCGATCGAGGTCCGTACGATCCCGTCGTCCGCCCACATGAGGAAGACCGTGCCGACGGCCACGCCCGCCGCGACGGCGGGGAACAGCCGCCACAGGGTGGGCCAGTGGGCGTGCCGCCGGTAGGTCAGCACGGCGAGGACGTCCCCGGCGATCAGGATGGGCAGCAGGACGCCCGTGGACGCGCGGGCGGGCAGGACGGCGGCGAACACGGCGAGACTCACCGTGTTCGCGCCGCTGACGGCGGTCTTGGAGAACCCGACGAGCAGGGCCGCGAAGGCCAGCGCGGCGAATTCCCAGCCGGTGAGGTCCCAGAGGGTCATGGTGTTCATGCGGCGACCGATGCTACGTGCGGGCATCGGCCGCCGGTAAGGCGCGTCCCGTCCGATGGCCGCCGGGGCGGCCGCCGGTCAGTGGCGTTCGACCAGCACCGCGCTGCCCTGACCCACGCCCACGCACATGGTGGCGAGGCCCCGTTCGGCGCCGGTGCGGCGCATCCGGTGCAGCAGGGTGGTGAGGATGCGGGCGCCGGAGCAGCCCAGCGGGTGGCCGAGGGCGATGGCGCCGCCGTCGGCGTTCACCCGCTCCGGGTCGATGCCCAGCTGGTCCACGCAGGCCAGGGCCTGGGCGGCGAACGCCTCGTTGAACTCTGCCTCCTGGACGTCGCCGACGTCCCAGCCGGCGCGGGCGAGCACCTTGCGGGTGGCCGGGACGGGGCCGATGCCCATGACGTCCGGGTGGACGCCCGCCGAGCCGCCGGCGACGTAGCGGCCGAGCGACTCCAGGCCCAGGTCGTTCAGGGCCTCCTCGCTGACCAGGATGAGCCCGGCGGCGCCGTCGTTCATCGGGGAGGCGTTGCCCGCGGTGACCGTGCCGCCCGCGCGGAACACCGGCTTGAGCCGGCCGAGCTTCTCCAGGGAGGTGTCCTCGCGGACGCACTCGTCGGCGTCGACGACCACGCCGTCCGGGCGGGTCACGGGCAGCAGTTCGTCGTCGAAGTGGCCGCTTCTGCGGGCCTCGGCGGCGCGCCGGTGACTGCGCAGGGCGAACTCGTCCTGACGCTCGCGCGAGATGCCGTACCGTCCGGCGACCTCCTCCGCCGTCTCGCCCATCGCCAGCAGGCCGTGCAGCTCCTTCATCGCCGGGTTGACGAGCCGCCAGCCGAGCCGCGTGTCGTACGTCTCGATGCGGTGCGGGAGGGCCTCGTCGGGGCGGGGCAGCACGAAGGGGGCGCGGCTCATGGACTCGGAGCCGCCGGCGATCACGATGTCGGCCTCGCCGGCCGCGATGGTGCGGGCGGCGGTGGTGACGGCCTCCAGGCCCGAGGCGCAGAGGCGGTTGACGGTGGCGCCGGGGACGGACTCGGGGAGGCCGGCGAGCAGGGCGGCCATCCGGGCGACGTTGCGGTTGTCCTCGCCGGCCTGGTTGGCGGCGCCCCAGTAGACGTCGTCGACGCGGGCCGGGTCCAGCGCGGGCACATCGGCGACCAGGCCGCGGATGACCGCGGCGGCCAGGTCGTCGGGCCGTACGCCGGAGAGGGCTCCGCGCAGTTTGCCGATGGGGGTGCGGCGGGCGGCCGCGAAGTGGACGGGACGCAACGCAAACTCCTGATCCGGAAGCCGACGGCCGGGCTGCCGATCGGCGGCTCACTTAATTAGCACCGCTAGTTTCGGACTATAGACCGCCCCACCCCTCCCGGGGAAGATCCTGGAGGTCACGGCCGGTCCCGCCGTACCGCCGGCCGGGTTTGTCCCTAAGGGCCGGGGGCACCCGCGCCTTCACGGAGTGGTCGCGGAGCGCGGCCCGCGCCGGCATCGCCCGCGGGCCCCGCCCTCGCGCCACGAGCGCATCGACTGGGAGGAACACCACTTCATGACCGTCGTGAGGAGCACGCTTCCGGACGAGGCCCGCCGGATCTCCAGCGAGGCCCTCCAGGAGACCCTGATCGACCTGCTCGGACTGTCCCTGATCGGCAAGCAGGCGCACTGGAACGTCGTGGGGCCGCGGTTCCGCTCGGTCCATCTGCAGCTGGACGAGGTGGTCTCGGCCGCGCGCACGCACGCGGACACGGTGGCGGAGCGCGCCGCGGCCATCGGCGTGCCGCCGGACGGCCGCCCGGAGACGATCGCCAAGGTCTTCTCCCTGCCGGCGCCCGCGGAGGGCTGGCTGCGCGACGCGCAGGCCGTCGAGGTGATGACCGACGCCCTCGGCGCGGCGATCACGCGGCTGCGCGAGCGCATCGACGCCACCGAGAAGGCCGACCTGGTCACGCAGGACCTGCTGATCTCCATCACCGCCGACCTGGAGAAGCAGCGCTGGATGTTCGAGGCGGAGAACCACCCCCGGGAGTCCTGAGGACCCTGGACGCACGACGCACGACGCACGACGCACACGGACGAAGGGGCACACGATGACCGACGCCCTCGAGATGGACGCGCTGTGGGAGGACTTCCACCGCGCGGTGAACATGACGTCGGCGGAGCTGGCCGCCTGGCTGCGGGTCGGTGACGCCGGCGAGACGACGGAGCCGCTGCCGGACCGGGCGGGCAGCGAGACGGGACAGCACGTCCTGGCCATCCTCCAGAAGCGCCGCACCGACCTCACCGAGGCCGACCTGCGCGTCATGGAGGAGGTCGTGGACGCCGTCTCCGAGGAGACGGACCCGGAGAACGAGCCGGTGGCCGGGGACACCGCCCGCCGCCACCGTCTGATGACCCTGGGCCACGACCCGCTCAAGGCGTGACCGTGGCCGGCCGCGACGACGAACGGGCCGTGGTGCGCGTCCTCGTCGACGCGCACGGCGAGACGTACGCGCACGAGGCGGGCATCGCCCTGCGGAACACGCCCCAGCCGCTGTACCGGCTGCTGGTGCTGGCCCACCTGCTCAGCGCGCGCATCCGCGGCCCGGTCGCCGTGGCCACCGCGCGTGCCCTGCACGAGGCGGGGCTGCGCGACCCCCGCAGGATGGCCGACTCGAACTGGCAGGAGCGGGTCGACGCCCTCGGCCGGGGCGGCTACCGGCGCTACGACGAGCGCACCGCGACCCAACTCGGCCAGGCGGCCGAGCTGTTGCTGGACCGCTGGGGCGGCGACCTGCGCCGGCTGCGCGCGGAGGCGGACGGCGACGTGGACCGACTGCGCCGTCTGCTCCAGGAGTTCCCCGGCATCGGTCCGTCCGGCGCGGCCATCTTCCTGCGTGAGGTACAGGCGGTGTGGCCCGAGGCGGCCCCGCTGGTGGACGCCAAGGCGCTCCAGGGCGCGCGGCGGCTCGGACTGCCGGAGGACCCGGACCGGCTGCTCGGCCTCGCGGACCGGACGGAACCGGCCGTGCTGTCCTCGGCGCTGGTGCGCGCGGCGCTCGACAAGGAGGTCGCCGAGGACACCCTGCGCAGAGCGGAGTCCCGCTGACCCTCGCTCAGCTTCCCTTCGGGTCGCCCCTGTTCACGGGGCGACCCGGTCCGTTCCCGGGACAAGGTGATCACCGCGATGCACAATGGCCGGGTCGGCCCGTGCGGGCAGGACGCGGGCGAGGGAGAGGGAGAGACCGTGAGTGAGAGCCACACCCCGACGAGCGGCTCGGCGAGGCTGAACACCGGTGTGGCGCACAACGCGCGCGTGTGGAACTACTGGATCGGCGGCAAGGACAACTACGAGGTCGACCAGCAGGTCGGGGACCAGGTCGCGTCGATCATCCCGGTCATCCGGGACATCGCCCGCGCGGACCGGGACTTCCTGGGCCGCGCGGTGACGTATCTGACACGCGAGCGCGGGGTGCGGCAGTTCCTCGACATCGGCACGGGACTGCCGACGGCGGACAACACCCACGAGATCGCGCAGCGCATCGCGCCGGACGCGCGGATCGTCTACGTCGACAACGACCCGATCGTCCTCGTCCACGCCCGGACCCTGCTGACCGGCACGCCCGAGGGCGCCACCGACTACATCGACGCCGATGTGCACGACCCGGGCGCCATCGTGGAGCGGGCGTCCGCGACGCTGGACTTCTCCCGGCCGGTCGCGGTGATGCTGCTCGGCATCCTCAACTTCGTGCTGGACACGGAGAAGGCCCGGGAGATCGTGCGCCGGATCATGGCGGAGGTGCCCTCGGGCAGCTTCCTGGCGCTCACCCACCCCACGTTCGACCCCGAGGTGGGCGGGGAACTCCAGGTTCCGGCGATGGAGTTCTGGAACGCGAACGCCACTCCCCCGATCACCGCCCGCAGCGCGGCGGACATCACCGCGTTCTTCGACGGACTGGAGCTGGTCGAGCCCGGTCTGGTCTCCTGCGCCCAGTGGCATGCCGCACCCGGCGCCACCGAGGTGGTGCCGCAGTACGGCGCGGTGGCCGTCAAGCCCTGACCCCCGAAAGTATGATCAAGCAATGTCTGACATGACCGAGACCACGCCGGGCTGGCTGTCCTCCGACGACCTGGAGCAGGCACGCGCCCAGATGCCGATCCTGTACGTCGAGGCCGTCCCCGTGCGTGTGGACGACAGTGGTGAGGTCACCAGTGTCGGTCTGCTGCTGCGCATCGGGCCCGACGGGACGGTCAGCCGGACCCTGGTCTCCGGCCGGGTGCTGCACCACGAGCGGGTGCGCGACGCGCTGCTGCGTCATCTGGAGAAGGACCTCGGCCCGGTGGCCCTGCCCCGGGTCCCGGCGTCGTTGCAGCCGTTCACGGTCGCGGAGTACTTCCCCACCCAGGGCATCACCCCGTTCCACGACCCCCGGCAGCATGCGGTGTCGCTGGCGTACATCGTGCCGGTGACCGGTGACTGCCGGCCCCGGCAGGACGCGTTGGACCTGGTGTGGTTCACCCCGCAGGAGGCCGTGTCGCGGGCGGTGCAGAGCGAGATGCCGGGCGGGCACGGGGTGCTGCTGAAGCAGGCGCTGGCGCACGCGGGCTGCGTGATCTGACGCGGGACGCCGTCCGGACCGCTGCGTGAGAGCGCGGTCCGGACGGCTCGGTGTCAGCTCCCCGGGTGGGTGAGGTTGGTGCCGTTCGACGGGTCGAAGACATGCGCCTTGCCGAGGTCGACCCGCAGCTCGATCGGCTGCCCCTCCCGGGCGCGGGTCGCCGCGTCCAGCCGGGCCACGATCTGCTGGTCCCCGCCCGCGCCGGTGTCCGCCAGGCCCGAGTCCGAGGCCAGTTCCTCCAGTTCGGCGGTGCTCACCGGGCCGCCCTCGGCGGTGAAGTGGACGTAGGCGTCGGAGCCCAGCGACTCCAGCACGTCCACCGTGACGGTGACGGCCGGGCCGCCGGTGTCGCGGGCCAGGCTCGCGTCCTCGAACGCCTCGGGCCGCAGCCCCACGATGACCTCGCGGGGCGCGTCCCGCCGCTCCAGCTCGCGGCGCATGCGGTCGTCCAGCGGCAGGTCGCCGAGCGGGGTGCGCAGGGTGTCCGGGGTCAGGGACGCCTGGACGAAGTTCATCGCCGGGGAGCCGATGAAGCCGGCGACGAACAGGTTGCGCGGCATGTCGTAGAGCTCGGCGGGGGTGCCGACCTGCTGGACCACGCCCTGGCGCATCACCACGACCCGGTCGCCGAGGGTCATGGCCTCGGTCTGGTCGTGGGTGACGTACACGGTGGTGGTGCCCAGGCGGCGCTGGATGCGGGAGATCTGGGTGCGCATCTGCACGCGCAGCTTGGCGTCCAGGTTGGACAGGGGTTCGTCCATGAGGAACGCCTTGGGGTCGCGGACGATGGCCCGGCCCATCGCGACCCGCTGGCGCTGACCGCCGGAGAGGTTGGCCGGCTTGCGGTCCAGGAACTCGACGAGGTCGAGCACCCGGGCGGCCTCCTCCACCTTGCGGTCGACGGTGGCCTTGTCGACCTTGGCCAGCCGCAGCGGGAAGCCCATGTTCTCCCGCACGCTCATGTGCGGGTAGAGGGCGTAGCTCTGGAACACCATGGCCACGTCCCGCTCCTTGGGCGCGAGGTCGTTGACGACCTGCCCGCCGATGCGCAGGGTGCCCTCGGTGATGTCCTCCAGGCCCGCAATCATGTTGAGGGTGGTCGACTTGCCGCACCCGGACGGGCCGACCAGGATCACGAACTCGCCGTCGGCGATGTCGAGGTCCACGTCCCGCACGGCGAGGGATCCGTCGGGATAGCGCTTGGTGACTCCCTCGAGGACGATCTCGGCCATGGGTGCTGCCTCCTTGCCTTCGGGCTCATCCCTTGACCGCGCCGGAGGTCAGGCCCGCGACGATCCGCCGCTGGAAGAGCAGGACGAAGATGATGATCGGGACGGTGATCACCACGGCGGCCGCGGCGATCGATCCGGTGGGCTGCTGGAACTGCGAGCTGCCGGTGAAGAACGCGATCGCGGCGGGCACCGTGCGCGCGGACTCGGTGGAGGTCAGCGAGATCGCGAAGAGGAAGTCGTTCCAGCAGAAGATGAACACGAGGATGGCGGTGGTGAACACGCCCGGCGCGGCGAGCGGCACGATGACCATCCGGAACGCCTGCGCGGGCGTCGCCCCGTCCACCTTGGCGGCCTTCTCCAGGTCCCAGGGGATCTCCCGGAAGAACGCCGACAGCGTGTAGATCGCCAGCGGCAGCGAGAAGGTCATGTACGGGATGATCAGCCCCGGCCAGGTGTCGAAGATGCCGATGCTCCGCTCGATGTTGAACAGCGGGGACACCAGGGAGATCGGCGGGAACATGGCGATGAGCAGCGACATCCCGATGAGCACCTGCTTGCCGGGGAACCGCAGCCGGGCGACCGCGTAGGCGGCCATGGTGCCGAGGAGGACGGCGATCACCGTGGCGATGAGCGCGATGCCGATGGAGTTGATCAGGGCCCGGGTGAACTCGGAGGTCCGGAAGATGCCCTTGTAGTTCTCCCAGGTCCAGTCGGTGGGGATGTAGCTGCCGTCGGTGAGGGTGCTGGGGTCCTTGAACGACAGGGCGACGATCCACCACACCGGGAAGAGGGCGTACAGCACCACCACGACGTTGACGACGGCCCATCGCGTCGCGTGCGACCTGCCGACGGCGGCCATCAGCGCTTCACCTCCGCGCCCGGTGCGGCGGCGCCGAACAGCTTGACGAAGGTGAAGGCGATGATCCCGACGCAGAGGAAGATCAGGACCGAGATCGCCGATCCGATGCCCAGGTTCAGCGCGGTGAACAGGTTGTCGTAGCCGAGGATGGACAGCGATCCGGTGCCGTGGGCGCCGGCGGTCAGGACGTAGATGTTGTCGAAGATCCGGAAGGCGTCCAGGGTGCGGAAGAGCAGGGCGACCAGGATCGCCGGTTTCATCAGCGGCAGCATCACCTTGGTGAACCGCTGCCAGGGGGTGGCTCCGTCGACCATCGCGGCTCTCAGCGTCTCCTCGGGGACCAGGGCGAGGCCGGCGAGCAGCAGCAGCGCCATGAAGGGGGTGGTCTTCCACACCTCGGCCAGGATGATCAGCCACAGCGCGGGCCACTGCTCGGTGAGCGGGGCCTCCCCGCTGGGCAGCAGCCCGGCGAGATAGCCGAGTTCGGGGGTCCAGGCGTACTGCCAGGAGAAGGCGGCGACGACGGTGACGATGCCGTACGGGATGAGGACGGCGGTGCGGACCGTGCCGCGCGCGAAGAGCGTGCGGTGCATGACCAGGGCGAGGCCCATGCCGAGGACCAGTTCGATCGCCACGGACACCACGGTCAGGAACAGCGTCACCCAGAAGGCGTCCCACCAGAACGGGGAGGTCAGCACCGCCCCGTAGTTGCTGAGGCCGGTGAACTCGGCGCGGTCGGGGAAGCGCAGGTCGTAGCGCTGGAGGGACAGGTAGACCGCGTAGCAGATGGGGTAGGCGGTCACGGCGAGCATGACGATCACGGCCGGCGCGCACAGCAGCCAGCCGAGCCGCCGTTCCTGCCGGGCGCCGGCCGACAGCGCCTTCGTGTCCTGCGCTTCGTCCTTCGCCGGCTCTGCCATGGTGCTCACGGGATCACACCCTCGGATCGCAGGGCCTTGTCGATCTGTTCCCTGATGGTGGAGACGTCGCTGTCCGGCCGGATGCCGGAGGGCGGGGACAGGGTGTGCGAGACGGCGATCGACACGTTCTGGTAGGCGGGGGTGAGCGGCCGTACGCTCGCCGACTCCAGGGAGGCCAGGACCTCCTTGGAGAAGGGGTACTCCTTCATGAACTCCGGCTCGTCGTACAGGGAGCGCAGGGTGGGCGGCAGTCCGCCCTTGAGCGCCGCGCCCAGCTGGTTCTCCCGGTCGCGCAGGCACAGGGCCGCGTCGAAGGCCAGGTCGGGGTGGCGGGAGTAGGCGCTGACGGCGAGGTCGATGCCGCCGATGGTGGGGCGGGAGGGACGGCCGGCGTCCACGCGGGGGTAGACCGCCCAGCGGAAGTCCTTGAAGAGCGTGGGGTTGTTGCTCCTCATCGACGGATAGACGAACGGGTAGTTGATCTCGAAGGCGGCGACCCCCGACTCCATCGCGAGCCGGTTCTGGTCCTCCATCTGGTTGGGCAGGGAGGGGTCGGCGGCCGGGGAGCGGGCGAGGTCCCGCATGATCGAGGCGGCCCGCACGGCGGGCGGGCCGAGGGACGGCTCGGTGGCGCTCGGGTTGAGGATGGAGCCGCCGGCGCTGTTGACCAGGGAGTTGAACCAGACGGTGAGGCCCTCGTACTGGGCGCCCTGGATCTCGACGTAGTGCGGTTTGCCCTGCCGGGCCAGGTCGCGGGACATGTCCAGCATCTCCGCCCAGGTCGTGGGCGGCTTCGGCACGAGGTCCCTGCGGTACCAGAGCAGCTGGATGTTGGTGTTGTACGGGACGGCGTAGAGCTTGCCCTTCCAGGTCGCCGTCTGGAGTGGCACGTCGAGGGTGCCCTCGGTGGCCCGGCGTTTGTTCTCGCCGGTCCACTCCTTGATCCAGCGGGCCTCGGCGAACTCGGCGGCCCAGGTGACGTCCAGGCCCAGGATGTCGAGGGAGTCGTCCTCGGCGGCGAGCCGACGCACCATCTGCTGCCGCTGGCCGTCGGCCGCGCGGGGCAGCTTGTTGTACTCGATCCGGTAACGCCCCCCGGACTCCCGGCTGCACCGGTCGGCGGCCTCCTGGAGGGCGCCGGAGTCGTCGGGGAAGTTGTACCAGTTGAGGGTGGGGCGGGAGCCGTCGTCGTCACCGCCGCAGGCGGCGAGCGTCGAGGCGAGCACGGTCAGGGCGAGCAGCGCCCGCGCGCGCCGCGGCCTCCTGTGACGTCCGCACCTCGCGTGCAATCGCTCCACACCTCGCTTCCGGGACGGCGGCACGGGCGTCGGAACCCGCGACGGTGTCTCCCGCCGGAACGTTAGATAGTCATGAAAGCGACATCAAGGACATACGCGGACGATTCTCATCTCTCCCGGATCTCATCTCTCCCCGGACCGATGAGTTCCCGGCCTCCACCCGGTCCGCACTCGTGACACCTCAGGAAAGGGCAACGCCATGTCGGAGCTTCTCGTCGATTTCATCACCTCCCTCGACGGTTATGCGTCAGCGGAGGGATGGCCCGGGTTCTGGGGCCTGGAAGGCCCGGAGTACCTCGCCTGGCTCGGCGAGCAGCCCGAGGTCACCTACCTCATGGGAGCGAACACCTACCGTCTGATGTCGGGCTTCGCCGCGGGCGACGTCCCGGCCGGCCAGGACGAGTTCAGGCCCGAGGAGCAGGAGTCGGTCGACGAGCTCACACGGGCGCCCAAGGTGGTGTTCTCCTCCTCGCTCGAGGAGCCGCCGAAGTGGGCGAACTGCACGCTCGTCCGCGACGACGCCGTGGAGACGGTCCGCGCCATGAAGGCGGGCGGATCGGGGCTCCTGAGCACGATCGGCAGCGTCAGCCTGTCCCGGTCCCTGCTGCGGGCCGGTCTCGTCGACCGCTTCCGGGTCGTGATGTTTCCCGTGATCACCGGGGCCACGGGCGCGGAACGCATCTACGACGGCTATCCGGACGTGGCCCTCGAGATGACCGGGAGCCGTACCTTCGACGGCCGTATCCAGCTGGTCGAGTACACGCCCCGCGTGCTGGAGCACCCGCCCCTCGGCGCCCCCGCCTGACATCGCCCCGTCCGCCGGGACGGACATGCGTCAGGGCCGGTTCCGGATGTCCTCCGGAACCGGCCCTGATCACGACGTGCGTCACGTCGGGACGACAGGATTTGAACCTGCGACCCCTTGACCCCCAGTCAAGTGCGCTACCAAGCTGCGCCACGTCCCGTTGCCCGTCTGACCTGGGGATTCCCCCCGGCCGAACGCGCACGGAAACCATACCGCACTCGGGATGGTGATCGCGCATCCGTTTCCCGCGCACGACACCTCCGGATGACGCTTGACCTCAAGTTTGGTTGAGGTTGCACGATCGATGACATGACGATCACCGAGCAGCGCGCACAGAGCGCACAGAGCACACAGACGTACGGGTACGCCGATCTCCCGGGCCTGATGGGGCTGATGACCGGGGACGAGAAGCACGGACCCGCCGCGACGTCCACGCTGGACGTGCTGTGGGTCCTGTACGACCGGGTGCTCCGGGTCGGGCCGGAGAGCGCCGACGATCCCGGACGGGACCGGTTCCTGCTGTCGAAGGGGCACGGGCCGATGGCGTACTACGCCGTCCTCGCCGCCAAGGGGTTCCTGCCGGCGGACTGGCTGCCCGGCTTCGGCTCCTACGACTCCCCGCTCGGCCACCACCCGGACCGGACCCTGGTGCCGGGCGCGGAGATCGGCAGCGGGTCGCTGGGCCACGGGCTGCCGATCGCGGTGGGCACGGCCCTCGGGCTGCGCGCCCAGGGGCTGCACGACCCGGCGGTGTGGACACTGATCGGGGACGCCGAACTGGACGAGGGCAGCAACCACGAGGCGATCGCCTTCGCCGGCCCCGCGGGCCTGGACCGGCTGCACACGGTCGTCGTCGACAACTCCTCGGCGTCGTACGCCCGTCCGGGCGGGATCGCCGCGCGGTTCGAGGCGGCCGGGTGGTCCGCCCGCACGGTCGACGGCCGTGACCACGAGGCGCTGCACGCCGCGTTCACCGCCCCGCACCCGGGCAGGCCGCACGTGGTCGTGGCCCGGGTCGAGCCCAAGAACGCGTGAGCGCCCCCTCCCCCTCCCGTCACCTCATTCAAGGAAAGGACGATCCCCGTGGACAGCATGCGTGATCGATTCGCCCCCGTCGTCACCCGGCTGCTGGACGAGGACCCGCGGGTCGCCGTGGTCCTCGCGGAGGTCGGCGCGGACCGCTTCGGCGAGGCGCTGCGCCGCCACCCGGACCGGGTGGTCAACGTCGGCATCCGGGAGCAGCTGCTGGTGGGCGCGGCGTCCGGGATGGCGCTGGCCGGACTGCGGCCCGTGGTGCACACCTTCGCCAGCTTCCTCGTCGAGCGGCCGTTCGAGCAGGTCAAGCTGGACCTGGGGCACCAGGACGTGGGCGCGGTGCTGGTGAGCGCCGCCGCGTCCTTCGACTGGCCCGCCGGCGGCTACACCCACATGGCGCCGGGCGACGTGGCGCTGCTCGACACCCTGGACGGGTGGACGGTGCATGTGCCGGGTCATCCGGACGAGGCCGAGACGCTGCTGCGGCACGCGGTGGCCGCCGGCGACGACAAGGTGTACGTGCGGCTGTCCCTGCAGTCCAACGCGGCCGGGCGGCCCGTGGACGGGCAGCGGTTCCTCACGGTACGGGAGGGGCGCGCCGGGGTGGTGGTCGCGGTGGGGCCGATGCTGGACGCCGTGCTCGCGGCGACGGAGGGCCTGGACGTCACCGTCCTGTACGCCACCACCGTCCGCCCCTTCGACGCGGACGCGCTGCGCCGGGCCACCGCGACGGCGGGGACGGACGTCGTGCTGGTGGAGCCGTATCTGGCGGGGACGTCGACGGCCGTGGCGAACGACGCGCTGGCCGACGTGCCGCACCGGGTGCTGGGGCTGGGCGTGGGCAAGGCGGAACTGCGCCGCTACGGGCAGTTCGACGAGCATCTCGCGGCGCACGGCCTGGACCCGCGGTCGCTGCGCGAGCGGATCACCCGGTTCACCGCCGGGGCCGTGCCCGCCGGCGTCTGAGCCTCACACCGTGGAACCGGGTACGCGCGGTGCGGCCGCCGGGACCCCCCTCCGGACCCGGCGGCCACGCGTGATCGGGATCATGCCACGGGGCACTGACAACGGGAGGGGGCCGTACGGCCCCGACACCGTCAGCCCGCCGGCGGCAGCCCCAGCCGGGGGTACGCCTCGAGGAGCCGGGGCGGGGCGGCCTGACGCCAGGAGTCGGCGAGGATGTCCCGCAGTTCGTCCTCGCCCTCCAGCGCCGCGAGCCGGACCCGCACCCACGCGAACTGCGCCTCGTGGTCCGCGATCCAGAACTTCTCCGGCTCGGCGAGGGCCAGTTCGTCCCGCTCCTCCTTGGGGCAGCGCACGGCGATCGACGTCTCGTCCTCCGGCAGGGTGGCGAACATCTTCCCCGCGACCCGGAACGTGGGCATGCTCCAGGCGGTCTTCTCCGTCGTGTCCGGCAGGGACAGGGCGATCCGTCGTACGTCTTCGGCATCCGGCATGGCAGGCACGGTAGCCTCCGGCACCGACAATCGGACGTTCGGTGCCCTGCTTTCCCGTTTTCGGGGGCTCCGCCCCCGGGCCCCCGTTCGCGCGGTTCCCCGCGCCCCTAAAGGCGCGTTGCCGCCAGGCGCTTGTAATAGATCGTCGTGGGCCGCAGCACCCCGCCCGGGTCCGCCGCGTAGTCCGGGATCGCGCCGACCGCTGTCCAGCCGGACGTGCGGTACAGGTGCTCGGCGGGGCTGCCGGTCTCGGTGTCCAGGTGCAGCAGGGTGATGCCGTCCGCGGCCGCCGCCTCCTCCGCGACCGCCAGCAGCCGGCGGCCGAGGCCCTTCCCGCGGGCCGTGCGGCGCACCATCAGCTTCACCAGCTCGGCGCGGTGCGCGCTGTTCGGCTTGTCGGCGGGCAGGGCGAGGCTCACGGTGCCCAGCACCCGCCCGGGTTCCTCGTACGCCGTCCACACCGTGAGGCGGCCGGCGGCGACGGCCGCGCACCGCTCCGTCCACCAGGCGACGGCGGCGGCGCGGTCGAGCGGGGCGAGGAAGCCGACGGACGCGCCGCCGTCCACGGTGTCGGTCAGCAGGTCGGCCAGCGCGCCGGTCATCTCCAGCAGCCGGGCGGCGGAGGGGCGTTCGACGTTCACGGGCGCACCACCGCCAGCACGTAGCGGACGTCGTCGGGGCCGGGGCAGCGAAAGCGGGTGGGGCCCCAGACGCGCAACCGGAGGCAGTCGCCCTCGTCGAGGCGGTGCTCGGTGTCGCCGACGGTGACGGCGAGGGCGCCGTCGAGCACCCAGATGTGCTGCTCCAGACCGGGGACGGGCGGCCGGTCGTAGGGGATGTCCGCGCCGGCGGTGAGGCGGCCCTCGACGAGTTCGCCGCGCAGTCCCGCGTGCGGCGGGGACACGGAGCGGCGGACGAAGCCGGAGGCCCTGTCCTGCCACACCGGCTGGTCGGCGGCGCGCACGACCGGCGCCGGTTCCGCCTCGATCTCGCTGAGCAGCTGGGACATGGTGCGGCCGTAGACGGCGCAGAGGCGGTTCAGCAGGGAGGCGGTGGGGCTGGTCTCGGCCCGCTCGGCCCGGGACAGCGTGGACCGGCTGACACCGCTGCGCTCCGCCAGCTCCCCCAGGGACCAGCCGTGTTCGGCCCGCAGTTCGGCCAGCCGCGCGCCGAGGCGCACGTCGACGGGATCGGGGGCAGCCTCCTGCTGTTTCATATGCGGGACGATATCCCGGATATGGGCGGCACGGAAGGGGTACTCAGGCGTCCTCGGCCGCCGCGCCGAGCGCGTCCAGCACCGGGCGGATCAGCGGATGCCCCTCCGCGCCCCGGCGCACGGCGGCGAACACCCGACGTGTGGGCGCCACCCCGTCCACGGGGCGCACCACCACGCCCGTGAGGTCCATCCCCCGCAGGGCCGACCGGGGCACGAGGGCCACACCCACGTCGGCGGACGCGAGGGCGACGACCGCGCGGAAGTCGTCCGAGGAGTGTTCGAGACGCGGCTGGAACCCGGCGTTCTCACAGGCCAGCACCACCACGTCATGGCAGGGGTTGCCGGGGTACGGGCCGATCCAGGGGTCCTTCGCCAGCTCCGCGAGCGGCACCTCGGGGCCGTCGGCCAGCCGGTGGGTGACGGGGACGACCGCGTCGAACGGCTCGGCGTAGAGCGGGACATGGGTGAGGCGCGGGTCGTCCGCGGGCGGCGCCCCGCGGTACTCGACGGCCACGGCGACGTCGACCTGCCGGTCCAGGACCATCGGGAGGCTCGCGTCGCCCTCGGCGTCCTGCACCCGGATGCGGATGCCGGGCGCCGAGGCGGCGAGCCGGGCCACGGCCGGCGCCACGACCTGCGCGATGCCGGTGGCGAAGGCGGCCACCGTGACGGTGCCGGCCTCCCCCGCCCCGTACGCGGCCAGCTCGGCCTCGGCCCGCTCCAGCTGGGCGAGGACCGCGTGGGTGTGGCTGAGAAGGATCTCCCCGGCCGGGGTCAGCCGTACGCCCTTGGCGCCGCGCTCGACCAGGCGGTGGCCGGTCTCCTGCTCCAGCGCGGTGAGCTGCTGGGAGACGGCCGAGGGGGTGAGGTAGAGCGCGGCGGCCGCCGCGGTGACCGTGCGATGGTCCGCCACCGCACGGAGGATGTGGAGCCGCCGCGCTTCGATCATGGGATCGATTGTCTCAAATGCAGCGGTGCGCGACGGTCAGCCGTCGAGCTCCGCACGGGCCGCGACGAAGGCGTCGACGGCGCGGTTCACGTCGTCCGTGGAGTGCGCCGCCGAGAGCTGCACGCGGATGCGGGCCTGGCCCTGCGGCACCACCGGGTAGGAGAACCCGATCACGTAGACGCCGCGCTCCAGCAGCAGCTCCGCCATGCGGCCCGCGCGGGCCGCGTCGCCGATCATCACGGGGGCGATGGCGTGGTCGCCGGGGAGGATGTCGAAGCCCTCCTCGGTCATCCGGCGGCGGAACAGGGCCGTGTTCCCGGCCAGGCGCACACGCAGGTCGTCGGCCGACTCCAGCAGGTCGAGGACCTTCAGCGAGGCGGCGGCGATGACCGGGGCGAGCGTGTTGGAGAACAGGTACGGACGGGAGCGCTGGCGCAGCAGCGCGACGATCTCGGCGCGGGCGGCGACGTAGCCGCCGGAGGCGCCGCCGAGGGCCTTGCCGAGCGTGCCGGTGATGATGTCGACGCGGTCCATCACCCCGTGCAGTTCGGGGGTGCCGCGGCCGCCGGGGCCGACGAAGCCGACGGCGTGCGAGTCGTCGACCATGACCATGGCGCCGTGCCGGTCGGCGAGGTCGCAGATCTCGTCCAGCGGGGCGACGTAGCCGTCCATGGAGAAGACGCCGTCGGTGACGATCAGCGTGCGGCGGGCGCCGCCCTCGGCGGCCTCCTTCAGCTGGCGCTCCAGGTCGGCCATGTCGCGGTTGGCGTAGCGGAAGCGGCGGGCCTTGGACAGCCGGATGCCGTCGATGATCGACGCGTGGTTCAGCGCGTCGGAGATGACCGCGTCCTCCGGGCCGAGCAGCGTCTCGAACACGCCGCCGTTGGCGTCGAAGCAGGAGGAGTAGAGGATCGTGTCCTCCTGGCCGAGGAACGCCGACAGCCGCGCCTCCAGCTCCTTGTGCACCTCCTGGGTGCCGCAGATGAAGCGGACGGACGCCATGCCGTAGCCCCAGCGGTCCAGCGCCTCGTGGGCGGCGGCGATCACCTCGGGGTGGTCGGCGAGGCCCAGGTAGTTGTTGGCGCAGAAGTTGAGGACCTCACCGGGGCGGCCGCCGGCGGTGACGTTCACGGTGGCGGACTGCGGGGTGCCGATGACGCGCTCGGGCTTGTGCAGGCCGGCGGCGCGGATCTCGTCGAGGGTGGCGCGCAGGTCGTCGCGCACGGAGTCGAACATCGCAAAGCTCCTTGGAAGGCAGATGACTTACGCGGTCCAGTCGAGGATGACCTTGCCGCCCTTGCCGCCGGCGGCGTCCTCGAAGGCGGCCTCGAAGTCGCGGTAGGAGTAGCGGCCGGTGATCACCGGGGCGAGGTCGAGACCGCCCTCCAGCAGCACCGACATGGCGTACCAGGTCTCGAACATCTCGCGGCCGTAGATGCCCTTGATGGTGATCATCGAGGTGACGACGCGGGCCCAGTCGACCGGGAACTCCTCGGCGGGCAGGCCCAGCATGGCGATGCGGCCGCCGTGCGTCATGTTGGCGATCATGTCGCGCATCGCCTCGGGGCGGCCGGACATCTCCAGGCCGATGTCGAAGCCCTCGCGCAGTCCGAGGGTGTGCTGCCCGTCGGCGATGGTCGACTCGGACACGTTCAGCGCCAGGGTCGCGCCGATCTTGCGGGCGAGCTCCAGGCGCTCCTCGCTGACGTCGGTGATGACGACGTTGCGCGCGCCGGCGTGCCGGGCCACCGCTGCGGCCATCAGGCCGATCGGTCCGGCGCCGGTGATCAGGACGTCCTCGCCGACGAGCGGGAAGGACAGCGCGGTGTGCACGGCGTTGCCGAACGGGTCGAAGATCGCGGCGACGTCCAGGTCGACGGGAACGCGGTGCACCCAGACGTTCGTCGCGGGGAGCACGACGTACTCGGCGAACGCGCCGTCGCGTCCCACGCCGAGGCCGATCGTGGCACGGCACAGGTGGCGGCGGCCGGCCAGGCAGTTGCGGCACTTGCCGCACACCAGGTGGCCCTCGCCGCTGACCCGGTCACCGGGCTTGATGTCGTCGGGGACGTCCCGGCCGGTCTCCACGACCTCGCCGACGAACTCGTGCCCGAGAACCAGCGGGGTGTCGATGGTCTGCTGCGCCCAGCCGTCCCAGTTACGGATGTGCAGGTCGGTGCCGCAGATACCGGTGCGCTCCACCTTGATCAGCACATCGCCGGGTCCGACGGCGGGCTCCGGGACGTCCATGAGCCACAGCCCGGGCTCCGCCTTCTCCTTGACCAGCGCCTTCAACGCTACGGCTCCTGAGGGTGAGTCCCGGGTGCGGGCATGCCGAGGCGGCCCGGTCCGGGAAGAGGAGTGGAATCGACTGCAATCTGCCGTACAACACCCTCACCGGTCCATCGAGGATTTCTTAAGCGCGGCCACAGCTTTGCTTCACGCGTCACCCGTCCGGGCGCGGGCGCGCGCCTCTCCTCACAGCGGCAGCCCGTCCCTCTCCCTGCGCTCCAGCCGCGCGGCGAGCTCCGCGGCCTGTGCCTTGATGGCGGCGAGGCCGGGCTGCCCCCAGCCGCGCGGCCGTATGTCGCTGACCGCGACGGTGCCGAGCACCATGCCGGTGCCGTCGGTGAGCGGCGCGCCCATGTAGGAGCGCACGCCGAACTCGTCCACCACCGCGTTGCACGCGAAGCGCGGGTAGTCGGTCACGTCCTCCAGCACCAGCGCCCTGCCCCGGGCGATCACGTGCGGGCAGAAGCCGTGGTCGCGGGGCAGCACCCGGCCCAGCAGGGCGCCGGTGCCGTCGCCGCGGAGGACGGGGGCGACGCCCGGGGTGTGCAGACCCGCGAAGAACTGCCCGTGCTCGCCGGGGAAGTTGACCACGGCGTACGGCGCCGCGGTGAGCTCGGCGAGGCCGCGGGCGAAGGCGTCCAGCTCGGGATCGGGGTGCTCCCCGAGTCCCAGCCCGCGCAGCCTGCGGGTGCGCTCCGGCGCCTGCCGGTCCTCCGGGGTGAGCAGCAGCCGACCGGCCGGGCGGGGCGGGTCGTAGCTCATGGGCGGGCTCCCGGGGCGTGGGCGAAGTTCATGGACGGGCTCCGTGGGGTGTGCGGGGATCACATGGGGGCGCCATACCCCGTGGGCGTGGCGGGGGTGTGCGCGAGGAGGTGGCGGACGAGGGTGAGCAGGGTCTGCACGCCGGAGCTGGAGATCCGGGCGTCGCAGTGGACGACGGGCACGTGGCCGGGGAGGTCGAGGGCGGCCCGCACCTCCTCGGGGTCGTAGCGGTGCGCGCCGTCGAACTCGTTGACGGCCACGATGAATCCGAGGCCGCGCTGCTCGAAGAAGTCGACCGCGGCGAAGCACTCCTCCAGGCGCCGGGTGTCGGCGAGGATGACCGCGCCGAGCGCGCCCTCGCACAGCTCGTCCCACATGAACCAGAAGCGTTCCTGGCCGGGCGTGCCGAACAGGTAGAGCACGTGTTCGCGGTCGAGGGTGATGCGGCCGAAGTCCATGGCCACGGTGGTCTCGACCTTGTTCTCGATGCCGTCGAGTCTGTCGGTGGCGGCGCTGACGGTGGTCAGCAGTTCCTCCGTGCTGAGCGGCGCGATCTCGCTGACGGCGCCGACGAAGGTGGTCTTGCCGACCCCGAACCCGCCCGCCACCAGGATCTTGAGGGCGGTCGGGAACAGGTCGTCGCCGTGCCCGGCGCCGTCGGCCCGGTCAGAGCTGTCGTCGTAGTCCATCGAGCACTGCCTCCAGAAGGGCCCGGTCCGTGGGGTTGTGGTGGAACGCGGGAGGTTTGTCGGTCAGCGCCCCGCAGTCGACGAGGTCCGCCAGCAGCACCTTGGTGACGGCCACCGGCAGCCCGAGATGGGCGGCGACCTCGGCGACCGGGACGGGGGCGCGGCACAGGTCGAGGGCCTGCGCGTGCTCGGGGCCGAGGTAGCCGAGCGGGGTGGCGCCGGTGGCCCGCACCTGCGACATCAGGTCGAGGGCGACGGTCGGCCGGGTCCGGCCGTTGCTGACCGTGAAGGGGCGCACCAGCCGGCCGGCCGCGTCGTCGAGCCACGGTCCGTCACCGGCCGCCTGCACGCTCAAGGCCTCATCGCCGGGGGCTCGACGCCCTGCTGCCGGGGAGCGGTCATCAGATACGGCCGGACGGACTTGACCAGCATCGCCATCTCGTAGCCGAGCACCGCCGCGTCGGCCTCCCGGCCGGCCGTCACGGCGAGGCAGGTGCCCGATCCGGCGGTGGTGACGAACAGCAGCGTCGAGTCGAGCTCGACGACGACCTGCCGGACGTCGCCGCCGTCGCCGAAGCGGATGCCGGCGCTGCGGCCGAGGGAGTACAGGCCGGAGGCGAGGGCGGCCATGTGGTCGGCGGCGTCCGGGTCGAGGCCGTGGACGGACTTCACCAGTCCGTCGCAGGACAGCAGGACGGCGCTCCGGGTGTGCGGCACGCGTTGCACGAGGCCGCTCATCAGCCAGTCGAGGTCGGATACCTGGGCGGTCGGCGCGTCGCTCGCCATGGTGGATCGACTCCTTGGGGTACGAAGGTCTGCGGGAGCGCTGGGGGTGGGGGTGGTCATCCGGCGGACGCGCTCCCGTCGTGCCGGGCGGTGTGGTCGGTACGGGGTGCGGGCACGGCCGGCCGCGCGGGCGCGGGGGACTCCGGCTGGGACTCCGCGAGGCTGATGCCCCGCTGGAAGGCGGCCATCAGCTGAGGGTCGTGGCCGGCGACGTGCTCGCTGTCCTGCCGGGGCGCGGGTCCGTCGCGCAGCTGCGGCGCGATGTGCTCCTGGGCGCGGCGGCGGGGCAGTCCGGGCTTGCCCATGGTGCCGCGCACCGGGGTGGTGCGGGGGACGAGCGGGGTGGGCCGGGGGTCCTCGGCCGCGGCGGTCCCGTCCTGCCCGTCGTGCGCGGTGGGTCCGCCGTGTGCGGGGTGCCCGGTGCGCCCTGTGTGGTGGACGCCGGGTACGGCGTCGGCGGGGGTCGGACGGGCGGTACGGGTGCCGCGCAGGGGCAGCGGCGGGGGCACGGCGCCGTTGCCGGGGGACGCGGCCGGGATCCGGGCGGGGTGGGCGGCGGGGGTCAGGGGGGACGCGGGGGTGCCGTCGGCGGGGGTGTGCGCGGGGGCGGTGCTCCCGGCGGCCGTGTTCCCCGCGGCGGAGGCGTCCGTGGCCGTGTTCGTCGGGGCGTGCGCCGGCGCGTCCGCCCGCGTGTCCACGGGGCCGGAGAGGGCCGGCGTGTGACGCCCCGTCGGCCCCGCGCCGGTGCCCGCCGCGGGCAGCACCGCGGCCGTCCCCGGCGCCACGGTCACCGCGGCCGGTTCCCCGCCGAGCAGGGACTGCGGCACCACCAGCACGGCCTGCACACCGCCGTAGATGTTGGTCTGGAGCCGGACGTGGATGCCGTGCCGCCGGGCGAGCTGGGAGACCACGAACAGGCCGATCCGGCCGTCGGCCAGCAGGCTGGCGACCTGCACCTGGTCGGGGTCGGCGAGCAGCGCGTTCATCCGGTCCTGCTCGCCGACGGGCATCCCGAGGCCGCGGTCCTCGACCTCGACGGCCAGTCCGGAGGTGACCAGGTTCGCCCGGAGGAGGACGTGGGTGTGCGGGGCGGAGAACACCGTGGCGTTCTCGACGAGTTCGGCGAGCAGGTGAATGACGTCCGCGACCGCGTGCCCGCGCAGGGTGCCGTCGACCGGCGGCACGAGCTTGACCCGCGAGTACTGCTCGACCTCGGCGACCGCCGAGCGCAGCACCTCGGTCATGGGCACCGGGTTGCTCCACTGCCGGCGCGAGACGGCCCCGCCGAGCACGGCGAGGTTCTCCGCGTGGCGGCGGATGCGGGTGGCGAGGTGGTCGACGTGGAAGAGCCCCTTGAGCAGGTCGGGGTCCTCCATCTCGTTCTCCAGCTCGTCGAGGATGGAGATCTCGCGGTGGACGAGGGACTGCAGCCGCCGGGCGAGGTTGACGAACACCTCGAGCTTCTGTTCGCTGCCCGCCTGGCTGGAGAGCCGCGCCGCCTGCACCACGGCGGTGACCGCGCCGTCGTGGGCGCGGGCGAGGTCGGCGGAGAGCTGGTCGAACTCGTCGCCTTCGCCGCCGTGTTCGGTGCGCCGGCCGCACGGGGGCGGCGGCTCGCCGTTGCGCAGCGCCTCGACGAGGGCGTGCAGGTCGGCCTCGCGCCGTGCCGTGCCGCGGCGCAGGACGTCCACGCGGTCGTGCACGGAGCGGGCCGCGCGCTCGGCGGCCACGGCGGCGATGACGATGCCGGCGAGGGCCACGACGGTGGCGCCGCCGAGCACCGTCCACAGCGCACCGGTGGGCCGCGTCCCGCTGGAGCGGACGGTGAACAGCACGGCGGCGCAGGCGCTCAGGGCCACCGCGACGGGCGGCAGCACGGCGAGCCGGAGCAGCTGGGACCGTAGGGGCGACTCGGGCAGGCGGGGCGCGGTCCGGGCGGGCGGACGTCCGTGCCGTCCGCCCTCGCGCCGCTCCGGCCGGGAGGCGGTGCCGTCGCGGCGGGCGCCGGGGCCGGGGGCTGTCGGGGCGGCGCCGCTCCGGGGGGTGCGGGCCACGACCGTGGCGCCGACCGTCCCCGGGTGTCGGGGCTCCTCGCCCCGTCGGCTCCCTCGTCCGCCTTGTGGCTGCACGTACCGGTCCCCGCTCCCTGATCCCGATCCCTACGACGCGGCCCTCGGCGCGAGGCGTCCTGCGACATGAGCCGTCGCGAGCCGTCACGCCGGGCGACCGACACTCACCGTAGTCGTCACCGCATCATGTGCGGTGGGCAGTTGACAAACTCGTGCGGACAGCATCGCGCTCTGGTATGAGACGTCGTACGACAGACCGATAACCGTCCGGCCGCATGCGCCAGAAGTGACCGCGAGGCGATCAACGCCGGTCAGAAGCGGTCGCATGAGCGTTCGGGGCGCGAGAGTGCGAAGAGGGCGCGAGCCGGACGGAGTGCGCCCACGCAGGCGCCCTCCGCCCTGGAAGGGCCTGAAGAACGACCTCCCCTTCCGGCCAGAACATCACGCTCCGTAGTAACGAAGGGGGGTCGGCGATCCCATCAGACGCGAGGCGCCGGCGTCCGCTCCGCCGACACCCGCAGCTGTTCGACCACGTCGTCCAGGTGCGCCGCCACCGCCCGCGCCGCCGCCTCCGGGTCCGCGCCGGTGACCGCGTCGATGATCGCCAGATGCTGCGGCAGGGACTGCGCCGGGCGTCCGGGGCGCAGGGCGAGCCGGAACTGGAAGCGGACCATCGGCCCGTTCAGCCGCTCGAGCTGACGACGGGCCACCTCCTGCCCGCCGGCCTCGATGACGAGTTCGTGCAGCCGCTGGTTGAGGGCGGAGTACGCGTCCCAGGCGCCGTCCGCGACGGCCTGCCGCATGTCCGCGCCGATCCGCCGCAGCTCCGCGCGCTGCTCCTCACTCGCCCGGCCGGCCGCCTTCCGCGCGCACAACTGCTCCAGCGCCGACCGGCACTCGGTGATCTGCACGGCCTCCTCGACGGACACCGCGCGGATCCGGGCGCCACGGCGGGGGACGATCTCGACGATGTCCTCGGCCGCGAGGTCCTGCAGCGCCTCACGGACGGCGCCGCGCGTGGTCCCGTAGGCCTCCGCGAGGTCGAGTTCGACGAGCCGCTGTCCGGGCACCAGATCCCCGGAGCGCAGGGCCTGCCTGATGGCGTCCGCCACATAGGCGCGGCCGGCAGCGCCCGTAAGCTTGTCCGTCACTCCGTCGACCTCTCCCTCGTCTTCCGTCGTCCGTCCTCGGCGGCCCTCGCTGGGAGAACCCTAGTGCGCGGCACGGAGGCGGCGGCACCCGGGATCCCATCAGGTGAGCATTTTCGTCGGAACATCTTGTCAACAATCTCGTTGATGATTTAGCTTCCTCGCATCTTCCCATCGCCCGGCGCCACACCGCCCACCGCGATTCCGTCCACCGAAGGAGCGACCATGTCCGCCGTCGCAGCCGTCCGGGGCCCCGAGGTCGCCCGTCGCGGCTCCCAGACCGCGATCCCCTGCCTGTTCATGCGGGGCGGCACGTCGCGCGGACCCTTCTTCGACGCGCGACTGCTGCCCGCCGCCCCGGACCTGCGGGACGCGGTGCTGCTGGCGGCGATGGGCTCGCCCGACCCGCGGCAGATCGACGGCGTCGGCGGCGCGCACCCGCTGACCAGCAAGATCGGCCTGGTGCGCCCGGGTACGGAGCCCGGTGTCGACGTGGAGTGGACCTTCGCCCAGGTACAGCCCGACGGGGACTCCGTCGACACGTCGGCCAACTGCGGCAACATGCTCGCCGCCGTGCTGCCCTTCGCCGTCGAGACCGGGATGGTCGTACCGTCCGGCGACCGTACGACGGCCCGGGTGCTGACCCGGAACACCGGCATGGTCGCCGAGATCACCGTCGCCACCCCCGCCGGCGCCGACGGGACGCGGTACGTCTCCTACGAGGGCGACGCCCGCATCGACGGCGTCCCCGGCACCGCCGCGCCGGTCGAGATCGGCTTCCTGGACACCGCCGGTTCCGTCGCCGGGGCCCTGCTGCCCACCGGGTGCGCCCGGGACACCGTGGAGGTGCAGGGCCTGGGCGCCGTGGACGTGACTCTGATCGACAACGGCCAGCCGCTGGTGATCGTCGAGGCCGCCCGCCTGGGCGCCACCGGCTACGAGTCTCCTGCGGACATCGACGCCGACGAGGCGCTCAAGGCCCGCGTGGAGGCGCTGCGCCTGGTGTGCGGGGAGGCGATGGGCCTGGGCGACGTCAGCGGCCGTAACTACCCGAAGATGACGCTGGTCGCGCCGCCCCGCCGCGGCGGCACCCTCTCCACCCGCAGCCTCATCCCCCGGGTCTGCCACCAGTCCATCGGCGTGCTGGCCGCCGTCACCGCCGCCACCGCCTGCGTCATCGAGGGCACCGTCGCCCGGGACGTGGCGGCCGGGGTGTCCGGCACGGAGCCCACCGTCTCCGTCGAGCACCCGTCCGGCGAGTTCAGCGTCACCCTCGGCCTGGACCCCGCCGACGCGCAGCGGGTGACCCGCTCCGCGCTGCTGCGCACCGCCCGCCTGCTGATGGCCGGCGATCTGCTCGTCCCCCGATCCGTCTGGGACCCCGCTCCCACCCGTCAGGAGAAGCACGCGTGATCATCGACATCCACGGTCACTACACCACGGCCCCCGCCCCCCTCGGGCAGTGGCGGGACGCGCAGGTGGCCGCGCTCACCGACCCGCTGCGGGCGCCCGACCCGGTGGGCCCCGTCATCGGCGACGACGAGATCCGCGAGTCGATCGAGACGAACCAGCTGCGGCTGATGGACGAGCGCGGCATCGACGTCACCGTCTTCTCCCCCCGCGCCTCGTTCATGGCGCACCACATCGGCGACTTCGCCACCTCAGCCGCCTGGGCGCGGATCTGCAACGACCTGTGCCACCGGGTGTCCGAGCTGTACCCGGACCGCTTCGTGCCCGGCGCGATGCTGCCTCAGTCCCCCGGCGTGGACCCGGCGACCGTGGTCCCGGAGATCGAGCGGGCGGTGCTGGAGCTGGGCGCGGTCACCGTCAACCTCAACCCGGACCCGAGCGGCGGCCACTGGACCGCTCCCCCGCTGACCGACCGGTCCTGGTACCCGGTGTGGGAGAAGCTCGTCGAGCTGGACGTGCCGGCCATGGTGCACGTCTCCACCAGCTGCAACCCGGCCTTCCACACCACCGGCGCGCACTACCTCAACGCCGACACCACCGCGTTCATGCAGCTGCTCACCGGTGACCTGTTCGCCGACTTCCCCGGCCTGCGGCTGGTGATCCCGCACGGCGGCGGCGCGGTGCCGTACCACTGGGGCCGCTTCCGGGGGCTGGCGCAGGCGCTCGGCCGGCCCGAGCCGGAGGAGTCGCTGCTGCGCAACGTCTTCTTCGACACGTGTGTCTACCACCAGCCCGGCATCGACCTGCTGCTGGAGGTGATGCCCGTGGAGAACGTCCTCTTCGCCTCGGAGATGGTCGGCGCGGTGCGCGGGGTCGACCCCCGGACCGGCCACCACTTCGACGACACCCGCCGCTACGTCGAGAAGGCGGGCCTCACCCCCGAGGACCTGGCGGCCGTGGAGGAATGCAACGCCCGGCGGGTCTACCCCCGCCTCGACGCCCGGCTGACCGCCCAGGGCCGCTGACCACCCCCTCCCCCGACCGTCCCCCCTCCCCGCCGTCCCCGACCGTTCAGCGCGGGCCGAGAATGCCCGCAGAAGCAAGGAGCCGCACCATGCACCACCTCGGAGTCGTCCACCGGAGCGTCGACCGCGCCGACCCGGCCGCGGTCGAGGCCCTGTCGCGGTTCGGGGTCGCGACCGTGCACGAGGCGATGGGCCGCCTCGGCCTGATGCGCCCCTACATACGGCCCGTGTACGAGGGCGCGAAGCTGTGCGGCACCGCCGTGACCGTGCTGCTGCAGCCCGGCGACAACTGGATGCTGCACGTCGCCGCCGAGCAGGTGCGCGAGGGCGACGTGGTGGTCGCCGGCTGCACCACCGAGAGCGAGGACGGCTTCTTCGGGGAGCTGCTCGCCACGTCGCTGCGCGCCCGCGGCGCCCGCGGCCTGGTCATCGACGGCGGCTGCCGTGACGTGGACGACCTGCGCCGGATGGACTTCCCCGTGTTCTCCCGGGCGGTCAACGCCAAGGGCACCGTCAAGGCCACCCTGGGTTCGGTGAACGTGCCCGTGGTCGTGGCGAACGCCCTGGTCAACCCGGGTGACGTGATCGTCGCCGACGCCGACGGCGTGGTGGTCGTCCCCGCCGCCCGGGTCGCCGAGGTCGCCGAGGCGTCCGCGCGGCGCGAGGCGGCGGAGGAGGGCAAGCGGGAGCGCTTCCGGGCCGGCGAGCTGGGCCTGGACATGTACGGCATGCGCGGGCCGCTGGCCGAGCTCGGCCTCACCTACGTCGACTGAATCCGAGGAGCACGATGACCGACCACGACACCGCGGTCACCCCGGGCTGGCTCGACTGGTACCGGGGACCGAGCAAGCCGGAATTCGTCCTGCCGCCGGGAGCGGTGGACGCCCACTGCCACGTCTTCGGCCCCGCCGCCGAGTTCCCGTTCGCCCCGGAGCGCAAGTACACGCCGGTCGACGCCTCCAAGCACGACCTGTTCGCGCTGCGCGACCACCTGGGCTTCGACCGCAATGTGATCGTGCAGGCGACCTGCCACGGCGCGGACAACAGCGCCTTGGTGGACGCCCTGCACGCGGCCGGCGGGCGCGCCCGCGGGGTGGCGACGGTACGGCCGGACGTCACCGACGCGGAGTTGCGCCGGCTGCACGACGCCGGGGTGCGCGGGGTGCGCTTCAACTTCGTCCGCCGCCTGGTGGACGCGGCGCCGCGTGAGGCGCTGGAGACCGTGGCCCGCCGGGTGGCGCCGCTGGGCTGGCACGTCGTCGTCTATTTCGAGGCGGCGGACCTGCCGGACCTGGAGCCGTTCTTCGCCTCCCTGCCGGTGCCGCTGGTCATCGACCACATGGGCCGCCCGGACGTCACCCGCAGCGCCGACGGACCCGAGTTCGCCCGGTTCCTGCGGTTCGTCGCGGCGAACGACGTGTGGGTGAAGGTCTCCTGCCCGGAACGGCTGACGGTCTCCGGACCGCCCGCGCTCGACGGGGAGCGGCACGCCTACCGGGACGTGGTGCCGTTCGCCCGCAAGGTCGTCGAGGAGTTCACCGACCGGGCGCTGTGGGGCACCGACTGGCCGCACCCGAACCTGAAGAACCACATGCCCGACGACGGGCTGCTCGTCGACCACATCCCGCACATCGCGACCACCGCCGAGCAGCAGCGGGCGCTGCTGGTCGACAACCCCCTGCGTCTCTACTGGCCCGAAGAGGCCGGCTGACGTCACCCCCGGCCCGGTGAGACGGGCCCACCCTTTCCCAGGAGCGTGCAGTGCAGCACATCCGTACCACCAACGCGGCGAACCGGCTCGACCGGCTGCCGATCACGAAGTTCCACAAGCGGACCATCCTCGCGGTGGCCTTCGCCTACTTCTTCGAGTTCGCTGACATCAACACCTTCGCCATCACGGCGCCGGTGGTGCGCGAGCAGTGGGGCTCCGACGTGAACCACGTCGCGTACGTCACCTCGCTGTCCTTCGTGGGTATGTTCATCGGCGCCGTCGTGGCCGGCGGGATGGCCGACCGGCTGGGCCGCAAACGGACGCTGACCCTGACCACCCTGTGGTTCACGGTGTGGTCGTTCGCCTGCGTGTTCGCCTGGGACATCTGGTCCCTCGGCGCGTTCCGCGTGCTGACGTCGGCGGGCCTGTCCGCGATGACGGTCGTCGCCGTGGTCTACATCAGCGAGCTGTTCCCCAGCGCCAAGCGCGGCAAGTTCCAGGCGTACGCCATCGTCATCGGCATCTGCGGCACGCCCGTCACCAACCTGATCGCCTCCGCGGTGGTGCCGATGTCGGACTGGTCCTGGCGGCTGGTCTACCTCTGGGGGTCGCTGGGCGCGCTGTTCCTGTTGTTCGTGCGGCGGCTCGAGGAGTCCCCGCGGTGGCTGGAGTCGCGCGGCCGGCACGACGAGGCCGAGGCGGTGCTGACCCGCATCGAGGCCCAGGTGACGGCCGAGCATGGCCCGCTGCCCGAGGCACAGCAGCCGAAGCCCCAGGGACCGTCGGTCAAGCCGGGCCTGGGCATGCTGAAGGACAAGAAGTTTCTGTACCCGACGATCCTGCTGTCGGTCCTGTGGATCACCCAGACCATCGGCTTCTTCGGCTACTCCAGCTGGGCGCCGACCCTGCTGGCCGCGGAGGGCGTCAGCGTCGAGGACTCGATCTTCTACGTGGCGCTGACTACCGTGGGCGCGCCACTCGGCTCGTTCCTCGCGGCGATGGTCACCGACCGCTTCGAGCGCAAGTGGTGCCTGGTGGTGTTCGGCCTGGTCATCGCGGCGTCCGGGCTGCTCTACGGGCTGACGTTCACGCCGGTGCTGATCGTCGTCTTCGGCTTCCTGGTCAATCTGTTCGAGCGCGGCTACACGGCCCTGGCGTACGCCTACGCCCCCGAGCTGTACGGCACGGAGGGCCGCTCGCTGGGCACGAGCGTCGCCTACGGCCTGGGCCGGCTGTCGAACGCGGTGGGCCCGCTGATGATCGCCGGCGTCTACAACGGCGTCGGCTACCAGGCGGTGTTCATGGTCATCGCCGGCACCTGGACGCTGGGCGCGCTGGTCCTGGCGGTGTTCGGCCCGGCGACGCGACGGCGCCGGCTGGCCGCGGAGGCAGCGGCGGCCGGGACCGGAGCGAAGTCGGTCACGGCTACGCCCTGAGCACGGGTGGGACAGAGGGGCGGCCGGGCGGTCCCTACGCGGGCGCGGGTCCGGTTCCGCCGGGGAGCTGCTTCTCCTCGTCGGACGGAAAGAGCCGGAAGTCGACCACGACGCAGCCGGCCTGCCCGTCCTCGGTGCGGCCGATCCAGACGGGGTAGGACCCGTCGCCCCAGCCGGCGCTGAAGGCGATGAGGTTCGGCTCGGTCTCCGTGCCGGGCAGTTCGACGCTGGGGCGGTCGGCGAAGGAGAGGGGGAGGAACACCTCCTCGTCCAGCCCTTCTTCGTCCACCGTCCGGGTCGCGTCCATGAAGGCCACGGTGCCGGTGTCGACGCCGACTCCGTAGAACTGGCCCTCGCCGAGCAGCTCCGGGTCCTCGTCCGGGCGGAGGGCCATCTCCCACGCGTGGGGCGGGGTGTCCAGGAGCGTCACCTTGGCCGCGGCGACCGTGAGCCAGGGCGTCCTGCGCAGGAGCGACAGCGTGACCGGATACTCGCCCGGTGGCACGGCGACGGTCCGTGGGTCGCTGACCCAGCCGGGGTCCGAGACCGCCAGCCGCCCCGACGTGATGCGCAGCAGACCGGCGTCGCCGAGCTCGAGGGCGGCCGGCCCGTCCGGGGTGTCGCGCGCGCCGGGTCTGAACAGGTGCTCGATGTCGGTGGCGCGCAGCGGCCCCGCCCCTTCGTCCACCGACACGTCGTTCAGGACCACGGTCGTGGCGGGCTCGTGGCCCTGCTGGGCGAGGAAGGGGGCGAACACCTGCCAGTCGCCGAACTCCGGTGCGGGGCAGGAGATCTTCTCGCCGGCCGTGGGCTCTGCGTCACCCTCGGTCAGTCGGGTGCTCCGGTGGGCCAGCAGCATCCCTGTGCCGATCGGCTTGAAGTCGATCATCCGCGCGCGCCGGGCCGCGTCGTCGAACAGGTACACGCGCCACATTCCGCGCGGCCATCGCTCGGCCATGGCCAGCGGGCGCTCCCGCGAGGACAGCAGCACCGCGTACGGCATCCCGGCCGCATGTCTGCGGGCCGCGAGCGCGCTCGGTATCGGGTCCGGGTGGTCCGGCCCCTCATGGGAACCCCACAGGTCGCCGTACGACACATCAAGACTGTCGATCATCACGGTCGGCAGTCTGGCACCGGGGTCTGACAATCAGGGCCTGTTCCGTCTCCCCGGGCTCGTCCCCGGGCGACGGGTCAGCGGTCGCCCGCGAGGTCGAGGTCGCCGCTGTGGGTCTCCTCGCTCCGCGACGGGCCGCCGGTGTTCCACACGCGCGGGACGGGCCGGGTGAGCGGGCGCCACCAGGGCTCGGTGGGCAGCTCCCCGCCCGGCTCGAAGGGGGCGCCCGGCCGCGGGAAGGCGACGGCCTGCCGCGCCTCCTCGGCCGCGTCCTTCATCCACTCCCCCGGCTCCGCCCACGCGTGCGGGGCGAGGTTGAAGGTGCCCCAGTGGATGGGCAGCAGCACACCGCCCGGGTCGCCGCCCTGGAGGTCGAGATGGGAGCGCACGCCTTCCTCGGGCGTCATGTGGATGTCCGGCCAGAACTCCGAGTAGGCGCCGACCTGGATCATCGTCGCGTCGAACGGGCCGTGGGCGGCGCCGATGTCGCGGAAGCCCTCGAAGTAGCCGGTGTCGCCGCTGTGGTAGATCCGGTGCCGCTCGCCGGCGACCGCCCAGGAGGCCCACAGGGTGTGCTGGGTGTTGCGCAGGCCACGCCCGCAGAAGTGGCGGGCCGGGGTCGCGGTCAGGGTGAGGCCGCCGACCCGCGTCGCCTCCTGCCAGTCCAGCTCGCGCAGCCGGTCCGCGGAGACGCCCCAGCGCTCCAGATGGGCGCCCACGCCGAGGGGCACGGCGAACACGGTGTCCGTGCCGGCCAGTTCCTTGATCGTCGGCATGTCCAGGTGGTCGTAGTGGTCGTGGGAGATCACCACGACGTCCACCGGGCCGAGCGCGGCCAGCGGCAGCGGCACGGGGTGCAGCCGCCTGGGTCCGGCGAAGGGGAACGGCGAGCAGCGCTCACCCCACACGGGGTCGAACAGCACCCGGTGCCCGTCGATCTCCGCGAGCACGCTGGAGTGGCCCATCCACGTCAGGCGCAGACCGGTCGCGGGCGGGCGGGTCAGGTCGGCGAGGGTGGTGGGGTGGACCGGGATCGCGCCCTTGGGGGCGCGGCGGGAGCGGGCGTCCTTGTCCAGGAACTGCCTGGCGATGTCCCGTCCCGACCCGGAGGGGCGCAGCCGGGCCGGCCCGCCCGGGTTCTGGAACACGCCGTTCGCGAAGTGCGGGGACCTGCGGATGCGCGCCATGCGCTCACCGGTCGGCTCCGCGCCGAAGGCCGGCGGCCGCAGGGCACTCAGCCCCGCCCCGGGGGCGGAAGAAGCGGCCACGGTACCTCCAGTGGGAATCGGTCGGGGATTCCATTATGTGCGGCGGCTCCGGCGCCGGGGGCGGTTGTGGAAACCGCCCCCGGCGCGGACTCAGGCGACCGCCGCGATCCGCGAGCGGATGTCCTCCGGGGACAGCGTCCCCTTCGCCGTCACGTGGTCGCCCGAGGACTCGCCGCGGAGGCGGCGGCCGATCCACGGGACCAGGTACTCGCGGGCCCATTGGACGTCGTCCCGGCGGATGTCCAGGGTGCCGCGCGGCGGGAGCGGGGGCCACGGCTGCTCCGGGTCGGCGGGCACCCTCAGGCCGAGGGCGAGGCCCGCGCGCAGCGCGACGCGGGTGTGGCCCTCGGGCGAGAGGTGCAGCCGGTCGGTGTCCCACGCCCTGCGGTCCTGCACACTGCGCAGCGACCACAGGTCGAGCACCGGGCAGCCGTACCGGTCCGCGACGGCCCTGACGTGCCCGTTGTACGTGGCGATCTTGCCGCGCAGATGCTTGAGCAGCGGGACGCCACGGGTGTCGAACCCGGTGGTCACCAGGACCGTGCCCGCGGCCGCGGCGAGCTGGGCGATCGCTTTCTCGAAGCGCTCGGCCACCTCGTCCGGGTCGGTGCCCGGGCGCAGGATGTCGTTGCCGCCCGCGCAGAAGGAGACCAGGTCGGGGGCGAGTTCGACGGCCCGGGGGACCTGGTCGGCCACGATCTGGTCCAGCAGCTTGCCGCGCACCGCGAGATTGACGTACCGGAAGTCGCCCTCGGGTCTGCGGTCCGCGAGCAGAACGGCGAGCCGGTCGGCCCAGCCGACGAACGCCCCGTCGGGGCCGGGGTCGCCGACGCCCTCGGTGAAGCTGTCCCCCACCGCCACGTACGACCCGATCACTGTTGCCTTGTCACTCTTCGAATCGTCTGCCACAGCCGGACATGATTCACCTTCGGATGTGACCTACGCGACCGTAGGCGAGGGTTGACGCACGGTGAGATAAGCCACGTCAAGGTTTGGCCAAGCCCGGAATAGGTACGGCCCCGGGCCCGGACACACCGGAGGCCGGGCCCCGTGGATCGGGGTCCGGCCTTCGGCGCGCGTGTCAGGAAGGGTGCCGCGAGGGGTCAGATGGAGACGCCCTTGGAGCGGAGGTACGAGACCGGGTCCACGTCCGAGCCGTAGTCCGGGCCGGTGCGGATCTCGAAGTGGAGGTGCGGGCCGGTCACGTTGCCCGTCGCACCGGAGAGACCGACCTGCTGGCCGGCGCTCACCGTCTGGCCCGCCGAGACGGACAGCGAGGACAGGTGGGCGTACTGGGCGTAGTGGCCGTCGTTCAGCTGGATGACGACCTGGTTGCCGTACGCGCCGCCCCAGCCGGCGGAGACGACGGTGCCGGCGCCGACGGCCTTCAGGGAGGTGCCGGTCGGGACGCTGAAGTCGACACCGGTGTGGTAGCCGCTGGACCACATGCTGCCGGCCACCTTGTAGGCGGTGCCGAGGCCGCCGCCGGGCACCGGGGAGGTGAAGCCGGAGGACGGGGCGGTCTGGGCGGACGCCTCGTTGGAGGAGGACTCCTCGGCCGCCTGCTGCACGGGCTGCTCGGCCGGCTTCTCGGCCTTGGGCGCGGCGGGCTTGGCGGCCTGCGGCGAAGCGGACTGCTTCGGCGCGCTCTTGGCGGCGGCCTTGCCGTCGACGGAGAGCTTCAGACCCGGGTGGATGAGCGACGGGTCGTCACCGACGGCCTCGCGGTTGTCCGCGTAGAGCTGCTTCCAGCCACCGTCGACGTGCTCGGCCTCGGCGATCTTGGCGAGATAGTCGCCGGCCTTCACGGTGTAGGTGCGGGTGTCGTCGCCCTTGTCGGCCTTGGCCTGCTGGCCGGTGACGGAAAGCGACTGGACCGACGTCGCGGGGGCCGACTGCGGCGTGGCGGCGTGCGCGCCGGTGGCGCCGAGGAACGGCAGGGCGAGAGCGGCGCCACCGGTTCCGGCGACGGCGATGGAGCGGGTGAGACGCTGAGCCTTGGTACGGCGGTGCTTACCCTTCGCGGGCATGACGAATTCCTCTCCGGCGCCTACGAGGTGAGCTGTCGGGTGCGGACTGGAGATGTCCGGCCGCGTTGCTGCGCGGCTTAACCCCAAGCCTGTGTCCGGGGTCCGGAACAGGCAGTTGTACCTGTGGGTCCCCCGCTCCTGCCGTACGTCGGGTCAGTGTGTGCGGGCTCCGGGCGGCGGCAGGATTAGGCGTCCGTCCGGATCGGTTGGGAACGTAAGCGACCTCGACGCGGCGAAACAAGCGCGGGTTTCCGCGAACCCTCTTTTTCCGTGATCGAAAGGGGGAAATGACGTCACCGTGCGTCGATCCCGTCAGCGACTCGTCGGTGAATTCCCTTGCCGCGGAGGGGAATTACGTGAACATGGCGACAGCACACGGTCACCGATATGACGATGCTCACGCGACCCTTCCTCAAACACCGCTCTACCAGGGCACGTTATCCCCAAGCGCCCTAAACGGACAGAACGCTTTAATCGCCCGAAGTCCGGCGGAGCGGTCGGTGCATTCGCGACATCCCGATCTCGCCCACGATCGCCGGACAGGCGCCTCGCACGATTCAACGCGATCACACATAATTCAACATCATTCGCGGTGGCCGAGCCCCGTCGAACCGCCCTGTGGACAACTCATTGCCCCAGGCAGGCATGTCGTATCGTCGAGTGGTGCCCGTCGACGAGCCGCGGCGACGGCGCGGAGTGGGAGGAGCCGTCCGTGACGCAGGAGATCCCGTCGACCGAGCCCCAGCTGACCGGGGTGCGCAACTTCCGCGACGTGGGCGGGCTGCCCACGGTGGACGGCCGGCGGGTGCGGCAGGGGGTGCTGTTCCGCAGCGGCCACCTCGCCCACGCCACCGCCGAGGACGCCGCCTTCCTGGCCTCGCTCGGCCTGCACACCGTGTTCGACTTCCGCAACGCGGCCGACCAGAGGCTGGAGGGGCCGGACGTCGAGCTGCCGGGCGTGCGCAACGTCAACCTGCCGCTGAGCGACCCGGCCGACGGCGCGGAGTTCTGGAAGATGGTGCGCGACGGCGACCTGGACCAGCTGCGCGCGATCCTCGCCGACGGCCAGGGCGCCGACCGGATGATCACCTCGTACCGCATGATCGTCAAGGAGCGCACCGCCGAGCACTCCCGGGTGCTGCGCGCGCTCGCCGAGGACAACGTGCCCGCGCTGATGCACTGCGCGGCCGGCAAGGACCGCGCGGGCCTCTCGGTGGCGGTGACCCTGCTCGCCGTGGGCGTGGAGCGCGACGCGATCGTCGAGGACTACCTGAAGTCCAACGCCAAGCACCGCCGCTACAAGGTGCGCCGCAGCGGCAGCTCCCCCGACGCCTACTCCCCCGAGGTCATGGAGCTGCTCAGCCCGCTCTTCGACGCGCGCGAGGAGTATCTGGCGGCCGCCTTCGAAACGGTCGAGGAGACCTGGGGCGGCGTGGACACCTACCTGGAGCAGGGGCTCGGGCTCACGCCGGCCCACCGGGAGCGGCTGCGCGAGCGTCTGCTCGACTGACGTCCGCGTCCGCCGCCGCCGCGGCCGTCACTTCTTCGGCGCGATCTCGAAGAGGAAGTAGATGAAGGCGGCGAAGAGGTGCCCGACCACGACGTAGACGAACAGCCGGACCCACAGGGCCCGCGGGAACTTCTCCTCCATGTCCTTGCCGCTCAAGGGGTCTCTCCAGGGGTCGGGCCCAGGCACAGGGCGGCCGTGGGACTCTGCAACAGGGTGTGGACGAACAGCAGCTCGACCCCGTCGGGGTCCTGCGCTGCGATGCGGTGCGGGGTCAGCGAGTCGAAGTGCGCGCTGTCGCCCGGGCCCAGCCGGTGCAGGGCGTCCCCGAGGCGCAGCCGCAGCCGCCCTTTGAGCACGTACAGCCACTCCTCTCCGGGGTGGACGCGCACGATGTCGCCCTGGGAGCCGTGCGGCACATGGACCCGCAGCGCCTGCATGCCGCGTCCGGCGGCTCCGGCCTGCCAGTACGTCCAGCCGCCGGCCACCGTGGGGTCCATGTCGGCGGCGCGCACCACGGCGTCCCGGTCGGCGGCCGACTCCCCGAGCAGCTCGGAGACGGTCGTACCGTAGATCCGGGCGAGGGAGAGCAGCATCGGCAGCGAGGGCTGGCGCTGTCCGGTCTCCAGCCGGGAGAGGTGGGCGGGCGACAGGCCCGCCTGCCGTGCGGCGGCCTCCAGCGTCAGGGAGGCCCGCCGGCGCAGGGCCCGCAACTGCGGAGCGACCGCGGGAAGCGCCTCGGCAGGCTCGTCCCGCGGCGCGGTCTCGGAGGAGCTCATGCCCCCATTGAGCACCAGACCTTGCCCCTGGGGCAATTCTCTTGCCTCAGAGGCAAAGCCCGTCGGGGTTTCGCACGGTCAGCGGTTGGCGACCGCCTGCTTCACCAGGGTCCTGCCGAAGTCCCAGATGAGTCCGCCCTCGTGGGCGTCGTCCATCACCGCGGTGAAGGCGTCCACGAACCGGTTCACGTCCCCCTCGTCGATGATCAGCGGGGGGATCAGCTTGATCACCTCCAGATGGTCCCCGGAGACCTGCGTGAGAATACGGTGCCGCTGAAGCAGCGGGACCACCACCATCTGCGCGAACAGCCCCTTGCGGGCCGCCTGGAGCATGGCCCAGCGCGAGCGCAGCTTCAGCGAGCGGGGCCGGCCGAACTCGATGCCGATCATCAGGCCCCGGCCGCGGACGTCGGCGAGCAGCTCGTAGCGGTCGGTCAGGGCGGCCAGCCGGGTGCGCAGCAGGTCCCCGACGGTGCGCACGTGCGCCACGATCTGTTCGTCCTCCATGACCGACAGCACCGCGAGGCCCGCCGCCATGGCCTGCGCGTTGGAGCCGAAGCTGGCGGAGTGCACCAGCACCCGGTCCATCGACGAGAAGACCTTCCTGAAGATCCAGTCCTTGCCGAGCGTGGCGCCCACCGGCACATACCCGCCGGACAGCGCCTTGGCCACGCACACCAGGTCCGGCTGTACGCCCTCCTCGTGCTGGTAGGCGTAGAAGTCGCCGGTGCGGCCGAGCCCGGTCTGGACCTCGTCGGCGATCAGCAGCGCCTTGTGCCGGTGCAGCAGGTCCTGCGCGGCCCGCAGATAGCCGGGCGGGGCCTCGTGCACGCCCTTGCCCTGGATCGGCTCCACGATCAGCGCGGCCACGTCGCCCTTGCGCAGCTCACGCTCCAGCGCGTCGAGGTCCCCGAGCGGCACGGCCGTGTCGGGCAGCAGCGGGGCGAACCCCTCCCGGAAGCCGGACTCGCCGTTGACCGACAGGGCGCCGGTGGTCAGCCCGTGGAAGGCGTGCTCGCAGTACAGCACCCTGGGCCGGCCGGTGGCGTAGCGGGCGAACTTCAGGGCGCCCTCCACGGCCTCCGTGCCGCTGTTGCCGAAGAACACCCGGTCCAGATGCGGGCTGTGGGCGAGAAGCCGCTCGGCGAGCAGGCCCGGCAGCGGCTGGCAGTCGAAGCGGGTGAGGTCGGCCAGGGACAGGTCCAGGACGTCGTGCAGCGCCTTGCGGACCACGGGGTGGTGGCGGCCGAGGCCCATCACCCCGAACCCGGCGAGCATGTCCAGGTGGTCGTGGCCTTCGGCGTCCCAGAAGTGGGCGCCCTCGGCGCGCTCGTAGACCTTGTCGAAGCCGATGGTGTGCAGCATGCGCGGGAGCTGCGGGTTGAGGTACCGGTTGTGCAGCTCGTAGCGCTCGGCCCCGCGCTCGGCCAGCAGCGCGGCGAGGTCGAACTTCCCGGCCTGTGACGACTCCGACGCGGACTCCGCGGTGGTCATGCCTGGTGCTCCTGTGCGTCCGGTGACTGTTTCGCGAGTTGCTCCCCGGCGGCGAGGCTCGCACTGATCCGCCCGGCGACGTCGACGGGCGTGAGACCGATGTCGGCGAGGACCTCGCCGCGCTTGGCGTGCGCGAGGAACTGCTCCGGGATGCCGAACCGCCGTACCGGCACGTCGACCTCGGCGTCGCCCAGCGCCAGCGCCACCGCCGAACCGACCCCGGCGGCGCGGCTGTTGTCCTCCACGACGGCCACCAGCCGGTGCCGTGCGGCCAGCGGCGGGAGAGCGGGGTCGACGGGCTTGACCCAGCGGGGGTCGACGACGGTGCAGCCGATCCCGCGCGCCTGAAGCAGGTCCGCGGCCTGGAGGCAGACGGACGCCATCACCCCGACGGCCACCAGCAGCACCTCGGGGTCGTTCGCGCGGTGCAGCACGTCCATGCCGCCGATCCGGTCCGCCGCCGGGATCGCCGGGCCGACGGACTCCTTCGGGAAGCGCAGCAGGGTGGGCGCGTCGTCCACCGCGACGGCCTCGCGGAGCTGGGCGCGCAGCTGGTCGGCGTCGCGGGGCGCGGCGATGCGCAGGCCGGGGACGGCCTGGAGCACCGACATGTCCCACATGCCGTTGTGGGAGGGGCCGTCGGTGCCGGTGACGCCGGCCCGGTCCAGTACGAAGGTGACGCCGCAGCGGTGCAGGGCCACGTCCATCAGGAGCTGGTCGAAGGCGCGGTTGAGGAAGGTGGCGTAGACGGCGACGACCGGGTGCAGTCCGCCGGTGGCGAGGCCCGCGGCGGACACGGCGGCGTGCTGCTCGGCGATGCCGACGTCCCATACCCGGTCCGGGAAGCGCTCGGCGAAGGGGCCGAGGCCGACCGGGTGGAGCATGGCGGCGGTGACGGCCACCACGTCCTCGCGTTCCTCGCCGATCCTGACGATCTCCTCGCCGAAGACGGAGGTCCAGGACGGCCCGCCGGAGGGGGCGAGGGGAGCGCAGGTGAGCGGGTCCATCACGCCGACGGTGTGGAAGCGGTCCTCCTCATGCGCGACGGCGGGTTCGTAGCCGCGGCCCTTCTCGGTGATGCAGTGCACGAGGACGGGGCCGTGGAAGCGCTTGGCGCGGCGCAGCGCGGACTCCACGGCCCGGATGTCGTGGCCGTCGATCGGGCCGACGTACTTCAGGCCCAGGTCCTCGAAGAGGCCCTGGGGGGCGAAGGCGTCCTTGAAGCCCTTCTTCGCGCCGTGCAGCGCCTCGTAGACGGGCGGGCCGACCACGGGGGTGCGCTGGAGGACGTCCTTGCCCCAGGCCAGGACGCGTTCGTAGCCGTCGGTGGTGCGCAGGGCGGCGAGGTGGTTGGCGAGGCCGCCGATGGTGGGGGCGTAGGAGCGTTCGTTGTCGTTGACGACGACGATGAGCGGACGGTCCTTGGCGGCGGCGATGTTGTTCAGCGCCTCCCAGGCCATGCCGCCGGTGAGCGCGCCGTCGCCGACGACGGCGATCACGTGTCCCTTCTCGCCGCGCACCCGGCGGGCCTTGGCGAGCCCGTCGGCCCAGCCGAGTGCGGTGGAGGCGTGGCTGTTCTCGATGACGTCGTGCTCGGACTCCTCCCGGGAGGGGTAGCCGGAGAGGCCGCCCTTGCCGCGCAGCTTGGAGAAGTCCTGACGGCCGGTCAGCAGCTTGTGCACATAGCTCTGGTGGCCGGTGTCCCACAGGATGCGGTCGACCGGCGACTCGAAGACCCGGTGCAGGGCGATGGTCAGTTCCACCACCCCGAGGTTGGGTCCGAGGTGGCCCCCGGTCCTGGCGACCGCGTGCACCAGGAACTCCCTGATCTCGTCGGACAGTTCACCGAGTTCCGCCTCGGTCAGCGCCTTCAGGTCACGTGGTTGCCGGATGCTCTCCAGAATCGTCACGCTCGGGCCCCCTTCGGTTCCGTGCTGCTCAGCTCACGGTGACGGCCGGCTCCCCCGACGCGGTACCGTCCTTCTCCATCTGCTCGGCGATCTTCATCGCCTCCTCGATCAGGGTCTCGACGATCTTCGACTCCGGCACCGTCTTGATGACCTCGCCCTTCACGAAGATCTGCCCCTTGCCGTTGCCGGAGGCCACACCCAGATCGGCCTCACGCGCCTCGCCCGGACCGTTCACCACACAGCCCATCACCGCGACCCGCAGCGGCACCTCCATACCCGTCAGCCCCGCGGTGACCTCCTCCGCCAGCTTGTACACATCCACCTGCGCACGCCCGCACGACGGGCACGACACGATCTCCAGACCCCGCTGACGCAGGTTCAGCGACTCCAGGATCTGGATACCGACCTTGATCTCCTCCACCGGCGGCGCGGACAACGAGACCCGGATGGTGTCCCCGATGCCCTGGGAGAGCAGCGCGCCGAAGGCGACCGCGGACTTGATCGTGCCCTGGAACGCCGGACCCGCCTCGGTGACACCCAGGTGGAGCGGGTAGTCGCACTGCTCGGCGAGCTGACGATAGGCCTCGACCATGACGACCGGGTCGTTGTGCTTCACCGAGATCTTGATGTCGCGGAAGTCGTGCTCCTCGAACAGCGACGCCTCCCACAGCGCCGACTCCACCAGCGCCTCCGGAGTGGCCTTGCCGTACTTCTGCAGCAGCCGCCGGTCCAGCGAGCCCGCGTTCACCCCGATACGGATCGGGGTGCCGTGATCCTTCGCCGCCTTGGCGATCTCCTTGACCTGGTCGTCGAACTTCTTGATGTTGCCCGGGTTCACCCGCACCGCCGCGCAGCCCGCCTCGATCGCGGCGAACACGTACTTGGGCTGGAAGTGGATGTCGGCGATCACCGGGATCTGCGACTTCCGCGCGATCACCGCCAGCGCGTCCGCGTCGTCCTGAGTCGGGCAGGCCACCCGCACGATCTGGCAGCCCGACGCGGTCAGCTCCGCGATCTGCTGCAGCGTCGCCCCGATGTCCGACGTCCGCGTGGTCGTCATCGACTGCACCGACACCGGGGCGTTCCCGCCCACCGCCACGGATCCGACCTGGATCTGCCGGCTCTTCCGGCGCACCGCGAGCGTGGCCGGGACCTCGGGGAGGCCCAGGGAGACTGCGGTCATCTGTGTCACTCCCTGTTCGACGAGACGGTCTCGCGCATGGCGCGCAGGGACTCCTTCAGGGAGCCCATGGTGGCGAGGACGGCGGTGGGCTCGTAGCCGCAGTGGGCCATGCAGTTGGCGCAGCGCGGGTCCTTGCCGCGGCCGTACTGGTCCCAGTCGGTGTCCTCGATGAGCTCCCGGTAGGTCGGCACGTACCCGTCGCTCATCAGGTAGCAGGGGCGCTGCCAGCCGAACAGGGAGTAGTTGGGGATCGCCCAGGCGGTGCAGGGGAAGTCCACCTTGCCCTCGAGGAAGTCGAGGAACAGCGGCGAGTGGTTCAGCCGCCAGCGGCGCCGGTTGCCGCCCGCGAAGGCCTTCTTGAACAGCTCCCGGGTCTGCTCCACACCCAGGAAGTGCTCCTGGTCGGGCGCCTTCTCGTAGGCGTAGGCGGGCGAGATCATCATCTCGTCGACCTTGAGGTCGTCGTTGAGGTAGTTGAGCACCTCGACGACGGTCTGCGGGGTGTCGGTGTTGAAGAACGTCGAGTTGGTGGTGACCCGGAAGCCGCGCCGCTTGGCCTCCTTGATGGCCGCCACGGCCTCGTCGAACACGCCCTCCTTGGCGACGGACTCGTCGTGCCGCTCCCGCAGCCCGTCGATGTGCACCGCGAACGCGAAATAGGGCGACGGGGTGAACTTGTCCATCTTCTTGCGCAGCAGCATGGCGTTGGTGCACAGGAAGACGTACTTGCGGCGGGCCACCAGCTGACGCGCGATCTCGTCGATCTGCGGGTGCATCAGGGGCTCGCCGCCGGCGATCGACACCATCGGCGCCCCGGACTCCAGGACGGCGCCGACCGCCTGCGCGACGGGCATGCGCTGCTTGAGCACACCGGCCGGGTGCTGGATCTTGCCGCATCCCTCGCACTTGAGGTTGCAGGCGAAGAGCGGTTCCAGTTCGACGATGAGCGGGAACTTGTCCCGCCTGCGGAGCTTCTGTTCGGCCAAGTATGTAGCGACCTTGATGGACTGACGCAGCGGCATGGCCATCTGGCTCACCTCCTGGGGAGCAGCAAGGAACGGTGCCATTCATAGAAAGCCGGGAGTACGGAACGAAGGACACGGAAAGCCGATATTCCACCGCGGACCGTGCCGATGCGGACGAGTTCGTGTTCAGGAGCGTCCACGACCACCCGGACGGCCGCAACCGGGCGCTCGGCCACCCGGACGGCGCTCAGGAGCGTGGCCGCCGACTCCATGTCCACCGCGATCGCGCCGGTCGCGAGCAGGTCGGAGCGTTCGTGGCCGCGGACCACATGGTCGGAGCCGGTGAGCGGGCCGGTGTGCACGGTGCGTCCGGGCACCGCGCGCACCAGCTCCTTCACCAGCAGTTCGGTGCCGACGCACGGCACGCTGCCGCGCGGGTCCCGGGTCTCCTCGGCGACGACCAGGTCGCCGGGGTGCATACCGGGGGCGAGGCCCGCGCAGAAGCCGGTGGCGAGGACGGCGGCACCGTGCAGCGCCGGGTCGGCGAGCACCCGGGTGACGGACCGCTCGGCCGCCGCCGGTCCCATGCCGGTGCGCAGCACGGTGACCGGCCCGCCCGGGGTGGCGCGCTCCCGCCTGCGCAGCGCGAACTGTTCGATGCCGAGCGCGCAGGCGATCAGCAGCGGGGCGGGGGCGGGCCGGCCGCTCATCAGCTGCCTTTCGCCTCGGCGAGCGCCTGCCCTGAGCCGGCCGTCGCCTCGGCCGGTTTCGCGGCGAACGGCTCTCCGTGGACGTACCGGCCGAGCGCGGTGAGCGGGAACACCTGCCGGTAGAGGTGGTAGTTGATGGAGAAGTCCCAGGGGAAGCCGGTGCCGGTGAAGTACGGCTCGTCCCAGGAGCCGTCCTCCCGCTGGGTGTCCGCCAGCCAGGCGACGCCGCGTTCGACGGCGGCGGAGTCCCGCTCCCCCGCCGCGAGCAGTGCCATCAGCGCCCAGGCGGTCTGCGAGGCGGTGGAGGCGCCCCGGCCGCTCCACTCCTTGGCGTAGCGGTAGGAGCGCAGGTCCTCGCCCCAGCCGCCGTCCTCGTTCTGCACCTTCTCCAGCCAGGCCACGGCCCGCCGGATCGCCGGGTGGGACGTGGGGATGCCGGCCGCGGTCAGGGCGGGCACCACGGACCCGGTGCCGTAGATGTAGTTGACGCCCCAGCGGCCGAACCAGGAGCCGTCCGGCTCCTGTTCGGCGAGCAGCCACTCCACCCCGCGCCGGGTGCGCGGGTCCTGGGCGAGCCCCTCGACGGCGAGCATCTCCACGACGTGCGCGGTGACGTCGGCGGACGGCGGATCGATGACCTCGCCGAAGTCGCAGAACGGCAGCCGGTTGGGGAACGGGCTGGTGTTGTCGACGTCGAAGGCGCCCCAGGCGCCGTTCCTCGACTGCATGCCGAGGTTCCAGCGCACGCCGCGCCCGATGGCGTTGTCCAGCCGCTCCGGGTCGTGGTGTCTGACCCGGCGCAGGGCGAGAACCACCTCGGCGGTGTCGTCGATGTCGGGGTAGTTGTCGTTGTGGAACTCGAACGCCCAGCCGCCCGGCGGGAGATGGGGCCGGCGCACGGACCAGTCACCGGGCCGCACCACCTGCTCGCCGAGCATCCAGTCGGCGGCCTTGACCAGTTGCGGGTGGTCGGCGGGCACGCCCGCGTCGGCCAGCGCGATCGTGGCCAGGCAGGTGTCCCACACCGGGGACTGGCAGGCCTCGATCATCCGGGCGCCGTCCTCGCGCCACACGGCGAACCGGTCCAGGGACTCCAGACCGGCGCGCATCACCGGGTGCTTGAGGTCGTAGCCGAGCAGGTGCAGGGCGATGACCGAGTACACGGCGGGGGGCTGGATGCCGCCCCAGCAGCCGTCGTTCTCCTGCCGTTCGATGATCCAGCGCGCGGCGGCGTTCATCGCGGCCCGGCGCAGCCGGCGCGGGACGGCCCGGCGCAGCGCGTGCAGGCCCTTGTCCAGCCGCTGGAAGGCGCCGTCCCAGGTGTGCGCCGGGGCGAGCGGCCGGGGAGGGTTGGGGTCCGACGGGTCGGTGTGCAGCTCGTCCAGCGGGAACGGGGCGGGCCGCACCGGCCGCTTGGCGGAGACGACGGTGAGCGGCACGATGGTCTGCCGCGCCCAGCAGCCGAAGTCGTAGATGTTGAGCGGCATCCAGGTGGGGAACCAGATCAGCTCGGGCGGCAGTTCGGGCAGGTCCTCCCACTTCCACCAGCCGAACAGGGCCAGCCAGATGCGGGTGAAGACCCGGGACGCGGCGATGCCGCCCTGTTCACGGATCCAGGCCGAGGCCTTCGCCATGTGCTCGGCGTCGGGGGCGTCGCCGGCCAGCCGCAGCGCGACGTACGCCTCGATGGTGGTGGAGAGTTCGCCCGGGCCGCCGTGGAAGGTGGCCCAGGTGCCGTCCTCGCGCTGCTCCCCGCGGATGAACAGGGCGGCGGCGCGGGTGACGTCCTCGTCGCGGATGCCGAGGAACTGACGCAGCAGCAGGTCCTCGGCGTCCATGGTGACGTTGGTCTCGAGGTCGCCCTTCCACCAGCCCTCGTCGTGCTGACGGGACAGCAGGAAGTCGGTGGCGCGCCGTACGGCGTGGGCGGCGATGTCGGGTACCCCGGCCGCCTCGGGGCTGTCGGTGTCGTGTTCGCTGGCCGCGGTGAGCCGGGACGGCGAGGCCGCCCCGGTGCTTCCGTCGGTCGTCGCTGTCATGGCTTCCCCTTCGTGCAGTCCTGCAAGTGGTGCGTCTGCTGTGGGTCCGCCGTCGGCCGGTGGGTACTCCCGTACCACCGGCCGGCGACTACGCGAGGGCTATTCGACCGATAGTGATCATCTCTTTCGTACGACGACGAAGTCCGCGAGCGCCGTGAACTGGTCCCGCACCCGGTCGGGCATGTCCACGAGGTCGAGGGCCTCGATGGCGATGGTGTGCTGACGTCGTGCCTCCTCGGCGGTCCACTCACGGCCGCCGGCCTCTTCGATGAGGGCGGCACGGGCCGCGAACTCCTCCTCGGAGAAGTTCGCGAAGTCGCTGCTCTTGGCGTCGGCGGCGAGGATCTCGCCGAGCCGGGTGGCGGCCGGGCCGTCCGCGGCGAGCGCGGCCACGACCGGGAGGGACTTCTTGCGCTGGCGCAGGTCGCTCCAGGTCTGCTTGCCGGTGGACTCCGGGTCGCCCCAGATGCCGAGCAGGTCGTCGACCGCCTGGAAGGCCAGGCCCAGGTGGTGGCCGTAGCGCTCCAGGGCGTCGGCGGTGCGCTCGTCCGCGCCGCCGAGGACCGCGCCGATGGAGCTGGCGCAGGCGAGCAGGGCGCCGGTCTTGTTGCCCTCCATCTCCAGGCACTCCTCGACGCTGACCCGGTCGCGGTGCTCGTAGGAGATGTCCTGGGCCTGCCCGTCGATGAGCGCGCGGCTGGCCCGGGTGAGGCGGCGCGTGGCGCGGCCGGCCTCGACGGTGCCGAGTTCCAGCAGCACCTCGTTGGCCAGGGCGAAGAGGGCGTCGCCGACCAGGATGGCCTGGGCGGGGCCGTGCACCTTCCAGACGGTGTCGCGGTGCCGGCGCTGCTCGTCGCCGTCCATCAGGTCGTCGTGCAGCAGCGAGAAGTTGTGGACCAGCTCGACGGCGACCGCGCCGGGCACGCCGGTCTCCGGGGCGGCGCCGGTGACCTCGGCGGACAGCACGGCGAGGGCGGGGCGCACGGCCTTGCCGCCGTCGCCGTCCGCGGGCCGCCCCTGGGCGTCGATCCAGCCGAAGTGGTAGGCGGCGACCGTGTCCATGGGAGGCGCCAGGCGGTCGACGGCCGCCCGCAGTACCGGCGTGGCCAGGGTCCGGCCGCGCTCCAGGAGCGCGGACACGTCCACCGCGGTCCTTCGAGCGGCCTGCGAGGCCGGGGGCACAGTGGGCACAGTCTCTCCTCTTGTTGCGGTACCGGGGGTGCGGGGACCTGCCGCGCCGCTTCGCTGCAGCATCAGGCCGCCTCCTCGAGGGCGAAGAGGTGGCGCGGGCGGGGCCGGCCGAGGGCGCCCAGCGCGGCGTCCGCCGCGCCGACGCCGCTGCGGACCGCACTCTCCATGGTCGCGGGCCACCCGGTGGCGGTCCACGCTCCGGCCAGGTAGAGGCCGGGTGCCTTGGTGCGGGCGCCGGGCCTGAGGCGTCCGACGCCGGGGGCGGGAGCGAAGGTGGCGGTGCGCTCCCGGGTGACGAAGAAGTCCAGGACCTCGGCGTCGCGGGTGCGCGGCAGCAGCCGCTCCAGTTCGGGCAGGTACCGCGCGCGCAGGTCGGCGACGGGCGCGTCGATGTCGTCGTGGGCGACCGACTGGGACAGCGCCAGGTACTGGCCGCGGCGCAGTCCGGAGGCGTCGGTGCGGTCGAAGACCCACTGCACGGGGGTGCCGAGGGCGGCGAAGAAGGGCCGGGTGAGCACCGTGCGGTCGTAGACGACGTGGATGTTGAGGATGGGGGCGGTGCCGATGCCGAGCAGCCGCCCGGGGTCGTCGAGCGCGCCCGCGGGCAGCAGTGCGTACGCCTCGCGCTGGGGCACGGCGAGGACGACGGCGTCGGCGCGGAGCGTCTCGCCGGGGATGCCGACGGTCCAGCCGCCGTCGCCGCCTGCGCGGACGGAGGTGACGCGGGCGCGGGTCTCGGTGCGGACGCCGGCGGCGTCGAGGGCCTCGCGGGCGAGCCGGTCGTGCAGCTCCCCGAGCGGCACCCGGGCCCAGCCGATGTCGGCGGCGCCGGGGTCGGAGAGCAGGCCGGTCTTGAACACCATCGCGGCGAGCGCCAGCGAGGAGTCGCCCGCGACGGCGTTGAGGGTGGCGACCCCGACCAGGTCCCACAGGGCCTCGACGGCGCGCGGGGACTGGCCGTGGGCGGCGAGCCAACTGCCGAAGTCCTGCTCGTCCAGGGCGGGATCGTCGAGGTCGAGGCCCTTCAGCGCGAGCGCGGCCCGGCCCACCCTGGCCCGGTCGGCGAGCGAGAGGTGGGGGTACGCGGCGAGGCTGCGGCCGAGGTGGAGGGGCACCGGCAGCGGGTCGCGCCGCAGCCGGCCCAGCCGCCGGCCCTCGGGACGGTCCGCGTCGACCACGGGCACGTCGAGGCGGTCCTGCAGCGGGGCCAGGTCCGCTCCGCCGATGCGGTCCAGGAACCAGCGGTAGGCGGTGCAGCAGCGCAGGTAGACGTGCTGGCCGTTGTCGACGGTCAGGTCGCCGCGCCGGAAGGAGAAGGCGAGTCCGCCCAGGCGGGGCCGCCCTTCGAGCAGGGTGACGCGCACCCCGGCGTCGGCGAGGGCGAGGGCGGCGGTGGTGCCGGCCAGTCCGCCGCCGACCACGACGGCGTGGCGTCCCGGCGGGACCGGGCCGTCCGTGCGCGGGGCTCCCTCGGAGCGTGTGCCGTGGCTCATGCGCCCTCCCCTGACCGGCCGGGCGCGACAGGTGCGCGGCCGGCCGTCCCGGTGAGGGACGCGGGGGCGCGGCGGAGGGTTGCCCGCCGCTTTCCGTCCGGGTACGGGGTGTCCATCAGGCGCGCCTCCCGACGGTGCGCCGGGCGGCATGCCGGGTGTCCAGACCGGACAGACCGCGCACCGCCACGTACGCCTTCTCCCGTCCGGGCAGGGAGACCCGGCCGCGCAGCACGGCCTCGGGGTCGCGCTCGATGCGGTCCAGGAGGCGGCGGTAGATGCCGGCCATGGCGGCGACGCAGGCGCCGCTGCGCCGGTCGAGCATGGGGAGCAGGCGGTAGCCCTCGGCGAAGAGGGCGCGGGCCCTGCGCACCTCGAAGTGCACCAGGCCCGCGAAGTCCGAGCCCTCCGGCGGTGTCGGCCCGGCGAAGCCGGCGGAGCAGCCGAACTTGGCGAGGTCGTCGGCGGGCAGGTAGGTACGCCCGTTCCCGGCGTCCTCGCGGACGTCGCGCAGGATGTTGGTGAGCTGGAGCGCCAGACCCAGCGTGTCGGCGTACTCGGAGGCGCGTTCGACGCCGCGCGCGCCGGGCTCGGTGCCGAACACGCCGAGCGAGAGCCGCCCGATGGCGCCCGCGACACAGCGGCAGTAGACCTTCAGGTCGTCCCAGGTCTCGTACGTCTCGCCACGCAGGTCCATCTGGACGCCGTCGATGAGTTCGTCCAGGCCGCCGAGGGGGATCGGGAAGTGCGCGGCGGCGTGGGCGAGGGCGACCGCGACCGGGTCGGTGTCGTCCTCCTCGACCGCGCCCTCGCGGATCCGGGTGAGCAGCGCGCGGGTGTCCTCGAGACGGGCGGCCTTGACGTCGTCGGCGAGCGGGCCGTCGCCGATGTCGTCGACCCGCCGGGAGAACGCGTACAGGGCGGACATGGCGCGCCGCTTGGGCGTCGGCAGCAGCCGGATGCCGTAGGCGAAGTTGCGCGCCTGCTGGCCGGTGACGGTCTCGCAGTAGCTGTAGGCGGCGAGTACCGGTGCGGACGCGGATGGCTGGGACTCCACGGTCCGGATCACCCCTTTCCTCGCAGAGTCACGCCCGCCTCGCGCAGCAGCTGCGGCGTGCCGGGCTTGGGCGGGCCGGGAAGTACGTCGTAGTCGGCGGCCGCGATCGCGCGGACGGCCGCCCTTCCTCCCGCCACGAACCCCGCGAGCAGGAGTCTGAGCCGGCCCCGGACGCTGCCCACCAGGGGTGCGCCCTCGTCCAGCAGGTCGAGGGCACGCCGCGCCTGGAACGCGACGAGTGCGCGCACCGAGGCGCCGGCGGTGGGCGCGGCGAGGTCGGCCTCCTGGACGTGGAAACGTTTCATGTCCGCGGCGGGCAGATAGATGCGGTCGCGGCCGAGGTCCTCGGCGACGTCCTGGAGGTGCTCGACGATCTGCAGGGCGGTGCAGATCGCGTCGGAGCGGCGGATGCGCTCCGGGGTGGCGGTCCCGGTGACGGCGAGCACGAGGCGGCCGACCGGGTTGGCCGACAGCTCGCAGTAGGCGAGCAGGTCGTCGTAGGTCTCGTAGCGCGTGACCAGCTGGTCCTGGCGGTTCGCGGCGATCAGCCCGAGAAACGGTCCGGGGGTCAGCGCACGGCGGCGGACCGTGGGCTCCAGGCGGAGCAGGAGGGGGTGACGGGGGCCCGGTCCCGACGGGTCGAACACCCGGCGAAGATCGGCTTCCAGGGCGTCCAGCAGGGTGAGGCGGTCGCCGGCCTCGTCGTCGGGGACGCCGAGGGCGCGGGCGTCGGCGCCGCCGGGGGCCAGGTCGCCGTCGCCGATGTCGTCGACCAGACGGGCGAAGCCGTAGACGGCCATGAGGTCGTGGCGCCAGGCCCTGGGCAGGAAGAAGGGAGCCACCGGGAAGTTCTCGGCGGCGGCCTTGTCGAGCGTGGCCCGTTCGATGTCGGCGGGGCGCGCCTGGCCGACGGCCGTCACCGCGGACTGCCCGGGAAGAGGACGGCGCATGCTGAGTTCAGCCGGGGAGTCTCCGAAGCCATTGCCGTCACATCTCCCGTTCTACACTGCTGACCCAATTCACACTATTTCGGACACGCCGCCCAGGCGTCCTCCCGACGGCGCCGAGGAAGGGTGTCGGGCATTATGGCCCTGATTGCCGCCTTTCGGGACCGGTATAGCTTACGTTGCACAACGCGCCGTTCCTCGACGGGGGTCTTCCGGGCTCCACGACAACACATCGCACGGCGTCAAGATTCCGCCGTGCACGAGGAGTTGACGCATCTTTTGCAGACGCCGGGCCCCGCCGGACCGTTCCGGCGGGCCCCTGGGCGGAACGGGCTACTTGCCGGTGAACTTCTCGTACTCGCGGAGCACCTCGTCGGTCGGCCCGTCCATGCGCAGCTCGCCGCGCTCCAGCCACAGCACCCGGTCGCAGGTGTCGCGGATGGACTTGTTGTTGTGGCTGACCAGGAACACCGTTCCGGCCTCCTTGCGCAGCTCGCGGATGCGGGCCTCGGAGCGCTTCTGGAACTTCCGGTCGCCGGTCGCCAGCGCCTCGTCGATCATCAGGACGTCGTGGTCCTTGGCGGCGGCGATGGAGAAGCGCAGGCGGGCGGCCATGCCGGAGGAGTAGGTGCGCATCGGCAGGGTGATGAAGTCGCCCTTCTCGTTGATCCCGGAGAAGTCGACGATGTCCTGGTAGCGCTCCTTGATCTCCTCGCGGGACATGCCCATCGCGAGTCCGCCGAGGATGATGTTCCGCTCGCCGGTGAGGTCGTTCATCAGGGCCGCGTTGACGCCGAGCAGGGACGGCTGGCCGTCGGTGTAGACCTTGCCGCGCTCGGCGGGAAGCAGCCCCGCGATGGCGCGGAGCAGGGTCGACTTGCCGGAGCCGTTGGACCCGATCAGGCCGATGGCCTCGCCGCGGTAGGCCACGAAGGACACCCCGCGCACGGCGTGCACCGTGCGCACGCCCCGCTCCTCGCCGCGCCTGAGGATCCGGCTGAGGGCCGCGGTGGCGCTGCCCCTGCCCGACCGGGCGCCGTTCACGCGGTAGACGATGTGCAGGTCGTCCGCGATGACGGTGGGCACCCGGGCGCCCGTCTTGTCGTCAGCCACGGCCGTACCTCTCCTCTGCCTTCCAGAAGTAGACGAAGCCGACCACGCCGGCCAGCACCGCCCAGCCCAGCGCGAACGCCCAGACGTGCGGCGGCAGGTACGACGAGTCGTACCCCTCGATCAGCGCGAACCGCACCAGGTCCATGTAGACCGCCGCCGGGTTCCACTGGAGCACGTCCGCCACCCAGGACGGCACGTTCTTGTCCTCCAGCATCGCCGGGATCGAGAACATCACCCCGGACGCGTACATCCAGGTCCGCAGCACGAACGGCATCAGCTGCGCCAGGTCGGGCGTCTTGCTGCCCATCCGCGCGAAGATCAGCGCCAGACCCGTGTTGAACACGAACTGCAGCGCCAGCGCCGGCAGCACCAGCAGCCACGACAGGTCCGGATAGCTCCGGAACGCCACCATGATGACGACCAGGACGATCATCGAGAACAGCAGCTGCTGGAGCTGCTGGAGCGCGAACGAGATCGGCAGCGACGCCCGCGGGAAGTGCAGCGCCCGCACCAGGCCCAGGTTCCCCGAGATCGCCCGCACACCGGCCAGCACCGAGCTCTGGGTGAAGGTGAACACGAACACGCCCGTCACCAGGAACGGCACGTACACGTCGCTCGGGATTCCGCGCCGGGCGCCCAGCAGCAGACCGAAGATGAAGAAGTACACCGCCGCGTTCAGCAGCGGCGTCGCCACCTGCCACAGCTGCCCGAGCTTCGCCTTGCTGTACTGGGCGGTCAGCTTGGCCTGCGAGAAGGCCAGGATGAAGTGCCGCCGCCCCCACAGCTGACGGACGTACTCGCCGAGGGACGGGCGGGCGCCGCTCACGGACAGCCCGTACTTCGCGGCCAGCTCGGCCGCCGTAAGGCCCTCGTCGGGCGACACGGGCGCGCCGACCGCGACCGTGCCGTCGTGCGTAGTCTCACTCACGGGTGGATAACTTTCGTCCTCGATGTGCGTGGCCCGAGCGGGCCGGCCAGGAGCCGGGGACCGGGTGGGGCCGGATCCCCGGACTCGAAGCTTGTCAGATCACCGGGGGCCGGCCCAGCCGGGTCAGCCGCCACACCGTACGCCACTTCATGGGGCGGCGGGGGCCGCAGGGCGAGGTCCAGCCCTCCTTGAAGCCGCCGAACCACGCCTTGAGGGCGGGGCCCGAGGGGCGGCGCAGGAGGGTGAGGAGCAGCCACACGCCCAGGTACACCGGGACGAGCGGGGCGGGCAGGTTGCGCCGGGCGAGCCAGACGCGGTTGCGGGCCACCATGCGGTGGTACACCGCGTGCCGCGAGGGGGCGGTCGTCGGGTGGTACAGCACCATGTCGGACCGGTAGTCGATCATCCAGCCCGCGTCGAGGGCGCGCCAGGCCAGATCGGTCTCCTCGTGGGCGTAGAAGAACTCGTCCGGCAGGCCGCCGACCTCCGCGAGGACCTGGGTGCGCACCGCGTTGGCGCCGCCGAGGAAGGTGGTCACGCGGGAGGAGCGCATCGGGTCGGAGGCGCGCAGCCGGGGCACGTGCCGGCGCTGGGTGACGCCGGTGTCCGGGTCGGCGATGCGGAAGCTGATGATGCCGAGCGAGGGGTCGTCGGCGAACGCCTTCCGGCACAGCTCGGCGGTGTCGGTGTGCGCGAGCAGGCCGTCGTCGTCGAGGAAGAGCAGGATGTCGACGTCCCGGCCGCTGGGCCCGAACGCCTCGATGCCCACGTTGCGCCCGCCGGGGATGCCGAGGTTCTCGGGCAGCTCGACGGTCTTGACCCCTTCGGGCACGTCCGGCACGGGCGAGCCGTTGCCGACGACCACGACCTGTACGGGGTCGCCGTCCTGCTTGGCGACCGAGTCGAGCAGGGCCCGCAGTTCGTCGGGGCGGTTGCCCATCGTGATGACGACCGCGCCGACCTTCATGCCCGCGCTCACTTCAGCCTGCTCGAGACGAGGACGGACACGAGGTGCAGCAGGGTCTGCAGCAGCGCGATCCCGGCCAGGACCGCGGTGCCGAGGCGGGTGAAGAACAGGTCGCCCCGGGATGCGTCGAGGATCGCGAGGAGCAGGATCAGCAGGGACGCCTCTATGCCCAGGATCAGCCGGTGGAACTTCAGGGCGGCGGCGGCCCGGCGGGCCAGCGCCATGCCGGAGGAGCGCGGCTCGGAGGCGGACTCCTTCACCGGGGGCAGTCCGTTCTGGTGGCGGGCGACACCGACCAGGTCGGTCTCCGCCTTGATGAGTATCGCGCCCAGCGCGGCGAGGGTGCCGAGGAAGGCCCACAGCCAGTCGATGCGGCCGGTCCCCCACAGGTCGGCGGCGCGCAGGCCGAGACCGACCAGTACGGCGGCGTCGGTCAGGTAGGCGCCGACCCGGTCCATGTAGACGCCGCCGAGGGAGTACTGCTTGCGCCAGCGGGCGATCTCGCCGTCGACGCAGTCGAGCAGCAGGTACAGCTGGACCGCGACCACCCCGAGGACCGCCCCCGTGATGCCGGGCACCAGGAGGGCGGGGGCCGCGAGGACACCGCAGACGGTCATCAGATACGTGAGCTGGTTGGGGGTGACCCGGGTGTTCACCAGGTAGCGGTCGACCCGCAGGGACACCTCGCGCATGTAGAGGCGTCCCATCCAGTGCTCACCGCTGCGCCGGTCCTTGACCCCCGCGGGGTGCACGACCGGACGGAGTTCAGCTACCGATGGCCTTGACATAGTCGGCGTAGACGTCCTTGATCTGTTCGGTGGTCAGGGCGAGGTGTTCGAGGATGGTGAAGCGGCCGGGGCGGGTCTCGGGGGCGTACTCGACGACGCGGACGAACTCGTCGGCGGAGAACCCGATCTCCTCGGGGAGCACCGGCAGTCCGTGCCGGCGCAGCACCTCGGCCATGGCCGCCGACTCCTCGTGCGCGCCGCGCAGGTACATCGCGAAGGCGGCGCCCAGTCCGCACTGCTCGCCGTGGGCGGCGGCGCGCTGCGGGTAGAGCAGGTCGAAGGCGTGGTTGATCTCGTGGCAGGCGCCGGAGGAGGGCCGGGAGTCGCCGGACACGGACATCGAGATGCCGGTGAGGACCAGCGCCTCGGCCAGCACCTGGAGGAAGGCGTCGTCGCCGACGCCGCCCGGGTGCCGGAGCACGGCCTCGCCGGCCTGGCGGGCCATGGCGGCGGCGAGTCCGTCGACCTTCTCGCCGTTGACGCGGTGGGACAGCTCCCAGTCGGCGACGGCGGAGATGTTGGAGACGACGTCGCCGATGCCGGAGCGGACGAACCGGACCGGGGCCTCGCGGATGACGTTGAGGTCGATCACGACCGCGATCGGGTTGGGCACGCCGTAGGAGCCGCGTCCCGCGTCGTTGTCGAGGGTGGCGACCGGCGAGCACAGGCCGTCGTGCGCCAGGTTGGTGGCGACCGCGACCAGGGGCAGGCCGACGCGCGCCGAGGCGAACTTGGCGCAGTCGATGATCTTCCCGCCGCCGAGGCCGACGACCGCGTCGTAGCGGCCGCCCTGGATGGCGCCGGCCAGCCGGACCGCGTCGTCGATGGTGCCGCCGCCGACCTCGAACCAGTCGGCGCCGGGCAGCGAGGGCGCGACGCGGTCGCGCAGCCGGGCGCCGGAGCCGCCGCTGACGGCGATGGCGAGCCGGCCGGACTGCGAGATGCGCTCGTCCGCGAGGACGCAGGCCAGGTCGTCGAGGGCGCCGGGGCGGATGTCGACGACGACCGGCGAGGGGATGAGCCGGGTCAGTACTGGCACGCGATCTCCCGTCCGCGGGCGAGGTCGTCGTGGTTGTCGATCTCGACCCACCGGACGTCGCCGATCGGCGCCACGTCGATCCGGAAACCCCGGTTCACCAGCTCCTGGTAGCCGTCCTCGTAGTACAGCTGCGGGTCCCGCTCGAACGTCGCCTTCAACGCGTCCGCCAGCGCCTCCGCCGCCCCGCCCTCGATCAGCGTCACGCCGATGTACTCACCCGTCGCCTCCGCCGGGTCCATCAGCTTCGTGATCCGCGTCATCCCCTGCTCCGGGTCGACGACGACCTTCATCTCCTCGTCGGCGAGCTTCTTCACCGTGTCCAGCGCCAGGATGAT
>BMVA01000002.1 GCA_014650475.1 Streptomyces albogriseolus
CCCGGTCCTCGGTGGTGTTGATCCGCTCCCCGCGGAACATCGCGTCCCGCAACCCGAACACGTCCGTCGCCGCCGCCAGTTCACGCAACAGCCGCAGCGTCTCGTCGGTGACCAGATGCTTGGAGTAGTCGACGTACAGGTCACCGACCCGGAGGGTGTAGCCGGTGCCGCGGTCCGGGTCGGCCTCGAACAGCTCGCGCAGCCGCACCTCGCCGAGCTCCTCACGGTGCTTGGCCAGTGCGGTCCACTCGGGCGTCTGGTTGAGCCTGCTACGGCCCTCTGCGTTCATCTCGGACTTCAGCCTTCTTCCTTGGATGTCCCCGCTGTGCCGACTGATCCCAACCTAATTGATCAGTCGTACGGAGGACGGAAGAGTCCGGAGAGCGAACCGGCGGGACGGCAGGCGAAGGGCGCCCGGTGTGCGCCAGGGGTCAGATCTCGCCCCGCAGCTTGGCGAGCGCCTCGGCGAGGATCGCCTCGCCGTCCGCGTCGCTGCGCCGCTCACGCACATAGGCGAGGTGCGTCTTGTAGGGCTCGGTGCGCGGCGGGTCCGGCGGGTTGTCACGGTCCTGCCCGGCCGGGAATCCGCAGCGGGGGCAGTCCCAGGTGTCGGGCACCTGCGCGTCGCTCGCGAAGCTCGGCTGTGTCTCGTGCCCGTTGGAGCACCAGAAGGAGATGCGCAGCCGCGGCGCGGACTCGCCGCGCTCGGCCTCGCCCATCGGCCCCGCCCCGACCCGGCTTCCCCGGATCGCGTTGCCACTTGCCACGGTCGTAACTCCCTGCGTAATGGTGCCGCGAAGCGAGTCGGCGTACCGCTTCGCTGCGAGCGCCTCAGTCTACGTAAGGCCCAACGCGCGTCCAGTGATAGGAGTTACCTGTCTCCGCATCCAGACGCAAGCCCCATGATAGGCCGCGCTCAGCTGCGCGTACCGAACATGGGGCGTTACGTGGGGAATACGGGCGGATCGCGCCGCGTGGGTCAGTTGTTCATCTTCATCGTGATGCCGAGCACCACGATGCACGCGAACCAGAGCAGACCGACCACGACCGTGATCCGGTCGAGGTTGCGCTCGGCGACCGAGGAGCCGCCGACGGACGACTGCATGCCACCACCGAACATGTCGGAGAGGCCGCCGCCCTTCCCCTTGTGCATCAGCACCAGCAGCATCAGCAGCAGGCTGAAGACGATCAGGGCGATGGAGAACCCCAGAACCACGGCTGGACCAACTTCCTCGGAAACGGATGGACGACACGGGGTCCAGCACGGGACTGGACCCCGCAAGAGTACGACGGATCAGCCCTGCGGCCTACTCCCGCTCCGGGGGTGCGCCCGCGGGCGGGCGCACCCCCGGCCGCTCACTGGTCGCGGAAGCGGATGATCTTCACGAACTCGTCGGCGTCCAGCGAGGCGCCGCCGACCAGGGCGCCGTCGATGTCGGCCTGCGCCATGATCTCGGCGACGTTGCCGGACTTCACGGAGCCGCCGTACTGGATGCGGACCTTGTCGGCCAGCTCCTGGGAGTACAGCTCGGCGAGCTTGCCGCGGACGGCCGCGCAGACCTCCTGGGCGTCCTCGGCGCCGCAGACCTTGCCGGTGCCGATGGCCCACACCGGCTCGTAGGCGATCACGACGGACTCGGCCTGCTCGGCCGGGACGTCCTTGAGACCGCCCTCGACCTGGGCGAGGGTGTGGGAGACGTGGTTGCCCGCCTCACGGACCTCCAGCTCCTCGCCGACGCACAGGATCGGGGTGATGTCGTGCTTGAAGGCGGCCTTCACCTTGGCGTTCACGATCTCGTCGGTCTCGGCGTGGTACTGGCGGCGCTCGGAGTGGCCGACCGCCACGTAGGTGCACTTCAGCTTGGCCAGCATGGGGCCGGAGATCTCGCCGGTGTAGGCGCCGCCGTCATGGGCCGAGATGTCCTGGGCGCCGTACTTGATCTTCAGCTTGTCGCCGTCGACCAGGGTCTGCACGGAGCGCAGGTCGGTGAACGGCGGCAGGACGGCGACCTCGACGGCCTCGTAGTCCTTGTCGGCCAGGGCGAAGGCGAGCTTCTGGACGTGGGCGATGGCCTCGAGGTGGTTGAGGTTCATCTTCCAGTTGCCCGCCATCAGCGGCGTACGGGTGGTCATTGAGGGTCAGTCCTCCAGTGCTGCGAGGCCGGGGAGCGTCTTGCCCTCGAGGTATTCGAGGGAGGCGCCGCCGCCGGTCGAGATGTGGCCGAATGCCTGCTCGTCGAAGCCCAGGGTACGGACCGCGGCGGCGGAGTCCCCGCCGCCGACCACGGTGAAGCCCGGGGAGTCGAGGAGGGCCTGGGCGACCGCCTTGGTGCCCTCGGCGTAGTCGGGGTGCTCGAAGACGCCCATGGGGCCGTTCCAGAAGACGGTGGCGGCGTCGGCGAGCTTCGAGGCGTAGAGCTTGCGGGTCTCCGGACCGATGTCCAGGCCCATCTTCCCGGCCGGCATGGCGTCCGCGGCGACGGTGTCGGGGTTGCCCGGCGCCTTGGCCTTCATGTCGGGGAACTCGCCGGCGACCAGGGTGTCGACCGGCAGCACCAGCTCGACGCCGCTCTTCTCGGCGCGCTCCAGGTACTCCTGGACGGCCGGGATCTGGTCCTCCTGGAGCAGGGACGAGCCGACCTCGTACCCCTTGGCCTTGAGGAAGGTGTACGCCATGCCGCCGCCGATGAGGATGCGGTCGGCCTTGCCGAGCAGCTGGTCGATGACGGCCAGCTTGTCGGAGACCTTGGCGCCGCCGAGGGCGACCACGTAGGGGCGCTTGACGTCGTCGGTGAGCTTCTTCAGCACGCCGACCTCGGTGGCGATGAGGTACCCGGCGTAGTGCGGCAGGCGGGCCGGGAGGTCGAAGACCGAGGCGTGCTTACGGTGCACCGCGCCGAAGCCGTCGCCGACGTAGACGTCGGCGAGGGCGGCCAGCCGGTCGGCGAAGGCGCCGCGCTCGGCGTCGTCCTTGCTGGTCTCGCCCGCGTTGAAGCGCAGGTTCTCGACGACCGCGACCTGGCCGTCGGCAAGGCCCGCGACGGTCGAGGAGGCGGACTCGCCGACCGTGTCGGTGGCGAACGCGACGTCCGCGCCGAGGAGTTCACCGAGGCGCGCGGCGGCGGGGCCGAGCGAGAAGGCGGGGTCCGGGGCGCCCTTGGGGCGGCCCAGGTGCGAGGCGACGACCACCCGCGCGCCCGCGGCGGCGAGCGCCTTGACGGTGGGCAGCACGGCGCGGATGCGGCCGTCGTCGGTGATGGCGGTGCCGTCCAGCGGCACGTTGAGGTCGGCGCGGACGAAGACCCGCTTGCCCGCGACGCCTTCGGAGAGGAGTTCGTCGATCGTCTTCATAGGGGGCTCCCTGTCAGAGCAACGTGTTCAGCGACCTGTTCGCTCATGATCGCTCGTGATCGAAAGAGGGCGACCGTTCCGATACGTGCGTCAGGGCTCGGACGGCGCGTCGCCGCGCCGTCCGAGCCCTGCACTCATATCAGGCCGTCCGCTCCACGATCAGAGCTGGTTGCCGATGAAGACCGTCAGGTCGACGAGGCGGTTGCTGTAACCCCACTCGTTGTCGTACCAGCCGATGACCTTCACGTTCTTGCCCTCCTGGACCATGGTCAGGGAGGAGTCGAAGGTGCAGGACGCCGGGGCGTTGACGATGTCGGAGGAGACGATCGCGTCCTCCGTGTACTCCAGGTAGCCCTTCAGCTCGCCCTCGGCGGCCTTCTGGAAGGCGGCGTTGACCTCTTCCTTGGTGACCTCGCGGGAGAGCTCGACCACCAGGTCCGTGACGGAGCCGGTCGGGACCGGGACGCGCATGGCCATGCCGTCCAGCTTGCCCTTGAGCTGCGGCAGCACCAGGGCGGTGGCCTTCGCGGCACCGGTGGTCGTCGGGATGATGTTCTCGGCGGCGGCACGGGCGCGGCGCAGGTCCTTGTGCGGGAAGTCCAGGATGCGCTGGTCGTTCGTGTACGCGTGCACCGTCGTCATCAGGCCCTTGACGATGCCGAAGTTCTCGTCGAGCACCTTCGCCATGGGCGCCACACAGTTGGTGGTGCAGGAGGCGTTGGAGATGACGTGGTGGTTCGCCGAGTCGTACTGCTCGTGGTTCACGCCCATGACGAGGGTGATGTCCTCGTTCTTCGCCGGGGCGGAGATGATGACCTTCTTGGCGCCGCCGGCGATGTGCTTCTCGGCGTCTTCCTTCTTGGTGAAGATGCCGGTCGACTCGATGACGATGTCGACGCCCAGCTCGCCCCACGGGATGTCGGCGGGGTTGCGCTCGGAGAGGACCTTGACCGTCTTGCCGCCGACGGTGATGGTGTCCTCGGTGTGCGAGACCTCCTGCTTGAGACGGCCCAGGACGGTGTCGTACTTCAGCAGGTGCGCGGTGGTCGCCGTGTCGCCCAGGTCGTTGACGGCCACGATCTCGATGTCGGCGCCCTGCTCCAGCAGTGCGCGGAAGTAGTTCCGACCGATGCGGCCAAACCCGTTGATGCCTACGCGGATCGTCACGAACCGATCTCCTCGTTGGTACGCCGGCTCTGACGCCGGCGAGCTGTATTTGGGATGTCCCCGACCACTGCCGACCCTACCTCTCCAGGGCCCCGGCCGTGACATCGAGTTGTCCCATACCCGGCAGTGCGGCCCGTACCCGCCAGTAGGGTACGGACCGCCCCAGGGCGACGGTCTTCAGTCACCCCTTTTCGCCGTCCGTGACCGGTTTCGCCGGCGCCGGTGTCACCCGCGGACGGCGGCCAGCGCCTTCCTCAGCAGAGCCGCCCGGTCGGCCGCCGAGGCGAGGTGCTCCAGGCCGAAGCCCAGCAGCACGGTGTCCTCCGTGGTGACCGCCGCGTACGTCCGGAACAGCTCCCCGGTGCGGGTCCAGTCCTTCAGCACGGCCGGGCTGCCCGGGGGCGGTCCGGAGGCCCGCCAGGCGCCCAGGGACTCCTCGAAGCCCTCGGTCTCGGTCACGGTCCCTCCCACGACCAGCGAGGCCTCGTCGGCGAGGACGCCCCGGCCGCCGCTGCCCGGGTCGGTGACGTAGGCGACCGACACCTCGGCCGTCCGGCCCGCGTAGGCGCTCAGGTCGAACTCCACCTGCTGCCAGCCGCCGGAGGACCCGGTGAGGCTGTTCCAGGCGCCGGTGGTGCCGGTGGCCGCGCAGCCGTCGCCGCCGAGGGTCAGGTAGTGCTCCAGCCAGGGGTGCCCGGCGAGGTAGAACCCGGCCGCGCACTCGGACGGCACGGTGGTGCGGGTGGCGCCGCCCGCCTCGGGCAGCGTCGTCCAGTCGTCGCCGCCGGCCGTGCGCGCCTCGACGATCACGTTGTCGTAGCCCGGCTCGGTGTCCCACAGCAGACGGGTGCGCAGCGTGGGCCGCTCGGCGGCGGTGACACCGGTGAGGTCGACGGTGCGGGTGAGGCGCTTGTAGCCGTCGTCGGTGTGCACGGCGGCCGCCGTGAAGGAACCCGCGTAGGGCCCGTACGGGTTGACCGTGCCGGTGAACGACCCGGCGCCGGCGCTCGCGAACTGCGGGTACGTGGCGGGCGGCAGCTCGTCGGAGGTCAGGGCGTAGCTGCCGGGCCGGTCGAGCGGGTTCCCGGGCGCGTCGCCGAGCGGCCCGCCGGTGCCGGAGAGGCGTCCGGCGCCGGTGAACGCGGTGGCGCCGGAGGTGGCGGTGCGGGAGTAGGCGCCCAGGTAGTACTGGCTGAAGTCGTCGGACAGGACGCCGTCGCCGAGGTCGACGCTGCCACCGGCCTGCTCGCCCGCCTCGATCAGCCGGCCGCCCTCGTTGAGGTGGGCCCGCAGCTGGAGCTGGGTGGCGACGCCCGGGACGGCCGCCCCGGTGTGGTGGACGACGGTGCGGAAGTGGCTCAGCACGCCGAGCGCGTCCGGCGCGCCCTTCTCGGCCACGTCCCAGACGGCGGCGCTGCGGCCGTTCGCCCGGAGCGCGTCGAGGTAGGTCTTCGTGCCCGTGGCCTTCGCGCCCTCCTCGGACACGAGGAGGACGTCCGCGCGGGGCCGCTCGGCCACGGTGTAGGCGAAGGGCTTGCTCGACGCCTTCTTGCCGCCGCGGGCCTTGCCGGTGAACCACACCTCGACCCGGTCGCCGGGCTCCCCGTGCCGGACCTTGGCGCGGTACTCGTCGAAGTAGAGGTCGTCCTCGCCGCCGTAGCGCTCGCCGCCCCGCCAGGGCCGGAGGTCCGCGCTGTGGGTGCGGCCGCCGTTGACCCGGTACCGCAGCTCCTTGTCGCGCACCGCCTTGCGGGCCACGACGGAGACCTCCTGGTCCTCACCGCGCGCGTAGGACGTCGTGAAGGCCGCAGGGGTGAAGTCCGCGGCCTCCAGGCCGACCGCGGAGGACGGCCGGTCGGGGTGCGCGGCGCTCTCGGCGACGGAGAGCGCGAACGGGACGTTCTTGGCGAACTCCTGCTGGATCAGCTTCTCGTCGTCCGGGAAGGTGAAGATCGAACGGCAGTCGCCGGGCTCCCAGGCGTCGTCGGGGTCGTACGCGGAGGCGGTCTGACAGGTCGACATCTCCGGGGTGAACATCGCCATGCCGTTGACGTTGGCCGCGTGCCCGTCGGCCTCGCCGTTGGTGGTGTACAGCTCGGAGGAGAGCTGCGGGTGGTAGCCGGGGATCGCCGAGTTGTCCGGCGTGCCCGCGAGCGCCTTGTACAGCACGTCGTCGGGGGTCGGCGTGGCCACCTGCCAGCCGACCCCGTAGAGGAGCAGCTCGGCCGCGGAGTGGTAGTTGATGCCGTAGGTGAAGCCGATGCGCCTCTGGAAGGCGTCGATCGCCTTGGTCTCGGGCTCGGAGCCCGGGGAGGCGCCCCGGTAGGTCTGGCTGGAGGGGCTGGGCGAGGAGCCCTCGTCGTCGTAGCCCCACTTGTAGGGGAAGTTCCGGTTGAGGTCGACACCGTCGCCGGAGCCGATCTTCCCGTCGCCGTTGACGTCCCGCAGGTTCTTGCGCCACAGGCGGTTCGCGTCGTCGGCGAACGTGTAGTCGTATCCGTCGGGGTTGGCGGAGAGGACGAACCACAGCTCGGTGGTGTCGACGATCCGCTTGATCCGCCTGTCGGTCCGGTAGCGGTCCAGGTAGTGGTGCATCAGCCGGCGGGTCATCTCCGGCGTGATCCACTCACGGGCGTGCTGGTTGGCCATGTAGAGGACGGCCGGCCGGGAGCCGTCCTTGCTGGTGCGGGCGTGCTTGGTGAGCTTCAGGGCGAGGATGTCCTTGCCCTGGATCGTCTTCCCGATGGAGACGACCTTGGTGAGGGAGGGGTTGCGCTGCGCGGTGCGCAGGATCTCCTCCTTGAGGCCGCCCGTGCCGCTGTACGGCCGGAACACGCCCTCGGCGGCGTCCGCCACGCGCTTCTCGGCCCGGGCGGGAAGCGTGTGCTCGGTGAGGTCGACGCCCTGTTGCTCCAGCTTCCGGGCCTGGCCCTCGGTGAGGTACACCTCGACGGCGGCCGTGCCCCGCTCGGGCACCCGCTCGCCGAGTTCGTGACCGTCCTGCCCCGCCGCCAGCAGCAGGGGTACCTGCTGCCGTGTGACGTCGGCGCGGTAGACCTTGACCTCGCCGGGATCACCGGGCGAGGGCGGTGCGGGCTGTGCCTGGGCGACAGGTGCGAAGCCGGCTCCGCCGAGCAGGAGCGTGCCGACAGCGAGGATCGATCTCGCTCTTCGTCTCATGAGCCCCCCCTGAAAGAGGTCCGCCACGGCGGCGAACAGATGCCAGGCTCATGACACAACATGATCGAGTCAAGGGCGCCGCCACGACACAAGAAACCGGCGCCGGTCACCCAAGTGGGCGGCGGCGCCGGTGTTCTGATCGGGTGTCGGTGGACGGTCGCCCGGCCGGGTCAGACGCCGATCTTGTCGTCCAGTTCCTCGCTGAGGTTGGCCTCCGTGCCCGGGATGCCGAGGTCCTGGGCGCGCTTGTCGGCCATGGCCAGCAGCCGGCGGATGCGTCCGGCCACCGCGTCCTTGGTGAGCGGCGGGTCGGCGAGCGCGCCCAGCTCCTCCAGGGAGGCCTGCTTGTGCTCCATGCGCAGCCGGCCGGCCGCGGCGAGGTGCTCGGGCACGTCGTCGCCGAGGATCTCCAGCGCGCGCTGCACCCTGGCGCCGGCCGCGACGGCGGCGCGGGCGGAACGGCGCAGGTTGGCGTCGTCGAAGTTGGCCAGCCGGTTCGCCGTGGCGCGCACCTCCCGGCGCATCCGGCGTTCCTCCCAGGCCAGCACCGACTCGTGCGCGCCCAGCCGGGTGAGCAGCGCGCCGATCGCGTCGCCGTCCCGGACGACCACACGGTCCACGCCGCGCACCTCGCGCGCCTTGGCGGCGATGTGCAGCCGGCGGGCGGCGCCGACCAGGGCGAGCGCGGCCTCAGGACCCGGGCAGGTCACCTCGAGGGAGGAGGAGCGGCCGGGCTCGGTGAGGGAGCCGTGCGCGAGGAACGCGCCCCGCCAGGCGGCCTCGGCGTCGCAGGTGGCCCCCGAGACCACCTGCGGGGGCAGGCCGCGGATCGGACGGCCCCGGCCGTCCACCAGACCGGTCTGACGGGCGAGCTGGTCACCGCCCGCGACCACGCGCACCACATAGCGCGAGCCGCGGCGCAGTCCGCCCGGCGCCATCACGATCAGTTCGGAGCTGTGGCCGAAGATCTCCAGGATGTCCCGCTTGAGCCGCCGGGCGGCCATGGCGGTGTCCAGCTCCGCCTCGATCACAATGCGCCCGCTGACCAGGTGGAGGCCGCCGGCGAACCGCAGAATGGCGGAGACCTCCGCCTTCCTGCAGCAGGTACGGGTGACGGGGAGCCGGCTGATCTCGTCCTTCACCGCTGCCGTCATCGCCATGGGCCGATCCTTCCATGCATCCGAAAAATACGGTCGTACGCGGCGGCCAACAGCTCCGGGTCGTGCCGGGGGCTTCCGTCGGGCCGGGCCACGGGGGCCAGCTCGACCGCGGCGCCGAACCGCTTGGCGGCATCGGTCAGCAAGTCGCGGTCGGGCACGGCGGCCTCGTCGGCCAGCACCACGTCCAGGGCGAGTTTAGGGGCGTGTCGCCCCAAAACCTCCAAATGACGCTGCGGGGAGAAGCCCTCGGTTTCTCCCGGCTGCGGGGCGAGGTTCAGCGAGAGTACCCGGCGCGCCTTCGTCTCGACGAGGGCGTCCAGCAGCTCCGGGACCAGCAGGTGCGGGATCACCGAGGAGAACCAGGAGCCGGGTCCCAGCACCACCCAGTCGGCGTCGAGCACCGCCGCGACCGCCTCGGGCACGGCCGGCGGGTCGTTCGGCACGAGGTGCACCGACTGCACCTCGCCGGGGGTGAGCGCCACGGTGGCCTGGCCGCGGACGGTGTCGATGTCGTCGGGGCGCTCCGGGTCGTGCCCCTTGACCAGCGCCTGGAGCTCCAGCGGCACGGCGGACATGGGCAGCACCCGGCCGTGCGCGCCGAGCAGCCGCCCCACCAGGTCCAGCGCCTTGACGTGGTCGCCCAGCTGCTCCCAGAGGGCGACGATCAGCAGATTGCCGACCGCGTGCTCGTGCAGGTCGCCCTTGGACTGGAAGCGGTGCTGGATGACGCGCGCCCAGGTCTGACCCCAGTCGTCGTCCCCGCACAGCGCGGCGAGCGCTTTGCGCAGGTCGCCGGGGGGCAGCACGCCCAGTTCGTCACGCAGACGGCCGCTGGAGCCGCCGTCGTCGGCGACGGTGACCACGGCCGTGAGGTCGCCGGTGATCCGGCGCAGGGCGGCGAGCGAGGCGGACAGGCCCATGCCGCCGCCGAGGGCGACGACCTTGGGCTGGGCACCCCTGCGGCGCGGGCGCGCGCCACGCGTCTCGGCCGGCCGGCCGGCGCGGCCCTCGGGGACCGCTCTGCGCAGCCGGCTCAGCCGCGGAGTACGTCGTGTCATTCCCGTCCCATGTCCCGGTGGACGACCACCGTCTCCACACCCTCCGCGGCGAGCCGGGCGGCGAGCTTCTCCGACATGGCGACCGAGCGGTGCTTGCCGCCCGTGCAGCCGACCGCGATGGTCACGTAGCGCTTGCCCTCACGGCGGTAGCCCGCGGCGACCAGGCGCAGCAGCTCGGCGTACCGGTCGAGGAACTCCTTGGCGCCGGGCTGGTTGAAGACGTACGACGCCACCTCCTCGTTGAGGCCGGTGTAGGGGCGCAGCTCCGGGATCCAGTGCGGGTTGGGCAGGAACCGCATGTCCACGACCAGGTCGGCGTCGACCGGCAGGCCGTACTTGAAGCCGAAGGACATCACGGTGGCCCGCAGCTCGGGCTCCTCCTCGCCGGCGAACTGCGCGTGCATCTTCGCGCGCAGCTCGTGCACGTTGAGCCCGGAGGTGTCGATCACCAGGTCGGCGTCGCCGCGCAGCTCGCGCAGCAGCTCCCGCTCGGCGGCGATGCCGTCGACGATCCGGCCGTCGCCCTGGAGCGGGTGCGGACGGCGCACCGACTCGAAGCGGCGCACCAGAGCCTCGTCGGAGGACTCCAGGAAGACCGTGCGACGGGTGACCCCGCGCGCGTCGAGGTCGGCGAGGGACTCGCGCAGGTTGTCGAAGAAGCGCCGGCCGCGGACGTCGACGACGACCGCGATCCGCGCCACGTTGCCCTGGGAGCGCGCGCCGAGCTCCACCATGGTGGGGATCAGCGCCGGCGGCAGGTTGTCGACGACGAACCAGCCGAGGTCCTCCAGACACTTCGCGGCCGTCGACCGGCCGGCCCCGGACATCCCGGAGATGATCACCAGCTCGGGGATGCCCACCTCGGGCACCCCGCCGTTGTCCTTGCCCGTCTTCACCTGTGCTCCGTTGTCCTGCCGGACGCCGGCGCGGGCCGTGGCCCCGCCTGCCTGCTGTGCCGCCCGGTCCCCGGGCCCTGTCTCGTGCTCGGTCATCGCTCCTGCCCCCGTCGTTCGTCCGGGGCGCCCGTGGACACGGGCTCCCCCGGAGAACCCGTCTGCTGCCCGGGCTCTTCCGTGTCATCCATGATCTCGCCCGTCGCCGTGTTCACGGCGGGGCCGCCGGGTGCGGCCTGGGCGAGAGCCGCGACGACCGTCTCGGCCGTCTTACGGCCTATGCCCGGAACGTCACAGATCTGATCGATTGTCGCCGACCGCAGCCGCTTCAACGAACCGAAGTGCTTGATCAGCGCCTGCTTCCGGGTCTCGCCGAGGCCGGGCACCTCGTCCAGAGGGCTGGAGCGGAAGCGCTTGGCGCGCTTGGCGCGCTGATAGGTGATCGCGAAGCGGTGCGCCTCGTCCCGGATGCGCTGCAGCAGGTACAGGCCCTCGCTCGTCCGGGGCAGCACCACCGGGTCGTCGTCCCCGGGCAGCCACACCTCCTCCAGCCGCTTGGCGAGACCGCACACCGCGATGTCGTCGATGCCCAGCTCGTCCAGCGCCCGCTGGGCCGCCGCGACCTGCGGCGCGCCGCCGTCCACCACGACGAGCTGCGGCGGGTACGCGAACCGCTTGGGGCGCCCGTCGTCCTCGGTGAGGGTGCTCGCGGGCGGCTCGCCGAGACCCTCGCCGTCCGTCCCCGCCTCCGGCACGGCGCCCGGCTCCGCCACGGCGCCCGGCTCCTCGCCGTCGGTCCACTCCCCCGTGCGCTCCTTCTCCGCCAGGTAGCGGCGGAAGCGGCGGGTGATCACCTCGTGCATGGACCGCACGTCGTCCTGGCCGGCGAAGCCCTTGATCTGGAAGCGCCGGTACTCGCTCTTGCGGGCCAGCCCGTCCTCGAAGACGACCATGGAGGCCACGACGTCGTCGCCCTGGAGGTGCGAGATGTCGTAGCACTCGATCCGCAGCGGTGCGCTGTCCAGGCCCAGGGCGTCGCTGATCTCCTCCAGCGCGCGCGAGCGCGTGGTGAGGTCGGAGGCGCGCTTGGTCTTGTGCAGCACGAGCGCCTGCTGGGCGTTGCGCTGGACCGTCTCCATCAGGGCCTTCTTGTCGCCGCGCTGCGGGACGCGCAGGGAGACGCTCGAACCGCGCCGCCCGGTGAGCCACTCCTGCACCGGCTCCACCGGGTCCGGCAGGGCGGGGACCAGCACCTCGCGCGGCACGGCGTCGCCGGTCTCCTCGCCGTAGAGCTGCTGCAGTGCGTGCTCCACCAGGGCGCCGGTGGTGATCTCCTCGACCTTGTCCGTGACCCAGCCGCGCTGGCCGCGCACGCGCCCGCCGCGCACGTGGAAGATCTGGACGGCGGCCTCCAGCTCGTCCTCGGCGACCGCGATCAGGTCCGCGTCGGTGGCGTCCGCCAGCACCACCGCGTTCTTCTCCATGGCCTTCTTCAGCGCGCCGATGTCGTCGCGCAGGCGCGCGGCCCGCTCGTACTCCATGTCCTCGGCCGCCTCCGCCATCTGCCGCTCCAGACGGCGCAGATAGGTGCCGGTGCGGCCGGCCATGAAGTCGCAGAACTCCTCGGCCAGCTCCCGGTGGTCCTCGGCGGAGATCCGCTCCACGCAGGGCGCCGAGCACTTGCCGATGTAACCGAGCAGGCAGGGGCGGCCGGTGCGGGCGGCGTTCTTGAACACGCCCGCCGAGCACGTGCGCACCGGGAAGACGCGCAGCATCAGGTCCACGGTGTCGCGGATCGCCCACGCGTGCGCGTACGGGCCGAAGTAGCGCACGCCCTTCTTCTTGTGACCGCGCATCACCTGCACGCGCGGGTACTCCTCGTTCATCGTCACCGCGAGGTACGGGTAGCTCTTGTCGTCGCGGTACTTGACGTTGAACCGGGGGTCGAACTCCTTGATCCAGGAGTACTCCAGCTGCAGCGCCTCGACCTCGGTCGAGACCACCGTCCACTCCACGGACGCGGCCGTGGTCACCATCGACCGGGTGCGCGGGTGCAGCCCGGCCAGGTCCTGGAAGTAGTTCGCCAGGCGCTGGCGCAGGCTCTTCGCCTTCCCGACGTAGATCACCCGGCGGTGCTCGTCGCGGAACCGGTAGACCCCCGGCGAGTCGGGGATCTCACCCGGTCTGGGGCGGTAGCTGGAGGGGTCGGCCATGCAACACACCCTACTGGCGGACACCGACAGCACGGCGGGGGCCGGGGACGGCGGAGGTGGGGGTCCGGGGTGGTCGCGGAGGGCGCGGGAGGCGGTCCCGTGCAGCCCGGGAGGCGGGTCCGTCGGGACTGATACGGGCCGGATGGGTTACGGCGGCCGGTAAGCGGGAAGGTGGGGGGTCCGTGCTTCGGGCGATCACCGGGGCCGGCGGACGGGCCGCAGCGGCGGTCCGCCCGGCGGTCCGCACCGGCATTCCGGCCGGTGGTCCGAGGCGGTCGTGACAGCGGGCACCCACGTGGCCGCGAGTCGGGAGGTCGTATGCGACAGACGCGGATCGAGAAAGCACGACGGCCGGCCCGGTACCGCCGGTACACGGACGAGACGGCCGCCTTCCCCGAGTCCCTCGACCCGCGCGACCCCGAGATCGTGCGCGCGAAGCGCCTCCGGGCCGCCGACTCGCGGCTCCGCGGCCGGAACCGCACCGACGGGGCCTGATCCCCCGGACGCGCCCACGTCGCGCCCCGGACGAAGAACCACGAAGACGACGAAGACCACGCACAACCACCAAGAACCACGAAGAAGAACATCCCGTACGCGTCCCAGGGGGCCGTACCGGCCGCACGGCCGGTACGGCCCCCTCGCGTGTGCCGCTCTTGCCGCCAGACGGTTGTCGGGACTTGGTCAACACGCTTCAATGCGGAGGAACTCGGGGCGCTGAACGACGGCGTACGCATGTGAAGACCGCGCCGTGCCGACGGGGGCGGGCCCCCGGGATGCCCCTGCGAACGGTCTGACCAGCCGTTGTGACCTTCACAGAAAGGCCCCTGCATGCCGCACGCCACACCGCACGCGGACGCCGCCACCGCAGAACTGGACTCGGTCCTGCGCGGCGGCCCGTTCCACGTCGCCCTGCGCGCCGCGATCGCCGCGCGGGGACTGCCGTTGCAGCGGGTGCAGCACCACCTGTCGCGCCACGGCGTGAGGGTGGGCGTCACCAGCCTGAGCTACTGGCAGCAGGGCGCCCGCCGCCCGCAGCGCCCGGAGTCGCTGCGCGCCGTACGAGCACTGGAGGAGATCCTTCAGCTGCCGGAGGAGTCACTGATCCGTCTGCTCGCCGAGACGGACGACCGGGCCGGGGACCGCCGCTCCGCCGGTCGCTCCTACCGCTCCCTCGTCGAGGCCTCGGGCGTCCTGGACAAGCTGCTGGCCGAGTTCGGCACCCCGCGCGACGGCGGGCTGCACACTCTGGGCCACCACGAGCGGGTGCGCATCGGCGCCCGCCGGGAACTGGCGCAGCGCGAGTCCCACCACATCGTGCGCGCGCACCGCGACGGCGTCGACCGCTACGTCGCCGTGCACCACGGCGGCCCGGGCGCCGACCCGGAGCGCATGCACGTCCGCGCCCTGGAGAACTGCCGCATCGGCCGCGTACGCCGGCACCACGACACCGGCGTCCTCGCGGCCGAGCTGCTCTTCGACCTCGGGCTGCGCGCCGGCGACACCTTCCTCTTCCGGTACACCGTGGAGGACGGCACGGCCGGCGTCTGCCGCGAGTACGTGCGGGGCGCGGACTCCCCCGGCGGCCAGTACGCGCTCCAGGTCTGCTTCGACACCGCCGCACTCCCGGTGCGGTGCCACCGCTTCACCCAGCACTCCGCCGCTGCCCCGCGCGGAGGCCGCCAGGAACTGCCCCTCAGCGCGCGGCACCGCTCGGTGCACCTGGTGGAACCGCGCCTGCGGGCGGGCTACGTGGGGATCGCCTGGGACTGGGAGTGATCCGGCCGGAACCCCGGTGACCCGGCCGCGCGTCAGTCGCGGGGCCTGGCGACCAGGGTGCCGTTCCTCACCTCGACGGCCAGCGGCTTCAGGGGCGCCACGGCCGGCTCACGCAGCACCTTCCCCGTGGTGACGTCGAACTCGCTGCCGTGACACGGGCAGACCAGCCTGGTCCCGTCCAGCTTGTTGATGGGGCACCCCGCGTGCGTGCACACGGTGTTGTACGCGGTGAGGGAACCGTCCTCGCCCCGGCTGACGACCACGTTGTGGTCCCGGTAGAGCTTCGCGCCGCCCGCGGCCACCTCGCTCTCCGGGCCCAGCTCGACGGGCCCGGCCAACGGGGCCGACCTGTCGTCGCCGCCGCCCCCGCACGCGGTGAGTCCCAGCCCTACGACGGGTGTGAGGGCCGCGCCTCGCAGGACGGTCCGGCGGGTCGCGGCGGGTCGGGCGGACATGCGGGCTCCCACGGTTCGTACGCGGTGGACGACTGTTCACCGGGACGATACCGGGGGCGGTGGGGCGGATCGCGGGTGGGTGGGGGTGTGCGCCGGGACGCGAAGGAGGTCCGCGTGGATCGCTGGCGGGAGCGTGTGAGTAAACGCTCGCGCAAGCGCTGACGTTAACGATTGCGCGAGGCGGTGACGTAAACGATTGCGCGAGGCGGTGCGCAAAGGCTTGCGTAAGCGTTCGCGCAAACGATCGCGTAAACGCTTACGCAAGCGTTTACGACCGCCACTCCCATGCGATACGGTCCCCACCCGAGCCCGCCCAGAGGCCCCGCACCCCGCACGAAGGAGAACGGACGACGATGGCGACCATGGCGGATGTGGCGCGCAGCGCCGGAGTCTCCATCGCGACCGTCTCGCATGTGCTGAACGGCACCCGCCCGGTGCTCCCCCACACCCGCCAGGCCGTCCTGGACGCCGTGGAGAAGCTCGGTTACACCCCCAACACCCTGGCCCGCTCGCTGGTCACGGCCCGCACCCGGTCGATCGGGCTCGCGGTGTCGACGATCAGCAACCCGTACTTCACGGAGATCCTCCAGGGCGTGGAGGCGGCTGCCCTGGAACGCGGGTACAGCCTTCTCATCGCCGATCCGCACGACGACCCGGCGCACGAGCGCAAGGTCGTCCAGCTGCTCCACGAGCGCCGGGTGGAGGGCATGATCGTGGCGCCCTCGCCCGAGCCCGGCGACCTCCTGGCCTACCTGAGGCGGCACCAGGTGCCGGCCGTGTTCCTGGACCGGCTGGTCGGCCCGCCCGCCGGGGACGAGCCACCCCTCTTCGACCAGGTCTGTGCCGAGAGCACCGAGCCGACCGCCGGCCTGGTCACCCATCTCGCCGGTCTGGGTCACCGCCGAATCGGCCTGGTGGCCGGACTGCCCGGGCTCAGCACGACCGCCGAGCGGATCACCGGTTACCGGCACGGGCTGGCGGCCGCGGGACTGCCGTTCGACGAGCGGATCCTGGTGCACGGCGACTCGGAGGCCGCGGGGGGCGAGCGCGCCACGGCCGAGCTGCTGCGCCTCGGTTCGCGCCCCACCGCGCTGATCACCGCCAACAACGCCATGACCATCGGCGCGCTGCGCGCCCTGCACACCCACGGCCTGTCCGTGCCCGGGGACATCGCCCTGTGCTGCTTCGACGACTTCGCCTGGGCCGACCTCTTCTCGCCCCGCCTCACGGCCGTGTCCCAGCCGAGCCGCGACATCGGCGCGCGGGCCGTCCGGATGCTGCTGGACCGTCTCGCCGACCCGGACCGGCCGACCCGTACCGAACGCCTCCCGTGCACCTTCGTGCACCGCACCTCCTGCGGCTGCCGGGAAGAAAGGAACCCCTCGTGATCGTCGTAGCCGGTGAGGCACTGATCGACCTGGTACCGCAGGGGACGGGTGCGCTCGCCGCGCTGACGCCCGCGCTCGGCGGCGGTCCCTTCAACACGGCGGTGGCCCTCGGCCGCCTCGGCTCCCCCACCGCGTTCTGCTCCCGGGTGTCACGGGACGCGTTCGGGGAGGCGCTGCTGGAGCGGCTGCGGGAGACCGGTGTGGACGTGGCGCCGGTGCAGCGGGGTGACGAGCCGACGACGCTCGCCGTCGCCACGCTCGGCGCCGACGGCTCGGCGGCCTACTCGTTCTACGTGGAGGGCACGGCGGACCGGCTGTTCGGCAAGCCCGAGGCGCTGCCCGCCGGCACCCGCGCGGTGTCCTTCGGGACCTGCTCCCTCGTGCTGGAGCCGGGCGCGAGCGCGTACGAGGCGCTGCTGCGCGAGGCGTCGGCGCGGGGCGTGTTCACGGCGCTCGACCCCAACATCCGGGCGGGGCTGATCGCGGACGCCGACGCCTACCGGGCCCGGTTCAGGAACTGGCTGCCGTCGGTGTCGCTGCTGAAGCTGTCCGCGGAGGACGCCGAGTGGCTCGGCGGGTCGCCGCGGGAGTGGCTGGCGGCGGGTCCCGCGGCGGTCGTGGTCACCCGGGGCGGGGACGGGCTGACGGCGTACACCCGTGACGGCGCCGAGTACGCGGTGCCGGGTGAGCGTGTCGTGGTGGTGGACACCATCGGCGCGGGCGACACGGTGAACGCGGCCCTGCTGCACGGGCTGTCCGAGCGGGACGCGCTGAGCGACGAGGGCGTGGCGGCGCTCGGCGCCGAAGGCTGGGAGAGACTGCTGCGTTTCGCGGCGCGCGCGGCGGCGGTCACCTGCTCCCGCGCCGGTGCGGAGCCTCCGTACGCCCACGAGCTGGAGGCGTGGAAACCCGCCTGACGCACGTGTGCCGTGCCGCGGAGGCTGTCCTCCGCGGCACGGCACACGGGTGAGCGGGCGGGCCGGTCAGGCCTTGGTGCCGCGCGTCGTCTTCTTCGCGGCGGTCTTCCCGGCCGTCTTCTTGGCGGTGGTCGTGACCGTCTTGGTGGTGGTCTTCTTCGCCGTCGACCGGGCGGCGACCGTCTTCTTCGCCGCCTTGCGCGGGGCGCGCATCTGCGGGGCGTCGCTGATCCGCTCCGCGCCCAGGATCTCCCGCAGGAACTTGCCGGTGTGGCTGGCCGGCACCCCGGCGACCTGCTCGGGCGTGCCCTCCGCGACGACGAGGCCGCCGCCGGCGCCGCCCTCGGGGCCCATGTCGACGACCCAGTCGGCCGTCTTGATGACATCGAGGTTGTGCTCGATGACGATCACGGTGTTGCCCTTGTCGACCAGGCCGGACAGGACCGTCAGCAGCTTGCTGATGTCCTCGAAGTGCAGACCGGTCGTCGGCTCGTCGAGGACGTACACCGTGCGGCCGGTGGAGCGCTTCTGCAGCTCGCTGGCGAGCTTGACGCGCTGTGCCTCGCCGCCGGACAGGGTGGTCGCGGACTGGCCGAGCCGGACGTAGCCGAGGCCGACGTCGTTGAGCGTCCGCAGGTGGCGGGAGATCGCCGGGACCGCCTCGAAGAAGTGCATGGCCTCTTCGATCGGCATGTTCAGCACGTCGGCGATGGACTTGCCCTTGTAGTGGACCTCCAGCGTCTCCCGGTTGTAGCGGGCGCCGTGGCAGACCTCGCAGGGGACGTAGACGTCCGGCAGGAAGTTCATCTCGATCTTGATGGTGCCGTCGCCCGAGCAGTTCTCGCAGCGGCCGCCCTTGACGTTGAAGGAGAAGCGGCCCGGCATGTAACCGCGGACCTTCGCCTCCGTCGTCTCCGCGAACAGCTTGCGGATGTGGTCGAAGACGCCCGTGTACGTCGCCGGGTTGGACCGGGGGGTGCGGCCGATGGGCGACTGGTCGACGTGGACGACCTTGTCGACGAGGTCGTCGCCCTCGACGCGCGTGTGCCGGCCGGGCACGCTGCGCGCGCCGTTCAGCTCGCGGGCGAGGTGCGTGTACAGGATGTCGTTGACCAGCGTGGACTTGCCGGAGCCGGACACGCCGGTGACCGCGGTGAACACGCCCAGCGGGAAGGACACGTCGATGTCCCGCAGGTTGTTCTCCCGGGCGCCGCGCACCGTGATGCGGCGCGACGGGTCGTGCGGGCGCCGGATGTCGGGCAGCGGGATCGCCTTCTTGCCCGACAGGTACTGGCCGGTCTGCGACTCGGCGTTGGCGAGCAGCTCCTTGAGGGAGCCGCTGTGCACGACCTTGCCGCCGTGCTCGCCGGCGCCGGGGCCGATGTCGACGATCCAGTCGGCGACCTTGATGGTGTCCTCGTCGTGCTCCACGACGATGAGCGTGTTGCCCATGTCGCGCAGCCGGACCAGGGTCTCGATCAGCCGGTGGTTGTCGCGCTGGTGCAGACCGATGGACGGCTCGTCGAGCACGTAGAGCACGCCGACGAGGCCGCTGCCGATCTGGGTGGCCAGACGGATGCGCTGGGCCTCGCCGCCGGAGAGGGTGCCCGCCGCGCGGTTCAGCGAGAGGTAGTCCAGGCCGACGTCGACCAGGAAGCGCAGCCGCTCGTTGACCTCCTTGAGGACGCGCTCGGCGATCTTCTTGTCGCGGGCGGTCAGCTTCAGCTCGCCCAGGAAGTCCGCGCAGTCGCTGATGGACATCGCGGAGACCTCGGCGATGGACTTGCCCATGACCGTGACGGCGAGGACGACCGGCTTGAGGCGCGTGCCCTCGCAGGAGGGGCAGGGCACCTCGCGCATGTAGCCCTCGAAGCGCTCGCGGCTGGCGTCGCTCTCGGCCTCGCTGTGCCGCCGCTTGACGAACGGCACCGCGCCCTCGAAGGCCGTGGTGTAGCGCCGCTCGCGCCCGTAGCGGTTGCGGTAGCGGACCTCGACCTGGGTCTTGTGGCCGTGCAGCAGGGCCTTCTTGGCGCGCTGCGGCAGGCCGGCCCACGGGATGTCCGTGCGGAAGCCCAGCGCGTCCGCGAGGGCGCCGATCAGGCGGTCGAAGTAGTCCTTGGTGTGGCCGTGGGACCACGGGTGGATGGCGCCCTCGTCGAGGCTCTTGTCCGGGTCGGGGACGATCAGCTCGGGGTCGACCTCCATGCGCGTGCCGATGCCGGTGCACTCGGGGCAGGCGCCGAAGGGCGAGTTGAAGGAGAACGAGCGGGGCTCCAGCTCCTCGAACGACAGGTCGTCGTACGGGCAGTAGAGGTGCTCGGAGTACATGCGCTCGCGCTCGGGGTCGTCCTCGGGGAGGTCGACGAAGTCGAGCACGACCATGCCGCCGGAGAGCCCGAGGGCGGTCTCCACGGAGTCGGTGAGACGGCGCTTGGCGCCGTCCTTGACGGTGAGGCGGTCCACGACCACCTCGATGGTGTGCTTCTCCTGCTTCTTCAGCGTGGGCGGGCTGGACAGCTGGACGGTCTCGCCGTCCACCCGCGCGCGGGAGTAGCCCTTGGTCTGGAGGTCGGAGAAGAGGTCGACGAACTCGCCCTTGCGCTCGCGCACCAGCGGGGAGAGCACCTGGAAGCGGCTGCCCTCCGGCAGCTCCAGGACCTTGTCGACGATGGCCTGCGGCGACTGGCGGGAGATCGGGCGGCCGCACTCGGGACAGTGGGGCTTGCCGATGCGCGCGAAGAGCAGGCGCAGGTAGTCGTAGACCTCGGTGATGGTGCCGACCGTGGAGCGCGGGTTGCGCGAGGTGGACTTCTGGTCGATGGAGACCGCCGGGGACAGGCCCTCGATGAAGTCGACGTCCGGCTTGTCCATCTGGCCGAGGAACTGCCGGGCGTAGGAGGAGAGCGACTCGACGTAGCGCCGCTGCCCCTCGGCGAAGATGGTGTCGAAGGCCAGCGAGGACTTGCCCGACCCCGACAGGCCCGTGAACACGATGAGCGAGTCGCGCGGGAGGTCGAGCGAGACGTTCTTGAGGTTGTGCTCGCGCGCTCCACGGACGATGAGACGGTCGGCCACGCCGGTCCGCACCTTTCTTGAGGGAAGTGACAGGGGCGGGGCCCCCGTCCTTCTCAGACTAGGGGGAGCCACTGACAACGCCGGTTCGGATTCACGGATAGTCAACAAACCCCGGCTCTCCAGCATGCCCGACGCCGCGTCCGACCTTATAGCACGTGCATTCGATTTTGCCGACCGGTTCACCTCCTTCACCCGAAGGTGTGACGCGGCTAGGGTCGGCGGCATGATTGATCACGCTGATGACCTGGCGTCTGTACACGCCGCTACCGAGCGGCTGCTCCACGCGGTCGGCGCACTGGACAACGCGGCTGTGACCCAGTCGTCACGCCTGCCCGGCTGGACCCGCGGTCATGTGCTGACCCACCTGGCCCGCAACGCTGACGCCCTGGTGAACGTCTTCGAGGGCCGTCCCATGTACGCCTCCGCCGAGGCCCGGGACGCCGACATCGAGGCGGGCGCCGCGCGCCCCCTGGACGAGCAGATCGCGGACGTGCGGGAGAGCGCGGAGCGCTTCCGCGCGGCGGCCGCGGTCCCGGCGGACTGGTCCCGCACCGTCGAACTGCGCAACGGCGTCACCGACCGCGCCGAGCGGGTGCCGTTCCGGCGTTGGATCGAGGTGGAGCTGCACCACGTCGACCTGGGGATCGGCTACGAGCTGGAGGACCTGCCGGCCGGCTTCACCGACCGGGAGATCGCGTTCCTCGCCGCGCGTTTCAGCGGCCACCCCGAGGTGCCCGCCACCACCCTGTCGGCCGCCGACGGCCGCACCTGGACGACCGGCGGCGGGGCGGACGGCGGCCCGGTCAGGGTCGAGGGGACGCCCGCCGGTCTGCTCGGCTGGCTCGCCGGACGCCGGGACGGCGGCGCCCTGACGGTGAAGGGCGGGGACCTCCCGAAGCTCCCGCCCTTGTGAGCACTGTCCGGCGCCGGTTCCGGCGCTAGGCTGACGTTCATGACGTACAGCGGGCGGGTGTCGGTCGGCGGGGCGGCCGACGTGCACGAACTCAAGGACCTGATGATCACCAAGGTCGCGGTCGGCCCCATGGAGAACAACGCGTACCTGCTGCGCTGCCGGGCCACCGACGAGCAACTGCTGATCGACGCGGCGAACGACGCCGGCACGCTGCTGGGCATGATCGGTGACGACGGCATCGCGTCCGTCGTCACCACCCACCGGCACGCCGACCACTGGCAGGCGCTCGCGGAGGTCGTGGCCGCCACCGGCGCCCGCACCTACGCGGGCCGGTACGACGCCGAGGGCATCCCGGTGCCGACCGACACACCGGTCGACGACGGCGACGTCATCCGGGTCGGCCAGGTCGAGCTCACCGCCCGCCACCTCGTCGGCCACACCCCCGGCTCGATCGCCCTCGTCTACGACGACCCTCACGGGCATCCCCATGTGTTCACCGGGGACTGTCTGTTCCCAGGGGGTCCTGGTCGGACAACACGGCCGGAGGAGTTCAACTCCTTGATGGACGGCCTGGAGACCAAGGTGTTCGACGCCCTGCCCGACGAGACCTGGGTCTACCCCGGCCACGGCAATGACACCACCCTCGGCACTGAGCGGCCCCACCTCGCGGAGTGGCGCCGACGAGGCTGGTAACCATGCGATGACCCCCGCCTCCGTTTCAGCACCGAAGCGAGGAGGCCGCTCTCGGATCGTCCGCGAGGCCGGCCAGGGCATGGCGCCGCCGAGGCGGACGGCGGGTGAGCCGGATCCGAGCGTCTCCGTGTCGAGCTTCGTGGTGCGGTCATCTGGGGCTGATCGCGGCCGTCGGTCGGCTGTTGTGCAGAAGGAGACACGGCTCGGGGAGCCACGATTGCAGCGGGGCTCGGGACAGAAGGACTGGCTCCCCCGGATGGGATCTCGGGCCGTGGTGTCATGATGCCGGGTGGTTGGGGGCCGTCATGCCTGGGCGGCCTCGACCTGCCGGTTCGAAGGACTGATCACGGCCGTTTGCCGCTGCTGACGACCCGGATGGTCAGTCCGGCGATCCTGCGCAGTGCGGACAGGTCGGGCGCGGTCCCGTCGAGGTGCTCGATGGTGAGCTCGGTGAGCGAGGGGAAGACCCGCGCGAGATCTTCGGTGGAGCCGCATCTGCGCACCCTCCTCAGGGTCAGACGGCGTATCCCCCGCAGAGTTTTGCGTTCCACGGGCTTGTCCGTGACGAGCAGCGGTTCGTCGAACTCCGGCAGGCCGAACGGGACCGGGAGCCTCAGCGAGTCGATGGCCAGGTCGAGGCTGTTCAGAGCCGGGGCGCGCGAGGCCGCCAGGAGCACCGAGAGGGCGTCGCAGTCGTCCTGCACGACGAGCTCGCGCAGGGCGGGCCATTCCGACAGGTCGTTGATCACGGTGGTCTTCTGGCTCGCCACCGTGAGCCTCTCGACCGTCGGGTGCCCGGAGGGCAGGGGGATGTTGCTGTCGAGAAGGGGGCCCGTCACCGACAGGGAGGTCAGCCGGTCGAGTCGCCGCAGATGGGCCAGCTCGGACTTCTCGATCTCGAAGAGCTCCAGGTCGAGCGAGTCGAGCGGCAGTCCCTCGAGTGCGGACAGCTTCCTGACCCGCGGGCAGCCCGACAGCGACAGGGAGGACAGCCCGGACAGCTTGCGGACGAAGGAGAGATCGTGCAGCAGGGAGTTGCCCAACACCTTGAGCTGCCGAATGCCGCTGTGCGGCAGAATCCTCGCGAGTTCGGCACTGCCGGCGTGCAGATCGAGGGCCACCAGGCCGGTGGGACCGCAGTGCCGCAACGCCGTCGCCATGGCGGTGGTGACCACGGTCACCATCTCGTTCTCCAGCGACATGTGCGCGAGGACCTCACGAGCGTAGTCCTCCTCCGGGTAGCGCGGCCACGCGTTGATCAGCAGGCGACGGACGGCGGGTGAGGGGTGCCGGGCGAACCGGCGCAGCAGTGGCAGAGAGGCCGCACCGCCGATGTCGCGGGCCAGCTGGACGACAGCCATGGCCTCGGTGTCGTCCAATTCCTCCGGGCCGGGCGCCAGATCGAGGACGTAGGAGCCGAGTGAGGCGAGCTTGGCGGCCGCGGTGGCGTCGGAGGGCGGGAGCAGTGAACGGATACGGTGCGCGATCCGCTCCCGCACCTCCTCCTCCAGCACCACCGCGCTCAGCGCGCACCGGGCCGCCAGCACATGGATGTCGCCCCGCGTCCGCGGGTCCACGGCGGTGTCGCCCCTGTCGATCAGCCCCTCGATGAGCCTGCGGATCTCGCCGCGGTTGCAGTGGCCCACGGCCAGCAGGGTGATGTCCTGCCATTCCTCCTTGTCCGCGTTCCGCAGCAGCTCGCCCAGGCCGTCGCTCTCCTGGATCTCCTTCGCCGCCAGATAGTCCTGAAAAGTGCGGTGGATGAACTGCACGGCGCTCTCGCTGCGTTCTTGGAGCAGCCCGCTGCGGTTGAGCAGATGAGTCAGTACGGCCTCCGGGGAGCCCTGCTTGCGTACCCGCGGCATGCCGCGCATGGCGAGTTCGATCTGGTGCAGTGCCTGGGCGGGGCTGAACTCGGCGTATCCGCCTCGGGCCAGCCAGGCCGCGATCCGCTGGAGCAGTTGCTGGTGCTCCTCGACCCCAAGGACGATGCCCTCCGGTGCGCCGACCCTGCGCAGCGTGTCGCGGCTGCCCAGCAGCATGGTGAGCGAGGCGTTGTAGAGCGACCAGCGGGTCTCCGGCAGGAAGCCCCTCCGGCGCCGGTGCAGCGCGCAGACGACGGCTGCCAGCAGGGGGCTGCGGGAGAGGTGGAGCAGGGTCGGATTCTGGGCTAGCTCCTGTTCCAGACCGCGTTCCAGGTCGCGGAGGTTCTGGTCCTCCGTGGCGGCCCGGTGGGTGTCGCGGAAACCGGCGCACTCGAGGCGGGCGGCGGCATGCCAGGCACGGGAGAAGGCCAGGACGTCCTCGTCGCGCATGGGCAGCAGCCGCAGTTCCTCGAAGTTCTCGGCGCTGAGCCAGTCGGCGGCCACCGCGAGAGGGCGCACGGTGACCAGGCAGCGGTTGTGCGGGTACATCACCAGCAGGTCGGTCAGGCGGCGCCGGGCCTCCTCCCGGTCGGCCGGCGGAACCTCGTCCATGCCGTCGACGAGGAGAAGGGCCCGGCCCGCCTCCAGGACGCGACGGGCCCACCCTTCGGGGACCCCGTCGATCTGCAGCTCCGCGACCGTGGCGAGTTCATGGGGCTTGGGGAAGGCCATGCCCCGGGCCGGCAGGCTGCGCATGGGGACGACGAAGGGCACCAGGTGGTTCAGTTCGGCGAGCTCGTGACCGAGCGCACCGCAGGCGGCGTGCGAAGCGAGCCACCACACCAAGGTGGTCTTGCCGGCGCCGGCCTCGCCGCGCAGCACGGTCCGCGGGCGATCGGCGAGGAGTTCGTTGATCCGGCGCGGCGCGGCGACCGATCGGTTCACGGCGGCGTTCTCGCGTGCCCCCGGCGCGGAGATCGCCTCCAGGCTCAGATACGCCGTGTCGAGGTCCCAGTTGGTCTCCGTGGTGCCCAGTTCGTCGATGCCGAAGATCTCGATCTTGCGGTAGCGGGCGCGCAGGGCGTGTGCGTAATGACGTTCGAATTGCTCGTCGCGGCTGTGGTCGCCGGGTGTCACCGACTCCACGACCGGCGGGATGTGGCCCGGTTCGGCTCCCGCCACATGGTGAGGGAAGCCCGCTGCCCGGAGCACCTGCTCCACCGGGACCGCCTCGACGCGTCGGTGGCCGCGTCCCCGCGGTATCTGGGTGACCACTCCGATCAGCACCGCGCCGGCGAACACGGGCGCACCGGACAGCCCGGCCAGGGGTGACTCGCCGGGCGCGGGGTCGGCCACCGGCGCCCGGTCGAACTCGACGACGAGTGTGGATCTGATCCGTCCCGCCATGGGCAGCACGGTGCCCGTGAGCTGGTCGTACTCGAGATGACCGGTGGGGCCGAACCGCTGCACGGCGGGAAAGCCGACGACCTGGCAGCCCGGCAGCGGGTCGGGCGCGCCGAGGGCGCCCCAACGCAGCCTGGGCAGCTCCCACCGCTCGGGGTCCACCAGTTCCTCACCGGTCAGCAGCAGGGCCACGTCGCTGTCGTCGTCCCGCCACACGGTGCGCGCGGGCAAGGGCTGTTCGCTCTGCGGATGGACGGCGCGGATCCACTCCTGGCCCCACAGCACATGCGCACTGGTCAGGACGAGCCGGGGCGTCAGCATGACGCCGGGGCGTCAGCATGACGCCGGTGCCCTGCGAGCCGGCCAGGATCGCGACGATCCGGTCAACCGCCGACCGCAGCATCACGGCGCGGGACGGGTGCCACGGCCGAAGGTGTCGGCGCTGCCCTCTGTCTCGTTGCGGATCTTCAGCGGTGCGCCGCTGCGGGCGTCCTGCGCCCGCAGGGTGAAGGAGACTCTGTGGGTACGAGTGTTGCCGTACGCAGCGTCCGCAGCCGCGTCGACGACCCAGGCCCGGACCTTCGACCCGGCCTTGGCCTCCTTGCGGATCTCGACGGTGAACTCCATCTGGATGTCCCCCACTTCGAAGACAACGTCCTGCCCCGTGGAGCGCCGTGCCGCGGTCAGCAGCTCGTCGCGGATGCTCTGCACGGCGTCCGCGAGCTCGATGTGGGGGTCGTCGTTCGAAGTGCCCATGAAGTTCCCTCCCGTAACGCGTCAAGGGGCCGGTCCCCGAAGGTACCGGCCCAACGGGAGACACGTCCGCCGTGTTGGCAGAGTTCTTACCGGCACCCCCAGTTCGTCCCCGACGCGCACCCGTACATCTCGCTCGGCCACAGGTCGTCACTCCTGCCCGAGCTGACCGGCTGTGACCCCGCAGTAGTCATGCGACCCGGTGCAGGTCGCCTTGGCTTCAGCTCAGGCGGTGGCCGACGAGTGCGAGACCGGCAACCGCCGCACGGCGCTGTTGTCGGCCCGCACGTTCGGAGCGGGCGCGGCGCACGGCTTCCGAGAGGTGGCGGACGGCAGTGACGTGCCTGCGCTCCCTGCGGTCGACGGTGCGAACGGCGTCCAGTGCGGTGACGTCGGTGAGGCTGGTGCGGTCAGCCGTCCGTCCTCTTCCGGGAGCGTCGGGACGCCGACGACGGCGGCGCCCACCCGGGCCATGGCCACGACACCACGCTCGGCGCCGAACGCCCCCACCTGCCGGAGTGGCGTGTCCGCGGCTGGTGAGCGGGCGGCAGGCCCTGCGTCACGCCTCGGCCAGGCCCGGGCCGGCCAGCGCCGCGATCCGCTCCACCGCGAACACGTACCCCTGGACGCCGCATCCCGCGATGACGCCGTCGGCGCGCAGGGAGACGTAGGAGTGGTGCCGGAAGCTCTCCCGCCGGTGGATGTTGGAGATGTGGACCTCCATCACGGGCATGCCGTCGCAGGCGTTGAGGGCGTCGAGGATCGCGACGGAGGTGTGCGAGTAGGCGCCCGGGTTGATGACGATGCCGCAGTGGTTCAGCCGCGCCTCGTGGATCCAGTCGACCAGCTCGCCCTCGTGGTTGGACTGGCGCAGGTCCACCGTGCCGTTGCGCGCCGCTGCCGCGCGGGCGCACATCGCCTCGACGTCGGCCAGCGTGTCACGCCCGTAGATCTCCGGCTGGCGCTGCCCGAGCAGGTTCAGGTTGGGGCCGTTGAGGATCATGATCGGGGCGTCGGCCAGGTTGCGGGGCACGTTTCCTCCGGTCCTTCGGGGTGCGGCCCCTCGCCGGAACCGCTGGTCGCACCCGGTCTATCACGCCGTGGCGACGGCTCGTACGGCACTTCCGCCGCGGCCGCGGCACCCGCTCGTCCCGGCGAAGCTCCCGGGGCCGCCCGGAGGTGCGGGCGGCCCCGGGGGCCGACGTCAGGGGTTGACCGCCAGTTCCAGATAGGCGGCGAGCAGCACCAGGTGCACGCCTCCCTGGAGCGGTGTGGCCCGGCCCGGGACCACCGTCAGGGCGCTGACCACCACGGTCAGGGCGAGCAGCACCATATGGGTGCTGCCGAGGCCCAGGACGAGCGCGCCGGGCAGCCAGAGCGACGCCAGCGCAACGGCGGGAATGGTCAGGCCGATGCTGGCCATCGCCGAGCCGAGGGCCAGGTTCATGCTGGTCTGCACATGGTTGCGGCGCGCGGCGCGCACGGCGGCGATGGTCTCGGGCAGCAGCACCAGCAGGGCGATGATCACACCGACCACACCGTGGCCGAGACCGGCCGCCTCCACCCCCGACTCGATCGTCGGGGAGACGCCTTTGGCAAGCCCGACGACACCGACCAGGGCCAGGAGCAGCAGCCCGGCGCTGATCAGCGCGGTGCGCGTGGAGGGCGCCTCGGCGTGCTCCTCCTCCGGTTTTGACGGCTCGCCCTGCTTCGCGACGGGCAGGAAGTAGTCGCGGTGTCGCACGGTCTGGGTCGCGACGAACAAACCGTAGAGACTCAACGAGGCGACCGCCGCGAAGGTGAGCTGGACGGTGGAGAACTCCGGTCCCGGCTTGCTGGTGGTGAACGTCGGCAGCACGAGGCTGAGGGTCGCCAGCGTGGTCACGGTGGCGAGGGCGGCTCCGGTGCCCTCCGAGTTGAAGACCGCCGTCTTGTGGCGCAGCGAGCCGACGAGCAGGCTGATGCCGACGATGCCGTTGCAGGTGATCATCACGGCGGCGAACACGGTGTCCCGGGCGAGCGTCGCGCTCTTGTCCCCGCCGTCGAGCATCAGGGTCACGATCAGCGCGACCTCGATGACCGTGACGGCGACCGCCAGCACCAGGGAGCCGAACGGCTCACCGACCCGGTGGGCGACCACCTCGGCATGATGTACGGCCGCCAGCACCGCTCCCGCCAGAACCAGGGTCACCACGACGACGATGCCGCCGGGCAGGTCCCTGCCCCAGGTCAGGACGAGCAGCACGACCGCGAGCACGGGAACGGCGACCGTCCATCGGGCCGCCATGGCCTTGATCCGGTCCGTCATGCGGCGATCGTCCCCGGCATGCGGGGGTGCCGCATCTCAAGGACTGTCGACCACCGGGCGACCGTCGAGGGCATCGGAACTGCTGTCACCGCCGTGCGGCGACCCCTTCCGCTCCGCGATCCTGATCGTCTCGGGGTCATCATGGTCACGCATGCCCTCCTCGTACTGGTCGGTGGCAGTGGGCGCCGCCCGGGGGGCGGTGTGGTGGAACGTGCGGGTCCGGGAGCGGGGGCCGGCGATGCGCCGCCCCCCGCTCCCGGTGCCCGTGTTCCTGGTGTCGACCGGGTCAGACGTCGATGTCGGTCTTCGCGGGGCTCTCGGCCGGCCCGGTGGCCGCCTCGGTCTGCGCCTGCTTACGGGACGCGCGGAGGCTGGTGATCGTGGTGACGATCAGCACCGAGCAGATCACGCCCAGGGAGACCGGAATGCTGATCTCGGGGACGTGCACCCCGGACTCGTGCAGCGCGTGCAGCACCAGCTTCACACCGATGAAGCCCAGGATGATCGACAGGCCGTAGGACAGGTGGACCAGCTTCCTCAGCAGTCCGCCGATGAGGAAGTACAGCTGCCGCAGACCCATCAGCGCGAACGCGTTCGCCGTGAACACGATGTACGGGTCCTGGGTCAGGCCGAAGATCGCGGGGATCGAGTCCAGCGCGAACAGGATGTCGGTGGAACCGATCGCCAGCATCACGACGAGCATCGGGGTCATGACCCGCTTGCCGTTCTGCTGGATCCACAGCTTGGTGCCGTGGTAGCGGTCGGCCACGCCGAAGCGGCGCTCGGCCGCCTTGAGCAGCTTGTTCTCCTCGAACTCCTCGTCCTCCTGGTCGGCCCTGGCCTCCTGGATGAGCTTCCAGGCGGTCCAGATCAGGAAGGCGCCGAAGATGTAGAACACCCAGGAGAAGCTGGCGATGATGGCGGCGCCCGCGGCGATGAATATCGCGCGCAGCACCAGAGCGATGAGCACTCCGACAAGGAGCACCCGCTGCTGGTACTGGGAGGGCACGGCGAACTTCGCCATGATCAGGACGAAGACGAAGAGGTTGTCGACGCTCAGCGACTTCTCGGTGATGTAGCCGGCGAAGAACTCGCCCGCCGGCTGGCCGCCTCCGAAGATCAGCAGACCGAGCCCGAAGAGCGCGGCCAGGACGATCCAGACGACCGTCCAGATCCCGGCCTCCTTGACGGACACGTCGTGCGGCTTGCGGCCGATGAAGAAATCGACGGCGATCAGGGCACACAGGCCCACGATCGTCAGGACCCATAGGGTCAGGGAAACATCCACTGCGCCTCCGGCAGATACGTCACACGGCAAAAGTCAGCGTCGTCGCTGCCGGAGGTCTCTTCCACCCAGGCCTGGGGCGCGTGATGCGCCCGGACGGTCCTCGGGCCGACGCCCCGGGATCTGGCCTGATCCGTATTGACGGGGTCGCCGCACAGACAGGGAGTACTCCCCTCCGTGCCGCCAAGAGTACCCAACCACCAAGGATTGGTAAAGAGATCAGTAAAGAAAGGCACAAAGACCCAGGTGGAGGGGCTTTACACGTCCTTGGTCAAAGCGGCCGGGCGGTCACCTGTTCCATGTCCGGCGGGCCTCGGCGACCTGGGTGAGGACCTCGCGGAGCACCTCGCTGCCGTGCGGCACCGCCGGCGGTTCGTATGTCCAGGCGTGACCCACCCACGGGTCGGCGAGATGGTCGTCGGGCACCGGGGTCAGCCGCAGCAGCGCACGCCACAGCGGGTCGAGCAGCGGGCCGTAGCCCGCGGACTCCTCGCGGTCGGCGACCATCATCAGGTGGACGCCGACCGACGGCCCCTCGTCGACGAGGTAGCGCAACTGGTTCACGGCCCGGTCGTCGAAGCCGTGCGGGAAGTCGTTGACGATCAGCAGCTGCTGTGAGGTGTCGAAGCCGGGCGGCAGCGCGTCCGGCGCTCCGCCGCGCAGCGCCATCTGCACCAGGTCGACCCGCTGGGTGAGCCGGGCCAGCACCTCCGTCACCCCCGCGGCGCCCTGTGCGGGCGGGCCGGCGAGGACACCGGTCTGGGTGAGCGGGGCCAGGGCCTGCGCGCCGGACCCGGCCGGATCGACGACGTGCACGGTGAACTCGCCGGCCGGGTAGACGGCGAGCAGCCGCGCGGCGTGCGCCACCGCGGTGTCCATGGCCAGGCGCCGCATGTCGTGGGAGTCGGTGAAGGACCCGTCCAGGGAGTCGGTGCGTCCGCTGTCGATCCACAGTCCGCGCTCCAGCGGCAGCCGGAGCAGCATCGGGATGCGGATCGACTCGGCCTCGGGCAGCCGGAGGTCGCCCAGACGCAGCGCCATGGGTATCTCCATCGGCACCCGGTAGGCGTGCCAGCAGGGGTTGTCCCAGCGGGCGAACGCCGGGGGCAGGGCGGGCTCGACGACCTCGGACTCGGCGACGAGCTGGGCGACGTCCCGGTCGAGGGACGCCCGCGCCTGGTCGACGAGTTGCGTGTACCGCGCGCGGGCCGCCTCGCGGGCGGCGTCGCCCTGGCCGCCGATACGGCTGCGCGGGTCGGAGAGGGCCTGCTCCAGTTCCTTGTCCATACGCGACTCGGCGAAGTCGACGGCGCTGCGGTACGCGGCGGCGGTGCGGGCCAGGTCCTCGAACATGCCCCAGACCTGGTTGTAGAGCCGCTCCTCCATGGACCAGCCGGTGGCGTCGCCCGCCACGGGCCGCGTGGGCTGTCCGGGCTGGGCCGGGGGCGCCGCGGGCGGGGGCGGCGGCGGGGCGGAGGTCTGCCGCCGGGGGTGGCTGTAGTCGACCGGGCCGCCGCCGGCGGAGGCGTGGGGGCCGGTCGCGCCGCCGTAGGCGGGCTGCGGTCCGCCCTGTCCCTGGCCGCCGGCCGGCTGCCCGCCGTACGCCGGCGGCACGGGGCCGGGGGCGCCCTGCGGCGCGGCGCCATGGTCGGGGCCGACCGCGGGAGCCGCGGCCTGGCGGGAGCGGTCGCCCTCGGACGTGCGGGGCGGGGGCGCCTGGACGGAGCGGGCGAGGCCACGGGCGACGGCCTCGTCGATGCCGGCCGCGAGCTGCGCGGCCTCGGACAGTCCCTGGTCGGCGAAGAGTTCGGCCAGTCCGCCCGCGTAGCCCTGGCCGACGGCGCGCACCTTCCAGGCGCCCTGCCGTCGGTACAGCTCCAGCGCGACGACGGCCGACTCCAGGTCCAGGCCGGTGATGGTGTAGCTGGCGACCTCGGTGCCGTCCAGACCGGTGACGGCGACGAAGGGGGCGGCCACGGCTCCGAAGCGTGCGGGGCCCGCGCCGCCGTTCGCGGCGGGCAGGGCGAGCAGCACGCTGACGCGGTGGACGGCTTCGGTCACGGCGTCCAGGTCCACCGCGAGACGGTGGTCGGCGGCCGGCTGGCGCGACACCTCCAGGCCGGGCTGCACGGGGGCGCCCGGGTGGGCCACCCACTCCGTGCCGTGGATCCGTCCGTTCTCGTCGCTCAGTGCGGCGGCGGCCGCGACCGGCGTGCCGGCCGAGATCCGGATCTCCAGACGGGACTGGGACAGCGGGTGGTTCTGCCCCCGCACCAGCTCGGCCGTCATCGCGTTGGTCCCCCTGTGTCGCGTCGGTGTGTCGGGTGCGCCGAACCGGCCCCGCGCGGGGGCCGGTTCACCGGCGGCTGCCTAGAGGACCGGCAGGATGGCCGGCATCAGGTCCTGGAAGGTGCGGCCGTTGGCCGGGTTGCCGATGGCCGTCATCGTCCAGCCCGAGCCGGAGCGGTGGACCTTGGCCATGATCTGAGCGGTGTAGGGGCCGCCGCCGGCCAGCGTGTAACGGGCGAGCTCCTGGCCGTTGGTCTCGTCGACCAGGCGGCAGAAGGCGTTCTGCACTTCCTGGAACGTCTGGCCCGTGAAGGAGTTCACGGTGAAGACGATCTGGTCGATGTGGACCGGGACGCGCGAGAGGTCGACGAGGATGGCCTCGTCGTCACCGCCCTGGCCGACACCGCCGACGAGGTTGTCACCGGTGTGGCGCACGGAGCCGTCGTCGCTCACCAGGTGGCGGAAGAAGACGACGTCGACCGGCTGCTTGTCGGCGAAGAGGACGGCGGAGGCGTCCAGGTCGATCTCCCGGGTGCGGGTGCCGAACAGGCCACGCCGGGGGGCCGCCTGCCAGCCGAGACCCATGCGCACCGCGGTCAGGCTGCCGCCGTCGTTCTTCTGCAGACTGATGGCCTGACCCTTGGTCATGTTGACGGTCACGCGCTGATTCCCCTCTCGGACGTCCCCTGTTGCCGCGAAGACCGCGGTTGACCAGAACCCTACGCAGGTGCACTGACAGCGACGTACCCCGGTCCACACTTTGTGTCGGTCTTGCAACACATTCCGTGTGCGGAGGTCAGGACAGGCCCGCCTCCTGCATCTGCCTCAGTTCCTTCTTCATCTCGGACACCTCGTCGCGCAGCCGTGCCGCGATCTCGAACTGCAGGTCGGCGGCGGCTGCGCGCATGCGCGCGGTGAGCTCCTCGATCTGCTCGGCGAGTTCGGCCGCGGGGCGATCGGTGGGCACGGTCTCGGCGGCCTTGCCCTTGGCGCCCTTGGTGGTCTTGGCGCTCTTCGCACCCTTGGCGGCCCTGCCGCCGAGGGCGGGCACGGGCGTCCTGGTGCCGCCGCCGTCCTTCTTGGCCTGGCGGTAGCCCGAGCCGAGCAGCTGCTCGGTGTCGATGTCCTCGCGGGCGATCTGCGCGACGATGTCGTTGATCTTCTTGCGCAGCGGCTGCGGGTCGATGCCGTTGGCCTGGTTGTACGCGACCTGCTTCTCGCGGCGGCGGTTGGTCTCCTCGATGGCCTTCTCCATCGCCGGCGTGATCTTGTCGGCGTACATGTGGACCTGGCCGGAGACGTTGCGCGCCGCGCGGCCGATGGTCTGGATCAGGGAGGTGCCCGACCGCAGGAAGCCCTCCTTGTCGGCGTCGAGGATCGCCACCAGGGAGACCTCGGGCAGGTCGAGGCCCTCACGCAGCAGGTTGATGCCGACCAGGACGTCGTACTCGCCGCTGCGCAGCTCCCGCAGCAGCTCCACCCGGCGCAGGGTGTCGACGTCGCTGTGCAGGTACCGCACCTGGATGCCGAGTTCGAGGAAGTAGTCCGTGAGGTCCTCGGCCATCTTCTTGGTGAGCGTGGTGACCAGGACGCGCTCGTCCTTCTCCACACGTGTGCGGATCTCGTGCACCAGGTCGTCGATCTGGCCCTCGGTGGGCTTGACGACGACCTCGGGGTCCACGAGTCCGGTCGGGCGGATGATCTGCTCGACGAAGCCGTCCGAGCGGGAGAGCTCGTACTGGCCGGGGGTGGCCGACAGGTACACCGCCTGGCCGACGCGCTCCTGGAACTCCTCCCACTTCAGCGGGCGGTTGTCCAGGGCCGAGGGCAGCCGGAAGCCGTGGTCGACGAGGGTGCGCTTACGGGAGGCGTCGCCCTCGTACATGGCGCCGATCTGCGGCACGGTGACGTGCGACTCGTCGATGACGAGGAGGAAGTCGTCCGGGAAGTAGTCCAGCAGCGTGTTGGGCGGCGAGCCCGGCGTACGGCCGTCGAAGTGCATCGAGTAGTTCTCCACGCCGGAGCAGGTGCCGATCTGGCGGAGCATCTCGATGTCGTACGTGGTCCGCATGCGCAGCCGCTGGGCCTCCAGGAGCTTGCCCTGCTTCTCCAGCTCGGAGAGGCGCTCGCCGAGCTCCTTCTCGATGTCGTTGACCGCGCGCTCCAGCCGCTCGGGGCCGGCGACGTAGTGGGAGGCGGGGAAGACGTAGAGCTGCTGGTCGTCGCTGATGATCTCGCCGGTGAGCGGGTGCAGCGTGGACAGCGCCTCGATCTCGTCGCCGAACATCTCGATGCGGACGGCGAGCTCCTCGTAGACCGGGAAGATCTCGATGGTGTCGCCGCGGACGCGGAAGGTGCCGCGGGTGAAGGCCATGTCGTTGCGCGTGTACTGGATGTCCACGAAGCGGCGCAGCAGTTCGTCGCGGTCCATCTCGTCGCCGACGCGCAGGGGGACCATGCGGTCCACGTACTCCTGCGGGGTGCCCAGGCCGTAGATGCAGGAGACGGAGGCGACCACGACGACGTCGCGGCGGGTGAGCAGCGAGTTGGTCGCCGAGTGGCGCAGCCGCTCGACCTCCTCGTTGATCGAGGAGTCCTTCTCGATGTAGGTGTCCGACTGCGGGACGTACGCCTCGGGCTGGTAGTAGTCGTAGTACGAGACGAAGTACTCGACCGCGTTGTTCGGCAGGAGCTCGCGGAACTCGTTGGCCAGCTGGGCGGCCAGGGTCTTGTTCGGCGCCATGACCAGGGTGGGGCGCTGGAGCTTCTCGATCATCCACGCGGTGGTGGCGGACTTGCCGGTGCCGGTGGCGCCGAGCAGCACGACGTCCCGCTCACCGGCCTCGATGCGCCGGGCGAGCTCGGCGATGGCCGCGGGCTGGTCGCCGCTGGGCTGGTAGGGGCTGACGACCTCGAAGGGCGCCACCGTGCGTTCGATCTGGGAAACGGGCCGCATGTCATCCACGGTACGACCCCCCACTGACAACGGGTCCCGGTCAGCGGCGCTGGGGGGTGCGGGAGAGATGCTCGACGGGGCCGCGGGCGCGCAGCCGGGAGCGGACCGAGGGGTGGTGCGCCGGGGAGTGGGCGGGGATCCCGGGCAGGCGGTCGGCGGAGGGCGCCGGGGACCGGCCCATGACCACCAGCGGGTCGAAGATCACCACGATGCCGGCGAGGACGAGGACGGCGAGCGGGCCGACCATCATGGGGCCGAGCAGAGCGGTCGCGGACTCCCCCGTGGCGGGCTCGGCCGTGCCGTGCACGTGCACTTCGACGGCGGCCATGCCGATGTAGTGCATCCCGGTGACCGCGAGACCCATGACCAGGCTCGCGCCCACGCTCCACAGGAAGCCTCTGGCCTGTCCCGCCGCCCACAGGGCGGCGCTGGCGGCGGCCATGGCGACGGCGACCGAGGCGGCGACGGCGACCGTGTTGTACTCGATCCGTCCGTCGAGACTCATTCCGGCCATGCCGAGGTAGTGCATGGAGGCCATGCCGAGACCGGTGACGGTCCCCCCGGTGAACAGGGCCGTCCCGGTGGCGCCCCGGTAGCCGACGATGAAGATGCCTATGCCCACCATGACGACGGCGACGGCGAGGCTCGCGAAGGTCATCCCGCGGTCGTAGTGGATCGGCGTCCCCTCGACGGTGAAGCCCATCATCGCGATGAAGTGCATCGTCCAGACGCCGGCGCCGATGGCGGCCGCTCCGAGGGCGAGCCAGCCGGGGCGCCAGGAGCGGGGCCCCAGCCCGGCCCGGGTGGTGCAGCGCAGCCCGAGCGCACCCCCGAGACAGGCCATGAGATAGGCCACCAGAGGTGTTACCAGCCCGTAACTGAATCCGTCGACCGTGCCCTGCATGCGCGGCTGCCCTTCCGCCCTGTACGTCCCGCGTTGCCCCGTTGTGCGCCCCCTCCCAGGACCGCGTCGGCGGCCAGGGTTTCGCAGAGAGTATGACCCCCACCGGAATGGTCGAACGACTATCCGGCAAAGAAACACGTCCTTGTCGCAGGTGTGTGGCACCGGTGTGCGGAGTTCAGGGGCCGGCGTTCAGTCCGTGGCCATCCCGCACCCGTCTCGCGTTGACCCTCTGCTGTCACAGTGGTTCTGACCGTGACCGATCGACGCGAGGAGTACACATGCACGTACGCGCTGTTGCCGCCTCGACCACCGCGCTTGCGGGAGCCGCCGTCCTCCTGCTCCCGCTCGCCCCGGCCCGGGCCGCCGAGGGCGCCGCGCCCGCACCCGTGGTCGTCGCGCACCGGGGCGCCTCCGGGTACGCGCCGGAGAACACGCTCGCGGCCGTCGACAAGGCGGCCGCCCTGGGCACCGAGTGGGTGGAGAACGACGTCCAGCGCACCAAGGACGGCGAGCTCGTCGTCGTCCACGACGACAGCCTGCAGCGCACCACCGACGTCGAGGAGGTCTTCCCCGACCGTGCGCCGTGGAAGGTGAAGGACTTCACCGCCGCCGAGATAGCCCGCCTGGACGCGGGCAGCTGGTTCGACCCCGAGTACGCGGGCGCGCGCGTGCCGACGCTGGAGCAGTTCGTGCACCGGATCGACCAGCACCGGCAGAAGCTGCTGCTGGAGATCAAGAACCCGCAGCTGTACCCCGGCATCGAGCGGGACATCCTCAAGGTTCTCGCCGACGAGGGCTGGCTCGACGCCGCGCATGTGCGGCAGCGGCTGATCGTGCAGAGCTTCGGCGCGGACAGCGTGCGCACGGTCCACCAGCTGGCCCCCGCGGTGAAGACCGGCTTCCTGGGAACGCCGCCGGTCGCGGACCTGCCGGCGTACGCGGCCTTCACCGATCAGATCAACCCCTCGCACTCCTCGCTGACCGCCGACTACGTGACCGCGGTGCACGCCTTCAAGGGGGCGCACGGCAAGCGGCTGGAGACGTTCACCTGGACGGTGAACGACGCGGCCGCCGCCCGGCGGGTGGCCGGCTACGGGGTGGACGGGATCATCACCAACAACCCCGACGTGGTGCGTGACGCGGTGGGCGGCTGATCTCTCGGCCGCAGCCGTCCGGCCCCCTCCGCCGTTCCGCCGGGTGTTGTCGGTGGCGGGCCGTACGGTGGGGCGCATGGACAGCGATGGGCGGTACGAGCAGCGGGTCGTGTGGGCCGTCGTGGACACCGGCATCGGCCCGCTGCTGCTGGCCGCGACCAGGGAGGGCCTGGTCAACGTGGTGTTCCACGCCACCGATGAGGTGCGTGACAAGGCGCTGGAGCGGCTGGCGTCCCGGCTCGGCTCCGAGCCCGTGGAGGACCCCGGCTCTCCCCTGCTGGCCGAGGCGATACGCCAGTTCGACGCCTACTTCGCGGGTGAGCGGCACTCCTTCGAGCTGCCGCTTGACTGGTCGCTGATCTCGGGCTTCAACCGCGAGGTGCTGCGCGAACTGGCCACCACCGTGCCGTTCGGCACGGTGGTGGGGTACGGCGACCTGGCGGGCCGGGTCGGTCAGCCGGGCGCCGCGCAGGCCGTGGGCATGGCCATGGGCGCCAACCCGCTGCCGGTGGTCGTGCCCTGTCACCGGGTCGTGGAGAGCGGGGGCGGCATCGGCGGGTTCGGGGGCGGGCTGGAGACGAAGCGGCGGCTGCTCGCCCTGGAGGGTGTGCTGCCGGAGCCGCTGTTCTGACACCTCCGTTCCGTCACGACGGCAGGTGCGCCCACCGCCGTTCAGTCGTAGTGGCGCGCCTCGAAGAGGTTGCCGTCGGGGTCGCGGAAGTAGAAGCTTCGCTTGGCCGGGCCGCGTGCGCCGAAGGAGTCCTGGGCGATGTCCGACACCGGGACCAACTGCTCCTGAAGACGGTCGAGGAGGGCGTCGAAGGCGTCCGCGGACAGCGCCAGGCAGACGTGGTTGACGGGGTGGCCGGAGCTGTCGGCGGCCCCGGGAAGCATCGTCATGCGGTCCGCCTTGGAGCGCGGCATGAGGTCGAGGATCGTCTCTTCGCTGACGCGCACGGAGGGGAAGGGCGCCTCGCCGGCCGAGAACTCGGCGAGCCTCACCGGTTGCAGGCCGACGGCCTTCTCGTAGAAGTGCGCGGCGGCGATGGGGTCGCTCACCCAGAGGACGATGTGGTCGAGCCGGGTCGCGTGGTCTGTCATGGCCCCAGCCTCCGTGAGCCGTGTGACGCACCGCAAGGGTTTGGCCCGGCGTGCCGCCCGCCAGAGATGGAGAGAGGCGGCAGACGGGAGGCAACGCGTGGTGCTCATGGTGTCGGAAGAGGTACGGGACGCGATCGCGGCGGGGCGGCCGGTGGTGGCCCTGGAGTCCACGATCATCGCCCACGGCCTGCCCCGGCCGCGCAATCTCCAGGTGGCACGCGAACTGGAGGCAGCGGTGCGGCGGGAGGGCGCGGTACCGGCGACGATCGCGGTGCTGGACGGCACGCCGCGGGTCGGCCTGGACAAGGAGCAGCTGGAGCGGGTCGCGAACGAAGGCGGCATCCGCAAGCTGGGCCACCGTGACCTGCCGCTCGCGGTGGCCACGGGGGCGAGCGGCGCGACGACCGTCTCCGCGACCGCGCTGCTCGCGGCGCTCGCGGGCGTCCGGGTCTTCGCCACCGGCGGGCTCGGCGGTGTGCACCGCGAGTGGACCGTCACCCAGGACGAGTCGGCCGACCTGGGGCTGCTGGCGCGCACCCGGATCACCGTGGTGTGCGCGGGGGTGAAGTCGATCCTGGACGTGCCGGCGACCCTGCAGCGGCTGGAGACGCTGGGCGTGGCGGTCGCCGGGTACGGCACGGACCGCTTCCCCGGCTTCTACCTGTCGGACTCCGGGCATCCGGTGGACTGGCGGCTGGACACCCCGGAGGAGGTGGCCGGGGTGATGCGGGCGCAGGACGTGCTCGGCGGCCCGGACTCGGCGCTGATCGTCGCCAACCCGGTGCCGGAGGACGAGCAGCTGGATCCCGGGACGCACGCGCGGGTGCTCGACGAGGCGCTGCGGGCGTGCCGGGCGGCCGGGGTCACCGGTCAGGGCGTCACGCCGTTCCTGCTGGACCACCTGGTGAGGCACACCGACGGCGCCTCCCTCGAGGCCAATCTGGCGGCGGTGCGGGGCAACGTGGCGCTCGCGGCCCGGGTGGCGGCGGCCTGGGCCGCCGGGGAGTGACCGGGCCGGGCGGGGCGCTGCTGGTCGTCGGCGACGTGATCACGGACGTGGTCGCGCGCCATGCCGGCCCGCTCGCCCCGGGCACGGACACGGCGGCCGTGATCCGCACGGTGCCGGGCGGGGCGGGCGCGAACGTCGCCTGCTGGGCGGCGCGCCGGGGCGGGTGCGAGGTGCGGCTGCTGGGGCGGGTGGGCGCGGACGCGGCGGTCTGGCACGAACGGGAGCTGGCCGCCTGCGGGGTGCGTCCGCGGCTGGTCGTGGACGCCGACGTGCCGACGGGGACGGTCGTGTGCCTGGTCGACGAGGGGGCGGCGGCCGAGCGGACCTTCCTCACCGACAGCGGCGCGTCGCTGCGGCTCGGGCCCGAGGACTGGTCGGACGCCTTGCTGGACGGGGTGGGACGGCTGCATCTGTCGGGTTATCTGCTGTTCAGCGGGAGCAGCCGGGCCCTGGTGGCGGTGGCGTCGAAGGCGGCGGAGGCGCGGGGCGTGCCGGTGAGTGTGGACCCGGCGTCGGCCGGCTTCCTGGCCGAGCTGGGTCCGGACCGCTTCCTGTCGCTCGTCGAGCGGGTGGACGTGCTGCTGCCGAGCCGCGACGAGGCGTGCCTGCTGACGGGGTGTGCGGACGTGGCGGAGGCGGCGGCGTCGCTGAGCCGGCGGGTGCCGCTGGTGGTGGTCAAGCTCGGCGCGGAGGGTGCGCTGCTGGCGCGGTCCGGCGAGGTGTGCGCCCGTGTTCCCGCGCTGCCGGTGACGCCACGGGACACGACCGGCGCGGGCGACGCCTTCACCGGGGCCTTCCTCGCGGCCCTGCTGGCCGGTGCGGACCCCGGTCGGGCAGCGGAGGACGGGTGCCGGGCGGGGGCCGCGGCGGTGGAGCGGGTGGGTGCACGGCCGCCGGCGCGGGACTGAGGGGCGCCTTCCTCCACAGGCGGGAACCAAGCGGAACCCGGCGTTTCCACAGGCCCGCACGCGGTCGGCCGGTCGCTGGCAGACTGGCGCGGCAGGCCGACGAGATGGCGCGGCACGGGGGATCCACGCGAGGGGGAGCCGAATGTCCAGGGCAGTGAATCTGAGGAGGGTCACCGGTCTCGGCCGGGTGGGCAGGCTGCGCGGTCTGGCGCGACGGCGTCCCCGGGTGGATCTGAGCCACCCCGCCCGGTCCCCGCTGGGCTCGTCGGTGGTCAACTGCGTGACGTACCGGGACGGGCGGCGCCTCTCCGTGCCCGGGGACGCGGCCGACGCCGTGAAGCGGGTCCGCGAGAGCGGGGAGGGGTTCGTGTGGCTGGGGCTGCACGAGCCGACGAGCCGGGAGTTCGCCGGCGTCGCCGAGCTGTTCGACCTGCATCCGCTGGCCGTGGAGGACGCCGTCGAGGCGCACCAGCGGCCGAAGCTGGAGCGGTACGGGGAGACGCTGTTCGCGGTGTTGAAGACCGTCCGTTACGTCGAGCACGAGGAACTGACCGCGACCAGCGAGGTGGTGGACACCGGCGAGATCATGGTGTTCGTCGGCACGGACTTCGTGGTGACCGTGCGGCACGGCCGGCACGGGTCGCTCGGCCCGCTGCGCGAAGGGCTGGAGGCCGATCCCGCGCGGCTGGCGCAGGGCCCGTCCGCGGTGCTGCACGCCGTCGCGGACCAGGTCGTCGACGACTATCTGCGGGTGGTCGACTCGGTCCAGGGAGACATGGACCGGGTCGAGACGGAGGTGTTCGCGGAGCACGGTGCCCGGGTCGACCCGGGCCGCATCTACCAGCTCAAGCGTGAACTGCTGGAGCTGAAGCGGGCGGTGGTGCCGCTGGGCCGGCCGCTGGAGGAACTCGCCACCCGGCCGAGCCGGGTGGTCGCCCCCGAGATACAGGCGTACTTCCGTGACGTCGCCGACCATCTGCAGCGGGCGACGGAGCAGACAGCGGCGTTCGACGATCTGATCAATTCGATCCTCCAGGCCCATCTGGCGCGGGTCACGGTCGCCCAGAACGAGGACATGCGCAAGATCACCGCCTGGGCGGCGATCGTCGCGGTGCCGACCATGGTGTGCGGGATGTACGGCATGAACTTCGACCACATGCCGGAGCTGCACTGGCGGTACGGCTACGGCATGGTCGTCGGGGTGATATCGGTGGCGTGTCTGGTGCTGTACCGGGCGTTCCGGCGCAGCGGCTGGCTGTGACGCCCGTCCGACCCGCTGGTCGCGGGCGGCGGTGTCAGCCGGAGGCGGACCGGGCGTAGACGCTCTCGGCGAAGGCGGCGATCTGTTCGCCCGTCAGATGCCGGGCCAGATCGGCTTCGCTGATCATGCCGACGAGACGCTTGTCGTCGATGACGGGCAGCCGGCGGATCTGGTGGGTGCGCATCTCGGTGAGGACGTCGTCGACGTCGGCGTCGGACTCGATCCAGCGCGGTGTGCCCTTGGCCATGTCGCCCGCGGTGACCTCGGCGGGGTCGTGGCCCATGGCGACGCAGCCGACGACGATGTCGCGGTCGGTGAGGATGCCGCAGAGCCGTTCGTTCTCGTCGCTGATGGGCAGCGCGCCGACGTTCAGTTCGCGCATCAACTGTGCCGCTCGGTCGAGGGTTTCGTGCGCGGGAATCCACTGGGCGCCGCGGTGCATGATGTCTCCGGCGGTGGTCATGAGGTACCTCCCGGTGCCGGACGGCCGGCGCGGCGCGGGGCGCGCCGCGAGTCCCGACGCCCTTCATTGTCTCCGGACCGCCCGCGGACGGCACCCGCAGCGGACGACGCCGCGTCCTCGGCCCCGACCGGACTCTTCGCCGTGCTCTCAGCCGCGCCAGGCCGGGTGGCGGGGGTCGTCGGCCCGTACGAGCACGTCGGCGGTGCCGGCCGGGTCGGTCTCGCGCTCGTAGCGCTCGAAGGCGGGCAGGGTCCAGTGCTCGGCCTCGGGGGTGCGGCGGCGCAGCGCACCGGGTGAGAGGAGGACGTGGACGGTCAGATCGAAGGGGAACCAGTGGTGCAGGAGGAGCGGACCGTGCAGCAACAGCACGCCGCCGGGCGGCAGTTCGACATACGGGCTGCGGGTGGCGCGGTCGGTGACCGGGTCCCGGAGGTCGGGCAGCACCCGCCCGCTGCCGCCGGGGCCGAGCGGGTCGAACACCTCGCGCCACAGGGCGCCGGTGTCGTACCAGCCGCTGTAGTAGGACTCCAGGTCCTGGTGGCCGTACTCCAGCCGGACCGAGGCGGGGCGCAGGAAGCCGTCCGTGCCGATGACCAGGCTGGGGCGGCCGCGGACGCGCAGCGCCTCGGCGACCCGTTCGGCGAGCTCTCCCGGGCGGGCGGCCGGGGCGCCGTCGAGGGCGACGCGAGGCCAGGGGGCGCCGTCGGCCGTGCCGAGGTCCAGCAGGCGTTCGGCGAGCAGGTCGACGAGCCGGTCCCAGGTGATCGCTTCGAGTCGCACACGGCCATGATGCGGCACGTCCGGGGCGGTACCGGAGGCGCCGGGGAGGGCAGGGCGGTGGACGTTCGCGTATGGGTGCGCGCCGCTCGGGCATGGTCCGGCGCGGCGGGGGCGCGTTCACTGGTGGTGCGGGCGGCCGGGGGAAGGGCCCGGGCCGGAAGGACGAGGGTGACGGGGGTGAGGACATGGGCGACGGGCCGTACGCCGTGCTGACGGCGCTGGGTGTGCTGGGGACCGGGCTGGTGGCGGGGGTGTTCTGCGCGTTCTCGACGTTCGTGATGAGAGGGCTGGCGGCGCTGCCGCCGGCGCGGGGCGTGGCCGCGATGCAGGCGGTCAACGTGGCGGCGGTGCGGCCGCCGTTCATGGCGGTGTTCCTCGGTACGACGGTGCTGAGCGCTGTGCTCACGGTGGTGACGCTCGTGATGTGGCCGGGCGAGGGGGCGGTCGCGTCGGTGGTGGGCGGCGTCCTGTACCTGGGCGGGTCGTTCGGGCCGACCGTGGCGGCGAACATACCCCGCAACGAGCGGCTGGCCCGGCTCGACGCGGGCGGTGCCGAGGCGGCCGTGTACTGGCCGGAGTACGTGCGCGGGTGGACGCGGTGGAACCACGTCCGCGCCCTCGCCTCGGCCGGGGCCGCGTCGGTGTACCTGCTCGCCCTCACGGGCTGAGGCACCGCACGGAAGGCGCCGTACGGACGGTGTCCGGCACGCTGCGTGCCCGGGTGGGCGGACGTATCGTGTGCGCAGGAGTGCCGCCCGACGACGCACGGCCTGTCACCCGCGCACGCAAGGAAGACGGCCATGGCAGATCCCAAGGGTTTCCTTACCACGCCCCGCCGGGAGTGGCCGCGCCGGCCTGTGGAGGAGCGGGTCCGCGACTGGGACGAGGTGTACGTCCCCGGGGGACTGCTGCCGATCATCAGTACGCAGGCCGACCGGTGCATGGACTGCGGTGTGCCGTTCTGCCACGAGGCCTGTCCGCTGGGCAACCTCATCCCGGAGTGGAACGACCTGGTCTCCCGGGAGGACTGGCGGGCGGCGGCGGAGCGGCTGCACGCCACGAACAACTTCCCCGAGTTCACGGGGAGGCTGTGTCCGGCGCCGTGCGAGGCGGGCTGCGTGCTCGCCATCAACCAGCCGGCTGTCACCATCAAGAACGTCGAGTGCGCCATCGCCGACAAGGCGTGGGAGGAGGGGTTCGCCCAGGCGGCCCCGCCGGACCGGCTGTCCGGGCGGACGGTCGCGGTCGTCGGCTCCGGCCCCACCGGGCTGGCAGCCGCGCAGCAGCTCACCCGGGCCGGGCACACGGTCGCCGTGTACGAGAGGGACGACCGGATCGGCGGGCTGATGCGGTACGGCATCCCCGAGTTCAAGATGGAGCGGCGCCATCTGGAGCGGCGCGTGGAGCAGATGCGGGCCGAGGGGACGAGGTTCCGCACGTCGACCACGGTCGGACGGGACGTGGACGCGGCGGAGCTGCGGACCCGTTACGACGCGGTGGTGATCGCCACGGGGGCGACGGCGTGGCGGGAGCTGCCGGTGCCGGGGCGTGAACTCGCGGGCATCCACCAGGCGATGGAGTACTTGCCGCTGGCCAACCATGTGTGCGAGGGCGACCTGGAGAGGTCGCCGTTGTCGGCGGAGGGGCGGCACGTGGTCATCGTCGGGGGCGGTGACACGGGCGCCGACTGTCTGGGGACGGCGGTGCGGGAGCGGGCCGCGTCCGTCACCCAGCTGGACATCTACCGCAGGCCGGGCGCCGAGCGCGACGAGGAGAACGAGCCCTGGCCGACGTATCCGAAGCTGTACCGGCTGTCGCCGGCGCACGAGGAGGCGGGCGCGCTGCGGACGGCGCCGGCGGCGGACGCCGACGCGCGGCTGTTCGCCGCGTCGACGCTGCGCTTCGAGGGGGACGAGGAAGGGCGTGTGCGGGGGCTGCACCTGGTCGAGGTGGACGCGGCGCGGAAGCCCGTGCCGGGGACGCGGCGGACCCTGCCCGCCGACATGGTGCTGCTCGCGCTCGGCTTCTCGGGGCCGGACCAGGGCGACGGGAGCATCGCGCAGCTCGGCCTCGAGCTGGAGCCGCGCGGCACGATCGCGCGCGGGCCGGACTTCGCGACGAACGTCCCGGGTGTCTTCGCGGCGGGCGACGCCGCCCGGGGTCAGTCGCTGATCGTGTGGGCCATCGCGGAGGGGCGGGCGGTGGCGGCGGCCGTCGACCGCTTCCTGACGGGCCGCACGAGCCGTCTGCCGGCGCCGATCGGGCCGTACGACCGCCCTATGAGCGTCTGACCCGGCCCGCACCCGCCCCCGTGCGCCAGGCCCCCGCACGTCGGTCTGCCGTCCGGCGCCGTGGCCGGAATCCGGCCCCGTGTCCGGCGGACGCCGGCCCGGCCGGGCCCCGGCGCACCGACGCCCCGGACCCGGCATCAGCCGGGCGCCCGGGGCGTCGAGGTCGGAACGCGGAACGGACCTCAAAGCTTGCGCGCCACCGCGCCGTAGCCGGGGATGACCCCGTCGTCCTGGCCCGGAACCGGGTCGCCCAGTTCGGGGCGCCACAGGTGCGGCACCTGGACGCCCGGTTCCACGAGGTCGAGGCCGTCGAAGAAGCGGGTGAACTCCTCGCGGCTGCGCAGCGCCAGCGTGACGCCCGCACCCCTGAGCTTCGCGGCGGCCTCCTCCGACTCCTCGGGAGTGAAGTCGGCCGTGGCGTGGCTGATGACCAGGTGGCTGCCCGAGGGCAGGGCGTCCACCAGCCGCTCCACCAGCTCGTGCGCGCCGTCCTCGTCGGGGACGAAGTGGAGCAGCGCGATGAGCGACAGCGCGATCGGCTCGTCGAAGTCGAGGATCTTGCGCGCGCCCTCCAGGATGGTGTCCGGGTCCCGGACGTCGGCCTGGAGGTAGTCGGTGACACCCTCCTCCGTGCCGCGCAGCAGGGCCGCCGCGTGGGCCAGCACGATGGGGTCGTTGTCGCAGTACACGACGCGGGCGTCCGGCGCGATCCGCTGGGCGATCTGGTGCAGGTTCGGCTCGGTGGGGATGCCGGTGCCGATGTCGAGGAACTGGCGCACGCCCTGTCCGGCGAGCCAGCGCGTGGCGCGCTGCATGAACGCGCGGTTGACGCGCGCCATGACCGGCACCCTCGGCTCCAGGGCGAGCATCTGCCGGCCCATGGCCTCGTCGACCGGGTAGTTGTCCTTGCCTCCGAGGTACCAGTCGTACATCCGCGCCGGATGCGGTCTGGTGGTGTCGATCTCCACGGGGTTCTGCCCGGTCATGACGGACTCCGTAACTGTCTGCAAGTGTTAGTGATCAATTCAGTGCCAAGGAAGAAGCAAAGGTAGTGCGGCAACCGGAGGTCAGGACAGCAGGAAATCCGCCTCTCCGGCCTTGGCCCCCTCGATGAAGGCCGTCATCTCGGCGGAGGTGTAGATGAGCGCCGGACCGTCCGGGTCGGTGGACTGGCGCACGGCGATCCGGCCGTCGTCCAGCTTCATCGCCTCCAGGCAGTTTCCGCCGTTGCCGCCGCTCCAGGGCTTGTGCCAGCCCTCGCTGCCCAGCTCCCGCGCGGGCATCCCGTTGTAGATCCTTCCGGCGTGCGCCCGCGCACGCGGCTGGGTCTTCGGGGGCTTGATGAGTTCCATTCACAGCTCCTTGCGGAGATCCCGGAGGATCTCCTTCGTGCGATGTGCCGTGGCGGCCTGCGCCGCCATGCGGTCCATGACCTCGAGGTGGGTCGCCACCTCGGTGCGCGCGTCCAGGTAGACGGCGCCGGTCAGGTACTCGCTGTAGACCATGTCCGGCAGTTCGGGCATGGCAAATCGGAACAGCACGAACGGCCCGTACGTGCCGGGATGGGGCCCGCTGTCGAAGGTGGCGATCTGCAGCGTCACATTGGGCAGCGCCGACGCCTCGAGCAGCTTGTCGATCTGCGCGCGCATCACCTCCGGGCCGCCGACCCGGCGGCGCAGCGCGGTCTCGTCCATCACGACCCACAGCCGGGGCGCGTCCTCGCGGGTGAGCAGCTCCTGCCGCCGCATGCGCAGGTCGACGTGGCGCTCTATGTCCTCGGGGCGGGTCTGCCCTATGGCTCCGGAGCGCAGCACGCCACGCGCGTAGTCCTCCGTCTGGAGCAGTCCGGGGACGAAGTGGGGCTCGTAGCTGCGGATGAGGGAGGCCGCGCCCTCCAGGCTGACGTACATGGAGAACCAGCCGGGCAGGATGTCGTGGAAGCGCTGCCACCAGCCGGGCTTGTTGGCGTCCTCCGCGAGCTGGACGAAGGCCTCGGCCTCCTCGTCGGAGACGCCGTAGGCCTTCAGCAGCAGCTGGAGGTAGGGGATCTTGAGCGCCACCTCGGCCATCTCCATGCGGCGCACGGTGGCGGGGGCGACACGCAGGATCCGGGCGGCCTCCTCCCGCTTGAGACCCGCGCGCTCGCGCAGATCCAGCAGGCGGCGGCCGAGGACGACCTGCCCGACCGTCGGCGCGGACCGGGGTTCGCTCACGCTTCACCTCCCTCGAACAAATTCTGACCTCGAACAAATCCTGACAGCCCGGCGGCGCCGTCCGGTGATCTGGCACGGAGATCCATTGACCCGAACACATATTCGAATCGATTTCCGGCCACCCCAACTGGCGCTGCGCGAGGTGCTGTTGCGAGCAGTGTGCCACGCCCGTCCAGACCGTCACACAGCACTCTGCAATTTTCAAAGTGACACTTGCCAAGTGTTCACGGCGGGGCGATAGTGGCAAGCGTGATTCCGTCCGCGCCCTTAGGAACAGACGCCGCCGCGGCTTCCGTCGGCCTCGGCGCCGCCCCGGCCACCGCCCCCTCGGGGGTCGCCGCCGAGCGCCGGTTCCGCTTCGAACTGGCCGCTCATCCTGGCTCCGCCGCGCAGGCGAGACGGCTGGCGCGGGCCCGGCTGACCGGCTGGTCGGTCTGCGAGGACACCTGCGACACGGCGGCCCTGGTCGTCTCCGAACTGGTCACCAACGCCATCGTGCACACCGCGAGCAGCCGTGTCGTCTGCGAGCTGCACGACGGCGACGACCTGCTGCGCATAGCCGTGCGGGACGAGGGCTGCGCGCCGGGCCGGCCACGGGCGAACACCCGGCAGCAGCCGGAGGAGGAGCACGGGAGGGGACTGCTCCTCGTCGACGCCCTGTGCCACGCGTGGGGCGCCCACGAACACGGTCCCGGCCTGCTGGTCTGGGCAGAACTCCCCCGCACCGCCGGCACCCCGGGCGACCCCGGCGAGCCCCGCGACGACCTCGGCTGGGGCGCCCGCCCCAAGCCCGGTCCGGCCGGCGGCTCCGAGGACGGCGCGGACGAGACCGGCGACGGGGACGCGGCCCACCCCGCCGAGCAGCGCCTGGGCACACCCGCCGGCCGGGACGGAGGACGGGCGTGACGGGCGCCGGCGGCACCCGCATGCTGAGCCTGGACTCGCTGGTCCGCATGCAGCGCGGACGGCAGACGCCGGACGCGCCGCGCAGGCTCCTCGTGCCGGACGGCATGACCGCCCCGATGGGCTGCGACGCGGTGGCCGTGCCGGCCCGCTTCGGCCCGCTGGTCCTGCCCCGGCTGCCCCGCGTGGGGTGCGTGTACGCCGATGACGCGCACTGGTGGTGGCTGGTCCCGTCCGACTCGGACTACGCCCTGGAGTGGCCCGCCCCCGCGCACTACGCCGCCGGCGCGGTCCTCCCCGACGCCCCCGCCGACGCGGGCGCCGCGGGCCTGCCGGGCCTCATCCACCGCCCCGACGGCACGCTCCCCTACACGCCGCCGATACCGCTCTACCTGGCCCTGTGCCGGCTCACCGGGACGACCCCCGTCTGGTCACGCCCCGTCACCGCCTGACGGCCGCGCAACGCGCCGCGCGGCCCGGGTCACGCCACCGCGTCACCACCCGCGCTCTCGCCGCGGACGATCACGAGGAACATGTCGGTGGCGAGATCCATGACGACCTCGGCGGGCAGGCCCTCCAGGCGCCGCGCGTGCGCGAACTCCTCCGCGGGCCAGGAGCCACGCGGTCCACCTGCGGGAAAGCGTTCGAGCACGGTTCGCCCGTTCACCCTGCCACCTCCATGTAGCGCTGTACTCGTAGAGTTAAACGCCAACCATGGGGCGAACGCCTCGTCCGGTGACGGTACTGAGACGTAGTTGACACCCGTTCACTGCCAAGTGTGAGCGTGCTCTCAGCTTTCCGGAGTAATCCGTCACCGTCCGTGTCAGTCGTCGCACTCGTCGTGGTGGCGGAGACCGCTCACGCGCGTTCGCGTCGTTCAGGTGCCGTACTCCTGGATGCGCCGGCCGTGGCCGCGGTCGACCAGGGCGGGCAGGCGTTCGTCCAGCTCGCGGACGACCTCGGGGACGTCGATGGTGAGCAGGCGCCGGTCGCGCATGAGGATCCGGCCGTCCACGACGGTCGTGCGGACGTCGGCGGCGCGGGCGCTGTGCACCAGGGTCGCGGCGAGGTCGTGCACGGGCTGGGTGTGCGGGCCGGTCAGGTCGACCAGGACGAGGTCGGCGCGGTGACCGGGCGCGATGCGGCCGACGCTCCCCTCCAGGCCGACCGCGCGGGCGCTCTGCAGGGTGGCGTGATGCAGGGCCTGACGTGAGGTCAGCCAGCGTGGGTCGCCCTCCGTGGACTTCTGGATCAGCGAGGTGAGCGCCATGGACTCCCACACGTCGAGGGAGTTGTTGGACGCGGCGCCGTCCGTGGCGAGCCCGACCGGGACGCCGATGTCCCGCAGCGCCCGTACGGGTGTGGTGGTGGGCCAGGCGAACTTCAGGTAGCCGCGGGGCGCGGTCGCCACCGCCGTCCGCCCCCGCGCGTGGGCGAGCAGCGGCAGGTCGCTCTCGACGATGCCGGTGCCGTGGGCGATGAGCACGTCGGTGTCCAGGATGCCGGTGCGGTGCAGCACCTCGACGGGGGTGACGCCGTGCCGGGCGAGGGACGCCTCGGTCTGGTCGCGGTTCTCGGCGGCGTGCAGATGGACGGGCAGGTCGTGCGCGCGGGCCAGGCCGGCGGTGGCGGCGAGGTCGGCGTCGTTCACCGTGTAGGGGGCGTGCGGGGCGAGCGCGGTGGTGATGCGCCCGCCGGCCGTGCCCCGGTGGCGCAGCGCGAACTCCAGGGACTTCTCCCGCCCCTGAGGGCCCTGGGAGGAGAAGTACGCCTCCCCCAGCAGGGCGCGCATGCCGCACGCGGCGACCACCTCGGCGACCGCGTCCATGGCGAAGTAGTGGTCGGCGAAGCAGGTGACGCCGGCCCGGATCATCTCCGCGCAGGCGAGCAGCGCGCCGAGGGTGACGTCCCGCTCGGTGAGGTTGGACTCCACCGGCCAGACGACGTCGTTGAACCACGCCTCGGTGGGCAGGTCCTCGGCGAGCCCGCGCAGGGCGGCCATCGGGGCGTGGGTGTGACAGTTGATCAGACCGGGCAGCACGACCTGCCCGCGGGCGTCGATCCACTCGTCGGCCGCACGCCCGGCGACGGCCCCGGCGTCGGTCACCTCCTCGACGACCCCGTCGCGGACGACGACGGCGGCGTCCTCCAGGAAGACGGCCTCTTCTTGATCGTCGTGCGTGAGGACGGTGCATCCGGTGATGATGAGGCCGGCGGGACTCTCCACGGCAGAAGGCGTCATCACGTCAACGTACGACGGGACTCCGACCCCGGGGGAGCCGGACCGCGACATCCCGTCGCGGCTCTGTCGCACGGCGGGCCGGGCGCGCACCCTGGCCTCACCACGAGCCCGCCCACGGCTGAAAGGGGCCCGCCTTGCTCCTCGGCACCTGGAACCTGGAGAACCTGTACCGGCCCGGCGGCCCCTACGGGCCCGACGACGAGGCCGCGTACGCGTCGAAACTGGCCGCGCTCGCCGCGGTGATCACGGAACTGGATCCGGGGCTGCTCGGCGTGCAGGAGGTGGGCGACCCCGGCGCGCTGGAGGACCTGGCGGGGATGCTGGACGACGACTGGCACGTCGCGCTGTCCTCGCACGCCGACAGCCGGGGCATCCGGGTGGGCTTCCTCTGCCGTACGGAGCTGACGGTGGTCGCCGACACGGCGGCGTTCCCGCCGCGGATGCTGCCGGTGCAGGCGGACGACACCGGTCTGACCGTCTCTCAGGCCGGGCGCGGTTTCCTCGCCGTGGAGGTGGCGGGCGAGCGGGGGCCGTTGCGGGTGGCGGTCTGCCATCTGAAGTCGAAGCTGCTGTCGTACCCGGACGGCCGCTTCCAGCCGCGCGACGAGGGCGAACGGGCCCGCTACGGCGCCTACGCGCTGTACCGGCGGGCGGCCGAGGCGGCGGCGCTGCGCGCGCTGGCGGACCGGCTGCTGGAGGGCGACGGACGGGAGCGGGACGTGGTGGTGCTCGGCGACCTCAACGACGAGGTGCAGGCGGCGACCACGCAGATGCTGCTCGGGCCGCCCGGCTCGGAGATCGGCACGCCGGGCCACGACCGGCCGGACCGGGGTGACGCGGTCCGGCTGTGGGACGTGGCCCCGCTCATCCCGGCCGCCGAACGCTATTCGCGGGTGAACTCCGGCCGCCGGGAGCTGATCGACCATGTGCTGCTCAGCCACCGGCTGATGCGTCGGGTGACGTCGGCGGGGACGGGGCTTCCGGATGACGGGCCGCCCCGTCTGCCGTCCGTGGGGACGGATCCCGGCGAGCGGCGTGGGGTGGCGGGGTCGGATCATGCGCCGGTGTGGGTGCGGGTGAGGTGAACGCGGGGCGCGGTGCGGGGGGTCGGCCCTGCGCGGGCCGCCGGTGCGGGTGGGGCGGCCCTGGGGGCGGCTGGGTGCCGGTGGGCTGGGCGGGTCGGCGGGTGCCGGTTCGTCGTGGCCGGTCGCGCAGTTCCCCGCGCCCCCTCCGGGGCGCACAGCTGACGTCGAATGGGGCGGTCACCGGTGGCAGGCGGCCGGGTGGCGGGCCGTCGGGACGGGGAGGTGGAGCTCGGCGCCGAGGTGGGTGAGGCGGTGGAGGTGGGCGGGGTCGAGGCTTCCGGTGTCGTCGAGGTGGACGGCGCAGGCGGTGGTGGTGTCGACGAGCCGTTCGAGGGTCGCGGCGATCTCGTCGGCGCCGTCCGCGTGCCGGGCGAGCGGCGGGAGTTCGGCGGAGGCGAGGGCGATGGCGGCGCGGGCCTCGGCGAGGGTGCGGTAGGCCTCACGGCGCAGCGCCCAGCGGGCCTCGCGGTCCTCGGACTCCCCGAGCACGTGGGCGAGGTACTCGCGGGCGGCGCCGTTCGCCTCGGTGAGCCGGGCGCGGATGGCGTCGCCGCGCCGGCCGGGGGTGGGCAGGTGTCCGACGACCAGCACGATGGCGCAGGCCAGCAGGGTCTCGCCGATCCGGGCGAGGGATGCCTGGGGTTCGCCGCCGGCCATCACCAGGGCCAGGACGAGCACGGTGACGACGGCGGTCTGCGCGGCGAAGTGCCGGGTGGCGAGCGGGATCAGCGCCCCGCAGACGGTCACGAGGACGACGAGCCCTTCCGGCCGGGGCAGCACCGCTGCGAACCCGGCGAACAGCAGGGCGCCAAGCACGGTTCCGGCGGCGCGGGACAGCACGCGGGACGCCAGCGGCCCGAGGTCGGGCTTGACGAGGAAGACGGCGGTGGCGGGCAGCCAGTACCAGTGCTCGTGCTGGCCGTACCAGCGGGCGTGGTGGAGGGCCTGGGCGACGGCGGCGCTCGCGCCGAAGCAGAGGGCGACCCGCATCCCGTACTCGCGGCCGCGGGCGCCGAGGACGGTCCGCAGGGCGGCGGTCCGGGTGCGTCTGCGGCCGTGCAGCCGCCTGCCGTCGGCCCGGTCGAAGGCCTCGGCGGCGTGCAGCAGGGCGTCGTCCAGGGCGCGCAGGCCGGGCGCGGAACGGGTGGGTGCGGGCAGCGGGCCGGTGGGGGCGCCGTCGCGCACGGCGGCGGCGAGGCGGCGGGGCGCCTCGGACGCGCGGGGCGGCACCGGCTCCCCCGCCCAGGCCAGCGCGGTCGCGGCTTCGGCGAGCGGGAGGGCCGCGGCGTACTGGGCGTGCAGCCGGCGTTCGGCCGCGGAGGAGGGGTGGCGGCGCAGCCGGGGTCCGGCGAGCGCGTCCTGCGCCTGGTCGAGGGCGGCGGTGAGCGCGGCCCGCCGTGCCGTGGCGCCGTCCGAGCCCACGGCGTCGAGCAGCGCGGCGATGGCGTCGTACACCCCGGCGACGGCGGCGCGCTCCCCGTCGAAGCGCAACGCGAACCGGCGGTCCCCGGCGAGGGTGTGGGAGGTGGGCAGCGCGAGCCGCAGCAGGAGCAGCCACGCGGCGCCCGCCACGAAGGCGACCGCCCGCAGCGGGCCCGGCTCGGGCAGCGGCATGCCCGCCCCGACGGCGGCCCCGACCAGCAGCTGCGTCCCGGCGGAGGACCCCACAGGACCCAGGGCGCTGATCCCTCCGGCGGCCAGGCCCATCACGGTCAGCAGCAGGGTGAGCAGCACGGCCGGCGCGTGGTCCCCGGCGGCGGTGCCCGTCAGCAGCCCGGCCGCGCCCGCGAGGGCGGGCGTCCCGATGCGGGCCACGGACGCGCGCCGGCTGCCGGGCCGGTCGTTGATCCCCGCGAACATGGCGCCGATCGCGGCGACCACCCCGAGGGTGGGCCGCCCGGCGAGCACGGCCGCGAGCAGCAGCGGCCCGCCGCCCAGCGCACCGCGCAGCACCGCACTCCAGGAGACGGGCCCCCGCTGGGACCGGAGGGCATGCGCGAGCCACGGGGGTACGGCGGGGGCGGTGCGGGTCACGGGGCTCCTGTCGTCCGGTCGGTACGCCTGCTCCATCGGGCAACGCTGACCGGGGCGGAACTCATACCCCCACGGTAGGCGGACCTCACTGACGGCATGGAACGGGCGTGTTTCGGCGGCGTGACAGCCGGGCGGACAGCCCGCCCGTCCCCCGCGGACCCTGCGGTGACCCCGCCCCTCGCCCCGCGGAAAACACCGCAGTATTGGCCGTCCCCTCCCCCTTCGCTCACCGAATTGGGCCGTTGGTGGGAAAGACCGTTCTCCGCGCGCCCCGGATGGGCGGCGGACCTACGCTGCCGACATGGGGAGGCACAGTCCGCGCCATTTCCATTCGAGGAGAGCTGATGGCTGACCGCATTACAGCTCCGCGCCGACGCGGCTATCGCGAAGGCATCGGCGGCGAGATGCTCGCCGAATTCCTGGGGACGTTCGTCCTCATTCTGTTGGGTGTCGGATCCGTCGCCGTCGCCGTCGTGGGCCTGCCCGGTTCCGGGCGGCAGTTCGTGGACTTCGGACCGGCGAACTGGCTCATCATCGCCTGGGGCTGGGGTCTCGCCGTCGTCTTCGGCGTGTACGTGGCCGGCGGCATCAGCGGCGCCCACCTCAACCCGGCGGTGACCCTGGCCTTCACCGTGCGCAGGGACTTCCCCCTGAAGAAGGTGCCCGCTTACTGGCTGGCCCAGCTCTGCGGCGCCTTCGTCGCCGCCGCGCTCGTCTACGCCTGCTACCGCTGGGCGATCGACGCCGCCGACGCGAAGGCAGGGCTGGCCCGTGACGAATCACTGGCCACCTATTCCATCTTCGCGACCTTCCCCGCGGAATACTTCGGGGATTCCTGGTGGGGTCCGCTGCTCGACCAGATCGTGGGCACCGGAATTCTCCTGCTCCTGATCTGCGCGCTCATCGACCTGAAGAATGTCGCGCCCCTGTCGAACCTCCACCCGTTCCTCATCGGCCTGGTGGTCGTCGCCATCGGTCTGACCTTCGGCACGAATGCCGGATACGCGATCAATCCCGCGCGCGATTTCGGCCCCCGGCTGTTCACCTACTTCGAGGGCTGGGGCGACATCGCGCTCCCGGGCACGTTCGGGTGGTTCAGCGGCTACTGGTGGATTCCCATCGTCGGTCCGCTGATCGGCGGTGTCGTCGGCGTGCTGGTGTACGACGCGCTGATCAAGCCGAGCATCACCGCCAGGGCTCGGGCGATGGAGGCCCAGGAGGAAGGCCCGGCCACCGAGGAGGCCTAGGCCCCCGGGAACCGCCGTCACTCAGGAAAGGTTGCAGCGATGCCCGAATTCGTCGGCGCGGTGGACCAGGGGACCACCAGCACCCGATTCATGATCTTCGATCACGCCGGTAACGAGGTGGCGAAGCACCAGCTGGAGCACCAGCAGATCCTGCCCCGTTCCGGCTGGGTCGAGCACGACCCGGTGGAGATCTGGGAGCGTACCAACACGGTGATCCAGAACGCCCTCCGCGAGGGCGGCCTGACGGCCTCCGACCTGCGGGCGATCGGCATCACCAACCAGCGTGAGACGACCGTCGTGTGGGATCCGCGCACCGGCCGTCCGTACTACAACGCGATCGTCTGGCAGGACACGCGCACCGACAGCATCGCCGCCGCCCTGGAACGGGAGGGCCACGGCGACGTGATCCGCCACAAGGCGGGGCTGCCGCCGGCCACCTACTTCTCCGGCGGCAAGATCAAGTGGCTGCTGGAGAACGTGGACGGGCTGCGCGAGGCGGCCGAGGCGGGCCACGCCGTGTTCGGCAACACGGACGCCTGGGTGCTGTGGAACCTCACCGGCGGTCCGAACGGTGGCATCCACGCCACGGACGTGACCAACGCCAGCCGCACCATGCTGATGAACCTGGAGACCCTCGACTGGGACGACGAGCTGCTCGGCCTCTTCGGCATCCCGCGCTCGATGCTCCCGGCCATCCACCCCTCCTCGGACCCCGAGGCGTTCGGCCAGGCCCGCACGTCCCGGCCGCTGGGCGCCGCCGTGCCGATCACCGGCGTCCTCGGCGACCAGCACGCGGCCACCGTGGGACAGGTCTGCTTCTCCCCGGGCGAGGCCAAGAACACCTACGGCACCGGCAACTTCCTGGTGCTGAACACCGGCACCGAGCTGGTGCGCTCGCAGAACGGGCTGCTGACGACGGTGGCGTACCAGTTCGCCGGCAGCCCGGCGGTGTACGCGCTGGAGGGTTCCATCGCCGTGACCGGCGCGGCGGTGCAGTGGCTGCGCGACCAGCTGAAGATCATCGGCAGCGCACCGGACAGCGAACAGCTGGCGCGGTCGGTGGAGGACAACGGCGGCATGTACTTCGTGCCGGCCTTCTCCGGCCTGTTCGCCCCCTACTGGCGTTCCGACGCCCGGGGCGCCATCGTCGGCCTGTCCCGGTACAACACCGGCGGCCACATCGCGCGGGCCGCCCTGGAGGCGATCTGCTACCAGAGCCGTGACGTGGTCGAGGCGATGGAGCAGGACTCCGGGGTGCACCTGGACGTGCTGAAGGTGGACGGCGGCGTCACCGCGAACGACCTGTGCATGCAGATCCAGGCGGATGTGCTCGGGGTGCCGGTCAGCCGGCCCGTGGTCGCGGAGACCACCGCGCTGGGCGCCGCGTACGCCGCGGGCCTCGCCACGGGCTTCTGGAGCGACGAGAACGAGCTCCGCTCGCACTGGCAGGAGTCCAAGCGCTGGGAGCCGTCGTGGGACGAGGACCGGCGCCGCCAGGGCTACGAGGACTGGAAGCGGGCCGTCGAGCGCACCCTGGACTGGGTGAAGGTCGACTGAGCCCGCGGTGGCCGGTCAGGGGCCGCCCGGCGCGGCGGTTCAGCGGTCGGCGATGTCCTCGCGGAGACCGTCGGAGAACTCCCACCAGCACAGCGGGAGCCAGTCGCCGTTGACGAACGCGTCGACGGTCGCGCCGCGGCCGCGGACGGTCACGGTCGTGCCCGGGGGGTATGTGGTGCCGGACAGCCCGGGCACGGCCACCAGCAGTGTTCCCAGCCTTTGAGCTGCCATTTTCCGCCCTTCCCCTCTCGTCGGGTGTCGTGTCGGGTGGCGTCCTGGTCGCCGGGTGCGGCGCCCCGAAGCGGGGCGGGCATCGCAGGATATTCGTCGGATGTTACCGGGCTTGCCCCGGCCGCAAGACCGGAGAATCATGAGATATCGGTCACGCGGGCCATCGGGAGGGGCGTCACTGCGCACCACGCAGAACACCAACCGAACGGAGATCGCAACATGAAGGCCGTCGTGTACAAGGGACCGTTCGAGGTCGCCGTCGAGGACGTCGAGAACCCGACGATCCAGCATCCGAACGACGTGATCGTGCGGGTCACCTCGACCGCGATCTGCGGATCCGACCTGCACATGTACGAGGGCCGCACGGCCGCCGAGCCGGGCATCACCTTCGGCCACGAGAACATGGGCATCATCGCCGAGGTCGGCCCGGGCGTCACCTCGCTCAAGGAGGGCGACCGCGTGGTCATGCCCTTCAACGTCGCCTGCGGCTTCTGCACCAACTGCGTCGAGGGCTTCACCGGGTACTGTCTCACCGTCAACCCCGGCTTCCCGGGCGGCGCCTACGGCTATGTGGCCATGGGCCCCTGGAAGGGCGGACAGGCGGAGTACCTGCGCGTCCCCTACGCCGACTTCAACTGCCTGAAGCTGCCGGCGGGCAGCGAGCACGAGAAGGACTTCGTCCTCCTCGCGGACATCTTCCCCACCGGCTACCACGGCTGCGAACTCGCCCAGGTGCGCCCGGGCGACAGTGTCACCGTGTACGGCGCCGGACCGGTCGGCCTGATGGCCGCCTACTCGGCGCTGCTGCGCGGCGCGCGGAAGGTGTTCGTGGTCGACCGCGTCGCCGAGCGGCTGCAGAAGGCCCAGGAGATCGGCGCCGTCCCGATCAACTTCGCGGAGGGCGACCCGGTCGAGCAGATCCACGACCAGACCGAGGGCATCGGCACCGACAAGGGCATCGACGCCGTCGGCTACCAGGCCTCGGCGGGCGGCGGCACCGACCGCGAGGAGCCGGCCACCGTGCTGAACTCGCTGATCCGCACGGTCCGGGCCACCGGCATGCTCGGGATCCCCGGGCTGTACGTGCCGTCCGACCCGGGCGCCCCGGACGAGCAGTCCAAGCAGGGCATGCTGATGGTCGCGGTCGGCAAGCTCTTCGAGAAGGGCCTGAAGCTCGGCACCGGCCAGTGCAACGTCAAGCGCTACAACCGGCAGCTCCGCGACATGATCATCGAAGGCCGGGCCAAGCCCAGCTTCGTGGTCTCGCACGAACTGCCGCTGGACCAGGCGCCGTCGGCGTACGACAAGTTCGACAAGCGGATCGAGGGCTACACCAAGGTGGTGCTGCACCCGTAGGCCCCGTAAGGGTCCGCTCGTCAGTCCGGGCGGCGTCGGGCGTACCGGTCCGTCGCCGCCACCAGGGCGTCGTCCCCGACGGCGCCCGCGTCGTGCCCGGCGTCGTCGACGATCACCAGCTCGCTGCCCGGCCAGGCGTGGTGCAGCCGCCAGACGACGCCGAGGAGGTTGCCGAGGTCGAGGCTGCCCTGGACCAGGGTGCCGGGGATGTCCTTGAGGAGGTGGGCGTCGCGCAGCACGACGCCCTCCTCTCCCCCGTCGCCGAAGAAGTGGTCGTTCCCCCAGTAGTGGGTGACGGTGCGGGCGAAGCCCAGGCGGAACGCCGGGTCGCGGAACCGCTCGACGGAACCGGGCGGGGCGGGGATGATCGCCGTCTCCCAGTCGGTCCACGCCCGCGCGGCCCGCGCCCTGACCTCCGGGTCGGGCGATTCCAGCAGCCGGTTGTACGCGGCGGCCAGGTTGCCGTCGCGCTCGTCCTCGGGCAGTTCGGCGAGGAACCGCTCGTACGCCTCCGGGAAGATGCGGCCGAGTCCCCTGGTCAGCAGGTCGACCTCCGCGGGCGAGCCGGTGGCCACGCCGGTCAGCACCAGCTCGGACACCACGCCGGGGTGGGTCTGCGCGTACCGCAGGCCCAGGGCCGAGCCGAAGGACACGCCCCACACCAGCCAGCGCCCGATGCCCAGATGGGCGCGGAGCCGCTCCAGGTCCGCCATGAGGTGCGGCGCCGTGTTGACGCTCATGTCGGTGGCGGGGTCGGCGGCGGACGGCCGCGACCGTCCCGCGCCGCGCTGGTCGAACAGGACGATGCGGTAGGCGGCGGGGTCGAAGTAGCGCCGCAGTCCGGCGCCGGCGCTCGAGCCGGGGCCTCCGTGCAGCACCACCGCGGGCTTGCCGTGCGGGTTCCCGCTGGTCTCCCAGTAGAGGTGGTTGCCGTCCCCGACGTCGAGCATGCCGTGGTCGTACGGTTCGATCTCCGGATACCTGGCCATCCGGGCACCGTAGCGCCGCCGGGCGGGCCGCTCACCCCTATTTCGCCGGGCGCAGTCCGGCCGCCGTCGCCGCCGTGCGCAGGACGTCCCGGAGCATCTCGGGGGTGAGCTTGCCGGTGAAGGTGTTGCGCTGGCTGACATGGAAGCAGCCGTAGAGGCCGAGCGCCGGGCCGTCGGCGGCGTCCAGCTCGACATGGGCGCCGTGGCCGAAGGCGGGCCGGGGGCGGGGCACGGTCCAGCCGGCCTCGGCGAACGCGGGCAGCGCCGCCTGCCAGCCGAAGGCACCGAGGACGACGGCCGCCCGGACCGTCGGCCGCAGCAGCCGCAGTTCCTGCACCAGCCAGGGCCGGCAGGCGTCCCGTTCGGCCGGGGTGGGCTTGTTGGCGGGCGGGGCGCAGTGCACGGGCGCGGTGACGCGGACCCCGTGGAGCTCCAGGCCGTCGCCGGCGTGCACGGAGGTCGGCTGGGAGGCGAGGCCCACGTCGTACAGCGCCTGGTACAGCACATCGCCGGAGCGGTCCCCGGTGAACATCCGGCCGGTGCGGTTGCCGCCGTGCGCGGCGGGCGCGAGACCGATGATCAGCAGCCGCGCGTCGGGCGGCCCGAACCCGGGCACCGGCCTGCCCCAGTACGTCCAGTCCGCGAACGCGGCCCGCCTGGTACGGGCGACCTCCTCGCGCCAGGCGACCAGGCGGGGGCAGGCCCGGCAGCCGGAGATGCGCCGGTCGAGCCGGTCGAGGCCTCGGGGATCCATGGCTCCACGGTAGGCGTCCGGTGCGGCGCCCGGGCGCCGGTGGGTCCCGCCGATATCCGCATCCGGTCGGCGGGCCGGGCGGGCTAAGGTCGGGAGCATGGTTGCGGAGGGTGCGCGGAACGACAGGACGGCCGGGGCGGACGAGGGCGCCGAGGGTGCGGCGGCCACGCCCGGGCCCGCGGGGGCCACGCCCGAGCCGGTGGACCCGAAGGTCGCCGCGGCGGTGGCCGCCGCGGAGGCGGCGGGCCCGCAGAACGGCGAGACCGTCCGGGTCGACAGCTGGATCTGGTCGGTACGGCTGGTCAAGACGCGGTCCATGGGGGCCGCCGCCTGCCGGGGCGGGCACGTCCGCGTGAACGGCGAGCGGGTGAAGCCCTCGCACTCCGTGCGGGTGGGTGACGAGGTGCGGGTGCGGGTCGAGACGCGGGAGCGGGTCGTCGTCGTGAAGCGGCTGATCCGCAAGCGGGTGGGGGCGCCCGTCGCCGTCCAGTGCTACATCGACAACTCGCCGCCGCCCCCGCCGCGCGAGGCCGTCGCCCCGGCCGGGATCCGCGACCGTGGCGCGGGCCGCCCGACCAAGCGGGACCGGCGCGAGCTGGAACGGCTGCGCGGGCTGGGCGGCCCCGGCCCGCTCGGCGGCTTCGCGGGCCCGCCCGCCCTCGGCGACCCGGGCGCGGCGCCGGGCGGACGCAAGGGCGCGGGCGGCACGGGCGGCCGTGGGACAGGCGGCGGCGGGCGCCGGAGCCGGAACAAGGGCGCGGGGGGCACGCCCCGGCCCTGAGCAGCGGCGCGGTCCCACGCGCGTGAGGCGCCGGCACCCGCGTGTCGGTCACGGCGCAGGGGCCAGGGTCACGGCATGGGCACCGCACGCACCCAGATTCCGTCGTCCGTCAGGTACCGGTCCACCCTCAGCCCCTCCTGAGCGAGTGCCTCCTCGAACTGCTCCCGGGTCAGCGGACGGGATCGGAACGTCTGGGTCCAGACCGCGTCCGGGAACACGTACTCCGCGTGCACCGAGTCGACGCCGTCGCCGACCGGCTCCACGGACACGATCCGCACCGTGAAGCCCGCCGGGTCGACCCGCTCGCGCGGCACGTTCGAGTGGTAGTCCGCGCCCTCCCGCTGGATCAGCACGCACCCGCCCTGCGCGAGGTGCCGCACGCAGGTGCGCAGCATGCCCCGGCGCACCTCGACGTCCCCCGCGTGCACCAGGAACGAGGCCAGCAGCACCACGTCGAACGTCTCGCCGAGGTCGAGCCGCTCGATCGGGCCGCATATCGTCCGCGCCCCGCGCACCCGCTCCAGCATCTCGGCGGACTCGTCCACCGCCGTCACCTCGAAGCCGCGCTCCAGCAGCGCGTGGGTCATCCGCCCCACGCCGCAGCCCAGCTCCAGGATCCGCGCCCCCGCCGGCACCGCTGCCGCGATCACGTCCGGCTCGTCCCCCACGGGAAGCCGCGCGTACAGCTCCACCGCGCAGCCGTCCGGGGTGATCGCCCCGGGCCCCGTCCCCGCATAGCCCTCACGCATCGTCTGCTCCATGCCCGTCGAACGGGCCGCGCCCGCACGTCCGTTCCCGTCCCCGCCGATGCCACCCGAACGAGTGACAGGGGGCCGGGCGGGCACTCGGAACACGAGAAGCTCGGACGCCACAAGGTGAGGTATCGCGATGCGTACGGGCAGTGAACCGACGACCGCGCGGAGTCCCCTGCGCATGCGGTTCTGGCTGAGCGTGTGGGGCGTGGTCTGGACGGTGGCGGGAACGGTGGCGTTCACACTCACCGGGCATCCGGGCTGGGCGCTGGCCTGCGGGATCCTGTTCCTGGTCGTCGTGGCGGACCTGCTGTTCGTGGTCCGGCACATCCGCCAGGGCCCCCACTACCAGCCGGGCCGCGACGTCCCCCCGTACGAGCCGCCGGCGGACCGGCGCTAACCGCCCGTGGCCCCGCGCGGGCTCAGCCGTCGAAGCGCGCGGCCTTCAGATACTCCGGGTTCGGGTCCAGCGCGGCGGCCAGGCGGAAATGCCGCTTGGCCGGGTGGGGCCGGCCCTGCCGCTGATAGGTGCGGGCGAGGGCGTAGTGGGCGAAGGCGTTGTCCGGCTCCCGCTCCAGGACGAGCGAGAACTCCAGCTCGGCGGGGCGCAGCTGGGCGGCCGCGAAGAAGGCGCGCGCCCGGAGCAGCCGGGCGGCCGTGTTCTCGGGATGGACGTCGATCACGCCGTCGAGCAGCTTCACCGCGCCCCGCGGGTCGCGGGAGGCGAGCAGGTGCTCGGCGGCGCGGAAGTCGATGACATGCGTCTCCGGCGTACGTCCGGACGGACCGTTGGTCTGGGGCACGGCGGAATCCCTCCCTCGCTCGAAAGGATCAACGCCTCGCCCGGCGCCCCCTATTCCGGCCGGGGATCCCGCGCGCGGCGGACCAGGTCGGCCCACACCTCCTCGACGCGGCGTTCCAGCGCGTCGAGGGGCACGTCGTTGTCGACGACGATGTCGGCGACGGCGCGGCGCTGCTCGCGGGTGGCCTGGGCGGCCATGCGGGCCCGTGCGTCCTCCTCGCTCATGCCGCGCAGCCGCACCAGCCGGTCGAGCTGGGTCCCGGGGCTCGCGTCGACGACGATCACGACGTCGTAGAGGGGGGCGAGGCCGTTCTCGGTGAGGAGCGGAACGTCGTGGACGACGACGGCGTCCTCGGGCGCGGCCTCCTCCAGCTCGCGCGACCGGGCGCCCACCAGGGGGTGCACGATCGAGTTGAGCGTGGCCAGCTTCTCCGGGTCGCTGAAGACGAGGGCGCCGAGGCGGGGCCGGTCCAGGCTGCCGTCCTCGGCGAGGATCTCCTCGCCGAAGGCCTTCACGACGGCGGCGAGCCCGGGCGTGCCCGGTTCCACGACCTCACGTGCGATGCGGTCGGCGTCGATCAGCACGGCTCCGTGCCGCACGAGCAGCCGTGACACCTCGCTCTTGCCGGCTCCGATACCGCCGGTCAGGCCCACTGTCAGCATGGGCAGCAGCCTAAGCGTCCGCTGTGACCGGCGGTCCGGCGGGCGTCAGCTGTCGCCCTCCCGTTCGGCGAGGAACTTCTCGAACTCGCGGCCGATCTCGTCCGCCGACGGGATGTCCACCGGCTCGGCGAGCATGTTGCCCCGGGTCGCGGCGCCCGCCGCGGCGTCGTACTGGTGCTCCAGACCCTGGACGAGGGCGGTGAGCTCGTCGTCGCCCTCGCGGATCTGGCGGTCGATCTCGGTCTGGGTGCGCTGGGCGTCGGTGCGCAGGGAGTGCGCGACGCCCGGCAGGACGAGCCCGGTGGCGGCCGTGACGGCCTCCAGCGCGGTCAGCGCCGCGTCCGGGTACGGCGAGCGGGCGATGTAGTGCGGCACGTGCGCCGCGACGCCCAGGACGTCGTGCCCGGCCTGCATCAGCCGGTACTCGATCAGGGCCTCGGCACTGCCCGGGACCTGCGCCTCGTCGAAGACGCTGGTGCTGACCGGGACGAGGTCGGTGCGGTTGCCGTGCGGGGTGAGGCCGACCGGGCGGGTGTGCGGGACGCCCATGGGGATGCCGTGGAAGTTCACCGACAGGCGCACCTGGAGACGCTCCACGATCTGCTGCACGGCCGCGGCGAAGCGCTCCCACTCCACGTCCGGCTCGGGCCCCGAGAGCAGCAGGAAGGGCGCTCCGGTGGCGTCCTGCACGAGCCGCACGGTGATGGCCGGCACCTCGTAGTCGGTCCACCGGTCGCGGGTGAAGGTGAGCAGGGGCCGGCGCGCGCGGTAGTCGACGAGCCGGTCGTGGTCGAACCGGGCGACGACCTGGTGGGGCAGAGAGTCGAGCAGCCGGTCGACGATCTGGTCCCCGGTCTCCCCCGCGTCGATGTATCCGTCGAAGTGGTAGAGCATGACAAGTCCGGCCGACTCCTGGGCCAGCGCCATGTCGACGACGCTCAGACCCTTCGGCTCCCAGGCGTACACATCCTGCGGATCAAGCACAGTGACCGCTCCTCCTCGTGTTTCACCCACCACAACGTGGCACGAAGCACAGGCATTCCCGCGTCCCGCAGGGGCGCGGGGAACTGCGGGGCGAACCCCCACCGGCCCGCGGCCGGCGACGAACCCACCGGGCACGCCTGAGGGGCCGCACCCCAAAAGGTGCGACCCCTCAGATCAACCACTAACCCTCAGTGGAGAGCGTTCAGCTCTGGCCACCGGCCAGCTTCTCGCGAAGCGCGGCCAGCGCCTCGTCCGAAGCCAGGGCGCCGGACTGGTCGCCGCCCTCGGAGGAGTACGAACCGCCGCCGGACGCGGCCGGAGCGGCGGCCTCGCCACCCTCGGCAGCGGCCTTCTCGTCCGCCTCGCGGGACTTGATGACCTGCGCCTGGTGCTGCTCGAAGCGAGCCTGCGCCTCGGCGTACTGGCGCTCCCACTCCTCGCGCTGCTTCTCGTAGCCCTCGAGCCAGTCGTTGGTCTCGGGGTCGAAGCCCTCGGGGTAGATGTAGTTGCCCTGGTCGTCGTAGGACGCGGCCATGCCGTACAGGGTCGGGTCGAACTCGACCGCCGTCGGGTCGGCGCCGAAGGCCTCGTTGGCCTGCTTCAGCGAGAGGCTGATGCGACGGCGCTCGAGGTCGATGTCGATGACCTTGACGAAGATCTCGTCGTTGACCTGGACGACCTGCTCCGGGATCTCCACGTGGCGCTCGGCCAGCTCGGAGATGTGGACCAGACCCTCGATGCCCTCGTCCACGCGGACGAACGCACCGAACGGAACCAGCTTCGTGACCTTGCCGGGCACGACCTGGCCGATCTGGTGGGTGCGGGCGAACTGCTGCCACGGGTCTTCCTGGGTCGCCTTCAGCGACAGGGAGACGCGCTCGCGGTCCATGTCGACGTCGAGGACCTCGACCGTGACCTCCTGGCCGACCTCGACGACCTCGGAGGGGTGGTCGATGTGCTTCCAGGAGAGCTCGGAGACGTGGACCAGACCGTCCACGCCGCCGAGGTCCACGAAGGCGCCGAAGTTGACGATCGAGGAGACGACGCCGGAACGGACCTGACCCTTCTGCAGGGTGGTGAGGAACGTCTGGCGGACCTCGGACTGGGTCTGCTCCAGCCAGGCACGGCGGGACAGGACCACGTTGTTGCGGTTCTTGTCCAGCTCGATGATCTTCGCCTCGAGCTCCTTGCCCACGTAGGGCTGGAGGTCGCGGACGCGGCGCATCTCGACCAGGGAGGCCGGGAGGAAGCCGCGGAGGCCGATGTCGAGGATGAGACCACCCTTGACGACCTCGATGACGGTACCGGTGACGATGCCGTCCTCTTCCTTGATCTTCTCGATGGTGCCCCAGGCACGCTCGTACTGGGCGCGCTTCTTCGAGAGGATCAGGCGGCCTTCCTTGTCCTCCTTCTGGAGGACCAGGGCCTCGATCTCGTCGCCGACGGCGACGACCTCGTTCGGGTCGACGTCGTGCTTGATCGAGAGCTCTCGGCTCGGGATGACACCTTCGGTCTTGTAACCGATGTCGAGCAGGACCTCGTCCCGGTCGACCTTCACGATGACGCCGTCGACGATGTCGCCGTCGTTGAAGTACTTGATCGTCTCGTCGATCGCGGCGAGGAAGGCTTCCTCGTTACCGATGTCGTTGACCGCTACCTGCGGGGTGGTGGCGGTGGTCTCGGTGCTGCTCGTCATGTGGGAAAGGGCTCCGGTACGGACATTGAAGTCGTAGGTACTGCTACGCCGGAGCCCGTTTCGCTCTGCAGAAGCCGGACAGCCAAGGAAGCGCCACAAAAATCCGGTGGCGCCTCGAGAACCGAGGGGACATACAACAGATGCGAGCGCAGCCTGCTACGTCTGAGGTGCGCAGGCTCGCAGCGCAACTTGTAGCATACGGGGGCGGCCGGGCAGGGTCAATGCGCGAAGCCGCCCACCCGGGGCGGATCGCCGCATAACCGGCACAACTGCCGTCTCCCGAGGCCATGCAGGGGTGAAGAAGACCCCCTCGGCGACACACCGGGGACCCGGCTGGACGGAAGAGTACGACGAGGGAGCCGATCATCCAAGAGCCCGAAGTCCCCGAACCGGAGGCCACCCGGCGGGAGGCCGGCGTCACGGAGAGCTCCCGGGCCAACCGGGGCTGGTGGGACCGCAACGCCGACGAGTACCAGAACGAGCACGGCACCTTCCTCGGCGACGACCGCTTCGTGTGGGGTCCGGAGGGCCTGGACGAGGTGGAGGCGGAGCTGCTCGGCCCGCCGGAGGAGCTGAAGGGGCGCGACGTCCTGGAGCTGGGCGCCGGCGCGGCGCAGTGCTCGCGCTGGCTGGCGGCGCAGGGCGCGCGGCCGGTGGCGCTGGACATCTCGCACCGCCAGCTCCAGCACGCGCTGCGCATCGGCGGGGCCTTCCCCCTGGTGTGCGCGGACGCGGGCGCGCTCCCCTTCGCCGACGCCTCCTTCGACCTGGCCTGCTCGGCGTACGGGGCGCTGCCCTTCGTCGCCGATCCGCGGCTGGTGCTGCGCGAGGTGCACCGGGTGCTGCGTCCGGGAGGACGGCTGGTGTTCTCGCTGACGCACCCGGTCCGCTGGGCGTTCCCGGACGAGCCGGGCCCGGAGGGGCTGAGCGTGTCCGGGTCGTACTTCGACCGCACGCCGTACGTGGAGCAGGACGAGAGCGGTCACGCCGTGTACGTCGAGCACCACAGGACGCTCGGGGACCGGGTCCGTGACGTGGTCGCCTCCGGTTTCCGGCTGGTGGACCTGGTGGAGCCGGAGTGGCCGGCCTGGAACACGGCCGAGTGGGGCGGCTGGTCCCCGCTACGCGGCAGTCTGATCCCGGGTACGGCGATCTTCGTGTGCGTACGGGACTGAGCGCGTGATCCGTCACGAGGCGCTGGAGTCCCTTCCGGTGCGCGGGGCCCTGCCCCGGCTCACCGAGGCGTTGGCGGCGCACGGCACGTCGGTGCTGGTGGCGCCGCCTGGCACCGGCAAGACCACCCTGGTGCCGCTGGCGCTCTCCGGTCTGTGGGGCGCTGGTCCCGCGCGGCGGGTGCTGGTCGCCGAGCCCCGGCGGATCGCGGCCCGCGCGGCGGCGCGCCGGATGGCGTGGCTGCTGGGCGAGCGGGTGGGCGCCTCGGTCGGTTTCACCGTGCGCGGGGAACGGGCCGTGGGACGGGACACGCGCGTGGAGGTCGTCACGACCGGTGTGCTGCTCCAGCGGCTCCAGCGCGACCAGGAGCTGGCCGGGGTGGACGCGGTGGTGCTGGACGAGTGCCACGAGCGGCATCTGGACGCGGACACGGCGGCGGCGTTCCTGTGGGACGTGCGCGAGACGCTGCGGCCGGACCTGCGGCTGGTGGCCGCGTCGGCGACGACGGACGCGGAGGGCTGGGCGCGGCTGCTGGGCGGCGCGCCCGTCGTCGAGGCGCGGGGCGCCGCGCACCCGGTCGACGTGGTGTGGGCGCCGCCCCCGCGCGCGGTGCGTCCGCCGCACGGCATGTGGGTGGACCCGGCGCTGCTCACGCATGTGGCGGCGGTGGTACGGCGGGCCCTGGCCGAGCGGGACGGCGACGTGCTGGTGTTCCTGCCGGGGGTCGGGGAGATCTCCCGGGTGGCCGGGATGCTGGGCGGTCCGCCCGGCGTGGACGTCCTCCAGGTGCACGGGCGGGCGCCGGCCGCCGTGCAGGACGCGGTGCTGTCGCCCGGGGAGCGGCGGCGGGTGGTGCTGGCGACGTCGGTCGCGGAGTCCTCGCTGACGGTGCCGGGGGTGCGGGTGGTGGTGGACTCGGGTCTCGCCCGCGAGCCGCGCGTCGACCACGCGCGGGGCCTGAGCGCGCTCGCGACGGTACGGGCCTCGCGGGCCGCGGGGCGGCAGCGGGCGGGCCGCGCCGGGCGTGAGGCGCCGGGCGCGGTGTACCGCTGCTGGGCGGAGGCGGAGGACGCGCGGCTGCCGTCGTACCCCTCCCCCGAGATCAAGGTGGCCGACCTGACGGCGTTCGCGCTCCAGGCGGCCTGCTGGGGCGATCCTGACGCCTCCGGCCTGGCGCTGCTGGATCCCCCGCCGGGCGGCGCGATGGCGGCGGCCCGGGACGTCCTCACGGCGATCGACGCGGTACGGCCGGACGGCCGCCCCACGGAACGGGGCGCCCGCCTGACCCGGCTCGGTCTCCACCCGCGCCTGGGCCGCGCCCTGCTGGACGCGTCACCCCGCGTGGGCGCCGCCCTCGCCGCCGAGGTCGTCGCCCTTCTCTCCGAGGAGCCTCCCCGCGACCACGGCGACGACCTCCCCACCGCCCTCCGCACGGCACGCCGCGGCGGCGACGGCTACGCGGCCCGCTGGCGCACGGAGGTCCGGAGGCTGCGGAGGGCGGCGTCGGAGGCGGAGGGGGCGATACCGGCCGCTGGGCCTGACACGGGCGGCGGGACCCCGGCTCCCCGTGGCCCCGGCGCCGAGGAGCGGGCCGTCGGGCTGGTGGTGGCGCTGGCGTTCCCGGAGCGGGTGGCTCGGGCGGACGGCGGGTCGTATCTGATGGTGGGTGGGACGCGGGCCGAGGTGGGGGCCGGGTCCGCGCTGCGGGGGGCCGAGTGGGTCGCTGTCGCCGTGGCCGACCGGCCCGTGGGGCGCGGGCACGCGCGTGTGCTGCTGGGGGCTGCCGTGGACGAGGACGTGGCGCGCCGGGCGGCGGGGACGCTCCTCGATCGGCGCGAGGAGGTGCACTGGGCGGACGGGGACGTCGTGGCGCGCCGGGTCGAGCGGCTCGGGGCGGTCGAGCTGGCCGCGCGGCCGCTCACGGACGCCGGCCCCGGGCTGGTGCGCGCCGCACTGCTGGACGGGCTGCGCCGGGAGGGGTTCGGGCTGCTGCGGTGGCCGGCCGGGGCGGAGGTCCTGCGGCAGCGGCTGGCCTTCCTGCACGCGCGGCTGGGCGAGCCGTGGCCGGATGTGTCCGACGGGGCGCTGCACGCGCGCGTGGACGAGTGGCTGGAGCAAGGAGCTGAGCCGGGCGCGGCGCCGGGCCGACCTCGCGCGGATCGACGCCGGGCAGGCGCTGGCGCGGCTGCTGCCCTGGGCGTCCGGCGAGGCGGCGCGCCTCGACGAGCTGGCGCCCGAGCGGATCACCGTGCCCAGCGGGTCGGCCGTCCGTGTCGACTGGTCCGACCCGGAGCGGCCGGTGCTCGCCGTGAAGCTGCAGGAGATGTTCGGGCTGCAGGAGTCGCCGACGGTGGCCGGGGTGCCGCTGCTGGTCCACCTGCTGTCCCCGGCCGGGCGGCCCGCCGCGGTCACCGCCGACCTCGCCTCCTTCTGGCGTGAGGGCTACCAGCAGGTGCGGGCGGAGCTGCGCGGCCGGTACCCGAAGCACCCCTGGCCGGAGGACCCGGCCGCCGCGCGGCCGACCCGCCACACCAACGCGCGGCTGCGCGGATAGGGCGTCGGCTCAGGCGGCCGGGGTCTCCGACGGGTCGGTGGACGGGTCCGTCGAGGGGGCCGGGTCCGTCGAGGGGGCCGGGTCCGTCGACGGGTCAGGCTCGGGGCTCGGTGCGGCGGCCGGTTCCACGGTCAGCTTCACGTCGAGGGTCGCGCCGCCCGCCGTGGTGAGGCGGAGCAGGAACGTGCCGGCGGTGTCGTCCGCGTACAGCTTCGGCAGGGTCAGCTGCCCGTCCGCGTCGGTCTTCAGACCGGTCAGTGAGCGGACCGCCTTGCCGTCGGCGTCCTTGAAGTAGGGGCCCTTGTCGTTCTCGGCGGGGTCGTCGGCGGACGTCACGAGGGTCGCGGTGACGGCGACCTTCCCGGCGGCCTCGCCGCGGTACGTGGCCTTGACCTGGACCGGCTCGGCGAACTCGCCGCCCGCGACGCAGGTCGGTTCCTTCTCGCCGGCGAGGGCGAGGGCGTCGGCGGCGCGCGCGGTGACCGTCGCCCTGTAGGGGACGCCCTTGACCGAGCGGCCGACGACGGCGGCCTGGACGGCGAACGCGCCGGTCCTCTCCCCCGCCTGCAGCGCGGGCGCGACCGCGACACCGGACGCGTCGGTGGTCACGGTCGCCACCGTCTCACCGCCGGTGAAGGTGGTGTCCGTGTCGCCGACGAGCGTGAAGCGGATCCGCACCTTGGCGACCGCCTTGCCGGCCTCCGTCTCCGCGCGGGTGGAGACGCGCTCGGCGAAGGTGTGGCCCGCCATGGCGGTGAGGGTGCCGGTGCCGGCGTCCTCCAAGTGGTGCACCGTGTCGGTGGGCGTCGGCGGGGTGGCCGGCGGGGGCGTGACGGGCGGCGTGCTCGGACTGCCGCCGTTGCCGGGTGCGGCCGGGCTGGGCGACGGCCGGGAGCCGGAGGGCTTGCCGGGCCGTGCCGGCGGGGTGGTGCCCGGCGCGGACGGGGTGACGCCGGGGCGTGCCGTGTCGTCGCTGCGGTCCACGGGCAGGGCGCCGGTGCCGTCGGGGATCTCGTGGGTGCCCCTGCGGTAGAACTCCAGCCACGACAGGACGGTGTTCAGGTAGTCCGTCGAGTTGTTGTAGCTGAGGATCGCCTTGCGCAGGTCGCCCTGCTGGGACAGGTCCCAGTCGAAGCGGCACAGGTAGTGGCCGGCGGCGAGGGCGGCGTCGTAGATGTTGTTGGGGTCCTTGCGGCCGTCGCCGTTGCCGTCGCGGCCCGCCCAGTCCCAGGTGGAGGGGATGAACTGCATGGGGCCGACGGCCTGGTCGTACATCCGGTTGCCGTCGTAGGCGCCGTTGTCGGTGTCGCGGATGAGGGCGAAGCCGTTGCCGTCGAGCTGGGGGCCGAGGATCGGCGTGACGGTGGTGCCGTCGGCGGTGACCCGGCCGCCGCGCGCCTGACCCGACTCCACCTTGCCGATGGCGGCGAGGAGTTGCCAGGGCAGGTTGCAGCCGGGCTTCTTCTCGCGCAGCGTGGCCTCGGCCTGCTTGTAGGCGTCGAGGACGGTCGCGGGTATGCCCGCCTCGCCGGCCCGCTGGTCGCCTGCGTCGCCGGAACCCGCGGAGGGCGACGGGTTGGGGCTGTTGAGGGGCGGCAGGTCCGTGTAGTACGGCGAGTTGCCGGTCGCGCTGTCGTCGGCTGCCGTGTCGGGCGCGGAGGTGGCGTCGCCGGTGCTCTGTCTGCCCTGGTCGTCGACCGTGGCGCCGGGTGCCTGGGACGCGGACAGGGCCGCCACCGCTGCCGCGGCCACGGCGGTGGTTGCCGCTCCCTTGCGCAGCCTCCTGCCGATGTGCGCCGCCATAGAGTGAACCCCTCCCCGTGGGCGCTGTCGCGCCCGTCACCGTGTGCTGTGTCCGCCCTCTTGTGACGATCTGCCCGCCCCGCCGGTTGCCCTGGGATGCGGGACCGGGTCGGCGACCCTCGCGACCCTACGACAACTTCCTTTGCACGGACACCCGTTGATGCCCGATATTCACCGGTTGACCACCTTCTTGTCCGACGGTTCACGGGGCGGCGGGCCGCCGCGGCCCCGGGTTGCCGAATACTGGGGTGCGCCCGGCGCCGGGGATCCGCCGGCCGACCTGCCCGGGCGTTCCCGGCCGATCCTTGCTGCGAGGAGTCCCGTTGCCCTTCACACTCAGCCACGCGGCGGCGGTGCTGCCGGCCGTCCGCACCGACGGCACGGGGCGCGGCCCGCTGGTCCCTGCGGTGCTGGTCGCGGGCAGCTTCGCGCCCGACATGACCTATTACGCGGCCAGTGTCGTGTCCGGGGCGATGGAGTTCGGCGATGTGACGCACGCGGGGTGGGGCGTGTTCACCGTGGACGTGCTGATCGCCTGGGCGCTGGTGGGGCTGTGGCTGCTGGTGCGGGAGCCCGTGGTGGCGCTGCTGCCGCGGGCCCGTCAGGGGCGGGTGGCGGCGCTGACGCGCTGCGGTGCGCCCCGGGCGCGGGTGCGGGCGCCGCTGGTGGCGCGCTGGTACCTGTCCGCCGTGCTGGGGGCCTTGACGCATGTGGTGTGGGACGCGTTCACCCATCACGACCGGTGGGGGACGCGGCTGATCCCGGTGCTGGGCGAGGAGATCGGCGGCTCACCGGTGTTCTGGTACGCGCAGTACGGGAGTTCGCTGCTGGCCGCGGTCGTGCTCGTGGTCTTCGCGGCGCGGGCGCTGCGGCGTGCGGTCCCCGGGGGTGCGGTGCCCCCGGGGGTGCCGGTGCTCTCGGCGGGCGACCGGTGGGGGGCGGTCCTGCTGCTCGGCGGGTGCGCGGTGGCGGCGGCGGTGCTGCGTGCCGTGCGGTGGTGGGACTACTGGGGCCACATGGCGAAGCCCTACGAGCTGATCCCGACCGTCTGTTTCGGCGCGGGCGCGGGACTGGTGGCCGCGCTGCCGGTGTACGCCGTCGCCGTCAGGGTGTGGCGTCGGGTCCCGGCCACGGAGGGCCCTGCGGACGTGGGTACGCGGGAGCCGGACCGTACGGCCGCACGCTGAGGGTCTCGCTCGCCGCGACGAACACGGTGACCGTGCGGACCGGGCGGGGCCGGGGCAGCAGGGTGAGGACGAGGGTGAGGTAGGCGCGGGCCAGCTCGGCCCACAGCCTCCACGGGGGCTGGTCCGTGCCGGTGTCCGGGGCGGCGGGGGTGCGGCCGGTTCTCCACCGGTTGGCGGTGACGCGCCGGCCGAGCCGGGCGGCGGCGCCGCGGAACGCGGCCGTCAGGCCGCCGGGGACGCGGGCGGTACTTGCGGCGGCCGCGAAGACCGGGACCGGCGGAAACGCCTGGGTGGTGGGTCCGTCGGCGTCGGCCCGCGGGGGTGCCGCTCTGCGGTGAAGCATGCGTATACCCATGCCTGGCATGCTCGCCGCCCACCGCGGCACGGGCCCCCCTGCGGGGGCCACGCGAGTGAAGAACCGAAGCCCGGCACACGCTGGGACACCCTCCCGGACCCGCTCCGACCTGGGGTGACGTCCTCACGCGGATGCTCCGGGACGGCGGTGCCTCATCACGGGCGCGCGGATGCCGGGCGCGGCTCCAGGACCGCGCCCGGATGCACGTGCCGCGTCAGTGCGCCGCCGACTCCCAGTCCGGGCCCACGCCCACCGAGACGCCGAGGGGGACCCTCAGCTCGACCGCGGAGGCCATTTCGCGGCGGACCAGGTCCTCGACCTGGTCGCGCTCGCCGGGGGCCAGTTCCAGGACGATTTCGTCGTGGACCTGGAGCAGCATGCGCGAGCGCAGGTCCGCCTCGCGCAGGGCGCGGTCGACGCGCAGCATGGCGATCTTGACGATGTCCGCCGCCGTGCCCTGGATCGGCGCGTTCAGCGCCATCCGCTCCGCAGCCTCGCGCCGCTGGCGGTTGTCGCTGTTGAGGTCGGGCAGGTAGCGGCGGCGGCCGAAGAGGGTCGCCGTGTACCCCGTCGCGCGCGCCTCGTCCACGACGTGGCGCAGATAGTCCCGTACGCCGCCGAAGCGCTCGAAGTAGGCGTCCATCAGGGCGCGCGCCTCCGCCGCCTCGATGTTCAGCTGCTGGGAGAGGCCGAAGGCGGACAGTCCGTAGGCCAGGCCGTAGGACATCGCCTTGATCTTGCGGCGCATCTCCGCGTCCACCGCGGACCGCTCGACGGAGAACACCTGGGCGGCGGCCGTGGTGTGGAGGTCCTCGCCGGAGGTGAACGCCTCGATGAGGCCGGCGTCCTCGGAGAGGTGCGCCATCACGCGCAGCTCGATCTGGCTGTAGTCGGCGGTGAGCAGCGACTCGAAGCCCTCGCCGACCACGAAGCCGCGGCGGATGGCGCGGCCCTCGTCCGTGCGGACCGGGATGTTCTGCAGGTTGGGGTCCGTGGAGGACAGCCGGCCCGTCGCGGCGACGGTCTGGTTGAACGTGGTGTGGATGCGGCCGTCCGCGGCGATCGTCTTGATCAGGCCCTCGACGGTGACGCGCAGCTTCGCCTGCTCGCGGTGGCGCAGCATGATGACCGGCAGTTCGTTGTCCGTCTGGCCGGCGAGCCAGGCGAGGGCGTCGGCGTCCGTGGTGTAACCGGTCTTGGTCTTCTTCGTCTTGGGCAGGGCCAGCTCGCCGAAGAGGACCTCCTGGAGCTGCTTGGGCGAGCCCAGGTTGAACTCGTGTCCCGCCGCCGCGTGCGCCTCCTTCACCGCCTGCTGCACGGCGCCGGCGAACATCTGCTCCATGGCCTCCAGGTGAGCGCGGTCGGCCGCGATGCCGTGCCGCTCCATGCGGGAGAGCAGGGCGGAGGTGGGCAGCTCCATGTCGCGCAGCAGGTCGGAGGCGCCGACGTCCGCGAGGCGGCCCTCGAAGGCCTCACCCAGGTCGAGGACGGCGCGGGCCTGCACCATGAGCGCGTGCGCCTGGGCGCCGTCGTCGGCGCCGAAGGCGAGCTGCCCGTCGGGCGCCGCGGCGGGCGCCAGCTCCCGGTGCAGGTACTCGAGGGACAGCGCGTCCAGGTCGAAGGAGCGGCGGCCCGGCTTGACCAGGTACGCGGCGAGCGCCGTGTCCATGGTGACGCCCTCGACCGTCCAGCCGTGCTCGGGGAAGACGCGCATCGCGCGCTTGGCGTTGTGGAACACCTTGGGGCGGGCCGGGTCGGCGAGCCAGGCGCGGAACGCCTGCTCGTCGGTCTCGTCCAGCTCGGCCGGGTCGAACCAGGCGGCCGGTCCCTCCGCCGTGGCGAGCGCGATCTCGGCGACGGAGCCGGTGCCGAGCGCCCAGGTGTCGACGGCGGCGACGCCGACCGGGCCGGCGGCGTGCTCCGTGAGCCAGCCGGCCAGCTCGCCGGTGCCCAGCACCGTGCCGTCGATCTCCACGCCGTCGGCGACGACCGGGGTGGTCTCGGCCTCCTCGGCGCCCGGGTCGACGGCGAACAGCCGCTCCCGCAGCGACGGGTTCCTGATCTCCAGGGTGTCGAGGATCACCGCCACGCCCTTGCGGTCGTAGGCGGCGCGCTCCAGGTCGTGGACACCCTTCGGCAGCTCGACCCGGCGCTCCAGCTCGGTGAGCCGGCGGTTGAGCTTGACGGACTCCAGGTGGTCGCGGAGGTTCTGTCCGGCCTTGCCCTTGACCTCCTCGACCCGCTCGACCAGCTCGGCGAAGGAACCGAACTGGTTGATCCACTTGGCGGCGGTCTTCTCGCCGACGCCGGGGATGCCGGGCAGGTTGTCCGACGGGTCGCCGCGCAGGGCCGCGAAGTCCGGGTACTGCGCGGGCGTGAGGCTGTACTTCTCGAAGACCTTCTCCGGGGTGAAGCGGGTCAGCTCGGAGACGCCCTTGGTCGGGTACAGCACCGTGGTGCGGTCGGAGACCAGCTGGAACGAGTCGCGGTCGCCGGTGACGATCAGCACCTCGAAGCCCTCGGCCTCGGCCTGGGTGGCGAGCGTGGCGATGACGTCGTCCGCCTCGTAGCCCTCGACGGCGAAGCGCGGCACGCTCATCGCGTCGAGCAGCTCGCCGATCAGCTCGACCTGGCCCTTGAACTCGTCGGGGGTCTTGGAGCGGTTCGCCTTGTACTCGGTGAACTCCTCCGAGCGCCATGTCTTGCGGGACACGTCGAAGGCGACCGCGAAGTGCGTGGGCGCCTCGTCACGCAGGGTGTTGGCGAGCATCGACGCGAAGCCGTAGATCGCGTTCGTCGGCTGGCCCGTCGCGGTGGTGAAGTTCTCCGCGGGCAGCGCGAAGAACGCGCGGTACGCCAGTGAGTGCCCGTCCATGAGCATCAGGCGCGGGCGACTCCCGCCGGAGGTCTGGTCGGTCTTCTTCGATGCTGTCTCTGCCACGTGTCCGATCCTGCCACGCCGGACTGACACCGGGCTCCGCGCACGGCCTCGCGCACGACCGGCCCGGCCACCCGTGCCGCCCCGGCCGCGCACCGCGGGCGGCGGCATCCCGTCCGCCGCCCCGCGTTTCGCTCACCGTTTCCCTGCTCCTTCTCCTCCGTGGGGGCCCGCCTCGCGTGGGAGGATCGGAGATCCACCTCACACGTGTGCGTGAACAGGAGTGCGCGATGGCAACGAAGCCGCCCCAGGGTGATCCGGTCCAGGACGCGCCGAAGGTGGCCGGGCGGAAGCGGACGGCCGCCGGGCTGCCCGCGATCGGTCACACCCTGCGCATGGCCCACCAGCAGATGGGTGTGAAGCGCACGGCGCTGACGCTGCTCAGCGTCAACCAGAAGGACGGGTTCGACTGCCCGGGCTGCGCCTGGCCGGAGCCGGAGCACCGGCACCGCGCGGAGTTCTGCGAGAACGGCGCGAAGGCGGTGGCCGAGGAGGCCACGCTGCGCCGGGTCACCCCGGAGTTCTTCGCCGCGCACCCGGTCTCCGGCCTGGCCCGCCGCAGCGGCTACTGGCTGGGGCAGCAGGGCAGGCTGACCCACCCCATGTATCTCCCGGAGGGCGCCGACCACTACGAGCCGGTGAGCTGGGAGCGCGCCTTCGACATCGTCGCCGAGGAGCTGACCGCGCTGTCGTCCCCCGACGAGGCCGTCTTCTACACGTCGGGGCGCACCAGCAACGAGGCCGCGTTCCTCTATCAGCTCTTCGCGCGCAAACTCGGCACCAACAACCTGCCCGACTGCTCCAACATGTGCCACGAGTCCTCCGGTTCGGCCCTGTCGGAGACGATCGGCGTCGGCAAGGGCAGTGTGCTGCTGGAGGACCTGTACCGGGCGGACCTCATCGTGGTCGCCGGGCAGAACCCGGGCACCAACCACCCGCGCATGCTGTCCGCCCTGGAGAAGGCCAAGGCGAACGGGGCGCGCGTGGTGAGCGTCAACCCGCTCCCCGAGGCGGGCCTGGAGCGCTTCAAGAACCCGCAGACGCCGAAGGGGCTCACCGCCGGCACCGCGCTGACCGACCTGTTCCTGCAGATCCGCATCGGCGGCGACCAGGCCCTGTTCCGTCTCCTGAACAAGCTGGTCCTGGACACCCCGGGCGCGGTCGACGAGGAGTTCGTCCGCGAACACACCCACGGTTTCGAGGAGTTCGCGCGGGCCGCGCGCGCCGCCGACTGGGAGTCGACGCTCGCCGCGACCGGTCTGGCGCGTGAGGACGTCGAGCGGTTCCTGCGGATGGTGCTGGACTCGGAGCGGATCGTCGTCTGCTGGGCGATGGGGCTGACCCAGCACAAACACTCGGTGCCGATGATCCGCGAGATCGTCAACTTCCTGCTGCTGCGCGGCAACATCGGCCGTCCGGGCGCGGGTGTGTGCCCGGTGCGCGGCCACTCCAACGTGCAGGGCGACCGCACGATGGGCATCTTCGAGCGGCCCGCGCCGGCGTTCCTGGACGCCCTGGAGCGGGAGTTCGGCTTCGCACCGCCCCGGGAGCACGGCTACGACGTCGTCCGGGCGATCCGCGCGCTGCGCGACGGCGAGGCCAAGGTGTTCTTCGCGATGGGCGGCAACTTCGTCTCCGCCTCCCCCGACACCGAGGTCACCGAGGCCGCGATGCGCCGGGCGCGGCTGACCGTGCATGTGTCGACGAAGCTGAACCGCTCGCACGTGGTCACGGGGGCGCGCGCCCTGATCCTGCCGACGCTGGGCCGCACCGAGCGCGATCTGCAGGCGGGCGGCGAGCAGTTCGTGACGGTGGAGGACTCCATGGGCATGGTGCACGCCTCCCGCGGGCGCCTGGAGCCGGCGAGCCCGCACCTGCTGTCGGAGCCGGCCATCGTGTGCCGGCTGGCCCGCCGCGTCCTCGGCGCGGAGGACGACGTGCCGTGGGAGGAGTTCGAGAAGGACTACGCGGCGGTCCGCGACCGCATCGCGCGCGTGGTGCCCGGCTTCGAGGACTTCAACGCGCGCGTGGCGCGCCCCGGCGGCTTCGCGCTGCCCCACGCCCCGCGTGACGAGCGGCGCTTCCCCACCGCCACCGGCAAGGCCAACTTCACGGCGGCGCCGGTCGAGTACCCGCACCTGCCCGAGGGCCGGCTGCTGCTGCAGACGCTGCGCTCGCACGACCAGTACAACACCACAATCTACGGCCTGGACGACCGGTACCGGGGCATCAGGAACGGGCGCCGGGTGGTGCTGGTGAACCCGGACGACGCACGAGAGCTGAAGCTCGCGGACGGCTCGTACGTCGACCTGGTGAGCGAGTGGAAGGACGGGGTGGAGCGCAGGGCGCCCGGCTTCCGCGTCGTGCACTACCCGACGGCACGGGGCTGCGCCGCCGCGTACTACCCGGAGACCAACGTGCTGGTGCCGCTGGACGCCACCGCGGACGTCTCCAACACCCCGGCCAGCAAGTCGGTCGTGGTGCGTCTGGAACAATCGGCGACCGACTGAGCGTTCGCTCAGGGCACAGACGTACCGACGTACCGACGCACGATTGGAGCCGGGCCCATGGGAGAGCCGCAGCAGGTGAAGTTCCCGCAGGAGGTCATAGACGAGTACGCCGCGCTCGGTGTGGACCTCCAGGCGCTGTTCTCGGCGGGCCACCTCGGCACGCGGATGGGCGTGCAGATCACGGAGGCCTCGGCGGAGCGTGTCGTCGGGACGATGCCGGTGGAGGGCAACACCCAGCCCTACGGCCTGCTGCACGGCGGCGCGTCCGCCGTGCTGGCGGAGACGCTGGGCTCGGTCGGCTCGATGCTGCACGGCGGCGTGAACAAGATCGCGGTCGGTGTGGACCTGAACTGCACGCACCACCGCGGGGTCCGTTCCGGCCTGGTCACCGGCGTCGCCACCCCGGTGCACCAGGGGCGGTCCACGGCGACCTACGAGATCGTGATCACCGACGAGGCCGGCAAGCGCGTGTGCACCGCCCGGCTGACCTGCCTGCTGCGGGACGTCCGCCCCGGCGACGCGGAGAAGGCGGCCGGCTGACGGCGGCGGGGGTGCGGGAAGCCGCACCCCCGCACCGCCGAGCCCCCGCCTCCGCACCCCCGAGCCCCTCCTCCGCAGCACCGCGCCCGTCGCCGCCATTGCCCGCGGCCGGCGGGCGCTCTAGCGTTCCGTGCCATGGGACGGGGCAGCACCTCTCGCAGCGCCGGGGCGTTCCGCGCGCCCCTCCTGGCCGTGCTCGCGGCGGTCCTGACCGTGGCCGGGTGCGCGGCGGACGGCTCCCGCGCGGCCCGCGCCCCCTCTCCCTCCGCCGACTCCCCCTCGCCCCAGGTGACGTCCGACGTCGACCTGTGCACGAGCATCGTCAGTCACTGGTCGCGCGAGGTGCTGGACGGCCGCGGGTACGGCGACTACCAGTCCATGGGGATGTCCGGAGGCCAGTACGACATCCTGCGCGAGGTCGTGGACGCGGCGCGCGCCGCCCGCCGCCAAGGGGAGCGGGACATCGGCCCGTTGATGGAACGTCAGGCGCGCGAAGGGTGCGCCGCCTGGTACCGCTCCGGCGGGCCCGGAGAGGGGCCGTGGCGGTGAGCGGGATCGGCCCCGTCGAACCGGACGGCGACACGCGCCCGTTGGACCCGCCCCCGGACGCCCCGCACCCCCGGAGCGGGCCTTCGGCCCGTACGACGAGACGTCACCGCAGGACCGCGGCCGCCACGTTCCTCGCCCTCGCCGTGCTCGCCGGCGGGGCGCTCCTCCACTTCACGCGCCCCCGTCCCGAACCTCCGCCCGAGTCCCGTTTCCCGAGCCAGACGACGTCCTTCCGGTACCTGTACATGCAGGTCAGGAACACGGGGGCGAGGTCGCCCGAATTTGAATTCACTATACAAGCGCTTACGGAATCCGACGCTCCGGTGACCGTTCTGGGCATTTCCCAGCCCTACGCCGGCCTGTCCCTGACCTCCACGCCGGCAACTCCTTTACGGGTAAACGGTGACGGCTCCCGCAAGATCGCCGTGACCGTCCGGGTGACGGAATGCGGAAGAGCGCCACGGAACGCCGGGCTCCCTTTCATGGACGTAACACTGCGTAACACGCGCGCAAAGGAGGCGCACAGCTACATCCTCGGCGCCCGGTACGCAAGGGACCTGTCCACGGCCCTGGAGGTAGCCTGCGGCAACAGAAATCGGTAATCAGCAAAACGCCTGATACACCTGAACCTCCCCGGCCGGTTCCTGCGGTTTCTCACCATGCGGACAGGGCAAAACGGCGGGAATTCTGCTCTTCCCCCCACTCAGTACCGCTCTGCAATACGTCGTGTCATAACAAGAGCGTCACAGCCTTGGCCAGAGTCTCCTCCGCATTCCCCACACACGCTTAGAGTCACGGCCAGTCACCGCGCCGCCTGATTCTCACTCGGCCCAGCGCTCGACTCGGCCGTTTCCACCGGGAAGCGGCTGTCAGGGGAAAGGACTGGATCGTGCGTCAACGTTCGCTCATCGCCATCACCGCCGCCCTGGCGGCGGGTGCACTCACCCTCACCGCCTGCGGCTCACGCGACGACAACGGCGGCGGCTCGGACTCGGGCAACGGTGACACCACCGTGGTCATCGGCGTCGACGCGCCGCTGACCGGCGACCTCTCCGCGCTCGGCCTGGGCATCAAGAACTCCGTGGACCTCGCCACGAAGATCGCCAACAAGGAGAAGTACGTCGAGGGCGTCACCTTCAAGATCGAGGCGCTCGACGACCAGGGCCAGGCCTCCGTGGGCCAGCAGAACGCCACCAAGCTCGTCGCCAACAAGGACGTGCTCGGCGTCGTCGGCCCGCTGAACTCCTCCGTCGGCGAGGCCATGCAGAAGGTCTTCGACACGGCCAAGCTGGTCGAGGTCTCCCCGGCGAACACCAACCCCGCCCTCACCCAGGGCGTGAACTGGGCCAAGGAGAAGGAGCGGCCGTACAAGTCGTACTTCCGCACCGCGACCACGGACGCCATCCAGGGCCCGTTCGCCGCGCAGTACGTCTTCAACGACGCCAAGAAGAAGAAGGTCTTCGTCATCGACGACAAGAAGACCTACGGCGCCGGTCTGGCCGCCACCTTCACCGCGGAGTTCAAGAAGCTCGGCGGCCAGGTCGTCGGCACCGAGCACATCAACCCGGAGAGCAAGGACTTCAGCGCCGTCGCCACCAAGGTGAAGAACTCCGGCGCCGACGTCGTCTACTACGGCGGTGAGTACCCGCAGGCCGGTCCGCTGAGCAAGCAGATCAAGGAAGCGGGCGCGAAGATCCCGCTGGTCGGCGGTGACGGCATCTACAGCGCCGACTTCATCAAGCTGGCCGGCGCGGCCGGCGCCGGCGACCTCGCCACCTCCGTCGGCGCGCCCGTCGAGTCCCTGCCGTCCGCGAAGGAGTTCGTCGCGAACTACAAGGCCGAGGGCTACAAGGACGCCTACGAGGCCTACGGCGGCTACTCCTACGACTCCGCCTGGGCCATCATCGAGGCCGTCAAGAAGGTCGTCGAGGACAACGACGGCAAGCTGCCCGACGACGCCCGCGCCAAGGTCGTCGACGCCATGCAGGACGTCTCCTTCGACGGTGTGACCGGCCAGGTCTCCTTCGACGAGTTCGGTGACGCCACCAACAAGCAGCTCACCGTCTACACCGTCAAGGGCGGCGACTGGGCCACCGTGAAGTCGGGCACCTTCACCGGCTGATCTCCGCCGCACCACTCACACGAGCCGCGCGGGGCGCTGTTCCACTGGCGCCCCGCGCGGACTCGGTTCCGGCCCATCCGTCGAACATTCCGAAAGTCTCGGAGGACATGCGGTGAACGAACTGCCGCAGCAGCTGGTCAACGGCCTGCTACTGGGATCCATGTACGGCCTGGTCGCCATCGGCTACACAATGGTCTACGGCATTGTCCAGCTCATCAACTTCGCCCACGGCGAGATCTTCATGGTCGGCGCCTTCGGCGCCATCACCGTGCATCTGTACGTCTTGCCGGACGGCACCTCCATGTGGGTCGCGCTGCCGCTCATGCTGATCGGCGCCATGATCGCCTCGGTGCTGGTCGCCATCGGAGCGGAACGGTTCGCCTACCGCCCGCTGCGCGGCGCGCCCCGTCTGGCCCCGCTGATCACCGCCATCGGACTCTCCCTCGCGCTCCAGCAGGCCGTCTGGGCCTTCTACCCCGAGGCGAAGTCCAAGCTGGCCTTCCCGCAGATCGAGGGCGGCCCCTTCTCCATCGGCGGCGCCACCATCCAGACCGGCGACATCTTCCTGATCGTCGCCGCCCCCATCAGCATGGCGTTCCTCGCCTACTTCGTGATGCGGACCCGCACCGGCCGCGGCATGCAGGCCACCGCGCAGGACCCGGACACCGCGAAGCTGATGGGCGTCAACACCGACCGCATCATCGTGATCGCGTTCGCCCTCGGCGCCGTCTTCGCCGCCGTCGGCGGTGTCGCCAGCGGTCTGAAGTACGGCCAGATCGACTTCAAGATGGGCTTCATCCTCGGCCTCAAGGCCTTCACCGCGGCAGTGCTCGGTGGCATCGGCAACATCTACGGGGCCATGATCGGCGGTGTGGTCCTCGGCGTCGTCGAGACCCTGGCCACCGCCTACATCGCGGACATCCCCGGCCTGGACCAGTTCGGCAGCCAGTCCTGGGCCGAGGTCTGGGCCTTCATCCTCCTCATCCTCGTGCTCCTGTTCCGGCCCCAGGGCCTGCTCGGCGAGCGCGTCGCGGACAGGGCGTGACACCGATGACCACACAGACCACAGCAGACAAGACCGTGGCCGCACCCGCCCCGAACACCCCCTCCGGGCTCATCGGCATCCCCGCGAACCTCGGGCGGGCCCTCGCCACCGGCGGCAGCGTCCTCGCCGTCGTCTCCACCTTCCTCGCCTGGACCTGGACGTCCGCCTTCCCCGGCGACCTCACCGTCTACGGCTACCCGGGCGGCCTCCAGGTGCTCGTCCTCGTCGGCGGCGCCCTCGCCACCCTGTTCTGCCTCGCCTCCTACGGCGTCAGGGGACTGGGCTGGCTCACTCCGGCCGGCGCCGACGCGGCCGTGAAGTACGCGGTGCTCGGCACCTTCGCCACCGCCTGGTACACCGTCGTCTCGATCAGCGTCGACCTCGGCGGCGTCGTCAACCTGGAGCCCGGCGGCTACCTCGTCGCCGCCGCCACGCTCATCGCCCTCATAGGCGCCCTGGCCCTCCCCTTCGAGCGGCCCGAGCCCGACCCGATCGACCCCGAGGCCGGCGGCTGGGAGCAGTTCAAGCACGACGCCGGACACGCCCTGGCGGTGCTGCGGGCGGCCTTCGCCTCCGGCTCCCCGCGCCCCGTGCGCACGCTGCCGTCCTACGCCGAGATCCTGATCATCGTGGCCGTCCTGGCGGTCGGCCTGGTCGTCTTCACCTACGGCATCGGCACCGAGTACGACGAGCTGTTCGTCGGCTTCCTGATCACCGCCGGCTTCGGCTTCAGCGCGCTGAACCGCTCCGGCCTGATCGCCCACGCCTCCCAGATCAGCGCCCGCCACCAGAACATCACCGTGTGCGGCGCGTTCGTCGCGGCGGCGCTGTTCCCCTTCACCCAGACCGACGACCAGTACGCCACCCTCGGCGTCTACATCCTGATCTTCGCCACCGTCGCCCTGGGCCTGAACATCGTCGTCGGCCTCGCCGGCCTGCTCGACCTCGGCTACGTCGCCTTCCTCGGCGTCGGCGCCTACGCGGCCGCGCTGGTCTCCGGCTCGCCCAGCTCGCCGTTCGGCGTGCACTTCCCCTTCTGGGCCGCCGTCCTGGTCGGCGCCCTGGCCTCGCTGGTCTTCGGTGTGCTGATCGGCGCGCCGACGCTGCGGCTGCGCGGCGACTACCTGGCCATCGTGACCCTCGGCTTCGGTGAGATCTTCCGTATCGCCGTGAACAACACCGACGGCACCTCGGGCCCGGACATCACCAACGGCTCCAACGGCATCGCGTCCATCCCGGACCTGAACATCCTGGGCTTCGACCTGGGCGTCGCGCACGACATCGGCGGCTTCACCATCGGGCGGTTCGCGAACTACTTCTTCCTGATGCTGCTCATCACGGCCGTGGTCGTCCTCGTCTTCCGGCGCAGCGGCGACTCCCGCATCGGCCGTGCCTGGGTCGCCATCCGCGAGGACGAGACCGCCGCGCTCGCCATGGGCATCAACGGCTTCCGGGTGAAGCTCATCGCCTTCGCCGTGGGCGCCACCCTGGCCGGCCTCGCCGGCACGGTGCAGGCGCACGTCACCTACACCGTGACCCCCGAGCAGTACCTGTTCGCCGGCACCACCCCGCCCAACTCCGCCTTCCTGCTGGCCGCGGTCGTGCTCGGCGGCATGGGCACCATCGCCGGACCCCTCATCGGTGCGGCGCTGCTCTTCCTGATCCCCAACAAGCTCCAGTTCCTGGGCGACTACCAGCTCCTCGCGTTCGGTCTCGCGCTCGTGCTGCTGATGCGCTTCCGTCCCGAGGGCCTCATCCCCAACCGGCGCCGCCAGCTGGAGTTCCACGAAGAGGCCGACGCGCCCACAGTCCTGAGCAAGACGGGGGCCTGACCACCATGACCACCGACACCACCACCAAGGACACCGCCGCGGGCGCGCCCGCCCCCGGCACCGTCGTCCTCGACGCGCGCGGCGTCACCATGCGGTTCGGCGGCCTCACCGCCGTCCGGGACGTCGACCTCACCGTGCGCAGCGGCGAGATCGTCGGTCTGATCGGCCCCAACGGCGCCGGCAAGACCACCTTCTTCAACTGCCTCACCGGGCTGTACATCCCGACCGAGGGCGAGGTCCGCTACAAGGACAAGGTGCTGCCGCCCAAGTCCTTCAAGGTGACCGCGGCCGGCATCGCCCGCACGTTCCAGAACATCCGGCTGTTCGCCAACATGACGGTCCTGGAGAACGTGCTCGTCGGCCGCCACACCCGCACCAAGGAGGGCTTCTGGTCGGCCGTCCTGCGCGGGCCCGGCTTCCACAAGGCCGAGGCCGCCTCCCGCGCCCGCGCCATGGAGCTGCTGGAGTTCGTCGGGCTCGCCGAGAAGGCCGACCAGCTCGCGCGCAACCTCCCCTACGGCGAGCAGCGCAAGCTGGAGATCGCCCGCGCGCTCGCCAGCGAGCCGGGCCTGCTGCTCCTCGACGAGCCCACCGCGGGCATGAACCCCCAGGAGACCCGGGCGGCGGAGGAACTCATCTTCGCCATCCGCGACCAGGGCACCGCGGTCCTCGTCATCGAGCACGACATGCGGTTCATCTTCAACCTCTGCGACCGGGTCGCCGTGCTCGTCCAGGGCCAGAAGCTGATCGAGGGCGACCCGGCCACCGTCCAGGGCGACGAGCGGGTCATCGCCGCGTACATCGGCGAGCCGCTCGCGGACGACCCCGGCGCCGCCGAGGTCGCCGAGGTCGAGGCCGCGGAAGCGGCGGCGGAGGCGGCCAGGTCGGCCCGCGCCACGGCGCCCGCGGCCGAGGAGACGGCCGACGCGGACCCGCGGCCGGAGACCGAGGCGGAGGCCGACGCCCCCGCGGACGCCGGGGCCACGGACGCCGAGACAGAAGCACAGGCGCAGACGGAGGCCGAGGCCCCCACGGACGCCGCGCCCGGCAAGGAGAACGACCGATGACCGCACTCCTCGAGGTCGAGGACCTGAAAGTCGCCTACGGCAAGATCCAGGCCGTGAAGGGCATCTCGTTCAGCGTCGACGCCGGCGAAGTGGTCACCCTGATCGGCACCAACGGCGCCGGCAAGACCACCACCCTGCGCACGCTCTCCGGGCTGCTGAAGCCGGTCGGCGGCCAGATCAAGTTCAACGGCAAGTCGCTGAAGAAGGTCCCCGCCCACAAGATCGTCTCGCTGGGTCTTGCCCACTCCCCCGAGGGGCGGCACATCTTCCCGCGCATGACGATCGAGGACAACCTGCGCCTCGGCGCCTTCCTGCGCAGCGACAAGCAGGGCATCGAGCAGGACATCCGGCGCGCCTACGACCTCTTCCCCATCCTCGGGGAACGCCGCAAGCAGGCCGCCGGAACCCTGTCCGGCGGTGAGCAGCAGATGCTCGCCATGGGCCGGGCCCTGATGTCCCGTCCGCAGCTGCTCATGCTCGACGAGCCCTCCATGGGTCTGTCGCCGATCATGATGCAGAAGATCATGGCGACCATCGCCGAGCTGAAGTCCCAGGGCACCACCATCCTGCTCGTCGAGCAGAACGCCCAGGCGGCCCTGTCGCTGGCCGACCACGGCCATGTGATGGAGGTCGGCAACATCGTCCTCTCCGGCACCGGCCGCGACCTGCTCCACGACGAGTCGGTCCGCAAGGCCTACCTCGGCGAGGACTGACCGGACGGAAGCGAAAGGCCCGCACCCCCGTGCAGGGGGTGCGGGCCTTCGTCGTCGGTGTGACGTCCGGTCAGCCGCCCTTCGCGGCCTTCTTCTCCTCGGCGTCGTCGATGACCGCCTGCGCGACCTGCTGCATCGACATGCGCCGGTCCATCGAGGTCTTCTGGATCCAGCGGAACGCGGCCGGCTCGCTCAGCCCGTACTGCGTCTGGAGCACCGACTTGGCGCGGTCCACCAGCTTGCGGGTCTCCAGGCGCTGGCTGAGGTCGGCGACCTCGCGCTCCAGCTCCTTCAGCTCCGTGAACCGGGAGACCGCCATCTCGATCGCCGGCACCACGTCGCTCTTGCTGAACGGCTTGACCAGGTACGCCATCGCACCCGCGTCCCTCGCCCGCTCCACCAGGTCGCGCTGTGAGAAGGCGGTCAGCATCAGCACGGGGGCGATGGACTCCTCGGCGATCTTCTCGGCCGCGGAGATGCCGTCCAGCTTGGGCATCTTCACATCGAGGATCACCAGGTCGGGGCGGTGCTCGCGCGCCAGCTCGACGGCCTGCTCACCGTCGCCGGCCTCGCCGACGACCGTGTACCCCTCCTCCTCGAGCATCTCTTTGAGATCGAGCCGGATCAGTGCCTCGTCCTCGGCGATGACGACGCGGGTCGTCATCGGCGGCACGTGCGACTTGTCGTCGTCGGGCACGTCTGCGGGCTGGGGCGACTCGGGGGCGCTCAACGTGGGCTCCTTGGGGCGAGGCAGGCCGGTACTGCTGCTTTGCAGCCTACCTAGAGGCGGCGGCCACGGCTGACCCGGTATGATTCCGTGAGCCAGTCCTGCCGGGTTGGTGGAATGGCATACACGGATGTCTCAAACACATCTGCCCGTGAGGGCTTGCGGGTTCGAGTCCCGCACCCGGCACATCGCCGAGGCGGAGGATCACGTTCGCGTGGTTCTCCGCTTTTTGCTGCATGGCGTCACGATGACTCACACACAGTGGCCGCATGGAACAGCACAGTCCTTCGATCCGCGCACACGCTGTCGCTCTCGTGCGACAGGGCGTCCCCAACCGTGAGGTGGCGGAGCAACTGAACATCCCGCGAGGCACCATCGGCTGGTGGCGTTGCGAGGACCGCAAACTGCGCGGTGAGGTGTACCGGCAGCCGACAGACTGCCCAAAGTGCACAGGCCGCGACTTCGACAGAGCGGCGTATTCGTACCTGCTGGGTCTCTACCTCGGCGACGGCCACATCGTCTCGAAGCCGAAGCAGCGCCACCTGTCGATCTTCTGCAACGCCGAACAGACCGGCCTGGTCGCGGCCGCCGAAGAAGCAATGCGCAAGGTGATGCCCTCCCCCAGCGTCGGACGGAACCGCAAGCCCGGCTGCGTCGAGGTCAAGTCGTACACCCAGCACTGGACGTGCATGTTCCCCCAGCACGGCCCCGGCAAGAAACACACCCGCAAGATCGCCCTCGAATCCTGGCAGCAGGCCGTCGTCGATGAACACCCCTGGGAGTTCATCCGCGGGCTCATCCACTCGGACGGCTGCAGGATCATCAACTGGACGACTCGCATGATCGCCGGCGAACGCAAGCGCTACGAGTATCCGCGGTACTTCTTCACCAACAAGTCGGACGACATCAGGAAGCTCTTCACGGACACGCTGGACAAGGTCGGCGTCGGGTGGACGACGCTGGCCCGCGGCAGCGACCCCTTCAACATCTCCATCGCCCGCAAGGGCTCCGTCGCCCTCATGGATCTCCACGTGGGCCCCAAGTACTGACCCGGGAGGTCCCCTGCGGTCACTTCGGGCTGCCGTCCTCGCCGATGTGGTGGACGCGGACCATGTTGGTGGAGCCGGAGACCCCGGGCGGGGAGCCGGCCGTGATGACGACCGTGTCGCCCTTCGCGCAGCGCGCGTACCGCAGCAGCAGCTCGTCGACCTGGTCGACCATCGCGTCGGTGGACTGGACGTACGGCCCCAGGAAGGTCTCCACGCCCCAGGACAGGCTGAGCTGGGAGCGGGTGGCCGGGTCCGGGGTGAAGGCGAGCAGCGGGATCGGCGAGCGGTAGCGGGAGAGACGGCGGGCGGTGTCGCCCGACTGGGTGAAGGCGACCAGGAAGCGGGCGCCCAGGAAGTCGCCCGTCTCCGCGGCCGCGCGGGCCACGGCGCCGCCCTGGGTGCGGGGCTTGTTGTGCTCGGTCAGCGGCGGCAGACCGCGGGCGAGGATGTCCTCCTCGGCGGCCTCGACGATGCGGGCCATGGTGCGCACGGTCTCCACGGCGTACTTGCCGACGCTGGTCTCGCCGGAGAGCATCACGGCGTCGGTGCCGTCGATGACGGCGTTGGCGACGTCGGACGCCTCCGCGCGGGTGGGCCGGGCGTTGTCGATCATCGAGTCGAGCATCTGGGTGGCGACGATGACCGGTTTGGCGTTGCGCCGGGCGAGCGTGACGGCGCGCTTCTGGACGACGGGCACCTGCTCCAGCGGCATCTCGACGCCCAGGTCGCCGCGGGCCACCATGATCCCGTCGAAGGCGGCGACGATCTCGTCGAGGGCCTCGACGGCCTGCGGCTTCTCGATCTTGGCGATGACGGGGAGCCGGCGGCCCTCCTCGTCCATGATGCGGTGGACGTCCTTGATGTCGCGTCCGCTGCGGACGAAGGAGAGGGCGACGACGTCGAAGCCGGTGCGCAGCGCCCAGCGCAGGTCGTCCTCGTCCTTCTTGGAGAGGGCGGGCACGGAGACGGCGACGCCGGGGAGGTTGAGGCCCTTGTGGTCGGAGATCACCCCGCCCTCGACGACGGTGGTGTGCACCCGGGGGCCGTCGACGGCGGTGACCTCGAGGGTGACCCGGCCGTCGTCGACGAGGACGCGCTCCCCCGGGGTGACGTCCTCGGCGAGGCCGGCGTGGGTGGTGCCGCACATGTGGCGGTCGCCTTCGACGCCCTCCTCGACGCTGATGGTGAAGGAGTCCCCGCGTTCAAGGAGTACGGGGCCTTCGGCGAAGCGGCCGAGGCGGATTTTCGGGCCTTGAAGGTCGGCGAGGAGTCCCACGCTGCGGCCGGTCTCGTCGGCCGCCTCGCGCACCCTTCGGTACCGCTTCTCGTGCTCGGCGTGCTCGCCGTGGCTGAGGTTGAAGCGGGCCACGTCCATTCCGGCGTCGACCAGGGCCTTGATCTGGTCGTACGAGTCCGTCGCGGGTCCCAGGGTGCAGACGATTTTCGCTCGGCGCATGGTTCGACCCTAGGGCTTACCGGCGGGTAGTGATGTGGGGGCGCATGACGACTCAACGGCGTGCGGGTGAAGGGGTATTGACAAGCGTTGAAGTGCGCGCGGGGCCGCTCGGACGAGCGGGCGGCCGCGGTCACCGGATCGAAACCTGTCAGAGCTGTTCCGGATCGACGTGTTCAGGTCAGAATCATCGGGCGAATCTACGCGCGTTGTGCGCCGTCGCCGTACAAGGAGAGCCTGATATGCCGTTGGACCGCCGGAAGTTCCTGAAGAAGTCCGCCGTCACGGGGGCGGGGGTGGCGCTGGCGGGTACGGTGGCCACCCCGGCGGCCGAGGCCGCGCCGCATGCGGGACGGGGGAAGAAGCCGGTGAAGCGGTACGCACTGACCGTGATGGGCACCACGGACCTGCACGGTCACGTCTTCAACTGGGACTACTACAAGGACGCCGAGTACCAGGACCCGGCGGGCAACGCGCAGGGGCTGGCCCGCGTGTCCACGCTGGTGAACCGGATCCGCCAGGAGCGCGGCCGGGAGAACACCCTGCTGCTGGACGCGGGCGACACCATCCAGGGCACCCCGCTGACGTACTACTACGCCAAGGTGGACCCGATCACCGCCGAGGGCGGTCCGGTGCACCCGATGGCGCAGGCGATGAACGCCATCGGGTACGACGCGGTGGCGCTCGGCAACCACGAGTTCAACTACGGCATCGAGACGCTGCGGAAGTTCGAGGAGCAGTGCGACTTCCCGCTGCTGGGCGCCAACGCGCTGGACGCGAAGACGCTCAAGCCCGCCTTCCCGCCGTACTTCATCAAGACGTTCCGGGTGAAGGGCGCGCCGCCGGTGAAGGTGGCGGTGCTGGGGCTGACCAACCCGGGCATCGCGATCTGGGACAAGGCCTATGTGCAGGGGAAGCTGACCTTCCCGGGCCTGGAGGAGCAGGCGGCGGCGTGGGTGCCGAAGCTGCGTTCGATGGGCGTGGACGTCGTGGTGGTCTCCGCCCACTCGGGCACCTCCGGCACGTCCTCCTACGGCGACCAGCTGCCGCACGTGGAGAACGCGGCGGCGAACGTGGCGCGGCAGGTGCCGGGCATCGACGCCATCCTGGTCGGTCACGCGCACGCGGAGATCGCGGAGCTGCGGGTGACCAACGAGAAGACCGGCAGGGAGGTCGTGCTGTCGGAGCCGCTGTGCTACGCCGAGCGGCTGACCCTCTTCGACGTGGAGCTCACCTTCGAGCGGGGCCGCTGGCGGGTGGAGTCCGTCAGGGCGTCGCTGCGGGACGCGGCGACGGTGGAGGACGACCCGCGGATCACCCGGCTGCTGGGCGACGAGCACGCGCAGGTCGTGGCGTACGTCAACCAGGTGGTGGGGACGGCGACCGAGACGCTGACGACGGTGGAGGCGCGGTACAAGGACGCGCCGATCATCGACCTGATCAGCAAGGTGCAGGAGGACGTGGTCCGGGAGGCGCTGGCGGGCACGGAGTACGCGTCGCTGCCGGTGCTGTCGCAGGCGTCGCCGTTCTCGCGGACCAGTGAGATCCCGGCGGGCGAGGTGACGATCCGGGACCTGTCGAGCCTGTACGTGTACGACAACACGCTGGTGGCGAAGCTGCTGACGGGCGCTCAGGTGCGGGCGTACCTGGAGTACTCGGCGGCGTACTTCGTGCAGACCGCGGCGGGCGCGCCGGTGGACGTCGACAGGCTGACGAACGCGAACGGCCGTCCGGACTACAACTACGACTACGTGTCGGGCCTGCGGTACGACATCGACATCGCCCAGCCGGCCGGGTCGCGGATCAGGAACCTGACGTTCGACGGCGCCCCGGTGGACGACGCGCAGCGGTTCGTGTTCGCGGTGAACAACTACCGGGCCAACGGCGGCGGTGCGTTCCCGCACGTGGCGTCGGCGCCGGAGCTGTGGGCGGAGTCGACGGAGATCCGCACCCGGATCGCGGAGTGGGCGACGGCCAAGGGCGTGCTGGACCCGAAGGACTTCGCGTCGGAGGACTGGCGGCTCACCCGGGACGGCACGCCGGTGTTCTGACGGTCCCTGTTCCGACCGTCACACGGGTGCCCGCCGGGGGCGCCGCCGGTCCGTCCGGCGGCGCCCCCGCGCCGTTCTCCCGCCCGGTCTCAGGCCTCCTGGACGCGCAGGGCGCGGGCCAGGTCGTCGAGCCGGTCGGTGAACTGGCGGCGCAGGGCCGGCACGGGGTCGGCCTTGCGCAGCGTCTTCTCGCCGAGCTTCAGGGTCTCGGCGTCCACGGCGTGGGCGGGGAAGGCCCAGCGTCCGGCGGCCGTGGCGATGGCGGGGCCGCGGCGCGCGGCGACGGCCACGGCGTCCTTGAAGTAGCGCGCCACGTACGGGCGGACCAGTTCGGCCTGCTCGGGCTGCCAGAAGCCCTGCGCGGTGGCGGTGAACAGATAGGCGGACAGGTCGTCGGAGCCGAACATGGCGTCCCAGGCGCGGGCCTTGGCGTCCGGGTCGGGCAGGGCGGCCCGGCAGCGGGCGGCGCCCTCCTGGCCGGCGGCGCTGGGGTCGCGGCGCAGCTCCTCGGCGACGGCGCTCTCGTCGGCCGCGCCCAGCACGGCGAGCCGGGCGAGGATCCGCCAGCGCAGCTCCGGGTCCAGCTCGGGCCCGCCGGGGACGGTGCCGTCGGCGAGCCAGGCGGCGATGGTCTCGGGGCGGGCGGCGGCGTCGATGCAGTGGCGCACCGCGACCAGGCGCAGGCCCGGGTGGTCGCCGTCCTCGGTGCGGCGGATGAGGGCGCGGCACAGGTCGGTGAGGGTGGCGAGCGCGGCGGGCCGACGGTCAGGGGCGAGGTAGTGGTCGGCGACCTCTCCGGAGGCGAAGGCGAGGACGCCCTGGACGAGGGCGACGTCGGTCTCCTCGGGCAGATGGGCGGCGGCGGTGGCCAGGTAGGCGGAGGGGGCCAGGTCGCCGTCGCGGACCATGTCGCGCAGGCTGTTCCAGACGACGGCCCGGGTGAGCGCGTCGGGGACGCCCGACAGGCCGCGCAGGGCGGTCTCCAGGGAGGTCTCGTCGAGGCGGATCTTCGCGTAGGTCAGGTCCAGGTCGTTGGGGACGACCAGGGCGGGGCGGGTGCCGGGGCGCGGCTCGGGGGCGGCGGTCCCCGGCACGTCGGTCTCGTAGCGCTCGCGCAGGGTGAGGGTGCGTCCGTCGCTGAGGTCGCGGTCGTAGACCCCGACGGTCACCCGGTGCGGGCGGCCGCCCTCGCGGTCCAGGGTGAGGGTCCACCGGCCGGGCACCGCGTCGACGGAGGCGGTGAGCGTGTCGACGCCGCTGGTGCGCAGCCAGGCGTCGGCCCAGGCGTGCACGTCCCGCTCGGTGGCGGAGGCGAGGGAGCCGATGAACTCGGCGAGGCCGGCGTTGCCGAAGCGGTACCGCTCGAAGTGGGTGTTGATGCCGGCGAGGAAGTCCTTCTCGCCGAGCCAGGCGACGAGCTGACGCAGGGCGGAGGCGCCCTTGGCGTAGGAGATGCCGTCGAAGTTGAGCAGCGCGGAGGCGGTGTCCTCGACGTGCTCCGGGGCGACGGGGTGGGTGGAGGGCCGCTGGTCGGCGTCGTAGCCCCAGGTCTTGCGGGAGACGCCGAAGTCGGTCCAGGTGTCGGCGCCGCGCCAGCGGGGCGGCTGTCCGCCGGGGCTCGCGGGAGTGACCTCGTTGAGGGTCTGGTAGCCCATGTACTCGGCGAAGGACTCGTTCAGCCAGATGTCGTCCCACCAGCGCAGGGTGACGAGGTCGCCGAACCACATGTGGGCCATCTCGTGGGCGACGACCATGGCGCGCCGCTGCCGCTCGGTGTCGGTGACGGCGGAGCGGTAGACGAACTCGTCGCGGAAGGTGACGAGGCCGGGGTTCTCCATGGCGCCCGCGTTGAACTCGGGCACGAAGGCCTGGTCGTAGGAGTCGAAGGGGTACGGCTCCTCGAACTTCTCGTGGTAGCGGTCGAAGCAGGCGCGGGTGATCTCGAGCAGCTCCTCGGCGTCCGCCTCCAGGTGGGGGGCGAGGGAGCGGCGGCAGTGCAGGCCGAACGGCAGGCCGCGGTGCTCGGTGCGCACGGAGTGCCAGGGTCCCGCGGCGACGGCGACCAGGTAGGTGGAGACGGGCGGGGTGGGCGCGGCCTTCCACACGCCGCCGCCGGTGTGCTCGGTGACGCCGTTGGCGAGGACCGTCCAGTGGTCGGGCGCGGTGACGGTGAGCTCGAAGACGGCCTTGAGGTCGGGCTGGTCGAAGGCGGCGAAGACGCGCTGCACGTCGTCCAGGAAGAGCTGGGTGTAGACGTAGGTCTCGCCGTCGGTGGGGTCGGTGAAGCGGTGCATGCCCTCGCCGGTGCGGGAGTAGCGCATGCGCGCGTCGACCAGCAGCTCGTGCTCGCCGGCGGTGAGGTTCTTCAGCGGGAGCCGGCCGTCGTCGAGCAGGGCGGGGTCCAGGGGCTGTCCGTCGAGCGTGACGGAGCGCAGCTCGGCGGGCTTGATCTCGACGAAGGTGTCCGCGTCCGCGCGGGCGCCGAACCTGATGAGGGTGCGGGAGTCGAACGTCTCGTCCCCGGCGGTCAGATCGAGGGCGATCGTGTAGCGGTGGACGTCGATGAGCTGTGCTCGGTTCTGCGCTTCGTCGCGCGTCAGTACGGACATGCACGCCATGCTGCCTGATGGCGTCGGCGCGGCACAGAGGAGGATGGGGTACGCGGCCTATGTCCGGTCCCCGCCGAGCCCCGCGGTGTGCGCCCCCGGAGGCCGTGCGGGGGGCACGTGCGCGTGCGGCGGGGGCGGCGCGGGGCGGGCGGCGGGGGCGCCGGCCGCGTCGAGCCGGGCGCGCAGGGAGCGCACCTCGGCCTCCAGGGCGAGCCTGTGCTGGTGGGTGTCGTGGAGGTGGCGCACCTTGGTGCGCAGCGCCCAGGGGTCGACGGGGGTGGTGACGAGGTCGGCCACGCCGAGGCGGTAGGCGGCGGCGCCGAGCCGGTGGTCGCGGGCGAAGCCGGTGAGCAGGACGACGGGTATGTGCCGGGTCTGCTCCAGGCGGCGCATCCAGCGCACGACGTCGAGGCCGCCGGCGCCGGGCATGTGGACGTCGAGCAGGAGCACGCCGACGTTGCCGCGCAGCAGCTGCTTGAGCGCCTCGTCGCCGCTGGTGGCCCGGCCCAGCGGCTGTCCGAGCGGGGCCAGGGCGCTCTCCAGGGCGAACAGCGTGTCCTCGTGGTCGTCGACGAGGAGGATGCGGGCGGTGGGCGGCATGGCGCACGTCCTTCCTCGTCAGGGCCGGACGGGGGGTCCGGGCGCTGACGGACGGTGCTCGTGGGCCGACAACGCGTGCACAGCGAGCATGCACCGCGCGGGCCGCCCTGTCACTCCCCGCCGCGCCCCGGGCCCGCCCCCGACCCGCTCACGACCCGCTCACGACGCGGCGCCCGCGGTGTCGTCCGCGATGCGCTCGTGGTGGCGGATCACCTCGGCGATGATGAACGTCAGGAACTTCTCCGCGAAGGCCGGGTCGAGCTTGGCGCTCTCGGCGAGGGCGCGCAGCCGGGCGATCTGGCGGGCCTCACGCCCCGGGTCGGCGGGCGGCAGCCGGTGCTCGGCCTTGAGCCGGCCGACCTGCTGGGTGCACTTGAAGCGCTCGGCGAGCATGTGGACGACGGCCGCGTCGATGTTGTCGATGCTGTCGCGCAGACGGGTCAGTTCCTCGAGGACCGCGGGGTCGGTGCCGGGAGTGGCGGCGTTGCTGGTGGTCATGGCGGCTCAGCCTACGGCGGGGCGGACCCGCGGCGGGGGCACGGCCCGTACAGTGGACGGTGTCCAGGCGCGGCGGGGGTGCGACGTGGCGAACGGCGGACCGGTGGAGCACGGTTATCCGCATCTGCGGACGGTGCGGGAGTCGGTCACGGCGCTGTACCGGCGGCTGTCGTACGACACGGTGCGCACCTTCTCGGCGAGCGTGGCGCCGGCCGACGTGGCGTTCGCGGACGTGGACGACCTGCATCTGGGGGCGCAGCGGGTGGCGCGTGAGATGGTGGCGCACTACCGGCTGCCGGACGCGCGGCTGATCGTCGGGTTCCGTGAGATGACGCATGCGGCGAACGTCGAACTGACGGCGGGCCCGGAGTACTTCGTCGAGCTGAACGACCGGTTCCGGGACCATCGGCGGGACATCGGGGCGGCGCTGGCGCACGAGGTGGCGCACGTGTACCTGCACCGGCTGGGGCTGTCGTTCCCGTCGACGCGGGAGAACGAGATCCTCACGGACACGGCGGCGGCGTACCTCGGGGCGGGGTGGCTGCTGCTGGACGCGTTCCGGGAGGACCGGGACTCGTCGCAGAAGCTCGGATATCTCACGCCGGAGGAGTTCGGGTACGTGCTGGCGAAGCGGGCGCTGCTGTTCGGCGAGGACCCGTCGGTGTGGTTCACCAGTCCGCAGGCGTACACGGCGTACCGCGAGGGGCTGGCGCTGGCGCGGCGGGACGCGGAGCAGCCGCCGTTGCGCGCGGCGGGGTGGGCCGGACGGCGCCGGTACGCGCGGGACCGGCGGCACGCGCAGGGGGACGCGGAGGCGCCGGAGGCGGGGCGGGAGACGGTCTACCGGTTCTCGGCGGACGATCACGGCCCGCTGCGGGTGTCGTTCCCCTGTCCCACCTGCCACCAGCGGATCAGGGTGCCGGTGGCCGGGCGGGTGCGGGCGCGGTGCGGTCTGTGCCGGTCCGTGCTGGAGTGCGACACCTGACGGCCGGCTCCCGCGCACCACCTTCCACGGCCGGCACAAGGACGGCATTTCACCCCGGCGCTCGCCCATGTCCCAGGTGTTCGCTATTTTGTTCGCCGCTGTCGTTCTGTGCGCCGCCGTCCCCCGCCGGCCGTTTTCGTTCCGACCCCCGCCGAGGAGCCGGCCTGTGGAGCCCGAGTCCGCCGTCACCACCTGCTACCGCCATCCGCGGGTGGAGTGCCGTGTGCGCTGCGTCCGCTGCGAGCGGTACATCTGCCCCGACTGCATGCGCGAGGCCGCCGTGGGCCACCAGTGCCCCGACTGCGTGCGGGAGGGCGCCCGGTCGGTGCGCCAGGCGCGCACCCTGGTGGGCGGCCGGGTCTCCGTGGTGCCCGTCGTGACGTACGCGCTGATCGCCCTCAACGTGCTGGCGTACCTGGCGGAGGTGGTCCGGCCGGAGGTCGTGGACCGGTTCGCGATGGTGGGCGCGGGGCTGCTCGGCCCGGACGGCGGCCACTACGTGTGGACGCAGCCGTACCCGGCGGACTTCACCCCGGAGGGGGTCGCGGGCGGCGAGTGGTACCGGCTGCTGACCGGCGCCTTCCTGCATCTGCCCCCCACCGAGGGGACGTTCGGCGTCCTCCACGTGGTGATGAACATGGCGCTGCTGTGGAACCTGGGCCGGGTGGTCGAGCCGATGCTCGGCCGGGTCCACCACCTCGCCCTGTATCTGCTGTCGGCGCTGGGCGGTTCGGTGCTGGTGCTGCTGCTCGCGCCCTCGGTCCCCACGGTCGGCGCCTCCGGCGCGCTGTTCGGGGTCGGGGCCGCCTACTACGTCGTGTCCCGGCGGGTGGGCGCCGACATGCGCAGGGTGAACCGCTTCATGACCGGGCTGCTGCTGTGGCTGGTGGTCTCCGCGGTCTTCACCTCGTGGCAGGGCCACCTGGGCGGTCTGCTGACCGGCGGGCTGGTGGCGCTCGCGTTCGCCTGGGCGCCGCGCGACGGACGCCGGGTGTGGGTGCAGGCCGGCGCGTGCGCGGGGCTGGTGGTGCTGCTCGCCGTCCTGGCGGTGGCCAAGGTGTCGGAACTGACAGGTGGAGGGATCCCCCAGTGAAACGTGCCGGTGTGCTCTTCCTCGCGGGCGTCCCCGTGATCGCCACGGCGGTGTACTTCGTCCTGCCGTCGGGAGCCGCCGACGCCCCGGCCGCCCCGTCCTCGGTCAGCGCGCAGTCCTCCCGCGACGACGCCAAGGACCGGGCCGAACAGGACCACGAACGGCAGCGGGAGAAGGACGACGAGATCATCGCCTCCCTGCCGCCCGGCCTCGCCGCCCCCGCCAAGAGGGACCTGGCCCACCGGCTGGTGTCGAGCGCCGAGCACTCCACCACCGACTGGCGCTCCACCTACGGGATCATCGAGGACCGGGACGACGACTGCGGCTACACCGCGGGCATCATCGGCTTCTGCACCGGCACCCACGACCTGCTGACCCTGGTCGAGCACTACACCGAGAGCCGCCCGGACAACGGCCTCGCGCGCTATCTGCCCGCCCTGCGGAAGGTCGACGGCACCGACTCCCACGAAGGGCTGGACCCCGGCTTCACCGACGCGTGGAAGGCGGAGTCGGAGGTGCCGGAGTTCCGCGCCGCCCAGGAGGAGGAGCGCGACCGCGTCTACTTCGAGCCGGCGGTCCGCCTCGCCAAGCTGGACGGCCTGGGCACCCTGGGCCAGTTCGTGTACTACGACGCGATGGTCTTCCACGGCACCGGCACCGACGAGAACGGCTTCTACGCCCTGCGCGAGCGCGTCCTGGAACGGGCCGGGACGCCCGCCGCGGGCGGCTCGGAGAAGGCGTACCTGGACGCCTTCCTCGACGTCCGCCGCGCCACCATGCTCGCCCGCTACCCGGACCGCGACACCTCCCGCATCGACACCGCGCAGCGGCGCTTCCTCCAGGCCGGGAACCTGGACCTGGACACGCCGCTGACCTGGGAGATGTACGGGGACTCCTACACCCTGTCCTGAACATGGTGCGGCGCCTGCCCAGTCGGTCCGGTCGGGGACTGGCGGGCAGGCGCCGCGGTGTTCCGCACGCCGTTGTACGGGACGTTCTCGGGGGTGTCAGACCGCCAGGGCGCGGTCCGTCGGGCGGATCGGGGCGGGCAGGGCGCTCGCCCCGGTCAGGTACCGGTCGCAGCCGCGGGCGGCCGAGCGGCCCTCGGCGATCGCCCACACGATGAGCGACTGGCCGCGGCCGGCGTCACCGGCCACGAACACGCCGGGCACGTTGGTCTGGAAGTCGGCGTCGCGGGCGATGTTGCCGCGCGCGTCCAGCTCCAGGCCGAACTGCTCGACCAGGCCGTTCTCCCGGTCGGTGCCGGTGAAGCCCATGGCGAGGGTCACCAGCTGCGCGGGGATCTTGCGCTCGGTGCCCGGCTTCTGCGTCAGCTTGCCGTCGACGAACTCCACCTCGGTCATGTGCAGCCACTGGACGTTGCCGTCCTCGTCGCCCTCGAAGTGGGTGGTGGAGACGGAGTAGATCCGCTCGCCGCCCTCCTCGTGCGCGCTGGTGACCTTGTACAGCATGGGGAACGTCGGCCAGGGCTGGGCGACCGGGTCCCGCTCGTCGTTCGGGCGGGGCATGATCTCCAGCTGGGTGACGGACGCGGCGCCCTGGCGGTGGGCGGTGCCCACGCAGTCGGCGCCGGTGTCGCCGCCGCCGATCACGACGACGTGCTTGCCCTCGGCGGTGATCGGCGGGGAGACGTAGTCGCCCTCCTGCACCTTGTTCGCCAGCGGCAGGTACTCCATGGCCTGGTGGATGCCCTTGAGCTCCCGGCCCGGCACCGGCAGGTCGCGCGCGGTCGTGGCGCCGACGGCGAGGACCACGGCGTCGTACCGCTTGCGCAGCGCGGTGGCGGGCATGTCGCGGCCGATCTCGATGCCGGTGCGGAACTTGGTGCCCTCCGCGCGCATCTGCTCGATGCGGCGGTTGATGTGCCGCTTCTCCATCTTGAACTCGGGGATGCCGTACCGGAGGAGGCCTCCGATGCGGTCCGCGCGCTCGTAGACGGCGACGGTGTGGCCGGCCCGGGTCAGCTGCTGGGCGGCGGCCAGGCCCGCGGGTCCCGAGCCGACCACCGCGACGGTCTTGCCGGACAGGCGCTCGGGGATCTGCGGCGCGACGTCGCCGGAGTCCCACGCCTTGTCGATGATCGAGACCTCGACGTTCTTGATGGTGACCGGCGGCTGGTTGATGCCGAGCACGCACGCCGACTCGCACGGGGCGGGGCACAGCCGCCCGGTGAACTCGGGGAAGTTGTTCGTGGCGTGCAGCCGGTCGCTCGCCGCGCCCCAGTCCTCGCGGTAGGCGTAGTCGTTCCACTCGGGGATGAGGTTCCCGAGCGGACAGCCGTTGTGACAGAACGGGATGCCGCAGTCCATGCAGCGGCCGGCCTGCTTGCTGATGATGGGCAGCAGGGAGCCGGGGACGTAGACCTCGTTCCAGTCCTTCGTGCGCTCCTCGACCGGACGGGACGCGGCGACCTCGCGGCCGTGGTTCAGAAAGCCCTTCGGGTCAGCCATTGATCGCCGCCTCCATCATCTTCTCGGTGATCTCGGTCTCGGAAAGACCGGCTCGCTCGGCGGCGTCCTTGGCGGCGAGCACTGCCTTGTACGTACTGGGGATGATCTTGCTGAAGCGCTCCACGGCCGTGTCCCAGTCGGCGAGCAGCTTCTCGGCGACGGTGGAGCCCGTCTCCTCCTGGTGCCGGCGGACCACGTCGTGCAGCCACTGCTTGTCGGCGTCGTCCAGCGCCTCGACGGAGCCGAGGTTGCCGGCGTTCACGTTGTCCCGGTCCAGGTCGATGACGTACGCGACGCCACCGGACATGCCGGCCGCGAAGTTGCGCCCGGTCTCGCCGAGGACGACCGCGTGACCGCCGGTCATGTACTCGCAGCCGTGGTCGCCCACGCCCTCGGAGACGACCAGCGCGCCGGAGTTGCGGACGCAGAACCGCTCGCCGACCTTGCCGCGCAGGAACATCTCGCCGCCGGTGGCGCCGTAGGCGAGGGTGTTGCCGGCGATGACGCTGTACTCGGCGAGGTGGTCGGCGCCGCGGTCCGGGCGGACGACGATCCGGCCGCCGGACAGGCCCTTGCCGACGTAGTCGTTGGCGTCGCCCTCCAGGCGCAGCGTGACACCGCGCGGGACGAAGGCGCCGAACGACTGGCCGGCGGAGCCGGTGAAGGTGATGTCGATGGTGTCGTCGGGCAGACCCGCGCCGCCGAACTTCTTCGTCACCTCGTGGCCGAGCATGGTGCCGACCGTGCGGTTGATGTTGCGGATGGCGACCTGGGCGCGCACCGGCTGGGCGTCCTCCGCGCCGGAGGCGGAGAGCGCGTCGGCGGCGAGCTTGATCAGCTCGTTGTCGAGCGCCTTCTCCAGGCCGTGGTCCTGGGCGACCACCTGGTGGCGGGCGGCGCCCTCGGGCAGCTCGGGCACGTGGAACAGCGGCTCGAGCTCCAGGCCCTGCGCCTTCCAGTGGTTCACCGCGCGGGTCACGTCCAGCACCTCGGCGTGGCCGACGGCCTCGTCGATGGAGCGGAAGCCCAGCTCGGCGAGGAGCTCGCGGACCTCCTCGGCGATGAACCGGAAGAAGTTCACCACGTACTCGGCCTTGCCGGAGAACCGGTCGCGCAGCACCGGGTTCTGGGTGGCGATGCCGACCGGGCAGGTGTCCAGGTGGCAGACGCGCATCATGACGCAGCCGGAGACCACCAGCGGCGCGGTGGCGAAGCCGAACTCCTCGGCGCCGAGCAGCGCGGCGATCACCACGTCGCGGCCGGTCTTCAGCTGGCCGTCGGTCTGGACGACGATGCGGTCGCGCAGGCCGTTGAGCAGCAGCGTCTGCTGGGTCTCGGCGAGGCCGAGCTCCCAGGGGCCGCCCGCGTGCTTGAGCGAGGTCAGCGGCGAGGCGCCGGTGCCGCCGTCGTGGCCGGAGATCAGCACGACGTCCGCGTGGGCCTTGGAGACGCCCGCCGCGACGGTGCCGACGCCGACCTCGGAGACCAGCTTGACGTGAATGCGCGCCTGGGGGTTGGCGTTCTTCAGGTCGTGGATCAGCTGGGCGAGGTCCTCGATGGAGTAGATGTCGTGGTGCGGCGGCGGGGAGATGAGCCCCACGCCCGGCGTCGAGTGCCGGGTCTTGGCCACCCACGGGTAGACCTTGTGGCCGGGCAGCTGGCCGCCCTCGCCGGGCTTGGCGCCCTGGGCCATCTTGATCTGGATGTCGTCGGAGTTGACCAGGTACTCGGACGTCACGCCGAAGCGGCCGGAGGCGACCTGCTTGATGGACGACCGGCGGGCCGGGTCGTACAGGCGCTCCGGGTCCTCGCCGCCCTCACCGGTGTTGGACTTGCCGCCCAGCTGGTTCATGGCGATGGCGAGGGTCTCGTGCGCCTCCTGCGAGATGGAGCCGTACGACATGGCGCCGGTGGAGAACCGCTTGACGATCTCCGAGACCGGCTCGACCTCCTCGACCGGGATGGGCTTCCGGTCCGACCTGAAGCCGAACAGGCCGCGCAGCGTCATCAGCCGCTCGGACTGCTCGTTCACCCGCTCGGTGTACTTCTTGAAGATGTCGTAGCGGCCCGAGCGCGTGGAGTGCTGCAGGCGGAAGACCGTCTCCGGGTCGAACAGGTGCGGCTCGCCCTCACGGCGCCACTGGTACTCGCCGCCGATCTCCAGCGCGCGGTGCGCCGGGGCGATGCCGGAGACGGGGTACGCCTTGGCGTGGCGGGCGGCGACCTCCTTGGCGATGACGTCGATGCCGACGCCGCCGATCTTGCTGGTGGTGCCGTTGAAGTACTTCTCGACGAAGGACTCCTCCAGGCCGACCGCCTCGAAGACCTGGGCGCCGCGGTAGGAGGCGACCGTGGAGATGCCCATCTTGGACATCACCTTCAGCACGCCCTTGCCGAGGGCGTGAATGAGGTTGCGGATGGCCTTCTCGGGCTCGCCGTCGACGGCCTGCAGGAAGGTGCCCGCGCGGACCAGGTCCTCGACCGACTCCATCGCCAGGTAAGGGTTGACCGCGGCGGCGCCGTAGCCGATGAGCAGGGCGACGTGGTGGACCTCGCGGACGTCACCGGCCTCGACCAGCAGGCCCACCTGGGTGCGCTGCTTGGTGCGGATGAGGTGGTGGTGGACGGCCGCGGTGAGCAGCAGCGACGGGATCGGCGCGTGCTCGGCGTCGGAGTGCCGGTCGGACAGGACGATCAGCCGGGCGCCGTTCTCTATGGCGGCGTCGGCCTCGGCGCAGATGTCCTCGATGCGGGCGGCGAGGGCCTCGCCGCCGCCCGCCACCCGGTACAGGCCGGAGAGGGTCGCGGCCTTGAAGCCGGGCATGTCGCCGTCGGCGTTGATGTGGATGAGCTTGGCCAGCTCGTCGTTGTCGATCACCGGGAAGGGCAGCGTGACGCTGCGGCACGCGGCGGCCGTCGGCTCCAGCAGGTTGCCCTGCGGGCCGAGCGAGGAGCGCAGGGAGGTGACCAGCTCCTCGCGGATCGCGTCCAGCGGCGGGTTGGTGACCTGCGCGAACAGCTGGGTGAAGTAGTCGAACAGCAGCCGCGGGCGCTCGCTGAGCGCGGCGATCGGCGAGTCGGTGCCCATCGAGCCGATGGGCTCGGCGCCGGTCTTGGCCATCGGCGCGAGGAGGACGCGCAGCTCCTCCTCGGTGTAGCCGAAGGTCTGCTGGCGGCGGGTGACCGAGGCGTGCGTGTGCACGATGTGCTCGCGCTCGGGCAGGTCGGACAGCTCGATCTCGCCGGCCTCGAGCCACTCCGCGTAGGGGTGCTCGGCGGCGAGCCGGTCCTTGATCTCGTCGTCCTCGATGATGCGGTGCTCGGCGGTGTCCACGAGGAACATGCGGCCGGGCTGCAGACGGCCCTTGCGGACCACCTTCGCCGGGTCGATGTCGAGCACGCCGACCTCGGAGCCGAGGACGACCAGGCCGTCGTCGGTGACCCAGTAGCGGCCGGGGCGCAGGCCGTTGCGGTCGAGCACGGCGCCGACCTGGGTGCCGTCGGTGAAGGTGACGCAGGCCGGGCCGTCCCAGGGCTCCATCATCGTGGAGTGGTACTGGTAGAAGGCGCGCCGGGCCGGGTCCATGGAGTCGTGGTTCTCCCACGCCTCCGGGATCATCATCAACACCGAGTGGGGCAGCGAACGGCCGCCCAGGTGCAGCAGCTCCAGCACCTCGTCGAAGGACGCGGAGTCGGAGGCGTCGGGCGTGCAGACCGGGAAGATCCGCTGGAGGTCCTTGCCCGTGCCGAACAGGTCGGACATCAGCTGGGACTCGCGGGCGCGCATCCAGTTGCGGTTGCCCTTGACGGTGTTGATCTCACCGTTGTGCGCGACGAAGCGGTACGGGTGCGCGAGCGGCCACGACGGGAAGGTGTTCGTGGAGAACCGGGAGTGGACCAGCGCGATCGCGGAGCCGAAGCGGCGGTCGGACAGGTCAGGGAAGAAGGGCTCGAGCTGGCCGGTGGTCAGCATGCCCTTGTAGACGATGGTCCGCGCGGACAGCGACGGGAAGTAGACGCCCGCCTCGCGCTCGGCGCGCTTGCGCAGCACGAACGCCTTGCGGTCCAGGTCGATGCCCGTGCTCCGTCCGTCGCTGACGAAGAGCTGACGGAAGACCGGCATGGTCGAGCGGGCGGTGGCGCCGAGCAGCTGGGGCGCGACCGGCACCTCGCGCCAGCCGAGCACGGTGAGCTCCTCGGCGGCGGCGATCTCCTCGATGCGGGCGACGGCCTCGTCGGCGCCCTCCTCGGGAAGGAAGGCGATGCCGACGGCGTAACCGCCCGCCGCGGGCAGCTCGAATCCGGCCACCTCGCGGAAGAAGGCGTCCGGGATCTGGGAGAGGATGCCCGCGCCGTCGCCGGAGTCCGGCTCGGAGCCGGTGGCGCCGCGGTGCTCGAGGTTCCGCAGGACGGTGAGGGCCTGCTCGACCAGGGTGTGGGACGCCTCGCCGGTCAGGGTGGCGACGAAGCCGACGCCGCAGGCGTCGTGCTCGTTGCGGGGGTCGTACATACCCTGCGCAGCAGGGCGAGCATCCATGAACGACCAGCTCGCGCGGTCGTTCGAGGAATGCTGGGACGGCTGGCGCGGCGTACGCATCGGCTCTCCCGTCGTCGTCAATTGGCATTTGTGCAAGTGCCGAGGGACGACGTTGGCCCTCTGCGTGGCTAAATTTCGTGCAGGTTACATGATGGAACGACTCTCGGGAACCGGGATAATCCGTTCCAGCATGCGGACATCGACCGGGTCGCGGCGGGGTTCCGCGCCCTGCGGCGGAGGCTATGGGGGACCGGTCCGGACAGATCGGTGTCCGTCGGCCCGATGGCGGGAAGAGGACACGTGGCCTCCGCCGCCGAGCACGCCGTCGGCCTCGTTGCCTGCAGCGCGTACGGCTCATGCCCGCTGGTCACACATCCGAAACCAGCAAGTAATGATTGTTTATGCGATGCTCCGCATAGACGCAAGGGGTCATCCTACGGCGGTACCGAAAAGCGATCCCAGGGCGTACGTCACACCGGCCGCCGCGCCGCCGAGGGCGAGCTGCCGCAGACCGCTGTACCACCAGGAGCGCGCCGTGACCTTCGCCACCACGGCCCCGCACAGGAAGAGCCCGAGCAGCGCCACCAGCACCGCCGGCCACAGGCTGCTCGCGCCGAGCAGGTAGGGCAGCACCGGCAGCAGCGCGCCCAGCGCGAAGGAACCGAAGCTGGAGACCGCGGCGACGGCCGGCGAGGGCAGGTCGCCGGGGTCGATGCCCAGCTCCTCGCGGGCGTGTATCTCCAGCGCCTGCTCGGGGTCGTGGGAGAGCTGCCGGGCCACCTCGCGGGCCAGGCCGGGCTCGACGCCGCGCGACTCGTAGAGCGCGGCCAGCTCGGCCTCCTCGTCCTTGGGGTGCTTGCGCAGCTCCCGGCGCTCGACGTCCAGCTCGGCCTCGACCAGCTCACGCTGGGAGGCGACGGAGGTGTACTCGCCCGCGGCCATGGAGAAGGCGCCGGCGGCCAGTCCGGCGAGGCCGCTGAGGACGATCGTCTGCTGGCCGACGGCCCCGCCGGCGACGCCGGTCATCAGGGCGAGGTTGGAGACCAGTCCGTCCATGGCGCCGAACACCGCGGGGCGCAGCCATCCGCCGTTGACGTCGCGGTGGGAGTGGTTGTCGCGGTGCGCCTCGTGGAGCGTCGCCTCGGTCTCGATGATGGCCATGCCGGGTCCCCCTGGACTCTGCCGGGCGCCCTCGCCTCCGGACGCCCGCGCACACGTTGATTGGACTCATTCCAACTTTTGACGTCAACCAGTCTACGCCGTGGCGAAACCCCCTGCCAGCAAGGAAAGGCTGCGCTAACCAGCGCTTTTGCCTCCCGCCCCGGTCCGCTCGGACGCCCCGCGCATCTCGTCCGGGTGACGCTCCGGCGCACAAGGCTGCGGCGGACACGGCGCCGGGGACAGTTCCGCAAAGGGCCCGCGCCCCACGGGGCGCGCCTGAGAGGAGAGCCGCGTATGGCATCGACCGCCCGCATCCCCTCGGCGCCCGCGCCCGGGGACGCCCCCGGGCTCCGTGAACGGGCCCGCGGCGCGCTGCTCGGCCTGGCCGTCGGCGATGCCCTGGGCGCTCCCGCCGAGAACATGAAGCCCTCCGAGATCCGCGCGAAGTGGGGCCGCATCACGGGCTACGTGAGCGACCCCCCGGCCGGCACGGACGACACCGAGTACGCGATCTTCTCGGGTCTGCTCGCCGCCCGGCACGGCTCCGCGCTCACCCCCGCGCACGTCGAGGCGGCCTGGCACGAGTGGATCGCGGACCGCGCCGAGGGCCCCTTCCGCGGCGCCGGCTTCAGCGAGCGCGGCACCCTGGAGAATCTGCGCCGGGGCCTGGCCGCGCCCATCTCCGCCCAGCACCGGCACGCCTGGAGCGACGGACTGGCGATGCGGGCGGCGCCGTACGGCGTGCACGCGGCCGGGCGTCCCGACGAGGCGGCCCGGCTCGCGGCGATCGACGGCTCGGTCAGCCACGACGGAGAGGGAATCCACGGCGGGCGGGCGGTCGCGGCGGGCGTCGCGGCGGCCATGGCCGGGGCGCCGGTGGTCACGGTCGTGGCCTCGGCGCTGGCGGTGGTCCCGGAGGACTCCTGGACCGCCCGCTCGCTGCGCCGTGCGGTGACCGCCGCCCACCGCGGCGAGCGGGCCGTCCGCGCCGCTGTGGTGATCGGCGGCTACCCCTGGACCGACCTCGCCCCGGAGGCGGTGGCCCTGGCCTTCGGCGCCTACGCGGCAGCCGACGGCGACTTCGAAGAGGCGGTGCTGACCGCCGTGAACATGGGCCGCGACGCCGACACCACGGCGGCCGTGGCCGGCGCGCTGGCCGGAGCGACCCAGGGGGTCGCCGCCGTCCCCGAGCACTGGGCCGCGGCCATCACCCCGGCCCGCGGCACCTGTCTGCCCGCCATGGCCGGCCACCACGTCCTCGACATCGCGGACCTGCTGACCCCGGAGACCCCCACATGACCTCCACCACCCCCGCACCGACCACGGACGACACCCTCACCCCCGCACCCGGGCGGGAGGACCCGGCCCCGGCGCCGCGCGCCCCCGCCGCGCCCGCACCCGCACCCCGTCCGCCCCGCGCAGCCGTCGAGGGCCTGCTCCTCGGACTCGCCGCCGGGGACGCCGCGGGCTGGCCCGCCGCCCGGCACCGGGCCGCCCGCATGCCCGAGTGGACCCGGCGTCTCACCCGCGAGCTGGACACCTTCGCGGAGCAGAACGCCACCACCACGCTCCCCGTCCCCATCGCCCTGAACCAGCCCCCCGAGCCGCTCCGCCTCGGCCCCTCCGACGACGCCGAGTGGGCCGCGTTCGCCGCCGAGGCGGTGCTGCGCGCGGGCGACGACACCGTGCTCGGCGACCTCAGCCGGGAGCGCCGCACCCGCGCCGCCATCGACCTCACCTGGAACGCGGTCGCGGCCGAGGTCGCCGCCGCCACCGAGCGGGCCCCCGAGACCGAGTCCGCCGTGCTGCCGCTGCGCGCCCGTATCTCCGTGCGCGCCGGACTCGGCAACCTCGCCACCGGGCTGCGCCCGCCCGCCTCCGGCCACGACAACCCGCACTACTTCGACGACGCGGCCTGCGTCCGGGCCTGCGTGCTGGCCGTGGCCCACCCCGGCGACCCCCGCGCCGCCGCCGACCTCGCCGAGTTCGACGCCCGCTACACCCAGGACGGCGACGGCGTGCACGGCGCCCGCGCCATGGCCGCCGCCGTGTCCCTCGCGCTCGCCGGGGCCGACCCGGACGCCTGCGCGGCCGCCGCCTGCGCCGAGCTGCCCGAGGACACCGAGATCGGCCGCAACGCCCGGCACGCCCTGGCGCTCGCGGCGGACGCCGGCAGCGCCTTCGCCCTGGTACCGCCGCTGGAGCACCAGATCGTCGACCACGTCTACAGCTACGGCGTCGCCGCCGCCGAGACCGTCCCCGTCGCCCTCGCCCTAACCACCGCCGCCCGCGGCCGGATCGCGGAGGCGGTCCCGGCGGCGGCCTGTCTGTCCCGGGTCGCGGACTCCGCCCCGGCGCTGGCCGGCGCCCTCACCGGCGCGCTGGGCGGGAGCACCGCGATCCCCGCGTCCTGGCGGGAGAGCTGCCGCACCCTGTCCGGCTGCGTGCTCCCCCGGCTCACCGGGACGGACCTGGTGGAACTCGCCGGGCTGCTGGAAGCCGCCCGACCGACCGCACCCGGAGGATGATCCCGGCATGACACGCGAAGACACCGGAAGAATCGAAAACATGCCCTCCTTGGACGAACGGGTCACCGGGGCGCTGGTGGGGGCGGCCGTGGGGGACGCCCTCGGCGGCCCGGTCGAGGGGTACTCCCCCGAGCAGATCGCCGAGCGCCACGGAGGCCGCGTCCACGGGATCGTCGGCCCGTGGCACGGCGACGAATGGCGCACGGCCCGGCCGATCGCTCCGTACCACAAGGGCGACGGGCACGTCACCGACGACACCCTGATGACCCATGCGCTGGTCCGGGTGTACGCGCGGGTCCGCGACCACCTGGACGCCCACGCGATCGCCGACCACCTGGTCCCGGACCTGATGACCAACCCGCGCTGGATCCCGGAGCTGGAGGCGGAGACGATCCCGCTGCACCGGATCTTCCTCGCCGAGAAGTGGCTGGTGGCCCGGCTGCACTACGGGCACGTCGACCCGCGCGAGGCGGGCGTCGGCAACATCGTCAACTGCGGCGCCGCGATGTACATGGCCCCGGTCGGCCTGGTCAACGCCGCCCACCCGGCCGGCGCGTACGCCGAGGCCCTGGACGTGGCGGGCGCCCACCAGTCGTCGTACGGCAGGGAGGCGGCCGGGGTGTTCGCCGCGGCCGTGGCGGCGGCCTGCGCGCCGGGCGCGACCCCCGACTCGGTCGTCGCCGCGTGTCTGTCCCTGGCCAAGGACGGCACCCGGGAAGCGGTCGAGAAGGTCTGCGAGGAGGCGTCAAGGCACACCGACGTCGAGTCGGCGCTGCGCCCGCTGCGCGAGGCGGTCGCCCCGTACGACACCGTCGGACCCGACTACCGCTCCCCGTCGCTGGGCGCCCGGCGTCCCTCCCGGCTGCACGCGATCGAGGAACTGCCCGTCGCGCTGGGCATGGTGGTGGCGGCCCGCGGCGACTTCCGGCACGCGGTGCTGGGCGCGGTGAACTACGGCCGTGACTGCGACTCCATCGCCACGATGGCCGGGGCGGTGACCGGCGCGCTCGGCTCCCCGGTGCCCGAGGAGTGGGCCAAGACCGTGGCGGAGGCCAGCCGCCTCGACCTGTGGGAGCCTGCCGCCGCGCTCACCGCGGTGGCCCGCGAGGTCTTCGCCCGGGACGTGGAGCGCCGCCGCGCCCACGAGCGGGCGTTCGCGCGGCTCGGAGGCGCCGGATGCTCCGACTGACCTGGGTCCAGCCCGAGGACCTCGTCGGCCACGAGCTGCGCCAGGCCGCGCTGGACGGCCGGGAGGCGTCGGCGGTCGCCGCCCGCTGGCACGCGGCGGGCGGCCCCCCGGCCCCGCTCACCGCCGGCGCCTCCCCCCGCCCGGTCTCCCGCTACCTCCGTCTGCTGGCCTGCGATCTGCTGGACGAGCTGGCCGAGCTGCCCAGCACCCTCGCCGACGACGAGCCCTCCGACCTGGCCGCGATCCAGGCGCTGTGCCCCGAGTGGCCCGTCTCCCCCGGCTCCCCGGCCGTCTGGGACGGGCCCGTGTTCGAGGCGCGGCTCGAGGCGGCCTGGCTCGGCCGGGCGGCGGGCTGTCTGCTGGGCAAGCCGGTGGAGAAGCTGCCCCTCGCCGCCATCCGGGACCTGGCCCGCGCCGCCGGCAACTGGCCGCTGAGCGGATGGTTCACCGCCCGGGGCGTCCCCGCCGAGCTGCTGGCCGAGCACCCCTGGAACCGGCGCTCCGCCGCCACCTCGCTCGCCGAGAACATCGACGGCATGCCCGAGGACGACGACCTCAACTACCCCCTGCTCGCCCTGCTGGTGCTGCGCCGCCACGGCCGCCGCTTCACCACCGCGGACGTGGCCCGCGTCTGGCTCGACGAGCTGCCCGCGGGCCGCACCTTCACCGCCGAGCGCGTCGCCTACCGCAATCTGCTCTGCGGACTCGAACCGCCGCTGACCGCCCGCCACCGCAACCCGTTCCGCGAGTGGATCGGCGCCCTGATCCGCGCCGACGTACACGGCTGGACCAACCCCGGCGACCCGGGTGCCGCAGCCGAGCAGGCGTACCGGGACGCCGCACTCACCCACACCGCGGGCGGCGTCCACGCGGCCATGTTCACCGCCGCCGTCATCGCCGCCGCGGCCGGCGGCGAGCGGGACGTGCACACCTGTCTGCGGACCGGCCTCACCGTCGTCCCGCCCCGCTCCCGGCTCGCCCGGGCCGTGCGTCACGCCGTACGGCTGGCCCGTGAGCACAGCGACTTCGACACCGTCGTCGACCTGCTGCACGAGACGTACGGCGCCACCCACCACTGGGTGCACGCCGTCCCCAACACCGCCCTGCTGGCCGCCGCCCTCACCCACGCCGACGGGGACTTCACCGCCTCGATCTGCCGCGCGGTGTCCGGCGGCTGGGACACCGACTCGGTCGGCGCCACCGCCGGCGGCGTCGCCGGGCTGCTCGCGGGCTCGCCCCGCGCCCTCCCCGAGCGCTGGACGGCCCCGCTGAAGAACCGCCTGTCCACCTCCGTCGGCGACTTCGACGGCACCGGCTTCGACACCCTGGCCCGTCTCACCCATCTGGAGGCGTCCCGCCCATGACACCCCCCGACCCGGCCACCGCCGCCCCCACCGCTCCCCCGCTGGCCGGCCTGCGCGTCCTGGATCTCGCCACGCTCTTCGCCGGCCCCCTCGCGGCCACCCTCCTCGGCGACTTCGGCGCCGACGTCGTCAAGGTCGAACACCCCAGGAGACCCGACCCGTCGCGCGGCCACGGCCCGTCCAAGGACGGCGTCGGCCTGTGGTGGAAAGTGCTCGGCCGCAACAAGCGCACCGTCACCCTGGACCTGTCCACGCCGGGCGGCCGGGCCACCCTGCTGCGCCTGGTGCGCACCGCCGACGTGGTCGTGGAGAACTTCCGCCCCGGCACCCTGGAGAAGTGGGACCTGGGCTGGCCCGAGCTGTCCGCCGTCAATCCCCGGCTGGTGCTGGCGCGGGTCACCGGCTTCGGCCAGTTCGGCCCGTACGCGCACCGGCCGGGCTTCGGCACCCTCGCCGAGGCGATGAGCGGCTTCGCCGCGCTCACCGGCGAACCGGGGGCGGCGCCGACCCTGCCGCCGTTCGGCCTCGCCGACTCGATCGCGGGCCTCACCACGGCGTACGCGATCATGACGGCGCTCGCGGCCCGTGACCGCACGGGTGAGGGGCAGGTCGTCGACACGGCGCTGATCGAGCCGATCCTCGCCGCCCTCGGCCCGCACCCCACCTGGTACGACCAGCTCGGGTACGTCCAGCCGCGCACCGGCAACCGGTCGCAGAACAACGCCCCGCGCGGCACCTACCTCACCGCCGACGGCACCTGGGTCGCCGTCTCCACCTCGGCCCAGTCGATCGCCGAGCGGGTGATGGTCCTGGTGGGCCGCCCCGACCTGATCGACGCGCCCTGGTTCGCCACCGGCGAGGGCCGGGCCCGGCACGCGGACGTGCTGGACGAGGCGGTCGGCGGCTGGATCGCCCGGCACACCCGCGCCGACGTGCTGGCCGCGTTCGAGAAGGCGGAGGCGGCCGTCGCCCCCGTCCAGGACGTCCGGGACGTCATGGCGGACCCGCAGTACCAGGCCCTCTCCACCATCACCACCGTGGAGGACCCGGAGCTGGGCCCGCTGCGCATGCAGAACGTGCTGTTCCGGCTCTCCGCCACCCCGGGGTCCATCCGCTGGGCGGGCCGCCCGCACGGCGCGGACACCGAGGAGGTGCTGACCGGGCTGGGACTCACCCCGGCCGACCTGGCGGAGCTGCGGGCGGAGGGCGCCCTGTGAGAAGCGTCCCGCTGACCTGGCTGTACGCCCCCGGCGACCGCCCCGACGTGGTGGCGAAGGCGCTGGCGGCCGGGGCGGACGTGGTGGTGGTCGACCTGGAGGACGCGGTCGCGCCGGACCGCAAGGCGTACGCCCGCGCGGCCACCGCCGAGCTGCTGCGCGACCCGCAGCCGGTGCCGGTGCACGTCCGCGTCAACGCCCTCACCGGGCCCTGGGGACCGGCCGACGTGACGGCGCTGGCCCCCGCGCCGGGTCTGTCGGGGCTGCGGCTGCCGAAGGTGTCCTCACCGTCCGACGTGGTGCGGGTCGCGCGCCGGGCCGTCTCCGCGCGCGGCGGCTCCCCGCCCCTGTACGCGCTGCTGGAGACCGCCCTGGGCGTCGAGCACGCCCACGCCGTGGCCACCGCGCACCCGGCGCTGCGCGGGATCACGCTCGGGGAGGCGGACCTGCGGGCCGACCTTGGGGTGCGCGAGGACGCCGGTCTTGACTGGTGCCGGGCGCGGGTGGTGGTCGCGGCGCGCGCGGCCGGGCTGGCCCCGCCCGCCCAGTCGGTGCACCCGGACATCCGCGACCTCGAGGGCCTGGAGGCGTCGTGCGTGCGCGGGCGCGCCCTGGGATTCCTGGGCAGGGCGGCGATCCATCCGCGCCAGCTCCCGGTCATCGAGCGGGCCTATCTGCCCACGGAGCGGGAGATCGAGCAGGCGGAGAGGGTCCTCAAGGCGGCGGCCGCCACGCAGGGCGCGCAGGCGCTGCCCGACGGCACGTTCGTGGACGCGGCGGTGGTGACGGCGGCGCACCGGACGCTGGCACTGGCGCACAAGCGGTGACCGGGCCGGACGCGCCGAGGGCGCCCGGGGTCTCCCCGGGCGCCCTCGGCGCGTGTACGGCGGGCGGTCAGCCCTACTTGGCCGACCCGGCCCCGTCCTTGGACTCCTCCGGCTCGCCTGCGCCCTCCGGCTCCCCGGAGTTCTGGGGCTTCTCGGTCTTCTCGGGCTTCTCGGATGCGTCGGTGTCCGTGGCGTCGTCCGTCGTCGCGTCCCCGGCGGAGGCGTCCGCCTTCCCGGCCGCGTCGCCGTCGGTCTTCTTCGCGTCGGTCGCCGGGCCCTCGCCGTCGCCGGCGCCCGGCTCGACCACGGCCTCCCGGCCAGGACGCTTCCGCCCGGACAGCACGATGTACAGCACGGCCAGCAGGAAGACGAGGAGCGCCGTCCAGTTGTTCAGCCGCAGACCGAGAATGTGGTGGGCCTCGTCGACCCGCATGTACTCGATCCAGAAGCGGCCCGCGCAGTACCCGGCGACGTACAGCGCGAAGGCGCGGCCGTGTCCGAGCGTGAAGCGCCGGTCGGCCCAGATCACCAGCAGCGCCACGCCGACGCACCACAGCGACTCGTAGAGGAACGTCGGGTGGTAGGTGCCCGGCATCCGGCCGTCGGCGGAGGAGGTGATCTCCACCGCCCACGGCAGGTCGGTCTCCCGTCCGTACAGCTCCTGGTTGAACCAGTTGCCCCAGCGGCCGATGGCCTGGGCGATCGCGATGCCGGGGGCGATGGCGTCGGCGTAGGCGGGCAGCGGGATGCCGCGGCGGCGGCAGCCGATCCACGCGCCGAGCGCGCCCAGGGCGATGGCGCCCCAGATGCCGAGGCCGCCCTCCCAGATCTTGAAGGCGTCCACCCAGTCACGGCCCTCGCTGAAGTACAGCTGGTAGTCCGTGATCACGTGGTAGAGCCGGCCGCCGACCAGGCCGAACGGCACGGCCCAGACAGCGATGTCCGCCACCGTGCCGGCCCGCCCGCCCCGGGCGATCCAGCGCTTGTTGCCGAGCCAGACGGCAACGAAGACGCCGATGATGATGCAGAACGCGTAGCCGCGCAGCGGAACGGGGCCGAGGTACAGCACCCCGCTCGACGGGCTGGGAATGTAGGCAAGTTCCATGGCAGGACCGACGCTACCGTGCCGGACCGCCCGCACGGCAGGCAGCCCGGCTACGGCTCCATAACAGGCCCCCGGGGAGGCGGCCCCCTAGGACTTGTTCGCCTCCTCGACCATCTGCTTGAGCTTCTCGGGGGTCATGGAACGGTCCTGGTAGATGTTCTGCCCCTCGAACAGCACCGTCGGGGTGCCGCTGAAGCCGCCCTTCTGGAAGGCCTCGTTGGACTTGACCACCCAGCTGTCGTGCGTGCCCTCCTCGACGCAGGTGCGGAACTCGGGGGTGTCGAGCCCGTCGACCTTGCTCGCCAGGTCGAACAGCTTCGCGTCGCTGGAGAAGGCGTCGTCGCTCTCCATCGGCTGGTTCTCGAACAGCACGTCGTGGTACGCGGTGAACTTCCCCGCGTCCTGGGCGCACGCGGCGGCGTTGGCCGAGCTCAGCGAGCCGCTGCCGCCGAGACCGCCGTCGATCAGCGTGACCAGGTGGTACTCGACCTTCAGCTTGCCCGCCTCGGTCAGCTCGTTCAGCGTCGAGCGGTAGGTCTGCTCGAAGGCCTTGCAGGCGGGGCAGCGGAAGTCCTCCCACACCGTGAGGGTGGCCTTGGCGTCCTCCTTGCCGACCGGGATGGCCAGGCCGTCCTTGCCCTGGGCTCCCGAGGGCGCCACCACCGGGCCGGACGCCTTGCTCTCGTCGTCCCCGCCGGAGTTGGCCGCGACGACGCCGATCACCGCCGCGAGCCCCAGGACGCAGACCACGCTCGCGCCCACGATCAGGGTGCGGCGCCGCTTCTCCGCCGACTTCTGCTTCTCGCGCTCTGCCGCCAGCCGCTCCCGGGCGGTGCGCTTTCCCTCACGGTTCTTGTCGCTCACACCCCGCAGAACGAACCGGGGAGGCGCCCAGCGCCTCCCCGGTCCCAGGTCCACCCGTACGAGGGACCCCGACGGCCGGCCGCGGACGGCCGGCCGGTGCCGTCACAGCTGTCCGCGCACGCCCTTGGCCAGCTCACCGGCGAGGGTCCGGACCGCCTCGACGCCCGCGGCGTCGTCGGGCGCGTCCAGCATCCGCTTGACGAAGGCCGAGCCGACGATCACCCCGTCGGCGAACCGGGCGACCTCCGCGGCCTGCGCCGGGCTGGAGACGCCGAGTCCGACGCAGACCGGGATGCCGGTGGTGGCGCGGGTGCGCCGCACCAGGTCCTCGGCCTGCGAGCTGACCGACTCACGCGTGCCGGTGACGCCCATGAGCGAGGCGGCGTAGACGAAGCCGCTGCCGGCGGCGGTGATCTCGGCGAGCCGCTCGTCCTTGCTGCTGGGCGCGACCACGAAGACCGTGGCCAGCCCGTGCTTCTCGGCGTGCTCGCGCCACAGCGCGGACTCCTGGACCGGCAGGTCGGGCAGGATGCACCCGGCGCCCCCGGCCTCCGCCAGCTCGGCGGTGAACCGCTCCACGCCGTACCGGTCGATCGGGTTCCAGTACGTCATGACGAGGATCGGCGCGCCCGTGGCCGCGTGGGCCTCGCGCACCGTGCGCATCACGTCGGCGATGCGCACCCCGCCGCGCAGGGCGATGTCGTCGGCGGTCTGGATGACCGGGCCGTCCAGGACGGGGTCGCTGTGCGGCAGCCCCACCTCGACGACGTCCGCGCCGCCCTCCAGCGCCGCCTTGACCGCCTCGATGCCGCCGTCCACGGTCGGGAACCCGGCCGGGAGGTAGGCGATCAGGGCGGAGCGGCCCTCCTGCTTCGCCGCGGCGAGGGTGTCGCTCAGCAGCCGCACGTTCCCGCTCACTTCGCGTCCCCCTCGATCTCGGCGGTGCCGGAGGCGTTCTCCTCGACCTCGGCGTCCGTGTCGTACAGCCCGAAGTAGCGGGCCGCGGTGTCCATGTCCTTGTCGCCGCGCCCGGACAGGTTGACGACGATCAGCCCGTCCTTGCCCAGCTCCTTGCCGACCTCCAGAGCGCCGGCCAGGGCGTGCGCGGACTCGATGGCCGGGATGATGCCCTCGCTGCGCGACAGCAGGCGCAGGGCCTGCATGGCGGCGTCGTCGGTGACCGCGCGGTACTCGCCGCGGCCGCTGTCCTTGAGGTAGGCGTGCTCGGGGCCGATGCCGGGGTAGTCCAGGCCGGCGGAGATCGAGTACGGCTCGGTGATCTGGCCCTCGTCGTCCTGGAGGACGTAGGAGCGGGAGCCGTGCAGGATGCCGGGCTCGCCGGCGGTGAGGGTGGCGGCGTGCTCGCCGGTCTCGATGCCGTGTCCCGCGGGCTCGCAGCCGATCAGGCGGACGCCCTCGTCGGGGATGAACGCGTGGAACAGGCCGATGGCGTTGGAGCCGCCGCCGACGCAGGCGACCGCGGCGTCGGGCAGGCGCCCGGCGCGCTCCAGGAGCTGGCGGCGGGCCTCGACGCCGATGACGCGGTGGAAGTCGCGGACCATCGCGGGGAAGGGGTGCGGTCCGGCGACGGTGCCGAACAGGTAGTGGGTGCGGTCGACGTTGGCGACCCAGTCACGGAACGCCTCGTTGATGGCGTCCTTGAGGGTGCGGCTGCCCGACTTCACGGCCACGACCTCGGCGCCGAGCATCCGCATCCGGGCCACGTTCAGGGCCTGGCGCCGGGTGTCGATCTCGCCCATGTAGATCGTGCACTCCAGGCCGAACAGGGCGCAGGCGGTGGCGGTGGCGACGCCGTGCTGTCCGGCGCCGGTCTCGGCGATGACGCGGGTCTTGCCCATGCGCTTGGTGAGCAGGGCCTGGCCGAGCACGTTGTTGATCTTGTGCGAGCCGGTGTGGTTCAGGTCCTCGCGCTTGAGGAAGATCCGGGCGCCGCCGGCGTGCTCGGCGAAGCGGGGGACCTCGGTGAGGGCGCTGGGGCGGCCGGTGTAGTGGGCCAGGAGGTCGTCGAGCTCACGGGCGAACTCGGGGTCGGCCTTGGCCTTGTCGTACTCGACGGCGACCTCGTCCACGGCGGCGACCAGGGCCTCGGGGATGAACTTGCCGCCGAAGGCGCCGAAGTAGCCCTCCGCGGAAGGGGTTCGACCCTCCGGGTCGGGGATGAAGAAGGTGCTGGGCATGCGTGTACCTCACGGTGAGTGTGTTGACGACACTGAGCGCCGTGGGGGCGGGGTGTCCGGGCTCGGTGCGGCTTGTCGCGCAGTTCCCCGCGCCCCTGTCCGGGGCGGGGGTGGTCAGGCCGCTGCGGGCCCGTGGTGGCTGAGCGCGCCGTTCCCCGCGCCCCTGACGGGGCGCTGCCATCGCCGTCCGTTCACCTGGCCCGGTTCGTCGCCGATGACATAGCGGACCCTGCGGCCGTGGACCCGGCGGGCGGGGGCACGGCAGCCGCGGGGCCGGCAGCCTCGTGCGAGTCGGGAGAGCGTCATCGGGGATCAGCCTGGCGAGGTCTCAGCGGCCGTGCCGGAGGGCCGGGTGCTCGCCCGCGGCCACCAGGTCGGCGACCGCCGTCTTCGGGTCCTTGCCGGTCACCAGGGACTCGCCGACCAGGACGGCGTCCGCCCCGGCGTTGGCGTAGGCGATCAGGTCGTGCGGGCCGCGCACGCCGGACTCGGCGACCTTCACCAGGTGCGCCGGGATCTCGGGGGCGACCCGCTCGAAGGTGCCGCGGTCGACCTCGAGGGTCTTCAGGTTGCGCGCGTTGACGCCGATGACCTTGGCGCCGGCGTCGACCGCCCGCTCCACCTCGTCCTCGTCGTGCACCTCGACCAGCGGGGTGAGGCCGATCGACTCGGCGCGCTCGATCAGCGACTCCAGGGCGGACTGCTCCAGGGCGGCCACGATCAGCAGCGCCAGGTCGGCGCCGTACGCGCGGGCCTCCCAGAGCTGGTACGACGTGACGATGAAGTCCTTGCGCAGCACGGGGATGTCCACCCGGGCGCGGACGGCCTCCAGGTCGGCCAGCGAACCGCCGAAGCGGCGCTCCTCGGTGAGGACGGAGATGACGGCGGCGCCGCCCGCCTCGTAGTCGGCGGCGAGGCCTGCCGGGTCGGCGATCGCGGCGAGCGCGCCCTTGGACGGGCTGGAGCGCTTGACCTCGCAGATCACCTTGACGCCGTCGCCACGCAGGGCGGCCACGCCGTCCTTGGCGGCGGGGGCCTTGGCCGCGCGCTCCTTGAGCTCGTCGAGGCTGACGCGCGCCTGCCGCTCCGCGAGGTCGGCACGGACTCCGTCGATGATCTCGTCGAGCACACTCACGCGAGCGGCCCCCTTCCTGACGGTCGGGCTTGGCTGGTTCCTGCGATGGTATCCGGAGCAGGGCGGATGCCCCGCATCCGGCTGACGCGACGTCCAGTACCTGGACGATCACCACTCGTTCACGGATGCAGCCAGCCGCCGAACGGCGTGTTCCTGAGCACCGTGAAGGCCAGCAGCAGCCCGCCCGCCGTCCACAGCACCGCGGGCGGCGGGTCGAGACGCAGCGGCCGGCCGCGCGCCGCCCGGATCACCCAGACGGTCCACAGCACGGCGAAGACGGCGTAGCCGAGGACGGCGGGGGCGTTGGCCTGGAGGGCGGCGGCCAGGTCGCCGTGGGCGACGGCGTGGGCGCTGCGCAGTCCGCCGCAGCCGGGGCAGTACAGGCCGGTGAGGCCCAGCAGCGGGCAGACCGGGTAGTGCCCGGGTTCGTTGGGGTCGACGGCGGCGACGTAGGCGAAGGCCGCGGCCACCGCGGCGAGCAGGCCGGCGGGGGCGGCCAGCCGGGCCGCCCGGCCGGGCACCGCGTGAGGGCTCGGGGCGTTCACAGGAGGCATTGTCCCCCGGACACGCCGCGGGGGCGGCTCCGGCTCACGGCCGGCCGCCGCCCCCGTACGGAGTGGTCCGCGGGGCTCAGCCCTGGGCGCGGGCCGGCTCGCGGTCGCCGGCGGTCGCGTGCACCGGGTGGTCGCTCTTCGGCTGGCCCAGCCCCATCGAGCGCATGACGGCGCCGACCACGCCGCCGAGGAGGACGACGCCCATGCTGGCCCAGAAGCCCACGGGCTGGTCCATCACCATGAACGCGCCCGCGGCGCAGAAACCGATGAAGGCGATGATGACACCGGTCCAGGCGGCCGGGGTGTGACCGTGGCTGCTGCCCGCCATTGCTTGCTCCTCGTTGCCGTGTGCGTGGGTGAGCGGGACGCTCGTCCCCATTGTCCCGCACACGCCGGGCCGCCGTGCGCCGGGGTCGGCCGCGGGCGGGTCGACCGGCTCAGGCGCCGGTGGGGTCCTCACCTCGGTCGAGGGCCTTCCAGAGCTCCTCGGGGCGGTCCGCGTCGGCGGGGGCGGCCGCCCGGCGCGGACGAGGGGCGCCGCTCCGCTCGTAGCGGCCGGACATGGCGGGCCACAGGCGTCCGTAGCGCAGCGCGAGCAGTCCGGCGACCAGGAGCAGCAGTCCGCCGACGGCGGCGACGTACGGCCACGCGGTGTGGGAGAGGGCGCCGACGGTCGCGGAGGCGTCGCCGGAGGCCTGTGCGGCCTTCTCGTCGAGGGCGGTGGAGTCCGAGGCGCCGAGCAGCGCGGCGGCGACCGTGCCGGCCCCGGAGAGGGCGAGCACGGCGGCGACGGCGAGCCGTCCGGCGCGGCGCACGGCGAAGACGGCGACGAGGGCGGCGAGCCCGACGACGGCCAGGGCGGCGGGCACGCCGGTGACGTCGCTGCCCTTGGCGGTCAGCGGGAACGCGCCGCCGGCCACCGTCGCGGTGCCCTCCGACCACTCCTGCCGGGTGGCGAGCAGGGCCACGGCCGCGCCGAGGGCGCCGCTCAGCAGGGCGGCGGCGAGGCTCGTACGGCCGGCCCGGGAGGGGCCGGCGGGCTCGGGACGGGGGCTGGGTGCGGCAGTCACGCCCTCCACTATGGCGCGGACCCCGCGTGTCACGGCATCCGGGGGGCTGTGTCAGCCGTCACCCAGACGGTTCGCGGTGTGGACGGCGCGCAGCACCGCGGCCGCCTTGTTGCGGCACTCGGTGTCCTCGGCGACCGGGTCGGAGTCGGCCACGACCCCCGCTCCGGCCTGCACGTACGCGGTGCCGTCGCGCAGCAGGGCGGTGCGGATGGCGATGGCCGTGTCGGAGTCCCCGGCGAAGTCGAGGTAGCCGACGCAGCCGCCGTACAGACCGCGCCGGGAGGGCTCGAGCTCGTCGATGATCTGCATCGCACGGGGCTTGGGCGCGCCGGAGAGGGTGCCGGCCGGGAAGCAGGCGGTGAGCACGTCGAAGGCGGTGCGGTCGGCGGCGACCCGTCCGGTGACGGTGGAGACGATGTGCATCACGTGCGAGTAGCGCTCGATGGACATGAAGTCGACGACCTCGACGGAGCCGGGCTCGCAGACCCGGCCGAGGTCGTTGCGGCCGAGGTCGACGAGCATCAGGTGCTCGGCGCGCTCCTTGGGGTCGGCGAGCAGCTCGTCGGCGAGCGCCTGGTCCTCCTGCGGGGTGGCGCCGCGGTGCCGGGTGCCGGCGATGGGGTGCACCATCGCCTGCCCGTCCTCGACCTTCACCAGCGCCTCGGGCGACGAGCCGGCCACGTCGAAGCCGTCGAACCGGAAGAGGTACATGTACGGCGACGGGTTGGTGGCGCGCAGCACCCGGTAGACGTCCAGGGCGCTCGCCGTGCAGGGCGTCTCGAACCGCTGGGAGGGCACGACCTGGAAGGCCTCCCCGGCGCGGATGCGCTCCTTGACGTCCTCCACGGCCGCCTGGAAGTCGGGGCCGCCCCACAGCGCGGTGTACTCGGGCAGCTCGGACGGCGGCAGCACGGCCGGGGGCTGGGCGACCGGGCGGGCGAGGTCGGCCTCCATGGCGTCCAGGCGGGCCACGGCGTCCCCGTAGGCCTCGTCGACGCCGGTCTCCAGGTCGTTGTGGTTGATCGCGTTGGCGATCAGCCAGACGGAGCCCTCCCAGTGGTCCATGACGGCGAGGTCGCTGGTGAGCAGCATGGTCAGCTCGGGGAGTCGCAGGTCGTCCCGCTCGCCGGGGCCGATCTTCTCCAGGCGGCGCACGATGTCGTAGCCGAGGTAGCCGACCAGGCCGCCGGTGAAGGGCGGCAGGCCGAGGTCCTGGGCGAGGTCGCGCGGGGTGTGCAGGGTCTGGAGGGTGGCGCGCAGCGCGGCGAGCGGGTCGCCGCCGAGGGGCACGCCGACGGGCGGGGTGCCCTCCCAGTGGGCCTGCCCGTCGCGTTCGGTCAGGGTGGCGGCGCTGCGCACGCCGACGAAGGAGTAGCGGGACCAGGAGCGCCCGTTCTCGGCCGACTCCAGCAGGAAGGTGCCGGGGCGCTCGGCGGCGAGCTTGCGGTAGAGCGCGACCGGGGTGTCGCCGTCGGCGAGGAGCTTGCGGGTGACCGGGATGACCCGGCGGTCGGTGGCGAGCTTGCGGAACGTCTCGAGGTCCATGGCGGCAGACCCTACTGATCGTCGGCGGGCACGCCGGTACCGGCGTCCTTCAGCAGCACGTCGGCGTCGAAGCAGGTGCGGTCGCCGGTGTGGCAGGCGGCGCCCACCTGGTCGACCTTCACCAGCACGGTGTCGGCGTCGCAGTCCAGCGCGACCGACTTCACCCACTGGAAGTGGCCCGAGGTGTCGCCCTTGACCCAGTACTCCTGGCGGCTGCGCGACCAGTAGGTGCAGCGGCCGGTGGTGAGGGTGCGGTGCAGCGCCTCGTCGTCCATCCAGCCCAGCATCAGCACCTCTCCGGTGTCGTACTGCTGGGCGATCGCGGGGAGGAGGCCGTCCGGGGTGCGCTTGAGACGCGCGGCGATCTCCGGGTCGAGGCCGCTGGGCCGGGGGGTGCGGGTCATGGGTCCATTCTGCCGCGCGCCCTCGGTCCTCCAGCGCGGTCGTCCACTGTCCGGACATGACGGCCCGCCGTAGGCTGGCTGGCATGTCGACCCATGCCAAGCGTGAACGACTCCTCCTGGCCGATCTGCTGGAGACCGCGGGCCCCGAGGCCCCCACCCTCTGCGAGGGCTGGACGACCCGGGACCTGGCCGCGCACGTGGTGGTGCGCGAGCGCCGCCCGGACGCGGCGGGCGGCATGCTGGTGAAGCAGCTCGCGTCGCGTCTGGAGCGGGTGACGGCGGAGTTCCTGGCGAAGCCGTACGACGAGCTGATCGGGCTGATCCGCACGGGCCCGCCGCGGTTCTCCCCGTTCTCGCTCAAGCAGATCGACGAGATGTCGAACGTGATCGAGTTCTACGTCCACGCCGAGGACGTCCGCCGGGCGCAGCCGGACTGGACGCCGCGCGAGCTGGACCCGGTGTTCCAGGACGCCCTGTGGTCGCGCCTGGAGCGTTCGGCCCGGCTGATGGGCCGCGGGGTGCCGACGGGTCTGGTGCTGCGCCGCCCGGACGGCCAGACCGCGGTGGCGCGCCGCGGGGCGCCGGTGGTGACGGTGACCGGGGAGCCGTCCGAGCTGGTGTTGTTCGCGTACGGCAGGCAGAGCGCCGCGAAGGTGGAGCTGGACGGCGACGAGAAGGCGATCGCCGAGCTGCGTGCCACCAAACAGCTCGGCATCTGATCCGCTCCGGAGAGGCGCAGCTCGTGATCAAGGTCGCCATGACGAGTGTGTACGTGGAGGACGTGGCCAGGGCGCACGCCTTCTACACCGGGGTGCTCGGTTTCGAGACCCGCACCCATGTGGACCCCGGCGGCGGCACGCCGTTCGTCACCGTGGGCGCGCGGGACGGCGCCCAGCCGGATCTGGAGCTGCTGCTGGAGCCGGGCGACGGGCCGATCGCGGAGCCCTACCGCCGCGCGGTGCGGGAGGCGGGGCTGCCGTCGATCGTGTTCTCGGTGGACGACCTGCGCGCGGAGTTCGAGCGGCTGCGCGGGGAGGGCGTCCACTTCGTCCGGGAGCCGGAGAAGCAGGGCCCGGTGCTGACCGCGCTGCTGGACGACACGGTCGGCAATCTGATCCAGCTCACGCAGCCGCTCGGCTGAGGCTCACCGCACCGGGTGGCCGGCGTCCTTGAGGGTCTGCTTGACCTCGCCGATGCGCAGGTCGCCGAAGTGGAACACCGAGGCGGCCAGCACCGCGTCCGCGCCGGCGGCGACCGCGGGCGGGAAGTCGGCGAGCTTGCCGGCGCCGCCGGAGGCGATCACCGGGACCGTGACGTGCTTGCGCACGGCGGCGATCATCTCCAGGTCGTAGCCGTCCTTGGTGCCGTCGGCGTCCATGGAGTTCAGCAGGATCTCGCCCGCGCCCAGCTCCGCCGCGCGGTGCGCCCACTCGACGGCGTCGATGCCGGTGCCGCGGCGGCCGCCGTGCGTGGTGACCTCGAAGGTCCCGCCCTCGGCGCGCCGGGCGTCGACCGAGAGGACGAGCACCTGGCGGCCGAACCGCTCGGCGATCTCACGGATGAGGTCGGGCCGGGCGATGGCGGCCGTGTTCACACCGACCTTGTCGGCGCCGGCCCGCAGCAGCTTGTCGACGTCCTCGGCGGTGCGCACGCCGCCGCCCACGGTGAGCGGGATGAACACCTGCTCGGCGGTGCGGCGGACCACGTCGTAGGTGGTCTCGCGGTTGCCGGAGGACGCGGTGATGTCCAGGAACGTCAGCTCGTCGGCGCCTTCGGCGTCGTACACCTTGGCCATCTCGACGGGGTCGCCCGCGTCGCGCAGGTTCTGGAAGTTGACGCCCTTGACGACCCGGCCGCCGTCCACGTCCAGGCAGGGGATGACTCGGACCGCCAGGGTCATGAATTCACGGCTCCTCTGAATGCTTCGAGTTCCACTGAGACCAGTACGCGCGAGTCGACGAAGCCCTCGACCACCAGCAGCGTGGTGACCGGACGGACCGCGTCGAACAGCTCCTTGTGCGCGCGGCAGGCCGCGTCCACGTCCCGCGCGTGGGCGAGATGGAGGCGGGTGCGGATCACCGACCCGGCGTCGAGCCCGAACTCCGCGATCGCCTCCAGCGCGCTGGTGAAGGCCACCTTGGCCTGTTCGTACGGGTCGCCCTCCCCGTACAGCACGTCGCCCCGGAACGCGGTGGTGCCCGCGACCAGGACCAGGTCGCCGGCCGCGACGGCGCGCGCGGAGCCGAGGATCTCCTCCCAGGGGTTCCCGCTCTGCACGCGCCGCACGGATTCCGACGTCATCGGGACACAGCCTCCAGGGCCTCTTCCAGGGTGAAGGCCTTGGCGTACAGGGCCTTGCCGACGATGGAGCCCTCGACGCCCAGCGGGACCAGCTCGGCGATCGCCCGCAGGTCGTCCAGCGAGGACACCCCGCCGGAGGCGACGACCGGGCGGTCGGTGGCGGCGCACACGTTCTTCAGCAGCTCCAGGTTGGGGCCCTGGAGGGTGCCGTCCTTGGCGATGTCGGTGACGACGTAGCGGGCGCAGCCCTCCTTGTTGAGACGGTCCAGCGTCTCGTACAGGTCGCCGCCGTCGCGGGTCCAGCCGCGGCCGCGCAGGGTGGTGCCGCGCACGTCGAGGCCGACGGCGATCTTGTCACCGTGCTCGGCGATGACCTTGGCGACCCACTCGGGGGTCTCCAGGGCGGCCGTGCCGAGGTTGACCCGGGTGCAGCCGGTGGCGAGGGCGGCGGCGAGGGTGTCGTCGTCGCGGATGCCGCCGGACAGCTCCACCTTGATGTCCATCGCCTTGGTGACCTCCGCGATCAGCTCGCGGTTGTCGCCGGTGCCGAACGCGGCGTCCAGGTCGACCAGGTGCAGCCACTCGGCGCCGGAGCGCTGCCAGGCGAGCGCGGCCTCCAGGGGCGAGCCGTAGGAGGTCTCGGTGCCGGACTCACCGTGCACGAGGCGGACGGCCTGGCCGTCGCGGACGTCGACGGCGGGGAGGAGTTCGAGCGTGGCCATGTCTCTACAGGGTTCCGATCCAGTTGTGGAGGAGCTGGGCGCCGGCGTCGCCGGACTTCTCGGGGTGGAACTGGGTGGCCCACAGGGAGCCGTTCTCCACGGCGGCCACGAAGGGCTTGCCGTGGGTGGTCCAGGTGACGAGCGGGGCCTCCATGGCCGGGTTCGTGGTCTCGAGCGACCAGTCGTGGACGGCGTAGGAGTGCACGAAGTAGAAACGCGCGTCCTTGTCCAGACCGGCGAACAGCCGGGAGCCCTCCGGGGCGTCCACGGTGTTCCAGCCCATGTGGGGGACGACGTCGGCCTGGAGCGGCTCGACGGAGCCGGGCCACTCGTCGAGGCCCTCGGCCTCGACGCCGTGCTCGACGCCCCGGGCGAAGAGGATCTGCATGCCGACGCAGATGCCCATGACCGGGCGGCCGCCGGCCAGGCGGCGGTCGACGATCCAGTCGCCGCGGGCCTCCTTGAGGCCCTTCATGCAGGCGGCGAAGGCGCCGACGCCGGGCACCAGCAGCCCGTCGGCGTTCATCGCCGTGTCGAAGTCGCGGGTGATCTCGACGTCGGCCCCGGCGCGCGCGAGGGCGCGCTCGGCGGAGCGGACGTTGCCGAAGCCGTAGTCGAAGACCACGACCTTCCTGGTGGTGCTCAAGGGCTCACACCTCCATTTGCAGCAGGCCCGTGACGATGCACAGCGCGGCGCCGACGGACATCAGCGTGATCAGGCTCGTGGGCATCTTCTGCTTCACGAAGGAGATGATCCCGCCGACGAAGAACAGGCCGACGACGATCAGGACGGTGGACAGCCCGTTCACCGTGTCCCTCCGTTCGCTTCTCCGCCCGCGCGGCGCAGAGGTGCGGCCATCGTCGTCGTCTGCGGCCCGGCGGCCGCGCGTGCGTCGCTCACAGCGCGCCCTTCGTGGAGGGCAGGATGCCGGCCGCGCGCGGGTCGCGCTCGGAGGCGTAGCGCAGGGCGCGGGCGAGGGCCTTGAACTGGCACTCCACGATGTGGTGGGCGTTGCGCCCGTAGGGCACGTGCACGTGGAGCGCGATCTGCGCCTGGGCGACGAAGGACTCCAGGATGTGCCGGGTCATCGTCACGTCGTACGCGCCGATCATCGGCGCCATGTTCTCGGGCTCGGTGTGCACGAGGTAGGGGCGGCCGGAGAGGTCGACGGTGACCTGGGCGAGGGACTCGTCCAGCGGGACCGTGCAGTTGCCGAAGCGGTAGATGCCCACCTTGTCGCCGAGCGCCTGCTTGAAGGCGGCGCCGAGCGCGAGGGCGGTGTCCTCGATGGTGTGGTGGGAGTCGATGTGCAGGTCGCCCTCGGTCTTCACGGTGAGGTCGAACAGACCGTGCCGGCCGAGCTGGTCGAGCATGTGGTCGTAGAAGCCGACCCCGGTGGAGATCTCGGTCTTCCCGGTGCCGTCGAGGTCGATCTCGACGAGCACGGAGGTTTCCTTGGTGGTGCGTTCCACGCGTCCTACGCGGGTCATGCGCTGTGCTCCTTCTTGATCTCACGTACCGCGTCGAGGAACGCGTCGTTCTCGGCCGGGGTGCCCGCGGTGACCCGCAGCCATCCCGGTACGCCGTTGTCCCGGACCAGGACGCCCCGGTCGAGGATCTGCCGCCATACGGCGTGGGAGTCCTGGAAGCGGCCGAACTGGACGAAGTTGGCGTCGGAGTCGGTCACCTCGTAACCCAGGGAGCGCAGTTCGGCGACCAGCCGGTCCCGCTCCGCCTTCAGCTGCTCGACGTAGCCGAGCAGGGTGCCGGTGTGCTCCAGCGCGGCCAGCGCGGTCGCCTGGGTGATCGCCGACAGGTGGTACGGCAGCCGCACCAGCTGGACGGCGTCGACGACCGCGGGGTGCGCGGCGAGGTAGCCGAGGCGCAGTCCGGCCGCGCCGAACGCCTTGGACATGGTGCGGGAGATCACCAGGTGGGGGCGTCCGTCGAGCAGCGGCAGCAGCGAGTCGCCGTGGCTGAACTCCACGTACGCCTCGTCGACGACCACGATCGACGGCCGGGCGGCCTGCGCGGCGTCGTACAGCGCGCGCACCGTGTCGGCGGGGACCGCGTTGCCGGTGGGGTTGTTGGGCGTGGTGACGAAGACGACGTCGGGCCGGTGCCCGGCGATCGCCCTCTCGGCCGCGGGCAGGTCGAGGGTGAAGTCCTCGCGTCGCGGGCCGGAGATCCAGCCGGTGCCGGTGCCGCGCGCGATCAGCGCGTGCATCGAGTACGACGGCTCGAAGCCGAGCGCGGTGCGGCCGGGTCCGCCGAAGGTCTGCAGCAGCTGCTGGATGACCTCGTTGGAGCCGTTGGCCGCCCAGACGTTCTCCAGGGCGACCGGGTGGCCCGCGGTCTTGGTCAGGTAGGCGGCCAGCTGGGTGCGCAGCTCGACCGCGTCCCGGTCGGGGTAGCGGTTGAGGTGCCGGGCGGCCTCGCGGACCCGCTCGGCGATCCGCTCGACCAGCGGCTCGGGCAGCGGGTAGGGGTTCTCGTTGGTGTTGAGCCGTACGGGGACGTCCAGCTGGGGCGCGCCGTAGGGGGACTTGCCGCGCAGCTCGTCCCGTACGGGGAGATCGTCGATGCTCACGTCGCTCACTTGGTCTCGGGCACCTTCCAGCCGAACCTGGCCTTGATCGCCGCGCCGTGCGCGGGCAGGTCCTCCGCCTCCGCCAGCGTGACCACGTGGTGCGCGACCTCGGCGAGCGCGTCCTCCGTGTAGTCGACGACGTGGATGCCGCGCAGGAAGGACTGCACGGACAGGCCCGAGGAGTGGCAGGCGCAGCCGCCGGTGGGCAGCACGTGGTTGGAGCCGGCCGCGTAGTCGCCGAGGGAGACCGGGGACCAGGGGCCGATGAAGATCGCGCCGGCGTTGCGCACCCGGTCGGCGACCGCGGCGGCGTCGGCGGTCTGGATCTCCAGGTGCTCGGCGCCGTAGGCGTCGACGACCCGCAGGCCCTCCTCGACACCGTCGACGAGCACGATCGCGGACTGCTTGCCGCTCAGGGCGGGCGCGATCCGGTCGTCGACGTGCTTGCTGGCCTTGACCTGGGGCTCCAGCTCCTTGACCACCGCGTCCGCGAGGTCCGTGGAGTCGGTGACCAGGACGGCGGCGGCCAGCGGGTCGTGCTCGGCCTGGCTGATCAGGTCGGAGGCGACGTGGACCGGGTCGGCCGTGGAGTCCGCGAGGATCGCGATCTCGGTCGGGCCGGCCTCGGCGTCGATGCCGATCTTCCCGGTGAAGTAGCGCTTGGCGGCGGCGACCCAGATGTTGCCGGGGCCGGTCACCATGTTCGCGGGCGGGCAGGACTCGGTGCCGTACGCGAACATCGCGACGGCGGTGGCGCCGCCGGCCGCGTACACCTCGTCGACGCCGAGCAGGGCGCACGCGGCGAGGATCGTCGGGTGCGGCAGCCCGCCGAAGTCGGCCTGGGCCGGGGAGGCGAGCGCGAGGGACGGGACGCCGGCCTCCTGGGCGGGCACCACGTTCATGATCACGGAGGACGGGTAGACGGCCCGGCCGCCCGGCGCGTAGAGGCCGACGCGGTCGACCGGCACCCACTTCTCGGTGACCGTGCCGCCCGGCACGACCTGGGTGGTGTGGGTGGTGCGGCGCTGCGCGCGGTGGACCAGGCGGGCCCGGCGGACCGACTCCTCCAGGGCGGCGCGCACGGCCGGGTCGAGCTCCTCCAGCGCGCGCTCCAGCGCGGCGGCGGGCACCCGGACCTGGTCGAGCCGCACGCCGTCGAAGCGCTCGGCGAAGTCGATCAGCGCCGCGTCGCCGCGATGATGCACGTCCTCGCAGATGGGCCGCACCTTCTCCAGGGCGGCCGCGACGTCGAAGTCGGCACGGGGCAGCAGGTCACGCAGGGCGGGGCCCTCGGGGAGGGCGTCGCCGCGCAGGTCGATTCGCGAGATCACGTGCTCAATTCTCTCAGACCCGCCCCGGAGGACGTCCGCCCGTTCCAGTGGCTGATACATCACGCTCGTCGTGACGGTCCGCGCTCGTTTTCGAGATCCTCTTCACTTTCCGTGTTCAACAGCTCACCGTACCGGGCATGAACGGCTGTACGACGCGATGAACCGGTGAGTAACGGGGAGGAGGGGAGTTCCGTGGCCGAAGGGGCGGGACCGCACGACGGCGAGCCGCCGGAGGACCTGACCGCCGCGGAGGCGGGGATGTGGCAGGCCTTCCGCAACGGCAGCGTGTACGACCTGAGCTGCGGCGACACGGTGGTCGACGATCCGCACGGAGGACACCCCTGGGGACCCGAGCGCACGGTGCGGGCCCGGGTGGTCTGCTGGCTGCTGCTGGACGGCCCGCCCCCGCTGGCCGGCCGCGTCTCCTCGCTGAAGCTGGTCGGGGTGCGGATCAGCGGCCCGCTGGACCTGGCCGGGGGCACGGTCGAGCCGTACGTGGAGATGCACGGCTGCCGTTTCGAGCGGGACGTGCTGCTGCCGGAGGCGCGGTTCACCACGCTGCGGCTGGTGGACTGCTCCATACCCCGGATGGAGGCCGCCCGGCTGAGCACCGAGGGCGATCTGCATCTGCCGCGCTGCCGCTTCCTCGGCGGCATACGCCTCACCGACGCCCGGATCGGCACGGACCTGCTGCTCAACCAGGCGGTCGTGCACCGCGACCGCAGCGGCCGCTCCATCGCCGCGGACGGGATGAACGTCGGCCAGGACCTCCAGGCGGAGATGCTGGAGTCGTACGGCGAGCTGAGCCTGCGCGGCGCCACCGTCGGCGTGTCGCTGAGCCTGCGCGGCGCCCGGCTGGTCAACCCGCACGCCCGGCTCGCGCTGAACGCGCCGCAGCTGACCGTGGAGCGCTCGCTGTACCTCACCCCGGCCGGGGTGGGGGCGCACGCCCGCAGCGGCATGACGCCCGCGCAGGGCACGCGCATCCAGCGGTTCGAGTGCGAGGGCGGTGTCCGGCTGGACGACGGGCGGTTCGGGGACGCGGTCGACTTCGAGGGGGCCGTGCTCACCTTCACCGACGAGCAGGAGCTGTCGCTGCGCCGGGTGCAGACGCCGGAGCTGCGGTTCCTCGGGCAGCGGCCGGCGCGCGGGCGGGTGGTGCTGTCGGGGGCGCGGGTGGTGAACCTGATGGACCGGGCGGACAGCTGGCCGGGCCCGGGCCGGCTGCACATGGGCGGCTTCGCCTACGAGAACCTGGTGCCGCGCGGCCCGTTCCCGCTGACGCTGCGGCTGCGCTGGGTGGACGCGGCCAGCGCCGAGTACACGCCGGAGCCGTACGAGCGGCTGGCGGCCGTGCTGCGGGAGAGCGGGGCGGACGAGGACGCCCGGGAGGTGCTGCTGGCCAAGCAGCGGCGGCGCCGCGAGAGCCTGCCGCTCGCCGCGAAGCTCTGGGGCTACGCGCAGGACTGGACGGTCGCCTACGGGTACCGCCCCGGCCGGGCGGCGGTGTGGATGGCGGTGCTGTGGGCGGCCGGTTCGGTGGCCTTCGCGCGGGCCGACCATCCGCCGCTGAAGGCGGGCGAGCACCCGGACTGGAACCCGGCGCTGTTCGCGCTGGACCTGCTGCTCCCGGTGATCGACCTGGGCCAGGTGGGCTTCTGGCAGCTGCGCGGCGGCTGGCAGTGGCTGTCGACGGCGTTCATCCTCCTGGGCTGGATCCTGGCGACGACGGTGGCCGCGGGCGCGACCCGCACCCTGCGACGCACGTGAGGTCGGCGCCCCTCCGGGGCACGCGTGTGACAGGGGTGGCGCACAACAACCCGCGCGCCCCGAGGAGCCCACCGTTTTTACCGGCCCTTGACCGACCCCGGTACAACTTTCCACAAGTTCCGCGTGGACTCTGGCGCGCCCGTGACCTGCGGTCTTTCAATGGTCGACACCATGGCTCTGCTGCACGCGTTCACCCGCACGTCCCGGGTGCGAGGAAAGCGGACGGGCACCCCGTCGCCCCTCGCTCCGGTCGCGCTGCCCGCCGACGACGAGGTGCTCCTCGACGTGCCGGACGACGCCCTCGGCCGGGCGCTGCTCGGAGCCGCCGCGGGCGACCCCGCGCCGGCGGCCGACCTGCTCCTCGCCACCCGCCGTCAGGCCGCGTGGGAGCACCGCGACCGCTATGTGCGCCGGCTCGCCGCCTTCGCGCGGGCGCGGCCCGAGTGGCTGGACGTCTGGCGGGCCCGCGCCCCGCGTGACGCGGACGCGCTGCTGGTGGACGCCCAGCGGGCGGTGGACCGGGTGTGGGACTCGCCCGCCCGCGCCGAACTGCTGCGGGAGGTGAGCCCGCTGATCACCGCGGCCGCCCGCGCCGACCACCGCGACCCCGTGCCCTGGCGGCTGGCCCTGGACCACGCGCGCGGCGCGCGGGCCGGCCACACGTACTTCGAGGAGCTGTGGGAGGCGGCGGTGCGCCGCGCCCCGCACCACCACGGCTGCCATGTGGCCGCCCTGCGCTACCTGGCGTCCTCCTGGCACGGCTCGCACCGCGAGTGCTTCGACTTCGCCGACACGGCCGCGCAGGACGCGCCGGAGGGCTCGCTCACCCAGGCGCTGCCGCTGCGGGCGGCGTTCGGCTACCTCACCGACGGCTGCGGCCCGGCGGTCGAGCGGGGGCGGCTGGACGCGGCCGCCGACCGGGCGGTCGCCCTGTCCGCGCGGCTGCCGTCGGCCCAGCCCTGGCCGGCCGAGCTGCGCAACCTCCTCGCGTACGTCCTGGTCCGGCTCGGTCGCCGGCAGGACGCGCTGGAGCAGTTCCGGCTGACCGGCCCGTACGCCGCCTCGTTCCCCTGGGACCGGGACGCCGACGATCCGCTCGGGCGGTTCCTGGAGGTCCGTCAGGAGGTGCTGCGGGCGGTCGCGTCGGGCGCCGAAACGGCCGGAACGGACGCCTCCGCCGCCCTGTCCGGGAGTCCGGGGAGCGAACGGCGCGGACGCCCGGAGCCCGGCGGCCATTAGGCTCTAGCGTCGTGACCACCGTCCGGCTTCCGCTCTTCCCCCTGAACACGGTGCTGTTCCCGGGGCTCGTGCTCCCGCTCAACGTCTTCGAGGAGCGTTATCGCGCCATGATGCGCGAGCTGTTGAAGACCCCGGAGGACGAGCCACGGCAGTTCGCCGTGGTGGCGATCCGGGACGGCCACGAGGTGGCGCCGAGCGCCCCCGGGCTGCCCGACCCCACGGCCGTGCCCGAGCGGGGCCCGGCGGCCGGCTTCGGCGCGGACCCGCTGCGCGCCTTCCACAAGGTGGGGTGCGTCGCCGACGCGGCGACGGTCCGGGAGCGGCCCGACGGCAGCTTCGAGGTGCTGGCGACCGGCACGACCCGGGTGCGGCTGCTGTCGGTGGACGCCTCAGGACCCTTCCTCACGGCCGAACTGGAGCGGCTGGAGGAGGAACCGGGCGAGGAGGCGGGGACGCTCGCGGAGGGCGTGCTGCGGGCGTTCCGGCAGTACCAGAAGCGGCTGGCGGGGGCGCGGGAGCGGTCGCTGACCTCGGACACGGAGCTGCCGGACGAGCCCAGCGTGGTGTCGTACCTGGTCGCCGCCGCGATGATGCTGGACACGCCGGCGCGGCAGCGGCTGCTCCAGGCGCCGGACACCGCGTCCCGGCTGCGGGACGAACTGAAACTCCTGCGCACGGAGACGGCGATCATCCGTAGTCTTCCGTCGTTGCCCGCGTCGGAGCTGACGCGGGCGCCGACCAGTCTCAACTGACGCGTGCCCCACGCGTACCGACGCTTGCGGAGCGGCGACCGGCATGGCCAAGAAGTCCAAGAAGCAGCAGTCCAACGGCACGCCCGCCACGGTGGCGCTCACCGCGGCAGGGGTGCCGTTCACGGTGCACTCCTACGACCACGACCCCTCCCATCCGAGCTACGGCGAGGAGGCGGCCGAGGCGATGGGCGTCTCCCCCGACCGGGTCTTCAAGACGCTGGTGGCGGACGTCGACGGCGCCCTGACCGTGGCGGTGGTGCCGGTCGCGGGCCAGCTCGACCTCAAGGCGCTCGCCTCGGCGGCCGGCGGCAAGCGGGCGTCGATGGCCGACCCCGCGCTGGCGGAGCGCACCACGGGGTACGTGCGGGGCGGCATCTCGCCGCTGGGCCAGCGCAAGAAGCTGCCGACGGTGCTGGACGCGTCGGCGACCCGCCACGGGACGATCTGCGTCTCGGCGGGCCGCCGCGGCCTGGAGGTGGAACTCGCCCCCACGGACCTGGCTCGGCTGACGTCGGCGGTCCTGGCCCCGATCGGCCGGGTCTAGCCAGGCCGCCCCGGCGCGGCCTGTTCCGCACCTCGACGGCTCCCCCGCCCTCGGCTATGTACGGAAGGCATGTCGAAGCGGACGCGCAAGCGCAGATGGCGGATCAGGAAGAGGCGGGCCAACCACGGGCGGCGGCCCGCCTGAGGGGAGGCGTGGTGCCGGGCGGCGCGTGCGGCGCCCGGCGTTCTCAGCGGTGCTGCTGTGCACCCGGCGGCGGCCACTCCTCCGGGTCGCGCGGACCGAACAGCCCCGTCAGGCCCAGGTGGAACACCAGCGCCGCGAACGGCCACGCCAGCAGCGCGCCCTTCGCGTTCAGCTTCAGCGGGGCGTCGAAGGTGACGCCCTTCCCCACGCTCTTCGCCTGCGCGATCACGTCCTGCGAGGGGCCGAGCCACACCCCGAGCCGCCAGGCCAGCACCGACCCGAGCAGCCCGCCGACCGCCAGCGCCACCACCAGCGGGACGCCGCCGCGCCGCCGCGCCAGGAAGACCGCCAGGGCGCTCAGCGCGCCGCAGGCCAGGGCGATGAGCGTGAACGTGCCGTCCACCCCGATGCTCTGCTCGCCCTCGGAGTCCTTGAGGTAGACCACCCAGGCGTCGCCGGAGGCGTCCCCCACCAGCGGCACGCGCGGCGCCAGCCACCACCACAGCACCCCGAGCAGCACCCCGCCGAGGGCCACCGCCACGGTCACCACGGCCGCCTCACGGATCTCCTTGGCCATCCCCGGGCCGTCCTCGTCGTGCCACCAGCCGTGCCGCGGGTACGCGGCGTGGCCGGGCTTCCCGTCGTAGCGGTGCGCGCCGCCGGCGGGGGCGCCCGACGGCGGCTGCCACCGGTCGTGCGCGGAGGGGTCGTGCGGTGGCGGGGGTGTCAGAGGTGCGCTCACCCTGCCATCGTGCCAGGCGTGTCTGTGGGCCGCGTCATCGGACGGCGGCCCTGCGGTACGCCCAGGTCGCCACGGCCAGCGAGATCACCCCGACCACGCCGCACACGGCGAGATCGCCGAGGACATGGGCCCAGTCGGGGTGCGGGACGAAGGTCCGCGCGAAGGCCTCGACACCGTACGTCGACGGCAGCAGGTCACGGGCGAGACGGACCGCCTCCGGCATCCGCTCCGGCGGCAGCACGCCGAGCAGCAGAGCCGCCGACATGCCGAGCTGGCCGAGGAGGGTGGCCAGTTCGGGCCGGGGCGCGAGCAGTCCGAGGGCCGCGCCGAGCCCGGCGAGGGCGGCGCCCGCGAGGGGGATCACCGCGGCCAGGACCCACAGGTGGGCGAGCGGCAGCCCGAAGAGGGCGCATCCGACGACGGCGGTCACGACGGTGCCGGGGACGGTGAACGACGCGTAGGCGCCGGCCGCGCCCAGCACCACGGCCGCGGGCGGCACGGGGAGGGTGGCGTAGTGGTCGAGTCCGCCGCTGGCGCGGAGCTGGCCGAAGTACTGGGCGAGCAGGTTGAGCGCGACGAAGGCGACGACCAGCACCGACGATCCGGCCACCACGGCCCGCGCCTCGCCGCCGCCGTCGACGACCCCGCGCATCAGGATCATGATCCCGACGGACTGGAAGGTCGCCACGAACAGCAGCGGGATCCGCGCCACCCGGGCCCGGGACAGCTGCGCCCGGTACACGGCCGCCAGGGACGGCCACAGCCGTGCGCGGGGGCCGAGCGCGGCGGGCCGCGGCGGGGCGGCCTCCTCCGCGGTCAGGACGCCGGCCGGCAGGGCGCCGGCGGGTACGACACTCACGTCGTGCTGCTCCCCTTCGCTCGGAGATCCGTCCGGAGCCGCTCCGGAGGTCGCCCCGTTCCGTACGGATGACACGGCCCGTGTGCTCACGCCCTCACCAGTCCCTGCCGCACCGCGCCGCCCAGCGCCAGGTACACGTCCTCCAGGCTGGGCGTGGCCAGGGTGAAGTCGTCGAGGGCCGCGAAGGCGGCGCCACCGGTGACGGTGGCGACGACGGTGCGGGCCTCCTCGGGCGCCAGCCGCAGGGTCCAGCGGCGGCCGGACTCGACGGCCCGGTCACGCAGCGCGGCCACCTCGGGCACGTGCAGCGGCGCGGCCTCGCGCCACACCAGCTCGACCCGGACCTCCCCGGCGACCTGTTCCTTCAGGCCGCTCGGGGTGTCGCAGGCGATGACCCGGCCGCGGTCGAGCACGGCGACCCGGTCGAGCACGGTCTCGGCCTCGATGACGTTGTGGGTGACCAGCAGCACCGTGGTGCCGTGCTGCGCGCGCCGCCGGTCGACGGCGGACCACACGGCGCGCCGGGCCACGGGGTCCATGCCGGTGGTGGGCTCGTCGAGCACGAGCAGCGGCCGCTCCCCCACCAGCGCGGCGGCGAAGCAGGCGAGCCGGCGCTGGCCGCCGGAGAGCTTGCGCAGCGGGCGGGAGGCGAGGGCGCCGAGCCCCAGCTCGTCGAGCACGTCGTCCCGTTCGGCGCGGGCCTGCCGGGCGGCGAGCCCGCGCAGCCGGCCGGTGGTCTCGGCGGCCAGGGACACGGTCAGGTCGTCGAGGGCGCTGGACTCCTGCCCGAGGTAGGCGAGGATGCGGGAGGCCCGCTCGGGGTGGCGGACGATGTCGTGGCCGAGGATCTCGACGCTGCCGCGGTCGGGCCGCATGAGGCCGGTCATCTGTCGTACGAGGGTGGACTTGCCGGCGCCGTTCGGCCCGAGCAGGCCGAAGATCTCACCGCGTCCGATGTCGAGCGCCACGTCGTCGGTGGCCCGCACCTCGGGCGTCGCCGGCACCCCGCGCCGTCCGCGCACCGCCGGATAGGTCTTGGTCAGCCCGCGCACCGCACACACGACGTCACCACCGTGCCGATGTGCCTGTGCCGCGCGCGTACTCACAAGGGACGAGCCTACGGGGTCAGCCCCGTCCTTCCGCTCCCGGGTCACCCTTCCGCCCGGCCCCGCCCGGGGGGACGCACCGGACACCGGGGGAGGGATCGGCGCCCGACGCCCGGGAATCAACCGGTCGCACAGCGTGTTCATGTCCGCGTACCGGGACGATCTTCCGACGAGACGGAGCTGCCATGACCGACGGGTCCCCCGTGAAGGAGCTGCGCCTGGTGGTGACGGCCGAGGACTACGACGCCGCGCTGCGGTTCTACCGGGACGTGCTGGGGCTGACCGAGCGGGCCGCGTTCGCGTCGGACGGCGGGCGGGTGACGATCCTGGAGGCGGGGCGGGCGACGCTGGAGCTGACCGACCCGAACCACGCGGCGTTCATCGACGACGTCGAGGTGGGACGGCGGGTGGCCGGGCACGTCCGGGTCGCCTTCCAGGTCGACGACTCGGCGGCGACGACGGAGAGGCTGGCCGCGGCCGGGGCGGACGTCGTCGCCGGACCGACCCGCACCCCGTGGAACTCGCTGAACTCCCGCCTGGAGGCGCCGGGCGCGCTTCAGCTCACCCTGTTCACCGAACTGGGTGAGTAGGGCCGCCCACCGGACACTGCGGGTCCGTCGTGGTCGCTCGCCCGATGACCGCCCGCGGCTGTGAAGCCGGCGCGCCCCTCACTCCCCCGCGGACGCGCGCTCCGTGCCGGTGCGTGTGTCCAGTTCGCGCCAGAAACCCGCCCGGATGGCGTAACGGTCGCGCTCGTCGATCTGGTCGTCCTTGTGGGCGAGCAGCCCGAAGCGCGCCGCGTAGCGCAGCAGCTCGCCGTCGATGCGGTGCGGGATGCGCGGGTACATCGCGGACAGCTTCCGGACGTGGCTCTGGTCTCCGAGCCGCTCCACCCAGCGGCGGGCGAAGACCTGGCCCACCTCGAACGGGTCGCCGCCGACGGTGGTGATGTCCTCCTCGCGGTCGGCCCAGCGCTGCTCGGCCGTGGTGAGCTGGGCCAGCGTCGGCATGGACGCGGCCTCCGGCGGCTCGGCGACCGGCCGGTCCACCCAGCCCTTGTCGGAGGACCAGCGCAGGGTCGCGGAGGCGGGCTGCTGCGGCTGGTGCAGGCCGGGATGGCGCAGCGCGGCCAGGTCCTTCGGGGTGGGGACGCCCTTGGCGGCGGGCGCGCGCTCCGCGGTCCCGTTGTGCGCGGCGGCCGGGTGGCGCGGCTCGGCCGGGGCGCGCTCGGCGGCCGGGGCGAGGGCGGAGTCGGGCAGCGGCGCGGAGAGGATCGCGGCGATCTCGGGCCGGGGCGCGGGCGGCGGCGCGCACACCCCGCTGATCTCCTTGGCGCGCACGGCCTGGGTGATCCACGCCCGGTCGAGGACGCGGCGCTCGTCGGCCTCGGCGACCAGGTCCTCGGACTGGTTGTAGTCGCCGTCGGCGGCCTGCACGGCCCACAGGTGGACGGCGACGCCGTGCTCCTTGGCGGCCATCATGCCCGGCAGCAGGTCGCCGTCGCCGGTGACCAGGACGATGTCGGAGCAGGCGCGGTTGCGGGCGAGCTCGGTCAGCTCGGCGTGCATCGCCGCGTCCACGCCCTTCTGCGCCCAGCGTCCGTCGCTGCGGGTCAGCGCGCCCAGCCGGACGGTGACCCGGGGCATCACGCGCAGCCGGCGGTGCTCGGGCTGCGGTACGCGGTCGGGGGCGCCGTCGAACCAGTAGATGCGCAGCAGGGGCTGGCGCGTGTCGTTCTCGGCGCGGTCACGCAGTCCCTGGATCAGGGCGGCGTGGTCCACGGTGATACGGGACCGCGAGGGCTCCCCGGCGAGGAGACTCGCGGCGGCCCCCAGCAGATACCCGGCGTCCACCAGGACGATGCAGCGGTCCACGCGATCCACCCTCTTTCCGGGAGGTTTGGCTTCGGGCTTCCTTCGAGTCTGCCCGACCCCGCCGGTGTTAACGGCCCGAACTCGATCTTCGGCGTGGCGTTTCCACACTTCCTCCCCCGACCACCCCATCACAGACGGTAATTGTCCGACATGCGACGGTTATCGGCTTGTGTGAATCTGAATCCGGCCCTGGCCCCTAGTCCCCACAGGAGGCAACACCATGGCCAAGAACAAGAACCGTGACCGTAAGCAGCCCCAGGCCGAGCGCGCCCCGCGCGCCGCGCAGACGGCCACCATGGAGACCCCGGACGAGCAGCGCACCACGCAGGCGGTGCCCGGCGAGGTCGGCCACGGCAAGGGCCGGCAGAAGCGTTTCGGCCACAACTGACACCGGTGCGAAGGGCCGTTGCGGCCCGGCCGTACAGGAAGAGGGGCGCACCCGTCGCGGGTGCGCCCCTCCGGCGCGTCGGGGGCCGGTGCCTAACCGGCCAGGCAGGACGGGCCGAGCAGCACCTTCAGGTCGCCGAACAGGGCCGGGTCGGGCTTGACCCGGTGCCGGTCGAGCCGCAGCACCGTGGTCCTGGTCGGCCCCTGGAGCTTGATGCGGACCTCGCTGTCGCCCCTGTGGTGGGTGAGGATCTCGCCGAGCCTGCTGACCAGGGGTGGGGTGACGCGGGTGGCCGGGATCGTCAGCACCACGGGCGCGTTGGTGCCCGCGTTGGACAGGTCGGGGACCATCAGCTCCATGGCGACCAGCCGGGGCACGTCCTCGCGCTTGTCGAGCCGGCCCTTGACGAACACCACGGCGTCCTCGACCAGTTGCGTCGAGACGAGCTGGTAGGTCGCCGGGAAGAACATGCACTCGATGGAGCCCGCGAGGTCCTCCACCGTGGCGATCGCCCAGGCGTTGCCCTGCTTGGTCATCTTGCGCTGGAGTCCGGAGATGATGCCGCCGATGGTGACCACCGCGCCGTCGCCGAAGTCACCGCCGGTGAGCTGGGAGATGCCCGCGTCTGCCTTGTCGGACAGCACGTGCTCCAGACCGAACAGCGGGTGGTCGGAGACGTACAGGCCGAGCATCTCGCGCTCCTGCGCGAGCAGGTAGGTCTTGTCCCACTCCTCGTCGGTGAACTGCACGTCCAGGCCGAAGCCGGGCTCGTCGCTCTGCTCCTCGCCCATGCCGCCGAAGAGGTCGAACTGTCCCTCGGCCTCCTTGCGCTTGACCGCCACCACGTTGTCGATCATCGGCTCGTACTGCGCGGTGAGGCCCTTGCGGGTGTGGCCGAGGGAGTCGAAGGCGCCGGCCTTGATCAGCGACTCGGTGGTGCGCTTGTTGCAGACGACCGCGTCGACCTTGTCGAGGTAGTCCGGGAAGGACGTGTACTTCCCCTTGGCCTTGCGGCACTTGATGATCGACTCCACCACGTTGGTGCCGACGTTGCGCACCGCGGAGAGGCCGAAGAGGATCACGTCGTCGCCCTGCGCGGCGAAGTTGGACTCGGACTCGTTCACGTTCGGCGGGAGCACCCGGATGCCCATGCGGCGGCACTCGTTGAGGTAGACCGCGGACTTGTCCTTGTCGTCCTTCACCGAGGTGAGCAGCGCCGCCATGTACTCGGCGGGGTGGTTCGCCTTGAGGTAGGCGGTCCAGTAGGAGACCAGTCCGTACGCGGCGGAGTGCGCCTTGTTGAAGGCGTAGCCGGCGAAGGGCACCAGCACGTCCCACAGCGCCTGGATCGCCTCGTCGCTGTAGCCGTTCCTGCGGGCGCCGGCCTGGAAGATGGTGAAATTCTTCGCCAGTTCCTCGGGCTTCTTCTTGCCCATCACACGGCGGAGGATGTCGGCCTCGCCGAGCGAGTAGCCGGCGATGATCTGGGCGGCCTTCTGCACCTGCTCCTGGTAGACGATCAGGCCGTAGGTGACGTCCAGGACCTCCTTGAGCGGCGCCTCCAGCTCGGGGTGGATGGGCGTGATCTCCTGCTGGCCGTTCTTGCGCAGCGCGTAGTTCGTGTGGGAGTTCATGCCCATCGGGCCCGGGCGGTACAGGGCCGAGACGGCGGAGATGTCTTCGAAGTTGTCCGGCTTCATCAGCCGGAGCAGGGAGCGCATGGGACCGCCGTCGAACTGGAAGACGCCGAGCGTGTCGCCGCGCTGGAGCAGTTCGAAGGTCGTGGGGTCGTCGAGCGGGAGGCTCAGGAGATCGATGTCGATCCCCTTGTTGGACTTCACCATCTTGACGGCGTCGTCCATGATCGTGAGGTTGCGCAGGCCCAGGAAGTCCATCTTCAGCAGGCCGAGCGACTCACAGCTCGGGTAGTCCCACTGCGTGATGGTCACGCCGTCGGTGTGCCTGACCCAGACCGGGACGTGGTCGGTGATGGTCTCGCTGGACATGATCACGCCGGCGGCGTGCACGCCCATCTGCCGCACCAGGCCCTCGACGCCCTTGGCGGTGTCGATGACCTTCTTCACGTCCGGCTCGTTCTCGTACATCGCCCGGATCTCGCCCGCCTCCGAGTAACGGGGGTGCTCGGGGTTGGTGATGCCGTCGAGGTTGATGCCCTTGCCGAGGACGTCGGCGGGCATGGCCTTGGTGAGGCGGTCGCCCATCGCGTACGGGTAGCCCAGCACGCGCGCGGAGTCCTTGATGGCGTTCTTCGCCTTGATGGTGCCGTACGTGCCGATCATGGCGACCTTGTCGGCGCCGTACTTCTCGGTGACGTAGCGGATCACCTCGACGCGCCGGCGCTCGTCGAAGTCGATGTCGACGTCGGGCATGGAGATGCGCTCGGGGTTGAGGAACCGCTCGAAGATCAGGCCGTGCGGGATGGGGTCGAGGTCGGTGATGCCGAGGGCGTAGGCCACGATCGAGCCGGCCGCCGAGCCACGGCCGGGGCCGACCGCGATGCCCTGCTTCTTGGCCCACATGATGAAGTCGGCGACCACGAGGAAGTAGCCCGGGAAGCCCATCGAGATGATGGTGTCCATCTCGTACTCGACCTGCTTCATGCGGTCGTCCGGGATGCCGTCCGGGAAGCGGCGCTGCATGCCCCGCATGGTCTCCTCGCGGAACCAGCTGACCTCGGTGTACCCCTCGGGGATGTCGAACTTGGGCATGAGGTCGCGCTTCTGGAACATGCCCGTGGTGTCGACCATCTCGGCGATCAGCCGGGTGTTGGCGCAGCCCTCCTGCCAGGCGTCCGAGGAGTCGATGGCGTACATCTCGTCCGTGGACTTCAGGTAGTAGCCGGTGCCGTCGAACTTGAAGCGGTCCGGGTCGGAGAGGTTCTTGCCGGTCTGGATGCACAGCAGCGCGTCGTGCGCCGCCGCCTCGTGCGCGTACGTGTAGTGGGAGTCGTTGGTGACCAGGGGCGGGATGCCGAGCTTCTTGCCGATCTCCAGCAGGCCCTCGCGGACCCGGTGCTCGATCTCGATGCCATGGTCCATCAGCTCCAGGAAGTACCGGTCCTTGCCGAAGATGTCCTGGTAGTCGGCGGCCGCCTTGAGGGCCTCGTCGAAGTGCCCGAGGCGCAGCCGGGTCTGGACCTCGCCGGAGGGGCAGCCGGTGGAGGCGACGATGCCCTCCGACCACTTGGCGATGGTCTCCTTGTCCATCCGGGGCCACTTCTGCAGCCAGCCCTCGGCGTAGGCGTCGGAGGAGAGCCGGAAGAGGTTGTGCAGACCGGTGCTGTTCACCGCCCACATCGTCTTGTGGGTGTAACCGCCGGAGCCGGAGACGTCGTCCCGCTTCTGGTGCGGCTGGCCCCACTGGATCTTGCGCTTGTTGCGCCGGGACTCCGGGGCGACGTACGCCTCGATCCCGATGATCGGGGTGACCCCGGCCTTCTGCGCGGAGTGGAAGAAGTCGTACGCCCCGTGCAGGTTGCCGTGGTCGGACATGGCGATGTGCGTCATGCCCATCTCGTTGCAGGCGTTGAACATGTCCTTCAGCCGCGCGGCACCGTCCAGCAGCGAGTACTGGGTGTGGACGTGCAGGTGCGTGAACGGCGGCTTCGACACGGTGCGGCCTCCAGGGAGATCTCATCGGCAGCGGGTGGACGGGTCCCGGGGGACAGCTCGGAAGTCTATGCCCCGGCACTGACACCCCGGGCCCTTCCCCGCGTACCTTCGGGCGGGGCGCCGGGCACTCCCGCGCACCTCCGCACGTTAGGCAGGCGACGGACCAGCCGTCCCCGGAATCCCGCACCAGGAGGCACCCAGCGATGTCGGTCCCGCAGCTCAGCGACGAGCACCGCGGCGAGGAGATCCTCGCCGTCCTCGACACCGCCTTCGGCGAGCTCCTGGCCGCGGACCCGGCCGCGTTCCGGGTGAAGTTCCGGAAGATGGCGGCGTCGGCGTTCGCGTTCTACCGCGGGACCGCGAGCCTCTTCTACCACGACCTGGCCGCCGAGCACGCCGGCCGCGGCGGCGACGCCTACAGCGGCGGACCGTACCTGGACGAGCGCACCTCGCGCGTGTGGATCCACGGCGATCTGCACGCGGAGAACTTCGGCACGTACATGGACTCCAACGGCCGCCTGGTGTTCAACGTCAACGACTTCGACGAGGCGTACGTCGGCCCCTTCCTGTGGGACCTGAAGCGCTTCGCGGCGTCGATGGCGCTGATCGGCTACGCGAAGGCGCTCAGCGACGATCAGATCACCGACCTGGTGTCGGTGTACGCGGCCGCCTACCGGGAGCGGATCCACGCCCTGGCGACGGGCGCGAAGCGCGACGAGGTGCCGCCGTTCACCCTGGACACCGCGCAGGGGCCGCTGCTGGACGTGCTGCGGGTCGCCCGGTCGCTGACCCGGTTCTCGCTGCTGGACTCGATGACGGAGATCCGCGACTTCGAGCGCCGCTTCGCGCCCGGCGGCGGCGCGCTCGAGCTGGACGCCGCCACCCGCTACAAGGTCCTCGCCGCGTTCGACGGCTATCTGGAGACGCTGCCGGACTCCTCGCTGGCCCGCCCGGACTCCTACCGTGTGAAGGACGTCGTGGGCCGCCGCGGCATCGGCATCGGCTCGGCCGGGCTGCCCTCGTACAACATCCTGCTGGAGGGGCACAGCGACGCCCTGGAGAACGACGTGGTGATCTACGTCAAGCAGGCGCAGACCCCCGCCGTCTCCCGGCACATCACGGACCCGGCGGTGCGCGAGTACTTCCTGCACGAGGGACACCGCACGGTGATCTCCCAGCGCGCCCTCCAGGCGCACGCCGACCCGTGGCTGGGCTGGACCGAGCTGGACGGCGCCGGGCAGCTGGTCGCCGAGGTCTCGCCGTACGCGGTGGACCTGGACTGGAGCGACCTCGACGACCCGGAGGAGATGGCGCTGGTGGTCGCCGACCTGGGCCGGGCGACGGCGGCGATGCACGCGGCGGCGGACGACACCTCCGGCGAGTCGCTGGTGCCGTTCTCCACGGAGCGGGCCATCGACGCGGCGATCGCGGCCGACGAGGACGCGCTGGTGCCGCTGCTGGTGGACTTCGCCCACGACTACGGGGCGCGGGCCCGCCGGGACCACCAGATCTTCCTCGACCTGTTCCGCAACGGCCGGATCCCGGGCCTGTAACCTTCCGCACATTCACAGGCCCCCTTCACGGATCCCTTAACGGAGCACGTGCCACACTCGTAGCCGCCATGGACATATCCGGACCCCAGCTCAGAGCCGTTCGCGCGGCGCTGTTCACGGCTGTCGTCGTGACCCTCAGCACCGCGTCGCACGTGCTGCTGTCCGGGGCCCCGCTGCCGCTGAACACGGTGGCCGCGGTCGGCGCCGCCGTGTTCGGCCTGGCCTACGTGCTCGCCGGACGGGAGCGTTCCTTCGGGCGGATCGCCGCCCTGCTGATCCCGCTGGAGCTGGCCGCCGACACGGTCTTCACCACCGGCCAGCACGTCTGTTACGGCCGGATGGGCGGCCCGGTGGCCGGCCCGCTGCGCTCGGTCGGGTTCGACGTGCTGTGCGGCGACGGCACCGGTGTGGGCGCGCCGCTGGCCCGGGTCGCCGGGCACGCCGCGGGGAGCGGCGACCGGGTGGCGGCGGCGCTGGCCGAGGCCGGCCCGGCGACCGCCTGGCTGCTGCTGGGCGCGCACATCGGGGTCGGTCTGTTCGCCGCCGCCTGGCTGCGCCGCGGGGAGCGGGCGCTGGCCCAGCTGCTGAGCGCGGTCGCGGCGACGGCGGCGACGGCGGTCCGTCCGCTGCTGCTGGCCGTCGCGGTGGTGACCGTGCGCCGGGCGCCCGAGGCGGGCCGGCCGGTCCGCACGCCGCACCGCGCCGCCGTGGCGCGCACCCTGCTCCTCGCGCACTCCCTGGGACGGCGCGGGCCGCCGTGCTCCCTCGCCGCCTGAGGCGGATCACGCCCTGGGCGGTCGCCCGAGCATCAGCAGTCCCCCCGTACGAACTCCGCACACGACCGTGTGCGTCCCCTGTGGAGACATCACCATGAGCAAGCGGAACAGCCAGGCGGCCAAGAACGCGGCGCGCGAGCGTCTGCGTCAGGAGCGCGAGCGCCAGGCGAAGAAGGCGAAGGTCAGGCGGCAGCTGATCGTCGCCGCGTCGGTGGTCGGCGTGCTGGCCGCGGCCGGCGGCATCGGCTACGCGGTGGTCCAGGCGAACAAGCCGGACCACTGGGAGGCCGCGAAGGACGCCAAGCTGGTCAAGCCGGCGAACACCGGCGGCAAGGACGGCACGACCGTCGTCATCGGCAAGGCCGACGCCAAGAAGACCCTGGAGATCTACGAGGACCCGCGCTGCCCGATCTGCGCCTCCTTCGAGCAGGCCGTCGGCGGGACGATCGAGAAGGACGTCGCGGACGGCAAGTACAAGGTGCAGTTCATAGGCGCCTCGTTCCTGGACCGCAACCTCACCGGCGAGGGCTCGAAGAACGCGCTGAGCGCCCTGGGCGCCGCGCTGGACGTGAGCCCCGAGGCGTTCCTGGAGTACAAGTCGGCGCTCTACTCCTCGGAGTTCCACCCCGCGGAGACGGAGGACAAGTTCAAGGACGACGCCTACCTGATCAAGATCGCCGACACGGTGGACGCCCTGAAGAACAACAAGGAGTTCCAGGCGGCGGTGAAGGACGGCACCTACGACCGCTGGGCGCTGGAGATGTCGGACAAGTTCGACAGCAGCGACGTCCAGGGCACGCCGACCGTGAAGATGGACGGCGAGAAGCTGACCGGCGCCGACGGGAAGAACGCGCCCATGACGGCGGCCGAGTTCACCGCTGCGGTGGACAAGGCGCTGAAGGGCTGACGCGGCAGACCGACAGCCGGCTGAAGAGCGGGCGAACTTTTCCCGGGTTCGCCCGCTCCAGCATGTACACGTCAGTAATCTGATCGGCTGTGACCAGTCGACACGGAAGAACCGAGAGCGCCGTCTCCGCCACCGCGGACACCGCCCCCCTCACCCCGCGCCGCCGGACGGTCGTCAAGGCGGCCGCCGCCACCGCGGCGCTGGCCGGACCGCTCGCCGCCGCGCTGCCCGCCCGCGCCGTCCAGACGGCCCCCGCCTTCCTGCACGGCGTCGCCTCCGGCGACCCGCTGCCGGACGGCGTGCTGCTGTGGACCCGCATGACGCCCACCCCGGACGCCCTCCCGGGCTCCGGCGCGGGACCCGACACCGAGGTGCGCTGGACCGTCGCCCGCGACCGGGCCTTCACCGACGTCGTCGCCCAGGGCACGGTCCTCGCCACCGCCGCCTCCGACCACACCGTCAAGGCGGACGTCCGCGGTCTGCGGCCCGCCACCGACTACTGGTTCCGCTTCTCCGCCGGCGGCGCCGACTCCCCCGCGGGCCGCACCCGCACCGCGCCCGCCCCCGACGCCTCCGTGGCGGGGCTGCGCCTCGGAGTGGTCTCCTGCGCCAACTGGGAGGCCGGCCACTTCGCGGCGTACCGCCATCTCGCGGCCCGCGGCGACCTGGACGCCTGGCTGCACCTGGGCGACTACATCTACGAGTACGGCACCGGCGACTACGGCACCCGCGGCACGGTCGTCCGCCCGCACTCCCCCGCCCACGAGATCGTCACCCTCGCCGACTACCGCACCCGGCACGCCCGCTACAAGACCGACCCGGACCTCCAGGCGCTGCAGGCCGCCGCCCCGGTCGTCGCCATCTGGGACGACCACGAGTTCGCCAACGACACCTGGTCCGGGGGCGCGGAGAACCACACCGAGGGCGCGGAGGGCGCCTGGGCCGCCCGGCAGGCCGCCGCGAAGCAGGCGTACTTCGAGTGGATGCCGGTCCGCCCGGCGGTCGAGGGCACCACCTACCGCCGGCTGCGCTTCGGCAAGCTGGCCGACCTGTCGCTGCTGGACCTGCGCTCCTTCCGCTCGCAGCAGGTCTCGCTCGGCGACGGCGACGTGGACGACCCCGGCCGCACCCTCACCGGCCGCGCCCAGCTCGACTGGCTGAAGGCGGGCCTGTCGGCGTCCGACACCACCTGGCGGCTGGTCGGCACCTCGGTGATGATCTCGCCGTTCGCGCTGGGCTCGCTGCCCGCGAGCCTGCTGAAGCCGCTCGCGAAGCTGCTCGGCCTGCCGCAGGAGGGCCTCGCCCTCAACACCGACCAGTGGGACGGCTACACCGCCGACCGCCGCGAACTGCTGGCCCATCTGCGCGGCAACGCCATCCGCAACACGGTGTTCCTCACCGGCGACATCCACATGGCGTGGGCGAACGACGTGCCGGTGAACGCCGGCACCTACCCGCTGTCCGCGTCCGCCGCCACGGAGTTCGTGGTCACCTCGGTCACCTCCGACAACCTCGACGACATCCTGAAGGTCGGCGAGGGCACGGTCTCCGCGGTCGCCGCCCCGCTGATCCGGGCCGCCAACCGGCACGTGCACTGGGTGGACACCGACCGGCACGGCTTCGGGGTGCTGGACCTCACGGCCGAGCGGGCGCAGATGGACTACTACGTGCTGTCCGACCGCACGCGGGCGGACGCCGCCGCGACCTGGGCCCGCTCCTACCGCACCCGCAGCGGCACGCAGAGGATCGAGCGGGCCGACGCCCCCGTCTGACCGGTCCAGCACCCGGCGCCGATCAGGCGGATCAGTCCACGGGCTCCTCCAGCGAGTCGAGGAAGCCGAGCGCCACCCGCCAGGTGGCCTCGGCCGCCTCCTCGTCGTAGTCGGGCAGGCCGGGGTCGGTGTAGAGGTGTCCGGCGCCCGCGTACCGGTAGACCTCCACGTCGGCCCCGGCCCGGCCCATCCGCAGGTACCAGGCGGTGAGCCAGTCGTCGGTCTCGAACGGGTCCGGCTCGGCGACGTGCAGCTGCACCGGCAGCCCGTCGGCCGCGGCGTTCTCCGCGATGTCGGAGGTGCCGTGCAGGAGCAGCAGGCCCCTCGCCCTCTCGTCGCCGAGGGCCAGCGTCTGCGCCACCGAGGCGCCGAAGGAGAACCCCGCGTACACCAGTCCGCGCTCCGAGTAGGGCGCCGCCGCCAGGACGGCCCGCTTCAGCAGCTCGTCCTTCCCGGTCTCCTCCCGCCAGGCCATGCCCTCCTCGGCCGTGTCGAACGTGCGCCCCTCGAAGAGATCCGGCGTCCACACCTCGTGTCCGGCCGCGCGCAGCCGGTCCGCGGCCCGGTGCACCGCGGGACGCAGTCCGTAGGCCGAGTGAAAGAGCATGATGTTCATGCCGCCCATGGTGCCAGCCGGGTGTGACGGAGCCCGCGGGCGGCACTACCCGGAACCGGACGGAAGTCACATGTTCATGCCGGAGCAGGCCGGTTAGGTTCGGGGGCATGGATGACGTGCTGCGCCCGCTGATCGTGGTCGGCGGCTCGGTGGTGCTGACGCTGCTGCTGGGCTGGGCCACCGACCTGCTCCTGCGAAAGGCCGACGAACGCCACCACGAGACACCGCTGTGGGGCCTGCTGCGCCGGGCCCGCGTCCCGTACCAGCTGCTGCTCTGCGCGGTCCTGCTCAGAGCCTCCTACGACGAGGCACGGCTGCTGAGCTCCCACGAGGTCGCCGTCGGCCGGATGCTCAGCCTGGTGCTGATCGGGTCGGCCGCCTGGCTGGCCATCCGGATCGCCGCCGCCGTCGTGGAGACCTCCTACACCCGGTACGCCAGCAACCACCGGGAGCGCGACCCTGCCCGGGTGCGCCGGGTGCGCACCCAGGTGACCCTGATCCGCCGGGTGGTGTCTGCGGTGGTCGGCGTGGTCGCGGTGGCCGCGATGCTGCTGACGTTCCCGGCGATGCGCGCGGCCGGCGCCTCGCTGCTGGCCTCGGCGGGCATCCTCGGCATCGTCGCCGGCGTCGCCGCCCAGTCGACGCTGAGCAACATGTTCGCCGGGCTGCAGATCGCCTTCGGCGACATGGTGCGCATCGGCGACACCGTGGTGGTGGACGGCGAGTGGGGCACGGTGGAGGAGATCACCCTCACCTTCCTGACCGTGCGCACGTGGGACGAGCGCCGGATCACCATGCCGGTGTCGTACTTCACCTCCAAGCCGTTCGAGAACTGGTCGCGCGGGACGCCGCAGATGACCGGCACCGTGTTCTGGCACGTCGACCACAGCGCCCCGCTGGACGCCATGCGCGAGAAGCTGCGCGACATCCTGCGGGAGTGCCCGGCATGGGACGGCCGCGCCTACAACCTCACCGTCACGGACAGCACCCCCAGCACTCTGGAGGTGCGGGCGCTGGTGACGGCCAAGGACGCGGACGACATCTGGACGGTCCGGGTGACGGTCCGCGAGCGGATGATGCGCTTCCTGTCCGACGAGCACCCCTACGCGCTGCCCCGTGTCAACACGGCCGACGCGGTGCCGCCGCCCCGGGACGGCCGGGAGAGCGCGCACGCCGACGGTCTGCGGACGGCGCGCCGGGTCCACGCCCATCCACCCCGGCAGCCGCGCTGAGCGGTCCTCAGCAGCCGCGCTCGGCGCCGCCGTTCACCTGGACGATCTGCGAGGTGATGTGGCCGGCGCCGTGCGAGGCGAGCCAGTGCAGGGTCGCCGCGACGTCACCGGGCCGGCCGGCGCGCTTGTCCGACGTCTCGGCGACCAGCCGCGCCCGCCGCTCCTCGTCCAGGCCGTCGTCGCCGAAGAACGCCGTGTCCTCGATGTAGCCGGGCGCGACCACGTTCACGGTGATCCCGTGCGGCCCCAGCTCCCGGGCCAGGGCATGGGCGTACGGGTGCAGGCCCGCCTTGGCCGCCGCGTACGAGACCCGTCCCGAGCCGCGCCTGGCGGCGATGGAGCTGAGGAACAGCACCCGGCCGCCGGGCACGGCGAGCCGGTGCCGCAGCGCCTCGGTGAGCAGCACGGCGGTCAGCACGTTGAGCCGGAAGTTGACCGTCCAGTCGCGGGCGACGGCGTCGAGCGGGTCGTCGCCGCCCACCGGCGGTTCGAGCAGCCCGTTGCCGCCCGCGCAGTGGACGAGCACGTCCACGGCGCCGAACTCGCGCCCCACGAACCCGGACACGCCCCGCACGGCCTCGGGGTCGGCCAGATCGGCGGCGTAGGTCAGCGCGCCGGGCACCTCGGCCCGCTCCAGGACGTCACCGCGCCGCCCGATGAGCAGGACGCGGTCGCCGTCGGCGGCGAACGTCTGCGCGGTGGCGAGCCCGATGCCGGTGCCGCCGCCGCTGATCACAACATTGCGTGTCATGCCCCGACCCTACGGAGCGGGCGACGGCGGACGGCGGCAACGCGGCGGCGCTCAGCGCAGACTGCGCACGTCCAGATGACGCAGCACCCGGTCCACCACCTCGGGGTCGGCGCCCGGCTCGCTGCGCGCGGTGAGCACCTCGTGCCGGGCGGCGCTCAGCATGTCCTGCTCGATGCGCCGGATCCGCTTCAGCCGCCTGGCCCGCTGCCGGACCGCCTCGCGCCGTTCGTCCTCCGCGATGTCGGGGCTGATCCGCACGCCCATGTCGAACGCCCGGCGCATCAGCTGCTCGGACAGGTCCTCCGGCAACTCCTCGACGTCCTCGATCTCCCGCAGCCTGCGTTTGGCCGCCTTCGCGGCCCGGACGGCGAGCCGGCGCTCCAGCTCCTTCTCCCGTCCGGTGTCGCCGCGCACCCCGAGCCTGCTCACCAGCCACGGCAGGGTGAGCCCCTGCACCAGCAGCGTCCCCAGGACCACGCCGAACGCGATGAAGACGATCTCGCCGCGGGCGGGGAAGCCGGCCCCGGACCCGGTCTCCAGCGGGATGGCGAGGGCGAGCGCCACGGACGCCACACCGCGCATCCCGGACCACCACATCACCACGGTCTCGCGCCAGCTGAGCGGGATCTCCTCGCCGACGTCCCCGGCGGTGTGCAGCCGCTTGGTCAGCCAGGTCGCCGGCAGCAGCCACGCCAGCCGGACGAGGACGACCACCCCGACCACCGCCGCCGACCAGCTCAGCAGCTCACCCCAGTGGCCGGCCGCCGTGTTGACCGCGTTGTGCAGCTCCAGGCCGACCAGGCCGAACGCCACACCGGTGACCAGGGTGTCCACGATGTCCCAGAAGGTGTGCCCGGCCAGCCGCGCCATCACGTCGTCGGCGTCTGTGGCGTACTCCACCAGGAACAGCGCGGTGACCAGCACCCCGAGGACGCCCGAGCCGTGCAGCTCCTCGGCGAGGACGTAGGCGGCGAACGGCACCAGCAGGGTCAGGGCGACTCGGAGGGTGGGGTCGCCGAGCAGATCCATCGCCTTGTTGGTGGCCCAGCCGAGCACCAGTCCGACGGCGACCGCCACCACCGCCGACAGCACCAGGTCGCGCCCGGCCGTCCAGGGCGAGAAGGTGCCGCTCACGGCGGCGGCCACGGCCACGTGGTACAGCACGATCGCCGTGACGTCGTTGAACAGCCCTTCGCCCTCCAGGATCGACACCAGCCGACGGGGCAGCCCCAGCTTGCCGGCCACGGCGGTGGCCGCGACCGGGTCGGGCGGGGCGACCAGCGCGCCGAGGGCGAGGGCAGCGGTCAGCGGCAGCCCCGGCACGATCGCGTGGGCGACGGCGGCGACGCAGAAGGTGGTGACGAAGACCAGCGCCACGGCCAGCAGCAGGATCGGCCGGACGTTGGCCGCGAACTGACGCCAGGAGGTGCGGCGCACGGCCGCGTAGAGCAGGGGCGGCAGCAGCAGCGGCAGGATCAGTTCCGGCGGAACGTCGACGTTCGGCACGAACTCCAGCAGCGCCAGGACGATCCCGAACACCGTCATCAGCACCGGCGCCGGCAGCCTCAGCCGCTCCCCCACGGGGACGCTCACGACCGCCCCGAGCAACAGGGCGAACAGCAGGGCCAACTGATCCACGGTCACCGCTCCCGGAGGTCGGACGGATCGGGCGGTCTCCAGCCTGTCACGCGCCGCACGACCGGCGGGGTCAGCCGGCCCCGGCTACAGCGCGCGCCGCATCGCCCGGTGCGGCATGCCCGCGTCGGGGAACTCCGGCCCGTAGGCCTGGTAGCCGAGCCGCTCGTAGAAGCCGAGGGCGTGGGTCTGGGCGTGCAGGTCGACGCCGGCGAGCCCGCGCTCCCGGGCGGCCTCCTCGACGGCCCGCACGAGCGCCGCGCCGACCCCGAGGCCGCGCGCCCGCCGCAGGACGGCGAGCCGGCCGAGGGAGCCGACCGACGGGTCGCCGCCGTTCTTCGCCGCGGCCGCGGCGCCGTGCAGCAGCCGGGCCGTGCCGAGCGGGGTGCCGTCGGCCGCGACCGCGAGCAGGTGCACGGCGTCCGCGTCGTGGGCGTCGTACTCGATGTCCTCGGGCACGCCCTGCTCGGCGACGAAGACCTCCTTGCGGACCGCGAAGCAGGCCTCGCGGTCGGCGGGGTCCCCGGCGACCCGGACCGTGGTCTGCGGGCTCACGCCCAGGTCTCCTCACGGACCTGGTCGAGCGCCTGCTGCAGGTCGTCCGGGTAGTCGCAGGAGAACTCCGCCCACTGCCCGTCACCGGGGTGCTCGAAGCCGAGGCGCACGGCGTGCAGCCACTGGCGGGTCAGCTTCAGCCGCTTGGCGAGCGTGGGGTCGGCGCCGTAGGTCAGGTCGCCGACGCAGGGGTGGCGGTGGGCGGCCATGTGGACGCGGATCTGGTGGGTGCGGCCGGTCTCCAGCTTCACGTCGAGCAGCGAGGCCGCGCGGAACGCCTCGATCAGGTCGTAGTGCGTGACGGACGGCTTGCCGTCGGCGGTGACCGCCCACTTGTAGTCGTGGTGCGGGTGGCGGCCGATGGGGGCGTCGATGGTGCCGCTGGTCGGGTCGGGGTGGCCCTGGACGAGCGTGTGGTAGCGCTTGTCGACCGTGCGCTCCTTGAACTGGCGCTTCAGCGACGTGTACGCGTACTCGGACTTGGCGACGACCATCAGGCCGGAGGTGCCGACGTCGAGGCGGTGCACGATGCCCTGGCGCTCGGCGGCGCCGGAGGTCGAGATGCGGTAGCCGGCGGCGGCGAGACCGCCGATCACGGTCGGTCCCGTCCAGCCCGGGGAGGGGTGGGCGGCGACGCCGACGGGCTTGACGATCACGACCACGTCGTCGTCGTCGTGCACGATCTCCATACCCTCGACCGGCTCGGCGACGACCCGCACCGGGGCGGCCGCCTGGGGCATCTCCACCTCGAGCCAGGCGCCGCCGCTGACCCGCTCGGACTTTCCGACCACCGACCCGTCGACCGTGACCTTCCCCGCGGCGGCGAGCTCGGCCGCCTTGGTGCGGGAGAAGCCGAACATGCGGGAGATGGCGGCGTCGACGCGCTCGCCCTCCAGGCCGTCGGGCACGGGCAGGGTACGGATCTCGGGAATCGTGCTCACCCGTCGAGTATGCCGGACGGGTGCGTCACTCCCGCACGGGAGTGACGGGGCCCTCAGTCCTTGTGGACCGTGCCGTCCGGGTCGAGACCCCGGAAGGACAGCAGCACGATCAGGATGCCGCCGCACACGATGGCCGAGTCGGCCAGGTTGAACACGGCGAAGTGCTTGGGGGCGATGAAGTCGACGACCGCGCCCTCGAAGACGCCCGGCGAGCGGAAGATCCGGTCGGTGAGGTTGCCGAGGGCGCCGCCGAGGAGCAGGCCGAGCGCGATCGCCCAGGGCAGGCTGTAGAGCTTGCGGGCCAGGCGGAAGATCACCACGATCACCGCCGCCGCGATGACCGTGAAGATCACCGTGAACGCCTCGCCGAAGCCGAAGGCCGCGCCCGCGTTGCGGATCGCCTCGAAGCGCAGCCAGTCGCCGACGACCTCGATCGGCTCGTGGTGCTCCAGCTTGGCGACCACGATCATCTTGCTGACCAGGTCGAGGAGGTAGGCGAAGGCGGCCACGGCGAACAGCACGGCGATCCGCCGCCTGCCGCGGGGCCGCTCCGCCTCCTGCGTCGTACCGTCGGCGCCGGCCGGCTCCCGGCCGTCCCGGTCCCGCAGGTCCCGGTCCTCTCCGTCCCGGTCCTGCCCGTCCCGGTCCGCGTCCGGGATGTCCGGCGTACCGATGATGCGCTCCGCCTCTGCCACGTGAGTCCCTCAGCCTAGGTCCTTGACTGAGGACGAGGGTACGGCACGGTCCGCGCGGCCGCCCTTCAGTACCGGCGCTCCTGCTTCTGTTTGCACTCGACGCACAGGGTGGCCCTCGGGAAGGCCTGCATGCGGGCCTTCCCGATGGGTTCGCCGCAGTTCTCGCACAGGCCGTAGGTGCCCGCGTCGAGCCGCTGGAGCGCCCGCTCGAACTGGTCGAGCATCTCGCGCGCGTTCGCGGCGAGGGCCAGTTCGTGCTCCCGCGTGATGTTCTTGGTGCCGGTGTCGGCGTCGTCGTCGCCCGCGCCGTCGCCGGAGTCCCGCATCAGGCCGGCCAGCGACCGCTCGGAGGAGGTGATCTCCTCGCGCAGCCGCAGCACCTCCGACATCAGCTCGGCCCGCGCCGCCTCGACCTCTTCGCCGGTCCACGGCTCCTCGCCGGGACGCACCGCGAGCTCGCCCGGCTCCACCGCGCCGTACCGGGCCTTGGGCACGGCGGTCGCCGCCGCCGCTGTGGCCGCCGGGCCAGGGGTCTTCTTCGCACCCACCGTCGTCACTCCCGTCTGCGCCGCGGCCTCGGCCGCGTCCGCGTCGTCGGCCGCGCTGTGCCCGGCCCCGTCCTGAGCGGACCCGCTGGTCCTGGCCGCACCGTTCCCCTCGCGGGCGCCCTGGCGGGCACCCGCGCCGTCGTCGGCGGTCCTCGCGGCCGCCTCGTCCCGCGCCGGGCCCTTCCCGGCGGCCTTCTTCGCGGTGCCCCTCTCCGCGTCCCCGGCCGCGGCGGCCCCCGCCCTCCCCGTCCTCCTCGCCGTTCCCGTCCTCTTGGACTTGGACGCCGCCGCCTTGGTCCCCGCGCTCTTCCCCGCCGCGGCCTTCGTCCCGGGGACGTCCGCCTCCCTCGCGTCCTTCGCCGCCGTGGTCCTCCTCGTCCTCGCGCCGCCCGCGGCCGCGTCGGACACCGCACTCTTCCGGCCCCCGGCATGCGTCTCGGCATCCGTCGCCTTCTTCGCCATCATGGCCGCGGCCCCTTCACATATTGTGATCTTGCGCGCGAATCGTGCTGGGACGATAAATCGACGGGGACCCTGCGGCAACGGGGCGCACCGCACGGTCACCGCGCCCCGCGCACGCCGCGCGGCGACCTGCATGCGTTGTGCCCAGCTACCCGCCGGGTATGCCGCCCGCATGGACGCCCCGGCCTTTCGAACAGGCATATCGCTCCATTCAGGGCACAGCCGGGCGTACCGCCATGGGAAAAGCGGTCGGCCGCCCGTCCCGCCGCGCCGTACACTGGGCGGAGCGAAAAGCGTGGATGGGGACGAGTAGCGGCGTACGCAGCCCAGAGCGACCCGGGGACGGTGTGAGCCCGGGGGCGAGCGCGATGTGAAGATCACCCCGGAGCCGCCGGAAGAAAGCCGCAGCGCACCGCAGCGGCGAGTAGAACCGGCATCGCGACCCGAATGAGGGGGCTCACCGGAGCGTACGGCGCACCGGGGGGCCAAGGAGGGTGGTACCGCGGGAGCGCGCCGACGGCGGCGCAAGGACACAGCTCTCGTCCCTCCGGTCGGAAGGCAGCAAGTCCGCCGGAGGAAGCCCGCTGATGACATCGCCGACGTACCGCCCGGTACCCGCCCAGGTCGACCTGCCCGCGCTCGAGCACACGGTGCTCAAGTTCTGGGACGAGCAGAAGATCTTCGCCAAGAGCCTGGAGCAGTCCGCGGGCCGCCCCGAATGGGTGTTCTACGAGGGCCCGCCCACCGCCAACGGCATGCCCGGCGCCCACCACATCGAGGCCCGCGTCTTCAAGGACGTCTTCCCCCGCTTCCGCACCATGCGCGGCTACCACGTGGCCCGCAAGGCCGGCTGGGACTGCCACGGCCTCCCGGTGGAGCTCGCCGTCGAGAAGGAGCTGGGCTTCTCCGGCAAGCAGGACATCGAGGCGTACGGCATCGCCGAGTTCAACGCCAAGTGCCGTGAGTCGGTGACCCGGCACACGGACGCCTTCGCCGAGCTGACGACCCGCATGGGCTACTGGGTCGACCTCGACGAGGCGTACCGGACCATGGACCCGGAGTACGTCGAGTCGGTCTGGTGGTCGCTGAAGGAGATCTTCAACAAGGGCCTGCTGGTCCAGGACCACCGCGTCGCCCCCTGGTGCCCCCGCTGCGGCACCGGCCTGTCCGACCACGAGCTGGCGCAGGGCTACGAGACGGTCGTCGACCCGTCGGTCTACGTCCGCTTCCCGCTGACCTCCGGCCCGCTGGCCGGCGAGGCGGCCCTGCTGGTGTGGACGACCACCCCGTGGACCCTGGTGTCCAACACGGCGGTCGCCGCCCACCCCGGCGTGGTTTACGTCGTCGCGACGAACGGTGAGGAGAAGCTGGTCGTCGCCGAGCCGCTGGTCGAGAAGGCCCTCGGCGAGGGCTGGGAGACCACCGGCCAGTCCTTCACCGGCGCGGAGATGGAGCGCTGGACGTACCAGCGCCCGTTCGAGCTGGTCGAGTTCCCGCGCGTCAGCGAGGGAACCGATGAGCACAGCCCGGCCGAGGCCCACTACGTGGTCAACGCCGAGTACGTCACCACCGAGGACGGCACCGGTCTGGTCCACCAGTCCCCCGCCTTCGGTGAGGACGACCTCAAGGTCTGCCGCTCCTACGGCCTCCCGGTCGTGAACCCGGTCCGCCCCGACGGCACCTTCGAGGAGGACGTCCCGCTGGTCGGCGGCGTCTTCTTCAAGAAGGCCGACGAGAAGCTCACCGCCGACCTCGACGAGCGCGGCCTGCTCTTCAAGCACATCCCGTACGAGCACAGCTACCCGCACTGCTGGCGCTGCCACACGGCGCTGCTCTACTACGCGCAGCCGTCCTGGTACATCCGCACCACCGCCGTCAAGGACCGTCTCCTCGAGGAGAACGAGGGCACCAACTGGTTCCCGGACACGGTCAAGCACGGCCGCTACGGCGACTGGCTCAACAACAACATCGACTGGGCGCTCTCCCGTAACCGCTACTGGGGCACCCCGCTGCCGATCTGGCGCTGCGAGGACGACCACCTCACGGTCGTCGGCTCCCGCGCGGAGCTGTCCGAGCTGACCGGCACCGACCAGTCCGGCCTCGACCCGCACCGGCCGTACATCGACGAGGTCACCTTCGCCTGCCCGACCTGTGAGAAGACGGCCACGCGCGTGCCCGAGGTCATCGACGCCTGGTACGACTCGGGCTCCATGCCGTTCGCGCAGTGGGGCTACCCGTACAAGAACAAGGAGCTGTTCGAGGCCCGCTACCCGGCGCAGTTCATCTGCGAGGCCATCGACCAGACCCGCGGCTGGTTCTACACGCTGATGGCGGTCGGCACGCTCGTCTTCGACAAGTCGTCGTACGAGAACGTCGTCTGCCTGGGCCACATCCTCGCCGAGGACGGCCGCAAGATGTCCAAGCACCTGGGCAACATCCTGCAGCCGATCCCGCTGATGGACCAGCACGGCGCGGACGCGGTGCGCTGGTTCATGGCGGCCGGCGGCTCGCCCTGGGCGGCCCGCCGCGTGGGCCACGGCACCATCCAGGAGGTCGTCCGCAAGACGCTCCTCACGTACTGGAACACGGTCGCCTTCCAGGCCCTGTACGCCCGCACGTCCGCCTGGGCGCCGAGCGAGGCCGACCCGGCCCCGGCCGACCGCCCGGTGCTGGACCGCTGGCTGCTGTCCGAACTGCACGCCCTCACCGACCAGGTGACCCAGGCGCTGGAGAACTACGACACCCAGCGGGCCGGCAAGCTGCTGTCCGCGTTCGTCGACGACCTCTCCAACTGGTACGTCCGCCGCTCCCGCCGCCGCTTCTGGCAGGGCGACAAGGCCGCGCTGCGCACCCTGCACGAGGTCGTGGAGACGGTGACCAAGCTCATGGCCCCGCTCACCCCGTTCATCACCGAGCAGGTGTGGCAGGACCTGATCGTTCCCGTCACGCCGGGCGCGCCGGAGTCGGTGCACCTGTCCTCGTGGCCGGAGGCGGACCTGTCCGCCGTCGACCCGGAGCTGTCCCGCCAGATGGCGCTGGTGCGCCGCCTGGTGGAGCTGGGCCGCGCCACGCGCGCCGAGTCGGGCGTCAAGACGCGTCAGCCGCTGCGGCGGGCGCTGATCGCGGCGGCCGGTTTCGACTCCCTCGACCCGGCCCTGCACACGCAGATCACGGAGGAGCTGAACGTCGAGTCGCTGGCGCTGCTGTCCGAGGTGGGCGGCTCGCTGGTGGACACCACGGCCAAGGCCAACTTCCGCGCGCTGGGCAAGCGGTTCGGCAAGCGGGTCCAGGACGTGGCCAAGGCGGTCGCGAACGCGGACGCCGCCGCGCTGTCCCTGGCCCTGCGCGAGGGCACGGCCTCGGTGGAGGTCGACGGCGAGACGATCACCCTCTCCCCGGACGAGGTGATCATCACGGAAACCCCGCGCGAGGGCTGGTCGGTGGCGTCCGACGCGGGCGCCACGGTCGCCCTGGACCTGGAGATCACCGAGGAGCTGCGCCGCGCCGGTCTGGCCCGTGACGCGATCCGGCTGATCCAGGAGGCCCGCAAGAACAGCGGCCTGGACGTGGCCGACCGGATCGCCCTCCGCTGGACGTCGGACGACGCCGCCACGGGGGCCGCGCTGACGGAGCACGCGGAGCTGATCGCCGACGAGGTGCTCGCCACGGACTTCGCCCGGGGCGAGGCGGACGACACCTACGGCGCCCCGTTCACGGACGAGGGCCTGTCCCTGACGTTCCGTCTGCGCAAGGCGTAATCACCGTCACACACCGGAAGGCCCGGTGCCCTGGAGATCGTCTCCGGGGCACCGGGCCTTCGGCGTTGCGTGCGTCGGACATGTCCGCCGCATCCGAACAAACGGCGTGAACCGTGGGGAACCGGTGGGAACACGCGTAGCACGAGGGCGGGGCCCCGGGTTGGTGAACCCGGGGCCCCGCCCTGAACGCTGCCGACTGCTACGCCGTACCCATGGCCGCGGGGGCCGTCAGTTGTCGTCCTCGTCGATCAGGAAGCCACGCATCGGCGACGGCGCCTGACCCATCGGCGAGGGGCCCTGCGGACGGACCGGAGCCATGGGCTGGGTCATCGCCGGCTGCATCTGCTGCTGACCGCCGTACGACGGGCCGGACTGGCCGTGGCCGCCGCCCATCCCCTGGTTGCCGCCGTAGGACGGGGCACCCGCGCCGGCCGGAGCCATCGAGGGCGCCGGGGACGGCGGCAGGGACGGAGCCGCGCTCGCGGGCTGACGCGGCGGGGCGAGCGAGTCGTCCGCCTGGGTCTCCAGCTGGCGCAGCTGCGACTCCAGGTAGGACTTCAGCCGCGTGCGGTACTCGCGCTCGAAGCCGCGCAGGTCCTCGACCTTGCGCTCCAGCGTGGCGCGGGCGGACTCCAGGGAGCCCATCGCGACGCGGTGCTTCTCCTGCGCGTCCCGCTCCAGGGCGTCGGCCTTGGCACGGGCGTCACGCTCGAGGCCCTCGGCACGCGAACGCGCCTCGCCCACGATCTTGTTGGCCTCGGAACGGGCCTCCGCGATCGCCTGGTCGGCGGTCTGCTGGGCCAGCGACAGGACACGCGCGGCGCTGTCGCCACCGGGACCCTGCTGACCGGGCATACCGGGGCCGCCCATGGGACCGCCCATCGGGCCGCCAGGGCCCATCTGCCCCTGCATCGGGCCGCCCTGGCCCATCGGCCCGGGACCCTGGCCCATGGGGCCGGGACCCTGCGGGCCGCCCTGTCCGCCGGGGCCGGCGGGCAGCTGAGGAGCACCGCTCGGCAGCTGGGGCGGGCCACCCATGGGGCCGCCCATCTGCTGCTGCGGCGGGCCCGATATGCCGGCGGGCACCGGAGCGCCGGGACCTCGCATGCCCTGCTGGGGCATGCCGGGAGGCGGACCCTGCTGTTGCTGCTGGTCCTGCTGCTCCGGAGGCTTGCGCATGTTCTGCTGGTTCTGCGCCGCGGCGCGCGTGGCCGCGGCCAGCTTGGCGCGCAGGTCCTCGTTCTCGCGCAGCAGGCGCGTCAGTTCGGCTTCGACCTCGTCGAGGAAGGCATCGACCTCGTCCTCGTCATAGCCTTCTCGGAGGCGGACGGTCGTGAACTGCTTGTTCCGCACGTCCTCGGGGGTCAACGGCATCTCTTCACCTCAACGTAGTCATCGGCAGTCGGCAAGACCGTATCGTCCACAGTCACCTCGCGAGATTGCCCACGATCGAGATGAGGATGTAGACGATGATCATCAGTACGAAGAAGGACAGGTCGAGCGCCACGCCCCCGAGACGCAGCGGCGGGATGAACCGCCGCAGAAGCTTCAGCGGTGGATCGGTGACAGTGTAGGTGGCCTCCAGGACGACCACCATCGCCTTGCCGGGTTGCCATGAGCGGGCGAACTGGAACACGTAATCCATGACCAAACGGAAGATCAGCACGATGAGGAACACCATCAGCGCGATGTAGATCACCTGCGCGAACACGCTCATGGCCTGCTTTTCCCTCTCCCCTGTGCCGCTCTTGTCCGGTCCTGCGTCTCAGCTCTGGTTGAAGAACCCGCCCTCTGCGATGCGGGCCTTGTCCTCCGCCGTGACATCGACGTTAGCAGGCGACAACAGGAACACCTTCTGCGTCACCCGCTCGATGCTGCCGTGAAGACCAAACACCAAACCGGCCGCAAAGTCGACAAGTCGCTTCGCGTCTGTGTCATCCATCTCAGTCAGATTCATGATCACCGGGGTGCCCTCACGGAAGTGTTCCCCGATGGTACGGGCCTCGTTGTAGGTCCGGGGGTGAAGCGTGGTGATCCGGTAAGGCTCTCGTTCCGACACGACCTTGGGCATGATCACCGGTGCGTTCTTCTCCAGGCTGGCGCGTTCTTGTGTGATGGATGCCACGGGCGCGATCCGCGCCGGGCGTGGCGATTCCGCGGGCAGCGAAGCGGAACGGGACACCGGTTCGCGGGGCGCGGGCGGGTGGACGACTCGTACCTCTTCGTCCCTTTGGGGCTGATGTGTTCCGTGGGACTGGTGCGACGGCTCGTGCCGCCGGTGGTCCCGCTCCGGCTCCGGGTCGAGTTCCGGTTCGAAATCGTCGTCTGGGTCGAATCCGCGGCCGTCGTACCCATCGTCCTCCACGAGGCCGAGGTAGACCGCCATCTTGCGCATCGCGCCGGCCATGCTCCGAGTCCTCCGCTCTGTGGTGGATCCGCTGACGACCGCCAAGTGCCCGCGATCCACTGGGTCCTTGCTCCGCCGTTGGGCGGAAATGACCATATTTTCTGCTGTGGTCCGACTTCTTGGCGACGTTACCCGAGCCTGGGGCGGACTCCGAGTACCGCACTGCCGACGCGCACATGTGTCGCTCCGGCGGCCACGGCCTGTTCGAGATCCGCACTCATCCCTGCCGACACCATGTTCGCAGCCGGATGGGTCCGGCGCAGGTCGGTCGACAAATCCATCAACCGCTCGAACGCCGCCTGTTGGCGGCCTGCGTACTCCCCGGTGAGCGGCGCGACGGTCATCAGGCCGTCCAGCCGCAGCCCTTCGGCCCCGGCCACCAGGTCGGCCAGCTCCGCGACGCCCGAGGGCGCCACGCCGCCGCGCTCGCCCCGGCCGTCGGCGCCGGCGTCGAACGCCACCTGGACGAGGCAGCCGACCTCACGCCCGGCCCGGACGGCCTCCTTGGAGAGCGCCGACACAAGACGGGCACGGTCGACAGACTGCACGACATCGGCATAACCGACCACCGAACGCACCTTGTTGGTCTGAAGTTGACCGACGAAATGCCACACAAGGGGCAGATCCGCGCAGGCCGCCGCCTTCGGGGCGGCGTCCTGGTCGCGGTTCTCGGCGACGTGCCGCACGCCGAGTCCGGAGAGGACGCGCACGTCGCTCGCGGGCCAGGTCTTGGTGACCACGACGAGCGTCACCTCGTCGCGTCCGCGACCGGCCGCGTCGCACGCGGCGGCGATCCGCTCCTCCACTCTCGCCAGGTTCGCGGCGAGTTCTTCCTTACGGTCCGTCATGTCCTCGGGTCCAGCCACACATAACTCGCGAGCCGCCCGGTGGTGCGGTCGCGACGGTACGAGAAGTGATCGTCCGACTCCCGTGTGCACACGGGCGAGCGCCCGGCGCCGACGACGCCCAGCCGCTCGAGTTGCGCGTGCACACCCGCGACGACGTCGACCGCCGGGGTGCCCCAGCCGGTCTCGGCGTACGCCGCCGGCTCGACGGCGGCCACGTCGGCGCGCATCTGCTCCGGCACCTCGTAGCACCGGCCGCACACCGCGGGCCCGGTGCGCGCGACGATCCGGGCGGGGTCGGCGCCGAGGCCGGTCATGGCCCGCACCGCGGCCGGGACCACCCCGGCGACCAGTCCGGGCCGGCCCGCGTGCGCCGCGGCGACGACACCCGCGACGGGGTCGGCCAGCAGCACCGGCACGCAGTCGGCGGTGAGCACGGCGAGGGCGAGTCCGCGCCGTGTGGTGACGATCGCGTCCACCTCGGGCACCGGGCGGTCGCCCCACGGCTCGTCGACGACGACCGCGTCGGCCCCGTGCACCTGGTTCATCCAGACCACGCGGGCCGGGTCCACGCCGAGCGCCCTGGCGGCCAGCTCCCGGTTGGCGCGCACCTTCTCCGGGTCGTCCCCGACCGCGCCCCCGAGGTTGAGCTCCTCATACGGAGCGGCGCTCACCCCGCCCCACCGGTCGGTGAAGCCGAAGTGCGCGCCGCTCACGCTCTCGCGCTGTCCTATCACTTCAGGAAGTCCGGGACGTCCAGTTCCTCGGCCGCGCTGTCGTAGCTCCGGGACGGCGGGACGGGGGGCTGGACGGCCGGGATGTCGGCCACGGGCTCGGGCGCCGGGGCCGGCTCCGGGTCCTCCTTCGGCGTGACGCTGCCGAGCGAGCCGAAGGACGGGCGGCTCTCCGGGCGGCCCGCCGGGGCGGGCTCCTCGCGCTTGACCGAGGAGGAGCCGAGGACGTTGTCCCGCTTGGCGGGCGGCTGGCCGCCGTCGAAGCCGGCGGCGATGACGGTGACCCGCACCTCGTCGCCGAGGGCGTCGTCGATCACGGCGCCGAAGATGATGTTGGCCTCCGGGTGGGCGGCCTCGCTGACCAGCTGGGCGGCCTCGTTGATCTCGAACAGGCCGAGGTCGGAGCCGCCGGAGATGGAGAGCAGGACCCCGCGGGCGCCGTCGATGGACGCCTCCAGCAGCGGGGAGGAGATGGCCATCTCGGCCGCGGCCACCGCGCGGTCGTCGCCGCGGGCCGAGCCGATGCCCATGAGGGCCGAACCGGCCTCGGACATGACCGACTTGACATCGGCGAAGTCGAGGTTGATGAGGCCGGGGGTGGTGATGAGGTCGGTGATGCCCTGGACACCGGAGAGCAGGACCTGGTCGGCCGACTTGAAGGCGTCGAGAACCGACACCTGGCGGTCCGAGATGGACAGCAGCCGGTCGTTGGGGATCACGATGAGGGTGTCGACCTCTTCGCGGAGCTCCGCGATGCCGTCCTCGGCCTGGTTCGCGCGGCGCCGTCCCTCGAAGGTGAACGGGCGCGTGACCACGCCGATGGTGAGGGCCCCGAGGGAGCGGGCGATGTTGGCCACGACGGGCGCGCCGCCGGTGCCGGTGCCGCCGCCTTCACCGGCCGTCACGAAGACCATGTCGGCCCCCTTGAGGACCTCCTCGATCTCCTCGCGGTGGTCCTCGGCGGCCTTGCGGCCGACGGCCGGGTTCGCTCCGGCGCCGAGTCCGCGGGTGAGTTCACGGCCGACGTCGAGCTTGACGTCGGCGTCGCTCATCAACAGCGCCTGCGCGTCGGTGTTGATGGCGATGAACTCGACGCCCTTGAGACCGACCTCGATCATCCGGTTGATGGCATTGACACCACCGCCGCCGACACCGATGACTTTGATGACTGCGAGGTAGTTCTGCGGTGCTGCCACGTCGAAGGCCTCTCGCCTCGAGTTACGTGTCGCCGGGGCGCCGGAGCAACTGCTGCCCCCGCGATCCGACGACTGATGCCGAATGGGACGGTCCGTAGCGCCGACCCGAACCCTAACGTTGAAGTTTAGGGTTACCAGTGTGTCTGTTCCCTGGAGTCTTCTGAACAGGACACTAAGTCGACACGTGGCGCACGTTCAACGAACACGCCGAACCTCCCGTTTTTCTTTTCACCCTATGTGATCAGCCGTGTCGCTGCCCAACCAGGGTCCTGGCCTGCGCAGATGTGCGTCAACTCCCTGATGACGCCGGGGCGCTGGGAACGCTGACGTCGAAGTGCCGTGCGTCCGGCTCCGCTTTCATCAGCGCGGTGAGGGCACGCGCCTTCTGCGCCCCCTTCTCACTGCTGCCCCAGTCGACGGTACGGCCGTCCGTGAGTTCCAGCGAGACGGCGTCGTAGGAACGGACCTTGACGCTGCGCGTCTTCGAAGCGAGGGACTCGGGGACGGCGCCGGCCACGCGTACCGCCTCCCGCACCAGACGGTCCTCGCCGAAACGCCGGAGGCTGGCCGCCGCGGAACCGGAACGAGAGAGATCCATCTTCAGCTCGGGTACCCCCTCGGGGGCCTTCGACACGGTCGCGAAACGGACGCCGTCGTCGTCCACTTCGACGAACTCGCCGCCCTGGTGGACGAGGAGGACGGGGGTGCGTTCGGTGACCCGGAGCTTGATCTCGTCGGGCCAGGCGCGGACCACCTCGACGGTGTCGATGCGGGGCAGCGTCTTGGCGGCGCGCCTCTCGATGGCCCCGGTGTCGACCGAGACGAGCTGCTCCCCGAGCGGCACGTCGGCCGCCTTCCGGACCTGGTCCGGTGTCAGGACGTCCGTCCCGGACACCGAGACCCGCTCGACGCGGACCAGGTCGGAGCCGTACAGCAGCCAGAAGGCGCCGCTGCCGAGGAACAGCAGGGCGACCGTCGATGTGATGATCAGACGAAGACGTCGTCGCCGTACGGCTCGTACGGGCGGCGGGCCGGACGACTCCCGCTTGCGTTCACCGCGCTCGGCGGTCGTCGATCCGGCCACGCTCCCTGCCTTCCGTCACATGCCTCTACCTGTGGGCACGGGCGGCGACCGCCTCGTACACCATGCCGACGAGCAGCTCGTCGGCGTCCCGGCGGCCGAACTCGCTCGCGGCGCGGGACATCTCGTACAGCCGGTGCGGGTCGGCGAGCACGGGCAGCACGTTCTGCTGGATCCACTCCGGCGTCAGCTCCGCGTCGTCGACCAGCATTCCGCCGCCCGCCTTCACCACCGGCTGGGCGTTGAGCCGCTGTTCGCCGTTGCCGATGGGCAGCGGGACGTAGGCGGCCGGGAGTCCGACGGCGGAGAGCTCGGCGACGGTCATCGCGCCCGCGCGGCAGAGCATCATGTCCGCCGCCGCGTACGCGAGGTCCATCCGGTCCAGGTAACTTACCGGGATGTACGGGGGCATGCCCGGCATCTGCTGCACCTGCGGCAGTTCGTTCTTCGGGCCGACCGCGTGCAGGATCTGGATGCCCGCCTGCTGGAGCCACGGGGCGACCTGCTGGACGACCTCGTTGAGCCGGCGGGCGCCCTGCGAGCCACCGGAGACCAGCAGCGTCGGCAGGTTGGGGTCGAGCCCGAACGCGGCGCGCGCCTCGGGGCGCACGGCGGCCCGGTCGAGGGTGGCGATGGTGTGCCGCAGCGGGATGCCGATGTAGCGCGCGTTGCGCAGCTTGCTGTCCGGGGTGGCGACGGCGACCTGGGCGGCGTACCGGGACCCGATCTTGTTGGCCAGGCCGGGGCGGGCGTTGGCCTCGTGGATGACGATCGGCACGCCGAGGCGCTTGGCCGCGAGGTAGCCGGGCAGCGCGACGTAACCGCCGAAGCCGACCACGACGTCGGCCCGGGTGCGCTCCAGGATCTGCTCGGTCGCCTTGATGGTGCCGCGGAGCCGGCCCGGGACGGTGATCAGCTCGGGGGTCGGCTTGCGTGGCAGCGGGACGGCGGGGATCAGCGCCAGTTCGTACCCGCGCTCGGGTACGAGACGGGTCTCCAGGCCGCGCTCCGTGCCCAGGGCCGTGATGCCCACGGACGGATCCTGCCTGCGCAGCGCGTCCGCGAGGGCGAGCGCGGGCTCGATGTGGCCCGCGGTTCCTCCGCCGGCGAGTACGACATGCACCGAAATTCACCGCTCTCCGGACGAACGCGCCCCCGGGGCACGCCGTCGCATCGTGTTCCATCTCCGGGGCCGCTGAGAACCCCCGATCCGCTTTCTACCAAAGCGGGGTTGCCGCATCGCAAGCGCCATCCGCGCAGCGGGGTCCTCACGCGCGAAGGCGATGAGCAGCCCGATGGCGAACATGGTCGGCAGCAGGGCGGACCCGCCGTAGGAGAACAGCGGGAGCGGGACTCCGGCGATCGGCAGCAGACCGAGCACCGCACCGATGTTGATCACGGCCTGCGCCGTGATCCAGGTGGTCACGCCTCCCGCGGCATACCTGACGAAGGGGTCCTCCGTGCGTCCGGCCACGCGGATACCCGCATAGCCTAGAGCGGCGAACAGGGCGAGCACCGACAGCGTCCCCGCCAGGCCCAGTTCCTCACCGGTGACGGCGAAGATGAAGTCCGTGTGCGCTTCGGGCAGTTCACCCCATTTCTCCAGACTCGCCCCGAGTCCGGAACCGAAGATCCCGCCGGAGGCCAGGGCGTAGATGCCGTGCACGGCCTGCCAGCAGTCGACCGGGCCGGTCTGCGGCTCGGTGGCGCCGAGACAGGCGAGCCGGGCCATGCGGTTCTCGCTGGTGCGGATGAGGATCGCGCCGAGCAGCGCGGCGACCGCCACCACCCCGGCGAACAGCCGGGTCGGGGCGCCCGCCAGCCACAGCAGGCCGAAGAGGATCGCGGTGAGGATGATGGCGGTGCCCATGTCGCCGCCGAGCATGATCAGCCCGAGCAGCATGAACGCGGCCGGCACCAGCGGCACCAGCATGTGCTTCCACTGGGTCAGCAGCCGCTTGTCCTGTTTGCGGGCGAGCAGGTCGGCGCCCCACAGCACCAGCGCCAGCTTGCCGAACTCGCTGGGCTGGAGCTGGAAACTGCCGCCGAGCGCGAGCCAGTTCTGGTTGCCGTTGACCGCGACTCCTATCCCCGGCACCTGCACCAGGGCCATCAGGAAGACGGCCCCCGCGAGGATGGGGTAGGCGAGCGCCCGGTGCAGCTTCACCGGCATCCGGGACGCCACCAGCAGCAGCACGGCGCCGATCACGGCGGCCAGCAGTTGCTTGCGGAAGAAGTACGACCCCGGCAGCGACATCTGCAGCGCCGTGATCTGGGACGCCGAGTAGACCATCACCAGCCCCAGCACGGTGATCAGCAGACTGCCGCCGAGGATGACGTAGTACGCGGTCAGCGGCCGGTCCCAGGCCCTGCGCGCCCGGGGCACCAGGGTGCGCAAAGGGTTCTCGCGCGGGGGGCGGGGCGCGACGGGGGGCCGGGCGGCCCGCTGGACGGGCGGCCGGCCGGTACGGCTACTGGACATCACGACCTCCGCGGTGCGCCGGCCAACAGGTCTCGGACGGTTTCACGCGTCCCTCCCAAGGTCGCCCGGCGCCGGGGCGGCCGGGGTCAGGCGCCGAGCTCGCGCACCGCCTGTGCGAACGCGTCACCGCGCTTGTTGTAGTTGGCGAACATGTCCATCGAGGCGCAGGCCGGGGCCAGCAGCACCGTGTCACCGGGGCGTGCCAGCCGCCGCGCCTCCTGGACGGCCTGGAGCATCGCCCCAGTGTCGGTCCGCTCGAGGTCGACCACGGGGACTTCCGGGGCGTGTCGCGCGAGGGCTTCACGGATCAGGGCGCGGTCCCGGCCGATCAGCACGGCGCCGCGCAGCCGCTGCGCCGCCCCGGCGACGAGTTCGTCGAAGGTGGCACCCTTGGCGAGTCCGCCGGCGATCCACACGACGGAGTCGTACGCCGCCAACGAGGCCTGGGCGGCATGCGTGTTGGTGGCCTTGGAGTCGTCGACGTACGCCACGCCGTCCACGTCCGCCACGTGCGCGATGCGGTGGGCGTCCGGGGTGAAGTTCCGCAGCCCTTCCCGCACGGCGCTCGCGGGCACCCCGTAGGCACGCGCGAGGGCCGCCGCGGCAAGGGCGTTGGCGATGTTGTGCGGGGCGGCCGGCTTCACGTCGGCGACCTCGGCGAGCTCCTGGGCGTTCTTCTGCCGGTTCTCCACGAAGGCGCGGTCGACCAGGAGGCCCTCGACGACGCCGAGTTGGGAGGGGCCGGGGGTGCCGAGGGTGAAGCCGACGGCGCGGCAGCCCTCCTCGACGTCGGCCTCGCGGACGAGGTCCTCGGTGGCCTTGTCGGCGGTGTTGTAGACGCAGGCGACGCGGTTGCCCTCGTAGATGCGGCCCTTGTCCTTCGCGTACGCCTCCATGGAGCCGTGCCAGTCGAGGTGGTCGGGCGCCAGGTTGAGGACGGCGGCGGAGTGGGCGCGCAGCGAGGGCGCCCAGTGGAGCTGGTAGCTGGACAGCTCCACGGCGAGCACGTCGTACTCCTCGTCACCGAGGACCGCGTCGAGGAGGGAGACGCCGATGTTGCCGACGGCGGCGGTGCGCAGGCCGGCCGCCTCCAGGATGGAGGCGAGCATCTGCACGGTGGTGGTCTTGCCGTTGGTGCCGGTGACCGCGAGCCAGTCCGCCGCCCCGGGCTTCCTGAGCCGCCAGGCGAGTTCGACGTCGCCCCACACCGGCACCCCGGCCGCGTCCGCCGCCGCGAACAGCGGGTGGTCCGGCCTCCAGCCGGGGGCGGTGACGATCAGCTCGGTGCCTTCGGGCAGGCCCGCGGCGGAGCCGCTGTCAGGTGCCGTGCCGTCCCCGAGGCGGACGGTGACGCCGAGCGCCTCCAGTTCCGCGGCCTGTTCGCGGGCCCGGGCGTCGTCGCCGTCGTTGACGACGGTGACCTTCGCGCCGAGTCCGTGGAGCGCCTTGGCCGCCGGGACGCCGGAGACGCCGAGTCCCGCGACGGTGACGTGCTTGCCCTGCCAGTCGGTCACTTGTCCGCTGCCCATCCCGCGTAGAAGAGGCCGAGTCCGACGATCACACAGATGCCCTGGATGATCCAGAAGCGGACCACCACAAGGACCTCGGACCAGCCTTTGAGTTCGAAGTGGTGCTGGAGCGGCGCCATCCGGAAGACCCGCTTACCGGTGAGCCGGAACGAGCCGACCTGGATGACCACCGACATGGTGATGAGGACGAACAGGCCGCCGAGGATGGCGAGCAGCAGCTCGGTGCGGGAGCAGATCGCGAGACCCGCGAGCACACCGCCGAGCGCCAGCGAACCGGTGTCGCCCATGAAGATCTTGGCCGGGGAGGTGTTCCACCACAGGAAGCCCAGGCAGGAACCCATCAGCGCGGAGGCCACCACGGCGAGGTCCAGCGGGTCGCGCACCTCGTAGCAGGCGCCCGGGTTGGTCAGCGTCTCGCCGTTGGCGCAGGACTCCTGGAACTGCCAGACGCCGATGAAGGTGTAGGCGCCGAAGACGAGCACGGAGGCGCCGGTGGCCAGACCGTCCAGGCCGTCGGTGAGGTTCACGCCGTTCGACATCGCGAGGATCATGAACAGCGCCCAGATCACGAACAGCACCGGGCCGATGGTCCAGCCGAAGTCCGTGATGAACGACAGCTTCGTGGAGGCGGGGGTCTGCCCGCGGGAGTCCGCGAACTGCAGGGACAGCACCGCGAAGGCGACACCGACGATCAGCTGGCCGGCCATCTTCGCCTTGGCCCGCAGACCCAGCGAACGCCGCTTGACGATCTTGATGTAGTCGTCGAGGAAGCCGACCAGGCCCATGCCGACCATCAGGCCCAGCACCAGCACGCCGGAGTACCGCGGCGACTCGCCGCTGATCACCTTGGAGAGGAAGTAGGCGGCGACCGTCGACAGGATGAAGGCGATGCCGCCCATCGTCGGCGTACCGCGCTTGCTGGCGTGCTCGCGCGGGCCGTCGTCGCGGATGTACTGCCCGTATCCCTTGCGGGCGAGCAGCTTGATCAGCAGCGGCGTGCCGATCAGGGTCAGGAAGAGGCCAATGACTCCTGCGAACAGGACCTGATTCATCATCGGGCGGCGACCTCACCCTCGGCACCGGTCTCGAGCAGCGCCTGCGCCACGCTCTCGAGCCCGACCGAACGGGACGCCTTCACGAGTACGACATCCCCCGGGCGCAATTCGCTGCGCAACAGGTCGACCGCCGCCTGTGCGTCGGACACGTGCACCGACTCCTCACCCCACGAACCCTCGTTATATGCGCCCAGTTGCAGCCAGGCGGCTTCCCTGCCCCCGACCGCGACGAGCTTGCTGACGTTGAGCCGGACGGCGAGCCGTCCGACCGCGTCGTGCTCGGCGAGCGCCTCGTCCCCGAGCTCGGCCATCTTGCCGAGCACCGCCCACGTGCGTCCCCCTTTCGCCCGTGAGGCTTCGCCCATCGCCGCCAGCGCACGCAGCGCGGCCTTCATGGACTCGGGGTTCGCGTTGTAGGCGTCGTTGACGACCGTCACGCCGTCCGGTCGCTCGGTGACCTCCATGCGCCAGCGGGAGAGGGAGCCCGCCTCGGAGAGCGCGCGGGCGATCTCGTCTGCGGACATGCCCAACTCGTGGGCGACGGCGGCCGCGGCGAGCGCGTTCGACACGTGATGCTCACCGTACAGGCGCATGGTCACATCGCTTGCACCGGAGGGTGTGTGAAGCCTGAAGGAGGGCTGTCCGCTGTCCGTGAGTCGCACGTTCTCGGCGGAGACGTCCGCTTCGCCGGACTCTCCGAAAAGGATCACCTTCGCCTTCGTACGGGAGGCCATGGCGCGGACGTAGGGGTCGTCCGCGTTGAGGACCGCGACACCGCCCTCCTCGGCCGGGGGGAGGGACTCCACGAGCTCGCCCTTGGCCTGGGCGATCTGCTCGCGGCCGCCGAACTCGCCGATGTGGGCGGAGCCGACGTTCAGCACCAGACCGATCCTCGGCGGCGTCAGCCCGGTGAGGTAGCGGATGTGGCCGATGCCGCGCGCACCCATCTCCAGCACGAGGAACTTCGTCTCCTCGGTGGCGGTGAGCGCGGTCAGCGGCAGCCCGATCTCGTTGTTGAGGGAGCCGGGGGTGAAGACGGTCGGCGCCTTGCTCCGCAGCACCTGGGCGATCAGGTCCTTGGTGCTGGTCTTGCCGGCCGACCCGGTGAGGGCGACGAGGGTGGCGCCGAGCCGGGCGACGACGTGCCGGGCGAGGGCGCCGAGGGCGGCCTGGACGTCCTCCACGACGATCGCGGGCACCCCGACCGGCCGGGAGGCGAGCACGGCGACCGCGCCCGCCTCGACGACCTGGGCCGCGAAATCGTGGCCGTCCACGCGCTCGCCGACGAAGGCGACGAAGAGGCTGCCCGGACCCGCCTCCCGTGAGTCCCGGACCACCTCGCCGGTGACCAGGACGGAGGGGTCCGGTATGTCGTGCGTCTGCCCGCCGACGACTTCTGCGATCTCGGCGAGGGAGAGGGCGATCACAAGTTCATCCCTGGGTCTTCTTGATTGCTTCGCGAAGCACCTGGCGGTCGTCGAACGGACGCACCACCCCGGCGATGTCCTGTCCCAGCTCGTGGCCCTTGCCGGCGACCAGCACGGTGTCGCCGGGCTCGGCCCGGGCGACGGCGGCGGCGATCGCGGCGGCGCGGTCCTCGAAGACCTGGACCTCGCCGCGCTGGTGGGCGGGCACCGAGGCCGCACCCTGGAGCATCGCGGCGAGGATCGCCAGCGGGTCCTCGGAGCGGGGGTTGTCGGAGGTCAGTACGGCGGTGTCGGCGAGCCGCGCGGCGGCCGCGCCCATCGGCTCCCGCTTGGTGACGTCACGGTCGCCGCCGCAGCCGAGCACCACGTGCACCCGGCCCTCGGTGACCTTGCGCAGGGCGCGCAGCACCGACTCCACGGCGTCCGTCTTGTGGGCGTAGTCCACGACCGCCAGGTACGGCTGGCCCACGTCGACGCGCTCCAGACGGCCGGGCACGCCCGGCACGGCGGCGACGCCGTCGGCGGCGGCCTGCGGGTCGAGTCCGGCGGCGGCCAGCGCGACGATCGCGGCCAGGGAGTTGGCCACGTTGAACGGGCCGGGCAGCGGCGAGCGGGCGGTGATCCGCTCGCCCCCCGGCCCGACCACGGTGAACGTCGAGTCCAGCGGGCCGACGTGGACGTCCTCGGCGCGCCAGTCGGCGTCCGGGTGCCCCTCGGCGGAATAGGTGACGACCGGGACGCCGGCCTCCTTGACCAGGCGGCGGCCGTACTCGTCGTCCACGTTGACCACGCCGAGCCGGCTGCGGGCGGGCGTGAACAGCTGCGCCTTGGCCTGGAAGTAGTCCTCCATCCCGGAGTGGAACTCCATGTGCTCCGGGCTGAGGTTGGTGAAGACGGCGATGTCGAAGACGCAGCCGTCGACCCGGCCGAGGACCAGGGCGTGGCTGGAGACCTCCATGGCCACGGCCTCGGTGCCGCGCTCGCGCATGACCGCGAACAGCGCCTGGAGGTCGGTGGCCTCGGGCGTGGTGCGCTCGGACTTGATGCGCTCGTCGCCGATGCGCATCTCGACCGTGCCGATCAGTCCCGTGCTGCGGACGGTCCGCAGACCGCCCTCGACGAGGTAGGCGGTGGTGGTCTTGCCGGAGGTGCCGGTGATGCCGATCTGGAGCAGATCGCGACCGGGGTGGCCGTAGATGGTGGCGGCCAGTTCGCCCATCCGCGCCCGCGGGTCGTCCACCACCAGGGCGGGCAGCCCGGTCGCGGCGACGCGTTCCGCGCCCGCCGGGTCGGTGAGCACCGCGGCGGCGCCGAGTCCGGCGGCCTGGGTGACGAAGTCGGCGCCGTGGACGCGGGCGCCGGGGAGCGCGGCGTACAGGTCCCCGGGCCGGACGGCGCGCGAGTCATGGGTGATGCCCGTGACCTCGGCGGTCTGCGCGGGTGCGGGGACACCCAGCTGACCGGCGAGTTCCGCGAGAGATGTGGCGGAGACCTGGTCCGGACGGGGCGGCCCCGGATATGTCACGGGTTGGCCCTTCTGGGTGGTTTGGGACTGATCAGCGTGTGGCACGGCGGTGAGCGTACCGGGCGTACCGCTCGGCGGGCCAAGCGAGGGGCCGCGGGGGCTCTGGTTCCCGGGGTCGGGGGTGATCGTTGTCACGAGGTGGTTCCTGGTGGCTCGGTGCTCGGTACGGGGTCAGGGCTTGAAGGTGACCGGCAGGGCGGCGGGGGCGGCGCCGGTGGGCGGGACCTGGAGGGTCTTCAGGGAGAACTCCATGACCTGCTTGAAGACGGGGCCGCAGATCTGGCCGCCGAAGTAGCTGCCCCGGGTGGCGTTCTGGATGACGCAGTAGACGGTGATCCGGGGCTTGTCGGCGGGCGCGAACCCGGCGAAGGACGAGGTGTATCCGTGGTACTTGCCGGTGGCCGGATCCACGCGGTTCGCCGTACCGGTCTTGCCCGCGACCCGGTACCCCGGGATGCGCGCCTTGGTGCCGGTGCCCTCCTCGTCGTCGACGACCGACTCCAGCATCTGCGCGAGGGTCTTCGCCGTCTTCTCGCTGACGACCCGTGTCTTCTCGGGCTCGGGGGCGGGCGTGAAGCGCCCGTCGGGGCCCTTGGAGCCGCGGACGAGGGTGGGCTCGACGCGGACGCCGCCGTTGGCGATGGTCGAGTAGACGGAGGCGGCCTGCATGGCGTTGATGGACACGCCCTGGCCGAAAGGAATCGTGTACTGCTGCGAGGTGGACCACTGGTCCGGCGGGGCCAGGATGCCCTTGGTCTCGCCCGGGAAGCCCAGCCCGGTGTGGCTGCCGAGGCCGAACTCGCGCAGGTAGTCGTACAGCACCTTGTTGGCCTGGGACTGAGTTCTGCCGAGCTGGCCGGTGGCGAGGATCGTGCCGATGTTGCTGGACTTGGCGAGGACGCCGTTGAGCGTCAGGTACCAGGTCGGGTGGTCGATGTCGTCCTTGAACAGCCGGTCGCCGCGGTGCAGCCGGTTGGGCACCACGACATGGGTGCCGGGGGTGGCGACGTTCTCCTCCAGCACGGCCGCCATGGACAGCACCTTGGCCGTGGAGCCCGGCTCGAAGGCGTCCTGGAGGGCCGCGTTGCCGAGCGTCCTGGGGTCGGCGTGGGACAGGTCGTTGGGGTCGAAGCCCGGGGCGTTGGCCATGGCCAGGACCTCGCCGGTGCGGGTGTCCTGCACGATGACGTAGCCGCGGTCGGCCGCGGACTCCTCCACCTGCTTGCTGATGGCGTTCTGCGCCGCCCACTGGATGTCGCGGTCGATGGTGAGCTCGATGTCGTCGCCGGGCACGGCCGGGGTCTCCGTGGAGCCGGCGGTGGGCACCAGACGGCCGCCGGACTGGGCGTAGCGGATCTTGCCCTCCTCGCCGGCCAGCCGCTCCTCGAGCTGGAGCTCGACGCCGCCGCTGCCCTTGCCCTCGGCGTTGACCCAGCCCAGTATCCCGGCGGCGAGCTCGTTGTTCGGGTACACGCGCTTGCTGGTGGGCACGGAGAAGACGCCGGCCAGCACGTTCACGGTCGACGTGTCGGTCTCGGCCTTGGTGGCCAGGGCGGCCTTGAGGTCCTTGATCTGGTTCCAGACCTGCGGGGTCTGCCGCCCGGCCAGCTTGACGTAGCGCAGCGACGGGTTGTCCGGCCGCAGCTTGCGGACCAGGTCCTCCTGGTCCGCGCCGAGGATGGGGGCGAGCAGCGCCGCGGCCTGCTCGGGTCCGTCGTCGATCTTCAGCTCGTCCGGGGCGAACATCGTGGGGTCGGCGGTGATGTCGTAGGCGTCCTCGCTGGTGGCGAGGGCCACGCCGTTGCGGTCGGTGATCTCGCCGCGCTCGGCGGCCAGCACCTGGCCCACGTAGCGGTTGCGCTCGGCCTTGCCGGCGTAGGTGCTCGCGTCGACGGCCTGGACCTGGACCAGGCGGACGACGAAGGCGAGCATGACGAGGGTCAGACCCACGCCGACCAGGCGCAGCCGGGGGCGCGGGCTGCCCAGCCGGATGGTCTTCGGGGCGCCGGGGCGCGGTCCGCCGGACCGGCGGGCCGGGCGGGCGCCGGGGCCGGTGCGGCCGCGGGCGGCCGGACGGACGGGCCGGGCGGGTCCGGGCACCCGGCGGCGGGGCGGTTGCCTGTCGGACACTTCCGTCACCTGCCGGGGGTCGAGGCGTGCGGGGAACGGGGGGCGGACTCCGGCGACGGCGGCGGGGCCGTCGCCGTGGCCAGCGCCTCGGGCGCGAGGACCAGGGGGGCGCGGGCGGCGGAGGCCGCGCTGGGCACGCCCTTGACCTTGCCGTCGGGGCCGAGGAAGGCGGGGTCGCCGCCGGGCACCATGCCGAGCTCGCGGGCGCGGCGCTGGAGGGCGTCGGGGGCGGAGTAGGCGTCGATGTCGCGCTGCAGGGCCTGTTCCTCGTCCGTGAGCTCCTTGGTCTCCCGCTGGAGGTCGTCGAGGCGGAACGCGCCCTCGCTGAGCGCGGAGTTCAGCACCAGCAGGCCGATCAGACCGCCGCCGAGGAGCAGGACCACGAGGAGCACGAAGGGGGTGCGGGCCGCCTGGGCGCGGCCGGTGGGCAGGAGGTGCGCGAGCCGGGCCGCCCTCCCCCGCAGCTCGGGCCGCCCCTTCAGTTCGGGTTTCCTGGTCACTCACGCTCCCCTGAGTTCGCTCGTCCCGCCCGTTCGCCCGGCCGCCGCCCGTCGCGGGGCCGGCCCGCGCCTCACCGCGGCCGCCTCACTCGACGTCCTCCCTGATGCGCTCCGCGCCGCGCAGCCGCGCGGGGGCCGCACGGCGGTTCTCGGCGATCTCCTCCTCGGTGGGAAGTTCGGCACCGCGCGTGAGCAGCTTGAGCCGCGGCTGGTACTGCTCGGGGACGACCGGGAGGCCGGGCGGGGCGGTGGTGGCGGCGCCCGCCGCGAACACCTGCTTGACCAGCCGGTCCTCCAGGGAGTGGTACGACAGCACGGCGATGCGGCCGCCGACGTCCAGGGCCTTCACGGCCGCCGGGACGGCCCGCTCCAGCACCGACAGCTCGCCGTTGACCTCGATCCGCAGGGCCTGGAAGGTGCGCTTGGCCGGGTTGCCGCCGGTGCGCTTGGCGGCCTGCGGCAGCGCGTCGCGGATCAGCTCGACCAGGCGGGCGCTGGTGGTGAAGGGCTCCTTCTCGCGCTCCCGGACGATGGCGGCCACGATCCGCTTGGCCTGCTTCTCCTCGCCGTAGGCGCGCAGGATGCGGACCAGCTCGCCGGGCGGGTAGGTGTTGAGGACCTCGGCGGCGCTGACGCCGGCCGTCTGGTCCATGCGCATGTCGAGGGGGGCGTCCTGGGCGTAGGCGAAGCCGCGGCCGGCCTCGTCGAGCTGCATCGAGGACACCCCGAGGTCGAACAGGATCCCCTGCACGCGCGGGATGCCGAGGCGGCCGAGGACGTCGGGGAGCTCGTCGTAGACGGCGTGCACCAGGGTGGCACGGTCGCCGAAGGGGGCGAGCCGCTCACCGGACAGGCGCAGCGCCTCCTTGTCGCGGTCCAGGGCGACGAGCCGGGCCTCGGGGAAGCGGCTGAGCAGCGCCTCGCTGTGGCCGCCGAGGCCGAGCGTGCAGTCGACGACCACCGCGCCGGGCCGCTCCAGGGCGGGCGCCAGCAGGTCCAGGCACCGCTGGAGCATCACCGGGACGTGTCGACTCTTGCTCAAGGGGCCCTCTCAGATCCGGCGTGACGCTCACGCACCGCCGGGTTCCCGCCCTCCCGGTGAGGGGGCGGCCGGCGCCGGCAGGCGTCGGCCGGGCGGCGGCGGGAGGAGGCCGAGCCGTACGTACGCGCCGCGCACGCGGGAGATCCCCTGGTCGCGGCCGGGGGATCCGGGGAAGTCACAGCGGCGGGCGGTCACGCCTCCCGCTCCGCGTCACTTTAGTCCACGGTCCGGCCCGGTCAATCAACCGGACTGCGCGTCGCGGCCCGCGCGGGTCAAGAGGCGGATCGGACACATCACCCGCAGGAAGGGGGTCACACCACTCCTATGGGTTACCTCACACCAAGGTTCGCTGACGTTCTTTGTCGCCTGTCACAACACGCCTCACGCCCCCGTGACCAGTACCGTCATGGGTATGACGACTTCTGCATCCGTACCCGCCGGTTCCGGAAACGCCTCGGCCGGAGCCGGCACCGTGACCGACCGTCTGATCGAAGCCAACGAGCGTTACGCGGCCGCGTTCACCGACCCCGGGATGGACGCCCGTCCCGTCCTCCACGTCGCGGTGGTGGCCTGCATGGACGCCCGTCTCGACCTGCACGACGCGCTGGGCCTGTCGCTCGGCGACTGCCACACCATCCGCAACGCGGGCGGCGTCGTCACGGACGACGTGATCCGTTCGCTGACCATCAGCCAGCGGGCGCTGGGCACGCGCAGCGTGGTCCTCATCCACCACACCAACTGCGGCCTGGAATCCCTCACCGAGGAGTTCCGGCACGACCTCGAGATGGAGGTGGGACAGCGTCCGGCGTGGGCCGTGGAGGCCTTCCGGGACGTGGACCAGGACGTCCGCCAGTCGATGCAGCGCGTGCGGACCTCGCCGTTCCTGCTGCACACCGACGACGTGCGCGGGTTCGTCTTCGACGTGAAGACGGGTCTGCTGCGCGAGGTGGACCCCGCCTGACCCCGCCGCCCGTCCCGGGACCGGCCGCACCCGGAGAGCCGTCGAACGTCGTAAGAGCTGACATATCGCTGTCAGTTGTCCACAGGCGAGTGACACGAAACGGTAACGGCGGCAAGAATGCGGAAGTGGTGTCACGCGGAACTTTTCCCGCGTGACGCCCGTGATTCGGGGTGGGCCGGTCCGCTGGGCGAGGGATCGGCCGGGACATGTGGGGAACCCCCCGCTTCATTGCGGAGCGCGGGAAAGGCCGAGGAGGGCCGGGTGACGACCTATGACGATCGTGCGAGCCATGGGGGCGCCCCCGACCGGGCATACGGGGCGGTCGGGGAGGACCTGACCGCCGTCGTGGAGCGCGTGCGCGGTTCGGTGGAAGGCGTGATCGAGGGGAAGCCCGAGGTCGTCCGGCTCTCGCTGACCGTGCTGCTCGCCGAGGGACATCTGCTCATCGAGGACGTCCCGGGCGTCGGCAAGACGATGCTGGCGAAGGCACTGGCGCGGTCGATCGACTGCTCGGTGCGGCGCATCCAGTTCACACCGGACCTGCTGCCCTCGGACATCACCGGCGTGTCCATCTGGGACCAGCAGCGCCGTGACTTCGAGTTCAAGCCGGGCGCCATCTTCGCCCAGATCGTGATCGGCGACGAGATCAACCGCGCCTCGCCGAAGACCCAGTCGGCGCTGCTGGAGTCGATGGAGGAGCGCCAGGTCACCATCGACGGCAAGACCTACGAACTGCCCAGCCCCTTCATGGTGGTGGCGACGCAGAACCCGGTCGAGATGGAGGGCACCTACCCGCTGCCCGAGGCCCAGCGCGACCGCTTCATGGCCCGCGTCTCGGTCGGCTACCCGAGCGCGGAGGCCGAGCTCCAGATGCTCGACGTGCACGGCGGCGTCTCCCCGCTGGAGGACCTCCAGCCGGTGGCGCACGCGCACGACATCGTGAAGCTCATCGAGGCGGTGCGCGGCGTGTACGTGGCCGAGCCGATCCGCCGGTACGCGGTCGACCTGGTCGCCGCCACCCGCACGCACCCCGACCTGAGACTCGGCGCGTCGCCGCGTGCGACGCTGCATCTGCTGCGGGCCACGAAGGCGGCGGCGGCCCTGGCGGGCCGTGACTACGCGCTGCCGGACGACGTGCAGGCGCTCGCCGTCGCCGTGCTCGCCCACCGTCTGCTGCCCACCGCTCAGGCCCAGCTCAACCGCCGCACCGCCGAGCAGGTGGTGCAGGAGATCCTGCAGCGCACCACGGTGCCCGCGGCGGCCGGCCAGCCCGCCGGGTTCGGCCTGGGCCGCGGAGGCTACGGCCAGCAGCCGCCCCGGAGGCTGTGATGAGCACCGCCGGCGCGGTCCACGCCGACGACGACCGGGGCGACCGGAGCGGGCTGAGGACCGCCCTGGCGGGGCTCACCACCCGGGGGCGCTCCTTCCTGGCGGCCGGGATCGCGGCCGCGATCTGCGCGTACGTGCTCGGGCAGAGCGACCTGCTGCGGGTCGGCCTGCTGCTGGCGGTGCTGCCGCTGGTGTGCGCGGCCGTGCTCTACCGGACCCGCTACCGGGTCGCGGGCAGCCGCCGGCTCTCCCCCGGCCGGGTGCCCGCGGGCACCGAGGCGCGCGTCCACCTGCGCATGGACAACGTCTCCCGGATGCCCACGGGCCTGCTGATGCTCCAGGACCGGGTGCCCTACGTGCTCGGCCCGCGCCCGCGGTTCGTGCTGGACCGGATGGAGGCGGGCGGGCGCCGTGAGGTGTCCTACCGGGTCCGCTCCGACCTGCGCGGCCGCTACCCGCTGGGCCCGCTCCAGCTGCGGCTGTCCGACCCGTTCGGGATGTGCGAGCTGAACCGCTCGTTCTCCTCCTACGACACGCTGACGGTGACGCCCCGGGTGGAGGCGCTGCCGCCGGTGCGGCTGAGCGGCGAGTCCAAGGGGTACGGCGACGGGGTCCAGCGCTCGCTGGCGCTGGCCGGCGAGGACGACGTGATTCCCCGCGGCTACCGCTACGGCGACGACCTGCGCCGGGTCCACTGGCGCTCCACCGCCCGCTACGGCGAGCTGATGGTGCGCCGCGAGGAGCAGCCGCAGCGCGCCCGCTGCACAGTGCTGCTGGACACCCGCGCCATCGCCTACGAGGGCGCCGGGCCGGACTCGGCGTTCGAGTGGGCGGTGTCGGGCGCGGCCTCGGTGCTGGTGCACATGCTGGAGCGGGGCTTCTCGGTGCGGCTGCTGACGGACACCGGCGACTCGGTGCCGGGAGAGGGCGCCGACGGCTTCTCGGGCGTGCACCAGGAGTCGGCGGACGCGGCCGGGCTGATGATGGACACGCTGGCCGTGGTGGACCACTCCGACGAGGAGGGCCTGTCCCGCGCCTACGACGTGCTGCGGTCCGGCGGCGAGGGGCTGCTGGTGGCGTTCCTCGGCGACCTGGACGACGAGCAGACCGCGGTGCTGGCGCGGATGCGGCAGCGCAGCGGCGGCGCCGTCGCGTTCCTGCTGGACAGCGACGACTGGCTGCGGGAGCCTTCCGACCCGCCCGGCCCCGAGGAGCGGCAGGGCGAGGAGCATCTGCGGATGCTGCGCGAGTCGGGCTGGACGGCCGTGGCGGTGGAGCGGGGCGCCTCGCTGGAGCAGCTGTGGCGGCAGGCGGACCGTGAGCGCTCGGGCCTGGTGGCGGCGAGCGGTGGGGAGGGACCGTGATCAGCTCACTGGCCAGGCTCACGGTGCGCGCGTGGGCGGCCACCCTGCTGGCGGCCTGCGCCCTGCTGCCGCTGGTGGAGTCGACCCTCTGGATGCTCCAGGCGGCGCTGCTGCTGGGCGTGCAGGCGGGCGTGGGGGCGGCGGCGCGGCGGGTGCCGCTGGCGCGGCCGCTGACGGTGGCGGCGCAGGTCGTCGTCACGCTGGTGCTGCTCACGCTGATGTTCGCGCGGGAGCACGCCGTCGCCGGGCTGATACCCGGCCCGGACGCGCTGCGTTTCTTCGGGCAGCTGCTGGAGCAGGGCGGCCAGGACGTCAACCGGTACGCGATACCGGCGCCGCTGAGCGACGGCATCCGGCTGATGCTGGTCGGCGGGGTGCTGGTCATCGGCCTGCTGGTGGACATGCTCGCGGTGACCTTCCGCAGCGCGGCCCCGGCCGGGCTGCCACTGCTGGCCCTGTACTCGGTGGCGGCGGGCCTGACGGACAACGGCATCGAGTGGCTGTGGTTCCTGCTGGCCGCGGCCGGCTATCTGATGCTCCTGCTCGCCGAGGGCCGGGACCGGCTCTCGCAGTGGGGCCGGGTGTTCGCCGGGCCGCCACGCGGCCGGAGCAGGGAGACGCCCGGGGCGCCGGCGCCGGCGCGGTTCGGGCACCGGATCGGGGTGGTGGCGCTGGGCATCGCCCTGGTGGCGCCGCTGGCGCTGCCCGCGATGGACGGCGGCCTGCTGGACCCGAACGGCCGGGGGGTGGGCGCGGGGGTCGGCGGGGGCGGCACCATCTCCGCGGTGAACCCGCTGGTGTCGCTGCGCGACTCGCTGAACAACGACGACGACCGCGCGGTGTTCTCGGTGCGCACCGAGATGGAGAACACCTCGGACCTGTACCTGCGCATCGTGTCCCTGGACGACTTCGACGGCACCACGTGGAAGCCGTCGAAGCGGGCGATCACCCAGGTGCCCGAGGGCTTCCCGGCCCCGCCGGGGCTCGGCCCCGACGTGGAGTTCACGGAGGTCGGCACGTCGGTCTCGGTCGCGAAGTGGTACGGCCAGACGTGGCTGCCGATGCCGTACCCGCCGAGCCGGGTGAGCGTGGGGGGCGACTGGCGCTACGAGCCCGTCGGCATGACGCTGGTCGGCGACCACGGGCAGAACACGCGCGGTCTGACGTACGAGGTGCGCAGCCTGGACGTGCGGCCCACGGCGGAGCAGCTGGCCAAGGCCCCGGAGCCGCCGGCCGACGTGCTGCGCGAGTACACCGAGCTGCCCGACTCGCTGCCCTCCCTGGTCCACGAGACCGCCCGTGCCGTGACCGACGGCGCGAAGAGCGACTACGACCGCGCGGTCATGCTGCAGGACTGGTTCACGCTGAGCGGCGACTTCCAGTACGACACCCAGGTCGACGTCGGCAGCGGCTCGCAGGCGATCGCCCGCTTCCTGAAGGACAAGCGGGGCTTCTGCGTGCACTACTCCTTCGCGATGGCGTCCATGGCGCGGTCGCTGGGCATCCCGGCGCGGATCGCGGTGGGCTTCGCGCCCGGCACCCCGCAGGCCGACGGCACGATCTCGGTCGCGATGCGGGACGCGCACGCCTGGCCCGAGCTGTACTTCGAGGGCGTGGGCTGGACGCGGTTCGAGCCGACCCCGACCCGGGGCTCCACGCCGGACTACACCGTGCAGGACGTCGAGGACAACGGTCCCGCGGATCCGGCGCGGCCGTCGCAGGCCGCGCCCGCCGATCCGTCGGCGCAGCCGTCGCGGAGCACCGACTGCCGGGCGGACGGCAGCGACCCGGGGTCCTGCGAGAGCGAGTCGCCGCAGGCGGCCCTGGATGCGGGGGGCGACGGCCCGAAGTGGCACGTGGTGCTGCTGTGGGCGCTGGCCGGACTGCTGGTGTTGGCGCTTCCCCTGTCGCCGTTGCTGTGGCGGACGCGGATGCGGGCGGTGCGGCTGGGCGGTCGCGGCCGCGCGGAGGAGGACGTCGCTCCGCGTGTGCTGGCCGCCTGGGAGGAGCTGACGGACACGGCCTGGGACCACGGGATCGTGCCGGACGAGTCGCTGACCCCGCGCGGGGCGGCCGACCGCATCGTGCGGACGGGCGGGCTCGACGGGGACGCGGCGGCGTCGGTGCGGCGGCTGGCGGGGGCGGTGGAGCAGGTGCTGTACGCGCCGCGGCCGCGGCCGGCGGTGGGGCTGGCGGACGACGTGCGTCGGGCTGCGGCGGCGCTGCGGGACTCGGCGTCCCGGCGGGCCCGTCTGCGGGCGTTGCTCGCGCCGCGGTCGGCCGTGCGGGTGGTGTGGACGGTGTCCGACCGCTGGGCGGCCCTGCGGGACCGTCTCGTCGCCCTCCGCCCGAACTGGTGTCTGCCTACGCGCCAGCGCGGCTGAGGTTCCGCGGCGGCCGCGGGCCGTTCGCGCAGTTCCCCGCGCCCCTGAAGGGGCGCGGGGAACTGCGCGAGCAACCACCACGCACCCGCAGGGACGACTCAGGGGCGCCCACCCGCACGGGTGGACACCCCTGAATCGAAGATCGCGGAGGCCTCAGTGGCCGCCGCCCTGCTCGTCGCGCCGTCGCTGCCACCGCTCCTCGATGCGGTTCATCATCGAGCGCCGCGTTCTGCCCTGGCGGCCCGCCCGCGGAGCGGCCCCTGCGGCCCCCGCGGCCTGCTCGCCCGGCTTGGGCGCCTTGCGCCACCCGGTCACCGCGAGTACGGCGCACCCCAGCATCACGAGGAAGCCCACGACACTGAGCCACACCTGCTGGGCGACCATACCGGCCATGAGGAGCGCAATACCTACGAGGAAGCCCGCGACCGCCTGGTAGACCCGTCGCCGGGTGTACGTACGCAGCCCGCTTCCCTCGAGCGCCGTCGCGAACTTGGGATCTTCGGCGTACAGCGCTCGCTCCATTTGCTCGAGCATGCGCTGCTCGTGCTCCGAGAGCGGCACGGAGTCCTCCTCATCGTGCAGTCGCCGGGGCGACCCGGGGGGTCCCTTCAGGATAGGCAGGGAATCGCCCCCGTGAAACCCGCCCCTCTGCGCCAATTGCCGACCGGTGTCCGCCATCACGCACCGGTCCGCTGAGGCTGTCATTCCCCGGCGGCCGACCCGTCATGCCGGGCGGTCTCCCTCGATCATACGGCTCCGAGCCGCCATTCGGGGGGCCTGTGGCACAGTCCATGCGCCCCGGGGCCGCCGGACGCGCCGCTGATCAGCGCCGTGTCACGGACGGCCGCTCACGCCCCGGCGGTCCCGCCCGCCTCGGCGAGCACATGAAGCTGCGTGGCCACGGAGTGGAAGGCGGCGAGCTCGGCCGCGGCGGCCTCCAGCTTCAGCAGCGCCTCCATCGCCCCGGGCTCGGTGTCGACCAGCACCCCGGGGACGAGGTCGGAGAAGACGCGGACGCCGTGCACCGCGCCGACCTCCAGGCCCGCGCCGCGCACCAGCCCGGTCAGCTGGTCGGCGGTGAAGCGGCGCGGCACGGGGTCGCCCTCGCCCCATCGGCCGTTCGGGTCGTCGAGGGCCTGCCGGGCCTCCGTGAAGTGGCCGGCGAGGGCGCGGGCCAGCACCGCGCCGCCCAGGCCGGCGGCGAGCAGGCTGAGGACGCCGCCGGGGCGCAGGGCGGCCACCGTGTTGCGCACGCCCTCCGCCGGGTCGTCGACGTACTCCAGGACGCCGTGGCACAGCACGACGTCGTAGCCGGCGCGCTCGGCGACGTCGAAGAGGCCGCGGGCGTCGCCCTGCACACCGTGCACCCGGTCGGCGACGCCCTCCTCGGCGGCGCGGCGCTCGAGGGCGAACAGGGCGTTCGGGCTGGGGTCGACGACGGTCACGCGGTGTCCGAGCCGGGCCAGGGGCACGGCGAAGTTGCCGCTGCCGCCGCCGGTGTCGAGGACGTCCAGGGCCTGCCGTCCGGTGGCCTCGACCCTGCGTTCCAGGGCGTCCTGGAGGACGTCCCAGACAACGGCGGTACGGAGAGCGGCGCGGGGGCGCATCGGGTCCGGCACGGTGGTGACTCCTCGGCGGGGCACCGCCTGGGGTGGGGCGGGGCGATCGGGTTTCAGGCGCTGTCCACCCTATGGCCTGCGCGGCGGCCCGCCGTCACCCGGTGGCCTCCGGGTCAGCCCGCGTCGGGCAGGTCGCCGCGCGGGGCGGTGTCCGGCCCGCCGTCCTGGTCGGGGCGGGGCTGGGGCAGCACCGGCTGGAGCACCAGCATCCGCTCGACCAGGCGCAGGAACATCGCCACGTCCCGGATCAGGTCGTCGGCGTCCCGCACGGTCGCCGCGCCCTGGATGCCCGCCTCGGCCCGGGCACGGCGCCGGGCCCCGGAGGCGAACAGGGCGCTCCACTCGGTGAGTTCGGGCGCGATCTCGGGGAGCACCTCCCACGCGCTTCGTATCTTGGCCCGGGCCCGGGGCGAGGTCTCGGGCCTGCCGCGGGCGGCGAGCACGGCGGCGGCGGTGCGCAGGGCGGCCAGATGGGCCGTCGCGTAGCGCTCGTTGGGGGTGTCGAGGACGGCGGCCTCGTCGAGTCCGGCACGGGCCTGGGCGAGCAGGTCGAGGGCGGCGGGCGGGGCCGCGGAGCGGCGCAGCACGGGGTGGATGTCGCTCGCCGGGCCGTTGTGCAGTGAGGGGGCAGGGCCGGCTGCGCGGCGCCGACGGGCGGCGGCTGCGGACGAGTGGGCCATGACGAACCTCCTGTCGTCTTCGTGACGGCACGCCATGAGGCGAGTGCCGTATGTGCACATCGTGCGGTATGGCACTGACAATCCGTTCTGACCTGCGACGTTGCCTCGTCCGCCCGTTCGAGCTAGCTTTTGCACTGACCAGTCAGTACAAAAATTCTCGCACGTTCCAGGGAGATTCGTGGACGATCCGAGCGGACTCGCCGTCGTGGCCGACGGCCTCGGTCTGAAGGGGCCACGGGGGTGGGCCTTCCGCGACGTGTCGGCCGACGCCGGGCCCGGTGCGCTGATCGCGGTGGCCGGGCCGTCCGGCACCGGCCGCACCTGTCTGCTGCTCGCGCTCACCGGTCGGATGAAGCCGACGGAGGGACGGGCCGTCGTCGGCGGGCTGGAGCTGCCCCGGCGCATGGCCGCCGTACGCCGCCGCAGCGCCCTGGCGCATGTCGCCGGGGTGACCGACCTCGACCCGGCGCTCACCGTGGCCGAGCATCTGCGCGAGCAGGAGCTGCTGCGGCGGCGCTTCGGGGGCGCGCTCCCCCGGCCCCGGCAGCTGCTGCGCCCGCGCGCCGAGCGGCGGCGGGAGCGGCGCCGGCACATCGACGAGGCGCTGGCCACCGCCGGGCTCGACCTGGCCGCCCTGCCCAAGGGCGGGCGGACCGCGGTGCGGGACCTGGAGCGGGTGGAGGCACTGCGGCTGTCGCTGGCGCTGGCGCTGCTGGGGCGTCCCCGGCTGCTCGGGGTCGACGACACCGACCTGAAGCTGTCGGCCGGGGAGCGGGAGGAGGTGTGGGAGCTGCTGCGGTCCGTCGCCGGCACGGGGGTCACGGTGCTGGCCGTGTGCAGCGAGCCGCCGTCCGACGCGGTGGTCGTCCGCACGGACGCGGACCGGTCCGGCGGTGCGGAGGCAGACGGGCCCGCCGCCCCCGCCGGCGTCGGACCCGACGACTCCCTCGCCGGTACCGGCACGGAGACCGGCGCCCCGGCAGCGGACCCCGCCCGCACCGACCACGGCTCCGGCGCCACCCCGGACGAGACCGACGGAACCCCCGAGGCCGGGACCGCCGACGAGACCGGGACCGCCGAAGCCGCCGACCAGGCCGACCACGACGAGAAGGAGGCCGACGCCGATGCGATCGCCGCGACTGGCCGCTCTTGAGCTGCGGCGTTTCGGCCGCGGCACCCTCCCGCGCGCGGCGCTCGTCGCCCTGCTGGTGCTGCCCCTGCTCTACGGCGCCCTGTACCTGTGGTCGTTCTGGGACCCGTACGGCCGGCTCGACCGGATCCCCGTGGCCCTCGTGAACGAGGACAAGGGCGCGACCGCGCACGGCGAGCGGATCACGGCCGGCGACGACATCGCCGAGGGCCTGCGCGACAGCTCCGCCTTCGACTGGCGGGAGGTGAGCGAGGAGGAGGCCCGGCGCGGGGTCGAGGACGGCACGTACTACCTGTCGCTGACCGTGCCGGCCGACTTCAGCCGCCGTATCGCCTCCAGTTCGGGCGACTCGCCCGAGACCGGCGCCCTCCGGGTGCGCACCAACGACGCGAACAACTACATCGTCGGGCAGATCTCCCGGACGGTCTTCGGCGAGGTGCGGCGGGCCGCGTCCACCAAGACCTCCCGGTCCTTCCTGGACCGGATCTTCGTCTCCTTCTCCGACCTGCACGGCGAGACGGTGAAGGCGGCACAGGGCGCCGACAAGCTGAACGGGGGCATCGGCGAGGCGGAGAAGGGCTCCAAGGACCTCGCCGGCGGGCTGAAGGACGCCCGCGCGGGCAGCGGCAAGCTGGTCAAGGGGCTCGATGACCTCCACAAGGGCGCGGGCGCCCTGGAGGACGGCTCCGGGAAGGTCGCGGGCGGCACACGCCGGCTCGCCGAGAAGGTGAACGCGCTGAACGCCGAGGCGGGCCCGTTCCTGAGGAGGAACGAGAAGGCCATCGGGGAGACGGCCCGCTTCGTCGCCGACACGGCGGGAGAGCTGCGGGACGACCTGGACGCGCTGACGGAGAAGGCCCCCGCGGCCGCGAAGGACGCCCGTGAGGCGTCCGGCACCCTGGACACGGTCCACCGCGAGCGCTGCGAGGACGCCGACGAGCCCGACCCGGCCTGCCCGGAGCTGAAGAAGGCCAAGGAGGCGGTGGCGACCGCCTCGTCCGTCGCGGACGACGTCAGCGACCTGGTCACCGGGCACCGCGCGGACCTGAGGAAGCTCGATGGGCACCTCGCCACCCTGGAGAAGCAGGCGCGTGCGCTCGCCGACCGCGCCCCGCACCTCTCCGAGGACCTCGACGACGCCGTCAGCCGCGTCAACAAGCTGAACACGGGTGCCGGCAAGGTCGCCGCGGGAGCGAAGAAGCTCAACAAGGGCCTCGCCACCGCCGAGACGGGCGCCCGGAAGCTGGACAAGGGCATCGGCACGTTGAAGACGGGCGCGGACGACCTGAGCGGCGGCCTCTTCAAGCTGGTCGACGGCTCCGAGGAGCTGGCCGGCGGTCTGCACGAGGGCGCCGAGCGGATCCCCGACTACGACAAGGCCGAGCGCGACGAACGCACCGAGGTGATGGCCGACCCGGTGCGGCTGGTCTCCCGCGACCTGCACAAGGCGCCCAACTACGGCACCGGCTTCGCCCCGTACTTCATCCCGCTGTCGCTGTGGGTGGGCGCGATGGTGGCGTACATGCTGATCGCGCCGATGAACAGGCGGGCGCTCGCCGCGGGCGCCTCCGCCTGGCGGATCGCGCTGGCGGGCTGGCTGCCGGTGGCGGCGATCGGGGTGCTGCAGACGGTGGCGCTGATGTCCGTGCTGCACTGGGGGCTCGGCCTGCGGATGGCCCGGGCGGCCGGGACGGTGGGCTTCCTGTTCCTGGTGACGGCGTGCTTCGCGGCGCTCGTGCAGTGGCTGAACGCCCGCTTCGGCGCCGCCGGCCGGATCCTCGTCCTGGCGCTGCTGATGCTCCAGCTCACCTCGGCGGGCGGCACGTACCCCGTGCAGACCAGTCCGGACTTCTTCAACGCGCTGCACCCGTTCCTGCCGATGACCCACGTCGTGGAGGCGCTGCGGCGGCTGATCTCGGGCGGCGGGCTCGGGCCCGTGTGGACGGCCTGCGCGGTGCTGGCGGCGTTCACGGCCGGCGCGCTCGCGCTGACGGCGCTGTCGGCCCGCCGCCGGCAGGTCTGGACGCTCGACCGCCTGCATCCGGAGCTGAGCCTGTGAACCGGCCGGCCGGAGCTCCTGTGAGAATCAGGGCCATGGAACGCAGCAGCACCACGCCGGGCGGCAGCGCCCGCCGCGAGGCCACCCGGCAGAAGCTCTACGAGGCGGCCGTCACTCTCATCGCCGAACAGGGGTTCTCCGCCACCACCGTGGACGAGATCGCCGAGCGGGCGGGCGTCGCGAAGGGCACCGTCTACTACAACTTCGCGAGCAAGTCGGTCCTCTTCGAGGAGCTGCTGCGGCACGGGGTCGGCCTGCTGACCGCTTCGCTGCGGGAGGCGGCCGAGCGGACGGCCCGGGAGGGCGGGACCAAGGTCGACGCCCTGGACGCCATGATCAGGGCGGGGCTGGTGTTCATCGACCGCTACCCGGCCTTCACCCAGCTGTACGTGGCGGAGCTGTGGCGCACCAACCGGGCCTGGCAGTCCACGCTGATGGTGGTGCGGCAGCAGGCCGTGGCGGTGGTCGAGGGCGTGCTGCGCGAGGGTGTGGCGGCGGGGGAGTTCAGCGAGGAGATCGACGTGCCGCTGACGGCGGCGGCGCTGGTGGGCATGGTGCTGGTGGCGGCGCTGGACTGGAAGTCGTTCCAGCCGGAGCGGTCCCTGGACGACGTGCACGCGGCGCTGTCGCGGCTGCTGCAGGGCCGGGTCAGCGGCCGCGGCTGAAGAGCCTCCAGGCGCCGCGCACGCGAAGGCGCCGGTCCGCCGGTGGCCGCGTCCCCCGCGGGCCACCGGCCGGGCCGGCGCCTCCCTGTTCCCCCGTGATCCCCCGTACGTCCCCCCGTGGAACCCCCGTGACGGTCGTTCCCCCGGGTTCCCCCGTGCCTCGCTCCCGCCGACGGCGTCGGCGGAAGGAGCGGATCGCGGGCCGGTCCCCGTTCCGGCGCCCCGTGTCGCCGGTCCCGTGGCCCGGGCCCCTCTCCGTGGTCTCCACTCTCCCGTTCCGGCTGGTCCGGCCCCATCCGCCGCCGTACTCATCTCGCCGGCTAGGTACTTGTACTCACTCCTGCGCATCCGGGCCCACCACGGCACGCGTCCGCTCGGTCACGCTGCGGGGGCGCGGATACTCGGGGAGGGGCCCTGACCGGCGGCGGATAAAGTCCCTGCCATGGCACGGATTGCGGTGATCGGCGCCGGCGCGGGCGCGCTGGCGGCCGCCGCCCGGCTGGCCGTCGCGGGCCACCGGGTGGCGGTGTACGAGCGGACGGAGACGTACGGCGGTGCGCTGCGCCGCCGGGAGCGGGACGGGTTCGCCTTCGACACGGGCCCGGGGCTGCTGCCGCTGCCCGCCGTCTACCGGGACCTGTTCGTGAAGACGGGGCGGGAGCCGCTGGAGGAGTGCGTCGAGCTGGTGCAGGCCGACCCGTCGTCGCACCACGTCTTCGCGGACGGCACCCGGGTGTCCCTGCCGAACGCCTCCCGCGCGGGCGTGGTCTCCGCGGTGGAGGAGGCGCTGGGCGCGGACGCGGCGCGGCGCTGGGGCGACTTCCTGGTGCGGGCCCGTGAGGCCTGGGACCGGGCGCGCCGCCCGCTGCTGGAGGAGCCGCTGTGGCCCAACTGGGAGGTGCTGGCCGAACGCGAGCCCTACCCGGCGGTCCCGCACCGGCGGCTGCTGCGGCTGCGCAAGGCGGCCACGCTGGCGGAGGTCGGTGCGTGGGAGCTGCGCGATCCGCGGCTGCGGGCGCTGCTGGAGAGCCACGCACTGGCGTTCGGCCTGGATCCGCGGACCACCCCGGCGAGCGCGGCGGTGCTGCCGTACATGGAGCACGCCTTCGGCACCTGGTACGTGCGCGGCGGGCTGCGGGAGCTGGCGCGGGCGATGTACGAGCGGTGCCTGGCCCGCCGGGTGGAGTTCCACTTCGGCGCGGAGGTCACCGCGGTGCGGGAGAAGGACGGCCGGGCGGCGGGCGTGGAACTCGCCGACGGCACGGGGGCGGAGGCGGACCTGGTGGTCGCGGGGGTCGGCCCCGGCGTGCTGGAGCGGATGTGCGGCACACGGCTGCGCGCGGAGGGCGAGGTGCCCGCCCGGAGGGAGGGGGCGAGCCGGACCACGGTGCTGCTGGCGCTGCGCGGCGCCCGCCCGGAGGGCGCCCCGCACCGGACGGTGGTGCACACCCGGGACCGTGAGGCGGAGCTGGACGCGCTGGCCGGCGGCCGGCTGCCCGCCGAGCCGACGGTGACGGTGCTGCGGCCGGACGACCCGGCGCTGGTCCCGGACCCGGGGCACGAGGCGGTCACGGTGACGGCGGTGACGCCCGCAGGGGCGGACGGCGTCGGGGAGTACGCGGAGCGGATGGTGACGGCCGCCGCGCGGACGGTGCCGGATCTGCGGGACCGGCTGCTGTGGCACGAGGTGCGCACGCCCGAGGACGTCGCGCGGGAGACGGGCGCGGAGGGCGGCGCGGTGCCGGCGCCTGCGCTCGCCGCCGCGGACGGCCGGTTCCTGCACGCGTCCAACAGCACGCGGCTGCCGGGGCTGTTCACCGTCGGCGGCTGGTCGCACCCCGGCGGCGGGCTGCCGCACGCCGGGATGTCGGGGGCGCTGGTCGCCGGACTCGTCGTCGAGGGGCCGGACTTCCGCGGCTCGCAGTGAACGCGGGCCGCGGCGCGGACGGTTGAGGGAGAAGCGCGGCCGCTCTCAGAAGCGGTACTGCTCGTCGTACCCGTTGCCCTGGGTGCCCTGCTGCCGGCCGTCGTCCTGGTACGGGTACTGCTGCTCCGGCGGGAGTTCGCCGCCGTACGGGTCGTCGGCGCTGCGCTGCTGCGGCACCCACAGGCCGCCGGCCGGGGCCTCGCCGCCGTAGCCGCCCGTCGCGTACGGATCCGGGGCCGCGTAGCCCTGCTGGGCGTACTGCTGGTCCGTGTAGCCCGTGTCGTACGTGCCGCCGTCGTAGGTGGCGTTGCCGATGTACGGGTCGGAGTACGCGGCGTACTGCTGGCCCGTGTCGTAGCCCTGCTGCTGCCCGTAACCGGAGTAGTCGTAGGCGTAGTTGGGGTCGGCGGTCTGCGCGGTCGCGGCGTACTGATCCGCGTACTGGTCCTGGCCCGCGTAGCCCTGGTCGCCGTAGACGCCGTAGGAGCCGGTGTCGTCGGGCAGGGGCTGCGGCTCGTAGACGGCGGTGGTCTCCGCGGCCGTCTGGCGGTCGGCGGCGGGTGTGAAGACGTCGTCGCGGTCGTAGTCGTCGTCGGCGCCGTAACCGGCCGTCGCGGAGCCGGTGTCGAACGCGTCGGCGCGGTCGCCGGACGCCTCGAGGTCGGTGACCTCCAGCGCCGGCTCCTCGCGTCCGCGTCCCCGTCCGCGGCCCTTGGCGGCGGACAGCAGCGGCGCGTTGACCGCCCAGCCGGCCTGGAAGCCGCGTCGGAACGACAGCGTGACGTAGGTCTGCCCCACGGCGAAGGCCGCGGCGCCCAGTCCGATCACCACCACGGACGGGATGAGCACGCCGAACACGACGCCGAGGAACCCGACGAAGGCGAGCAGCCGCCAGCGCAGGCGCGCCTTGTACTGCAGCAGCACCTCACCCAGCAACCACAGCGCGACGATGCCGAACGCGATGTAGAGGACCGTCCAGCCCATGTACGCCCCTCTCCCAGTGGTCGCTACGCAGTGTGTCGTATGCGCGTGCGACCGGTCTAGGCCTGCGGCGGGTGGTGCAGACCCAGGTTCTCGTAGATTTCCAGCGTCGCCGTGGAGTTGTTGAGCGTGATGAAGTGCAGACCGGGCACTCCTTCGGCCAGCAGCCGCGCACAGAACTCCGTGGCGAAGTCGATACCGATGGAGCGTACCGCCGCCGGATCGTCCTTCGCTGTGAGGATCCGCTCTTTGAGGGCGTCGGGGAACACCGCGTTACTGAGCTTTGGCAACCGTTCCAGCATCTTCACGCTGGTCACAGGCATGACTTCGGGGATCACGGGCGTCTCGCAGCCCGCCGCGTCGACTCGGTCACGCAGCCGCAGGTACGACTCGGGCTGGAAGAACATCTGGGTGATCGCGTAGTCCGCGCCGGCCCGGCACTTGTCCACGAAGTGGGCGACGTCGCTGTCCCAGTCCGCGGACCGCGGGTGCATCTCGGGGAAGGCGGCGACGCCCACGCAGAAGTCGCCCGACTCCTTGATGAGACGCACCAGTTCGGCCGCGTAGGTGAGGCCCTGGGGGTGCGGCACCCAGGCGCCCATCGGGTCGCCGGGCGGGTCGCCGCGCACGGCCAGCATGTTGCGGATCCCGGCGTCGGCGTACTGGCCGATGATGTTGCGCAGTTCGGCGACGGAGTGCTCCACCGCCGTGAGGTGCGCGACCGGGGTGAGGGTGGTGTCGGCGGCGATCTGCTCGGTCGCCTTCACCGTGCCGGCCCGGGTGGAGCCGCCCGCGCCGTAGGTCACGGAGACGAAGCTGGGCGCGACGGCCTCGATCCTGCGGAGCGCGTTCCAGAGGTTCCGCTCGCCCTTCTCCGTCTTGGGGGCCCAGAACTCGAACGAGTACGTCGTCTTCCCGCCGGCGAGCATGTCGCGCACGGTGCGTGCGCGGTCCGTCCTGGTGGATGCGGTTCCGAGGGCCATACGGGCAGCGTAGCCACGGGTCGGTGGCCCCCCAACCAGAAGCGGGATATTTGTCCGATTTGCCGACTTGGTGTCCACAGTGTGGACAAACTTGAGACGCCGGGCCGCCGCGGCGCGGTCAGCCGGCGTCCGCGGCCTCCCGCACGCGACGGGCCAGCTCGGCGGCCGCGGCGCCCGGGTCGTCCGCCTCGGTGAGGGCCCGGACCACGACCACCCGGCGGGCGCCCGCGTCCAGCACCTGGTCGAGGTTGGCCAGGTCGATGCCGCCGATCGCGAACCAGGGGCGGCCGGTGCCGAGCCCGGCGGTGTACCGGACGAGGTCCAGGCCGGGTGCGGGGCGGCCGGGCTTGGTGGGGGTGGGCCAGCAGGGGCCGGTGCAGAAGTAGTCCACGCCGGGCTGGACGGCGGCCGCGGCGGCCTCGGCCTCGGCGTGGGTGGAACGGCCGATCAGGATGGAGTCGCCGAGGATCGCGCGGGCGGCGGGCACGGGCAGATCGCCCTGGCCGAGGTGAAGGACGTCGGCGCGGGCCGCGTGGGCGACGTCGGCGCGGTCGTTGACCGCGAGCAGCTTGCCGTGCCGGGCGCAGGCGTCGGCCAGGACCGCCAGGTGCTCCAGTTCCTCGGCGGCCTCCATGCCCTTGTCCCGCAACTGCACGACGTCGACCCCGCCGGCCAGCACGGCGTCCAGGAACTCCGGCAGGTCGCCCTGCCGCTTGCGGGCGTCGGTGCAGAGGTAGACACGGGCGTCGGCGAGCCGGTCACGCGGGCTGTCGGTCATGGGGTCCCCCCGGAATCGTCTCGTCGGCACGGGCCCGGCAGGCCCGCGAGGTGCGGATCGGCGCCCCGGCCCCACCACGGACCGGCCCGCCCGCCGGAACCCTATGCGGTACGAGACGTCCCTCGGGCCCCGGGAGCACACCCGCGGGTCCCGCCCGGGAGCGGGGCGCCCCGGCGCGCGGACTCGCCGGAACACGGTGCCGCCTGGCGTGCGGTCCCGCACGGCACTCCGCCCCCCGGGGAGCACGGCCTTGGACCGACGCGACGCTCCAGCCCCGCGCGGGCGGGCGGCGGTGTGGCGCCGCGCACACCGGCACGGGATGCCGGCCGCCGTGCGGTCTCGCATGACACTCCATGAGCGCGGCCTCGGGTCGGCCCGGCTCGGCACGGGCGGCAGTGCGGCGCGGGGCGCCCCGGCGCGCGCACCAGCACAAGGCGCCGGCCACCGCGCGATCCCGCACGGCACCGCGGCCCTCGGAGGCGCCGGCCCAGGCCGACCGGCGCCGCGCGTCCCGGACCGGCGTCCACTCACCCGCGCGAGGTGCGGGCACGGGCGCGGTACCGCATGGCGCTCCTCGGGAGCGCGACACGTCGACGCGGCACGTCCCGGACCGGCGTGTGGGGAGTACGGCGCGCGAGCACCCCGGCGGGCGGGCGCCGCGCGAGAGGTGCGGGCAGGCATCGGGCGCGGGCGTCGGCCGCAGCGAGGCCGCGGCCTGGCAGCCCCGGCTCAGGGACCGGCGACTGCGCCCGCCTGGCGCCGGGCCGTACGAGACCCCGGCAGTCCTCGGCCGCAAGGGTCGGGGGCCGGCCTGTGCGCCGTCAGGCGGCCGGCGCCGCGTCCCGGCGTGGGCCGGGTCGGCCCGGGGCCGGGGCGCGTGCCCCGGCCGGGGGCGTTGTTCGGACAGGGTGGGCGCGGTCAGACCGCGAGGGCCTGGGCCCGGCGCTTCACCTCCGTGCCGCGGTTCTCCGCGAGGGCCTGTGCGGGCGTGCCCGGCAGGCTGGGGTCGGGGGTGAAGAGCCACTCCAGCATCTCTTCGACCGTGAAGCCGTCGTCCCGCAGGAGCGTCAGGGTCCCGGTCAGGCCCTTGACGACCTTGTCCCCGTCGATGAAGGCGGCGGGGACGTGCAGCGCGCGGTTCTCACCCCGGCGCACGGCGATGAGCTGGCCCTCCTTGACCAGCTGCCGGACGCGCGTCACCTCGACGCCGAACTTCTCGGCGATGTCGGGGAGGGTGAGCCAGGCGGGGACGAGAGCATCGATCTTTGCGTCAATCTCGGTCACGGGACAAGCCTGCCACCTGCCACCGACAGTCGGAAGTCAGCCCCGTCCCACCGGGCGGGCGCGTCGCCCGGGGACCCCGCCGGCCGGGCGGTCAGGCCGTCGCCGACTTCAGCGGCCGCGCCGGGTCCGCCACCCGCTCCGGGTCCATCGCGGCGCCCGACTCGATCAGCCGCCGCCCCTGCGCCAGATCCCGGGGCCGCCCCACCGCGAGCAGCGCGACCAGCCGGTCGCCGCTCAGCCAGCAGACGCTCCACGCCGGGCCGGCCGGGTCCCCGCGCCACACCGTGCGGTCCGCGCCCGCGTGGTGCCCGGCGTACTGCACGAACCGCCCGAACTGCTCGGACCAGAAGTACGGCACCGGGTCGTACACCTCGCGGCCCTCCGCCCCGCCGACGATGTTCGCGGCGACCGTGCGCGGCCCCTGGAGGGCGTTGTCCCAGTGGTGGACGAGGAGGCGCTCGCCGTAGCGGGCGGACGGGAAGGAGGCGCAGTCGCCGACGGCGTACACGTCGGGCAGGGAGGTCGCCAGGTGCGCGTCGGCGACGACCTCGCCGTGCGTGCCGAGGACGATCCCGGACCCGGCCAGCCAGGCCGTGGCGGGGCGGGCGCCGATGCCGACGACGACCGCGCCGGCGGGCAGCCGGGCTCCGTCGTCGAGGAGCACGGCGCCGGGCTCGACGCGCGCCACGCGCGCGTGGGTGCGCAGCGTGACACCGGCCTCCGCGTACCAGGCGGTCATCGGGTCGGCCACCTCGGCGGGCAGCACGCCCGCCAGCGGCCGTTCCTCGGCCTCCACGACGGTGACCGCGCAGCCCGCCTCACGCGCGGCCGTGGCGAACTCCGCGCCGATCCAGCCCGCGCCCACGACCACGATGTCGTGCCGCTCGGCGAGCACCGGCCGCAGCCGTTCGGCGTCGTCCAGGGTGCGCAGCAGGTGCACGCCGGGCACGCCCTCCGCGCCGGGCAGCCGCAGCGGTTCCGCGCCGGTCGCGACCACCAGCACGTCGTACGGGACGGGCCCGGCCTCCGTGTCCAGCTCGTGGTCGCCGGGGCGCAGGCCGGTCACCTCGCAGCCCAGCCGCAGCTCGACCCCGAGCTCCTCGAAGTCCACGTCGAAGGCGGAGCTCTCGGCGGTGCCCAGCAGCACCGCCTTGGACAACGGCGGCCGGTCGTACGGCTGGTGGGGCTCCGCCCCGATCAGCGTCACCTCTCCGGTGAAGCCCCGCTCCCGCAGCGCCGCCGCGGTCTGCACGCCCGCCATGCCCGCGCCGGCCACGACGACCCGGCGCGGCGCGGCCCCTCCCCGTTCCTGCGTCTGCTCGCTCACCCGCTCACCATAGACACCCGTGCCCGCCGCGCCGGACCGCTGCCGCGCGGGGTCCCTTACGGGTGCGGCGCGGCGCGGGCTAGGGTGGCCCGCGTACACGCACTCGCGGGAGCCCGGACGCACCGGGCTGAGAGGGAGGCTGGCGGCCTCCGACCGTACGAACCTGATCCGGGTCATGCCGGCGAAGGGAGGGGCTGGACGCCCATGTCGCCCACGCGTACCGCAGACGTCCTCGTCGTCGGGGGCGGGATCATCGGTCTGGTCACGGCCTGGCGGGCCGCGCAGGCCGGGCTCGCCACGGCCGTCGTGGACCCCGAGCCGGGCGGCGGCGCCGCCCGGGTGGCGGCCGGGATGCTGGCCGCCGTCACCGAGCTGCACCACGGCGAGCAGACCCTGCTCGGCCTCAACCTGGCCTCGGCGCGCCGTTACCCCGACTTCGCCGCCGAGCTGGCCGAGTGCACCGGCCAGGACCTCGGCTACCGCCGCTGCGGCACCCTCGCCGTGGCGCTGGACGCCGACGACCGCGCCCATCTGCGCGAGCTGCACGCCCTGCACCAGCGCTCCGGCCTGGACTCGCAGTGGCTGACCGGACGGGAGTGCCGGCGCCTGGAGCCGATGCTCGCGCCGGGCGTGCGCGGCGGGCTGCGGGTGGACGGCGACCACCAGATCGACCCGCGCCGGCTGGCGTCCGCGCTGCTGACCGCCTGCGGGCGGGCCGGTGTCACGGTGCACCGCGCCTGGGCCGAGCGGCTCGTCGTCACCGGCGACCGCGCGACCGGCGTGGTCACGGCGGACGGCGTCGAGCTGGGCGCGGCGCAGGTGGTGCTGGCCGGCGGCAGCTGGAGCGGGCGGCTGGCGGGCGTCCCCCCTCAGGTGCTGCCTCCGGTGCGGCCGGTGAAGGGGCAGGTGCTGCGGCTGACCATGCCGGACCGCCCCGAGCCGTTCCTGAGCCGCACGGTGCGGGCGGTGGTGCGCGGCAGCCACGTCTACCTGGTGCCGCGCGAGAGCGGCGAGCTGGTGATCGGCGCGACCAGCGAGGAGATGGGCTGGGACACCACGGTCACCGCGGGCGGCGTCTACGAGCTGCTGCGCGACGCCCACGAGCTGGTGCCGGGCCTCACCGAGCTGCCGCTCACCGAGACGACCGCCGGACTGCGCCCCGGCTCCCCCGACAACGCGCCGCTGCTCGGCCCGACCGGCCTCGACGGGCTGCTGCTGGCCACCGGACACCACCGCAACGGCGTGCTGCTGACGCCCGTCACCGGCGACGCCATGGCGCGGGTGCTGACCACCGGCGAGCTGCCCGACGAGGCCCTCCCGTTCACCCCCCGGCGCTTCGGCGCCCCCGTCCTGGCGGAGCAGTCCGTATGAACGCCCCGGTCACCACCGTCACCGTCACCGTCAACGGCGAGCCCCGGGAGTTTCCGCCCGGCACGGCTCTCGACCTCGTCGTGAGGTCGCTCACCGCGGCGCCCTCCGGGGTGGCCGCCGCCCTCAACGAAACCGTCGTCCCGCGCGCGCAGTGGCCCGCCACCCCCCTGTCCGAAGGGGACCGGGTGGAGGTCCTCACCGCCGTCCAAGGAGGCTGACCATGGCCGACGATCCCCTTGTCCTCGGCGGCCGGACCTTCACGTCCCGGCTGATCATGGGCACCGGCGGGGCGCCGAGCCTCGACGTGCTGGAGCGGGCGCTGGTGGCGTCCGGCACCGAGCTGACGACCGTCGCCATGCGGCGGGTGGACCCCTCGGTGCAGGGGTCGGTGCTGTCGGTGCTGCGGAGGCTGGGCGTGGAGGTGCTGCCGAACACGGCCGGCTGCTTCACCGCGGGGGAGGCCGTGCTCACCGCGCGGCTGGCCCGGGAGGCGCTGGGCACGGATCTGGTGAAGCTGGAGGTCGTGGCGGACGAGCGGACCCTGCTGCCGGACCCGGTGGAGCTGCTGGACGCGGCGGAGACACTGGTCGACGACGGGTTCACGGTGCTGCCGTACACCAACGACGACCCGGTGCTCGCGCGGAAGCTGGAGGACGTGGGCTGCGCGGCGGTGATGCCGCTGGGCTCGCCGATCGGCTCGGGGCTCGGCATCCGCAACCCGCACAACTTCGAGCTGATCGTGGAGCGGGCGGGCGTGCCGGTGATCCTGGACGCCGGCGCGGGCACCGCGTCGGACGCGGCGCTGGCGATGGAGCTGGGCTGCGCGGGCGTGATGCTGGCGTCCGCCGTGACCCGCGCCCAGGAGCCGGTGCTGATGGCGTCCGCGATGCGGGGCGCGGTGGAGGCGGGACGGCTCGCGCGGCGGGCGGGGCGCATCCCCCGGCGTCACTTCGCGCAGGCGTCCTCGCCGGTCGAGGGCCGGGCCGCGCTGGACCCGGAACGGCCCGCGTTCTGACTGCGGACCGGCCGCGTTCCGGCCCGCGGGCCGTCGGCGGTTCGGACGCGGTCGGGTAACACAGGTCACAGGTCCGCTCCAACGGCGGTTGAACGGGCCGGGGCTGTCGTCGCGGACTCGTAGACTCGCTGCGTGGACACGACCCTTCAGGACCCGCTGGTCGGGCAGGTGCTCGACGGCCGCTACCGCGTCGAGGCGCGGATCGCCGTCGGCGGGATGGCCACGGTCTACCGGGCCCTGGACACCCGTCTCGACCGCATCCTCGCGCTCAAGGTGATGCACCCCTCGCTGGCGTCCGACGCCACGTTCGTGGAGCGCTTCATCCGCGAGGCCAAGTCCGTCGCCCGGCTGGCCCATCCCAACGTCGTGCAGGTCTTCGACCAGGGCGCCGACGGGGGGTACGTCTACCTGGCGATGGAGTACATCCCGGGCTGCACCCTGCGGGACGTGCTGCGGGAGCGCGGGGCGCTGCAGGCGCGGGCCGCGCTGGACATCCTGGAGCCGGTGCTGGCCGCGCTGGGCGCCGCCCACCGGGCGGGGTTCGTGCACCGCGACATGAAGCCGGAGAACGTGCTGATCGGGGACGACGGCCGGGTCAAGGTCGCCGACTTCGGACTGGTCCGCTCGGTGGACACGGTCACCAACAGCACGGGCACGGTGCTGGGCACGGTGTCCTACCTGGCCCCGGAGCAGATAGAGCACGGCACCGCCGACCCCCGCGTCGACGTGTACGCCTGCGGCATCCTGCTCTACGAGATGCTGACCGGGGAGAAGCCGCACGACGGCGACTCCCCCGCGATCGTCCTCTACAAGCATCTGCACGACGACGTGCCGCCGCCCTCCGCGGTGGTGCCCGGTCTGGCGCCCGCGCTGGACGCGCTGGTCGCGGCGGCGACCGCGCGCGACGCGCAGGCCCGCCCGGCCGACGCGGTGGCGCTGTTCGCCCTGGCCCGCGAGGCGCGCGGCCGGCTCACCGACGAGCAGCTCGACGCGATGCCCCCGCAGGCGCTGTCCGCGGAGCACGACAACGCCGGCGACCGCACCAGCGTCATCCCGCGCTCCCTCACCGTGCCGCGCCCGCTCCCCGTGAACGAGGACGACGACGGCGCGGACCGCGTGCACCGCACCAGCCGCTTCCAGTCGCCTCCCCCGCTGCCGCCGCGGCGCCGCACGGCGCTGCGCCGCGGCCCCGCGGCGATCGTCGTGGCCGTGCTGCTGGTGCTGGGGCTGGGCGCGGGCGTCTGGTACATCAACTCCGGGCAGTTCACCAAGGTCCCGCCGGTGCTGTCGAAGACCGAGCAGGAGGCCCGCGACCGGCTCACCGCGGCCGGGCTCGAGGTCGGCGACGTCACGGAGGAGTACAGCGACACCGTCGAGCGGGGCAAGGTGATCAGCACCGACCCGGCGGCGGGGGCCCGCGTCCGCGGCAGCGCCCCGGTGGCGCTGACCGTGTCCAAGGGCCCGGAGACCGTGCGCGTGCCCGACCTGGACGGCTACCGGCTGGACAAGGCGCGGTCGCTGCTGGAGGACGAGGGCCTGGAGCCGGGCATGGTGACCCGTGAGTTCAGCGACTTCGTGCCCAGGGGCGCGGTGATCTCCACCGAGCCGGGCAAGGGCACCAAGGTCCGCGCGGGCGGCGCGGTGGCGCTGACGGTGAGCAAGGGCAGCCCGGTGGACATGCCCGACGTCACCGGCGACGACCCGGAGGACGCGCGCGCCGAGCTGGAGGAGGCCGGGCTCAAGGTGGAGATCGCCGACGGGCGGGTCCACTCCGAGCACGACGCGGGCCGGGTCGCCCGGCAGTCCCCGGGCGCCGGCGGGCAGGCCGCCGAGGGCGACACGGTCACCCTCACCCTGTCCAAGGGCCCGGAGATGGCCGAGGTGCCGGACGTGGTCGGCGACAAGGTGGACGAGGCCCGGCGGAAGCTGGAGGAGGCCGGGTTCGCGGTGAAGGAGGACCGCGGCCTGCTGGGCCTGTTCCGCGACACGGTCGCGGACCAGTCGGTAGACGGCGGCGACACCGCGCCCAAGGGCTCGACGATCACGATCGAGATCGGCTGACGGCGGGGGCCGTCCGGGTGACACGCGCGTCCGTGACACCCTTGACGGGTGAAGAGTCACCCGTCCGGCCCCGTCCGCAACCCGATCGGCAGTCACGTCCCCGTGGCCGGCGGTCTGCATTCCGTCGGTCTGTCCTACGCCCGTGACCTGGGGGCGGAGACCGTGCAGGTCTTCGTCGCCAACCCGCGCGGCTGGGCCACCCCGGCCGGCAACCCGCTGCAGGACGAGGCGTTCCGCTCGGCCTGCGCCGAGGCGTCGGTCCCGGCGTACGTGCACGCCCCCTACCTGATCAACTTCGGGTCCCACACCCCGGCGACCGTGGAGCGGTCGGTGGAGTCCCTGCGGCACTCGCTGCGCCGCGGCCGGGAGATCGGCGCGCTGGGCGTGGTGGTGCACACCGGCAGCGCGACCGGCGGGCGCGAGCGCGCGGCGGCGCTGAGGCAGGTGCGGGAGCACCTGCTGCCGCTGCTGGACGAGCTGACCCACGACGACGACCCGTACCTGCTGCTGGAGCCGACCGCGGGCCAGGGCGCCTCGCTGTGCTCGCTGGTGGAGGACCTGGGCCCGTACTTCCGGGAGCTGGACGCCCATCCGAGGCTCGGGGTGTGCCTGGACACCTGCCATGTCTTCGCCGCCGGGCACGATCTGGCCGGGCCCCAGGGCGCGTACCGCACGCTGGACGAGCTGGTGGCGACCGTCGGCGAGGGGCGGCTGCGGCTGATCCACGCCAACGACTCCAAGGACGTCGTCGGCGCGCACAAGGACCGGCACGCCAACATCGGCGCGGGACACATCGGCGAGGACCCGTTCCGGGCACTGATGACGCACCCGGCGACCGCGGGCGTGCCGCTGGTGATCGAGACGCCCGGCGGCAAGGAGGGGCACGCGGCGGACGTGGAGCGGCTGAAGAAGCTCCGCGACGGCTGAGCCGTACGTCAGAGCTCGGGGCCCTCCCCGGGCTCCTCCTGGTAGGAGTAGCGCTGCTCCTTCCAGGGGTCGCCGACGTTGTGGTAGCCGCGCTCCTCCCAGAAGCCCCGGCGGTCGGCGGTCATGTACTCCACGCCGCGGACCCATTTGGGGCCCTTCCACGCGTACAGGTGGGGCACGATCAGGCGCAGCGGGAAGCCGTGCTCGGCGGTGAGCAGCTCGCCGTCCTTGTGGGTGGCGAAGAGGGTGCGGTCGGACGTGAAGTCCGCGAGCCGCAGGTTGGAGCTGAAGCCGTACTCGGCCCACACCATCACATGGGTGACGTCCGGGGCGGGCGGGGCGATCTCCACGACGGTGCGCGCCGGGATCCCGCCCCACTCCGCGCCGACCATGCTGAACTTGGTCACGCAGTGCAGATCGGCCTCGACGGTGGTGTACGGCAGCGCCGTGAACTCCTCGTGGTTCCAGCAGTGCTTCTCGCCGTCGGCGGTGGCGCCGAAGACCCGGAACTCCCAGCGCTCCGGGCGGAACTTGGGGACCGGCCCGTAGTGCGTGACCGGCCAGCCCTTCTGGAGCCGCTGTCCCGGCGGGAGCTGGAGATCCGCCGCTCCTCGTGTCGCGCGCTCCCCCGATTCGCGTTCCGCCGGCTGACCCATGTCTCCATCCTGACAGACCGGTGGCCATGCCCATGAACCGGGCCCCGCAGATTCGGTCATTCGGTGGCGAAACAGACCAAGTGGCGTGTTACCTACTAAGTCAAGACTTACTGGACGATCTTCCGCACCGGTGCAATCATGCGCCCCGACCCGCACATTTCCCCCCACGCGGAAGGAGCCCGTGCCATGCAGGGCGATCCCGAGGTCATCGAGTTCCTCAACGAGCAGCTGACCGCCGAGCTGACGGCGATCAACCAGTACTTCCTGCACTCCAAGCTCCAGGACCACAAGGGCTGGCACAAGCTCGCCCGGTACACCCGCGCCGAGTCCTTCGACGAGATGAACCACGCCGAGCTGCTCACCGACCGCATCCTGCTGCTGGACGGCCTGCCGAACTACCAGCGGCTGTTCCACGTCCGCGTCGGGCAGACCGTCACCGAGATGTTCCAGGCCGACCGCGAGATCGAGCTCGAGGCGATCGACCGGCTCCGCCGCGGCGTCGAGGTCATGCGCAACAAGAACGACATCACCTCGGCCAACATCTTCGAGGCCATCCTGGCCGACGAGGAGCACCACATCGACTACCTGGACACCCAGCTGGAGCTGATCGACAAACTGGGTGAGGCGCTCTACCTGTCGACGGTCGTCGAGCAGACCCAGCCGGACCCGTCGGGCCCCGGGACGCACGGCTTCAAGACGCCCTGACGGCGTCGGGGAACCGCCTAGGCGGCGTCCGGGACCTCTGCCACGAGCGGCTGTCCGCCCTGGTCGACGAGCTGCCGCCGGGGGCAGGCGCCGCGGCCGAGCAGCGCCTGGATGCGCCGGACGCAGCCGCCGCAGTCCGTGCCGGCCTTGCAGGCGGAGGCGATCTGCCGGGGCGTGCAGGCGCCGGCTTCCGCGTGGCTCCTCACCTGTTCCTCGGTCACGCCGAAGCAGCTGCAGACGAACACGCGGGTCACCTCCCGACGAAGATCTGGGTCGTGCCGTACCGACCCTCCGTCGGTGAGGCAAACCTAACCTTACCTGCGCCCTTCGGGGCACAAAAGGGGGGTGGGGCGTCATCCCGTGTGAGACACGCCCCACCCCCGACGGCTGCCGGCCGGACCGGCCGGGTCACTGGTCCCGGTACATCTCCGCGACCAGGAACGCCAGGTCGAGCGACTGGCTGCGGTTCAGCCGCGGGTCGCACGCCGTCTCGTAGCGCTGGTGCAGATCGTCGACGAAGATCTCGTCGCCGCCGCCCACGCACTCCGTGACGTCGTCGCCCGTGAGCTCCACATGGATGCCGCCCGGGTGGGTGCCCAGTTCCTTGTGGACCTCGAAGAAGCCCTTCACCTCGTCGAGCACGTCGTCGAAGCGGCGGGTCTTGTGCCCGGAGGCGGCCTCGAAGGTGTTGCCGTGCATCGGGTCCGTCACCCACGCCACGGTCGCGCCGGACGCGGTGACCTTCTCCACCAGCTCGGGGAGCTTGTCGCGGATCTTGTCCGCGCCCATCCGGACGATGAACGTCAGCCGGCCGGGCTCCCGCTCCGGGTCGAGACGGTCGATGTACTGCAGCGCCTCCTCGGCCGTCGTGCTCGGGCCGAGCTTGATGCCGATCGGGTTGCGGATCCGCGAGGCGAACTCGATGTGCGCGTGGTCCAGCTGCCGGGTGCGCTCGCCGATCCACACCATGTGCGCGGACACGTCGTACAGCTGTCCCGTGCGGGAGTCCACGCGGGTGAGCGCCGACTCGTAGTCGAGCAGCAGCGCCTCGTGCGACGAGAAGAACTCGACGGTCTTGAACTCCTCCGGCTCCGCGCCGCAGGCCCGCATGAAGTTCAGCGCCTGGTCGATCTCCCGCGCCAGCTGCTCGTAGCGCTGGCCGGACGGCGACGACTTCACGAAGTCCTGGTTCCAGGCGTGCACCTGACGCAGGTCGGCGTAACCGCCGGTGGTGAAGGCGCGGACCAGGTTCAGCGTGGACGCCGACGCGTGGTACATCCGCTTCAGCCGCTCGGGGTCCGGGACCCGGGCCTCCTCGGTGAACTCGAAGCCGTTGACCGAGTCGCCCCGGTACGTCGGCAGCGTCACACCGTCACGGGTCTCGGTCGGCTTGGAGCGCGGCTTGGAGTACTGCCCGGCGATCCGCCCGACCTTCACCACGGGCACGGAGGCCGCGTAGGTGAGGACGGCGCCCATCTGCAGGAGCGTCTTGAGTTTGTTGCGGATGTGGTCGGCGGACACGGCGTCGAAGGCCTCGGCGCAGTCGCCGCCCTGGAGGAGGAACGCCTCTCCCTTGGCGACGGACGCCATCCGGGCGCGCAGCTGGTCGCACTCGCCCGCGAAGACGAGCGGCGGATACGACTCGAGGTCCGCGATCGCTGCGCGCAGAGCCTCGGGGTCGGGGTACTCGGGCTGCTGCGCCGCGGGCAGGTCTCGCCAGGTGTTGCCAGCGCTCGCGCTGGTCTTAGCGTTCACGGTCACGCATCCCACATTACGGGGTCAGAACGGTCGTCCATTCCGACGCCCACCAACTGAGACAGGGTCCGCACCGATGCGCGATGCGCTAAGGTCGGGGCCATGTTCGCGCACTCGACCCGCACCTGGTGGTGGACCGCTCATCCGGCGGCCCACTGACTGCGCGTACGCACCGACTTCGCGAAGGCCGCCCGAGGGGCGGCCTTCGGTGGTTTCCGGGGCCGTTCCTCACCGCTCACGACAGTGACGAAACGAGGAACGCCCCATGGACCTGACACGGCTCCCGCACGACGACCGCCCCTTCGCCCTGCTGCGCCGCCGCACCCCCGGCCACGACCACGACATGGTGGAACTGCTGATCGGCCCGGTCGCCTCCCGCGAACGCCTGGCCGACCTGCCCGACGAGGGCCTGGCCCTGGTGCCGTTCCGGCAGATCCGCGAGCGCGGCTTCGACGTCCGCGACGACGGCACCCCGCTGCTGGTGCTGACCCCCGAGGAGTGTCACGAGTTCCCCCTCGCCGAGGCTCTGGCGGCGCTCCCCGCGCACGACGTGCGGGTCGAGGGAGGCGGCTTCGACGTCGGCGACGAGGAGTACGCGCGGACCGTCGGCCGGGTCCTCGACGAGGAGATCGGGCGCGGCGAGGGCGCCAACTTCGTGATCCGCAGAACGTACGAGGGCCGGATCCCCGGGTTCGGGCGGGCCGACGCGCTCGCGCTGTTCCGGCGGCTGCTGGAGGGCGAGCGGGGCGCGTACTGGACGTTCGTGGTGCACACCGGGGAGCGGACGCTCGTCGGCGCGAGCCCGGAGGTGCACGTACGCGCGTCCGGCGGGACCGTCGTGATGAACCCGATCAGCGGCACCTACCGCTACCCCGCCGGGGGCCCCACCCCTGAGCACCTGCTCCGCTTCCTCGCCGACGGCAAGGAGATCGAGGAGCTGTCGATGGTCGTCGACGAGGAGCTCAAGATGATGTGCACGGTCGGCGACCGGGGCGGCGTGGTGATCGGGCCCCGGCTGAAGGAGATGGCGCACCTCGCGCACACCGAGTACGAGCTGCGCGGCCGGTCCTCGCTGGACGTGCGCGAGGTGCTGCGGGAGACGATGTTCGCGGCGACCGTCACCGGCTCGCCGGTGCAGAACGCCTGCCGGGTGATCGAGCGGCACGAGGCCGGCGGACGCGGCTACTACGCGGGCGCGCTGGCCCTGCTCGGACGCGACGAGGGCGGCGCCCAGACGCTGGACTCCCCCATCCTGATCCGCACCGCCGACATCGACGCCGCCGGACGGCTGCGGGTGCCGGTCGGCGCCACGCTGGTGCGCGGCTCGGACCCGGCCGGGGAGGTCGCGGAGACCCATGCCAAGGCGGCCGGGGTGCTGGCCGCGCTGGGCGTGCGGCCCGGGCGGCCGCGCGCCGAGGCGGTGCGGCCGAAGCTGGCGGACGACCCTCGGGTGCGGGCCGCGCTGGACGGGCGCCGGGCGTCGCTGGCGCCGTTCTGGCTGCGGATGCAGGAGCGGTCGGACGCGCTCACCGGGCACGCGCTGGTCGTGGACGCGGAGGACACCTTCACCGCGATGCTCGCGCATGTGCTGCGGGCGGCCGGCCTCGAGGTCACCGTGCGCCGCTACGACGAGCCCGGACTGCGGGAGGCGGCGCTGACGCACGAGGGCCCGCTGGTGCTGGGCCCCGGTCCGGGCGACCCGTCGGACACGGCCGACCCGAAGATGCGGTTCCTGCGTGAGCTGACCGCCGAGGTGATCGCCGGCCACCGGCACGGCGTGCTCGGCGTCTGTCTCGGCCACGAGCTGATCGCGGCCGAGCTGGGCCTGGACATCGTCCGCAAGGAGGTGCCGTACCAGGGGGCGCAGACCGGGATCGACCTGTTCGGGCGGCCGGAGACGGTGGGCTTCTACAACAGCTTCGTGGCGCACTGCGACGAGGAGGCCGCGCGGGAGCTGGCCGCCCACGGCGTCGAGGTGAGCCGCGCGGCGAACGGCGAGGTGCACGCGGTGCGGGGTCCCGGTTTCGCCGGGGTGCAGTTCCACCCCGAGTCGGTGCTCAGCCTGAACGGCGCGGCCGTGGTGCGGGAGCTGATGGGTCAGCTGCGCGGCACCAGCACGTTCTCGGAGCGGCGGCCCGCCGTGTAGTCGAGGACGTTGTCCAGCGTCGTCCCGACGATCTGCGTGACCGCGTCCTCGGTGTAGTACGCCTGGTGGGACGTGACCAGGACGTTGGGGAAGGTGACGAGGCGGGCCAGCGTGTCGTCGTCGACGGCCTCCAGGGACTTGTCGAGGAAGAACAGGCCCGCCTCCGCCTCGTACACGTCCAGGCCGACGCCGGTGAAGCGTCCGGCGCGCAGTTCGTCGACGAGGGCGGCGGTGTCGACCAGGCCGCCCCGGCTGGAGTTCACCAGGATCGCGTCGTCCCGCATGGTCTTCAGAGCGGTCGCGTCGATGAGGTGCCGGGTCTCCGGCAGCAGCGGCACGTGCAGGCTGACCAGGTCGGACTCGGCGAGCAGCTGCTCCTTCGGGACGTACGTCATGCCCAGCTCCCGGCAGGCCGGGTTCTCGGCGACGTCCCAGCCGAGCAGCCGCATGCCGAAGCCGCGGGCGATGCGGGCGAACGCCTCGCCGATCTTCCCGGTGCCGAGCACGCCGGCGGTGCGGCCGTGCAGGTCGCGGCCCATCAGCCCGTCGAGGCGGAAGTCGAAGTCGCGGGTGCGGGTGGAGGCGCGGACGATGCGGCGGTTGACCGCCATGGCGAGGGTCCAGGCGAACTCGGCGACGGAGTACGGGGAGTAGGAGGAGACGCGGGCGACGCTGATGCCGAGGCGCTCGGCGACGTCCAGGTCGATGTTGTTGAAGCCGGTGGAGCGCTGGGCGACCATCCGGGTGCCGCCGGCGGCGAGGCCGGAGAGGACGTCGGCGCCGAGGTCGCAGTTGACGCTGGTGGAGATGATCTCGTGGCCGGCGGCGATGGGGGCGGTGTCCGTGTTGAGGAAGACGTCCAGGGGGCGGACGGGGTGGTGGGGGGCGAAGGCCCGCTCGATGAGGGGCCTTTCGTCGGCCTGTACGCCGAAGACGAGGATTTCCACGGGGCCCTTCCGGGTGTCCAGGGGTCTGGTGCGGTGCCGTTGGCGAATATACGGGGTGCGGAGGGGCGTGCCTGGGCCGGACGGGCCGGATGTTCCGGGTGCCGGGACGGCTAGGCGTCGTCGAGGCCGCGCTCGATGGCGTACCGGACGAGTTCCACGCGGTTGTGGAGCTGGAGTTTGCCGAGGGTGTTCTGGACGTGGTTCTGCACGGTGCGGTGCGAGATGACGAGGCGTTCGGCGATCTGCTTGTAGCTGAGGCCCTTGGCGACCAAGCGCAGCACCTCGGTCTCGCGCTCGGTGAGCCGGGGCGCCTTCTGCTCCTCGCCGCCGGCGGCGGGCGCGGCCGGTTCGGAGGCGAGGCGGCGGTACTCGCCGAGGACGAGTCCGGCGAGGCCCGGGGTGAACACCGGGTCGCCGTCGGCGGTGCGGCGCACGGCGTCCCGCAGGTCCTCTGTGGAGGCGGACTTGAGCAGGTAGCCGGTGGCGCCGGACTTGACGGCCTCCAGGACGTCGGCGTGCTCGCCGCTGGCGGAGAGCACCAGCACCCGGACGGCAGGGTCGGCGGCGACGACCTCCTTGCAGACCTGCACGCCGGGCTTGCCGGGCAGGTTGAGGTCGAGGACGAGGACGTCGGGCGCGGCGGCCTTGGCGCGGCGCACCGCCTGGTCGCCGTCGCCGGCCGTGGCGACGACCTCGAAGCCTGACTCGGAGAGGTCGCGGGCGACGGCGTCGCGCCACATCGGGTGGTCGTCGACCACCATCACCCTGATCGGTGTCGTCCCGGTCATCGCTGTTCCGCCTTCCCCCGCGGGTGGTTCGTCTGCTGATGGTGCTTCGGCACCCGGAGTTCGACCTCCGTGCCCTGGCCGGGCACCGAGATCACCTCGGCGCTGCCGCCGAGGTCGCGCAGCCGGCCCCGGATGGACAGGGCCACGCCGAGCCGCCCCTCCCCCTCGGCCTGGGCGAGCCGTCCCTCCGGGATGCCGGGGCCGTCGTCGCGGACGGTGACGATCACCTCGTCCGGCTCGTCCTCGACCAGGATCCAGGCGCGGGCCCGCTCCCCTGCGTGCCGGCGGACGTTGTCGAGGGCGGCGCCGACGGCGGCGGCCACCTCGCGCGCGGCCTCCGGGGCGAGCCGCACGGGCGCGCCGGGTTCGGCGAGGCTGACCCGGGACCCGGCGTGCGGGGCGAGCAGGGACCGCAGGTCCAGCGGCCCGTCGTCCCCCGGCTCGGTCTCCTCCACGGTCCGTACGACGGCGCCCTGGGCGGCGTCCTCGGAGGCGCGGGAGACGGGGACGAGGCCGCCGGAGACCAGGGTGCGCAGCGCCACCTCCTGCTCGCCGGCCATCCGGCCCAGCTCGGCCGCCTCGCCGCCGAGGACGGCGCCGCGCCGCTGCACCATCGCGAGCACCTGGAGCACGCCGTCGTGGATGTCCCGGGCGAGGCGTTCCCGTTCCCGGGTGGCGGCCTCGATCTCCAGGGCGCGGGCGAGGGTGCGCTCGGAGGCGCGGGCGACCTCGACGACGTAGCCGATGGCGATGGAGGCGACCCAGACGAGGACGACGTTGTGCACGGTGTCGCGGGCGGGGGTGCCGCGCTCGACCAGGTTGGCGACGGCGACCAGGGTGGAGGCGAGGGCAGCCCAGCGCCAGCCGCCCTTGACGGCGAACGCGAGCACGGATCCCGCGGTCCATATGGACGGCAGGGTGGGTCCGCCGTCGAGGACCCGTTCGGCGGCGTCGGCGACCGGGGTGATCAGGATGCCGGTGAGCGCGACGGCGAGGTCGACGGCGAGGAACGGCTTGGTGCAGGCGGCGGCGCTCGCGACCTTGGGGAGGGTGGCGAGGGTCCACGCGCCGAGGACGGTGAAGTAGGCGACGGCGAGCCAGGGGCGGGTGAACCCGTCGTGGGCGGCGGCGAACAGGCCGATCGCGTAGATCATGGCCAGGACGCGGTAGCCGGCGAGCGCGCGCCACAGCGGCTGCTCGACCGACATGCGCATGACTCTGTCGCGCTGGGCCATGTTCCCCCCACTCCCCCGGTGCGTGCCGGGCCCCCTACCGCTCGGACGGTCCCCCGGCCTGTCCCCGGTCCGCCTGCTCCATGGCCGCCCTGAGCTTCTCCGCCTGCTCCTTGTCGGCCCGGGCGACGGCGGCCCTGGCGGCCTTCTCCGCTTCCCTCTCGGCCTTGGCCGCCTCGGCGAGCTGCCGCTTCATGGCGGTGGCGTACATGTCGACGTACTCCTGGCCGGACAGCTTCATGATCTCGTACATGACCTCGTCCGTCACCGCGCGGAGCACGAAGCGGTCGTGCTCCATGCCCTGGTAGCGGGAGAAGTCGAGGGGCTTGCCGATCCGGATGCCCGGGCGCATCAGCTTGGGCACGACCTGCCCCGGGGGCTGGATCTTCTCCGTGTCGATCATGGCGACCGGGACGACCGGCGCCCCGGTGGCCAGCGCCACGCGCGCCAGGCCGCCCGGCTTGCCGCGGTAGAGGCGGCCGTCGGGCGAGCGGGTGCCCTCGGGGTAGATCCCGAACAGCTCGCCGCGCTCCAGCACCTCTATGCCGCTCTTGATCGCCGCCTCGCCGGCGCCGCGCGCGCCGGAGCGGTCCACGGGGAGCTGGCCGACGCCCTTGAAGAAGGCCGCCGTCATCCTGCCCTTGACGCCCGGGGTGGTGAAGTACTCCGCCTTCGCGATGAAGGTGACCTTGCGGTCGAGCACCGCGGGCAGGAAGAAGGAGTCCGAGAACGACAGGTGGTTGCTGGCCAGAATGGCGGGGCCCTCGGCGGGGACGTTCTCCAGGCCCTCCACCCAGGGCCTGAAAGCGAGCTTCAGCGGCCCTCCGATGGCGACCTTCATCGTGCCGTACAACAACCGAGTGCCTCCTGTGCGTGTTGGTCAGACCATATCCCGGAGCGGCGCGGAAGGCCCCGACGGCCCTGGTCGGTGTCAGTGCGGTCGCGTACGGTGAAGGTCCTGCAATCCCCGTGCCGGCTCCGCGCCGGCCGAGACGACGTGCCGGACCGTCCACGAGTCCCAGGAAAGTCCCAGGAACAGGAGGCCGAAGGTGCCGCTCCTGACCGGAGCCGAGCCGTTCCGCCACGAGGGCGGGGAGACCGCCGTCCTCCTCTGCCACGGCTTCACCGGTTCGCCGCAGTCCTTGCGCCCGTGGGCGCAGCATCTCGCCGAGCGCGGGCTGACCGTGTCGCTGCCGCTGCTGCCCGGGCACGGCACCCGCTGGGAGGACCTGGGGGTGACCGGCTGGCAGGACTGGTACGCGGAGGTGGACCGTGAGCTGCGGCTGCTGCGGGACCGCTCCGCGCGGGTGTTCGTGGCCGGGCTGTCGATGGGCGGCGCGCTGGCGCTGCGGCTGGCGGCGCTCCACGGCGACGCGGTGAGCGGGGTGATGGTGGTCAACCCGGCGAACAAGGTGCACGGGGTGGCCGCGCACGCCCTTCCGGTGCTGCGCCATCTCGTCCCGGCGACCAAGGGCATCGCGAGCGACATCGCCAAGCCGGTGACCCGGGAGCTGGGGTACGACCGGGTGCCGCTGCACGCGGCGCACTCGCTGCGGAACTTCTTCCGGCTGGTCGACCGTGAGCTGCCGCAGGTCACGCAGCCGCTGCTGCTGATGCGCAGCCCGCAGGACCATGTGGTGCCGCCGGCCGACTCGGCGCGGATCCTCTCCCGGGTGTCGTCGGCGGACGTCACGGAGGTCCTGCTGGAACAGAGCTACCACGTGGCGACGTTGGACCATGACGCGGAGCTGATCTTCCGGGAGAGCACCGCGTTCATCGGCCGGCTCGCACCCGGCGCCGTCAGGGAGCCCGGTCTCGGCAAGGAAGGGACGACCGCAGGTGGCTGAGCACGACTCGGACCGTGAGGGCCGCGAGCCGGAGGAGAAGGGCGTCCCCTTCGACGAGGCCGCCGCGTGGGAGGCGATCGTCGCCGGGTACGGCGAGGAACCGCCGGACCCGCCGGGCGCCAAGCCGTTCAAGTCGGTGGAGGACCTGGCGCTGCTGGAGTCCGAGACCAACGACGAGGACGGCGCCGGGACCAAGGCGCCGCCGCGGAAGGCGGAGGAGGAGCCGCCGGCCAGGCCGCTGGGCGGCTCGGTGGCGTTCGCGCCGGGTGTCGGCCCGCGGGACTACAGCGTGGCGGAGCCGGCGGAGGAGGACCTCGGCGAGAGCGACGAGGGCCACTTCGTGCCGCCGGAGCCGCCGCCGCTGCCGGAAGCGGACGTGACCTCCAGGTTCGCCTGGCTGGGGGTGCTGGGCGCCCCGGTGCTGCTTCTGCTGGCGATACTGCTGGGCTGGGAGATGACCTGGTGGCTGACCACCCTGTGCATCGGCGGCTTCCTGGGCGGCGCGGTCACGCTGGTGATGCGGATGCGCACGGACGACGAGGACGACGAGGACCCGGGCCGGGGCGCGGTGGTCTGACCGCCCTCACGCGGCCGCCGGGACCTTGAGGGCGGCCAGGACGGGCAGGTGGTCGGTGGCCGCCCGCAGGTCCGCCTGCGTCACCCCGGGCTGGTCGTGGGGCACGCCGCAGCCCAGCACCTCGACGCCCTGGGTGACGAACAGGGCGTCGATGCGTTGGGGCGGGTCGCTGTGCGTCCAGGTGTGCTCGCCGCCCCAGGGCGCGGCGGTGCGGCAGTCCGTCAGGGTGCCGGCCAGCCGCCGGAAGGTGCGCCCGGCCGGCTCGTCGTTGAGGTCGCCGCCCGCGACGGCGTGGTCCACGCCCATTCCGGCCACCCGGTCCAGCAGCATCCCGCCCTGCTCGTGGCGCTCGCCCTTCTCCAGTGACAGATGGCAGCTCAGCACGCCGAGCCGGGCCCCGCCGAACCGTACGACGGCGGTGGCGAAGCCGCGCCGGTGCTGCCCCGGGGTGAGCGGCAGCAGCACGTCCTCGGTGCGTTCGACGGTGGCGCGCAGGGAGCACAGCAGGGCGGGCCCGGCCGCGGTGGCGCCGCCGGACAGGATCACCAGTCCGGAGTCGGAGGCGAGCCGGGCGAGTTTCTTGCGCCAGCGGAAGAACCGCGGCGCCTCCTGGAGCAGCACCAGGTCGGGCTCGCAGGCGCCGATCACCCGGGCGAGGGCGGCGGTGTCGTCCTTCATCGAGCGGATGTTGTAGCTGAGCACCCGGACGACGGCCGAGCCGTCGGCGTCGGTGCGGGACCCTGGCAGCAGCTCGGTCGTCGCCATGCGGATCAAGATACGCCGCCGCGGCGTCCGGGAAACGGCGACGCCCGCCGTTCCCCTCGGGGGTCGGGCGGGCGCCGGCCGGGTGCCGATGTGCCGTCACATGATCGGGTCGGGCTCGCGGGCGAGGTCGGCCGCGCCGACCAGGCCGGCCTTGTTGCCGAGCTGGGCGCCGAGGACGTCGGCGACGGGACGCCAGTTCCCGCCGACCAGCCAGCGGCGGTACGACTTGCGGATCGGGCCGAGGACCAGCTCGCCCTCGTCGGAGAGGCCGCCGCCGACGATGAAGGCGGACGGGTCGAACAGGGAGGCCAGGTCGGCCAGACCCGCGCCGACCCAGCGGGCCAGCTCGCGGTAGGAGTCGACGGCCACCCGGTCGCCCTGGCGGGCCGCCATGGAGACGTGCTTGCCCTCGATGCCGTCGGGGGTGCCGTCGCCGAGGGAGAGCAGGGTCTGGGCCTGCTCCGGGGTGGCGTTGGCGCGCTGCTTGGCGTAGCGGACGAGGGCGCGGCCGGAGGCGTACTGCTCCCAGCAGCCCTGCGAGCCGCAGCCGCACAGCAGGCCGTCCGGAACCATCCGGATGTGGCCGAACTCGGCGGCCACGCCGAAGTGGCCGCGGCGCAGCTTGTTGCCGATGATCACGCCGCCGCCGAGGCCGGTGCCCAGGGTGATGCAGATGACGTTGCGGTGGCCCTTGCCCGCGCCGAACTTGTACTCGCCCCAGGCCGCCGCGTTGGCGTCGTTCTCCACGACGACCGGAAGGCCCACGCGGGCCTCGACCTTCTCCTTGAGCGGCTCGTTGCGCCAGTGGATGTTGGGGGCGAAGTAGACCTCGGAGCGCTGGCGGTTGACGTATCCGGCCGCGCCGATGCCCACGCCGACGATGTCGTGTCCGGCGCGTGCTCCTTCCACCGCGGAGGCGATGGCGTCCACGATCTCCTCGGGCGTGCCCGGGGTCGGCACCTTGTGGGTCGAGAGGATGGTGCCTTCCTCGTCGACCACGCCGGCCGCGATCTTGGTGCCGCCGATGTCGACGCCGATGGTGAGTCCCATGAATCCCTCAGTTTCGGTCGAGCCCCGCTACGCCAACGGTACCCGAGGTGACGGGCGCGCCGTCCCTGTGTCCGCAGGCCGGGCGGCCCGGCACGGCCGAGGGGGTCCGGGCGGTGCTCAGTCCAGGTCGATGCGCTCGCCGGGGCCGGGTTCGTCCCCGGGGTCGCGGCGCTCCCCGGGGTCGCGCGGCGGGGTGTCGCGCGCCGTCCAGCGGCGCTCCTGGTCCTGCACGGCGGAGCGGTAGGCGGCGAGGAGTTCGCTGCCCGCGGCGGCGAGGTGGTCGAAAACGTCCGGGTTGCGTTCGATGACGGGTTCGACGGCGGCCTTCGCCTGCTGCACGACCTGGCGGACGACCTGCTGGGCGGCGGGTCCTGCGACCGCGCCGAGCAGCGGGGACTGCAGGTCGGAGAGTTTGCCGGCGACCGCGTCGACGAGCTTCCTGAACTCTTCGGCGGCGGAGCCGGGGGGCGTGCCGTGGCGGGCGCGGCGGCGGGCCCGCTCGGCCTCGAGGTCCTCGGCGGCCGCGGTGGCCCAGGCGTCGGCGTGGACCTCGGAGGGTGCTGCGGCGGGCGCGTCGGAGGGCGCGTCGGCGCGGTCCTCGGAGGGTGCTGCGGCAGGCACGTCGGCGTGGTCCTCGGCGGCCGCGGTGGCCCAGGCATCGGCATGGACCTCGGCGCTGTCCTCGGCGCGGTCCTCGGAGGGTGCCTTGGCGGGCGTCTCGGCGCGGTCCTCCCGGGCGTCGTCCGCCCGCTTGCCGAAGGTCTCGTCGCCGGCCTCGTTCCCGGTGTCGTCGGGCGGGGGGAGCTGTTCGCTCATGACGGACTCCTTGACTGCGGGTGGCCCCCTCGACGGTACCCGAACGGCCGTCGCGGCTTCACCGGGTGCGCGGCCAGAGCTCCGGATCGGGCCGGAAGCGGATGCGCAGCTCGCCCTCACGCAGGGCGGCGCCGTCGACGGTGCAGCGGCGCAGCGCGGAGGGCAGCGGGACGACACGGCGGAACGGCCCGGCGGTGACGGTCAGTTCGTCGCCGCGGCGGACGAGGTCGAGGGTCTCGCGGCGGGCGCCGGGCAGGGGGAGGTGCCAGACCAGGACGCCGTCCTCGGCGATCCGGTCGGCGAGCGGCCACCGGACCGGGCCGGTGGCCGCGGGGGCGGCGGGCACCGCGAGGGCGGCGAGGTCGTCGGCGCCGCGGGGGTCGCGGCCGAGGTGGGCGACGGGGTGCACGGGGTGCTCCGCACGCCACTCGTCGAGCGCCTTGCGCTGCTGGGCGACGGGCCCGGCGAGCCAGTCGGCCGCCTCGTTCTCCGGCAGCACCCGGTTGGCGACGACCGTGTCCAGGCGCAGCCCGCGCAGGGCGACGCCGAGGGCGGCGGTGCGCAGGGCGTCGGCGCCGGCGGGTCCCGGTTCGGCGACCAGGCGTACGGCGGTGCCGCGGTCGGCGAGGAGGGCCTCGACGGCGGCGAGCTGGAGGTCGAGGCGGGCGGCCGTCTCGTAGATCCACTCCGCGGGCATCGGGACGCCCGCGAGCCGTCCGAGCACCGGGCGCAGCGCGCGGGCGGCCTGCCGCTCGGGCGGCAGCAGGCGGCGCAGGACGCGGCGCAGTTCCTCGGGCAGGGCGAGGAGGGCGAGCGCGCGCGGGGCGGCGGGAAGGTCGACGACGAGGAGGTCGTGGTCGTCCTCGGAGGCGGCGGCGTCCCGCAGGGCGCGCAGCACGGCGAGTTCCTCGGCGCCGGGAAGGGGGCCGGTCTCCTCGGGCGCCAGACGGGAGGCGCCGAGCAGGTCGAGCGCACCGCCCGCGCGCTCCTGCAGCGCGGCGAGGTCGGCGCGGAACCCCGCGTCGGGATCGACCCGCCGCACGGTGAGCCCGGGCACGTCCGCGTCCCCGAGCACCGGCCCCAGGGTGTCCCCCGGATCGGTGCCCACCAGCAGCGTGCGGGCGCCCTCGCGGGCGGCGGCGAACGCGGTGGCGGCCGCGACAGTGGTACGGCCGCTGCCACCGGGGCCCGTGATCAGGAGGGTACGCATGAGGCTGAACGCTACCGGCCGCCCAGGCGCCCCGTATGCGCCCGCACCGGGGCGTGGCCGCGGAGGCGGGCGCCGGACGTGACTACTTGCCGCCCGACTCCACGCGCTTCTTCAGGCCCGCCAGTGCGCGGTCGATGATGACCTTCTCCGCCTTGCGCTTGATCATGCCGAGCATCGGGATCTTGACGTCGACGGTCAGGCGGTAGGTGACCTCGGTGGTGTCCGCGCCGACGGGGGTGAGGACGTAGGAGCCGTCCAGGGAGCGGAGCATCTGGGACTTCACCAGGGTCCAGGACACCTCGTGCGGGCCGCTCCAGGTGTACGCCAGGGTCTGGTCGTCCTTGATCGCGCCGGCGTCCATGACCAGGCGCACCTGCTCGGCGCGGCCCTCGGCGTCGGTCCCGAGGACCTCCGCCTCCTTCACCTCTCCCGTCCACTCGGGGTAGCGGGCGAAGTCGGCGATCACCCCCATCACGTCGGCCGGTGCCGCCTCGATGGTGATGCTCGAGCTGGTGTGTTCCGCCATCGCCGTGGCTCCTCCAGATGCGGGCCGGTAGGTCGTCCTCGCCGTGCGTGGGCCGGACAGCGCACGCACGTGCAGCGGAAGGCTACCGCGCACCGTCGGTGCCGAGATCACCCGACCTGGGGCGTCGGCGCCCGGGGGCGTCTCAGAACTCCAGCGCCCAGGGCCGGCCGGTGCTCGCGAAGTGCCCCACGTTGACGCATTCGGTGGCGCCGATCCGCATCCGCCGCACCAGCGGCTGGTGGACGTGGCCGAACAGCGAGTAGCGGGGCCGGGTCCGGCGTATCGCGTCCAGCAGCGCCGTGCTGCCCCGTTCGAAGCGGCGGGCGACGGTGTCGTAGACCAGCTCGGGGACCTCCGGAGGGATGTGCGTGCACAGCACGTCGACCTCGCCGACCGCCTCGATCTTCGCCGCGTACTCCTCTTCGTCGATCTCGTACGGCGTGCGCATCGGGGTGCGCAGGCCGCCGCCGACGAAGCCGAAGGTCCAGCCGCCGATCTCCACCCGCTGCCCGTCGAGCACGGTGGTGCCGGGCCCGGCGTACTCCCGCCACAGGGGCGGCACGTCGACGTTGCCGTAGGTGGCGTACGTAGGAGTGGGGAAGGCGGAGAACAGCTCCGCGTACTGTTTCCGCACCGCCGTCTCGATCGCCGTCGCGCGGTCGACGCCGATGCCGGCCCACAGCCCGCGCTGGAAGTCCCGCGCCTCCTCGAAGCGGCGGGCGGTGCGCAGCTCCACGATGCGGTGGGCGTTCTCCGTGCCGAACAGGTCGGGGAAGATGCCGCGGGAGTGGTCGGCGTAGTCGAGGAACAGCACCAGGTCACCGAGGCAGACGAGGGCGTCGGCGCCCTCCTTGGCGCGGGCGAGGCCGGCCGCGTTGCCGTGAACGTCGCTGACCACGTGGACGCGGGTGCGCGGGCCGCCGCCGGGTGAGGATGCCATGGCGATCAAGCGTAATCGGGCCCGGCGCACGGGAACAATGGCGGCCCTACCTGCGGTTACTGGCTCGCTGGTTCCGCTGTGGACTACTGTGCGCAATGAAACACCAACCTGTGTGACGCAGCGAACATCTGGCAGGGCCCCCCTGTCGTGACAGCCATACCGGCGGGTAACGTCCGGGCAGTCCAGTCGTGCTCGGGATTTCAACCAGTGAATTTCGCGAGCACCCGCCCGAGCCTTGGACCGCACCGTCGCATCGCACAACGTCGTGGCGCCGGCGCCCTAAGAGGAGCAGCAGTCTTGCGCGAGTTCAGCCTTCCGGCCCTGTACGAGGTCCCCGCGGACGGCAATCTGACCGACATCGTCCGCAGAAACGCCGCGCAGCATCCCGATGTCGCCGTCATGGCCCGCAAGGCCGGCGGGACGTGGCAGGACGTGACGGCCACCACCTTCCTCGCGGAGGTGCGGGCCGCCGCCAAGGGTCTGATCGCGGCGGGCGTGCAGCCCGGCGACCGGGTCGGCCTGATGTCCCGCACCCGCTACGAGTGGACGCTGCTCGACTTCGCGATCTGGAGCGCCGGCGCGATCACCGTGCCGGTGTACGAGACCAGTTCGGCGGAGCAGGTGGCGTGGATCCTCGGCGACTCCGGCGCCACCGCCTGCCTGGTGGAGCTCGACGCCCACGCGGCGACCGTGGAGTCCGTGCGCGACCGGCTGCCCGCGCTGAAGAACGTCTGGCAGATCGAGGACGGCGGCCTGGACGAGCTGGGCCGCCTCGGCGCGGACGTCGGCGACGAGACGGTCGAGGAGCGCTCCTCGGTCGCCAAGGCCGACGACCCGGCGACCATCGTCTACACCTCCGGCACCACCGGCCGCCCCAAGGGCTGCGTGCTCACCCACCGCAGCTTCTTCGCCGAGTGCGGCAACATCGTGGAGCGGCTGCGTCCGCTGTTCCGCACCGGCGAGTGCTCGGTGCTGCTGTTCCTGCCGCTCGCCCACGTCTTCGGCCGGCTGGTGCAGATCGCGCCGATGATGGCGCCGATCAAGCTGGGCTGCGTCCCCGACATCAAGAACCTCACCGACGAGCTGGCCGCGTTCCGCCCGACGCTGATCCTCGGTGTGCCGCGGGTCTTCGAGAAGGTCTACAACTCGGCGCGCGCCAAGGCGCAGGCGGACGGCAAGGGCAAGATCTTCGACAAGGCGGCGGACGCCGCGATCGCCTACAGCCAGGCGCTGGACTCCCCGTCGGGCCCGTCGTTCGGCCTGAGGGTCAAGCACAAGGTCTTCGACAAGCTGGTCTACGGCAAGCTCCGCGCGGTGCTGGGCGGCCGCGGCGAGTACGCCATCTCCGGCGGCGCCCCGCTCGGCGAGCGGCTGGGTCACTTCTTCCGCGGCATCGGCTTCAGCGTGCTGGAGGGCTACGGCCTGACCGAGTCCTGCGCGGCCACCGCCTTCAACCCGTGGGACCGCCAGAAGATCGGCACGGTCGGCCAGCCGCTGCCCGGCTCGGTGGTGCGCATAGCGGACGACGGCGAGGTGCTGCTGCACGGCGAGCACCTGTTCAAGGAGTACTGGAACAACCCCGGCGCGACCGCCGAGGCGCTGGCCGACGGCTGGTTCCACACCGGGGACATCGGCACCCTGGACGAGGACGGCTACCTGCGGATCACCGGCCGGAAGAAGGAGATCCTGGTGACGGCCGGCGGGAAGAACGTCGCCCCGGCGGTCATCGAGGACCGCATCCGGGCGCACGCGCTGGTCGCGGAGTGCATGGTGGTCGGCGACGGGCGGCCGTTCGTGGGCGCGCTCATCACCGTCGACGAGGAGTTCCTGGCCCGCTGGTGCGCCGAGCACGGCAAGCCGGAGGGGTCGACGGCGGCGTCGCTGTGCGAGGACCCGGATCTGCTGGCGGCGATTCAGCAGGCCGTGGACGACGGGAACGCGGCGGTGTCGAAGGCGGAGTCGGTGCGGAAGTTCCGGATTCTTCCGGCGCAGTTCACGGAGGAGTCGGGGCATCTGACGCCTTCGCTGAAGCTGAAGCGGAACGTCGTGGCGAAGGACTACGCCCACGAGATCGAGGCGATCTACGCCAAGTAGCGCCGACTGGGGTGGGGTGCTCGCCGTTGGCGGGTGCCGCGCCGTGGGGGTCGTTCGCGCAGTTCCCCGCGCCCCTTGCAAACGAGAAGCCGCCCTCTTCGAGGGCGGCTTTCGCGTTACAGCAGGGTTTTCAACTCGTCGGCGAGGAGGTCCCAGCGCCATTTCTCCTCGACCCATTCCCGGCCTCGGCGGCCCATGCTGCGGCGCAGTTCCTCGTCGGACAGGAGGGCGATGACGCGTTCCGCCGTCTCGGCGGGCGCGTCGCCGCGGACGACCCAGCCCGTTTCGCCGTCGAGGACGGCGTCCGGGGCGCCGCCGGAGTCGCCGGCGACGACGGGGAGGCCGGTCGCGGAGGCCTCCAGGTAGACGATGCCGAGGCCCTCCACGTCCAGGCCGCCGCGCCGGGTCCGGCAGGGCATCGCGAAGACGTCGCCTGCGCCGTAGTGGGCGGGCAGCTCGGACCAGGGGACGGCGCCGGTGAAGCGCACGGAGGCGGCGACGCCGGTGTCGGCGGCGAGGCGGCGCAGGTCCTTCTCGTAGGGGCCGCCGCCGACGATCAGCAGGACGGCGTCCGGCTCGGCGGCGAGGATCGCGGGCATGGCGCGGATCAGCGTGTCCTGGCCCTTGCGCGGCACGAGCCGCGAGACGCACACGACCACCGGGCGGTCGGTCAGCCCGAGCCGGGCGCGCACCTCGTCGCCGCCGGAGCCGGGGTGGAAGGTCTTCTCGTCGACCCCGGGCGGCAGCCGCACCATGCGGGCGGCGGCCTCGGGGGTGAGGGCGCGGGCGATCCGGGAGCGGGTGTACTCGCCGAGGTAGGTGATCGTGTCCGTGGACTCCCCGATGCGGCGCAGCAGCTGCCGTGCGGCGGGCAGCTGGGCCCAGCCGGCCTCGTGGCCGTGGGTGGTGGCCACGATCCGCTCGGCCCCCGCGCGGCGCAGCGCCGGCGCCATCAGGCCGAGCGGGGCCGCCGCCCCGAACCACACCGAGGTGCAGCCGTGCTCGCGCAGCAGGCCCACGGCCCGCCGGGTGGCGGCCGGGGTGGGCAGCAGCATCGTCGTACGGTCGCGGACGACGGTGAACGGCTGCTCGGCGTCGAAGGCGGCGGTCGCCTCGACGCCCTCCCGGGTGCGCTTCCAGGTGGAGGCGTAGACGACCACGCGCTCCGGGTCCAGGCGCAGGGCCATGTTGTGCAGGAAGGCCTGGATGCCGCCGGGCCGGGGCGGGAAGTCGTTGGTGACGATCAGGGTCTTGTGCATCGCCGCCGACCCTACCGAACGGTTGTCGCGCCTCCGCCACGGCGCTGCTCGGTGGCATGCGCACCGGCTTCCGGGACATCATGGCCCCTCATCGACCGCACACGCGACGGGCAGGAATCACGTGGAACCGACGGCCGCACGGGGCTCCCTGGCAGGACTGCTGGGGATCTGGGGCGTGACGCGCGCGGCGCTGCTGCTGTGCGTGCTGAAGGTGGTGGTCTTCCCGGGCCCGGACGTCACCAGCGACGTGTCGGTCATCTACCGGGGCTGGTACGACGTCCTGGTCACCGGAACGTTTCCGCAGGACGACGTGACCTGGCAGTACCCGCCCGCCGCGGCCCTGGCGGTGCTCTCCCCCGCCGTCCTGCCGTTCCTGGAGTACGCCACCGCCTTCTTCGTGCTGGCGTTCGTGGCCGACGCGGTGACGCTGGCGCTGCTGCTGCGCGGGGCGCGCGGCGCGGGCCGGTACCGGCGCGGGGCGTGGCTGTGGGTGGCGGGCGTGCCGCTGCTCGGTCCCACGGTGTACGCCCGCTACGACGTGATGGTGACCGCGGTGGCGGTGGCCGCGCTGCTGGCGGCCGGCCGGCACCCCCGGCTGGCGGGCGCGCTGATGGCGTTCGGGGCGCTGCTGAAGGTGTGGCCCGCGCTGCTGCTCCTCGCGGTGCGCAGACGGGCCGCGTGGGTGTCGGCGGCGGTGACCGGCGTGGTGGTGGCCGGGCTGTTCGCGGTGCTGATGCCGGGCGCGTTCGCGTTCCTGGGCTTCCAGCGGGACCGGGGCACGGAGGTGGAGTCGCTGGGGGCGCTGGTGTTCCACGTGGCCCGGCACCACGGCTGGGAAGGGGAGGTGCTGCTGAACTACGGCTCGGTGGAGTTCCTCGGGCCGTACGTGAGCTGGGTGTCCACCGGGGCGCTGTTCCTGACCGGGGCCGCGCTGGCCTGGCTGGTGCTGTGGCGGCTGCTGGCGACCCGGTTCGCGCCGCACACCGCGGCGGACGCGGCGTTCACGGCGGTGCTGCTGTTCACGGTCACCAGCAGGGTGATCAGCCCGCAGTACATGGTGTGGCTGGTGGGGACGGCGGCCGTGTGCCTGTGCTTCCGGGAGAGCCGGATGGGGCGTCCCGCGGCGCTGGTGCTGGCCGCGTGCCCGGTGACGACGCTGGAGTTCCCCGTGTGGTTCGGGAGCGTGGTGGCGAGCGATGCGCTGGGCATCACGCTGCTGGCGGTCCGCAACGGCCTCTTGGTGGCGGCATCGCTCCTGGCAGCACGCGCCCTGTGGTGCGCGACGGTGCCGGGCCGGCGGGAGGTTCCCTCGGCTCCGGGCCCGTCGTGGGCGGAACGGACGACGGTGCCGTCGTAGCGCCCCTGACGGAAACGCCCCGAAGGGGCGCGGGGAACCGCGCGCCCAGCCCAGGACGGCCCGCACCCGCCGACGAAACCCCACCCCACGTCACCGCAGCGCACCCCGCACGAAGTCCCGCCACTGCAAAGTGAACTCCTCCGGCGTCACCCCGAGGACGCGGCTCATCGCGTCCTCGACGGCGCCCTCACGCTCCTCATGCGCCCCCACGGCGCGATAGAACGCCCCCAGCCGCTCCTCCCCCCACCGGTCCGCGATCATCCGGCACGCCAGCCAGCTCCCCTCGTACGCCCGCGCCAGCCCCTCCGCGTCCCCGGTGAAGCCGAAGTCCTCGTCCTCGGGGAGCGCGTCGGGCACCTCACCCCGCCCGACGGCGTGCGCGAGCTCCGGCGCGGCCTCGGCGGGGGTGCGGCCCGCGCCCCGGTAGCCGACCCAGTCGGCGTACCCCTCGGACAGCCACAGCGGGGTCGCGGCGGAGGTGTGGGCGCGCGTGGCGACGTGGGCGGCCTCGTGGGTGAGGACGACCTGCCGCCCGGAGTCGCCGAGCAGCGCGAAGGCGTCCGGGTTGACGATCACCCGGTCCGCGGGCGCCCGCGGACCGCCTCCGGTCGCCCCGGTGGTGACGGCCGCGATGCCCCGGTAGGAGGACGGGGGCGAGCCGAGCAGGCCCGCCATGTCCTCCAGGGTCTCCGGGACGAGGACGACGACGCTGCGGGCCCACCGCGGGCCCCAGGCGTCGGAGACGGCGGGCACCGCGCGGTCGGCGAGCTCGGCGTAGTCGCGCAGGGCCTCCTCGGACCGCCCCACGCCCAGCACCAGGCTGCGCTCGCCGCGTACGGCCCGCGCGCGCCCCTGGTCCCAGAGCTGCTGGCTCGACTCCCCGGCCGGGCGGTCGGACTCCACCGACCAGCGGCCGTCGCGGTCCCGGCTGAGGCTCAGGGTGCGGGCGGTGACGACCGGGGAGCGGTCGTGGCCGTCGACGCGGTAGCTGAGGTCGGCGGCGGCGGTGGCCCGGTCGCCGGTGCGGTCCAGGGCGGTGAGGCGGTAGGACCAGTCCGCGAGGGGCACCGCGCGCAGGTTGTCGAAGCCGTCGCGGGTGCCGGTGCGGGCGTAGGCGGCGGCGTCACGGTCGAGGACGGCCTCGGCGCGCCGGTCGAGCAGGGACTGCACCTCCGCGCGGGCGGTGTCCACGGCGGGCCCGCCGCCGCATCCCACGAGGGCGGCCAGCAGCAGGCACAACGCCGCCACCGCCGCCTGCGACACCCGCGTTCGACCGGCCACCTTTCCGAGGGTACGGGCGCGGGCCCGCGGGAGTCAGACCCTGGTGACCGAGGAGACCGGCATCATGCCGACCGGGTCGTAGCGCACGGGTGCGCCGGGGTACGGCGCGTGGATCACCTGGCCGTTGCCCATGTACATCGCCACATGGGAGGCGTCGGAGCGGTAGAGGACCAGGTCGCCGGGGCGGGCCTCGGACAGCGGGACCTGCCGGCCGGCGTACCGCTGGGCCTGCGAGGTGCGCGGCAGCGCGACCCCGGCCTGCCCGTACGCCCACTGGGTGAGCCCGGAGCAGTCGAAGCCGGACGGACCGTTGGCGCCCCACACGTAGGGCTTGCCGAGGGCGGAGCGGGCGGCGGCGACGGCGGCGGCCGCGCGGCCGGAGGCGGGGGCGCCGCCGGTGCCGAGCAGGTCGGTGCGGCCGGAGCGGGAGGCGCGGTCCCAGGCGGCGCGTTCGCCGGCCGGGAGGGAGCCCAGCAGCCGGCGCGCCTCGGCGAGCTTGCGCTGCACGGTCCGCTTGTGGGTGGCGGCGGCCTTGCGGCTGCGTTCGAGGGCGCCGAGCCGCCCCGCCGCCTCGGCGCGGTCCTGGGACAGCGAGCGCAGGGTGCCGCGGAGCCTCTTCAGTTCGGCGGTCTGGTGGACGCCGATCCGGTCGAGGACGGAGGCCTTGCGCAGATAGTCCTCCGGGTCCTCGGAGAGCAGCAGGGCGAGGGCGGGGTCGAGGCCGCCGGAGCGGTACTGGGAGCCGGCGAGCGAACCCAGGGCCTCCCGCATGGTGTTGACCCGCTGCTGTTTGCGGGCGATGACGTCCTGGGCGTCGGCGATCTCCCGGCGCAGGGCGTCGGCGCGCTCGTCGGCCGCGTTGTAGGCCTCGGTGGCCTTCTCCGCCTCGCGGTAGAGGCGGTCGACCTCGGCCCGGGTGTCCTCCTGGGGCGCGGCCGTGGCCGGTACCGCGCCGAGGGCGGTGGCGGCCGCGGAGAGCAGGCCCAGGGCGAGGGCGGTGCTCCGCTCGGGCCCTGAGGACGGTGCGGTACGGCGATGGGACCCCACGGGAAGTCGCGCTCCTTCCGCTGGCGGACAGGGAAACGCGGCAGACAGTAGCCGTCGGGGCCGCCCGCGGAGCCACGGCCAGGGCGGCACACACGGTGACGCCCCGCCGTTGACCTGGGTCGCGGCGGGGCGTGGAGGTGGTGCGGGGCCGCCGGGAATCCCCCGAACGGGGGCACCCGGGGCGGTGTCCGGTCAGGCGGACGCCGGTCAGGTCAGACGCGGACGCCGAACATGAAGGGGCCGCCGATGGTGTTCATCGACTCGTAGCGCACGACGGTGCCGGTGCGGGGGGCGTGGATGATCTGGCCGTTGCCCGCGTAGAGGCCCACGTGGTGCAGGTCGTTGAAGAAGAACACCAGGTCGCCGACCTTGAGCTGGTCCACCGAGTAGATCTTGGTGCCGGCGCCGGTCTGGGCCTCGGAGGTGCGCGGGATGCCGACACCGGCCTGCGCGTACGCCCAGGAGGTCAGGCCCGAGCAGTCGAAGGAGGACGGGCCGGTGGCGCCGTAGACGTAGGGGGTGCCGAGCTTGCTCTGCGCGGCGGCGAACGCGGCGGCGGCGCGGCCGGAGCCGGCCGGGACGTTGACCGAGAGGGCGTCGCGCTCGCTGGCGCGGGTGGCGCGGTTCTGCTCCTCGGCGAGCTGCGCCTTCTCCGCGGCGGTGAGGCTGTTGAGCAGCTTCTGCGCGGAGGCGAGCTTGCCCTGGACCTCCTTCTTCTTCTTGCCCAGTTCGGCCCGGGTGGAGGAGAGGTCCTTGAGCTTCTCGGCGGCCTCGGCGCGCTGCTGGGCCAGTTCGCGCTGCTTCTCCTGGATCTTCTTCAGCGAGTCGACCTGCTGGGCGCTCAACTGGTCCAGGGTGGACGCCTTGTCGAGGTAGTCGTCCGGGTCGGCGGAGAGGAAGAGCTGGACCGAGGGGTCGATGCCGCCGCTGCGGTACTGGGCGCTGGCCATCGAACCGAGGCCGTCGCGCAGGTCGTTGAGCTCCTGCTGACCCTTGGCGACGTTGTCCTGGATGGTGGAGATCTCCTTCTGGAGCTTCTCCTGCTTCTCCTTGGCCCCGTTGTACTTCTCGGTGGCCTGCTCCGCCTGCTCGTAGAGCTTGTCGACCTTGGCTTTGACCTCGTCCTTGCTCGGCTTCTCGCTGGGGGCCGCGTTGGCGGCCTGCGAGCTCATGACGACGGCGGCAGCAGCGGCGGTGGTGAGCACGGTCACGCGTGCGCGGCTCGGCTGCTTGGGACGACGGTGGGACGCCACGGAGACGAGCTCCTTCTCGAGAGTGATCGCGCGAGCGAGGGTTCGAGGGCTGACCTTAGTGATTCTCTTGTGATCAGTTCAAATCCCCGGGCACAAAATCTCCGCTGCAGCGCGTTTATTACGTCCCAACTCACCTGCAGTGACGGCTTCTTGACGCTACGTTGCGTGACGGTTCCGTCAATTCAGGCATTGATCCCGTACGTTGCACGAGGGACGGAAGTGCATCAGATATTAGGAAAGCCTTTTGAGGAGCACGGCGGAGGCGACGGGGCGCGCGCCGGCGCGTGCGACCCCGTCGGCGACCTCGCGGTCGGTGGAGGCGACGATGACCGGCCGCCCCGGAGGCTCGGCGCGCACGAGCTGGCGGATGAGCTCGTCGGCGGTGACGCCCGGCTTGGAGAACAGCACCCGCACCCCGCGCGGCGGCGCCAGCAGCACCGGCGCGGCCAGTTCGGCTCCGTCGAAGACGCAGGTGACCTCGGCGCCGGTCTGGGCGGCCAGCTGCGCGAGCTGGCCCAGCAGCCGCAGCCGCTGCTTCTCCAGCGGCATCTGCGGATAGCCGGTCTTGGTGACGTTGTAGCCGTCGACGACCAGATGCGCCTGCGGCAGGGCGAGGAGCTGGTCGAGGACGGCCGGGTCGTCCTCGGACAGCGCGCGGGCGGCGATGTCCTTGGGGGTCATCCGGCCCGGCTCCACGGCGTCCACCGTCTCCGCGGGCCGCATCGACACGGGCGGCAGCGCCAGTTCGCGCCGCAGCCCCTGGGCGGCGTCCAGCACGGTGTCGAGCAGCAGCCGTACGCGCATGTCCTCGACGCTGCGGCCCTCACGGGCGGCGCGGCGGGCGGCCTCCAGGGCGGCCTCGGTCTCCCCGAGCCGGGCCTTGAGGCGCCGGGTCTCGCTCTCGGCGGCGGACACCTGGGCCTGGCCCTCGGCGCGCACCGCCTCCATCTCGCCGCGCAGCTTGCGCAGGGCGGCCTCGCCGCGCTTGACGTCGGCGAGGGCGGACCGCAGCTTGCGGTGCAGGGAGTCGGTCTCCTTCTTCGCCGCGTCCAGCTCGGCGCGCAGCCGCTCGGTCTCGGCGCGGGTGTGCTCGCGGGCCCGGTCCAGTTCGGCGCGCAGGCGCTCCAGCTCGGCGCGGGTCTCCTCGTCGGCGCGCTCGGCGTCGGCGCGCTGGGCCTCCTCGCCGGCGGCGGTGACCAGCTTGACCCAGCCCGGCGGGCGGAGCACGTAGGCCGCGGCCGCCACGTCGAGCGGGTCCGCGGCCGGGGGCGGGGAGCCGGAGTCGAGGGCGCCGGTCAGTTCCGGCTCGGCCTCTCTGAGCTTCTCCCCGATCCGCTGGCGGAACAGCGGATCGGTCTCCAGCGCCGCCGCCATCGCGTTCCCGGCGAACTTGGCGCGGCGGCTCGGGGTGAACCGGGCGTACTGCCTCAGCTGCGCGGGCAGCTCGACGACGGTGAGTCCGCCGAAGCCGTCCGCGACGATCTGGACGACCTTGCGGCGCACCCCGTCGGGCAGCGGACGGTCGAGCACCTCGGCGGCGCCGTCCTGCGGCCCCCCGCCCGTGGTCTCCACCATCCGTCACACCCCAATGCCTGTGTGCGGCCCCGTCCGCGGGGCCGCCGTCAGCGGGGCCGTCTCCGTCTCAGGAGCCGGCGCCCGGCCTGTCCACGAGTTCCACCTGGTCCACGGCGTTGCACCAGCGGCACCGCACCGACTCGATCGTCTCATCGAGCACCTCGCGCTCCTCGACCTTGGGCTCTCCGGCCAGATCGAGGTGCACGTACTCGACGACCTTCGACGAGCGGGTGACGTCGAAGCGGGTGAGGTTGCCGCAGAGGGTGCAGCGCCACCGCGTCGAGTCGGTCGGCAGGGGAACCGTCATCGTGGCTGTTCGCCTTTCTCCAGTGTCCTTGACGCACCGGACGGCCGGTGCGTGTGGCTCGTAACCCTACGGCCTGCCGGGCCCGCGGCGCCCGCCCGTCCACGGCGGCGAGGCGATCCGCACGGTTGCGTCCGGTTACGTCATGCTCTGTACCCATGATCCGTCACTGGACCGCGGCGGCCGCCGGGGCGCTGAGGACCACGCCCGCCCCGGTCACCCGCACCCTGATCGTGCTGTGCTGTCTGGTCTTCCTGATCGGGCCGGCCTCGGGGCTGCACCCGGCGCACGGCTCCGGGGAGGAACTGCTGACCGCGCAGCGGGACTATTTCCGCCGCTGGGGCGTCATCCCCGCAGACCTGTTCGACGGGTCCCCCGCGGCCGCCCTCACCCCCGCCACGGCGCTCTTCGTGCACGGCAGCTGGGTGCACCTGCTGGGCAACATGCTGTTCCTCCACGTGTTCGGGCCGATGACCGAGGCCCGGCTGGGCCGGGTGCGGTTCGCCCTCTGCTACGCGGGCTGCGGCTACCTCGCCCTGCTGGGGTACGCGGCGGCCAACGCCGGCTCGGAGCGCTCCCTCGTCGGGGCCTCGGGGGCGATCTCGGCGCTGCTCGGGGCGTTCCTCTTCCTGTTCCCCCGGGGGCGGGTCACCAGTCTGCTGCCGTTCGCGTTCTTCCTGCCGGTGCGGCTGCCCGCGTGGGCGGTGCTGCCGTTCTGGGCGGCGCTGCAGTGGGCGGCGGCCGGGCGCACGGCGGAGGGCGGGCCCGGGGTGGCCTATCTGGCGCACCTGGTGGGCTTCGCGCTGGGCTTCGGCTGCGCATGGGTGTGGCGCGGCGGGGCGACTACAGTGAAGTCCGCCCCTGCTCCGGCCCCCGAGGGAGAGAACCAGCCGTGATCACCGCGATCGTCCTCATCAAGACCAGCGTGGACCGGATCCCCGAGATCGCGGAACAGATCGCCGCGCTGGACAGCGTCAGCGAGGTCTTCTCCGTCACCGGCACGTACGACCTGATCGCCATGGTGCGGGTACGGGAGCACGAGGACCTGGCGGAGGTCATCCCCGGCCGCATCAGCAAGATCCCGGGCGTCGAGGGCACGGACACGCATGTGGCGTTCCGTACGTACTCCCAGCACGACCTGGAGGCGGCGTTCGCCATCGGGCTGGACAACTGACCTCCCGGGGCTCCGCCCTGGACCCCGCTCCTCACACGCCGGAGGGCTGTGTACAGCCCGTCCGGCGTGTGTGGACGTGACCCGTCAGGGCCGAAGAACGGTCAGGCGCGCCCCGACGTGTCCGGGACACAACGCCCGTCCACCGTCCGGTACTTCCACCGCGCCCCGTCCCGCACAAGCTCCCGCACCGCCCGCACGAACCGCGAGACGTGTTCCTCCGGCGTGCCGACGCCGAAGCTGACGCGGATCGCGTTCAGCGCCCCCGCCTCCGGCGCCCCGCACTCCCCCGCGCCGCCCGCGTCGCCGTCCAGCAGCCTCCGGACCAGCGGGTGCGCGCAGAACAGGCCGTCCCGTACGCCGATGCCGTACTCGGCGGACAGCGCCGCCGCGAAGTGGGAGCTGTTCCAGCCGTCGACCACGAAGGACAGCACCCCGACGCGGGGCGCGTCGTCGCCGAACAGGGACAGGAACCGCACCTCCGGCACGTCCGCCAGCCCCTCCCGTATCGCGCGGACCAGCGCGTCCTCCCGCGCGGCCAGCGCGTCGAAGCCCGCCTCGGTGAGCGCCTTGCAGGCGGAGGCGATCGCGTAGGCGCCGATGACGTTGGGCGAGCCGGCCTCGTGGCGGGCGGCGGTCTCGTGCCACTGCACGTCCACTCCCCCGTCCGCGCGCCGGGCCACCGTGCGGCTGGCGCCGCCGCCGGCGAGGTAGGGCTCGGCCTCGCGGAGCCAGTCGGCGCGGCCGGCCAGGACTCCGGAGCCGAAGGGCGCGTACAGCTTGTGGCCGGAGAAGGCGACCCAGTCGACGTCCAGGTCGCGCACGCTCACCGCGCGGTGCGGGGCGAGCTGGGCGGCGTCCAGCACGATCCGGGCGCCGTGCGCGTGCGCGGCGGCGGCGAGTTCGCGGACGGGCCACAGCTCGCCGGTGACGTTCGAGGCGCCGGTGACGCAGACCAGGGCCGGGCCGTAGGGGTCACGGTCGGCGAGGGCGCGCTCCAGGATCTCGACGGCCTGCGCGGGGCTGCTGGGTGCGTCGAGGAAGGTCACCCGGCCCGCCCGCCGCCACGGCAGCAGCGCCGCGTGGTGCTCGGTCTCGAAGACGAAGACCTCGCAGCCGTCGGGCAGGGCGGCGGCGAGCAGGTTGAGGGAGTCGGTGGTGGAGCGGGTGAACACCACCTGGTCCTCGATGCGGCAGTCGAGGAACTCGGCGACGGTACGGCGGGCGTTCTCGAACAGGTCGGTGGAGAGCTGCGAGAGATATCCGGCGCCACGGTGGACGCTGCCGTAGTAGGGGGCGTAGGCGGCCACGTCGTCCCAGACGCGCTGGAGGGCGGGGGCGCTGGCGGCGTGGTCGAGGGCGGCGTAGGCGACCTCGCCGCCGGTGACGAGGGGGACGGCGACGTCCCGGCCGAGGACGGGCAGCGGGGCGAGGACGGAAGGGTCGGCGGCGACGGTGGCGGCAGGCATGACGGACTCCCGGAGGGCAGGGGGGATCCCCGCGCGGGCGGACGGCGCGACGGCGGCGCTCCAGCGCGAAGGAGAAAGTGACAAGGGGTGTGCGGAGGCGGGGCTCGACGCCCTAGCGCATTCGCTTGCTCACAGAAGGCTCCTCGACGACCAGGACCCCTGGTGTGCGAGGGGTCCGCGCTTGCCGTGAGCCCTGCTGCCCACGGCCTGGTCCTCACCCGGGGCACCCCGCCACGGACGGAGGGTTGCCGGACAGCCGGCCGGGGCCTGATGGCTGTCACTCATGACCTGAGAGGGAACGTACGTGAGGTGACGGCCGTCCCGCAACCCGTATCCGGATGACGGGACGGCCGTACGGGGCCCGCATGTCGGCCCAGGCGTCTACGCGTTGGTGACGGCGACCCAGCGTTCGAGGACGCGCCTCGCGGCACCGGAGTCGATCGACTCGGCGGCCTTCTCCATCCCGGCGCGGAGCTGCTCGGTGAGGGTGCCGCCGCCGGGCTCCAGGGCCACCAGCGCCGCCGCGGAGTTCAGCAGCACCGCGTCCCGCACCGGGCCCCGCTCGCCGTCCAGCAGCCGGCGGGCGACCTCGGCGTTGTAGGAGGCGTCGGCGCCGCGCAGCGCCTCCACGGGGACCAGCTCGATGCCGACGTCGCGCGGGTCGAAGGTCTCCTCGGTGACCTTGCCGTCGCGGACCACCCACACCCGGGAGGTGCCGGTGGTGGTCAGCTCGTCCAGGCCGTCGTCGCCGCGGAACACCAGGGAGGAGTGGCCGCGCCCGGCGAACACGCCGGCCATGATGGGCGCCATCCTCGGGTCGGCGACGCCGACCGCCTGGGCCTTGACCTTCGCCGGGTTGGCGAGCGGGCCGAGGAAGTTGAACACGGTGCGGACGCCGAGCTGGCCGCGGGCGGCGGCCACGTGGCGCAGCGCCGGGTGGAACTTCACCGCGAAGCAGAAGGTGATGCCGGCCTCCTCGGCGACCTCGGCGACCCGGCGCGGGGTGAGTTCGAGGTTGACGCCCAGCTTCTCCAGGACGTCGGAGGCGCCGGAGGCGGAGGACGCGGCGCGGTTGCCGTGCTTGACGACCTTCGCGCCGGTGCCGGCGACGACGATCGAGGACATGGTGGAGATGTTCACCGTCTTGGCACCGTCGCCGCCGGTGCCGACGATGTCGACGGTGGCGCCGGGCACCTCGATGACGTTGGCGTGGTCGTAGAGCGCCCGCACACAGCCGGTGATCTCGTCGACGGTCTCGCCCTTGGCCCGCAGGGACACCGCGAAGCCCGCGATCTGCGCGTCGGTCGCCTCGCCCCGCATGATCAGGTCCATCGCCCACGCGGCGTCGTCGGCGGACAGGTCCCGGCCGTCGAGGAGGGTGTTCAGCAGGGCGGGCCAGGAGCGGCCCGCCGCGGTGTCGCCTCCAGCGGGGGTCACAGCGCTCATGGTCGCTCCTGACGGTCGTAGCGGGTGTCGGGGACCGGACGGGTCCCGCACCCACCCTATCCAGCCGCGGGCACGGCGAAGGGCCCCCGTCCGCAGAACGGACGGGGGCCCTTCGCTGTCGTGTGGCGACGGGTGGAGCTTCGGGGATCAGTGGTGGCCGTGGCCGCTCGTGATCTCCTTGTACTCCTCGACGGTCGGCTTCGGAATCTGCGACTCCTCGCCGTAGAAGCCCTTGCTGAGCTTCACGCGCAGCTTCTCGCCGGCCTTCACCTTGCGCCGGACGCCGTTCTCGTCGACCTCCGGGCCGAGCTCGAGCGGCTTGGGCTGCTCGTGCGCGGTGAGGGTGTACAGCTGCTCCTGGCTGAGCGGCTCGTGCACCTCGATGAACTCACCGTGCGGCAGGCGCTTGATGATGCCCGACTCGCGGCCGTGCAGCACCTTCTCCTTGTCCCGGCGCTGCAGGCCGAGGCAGATCCGCTTGGTGACGATGAACGCCACGACCGGGGCGACGAAGAACGCGACCCGGACGAACCAGGTGATGGCGTTGATCGACAGGTGGAAGTGCGTGGCCCAGATGTCGTTGCCACCGCCGACGAGGAGCACGAAGTACAGCGTGATCCACGCGACGCCGAAGGCGGTGCGCGTCGGGGCGTTGCGCGGGCGGTCCAGGATGTGGTGCTCGCGCTTGTCGCCGGTGACCCAGGACTCGATGAACGGGTACACCGCGATGGCGACCAGGACCAGCGGGAAGATCAGCAGCGGGATGAACACACCCAGGACGAGCGTGTGACCCCAGAAGTTGATCTCCCAGCCCGGCATGACACGGATCAGGCCCTCGGAGAAGCCCATGTACCAGTCGGGCTGGGCGCCGGTGGAGACCATGTCGGGCCGGTAGGGGCCGATGGACCAGATCGGGTTGATCGTGGCGATCGCCGAGACGGCCGCGAGCACACCGAAGACCAGGAAGAAGAAGCCTCCGGCCTTGGCCATGTACACCGGCAGCAGCGGCATGCCGACCACGTTCTTGTTGGTCTTTCCGGGGCCCGCGAACTGCGTGTGCTTGTGGTAGAAGACCAGGATCAGGTGCGCCACCACGAGGCCGAGCATGATGCCCGGCAGCAGCAGGACGTGGATCGAGAAGAACCGGGCGACGAAGTCGTCGCCGGGGAACTCGCCGCCGAAGAGGAAGAACGAGATGTACGTGCCGACGATCGGCACGGACAGGATCGCGCCCTCCATGAAGCGGATACCGGTGCCCGAGAGCAGGTCGTCCGGGAGCGAGTAGCCGGTGAAACCGGTGAACATGCCGAGGACGAACAGCAGGAAGCCGAACAGCCAGTTGATCTCACGCGGCTTGCGGAACGCGCCGGTGAAGAACACGCGCATCATGTGCACGAACATGCCGGCCAGGAAGACCAGCGCGGCCCAGTGGTGGATCTGCCGGATGAGCAGACCGCCACGGACGTCGAAGCTGATGTCCAGCGTCGACTTGTAGGCCTCACTCATCAGCTGGCCCTGCAGCGGGACGTAGCTGCCGTGGTACTCCACCTCGTTCATCGAGGGGTGGAAGAACAGGGTCAGGTACACACCCGTGAGGATGATGATGATGAAGCTGTAGAGGCAGATCTCGCCCAGCATGAACGACCAGTGGTCGGGGAAGATCTTGCGCATGTTGGCCTTGGCCAGGGAGTAGATCCCCAGTCGGCCGTCGGCCCAGTCGGCGACCCGCTCGCCGGCCGGCGCCTTCCCGCGGGCGCGGGAATCGGTGCTCGTCGTAGTACTCATCCGCGCTCCCAGAAGGCAGGACCGACGGGCTCGTCGAAGTCACCGAGCGCTTCGAGGTAGCCCTCGTCGTTCACGCCGATGCGCAGCTGCGGCAGGGCGTGGCCGGCGGGTCCGAAGATGACCTTGGCCCCGTCGGAAAGGTCGAAGGTGGACTGGTGGCAGGGGCACAGGGCGTGGTGCGTCTGCTGCTCGTACAGGGAGATCGGGCAACCGACGTGGGTGCAGATCTTCGAGTAGGCCAGGATGCCCTCGTGCGACCACTCGAGCGAACGCTTGTCCTTGATGTCGTCCGGCTGGATGCGGACGAGCATCAGGGCGGCCTTGGCGATCTCCGTCTGGAACCCGTGGTCGTGCTCCTCCAGGCCCTCGGGCTTGGCGAAGGTCAGCGAACCCACGATCAGGTCCGACGGGCGCAGCGGCTCGTTGGTGTTCATGTTGACGAGCAGCTTGCCCTTGGACCACAGGGTGTGGCGCAGCTTCGTGCCGGGCAGCGGGCCGAGGTCGCGCAGCAGCACCACGCCGGAGAGCGGGAACAGGGCCAGCGCGCCGAACATGGTGTTGCGGATCAGCTTGCGGCGGCCGAGCACGGACTCCTTGGCGCCCTGGCGGAAGTCGTCCATGACCTTCGCGCGGACCTCGGGGGAGGCCTCGATCGGGTGACGCTCGTCGGCCAGCTCGTGGTCCGACATCAGCGTGCGGGCCCAGTGGACCGCGCCGGCGCCGATGCAGAACAGGGCGAGGCCGAGCGTCATGCCCAGCGCGAAGTTCAGCGCGCTGATGTGGCCGATCGGCCAGATGTAGACCGCCTTGTCGACCGGGATGGTCACGTACGAGGCGATGAAGCCGATGGTGGCCAGCATCGACACCGTGAACAGCAGGGCGACCGTGCGCTCGGACCGCTTGGCGGCCCGCTCGTCGATGTCCTGCACCCGCGGCTCGTGGGGCGGGAGGCCCGGGTCGGCGAACGGGTTCTGCTCGTCCGCGAGCTTCACCGCGCCGTGGCTGGTGTCCTGCGCTGCGGGCAGGTTCTCTTCGGGAATGTCTTGGCTACTCATGACTTCTTGGCCTTTGCGGTCCGAGCGGCGACCCAGACGGCGACCGCGATCAGCGCGCCCAGTCCGAAGACCCACGCGAACAGACCCTCGGAAACGGGGCCGAGGCCGCCCAGCGACAGGCCGCCCGGGCTCTCGGTGTCCTCGCCGTTGACCGCGTCGAGGTACGCGATGATGTCCTTCTTGTTCTGCTCCGACAGCGTGCTGTCGGGGAAGGAGGGCATGTTCTGCGGGCCGGTGAGCATGGCCTCGTAGATGTGCTTGGGCGTGACGCCCTCCAGGCTCGGGGCGTACTTGCCGTGCGTGAGCGCACCGCCCTTGCCGGTGAAGTTGTGGCACTGCGCGCAGTTGTTGCGGAACAGCTCGCCGCCCTTGGCCGCGTCGGCGCCTTCGGGGCCGTACTGCTCCTCGGTCGGGACGGCCGGGCCGGCGCCCAGGGAGGCGATGTACGCCGCCAGCTGGTCGATCTCGGCCTGGGAGTAGATGTTCTTCTTGCGCGGGACCTGCGCGCCCTGCGAGGTGGCGGCCGGCATACGGCCGGTGGCCACCTGGAAGTCGACCGCCGCGGCGCCCACGCCCACCAGGCTCGGGCCGTCGGACGTGCCCTGACCGCCGGTGCCGTGGCAGCTCGCGCAGCCGACGGTGTAAAGCTTCTTGCCCTCCTCGATGGTGAGGGACTGGGCGGTTTCGTCGGCCTGCGCCTTGTCCGCGGGTGCGAACACGGCGTACAGCCCCCCGGTGCATGCCAGCGCGAGGAGTAGGACGACGAGCGCCGCCAGCGGATGGCGTCGTCGTGCGGAGAGCTTTTTCACGGATTACCCCGGTGTCAGGATCTTCTGCGTCGATGCTTCTGTTGGGTGCGCTGTGACCAGCGCGCGCGGATGAGGGCCCGCCTACTTGATCATGTAGATCGTGGCGAAGAGGCCGATCCAGACGACATCGACGAAGTGCCAGTAATAGGACACGACGATGGCCGCGGTCGCCTGCTCGTGAGTGAACCTCCGGGCCGCGTAGGTCCGGCCCAGGACCAGCAGGAAGGCGATCAGGCCGCCCGTCACGTGCAGGCCGTGGAAGCCGGTGGTCAGGTAGAAGGCCGAGCCGTACGGGTCGGAGGAGAGGGACAGGCCCTCGTGCTTGACCAGCTCGGTGTACTCGAAGACCTGGCCGCCGATGAACACCGCGCCCATGATGAAGGTGACGATGAACCACATCCGGAGCTTCTTCACGTCACCGCGCTCGGCGGCGAAGACGCCGAGCTGGCAGGTGAGCGAGGAGAGCACCAGGATCGTGGTGTTCGTCGCCGAGAACGGGAAGTTCAGCAGGTCGGCCTTCTCCGACCAGAAGTCGGGTCCGGTCACCGATCGCAGGGTGAAGTACATCGCGAAGAGGGCCGCGAAGAACATCAGCTCGGAACTCAGCCAGATGATGGTTCCGACGCTGGTGAGGTTCGGTCGGTTGACCGACGGGTGCGCGTGCCCGGTGTCTACTGTCGTTGCTGTCGCCACGCCGACATTATGTCGGTCGCTTATCCCGCCCTCACTCCCGGGGGTGCCGTTCGGTGTGTTCGCCCCTCCTGGACTGCCCGTATGGCCCAGGGGAGCCCCCTTCGAAGCCATGTCCGAACCGGTGTTGAGGGGCGGTCCGAAGGGGTAGCATCCGCGCCATCGGTACCCGAAGTTCCCGACAGAGCCGTGCCCTCTCTCTTACGCGTGGAGGAACAATGCAGGCGACCGCCACGGTGCTGGTCTACAGCGACGACGCCAACACCCGGGAGCAGGTGCGGCTCGCCACCGGGCGGCGGCCGGCGCCGGACGTGCCCGTCGTGGAGTTCGTGGAGTGCGCGACGCCGGCGGCCGTGCTCATGGAGCTGGACCGGGGCGGCATCGACGTGTGCGTCCTGGACGGCGAGGCCGTGCCGATGGGCGGCATGGGCCTGTGCCGGCAGATCAAGGACGAGGTCTTCAACTGCCCTCCGGTGCTGCTGCTGATCGGGCGCCCGCAGGACGCCTGGCTGGCGACCTGGAGCCGCGCGGAGGCCGCGGTGACGCTCCCGGTGGAGCCGGTGGAGTTCGCGAACGCCCTGGCCTCGCTGCTGCGCCGGAAGGCGCTGGCGGGCGCCTGAGGCCTCCGCGCCGGCCTTCGCCACCGACGGGGCCGCCGGCCGCCCGTGGGCGTGCGCGGCGGCCCTGGGCGCTTCTCACACGGCCGAGGGCCGCAGCCGTGCCGCCTCCTGGGCGGGGCCGGGGGTCTTCCCGCTGCCCGTGAGGGCGCTGCCCTCACGCCACTTGTCCCAGTTCAGGTTCCAGTCGCCGAAGCCGTTGCCGAACGGCTCCATGGTGTCGCCGTCCGAGTTCACGACCTCCACGAGGTCGCCCTCGCGGACGGTGTCGAAGAACCACTCGGCGTCGGCGGTGCTCATCCCCACGCAGCCGTGGCTGACGTTGGCGTAGCCCTGCGAGCCGACCGACCAGGGGGCGGCGTGCACGTACTCGCCGCTCCAGGTCACCCGGGTGGCGAAGTGCACGTCCAGGTCGTACGACTCGGCGGATCCCTCGGCGATGCCGACGGTGGTGCTGCGCATGCGTACGAAGCGTTCCTTGGCGAGCACCACCTTGACGCCGTTGCGGGTCTCGAAGCCGGGCTTGCCGGTGGTGACGGGGATCTGCTTGATCTCCTCGCCGTTCTTGTGGACCGTCAGCTGGTGCGCGGCCGCGTCCGTGACGGCTATCACACGGTCACCGGTGCGGATGGTGAGCGGCTTGGCCGCGTCGCCGCGCAGCCGGTCGCCGATCTTGATGCCCTCCAGGTTGCTGCGCACCTGGACGGTGGCGTGGGCCGGCCAGTACTCCTTGGGCCGGAAGTGCAGCTTCTTGTCGTCGACCCAGTACCAGGCGCCGGTGACGGAGGGCGTGGAGTCGACCTTCAGGCCGCGTTCCACGACGGCCCGCTGCGCCGGGTCCTCGACCGGCTCGCTGAGCTCCGCGACGAGCGGCTGGCCGACGCCGTACGTGCCCGCCTCGGGGCCGAAGGTGACGCCCAGGCGCTTGGCGGCGCCGGGCTTGCCGGTGGTGAAGGTGAGGACCTTGCGGCCGGGCCTGCCGTCCTCGTCCTCGGTGCTCACGCGGACCGTGTACTGCGCGGAGGCGGCCAGCGCGGTGGTGCTGTGCCAGCGGCTGCCGTCGGCGGCCAGTTCGCCTGCCAGGTGCCGTCCGGAGGCGTCCACGGCGACGACGTCGGTGATGCGCCCGTCGGAGTCCTCGGCGACGATCTCCAGGGGCTTGTCGGGGTCGGCGGGCTTCCCCTCGTCGAGGGAGCCGCTGAAGGAGATCTGGTCCGCCGCGTCGTACGGCTCGGCGGACAGCGGGCTGCCGTCTGAGGAGCAGGCGGTGACGCCCGCGCCGAGGGCCGCCACCAGCAGTGCGCAGCCGGCGAGGCGGAGCCGCGTGCCGCGGAGGCCGGTGCGGGGGGACTCTGTGTCTCTCATGGCCTCACGCTAGGAAGCCGTGCGGGCCTCGGCTCATCGGACGGCCCGAACGGGTGAGGCGGATGCGCCGACAGCGGGAGCCCGGACCCTCCTGACGGAGTGTCCGGGCTCCCGGGCGCCGTACGGCGTGCTACTGGGTGCGGTTCTCACCGCGGTAGTACTCGAAGACCCAGCCCCACAGACCGATCAGCAGAAGCGGCGCGGAGAAGTACATCAGCCACCAGCCGATCGCCACGCCCATGAAGGCCAGGGCGGCGCCCGCGGCCAGGGACAGCGGCTGCCAGCTGTGCGGGCTGAAGAACCCGACCTCGCCGGCGTCGTCGGCGACGTCCGCCTCCTTGTTGTCCTGGGCGCCCACGTCGACCCGCCGGGCGGTGAAGCCCAGGTAGAAGCCGATCATGATGCTCAGGCCGAAGGCCAGGACGAGGGCGGTGGTGCCGACCGGCTCCTTCGACCAGACGCCGTAGACCACGGCGACGGCCAGGAAGAAGACACTCAGCCAGATGAACATCTTGCCTTGGATCTTCACTTGCCGGCCTCCTTGCCGCCGGAGAGGGCCTTCTCGCCGTGACCGGCGTTCTCGAGCTCGTCGAGCGCGGCGATCTCCGGGTGGTGCAGGTCGAACGCCGGGGATTCACTGCGGATCCGCGGCAGGGTGAGGAAGTTGTGCCGGGGCGGCGGGCAGGAGGTCGCCCACTCCAGGGAGCGGCCGTAGCCCCACGGGTCGTCGACCTCGACCGGCTTGCCGTACTTGGCGGTCTTCCACACGTTGTAGAAGAACGGCAGCAGCGACATGCCGAGGAGGAACGAGGCGATCGTCGAGACCGTGTTCAGGGCGGTGAAGCCGTCCGCGGCCAGGTAGTCCGCGTACCGGCGCGGCATGCCCTCGACGCCCAGCCAGTGCTGGACCAGGAAGGTGCCGTGGAAGCCGATGAACAGCGTCCAGAAGGTGATCTTGCCGAGCCGCTCGTCGAGCATCTTGCCGGTGAACTTCGGCCACCAGAAGTGGAAGCCGGCGAACATCGCGAACACCACGGTGCCGAACACCACGTAGTGGAAGTGCGCCACCACGAAGTACGAGTCGGAGACGTGGAAGTCCAGCGGCGGCGAGGCCAGGATGACGCCGGTCAGACCGCCGAAGGTGAACGTGATGAGGAAGCCCAGCGTCCACAGCATCGGCGTCTCGAAGGACAGGCTGCCCTTCCACATGGTGCCGATCCAGTTGAAGAACTTCACACCGGTCGGGACCGCGATCAGGAAGGTCATGAAGGAGAAGAACGGCAGCAGCACACCGCCCGTGACGTACATGTGGTGCGCCCACACCGTCACCGACAGACCCGCGATCGCGATGGTCGCGCCGATGAGACCCATGTAGCCGAACATCGGCTTGCGGGAGAACACCGGGATGATCTCGGAGACGATGCCGAAGAACGGCAGCGCGATGATGTACACCTCGGGGTGACCGAAGAACCAGAAGAGGTGCTGCCACAGCAGCGCTCCGCCGTTCGTCGAGTCGAAGATGTGCGCCCCGAACTTGCGGTCCGCCTCCAGGGCGAACAGCGCGGCGGCGAGCACCGGGAAGGCGAGCAGCACCAGCACACCGGTGAGCAGGACGTTCCAGGTGAAGATCGGCATGCGGAACATCGTCATGCCGGGGGCGCGCATGCAGATGATGGTCGTGATGAAGTTGACCGCGCCGAGGATGGTGCCGAAGCCGGAGAGGGCGAGGCCCATGATCCACATGTCGGAGCCGATGCCCGGCGAGCGGACCGCGTCCGACAGCGGCGCGTAGGCGAACCAGCCGAAGCTGGCGGCGCCGTCCGGCGTCAGGAAGCCGCCGACCGCGATGAGCGAGCCGAACGAGTAGAGCCAGTAGGCGAACATGTTCAGCCGCGGGAACGCCACGTCGGGCGCGCCGATCTGCAGCGGCATGATCCAGTTCGCGAAGCCGGCGAACAGCGGCGTCGCGAACATCAGCAGCATGATCGTGCCGTGCATCGTGAACGCCTGGTTGAACTGCTCGTTCGACACGATCTGCAGGCCCGGGCGGGCCAGCTCGGCGCGCATCACCAGGGCCATCACGCCGCCGATGACGAAGAAGACGAACGACGTCACCAGGTACATCGTGCCGATCGTCTTGTGGTCCGTGGTCGTCAGCCACTTGACCACGACGCTGCCACGGTTCTGGCGCCTGACCGGCAGTTCGTCCTCGTAGTGGGACCCAGCTGCCGCGGCACCCTTGGGTTCGTTGAGGATGCTCACAGGATGTTCGACTCCCGGTTCTTCTCGGGGCCGGACTGCTCGATGCCCGCGGGCACGTAGCCCTTCTGCCCCTTCTTCGCGAGGTCCTTCAGGTGCTGCTCGTACCGCTCGGGGGAGACGACCTTCACGTTGAACAGCATCCGGGAGTGGTCGACGCCGCAGAGTTCGGCGCACTTGCCGAGGAAGGTGCCCTCACGGTTGGGGGTCACCTCGAAGGCGTTGGTGTGGCCCGGGATGACGTCCTGCTTCATCAGGAACGGCACCACCCAGAAGGAGTGGATGACGTCACGCGAGGTCAGCACGAAGCGGACCCGCTTGCCCTCGGGCAGCCACAGGGTGGGGCCCGGGTTGTTGGTCTGCGGGTTCCGGGTTCCGGGGATGCCGCAGTCGTAGACACCGCCCGCGTCGGCCGGGAAGGCCTCCTTGTAGCGGTCCGGAATCGCGTCGAGTTCCTTGGACGTCTTGGCGTCGCCCGTGGAACCCTCGACGTTCTCGACGTAGTTGAAGCACCAGCTCCACTGGAAGCCGACCACGTTCACCGTGACGTCGGGCTTCTTCTCGAGCTTCAGCAGCTCGGATTCGTCGCGGGCGGTGAAGTAGAAGAACACCGAGACGATGATGAGGGGGACCACCGTGTACAACGCCTCGATGGGCATGTTGTACCGGGTCTGCGGAGGTACCTCGACCTTGGTGCGGCTGCGCCGGTGGAAGAAAGCACTCCACAGGATCAGGCCCCACACCAGCACGCCGACGGCGAGCGCGGCCGCCCAGGACCCCTGCCACAGGGAGAGGATCCGGGGAGCCTCTTCCGTCGTGGGGGTGGGCATGCCAAGGCGGGGGAAGTCCTCCCATGTGCAACCGGTGGCGGTCGCCAGGACCAGGCCCGCGGTCAGTGCCTGCAGCAGCTTCCGCCGCATCGGGCGCCGCGGCTTGGGGGTACCGCCCACGCCTTCCAGGCCGTGGGGGAGGTCGGAGCCGTTGGGACTCACGTAGCGCCTTCCCGAGAGTCTCGCCCGCGCTGTTCGGCTGCGGCCTGGCCTTCTCGCTGGTCGGTCGCCGCCCTGCGTCGGGCAGGGGTTTGGATGTTTATGCGGACCAAACCCTAGCCGACGCTCTTCGAGGGGTCGCGGGGAGGGGTGCCTAGTGGGTCGGGGGGTTCGCCGGTTCGGCGGCTGCGGGTGCGTCGGAGCTGGTCGCGCAGTTCCCCGCGCCCCTGGGGATGGTGCGGTTGCCGGGGTTCTAACGTTGGCGTATGTCCTACTTCGATGCCGCCTCCGCGGCTCCCCTCCACCCTGTTGCCCGTCAGGCTCTGCTGGCGTCGCTGGACGAAGGGTGGGCCGATCCCGCGCGGTTGTACAAGGAGGGGCGGCGGGCCCGGCTGCTGCTGGACGCGGCGCGGGAGGCGGCCGCGGAGGCCGTGGGCTGCCGTCCCGACGAGCTGGTGTTCACCCCGTCCGGGACGGCCGCGGTGCACTCCGGGATCGCGGGGGCGCTGGCCGGGCGGCGGCGCACCGGGCGTCACCTGATCGTGTCAGCGGTCGAACACTCTTCTGTACTCCATACGGCGGAAGTTCACCGGGACGGCGGCGGCACGGTCACAGAAGTCCCGGTGGACCGCACGGGCGCCGTGCGCCCCGCGGAGTTCGCCGAGGCGCTGCGGCCGGACACCGCGCTGGCCTGCCTGCAGTCCGCCAACCACGAGGTGGGCACCCTCCAGCCGGTGGCGGAGGCGGCCGAGGCGTGCCGGGCCGCCGGTGTGCCGCTGCTGGTGGACGCGGCCCAGTCGCTGGGCTGGGGACCGGTCGAGGGCGACTGGTCGCTGCTCGCGGCGAGCGCCCACAAGTGGGGCGGGCCCTCGGGGGTGGGTCTGCTCGTGGTGCGCAAGGGCGTGCGGTTCGCGCCCCAGGGCCCGCGGGACGAGCGGGAGTCGGGACGGGCGCCCGGCTTCGAGAACCTCCCGGCGATCGTGGCCGCGGCGGCGTCGCTGCGGGCGGTGCGGGCGGAGGCCGTGCAGGAGGCGGCCCGGCTGCGGGAACTGACGGAGCGGATCCGGGCGCGGGTGCCGGCGCTGGTGCCGGACGTGGAGGTGGTCGGGGACCCGGAGCGGCGGCTGCCGGGCGTCGTCACCTTCTCGTGTCTCTATGTCGACGGGGAGACCGTGCTGCACGAGCTGGACCGGGCCGGCTTCTCCGTGTCGTCCGGCTCGTCCTGCACCAGCAGCACGCTGACGCCCAGCCATGTGCTGAGGGCGATGGGGGTGCTCAGCGAGGGCAACGTCCGCGTCTCGCTGCCGCCGGGCACGACGGAGGAGGACGTGGAGCGTTTCCTCGCCGTACTGCCGGGGGTGGTGGCCGGGGTGCGGGAGAAGCTCGGCGCGCCGGTGTCCCGGACGGAGACCGTCACCGAGGAGCGGGACGAGGCGCTGGTGGTGGACGCGCTGGGGCGGCGCTGCCCGATCCCGGTGATCGAGCTGGCCAAGGTGATCGGCGACGTGCCGGTGGGCGGCCTGGTGCGGGTCCTCGCCGACGACGAGGCGGCCCGGCTGGACATCCCCGCGTGGTGCGAGATGCGCGGCCAGGAGTACGTCGGCGAACAGCCGGCGGACCGGGGCGCGGCCTATGTGGTCCGCCGGCTGTCCTGACGTGACCGGCGGTCAGCCCAGGTGCTCGCGCACCTCGGTGGCGGCGTCGTCGCCGTAGGCCTTGGTGAAGCGCTCCATGAAGTGGCCGCGGCGCAGCTGGTACTCCTGGGTGCCGACCGTCTCGATGACGAGGGTCGCCAGCATGCAGCCGACCTGCGCGGCGCGCTCCAGCGAGACGCCCCACGCCAGGCCGGACAGGAAGCCGGCGCGGAAGGCGTCGCCGACGCCGGTGGGGTCGGCCTTGCGCTCCTCGTCGGGGCAGGCGACCTCGACGACCGGCTCGCCGGCCCGCTCGATGCGCACGCCGCGGGCGCCGAGGGTGGTGACGCGGTGGCCGACCTTGGCGAGGATCTCCTCGTCGGTCCAGCCGGTCTTCGTCTGGATGAGGCCCTTCTCGTACTCGTTGGAGAAGAGGTACGTGGCCCCCTCCAGCAGTATCCGGATCTCCTCCCCGTCCATGCGGGCGATCTGCTGGGAGAAGTCGGCGGCGAAGGGGATGCCCCGCGAGCGGCACTCCTCGGTGTGCCGGAGCATCGCCTCCGGGTCGTCGGCCCCGATGGACACCAGGTCGAGGCCGCCCACGCGGTCGGCGACGGTCTTCAGCTCGATCAGCCGGGCCTCGCTCATCGCGCCCGTGTAGAAGGAGCCGATCTGGTTGTGGTCGGAGTCCGTGGTGCACACGAAGCGGGCGGTGTGCAGCGTGTCCGAGATGCGGACGGAGTCGGTGTCGACGCCGTGCCGCTCCAGCCAGGCCCGGTACTCGTCGAAGTCGAAGCCGGCCGCGCCGACCAGGATCGGGCGGGTGCCGAGCTGGCCCATGCCGAAGGCGATGTTCGCGGCCACCCCGCCGCGACGCACGTCGAGGTTGTCGACCAGGAAGGACAGCGAGACCGTGTGCAGCTGGTCCGCGACGAGCTGGTCGGCGAACCGGCCGGGGAAGGTCATGAGGTGGTCGGTGGCGATGGAGCCGGTGACTGCGATGCGCACGGCGTGGATTCTCCTGAGGGAGGGGGCTTGACACTTCACGCTACCGGGTGGGAACGGCCCGTAGAAGCAGCCGAAACTACCCGATAGTAGCTCTTTCTTCGCGGCTGTCGGCGTGCATACGGTGCGGACATGACGAACATCAAGGTCCACGCCTCCGCTCCGGTCGACCTCGAGGGCGACTTGACCTCGCTGCGCGGCGACTGCGCCCGGATGGTCCCGCACTGGGCGGCGCCCGTGCGGACGGCGGCCCGGCCGGTGCCGCCCTCCCTGATCCACGGGGTGGACGTGCCGCCCGCCTCCGCGCGGATGCTGGACGCCATGTCCGACTACGGCGACTGAGCGAGCGCGGGGAACCGCGCGCTCCCCCACTGCGTCCCATCGCTGTCCCCCGTAGAGGGGATGCGGGACACGAACCCTCAGCAGCCCCGGCGCGACCGGGCAGGGTCCGCATGGGACAGCTGTGCAGGCGAAGGAGCGATGCGGTGAACACCGAGCGACCCGACCACGACGACGAGCCGCGCCCCGTCTCGGGCGACGCGCCCGACACGGGGGGCGCACGGCCGCGCACCACCTCCTCCCCGGAGGCGGCCGCCTCCGACGCCACGCGGACGCGTGGCGCGGACGAGGACGCGGGGGCGTCGGGGTGCGAGGGCGCCGAGGGCGCCGAGGGCGCGGACGCGGGGACGACGGACGCCGGAGCGGGTGACGCGGAAGCGGCAGGCCCGCAGGCCGACGCGCCTTCCGACGCCCCCGGCGACGGGGACGGCGACGGCGACCACGCGTACGCCGGGTCCGAACCGGTGGTCGGCGCCGGCCACGACGGGGACCGTGGGCCGGAGGGACCCGCGCGGCGGCGGTCGCCGGCGTTGATCGCCTCCGTCGCCGCCGCCGTGCTGCTGGCCGGCGGCGGCGGGGCGTATCTCGCGGCCGGGGCGGCCGGGGACTCCGGGGGCGGTACGGCACCGGGGGCGAACGGCGACGCCACTCCCCCGCCGCTCGCCCTGGACGGCTACTCCGAGAACGGCCCGAACGGCGTCGCGCCGGGCGAGCCCAACCCGTACGGCGCGACCTACCGCGCCGAGGGCGCGCTCCCCGAGGGTCCGGACACGGCGCCCGTGTTCCACGCGCGGGGCCAGGTCGGCGAGGACCGGGTGGTCGCGCTGGCCGAGGCGCTGGGGATCGAGGGCAAGCCGGTCGCTGAGGGCGGCTCCTGGCGCATCGGCGGCCAGGACGGCTCCGGTCCGACCCTGCGCGTCGATCAGCAAGCCCCCGGCACCTGGACGTTCAGCCGGAACATCCCGGGCAGCGACAACTGCAAGGGCGCCACCTGCAAGGCCCCGACCGGCGGGGGGACGGCCGCGGTGAGCGAGGCCGCCGCGAAGAAGGCCGCCGCGCCGGTGCTGAAGGCGGTGGGCCAGGACGACGCCAAGCTGGACGCGAGCCAGGTGCTGGACGGCAGCCGTGTGGTGAACGCCGACCCGGAGGTCGGCGGGCTGCCGACGTACGGCTGGACGACCGGGGTGGTCGTCGGGGCGAGCGGCGAGGTGGTCGGCGGCAGCGGCCGGCTCGCGGAACCGGTGAAGGGGGACACGTACCCGGTGGTCGGCGCCCGCGAGGCGCTGGACGCGATGAACGGCGCGCCCGGCGCCGGGGACCGGGTGGAGATCGGCGGCTGCGCCACCCCCGTGCCGCTGGACGAGGGGGAGCAGCAGGAGCCGTGCGCCCCGGTGACGAAGCAGCCGGCCGGCGACACGGTGTCGGTGGACGAGGCGGTGTTCGGGCTGGCCGCGCACTCGGTGGACGGGCGTCCCGCGCTGGTGCCGTCCTGGCTGTTCGAGGTGCGGCCCGCGGGCTCCGACACCCCGTTCACGGTGACGCATCCGGCGGTGGAGCCGGAGTTCCTCGCCTCGCCGGCGGGGTCCGGGGAGCGCCCGGGCGAGGAGCCGTCGGGTCCCGGTGACGAGCCGACGTCCGCGCCGGCCACCCGCGAGGTCCAGGTGGAGGGCTACACGGCCCAGGGCGACGAGCTGACCGTGACGTTCACCGGCGGCGTCTGCGCCGACTACAAGGCGACGGCGAGCGAGAGCGCGGGCAAGGTCACCGTGCGGGTGACCGAGACGCCCTGGCCGGACAAGGTGTGCATCCTGATCGCCAAGCAGTACGAGCGGACGCTGCGGCTGGACGCCCCGCTCGGCGACCGCCAGGTGGTGACGGCGGACGGCGAGCCGGTGCCGCTGCACAAGGGCGGCGCCCGGCTGCCCGCGCCGCCCAGCGCCCGCTGAGCGCCGCACGCGCGCACGACGAAGGCGGCGGTCCCGTGTTCACGGGGCCGCCGCCTTCGTCGGGTCGTCCGCCGGCCGGACCGGCGACGCTCAGCTGAAGGAGTCGCCGCAGGCGCAGGAACCCGTGGCGTTCGGGTTGTCGATCGTGAAGCCCTGCTTCTCGATGGTGTCGACGAAGTCGATGGTGGCGCCGCCCAGGTACGGGGCGCTCATGCGGTCGGTGACGACCTTGACGCCGCCGAAGTCCTTCACCACGTCGCCGTCGAGCGAGCGCTCGTCGAAGAAGAGCTGGTAGCGCAGGCCGGAGCAGCCGCCGGGCTGGACGGCGACGCGCAGGGCGAGGTCGTCACGGCCTTCCTGGTCGAGCAGGGCCTTGACCTTGGACGCGGCGGCGTCGGTCAGGACGATGCCGTCGGTGACGGTGGTGGTCTCGTCCGATACGGACATCTACATCTCTCCCGGGTTGTACGGAGACTGCTTGCCGACGGTTGCAACCGGCGGGACCGCGGATTCATTCCGGGCCGGGCGCGTGATTTCCTCGCCTCGCTCTTCATGCTCGCACACGCCGTGCGGAGCGGAAAACGTCCCGTGCCGGGGTCTGCCGGGAATGAACGGGCGGCCGCCTAGATTCACGTCACATGGACGCTATGGCCATCGTCAAAGTGACGTGAACCGGTTATGATAGATAGCGTCATTTCGACGAGAAGTCGCCAGAACAGAAAGGGTGCGTGTCGTGACCACCGCCCAGACCCGGGAGCTCGACGTCCAGCCGACGCCCCTCGCCCTGCTGCTCCTCGGCCGTGAGGCCGACCCGAAGAGCGAGCGCGGTGTGGAGTGTCCCGGCGACCTCCCCTCGCCGTCCGACCCGGATCTCGTGGAGCGCGCCCGCGCGGCCAAGGAGAAGCTCGGGGACAAGGTCTTCGTCCTCGGCCACCACTACCAGCGTGACGAGGTCATCCAGTTCGCCGACGTCACGGGCGACTCCTTCAAGCTGGCGCGGGACGCGGCCGCGCGGCCGCAGGCCGAGTACATCGTCTTCTGCGGTGTGCACTTCATGGCCGAGTCCGCCGACATCCTCACCGGCGACGACCAGAAGGTGGTCCTGCCGGACCTCGCGGCCGGGTGCTCCATGGCCGACATGGCCACCGCCGAGCAGGTCGCCGAGTGCTGGGACGTGCTGACCGAGGCCGGGGTCGCCGAGCAGGTCGTCCCCGTCTCGTACATGAACTCCTCCGCCGACATCAAGGCCTTCACCGGCAAGCACGGCGGCACGATCTGCACCTCGTCGAACGCGAAGCGCGCCCTGGACTGGGCGTTCCAGCAGGGCGAGAAGGTCCTCTTCCTCCCCGACCAGCACCTGGGCCGCAACACGGCGGTGCGGGACATGGGGATGTCCCTGGACGACTGCGTCGTCTACAACCCGCACCGGCCGAACGGCGGCCTGACCGCCGAGGAGCTGCGCGCCGCGAAGATGATCCTGTGGCGCGGCCACTGCTCGGTGCACGGCCGCTTCAGCCTGGACTCGGTGAACGAGGTACGTGAGCGCATCCCGGGCGTCAACGTCCTGGTGCACCCCGAGTGCCGTCACGAGGTCGTGGCCGCGGCGGATTACGTCGGCTCGACCGAGTACATCATCAAGACGCTGGAGGCGGCCCCGGCCGGCTCCAAGTGGGCCATCGGCACCGAGCTGAACCTGGTCCGCCGCCTGGCGAACCGTTTCGCTTCCGAGGACAAGGAGATCGTGTTCCTCGACCGCACGGTCTGCTTCTGCTCGACGATGAACCGCATCGACCTCCCCCACCTGGTCTGGGCCCTGGAGTCCCTCGCCGAGGGCACCCTGGTCAACCGCATCGAGGTGGACAAGGAGACCGAGGCGTTCGCCAAGCTGGCCCTGGAGCGCATGCTGGCGCTGCCGTAACGGCGCACGGCACACGGCGCGAAGGCCCCCGTCCGGCACCTGACGGTGCCGGACGGGGGCCTTCGCCGTCGCGCGAATCAGACCTGCGCCGGGGTCTCCTTGCCGGAGGCGGGCCGCGGCCCGCCGGGCGTCTCCCGCTTCGCCGCGCGCTTGAGGACGCGGCGTTCCTTGCGGAGTTCCAGCATCGCGTAGAGCGTCGGGACCAGGAGCAGGGTGAGCAGGGTCGACGTGATCAGGCCGCCGATCACCACCACCGCGAGCGGCTGGGCGATGAAGCCGCCCTCGCCGGTGACGCCGAGCGCCATCGGGAGCAGGGCGAAGATCGTCGCCAGGGCCGTCATCAGGATGGGCCGCAGCCGGTGCCGGCCACCCTCGAGGACGGCGTCGATGACGCCGTAGCCCTGCCCGCGGTACTGGTTGATCAGGTCGATCAGCACGATCGCGTTGGTGACCACGATGCCGATCAGCATCAGCATGCCGATCATCGCCGGGACGCCCATCGGGGTGCCGGTGACCAGCAGCAGGCCGATCGCGCCGGTCGCCGCGAACGGCACGGACACCAGCAGGATCAGCGGCTGGGCCAGCGACCGGAAGGTGCCGACCAGCAGCATGAACACGATCGCGATGGCGGCCAGCATGGCCAGGCCCAGGTTGACGAAGGCCTCGTCCTGGTCCTCGGTCACGCCGCCGATCTCGGCCGTCGCGCCCGCGGGCAGCGTCAGCGCGTCGATCTTCGTCTGGAGCGCCGTGCCCACGGCGCCCGTGTTGTCGCCGACCGGGCGGGCGGTGACGGTGGCCGCGCGCTGGCCGTCGATGCGGGTCATGGAGACCGGGCCGTCCACCAGCCGGACGGTGGCGATGTCACCCAGCTTCACCGGGCCGAGACGCAGGGCGCGCAGCTGCTCGACGGTCGTGGCGGGCCGCGCCGAGCGGATCACGATGTCCCGCTCGGTGTCGTCGAGGACGGCCTTGGCGGCCGGGGTGCCCTTCACCGACTGGGTGACGGCCATCCCGAGGGTCTGGGCGTCGAAGCCGGCCGCGGCGGCCTTGTCGTTGGGCGTGACCGAGATACGGGGCACGCTCTGCGCCAGGTCGCTGCTGACGTCGGTGACGTCGTCCAGGGAGGCCACCGCGTCGCGGACCTGCTCGGCCGCCTTGTTCAGCACCTGCGCGTCGGCCGCCTTCACGACCACGCTGAGGTCCTGGCTGCCGAAGCCGTCACCGGCCGCCACCGTGGTGGTGCCGATGCCGTCGAGCCCGGCGAGGCCCTTCTCGATGCTGTCCCGGACGTCGTCGGAGGACGCGGAGTCCTCCAGCATGATCTGGTAGGTCGCCTGGTTGGTGTCGGTGCCGCCGCCGAAGGCCGCCATGAAGCCGGACGAGCCGACGGTCACCTGGTAGTCCTCGACGCCCTCGGTGTCCGCGAGCAGCTTCTCGACCTTCTTCGCCTGGGCGTCGGTCGTGGCCAGGGAGGCGCCGGGCTTCAGCTCCTGACGGACGGTCAGGACCTGCTGCTCGCCCGCGTCGAAGAAGTTGGTCTTCAGCAGCGGGGCCATGGCGAAGGTGGCGATCAGCACGACGACGGCGATGGCGACGCTGGTCAGCCGGCGCCGGGTGGCGAAGCGCAGCACGGGCACATAGGCGCGCTGGAGGCGGCTCTTCGCCTCCTTCTCCTCGGCCTGCCTGCGGGCCTCCTCGGCGTCCTCCGGGGTGCCCTTCGGGGGCCGCAGGAACCAGTACGACAGCACCGGGACGACCGTCAGCGACACCAGCAGGGACGCCAGCAGCGCCGCGGTGACGGTGAGGCTGAAGGAGCCGAACAGCTCGCCCACCATGCCGCCGACCAGGCCGATCGGCAGGAACACGGCGACGGTGGTGAGGGTGGAGGAGGTGACCGCTCCGGCCACCTCGCGCACCGCGTTCATGATCGCGGAGTGGCGTTCCTCGCCGTAGCCGAGGTGCCGCTTGATGTTCTCCAGGACGACGATGGAGTCGTCGACGACCCGGCCGATGGCGATGGTCAGACCGCCCAGGGTCAGCATGTTGAGGGACAGGTCGCGGGTCCACAGCACGATCAGCGCGAGCACCACCGACAGCGGGATGGACACCGCCGTGACGAGGGTGGAGCGAACCGACGCGAGGAAGACGAGGATCACCAGCACGGCGAAGAGCAGGCCGAGCGCGCCCTCGGTGGTGAGGCCGTCGATGGCCTTCGAGACCGCGGGGCCCTGGTCGCTGACCACGGTGAGGGTGGCGCCGTCGCCGAGGTCCTCGCGCAGTCCGGGCAGCTTCTTCTCGACGGCCTCGGAGATGGCGACGGCGCTGCCGTCGTGGTCCATGGTGGCCATGACGGCGAGGCTGGGCCGGCCGTTGGTGCGGGTGAGGGAGTCGGAGCGCGCCTCCTCCTGCCGGACGGCGGCCACGTCGCCGAGGCGGACGGGCTTGCCCTCGCCGGGGGCGGCCGTGACCATCAGGTCCTGGATCTGCCGCAGGGAGGTGAAGCCGCCGCCGACCTGGACGGTGCGGTTGGCGCCGTTCTCCTCGAAGGAGCCGGCCGGGACGGTCGCGCCGCCGGCCTGGAGGGCCTGGGCGACCGACGCGCCGGTCAGGCCCGCCCTGGCGAGCTTCGCCTCGTCGGGGACGACGGTGACCTGGAGGTCCCGTCCGCCGTCCACCAGGACCTGGCCTACGCCGTCGATGCTCTTCAGCGCGGGCACCACCGTGCGGTCCAGCTGGTCGGCGAGCGCCTGCTGGTCCTTGTCGGAGGTGACGGCGAGCACCACGGTCGGGATGTCGTCCGTGGATCCTGCGACGACCTGCGGGTCCACCCCGGACGGCAGCCGGGCGCCGGCCCGGTTGACGGCCTGCTGCACGTCGGCGACGAGCTGCTGGGTGTTGTTGCCGTAGTCGAAGGACGCCATGATCACGGCGTTGCCCTCGCTCGCCTTCGAGGTGACGCCGGAGATGCCGTCGACGGCCTCCAGGCTGTCCTCGATGGGTTCGACGACCTGCTTCTCCACCACGTCCGGCGAGGCGCCCTGGTAGGGGGCGATCACGGAGACCATGGGCAGTTCGATGGTGGGCAGGAGCTGCTGTTTGAGCTGGGGTATCGCGATCGCCCCGAAGACGAGCGCGATGATCGACATCAGTCCGATCAGCGCCCGTTGCGCGAGGCTGAATCTGGACAGCCAGGACATGGGTCAGGGTCTCTTTTCCGTGGAGCGGCGAAGGTCCGGCAGACGGGCGCGCGCACAGTGGGCGGCCCACTCCACACCCTGGGCCATGGCCCAGGGCCGATCCGTGGTCCCGAGGTCCGATTCTTCACGCGGCGCCTACTCCCGCCGCAGTACTCGCGGCTACGCCTGGTCCGTCCTCGGACGGACCAGGCCCGACTCGTAGGCGATGACCACGAGCTGGGCCCGGTCGCGGGCGCCCAGCTTGGCCATGGCACGGTTGACGTGGGTCTTGACGGTGAGCGGGCTGACCTCGAGGCGTTCGGCGATCTCGTCGTTGGAGTGACCGCCGGCGACCTGGACCAGCACCTCCCGCTCGCGCACGGTGAGGGAGTCCAGGCGCTCGGCGCGCTCGGGGTCGCGGTCGGGGCCGGGCGGGCCGTCCTGGGCGAGGAAGCGGGCGATCAGGCCCTTGGTGGCCTGCGGGGACAGCAGCGCCTCTCCCCCGGCGGCGATGCGCACGGCGCCCAGCATCTCGCCGGGCTCGGCGCCCTTGCCGAGGAAGCCGGAGGCGCCGGCCCGCAGGGACTGCACCACGTAGTCGTCGACCTCGAAGGTCGTCAGTATCACCACCCGGACCCCGTCGAGGGCGGGGTCGGCGCTGATCTCGCGGGTGGCGGCGAGGCCGTCGGTGCCGGGCATGCGGATGTCCATGAGGACCACGTCGGGCAGGTGTTCGCGGGCCAGCCGGACGGCCTCGGCGCCGTCGGACGCCTCGCCCACGACCTCCATGTCCGGCTCGGAGTCGACGAGAACGCGGAAGGCGCTGCGCAGCAGTGCCTGGTCGTCGGCGAGCAGGACGCGGATCGTCATGCGGGCTCCAGCGGGGCGTCGGTCACGGGCGGCCGCCGGGGGCGGCGGAGGTGCGGGGCTCGACGGGAAGGATCGCATGCACGCGGAAGCCGCCGCCGTAGCGGGGGCCGGTGGTGAGGGTGCCGCGCAGGGCGGTGACGCGTTCGCGCATGCCGAGCAGTCCGTGCCCGCCGCCGGGGGTGGGGTCGTGGCCCTGGTCGCTGCCGTCGTCGAGCACGGTGACCTCGATGTGCGGTCCGACGCGTACGACGCTGACCTCGGCGCGCGCGTCGGTCCCGGCGTGCTTCTGCACGTTGGTCAGCGCCTCCTGGACGATCCGGTACGCGGCCAGGCCGACGGCGGCGGGCAGTTCGGTGCCCTGGTCGGCGCGGGCGACCTCGACGCGGAGCCCGGCGTTGCGGAAGGTGGCGGCGAGCTCGTCGAGGCGGTCGAGGCCGGGGGCGGGCTCGGTGGGCGCCTCGGGGTCGCCGGACTGGCGCAGCAGGCCGACGGTGGCGCGCAGTTCGCCGAGCGCGTGGCGGCTGGCCTCGCGGACGTGGGCGAGGGCCTCCTTGGCCTGGTCGGGGCGCTTGTCCATGACGTGGGCGGCGACCCCGGCCTGCACGTTGACCAGGGCGATGTGGTGGGCGACCACGTCGTGCAGGTCGCGGGCGATGCGCAGGCGCTCCTCGGCGACCCGGCGGCGGGCCTCCTCCTCGCGGGTGCGTTCGGCGCGTTCGGCGCGCTCGCGGATGGCCTGGACGAAGGCGCGGCGGCTGCGGACGGCGTCCCCGCCGGTGGCGCCGATGCCGGTCCAGGCGAGGATCGCCAGGTTCTCCTGGGCGTACCAGGGCAGGGGCCCGGCGGCCATCGCGGTGCCGGTGAGGACGGTCATGGTGAGCAGGCCGAGCCGCCAGGTGGTGGGGCGGTCGGTGGAGGCGGCGACGGTGTAGAGGGCGATCACCGCGCACATGGCGACGGGGGCGCGGGGGTCGCCGGTGACGGACTCGACGACGGAGAGGCCGCCCGCGACGCCGAGCACCGTGCGGGGGGCGCGGCGGCGGAAGACGAGCGCGGCGGCGCCGAGCGTCATCAGGACCAGGCTGAGCGGGTCGGGGGTGCGCAGGCCCCAGCTGACCCCCTCGGGGTCGTGCGGTTCGACGAAGGACCCGGCGACCATGCACAGCAGGACGCCGACGGCCAGCACCGTGTCCACGGCGGCCGGGTGGGCCCGCGCCCGGCAGCGGGCGCGTGTCAGGGTGCTCACGGCTGGTTGCGGTGACCGGGGCGGACGCCCGTGCGGCGCGGCCCCGGCTCCCCCCTCTCTGCGGACTGCCTCTTCGCGGACGGCCGGATCCGGTTGTCCCGGGGACGTCTCAGGTCCCCGGGATGAGGCCGTCGTCGGTGAGGAGGTCGCGGACCTCCTCGAGGGTGGCGCCGGGGGCCGGGAGGATGAGGTCGGACGGCTCCAGGGAGTCGTCCGGCAGCGGCTCGCCCAGCTCGTGCACCTTGTCCAGCAGGGCCTGGAGCGTGGCGCGGAAGCCGGGTCCGTCGCCGTTCTCCATCTCGGCGAGCAGTTCCTCGTCCAGCTTGTTCAGCTCGGGCAGCCGGCTCTCCTCCAGCGTCAGCTGCCCCTCCCCCATGATCCGTACGATCATGTCGCCCTCCTCGGCGTGGGCTACTGCTTGTCGAAGCGCGGGGTGTCCTGCGGCTGCTGCCGGGTCTGCGGCTGCGCCTGGTCCTGGCCGCCCTCGAGGGCCTGCCGGTCGCCGGAGGTGCCCCCGGCCAGCTCGGCCTTCATGCGCTGCAGTTCGAGCTCCACGTCCGTGCCGCCGGAGAGCCGGTCCAGCTCGGCCTGGATGTCGTCCTTGTGCATGCCGGACTGGTCGTCCAGGGCGCCGGAGGCGAGCAGCTCGTCGATCGCGCCGGCCCGGGCCTGGAGCTGGGCGGTCTTGTCCTCGGCCCGCTGGATGGCCAGGCCGACGTCGCCCATCTCCTCGGAGATGCCGGAGAAGGCCTCGCCGATCCGGGTCTGCGCCTGGGCGGCGGTGTAGGTGGCCTTGATGGTCTCCTTCTTGGTGCGGAAGGCGTCCACCTTGGCCTGGAGGCGCTGCGCGGCCAGCGTCAGCTTCTCCTCCTCGCCCTGGAGCGTGGCGTGCTGGGTCTCCAGGTCCGTCACCTGCTGCTGGAGGGCGGCGCGGCGGGAGAGGGCCTCGCGGGCCAGGTCCTCGCGGCCCAGCGCGAGCGCCTTGCGGCCCTGGTCCTCCAGCTTCGACGACTGGGACTGGAGCTGGTTGAGCTGGAGCTCCAGGCGCTTGCGGCTGGTCGCCACGTCGGCGACGCCACGGCGGACCTTCTGGAGCAGCTCCAACTGCTTCTGGTACGAGTAGTCGAGGGTCTCGCGCGGGTCCTCGGCCCGGTCAAGGGCCTTGTTCGCCTTCGCGCGGAAGATCATCCCCATACGCTTCATGACACCGCTCATGGGCTTCGCGCGCCCCCTTCTGACGGACTCCAGCTCCAGTGACTGCGACAGAACCCACAGTACGGGCCCTGCATCCATTACCGCACTGTCCGGGGACGGATGCGCTCATCCCCAAGGACGAGTGAGTACCCTCCTGATCCGGCGTAGGGAGTAGGTGGTCCCCGGGGTGGCGGCCGCCGGTCGTCCCGGAGGCCCCCGCTACGTCCCCATCTGTCCTAGGAGAGACGTCCGGTGTTGCCGGATCGTTCCCCGCGGGGCTGTGGTCCAACCCCGGCCACCCCGTACCCTTGGGTTTTGTGTTCCGTAGCCGTGCCAAGGAAGAGAAGGCACCGGGCGCCGACAAGGCGACGGTGACCGACTCCATGCAGCCCCGTCACCCCGAGGCCCCCAAGGGCCGCCCCACACCCAAGCGCAGCGCGGCCCAGTCGCAGCGCCGCAGCGTGGCCAACACGACGATGTCGCGCAAGGAGGCCGCCAAGCGTCAGCGCGAGGAGCGCCGTGCCGCACTGGAGCGTCAGCGCCAGGCGCTGGCCAGCGGCGACGAGCGGTACCTGCCCGCGCGCGACAAGGGCCCGGTGCGCCGGTTCGCCCGTGACTTCGTGGACTCGCGCTTCCACATCGCGGAGTGGTTCCTGCCGATGGCCGTGGTCATCCTCGTGCTGAGCATGGTGCAGGTGGCGCAGCTGCAGAACATCGCGCTGCTGCTGTGGCTGGTCGTCATCGTGATGATCGTGCTCGACTCGGTCGTGACGGGCTTCCGTCTGAAGAAGACGCTCGCCGAGCGCTTCCCCGACGAGAACCGGCGCGGCGCGGTGGCCTACGCGCTGATGCGCACGCTCCAGATGCGCCGGCTGCGGCTGCCCAAGCCCCAGGTGAAGCGCGGGGAGCGGCCCTGAGCGCCACCCCGTTCGCGCACGGTACGACGGCGCCGGGTCCGCCTTGCGGGCCCGGCCGTCTGCGTGACGTCGTCCGTGAGGAGCTGGTGGCCCGCCAGCTGGAGGAGCAGATAGTCGGGCGTTTCCCGGTCGGGAAGCGGCTGCGGGTGCTCGACGTGGGCATGGGCCGGGGCGCGCAGGCGCTGCGGCTGGCCCGGGCCGGCCATCAGGTGACGGGCGTCGAGCAGGACGCCGCGTCGATCGCGGCGGTCCGGGAGGCGTTCGCCGGGGAGCCGGAGGGCATCCGGGAGCGGATGCGGATCATCGAGGGGCATGCCGGGGACACGGGTGTGCACTTCCTGCCGGGCAGTTTCGACGTCGTGCTCTGTCATGGCGTGCTCATGGACGACGTGGAGGATCCGGACGCGCTGCTCGCGGGGGTGGCCCGGATGCTGGCGCCCGGCGGGATGCTGTCGCTGCTCGTGCGCAACGGCGACGCGGCGGCGATGCGGGCGGGTCTGTCGGGCGACTGGGCGGGGGCGCTGGCGGCGTTCTGCACGCCGACGGCGTCGTACGGGCTGAAGCGGCTGACGTCGACGCTCGCGGGGATCGGGGCGCCGCTGCACACCTGGTACGGCGTGCGGGTCTTCACGGACACGGCGGCGGACGACGCGGTGCTGCCGGACGACCTGGACGCGGTGCTGGCGGTCGAGGACCGGGCCGGGCGCACGGACCCGTACCGGGGGATCGCCGCGCTGCTGCACCTGTGCGGGGTCCGGGGCTGAGGGCTCAGCCCCGGAGAACCTCAGCCGCGGTGACCTCGGCCCCGGTGGCCCCGGCCCCGGTGACCTCGGCTCACGCGCCTTCGCCGGCGCTCTCGGTCTCCGCCGCCGTGGTCCCGTCCGCGTGCAGGCTCATCGGGCCGTAGATCTCGGTGCCGTCCTCCAGCAGCCGGACCTGGTCGGCGCCGCCCTCCAGGAGGGCCTTCCAGTTCTCCCCGATCCAGGACTCGGCGTCCCCCTGCGTGGTGAACTCCTCCGGCGTCACCGCGGGCTCGACCTGCGTCCCGTCGGCCTTCTCGAACCGCCACGTCCATGCCGCCATGTACGCCTCCCAAGCGTGTGAGCTCACTGCACAGCAGAAGCCGGATCTTGGTCCGGCTCCTGACCAAGAGCGTAGTCGGACGGGCATCGGCTGTGGGGAAAGGCGAGAATCGGGGCGTGGAACTGACTCTGCTCGGCACCGGCGCCCCGGCGGGACTGCCCCGCCCCGACTGTCCCTGCGCGGCCTGCGCGTGCGCGCTGGGACCGGACGCGCGGGCTGCGGCCTCGCTGCTGGTGGACGGCGCGCTGCTGCTCGACCTGACCCCCGGCGCGGCCTTCGCCGCGGCCCGTGCGGGGCGTTCGCTGGGCGGGGTGCGCCAGGTGCTGCTGTCGCACCCGCACGACGGGCCGGCGGTGGAGGTGCCGGCCGGGCTGCCGCAGCCGGGGCGGGTGCCGGACGGGCGGGAGCTGGCGCTGCTGACGGGGCACCGGGTGCGGGCGGTGGCGCTGGACGCGCCCGGCACCGGGTACGCGGTGACCGGTCCCGACGGGCAGCGGCTGCTGTATCTGCCGCCGGGCGGCGCCCCCGCCGGTCTCGAGGCGCCGGCCGAGCCGTACGCGATGGTCGTGCTGGACGTGGTGGGCCGCCCGGACGCGCTGGCGCGGCTCCGGGAGACGGGCGCGGTGGTGCCGACCACGGACGTGATCGCCGTGCACCTGGACCACGACGTGCCGCCGGGCCCCGAGGTACGGCGCCGGCTCGCGGCCGCGGGGGCGCGCGCCGTGCCGGACGGCACCACGCTGGAGGTCGGCGCGTACGAGGACGTGCCCGACGTGCCGCGCCGCACGCTGGTGCTGGGCGGGGCGCGGTCGGGCAAGTCGGTGGAGGCGGAACGGCGCCTGGAGTCCTTCCCCGAGGTGCTGTACGTGGCGACCGGCGGCTCGCGCAACGGCGACACGGAGTGGGCGGCGCGGGTGTCGGCGCACCAGGAGCGGCGGCCGGGGTCCTGGCGGACCGTGGAGACCTGCGACCTGGTGCCGCTGCTCAAGGGCGACGGCCCGCCGCTCCTGGTCGACTGCCTGTCGCTGTGGCTGACGGACGCGATGGACGCGGTGGGCGCCTGGGACGACGCGGAGTGGGCGGACGGCGGCGAACGCGCCCTCCGCGACCGCGTACGGGCCCTCACGGACGCGGTCCGCGAGACCCGCCGCACGGTGGTCGCGGTCTCCAACGAGGTCGGCTCCGGCATCGTCCCCGCCACCGCGTCCGGCCGCCGCTACCGCGACGAACTGGGCCGTCTGAACGCGGCGTTCGCCCAGGAGTGCGAACAGGTGCTGCTGGTGGTGGCGGGTCAGGCGCTGGTGCTGCGGGGCTGAGGCCGCGGCTTCGGTGTGCGGGCGATCAGCCGGTAGGTGTTGGCGAACGGGGTGTGGCGGATCAGGGGGGCCAGGGCCAGGTCGCCCGCCGCCGCCGCGACGACCAGGGGGGTGCCGGCGCGCAGCAGCACCGTTCTCAGCCGCTGCCGGGCCGGGGAGGGCGGGACGGCTCGCCAGGGGGTGTCCGGGGCGGGGAGGGCGTGGGAGAGGGCGAGGGCGGCGAGGCCGGCCAGGTCGTGGGGTACGTGGGCGGCGCGGTGGCCGGCGGTGACGATCTCGCAGCCGCGCGCCTCGAGTTCCTCGCGGAGGTTGCGGCGGGGCAGCAGGTGCAGCCGGCGGGGCTGGTCGTAGGGCAGCCACCAGCGGCCGAACAGGGCGGCGTACGCGCAGCGCGGGTCGAGCGTCTCGACGATCAGGTGCCCGCCGGGGCGCAGGGCGTCGAGGGCGGCGTGCAGTTCGGCGCGCGGGTCGGTGGTGCGCTCCAGGTGGTGCAGCAGGCTGACCACGTCGTAGCGGCCGGCCAGCCGGGCCAGCACCCGGGGGTCGGTGAGCGGCCCCACGTGGGCCTCCTCGACCCGGCCGAGCTCACGGGCCCGCTCGACGCGCGGGGTGAGGTCGGTGCCGTCGAACGCGGTGTACGGGAAGAACTCCCGCGCGGTCTCCGGGAAGCGGGCGTTTCCGGTGCCGACGTCCAGCCAGCTCTCCGGCTCCCCGAACGGCAGCATCGCGCGGGCCGTGGCGCGGCGGCGGTGGCGTACGGCGTGCAGGGCGAGGACCCGTTCGGTGGCGGGGTCGCGGGGGGCGCCGCGCACCGCGCGCCGGTAGAAGGCCAGGCCCTCGGGGGTGAGCCGGGGGTTCTGGAAGGTGTGGCCGCAGTCGCGGCACTCGTCGACGGTGAACAGCCCGGGCCGGTGCCGGCGCAGGTCCCCCGTTCTCAGCCGGGTGCGCAGCCGCGCGGAGCCGCACCAGGGGCAGTCCGGGCGGCGCGGTTCGTGCACGCGGGCGGAGCCGTGCGGGGCGGGGAACGCGGTGTCGGGGGCGGTGGCGGACATGGGCGGCTCCCGGCGTGAGGTCGTACGGCACGCGGGTGGCGCGACGTGCGGGGACGGTCGGGGACGCACGGAGGGATCTCCGGCATTCCCGAGCAAAACGTTACGTACGGGAGGGCCTCACGGGGTGGATCACGGCCGGGGTGGCGTGGTGGGGGTGAGGCCGCGAACGCGGGGACGACCGGCGCTCCGGGGTGTTCGACGAGGGCCGGTACTGTTCGGCGAATGAGCTCGCTTAATCTCGACGACTTCACCGATCTGATCGAGCGTCCGGACGGCGGGGTGCGCCGTGACGCGGAGGAGCACCGGGCCCGTCTGGTGGTGCCGCCCGGGTCGCTGGGCCGCCTGGACGACCTGGGTGAGTGGCTGGCCGCGGCGCAGTCCTCGGTGCCGGTGCGGCCGGTGGAGCGGCCGCGGGTGGTGCTGTTCGCCGGCGACCACGGGATCGCGCGGCGGGAGGTCTCCGCGCGTTCTGCGGGCACCGCCGTGGAACTGGTGCGGGACGTGCTGGAGGGCGGCCGGCCGGTCTCCGTGCTGGCGCGGCGGCTGGACGTGCCGGTGCGGGTGGTCGACATGGCGCTGGACTGCGACCCGGCGTCGCTGCCCGAGGACGTCGTACGCCACCGGGTGCGGCGCGGCAGCGGGTGCATCGACGTCGAGGACGCGCTGACCCTGGAGGAGGCCGAGGCGGCGTTCCGCGCGGGGATGGCCGTGGCGGACGAGGAGGCCGACTCCGGTACGGACCTGGTGGTGCTGGGTGACGTCAGCGTCGGCGGCACGACCGCGGCGGGCGTGCTGGTGGCGGCGCTGTGCGGGACGGACGCCTCGGTGGTGACCGGGCGCGGCGGCCTGCCGATCGACGACCTGGCGTGGATGCGCAAGTGCGCGGCGATCCGGGACGCGTTGCGCCGGGCGCGGCCGGTGCTGGGGGATCAGCTGCGGCTGCTGGCGACGGTGGGCGGGGCGGACCTCGCCGCGATGACCGGGTTCCTGCTGCAGAGCGCGGTGCGGAAGCTGCCGGTGCTGCTGGACGGGGTGGTGACGGCGGCGTGTGCGCTGGTGGCGCAGCGGGTGGCGTTCCGGGCGCCGGACTGGTGGCTGGCGTCGCATGCGAGCGGGGAGCCGGGGCAGGCGAAGGCGCTGGACCGGATGGCGCTGGAGCCGGTGCTGCCGCAGGGGGTCGCGGTGGGGGAAGGCGCGGGGGGGTTGCTGGCTCTGCCGTTGGTGCGGGCCGCGGCGGCGCTGGCCGCGGAGTTGCCTGTCCGGCAGGAGCTTGCCAAGGAGGCGTGAGGTCGGCGCCCTCCGAACGCGCGGGGAGGCGCGGTGCCCCTCCGGGGCGGGGGGGGGGGAGAAACGCCCCTCAGGGGCGCGGGGAACTGCGCGAACGGCAGCGAAACCCACGGTGCCTCTGAAAACCCGGGAGGGGACCATCCCGCCTCGGGGGCTTCGCCCCCGGACCCCCTTCGCGCAGTTCCCCGCGCCCCTGGAGGGGGTTTCACTTGCCGGGTTCCAAGGGACGGGGCGCGTCCGGCTTGCCTCCGAGCCAGTCCTGGACCGCCCGGGCCGGGCGGGTCCAGCGGCGGTCGTGGTGGTAGGCCCGGAGCAGGGACTTGGCGCGGGCCCGGTAACGGTGCCGGTAGAAGCGTTTGGCCCAGGGCGAGCCGGGGCGGGCCAGGCGCACGGACCCGATGACCGCCACCACCGGGACGATCACGCCGAACACCGCGAGGCGGACCTTCCCCTTGCTCAGGGCGATCAGCGCGAAGCCGAAGTTGACCGCGATGCCGCTCAGCACGCCCGCGCGGTTCTGGAGTTCCTGCTGGGAGAGGTCGTTGACGCCGAACGGCGCGAATCCGGCCAGCAGCAGAACCACCAGCGCCGCCGTGAGCACCACCATCTCCACGCTCTTGCGTCCGGCCTCGGACCAGTACACGTCGTCCAGGTGCAGGATCAGCGCGAACTCGTCGAGCACGAGCCCCGCGCCGACGCCGAACAGCACCGCGCTGAGGTACGGGCCGGAACCGTGCCCCCCGCTCGCCACCGCGCCGAAGCCGCCGATGACGGTGAGGATGACGCCCGGCACCACGTGGTGGATGTGCACCGAGCCCGCGGTGACGTTGCCGAAGGGGCCTTTGCCGGCCCGGATCAGGCGGGTGATGATCCGCGTGATCACGAAGGTGAGGACGAACGCGGTCAGGGCGATGAGCAGCGGCAGCTTGCCCGGCTCGATGATGTTCCGCTCCAGCCACTGTCCCATATGCGTACTTTATTCATGGCCGCACCCGGCGCCCTGGTGACCGCCGGGTAATCTGCGCCGGTGCCCGAGCCCTCCCCCGCGTCCTCCGCCTCCCCTGCCGACGGCCTCCGCTTCGCCTTCGGCACCCTCACCGTGCTCCCGGCCGGGCTGACCCGCTGGGACCGTTCGGCCGCGCGGGCGGGCATGCTCTGCGCGCCCGTGGTCGGCCTGGCGGTGGGCGTGCTCGCCGCCGCGACGGGACTGGCACTGCTGCTTCTCGGGGCGGGGCCGCTGCTCGCCGCCGTGGCCTCCGTCGCCGTGCCGGCCGCGCTGACCCGGGGGCTGCACCTGGACGGGCTGGCCGACACCGCGGACGGTCTGGGCAGCGGCAGGCCCGCCGAGGACGCGCTGCGGATCATGAAGCAGTCGGACGTCGGACCGTTCGGGGTGCTCACCCTGGTGCTCGTGCTGCTGGCGCAGGTGGCCGCGCTGGCGCAGGCGTACGGCGGTTCCTGGGGGCGGGGCGCGCTGGCCGCCGTGGTGTCGGCGGTCGCGGCGCGGGTCGCCCTCACCCTGGCCGCGCGCACCGGTGTGCCGGCCGCCCGGCCGGAAGGGCTGGGCGCGGAGGTCGCGGGCGTGGTGCCGGCGCGGGGCGCGGCGGTCACCCTGGTGCTGGCGGCGGGGCTGCTCGCGGGCGCGGGCGCGGCGCTGGGGGCGTACGACGCGGTGCGCGCCGGGCTGGCGGTGGTGGCGGCGGCGGGGACGGCCGAACTGCTGCTGCGGCGTTGCGTGCGAAGGTTCGGCGGGGTGACCGGCGATGTGTTCGGCGGGGTCGCGGAGACGGCGGCGACGACCGCGCTCGTCGTCATGTCACTGGGCTGAAACGGTGACGCCGGCCTCGCTGCCGGCGGCGCTCCCTCGCCGACCGGGCCGCCGGCACCTCGGTGGCGTCCGTGGAGCTCAGCAGGTTCGCCGCCACGCGTCCAGTGCGTACCTCTTGAGCAGCGAACTCAGCTTCAGACGGCGGGAGTCGGCGCAGAAGCGGCCGGTGGGCAGCTCGTACTCGGCGTGGAAGACGGCCTTGCCCGCCTCGACGAACGGGGTGAGCCTTCCGCACTCGCCGTACTGGGCGCACTGCTCGTTGACCGCGAAGTCGAAGTCGCCGACCAGGTCGGGGATCTGGTCCAGGTCGTTCTTCAGGCCGACGGCCATGCCGCGCTCGTGCGCGAGCCGGGCGATCAGCCGGTTGTAGCGGAGCTGGTCGGCTGCCGTGAGCGGGAAGCCGGTGCGGTTGCGGTAGCCGTCCATGTTGTCCGGCTCCACCGCGTCGAAGCCCTTGTCCCGGCACATGTCGAGGCGTTCGGCCATCAGCGGCTCCAGGACGTCGGTGCGGCGGATGTCGAGCCAGCGCTCGCCCTCCCAGCCGTTGCCCCGGCCGATGACCGACCTCGGGAAGTCGTCCGCGTCGGGGCGGAAGTCCTCCCAGGCCCCGGTGGACAGGTAGCAGACGACCTTGCGGCCGTCACGGTGCAGCGCGTCGACGGTCTCCTTCGAGTGGTGGAAGCCGTCGATGTCGTAGACCGGGACGTCGACGGAGGTGTCCAGGCGGCCGGTGAGCTGCCACTGCCAGTCCAGACCGGGCCGCGGCCGCCACCACTCCCCCGACGGCTCCCCCGACGGCTCCGGCGACGGTCCCGCGTCCGCGCCGCCGGAGCTCCCGGAACACCCCGTCAGCACCAGGGCCAGCAGGACCACAAGCGCGCACACTCTTCTCACCGGACGTTCCCCCAGGTACTCGGGCCGCCGCAGACGGCGGCACAGCAACACCCGTATGATCACCCGCCCCGTGGCCCCCGGGCACGCGAACCGGCCACCGCCGCGACCGCACCGGCCGCCCACGGTCCCCGCGTCCGAGCCCCGCCCGGCCACAACGGCGGCGGACGGCCGCGCTCTCGGCCCGGTGTCGGCCGCCCCGGGACGGGGAACCCGCCGCGGGGCCGGGCGCACCGGCCATGAACGCGGGCGCACACGCGCGTAGGCTCGGGGCCGAGTGTTCGCCGCACCGGGGGAGGCCCCGACGGGATCGCACCCGGACGTCACGATTAGGGTCGGCTGCCGGGCCCGGTCGACCCACACCCTTCGGCCACTGAAACTTCACATCGGAAGCGAGAATTCACCACCGTGACTGCTCTGACTCTCAGCACCGCCGCGGTCGCCGGCCTGCGCGCCGACGCGATCGTGATCGGTGTCGCCAAGGGCTCCGCGTCCAAGCCCGGGGGACCCGTCGTCGCACCGGGCGCCGAGGCCGTGGACCAGGCGTACGACGGCAACCTGGCCGGTGTCCTGGAGACCCTCGGCGCGTCCGGTGCCGAGGGCGAGGTGACCAAGCTCCCCGCGCCGGCCGGCTTCAAGGCGCCGCTCGTCGTGGCGGTGGGCCTCGGCTCCCAGCCCGGAAAGGACTCCGGTTACGACGCCGAGGCGCTGCGCAAGGCGGCCGGCGCCGCCGCCCGCGCCCTCGCCGGCACGAAGAAGGCCGCGTTCGCGCTGCCCCTGGCGGACGCCGCCGACGCCGGCGCGGTCGCCGAGGGCGTGCTGCTCGGCGCGTACTCCTTCGACGCCTACAAGGACCAGGGCGACGCGAAGAACGGCAAGAACGGCAAGGCCCCGCTCGCCGAGGCCGCGCTGCTCGGCGGCAAGCCCCGCGACAAGGCGTACAAGGCGGCCGTCGAGCGCGCCGTCGCCGTGTCGGAGGAGCTCAACCGGGCCCGCGACCTGATCAACACCCCGCCGAACGACCTCAACCCCGAGGCGTTCGCGGCGGTCGCGCAGACGGCGGCGAAGGAGCACGGCATCAAGGTGCAGGTGCTCGACGAGAAGGCCCTCGTCAAGGGCGGCTACGGCGGCATCCTCGGCGTCGGCGCCGGCTCCGCGTCCGGTCCCCGCCTGGTGAAGCTGTCCTACACCTCGTCCAAGGCGAAGAAGCACCTCGCGCTGGTCGGCAAGGGCATCACCTACGACTCGGGCGGCATCTCGCTCAAGCCGGCCGGCCACAACGAGACGATGAAGTGCGACATGAGCGGCGCCGCCGCCGTGTTCGCCGCCGTCGTCGCCGCCGCCCGCCTCGGCCTGGAGGTCAACGTCACCGGCTGGCTGGCGCTGGCCGAGAACATGCCCTCCGGCTCGGCGACCCGCCCGGGTGACGTGCTGCGCATGTACAGCGGCAAGACCGTCGAGGTGCTCAACACCGACGCCGAGGGCCGGCTGGTCCTGGCGGACGCGCTGTGGGCGGCCTCTCAGGAGAAGCCGGACGCCATCGTGGACGTGGCGACCCTGACCGGCGCCATGATGCTGGCGCTGGGCAGCCGCACCTTCGGCATCATGGCCAACGACGACGCCTTCCGCGCCGCGGTGCACGAGGCCGCCGAGGAGGCGGGCGAGCCGGCCTGGCCGATGCCGCTGCCGGAGCACCTGCGCAAGGGCATGGAGTCGTCGACCGCCGACATCGCCAACATGGGCGAGCGGATGGGCGGCGGCCTGGTCGCCGGCCTGTTCCTGCGCGAGTTCGTCGGCGAGGGCATCACCTGGGCCCACCTCGACATCGCGGGCCCCGCCTTCAACGAGGGCGGCCCCTTCGGCTACACCCCCAAGGGCGGGACCGGTTCCGCGGTGCGCACCCTGGTGCGGCTGGCGGAGCGGGCCGCCGCGGGCGAGCTGAGCTGACACGGCCTCGGGTGACGGGCCTCGTACGCGGGTGCGACGGGGCCCCGTCACCGGGGAGTGGGACGTCTCACACCACGGCCCGGCGTCTCGTACGGCCCCGACAAGTGCGAGGATAGGGCTCGGCAGGACAGGGCCCCACACAAGGGCCGAGAACATAGAGCGGCCGGACACCAGCCGCCGACCGGTCACTGGAGACCGGCGTGGCGCACATGCATGGAGGACGTGACGTGGCGAACGACGCCAGCACCGTTTTCGACCTAGTGATCCTCGGCGGTGGCAGCGGTGGGTACGCCGCGGCCCTGCGCGGGGCGCAGCTGGGCCTGGACGTCGCCCTGATCGAGAAGGGCAAGGTCGGCGGTACCTGCCTGCACAACGGATGCATCCCCACCAAGGCCCTGCTGCACGCGGGTGAGATCGCCGACCAGGCCCGCGAGAGCGAGCAGTTCGGTGTGAAGGCCACCTTCGAGGGCATCGACATCGCGGCCGTCCACAAGTACAAGGACGACGTGATCGCCGGCCTGTACAAGGGTCTTCAGGGGCTGATCGCCTCCCGCAAGATCACCTACATCGAGGGTGAGGGCCGGCTGTCCTCCCCCACCTCCGTCGACGTGAACGGCCAGCGCCTCCAGGGCCGCCACGTCCTGCTGGCGACCGGCTCCGTGCCGAAGTCGCTGCCGGGCCTGGAGATCGACGGCGACCGGATCATCTCCTCCGACCACGCCCTGGTCCTGGACCGCGTGCCGAAGTCCGCGATCGTCCTGGGCGGCGGCGTCATCGGGGTCGAGTTCGCGTCCGCGTGGAAGTCGTTCGGCACCGACGTCACCATCATCGAGGGCATGAAGCACCTCGTCCCGGTCGAGGACGAGAACAGCTCCAAGCTGCTCGAGCGCGCGTTCCGCAAGCGCGGCATCAAGTTCAACCTGGGCACCTTCTTCGAGAAGGCCGAGTACACCCAGGACGGCGTCAAGGTCACCCTGGCGGACGGCAAGACGTTCGAGGCCGAGGTCCTGCTCGTCGCCGTCGGCCGCGGCCCGGTCTCGCAGGGCCTGGGCTACGAGGAGGCCGGGGTCGCCATGGACCGCGGCTACGTCCTGGTCGACGAGTACATGCGCACCAACGTGCCGACGATCTCGGCCGTGGGCGACCTCGTCCCGACGCTCCAGCTCGCCCACGTCGGCTTCGCCGAGGGCATCCTGGTGGCGGAGCGGCTGGCCGGTCTGAAGACCGTCCCGATCGACTACGACGGCGTCCCGCGGGTGACCTACTGCCACCCGGAGGTCGCCTCCGTCGGCATCACCGAGGCCAAGGCCAAGGAGATCTACGGTGCGGACAAGGTCGTCGCCCTGAAGTACAACCTCGCGGGCAACGGCAAGAGCAAGATCCTGAAGACCGCGGGCGAGATCAAGCTCGTCCAGGTCAAGGACGGTGCGGTGGTCGGCGTCCACATGGTCGGCGACCGTATGGGCGAGCAGGTCGGCGAGGCGCAGCTGATCTACAACTGGGAGGCGCTGCCGGCCGAGGTGGCCCAGCTCGTGCACGCCCACCCGACGCAGAACGAGGCGCTCGGCGAGGCCCACCTGGCCCTGGCCGGCAAGCCCCTGCACTCCCACGACTGACGCCCTCAGTCACCGGGCGCGACGACACAGACTTCCGCACTTCTAAGGAGCAACCGAAACCATGGCGGTTTCCGTAACCCTTCCGGCGCTCGGCGAGAGCGTCACCGAGGGCACTGTCACCCGCTGGCTGAAGGCCGAGGGCGAGCGCGTCGAGGCCGACGAGCCGCTGCTCGAGGTGTCGACCGACAAGGTCGACACCGAGATCCCGGCCCCTGCCTCCGGCGTGCTGTCCTCCATCAAGGTCGCCGAGGACGAGACGGTCGAGGTCGGCGCCGAGCTGGCCCTGATCGACGACGGCAGCGGCGCCCCCGCGGCCACCGAGGCGCCCGCCGCCGAGCAGGCGGCCCCGCCGGCCCCCGCGCCGGAGCCGCAGGCCCAGCCGTCCACCGAGCAGGCCGCCCCGGCCCCGGCGCCCACCGCCGAGGCCTCGGCCGGCGGCGCTTCGGCGCAGGGCACGGACGTGGTCCTGCCCGCGCTCGGCGAGTCCGTCACCGAGGGCACCGTCACCCGCTGGCTGAAGTCGGTGGGCGACACCGTCGAGGCCGACGAGCCGCTGCTCGAGGTCTCCACCGACAAGGTCGACACCGAGATCCCCGCCCCCGCGTCCGGCACCCTGCTGGAGATCGTGGTCGGCGAGGACGAGACCGCCGAGGTCGGCGCGAAGCTCGCCGTCATCGGCGAGGCCGGCGCCGCTCCGGCCGCCGCCCCCGCCCAGGAGGCCCCGGCCGCCCCGGCGCAGCCCGAGCCCACCCCGGCTCCGGCACCCGCTCCGGCTCCGGCGCCCGCCCCGGCCGCCCCGGCTCCGCAGCAGGCCGCCCCGGCGCCCGCTCCGGCTCCGCAGGCTCCCGCGGCTCCGGCTCCGGCTCCGGCTCCGGCTCCGCAGGCTCCCGCGGCTCCGGCTCCGGCCGCCGCCCAGGCCTCGGACGAGGGCGCCTACGTGACCCCGCTGGTGCGCAAGCTCGCCGCCGAGAACGGCGTCGACCTGTCCACCGTCAAGGGCACCGGCGTCGGCGGCCGTATCCGCAAGCAGGACGTGCTCGCCGCCGCCGAGGCCGCGAAGGCCGCCGCCGCTGCCCCGGCCCCGGCCGCCGCTCCGGCGGCCGCCAGGAAGGCGCCGGTCCTGGAGGCGTCCCCGCTGCGCGGCCAGACCGTGAAGATGCCGCGGATCCGCAAGGTCATCGGCGACAACATGGTCAAGGCCCTGCACGAGCAGGCCCAGCTGTCCTCGGTCGTCGAGGTCGACGTCACCCGTCTGATGAAGCTGCGCGGCCGGGCCAAGGACGCGTTCGCGGCCCGCGAGGGCGTCAAGCTCTCCCCGATGCCGTTCTTCGTCAAGGCCGCGGCCCAGGCGCTGAAGGCCCACGCGCCGATCAACGCCAAGATCAATGAGGCCGAGGGGACCATCACCTACTTCGACACCGAGAACATCGGTATCGCGGTGGACTCCGAGAAGGGCCTGATGACCCCGGTCATCAAGAACGCCGGCGACCTCAACCTCGCCGGTATCGCCAAGGCCACGGCGGAGCTGGCGGGCAAGGTCCGCGGCAACAAGATCACCCCGGACGAGCTGTCCGGCGCGACCTTCACCATCTCCAACACCGGGTCGCGCGGCGCGCTCTTCGACACGATCATCGTGCCGCCGGGCCAGGTCGCGATCCTCGGCATCGGCGCCACGGTCAAGCGTCCGGCCGTCGTGGAGACCGAGGACGGTCCCGTCATCGGCATCCGCGACATGACGTACCTGACCCTCTCCTACGACCACCGTCTGGTGGACGGCGCCGACGCGGCCCGTTACCTGACGGCGGTCAAGGCGATCCTGGAGGCGGGCGAGTTCGAGGTCGAGCTCGGTCTGTGAACCGGGCGGTGACCCCGGTCAGCTGATCCGGTCCCTCGGTGCCCCCGTCCGGAAGCCCTCACGGCTTCCGGACGGGGGCACCGTCACATGGGGCGTGTAAGTCTCGTCTCACCTGGGCGAAAGCGCCCCCGCGCGCCCCACCCCGGCGGGCTCCCGGCCGTATTGTCTATTCGTCAAAGCCCCCCGGGGGCCCGCGGGCCCCGCTAAGGAGCCCCTCATGACCGCGCCCGTCGTCCACTCGCTGCGCGAACAGATCCGCGAGCACATCCTGGAAGGGATCATCAGCGGGCGCTGGAAGCCGGGCGAGCGGATCGTGGAGCGGCGCATCGCGACCGAGCTGGAGGTCAGCCAGACGCCCGTACGGGAGGCGCTGCGCGAGCTGGAGTCGCTGCGGCTGATCGAGTCGGCGCCGAACAAGGGCGTGCGGGTGCGGAACCTGACGGCCGCCGACCTGGAGGAGAGCTACCCGGTCCGGGCCGGTCTGGAGGCGATCGCGGCGGAGCTGGCGGCGGCGCGGCTGGCGGAGGACTGCTCGGCGCTGGAGCCGCATGTCGCCGCGCTGTACGAGGCGGACCGGCTGTCGGACGGGACCGCGCAGGTGCGGCACACGGTGGGGTTCCACCGGGAGCTGGTGCGGGCGGCGGGGAACTCGGTGCTGCTGCACACCTGGGAGGGGCTGGGGATCGAGGTGTTCACGGCGCTGTCGATACGGTGGCTCGGCACCGTGCAGCAGTCCTACGCGGAGGAGCACGAGGAGCTGGTCGCGGCCTTCCGCCGCCGTGACCCGCATATCGCGGAACTGGTCAAGTCCCATGTGCTGGGGTGCGCACCGCGCGCCTAGCTGAACGTCTTGCGCAGTTCCCCGCGCCCCTGAAGGGGCGCGGGGCCGGTGGCGCTCGTCGGCGCGCAACCCCCCTCACCTGCGCGAACGCGCGAAAACACCGTCACCGCGTGCCACCGCCGGAGGCACCCCGTGCCGACTTTCTCCGGATCAAGAGATTTTGCCCCTCAACCCTTTGATCGATCATCGATCAGGGAGTTATTGTCGCCTGCGGACTTCCACCGAAGTCCGCAGCCCTGTCCTGCCAAAGACAAAGGGCACCCCCGAACCCTTCTGAGGGCACCCCCTTCGACTGAGGAAGGCGGCGACATGACCGACCCCAACGCCATCCAGCCGAGCGAGCTCGACCAGCTCCCGGACCGCGACCCCGAGGAGACCGCCGAGTGGCAGGCCTCCCTGGACGCCGTTGCCGCGGCGGCCGGGCCGCACCGTGCCGCGTACCTGATGCGGCGCACGCTGGAGCGTGCCGAGGGCGCCGGCGTCGCGCTGCCCAAGCTGCTCGAGACCGACTACGTCAACACCATCCCCACCGCGGCCGAGCCCGCCGTGGACGGCGACGAGGCGATGGAGCAGCGCATCACCGCCTGGAACCGCTGGAACGCGGCGGCGATGGTGACCCGCGGCAGCAAGTACGGCGTCGGCGGCCACATCGCCACCTTCGCCTCGGCCGCGTGGCTCTACGAGACCGGCTTCAACCACTTCTTCCGCGGCAAGGAGGGGGACGGCTCCGGCGACCAGCTCTACATCCAGGGCCACGCCTCCCCCGGCATCTACGCCCGCGCGTTCCTCGACGGCCGGATCGGCGAGGAGCAGCTCGACAACTTCCGCCGGGAGGCGGGCGGCAACGGCCTGCCGTCCTACCCGCACCCGCGGCGTCTGCCCTGGCTGTGGGAGTTCCCCACCGTGTCGATGGGCCTCGGCCCGATCTCCGCGATCTACCAGGCGCGCTTCAACCGCTATCTGACCAGCCGCGGCATCAAGGACGTCTCCGACTCCCACGTGTGGGCGTTCCTCGGCGACGGCGAGATGGACGAGCCCGAGTCGACGACCGCGCTCACCCTGGCTGCCCGCGAGCGGCTGGACAACCTGACCTTCGTCGTCAACTGCAACCTGCAGCGCCTCGACGGCCCGGTCCGCGCCAACTTCAAGATCGTGCAGGAGCTGGAGGCCCAGTTCCGCGGCGCCGGCTGGAACGTGATCAAGACTCTGTGGGGCACCGCCTGGGACGAGCTGTTCCAGCTCGACACCACGGGCGCCCTGGTCCGCCGCCTCCGCGAGGTGCCGGACGCGCAGGTGCAGACGTACCAGACGCGCGACGCCGCCTACATCCGCGAGGACTTCTTCGGCAAGGACCCGGCGCTCGCCGAGATGGCGAAGCTGCTGAGCGACGACAAGATCCTCGAGTGCTTCCACCTCTCGCGCGGCGGCCACGAGTCCCGCAAGGTCTACGCCGCGTACAAGGCCGCGCTCTCCCACAAGGGCGCGCCGACCGTGATCCTGGCGCAGACCGTCAAGGGTCACACCCTCGGTGAGGGCTTCGCGTCGAAGAACGCCAACCACCAGATGAAGAAGCTGACGGTGGACGAGTTCAAGGCGATGCGCGACCGTCTGGAGCTGCCGATCGCGGACTCGCAGTTCGCCGACGGCGTGGTGCCCTACGCGCACCCGGGCGCCGACTCCCCCGAGGTCCGCTACCTCCAGGAGCGCCGCGCCGCCCTCGGCGGTCCCGCCCCGGCCCGCCGCGTGCACCCGGTCGCACCGCTGCCGCAGCCGGCCGAGAAGGCGTTCACCGCCTTCGACAAGGGCTCCGGCTCGCAGAACGTGGCCACCACGATGGCGTTCGTCCGCCTGGTCAAGGACCTGGTCCGCGACAAGGAGACCGGCAGGCGCTGGGTGCCGATCGTCCCCGACGAGGCGCGCACCTTCGGCATGGAGAGCCTCTTCCCGTCCCTCGGCATCTACTCGCCGATGGGCCAGACGTACGAGCCGGTCGACCGTGACCAGCTGATGTACTACAAGGAAGCCAAGAACGGCCAGATCCTCAACGAGGGGATCACCGAGGCCGGCGCCATGGCCGAGTTCATCGCCGCGTCGACGTCGTACTCGACGCACGGCGAGACGATGATCCCGTTCTACATCTACTACTCGATGTTCGGCTGGCAGCGCACCGGCGACCAGATGTGGCAGCTCGGCGACCAGCTCGGCCGCGGCTTCCTGGTCGGCGCCACCGCGGGCCGCACCACGCTGACCGGCGAGGGCCTCCAGCACGCCGACGGCCACTCCCCCGTCATCGCGGCGACCAACCCGGCCGCCCTGACGTACGACCCGGCGTTCGCGTACGAGATCGCGGTCATCGTCAAGGAGGGTCTGCGCCGGATGTTCGGCGAGGCCAAGCCGGACGAGGACCAGAACGTCTTCTACTACCTGACGGTCTACAACGAGCCGCTGCCGCAGCCCGCGAAGCCGCAGACGGCCGGCGTCGACGAGGGCATCGTCAAGGGCCTGTACCGCTTCAACACGGCGGAGTCCGCGGGCCTGTCCCCCGCCGCCAACTCCCCGCGCATCCAGCTGCTGGGCTCCGGCACGGCGATCCACTGGGCGCTGAAGGCGCAGGCGCTCCTCGCCGAGGAGTGGGGTGTGGCCGCCGACGTGTGGTCCGCCACCTCGTGGACCGAGCTGCGGCGCGACGCGATGGAGGCCGACGAGGCCCTGCTGCGCGGCGAGGACCGGGTGCCGTTCGTCCGGCAGGCGCTCCAGGGCGCCGAGGGACCGGTGCTGGCGGTGTCCGACTACATGCGCCAGGTCCCGGACCAGATCGCGCAGTGGGTCGAGCAGGACTACACCTCGCTGGGCGCCGACGGCTTCGGTCTGTCGGACACCCGTGAGGCGGCCCGCCGCCACTTCGGCGTGGACGCCGAGTCCATCGTCGTCGCCGCCCTGGCCCAGCTCGCCCGCCGCGGCGAGGTGAGGGCCACCGCGGTGAAGGAGGCCCGGGAGAAGTACGGCCTGTAACGGCCGGGTTCGCAGGGGGAGGCCCCCGTCGTCACGCGTGTGCGCGTGGCGGCGGGGGCCTCTTGCATGATGGGCGCATGCGTGCTGCCCGGTTGATCAAGATGGTGCTGCTGCTGCAGTCCCGGCCCTCCATGACCGCCGCCGAACTGGCCCGGGAGCTGGAGGTGTCGGAGCGTACGGTCACCCGCGACGCGCAGGCGCTGTCCGAGGCGGGTGTGCCGGTGTACGCGGACCGGGGGCGGATCGGCGGCTACCGGCTGGTCGGCGGGTACCGGACCCGGCTGACGGGCCTGGCCCGCGGCGAGGCGGAGGCGCTGTTCCTGTCCGGGGTGCCGGGCGCGCTGCGCGAGATGGGCCTGGAGGACGCGGCCTCGGTGGCCCGGCTGAAGGTGTCGGCCGCGCTGCTGCCGTCGCTGCGGGACGCCTCGCGGACGGCGGCGCAGCGGTTCCACCTGGACGCGCCGAACTGGTTCCGGGAGCCGGAGACTCCGGAGCTGCTGCCGGCCGTCGCGGACGCGGTGTGGGACGACCGGCGGATCACCGCCCGCTACCGGCGCGGGGCCGGGGAGCGGCGGCACGAGGTGGAGCGGGAGCTGGAGCCGTACGGGCTCGTGCTGAAGGCGGGCGTCTGGTACCTGTGCGCGCGGGTCGCGGGGCGGGACTCCTTCCGGGTGTACCGGATCGACCGGTTCACGGCGGTGGAGCCGGGCGAGGAGCGGTTCGAACGGGCGGAGGACTTCGAGCTGCCCGCGTTCTGGGAGGAGCGGGCGGAGCAGTTCGCCCGGTCGATCCTGCGGGCGGAGGTGGTGGTGCGGCTGACCGCGGAAGGGGTGCGGAGGCTGCCGTACGCGGTGGACGCGGGGGTGGCGCGGGAGGTGCTGGAGGGGGTGGCCGAGCCCCGTGACGGGGAGTGGGTCACCGTGACGCTGCCGGTGGAGTCCGAGGAGGTGGCCCGGATGCAGTTGGCTTCGCTGGGGGCGGAGGTGGAGGTGCTGGAGCCGGTGTCGTTGCGGGAGTTGTTCGCCGCCGAGGCGGAGAGGCTGGTGCGGTTGTACCGGGGGTGAGCGGCCCCGGGGGGCTTCGCCCCCGGACCCCCGTTTGCGCAGTTCCCCGCGCCCCTTGAGGCTTGTTCCGTGATGGACGAGACGGAGTTCTGGGCGTTGGTGGACGGGGCTCGGGAGGATGCCGAGGGGGATCCCGAGGAGCAGGCCGATCTGCTCGTGGAGCGGCTCGTGCTGCTGGACCCCGAGGCCGTGCTGGACTTCGCCCGTCACTTCGAGGCGCGCTGCCGGCGCGCGTACCGCTGGGACCTGTGGGGCGCCGCGTGGGTGCTGCTGGACGGGGCCGGCGACGACGCCTTCGACTTCTTCCGGTGCTGGCTCATCGGCCAGGGCCGTGAGGTGTTCGAGGGCGCGCTGCACGACCCGGACGCGCTCGCCGGGCTGCTCGACGACTTCGACGAGGAGATCGACGGCGACGGGGAGGACCTGGGCTACGCGGCGGACGAGGCGTACGAGCAGCTCACCGGGCTGGTGATGCCCGGCCTCGGCCTCCCTCCGGCCCCCGCGGAGCCGGAGGGCACGCCGCTCGACCTCGAGGACGAGGCGCTGCTCGCCGCGCGCTACCCGCGACTGTGGGAGAGGTTCCGCGGGAACTGAGCCGCCGCGGGGCGTGAGCGCCGGTCACAGGCGCCGGTGGGGGCTCTGCGCCTGGCGCAGGGGGGCCGCGTTGGCCTGCATGAGGGCGGAGGCCGTGGAGGCGGCGGGGCCGAGGACGACGGCCGCAGCGGCGCACAGGGCGGTCCAGGGGCGGCGCAGGGCGTCCGCCCAGGTGGTACTTCGGTCAGAGGTGTCGCTCATGGGCTCAGCTCTTCGTTCCGTGCGTCGTCTTCCGCAGTGACGCGCTGTGTGTCGGTGCCGGTGTCCCGGCCGGGGCCGGTTCCGGCGTCGCGGCCCTGGAGGCGGGCCGCGAGGTCTCTGAGCTCCGGGAGCCGCGCGTGCAGGGCGGCGCCCGGGCAGTCGGTCATGTAGCCGTCGCTGTGCCCCGCGACGGCGGGCAGGGTGGCGGTGGCGCCGGCCGCGTAGCGGCTGCCGCCGTTGCTGGAGACCAGCCGCACCTCGGAGCGCGGGTCGGTGCCTGAGGGGCCGAGCTTCCAGGCGGTCACCGCGGCGATCGAGCGCAGCATCACGTCCGGCACCTCCACGCCCTCGGTGAAGGTGCCGAGGGCGGCGATCCCCGCGGTGCGGTGGTTGAAGCCCTGGGTGTGGGCGCCGGTGACGGGCCGGTCGGCGCCGCCCGCGCGGCCCTCGTAGACGGTGCCGCAGCGGTCGACGACGAAGTTGTAGCCGAGGTCGTCCCAGTCGCGGCCCTGGGTCTGCCCCTCGTACAGCGCCCGGATGATGCCGGGGGCGTCGGCGCAGTCGTACCCGTTGGGCGAGTCGGTGTGGTGGATGAACACGGCGACGACCTGGTCGTCGTAGCGCGGCGGGGGCTGGTCGCGGGCCGCGTCGCCGAGCCACGCCGCGCGCGGCACGATGTCCGGCCGGGGGGCGTGGAAGACGGGCGCGGGGCGGGCGGCGGCCTGGGCGTCGGAGGACTCGGCGGCCCGTTCGACGCCGTAGGCGCTCAGCACCAGCGCGACGGCCGCGGCCGCTCCCGGCACGAAGCCGAGGGGCACGGTGACCGTTCTCGGCAGCCGCGTGGAACCGGGCCCGCCGGGTATCCGGGCCGGGCGGGGCTTCCGCGCGCCGCGCGGTCTCCTGGGGACACGCATGGTCCCACTGTGGGCATGACCACAGCGGCGCGCGACGTCTGCTCCGCCAGTCGGTGGACGGCCGGTGGAACCATCGTCCTGGTGCGTGACGTTCTCACCGGTGCACGCGCGCCTCGCGGGCGCCCTTCCCGCATCCGGCGGGCGCGTGGCTGATCACGTGGCCCCCGGGCCCCGTACTGAGGATCGGTGGTCCCGAGAGAAAGGCGGCGTGCGTGGATCTGCTCGACATCCTGCTGATGCTGGTCGTCCTGGCCTATGCGGCGTCCGGTTACCGGCGCGGACTGGTCGCCGGCTGTGTGTCCCTGGCCGGTTTCGTGGGCGGCGCGGTCGTCGGCGTGTGGATCCTGCCGTGGGTGATGGACCTGGTGACGCCGGGGACGACGCGGGCGACGGTGACCGCGGTGTTCACGGTGCTGCTGCCCGCGGTGGTGGGGCACGAACTGGCGGGGCGGCTGGGACTGCGGCTGCGCCGGGAGCTGGACCGGGGCCCGCTGCGGGTGGCGGACGGGGTCGGCGGGGCCGCGGCGAACGCGGTGGCGGTGCTGATCGTGGCGTGGGTGGCGGCGAGCGTGCTGGGCGCGTCCTCGTCGCCGCTGGTGACGTCGGCGATCCGGGACTCACGGCTGCTGGGCGCGGTGCAGGACGCGATGCCCGACACCACGCCCGCCTGGTTCTCGCGGGCCACGTCGGCGCTGACCGAGGCGGGTTTCCCACAGGTGTTCAACCCGTTCGAGAACGAGTCGACCGCCGAGGTCGCCGCGCCGACCGGGGACAACGTGACGGCGGCCGCCACCCGCGCGGCGCAGCGCAGCACGGTGAAGGTGGAGGGGGTGGCCGGCACGCAGGGCCGCGAGGGCAGCGGGTTCGTGTACGCGCGGGAGCATGTGATGACCAACGCGCACGTGGTGGCGGGCATCGACGAGCCCACCGTGCGGGTGGGCGGCGTCGGGCGGGCGTACGAGGCGCGGGTGGTGCTGTTCGACGCGCAGACCGACGTGGCCGTGCTGCACGTGCCGGACCTGGTGGCGCCGGTGCTGGCCTTCGACGACGACGCGGAGCGGGGCGCGGCGGCGGTGGTGGCGGGCTATCCGCAGGACGGCGACCTGAACCTCCAGGCGGCGACGGTCGCGGCGCGGGTGCAGGCGCGGGGGCAGAACATCTACAACGACGCGCCGGTCACCCGGGAGATCTACTCGATCCGCTCCACGGTCCGCCCGGGCAACTCGGGCGGACCGCTGCTGACCACCGACGGGCGGGTGTTCGGCGTGGTGTTCGCGCGCTCCACCTCGGACGCGGAGACGGGGTACGTGCTGACGGCGGAGGAGGTGGCCGACGAGGCCGCGCGGGCGGCGACGGCGACCACGCCGGTGGACACGGGGCAGCCGGTGACGTCGTAGGGCGGGCCGCCCGTCAGACGAGGCTCTGCCCCATCAGGACGTCGTCGACGTAGCGCCCGTCGAGGTGGAACTCGCCGGGCAGCACGCCCTCGACGGCGAAGCCCTCGGAGGCGTACAGCGTGCGGGCGACGGTGTTGGGGCCGAGGACCCGCAGGGTGATCCGGCGGGCTCCCCGGCGGCGGGCCTCCGCCACGGCGGCCCGCACCAGGGCGCGGCCTGTGCCCCTGCCGCGCGCCTCCTCGGCCACGGCGAGGCCGCGGATCTGCAGGACGTGCGCGTTGGTCGGCACCCCGGTGGGGTGGCCGAGGCGGACGTAGCCCACGACCCGTCCGTCGTCCTCGGCGACGAGGTGGGCGTCCGGGCCGCAGGCCGGGTGGAAGAAGGGCTCGTCGGGTCCGGGCGGCTCGGGCCGGACCTCGTGCAGCGGCGACCAGGTCTCCCGGTCCAGGCGGGCCAGCGCGGCCTCGTCGTCGGGGCGGGCGGGACGTATGAGCGGTTCCGGCATGCGCGTCACTCTACGTGCCGTCCTCACCGTGCTTTCCGGTGCCGCCGGGGCAGGATGAACACCATGGAACATGCGCGGATCGCGGTGGCCGGGGCGTCCGGACTGATCGGCTCTGCCCTGGCGCGGTCGCTGACGGCGGACGGGCACACGGTGGTGCGGCTGGTGCGCCGGGCGCCCCGGTCGGCGGACGAGGTCCGCTGGGACCCCGGCCGCGGGACCGTGGACGCGGCGGGGCTCGCCGGGTGCGACGCGGTGGTGAACCTGGCGGGCGCCGGGGTCGGCGACCGGCGCTGGACGGACGCGTACAAGGACCTGATCCACTCCAGCCGGGTGCGGGGCACGACCGCGCTCGCCGAGGCGGTCGCCGGGCTGCCCGGGGACGCCCGGCCGCGGGTGTTCCTGAACGGCAGCGCGATCGGCTACTACGGCGAGACCGGCGACCGTGCGGTGGACGAGAGCGCGCCTCCGGGCGAGGGGTTCCTGCCGGAGGTCTGCGTGGAGTGGGAGGCCGCCGCGGCCCCGGCCCGGGAGGCGGGCGTGCGGACGGTGTTCGCGCGCACGGGGCTCGTGGTGGCGCGCGGGGGCGGGGCGTGGGGGCGGCTGTTCCCGCTGTTCGAGGCCGGTCTGGGCGGGCGGCTCGGGGACGGGCGGCAGTACTGGTCGTACATCGCGCTGCACGACGAGGTGGCGGCGCTGCGGCATCTCCTGGACACCGAGGGGCTGTCGGGACCGTTCAACCTGACGGCTCCCGAGCCGCTGACGAACCGTGAGATCACCGCGGCGATGGCGCACGTGCTCAGGCGTCCCGCCGTGTTCGCGGTGCCGGCCCCGGTGTTGCGGACGGTGCTCGGCGAGATGGCCGGGGACGTGCTGGGCAGCGCGCGGGTGCTTCCGGCGCGGCTGCTGGAGTCGGGGTTCCGCTTCGCCTTTCCGCGGATCGAGGGGGCGATCAGGGCGGCGCTGTAGGGGGCGGCGGGCGAGGGCGGCGGGCGACCTCCTCTGATCCCTCTGCGACCGCATCGTGCCCGTCGGGGGCGCGCATGCGACCGTCGTGCGCCCGTGCACTGTGTGTGCGCGCCTGACCCGGCACCAGAGCGCGGACCTAACCTCGAGCCGAACTCGGGTATCCCTGGGGCCTGTTGAGGGCATGACGTCTCCAGCGCCCGCGCAACCTCGAGGAGGGGCACGTGCTAGAGCCCACGTACCAGGCGGACGTCGTCGTCGTGGGAGCCGGGGTGGCCGGACTCTCCGCGGCACGTCGACTGACCAGCGCAGGAGTCTCCACCGTCGTCCTGGAGGCCGCCCATGAGGTGGGAGGCCGCACGGCGACCGAGAAGGTCGACGGCTTCCGCCTCGACAGAGTCGGCCGGCTGCTGTCCACGGCGTGTGCCGAACTGCACGTCACCCCGGGGCTGGAGGACCTGGTGCTGCGGCCGTTCGCGCCCGGTGTCCTGCTGCACAGCGACGGGCGACATCATCGCGCGGGCGTGCAGCCGGGCAGCCGGCGCGCACGTGGCGCACAGAGCGCGAGGGGCGCACTTCACGCGGTGCGCGCCCTGGCGAGCACCCCCCTGCCGGGGCCGCGCAGGCCGGTCGCGGTGCCCGGACGGCAGGTGTCCGTGCCCCGCAGCCGGGGCGGCGCCCCGCTGGGCACGGCGCTGGACCAGGCGCGGCTCGGCGCCGCGCTGAACCGGCTGGCGGGCACGTCGGTGGAGCGGCTGCTGGCCCGCCCCGAGACGACCGCCGCCGAGGCGCTGCACGGCCGGGGGCTGCCCGCCCGCACCGTCGACGGCTTCCTGCGCCCGCTGCTCGCCGCCCTGTTGTGCGACCCGGAGCTCACCACGTCCAGCAGGTCGGCCGACCTCGCGCTGCGCGACTTCGCGAGCGGGCGGCTGTGTCTGCCGGCGGGCGGTGCGGAGGCGCTGCCGCAGCTGCTGGCGCGGTCGCTGCCGCCGGGCACGGTGCACACGGGGGTGCGGGTCACCTCGGTCTCCACGACCTCGGTGGCCACGGCGGAGCACGGGGAGTTCCGGTGCGCGGCCGTGCTGGTCGCGACCGGCGCGCGGGACGCGGCGGAGCTGCTGCCGGGGCTGCGGGTGCCGGACTTCCACCCGGTGACGGTGGTGCACCACACCACCGACGAGCCGCCGGGCACGGACGCCTCGCTGCTGCTGGACGCGGACCGGGGCGGCCCGGTGGCGCACACGGCGGTCGTCAGCGCGGTCGACCCGTCCCGCGCCCCGGCCGGCCGCACGCTGGTGACCTCCACGGTCCTCGGCCCGGCCACGGCGGACACCGACGCGGCCGTGCGGACGCATCTGGCGCGGCTGTACGGGGTGCCGACGGCGCGCTGGGAGACGCTGGCGGTGCGGCACACCGCGGACGCGGTCCCGGCGATGCGCCCGCCGCACGACCTGCGCCGTCCGGTACGGCTGCTGGCCGGTCTGTACGTCTGCGGCGACCACCGCGACAGCGGCGCGGTCCAGGGCGCCCTCCGCTCCGCCGAGCGCGCGGCCACCGCCCTCCTGACCGACCTGGGCGTGCGCCGCCCGATGCACACGGCCGACCCGCTCCCCACGGCCCGGGCGGCCTGACCCCCCGTACCGGCGCCCGCCGACGGTGAACACACCTTCGGCGGGCGCCTTCCAACACCCCGCCGACTGCGGGCAGTCGTGCCTCCCCCAGTGCCTCAAGGGCCTGGGAGGTGCCCCCAGGGCGGCACGGGTGGGCGCAGGCGGCACCTCGTCGGCGCCGAGCTGCGCCAACACCCCCCGCCTGCCCCGACACCCCGCGCCTCTCAGACGAACGTCGTCGCGACCCTGTCCCGGTACGTCCGCACAGGCGCCGCGTCCCGATACGGCTCCAGCCTCCGCTCGAAATCGCGCACATACTCCACCGCCCGCACCGACCGCATCTCCGACGCCTGCGCGGCCGCCTCCGCCGCGAGCTGGCACGCCTGGTCCAGCTCCCCCAGCCCGAGCCGCGCGGTGGCGAGGACGACCCGGCAGAACAGCCGGCTGCGGGCGAACCCCGGCGCCCGCAACTGCAGCGACCGTTCCGCGTGCTGGGCCGCCGCCCGGAACTGCTGCAGATCCCGGTGGCAGTGGCCGAACTCGTCGGCCAGCTGGGCCTCGTCGAAGAACCGCGCCCAGTGCGGCACCTCGTCGCCGGGCCGCGCCGCGTCCAGCGCGCGTTCCGCGCGGACCAGCGCGGCCGTGCAGGCCCGTACCTCCCCGAGCACCCCGTGCCCGCGCGCCTCGGCGGCGTGCAGCAGGGCCTGGACGGCGGGCGGGGCGGAGCTGCCCACGCCCTGCTGGGCGACCCGGGCGAGCTGCACGGCCTCGCGTCCGTGGCCGAGGTAGACGGCCTGGCGGCTCATGGTGACCAGCACGTACGCGCCGTACGCCCGGTCGCCGGCCGCCTGTGCCAGCCGCAGCGCCTGGACGAAGTACCGCTGGGCGAGCCCGTGCGCGGCGATGTCGAACGAGGTCCAGCCGGCCAGCCGGGTCAGGTCGGCCGCGGCGGCGAAGAGCCGGCGGCCCGTCTGCTCGCCGTAGGTGCCGCGCAGCATCGGCTCCAGCTCGTGCTCCAGGTACCGCACGAGGGCCTGGCGGGCGTGCCCGCCGCCGTACGCGTCGTCGAGGGTGCGGAACAGCTCGCCGACGGAGCGCAGCGCCGCGATGTCGCCCCCGGTGACCCGGTAGCCGGGCGCGCGGTCGGCCGCCCCGCGCCGGCGGGCGGTGATCTCGGCGGGCGTCACGGGCCGTACCGGCGAGCGGCCCTGGGCGGGCACCCGGACCGGCTCGGCGCGGGCGACCTTCTCGTCGGGCCGTCCGATCAGCCAGTCGCGGCTGGGCACCACGAGCCCCGCCGAGGTGAACGCGATCTTCCGCAGCTCGGCGTGGCTGCCGGAGTCCTTGCGCCACAGCCCGCTGACGATGTCGACGGCCTCCTCGGGGGTGGCCGCGAACTCCAGTCCCGCGTAGACCGGCGCGCAGGCGTCCAGTCCGAGGTCCTGGGCGGTGAGCCGGCGGCCGAGGCGCCGGGTGAAGACCTCGGCGATCAGCGCCGGGGTCGTGCCGCGCGGCTGCTGTCCGCGCAGCCAGCGGGTGACGGAGGTCTTGTCGTATCTCAGGTCGAGCCCGTGTTCGAGACCGAGCTGGTCCACGCGACGGGCGAGTCCCGCGTTGGAGAACCCCGCTTCTGCGATGAGCGCGGCGAGCTGGCGGTTGGGGGTGCGCTGCGCGGGTCGTTCCGTCATCTGCGGTGCGGTCTCCTGCCTTCCGGCTGTTGTGTCTGTCCGGATTGCCTGTGAGCAGCCCTTATGGCCTTGCGGTCGGCGCGAATGTAGCGGAGAGTGAACACCCGGTCGCAGAGATCAACGGGCATTCATCCGATCGTGTGAGGATTGATCGGAAGCTGACGGTGCGCGCGACGGACGGCCCTGGCGGCGGCCGACGGCCGGAGGTCCGTCGAACGGTCGTACAGTGGCGTGGGCGCGTTTCGCGCCTGACGACCTTCGAGGGAGGCGTTTGCCGTGGGTGAGTTGCGGTTCGTCCGGATGGGCTTCGGCGACGAGGCGGTGGACTACCAGGCGGCCTGGGACGAACAGCGCCGGGTGCACGCCGCGCGGTTCGCCGACGAGGTGCCCGACACCGTGATCCTGCTGGAGCACCCGCCCGTCTACACCGCCGGGCGGCGCACCGAGGACAGCGAGCGGCCCCTCGACGGCACCCCCGTCATCGACGTGGACCGCGGCGGCAAGATCACCTGGCACGGGCCGGGCCAGCTGGTGGGCTACCCCATCCAGAAGCTGCCCCGCCCGGTGGACGTGGTCGCGCACGTCCGCCGCCTGGAGGAGGCGCTGATCCGCACCTGCGCGGAGTTCGGCCTGGAGACCACCCGGGTCGAGGGCCGCAGCGGCGTGTGGGTGCTGGGCGACCCGGTCGAGCGGCGCCCGGCGCTCGGAGGCCTCTCCCTGGACTTCGACCCGCGGCTGCACGACGAGGAGTTCGACCCCCGGCTCAACGGCCCGGAGTACGCCCCCTCCAACGCCGGCCAGCGCCGTGAGGACCGCAAGATCGCCGCGATCGGCATCCGGGTCGCCAAGGGCGTCACCATGCACGGCTTCGCGCTGAACGTGAACCCCGACAACAAGTGGTTCGACAAGATCATCCCGTGCGGCATCCGGGACGCGGGCGTCGCCTCCCTGGCCAACGAGCTGGGCCGCGACGTCACGATCCAGGAGGTGCTGCCCGTCGTGGAGCGCCATCTGAAGGACGTGCTGGAGAACGCCGACCTGAGGCCGCGGGCGGTCGAGAAGGCCCCGGCGGCCGTCGGCACGTCCGGCGCCTGAGGGCCCTCCGGGCATTCACATCCACGGGCGTACGCTTGAGGACGCCGAAGAATCAATCGCTAGGAGCCGGTCGTGTCCGCAGTCGCACCCGACGGACGCAAGATGCTGCGCCTGGAGGTCCGCAACAGCCAGACCCCCATCGAGCGCAAGCCCGAGTGGATCAAGACCCGGGCGAAAATGGGCCCCGAGTACTCCAAGATGCAGAACCTGGTCAAGAGCGAGGGCCTGCACACCGTCTGCCAGGAAGCCGGCTGCCCCAACATCTACGAGTGCTGGGAGGACCGCGAGGCGACCTTCCTCATCGGCGGCGACCAGTGCACCCGGCGCTGCGACTTCTGCCAGATCGACACCGGCAAGCCCGAGGCCCTGGACCGGGACGAGCCGCGCCGCGTCGGCGAGTCGGTCGTCACGATGGACCTGAACTACGCCACGATCACCGGCGTCGCCCGCGACGATCTGGAGGACGGCGGCGCCTGGCTGTACGCGGAGACCGTGCGCCAGATCCACGCGCAGACGGCGGACCGCGCCGAGGGCCGCACCAAGGTCGAGCTGCTGGCCCCCGACTTCAACGCCGTCCCCGAGCAGCTCGCGGAGGTCTTCTCCTCCCGCCCCGAGGTGTTCGCGCACAACGTGGAGACGGTCCCCCGGATCTTCAAGCGGATCCGCCCCGGCTTCCGCTACGAGCGCTCCCTGAAGGTGCTCACCGAGGCCCGCGACGTCGGCCTGGTCACCAAGTCCAACCTGATTCTCGGCATGGGCGAGACCCGCGAGGAGGTCAGCGAGGCGCTGAAGCAGCTGCACGACGCGGGCTGCGAGCTGGTCACCATCACCCAGTACCTGCGCCCCTCCGTGCGCCACCACCCCGTGGAGCGCTGGGTGAAGCCGCAGGAGTTCGTGGAGCTGAAGGAGGAGGCCGAGCAGATCGGCTTCTCCGGTGTGATGTCCGGGCCGCTGGTCCGCTCCTCGTACCGGGCCGGGCGCCTGTACCAGATGGCGATCGAGAAGCGCGGCGCCTTCGTCGCCTCCCAGGCGGTCTGAGCAGAGCGGGGGCAGGCCCGCCGCCATGCTGTGAATTCACGCACAAGGCCCTACCGGCGGGTAGTGGCCGAGAGAACGCGGTCCCGGCCGTCCTCCCAGTTGAGGGCACAGGCCGGGGCCGCGTCGGCGTCCGGGGTCCCGGCGCGAAGGCTTCATGCCTGTTTGACCGGTCGGTCACGTCCTGGTAACACCAGGCAGTGACCCTGGTATCACCGCACGCCACCAATTGCCCGTCGGCATCGAGGGAGACCGTCACCATGCAGGCCGCGCCCGTCCGCGCCACCGCCATCCCGTCCCTCACCACCGCTCTGCGCGCCGTCGAGTCGCTGCTGATGAGCGGCGGCCAGCGCACCGCACGGCGCAACGCCTGGACGTCCGTGCTGGAGGACCGCCGTCGCGCCAAGGACCGGGTCGAGGCGGAGCGCGTCCTCGGCCAGAGCCTGATCGCCCGTCCCTGAGCCCGGCCGCTCCGGGGGCGACCCCGGCACTGCCGTCGAACGCGCTCCGGGGGACACGTAGACTTCATGGCATGGCGAGGAAGGAAACCGCAGCGGACGCTGCGAACCCCGGGCGACTGAAGCAGATCGCCCTGACCTACAAGATGACCCGCAGGGCCGACAAGAAGATCGGTCTTGTACTCGCGGCTGTCGGAATCGTCACCTTCGGTGTCTTCCTCGCGATCGGTTTCTTGATCGGGCACCCCATCTATCTCGGCATCCTGGGCTTCCTGCTCGCCTTCCTCGCGACGGCGATCGTGTTCGGCCGCCGTGCCGAACGGGCCGCCTTCGGACAGATGGAGGGACAGCCGGGCGCCGCCGCGGCCGTGCTCGACAACATCGGCCGAGGCTGGACGACGACCCCGGCGGTCGCGATGAACCGCAACCAGGACGTGGTGCACCGCGCGGTCGGCAAGGCCGGCATCGTGCTGGTCGCCGAGGGCAACCCGAACCGGGTGAAGAGCCTGCTGGCCGCCGAGAAGAAGAAGATGAACCGCATCGTCGCGGACGTCCCCGTGCACGATCTGATCGTGGGCACCGGCGAGGGCCAGGTGGAGCTGAAGAAGCTCCGCACCACGATGCTGAAGCTGCCGCGCGTCCTCACCGGCCCGCAGGTCACCGCGACCAACGACCGGCTGCGCGCGCTGGGCGACCTGATGAGCAACATGCCGCTGCCGAAGGGGCCGATGCCGAAGGGCATGAAGCTGCCGAAGGGCGGCGGTCAGCGGGGCCGCTGAGCCCGCCGGACGTGACACACGAGGACGGGGGCGCCGGGAATCCAAGATTCCCGGCGCCCCCGTCCTCGTATGTGTGCGGGCCGGATCAGACGCGGACCTCGACCGTGCGGGCCAGCCGGTCGTGCAGGCCGCGGCCGTCGCGGTCCCAGACGAGCGCGGGGATCGCGAGGCACAGCAGCACCGAGCGCAGCAGGCCGCGCAGCGGCTGCACCCGGCCGGTGTCGACGCCGACCACGCGCAGTCCGAAGAGCCGCTTGCCGGGCGTGAAGCCGACGGTGCCGACGGTGAGCACGCTCAGCACCAGGAACACCAGCAGCGCCCAGTTGCCGGTGCGGGCGTCGTAGCCGTCGGTGAACAGACCGTATGCGATCAGGAGGCACAGGCCCCAGTCCACGGCGAGGGCGCCGATCCTGCGGCCGGGGCGTGCGATCGAGCCCGGTCCCTGCTCCGGCAGCCCCAGCTGCTCACCCCGGTAACCGAAGTCGGCACCGGCCTCCTCCATGGCCGCGCGCGGGCCGGACAGCCATGATCCGATTGCTTGCCTGTTGTCCACCCGTCCACGGTACTGCGACCGGATATGACCGGGAGACGGCGGGGTGTGCCGGAGCTACCGTGGAAGAGGGGCCGGTTAACTTGCGCGAAACAAACGGGTCACGCCCGAGAAATGACCCGTCCCTAGGGTCGAGTGCAGCGTGTGCCCCCCGCACTGGCCGCACGAACGATCTACCACCCCGGCGGGACGGTCGGGAGTAGGAGGAGCTGGATGTTCCAGAACGCCGACGAGGCCAAGAAGTTCATCGCGGACGAGGACGTCAAGTTCATCGACGTCCGCTTCTGCGACCTGCCGGGCGTGATGCAGCACTTCACGATCCCGGCGTCGGCCTTCGACCCGGCCGAGGAGCTGGCCTTCGACGGCTCCTCGATCCGCGGCTTCCAGGCCATCCACGAGTCCGACATGGCGCTGCTGCCCGACCTGTCCACCGCGCGGGTCGACCCCTTCCGCCGTGACAAGACCGTCAACATCAACTTCTTCATCCACGACCCGATCACGGGCGAGCAGTACTCCCGTGACCCGCGCAACGTGGCGAAGAAGGCCGAGGCGTACCTCGCCTCCACCGGCATCGCCGACACCGCGTTCTTCGGCCCCGAGGCCGAGTTCTACGTGTTCGACAGCGTGCGCTTCAAGACCTCGGAGAACGAGTCCTTCTACCACATCGACTCCGAGGCGGGCGCCTGGAACACCGGTGCGCTGGAGGACAACCGCGGTTACAAGGTCCGCTACAAGGGCGGCTACTTCCCGGTCCCGCCGGTCGACCACTTCGCCGACCTGCGCGCCGAGATCTCCCTGGAGCTGGAGCGGTCCGGCCTGCAGGTCGAGCGCCAGCACCACGAGGTGGGCACCGCCGGCCAGGCCGAGATCAACTACAAGTTCAACACGCTGCTCGCGGCCGCCGACGACCTGCAGCTCTTCAAGTACATCGTGAAGAACGTCGCCTGGCGCAACGGCAAGACCGCGACCTTCATGCCGAAGCCGATCTTCGGTGACAACGGCTCGGGCATGCACGTCCACCAGTCGCTGTGGTCGGGCGGCGAGCCCCTCTTCTACGACGAGCAGGGCTACGCCGGCCTGTCGGACATGGCCCGCTACTACATCGGCGGCATCCTGAAGCACGCGCCGTCGCTGCTGGCGTTCACCAACCCGACGGTGAACTCGTACCACCGTCTGGTGCCGGGCTTCGAGGCGCCGATCAACCTGGTGTACTCGCAGCGCAACCGCTCCGCGGCCATGCGTATCCCGATCACCGGCTCGAACCCGAAGGCCAAGCGCGTCGAGTTCCGCGCCCCGGACTCCTCCGGCAACCCGTACCTGGCCTTCTCGGCGCTGCTGCTGGCCGGCCTGGACGGCATCAAGAACAAGATCGAGCCGGCCGAGCCGATCGACAAGGACCTCTACGAGCTGGCTCCCGAGGAGCACGCGAACGTGGCCCAGGTCCCGACCTCCCTCGGCGCCGTGCTGGACCGCCTCGAGGCCGACCACGAGTTCCTCCTCCAGGGCGACGTCTTCACGCCGGACCTGATCGAGACGTGGATCGACTACAAGCGCCAGAACGAGATCGCCCCGCTCCAGCTGCGTCCGCACCCGCACGAGTTCGAGCTCTACTTCGACGTGTGACCGGACTCCCGCGCGTGTGACGCGTCGGTTCCTCGCGCCGCCCCCGTCCCTGGTTCGTCCAGGGGCGGGGGCGGCGGCGTTGTCCGGAAAGCTTCCCTCTGCGCGGGCGGGGAGGGATCCTGGTGATGACACTGCTGTTCGAGAGAAGGTCACGGGGATGTCCGAGCGGGACGACGAGGAGCGCGAGTTCGATCTGAGGTGGGCGGACGGGGCCGCGCACAAGGAGCCCTCGGCCCGCGCGCGGATGCTCGCCGCCCGCTGGAAGGAGAACCCGCCAGGACCGGTGCCGTTCCGCGCCGAGCCCGAGCACCGGGGGCCGGCGGGGCGGTCGTCGTGGGTGTCCACGGCCGTGGTGCTCGGCTGTGTCGTCGCGGTGATCGTCCTCCTCGGGTACGTGAACCTCGGGCGGTACTGACGGGCCGGCCGCCTGGTCAGTCGCCCTGGGCGACGGCGACCGTCGGCGGGGTACGGGAGGCGCGCAGGGCGGGGACCGTGCCCGCGGCGGCCGTCACCAGGACGAGGGCGGCGAGGACCGCCGCGAGCTGTCCCGCCGGCACGGTGAACGGGGCGCTCGTCTCGGCGACCCGCACCACCAGCCACGAGTACGGCACGCCCAGCGCCAGGCCGAGGATCCCGCCCAGGACGCCGTAGAGCGCGCACTCCAGGGTGACCATGCGGTGCACGGCCGCCCCTGAGAGGCCCAGGGCGCGCAGCAGCCCGAACTCGCGCCGGCGCTCGACCACGGTGAGGCCCGCCGTGGTGGCGACGCCCGCGACCGCCACCAGGACGGTCAGGCAGAGGAGCAGGACCACCGTGGTGGCCATCGTCCGCAGGTCGTCGTCCGTTCCCGTCCGGGTGGCCGCGTCCTCGGCGACGACCCGGCCGTCGCCGCGCCCCGGCCCGGTCAGCGTCCCGGTGACGGCCCGGTGCGCGCGGGTGCGGCCCTCGGCCCCGTCCGCCGCGGCGTTGGCGGTGATCAGGGTGGGTGCGGGGTCCGCCCCCATACGGGTGAGGTCCGCCGCCGTCACGAAGAAGTCGCCGCCGTACGGTCCGGCGCCGGGCAGCGTCGCCGCCACGGTGAGCCGTACGGGACGGCCCTCGGACTCCAGGGTCACGCGGTCGCCCGCCGCCACGCCGAGGCGGTGCGCGTGCTCGGCGTCCACGACGACGTGCGCGGGGCCGAGCCGGCCGAGGGCGCCGGTGCGGGCGGTCAGGCCGGTCCCGGAGCGGACGGTGGTGAGGTCCAGGTCGGAGACGGTCGCGCTGCGGCCGTCCTGGACCACCTCGGCGGTGCGGATCGCGGTCACGTCGGCCAGCTCGGGGCGGGCGGCGAGGTCGGCGGCGAGCGTGCGGTCCAGCGTCCCCCCTTCCCTCGCGTACAGGCGGAAGTCCGCGGGCGCCTCCAGCGTCTCCTTGTACCGCTCGTAGGCGTCCAGGCTCGCGAGGCAGGTCAGGGTCGAGCCGACCAGACAGACGCCGAGCGCCACCACGACCGAGACCGAGGCGGCACGGGCGGGCGCTCCCCCGACGCCCGCGACGGCGAGCCGGCCCGCCGCTCCGGTACGGCGCAGCGGCACCGCGAGGGCCGACAGCACCGGCCGGACCAGCAGGGGGCCGAGGGCGATCAGCGCGAGGAAGGCGAGTCCGCCGGAGACCACCACGAGGGTCAGCGCCGTGAACCGGTCGTACGCCGTGTCGCCCGGCTCGGGCAGTTCTGCGTACTGCTGCCGGGCGAGGAGCACGGCGCCCGCCGCGCACAGCACGCCCAGCACGGTCCGCCCGGCGCCGCTCACCGTGCTCTCCCCCGAGGTGGCGGTGCGCAGCGCCTGGAGCGGGGAGACGCGGGAGGCGGTGAGGGACGGGGCCAGGACCGCCAGCACCGCGAGGAGTCCGGTGCCGAGCACGGTGAGGGCGGCCTGCGCCGGCGGGAGCGCGGCGGGGGCGGACAGGTCGTGCCCGAACCGGCCGGCGACCGGGGGGACGAGGTGTGCGCAGCCCCACGCGGCGAGCACGCCGGCCGCGCCGGCCAGCAGGCCGACCACCGCGCCCTCGGCGACGAGGGCCGCCGCGAGCCGCCTCGACGTGGCGCCGATGGCGCGCAGCAGCGCCAACTGCCGTACGCGGCGGGCGAAGACGATGCGGAAGGTGGAGGTGGCGACGAGCACGGCCGCGCCGACCGCGACGGCGAGGAACACGCCGGCCAGCTCCAGGGTGTCGCTCGCGTCCGCGACGGCCGCGCGGGCCTCCTCGTCGCGCACCTCGTCCCCGGACCGTACGACCGCTCCGGGCACCGCCCGCCGGATCCGTTCCGCCGCCTCTGTGGCCGCGGCGGGCGGGTCGGTGCGGACGTCGACGCGGGAGTAGCCCTGCATGCCGAGCAGCTTCAGGAGGTCGGGGCCGGGCGCGTACCCGGTGGGTTCCGCGGCCGCGGTGGCGGCGGAGCGGACGATGCCGGTGATCTCGACCGGGACGCGCCTGGTGCTCTCGCCGTCGGGCGCGGGGAGCAGCAGGGTGAGCGTCGATCCGGGGGCGAGTCCGTACGCCTCGGCGGCGCGGGTGTCGACGGCGATCCGGCGCGGGCCGGAGGGGTAGGCGCCGTCGACCGGCCGGACCTGCGCGAGGGGACCGGCGCCGGGGTCCGCGGCGAGGGCGAGGTAGCGTTCGGCGGCGCTGCCGCCGACCGGGGTGCCCGCGTCGACCCGGCCGACGGCCTCGGTCACCCCGGGCGTCCTCCTGATCGCGTCCAGGCCGGCCTCGCCGATGTCCGCCGCGTCCTTCGGCGTGACGACCAGCGACACCGCGTCGGGGGTGCCGCGGAACCGGTCGACGACGGTCGCGGTGACGATCTGCTGGGCCATGACGGCCCCGAAGACCACGAACGCGGCGATCAGCAGCGACAGCCCGGTGGCCGCGAACCGGCCCGGTCTGCGCAGGAGTTCGGCCGCCTGGGAGCCCAGGACGGTCGCGCGCCACGGGCCGTTCACCGTCGCCTCCCGGGGGTGTCGTCGGGGGTGGTGTGCTCGTCCCGTACGACGCGTCCGTCGGCGAGGGCCAGCACGCGGTCCGCGTACCGGGTGGCGGCGGGGTCGTGGGTGACCATCACGACCGTCTGGCCGAGTTCGTCGACGGCCCGGCGCAGCATGGTGAGCACCTCGGCGCCGGCCCTGGAGTCGAGGTTGCCGGTGGGCTCGTCGGCGAAGACCACGGCGGGGCGGGCGACCAGCGCGCGGGCGACGGCGACCCGCTGCTGCTGCCCGCCGGACAGTTCGGCGGGGCGGTGGGACAGCCGGTGGGCGATGCCAAGGACCTCGCACAGGTGGTCCACCCGTTCGCGGTCCGGGCGGCGGCCGGACATGGTGACGGGCAGCACGATGTTCTCGTAGGCGGTCAGCTGCGGCAGCAGGTTGAACGACTGGAAGACGAACCCGATGCGCTTGCGGCGCACCCGGGTCAGCTGCCGGTCGGAGAGCCCGGTGAGCTCCGTGCCGTCCAGGACGACGCTGCCGGAGGTGACGGTGTCGAGTCCGGCGACGCAGTGCATGAGGGTCGACTTGCCGGACCCGGAGGGGCCGACGACGGCTGTGAACCGGGCGCGGTGGACGGCGACGGACACCCCGTCGAGGGCGCGGACCTCGTCGGTGCCCTGGCGGTAGGTCTTGACCAGGGCGGTGGTGGTGATGACGTCGTCGGGTGCGGGGCCGCGTGCGGCGGCGTGGGCGGTCATGAGGTGCGTCCCCCGGTCCGGTCAGGAGCCGAGCGGCGGCAGGGTGAGGGTGACGCCGGAGTCCACGCAGTGGCCCCGCGCCTCCTCCTGAAGGCTCTTCACGTCCTTCGCGGACGGCGTCTCCGCGGACTTCTTCGCGGTCTCCAGCGCCCAGCCCTCGTAGCGGGAGATCTTCGCCCCGAGGTAGCCGTCCTCCATCGTGGCGCGGCGCTCGTCGCCGGTCTCCTTCCACCACTTCTCCGCCTCCGGCACCGGGCCCGCGGCGATCCCCGCGGCCTCGGTGACGATGCGCTGCGCCAGCCGGCAGTCCTCGGCGGACGCCTGGCTCAGCTCGTCGCGGTCCTGCCACCAGTACGCGCCCCCGGCGGCCAGGGCGGCGACGACCGCGCCGGCGACGGCGCCGAGGATCAGGCGGTTGCGCGTGCGGTTCGGTCCGGCCGTGGGCGTGCTGGTGATGGTGGCCATGGGGTCCTCCCGTGTCTTCTCGGCCGCGTTCTGCGGCACTGAGAAGTCTGGATCCGGGGGCCCTGAGGCGGATCGGCCACGGATCCGAGATCGGAGGCGGGTGATCCGGTACGCCGGGCGGGGCGCGCTCTGCGCCTGAGGGGGCAGAGGGCGGACGCGCCTCTGCCCCCTCAGGGGGATGCGGCTCAGGAGGAGGGGCGCACCAGCCCGGACTCGTAGGCGAAGACGACGGCCTGGGCGCGGTCCCGCAGATGCAGCTTGGCCATGAGGTTGCCCAGGTGCGTCTTCACCGTGGCCTCCGCGACGTACAGTTCGGCGGCGATCTCGGCGTTGGACAGGCCCCGGGCGACCAGGCCGAGCACGTCCCGTTCGCGGCCGGTGAGCAGGTCCAGCCGCTCCGACTGCCCGTTCGCCGGGGCGAGCCGGTCCGAGACGCGGTCGAGGAGCAGCCGGGTGATGCGCGGGGCGACCACGGACTCGCCCGCGGCCAGGACGCGGATGGCGTGGACGACCTCGTCGGCGGGGGCGTTCTTCAGCAGGAAGCCCCCGGCCCCGGCGCGCAGGGCGGCGAAGGCGTCCTCGTCGTCGTCGAAGGTGGTGAGGACCAGCACGCCGGGCGGGTCGTCGCGGCGCATCAGCCGCTCGGTGGCCCGGATGCCGTCCATGACCGGCATGCGGACGTCCATGATGACGACGTCCGCGTCGACCTCGTCGAGCAGGTCGAGGGCCTGCTGTCCGTTCTCCGCCTCGCCGACGACCTCGATGTCGTCCTGGCCGGCCAGCACCATGGAGAAGCCGGCCCGGATGAGCGGCTGGTCGTCCACCACGGCCACCCGGATCGGCCTGTCGGTCCTCGTCATCGCTCCGTCCTCACCGAAGTCTTCGTCGTCACCGGGGCCTTCGTCGCCGCCGGAGTCTTCGTCGTCACCGGCGTCTTCGTCCTCACCGGGATCGAGGCACGTACCTGCCATCCGCTGCCGAGCCGGGGGCCGGCCTCGAAGGCGCCCCCGGCGAGTTCCACCCGCTCGCGCATGCCCACCAGCCCGTTGCCCCCGGACGCCCCGGCGACGGCCCGGCCCGCGAGGGCGCCGGCCCCGTCGTCGGTCACGTCGATCAGCAGGGTGCCGTCCTCCTCGCGGACGCGGATGCCGACGCCCGCCCCGGACCCGGCGTGCCGGAGGGTGTTGGTGAGGCACTCCTGGACGATGCGGAAGGCCGTCATCTCCTCCGCGGGCGACAGCCGTCCCTCGCCCACGTCGACGGACAGGTCCACGGTCAGCCCGGCGCTCCGCGCGCGGTCGGCTACGACCTCGATCTCGTCGAGGGTGACCAGCCGCCGGTCCTCCCCCGCGCCCGCGGACCCCGGCTGTCCCTCGCGCAGCACCCGCACGACGCGGTGCATGTCATCGATGGCGTCCCGGCCGGTCGCGGCGATGGTCTTCAGCGCGGACTCCGCCAGGTCCGGCGACGTGCGCAGCACGGCCCCGGCGCCGTCGGCCTGGAGGATCATCACGGCCAGGCTGTGCGCCACCACGTCGTGCAGCTCGCGGGCGATCTCGGCGCGTTCGCGGGCCGCGGCGAGCCGGACCCGCTGCTCCTGCTCCCGCTCGGCGTGCCGGGCACGGGCGGCCTGGCTCTCGGCGTAGAGACGGCGGGTGTGCAGGGCGAAGGCGGTGAGCCAGACCGTCAGCGCCAGGCCCCAGAAGACCAGGAGGGACTCGCTGCCGAATCCCTCGACGCCCAGGAACGGCGCACCGGCCGAGGCGGCCCCCGTCGCCAGCAGCACCGCGCCGCCCGCCGCGTACGGCATCCAGGGGATCCGGGAGTGGTGGACGACCGACATCATGGCGAACAGCACGGCCACGTCGTACGCGGCGGGCGCGTGGGCGGGCGGAGGGTCGGCGGACGGGTCGTGCAGGAGGAACTGCACGAGGGCCAGCGCCATGACGACCGTCATCACGGTGACGGGACGCTTCCTGCGGGCCAGCAGGGCCAGGGCCATCAGGGCGCCCAGGAGCAGGTCGTATGCGCCGGCGTACTCGTACGCCGCCACCAGGACCGCCAGGGCGAGCGCGATGTCGACCGCACGGCCGAGGACGCGTGCGTACCGGCCGGACGGCGTGATCCACGGAACCGGGCCACTGCTCTCCTCGGTCAACCGTCCTGCCTCTCTCCTCCACCGGGCGCGGGCAAGTGCCGCGCGGACCGGACGACTTCGGGGCGGTCGGCACCCCCCGCCGCCGCCCATACTGCCTCAGCCCGCGGCGGGAGCGGACACGACGGTGCCGGGCGCCCCCCGCGCGGGAGGAGCCCGGCACCGGCCGTGGGCTCAGCGGTTGTAGCGCATGAACGCCCGCACCATGTGGCACGTGGTGTCCGACGGCGGGTGGACGCCGATCAGTTCGGCGGCGTCGCGGATCGTGTCGTCGCGCGCCTGGCCCGGGTGGTACACGCCGGAGTCGAGCAGGGCGATGGCGAGGCGCATGGCCTTCAGGCGGCGGTTGTGGGTGATGTACCACTCGCGCGGGCGGCCCGGCGGCAGCGGGCGCTTCTCCACCGGGGCGCAGGGCAGTTCGAGCAGGACGGGTCGCTTCGCGGTGGACTGGACGGGCAGGGGCTTCGGCTTGAGTGCGGCAGCGGGCACGGGCATCCTCCTGTCGCGGTCGGGGCCGTCGTCCGGGGTCCACGGCGACCTCGGCGATTCCCTCGAACACTGCTTCCATTCTACGGGCCGCCACTGACAATGGGCAGGCCTCCTTCAGCCATCAAATGCGCAGGTGGAGTCGGGTTTTGACGCTCCGGGACGGGTGGTGCGCGAGGGACACGCGGGTGGCCCATTAATTCGAACAAGCAGGGGTGCGGCGTACCGTGTGCGGCATGGAGATCTGGATCAACCCCGCCTGTTCCAAGTGCCGCAGCGCGATCAGCCTGCTCGACGCGGAGGGGGCGCGGTACACCGTCCGCCGCTATCTGGAGGACGTGCCCACCGAGGCCGAGATCCGGGAGGTGCTGGAGCGGCTCGGGCTGGAGCCGTGGGACATCACCCGGACCCAGGAGGCGGCGGCCAAGGAGCTGGGGCTCAAGGAGTGGCCGCGGGACGCCGGGGCGCGGGACCGCTGGATCGGGGCGCTGGCCGCGCACCCGAAGCTGATCCAGCGGCCCATCATCACGGCGGACGACGGGACGGCGGTCGTGGCCCGCACGGAGGACGCGGTACGGGACGCGCTGTCCCGCTGACTCCTGTCCCCCCTGTCTCGCTGACGGCGCGGCCCGAACCCCCCTGTGACGCAGGCCACTTCGGCGACTTGGGCCGGCCGCTGAGCAACTGCGTTCGGTATCTCGTACATAGCGGCGTACGCTCCCCCGATCCCTTGGAGGCGCGCATGTCGCGCAGGAGAACTTTCGGCCCGAAGAAGAAGCTCGCGCTGTTGCTGAGCGCGGCCACGGTGGCGGGCGGCGGCGCCTTCGTCATGGCGACCACGTCCAACGCCAGCCCGCCGGCGGCCACCACCAAGTCGGCGGCGGACTCGACGGTGTGCCAGGGGCTGGCCACCGCGCTCGGCAACAACGAGCGGTTCATCGCGGGCCAGCGGGCCAACCCGGACGCCCAGTCCGAGGCGCGGATCGCCAACCGCGAGGCCGTCATCGCGCAGATCAAGGTGCAGCAGGAGGCGTCCGGGTGCACGGTGGGGGAGTCGGCTCAGGGCTCCCAGCCAGCGCAGCCGGAGCAGCCCGCCCCGTCGCAGCCCGCCGCGGGCGGCCAGGCGGGGCAGGACGGGCAGGCGGGCGGCGGCGCCGCGGCCGGTGAGCAGGTGTGCAACGGCTCCACGGTCACCCTGTCCGGCGAGGCCGGCGCCCCGGCCGCGTCCAGCAACCAGTTCCCGGCCGGCACCCGGCTCAAGGTCACCAACCTGGACAACGACAAGTCCACGACGGTGGAGGTCACCTCGGTGTCCGGCAGCTGCGTGCTGCTCAACAACGCCGCCTTCGAACAGGTCCGCGAGCCCGGCAAGTTCCTGATCCGCCGGGCCCTGATCGAGAAGGTGGGGTGAGGTCCACAGGGTGAGGTCCACAGGGTGAGGTTCCCGCACGGGCGGGGTCCGGGCACGGGTGAGTCCACGCACGCGAGGTGAGGCCCGGCACGCCCGCAGGGGCCCGCCGCTCCGGTGAGGAGCGGCGGGCCCCTTCACGTCCCATCGCATACACCCGGCCCCCTCCCCCGCGCCCTCACGGAGTGAGGCCGGGCACACAGGCGCCCGGTAACACGGGGTTCACACATGGGCAACGGACGGGAAATCGCCTGTTGACAAGCTGCGGGGCATCGACGGCGGCGCCCCAGTGCCGCAGCGCCGCAGCATCCGCACCAAGCGCCCAGACCCACCCCCGAAGGATGTGGACCGTGAGCTTCAAGGCCGAGTACATCTGGATCGACGGCACCGAGCCGACCGCCAAGCTGCGGTCCAAGACGAAGATCCTGGGCGACGACGCGAAGGGCGCCGAGCTGCCGATCTGGGGCTTCGACGGGTCCTCCACCAACCAGGCCAAGGGCCACGCCTCCGACTGCGTGCTCAAGCCGGTCTTCATCTGCCCGGACCCGATCCGCGGCGGCGACGACGTCCTGGTGCTGTGCGAGGTCCTCAACACGGACATGACGCCGCACGAGTCCAACACCCGCGCCGCGCTGGCCGAGGTCGCCGAGAAGTTCGCGGCGCAGGAGCCGATCTTCGGCATCGAGCAGGAGTACACCTTCTTCAAGGACGCCTACCCGCTGGGCTTCCCCAAGGGCGGCTTCCCGGCCCCGCAGGGCGGCTACTACTGCGGTGTCGGCTCCGACGAGATCTTCGGCCGTGACGTCGTCGAGGCCCACCTGGACAACTGCCTGACGGCGGGTCTGGGCATCTCCGGCATCAACGCCGAGGTCATGCCCGGCCAGTGGGAGTTCCAGGTCGGCCCGCTGGCCCCGCTGGAGGTCGCCGACCAGCTGTGGGTGGCCCGCTGGCTGCTCTACCGCACCGCCGAGGACTTCGGGATCGCCGCCACCCTCGACCCCAAGCCGGTCAAGGGCGACTGGAACGGCGCCGGCGCGCACACCAACTTCTCCACCAAGGCGATGCGCGAGTCCTACGACGCGATCATCACCGCCGCCGAGTCGCTGGGCGAGGGCTCCAAGCCCCTCGACCACGTCAAGAACTACGGCGCCGGCATCGACGACCGCCTCACCGGCCTGCACGAGACCGCCCCGTGGAACGAGTACTCCTACGGCGTCTCCGACCGCGGCGCCTCGGTCCGCATCCCGTGGCAGGTCGAGAAGGACGGCAAGGGCTACATCGAGGACCGCCGCCCCAACGCCAACGTCGACCCGTACGTGGTGACCCGTCTGCTGGTCGACACCTGCTGCACCGCGCTGGAGAAGGCCGGCCAGGTCTGATCCGCGCCGCACGACCCCGAGGGGCGCCCGCCGGACGGCGGGCGCCCCTCGCGCGGTCTGCCGACAGCAGATCGCCCTTCCCCCGCGCCGCCCGGCGGGGCACAGTCGCCGGTATGAGACTTCTGGTGCTGGGTGGTACGGAGTTCGCGGGCCGGGCGGTCGTCGAGGCGGCCCTCGGGAGGGGCTGGGAGGTGACCGTCTTCCACCGGGGACGGCACACGGCGCCGGACGGCGTCCGGGAGCTGCTGGGCGACCGCACCGCGGTGGACGGCCTGGCGGCGCTCGACGAGGACCCGGGGACGTGGGACGTCGTCGTCGACACCTGGTCGTCCGCCCCGCGCGCGGTGCGGGACACGGCGCGGCTGCTGCGGGACCGCGCCGGACGGTACGTGTACGTGTCGAGCCGCTCGGTGTACACCTGGGCGCCGCCCGCCGGGTACGACGAGGACGCGCCGGTGGTGGAGGGGGCCTCCCCGGACGCCGGGCCGACGGACTACGCGCGGGACAAGCGGGGCGGGGAGCTGGCCGCCGTGGACGCCTTCGGCGCGGACCGCTCGCTGCTGGTGCGGTCCGGGCTGCTGCTCGGGCCGTACGAGAACGTGGGCCGGCTGCCCTGGTGGCTGAACCGTGCGGCGCGCGGCGGTCCGGTGCTCGCCCCCGGCCCCCGGGACCTGCCCTTGCAGTACGTCGACGTGCGCGACCAGGCGGAATGGATCCTCGACGCGGCGGAGCGGGGGCTGAGCGGGCCGTACAACCTCACGTCGCCGTCGGGACACGCCACCATGGGCGAGCTGCTGGAGGCGTGTGTGCGGGTGACCGGGGGTCCGGCCGAGCTGCGGTGGACGGCGCCCGAGGTGATCCTCGACGCCGGGGTGGAGCCGTGGACCCAGCTCCCGGTGTGGGTGCCGCCGCACAGCGACCTGCACGACACCCTGCACGCGGCGGACGTCTCCCGGGCGGTCGCCGCCGGACTGCGCTGCCGCCCGGTCGCGGAGACCGTCGCCGACACCTGGGCGTGGCTGCGGGAGATCGGCGGGACGGCCCCGCAACGGCCGGACCGCACGGCCAAGGGACTGGACCCGGAGGTCGAGGCGAAGGTGCTGGCCGCAGCCTCCGGGGTGTAGGTGGCACCACCCCGAGGGTGGGGGCCGGGCCCCGTGTGCGGACCGCCGGTGACGGCCAGACTGGGCCCATGACGACCGGGACGGACGGACACGGCAGGGCGGGCGCGGCGCGGGGCTTCCCGCTCGCGGCGGCACGGGGACTCGCGCTGGCGCTGGTGTCGCTGCCGGGGGCGGTGGTGTGCTTCGTGACGGCCGTGGTGTCGATCGGCCTGATCCCGGTCGGCGTCGGCATCGTCACCACCCCGTACGTGCTGAAGGGGGTGCGGGCGTTCGCGGATCTGCGGCGGGTGCTGGCGGCGGAGTGGGGCGGGGTGCGGATCCCGCGCGCGTACCGGCCGCTGCCGAAGGACGCGAACCCGTGGGGGCGGACGTTCGGCATGCTGAGCGATCCGGCGACCTGGCGGGACCTGCTGTGGCTGCTCGTCGACATGACGGCCGGCTTCGTCACCGCGCTGCTGACGGCCGCCCTGCTCCTCTACCCGCTGGAAGGGCTGGCGGTGGCGGCCGGGCTGTGGCGGGTGCTGCCGGACCCGTGGTGGTACGGGTTCGTGCCGGTGTCCGGGCAGGCGACCGCGCTGGGCGCCGGGGCGCTCGCCCTGGCGCTGCTCGCGGCCGGGCACGTGACCGCCGTACGGGTGCTGCGCGCGCACTTCCTGCTCGCCCGGGCCGTGCTGGCCCCGGGCGGGAGCGAGCTGGCCGAGCGGGTGCGGGTGCTGACCGAGACCCGGCGGGACGCGGTGGACTCCTCCGCCGCCGAACTGCGGCGCATCGAGCGGGACCTGCACGACGGGGCGCAGGCGCGGCTGGTCGCCGTGGGGCTCGATCTGGGGACGATCGAGGCGCTGGTCGAGAAGGACCCGGCGCAGGCGCGGGAGCTGCTGGCGCGGGCCCGGCAGTCCTCGGCGGAGGCGCTGACCGAGCTGCGGGAGCTGGTGCGGGGCATCCATCCGCCGGTGCTGGCCGAGCGGGGGCTCGGCGACGCGGTGCGGGCGCTGGCGCTGCGGCTGCCGGTGACCACGGAGGTGAACGTGTCGCTGCCCGGGCGGGCCGACGCGCCGGTGGAGTCGGCCGCGTACTTCGCGGTGAGCGAGGTGCTCACCAACGCGGTGAAGCACTCCGGCGCGGACCGGATCTGGGTGGACGTGCACCATGCGGAGGGCCGGCTGCGGATCACCGTCACGGACAACGGGCGGGGCGGTGCGGTGGCCGGGGCCGGTTCGGGTCTGGCCGGGGTGGAGCGCAGGCTCGGTACATTCGACGGCGTCCTGGCCGTCAGCAGCCCCGCGGGCGGCCCCACCCTGGTCACCGTGGAGCTCCCGTGCGCGTTGTCCTAGCCGAAGACCTCTTCCTGCTGCGCGACGGACTGGTCCGGCTGCTCGAGGCGCACGGCTTCGAGATCGCGGCGGCGGTGGCGTCCGGCCCCGAGCTGACCCGGGCGCTGGCCGAGGAGCAGCCGGACGTCGCCGTGGTCGACGTGCGGCTGCCGCCGACGCAGACCGACGAGGGGCTGCAGTGCGCGCTGGAGGCCCGGCGCGGGCGGCCCGGACTGCCGGTGCTGGTGCTCTCCCAGCACGTGGAACAGCTGTACGCGCGTGAGCTGCTGGCCGACGGCAAGGGCGGGGTGGGCTATCTGCTGAAGGACCGGGTGTTCGACGCGGAGCAGTTCGTGGACGCGGTGCGGCGGGTGGCGGCGGGCGGCACGGCCATGGACCCGCAGGTGATCCAGCAGTTGCTGGCGCGGCGGTCGGCCGAGGACCGGCCGCTGGAACGGCTGACGCCCCGGGAGCTGGAGGTGCTGGAGCTGATGGCGCAGGGGCGGACCAACGCGGCGATCGCGGCGCGGCTGGTGGTGACGGAACGGGCCGTCGCCAAGCACACCGCCAACATCTTCGCGAAACTGGGCCTGGAGGTGTCGGACGACGACAACCGTCGCGTGCTGGCGGTTCTCGCGTATCTCGACCACGGCCGGTGAAACCGGACGCCGGGCTTCACGCCGGGTGGAGCACCCACAACTCCCGGTATCCACAAGGCTGTTGAAACCTACGGAACCGCACTGACTTCGCACCGATTCCTGTGACGGGTGAACACCCGTGGGGCGGGCCGCGTACTCATGGGCGCCGCTTCCCCTCACGGGCGCCTCGATGCCCCGCACAGGGATGCCCCGCAAGGAAGTCAGAGGAGTTCCATGGGACGCAACACAAGAAAACGCCGTACACCGCTGGCCACGAAGGTGATAGCCGGGGCGGCGGCCCTGGCGATCGGTGGGGGCGGTCTGGTCTGGGCCAACTTCTACGCCTCGGCGCACGAGGAGAACGGGGGGCACAACGCCACCAAGTCGGGGCAGGTCCGGGTCGCCACGATCAACTGTCCGGACGTGGGCCAGAAGCTGACCAAGGTGCCCCGCAAGGCGCGCTGGGGCGTCGCGCGTGAACTGGCGCGGCTCGACCGCCAGATCACGGACGCGTACACGCGTCTCGCCGAGACGCGCCAGGCGCAGGCGGGCGACGCGAACTACGTCGACAACGCCATCCTCGGTCCGCTGAAGGACAAGCGCGTGGCCACCCTGGACCGCATCAACATCAACATCAAGCGGGCCGGCGGCCAGGAGCGCGACCTCAACCGGTTCGCCCGCTGCCAGGGCGTGCCCGCCGAGCAGCCCGCCGACGGTGACGGCGGCCAGGACGGCGGAGGCCAGAACGACGGCGGCCAGAACGACGGCGGGCAGAACGACGGCGGGCAGGACGGCGGCCAGAACGGCGGCGGCCAGGACAACGGCGGTCAGGCCGGGAACGGTCCGGTGGCGGACGACTTCATCCGCATCGAGGACGTCCAGCCGGGCACCCGCAACCTGCCCAACGGCCTCCCCGCCAACGGCGACACCGGCTCGACCGGCAGCTTCACCACCGTGTGCGGCACCAACGAGAACGCGCTGCGCAACTCGGACAACGTGATCGTGGCGCCCGGCGTCAGCAACGGCGCCCAGCACCAGCACGACTACGTCGGCAACCAGGCCAACAACGCCTTCGCGAGCGACGAGGACCTGGCGAACGGCGACACGAGCTGCCAGAACCAGGGCGACCGGTCGTCGTACTTCTGGCCCGTGCTCCGGATCCAGGACGGTACGCAGGACATCGACCAGGGCCAGCCGGGCGGCGGCCAGGACGGCAACGTCGGCAAGATCGTCGCGCCCACCGCGGCGGAGCTGAAGTTCGTCGGCAACCGCACGAGCGACGTCGTCGCGATGCCGAGGGCGCTGCGCATCATCACCGGTGACGCGAAGGCCTTCACCAACGGCCTGAACAACGCCAACACGGCCTGGAGCTGCACCGGCTTCGAGGACCGCCAGGTGACGGACAAGTACCCGATCTGCCCGGAGGGCAGCGGCGTGGTCCGTACGACCAGCTTCCAGAGCTGCTGGGACGGCCAGAACACCGACAGCGCCAACCACCGCACGCACGTCGCCTTCGTCGGCGGGGACGGCGCCTGCCCGAACGGCTTCCAGGCCATCCCCCAGCTCCAGGTCCGCCTGGTGTACGACAACATCCCGGCCCCGCAGATCGACAACGGGCAGCTGGTGAACCCGTACGCGGTGGACACCTTCCCGGAGCAGCTGCACAAGCCGATCACCGACCACAACGACTTCATCAACTTCTTCGACGAGGACCTGATGAACGAGATGGTCGAGTGCATCAACAGCGGCCGCGACTGCCAGTAGGCGGTAACGCACAAGGGAGAAGGCCGGCGGTGGGAGATCCCACCGCCGGCCTTCTGTCTGCTGCGCCGGGCGCGTGAGCGGCTCAGCCGTGGTGGCCGCCCTTGTTGTGGCTGCCGCCGGGGTTCATGTGCTCGGAGCCCTCCTCCAGGTCGCCGCCGAGCGTGCTCCGCAGCGCCTCGACCGTCCCCTCCTCGCCGACGGCGACCCACTTGCGGCCGACGAGGTAGTAACCGCCGTAGTCCTTGGCCGTGTTGAGCCATTCGCGCTGGCCGCGGTCGGTGGCGAAGGTGGCGAGGACGTACTTCTCGCCGCCCTTCTCGCACAGCGCCTGCCGGATGGTGTCGGCGTCGGTCTGCATGTCGGGGTCGCACTTCGCCTCGGCGGCCAGCTTCTCCAGGCTGCCGGTGGCGGTGGGCGGCACCTCGTGCTCCCCGTGGCCGCCGGACCCGCAGCCCGCCAGCGCCAGGGCCGCCACCGCGCAGGTCAGCGCGAGCTTCGGTCGGGTCACCCTCATGTGTTCCTCCGGTCCTGACGGCGACATCGTGGGGCGGCGACATGCCGCACGGAGCCCCCGCACGGGGCCCTCGGCATTCGATACGGCTGCGGCGCGCCCGGCGCTCAATCGCCGCGCCGGATCCGCGCGGCCGGTGGCCGGAAGGGGCGCGGGGCCAGGTGACCATCGGCGGATTCGCTCGTTCTGCTGAACGTGCAGTCACAGGATGCCGCCGCCCAGTCCCCCGCGCCCTCCTCCCCGGCCGGTCCGGCCGTGGACGTCGAACAGGCCGAGGCCGCGCTCGTCGAGCACTATCCGCGGCTCGTGCGGCTCGCCTATCTGGTGCTGCCGTCCCGCATGGGCCGCACCCGGCGGGTGCTCACCGCGCACGCCCTGGTCCAGCGGGCGCTGCCCCGGGGCCGGTCCGACGCGCCGCTGATCCCCTCCCAGAGCGCCGGCCGGGACGGCGATCCCGGTTACGCGCTGGTCCGGCTGCACGTGGTGCGGTCGGCGCTGGAGGCGGGCCTGCCGCTGCGCCGCCGGGGCCTGCCCAAGCGGTCCCAGCTGCCGCCGCTGCTGCCGCAGGTGTGGGGTCTGAAGGTGTTCCCGCGGCCGGGCGGCGCCGACGAACTGGCCCTGGACCAGCGGCTGTCGGCGCTGTCCGGGCCGGCCCGTGCCGCGCACGCGCTGCGCGGTCTTGAGCGGCTGCCGGACGCCGACGTGCGCCGGGTGCTGGACGACGCGGGCGTCACGGATCCGGACGCCGCGCTGGCGGAGGCCGACGGCATCCCCGACCCGTACCGGCTGCTCGGGTCCCCCGAGTTCGACCCCTGTTCGCTGCAGGCCCGGCCGACGGACCTGCTGCGCCGCCGCCGGCATCTGAAGGCCGGGCTGGTCGGGGCGGCGGCGCTGGCGGTGTGCGGGGCGCTGCTGTCGATGCCCGGGGACGGCTGGGGCGCCGACGGCCCGGCCGCTCCCCCGTACGCGCGCAACCCCGCCGCGCAGGCCGCGCTGGACCCGGCGCGGCTGACCAGGGTGCCGGCCTCGGCGTGGAGGACGTCGGCGCGCACGGACTTCTCGGTGTGGCCGGCGCGCGGCACGCTCACCGGCGACCGCGCGCTGCTGCGCCGCGCGCTCGCCGTGTGGGCCCGGCCGGGTGAGGGCGTCACGGCGTCGGCCACCCCGGGCACCCCCGCCGGCGGGCCCGCCGGACCGCCCCAGCTGCTGTACGCGGGCACGGTGGACGCCGCGCGCGTGGTGATCCTGTACGACGGCTGGCGTCTGGCCCGGTACGCCGAGCCGCGGGAGGGCGCCCGGGGCGCGGCCCTGGACCTGGCGCGGGTGGACGGGGCCGGGCGGGCCGGGGCGAGCGCGGTGGTGCTGAGCCGCTCGGACGGCAACGTCCGCTTCCTGGTCGCCCCGTGGGTGCGCGAGGCGGGCGAGCGGGACCTGCGGGAGCCGGCTGCGGGCGCGAAGGATCTGCCCCTGGAGGACGGGGTGACCGGGCCGTTCGTCCCGGGGCAGGGACGGGAGCCGTGCACGGCGTGGAACGCGCTGGAGCTGACCGACGGCGCCGGCGCCCGGCTGCTCACCGACCTGGGCGAGCTGGTCCCGGCGCGGCTGACCACCGGCCGTCCGGGCGAGGCGAAGGACGTGTCCGGCGCGAAGGCGCTGCGCGCCTGGGAGCCGTACGCCTGCTCGCTGGCGGTGATGCGGTCGGCGGGCGTCCGCAGCGTCAACGCCTGGGCATACGCGGAGCAGCCGCTGCCCGGCGGCGACGGACGGGCCGAGTGGCTGTGCACGCGCGGCGAGACCTGGCGGGGTACCGGGGCGCGGGTGCTGGCGCAGTTCCACACGCCGGGCGCGCGGTACGGGGCGGTGGCGGCGCGCGCCGAGGACGTGCCGGCCTGCGGGGAGCGGCAACCGGACGTGCTGGCCGGGGTGTTGTGGAAGTCCGCCGACGGCGCCTGGCACCTGCTCGCGGCCGGCAGCGACGGGGTGGAGTCCGTGGAGGCGACCGGCGGGGTCGAGGGGAAGGCGAAGGACCGGCTGCTGTCGGTGCGTGCCGAGAAGGGTGCGCGGGCCGACCTCAGGGGCACACTTGAGGGCGGGGGGTCGGTCGGCGGGCTGGGGTGATCCGGGGGAACACCGGTGCCCGCTCCGGCCCGTGGGAGGCCGGAATCGATCGGTAAGGTGTTCGTATGGGTACCGGGGTGCGTCGGAGGATGGGAGTCGAGGAGCGCCGGCAGCAGTTGATCGGCGTGGCTCTCGAGCTGTTCAGCAAGCGTTCCCCGGAAGAGGTCTCGATCGACGAGATAGCGTCCCGGGCGGGCATCTCGCGTCCGCTCGTCTACCACTACTTCCCCGGCAAACTGAGCCTGTACGAAGCCGCGTTGAGGCGGGCGGCGGAGGATCTGTCGTCCCGGTTCACCGAGCCGCACGAAGGTCCGCTGGGGACGCGGCTGCGGCGGGTGATGGCGCGCTTCTTCGACTTCGTGGAGGAGCACGGCCCCGGCTTCTCCGCCCTGATGCGCGGCGGCCCCGCCGTGGGCTCCTCGACCACCAACGCGCTGGTGGACTCGGTGCGTCAGGCCGCGTACGAGCAGATGCTGGCGCACATGGGCGTGGTGGGCCCGGCGCCGGCCCGGCTCGAGCTGGTGGTGCGCTCGTGGATCTCGCTGGTGGAGTCGACGGCGCTGATCTGGCTGGACGGGCGGCGGGTGCCGCGCGAGGAGCTGGAGACCCAGCTGGTGCAGGACTTCGCGGCGCTGGCCGCGGTCGCCGCGGCCCGGGACGAGGAACTCGCCACGCTGCTGCGGGGACTGGTCAAGCAGGAGCCGGGCGACGGCCCGTTCACCGACCTCGCCGCCCGGCTGATCTCCCTGGCCGGGGAGTGAGCCCGGCTACTCGCCCTCGAACTTCCGGTAGGACGGGTCGAGGTCACGGATCTCGGCGGAGGCGTGCAGCGTCCGGCCGTCGGCCGGCTTGACGTACTGCCGCAGCAGGTCCAGGGCCGCCTCGGCGAGGCGGGCCTTGGTCTCGTCGGTGCGGCCGGCCAGCAGGGCGATGTGCACGTGCACCAGCGCGTGCCCCTCGGTGTCGGGGCCGACCACCGGGTCCTCGGTGCGCCGGAACCGCGTCTTGCACGCGGGCGGTTTCGCCGCCGCGATCTCCACCACGGCCACGTGCAGGTCCCGCGCGAAGGCGGGCCGGTCGAAACCGTCCGCCAGGTTGTCCGAGTAGTCGACGGTGATCTGCGGCATGGGCCCTCCTGGTGCAGGTCAGGAGGGCCCACCTTAGCCGCAGCCGGTCAGCCGGTCATCCGGCGGTGAACACCGCCACCGTGCGGGCCGGCACGGTGAACGTGCCGGTCGCCTTCGCGTAGGACGAGGTCTTCACGACCGCGTCCCCGCCCGCCGCCTGCACCGGGTGCAGGCGGTGGCCGGTCCCGGCGAGCGCGGCGACGCGCTGCTGCTGCCGCTCGGGCGTGGCGTTGAAGACCACGACCAGGTCTCCCAGCCGCATGGTGATCACGCCGGGCGTCTCGTCCGTCCCGGACAGCGGGAACGACAGCCGGGACTGCACCTGGTCCGTCGTGTCGAGGGAGAACACCTTCTCCGTCGTACGGATCCGCAGCAGGTCCCGGTAGGCGGCCGAGGCGCCCTCGATCTGCGGGCAGCCCACCGTGACCGAGCCGAGCAGCGGCTTGGCGTACGGCCACTTGTCCTTGTTGTCGGCGGCCGGCGGCAGACCGCGGCCCATGCCGTTGCCGTCCGCGCAGTTCCAGTGGATGGCGTTGAACCAGTCGCCGCTGTCGTAGGAGTTGCGGTCCAGGGACTTGGAGCGCAGCAGGTCGGTGCCCGCCTGGGAGAGCGCCGGGCCCTGCGAGAGGGCGGCGGTCGCCATGGCGAGGACCTGCATGCGCGCGCGGTCCGCGGCCGGGGTGTCCCGCGGCAGCTTGAAGGCGAGCGCGTCGAACAGCGACTCGTTGTCGTGCGCGTCGGCGTAGGCGAGGGCGTCGCCGGGGGCGGCCGCGTAGCCGGCGGGTGCGCCGTTGTAGTCGACCTGGGAGCCCTTGACCTCCTTGCCGTCGGTGTCGGTGAAGGTGTAGTCGGCGAGGTTGCCGCTCAGGCCCACCTTGATCAGGTCCTGGTAGTGCAGCAGCCGGGCCTTCTGCTCGGCCGGGGTGCCGTTGGCGGCCGAGGAGTTGGGGTCGGTGTAGAGACCGGAGGCGAAGCCCTGCACGCCGGGGTCCTCGTCGAAGGGTCCGCCGCCGCGCACGGCGTCACGGGCCCGGTCGGAGAAGGTGGCGATGCCGGTGCCGGCCATGTTCTGCTGCGTGGCCTGCTCGAAGCGGGCGTCGTCGGCGATCTCGCCGAAGTTCCAGCCCTCGCCGTACAGGATGATCTTCTTGCCGTCGACGCCGTCCTTCTTCAGGGTGAGGGCGTCGAGGGCCTTGCGGACGGCGAGGATGTTCTCCTTCGGGTGGTGGCCCATGAGGTCGAAGCGGAAGCCGTCGACCTTGTACTCCTTGGCCCAGGTGACGACCGAGTCGACGACCAGCTTGCCCATCATGGCGTTCTCGGGCGCCGTGTTGGAGCAGCAGGTGCTGTTGGCGACGGAGCCGTCGGCGAGCAGCCGCTGGTAGTAGCCGGGGACGATCCGGTCCAGGACGGAGGTCTTCGCCTGGCCGTGGGCGGCGGTGTGGTTGTAGACCACGTCCATCACCACGCGCAGGCCGTCCTCGTTGAGCGCCCTGACCATCTTCCGGAACTCGACCGTGCGGGCCGTGCCGTCCGGGTCGGTGGCGTAGGAGCCCTCGGGGACCGTGTAGTGGTACGGGTCGTAGCCCCAGTTGTAGGCGTCCTTGGCCGCGGCCTTGGCGACGCACTCCTGCTGCTTGTCGGAGTCGGCCGGGTAGGAGGCGAGGTCGCAGTCGACGGTCGCCTGCTCGGACTTCCGCTCGGGGATGGTGGCGATGTCGAAGGCGGGCAGCAGGTGCACGTACGAGGTGCCGGCCCGCGCCAGCTTCCGCAGGTGCCTGCTGCCGTCGCTGTCCTTGTCGGTGAAGGCCAGGTAGGTGCCCGGGTTCTTCGCCGTGCGGTCCTCGACGGAGAAGTCGCGGATGTGCAGCTCCTGGATCTGCGCGTCCTTCAGCGGCACGGCCTTGGGCTTGGTGTAGCTGTCCCAGCCGCGCGGCCGGAGGGACCGGTCGGCCAGGTCGACGACGAGGCTGCGCTCGGAGTCGGTGGTCAGGGCGGTCGCGTACGGGTCGGTGACCTTGTTGGTGACGACCTCGCCGGCGGCGGGCGCCCACACGGTCACCGCGTACCGGTACTCCTTGCCCTTCCAGGAGGCGGGGCCGGTGACGGACCAGACGCCGGTGGCGTCGTCGCGGCGCATGGCGACCGTACGGCCGCCGATCTCCAGGGCGGCCTTCCGCGCGGTCGGCGCCCACACGGACAGGGTGGGCCGGCCGTGGTGGAACACCGGGCCGAGCCGCGCCTGGGTGGCGCCGGCCGCGTACAGGTCGTCGAGGACGCCCGCGATCTGCACGCCGGTGGCCGCGAGGACCGCGCCGTTGGCGGCGCGCTGGGTGGCGACGACCTGGCCGCGCAGGGCCTCGCGCACCCGGTCGCGGTCACGCGGGTCGACGGTCCAGGCGGTGCCCTGGGCGAGGTGGGGGAACTCGGCCTTCCGGGCGTCGGTGAGGGCCGACTTCGACAGGCGGATCCAGCGGGCGTCGCCGGTGTCCAGCTTGCCGTCCTTCACCGTGACCGAGCCGGTGCGGGAGGCGAGGAGCTGGGTGGACGCGGCCGCGGCGGAGCCGTCCCAGACGAGGGTGGAGCGGTCGATCCAGACCGCCTTGGAGGTGGTCAGGTCGAGAGCGGCCGCGGACCCGGCGGGCTGCGGCAGCAGGTACTTCTCCTGCCCGCTCACCAGCCACACCTCGTGGCCGTTCGCCCTGAGGTCGAGCGACTGGTCGGTGGGCAGGTCCTTCTCGTCGCCCTTGTGGAGGATGTAGCTGAGGCTGGTGGCACCCTCGGCGAGCGGCACCTCGAAGACAGCGCCATAGGCATCAGTCTTCACCGGCTCCAGCGGCTTCGACCAGTCGGTGGGGTTCGCGGCTCCGGTCCAGGTGTGCAGGCCCCAGCCGTCGTAGTTCCCGTCGGCACGGTGGTAGTGCAGGACGGCCTTGGTGGTGTCCTGCGCCGGGTACTCGGGCCGCTCGGTGGCGACGGTCTCGTCGCCCTGCTTGATCCAGACCTCGCCGGTGCGGGTCACGTCGATCGTGCGGTCGGCGGCGACGTCCTTGTTGCCGTCCTTGTCGACCACCACGAAGCCGACGTCGGAGGCGCCCGGCTTCAGCTTGACCCAGGCGAAGGCGCCGTAGGCGTCACGGCCGGTGAAGGCGTGGCCCGCGGGCCACTCGGTGGCCTCGCCGTCCGCGAGGTCGCCCCAGGCGTACAGGCTCCAGTCCTCGTAGTCGCCGTCGGGGCGCTGGTAGTGGACGATCGCGTAGTCGCGGGAGGCGGCGGTGGGCTCCTCCTCGGCGGGCGGGGCGCCGGTCGTGGAGGCGGCCAGGGCGCTCGCGGTGCGGCCGGCCGAGTCGATCACCACGGCCTTGTAGCGCAGGGCGGTGCCGGCGGGCACGTCCGCGCCGATGGTGTGGGTGACCTGGTAGGGGGCGTGGTCGGCGGAGCCGAGCGTCCGCCACGTCCCGTTGCCGGTCTGGGCGGCGAAGACGACCCGGTTGAGCTGACCGCCCTGGACGTCGGCGGTGAGCTCGACGGTGCCGGTGGCGCCCGCCTCGGGGGCCTTCAGGGTGAGCGTGGGCTTCGCCTCGGGCGTGCCGAGCGGGGCGGCGGCCTTCAGGACGATCGCGGAGCGGGCCGGGACGGAGACGGTGATCTTCTTGTCGGCGTCGCTGCGCACGGTCGCGTCGGTGCCGTGGATGCCCTTGAACGTCGTCCGGGCGGATCCGGTCGCGAAGGTGGCCTGCTCGGTCTCCGCGGCGTTGTTGAAGGCGACGACGTACTCGGTCGTGTCCTTGCCGGTGGCGGTGCGCGAGAAGGCGTAGACGCCGGGGCCGTCGTCGGCGTACCGCTCCTGCTGGACGCCGCCGGTCAGCGCGGGGTGCGCCTTCCGCAGCTGGGCGAGGGCGCTGATCTGCCGGTAGAGCGGGGAGCGGGTGTCGTAGGCGTCCTCGGCGTGGGTGCGGTCGGTGCCGATCAGGTCGTCGTCGAGGTAGTCGGCGGTGCGGGACGCGAAGAGGGTCTGGCGGGCGTCCTTGTCGCCGCCGGCGCCGGTGAAGCCCTGTTCGTCGCCGTAGTAGACGACCGGGTTGCCGCGGCTGAGGAACATCAGCTCGTTGGCGAGCATGTCCCGCCGCAGCAGCTCGGCGTCGGACGCCTCCGGGTTGTCCTGCTTCAGGAACGTCCCGATGCGGCCCATGTCGTGGTTGCCGAGGAAGGTGACCTGCTCGTACGCGTTGGCCTTGTCGGTCGTGTACTTGTAGTCGTCGCCGAAGACCGAGGCGAGCTTCCTGGCGCTGCCGCTCTGGGAGGCGTAGGAGCGGGCGGCCTCCTGGAAGGGGAAGTCGAGGGTGGCGTCGAGCCGGCCCTGCGTGACGTAGGGGGCGGTGACGTTCGTGTCGGAGGAGTACACCTCCCCGAACATGAAGAAGTCGTCCCGGCCGTGCTTCGCCGCGTAGGCGTCGAGCGCGGTGGCCCACTGGGTCCAGAACTCCATGTTGACGTGCTTCACGGTGTCGATCCGGAAGCCGTCGATGTCGAAGTCCCTGACCCAGCGCTGGTAGATCCTCTCCATGCCGTCGACGACCTCGGGACGCTCGGTCCACAGGTCGTCGAGCCCGGAGAAGTCGCCGTACTCGGCCGACTCGCCGGCGAAGGTGGAGTCGCCGCGGTTGTGGTACATCGACGGGTCGTTGAGCCAGGACGGCACCTTGAGGCGCTTCTTCTCGGCGGGCACGACCGGGGTGCGCGGGAAGGTGCCGGCGTCCACGCGCGGGAACGTCTTGGCGCCGTCGGCGTAGTCGGCGTCGTCGAAGGGCACCCCGTCCTTCGTCAGGTACGGGAAGGCGCCCTTGGAGAGGTAGCCGTAGGACTTCTCCTCGTAGTCGACGACGTCGGCGGTGTGGTTGGTGATGACGTCGAAGAAGACCTTCATGCCCTTGGCGTGGGCCTTGTCGACGAGGGTCTCGAGGTCCTGGTTGGTGCCGAAGTGCGGGTCGACCTGGGTGAAGTCGGTGATCCAGTATCCGTGGTAGCCGGCCGACGCGTCCTTGCCGCTGCCCTGCACGGGCTGGTTCTTGAAGATCGGCGCCAGCCAGATGGCGGTGGTGCCGAGCCCCTTGATGTAGTCGAGCTTCTTGGTGAGGCCCTTGAGGTCGCCGCCCTGGTAGAAGCCCTTGTCGGTGGGGTCGTAGCCGTGGGTGAGGCGCGAACCGGTCAGTCCGCCGCGGTCGTTCCGGGTGTCCCCGTTGGCGAAACGGTCCGGCAGGACGAAGTAGAACTGCTCCCGCGTCAGGTCGTGGCGCGCCGGGGAGGCGGCGAGCTTCGCGTCCGAGGGGGGCGCGGGCGGGGTGGCGGCTCGGGCGGCGACCGGTTGCACGAGTGCCGCGGCGAGCGCGGCCACCGTGACGGCGGCGACGCGGCGGCCCCGCGCGGTGCGGCGCCCCGGGGGCGCGGGCCATCTGGGTATCAAGGCGTGAACTCCTTGCGCTTACGGCTCATTGGGTCCGACCCCACGCCCCGGCGGAGCCTGTTTCGGCCACATCACCGGAGCGTCGGCGTGACCGTACCGTCGTTGAAAGGCTTACAGCAATAGTCGTGAAAATGTCGGCAAGAACTTCCAGCGGGAGCTTTCCGGCAGGAGCGGACGAGTCCGGCGGGCACGGAGGGGGAAACGGCGCGCCGCCGGTCTCCTGTCGGGGAGTCCGGCGGGCGCGGAGTGCGGGTGGCGGATGGCCCGTCAGGCCGCCGCGGTCGCGCAGATGTAGTCGTACGGACGGCCGATCGCGAGCGTCAGCTTCAGCGGGTCCGTGGTGCCCGAGGGGCACTCGGCCTCCGTCTTGGTCAGGTCCAGGACCTTGTAGTCGGCGGACCCGGCCTGGGCGCAGGCGATCTCCTGGGCGCCCGCGTCGATGCAGTCACCCTTCACCAGCTGCCCGCCGCCCGCGCCCGCGTCACCGGGGTGGTCGCCGGACAGATTGCGCCCGCAGACGGTGCTGTTGGGGATGCCGCCGCTCTCGGAGCCGCCGAAGGAGAGGGACACCTGGATGATGATGTCGGTGCCGGCCGGGCACTGGATGGAGTCCGGCAGGATGGCCGCGTCCATGATCTCGAGGGCCTTGAAGGTGGCGCCGGGGTCGTCGCAGTCGAACGCCTGGTAGCTGTCGCCGGACCCTTCGGGGTCCGGGCCGCCGCAGTCGCCGGCCTTCCACTCGCCCGACTTCTCGTCCGGCGCCGTGGAGGACGACGAGGACGACGGCAGCGGCGAGGAGGCGGACGAGGAGTCGTCGTCGTTCTTGTAGACGTTGTAGCCGACGATCGCGCCGAGGACGATCAGCGGGACCAGCAGCGCCCGCAGGCGTGCCGCGACACGTCCGGGCGGGCGTCCGGTGGTGTTGTTGTAAGCCATTGGACGGCTCCCCCTGCGGCGCGGAAGACGGACGCGTGGAAGGGATCGCGCCGCCTGTCCTCACCCAGCGGGGGCCGGTGCGGACCCCGTGATCACGCTAACGTCCGGCGGCCACGGAACCGGCCGCCGGACGTCACAGTTGTGCTTCAGCAGGTGCTCTTGCCCGCGTACACGGCGAGGGCGGTGTTGCTGCCGAGGGTCGCCGTGAGCCGGCCCGAGCCGTCCACCGTCACCGGCTTGTCGCTCTGCACGTCGCAGTACGTGCCCGCCGGGAGGGAGGTCTGGTAGGTGCGGGTCAGGGAGCCGGACTCGTGGTTGATCGCCACAAAGCCCTTGCTGCCCCGGCCGAAGGCGATGGCGTCACCGCCGTTGTCCCACCAGTTGGTGACCGCCTGGCCCCGGGTGGCGTTGCGGAAGCCGACCATGGACCTGATCTCCCGCCAGTTGTGCTGGCACTTCCAGCCGTTCTGCCAGCAGGCGTCCACCCGGCCGCCGTTGGGGGGACCGGCGTCGTGGTCGGTGAACTCGTAACCGGAGTTGATGTCCGGGGCGCCGTAGGGCCAGGCCAGCATGAAGACGTTGGCCAGGGTGTAGGTGGCGTTGTCCTTGTAGCTGAGCGTGGAGCCGTTGCGCTCGGTGTCGTGGTTGTCGACGAAGACGCCGGCCGAGCCGCTCGTCAGATAGCCCCAGCCCTCGCCGTAGTTCTTCAGGTAGGCCAGGTTCTCGTTGTTGAAGACCCGCTTGAGGTCGTAGGCGTAGCGGAACTCCTGGACGTCGCCGGTGCCGGTGTACTCGGTGGGCTGGACGGCCTCGCCGGCGCCGAAGATGACCTCGTGCTTCCAGTAGGCGGAGGGGTTGGTCAGACGCGACTTGATGTTGGCCAGGTCGGCGGCGGGGATGTGCTTGGCCGCGTCGATGCGGAAGCCGTCCACGCCGAGGGAGAGCAGGTCGTTCATGTACCGGGCGATGGCTCCGCGGACGTAGTCCTCGCCGGTGTCGAGGTCGGCGAGGCCGACCAGTTCGCAGTTCTGGACGTTCCAGCGGTCGCCGTAGTTGTTGATCTGCGACGTGCAGTTGTCGAAGTCGTACGAGGAGTAGAGGCCGGGGTAGGTGTACTTCGTGTACGACGAGCCGCCGGTGCCCGTGCCGCTGCCGGCGGACATGTGGTTGATGACGGTGTCGGCGACGACCTTCACGCCGGCCGCGTGACACGTGTCGACCATGTTCTTGAAGGCGGCGCGGTCGCCCAGACGTCCGGCGATCTTGTAGCTCACCGGCTGGTACGACGTCCACCACTGGGAGCCCTGTATGTGCTCGGCGGGCGGGGAGACCTGCACGTAGCCGAAGCCCGCGGGGCCGAGGGTGGTGGTGCACTCGCGGGCGACCGAGGCGAAGTTCCACTCGAAGAGGACGGCCGTGACGTCCTTGGAGCCGGGCGGGGAGGCCTCCGCCGCCGTCGGGGTCATGACAACCGAGGCGGCCGCGAGGGCGGCGATCCCGGCGAGGGTTCTGCGTGCCATGTGGGGATCCTTCATCGTCGAAGGGTGTGGGGAGTACCGGCAGGGGCTGCTTGAAGCTTCTTGCAGAAAACTTCAGCAACCTTGCGGCAACGCAGATGTTAGAGGCCCGCAACCCGAAAGGGCAGCGGGCCGTACCAACTTGAAGGAAAAAAGTTGCCGGGCGTACGACCGTCAGGCCGTCGTCCACCACACGGTCGTGTCCGCCGCGACCACGGCCTCGCCGCCCGTCTCCTCCACCTCGCCGCTGGTGATCAGGACCCGTCCGTACCCGGGCACGGTCACCGGCGCGCCCGTGGTGTTGGCGACGCACACGAAGTCCCCGCGGCGGAAGGCCAGCACACCCTCGGGCGCCGTCAGCCACTCCACCGCGTCACCCGCGCCCAGGTCCGCCTGCTCGCGGCGCACGGCGAGCGCGGAACGGTACAGCTCCAGTGTGGAGCCGGGCACGCCGGTCTGCGCCTCGACGCTCAGCTCGCCCCAGCCCTCCGGCTGCGGCAGCCAGCTGCCGCCGTCGCCGAAGCCGTAGCTCGACCCCTCGCGGGTCCACGGGATCGGCACCCGGCAGCCGTCGCGGAAGCCGTCCTGCCCCGCGCCGCGGAAGTAGGCCGGGTCCTGGCGCACCTCGTCCGGCAGGTCCACGACGTCCGGCAGGCCCAGTTCCTCGCCCTGGTAGACGTAGGCCGAACCGGGCAGCGCCAGCATCAGCAGGGTCGCCGCGCGGGCCCGGCGCAGGCCCAGCTCACGGTCGCCGGCCTCGCGGATCTGCGTGCCGAGGCCCGCCGGGTTGGCGAACCGGGTGGCGTGCCGGGTGACGTCGTGGTTGGACAGCACCCAGGTGGCCGGGGCGCCCACCGGGCGCATCGAGTCCAGGGTGCGGTCGACGACCTCGCGCAGCTCGGCCGCGTCCCAGTGGGTCGCCAGGTACTGGAAGTTGAACGCCTGGTGCAGCTCGTCCGGACGGACGTAGTTGGCGGTGCGCTCCACGGTCGGGGTCCACGCCTCGGCGACGAAGATCCGCTCGCCGGAGTACTCGTCGAGGATGAGACGCCACTGCCGGTAGATGTCGTGCACGCCGTCCTGGTCGAAGAACGGGGTGACATCGTTGCCCAGCAGCCGCATCTCGTCGTGGGCGCCCAGGTCCGGCAGGCCCGCGGCCTTCACCATGCCGTGGGCCACGTCGATGCGGAAGCCGTCCACGCCCATGTCCAGCCAGAACCGCAGGATGGAGCGGAACTCGTCACCGACCGCCGGGTGCTCCCAGTTGAAGTCGGGCTGCTCGGGCGCGAAGAGGTGCAGGTACCACTCGCCGGGGGTGCCGTCGGGCTCGGTGACCCGGGTCCAGGCCGGGCCGCCGAAGATCGACTCCCAGTCGTTGGGCGGCAGCTCGCCGTTCTCGCCCTTGCCGGGGCGGAAGTGGTAGCGCTCGCGCAGCGGCGAGCCGGGGCCCTCCGCGAGGGCGCGCTTGAACCACTCGTGCTGGTCGGAGGAGTGGTTGGGCACCAGGTCGACGATGATCCGCAGGCCCAGCGCGTGGGCGTCACGGATCAGCGCGTCCGCGTCGAGCAGGGTGCCGAACATCGGGTCGACGGCGCGGTAGTCCGCGACGTCGTAGCCGGCGTCGGCCTGCGGGGAGGCGTAGAAGGGGCTCAGCCACACGGCGTCCACCCCGAGGTCGCGCAGGTAGGGCAGACGGGAGCGGATGCCTTCCAGGTCGCCCATGCCGTCGCCGTTGCTGTCGGCGAAGCTGCGCGGGTACACCTGGTAGATCACCGCGTCCCGCCACCAGTCACGGCGCCGCGCGACGGTGGCGACGGCCGAGTCGGTCGTGGGGGTCGGGGCCGGGGCGGCGGAGTGCTGGCTCATGTCGTCCTTGATACGGGGTTCGGTCAGGGAAGCGGAGTGGAGGCGGCCGCGATGACAGCGGGGTCGGATGGCCACGCGGCCGCCTCGGACCCGGGGAGGGGCGAACGCCCTCAGGGGCGCGGGGAACTGCGCGACCAGCCACGACGATGCCGCAGCCGGCCGACGGCAGAAGTCCCCCGGACTTACCCCTTGGTGCCACCGGCCGTAAGACCGGCAACCAGGTTCTTCTGCACGAGATAGAAGAACGCCGAGACGGGTATCGCGATCAGCACAGCCGTCGCGGCCATCAGATTCCGCTGGGCGTCGTGCTCACTGACGAAACTCTGCAGACCCACCGCCAGTGTGTACTTCTTGTCGTCGAGCATGAACGTGGTGGCGAAGGCGACCTCGCCGAACGCGGTGATGAAACTGTAGAACGCGGCGACCGCGAGCCCCGGCTTGGCGAGCGGCAGGATCAGCCGCGCGAACGTGCCGATCGGGCTCAGCCCGTCGACGCGCCCCGCCTCGTCGATCTCGAACGGGATGGTGTCGAAATAGCCCTTCATCAGCCAGGCGCAGTACGGCACCGCCGTGGAGCAGTACACGAGGATCAGGCCCAGGTAGCTGTCGATGAGCTGCAGATCCGACAGGATCTGGTACATCGGCACCATCAGCACGGCCACCGGGAACATCTGGGTGACCAGCAGCACCCACATGAACTTCTTGTAGCCCGGGAAGCGCATGCGGGAGACCGCGTAGCCGGTGGTGGCCGCCACCAGGACGCCGATGACCGTGGTGCCGAGCGACACGATCAGCGAGCTCTTCAGCCAGTGGAAGAAGTTCGTGTTCTGCAGCACGAACGAGTAGTTGTCCAGTGTCATTTTGCCCCAGATGCCGCCGGGACGCAGATAGTCGTCCTTGTCGGGGCCGAGGGACAGGAAGACCAGCCAGGCGACCGGGAACAGCGCGATCAGGCTGGCCACGATCAGGATGCCGTGGGAGGTGAGGCGGCCCAGGGGGCTGACCTCACCGCGCCGGCGGCCCTTGCGGGGCGCGGCGGTCCGCTCGTCGGCGGGCCGGCCGGCCTCGGCGGCGGTGGGGAGGGTCGAGGTGCTCATGGGGACTCCCGCCTCAGATCGCGAGCTGCTGGTCGTTGCGGTTCAGCCAGCGGCGGTAGAAGGACGTGAAGACGATCAGGATGGCCAGCAGCAGCATGCCGTAGGCCGCGGACTCGGCGAACTCGCGCGGCTGCTGCCCGAAGCCGAGGTAATAGGCCCAGGTCACGAGGATCTGCGCGTCCGGCGCGGTGTTGCCGAACAGCAGGAAGATGATCGCGAACTGGTTGAACGTCCAGATGACGCCGAGCAGCACCACGGTGGAGCTGACCGAGCGCAGACCGGGCAGGGTGACGTGGCGGAACCGCTGCCAGGCGCTCGCGCCGTCCATCTCGGCCGCCTCGTAGAGGGTGCTGTCGATGGACTGCAGTCCGCCGAGCAGGGAGACCATCATGAACGGCACACCGCACCAGGTGTTGACCATGATCGCGGCGAACCGCTGCCAGAAGGAGTCCTCCAGCCACGCCGGGGTGGGCAGGCCGAGGAAGTCGAGGCCGGAGTTGATGATGCCGGCGTCGGCGAGCATGAAGCGCCAGCCGAAGACGGTGACGAAGGTCGGCACGGCCCACGGCAGGATGAGGACCAGCCGGTAGAAGGTGCGGCCGCGCAGCTTCTGGTTGAGCAGCAGCGCGAGGCCCAGGCCGATGCCGTAGTGCAGGGCGACACAGGCGGCCGTCCACACGATCGTCCAGATGAAGTGCGACCAGAACCGGTCGTAGGCGGTCTCGCCCCACAGGATCTCGGCGTAGTTGTCGATGCCGATGAACTTGTAGGTGGCCGCGATCTCGTTGACGCCGATGGTGCGCGCCGAGTTGAGGCTGTCCGCGTCGGTGAGCGTGAGGTAGAAGCCGTAACCCAGGGGGTACAGGACGATGACGCCGAGCACCAGGGCCACCGGCGCGATCATGGCGTAGGCGTACCAGTGCTTCTGGTAGGAGTGCTTCAGGCGCTGGCCCAGCCCGGGGCGGGGCGCGCGGTCACCGCGGCGCTTGCCGGTCGCGCGGTCGATGGCGACTGTCATGGTTCGGCACCTTCTGGATGATCAAGGAGTACGGCACACAGGCCGGCGGCCGCCGGACCCTCCCCTCCTGGAACGGGTCCGGCGGCCACACGGGCATTACTTGGAGAAGTCCGGCACCAGCTTGGTGAACGCGGCCTCCGCGTCGCTCAGACCCTTGTCCAGGGACTCCTTGCCGCTGGCGATCTGCGGCAGCTCGTCGTCCATCGGGCCCCACAGGGAGCTGTACTCGGGCAGCGCCGGGCGCGGCTGGGCGGCCGAGAGGACCGTCTGGTAGCCGGCGATGCCGGGGTCGGCCTTGACCTGCTCGGTGTAGGCGTCGTCGCGCGTCGGCAGCGTGGAGTTCTTCAGCGCGATGGTCTCCTGCGCCTTCGCGGAGGTCATGAACTTCACGAACTTCAGCGCGGCCTCCTGCTTCTCCTTGCTGGAGCCGGCGTAGACGGAGAGGTTGTGACCGCCGGTGGGGGCGCCCGCCTTGCCCGCGGAGCCGGCCGGGACGGTGGCGATGCCGAGGTTGTTCTTGTCCTTGAAGGCGGAGCCCTTGTAGAAGTTGGTGATCTCCCACGGGCCCTGGATGATCGAGGCGACCTTGCCGTTGACGAACGCGTCCTGGATGTGGGCGTAGGCGTCGGCGGTCACGTCGGCCTTGTGCAGGCCCTTGCCCTCGAAGAGGCTCAGCCAGGTGCCGTAGCCCTTCTTGGCCTCGGCGGACTTGATCGTGATCTTCTTGGCCTCGGCGTCGACCATGTCGGTGCCCTCGCCGTAGAGGAACGGCTGGGCGTAGTAGCCGGCCGTGGAGCCCCAGTAGCCGTCGACGCCGGTCTTCGCCTTGATCGTGGCGGCGGCCTTCTTCAGGTCGTCCCAGGTCTTGGGGGCCTCGACGCCGGCCTTGGCGAACAGCGCCTTGTTGTAGACGAACGCGAGGGTGTCCGTGGTGAAGGGGACGCCGTAGGTCTTGCCCTCGTACTTGGCCTGCTCGAGCAGGTTGGGCTTGAACTTGTCCTGCTCGGCGAGCGCCTCGGTGCCGTCGAGGGGCAGGAAGAAGCCCTTCTTGGCGAAGGCGGGCGTCCAGCCGACCTCGGAGCGCAGCACGTCGGGGGCGCCCTTGGAACCGGCGGCGGTGTCGAACTTGTTCTGCGCCTGGTCGAAGGGGACGTTGACGAAGTTGACCTTGATGTCCTTGTTGGCGGCCTCGAACTCCTTGACCAGGGCCTGGTAGGTCGGCGCCTCGTTGGTCGCGTTGGAGGTGTCCCACCAGGTGATGGTGACCGGGCCGCCGGCCTTGTCGCCGCTGTCGCTGTCGCCGCCGCAGGCCGTCGCCGCGAGGGCGAGGGACGCCACCAGCGCGGTGGCCGCTATGCCACGCCGCATGAGGTTCTCCTTGAGGGTTAAGCCCGTGAGGCGGGAGCGGCCCCGTCTGCCGTCCCGCGAGGTGCCGACTGCGCCGTTGCGGCGGCCGGGCGACGTGAACGTAACAGCGTTGGAACGTTTCCGAAAGACCTTGCAGAAAAGTTTTGCAAGGGCCCGCGACAGTTATGGCGCCGTGACCCGTTCTCGACCGTCGCGCAACCCTGGTTTCCGCCCGTACCCCGGGGGTTCGGACTGTTGTGCAAGACTCTGCAAGCACTTGCCATCCGTTGCCGCCGGGGGAATCATCCCTTGCGGAGCGGACGCCGACCACGACTTGAGGGATCGCGATGAGCCAGCAGCCCACCACGGGCCGTCCCACGGCGCGCACCAGGCGTCCGATCGGTGTGCAAGGCGACACCCGGCAGATACAGTCCGGTCCTGTGACCACACGGCTTGCTGATATCGCTGCTCAGGCGGGGGTGAGCGAGGCGACCGTCAGCCGGGTCCTGAACGGGAAGCCGGGCGTCGCCGCCACCACCCGCCAGTCCGTGCTCGCCGCCCTGGACGTGCTGGGCTACGAGCGCCCGGTGCGGCTGAGGCAGCGCAGCGAGGGTCTCGTCGGGCTCATCACGCCCGAGCTGGAGAACCCGATCTTCCCGGCGCTGGCCCAGGTGATCGGGCAGGCGCTGACCCGGCAGGGGTACACCCCGGTGCTCGCCACCCAGACCCCCGGCGGCTCCACCGAGGACGAGCTGACCGAGATGCTCGTGGACCGCGGGGTCGCCGGCATCATCTACGTCTCAGGACTGCACGCCGACACCACCGCCGACATGCAGCGCTACGAGCGGCTGCGGGCGCAGGGCGTGCCGTTCGTGCTCGTGGACGGTTTCTCGCCGAAGGTGCAGGCGCCGTTCATCTCCCCCGACGACCGGGCCGCGATGGCGCTGGCCGTCACCCACCTCGCCTCCCTCGGGCACACCCGGATCGGGCTGGCGCTCGGGCCGAAGCGGTTCGTGCCGGTGCAGCGCAAGATAGAGGGCTTCGTCCGGGCCGTGCAGGAGCAGTTGGGGCTGAGCGCGGAGACGGTCGAGACGGAGCTGATCCAGCACTCGCTGTACACGCTGGAGGGCGGCCAGGCCGCGGCCAGCGCGCTGATGGACCGGGGCTGCACGGCCGTGGTGTGCGCCAGCGACATGATGGCCCTGGGCGCGATCCGTGCGGCCCGGCAGCGCGGCCTCGAGGTGCCGGACGACATCTCCGTGGTCGGCTTCGACGACTCGCCGCTGATCGCCTTCACCGACCCTCCGCTGACCACGGTCCGCAAGCCGGTCCCGGCGATGGGGCAGGCGGCGGTGCGCACGCTGCTGGAGGAGATCGGCGGAACGCCCGCGCCGCACAGCGAGTTCGTGTTCATGCCCGAGCTGGTGGTGCGCGGTTCCACGGCGTCGGCGCCCGGGGACCGCAATCGTCCGTGAGGCGGAGAGCGGGCGCCGGTGCGCCCTGCCCGGGGAGGAGCCGCAGGGCCTGCTCCCGGGGCAGAACATGCGGGTCGGACCCGCCCGGGGGATGATCTGACCAAGAGGTCTTTTCTGGCAGACTCTGTGCCCATGGGTGACTCGACCGTGACCACGCTGGAAGGCCGCGAGCCGGCCGCAGCGAGCCCCGTCGCGGAGACGGCGGGGACGGGTCGCCTGCGCCGTCTTCGCGCTCCCCGCCGGCCCCGGCTGTGGTTCGAGATCCTGCTCATCGCGGTGAGTTACGCGACGTACTCGCTCGTGCGCAACGCGGTGCCCGAGCAGCGGGCGGAGGCGTTGCGCAACGCCGACCTGATCTGGGAACTGGAGGGCCGGCTCGGCACGGCCTTCGAGGAGTCCGTCAACCACGCGGTGAACTCGGTGACGTGGCTCGTCGTCGGGATGAACTACTACTACGCCACCCTGCACTTCGTGGTGACGCTGGGCGTGCTGGTGTGGCTCTACCGCAGACACCCCGGCCGGTACGCGGCGACGCGGCTGGTCCTGTTCGTCACCACGGGCTTCGCCCTGGTCGGCTTCTACCTCTTCCCGCTCGCCCCGCCGCGGCTGATGCACGGCCAGAACTTCATCGACACCGTGCTGGTCCACCAGACCTGGGGCTCGATGGCCTCCGGCGACCTGAAGAACGTCTCCAACCAGTACGCGGCGATGCCGTCCATGCACATCGGCTGGTCGCTGTGGTGCGGGCTCACGCTCTTCGCGCTGGCCACGGTGCCGTGGGCGCGGGTGCTGGGGCTGCTGTACCCGGTGCTCACCCTGGTGGTCATCGTCGCCACCGCCAACCACTTCTGGCTGGACGCGGTCGGCGGCGTGCTGTGCCTCGCCGTCGGCTACGGCGTCGCCCACGCCTGGTACGGCCGCCGCCCCTCCGCCCTCCCCCGCCACCTCCCGGACGTCGGCACGAGACGGCCGGAGCCGGCCGCCCCGGAGCGCGTGCCCCTGCAGAAGCAGGGCTGACGCCCGGGCGTGTGTGGGGTGCGGGTGGCTACAGCCCGCCGTAGAACAGCTCCTCCACCACGCCACGGGCGCGGCGGGCCGTGCGGCGGTAGGCGTCGAGCATGTCGCCGGCGTGGCCGGGGCCGTAACCCAGGTAGCGGCCGACGGCGGCCAGCTCGCGCGGCACCGTCGGGAAGGTGTCCCCCGCCCGGCCGCGGACCAGCATCACCGCGTTGCGGACGCGGGTGGCCAGCACCCACGCCTCGTCGAGGAAGGCGGCGTCCTCCTCGGACAGCAGCCCGGCCTCGCGCGCGGCGGCCAGCGCCTCCCGTGTGCGGGTCGTCCGCAGCCCCGGCACCTCGGCGCCGTGCCGCAGCTGGAGCAGCTGCACCGTCCACTCCACGTCGGACAGCCCGCCCGGCCCCAGCTTGGCGTGCAGCTTGGGGTCGGCGCCGCGCGGCAGCCGCTCGGCCTCCATACGGGCCTTCAGCCGCCGGATCTCCCGGACCGCGTCCTCCTCAAGCCCTCCGGCCGGGTACCGCAGCGGGTCGATCAGCTCCACGAAGCGGCGGCCCAGGTCCTCGTCACCGGCGACGGGCTCGGCCCGCAGCAGGGCGTGCCGCTCCCACACCAGCGCCCAGCGCCGGTAGTACGCCTCGTAGGAGCCGAGGGTACGCACCAGCGGGCCCGACTTGCCCTCCGGGCGCAGGTCGGCGTCGATCAGCAGCGGCGGGTCGGCGCTGGGCGCCTGGAGCAGCCGGCGCATCTCCGCGACCACCTTGTTCGCGGCCTCGGACGCCTCCCGCTCGCCCACGCCGTCGCGCGGCTCGTGCACGAACAGGACGTCCGCGTCGGAGCCGTAGCCCAGCTCGTGCCCGCCGAAGCGGCCCATGCCGATGACCGCGAACCGGGTGGGCAGGGTGTCCCCCCAGCCCTCGCGGACCACCGCGCGGAGCGTGCCGGCGAGGGTGGCGGCGGTCAGGTCGGACACCGCGCCGCCCACCAGGTCCACCAGGGCGCCCTGGTCGGCCTCGGCGGGCTGCGACTCGGTGCCGTAGGAGCCGACGATGTCGGCGGCGGCGGTGCGGAACAGCTCGCGCCGGCGCACCCCGCGGGCGGCGGTGACGCCCTGGACGGCGTTGTCGGCGCGGCGGACCGCGGCGAGGACCTCCTGCTCCAGGGCAGCGCGGGAGCGCGGGGCGAGGCCGCCGCCGTCCCCGTCGCCGAGCAGCGCGACCGCCTCGGGGGCGCGCATCAGCAGGTCGGGGGCGAGCCGCCCGGCGGACAGCACCCGGGCGAGGTTCTCCGCGGCGGCGCCCTCGTCGCGCAGCAGCCGCAGGTACCAGGGGGTCTTGCCGAGGGCGTCGGAGACCTTGCGGAAGTTCAGCAGGCCGGCGTCGGGGTCGGCGGAGTCCGCGAACCAGCCGAGCAGCACCGGCAGCAGGGTCCGCTGGATGGCGGCCTTGCGGGTGACGCCGGAGGCGAGGGCCTCCAGGTGGCGCAGGGCCGCGGCGGGGTCGGCGTAGCCGAGGGCGACCATGCGTTCGCGGGCGGCCTCCGCGCTGAGCCGGGCCTCGCCGGGGGCGAGCGCGGCGACGGCGTCGAGCAGCGGCCGGTAGAACAGCTTCTCGTGCAGCCGCCGCACCACGGTGGTGTGGCGCCGCCACTCACGGGTCAGTTCGGCGACCGGGTCGGTGCGCAGGCCCAGGGAACGGCCGAGGCGGCGCAGGTCCGCCTCGGCCTCGGGGACCAGGTGGGTGCGGCGCAGCCGGTGGAGCTGGATGCGGTGCTCCAGGGAGCGCAGGAAGCGGTACGCCTCGTCGAGCTGGGCGGCGTCCGCGCGGCCGACGTAGCCGCCGGCGGCGAGGGCCTTGAGCGCGTCGAGGGTGGTGCCGCTGCGCAGGGAGGCGTCGGCGCGACCGTGCACCAGCTGGAGGAGCTGCACGGCGAACTCGACGTCCCTGAGGCCGCCGGGGCCGAGCTTGAGCTGGCGCTCGACCTCGGCGGCGGGGATGTTCGCCACGACCCGGCGGCGCATCTCCTGCACGTCGGCGACGAAGTTCTCCCGCTCGGCGGCCTGCCACACCAGCGGCCGGAGGGCGGCCGTGTACTCCTCGCCGAGCGCGAGGTCGCCGGCGACCGGGCGGGCCTTGAGCAGCGCCTGGAACTCCCAGGTCTTGGCCCAGCGCTGGTAGTAGGCGAGGTGGGAGGCGAGGGTGCGGACCAGCGGGCCGTTGCGGCCCTCGGGGCGGAGGTTGGCGTCGACCGGCCAGATGGAGCCCTCGACGGTGGTCTCCGAGCAGATCCGCATCATGTGCGAGGCGAGCCGGGTCGCGGCGCGCAGCGCCTTGCCCTCGTCGGCGTCGCCGGCCGCCTCGCCGACGAAGATGACGTCGACGTCGGACACGTAGTTCAGCTCGTGGCCGCCGCACTTGCCCATCGCGATCACCGCGAGCCGGCACAGCGCGGCGTCCTCGGGCGCGGCGGCCGCGGCCAGGGCGAGGGCCGCGCGCAGGGTCGCGGTGGCGAGGTCGGCGAGTTCGGCGGCGGTCTGGGAGACGTCGACGGTGCCGCACACGTCGCGGGCGGCGATGGACAGCAGGCAGCGGCGGTAGGAGACGCGCAGGGCGACCGGGTCGGCGGCGTCGGCGAGGCCGCGTTCGAACTCCTCGACGCCGGGGTGCAGGTCGCGCGGCTCGTAGGTGACGAGGGCCTTCCAGTCCCGGGGGTGCCGGGCCAGGTGCTCGGCGAGCGCCTCGGAGGCGCCGAGCACCCCGAGGAGGCGGTCGCGCAGCGGCTTGGCCGCTATCACCGTGTCCAGCAGCTCCTGGCGGTCGGTGGCGCCGTCCTGCGCCTCCAGCAGCCGCACCAGGCCGTGCAGGGCGAGGTCGGGGTCGGCGGTGCCGCCGAGGGCGTCCAGCAGCACGGGGTCGTTGCGGACGGTCGCCAGCTCGGGGCTGTCGAGGAGGCGTTCGGCGGCCGACGGATCGGTGAAGCCGTGCCGCAGCAGCCGCGTGAAGATACTGCTCCTGCGCCCCGGCGCCGACGTCATCCCCGGCCTCCCTCGTGCCTCGGTTCAGGGTCGTACGGTCGTACGGCCCTGAGCCTAACCGGAGGACGCGATCACGGCCCTGGGGCGGCCCGCGGTGAATTCCGGGGCCGGACGGGGTCTGATGAGGAGACCGCGGTCCCGCGGTGCGTCCTTCCGACCGTCCAGGAGTTCCCATGACCGGCGTTCCCGACACCCCCGTGGGCCGTCTCGACCCGCGTTACAGCGACCCGACGGCCGGGGCGCCGCCTTGGACGGAGGTGGAGCGGCTGATCGCGGAGGCGGAGCTGTTCTGGATCTCCACGGTCCGTCCCGACGGCCGGCCGCACGTCACCCCGCTCCCGGCGGTCTGGTCGGCCGGCGCGCTGCACTTCTGCACCGGGCCGGAGGAGCGCAAGGCCCGCAACCTGGCGGAGAACCCGCACGTCGTGCTGACCACCGGCGTCAACACCTGGGCGGAGGGCTACGACGTGGTCGTGGAGGGCCGTGCGGAGCGCGTCGCGGACGACGCGCGGCTGCGCGGACTGGCCGCGCTGTGGGAGGAGAAGTACGGCGACTTCTGGCGCTTCGAGGTGCGGGACGGCCATTTCCACCACGGGCCGGGCCGGGCTGTGGTGTTCTCGGTGGCGCCGCACACCGTTTTCGGATTCGGTAAGGGAGAGCCGTTCAGCCAGACCCGGTGGCGGTTCGCCTGACGCGGTACCCCGACGAAGGAGCCGGAGGCTCTCATGTTCATGACCCTCGAAGTGATCCCGCTGCCGGTGAGCGACATCGACCGCGCCCGGGACTTCTACCGGGACAAGGTCGGCTTCCACGTCGACATCGACGAGGAGGTCATGCCGGGCATGCGCATCGTCCAGCTCACCCCGCCGGGTTCGGGCTGCTCGATCGCCCTCGGCGAGACCCTCTGGGAGATGACCCCCGGCCCCACCCCGTCCCCCGGCGCCTACCAGGGCCTCCAGCTCGTCGTCGCCGACATCGAGAAGGCCCACGCGGACCTGGTCGCGCGGGGCCTGGACGTCTCCGAGCCGGTCCGGTACTCGGAGGCCGACGGCGCCACCTTCATGTACTTCACGGACCCGGACGGCAACGGCTGGGCGGTGCAGGAGTACCGGAAGCGCGCGACGGAACCGCTGCACCGGCTGCTGACGGAGCAGGCGGGGGCCTGACTCGTCGACGAGCGGTCAGAGATCGTCGGGGAGGATCCGGAAGCAGGAGTATCGGCCCCCCGTGGGACGCAACGCCCGGAAGTCCCTGAGATCTCTGGTGAGGATGGCGTCCGTGCCGTATTCGGCGGCGAGAGCAACGTTGACCGCGTCCACCAGGTCCAGATCCATTGACGCGTACCGGGCCCGGACGGCCAGCGCGGCTTCCATGACCTCCGGAGTCGGCGGAGCCAGGACCAGCCGCATTTGCCGGACGCGTTCGGTGAGGGAACGAACGATCGCGTCGGCAGCCCCTCGCCCGGCGCGGCTGGTGGCCACCTGGTGTACCTCGGTGAGCGCGAGCGGGGTGGCGACAAGGAAGCCGCACTGGTCAGCGGCCTTCCTGACAGCGTGGTGATCCGGGTCGGACCGGTTGAACAGGGTGAGAATGCCGGACGTGTCGGCGATGGCGATCACGCAGCGTTGCCCTGGTTCCGGCGCTCGCGCTCCTCATACCCTCGAGTCACTGCCGAACGGATTTCGTCCTTGTCCACGGAACCGCCGAGGTCGAAGGTCTCCTCGTCGGAGACGAACGGCTCGTCCCACACACGGTGGGCCAAAGCGATGCGGTGGATGCCCTCGCGGATTATCTCCGCTTCCGACACCCCCAGACGGGCCGCCGCCTCCTTGATCAGGAGCAGGTCGCTGTCATCCGCGTAGACATTGGTGCGCTTCAGAGCCATGCCGCCATGGTACAGGACCTGTACCATGGCGGCTTTCATCGAGGGCCTCCTCACCCGATCCGTAAGAGATTCTTCCCCGCCTTCGGTATGGCCGTGACGCCTACCGTGAGCTGCATCGCGATACGGCGCGTGGTGGTGGGAGGGTGCGGATGTCGGTGGACGGTGAGGCGGTGCGCCTCGCGGACGAGGCTCAGGCGGACGAACCGGGGTGGGAGGTGGACCCGGACGACGAATGGGGGGTGGCCGTCGTCGCCACGGTGGGGCGGCAGTTGAAGCTGCGCCGGGAGGCCGCGGGGATGCGCGCCTGCGACTTCGCGGCGGCGGTGAAGTACGGGGAGGACCTCGTCTACAAGGTCGAGAGCGGGAAGCGGATTCCCCGGCCCGAGTACCTGGAAAAGGCGGACGAGGTCCTGAGGGCGGGCGGGCTGATCGCCGCGATGAAGGAGGACGTGGCGAAGGTCCGGTACCCCAAGAAGGTGCGGGATCTGGCCAAGCTCGAAGGCCAGGCCGTGGAGCTTCTTTCGTACGGCAGCCACAACTTGCACGGGCTCCTGCAGACCGAGGAGTACGCCCGGGCGCTGCTGAGTACCCGGCGGCCGGCCCTGTCGGAGGACGAGCTGGAAAGGGCGGTCGCCGCTCGGGTGGCCCGGAAAAGCGTCTTTGCGCGGCGCCCCGCGCCGGAGTTGAGCTTCGTACAGGAGGAGGTGACCCTCAGACGCCCCGTCGGAGGCAGGGAGGTCTTGCGCACGCAGCTCGAACACCTCGTGGAGCTGGCCCGGTTGCGGCACGTCGAGATCCAGGTGATGCCGACATCCTGTGGGGACCACCCCGGAACCGGAGGACGGATCCAGGTACTCAAGTTCCAGGACGGCACAGCGGTGGGCCGGGCGGACGACGAGTTCGGGAGCCGCCCTGTCACCGATCCCCGTCACCTGCGCATCCTCGAGCTGCGCTATGGCATCATCCGAGCCGAAGCGCTGAGCGCGCGGGAGTCACTGGCCTTCATCGAACAAGTTCTGGGGCATACATGAACCGCACGGGCTCAGGCGAAGTCGACGTCGATCTGACGTGGTTCAAGAGCAGCTACAGCGACAGTAGCAACCCCAACGACTGCGTGGAGGTCGCGATAGCCCCCGGATCCGTCCACGTCCGGGACTCCAAGGCCCCCGACGGCCCCCGCCTCACCGTCACGTCCACCGCGTGGAGCCGCTTCGTGTCGCACAGCTCGCACAGCGCCCGTTGAGGCCGGGGGCCGCCGTGAGGACGGCCCCCGGGTGGGTCAGCTCGCGTACGTCTCGAACTCCGCGATGCGCGGGGTGCCCGAGGCGTTGGTGATCTCGAGGGTGATCTTCTTCAGGGAGGCCGGGGAGAAGCTGACCGTGCCCGCCCCGCTGCCGGAGGCCAGGACCGCGCCCGTGTCGTGGTTGAGCAGGCGGTAGGCGCCGATGGTGCCGGAGCCGGAGGCCAGGCGGATGTTGACCTTCGACACGGTGGTGGCGGAACCCCACTTCACCGAGACCGAGCCGGTCGAGCCGGACGGCGACCAGTACGTGCCCGTGTTGCCGTCGACCACGTTGCCGTAGCTGGTGCCGGAGGCCTTGGAGGAACCGTCCGCGCCCGCGCCGAGGCTCAGGTTGGTGCCGGCCGGCGGGTCGGTGGGACCGGGGTCGGTCGGCTCACCCGGGTCCGTCGGGCCGGGGTCGGTCGGGTCCGGGCTCTGCGGGGTGCAGCTGCCGTCCGACACTTTCAGGCCCTTGTTGGCGCCCGCCGTCTGCGCCACCACGTTCGGCACGCAGTTCGCCCCGTCCAGGGTGAAGCCGTACGGGATGCTCACGGACGTGTTCGACGTCGGGTTGGGACCGGCCGGGTTGTGGTCGCCGCTGCGCGAGGACCAGGTGACGTTGTCGAAGACGTTGCCGCTGACCTGCCAGTAGCCGGCCGCGTCGGTGTAGAAGGTGCCGAGGACGTCCTTGGAGTCCTCGAAGTAGTTGTTGTCCACCTTGGCGCGGGCGCCGGCGCGGGAGTTGATGCCGGACTCGTTCAGCCGCTTGTAGTGGTTGTTGTACATGTGGGCGATGCCGCCGCGCAGTAGGGGCGCTCGGGAGTCGATGTTCTCGTACAGGTTGTGGTGGAACGTGACGTACCCGTTGGAGGTGTCGCTCTCGCTGGAGCCGATGAGGCCGCCGCGCCCGGAGTTGCGCAGGACGCTGTACGACAGCGTCACGTACTGGGTGTTGTCCTTCATGTCGAACAGGCCGTCGTAGCCCTCGGACTCACCGCCGGACGCCTCCAGCGTGACGTGGTCCACCCAGACGTTCCTGACACCGCTTTCCATGCCGATGGCGTCGCCGCCGTTCGACGTGGGCGAGCCGGACTTCTTGACGTTCCGGACGGTCACGTTCTGGATGATGATGTTCCTGGACTCCCGGATGTGGATGCCCAATTGGTCGAAGACCGCGCCGTTGCCGACGCCGACGATGGTGACGTTGCTGATCTGCTTGAGCTCGATCACGCCGGCCGCGGTGTTGCAGCTGCTGCCGGACACCTTGGCGGTGTTGCCGTGGTTGATGGTGCCCTCGACCTGGATGGTGATCGGGGTCGAGCTGCTGGCCCGGCTGCAGAGGGCCTGGTGGATGGCGGTGCCGGTGGTGGCGCGGACCGTCTGCCCGCCCGCCCCGCCGGTGGTCCCGCCGTTCTGGGTCGCGTAGCCGGTGACCCCTCCGGCGGCGGCGGATGCGGTGGTCGTGGACAGCGCCACGCCGGTGGCGGCCGTCAGGGCTCCGGCGGCCAGTAACGCGGAGAGCCGCACGGCGACTGCTCGTCTCATGGTCGTCTCGCCTTTCGTCGTTCACTGTCACGGTTGCTGTCAGGGGCATGTCAGTGGAACCGATGAGGGAGGGCGGGGGTGGGCCTCACCCATCGATGCGAGAAAGCGCTTTCTGTCTGTGTGTCGCGACAGTAGAGGCGCGACCGCGGGCTGGCAAGGTCCCGTGCGAGAACGGAGCGGGGTCGTCCGAATCGCGGTGCGGAGGGACCGCCGTACTAGGACGGGATCCGACCTACATGGCTCCTAACGTGTCTCTCGTCGCGCCGGACCGAACGGCACGGAACGACGAACCGGATCACCGAACCGACGAAGGCGGAGCCATGACCGTGAACCAGCCGACCACCGACCAGCCCGCCGAGGCCCCCGCCGTCACGGGTGAGCACGCCGACCTGCTGACGACGCTCGCCGAGCACCGGCGCTTCCTGCGGTTCACCACGCGTGACCTCACCGACGAGCAGGCGGGCCTGCGGACGACGAAGAGCGCGCTGTGCCTGGGCGGCCTGATCAAGCACGTCACCTCGATGGAGCGGACCTGGGTGCGCTTCATCCTGGAGGGCCCGTCGGCGATGCCGGACTTCACGGAGATGACGGAGGAGGACTTCGCGCGCCGGGAGGCCGAGTTCCAGATGCAGCCCGGCGAGACGCTGGCCGGCGTCCTGGAGGCCTACGCGGAGGTGGCCCGCCACACGGAGGAGGTCGTCGCCGGCCTGCCCGACCTGAACGCGTCGTGGCCGCTGCCGAAGGCCCCGTGGTTCGAGGGCCGGCCCGAGTGGAGCGCGCGGAGGGTGCTGCTGCACATCATCGCCGAGACGGCCCAGCACGCGGGCCACGCGGACATCATCCGGGAGTCGCTGGACGGGGCGAAGACGATGGGGTGACGGCCCGGGCCGTCGAAGAGGCCCACGGGGCCGGCGGTCGTCGACCGCCGGCCCCGTGGCCTCTGTTCGGCGGAGGGTGCGGGCCTCGGCCCGCGCTCACAGCACCGGCAGCAGGTTCTTCAGCTCGAACGCCGTGACCTCCGACCGGTACGCCTCCCACTCCTGCTTCTTGTTGCGGAGGAAGAAGTCGAAGACGTGCTCGCCGAGGGTCTCGGCGGCCAGGTCGCTGCGTTCCATCAGGGTGAGCGCCTCGCCCAGGTTCTGCGGGAGCGGCTCGATGCCCAGGGCGCGGCGTTCGGCGTCGGAGAGGGCCCAGACGTCGTCCTCGGCGCCCGGCGGGAGCTCGTAGCCCTCCTCGATGCCCTTGAGGCCGGCCGCGAGGAGCAGGGCGTAGGCCAGGTAGGGGTTGGCGCCGGCGTCGAGGGAGCGGACCTCCACGCGGGCCGAGCCGGTCTTGCCGGGCTTGTACATGGGCACGCGGACCAGGGCCGAGCGGTTGTTGTGGCCCCAGCAGATGTACGAGGGGGCCTCGCCGCCCGCGCCGGCCGTGCGCTCGCTGCCGCCCCAGATGCGCTTGTAGGAGTTGACCCACTGGTTGGTGACGGCGGAGATCTCCGCCGCGTGCCGCAGCAGGCCCGCGATGAAGGAGCGGCCCACCTTGGAGAGCTGGTACTCCGCGCCGGACTCGTAGAAGGCGTTGCGGTCGCCCTCGAAGAGGGACAGGTGGGTGTGCATGCCCGAGCCGGGGTGCTCGGAGAACGGCTTCGGCATGAACGTCGCCTGCACGCCCTGCTCCAGCGCGACCTGCTTCATGACCAGGCGGAACGTCATGATGTTGTCCGCCGTGGACAGCGCGTCCGCGTAGCGCAGGTCGATCTCCTGCTGGCCGGGGGCGCCCTCGTGGTGGGAGAACTCCACCGAGATGCCCATCGACTCCAGCATGGTGATCGCCTGGCGGCGGAAGTCCATGCCGACGTTCTGCGGGGTGTGGTCGAAGTAGCCGGAGTTGTCCGCCGGGGTCGGGCGGCTGCCGTCGACCGGCTTGTCCTTCAGCAGGAAGAACTCGATCTCCGGGTGGGTGTAGAAGGTGAAGCCCAGGTCGGAGGTGCGGGCGAGGGCGCGCTTGAGGACGTAGCGCGGGTCCGCGAAGGACGGGGAGCCGTCCGGCATGAGGATGTCGCAGAACATCCGGGCGGTGCCGGGCGCCTCGGCGCGCCAGGGCAGGATCTGGAACGTCGACGGGTCCGGCTTGGCGATCATGTCGGACTCGTGCACGCGGGCGAAGCCCTCGATGGCGGAGCCGTCGAAGCCGATGCCCTCGTCGAAGGCCTGCTCGAGCTCGGCCGGGGCGACGGCCACGGACTTGAGGAAGCCCAGGACGTCGGTGAACCACAGGCGTACGAACCGGATGTCGCGCTCCTCCAACGTCCGGAGCACGAACTCCTGCTGCTTGTCCATCTTCCGCTTCCCCATTCCTGCCGGTCAGGCCGCCCGTTCCTCCCGGTCCACGGGAGACGGTCCGGCACTCGTGCATCCCACCACACCAGCGTTTCACACACGTTGCCGGGCCCGGTCGGGCGACCGGCCGCGGACTGAACCGCCGGGGCCGTCGGACGCACGGCTCCTGGGTTCATCCTGCCCGGTCGGAGTGGCCGCCACGACAGCGGGCGGACTCCGGATCCCCTCCCCGTCCCCTCCCCCGGTCCCACCGGCCGGTCCCGCGAAACCACCCCCCGCCTAAATTGGTATCGAGGATGCAAGTTTTAATGAGGGCGCAGGCATCCGAGCACAACGAGGAGACCCGATGCTGTCCGAGCAGTCCGCTGCCACCGTCCGCGCCACCCTTCCCGCCGTGGGCGCGTCCCTCGGCGAGATCACCGAGCGTTTCTACGCCGGGATGTTCGCCGCCCGCCCCGAGCTGCTGCGCGACCTGTTCAACCGCGGCAACCAGGCCGCCGGCACCCAGCGCCAGGCCCTCGCGGGCTCCATCGCGGCCTTCGCCACCCATCTGCTGGACCACCCCGACGACCGGCCCGACGCGATGCTGTCGCGCATCGCCCACAAGCACGCCTCCCTCGGCGTCACCCCGGACCAGTACGCGATCGTCCACGAGCACCTGTTCGCCGCGATCGCCGAGGTGCTGGGCGACGCCGTCACGCCCGAGGTCGCCGCCGCCTGGGACGAGGTCTACTGGCTGATGGCGAACGCCCTGATCGCCGTCGAGAAGCGGCTCTACGAGGAGAGCGGCGGCGCCGCCTGGCGGCCCTGGGAGGTCGTCGAGCGGATCACCGAGACCGCCGACGTGGTGACGTTCCGGCTGCGTCCGGCCGACGGCGGCCCGGTGCGCGGCTTCCGCCCGGGCCAGTACGTCTCCGTGCGGGTCCCGCTCGCGGACGGCGCCCGCCAGATACGGCAGTACAGCCTCTCCGGGGAGCCCGGCCCCGGCCTGCGGCAGTTCAGCGTCAAGCGGGTGCACGAGGGTCCGGCGCCCGACGGCGAGGTGTCCTCCCACCTCCACGCGCACGTGCGCGTCGGCGACGTCGTGGAGCTGTCCGAGGCGTACGGCGACCTGGTGCTGGACGCGGACGACGACACCCCGCTGCTGCTGGCCTCGGCCGGGATCGGCGTGACTCCGATCGTCGCGATGCTCGGGCACCTCGCCGACTCCGGGCACCGCGCCCCGGTCACCGTCGTGCACGGCGACCGCTCCCCCGCCGACCACGCCCTGCGCACGGACCACGAGGCCTACGCGGGGAAGCTGCCGGACGCCACCGTGCGGTTCTGGTACGAGCAGGACGCCCCGGCGGGCGCGGGCACCGGATACGTGGACCTCGCGGACGTGCCGGTCGCGCCCGGCACGCGCGCCTACCTGTGCGGTCCGCTGCCGTTCATGCGGATGGTCCGCGAGCAGCTGATCGCCAAGGGCGTGGCCCCGGCGGACGTGCACTACGAGGTGTTCGGTCCTGACCTGTGGCTCGCGCGGTGAGCGGGCGGGCCGTCAGCGCACGCGCGGGACGCCCAGCAGCAGGGGGCCTGTCGGGTTTGCGGTGAGGTCCGCGATCGTCAGCGGGTCCAGCGAGGCGTAGAACGCCTCCTGGGCCCGCCGCAGCGCGCCGCGCAGCCGGCAGTCGGAGCGCAGCGGGCAGGGCGCGGTGGTGGCGGCGCCGTCGCAGTCGACGACGTCCCCCTCTCCCTCGAAGGCGCGGACCAGGCCGCCCACGGAGGCCGCGCGGCCCTTCTCGGTGAGGGACAGCCCGCCGCCCCGGCCGCGCCGGGCGGTGAGCAGGTCCATGTGCCGCAGCTCGGCGACGACCTTCGCGGCATGGGTGTACGGCACGTCCATGGCCGCCGCGACGTCCCGTGTCGTCGGATTGGTGTCACCGGCCACGGCGAGGCGCATGAGGACCCGCAGGGCGAGGTCGGTGGAGCGCAGCAGCCGCATACCGGCAGCGTAGATAATCGGAATCCTGGCTCAAAATTTACGGCCGGACCTTCACCGGGTCTCCCCAGGAACCCCGGCCGGGCCGTCGTCGCCGCCGCCCCCTACGACTGGCCCGTCTCCGCCATTACGATCAGCTGACCCGATCACCACTCCGGCCCCACCTCCTCCGACCCGAAGGACACCTCCATGGGCTCCGCCAAGAAGAGCAGCGCGGCACGCACGGCACGCATAGAGGAGATGCGGCGCGCCGAGCAGGCCCGCGAGCGCCGCAACCGGATCCTCACCGTCGCCGCCTCCGTGGTGGTCGTCGCGGGCCTGGTCGTCGGCGGGGTGGTGCTGATCCAGTCGCAGTCGGACGACGGCGGCCGCAGCGCGGCGGACGACGCGAAGAGCGCGGGGAAGTTCGTCACCGACGCGGACGGCGTGCGCGCCTGGAAGGGCACGCTGGGCCGTGAGCACGTCACCAAGTCCGTGGACTACCCGGTGACGCCTCCGGTGGGCGGCGACCACCACCCCGTGTGGATGAACTGCGACGGGGACGTCTACGAGGACGAGATCAACTCCACCAACGCCGTTCACTCGCTGGAGCACGGCGCGGTGTGGGTGACGTACAACGGCGACGCGCCGAAGGCCGACGTCGAGGCGCTGGCGGCGAAGGTGAAGAAGACGCCGTACACGCTGATGAGCCCGGTCGACGGGCAGAAGGACCCGATCGTGCTGACCGCGTGGGGGCACCAGCGCACGGTGACCGGCGCCGCCGACCCGGCGGTGGACGCGTTCCTGGCGAAGTTCGTGCAGGGCCGGCAGACGCCCGAGCCGGGTGCGGCCTGCACCAACGGGCTGTCGAAGTGAGGCGGCCCGCCCTGGCCGCCTCGGCGGCCGTGGCGGTGCTCGCCGCGGCCGCCGCGACCGGGTGGGCGGTGGCCTCGGCGGACGACGGCGAGGGGCGCGCGGCGCCGGTCCCGGCGGCGGACTCCGCGGACGCCGGGTTCGCCCGGGACATGGCGGTGCACCACCAGCAAGCGGTGGAGATGTCGTACGTCGTGCGCGACCGCACCGACGACGAGGAGGTGCGGCGGCTCGCCTACGACATCGCCCAGACCCAGGCCAACCAGCGGGGCATGCTGCTGGGCTGGCTCGACCTGTGGGAGCTGCCCAAGGTGTCCGCCGACCCGCCCATGACCTGGATGGGGATGGGGGACGCGGCCGCCGGCGAGGACGGCGCGCTGATGCCGGGCATGGCGACGGACGCGGAGATGGCGCGGCTGGGCCGGCTGAACGGCAGGCAGGCCGAGGTGTTCTACCTCCAGCTGATGACGGACCATCACCGGGGCGGTGTGCACATGGCCGAGGGCTGTGTGCGCGCCTGCGAGGTGGAGGCGGGGAAGCGGCTGGCGCGCGGGATGGTCGAGGGCCAGGAGTCGGAGATCCGGCTGATGGCGGCGATGCTGAAGGCGCGGGGAGCGGCCGCGCGGCCGTGACGGCCGGGCGCCCGGCGCTCCGGGGCGGCGGGTCCGCGGTCCTGCCGCCCCCCATCGCGTCGCTCTGACGATTACACTGGCCGGGTGCCTCAACTACGACTCGCCCTGAATCAGATCGACTCGACCGTCGGCGACCTCGCCGGCAACGCGGAAGCGATGGTCCGCCGGACCCGGGAGTCCGCCGGCCAGGGGGCGCATCTCGTGGCGTTCCCGGAGATGGCGCTGACCGGGTATCCCGTCGAGGACCTCGCCCTGCGGTCGTCCTTCGTGGAGGCGTCCCGGGCGTCCCTGCGCGCCCTCGCCGCGCGCCTCGCCGACGAGGGCCTCGGCGACGTGCCGGTGCTCGTCGGCTACCTGGACCGCAGCGCCGCCGCCCAGCCGAAGTACGGCCAGCCCGCGGGCGCCCCGCGCAACGCGGCGGCCGTGCTGCACCAGGGGGAGGTGGCGCTGAGCTTCGCCAAGCACCACCTGCCGAACTACGGCGTCTTCGACGAGTTCCGCTACTTCGTGCCCGGCGACACCCTGCCGGTGGTGCGGGTGCGCGGGGTGGACGTGGCCCTGGCCATCTGCGAGGACCTGTGGCAGGACGGCGGCCGGGTGCCGGCGGCGCGTTCGGCCCGGGCCGGGCTGCTGCTGTCGGTGAACGCCTCGCCGTACGAGCGGGACAAGGACGACACGCGTCTCGAGCTGGTGCGCAAGCGGGCGCAGGAGGCCGGCTGCACCACCGCGTACCTGGCCATGACGGGCGGGCAGGACGACCTGGTCTTCGACGGCGACTCGATCGTCGTCGGCGCGGACGGCGAGGTGATCGCGCGCGCCCCGCAGTTCTCCGAGACGTGCCTGCTGGTCGACCTGGACCTGCCGGCCGCGGCGGCCGACGCGCCGGAGGGCGTGGTGGACGACGGGCTGCGCATCGAGCGGGTCGTGCTGTCCGAGAACCCGGTCCCCGCGTACGAGCCGGAGCACACCGGCGGCTGCGCGGAGCGTCTCGACGACGACGCGGAGGTGTACTCCGCGCTGGTCGTGGGCCTGCGGGCGTACGTGCGGAAGAACGGCTTCCGTTCGGTGCTGATCGGGCTGTCCGGCGGCATCGACTCGGCGCTGGTCGCCGCGATCGCGTGCGACGCGGTGGGCCCGGAGAACGTGTACGGCGTCTCCATGCCGTCGAAGTACTCCTCCGACCACTCCAGGAGCGACGCGGCGGAGCTGGCGCGGCGCACCGGGCTGAACTTCCGCACGGTGACGATCGAGCCGATGTTCGACGCCTACATGGGGTCGCTGGAGCTGACCGGCCTGGCGGAGGAGAACCTCCAGTCGCGGCTGCGCGGCACGATGCTGATGGCCCTCTCCAACCAGGAGGGCCACATCGTCCTGGCCCCGGGCAACAAGTCGGAGCTGGCGGTGGGCTACTCGACGCTGTACGGCGACTCGGTCGGCGCGTACGGGCCCATCAAGGACGTCTACAAGACGCTGGTGTTCCGGCTGGCGCGGTGGCGCAACCGCGCGGCCGAGGAGCGCGGCGAGACGCCGCCGATCCCGGAGAACTCGATCTCCAAGCCGCCGAGCGCGGAGCTGCGGCCGGGCCAGGTGGACACGGACTCGCTGCCGGACTACCCGGTGCTGGACGCGATCCTGGCGCTGTACGTGGACCAGGACAAGGGCGCGGACGAGATCGTCGAGGCCGGGTACGACCGCGAGCTGGTCGAGAAGACGCTGCGGATGGTGGACCGCGCGGAGTACAAGCGGCGCCAGTACCCGCCGGGCACCAAGATCTCCCCGAAGGGCTTCGGCAAGGACCGCCGTCTGCCCGTCACCAACGGCTGGCGTGAGGGGCTGCCGCCTCAGGTGTGAGGTCCGGTACGACGACGGCGGGCGGGGCGCGGTGTTCCGCGCCCCGCCCGCCGTCGTGTGTCCGGGTCCCGGCCCGCCCAGGTCACTCGGCGGTGCCGGTGACCCGCACGCGTGCCGCTATCGGCAGGTGGTCGCTCGCCGTCGGCGGGAGCGTCCAGGAACTCTCCGGCTCGGCGCCCCTGACCAGGATCTGGTCGATCCGCGCCATCGGGAACGACGCCGGCCAGCTGAAGCCGAAGCCGCTGCCCACCGCGCCCTGCGTGGAGCGCATCTGGGAGGTGACCGCCTTCAGGGCGCGGTCGTTCATCGTGCCGTTGAGGTCGCCGAGCAGGACCACGTTGTCCAGCGGCTCGTCCGCGATGGCCTCTCCCAGCGCGTCGGCGCTCTTGTCGCGCTGACGGGCCGTGAACCCGGCCTCCAGCTTCACCCGCACCGACGGCAGATGCGCGACGTACACGGCGACCCGGCCGGCCGGCGCGTCCACCGTGGCGCGCATCGCCCGCTGCCAGCCCAGCCGGATGTCCACCGACCTCACGTCGCTGAGCGGGTACTTGGACCACAGGCCGACCGTGCCGACCACCGCGTGGTGGTCGTAGGTGTCCGAGAGCGCCGCCCGGTAGGTGGGCACCTCGGACGCCTTCAGCTCCTCCAGCGCCAGCACGTCCGCGCCCGCGGCGGCCACCTCGCGGGCGGTGCCGGACGGGTCCGGGTTCTCGGCGTTGACGTTGTGCGTGGCCACCGTCAGGTCGCCGCCGGAGGCGTTCTTGTCGCTGAGCAGACCGCCGAACAGGTTCAGCCACACGACGACCGGAAGGACCGTCGCGACCAGCGCCGTCGCCGAACGGCGGACGAGGGCCAGGACCAGCAGCACCGGCACGAACAGGCCCAGCCACGGCAGGAACGTCTCGAGCAGGCTGCCCAGGTTGCCGACCGCGTTGGGGACGTGCGCGTGGGCCAGCATGACCAGCGCCAGCAGGAGCGCGCAGACGGCCATCACCCAGCCCCTGCGCCAGATGCCGCGATCGCCGCGCAGGGAACCCAGCCGGTGGAGCAGGCGCCGCAACCGTGAGGCCGGGGTCCGGGGGCCCTGGCGCCCTTCGTCCGTCTCCGTCATGTACGCCTGCCGCGCCATACCGTTGCCTCACAACCTGCCGTGCACACACACCGTCGCCCCCGGTAAGACCCTAGGGGATGATCGGCTCCGTTCCTGCCGCCCCTCGGCGGCCGTACGAGGGCGAGGACGCCCGGCGGCGCCCGGGGAGTTCCGGGTGGGGCGGGTGAAAGCGCCGTCTGTGACGAAACGCGCACGACGGGGCTCGGCCGGTGGGACGGGCCCACCGGCCGGGTTGGTGTCCCGTCAGGCGAACGGGATGGTGAGGACGGAGCCCGCGCCCACCTGGAGGGTGGACGGGCCGTTGCCCAGTGCGCTCCAGACCTCGACGCGGACGGTGCCGCCGTCCAGGTCGCCCAGGGTGCCCGAGGCGGAGTGCAGGCCCTGCCGGGCCGAGGAGTACTCCTCCCAGCCGGGGACCGGGTCGGTGGCGAAGTAGCGGAACGTCTCGACCCGCTCGAACGTGCCGTCGCCGGTCAGGTCGTACGACACCCGGGCCTGCTGGGCGTAACCGACGGAGCCGCCCGCGTCCACCTTGAAGGTGAAGGCGGTCGAGGAGCCCGACTTCAGGGTGCCGTTGACGTTCTCGACCTCGTAGACGAGCGGGTTCTTCGGGGTTCCGTCGTTGTTGGTGCCTCCGGCGGAGGGGATGGTGTCGGAGGAACCGGTCGCGGCCGCCTCGATGGCGAGAGCGCCGCCCGACTGCGGGTAGAACGTGTCGGCCGTGACCGGCGGGTTGCCGGCCGTGGTCACCTTCAGCGTGCCGCTCGCCGGGCCGGTCTGGCCGGCCGTGTCGCGGGCCTTGACGCTGTAGGAGTACTCGGTGCCGGCCGTCAGTCCGGTGTCGGTGTGCGTGGTGCCGGTGACGGTGGCGACCTTGGTGCCGCCGCGGTAGACGTCGTAGTCCTTGACGCCCTTGTCGTCGGTCGCCGCCTCCCAGGTCAGCTCGACGGAGGTGCTGGTGACCTCGCCGGCGACCGGGGTGCCGGGCGCGCCGGGCGGCTGGTCACGCGTGCCGGTGGTGGTGACGGTCACGGTGCCGCTGGGCGGGCCGACCTGGCTGGAGGTGTCGCGGGCCCTGACGCTGTAGGTGTACTCGGTTCCCGAGGCCAGCCCGGTGTCGGTGTAGGTGGTGCCGTCGACGGTGGCGACCTTGTCGTCGCCGCGGTAGACGTCGTAGTCCTTGATGCCGAGGTCGTCCGTCGCCGCCTCCCAGGTCAGCTCGACGGAGTCGTCGGTGATGTCGCCGGCGACCGGGGTGCCGGGCGCGCTGGGCCTGTCGTCACCGGGGGCGCCGCACAGCGTGCCGAGCTCGGTGTCGTCGCCCGCTCCGGACGCGGTCGACTTCGCCGGGACGTTGAGCACGCCGCCGTCGGAGAAGAGGACCGAGCACTCCTCGGCGCCGTAGTTGTGCGCGGCGTAGGTCTTGGCGCCGTTCTTGTCGAAGACGGTGGCCGTCGGCGAGTTGGCCGTGACGGTCATGTCCGGGGCGCCGATGGAGTTCATCGTGGAGACCCAGTGGTAGGTGTGGGCCTTGGTCTCGCCGGCCTCGGGGACGTACCCGCCGTTCCACTGGTTCCAGTACTGCATGGCCTTGGCCGGGTCGTAGAGGGCCTGGACCTGCCAGAAGATGTCCTTCCACTCGACGGCCGGGCCGCCGTTCTCCTCCTCCATCTCGGTCACGCTGCGGCGCAGCATGTCCTTCTCGCGGGCCAGGTGCAGCGAACCGCCGGTCATGGGGAGGAAGTTGATCCCGTGGATCTCCTCGGGGTTGGCGGTCCACCAGGTGGCGTAGGCGCCGCCGCTGCTCCAGACCATGCCCACGACGTCGTGGGTGAAGTCCTCGGGGTAGACCTGCTGGTCGGCGTCGAACCAGTACTGCGCGATCGACTCCGACTCGGTCATCATCATGTAGACGCCCTGGTCGCGCAGCGCCTTGTCGCCCGTCGCCGAGCCCCACATGATCAGGCCGGCGCTGAGGTTGATCGACTCCGAGGAGGACTCCTGGTTGTTGCCGGCGGCGAAGGCCTCGTGGCCGGCGGCCCAGCTGTGACCGGCGTAGACGTCGAAGCCGCGCAGGAACGGATACTTGGAGTCGTCCCTGGCCGGGTTGGCGGCGTCCTTGATGAGCTCCTTCACCATGCCGCCCCACTCGGAGTCGGCGGCCCACTGCGGGTCGTACTGCGCCACGATCGCCGCGGCCATCACGTAGTACGAGTAGTGGAAGTGGTGGTCGTTCAGCTCCTGGTCGCTGCCGTAGGAGGCCGGGTAACCGATGAGCGTGCGCCAGTCCTTGTCGTAGGAGAACTCCGAGGGCCCGCCGACGGTGAACCACTCCTCCATGCGGCCCTCGATCAGCTCGATGAGCTTGTCGCGGCTCGCGGTGTCACCGATCTGGTCGGCGATCGGCACGAGCTGGGCGAGCTTGCCCAGGGCCTTGCCGGTCCAGTAGGTGTCGATGGCCCCGCTGAACGGGTCGCCCTGCGTCAGCACGTCGTTGATGTACGTCTTGAGCTTGGCCTTGTCGACACCCGCGGCGCTGGGCAGCCCCGGCAGGACGCCGTTCACCTTCTGCACGGTGGTGAACGAGGTGCCCTCGCGGACTTTCATCTCCCCGCGGGAGGACACGTAGCTGTAGTCGGTCAGCGGGTCGGAGGTGTGCAGCCACTGATGGCGGTAGAGCGCCTGGAGGGTGCCCTTCTCCGTGCCCTCCTTCGCCTCGGTGATCAGCGAGTACGTCGCCTCGACCTCGCCGGCGCCCTCCCGGTACTCCCAGTCCACCTTTGAGCCGGTCACGAAGCTGAAGGCGTACTTCTCGTAGTCGGCGAGCGCGTCCGTGCCGGGCAGGACGGCCAGGGAGAAGTAGTCCTTCGAGCCGAGGTCGGCCCTGATCTCGTTGCCGGACACGGTCCAGTCGCTGCCGCTCGGGGCGAACAGCGCGTAGTGGTGGCCCGAGATGGTGACGCCGAGGACGTTGCCCTGGTCGGCGAAGACCGTCGGCGGGGCCGCGGCCTTGATCTGCGCCGCGCCGCCCGTGCCCTCGGCGTACACGTACGGCATGCCGTGGCCGATGGTCGTCCGCAGCGTGCGCGCACCGTCGTTCCAGGACGGGGTCACGGTCCAGTCGCTCCACCCGTCCGCCTTCGCGTCGGGGGAGTTGAGGCCGGCGAGGCCGAGGGTCAGGTCGGCCTCGTGCGCGAACTCGTACTGACGCCCGCCGCCCACGATCTCGTGGTCGGTCGGGTAACCGACCTCCAGGCCGCCGGCCACCGCCTTGTAGGTGAGGGGGTGGCCGTACATGTTCTCCGACCACGGGTTGGCGGCGAACCGCTGGAAGGCCAGCGAGGACCACCAGTCGTTGGTCGGTACCGGCGTGTCCGCCATGCGCGGCGTGACCTTCGGCTTGACCGCCTGGCCGCCGTTGTTGGACGGGCCCTGCCGCCCGGCCGGCCGGACGTCGCTGTAGCTTCCCTTGCCCACCTCGACGGTGGCGGCCGAGGCGACACCACTGCCGAGGGTGGCCACCAGGCCTCCCGCGGCCATCGCGGCCGCCGACAGTAGTGCCAGGGGTCTCCGGAATCTCATGCGGAACCTCTCTGAGAGCGCTCTCAGGACGGCGCTCAACGTAAGCAGCAGGCAAAGAGCGGTCAATACTTCAAGCAGGAATTGGTGCCTGCGGCGCGCACGGGAGTCGGTGGCGGCAGGGCGGCGCGACGCCCGCTCCACCGCCGCCGGAGCGGGCGTCGCGACGGGTTCCGCCGCAGGTCGGAGCAGACGCCGCCGTCGGCGCACGGCTCAGTCCGAGCGCCCCGGCGCCGCCCGGAGCGGCGCCCGGACTGCTCCGGGGGGACACGACTCCCGGGGCGCGGGTTCGACCCGGACGGGGCCCGGGACGCGAACCGGCGGCCCGGGCGGCCGCACCCCGACCACTGGCCTGAAAGCGCTCTCACGCTGCCGGAAGGGGAACTATCCTGTCTCCTGGGAGGAGCGGCAGGCGACGCGGTGCCGCACAGCAGACCAGGAGTTCCCTTGCCCGAGCAGACAGCAGCAAACCGCCCGACGCTGGAGGCTGTCGCTGCGCGGGCGGGCGTGTCGCGCGCCACGGCGTCGCGCGTGGTCAACGGGGGCGCCGGTGTGCGCCAGCCGCTGGTCGACAAGGTGCGCGCGGCGGTCGACGAGCTGGGCTACGTCCCCAACCACGCGGCACGCTCGCTGGTGACCCGCCGGCACGGCGCGGTCGCCGTGATCATCGCGGAGCCCGAGCTCCGGGTCTTCTCCGACCCGTTCTTCGCGCAGCAGCTCCGGGGCATCAGCCGGGAGCTGACCGCCAACGACCTCCAGCTGGTGCTGCTGTGGGTGGAGGACGAATCCGATCACGGACGGATCGCGCGGTATCTCGCCGGGGGGCACGTCGACGGAGCGATCGCCTTCTCCCTGCACGGCGACGACCGTCTGCCGAGGCTGATCACCGAGAGCAAGGTACCCACGGTCCTCGGCGGCCGGCCGGGGACGGAGGCCGGCCCGGCCCTGCCGTATGTCGACACCGACAACCGGGGCGGCGCGCGGGAGGCCGTGCGCCACCTGGTCTCCCTGGGGCGCCGCACCATCGCGCACATCGCGGGTCCGGGCGACCAGACCTCGGCGCTGGACCGGATCGCCGGCTATCACGACGTGCTGATCGACCCCGACCCGGAGCTGCTGCGCGAGGGGAGCTTCACCGAGGAGAGCGGCGCGCGGGCCATGGCGGAGCTGCTCGACCGGCGGCCCGGCATCGACGGCGTCTTCGTCGCCAACGACCTCATGGCCCTGGGCGCCCTGCGCGTGCTGCGCGAGCGGGGTCTGCGCGTCCCGCAGGACGTGGCCGTGGTCGGCTTCGACGACATGGAGGCGGTGGTACGCGCCAGCGACCCGGCGCTGACCACGGTGCGCCAGGACGTCGAGGGCCTGGGCAGGCTGTCGGTGAAGCTGCTGGTCAAGCTGCTGAGCCGGCCGACCGGCCGGGTCCCCGCATCCGTGATCATGCCGACGAACCTGGTCCGGCGCGCCTCGGCGTGAAAGCCGGCTCCCGGGCGGCGTCCGGGAGCGCGATGCCGTGCCCGTTTGCGGCCCGCTTCCGGTCGGCCCGGCCCTCGCGTCGGCCCGGCCCTCGCGTCGACCCGGCCCTCGCGTCACCCGCGCGGCCACCGGCCCGCCGGGGCTGCCGGCGGACCGGCACCTTGGACGACCCGCGTCCGACCACACCGCCACCCACGGACCGCGCCGCACTCCGGCCGCCCCCTCCGACCACACCGCCGCCCACGGACCCGGCTCCCCGGTCGCCCTCCTCCGACCACACCGCCGCCCACGGACCCGGCACCCCGGACGACCCCCTCCGACCACACCGTCACCCACGGACCCGGCACCCCGGACGACCCCCTCCGACCACACCGCCACCCGCAGGCCGGGCGGCGTTCCGGCGCAGCACGCAATCCGCCGCACAGCGAGCCGCGAGCCGCGCACCCGGCTAGCGTCCCGGCGCACCACACAGCCCTGCGGGCTTCCGGCCCGCGACCCCCAGCGGCGTGCCAGCGCGGCACGGAATCCGCCGCACAGCGGGCCGCGGGCCGCGCACCCGGCTAGCGCCACGGCACACCACACAGACCTGCGCGCTTCGCCGCGGACCCGGCGGCATCACGGTGCACCACACAGCTCTGCGGGCTTCCGGCCCGCGGCCTCCCGCCCTCCGTACAGCGGGTTTCCAGCCGCGGCGCCTGGCTGACCGCCGACGAGGCCGGGCAGGAAGCGTCCCCGCAGCGCGGGTCCGTGACCGCAGTCGCCAACCCGGCGCGTCCGGAGCCTTGACGTGAGCCGTACCGGGCGGGCACTCTCCACTCGCACCGTTTGAGAGCGCTCTCAGAGCGCTCTCATGCCACCGAGTCGAGGAGCCACCCATGCCCACAGCCCGTGCCGCGAGAAGAGCCACCGCCCGCCTGGGGGCGCTCGTCCTGACCGGTGCCCTGCTCGCCGCCTGCGGCGGTTCGTCCGACGCCGACTCCGCCGACGGCGCGAACGGCAAGATCACCCTCACCGTGGACCTCTTCGGCTCCTTCGGCTACAAGGAGGCCGGGCTCTACGCCGAGTACGAGAAGCTGCACCCGAACATCACGATCAAGCAGACGGACACCGAGGACGAGGCCGACTACTGGAAGTCGCTCCAGACCCGCCTCGCGGGCGGCGGCGGCCTCGCGGACGTGCAGGGCATCGAGGTGGGCCGGATCGCCACCGTCACCCAGCAGCAGACCGACAAGTTCGAGGATCTGAAGAAGTACGGCGCGGAGTCCCTGAAGGGCCAGTTCGCGGAGGCCAAGTGGGCCGCCGCCACGGGGAAGAACGGAGAGGTCCTCGGGCTCGGGACGGACGTCGGCCCCGAGGCCATGTGCTACCGCACCGACCTGCTGAAGAAGGCCGGCCTGCCCACCGACCGCGAGGAGCTCGCGCAGCGCTGGTCCAGCTGGGACGGCTACCTGGAACTCGGCAAGCAGTACAAGGCGAAGGCCCCCGGCAAGAGCGCCTGGCTGGACAGCGTCGGCAGTCTCTACTCGATCATGATCGGGCAGCAGAAGGAGCGCTACTACAGCGCGTCCGGAGAGCTGATCTGGGACAAGAACCCCGCCCTGCTCGAGGCGTGGGACCGCTCCGTGGAGGCGGCGGAGAGCGGGCTGAGCGCCGAGCTCGACCAGTGGTCGCCGCAGTGGAACCAGGCCTTCGCCGCCGGCTCCTTCGCCACCATCCCGTGCCCCGCCTGGATGCTCGGCTACATCAAGGGCCAGGCCGGTGACGCGGGCCAGGGCAAGTGGGACATCGCCAAGCTGCCCGGCGGCGCCGGCAACTGGGGCGGCTCCTACCTGTCCATCCCGCGCGCCGCCGAGCACAAGAAGGAGGCGTACGAGCTCATCAAGTGGCTCACCGCGCCCGAGCAGCAGGAGAAGCTCTTCCGCAAGGTGGGCAACTTCCCCTCCAGCACCGGCGCCATCGACAAGGTCGCCGACACCACGGACCCGTACTTCTCCGACGCCCCGATCGGCAAGATCTTCGGTGACGCGGCCAAGGCGGCGCCCGTGCAGGTCCTGGGTCTGCACGACCAGAGCATCGCCCAGCAGATCACCAACGCGCTGAGCGAGGTGGAGCGCAAGGGCACGGATCCCGAGAAGGCCTGGAAGAACGCCTCGAAGGGCGTGGCCAACACCCTCGGCTGACCCGAGCGCCGACCCACGCCTCCGCCGCCGCTGCCCGCCCCGCCGGCGGCGGCGGAGGTCCCATGACCGCCGTTCCCCTCCCGAAGGCCGCCCCGTGACCCTTACCGCACTCGAGACGCCGGCTCCGCCGGTCCCGCCTCCCACCCCCTCCTGGCCGAGCCGCGCACGGCGCGCGTGGCAGAAGATGTCGCCCTACGCCTACATCGCGCCGTTCTTCACCCTGTTCGCCGCCTTCGGCCTCTTCCCGCTGATCTACACGGCGTTCGTGTCCCTGTACCGGGTCGAGCTGCAGACCCCCGGCGACATGGAATGGCGAGGGCTGGACAACTACACGGTCCTGTTCACCGACGAGTTCTTCTGGATCTCGCTGCGCAACACGTTCACCATCGGCGTCATCTCCACGGTCCCCCAGCTGGTCATGGCGCTCGGGCTCGCGCACCTGCTCAACTACCGTCTGCGCGCCCGGACGTTCCTGCGCACGGCGATGCTGCTGCCGTACGCGACGTCCGTGGCCGCGGCCACCCTGGTGTTCGCGCAGCTCTTCGGCCGGGACTTCGGCCTGATCAACTACGTCGCCGGGCTCGTCGGCATCGGCCCGGTCGACTGGCAGACCGGCACGGTCGCCTCCCAGATCGCCGTCTCCACCATCGTCGTGTGGCGGTGGACCGGCTACAACGCCCTGATCTATCTGGCGGGCATGCAGTCCATCCCGCAGGAGCTGTACGAGGCCGCCGAGATGGACGGGGCGTCGAAGTGGCGCCAGTTCTTCCACGTGACCCTGCCCGGACTGCGTCCGACGATCGTCTTCACCGTGATCGTCTCCACGATCGGGGCGACGCAGCTGTTCGGCGAGCCGCTGCTGTTCGAGGGGTCCATCTCGGGCGGCATCTCGCACCAGTACCAGACCCTCGGCCTGTACATGTACGAGCAGGGCTGGGGCTTCTTCCACCTGGGCCGGGCCGCGGCCATCGCCTGGGTCATGTTCCTGCTCATCGTGGTGCTCGTGGGCGTCAACGCCCTGCTCGCGTACCGCCGTTCACGCAAGGAGGCCGTGCGATGACCACGCTCGCCGACCCGCCGGTCACGCCTCCCGCCCACCCGGAGAAGCCGCCGCACCGCCGGGCTCGCCGGTCCCGCGCCGGACGGACCAACCACGCCGGCAAGCTCACGTACGCGATCCTGGCCGTCGCCGTCCTGGTCTCCGCGTTCCCGTTCTACTGGACGGTCGTGGCGGCCAGCCGCTCCAACGCCGACCTCGCCCAGGTCCCGCCGTCGCTCCTGCCCGGCCCGCACCTGCTGCGCAACTTCGAGGCGGTGCTGGAGGAGGCGGACATCGGCAAGGCACTGCTGAACTCCTTCATCGTGTCCGGCTCGATCACCCTCGGCACCGTGCTCTGCTGCACGCTCGCCGGTTTCGCCTTCGCCAAGCTGCGCTTCCGCGGACGCGGCGCGCTGCTCGCGATCACCGTGGGAACGATGATGATCCCGCCGCAGCTGGGCGTCATCCCGCTGTTCATGCTGATCGCCGAACTGCAGTGGGTGAACCAGCTCCAGGCGGTCATCCTTCCCGGCCTGGTCTCCGCGTTCGGCGTGTTCTTCATGCGCCAGTACCTGGTGCAGTCGCTGCCGGACGAGCTGATCGAGGCGGCGCGGGTCGACGGCGCGTCCACCGCCAGGATCTTCTGGTCCATCGTGGTGCCCGTCGCCCGTCCGGGCATGTCCGTGCTGGGCCTGCTGACCTTCATGGCCGCGTGGAACGACTTCTTCTGGCCCATCGTCGCCCTGTCCTCGTCCGAGCCGACCGTCCAGGTGGCCCTGCGCCAGCTCGGCGGCGGTTACGTCCACGACCAGTCCGTGATCATGGCCGGCACCCTCCTCGGCACCCTCCCGGTGCTGCTGGTCTTCGGCTTCCTGGGCCGGCAGATCGTCGGCGGCATCATGCAGGGAGCCGTCAAGGGCTGAGCCCGGGCCCGTTCGTCACCGCTCCCCCCTCCTCCCCCACCTTCGCCTTCGGAGCCTTCAGTCCATGACCGCACCAGTCACCGCATCAGCCACCCTCACCGGCGACCCGACCGTCCTGAGGTTCCCCAGCGGTTTCCGCTGGGGAACCGCCACGGCCGCCTACCAGATCGAGGGCGCCGCCGCCGAGGACGGCCGCACGCCCTCGATCTGGGACACCTTCAGCCGCACCCCGGGCAAGGTCCGCAACGGCGACACCGGCGACATCGCCGCCGACCACTACCACCGCATGCACGAGGACGTCGCCCTCATGCGCCGCCTCGGGCTGACCGACTACCGGTTCTCCATCGCCTGGCCCCGCGTGCAGCCCACCGGCCGTGGGCCCGCCGTGCAGAAGGGCCTCGACTTCTACCGGCGGCTCGCCGACGCGCTCCTGGACGCCGGGATCCGGCCGGTCGCCACCCTCTACCACTGGGACCTGCCCCAGGAGCTGGAGGACGCGGGCGGCTGGCCCGAGCGGGAGACCGCCCGGCGCTTCGCCGACTACGCCGCCCTGGTGGCCGACGCCCTCGGCGACCGGATCGGCACCTGGACGACCCTCAACGAGCCGTGGTGCGCCGCCTTCCTCGGGTACGGGAACGGCGTGCACGCCCCCGGCCGCACCAGTCCTGCCGACAGTCTGCGCGCGGCGCACCACCTCAACCTGGCGCACGGATCGGCGGTCCGGGTGCTGCGCGACGCCCTGCCGCCCACGGCCCACGTGTCCCTGACCCTCAACCTCCACGCCCTGCGTCCGCTCACGCGCTCGGCGGGCGACCTGGACGCCGTCCGCCGGATCGACGCCGTCGCCAACCGCGTCTTCCTCGATCCCGTCTTCCACGGGCGCCTCCCGGAGGACCTGGTCCGCGACACGGCGGCGGTCACCGACTGGTCGTTCGTGCGGGACGGCGACCTCGCCGTCTGTGCGACGCCGATCGACTCGCTCGGCATCAACTACTACTCCCCCACCGTCGTCGCCGCCGGGCGGTCGGAGTCGCCGTCCCCGTGGGCCGGCGCGGAGCGGCACGTCCGGTTCCTGCCCGCGCCGGGACCCCGGACCGCCATGGACTGGCCCGTGGACGCCGACGGGCTGTACGAGCTGCTCGTCCGGCTGCGCGACGACCTCCCGGGCCTTCCCCTGATGGTCACCGAGAACGGGGCGGCGTACGACGACTACGCGGACCCGTCGGGGGAGGTACGCGATCCCGAGCGGATCGCCTACCTGCACAGCCACCTCACCGCCGTGCACCGGGCGATCGAGGAGGGCGCCGATGTGCGGGGCTACTTCCTGTGGTCGCTGCTGGACAACTTCGAGTGGGCCTACGGCTACAGCAAGAGGTTCGGCATCGTGCACGTCGATTTCGCCACCCAGCGGCGCACTCCCAAGCAGAGTGCGGGCTGGTACGCCGACGTCGTCGCCCGCAACGGCATCGAGGCCTGACGGGGCGCCGGGGTTCAGGAACGTGGCGGCGGTGGGCGGCGGCGACGGTCCGCCGGCCCGTGGCTTCTCAGTCCGCCGCCGTCACCAGCGCCCGGTCCCGGCCGTCGCCTTCCGGCGCCGGTGTCCGGCCGGGCAGGAAGACCGCGACGACGACCGCGCCCAGCACCGCGACGGCCGCCCCCCACAGCGCCGTGACGTGCATGGCGTACAGGAAGGCGTCGGCGGCCGCGTCGGCCAGGGGCTCGCCGCGCGGGCCCAGCCGGTCCGCCACGGCCAGGGTGGCCTCGATGGACTCGCCGGCCGCGTGCCGGGCGCCGGGCGGCACCGGGCCCAGCGCCTCCTCGATGTCGGTGCGGTAGGCGGTGGACAGCACCGAGCCGAGTACGGCGATGCCGAGGGCGCCGCCGACCTGGCGGAAGGTGTTGCTGAGCGCGGAGGCGGAGCCGGCCTTCTCGCGCGGCAGGGCCTGCATGACGACGACGCTCACCGGCGTCATCACGTAGGCCATGCCGGTGCCCATCAGGAAGAAGACGGCCTCCAGGAACCACAGGGGCGTGTCCGCGTCCAGGAGCGCGAACGCGGCCAGGGTCGCCGCGAGCACCACCAGGCCGGCGGTGGTGGTGATCCTGCTGCCGACGCGGTCCACCATGAGGCGGGCCCGGGGCGCGAAGAGCAGCTGGGTCGCGGCCAGCGGCAGCATCAGCAGGCCGGTTTCCAGCGGCGAGTGGCCGCGCACGCTCTGCAGGTAGAACACCGTGAAGAAGGTCACGCCCAGGAGGGCGAAGAAGACCAGCGCGATCGCGGTGATCGAGGCGGAGAACACCTTGTTCCGGAAGGTGGAGATGTCGACGGACGGGTGGTCGCTGCGCTTCTCGAACACCACGAACGCGGCCAGCACGGCGAGACCGGCGCCGGTCGCCGCCAGCACGGTGACGTCGGTGAAGTCGGCCAGCTGGCCGCCCCTGATGATCCCGTACACCAGCAGGACCAGGCCGGCCACGGACAGCACGACACCGACGGGGTCGATCCGGCCGGGCTTCGGATCGCGGGAGTCGGGGACGAGCCACAGCATCAGGGCGACGGCGAGGGCGACGATGGGCACGTTGACGAGGAAGACCGAGCCCCACCAGAAGTGGTCGAGGAGCAGTCCGCCGGTGATCGGGCCGATGGCGATGGCCAGGCCCACTCCGCCGGTCCAGATGCCGATGGCCCTGGGCTGCTCGTCGCGCTCGAAGACGTGCATCAGGACGGCCATGGTGGCCGGCATGACGAACGCCGCGCCCAGGCCCATCACCGCGCGGAAGACGATGAGCTCGGCGGGGGAGCCGGAGAACGCGGCGAGGGCCGAGCCGGCGCCGAACACGGCGAGACCGCCGATCAGCACCTTCTTGCGGCCGAGCCGGTCACCCAGCAGCCCCGCGGTGAAGAGCAGTCCGGCGAAGACGAGCGTGTAGGCGTTGATGGCCCATTCCAGCTGGCTCTGGGTGGCGCCCAGGCCGGTGGGGGCGGGGGTGGAGATCGTCTTGATGGCGACGTTCAGAATCGAGTTGTCCAGGACGACGATCAGCAGGCTCATCATCAGCACGCCGAGAATCACCCAGCGGCGCCGGTGCACGGCTTCCGGGATCCGGCGGGCTGGGGCGGCAGGAGAAGTCATGCGGCCCAGCGTAGAAAGTTCCGATACGAGACCGTCTCGCATTGACGGGCGTGTTGCCCGTGTTTGTCCCGGTGTGGCAGGGCAGGCCGGGGCGTGGACGGCCGCGGCGGGCTGCCTCTGGCCCTCCGCCGGGAGAGGTGCCACCATGGACGTGGTCCGGGGACGCCGTCAGGGCGCCTCGAGATGACGTGTTGGGAGACAGATCCATGACGCAGCTTTCGGCTGCCCAGACCGGGACGCCCGGTTCTTCCTCCGGCGGCAAGACGCTGTACGGGGGCAAGGGCACGCGCCGCATCACTGTCCGGGACATCGCCCTCGCCAAGGAGCGCGGCGAGAAGTGGCCCATGCTCACCGCGTACGACGCGATGACCGCCTCCGTGTTCGACGAGGCCGGCATCCCGGTGATGCTGGTCGGCGACTCCGCGGGCAACTGCCACCTCGGGTACGACACCACCGTGCCGGTCACCCTCGACGAGATGACCATGCTGGCCGCCGCCGTCGTCCGGGGCACCTCGCGCGCCCTGATCGTCGGCGACCTGCCGTTCGGCTCCTACCAGGAGGGTCCGGTGCAGGCGCTGCGCTCGGCGACCCGGCTGGTGAAGGAGGCCGGGGTCGGCGCCGTGAAGCTGGAGGGCGGCGAGCGCTCGCACCGGCAGATCGAGCTGCTGGTGGAGTCCGGCATCCCCGTGATGGCCCACATCGGGCTGACCCCGCAGTCGGTGAACGCGATGGGCTACCGGGTGCAGGGCCGCGGCGAGGAAGCCGCCCAGCAGCTGCTGCGGGACGCGAAGGCCGTGCAGGACGCGGGCGCGTTCGCGGTGGTCCTGGAGCTGGTGCCGGCCGAGCTGGCCGCCGAGGTGACCCGCACGCTGCACATCCCGACGGTCGGGATCGGCGCGGGACCGGAGACGGACGCCCAGGTGCTGGTGTGGACCGACATGCTCGGACTGACCGGCGGCCGGGTGCCGAAGTTCGTCAAGCAGTACGCGAACCTGCGGGACGTGATGACCGGGGCGGCGAAGGCGTTCGCCGAGGACGTGGTCGCCGGGTCCTTCCCGCAGGAGGAGCACTCCGTGCACTGACCCGCGCCCGGGTGCCGTGAGCCACCGCGTACGACCCTGTGAGCCACTGCCGCACCACCCACGACGGCCCGCCGATCTTCCCCCGTCGGCGGGCCGTCGCCTGTCCGGGAACATCCCGCCCCCTGGTGCGCGGACGCCTGTCGGCGGGGTGTCGGCGCTCTGTCGGGGTTTTGTCGGCGGCCGCTGCGATCGTCGGGGACATGACGCGATACGACGAACGAACGGGGGGCGCGGGGAGCGCCGTGACCGTCCGGGGGCTGGTCAAGCACTACGGGGAGACCAAGGCCCTCGACGGGGTCGACCTGGACGTGGCCGAGGGGACCGTGATGGGGGTGCTCGGGCCGAACGGGGCCGGCAAGACCACGCTGGTGCGCGTCCTGTCCACGCTGCTCGCCCCCACCGCCGGGCACGCCACCGTCGCCGGGTACGACGTGGTCCGCCAGCCCCGGCAGCTGCGCCGGGTGATCGGGCTGACCGGGCAGTACGCCTCCGTGGACGAGAAGCTGTCCGGCTGGGAGAACCTGTACCTGATCGGGCGGCTGCTGGACCTGCCGCGCAAGGAGGCGCGGCGCCGCTCCGACGAGCTGCTGGAGCGTTTTTCGCTCACCGAGGCCGCCCGGCGCCCGGCCGGCACCTACTCCGGCGGCATGCGCCGGCGGCTGGACCTGGCCGCCTCGATGATCGGCCGCCCGGCCGTGCTGTACCTGGACGAGCCCACCACCGGCCTGGACCCGCGCACCCGCAACGAGGTGTGGGACGAGGTGAAGCGGCTGGTCGGCGACGGGGTGACGGTGCTGCTGACCACCCAGTACATGGAGGAGGCCGAGCAGCTCGCCTCGGAACTGACCGTGGTGGACCGCGGCAAGGTCATCGCGAGCGGCGGCATCGAGGAGCTGAAGGCCCGGGTCGGCGGCCGCACGCTGCGGATCCGGCCGGCCGACCCGCTGGAGCTGCGTCCGCTCGCCGCCGCCCTCGACGAGCTGGGGATCACCGGGCTGTCCGGCACCACCGTGGACGCCGAGCGGGGCGCGGTGCTGGTCCCCGTGCTCAGCGACGAGCAGCTGACCGCCGTGGTCGGCGCGGTCACCGCCCGCGGGATCACCCTCAGCGCCCTCACCACCGAACTGCCCAGCCTGGACGAGGTGTTCCTGTCGCTCACCGGCCACCGTGCCGGCGCCCCGCAGGACGCCCTGTCCGCCGACATGTCCGAGGAGGTCGTCGCCGTATGAGCGCCGCAACCGCCGCTTCCGCCGCCGGCGTCCGCTCGGACGCGCGGATCTCGCCGCGGGCCCATCTGCGTCACACCGGGGCGCTGGTGCGCCGCAACCTGCTGTGGATCCGGCAGGACCCGGAGTCGATGTTCGACGCCGTGCTCTTCCCGGTCGTCTTCACCCTGCTGTTCGTGTTCGTCTTCGGCGGCTCGATCGGGCAGGCCCTGGGCGGCGGGCAGGAGGCGTACGTGCAGTACATCGTGCCCGGCCTGATGGCCATGATGGGCATGAACATGGCCCAGGGGGTGGGCACCGGGTTCAACCAGGACTTCCACACCGGGGTCATGGACCGCTTCCGGTCGCTGCCCATCGGGCGCGGCTCGGTGCTGTTCGCGAAGATCTCCGTCGAGCTGGTGCGGATGCTGATCGCCACGTCGATCCTGCTGGTCGTCGGGGTGCTGGTCGGGTTCGACATCACCAACTGGCCGGGGCTGTTCGCCGCCGTGGGCCTGTCCACGGTGTTCGGCTCGGCGCTGATGTGGATCTTCCTCACGCTGGGCGTGGTGATGAAGAACGCCCAGTCGGTGCAGGCGATGGGCTTCCTGGTGCTGATGCCGCTGCAGTTCGGCTCGTCGATCTTCGCGCCGACGCAGTCGATGCCGGGCTGGCTGCAGAACTTCACCGAGTACAACCCGCTGTCGGCGCTGGCCGACTCCGCCCGCGGGCTGATGGTGGGCGGTCCGGTCGCCCACGACCTGTGGATGGTGCTCGCCTGGTCCGTGGGGATCACGGCCGTGATGGCGCCGGTCGCCATCCACAAGTTCCGTACGAAGACCTGATCTCACGCCGGGTCGAGCAGGGCGACGGCCTCCTCCGGGGAGAGGCCGTCGCCCTCGGCGTACGCGGCCGCGAAGGCGGTCCCGTCCAGCACCTCCCGGATCCGGGCCTCGGCGTGGGCACGGGTCGTGCGCTCCACGAGGCCCGCCGCGTGTCCCTCGGGCAGCCAGGAGTCGGCGGCGCCCAGGCAGCGGGCCGCGTCCCGGGCGTGCCGTCCGCCGTCAAGACCGGCGAGGGCCGCGGCGGCCAGGACGACGTACGAGGCGCGCAGGTGCGGGGCCATGGCGACGACCAGCGAGTCGTCCGCCTGCCGCATCGCCTCCCGGACGATGTCGAGCGCGCGCTCGTCGTCGCCCGCGGCCACCTCGATGCCGGCCTCGGCGCCGAGGATGAACGCGTCGAAGACCACGTAGTGGGCGAGGCGGAACTCCTCGCGCAGCGCCCGCACATGCTCACGGGCCTCCGCCGTGCGTCCGCTCACGCACAGCCAGCCGATCAGGAACAGCCGGGCGGCGGGCAGCGCCTCGACGTGCCGGCCGCGGGTGCTGTCGATGACCTCGCGCAGCAGCCGCTCGCCCTGCTCGGTGTCGCCCGCCTCGATCAGCGCGGCGCCGAGCCGGGCGGTGAGCACGGCCGTGTGGGAGCGGGCGCCGAGGCGTTCGGCGTGCTCGATGGCCGCCGTGTAGTCGGCGGCGGCCTCCCGGTAGGCGCCCGCGCGTTCCCGGGCCTCTCCGCGGGCGGAGAGCGCCTCGGCGATGCCCCAGGTGTCGCCGAGCCGCCGGTGGATCTCCAGGGCCTCGTCGGCGTCGCGGCGGGCGTCGCCGGCCCAGTCGCTGCGGTTGGCGAGGAAGTTGGCGCGCAACTGGAGGTTGCAGGCCAGCTCCCACGCGTAGCCGGGCGTCTCACGGCAGGTGCGGACCGCCGCGTCCACCACCTCGCGCAGCCGGTCCATGTCGCCGGTGAGCATCACGGCGAACGTCCACAGCAGGCCCGGCGGACGGCAGACCTGCGGCTGGCCCGGCTCGTAGGTCGCGGAGATCAGGCGCAGCCGGTGCTGGGCCTGCGGGGTCTGCCAGTCGTCCAGCTCGGTGTCCATCTGGGCGAGATGGGCCAGGTGCACACCCCGGCGGGCCTCGGCGAGAACCTCGCCCGTCATCGGGGGCGGGGCCTCGGTGCAGCGCCGCCACAGCGGGGCGGCCGGCCGCACGGGTTCGGTGAACGGGTCGGGGCCGAGCGCCATGACCTCCTTGCACCAGTTGCGGGCCTCGATGCGCAGGTCGCGCATCTGCCAGTACCAGACCAGGGACAGGGTGACGCAGAGCGCCTCCTGCTCGTCGCGCCGGGCCACCGCGTGGCGCAGGGCGGTGCGCACGTTCTCGTACTCCCGCTCCAGCCGGGCGATGGCCTCCACCTGGCGCGGACCGCGCAGCAACGGCTCGGTGGTGCGGGCGAGTTCGCGGTAGTACGTCAGATGGGCGCGTTCGGCGTCGTCGCGTCCTCCGGTCTCGTCGAGACGTTCGCCCGCGTACTCGGCGACGGTCTCCAGCAGCCGGTAGCGCATCCCGCCGTCGCCCGACGGGGCGGCCACCACCAGCGACTTGTCGACGAGGGAGCCGAGCGCCTCCAGGGCGGCGGGGCCGCACACGGCCTCAGCGGCGGTGAGGTCGCAGCCGCCCGCGAAGACGGACAGGCGGCTCAGCACGTCGCGTTCGCCGGCGTCGAGCAGTTCCCAGGACCAGTCGACGACGGCCCGCAGGGTCTGCTGGCGGGGCAGGGCGGTGCGGCTGCCGGAGGTGAGGAGACGGAAGCGGTCGTCGAGCCGGCCGGCGATCTGGCGCGGGGTGAGCATCCGCAGCCGGGCGGCGGCGAGTTCGATGGCGAGGGGCAGGCCGTCGAGACGGCGGCAGATCTCGGCGCACGCCTCGGGGTCGTCGTCGGTGCGGAAGCCGGGGCGGGCGGCGGCCCCGCGCTCGGCGAGCAGACGCAGCGCGACCGGTTCGGGCAGCGGCTCCACGGGGCGCAGCGACTCGCCGCGCACGCCCAGGGGTTCACGGCTGGTGGCGAGGACGGTGAGGCCGGGGCAGCGTTCGAGGAGGGTCTCCACCAGGCGGGCGGCGGCCTCGACGACGTGCTCGCAGTTGTCGAGGATCAGGAGCATGCGGCGTGGCCCGCAGTGCTCGGCGAGCCGGTCCACGGGGGCGCTGTGCCGGTCGGTGACGGCCCGCATGCCCTCCGCGCCGGCGCCGTACAGCACGGTCTGGCGGGCGCCGACGGCGGTGAGGACCGCCTCGGGCACGGCGTCGGGGTCGTCCACGGGGGCGAGTTCGGCGAGCCACACGCCGTCGGGGTGGGCGGCCCGTACGGTCTCGGCGGCCTCCTGCGAGAGCCGGGTCTTGCCCGCCCCGCCCGGACCGAGGAGCGTCACCAGACGGGCGGCCGACAGGTCGGCGCGGATCGCCTCGATGTCCGTCTCGCGGCCGACGAAGGAGGTCAGCCGGGCGCGCAGGTTGCCGGGTGCGCCGCCGCCCGGCCGGGTGGGCGGTCCGGCCGGCTCCGGGCTGAGCAGCTCGGCGTGCAGGGCGCGCAGTTCCGCGCCGGGATCGGAGCCGAGCCGGTCGGCGAGCAGCCGGCGCACCTCGTCGTAGGCGGCGAGCGCCTCGGCGGTGCGGCCGGTGTCGCGCAGGGCGCGCAGCCGCAGCGCCTGGAGCGGTTCGTCCAGGGGGTGGCCGTCGCACAGGGCGGTCAGCTCGGGCAGGGACCGCTCGGCCTCGCCGAGGGCCAGGGCGGCGGTGTGGCGGGCGCGGAGCACGTCCAGGTGCCGGGTCTCCACGCGGGCCGCCTCGGCGGTCCGGTCGGGCAGCCCGGGCAGCACGGGGCCGCCGCGCCACAGGGCGAGGGCGTCGTCGAGCACGGCGGCCGCCTTGGCGGGGTCGCCGTCGCCCAGCGCGCGCAGGCCCTCGCCGGCCAGCCGCTCGAAACGGTGCAGGTCAACGTCATCGGGCGCGGCGGTGAGCCGGTAGCCGCCGTCGGCGGAGGCGACCGCGTCCGCGCCCAGCGCCCGGCGCAGCCGTCCCACCAGGGCCTGCACCGCGCCGGTGGCGTCGGTGGGCGGGTCGCCGTCCCAGACCTCCTCGACCAGCAGGCCGACCGGCACGCTGCGGCCGGCCCGCAGGGCGAGCACGGTCAGCAGGGCGCGCAGCCGTGCGCCGCCCACGGGAACTACGGTGCCGTCGGGGCGGACTGCCTGGGTGGTGCCGAGGATGCGGTAGCGCACGGGGTCCATTCTCTCCGGTGCCGGCCGGCGGAACGTCCGGCCGGGGTCAGGGGCGCCCTCACCTTGCACGGAACCGGGCGCCCGCGCGAAGCGTTTTCCCGGCGTGCCGGGTACGGTCGGGCAGGCCCGCGCGCTCTTCTCTGTACAGGGAGTTCCATGACCACCGCCGCCACCCGTCCCGGCGACCGACGGGTCAGTCCCGTCTTCCTGGGCATCCTGGCCGTCTCGGCGGTCACCGGCTGGGCCACCTGGACCGGCTTCGCGGCCGAGCCGGGGCTCGCGGTGTTCCTCTTCGTGACGTCCGCGTGGATCGTCTCCCTGTGCCTGCACGAGTACGCGCACGCGCGCACCGCCCTGCACGGCGGCGACATCTCGGTCGGCGCGAAGGGCTATCTCACGCTGAACCCGATGAAGTACACGCACGCGCTGCTGAGCATCGTGCTGCCCGTGGTGTTCGTGATCATGGGCGGGATCGGTCTGCCGGGCGGGGCCGTGTTCATCGAGCGCGCCCGGATCCGGGGCCGGTGGCGGCACAGCCTGATCTCGGCGGCGGGCCCGCTGACCAACGTGGCGTTCGCGGTGATCTGCACGGCGCCGTTCTGGCTGGGCGCCCTGGACGGCGTGCCGCCCGCCTTCCGGTTCGCCCTGGCGTTCCTCGCGCTGCTCCAGGTCACGGCGGCGATCCTGAACTTCCTGCCGGTGCCGGGGCTGGACGGCTACGGCGTGATCGAGCCGTGGCTCTCCCACTCCGTCCGCCGCCAGGTCGAGCCGTTCGCCCCGTTCGGCCTGCTCTTCGTCTTCGCCCTGCTGTGGGTGCCGTCCGTGAACGGCGTCTTCTTCGACATGATCGACGCGGTGCTGGGCTTCCTGTGCATCGAGGAGCTCGACACGTACTGCGGCTTCGACCTGTTCCGCTTCTGGCGGGGCGCGGACGAGTACTGCGCGGTCTGAGACCGCTGCTGCGGGCAGGCGGAGGCGCCCTTCAGGGGCGCGGGGAACTGCGCGACCAGCCACGGACTACCCGCAGCTCGGCAGGGCTGTCCCCTTGGGGGTCAGTCGGTGGCCGGGGTGTCGGGGCCGGTGGCTCGGGCTCGGCGGACGTAGTACCAGGTCATGTTCGACGACAGCCCCGCCATGAGGATCCACACGACGCCGATCAGCACGCTGCCCTCCACGAAGGAGACGACGGCCGCGGCGACGGCGAGGAGGCACACGACGAGGGCGTAGACGGCGAGGCGGGGCATGGCGGGGGGCTCCTGTCGGGGGACACTGCTTCCGCTCCAGTGTCCCCCATCGCCTCATACGTCCGTGACGCGGAGCCCGGCGTGCGCCTTGTAGCGGCGGTTGACCGAGATCAGGTTGGCGACCAGCGACTCCACCTGGTGGGCGTTGCGCAGCCGCCCGGCGAAGATGCCCCGCATGCCGGGGATGCGCCCGGCCAGCGCCTGGACGATCTCCACGTCGGCGCGGACCTCGCCGAGGACCATGACGTCGGTGTCGATCTCGTCGATCCCGGGGTCCTGGAGCAGTACCGCCGACAGGTGGTGGAACGCGGCGGTGACACGGGAGTCCGGCAGCAGCGCGGCGGCCTGCTGGGCGGCGCTGCCCTCCTCCGGCTTCAGCGCGTAGGCGCCCTGCTTGTCGAAGCCCAGCGGGTTGACGCAGTCCACGACGAGCTTGCCGGCCAGTTCCTCGCGGAGGGACTCGAGGGTCTTGCCGTGGCCGTCCCAGGGGACGGCGACGATGACGATGTCGCTGCGCCGCGCGGTCTCGGCGTTGTCGGCGCCCTCGACGCCGTGCCCGAGCTCCTCGGCCGCGGCCTGCGCCCGTTCGGCCGCGCGGGAGCCGATGATCACCTTCTGGCCGGCCTTGGCGAGCCGGTAGGCGAGGCCCTTGCCCTGCGGTCCGGTGCCGCCGAGCACGCCGACGACGAGGCCGGAGACGTCGGGCAGGTCCCAGGGGTCCTTGGCGGGGGCCTTCCGCGGGGGCTGCTGTGCGCTGTCGGTAGAGGTCATGGCCCGACTCTACGGCGGCGGACGCCCCCGCAGCGGCCGGGCGTGAGGCCCGTCACCCGGCGTCCCACCCGTGTCCCCGGGTCGGGCGAACCGTGACCGAACACCAGGACGCGGGTGTGCCGTTGGGGGCAGGATGCGGCGGCATGGACGCCGTACGGGTCGCGCTGCTGAGGGAAGTGCTCGCGGGGACGGAGTGGCTGGGGGCGACCCGGCACTTCGCGGGGACGCTGCGCGGGTCGGTGGTGTCGCACGGCGGCGGGCTGCTGCTGGTGGGCACGCCGGAGTACGAACCGTGGCACCTGGCGGCGCACCTGGTGGACGAGGCGGCCTGGTCGGGCACCCCGGAGCTGGCGCCGACGCTGGTGCGGCACGGCGCGCGCGCCACGGACCCGGCGCACCTGGCGGTGGGCCTGGGCCGGCTGGAGGCGGCACGGCGGGGCGAGACGCTGCTGGTGGTGGCGCCCGGCGAGCCGCCCGCGGCGCTGCTGGAGCGGGTGTCGGACGCCCGCCGCGCCGGGGCGACGCTGCTGTCGCTGGGTCCGGAGGCGGGTGAGCTGCCGGCGCTGGCGCACGAGGTGCTGCCCGTCCCGGACGGCTCCGAGCTGGACCTGGACACCGTGCAGCACCTGGTGAGCGCGGCGGCCGGGGAGAACGCGCTGCCCGCCCGCCGGGGCCGCCGCCGTTTCCGGGACCGGCTGTCCCGGCTGGCCGACCTGCTCACCGCCCCGCCGCCGACCCGCTGGTAAGGCGTCGGCTCAGTCCTCGTCTCAGTCCTCGCCGCGGCCCTTCGGCGCGTCGTGCCACGCGGGGTCGTTCTCCCACTGGAGGTTGCGCTCGCGGGCGGTCTCCATCGCGTGTTCCGCCTCGGTACGGCTCGCGTACGGGCCGAAGCGGTCCTTGGCCGGGCACTCGGGCCCTTCCTCGACCTTCTTGTGCTCCAGGCAGTAGTACCACTCGCCGGGTTTTCCGGCCGTGCGCTTCTTGAACAGGGGCATGACGGCTCCTCTCGCCACGGAAGATGGTCCCCCGTCGCGGCTGAATTAGACTCGCGGCATGTCTGGCCAGTCACTCCTCGTACCGGGGAAGCTCTCCCCCACCCGCTCCGTGCCCGGGAACATCCGCCGCCCCGAGTACGTCGGCAAGCCCGCGCCCACCCCGTACACCGGGCCGGAGGTGCAGACGCCCGAGACGATCGAGGCGATGCGGCGCGCCGGCCGGATCGCGGCCCGCGCGATGGAGGAGGCGGCGAAGCTCATCGCGCCCGGCGTGACGACGGACGAGCTGGACAAGGTGGCGCACGAGTACATGTGCGACCACGGCGCCTACCCGTCGACGCTCGGCTACCGCGGCTTCCCCAAGTCGCTGTGCACGTCCGTCAACGAGGTCATCTGCCACGGCATCCCGGACTCGACGGTGCTGCGCGACGGCGACATCGTCAACCTGGACGTGACCGCGTACATCGGCGGGGTGCACGGCGACAACAACGCCACGTACCTGGTCGGCGACGTGGACGAGGAGAGCCGCCTGCTGGTGGAGCGGACCCGGGAGGCGCTGAACCGCGCCATCAAGGCGGTGAGGCCGGGCCGCCAGATCAACATCATCGGCCGGGTGATCGAGTCGTACGCGAAGCGGTTCGGCTACGGGGTGGTCCGGGACTTCACCGGGCACGGCATCAACTCGTCCTTCCACTCGGGCCTGATCATCCCGCACTACGACAGCCCGCACGCGACGACGGTGATGCAGCCGGGGATGACCTTCACCATCGAGCCGATGCTGACGCTCGGCACCCACGAGTACGACATGTGGGACGACGGCTGGACGGTCGTGACGAAGGACCGCAAGCGCACGGCGCAGTTCGAGCACACGCTGGTGGTCACGGACACCGGGGCGGACATCCTGACCCTGCCGTGACGCCCGGCGCCTCTCCACCCCCACCCGCGGAAGACCGGCACATGGACCCCTTCTCGACCCTGATCCGCACCGCCTCCCACGAGCGGCACGTCGAGGCGGAGACCTCGCCCTTCATGACCGCTCTGCTGGGCGGACGGCTGGGCGTGGACGCCTACGCGCGCTACACCGAGCAGCTGTGGTTCGTGTACGAGGCACTGGAGTCCGGCGCACGGGACCTGGCGTCGGACCGGGTGGCGGGCCCGTTCATCCGCCCGGAGCTGTTCCGGCTCGCCGCCCTGGAGCGGGACCTGGGGCATCTGCGCGGCCCGGACTGGCGCGCGACCCTGACCGCCCTGCCCGCGACGCGGGTCTACGCGGACCGGGTGGCGACCGTGGCCCGCGCGTGGCCGGCGGGGTACATCGCGCACCACTACACCCGTTACCTGGGCGACCTCTCGGGCGGTCAGATCATCCGCGACAAGGCGGAGCGGACCTGGGGGTTCGCGAAGAAGGGCGACGGCGTCCGCTTCTACGTCTTCGAGGACATCGCCAACCCGGCCGCGTTCAAGCGGGAGTACCGGGCGCTGCTGGACGGGGTGCCGGTGGACGACCTGGAGAAGCAGCGCGTCGTGGCCGAGTGCAGGCGGGCGTTCTCGCTGAACTCGGACGTGTTCCGGGCGCTGGGCGAGGAGTTCCCGCTGTCGGCGTGAGCCGGCCTCCGGCACGCCGGGTGGCGCCCTTGACGGTGCCGCCCGTTCGTCCTGCCGGTCAGCGCTCCAGGTAGACCCGGCCGCCGACCTCCGTCCAGCCCTCCGGCTGCGGCGCCGTGAGGATCTGCGAGCCGGCGCCCTGGGTGATGTTCAGGGCGCGGCCCAGCCGGTCGGTGAGCAGCAGCGCCGCGGCGCCGGTGGCCTCGTCCTCGTCGATGCCGTCGTCCCGGCCCGGGAAGGCGCGGGCCCGGATCCGCCCGGCCGGCTCGTCCGCCCAGGCCCAGGCGTAGATCCACTCGCCCTTCGGGGGCACGGGCAGCTCGTCCACCTCGGCGGCGGTGGCGTACTGCCGCAGGGTGCGCGGCGGCACCCACTCCGCCCGCGCCTCGATCCAGCAGAACTCCCCGTCCTGCCGGGCGCCCACGACCCCGGCGGGCGTCACGAGTTCGGGCACGTCGAGCAGCCAGGCGGCGCCGACGCAGGGGTGGCCCGCGAAGGGCAGGCGGGTGGTGGGGGTGTAGATGTCGATCACCCCGCGCTCGGGGTCGTCGACGAACACGGTCTCGCTGAAGCCGAGTTCGGCGGCGAACTTCTGGCGCTCGTCCGGACCGGGCAGGACCGAGCCGTCCCGGACGACGCCCAGTTCGTTGCCGTATCCGCCGCGTGGGCCGCAGAAGACACGCAGCACGTCGTAAGCAGTCACGGGGGCATTCAAGCACCGTCCGCGCCCCCCGGCCGCCCGCGGCCCGGGCGCCTGCCCGTCTCGGGGTCACGGCCCTGGGAAGTCCCCTACGAGACAGGCCGGTTGGTAGGGGACGTCTCAGGGGCGGGCCTCGTCACCGCGTACGATCCCGCCGCCGCTCTTGATCACCAGGATGGTTCCCGTCCGCAGCACGTAAGCACGAACCGCCGCGATCGGAGCCCTTCCATGACCTCAGGCAGCACCACCGCCCGCGCCCGCGCCACGACCGTGTGCGCCCTGCTGGCCTCGTCCCTGCTGCTCGTCCCCCTCGCCGGGACGGCCGCCGCCCACCCCGCGCAGGCCTCCCCCGCCGTCTCCGCGCCCCGCACCGGCGGATTCGACGCGACCGCGCTGGAGCGGGCGCTCGCCGGGGTCCCCGACGGGGACGTCTCCGCGGCGCTGATCCGGGTCGGCGGCAAGGGCAGCTGGTCGGGCAGCGCGGGCGTCCGGGACCTGCGCACGGGGGCGCCCGCGCTGCCGCACGCCCGCTTCCGCGCCGGTTCCACGACCAAGGTGGTGACCGCAGCGGTCGTGCTCCAGCTCGTCGCGGAGAAGCGCGTCGCGCTCGACGCGCCCGTCAGCCGCTATCTGCCGGACCTGCTCCCGGCGTCCTTCACCGAGCCCCCAACCGTGCGTCACCTGCTCACCTACACCAGCGGGCTGCGCCCCGGCGCGAGCCTCGGCTCGACGACCGAGGAGATGTACCCCCGCCGGTTCGAGACGCTCACCCCGGAGGAGGTGGTGGCCGCGTCCGTCGCCCAGGGCCCTGCGCACACCCCGGGCGAGCGGCAGGTGTACGGGAACATCCACTACACCGTGCTCGCCATGCTGATCGAGGCGGTGACCGGCGACAGCTACGAACACCAGGCGGCCGTACGGGTCTTCCGCCCCCTCGGCATGCGGCACACCGGCTTCCCCGGCGGCCCCGACCCCCGCATCCACGGCCCGCACCACCGCGCCTACACCGACATCGACGGCCGGACCACCGACGTCACCGAGTGGAACATGTCCGACCGCTGGGCGGTCGGGGACATGATCTCCACCACCGCCGACCTGGAGCGTCTGGTGTTCGGCGTGTTCGGCGGCGAGGTCGTCCCGCGGTCGCTGCTGGATGAGATGTTCACCGTGCCGGACATCGACGGCGCCACCTACGGGATGGCCCTTGAACGGTTCGTGATCGACGGCCGGGAGATCTGGGGCAAGACCGGCTCCCGCCCCGGCTACCACACGGTGCTGGGCGCGACCCGGGACCTGTCCCGCACGGTCGTCTACTCGGTCAACGCCAAGAGCGCCCGCGAGGACGGCTTCCCGCTCGTGCGGCGCTTCGCCCTGCCGGCCTTCGCGAGCTGACCCGTCCGGCTGCCGGGTTCAGGTCACGGTGTGGCCGCTGTGGCCGGTCCCCGCGTCCGGCCCCGGAGGCGTCCCGGTAGGGTTCGCCTCCGGGAAGGGGAAGGTGAAGCAACCGGATGAGCAGGGATCTCGGTCTTCGTAGGCTCCACGGACTCCGCGGGCCCCGCGGGCCTCGCCGTACCGCGCTGATCGCGGCCTCCGTGACCGCGCTGTCGCTGACGGCGAGCGGCTGCGTGGTGGTGCACGGCGAGCGTGAGGTGCTCCCGGCGACCACCCGCGCCGAAGCGGCGGAGGCGCTCAAGGAGTTCACGGCCGCGTACAACGCGGCCGACAAGGCGTACGACCCCTCCCTGGACGCCGACCGCACCACCGGCGCGCTCGCCGACATCGACGGGGCCCGGCTGAAGGCGGGCAAGGTCAACAACCCGGACGGCAACCCGGGTCACGCGCCGCTGGAGCTGTCCGACGCGAAGTTCACCATCCCCGCCAAGGCGGGCTGGCCGCGCTGGTTCCTCGCCGACGCGGCCGCCAACAAGGGCGGTGACGTCCGCTGGCTGCTGGTGTTCACCCGCGACGCGCTGGACGACCCGTGGGAGGTGGCGTATCTGACGCTGGTCTCCCCGGACGACATACCGGAGTTCAAGACGGACCAGGACGGCTGGGCCGAGGCCGTCCCCGCGAACTCCACCGATGTCGCGGTCGCGCCGGGCGAGTTGAGCCAGAAGTACGCCACCTATCTGAAGGACGGCGGGGACGGTTTCGCGGACGGCCCGCACACCAGCGTGTGGCGGGACACCCGGAAGCAGAAGTCGGTGCGGCCGGGTCTGGCCACGCAGTACATCGACGAGCCGCTGGTGAACGGCGACTACGCGCCGCTGGCGCTGCGCACGGCGGACGGCGGGGCGCTGGTGTTCTTCACGACGCGGCACTTCGAGAAGCAGACGGCGGCGGCCGGTGCGACGGTGCCGACGCCGAACGAGGACGTGCTGGCGCTGACCAGCGGGGAGATACGTCAGTCGCTGACGTTGGAGTTCGTCTCGAACGAGGTGGCGCTGGACCCGGCGGACGGTCCGGTGGAGGTGCTGGGGCGGATCCAGGGGCTGACGTCCGCGAAGGGCGAGTAGCGGCGGGCGGACGGCGCGCGGTGACCGGCGTGAGGGTCCGCGGCGTTCAGTGGTGGAGGGGCCAGGCGGCCCCGGTGGGGTCGGGCTGGTCGCCCGCGTACCGGGCGCAGGCGTCCGTGAGGTACTCCAGCAGGCTCAGCGGGTCGGGCAGCGGATGCTCGGGGCCGCGTACCCAGCGGACCGACGGGTCGTCGTCGCCGGGGAGGCGGGCCGGCGGGACGAGGACGTAGGAGCCCCGGCAGTGCCAGCGCAGTCCGGGATGCTCGTCCATGGTCTCCGGATGGCAGTCCAGCTCGCAGGGCCACCACTCGTCCTCGTCCTCGGGGGTGCCCCGGGTGAGGGTGAAGAACAGCATGCGGCCGTCGTCGCTCACGGCGACCGGGCCGACCTCGACCCCGGCCTCCAGCAGACGGTCCAGGGCTTCGCGGCCCGCGTCGAGGGGGACGTCGAGGACGTCGTGCGTCATGCCGGTCGCGGTGATGAAGTTGGCCTGCGGCTGGTGGCGGGCCCAGCGCTCGATCTGGCCGCGGTCGGTGGTCGACTGGGTCTGCCAGGCGAAGGACACCGGGTGCCGGGCGGGGGTGGGACAGCCCACGCGGTCGCAGGAACAGCGGTAGCCGGCGGGGTGCGCGGCGGGCGCGAGCGGCAGTCCCGCTTCGGCGGCGGCGAGCAGCAGGGTCTCACGGCCGCCGTCGCCGGCGGCCTGCTTCGGGCGGCGTCCTCGCAGCCACTGGGAGATTTTGCCCTGCCGGCCGCTCCGGCCGCCGAACTCCGCGCTCATCTATCCCCTCGCCTCGCCGTCGTGCGCTCCAGCATGCCCTATGGTCCCACGATCGTGCGCATCGGGGGCCCGAAGCCCGTAATCACCGCAGGTGGGACGAGGGTGATGCGACAGGGCGCAAGCTGACCGGTGGGGCGAAGGGGACATCCGCGGGGCGCGGCGGGCCGGGTGTCGGTGCACGGTCCGCCCGGGTGGGCCCGCCTACCGTGGGCGCCATGGTCATGTGGATCGCGTCGTCCGCGCCGGCCGCCCTGGTCTCCGTGGTGTCCCTGGCCGCGCTGACGCTCACCGGGAACGGCGGCCCCCTCCCGCCGGAGTGGGGCGACGGCCCGCTGACGGTGGACTCGCTGCCCCGGGTGACGTACGTGGCGCATCGCGGCGGGGCGCGCGAGGTGCCGGAGAACAGCATGTCGGGGCTGATGGCGGCGTACCGGCGCGGTACGGCGCAGGTGCTGGACCTGGACACCCGGGTGCTGCGGGACGGCACGCCGGTGGTCTTCCACGACGCGACCCTGAACCGTACGACCTTCCTGGGCGGGGAGGTGCGGAAGCTGGACGCGGAGGAGTGGAAGGGGGTGCGGCTGCGTCCGCGCGACCGGCTGCCGGGGAGCTGGCGGTCGGAGCGGCCGCCGACGGTCGAGGAGGTGCTGGACCGGCTGGGCGGGCGGATCCTGCTGATGCTGGAGCTGAAGGACCCGGCCGGTCTTGAGCGGGTGGCCGGGATGATCCGGACGCGGGGGCTGACCCGGTCGGTGTTCGTCAACACCAACGACCCGCGGGTGGCGGACCGGGTGCACCGGCTGGGGCTGCTGACCCAGCTGTGGCGCTCGGCCGGGCAGATGCGCACCGACCGGCCGGAGCGGTGGCGTTCCTTCGTCGACCTGCTGGACGTCGACATCCACGCGCGTGACGCGGACCTGGAACGGGCGGTGCGGTCGGGGATCCCGCGGGTGTGGGCGCACACCGTCGTCACCCCGGCCCAGCGCGACCGCGCCCTGGCGCTCGGCTGCGACGGCGTCCTCACCGACGCGCCGGGGCGGCTGGCGCGGCACCGGACGCGGGTGCCGGGGCCGGTCAGCTCGGTGACGGGGCGCTGAGGACCGGTCTCAGCGGGGGGCCAGGCCGTGCAGGGCGTAGTCGACGAGGGTGTCGGTGTACGCGTGGGTGATCGGGCCGGTGTACTGCAGCCAGCGCTGGGCGAGCGGGGAGACGAACAGCTCCAGGGCGATGCGCGGGTCGATGTCGGGGCGGACCTCCCCGGCCTCCTGCGCGGCGCGCAACCGGTCGACGTAGAGCTGGAGCTGGGGTTCGAGGAGCTGGGCGACGAAGCGGCGGCCGAGCTCCTCGTTGACGACGCCCTCGGCGGCCAGGGCACGGGAGGGCGCCTCGAAGGCGGGGTCGCGCAGCTCGTCGACGGTGGCGCGCAGGACGTTCTTGAGGTCGGCGGCGAGGTCCCCGGTGTCCGGGATGCTGTACGGCGCCTGTCCGGCGGCCTCGGCGGCCTGGTTGCTCAGATCCAGGAACGCCTCGAGCAGTACGTCCGCCTTCGACGACCACCAGCGGTAGATCGTCTGCTTGCCGACGCCGGCGCGGGAGGCGATCCCCTCGATGGTGGTCTTCGGGTACCCCACCTCGGCGACGAGGGCGAGGGCGGCGTCGTAGATGGCACGACGGGACCGCTCGCTGCGGCGCGAGGTGTCGGGGGCGGGCGACTGGTTCTGGGCCATGGCTCGAATTTATCAGGTTGACAAGACGCAGCGTCTCGCCGGACGCTGGTACAGCCAGGCAACGAGACGGACCGTCTCGTTGCGTCACTGTCGGCTGTCGGCTGTCGACTGTCGGAAGGGAGCCCCTCATGGCTCGAGGCGGAAACATGCTGGGCGTCGGCGGCACCCGGCAGCACCTGGGACGCAAGGCCCTGCGCGGCGGGGGCCCCGCCGGCCGCATCGGCGGCGGCATGGACCCCCAGGCCCAGAAGCGCGCACTGCTGCGCAAGCTCCAGGAACAGCGCCACGCCCGCCAGGAGGGCGAAGCGGGGAAGGAGAACGGCTAGCGGCCGGTCCTGCGGACGGCTCCGGCGCCCCGGGCCGAGGTCGTGCTTGTCAGACCGCCCGCGGTGAGCACTGCCGTCGCGCTCACTCCTGCCCGGGCTCCGGCGGCCACGGGTCGCCCCAGTCCGTGTCGCGGGCGGCGCGGTAGAGGGCGCCGTGGCGTTTGGTGATCGTGGTGCGGTTCAGGGCCGGGTCCGTCTCGCAGAGGTCGAGGAGGACCTGGCCCTTGCGGATCTGCGGCTTGCGGACGACGCGGGCGGGGGCCGGGGTGACCGGCCGGCGGGTCGCGGCGACGTAGCTGAACTTCTCGTCCTCGTAGGCGAGGGTGCCGCCCTTGATCTGGCGGTGCAGCGAGGAACGGCTGACCCGCGCCGAGAAGTGACACCAGTCCGTGCCGGGCACGATCGGGCAGGCCGCGCTGTGCGGGCAGGGCGCGGCCACGTGGAAGCCGGCGGCGATCAGACGGTCGCGGGCCTCGATCACGCGGGCGTAGCCGTCGGGGGTGCCGGGCTCCACGATCACCACGGCCTGCGCGGCGTCGGCGGCGGCGTCGACGAGGGCGGCGCGGTCGGGGGCGGTGAGTTCGTTGAGCACGTAGGAGACGGTGACGAGGTCCGCCGGCGCCAGGCTGAGCGCGGATCCGATCCGGGCGCGCTCCCAGCGGGCGCCGCGCAGGGCGGGGTGACCGGCGGCCAGTTCACGGCCGAGGTCCAGCGCGGGCGCGGCCCAGTCCAGCACGGTCACCGGACGCTCCCCGTCCCAGGTCGCGCTCACCGCCCACGCCGCCGCGCCGGTGCCGCCGCCGACGTCGGCATGGCTCCCGGGCGTCCACCCGGGCACGGCGCCGGCGAAGGCCCGCAGCGCCGCGTGCACCGCCTCGAACGTGGCGGGCATCCGGTACGCGGCGTACGCGGCCACGTCGGCGCGGTCGCGCAGGATCGGGGTGTCGGTGGGGGTGGCGCCCCGGTAGTGGCCGATCAGCCGCTCGACGGCCTGAGCGGCCTGCCGCGCCGGGATCCCGTCCAGCAGCCCGGCGAGGGCGGCGCGCAGGGAGTCGGCGGTGTGGAGGGGGGCGGGGGCGTTCACCCGGCGATTCTATTGCCCCCTCCGGGGGCCTCTGTTCCGCCTGCGGCCCGCGGGCGGGGCCTGCGGCTCCGCCGCGGCCGACCCTCCGAGGCCCCGGGACGCTTCCGGCCCTCGGCCCGTACGGTGCCCGCCACGAAGCGCGCCGGCGCCCGGGCAGGGAGCGCGGCGCCTGGACTCCCCGGACCCCACGGGGCGCGCACGACCCCGCAGAACCGGAGGACCGGCCCCGCCGTGAACGAAAGCGCGCGGCGCTTGGTGCCCGACCTCGTGGCCCGCTCAGGCTTGCGAACCGCAACGGCGCCCAGACCGGGTCCGGCGCAGGCGAAGGCGCGTGGCGCCTGCACGACCCAGGTCCTTGGCCCGTGCGGGACGGAAGCCGTGGCCGGGCAGGGTGCGACTCCGTGGGGTCGACCGACGCCGCGAGGGCGGCATGCCGCCCTTACCGGGGGCCGCCCGCAGAGGCGAGCCCCCTCATCTCCCCCGTACCGCCCGCGCCACCCGGGTCGCCGTCTCCGCGCGCGGGGTGCTGTCGGGTGGGGTGGGGCGGCGGGGGTGGACCGTGTTGGCGAGGAGGACGACGAAGGTGTCCGTGGCGCGGTCGAGGACCAGGGACGTGCCGGTGAAGCCGGAGTGGCCCGCCGCGCCGTGGTCTGCCAGGGCGCCCATGAAGGAGGGTTGACCGACGGCGAAGCCGAGGCCCGGGGGCCGGAGCATGAGGTCGACGTGGTCCGGGCCGAGGACGCGGGCCGGGCCGTACGACCCGCCCGCCAGCAGGGTGCGGCAGAAGACCGCCAGGTCGCCCGCGGTGGAGAAGAGGCCGGCGTGGCCGGCGACCCCGCCCAGCGCCCAGGCGTTCTCGTCGTGCGCCTCGCCCCGCAACATCCCCCGGTCCGCCTTGGCCCAGGGCCGCCGCTGGTCCTCGGTCGCCGCGGCCGTCGGGCACGGCCCGAACCCGGTCGCGTCCATGCCGAGGGGCCGGGTGATGCCGTCGCGCACCAGGACGTCGAGGGTGCGGCCGGTGAGCCGCTCCAGGACGTGCTGGAGCAGCAGCATGTTGAGGTCGGAGTAGCAGTACGTGCCGGGCGCGGCAGCCGGCCGTTCCGCGCGCAGCAGCGCCAGGCGTTCCGCGTCGCCGGCGCAGTCGTACAGGGGCAGTTCGGGGCGCAGTCCGGAGGTGTGGGTGAGCAGCTGGCGCACGGTGATGCCGTACCGTACGGCGGCCGTGAAGTCCGGCAGATACGTGCCGACGCGCGCGTCGAGGCCCAGCGTGCCCCGCTCGATCCGCTGCACGGCGACCACCGAGGTGAACAGCTTGGTGACGGAGGCCAGGTCGAAGGGGGTGTCCGCGGTCATCGGCACCCGCTGCTCCGGGGGCAGTTCGACGGGCGCGTCCGCGTGCTCGTCGTAGCCGGCGTAGCGCACCGCCCAGCCCGCCGCCTCCTCGACGGCGATGACCGGCCCGCGTCCGACGACCACCACCGCGCCCGCCGCCCAGGGACGTGGTCCCTCGGTGCGGGCGCGGACCTCCTGGACCAGACGCCGCAGCTCCCCGGCGTCGAGCCCGGCGCGTTCCGGGGTGCCCCGGCGCAGTCGCGGGGTGCTCAGACGCCCCCGCCCTTCGTGCTCGTCCCGTTCTTCCACGGGCGGCACATTCCCAGGAAGCAGGCCGTCGCCACCAGGGCGGAGGCCAGCTGGACGACGGCCATCGGGACGGCGGTGTCCTCGCCGGCGATGCCGACCAGCGGGGAGGCGATCGCGCCGATGAGGAAGGACGTCGTGCCGAGCAGGGCGGACGCGGACCCGGCCGCGTGCCGGGCCCGCATCAGCGGGAGCGTCTGGGTGTTGGGCATGACGACGCCCATGGCCGACATCAGCACGAAGAGCGCCCCGGCGACCGGCACCAGGCCCGTCTCGCCGAACACGCCCAGCGACATCAGCAGCAGTGCCGTGGCGGCGGCGACCACGACGGCGAGTCCGGCGCCGAGCGCCTTGTCCAGCCGGACCCGGCCGACCAGGATCTTCCCGTTGACCTGGCCCATGATCATCAGGCCGATCGAGTTGAGCCCGAACAGCAGACTGAAGGTCTGCGGGGAGGCGCCGTAGATCTCCTGCATGACGAACGGGGAGGCCGCGACGTACGAGAAGAGGGAGGCGAAGGCGAAGCCGCCGGCGAGCATGTAGCCGGTGAAGACCCGGTCGGCGAGGAGCCGCCGCATCGGCGCGAGGGCCTCGCCGAAGTTCCCACCGTGCCGGTCGGCGGGGGCCAGCGTCTCGGGCAGCTTCGTCCACACGAGCGCCGTCAGCAGCACGCCGAGGACGGTGAGGACGACGAACACGCCCCGCCAGTCCGTGAACCGCAGCACCTGACCGCCGATCAGCGGGGCCAGGATCGGCGCCATGCCGGAGATCAGCATGAGGGTCGAGAAGAAGCGGGCCAGGGCCACGCCGTCGTACAGGTCACGGGCGACTGCCCGCGCGATGACGATGCCGGCCGCGCCCGCGAGGCCCTGCGCCAGTCGGCAGGCGACGAGGAGTTCGACGGTCGGCGCGAACGCGCACAGCGCGGTGGCCACGACATAGATCGCGAGACCGACGAGCAGGGGCCGGCGGCGGCCCCAGCGGTCACTCATCGGACCGACCACGAGCTGCCCGAGCGCCATGCCGGCCAGGCACGCGGTGAGGGTGAGCTGGACGGTCGCGGCGGGTGCGTTCAGCGACCGGGTGACCTCCGGCAGGGCCGGGAGGTACATGTCCATCGCCAGCGGTGTCACGGCGGTCAGGCCGCCGAGGATGAAGGTGACCAGCAGGCCGGCCCCCCGCGGCCCGCCGACGGTGCGCACTCCCGGCGGTGCGGCCGCGCCCGGAGGGGACACCACCTCCGCCCCCGTGACTGACGTCCCGTTATCGTCCGTTTTGGATATGGACGCCCCACCCTCGGGCATGCGACCCCTCCCTTTCCATGCCATCGGCTCCCTATGCTCTCAGCTCGTACGGAGTGCTCGGCGTCGACGACGATGTCATGGGAGCGCTTCCACGAGACTACGGCGAAGCGTTGACGCAACGCACGAACAGGGTGGGACGAATGACCGAGCAGAGGACACGCTGGGGGATCCTGGCGACCGGCGGGATGTCCGCGAGGTTCACCGGCGACCTGGTGGACATGCCGGACGCGGAGGTCGTGGCGGTCGCGTCGCGGTCGGCGGAACGGGCGAAGGAGTTCGCGGACCGGTTCGGGATACCCCGGGCGTACGGCGACTGGGAGTCGCTGGCGCGCGACGAGGAGATCGACGTGGTCTACGTCGCCACCCCGCACGCGGCGCACCGCGCCGCGGCCGGGATGATGCTGGAGGCCGGACAGCACGTGCTGTGCGAGAAGCCGTTCACGCTCAACGTGCGCGAGGCGGCCGAGCTGGTCGCGCTGGCGCGGGACGGCGGGCGCTTCCTGATGGAGGCCATGTGGATGTACTGCCATCCCATGGTGCGCCGCCTCAAGGCGCTGGTCGCCGACGGCGCGATCGGCGAAGTGCGGCACGTCCAGGCGGACTTCGGGCTCGCGGGCCCGTTCCCGGCCACGCACCGGCTGCGCGACCCCGCGCTTGGCGGCGGCGCGCTGCTGGACCTCGGGGTGTACCCGGTGTCGTTCGCCCAGCTGCTCCTCGGTGAGCCGTCGGACGTCGTGGCGCGTGCGACGCTCTCCGAGGAGGGCGTCGACCTGCAGACGGGGGCGCTGCTCTCCTGGGAGAACGGCGCCCTCGCCTCGGTGCACTGCTCCATCGTGGGCGGTACGGCCACCTCCGCGTCGGTCACCGGGTCGGAGGGCCGCATCGACATCCCGGACGGTTTCTTCTTCCCGGAGCGGTTCGTGCTGCACCGGGACGGGCGGGACGCCGAGGAGTTCGCCGCCGACCCGGCCGACGGCCCGCGGGCCAGCCTCAAGCACGAGGCGGCGGAGGTGATGCGGGCGCTGCGGGCCGGGGAGACGGAGTCGCCGGTGGTCCCGCTGGACGGCACCCTCGGCGTGATGCGGACGCTCGACGCGATCCGGGACCGCGTCGGCGTCCGCTACCCGGGCGAGGACGCGGACGGCGCGGTGCTCACGCCGGCTTGAGCCCCGGGTCCCCCGCCTCGGTGACGAAGGAGGCGGCGGTGGTGAGCGGCGCGCCCTGCGTGGTCACGTGGGAGACCGTCTTGAAGTCGGCGCGCGCCCGCTCCCGGCCGAGGGTGACGGTCGTGTAGCCGCGCCGGCCGTCGTAGAACCGCAGGTGCGGGTTGGCGGCGGTCAGGTTGTCGTAGTTGGCGGGCTTCTCCGACCCGTTGCCGCCGCTGGTGACGGACGTGGTGACGATCTCGGTGCCCACGGTCTTCGAGCCGGGGTCGGAGAAGTCCCGCTTGATGTCGAAGCCGTAGTGGACGTGCACGTCGCCGGTGAGGACCATCAGGTTCTCGACGCCGGCGGCCTGCGCGCCGGCCAGGACGCGCTCGCGGGAGGCGGGGTAGCCGTCCCAGGAGTCCATGGAGACCTTGGCGGGCGGGGTGGGCCTGTCCAGCCGCTGGGAGAAGGTGACCTGCTGCGGCACGACGTTCCACACCGCGTCGGAGCGGCGCCAGCCGTCGATCAGCCAGCGCTCCTGGGCGGCGCCGGTGAGGGTGCGCGAGAGGTCCTCGGACTCGGGTCCCGGGTACTGCCAGCCGTCGCCGTAGGCCTGGTTGGAGCGGTACTGACGGGTGTCGAGCACGTCGAACTGGGCGAGCCGGCCCCAGTGCAGCCGGCGGTACAGCTTGAGGTCGGGGCCCTCGGGGAGCTGGGGCCGGCGCAGCGGCATGTTCTCCCAGTAGGCGCGGTAGGCGGCGGCCCGGCGCAGCAGGAACTCCTCCGGCGGGACGCTGTTCTCGGGGGTGTCGTCGGCGTAGTTGTTCTCGGTCTCGTGGTCGTCCCAGGTGACGACGAAGGGGTGCGCGGCGTGCGCGGCCCGCAGGTCGGGGTCGGACTTGTAGAGGGCGTACCGCAGCCGGTAGTCCTCCAGCGTGACGGTCTCCCGGCGGAACAGGTCGGGCAGGGTGCCGGCCGGGTAGGCGCGGGAGCCGGCGACGTCGTTCACGGCGTACTCGTACAGGTAGTCGCCGAGGTGGAAGACGACGTCGAGGTCCTCCTGGGCGAGGTGCCGGTAGGCGGTGTAGTAGCCCTGGTCGTAGCGCTGGCAGGAGACGACGCCGAAGGTGAGTTCGGCGGCGCGGCTGCGGGCGGCGGGCGCGGTGCGGGTGCGGCCGGCGGGGCTGACGAAGCGGCCCGCGCGGAAGCGGTAGTGGTAGACGCGGCCGGGGGCGAGCCCGCCGGCCTCGACGTGCACGGTGTGGTGGAACTCGGGGTGGGCGGTGGCCTTCCCGCGTCTGACGACGCTGCGGAAGCGGGCGTCGAGGGCGAGTTCCCACTCGACGGTGACGCGGCGGGCGGGCAGTCCGCCGTCGGCCTGGTACGGGACGGGCGCGAGGCGGGTCCACAGCAGCACCGAGTCGGGGTGCGGGTCGCCGGAGGCGACGCCGAGAGTGAAGGGGTCGTCGGTGAGCTGGGCGGTGTCGAGTTCGGCGGCGGCCGCGACGCCCGCGCCGGGCACGCCGACGGCGAAGGCGAGCGCGGCGGCGGCGCCGGTGACGGTCAGGAAGCGGCGGCGGCCGATGTGGCGGGCGGCGGCGCGGAGTTCGGGCGCGTGGTGGGACGGGCGGGCGTGGGGCGTCGTGAGGTCCTGCGTCATCGGTCCTCCCCTGGCGGACGGGTGGGTGCGGGAGGAATTGCAGTGGCCGGGGACGACGCGGCGTTGACGCGTACACAGCATCCGGATGACGGTCGCATGAGGTCCGCATGGCGCACCCTCCCGCACGCTGCGGGCCAGTGAACGCCGAGGAAACGGGCGGACAGGTGGCTTGCGCGGTACGGCACATGGCGGCGTACCGCGATCCCCACAATCGGAATTAGTACATCCGCCCCATTGCGGCCGGTGGGAGATCTATGCTCAACTCCTCTACACCAAAGCTTCACAGTTGAGGCAGCGGTCTTCCGTTGGGCCACATCCAGGGGGGAGGCGGCAGCCGTTCCACGCCGCCGGCTGGGGGTGGGCCCGCGCGGGACCGCGGGTGCACACCGGCGGGTGGAACGGCTGCCGCATATTTCTGTGGCCGCTGATGGCTTATGGCTTACGGCTTATCGCCGGAGGATGCGCTCCACCTCCGCCATCTCGCCCTCGCTCAACGGCCCCTTGGCGAGCGCGCCGGCGTTCTCCTCGGCCTGGGCGACCGACCGGAAGCCGGGGATGGGCACGGTGCGCGGGCTGCGCGCCCACAGCCAGGCCAGGGCGCCCTGGGCGAGAGTGCGGCCGCCGCTGGTGAGGACGTCCCGCAGCGCGTCGACGCGGGCCAGCCACTCGGGGTCGGCGCCGCTGCCGTCGCCGAAGCCCCGCAGCCAGGCGGGCGGACGGTTGCGGATGTCCCCGGCCTCCAGCGGCCGGCCGCTCCCGTGCTTGCCGGTCAGCAGACCCATGGCGAGCGGGCTGCGGTTGACGGACGCGAGATCCGCCTTCTCACAGAGCAGCAGCAACTCGGGGGCGTCGTCGAGGACGTTGAGCGCGTGCTGCACGGCGGCGCAGTGCGGCCCTTCGGCGAACACGGCGGCGCGGGCGGGGTCGTCGGTGCTCCAGGCGTACGCCCGGATCAGCCCCTCCGCCACGAGCTCCTCGCACGCGTCGCGCAGGCTGGCCGCCCGGTCGGGGGCGGCGTCGGCGATGTGCAGCTGGTAGAGGTCGACGTGGTCGGTGCCGAGCCGGCGCAGGGAGGCGGTCAGCGCACGGCGGAGGTGCTCCGGGGAGTCGTCGGTGCCGGTGAGGGTGCGGGTGTCGGGGTCGAAGAGGTTGCCCCACTTGGTGGCGACGACGACGTCGTCCCGCCGGGAGCCGAGCGCCCTGCCGAGGACTCGCTCGCTGTGCCCGGTGCCGTAGACGTCGGCGGTGTCGAAGAAGGTGACACCGAGGTCGAGAGCCCGCCGGATCGCCCGCACGGACTCCTCGTCGTCCACCTTCCCCCACCCGAGCGGCTGCCCGGCCCGGTCCTGCCACTCCCCACCGATCGCCCAGCACCCGAACCCGAGCGCGCTGACCTGGATACCACTGCGTCCCAGTGTGCGTGTGAACTCCATGCGGGGGACGGTAGGAGTTGGAGTGCGCGCCAGGGCAAGGGGGTTGCTCTCGCATCCTGTTCCTACTGCAGGACCAGCCGATGAGGGTGGGACCAATCTTGGGAGCAGACGAAAATCATGAGTCGCCCTCCCCGGCCCACGACGACTCGGGTAGGAGTGTTCGCGTCCGTGTCCGCCACGTGACGGTCCTCCAGAGGAACCCAACTGCGGGTGCCTCGATCCCACTCACGGCTGTCGATCGTCAACAAGAGGTCCATTCGCCGCCCACACGCGCACGTCACCTCCTCCGGGCCGGTGACCGGCCAAGGCGCGAACCCGCCGACTTTCCATCCAGGAGGGATGGAGAGGTCGAACTGGTAACTGACCGCGTCCTCGTCCTCCCAGTCCTCCCAGTCGTCCAGACGCGCTCTGATCGAGTAGGGCAGCAGGTCCCCCCATTGATGCTCGACGACTTGTTCGGGATGGAGGATGCAGGGCTCGGGCACATACTCAGCGCGACCCACGACTTCCGGCTCCGGTTGCTCGGCCATGACTTCGGTGACCTCTGAAGCCTTTCGCCAGAAGAGATGCACACCGACATGACGATCTGCCCCGTGAGCGTTGAACGGGCACCAGAAGACCTGCAACACGTCGGCATCGTCGGGGAGACTCAGACCTGGGACATCCTGTGTGCGTAGTTGCACGACAGGAAGGAGGGGAATGGGATCGGTGTCTGTCAGCCACGGCGCGTGACGCCCACGACGGAAAGTGCGCAGGAGCTCATATTCCTCCTCAGTCGGTCCGGCCGCCAGCAACTTCCTGGTCAAGCGGACCTCGCTGAGGCGTTCACCGAAGCGGCGTTTGTGCGGTTCCCTGCACTGAGGCCACGGTTCATCGGACGGCCAGAGGAAAGGACCGCCGACTGAGCTCCGCTCCGGCGTGGTGGTCCCCGGACGCGGGTGCAGTCGGGTAGCGACTCCACGATGCTCGGACAGGTCGGGAATCACCGCCTCGATATCAACGGGGCGCTCGGGCGTGGTGCGCGTCATGGTGCTCCTGTTCCGTCTCTCACGGCAGCATACTCAACAGATACGGGACATGGGACTGTGCAGTGACGGATCGGCCGGCCACAGGATTTCAAGGAGTTCTCACCCCTGCCGCCGGATTGTCCAGGAAACCACTCAGGGAAAATCCCTTGTTACCGAAGGCTTCGAATTCGAGACGTATAGGAATGGGGTTGACGCCCTCGTAAATCGGAGTCACGCTATATTGAACGATCTCGTCCTTCATAGCCGCATCTGCAATAGGCTTCTCGAACATCTCATACATGTGCGGATGATTGGTCGGATTTTGTGTCAAGGTAACCAAATTGTGCGGCGCGTTCGGCCCTTTACCAGCCCCACCCAAAGTGTTGGCCAGCAGGTGACCACGTGCTTCGTTGAACAACGTCCCGTGCCCTCGCCAGCCCTTTGTCCACATCTTGCCCGCTTCCGTCCCCTGCGCAATAACCATCTCCTTACGGATACAGGCGGACACGCCGGTGGGTCGGCCCAGGTGGTCAGTAGCCTTGTAACGGACGCTACCGCCCCACGCGTAACGATCCGGACGGTTGGCATAGCGGGGCGCAAGCCCCAGCGGATCACACCCCTGCAAAGGGTTGAGAACGTAAACGTCAGGATTGGGCGCAGGCTCCAACCCGAGAGGGTCCGAGCTGAAGTACCGGGCTGTCTCCGGATCGTAGTAGCGCTGGAAGTTGTAATGGAGACCCGTTTCAGGGTCGAAGTACTGCCCCGGAAACCTCAAAGGCGTGTACGCTGCCGCATCACGGTTCCACGCTGTCACGCCCCAGACGGTGGCGCGTGATCGCCAGGCAAGGTCACCATCCTCGCTCACGAGTTCCGTAGGCGTTCCGATCAGATCCGTGACTATGGAAAAGAATCGAGAATCTATCTCATCCCGACTCAAAGAGTCGACCCGGCGTTCGATCTGAGAAACTGGGTGGAGTCCGTCATACTCCCACGTCGTGACCACAGGGTGGGGCAGGTCGGGGCCGGTGACCTCTTGCTCCGCCAAATACGCCCCGTCCCAGGTGAAACGAACCTCTTCCACTACTCTTTGGCCGTCGGAACTGAGACGTTGTTTGCACGAACGCCGACCCAAGGGGTCGTAGAGATAACGCCACACAACGCCGTCAGGCGTCGTGACGGATGTCAGCCGGTCCTCACCGTCCCAGGTGTAGTGCCACACTTGGGCTTTGCGTGACAGTCTGACCTTACGGCGTATAACGACACGGCCGGCAGCGTCGTAGCCGTACCGTATTCCGCCCGCGCGCATGAGCTTGTTGCCCCGGTGGACTCGATCACCTTGAGCTTCCTTACCAGGGTGATGCCCCGGCCATTCGGCATAGCTTTGATTTCCGCCCGCGTCGTACGCGTATTTCTCCTGCCACCCACGCGCCTCTACTGCCGTTACTCGCCCCGCGGGATCGAGCGTGAAGCGACGCGTCCCGGACAGTGAGTCGTCTACCGCAACGAGGTGGCCATCAGCCCGGTAGCTGAATGAGCGCCGGAGCAAGGATCCCGCGGCGCTCGTGACTTCTTGCCCGACAACACGGCCGAGAGCATCCCACTCTCGCTTAACAGAGAGCCCTGTTGGGGAAAGAGCTCGGGTAACCTCCCGGCCGACGGCGTCATGGGAGAAGCTCAGCGCATGCCCGCCGGCTCGCATGTCAGAAATTCGGCCCGCTGCGTCGTACGCGTAGGTAGTCACCGAGCCGGTGGGCGTAGCCCTTTTCACAGGACGCCCGAGCTGGTCGTGCCACCGACGTAGCACCCGACCATCCACCGTTTCGGACAGAGCACGGCCAATGGCATCTCGCTCGTAACTGATGTCGCTGACCGAGTTGGACAGGTGAAGAACGCGGCCCATGACGTCTCGCTCGAAATGCGTCGTCCGGCCATCGACAGTCTTGGCCACCGTCCAGTCGAGTGCGTCGTACTGGTACTGGACACGCTGGCCCACCGCATTTGTCCGACTCACCAACCGGCCCGCCAAGTCGTATGCATACTCGACGCGACGTCCGTCGAAGTCGGTCTCCGCCGTCAAGCGACCCGCCTGGTCGTACTCGTAAGCCCACTTCCTGCCTTGTGGATCGATGACCTTGCACAGTTGGAGGGTGGGGCTGTGTTCGTACTCATACCGACTTCCGTCGGCGAGAGTCTGGCTGGCAAGCATGTCGAAGTGGGTATACGTGTATCGAGTGACGCGCCCCTCCCCATCGGTGTAACTCAGGCAATTTCCTTCGCCGTCGTAAGACCACGTCTCTTCGTTGCCCTGTGATTTCACCCTGCGTGTCAAATGCCCGTCGACCGACCACCACAGCCCGGTTTCGGCTCCCGTGGCATCAACTATCGCGCTCAGACGCCCAAAAGAATCGTAGCGATACTCGGTGCTCGCTCCCAGCGGGTCGGTGACGAGCGTCGGCAGACCGGCGGCGTTGTTCTGAATGGTCATGTTGTTACCCAACGCATCAGTAGCCCGGATCAGGTGACCGCTCCGGTCGTGAAGGAACGTCATTGTGGCGCCTGACTCATCCGTCACCGATGTCCGGTTCCCGCGCTCGTCATACGTGTGCCGAATGGTTGTTCCATCCTCCTGAAGGATGAGCAGCGGAAGGTTCAGGTCGCTGTACTCGACCGTGGTTTCCGCGCCGTCTGCCCGTATAACGGATCGAGGCAGGCCAAGAGCATTGTTCACTATGCGAGTGTGATTTCCGAGCGGATCCGTACGCCCGATTATGTGATGTTCCTGATCGTACTCAGTACGTGTCACAGCGCCGAGGGGATCGATTTCTGCGACTATCAGAAATGCGTCATCGACTACATACTTCGAGGTGTGGCCGTCACCGGTAGTAGCCGTCGTCACCCGCAACCCCGGGAACGCAGGGTCACTGGTGTCATAGACAAGAGACAAAGTGCAGTGTCCGGCTTCACCGCCTTCGAACACGCACCGGTCCTCGTCGTCGTATGCATAGCGATAACGACTGCCGTTCGAGTCGACCCAGGCAACTATCCGCAGGCGGTCGTCATACTCGAACCTCAGTTGCAGGCCATTCGCCCCGTGTACCTCCGTGAGATTGCCGCCGGTATAGACGAATCGTCTGATGAGCGCATCGCCACCCCCCTCTGCACCGCCGGCGAGATGCAGACTAGTGACCCGACCTTCTTCGATGGTGAGCCGGAGGTAGTACCCTCCTGACGAACGGATACCAACCGGGAAGCCAAGTTCGTCATAGATGAACTCGATGCACCGACCGTTACGGTCGCAGAGTGCGATTATGGGCGCACAACTGTCGGTCTTCGGCTTGTCGAACCGAAACTCCAATCCACCGAATGGGTCAGTTATCCGGTATCCACCGTCCTCGAGCCGGGTCAGCGGAAGCGGGGGGCCGACCCGAGGGTGTACCGACTCTTCGCCAGCAGGATGGGGATAGGACAGAAGTTGGCCATCGTCAGTGACGAAGATGATCCCTTCGTCATCTACTTCGAGGCGCTGATCAACAGTGGACGTCCATGAGGGACCGAACCACCACCCCGCCCGATAGTCGGACTGAACACGACGCTGGAAGACCAAGGGCAGAGCGCCGGGGAGTTCCACGTCCGTCTGAGGAAGGAACATCGTCCCCGTAGCCATGTCGATCGGGTCGCTCAGTCCCCTGCGAACCCTCGACTGCATGCGCGCGAACGCTTCTTGGGACCTGCTGAGCATGCTACGAGCGCTCTTACCCAGTCCGCGCACTCCCGCGGCCATGCCCTTGAGCCCCATAGAACCCAGGTTTCTCATGCCTTTGGCGAGCCCGCCGAGGGTGGTGAGGCCCTTCATGCCAGGTATGCAGTCCAGCGCGGCCAGTCCGACGTCCCAGAGGGACGCCTGGCCTTTGCTGTATTTGTAGAGCGTGTCGGCGAGGACGACGAGCGCGGCGATGAGGACGATCGCGCCGAGGATCGGCCCGCCGATGATCAGCGCGACGATGCCGACGACCGCGACCACGATCTTGCAGGCGGCGACGATGTTGTCCCAGTTGTCGGTGAACCAGTCGCCGATCTCCTCCCACCACGACCGGTTCTGGATCCCCGCGTCGGAGGCCTCGTCGATCTTCGACTTCGCGTCCCGCGCCGCCTCCTCACGCATCTTCCGCGCGTCCGCGGCCATCTTCTTCGCCGCGTCCAGCGCGTTCTGCGCGGACGTGACGTCCGACTGCGCCTTCTCCTGCGCCGACTTCGCACTGCGCACATCACGGGTCGCGGCCCGCACCTTCGCCTCGTCCGGCTTGTCCGCGTCCGACTTCGACCCCGTCGGATCGTCCTTGTACTTGTCGGCCTCCCGCGTCGCCCGCCCCACCCACGACTCCGCCGACGCCAGCTTCGACTTCGCCGACGACAGATCCGCCTGCGCCTCCCGCGCCTTCGCCAACGCCTTGTCCGCCAGCGCCTGCGCCCGCTCCAGCTTCGGCCAGTAATCCGCGAGCGCGTCCCCGCACATCGCGTACGACTTCTCCAGCTTCCTCAGATTCTTCGGAACGCCGGAGAATTCCTCCTTGAACACCTTCGCCGACTTCCCCGCCCACTCCGCCAGCGTCCCCTCACCGGCCATCCCCTTCACCAGACGCAACGCCTCGGAGACGTCGTCGGCGAAGTCGTGCAGGAATCGCGCGAGCTGGCGCACCCGCTCCGGGTCACCGGGCGTCGGGTCCTTGTCCAGGTCGAGAACATGCCAATCAGTCGGCCGGTGACCCGCCATCCCGCAACCCCCGTTACGCGCACATCGTCAACACCTGTATGCACACGTGAACTTACCTGGAACCCTCGTTCGACAGGTAGGTGCACCCCGGACGTGACGGAGCCCGGGAGTCGTATCCAGCTCCCGGGCCCCTGGGGATGCCACCCAATTCGCACGCCGGCGGTGTTTGAGGACGGATCAGTCGTCAGGCCGTCGTGTTCTTCCTTTGAACTACCGCGCCGGGAAAGAGGCGCAGGCGAGAGTCGAACTCGCATCCGACGGCGTTCGTCCGTCCCCGTTCGGTCCGGCGATCGGCGGCGATGCTGAGACTGGAGCGAGAGTCTGAGATTGACCGCGGCCGCCTCTGCGACGGACCGCTCTTCAGGCTGAACTTCAGTTTCAGCTTGCGCTCCTGGCGCGAACCGGTCCTCAATCCGGCCCGTGCCCCGTAGCGCACCCCCGCGCTCGCACGCGGGGGCGATCGTGGATGCCGCCTGTGGCCGCGCCGCGCGTCAGCCGAACAGGTAGCCGAACACCGCGTCGCCGACCCGCTGGTCGGTGACCTCGGTGCCGTTGGCCTCCTCACGGGCGAACTTCACGGCCTGCTGGAGCTTCTCGACGCGCTCCAGCAGCTCGTTCACCCGCCGTGCCGGGAGGGCGCCGGAGAACTTCACGGTGGTCCAGTAACCGATCGGCACGTCCTCGTAGTACACCTCGACCTGCGCCGGGTGCTTCTCCGTGGCCTCCGCCTTGACGTGGTTGCGCGGCACCTTCTTGGTGCGGATGGTGCGCACCGGGTCGGTCTTCCACCAGTCCGTGGACGGGTCGAGGGACCAGGACTCCGCGGCGTCCAGCGTCGGCAGCTTCTTCACGAAGCCGTGCAGTTCGGCGAGCTGCTTCTCGAGGAAGAGCAGATAGCTGACGGGGGCGTCGGCGACGAGGGTCCGCCCGTCGACCGTGACGTCCGCGCGGGCCTCGCAGTTGGCCCAGTCCTTCGTCGCGGTGACGTCGAACAGCCGCGTCAGCGAGGCGGACACCTCGCGCAGCACGTCCTCGGCCTGCACCTGCACCCGCGTGGACTCGGGCGGCAGCTGCTCGCCCTCCTCGTCCTTCGGCTGGTACGTGCGCGAGATGCCGGCCAGCAGCGCCGGCTTCTGCACCTTGGCGTGCGCGGCGTTGATGTCCTGGAGCGACTTGCTCTTGACACCCTTCTCGACCGCGATGATCTGGTTCAGCTTGGTCACGGGCTCCCCCTTCGAACAGGGGGAACGTACCGCGGACGGTGGGGGCCCGTCGCCGCATTTTCCTCGTACGACTCCCGGGCGGTTGACGCCGGACCTCGGGCCGCGGCGGACCGGGGCGGCCCTTCATGTCGCGCAGTGTCCGCGCGGTGGGTGTGGGTCTCATGACGCGAGGCGAAGAGGCGGACCGCTGCGGTCACCTCGCGCCGACCTGTTCGCAGGACGGCACGTCAGGGAACCTGACGGTAGACGTCGCGCCGATTACCGAGAGCCAGGACCCACACGATCAGCCGACCGTCCTCCACGGTGTAGACGACGCGGTAGTCACCGACCCTGAGCCGCCACCGGGCGCTGTGGCCCTGCAGGGCCTTGATGTCGAACGCCGCTGTGTCGCCGGCGTCCATCGCCTTCTGCAACTCGGTGAGCCGATACAGGATCCGCAGGGCGTCCGAGCGCGGGATCTTGAGCATGTCCCGCTGCGCGTGCGGCGTGAAGCGCGTGACGTATCCCATGCGGTCAGTCCCGGTCGGAGCGGAGCATGGCGGCCATCTCCTCGAGCGAGACCGATCCCTCCAGGCCCTCGGACTCGGCTTCGTCGGCCAGCCGGTTGAGCCAGGCTTCTTCGGCGTCCTCGGCGATCCGGCGCAGCCGCTGGTACTCCTCGATGTCGATCACGACGGCCTCCTGCTTTCCGCGCCGGGTGATGATCGTCGGGGTCTCCTCGCGCCGGGCACGGTCGATGACGTCGGCGAGGTGGCCTCGGACCTCGGCCATGGATTCGATCACCGGTTCACTCATGTCACGAATGTAGCAGATGTACATCTAGTACGGTCGCGATCTCGTACTCCGCCCAGACCGTCTTGCCCGGGCCGTCCGGCCGCAGGCGCCAGTCCCAGCGGGCGGCGAGCGCGGCGACCAGGAGGAGGCCCCGGCCGGTTTCGTCGACGGCGGGGACCTCGGGCCGGGGGCCGCCCGGCCGAGGCGGGACCCGCTCGCCCCGGGTGTCGGTGACCTCGACGCGGACGGCGGCGGATCGGGGCCCGGTGGGGAGGAGCGCGAGACGGAGGTGGAAGTCCCGGCCCGGGACGTTGCCGTGCAGCACGGCGTTCGCCGTCAGCTCGGCGGCGATCAGCACGATCGCGTCGTGGTCGTCGGTGCCGTACGGGACGCCCCAGGCGTCCAGGCGGACGGCGGTGAGGTGCCGGGCGAGACGGGCTCCGCGCGGGGTGGAGGTGAAGCGCATCGCGAAGGTGCGGGACACCGGCATGGGAGCGGGTGACGCGGCGCCCAAGTGAGCGGTGGGGGTGGCGAGTCGGCCGGGGCCGGTGGGACCGGCGGGGTTGTTCGTCATGCCGTCCACGGTCCCGTCGGTCGCGTAGCGTGACCAGTGGTGACGCACCGACGCCGGCCGCTGTACGCGACGTGTCGGTGCGCGTACGTGGCGTGCGGCGTGACGGCGTCCCCGGCGGGCGCGTTGGGCCCGAAAAGGCGGTGGTCGATGACGAAGCGTACGGGCGCGGACGCCCTGGCGGGCGGCGGGGACGGCGGAACGGTCGTGAGTGTCGGGGACGTTGGGAGAGCGACGACGGCGGGAGCGGCGCGCGCCGGCCCGAGGACGGGGCGGGAAAGGGCGTGGTCGCCGCGTTCGGGCAGACCCTGAAGACGCTGCGGCTGCGGGAGGGGCTGGACCGGGCGGAGTTCGGGAGCCGGATCGGGTACTCGGCGGCCACGGTCGCGTCGTTCGAACAGGGGCGGAGGATTCCGTCGCCCCGGACCATCGAGCGGGCGGACGAGGTGCTGGGGGCGGACGGGCTGCTGTGCGTGTGGAAGGAGGAGGTGGAGCGGGCTCAGTACCCGGTGTTCTTCCAGGGGATGGCGACGCTGGAGAAGGAGGCCGTTGAACTCGTCTCCTACAGCATGCCCGTCCTCAACGGACTGCTCCAGACCGAGGAGTACATGAGAGGGCTGCTCGGTATGAGGCGCCCTCCTCTGGACGAAGAGACCACAGAACAGCGCGTGGCCGCACGATTGGCCCGACAGGACATCTTCGACCGCCGACCGGCACCCTTCCTGAGCTTCGTGCTCGACGAGTCGCTCCTACGACGCCCCTACGGGGGTAAGGCCGCGTTGCGGGGACAGCTGGAGCATCTGCTGCTGATCGGACAGAAGCGAAACGTCGAGATCCAGGTCATGCCGCTCGACCGTGAGGACAACGCGGGCGTGAACGGTCCGTTCACGGTCGTCACGCGCAAGGACGGCAAGAAGTTCGTGTATGCCGAGGCACGAGGCATCGGCTCCTTGGAGACCGACCCGGAACAAGGGGTTCTGGCCGCGGCGCTCTATGGGATCATCCGATCACAGGCTCTCAGTCCGCGAGAGTCAACGGAGTTCATCGAAAGGTTGCTGGGATCGCTATGAAGAGCGCTGAGTCCTCGACCGTCGCCTCCGGCCTCGCCTGGTTCAAGAGCAGCTACAGCGGTACCGAGGGCGGCGAATGCCTGGAGGTCGCGGCCGCGACGACAGGTGTGCACATCCGCGACTCCAAGACCGCCGCCGGACCCGTCCTCACGGTCTCGCGTGACGCGTGGGCGGGGTTCGTCGGGCTGGCCTCCTCGGAGCGGAGCGTCTGACACTCGTACGGTCACGAGAGCCCTGCCGATCCTTCCGGACGGCGGGGCTCTCGTGCGGGAGGGGCGATTTTCGGCCTGTTCATCGTTCAAACGGATCCGGTCATCGGGCGCTCTGTCCTTGCTGACGGATGATCAATAACCTTGTGCGGTACACGAAATACGACCGCAGGGAGCCCCATGTCCACCGCCCAGCAGGTGCCCGACATCCTCTCGCCCGAGTTCGCAGCGGACCCCTATCCGGCCTACCGCGTGATGCGGGAGACCGCGCCCCTCATCTGGCACGAGGCGACCAAGAGCTACATCGTCTCGCGCTACGAGGACGTCGAGCGCGTCTTCAAGGACAAGGCCGGCGAGTTCACCACCGACAACTACGCCTGGCAGCTCGAGCCGGTGCACGGCAAGACGATCCTCCAGCTCAGCGGGCGCGAGCACGCCGTCCGCCGCGCGCTGGTCGCGCCCGCCTTCCGCGGCAGCGACCTGGAGCAGAAGTTCCTGCCGGTCATCGAGCGCAACTCCCGTGAACTGATCGACGCCTTCCGGCACAAGGGCTCGGCCGACCTGGTCGACGACTTCGCGACCCGTTTCCCGGTCAACGTCATCGCCGACATGCTGGGCCTGGACAAGGCCGACCACCCCCGCTTCCACCGCTGGTACACCGCCGTCATCGCCTTCCTCGGCAACCTGGCGGGCGACCCCGAGGTGACGGCGGCCGGTGAGCGGACCCGGGTGGAGTTCGCCGAGTACATGCTGCCGATCATCCGCGAGCGCCGGGAGAACCCGGGCGACGACCTGCTGTCCGCGCTGTGCAGCGCCGAGGTCGACGGCGTGCGGATGAGCGACGAGGACGTCAAGGCGTTCTGCAGCCTGCTGCTGGCCGCCGGCGGCGAGACCACCGACAAGGCCATCGCCGGCATCTTCGCGAACCTGCTCGCCCACCCCGACCAGCTCGCGGCCGTCCGCGCCGACCGCTCGCTGATACCGCGCGCCTTCGCCGAGACCCTGCGGTACACCCCGCCGGTGCACATGATCATGCGGCAGTCCGCGACGGAGGTCACCGTCAGCGGCGGCTCCATACCCGCCGGCGCCACCGTCACCTGCCTGATCGGCGCCGCCAACCGGGACGAGCGCCGTTACGCCGACCCGGACCGCTTCGACATCTTCCGCGAGGACCTGACCACCACCACGGCCTTCTCCGCCGCCGCCGACCATCTGGCCTTCGCGCTCGGCCGGCACTTCTGCGTGGGCGCGCTGCTGGCCAAGGCCGAGGTGGAGATCGGCATGAACCAGCTCCTCGACGCCATGCCGGACGTGCGGCTCGCCGACGGGTTCCAGCCGGCCGAGCAGGGTGTGTTCACCCGCGGTGTGCAGAGCCTGCCGGTCCGGTTCACGCCGGTCCAGGGCTGACCCCGGTCAGCGGTCCGCGACCCCTTTCACACGCGCCGCCCCCGCCCCCCCCCGGCCGGATCCGTCCCGGCCGGTCCGCCGCGGGGGCAGCGCCCGTCGTCGTACCGCCTGCCGCCCGGTGAGGGCTACTGCACCACCGGCGTGAACTGCACCGGCAGTTCCATCAGGCCCCGCATCCAGATCGACGGACGCCAGACCAGTTCCTCCGGCTCGACGGCCAGCACCAGGTCCGGCAGCCGCTCCAGCAGCGTCTCGACCGCCGTGCGCGCCATCACGTCCGCCAGCAGCGGGGCCGGGTACGGGCAGCGGTGCTCGCCGTTGCTGAAGGACAGATGCGCGGCGTTCTCCGCGCCGACGTGGCCCTCGGGCCAGATCTGCGGGTCGGTGTTGGCCGCGGCCAGGCCCAGGACCAGGCAGTCGCCCGCCCTGATCCGCCGGCCGCCGAGCTGCACGTCCCGTACCGCCCAGCGCCCGATGAAGTTCTGCGTCGGCGTGTCCAGCCACAGCACCTCGTTGAGCGCCTCGCCGACGCTGAGCCGGCCGCCCGAGACGTTCACGGCGAAGCGCTCGTCCGTCAGCAGCAGACGCAGCGTGTTGCAGACCCAGTTGGACGTCGGCTGCTCGGCCGCGGAGATCACCGAGATGAGGTCCTGGACGATCTCCTCGTCCGAGAGTCCCGCCGGGTCCATGACCATGCGGGAGGTGACATCCGGGCCGGGCGCCGTCCGCTTCTCCTTGACCAGCTGCCGCAGCCGCTCGCCCACCCGGTTGTACCCGGCGACCGGGTCCTCGCCCTCCGCCGCGTCGAGGGAGATACGCAGGTCGTCGACGAGTTGGCGGGTGTCCTCACCGGTCGCCGGCATGCCGCACATCTGCACGACGGCGCGCATCAGCAGGGGGTGCACGTAGTCGGACATCAGCTCGGCCTGGCCGCTGCCGGCGAAGCGGGCGATGAGGTCGTCGGCGATCAGACCGCACTCGTTGGCCAGCTCGAACTGGTCGACGCCCTCCAGCGCCTCGGTGATCACCCCGGCCCGCCGCCGGTGTTCGTCGCCCTCGGCGAACAGCACCGACGGCTGGTAGCCGACGTACGGCAGCAGCGGCCAGTCCGCCGGGATGTTCTCCCACTGGTTCCAGCGCCGGGAGTCCCGCGCGAACAGCTCGTCGTGGCTGGTCACATAGGTGAGCTCGGTGTAGCCCAGCACCAGCCAGGCCGGGACGCCGCCGTCGAGCAGCACCGGAGCGACGGGGCCGTGCTCGCGGCGCATCGTGCGGTAGAGCTCCGAGGGCGTCTGCTGGAAGTCCAGCCCGGTCAGGCTCACCGCGCCGGCGTGCGCGGGGCACCCCGGGGGCGGCTCGTCCCCGGTGCGGGCCGGGGACGCGAAGGGGTCGGCCGGATCGGTCACAGTGTCGCCTCCTTGGCGGTGGCCAGATCGTGGAGGTGGTTCACGAGGGTGATCAGCACGTCCTTGCCGGAGGCCCGGACCCGGGCGTCGCAGTCGACCATCGGCACGTGCGCGGGGAGGGCGAGGGCCTGGCGTATCTCCTCCAGGGAGTACCGGACGCTGTTGTCGTCGAACCGGTTGACGGCGACGACGAACGGCGTGCCGTGGTGCTCCAGCCGGTCGATGGCGTACCAGGAGTCGTCCATCCGGCGGGTGTCGACGAGCACCACGGCGCCCAGGGTGCCGGAGAACAGCCGGTCCCACAGGAACCAGAAGCGCTCCTGCCCGGGCGCGCCGAACAGGTACAGCACCATGCGGTCGTTGAGGCTGATCCGCCCGAAGTCGAAGGCGACCGTGGTGGTGGTCTTCGCGGGCAGTCCGTCGGTCTCGTCGACCCCCACGCCGGCCTGCGTCATCACCTCCTCGGTGTTCAGCGGCCGGATCTCGCTCACGGAGCGGACCAGGGTCGTCTTGCCCACGCCGAACCCGCCCACGACGACGATCTTCAGGCCCGTCTCCGCGGTGTCGCGGAGCGGTGTGCGGTGGGTGGGCAGCTCAGAGGTTGCGGAGTCCATGGAGCACCTCTTGGAGTAGGGCGGAATCGGGCAGGGAGGCGACGGACGCCGCCGCGCGCGGGTGGCGCGCGGTGACGCGCCCGGTGTCCAGCAGGTCGCCGAGCAGGATGCGTACGACCGTGACCGGCAGCCCGAGTTCCGCGGCGATCTCGACGACGGCGACGGGGTGTTCGCACAGCTCGAGGATCCGGGCGTGCTCCGACTGCATCCCCGGCGTCGGCGCGCTCTCGCTGACGATCAGGGTGACCAGGTCGAAGGACTCGTCGGCGCGGCTGCGCCCGCCGGTGACGAGGTACAGCCGGTCCGGGTCGCCCGTGTCGACGGGTTTGCGGGGGGTCACGAGGTGCCGCTCCCCGCGGACTCGGTTCGGGGCTCGGCGCGCAGGTGGTCGCCGATCTGCTCGACCAGCTCCATCATCTGGTGCCCGACCACGCCGGGGTCGGCGTCCTCGCCGGCGACGACGGCGAGGTGCGCGCCCGCGCCGGCCTCCACGATGAACAGCAGGCCGCCGTGGAACTCCGTCATCGACTGCCGTACGCCGCCGGTGCCGTCGCCGAACTCCATGGAGGCGCCCTGGGCGAGGGCCTGGATGCCGGAGCAGATGGCCGAGAGCTGGTCGGCGAGGTCGAGGGTCAGGTGCTCGCTCCAGCAGAGCTTGAGGCCGTCCCGGGAGAGGACCAGGGCGTGCCGTGCGCCGGGGGTCCGCTCCAGAAGACCCTGCAGGAGCCAGTTGAGGCTGTTGTCGGTGGTCGTGGTCTGCATGGTGGGTGTTGGGACGGTGGTGTCCGGCCTGGCCGGTCACCGGCCCGTTCCTCCTATCTCACGTGCTCGAGCGGGAAGGGGCGCCGTCGCCCCGGACGCCGTACGGGGCCGGGCCGCGGCGCCGTACGGGAGGGGTGGGACTAGGGAGCCGCGGGCGGCCGGGAGCCGGTGCCGGAGGCGCCGTCGCCCGAGGTGCCGGTGACGCCGTTGCCGGACTGCCGTGCGCCGCGGTGGAAGGCGCCGAACCGCGAACCGGCGTCGCGTGCCCCGCGCCGGCCCGACCCCGTGTCGCCGGAGCGGGCGGCCGCCGACTGGCGCTGCTCGCGCTCGCGCTCCGCCTCGGCCATGGTGCGGCCGGGGGCGCGGACCGGGAGGCCGTTCGGGGTGGTGCCCTCGGGCTGCCGGTGCCGTCCCTGGCCGGGGACGGCGGGCAGGTCGGACCGCTCGGCCCGGGCGGCCGGAGGCTCGGCGGCGGGCAGCGAGGCGGCCGCGGGGCGGACCTCGGCAGCGTTGTCACGGTCGCCGCGGGAGCCGCGGACGGGCAGCGCGTCGGCATCGCTCCGGGAGCCGGCGGAGGAGCCCGCGGAGGGCAGTGCGTCCGTGTGGCGGCCGGCCAGGGAGGCCGTCTCCGACGGGGACTGGACGGACACGCCCCGGGCCGCTCCGCCGCGGCCGGCCGGCGTGTCGCCCCGGCCGGCCGTCTCGTGCGGCGCGGGCTCGCGCTGCTGGGCGAGCAGGTGCAGCGGCAGCAGGACGACGACGCCGGTGCCGCCACGGGAGGACGGACGGTAGTTGACGCTGACGCCGTACTTCGCGGCGAGCCGGCCGACGACGGCGAGGCCGAGCCGGGTGCCCTGGAGCGAGGCGAGGTCGGTGACGCGCCCGCTGACGGCCTCCTCGGCGCGCCGCATCGCCGCGTCGGCCATCTTCAGACCGCTGTCCTCGATGGTGACGACGACGCCGGCGCTGCGGTCCTCGACGTAGACGTGCACCTCGTCGATGGGCGGGGAGAAGTTGGCCGCGTTGTCCATCAGTTCGGCGAGCAGGTGCATGACGCCTTCGGCGGCGAACCCGGCGACCGCGGTGCGGGTGGAGCAGTGCAGGCGGACCCGCTGGTAGGCGGCGATGCGGCCGGCGGCGCCGCGCAGGATGCTCTCCATCCTGATCGGCTTGTTCCAGGCGCGGCTGGACCGGCCGCCCATGAGCAGCGCCAGCCGGTCGGTCATCAGGCCGAGCTGGGAGGTGCTGTGGTCGAGCTTGAGCAGGTCGCCGAAGACCTCCTCGCCGTGCCGCTCCTGCATCTCGCGCAGGTCGGCGAGCATCTGGACGGCCTTGGCCTGGACGCGGCTGAGCGCCTTGGCGGAGGCGGCCTGGGCGGCGGCGGCGCGCCGCTCGCTGTGGGCGAGTTCACGGATGAACGATTCCGCCGGGGCGCGCAGGGCGGGGTGCTGCGGCAGGTCGGTCTCGGCGAGCACGGTGTCGGCGGAGCGGCCCTCGCGGAGCCGGGTGATCGCGGCCGGCATCGTCTCCCGTACGAACCGGTCGTGTTCGGTCGCGGTCCGTTCGAGTTCGTCCCGGATCGCGCGGTACTCGTCCTCGAGCGTGAGCACCCGCCGTACGTCCTCCTCGACGACGGCGGCGAAGGCGTGGGTGATGCGGGAGAGCTGCGGGTCGGAGGGCGGGGGCACGGCGGCCAGCACGTCGGCGGCGCTCGTGCCCTCGCGCAGCCGTTCGGCCACGGCGGGCAGGGTGGCTCCGGCCAGGTGGGAGATCTCCGCGGAACGGCGGGCGGCCTCGGTGCGGAGGCGGCCGATCTCCGCCTCCCGCTCGGCGGCGGTGGAGCGGGCCCGCCGGACGAGGCGGTGGTCGACGAGGACGGTGACGGCCACGCACGCCCACCCGGCCAGCACCACGGCCAGGGCCCACGGAGTGGCGTCGGACGGCGCCAGGGCGAGCGCCGCACCACCGGCGGCGGCGGTCACCACCAGCACGGCCGCCCGTGCGGCGAACGAGGTGCGCGGCGCCCCCGCCGGTGGGTGCTGGCTGGGAGAAGCAGGCACTGGCATGGAGCGGTCCCTCGGTCGGTGAGAGCAGGGGAAGGGGGCGGCCGTACGACGGCGACGGCCGCGGGCCGGGGAAGGGATCAGCCGACACAAGGCGATCTTCCGACCACGTACGGCTCATGCTAATCACCCCGATGCGCGCGGAAGCCCCGCTTGCTGAACAGCTCGTCAGCAAAATCAGTTCGTCGTGAACCCATCGCTCGTACGTTCCGCTGTGGTAGCCGTGACGAGGCCGGACGAGCCGGGCCGGAGTGCGACAACGGGCCGCCGATATCGCTGACGGGCCGTCACATTTGCTGCACCGCACGTCATTTACTGCTTCCCTCACTCACGCGAGGCAACAATTTTCGGCCAACTGCGTTGAGGCCGACGGCGCTTCGTGCCTGGTCACGGTAACGAGGAGACCATGAAGGTGAAGGAATCCCGCCGCTCGTGAAGCTTCGGTGACGACGGCTCTCGCGCCCCGTCACGTCCGGTGAGCCGTGCGCCGCCCCGCGTCCACTGCCGCGTACAGGTCGCGCCACGCGGCCGCCAGCCCTTCGACGCTCTCGGCCTCCAGCTTGCGGGCGATCTCCTCGCCGTCGACGCCGAGGTCCTCCAGTCGTCTCCAGACCTCGAGAGCCGCCCCGTGACGCCCCATCAACGTGTCCCCGCACATGTCGAGCCGACGGGCGGCCGCCTTCAGGGTGGGCAGGGTCATCAAGGTGATCGTGCCCCAGGTGACGAGCTGCTCGACATAGCGGGTGAGGGACGACGAGGGGTCGGTCACGGTGGTGGCCGTCCACATCAGCCGTTGCGGATGGGCTCCCGCCGCGGCCATGGCCCGCCAGTCGGCGCCGCCGAACCAGTCGTCGTACATCCGGTAGAAGTGGCGGGCCCGTGCCACAGCGGCTTCGCCGCGCAGCGCCAGGGCGTCGGGGGTGCCCAGGCCCTCCAGCCGCGCGTCCACCTCGGCGTCCAGGAGGCCCACGGGCAGGGAGACGACCGAGACCAGCCTGGAGAGCCGCCGCCCGTCGGCCAGCGCGCGCCGGAGGCCCTCCGCATAGGCGTCGAGGGCCTCGCGATAGCGCGAGGCCGAGAAGACCGCGGTGACATGCACGGGGAAGCCCGCGCCGACGCACTCCCTGATCGCGGCGATCCCCTCCGTGGTGGCCGGCAGCTTGACCATCGCGTTCGGCCGGTTCACCGCGCGCAGCGCCTGCTCCGCCTCCGCCACGGCCGACTCGACGTCGTGGGCGAGGCGTGGGTCCAGGTCCATCGACACCAGGCCGTCCAGGCCGCGTGTGGCCTGGTACACCGGGCGGAGTTCGTCGCAGGCCCAGCGGACGTCGTACGCCGCCACCGCACGCACCGCGTCGGCGGCGCAGATGTCGTCGGAGGCCAGGCCCGCGAGTTGTTCGCGGTAGGCGTCGTCGCTCTCGACCGCCGCCGCGAGCGCGGCCGGGTCGGACGTGGCGCCCCGGACGCCGGTGCGCGCGATGAGCCGGGTCAGGCATCCGGAGGCAAGGTGACCGCGGGTGAGTCCGTCCAGCCAGGGCGAGACGCCTTCCGCGACCAGTTCGTCCAGCTCCAGCACGCCCGGTTGCCTCAGCCGGTCCGACATGGCGGGTCGTCACTCCTTGCTAGTCCATGGCGAGTTCAAGCGTCGCCGTCAGGTTATTCGCATGCACCGGTGATGAACTACGGGTGTCCTGCCACATTGGCGCAAAGTGGTTCCGACATCGACTTGATGAAGTAGCGGCTATTTGACGAAGTGCGTCGATCGCCATTGGGCCTTCCTTCGCTTTCGATACAGGATCGGAGCGAACAGCCGGCCGCCCGAGGTCCGGCACGGCCACTCCGTCTGCCGAGGAGCACCGCATGCATGACCCACATCGCCGTCCTCGACGGCCCTGCACGGGTCTTGTCCGCACTCCGGACGCCAACCGGCGCCGGGGGGCCCGTCACCTGGGCGAACGACCTGTTTTCTCCCGCCGCGCCCCGGCGCGGCTCCCCCGGGGCCGACGCTCGAACGGCCCTTCGGACCGGGACCGGGCCGCGTGCGGCCCCGTGACGGCCGTGCCGGATTCCCTGCCCGGCACAGGAACCGGAGCCGGAACCGGTTGAGGCGGAAAGCACCACCTCCGGGCCGGTAACGCATTTGCGGGGCGGCGTCATTGCGTGCCCCGGCGTCCGGGTCCGCCGCAAAGCGAGCAATTCCCGGCCGCGGCGTTCCCGCCACCTATCGCATGAGCGGAGCTATCACCCGAGCTAATACGCGTGCCGGACAAAGGGGCGGTCGCCGCGCCTCCGACGCGCGGACGGGCACCACCGCCACGGCCCGCGGCGGCCCGCTCGTACGGCTTGTCCGATGACCGGCGGCCCCAGCGCACCCCGGTGCGCCGTGGGCCCCGCCGACCCACGTCCGAGACCCGCACGGCCGCGCGGTCACGGGGTTCTCCCTGCCCCGGCGATGGCGCGCCGCAGTCACGCCCTTCGCCAAAGGAGAGACACCAGTGGACGACGCGCTGCTCGACATCAAGGACAAACCGGCCAGGCAGCAGCCCGAGTGGGGTGATGCGGCGCGGGTGCGGCAGGTCACGGACACCCTGGCCCGGCACCCGGCCCTCGTCGACGCGGCGGACGTCGACACGCTGCGTTCGCTGCTGGCCCGGGTCGCCTCGGGCGAGGCCCTGGTCGTCCAGTCCGGCGACTGTGCCGAGGACCCCGCCGAGTGCACGACCGGCTATGTCGCCCGGAAGACCGCGGTGCTGGACCTGCTGGCCGGCGCGCTGAAGATGATCACACACAAGCCGGTGATCCGTGTGGGCCGGATCGCGGGCCAGTTCGGCAAGCCCCGCTCCAGCCCGACCGAAGTGGTCGGCGGCATGGAACTGCCGTCCTACCGGGGCCACATGGTCAACGGTCCTGAGCCCGACCCGGAGAGCCGGCGCCCGGAGCCCGGCCGCATGCTGGACTGCTACCAGGCGGCCCGCGAGATCATGACCCATCTCGGCTGGCGGGACGCCGGACCGCGGCACGCCGTCGAGCCGCCGGTGTGGACCAGCCACGAGGCGCTGATCCTGGACTACGAACTCCCCATGGTCCGCCGGGACGACCGGGGCCGGCTCGTCCTCACCTCCACGCACTGGCCCTGGATCGGCGAGCGCACCCGTCAGCTCGACGGCGCGCACGTCGCCCTGCTGTCCCGGGTCGCCAACCCGGTCGCCTGCAAGATCGGCCCCAAGGTGACGGCCGACGAGCTCCTCGGGCTGTGCGAACGGCTCGACCCCGACCGGGAGAAGGGCCGCCTGACCCTCATCGCCCGGATGGGAGCGTCCGCGGTCGGCGACCGGCTGCCGGGGCTCGTCGCCGCGGCCCGCGAGGCCGGGCACCCGGTGATCTGGCTGACCGACGCCATGCACGGCAACACCGTCGCCCTGCCGGGCGGGCTCAAGACCCGCTACCTGGAGACGATCGAGCGGGAGATCCAGGAGTTCCAGGAGGCCGTCCGCTCCGAGGGCGGCATCATCGGCGGGCTGCACCTGGAGACCACGCCGGACGACGTCACCGAGTGCGTCCCCAACGACGCCTGCGTCGAACACGTCGCGGACAAGTACACGACCTACTGCGATCCGCGCCTCAACCCGAGCCAGGCAGTCGCCGTGGCCTCGGCCTGGCTCGGCTGACAGCTCCGCCACCCACCCCGACCGGCACGGGGCACGGCCGTCGGGCAGACACGCAGATGAGGAGGTCCTGACAATGGACGGAAAGGTCGCACTCGTCACCGGGGCGGCGGGCGGCATCGGCGAGGCGGTGGCCCGCGCCCTCGGCGCACGCGGCGCGGTGGTGGGAGCCGTGGACCGCGACGCCGACCGGCTGCGGCAGGTGGTGGACAAACTGCGCGCGGACGGCCTGGAGGCGCAGGCCCTGCCCGCCGACGTCACCAGCGCCGCCGACGTCGACGCCGTGGTCCGCGCGGCCGAGGAGCGCCTCGGCCCGCTGGAGTACCTGGTCAACGGGGCCGGCGTGCTGCGTCTGGGCACCGTGCGCAACCTCACCGACGAGGACTGGACGACAACGTTCGCCGTCAACGCCACCGGCGTCTTCCTGATGTCACGGGCCGTCGTCAACCGCATGCTGCCGCGTCGGCGCGGCGCGATCGTCACCGTCGCGTCCAACGCCGCCGCCACCCCGCGGGTGCAGATGGCCGCCTACGCCGCGTCCAAGGCGGCGGCGACCATGTTCACCAAGAGCCTGGGCCTGGAGGTCGCCCGGGACGGCATCCGCTGCAACGTGGTGGCGCCGGGCTCCACCAGCACCCCGATGCTCACCTCCATGTGGCACGACGACTCCGGCCCGACGCACACGATCGAGGGGCGGCTGGACGCGTTCCGGGTCGGCATCCCGCTGGGCAAGGTGGCCCGCCCCTCGGACGTCGCCGACGCCGTCGCCTTCCTGCTGTCCGACGAGGCCTCCCACATCACGCTGCACGAACTCACCGTCGACGGCGGCGCCGCGCTCGGCGCCTGAGCCCCGTCCCCCACCGACCTGAGGCGACCAGGAGAGCAACTCATGGCAGGCATACCCGAGATCACCCCCTACCCGATGCCGACGGCCGGCGACCTGCCCGGCAACGTGGCCCAGTGGTCCGTCGACCCGGACCGCGCCGTCCTGCTGGTGCACGACATGCAGCGCTACTTCCTGCGGCCCCTGCCCGACGGCCTGCGGGAGGAACTCGTGGACAACGCCCGGCAGGTGCGCGAGCACTGCGCGGGGCTCGGCATGCCGGTGGCGTACACGGCGCAGCCCGGCGGCATGACCGACGAACAGCGGGGCCTGCTGAAGGACTTCTGGGGCCCGGGCATGCGCACCGCCCCCGCCGACCGGCAGGTCGTCGACGAACTGGCCCCGGCCCCCGGCGACTGGCAGCTCACCAAGTGGCGTTACAGCGCCTTCTTCCGCTCCGACCTGCTGGAGCGGATGCGCGCCGCCGGCCGGGACCAGCTGGTGCTGTGCGGCGTGTACGCCCACGTCGGCGTGCTGATGACCGCCGTCGAGGCGTTCACCCACGACATCCAGCCGTTCCTGGTGGCCGACGCCGTGGCCGACTTCTCCGAGCACCACCACCGGCTGGCCCTGGAGTACGCGGCGCAGCGCTGCGCCGTCGTCGTCACCACCAAGGAGGTCCTGGCATGACCGGCACCACGAGCGGCGACCTGCTCGGCCGGATCCTGGGCGACCGGCCGCCGGCCGCGTACGCCCTGCTGCACCGCCCCGAGACGACGGGTCCGGGCGTGCTGGACGTCGTCGTCGGCGAGACGGCCGAGCCGCGCACCCTCGCCGAACTGCCCCTGCCCGACGCCGCGGAGACGTCCGGCGGTCCCCGCCACGAGGTCCTGGCCCTCGTGCCCTACCGGCAGATCGCCGAGCGCGGATTCGACTGCCCCGACGACGGCACGCCGCTGCTGGCCATGACCGTCACCGCTCAGGCCACCGTGCCCGTCGCCGAGGCGCTGACCCGGATCCCCGACCTGCCCGTGGAGCTGTCCGGCGGCCGCTTCGACGTCCCGGACGAGGAGTACGCCGCCACCGTCCGCCGGGTCGTCAAGGACGAGATCGGCACCGGGGAGGGCGCCAACTTCGTCATCAAGCGCACCTACACCGCCGACATCACCGGCTACACCCCGCGGCACGCGCTGGCGGTGTTCCGGCGCCTGCTGCAACGCGAGAGCGGCGCCTACTGGACGTTCCTGGTGCACACCGGCTCGCGCACGCTCGTCGGCGCCACTCCCGAGCGGCACATCAGCCTGCGCGCGGGCCGGGCGGTGATGAACCCGATCAGCGGCACCTACCGCTACCCGTCCACCGGCCCGGCGCTGCCGGAGGTGCTCGACTTCCTCGCCGACCGCAAGGAGGCCGACGAGCTGTACATGGTCGTGGACGAGGAACTGAAGATGATGGCCCGGATCTGCGAGGAGGGCGGCCGGGTGGTCGGGCCGTACCTCAAGGAGATGGCGCGCCTCGCCCACACCGAGTACTTCATCGAGGGGCACAGCACGCGCGACCCGCGCGACATCCTGCGCGAGACGCTCTTCGCCCCGACCGTCACCGGCAGCCCGCTGGAGAACGCCTGCCGGGTCATCAACCGGTACGAACCCGAGGGGCGCGGCTACTACAGCGGGGTCGTCGCGCTGATCGGCCGGGACGAGCACGGCGGGCGGGCCCTGGACTCCTCCATCCTGATCCGTACCGCCGACATCGACGCGACCGGCCGGCTGCGGATCGGCGTCGGCGCCACGCTCGTCCGGCACTCCGACCCGGAGAGCGAGGTCGCCGAGACCGCGGCGAAGGCGGCGGGTCTGCTCTCGGCCTTCGAAAGCAACGGGCCGGCCCGCTTCGCGGACCATCCGCAGGTCCGGTCGGCGCTGGAGCAGCGCAACGCCACCCTCGCCGGCTTCTGGCTGGCCGGTCGCGGCTCCGGGGCGCGGCCCGGTCCTGAGCTGGACGGACGCCGCGTGCTGGTCGTGGACGCCGAGGACACGTTCACCTCCATGCTCGACCACCAACTGCGGTCCCTGGGACTGCGGGTGACGGTCCGCCGCTTCGACGAGCCCTACTCCACGGACGGCTACGACCTCGTGGTGATGGGGCCCGGCCCGGGCGATCCGCGCGACGTCGAACACCCGAAGATCGCCCACCTGCGTGCCACGGTACGCACCCTGCTCGACGAGCGGCGTCCGTTCCTCGCCGTCTGCCTCAGCCACCAGACGCTGTGCACGCTGCTCGGTTTCCCGCTGGTGCGCCGGGCGGTGCCCAACCAGGGCGTGCAGCGGGAGATCGACCTGTTCGGGGCCCGGGAACGGGTCGGGTTCTACAACACGTTCGCCGCCCGCGCCGAGGAGGACAAGGCCGAGTGCGAGGGGGTGGGCGTGGTGGAGGTCAGCCGCGATGCCGACACCGGTGAGGTGCACGCGCTGCGCGGCCCGCACTTCGCGTCGATGCAGTTCCACCCCGAGTCGGTGCTCACCCAGGACGGCGTGCGCATCGTCGGCGACCTCCTCAGGGAGGTCCTCCCCCACACGACGGGAAAGGAGCGCGGCACCGTTGAGCAGGTTGCGCTGGCTGACCGCGGGTGAGTCCCACGGCCCGGCACTCGTGGCGACGCTGGAGGGCCTCCCCGCCGGCGTGCCGGTCACCACGGACATGGTCGCGGACCATCTCGCGAGGCGGCGGCTGGGCCACGGTCGCGGTGCCCGGATGACGTTCGAACGCGACGAGGTCACCTTCCTCGGCGGCGTCCGGCACGGCCTCACGCTCGGCTCCCCGGTCGCGGTCATGGTGGGCAACACCGAGTGGCCCAAGTGGGAGCAGGTCATGGCGGCCGACCCGGTCGACCCCGACATCCTTCGGGGGCTGGCACGCAACGCCCCGCTGACCCGCCCGCGTCCCGGCCACGCCGACCTCGCCGGCATGCAGAAGTACGGCTTCGACGAGGCCCGCCCCGTCCTGGAGCGCGCCTCGGCACGGGAGACGGCCGCCCGGGTGGCACTCGGCGCGGTGGCCCGCTCGTACCTGAGGGGGACCACCGGAGTCGAGATCGTCAGCCATGTCGTGGAGCTGGCCTCGGCCAAGGCGCCCGAGGGCGTGTACCCGACGCCGGCGGACGTGGAGCGGCTGGACGCGGATCCCGTGCGCTGTCTGGACGCGGACGCGTCGAAGGCGATGGTCGCCGAGATCGACCAAGCCCACAAGGACGGCGACACCCTCGGGGGTGTGGTGGAGATCCTGGCCTACGGCGTACCCGTCGGCCTCGGCTCGCACGTGCACTGGGACCGCAGGCTCGACGCCCGGCTCGCCGGCGCGTTGATGGGCATCCAGGCCGTCAAGGGCGTCGAGGTGGGAGACGGTTTCGCGTTGGCGCGGGTGCCGGGTTCCGAGGCGCACGACGAGATCCTCCCGACCGGGGAGGGCGTCGGACGGGCCTCGGGCCGCTCCGGCGGCACGGAGGGCGGTCTGTCCACCGGTGAACTGCTGCGGGTGCGGGCCGCGATGAAGCCGATCGCGACCGTGCCCCGGGCGCTGCGGACGGTGGACGTCTCCACGGGCGAGGCCGCCCAGGCGCACCACCAGCGCTCGGACGTGTGCGCGGTCCCGGCGGCCGGAATCGTGGCCGAGGCGATGGTGGCGCTGGTGCTGGCGGACGCGGTGGCGGAGAAGTTCGGCGGCGACAGCGTCGCCGAGACCCGCCGCAACGTCGCCTCCTACCTCGACCACCTCGTCGTCCGATGAGCGGGCCGCTGGTCGTGCTGGTCGGCCCGATGGGCGTGGGCAAGTCCACCGTCGGGCGCCTGCTGGCCGAGCGGCTCGGCGTCGCCTACCGGGACACCGACGAGGACATCGTCGCCGAACAGGGCCGGACCATCGCCGAGATCTTCGCCGACGACGGCGAGTGCGCCTTCCGGGCGATCGAGGCGCGGGCGGTGGCCCGGGCCCTGGCCGGGCACGACGGTGTGCTCGCGCTGGGCGGCGGGGCGGTCCTCGATCCGCGGACCCGGGCCCTGCTGTCCGGGCGGCCGGTGGTCTTCCTCGACGCCGACGCCGGCGAGGCGGTGCGGCGGATCGGCCGGGACCCCGGCCGGCCGCTGCTGGCGGGTGATCCGCACCGGCGGTGGCGTGCGCTGGCCGCGGCACGCCGTCCGCTCTACACGGAGGTCGCCCGGGCGGTCGTCGACACCGGCGGGCGCACCCCGGAGGGGGTCGTGGAGGCCGTGCTGGCGGCGCTGGCCCCGCGGGAGGCGAAGGCCTGAAGCCCTCGCAGGAGAGCTCCCCGCCCTGAGGGCGGGGAGCTCTCCTGCGGTGGCGGGCCGTCACCCCCGGGCGGCGAGGAAGTCGTGCAGCAGCCGTTCCTCCTCGGCGGTGAGCGGCAGCCCGAACGTGGTGCGCACGGCGTCGACGGTCTCGTGCGGGCGCAGGAGGCGCACGCGCTGCTCGCCGCCGCGGTACTCGGTCATGAACTCGTTGTTCTTGAGCCGGTACCGCTCCTCGTCGTTGGCCCGCTGCACCACGAGCTGCCCGACGAAGGGCGAGCCGGGGCGGGTGGAGCTGACGTAGTGGGCGGCCTGGAAGTCGACGGCGTACTGGGGTTCGGTGCGGAAGGCGTAGATGTCGAACCAGCCTTCGGGCCGCCGGTACTGCAGGAGCCAGTGGCCGTCCTCGGTCGTCAGCCGCCACGACCAGCCGGCGACGGTGCTCTCCGCTTCGGGCCGCAGGGCGATGGGTTCGATGAGCGCGGCGTAGCCGTAGCCGGGGTCGGCCAGCCACACGGCGTCGTCCGCCCGCACCAGCAGGGCCGTGTGGGAGCGGAACCGGCGCTTGCCGCTGCCCTCGCGGATGCGGACCAGGAGCCGCGTGACGGGGAAGCCGAAGCGGTCCAGCGCGGCGGCGAACAGCAGGTTCGTCTCGTAGCAGTATCCGCCGCGGCCCGCCTGGACGATCTTGCGCTGGACGGCGTCGATGTCGAGGGAGACCGTGCGCCCCAGGGCGATGTCGACGTTCTCGAAGCAGACGGAGTCCCGATGGGCGCGGTGCAGGGCGCGGAGCGCCGCGAGGGAGGTCTCGCGCGGCCCCCGGTAGCCGATGCGGGCGAGATAGGCGTCGAGGTCGAGCCGTTCGCTGCCCCACTCCGGGGAGTCGTCGACCACGAGGGGCAGGCCTGAGGTGTCCATGAGCGTCCTTCCGCCGGTGCGAGAGGGGGGTCGGATCGCACGGCGGTGCGGCGCGCGGCCCGTCCGGGTGCCGCGCGCCGCACGCCGCGCCGGTGGGAGTGTCACCACTCCACGCGGACGTCGTACTCCTTCACCCACGCGTCGAACTCGACCAGGCGCTCCATCACGGCCCGCATGCCCCACAGGCCGCCGAGGCCGGCGTAGGACTCGACGGGCTTGTCCAGCAGCTTGCGGATGCCCTCGGCCGGCACCAGATCGAGCACGGGGGAACCGTCCAGCAGGGCCTCGACCTTGGCGCGCAGGGCCCGCACGTACTCCACGTCCTGGGTGGACGGGTAGGGGCTCTTCTTGCGCTCCAGCACCGACTCGGGCAGGACGTGGCTCGCGGCGGCGCGCAGCAGGCTCTTCTCACGGCCGTCGAAGGTCTTCATGGCCCACGGCACGTTGAAGACGTACTCCACCAGCCGGTGGTCCGTGAACGGCACCCGCACCTCCAGGCTCGCGGCCATGCTGATGCGGTCCTTGCGGTCCAGCAGGAAGTTCTCCCAGCGGCTGATGTTGAGGTACGACAGCTCCCGCATCCGCGCCTCGTCGGCGGACTCGCCCTCCAGGCGCGGCACCTCGGCGAGCGCCTCGGCGTACCGCTTGGCGACGTACTCGTCGAGGCCGAGCCGGTCCCAGAGGCCGATCTCCTTCATGGTGTCCAGGCCGCCGAGCCGGCGCCAGGCGTCGTACCAGGGGAAGGTGTCGCCCTCCACGGCCTCCTTGTCGAAGAACCAGTTGTAGCCGCCGAAGAGTTCGTCCGCGGTCTCGCCGGACAGGGCGACCGTCACCTGCTCCTTGAGGGCCTTGCACAGGTGGTAGAGGGAGTGCTCCATGTCGCCGGTGGAGATGGGCAGGTCCTGGGCGCGCAGGACCCGCATGCGCACGTCCTCGTCGAGGACGTGGTGGTTCTCCAGCTCGACGACGACGTGCTCGGCGCCGGAGCGGCGGGCGACGTCGACGGCGTACGGCGTGTCCGGGTCCATCCAGATGCCGTTGCCGCGGAAGTTCTCCTCGTTGTTCTTGAAGTCGATGGAGAAGGCCTTGATGCGCTCCTGCTTGCCCTGGTCGCGGAAGACCTTCGCGGCGAGCGCGGTGATGGCGCTGGAGTCGAGGCCGCCGGAGAGCAGGGTGCCCACCTTGACGTCGGCGACGAGCTGGCGTTCGACGATGTCCTCGAGGAGTTCGCGGATCCGCGTGATGGTGGTGTCGAGGTCGTCGGTGTGCGGGCGGGCCTCGAGCTGCCAGTAGGTGCGGGTGGTGTGGCCGCCGCGGTGGAAGCGCACGACGGTGCCGGGCACCACCTCGTGCATGCCCTTGAAGACGGCGTGGCCGGGGGTGTTGATGATGGCGAAGATCTCCGCCAGGCCCTCGCGGTCGACGACCGCCTCGGCGTCGGGGTGCGCCAGGATGGCCTTGGCCTCGGAGCCGAACAGCACGCCGTCGGGCGTCGGGTAGTAGAAGAGGGGCTTGACGCCCATGCGGTCGCGGACGAGGAGGAGTTCCTCGGTGCGCGGGTCCCACAGGGCGAGGGCGTACATGCCGTTGAGGCGTTCGGCGAAGTGCTCGCCCCACTCCAGGTAGGCGTGCAGGACGACCTCCGTGTCGCTGGAGGTGCGGAAGTCGTGGCCGAGACCGACGAGTTCCTCCTTCAGCTCGCGGTAGTTGTACACCTCGCCGGTGTAGACGAGGACGGGGAGCCCGTCGCCCTCACCGGTGACGTGCATGGGCTGGCGGCCGCCCTCCAGGTCGATGATGGAGAGCCGGCGATGCCCGAGGACCGCGTGCGGTGAGATCCACACCCCGCGGTCGTCCGGGCCCCGGCACGCCAGCGTCTCCGTCATGGCCGACGCCGTCCCGCCGTGTACCGACAGATCGTGGTCGTAGGCGACCCAGCCTGCGAGTCCGCACATCGAAGTCCCAGTCCTTTCGTTTCCTTATGTGGTCGGGGCGGGGGATGGAGTGGTCAGGGCCGCGGCACCCAGCCGGCGCGGTCCCAGTAGGTCAGGTGGGGCCGGGCCGACACCGTGCCGACGCGCGCCACCCGCTCGCCGCCGAGGACCATCACGGTGGGCCGGTCCGGGCTGAACACCGGCCAGGCGGGGGCGTGTGCGCTGCTCGGTGTCCCGCCGCGGGCGAAGGCCGCCACCAGGTCGATCAGCGTGTCCGAGATCCGCCGCTCCAGTGGTCCGTCCCCGTAGGCGGGTGCGTTGACCGGCAGCGCGAACGTGCCGAAGAGGAACTTCGCGACGGCCTCGTGCGGGGTGGTGCCGGCGTACGGCGGTCTGAGCGGGTGGGCGAACTCCATCAGGTACTGCGGCGAGGCGGCGGGGTCGCGTTCGCGGGCGTGCCGTTCGGCCAGCCGCACGATCTGGTAGCGGAACAGCCCGTCGCCCCACACCTGTGTCCACACCGACACCGGGTCCCGGGGCAGGCCCTCCTCCTCGGACGCCCGCCGGTAGTGGGCGACGCAGTCGTCCACCTGCTCGTCGGTGACCTTGACGGCGCCCTTCTCGAGGACCTCCCGGACGGCGGCGCGCAGTCCGGTGTCGTCGGCCGGGTGCGGGCCGGGGTAGGGGTATCCGGGGCCGGTGGTGAAGAAGGAGCCCTCGGTGCGGCAGTAGATGGGCATCATCGGGATGCGCGGGGTGGGCAGGGCGTGGTCGTAGCCGCGCATCCACCGCCCGTCGACGACCGGCCCGCGGTATTCGCGTGCGCCCTGCACGAACCGCTCGGTGGGGCTGCCCGCGTACACCTCGTCGAAGGCGTCCCGCAGTTCGGCGGCCGGTACGGCGCGCAGGCCCGGCACGGTGGTGCCGAAGCGGCGCGCCAGATGCCGGTAGACCTCGCGGGCCTCGCTGGGCGTGGTGGAACTGGCCGGTTCCCACACGTGCTTGACGCTGATCGGGATGATCCGCTTGATGACGCCCCGCAGCTCGGGCAGCAGGGCGAGCTGCCAGGTGCTGGAGCCGCCCGCCGAGGTGCCGCAGACGGTGATGTTGTCCGGGTCGCCGCCGAACGCGGCGGCGTTGTCGCGGACCCAGCGCACCAGCGCGGCCTGGTCCTGCAGGCCCCAGTTGGCGCAGGAGCCCGTACCCGGATCGGTGAGGTCCTCGTGCAGGCCCCAGCCGAACACGCCGAGACGGTAGTTGAAGTTGACGACGACCATGCGGCCGTGGACGGCGGTGCGGGCGCCGTCGTAGTCGGGCTCGCTGCCCGCGCCGAGCATCCAGCCGCCGCCGTGGATGTAGACGAGGACCGGCAGACGGCCCGCCACGTCCGGGGTCCACACGTTGGCGTAGAGGCTGTCCTCGCTGCTGTCGGGCAGGTAGTCGCCCTGCAGGGAGGGGGCCGCGAAGGCGGTGGCGTCCCGTACGCCCTGCCACGGCTCGGGCGGCCGGGGCGAGGAGAACCGCAGCGGGCCCACCGGCGGGGCCGCGTAGGGCACGCCCCGGAAGACGGTCAGTCCGTCGGCCCGCTCTCCGGCCACTCGTCCCGCCGTCGTCCGGACGACCACTGTGCGACTGGGCATCGGGTGAACCTCATTTCCCGCCTCGGCGTTGTCGGGGGCGGCGCGGCGCGCACCATGGGGCCACAGTGATCGTCGCCCCGGTGCCGGGCCGGCCGCCAACCTCCGGTCACTACTCCGTCAAGTCAGGCCGCGTCCGCCGCGCGGGGCGGGGGCGGCGGGCCGCCGGGGCCCGGTGCGGACAGCAACAGGTCGGGCGGGGCGGTCAGTTCGCGGCCGGTGAGGGCGCGCAGGGTGCGATAGGCGGTGGCGTCGCCGGCGAGCACACCACCGCGCAGGACCCGCCCCTCGGGGTCGAGGACGAGCTTGGCGTAGGTGCCGGCCGTGTCGTCGCGCAGGACGTACTCCAGGGCGCCCTCGGTCTCGGCGTGGGCGTCGCCGAAGCTGGCCACGTCGACGCCGAGGAGTTTGAGCTTGGCGGCCGTGTCGGGGTCGGCGAAGGGGGCCGTGGGGCGGTCGAGCAGCCGGTCGGCGACGAGTTCGGCCATCCGGTAGCCGGGGGCGACAAGACCGTAGGTGCGGCCCCGGACGGCCGCGCACTCGCCGACGGCCCAGATGTGCGGGTCCTCGGTGCGGCACAGGTCGTCGACGAGGAAGCCGCCGCGTCCTCCCGTGGCGAGTCCGGCGGGTCCGGCCAGTTCGTCACGGGGGCGCACGCCCGCGGAGAACACCACCAGCCGGGCGTCGAGCGCGGTGCCGTCGGTGAGGGTGACCCCGCCGACCCGGCCGTCGGCGGCCGGGTGGATCTCACGGACGGCGGTGCCGCAGTGCACCCGCAGTCCGAGACCGGTGACGAGCCGGGTGAGCACACGTGCTCCCCCGTCGTCGAGCTGCACCGGCATCAGACGCGGCGCGAGTTCCACGACGTGGGGGCGGACGCCGAGCAGCCGCAGCGCGTTGGCGGCCTCCAGGCCGAGCAGGCCCCCGCCGACCACGACACCGGGGAGGCCCTCGCGTGCCGCCTCGCGCAGTGCGTCGAGGTCGTCGAAGGTGCGGTAGACGAAGCAGCCGGGCAGGTCGCGCCCCGGGACGGGCGGCACGAACGGCCGGGACCCGGTGGCCAGTACGAGGGCGTCGTAGCGGGTGACGGTGCCGTCGGCGGTGGTGACCGTGCGGGCCCGCCGGTCGATGCCGGTCACCGGGGCGGCCGTGCGCAGCTCCACCAGGGGGTCGGTGAGGAAGGCGCGGTCCGCGAGGGTGAGGTCGGCGGCGCTCCTGCCCTCCAGGTAGGACGACAGGGCGACCCGGTTGTAGGCGGGGCGGGGCTCCTCGGCCAGGACCACGGCACGCCAGGCGCCGTGCCGGTCGTGGGCCCTCAGGTGCTCGACGAGGCGGTGGCCGGTCATGCCGTGTCCGACGACCACCAGGGTGCGCGGCGTGCGGGTCATGGGGCGCTGTTCCCTCCGGTCGCCGAGGCGAGGACCCTGCGCACGTCGTCCGCGCAGCCTCCGCAGCCGGTGGTGGCGCGGGTCGCGGCGGCGATCCCCGTCAGGTCGCGGGCACCGGCGCGCCAGGCGCGCAGCAGGTCGGCCTTGGTGACGTGGTTGCAGTGGCAGAGCACCGCCGCGTCCGGCAGTTCGACGCGGGCGGGGGTGGCGCCGGCCGCGGCGCCCAGCAGCAGAGCGAACCGGTCGGACGGCACCGGCAGGTCGCGCGCGTACAGCTGGGCGAGCGCGGCGGCTGCGCGCGGCAGGCCGATGAGGACCGCGCCCGCGACGCGGTCCCCGTCGAGGGCGAGCGCCGCGTGGCGGCCCCGGGCCGGGTCGGACAGGGTGATGCGCCGGGTGGCGCCCGGCGGGTCGGGCGGGCCGAGGCAGGCCAGGTCGAGGCCGGGCGCCCGCAGCCGCAGCGCGGGCCGGCCGGCGCGGTGGTGCGTGTCGTGACCGGCGAGGATCCGGGCGAGGCTCTCCGCCTGTTCCCAGGCGGTGCCGACGTGTCCGGGCACCTCGCCGCCGGACTCCGCGCAGTCGCCCAGGGCGTGGACCCGCGGATCGGTGGTGCGCAGGTGCCGGTCGACGACGATGCCCGTGCGGACGGCGAGTCCGGCGCGCCGGGCGAGCGCGGTCTCGGGTTCGACGCCGGTGCACAGCGCGAGCGCGTCGGCCCGCAGGACCTCGCCGTCGTCGAGGACCAGCTTGCCGGGCCGGTACTCCACGGCGGCGCGCCCCGTGCGCAGGCGGGCGCCGGCGGAGCGCAGCCGGCTCGCGAGCAGGGCGCCGGCCGTGTCGTCGAGCCGGTCGTGCATCGGGTGCGGCCCGGGGTGCACGAGGGTGACGTCGCGGCCGGCGCGCAGCAGCGCGAGGGTGGTCTCGGTGCCGAGCACACCGCCGCCGAGCACCACCACGGGCCCGTCCGCGAGCCGTTCGGCGTCGTCGGCGGTGCGCAGGGTGGTGACGCCCTCGGTGAGCCGGCCGTCCGCGGTGCGTACGCCGGTCAGCCGCGGGATCCTCGGCCGGGCGCCCGTGGCGAGCACCAGCCGGTCGTAGCGGAAGGTCTCGCCGCTGTCGGTGCGCACCAGGCGGCGGGCGCGGTCGACGGCGGTGGCGGTGACGCCGGACCTGACGCGCACGCCGTCGGGCGGGGCGGGCAGTTCCAGGTCCCCGGCGGTGAGGGTGCCGTCGAGGACGGAGGTGAGCAGCACCCGGTTGTAGGCCGGCCGCGGCTCCGCTCCGAGGACGGTGACCGGGCCGCGGTGTCCGTGCGCCCGCAGCCGCTCGACGAGCCGGTGCGCCGCGGGTCCGTGGCCGACGACGAGGACGTGGTGCGTGGCGGTCATGGCGGGCCTCACGGTGCGTCGGAGCCGGGTTCGATCCGCACGGCGCAGACCTTGAACTCGGGCATCCTGCTGCGGGGGTCGAGGGCGGTGCCGGTGATCAGGTTGGCCCGGCCGGCGCCGGGGTGGTGGAACGGCAGGAACACCGTGTCCGTGCGCATGCTGCCGACCAGCCTGACCCGCGCGACCGTGGTGCCGCGGGCCGAGGTGACGCGGGCCGTGCCGCCCTCGCGCAGACCCGCGCGTGCGGCGGTGTCGGGGTGGATCTCGACGTACGGCTCGGGGACGGCGTCGTTCAGCTCGGGCACGCGGCGGGTCTGCGCGCCGGACTGGTAGTGGGCGAGGACCCGGCCGGTGGTGGCGTACAGGGGGTGGTCGGCGTCGGGCGTCTCGGCCGGGTCGCGGTGGTCGACCTCGGCGAACCGGGCGCGGCCGTCCGGGGTGGCGAAGCCGTCGAGGAAGAGGCGGGGCGTGCCGGGGTGCGGCTGCCCGCCGGGGCGTTCGGGGCAGGGCCAGTACAGGGCCTCCCCCGCGTCCAGCCGCTCGTAGGTGATGCCGGAGTAGTCGGCCGTGCCGCCGCGGGAGGCGCGCCGCAGTTCGTCGAAGACCTGGCGGGGCGACGTCGGGTAGCGGTGGGCCGGTTCGCCGAGCCGGACCGCGAGGCCGTGCAGGACCTCCAGGTCGGTGCGCACGCCCTCCGGCGGGGGCAGCAGCCGGCGGCGGCGCAGCACCCTGCCCTCCAGGTTCGTCAGGCTGCCCTCCTCCTCGGCCCACTGCGCGACCGGGAGGACGACGTCGGCGGTCCGCGCGGTCTCCGAGGGCACGAAGTCGGCCACCACCAGCAGGTCGAGGGCGGCCAGCCGCTCGGCGACGTGGGCGGAGTGGGGCGCGGACACCAGGGGGTTGGAGCCGAACACCAGCAGGGCGCGCGGGCCGCCCTCGGTGCCGAGCGCGTCGAGCAGTTCGTAGGCGCTGCGGCCGGGGCCGGGCAGGGCGTCCGGTGTGGTGCCCCAGACCCGGGCGACGTGGGCCCGCGCCTCCGGGTCGGTGATCCTGCGGTAGCCGGGGAGCTGGTCGGCCTTCTGCCCGTGCTCGCGGCCGCCCTGGCCGTTGCCCTGTCCGGTCAGGCAGCCGTAGCCGCTGCCGGCGACGCCGGGCAGGCCCAGGGCGAGGGCGAGGTTGATGAAGGCCGCGGCGGTGTCGGCGCCCTTGCTGTGCTGCTCGGCGCCCCGTCCGGTCAGCACGTACGCCCGGCGCGCCTCGCCCAGCAGTTCCACGGCGGCGCGCTGTTCGGCGACGGGGACGCCGGTGACCTGTTCGACGCGCTCGGGCCACCAGGTGACGGCGCGCCGCCAGGCCGCGTCGAAGCCGGTGGTGCGCTCCTGGACGTACTCCTTGTCGCACCAGCCGTCGCTCACGGCGATGTGCAGCAGCCCCAGCGCCAGCGCGAGGTCGGTGCCGGGCACCGGCTGCAGGTGCAGGGCGGCCCGTTCGGCGGTCTTGGTGCGGCGCGGGTCGATGACGATCAGGTCCGCCTTGCGCAGGTGCCGCATCAGCGGGGGCATGGTCTCGGCGGGGTTGGCGCCGGCGAGCAGGATCGTGTCCGCCGCGTCGAGGTCGGCGACGGGGAACGGCAGTCCGCGGTCCAGGCCGAAGGCGGCGTTGCCGGCCGCGGCGGCCGAGGACATGCAGAACCGGCCGTTGTAGTCGATCTGGCTGGTGCCGAGGGCGAGCCGGGCGAACTTGCCCAGCAGGTAGGCCTTCTCGTTGGTGAGGCCGCCCCCGCCGAACACGGCGAGCGCGTCCGGGCCGTGCTCGTCGCGGATGCGCCGCAGCCGTGTGGCGACCGTGTCCAGGGCGGTGTCCCAGCCGGCCGGGGCGAGACGGCCGTCCGGGCCCCGCAGCAGCGGCCGGCGCAGCCGGTCCGTGACGTCGAGCACCGCGGGCGCGGTCCAGCCCTTCTGGCACAGACTGCCGTCGTTGACGGGGAAGTCGGAGGGTTCCACCACGGTTCCCGAGGCGCCGTGGCCGAGGCGGGTGCCGCACTGCAGGGCGCAGTACGGGCAGTGCGTGGCCACGCTCGTGCGCGGCGCGCGGTCAGGCACGGGTGACCTCCGAGGACTCGGCGGCCCCGTGTCCGGCCGGCCGCGCCCGCCGCACGTCGTCCGCCGGGGCGCCGTGCGGGGCGCGCAGGTAGACCAGCAGCGTGACGGCCACGCACACCGCGTAGAAGGCGAGGAAGAACCAGAAGGCCGGCTCGCCCGTGCCGCGGCTGCCGTAGGACGCCCGGAAGGCCAGGTTGACGACGACGCCGCCGAGCGCGCCGACGGCGCCCGCGATGCCGATGACCGCGCCGGTCAGGCGCCGGGCCCGGGCGAAGGCCTCGGTCGCGTCGTGTCCCGCGGTGACGGCGGCCTCCGCCTGCCCGGCGAAGACGACCGGGATCAGCTTGTACGTGGAGCCGTTGCCCAGGCCGCTGAGCACGAACAGCACCGTGAAGACGGCGACGAACAGCGACTGCGACCGCTGGGCCGAGGCCACCAGCAGCCCGAGCGTGCCGACGCCCATGGCCAGGAAGTTCACCAAGGTGACCCGGGCGCCTCCCCAGCGGTCGGCGAGCCGGCCGCCGAGCGGGCGGGACAGCGAGCCGAGCAGCGGCCCGAGGAAGGTGAGCCCGGCGGCCTCCAGCGGTGTCGCGCCGAACTGGTTCTGCAGCACGAGCCCGAAGGCGAAGCCGTACCCGATGAACGAGCCGAACGTGCCCAGGTACAGCAGCGAGATCCACCAGGTGTGCGGGTTGCCCACCGCCTCGCGCAGCGCGCCCGTCGAGGCCGGGCCGGTGTCGACGTTGTCCATGCCGAGCGCCGCCAGCACGGCGGCCAGGGCGATCAGCGGCAGGTAGGCGGCGATCACATAGGCGGGGTGGGTGTCGCCCGCGGTGGCGATGACCAGCAGGCCGACGAGCTGGACGACGGCGACGCCCAGGTTGCCGCCGCCGGCGTTGAGGCCGAGCGCCCAGCCCTGGTGACGCCGGGGGAAGAAGTGGGCGATGTTGGTGGTCGAGGAGGCGAAGTTGCCGCCGCCGACGCCCGCGGTCGCGGCGATGAGCAGGAACACCCACAGGGGTGTGCCGGGCCGCTGGACGAAGTACAGCGCCGGCAGCGCGGGCACGAACAGCAGGACCGAGCTGAACACGGTCCAGTTGCGCCCGCCGAAGCGGGTCACGGCGTAGCTGTAGGGCAGTCGCAGCAGCGCCCCCACCAGGGTGGGGGTGACCACCAGCAGGAACTTCTCGCTCGGGGCGAAGCCCAGGCCGATGGCCGGGGACATGAACAGCACCAGGACCGACCACATGCTCCAGATCGAGAACCCGATGTGCTCGGAGAGGACGGACAGGACGAGGTTGCGTCGGGCGACGTGCTTGCCGGTGCGCTCCCAGAACTCCTCGTCCTCCGGATCCCAGTGCTCGATCCGGCGTCGGGAGGCGCGCAGTGCCGTCATCGGGGGCAACTCCTCGGCTGGGGACGGCGGCCCGGAGGGTGGCGCCGGGCCGCCGTGCGGGGGGTGGCGTGGGCGCGGGCCCGCAGGGGGGACGGGCCCGCGCCCCGAAGAGGCGGCGGTGCGGGACGCGGGCGCTACGCGTCCGTCCGTTCCGCCTTGAGCAGCCGGGCCAGCTCCAGCCGCTTGATCTTGGTGGTGGCGGTCTGCGGCAGGTCGTCGAGCTTCCACTGCACGGGCTCCGCCATCGCGGGCAGACCGGCCACCGCGGACTTCCAGGCCGCCAGGTCGAGCGGCTTGTCGTCGCGGGTGCACACCACGGGCAGGGGCCTGCCGTCCTCGTCCGGGACGATGATGACCTCGACGAGCTCGGGTATCCGGGCGAAGAGGGTGTCCTCGATCTCCAGGGTGCTGTCGACGCCCTCGATCTCGTCGACCTCCCGGTCGAGCAGGTGCAGGCAGCCCCACTTGGTGCGGTAGCCCAGGTCGCCCATGCGCCACCACTCGCCGTCGGCCTGCTTCTCCCAGCGCTCGTGCTCGCCGAGGTAGGTGACGATCCGTCCGTCGGACCGCACCTCGATGTAGCCGGGGTTGGACTTGGTGGGCCGCTTGCCGTCCCGGCTGACCACCCGGACGCCCGTCATGCCGGGGAACGGGGAGCCCACGCAGCGGCCGTCGGCGTCCGCGCCGCGCTTCTTGGAGTAGGTGCGCCCGGCGATCGGGCCGACCTCGCTCTGCCCGTACATCTGCACGAACTGCGGCGACTCGCGTCGTGACGCCTTGAGCATCAGGTGCACGGTGCGCGGGTGGATGGCGTCGAAGGTGCTGCTGAAGTACTTCACGTTCGCCAGCGGCCGGCGCGGGTCGTCGACCAGCACCTCCCAGCGCAGGAACGTGTTGGGGTGCGCCTCTATCAGGCCCGGCGGGGCCTGGCGGAACACCTCGGCCACGACCTCCGGGTCGTCGTCCCGGAGGATGATCATGGGGTGTCCCTGGAGGATCGTGATGGGCATCGCGGTGAACATCCGCGAGTGCACGAACGACACGTGGATGGCCACCGGTTCGCTGCGGCCCACCAGGGAGGCCACCGTGCCCTGCGGGCGGTAACGGGCCTGGAAGGTGCGGCCGGTGTGCACCGCCAGCTTGGGCGTTCCGGTGGTGCCGGAGGTGTGGGTGACCAGCGTCGGGTGGTCCGGGGGCATGGTCACCGGCGCGACCCGGGCCGAGCCGGCCAGCGAGGCGAACGTGACGGCCTCGTCGTGGCTGCCGGAGGCCAGGAGCACCCGCCGGGCCAGCCCGAAGATCTCGGCGGGCAGGTGGTGGTCCAGCTTGTCCTGGTCGGTCACCAGGTAGGGCCGGTCCACGCGGCGCACCAACTCGCACACGGTGGCGCCGTCGAGCTTCGGGGACAGCAGGACCGGGACGGCGCCGATCCTGGCCGTGGAGCAGGCCAGGAGCGTGATGTCGAACCCGTCGGTCTTGTGGACGACCACGCGCTCACCGGGCCGGACGCCGGCCGCCCACAGCCGGGAGGCCAGGTCGTCGACGAGGTCGGCGACCTCCGTGAGCGTCATGCGGCGCCCGCGTTCCGGAGCGACGTCGAGATCATGGTCGAGAATCACGGGATTCGCCGGATGCCGGGCCGCGGCCCGGTCGAAGAGCGTGCCCAGCCGAATTCCCTTGTTTCCGATGCGCTGGAGAAACATCTGCCCACCCTCTCCTCCGCCGTGACTGTTCCGCAGCCGTGCGGCGGGCCGTTTGAATTCGGGCTCCCGTACGGATCAACGGGAATTGTCACCGCTTTTCGATGACGTCCTTGATGCGCTTCAGCGTCGCGTCGAGGTCCTGCTCGAGCTTGGCGGTCCAGTCGGCCACGAAGCGCTTGCGGTCGTCCTCGTCGAGGTCGGCGACGATCTTGTGGATGCCGGCGGTGGCCCGGCCCATGCGGAAGTGGTGGGTGAGCACGCACCCGTCCTCGGCGGGCGCCATGTCGAAGCCCCAGATGCTCTCCTGGTCCTCGCGGGCGTGGGTGAGCATCATCCACTGGAAGGTGCGGCCGGGCTCGGCGGCGGTGATGCGGCACTCGGTGTGCCAGACGCCGCGCACCAGGGGCGCCCAGGCGACGACGTCCTCGCTGCGGAGGTTCTCGCCGCGGAAGACGGCGCCGACGGTGGACGGTTCGCCGGAGACCCACGTGCCGCCCCGGCATTCGGGGCTCCATTCGGCACTGCGCGGCAGATCGCTGACGACGGAGTAGACCTCGAGCGGGGTCGCGGAAATGTGAATGTCGGCCTTGAGCTCGAAGAGCGGCGAGGTGTCGATGATTGACTGAGTCATGTGCAGAATTCTGTCGGGGCTGCCCGGCGCCGGTCAAAGAGCGGCTTTCTCATTTGTCAGGTCCGAATTCCCGCATTTCACCGGCGCCGCGCGCCCCGCCCGGCTCAGGCCCCGTCGGCGACGCTCAGCACGAGTTTTCCGTGCACCTTGCCCTCCTCCAGCCGGCGGTGGGCCTCGGCGGCGTCGCTCAGGTGCAGCCGCTCGATCGCCCGGGGCCTCAGACGGCCGTCGGCGACCAGCCGGTTGACGGCGCTGGCGGCCTCGGCGAGCTCCTCGGCGGTGGCGTGCGAGATGGCGAAGCCGTGGATCGAGCGGTCCCTCAGGTACAGCGGCCCCACCGGCAGCACCGGCCGGGAGCGCAGTCCGGCGAGCAGCACGATCCGCCCCCGCCCGGCGAGCAGGTCCACCGCGGTCTCCAGGTCGTTGGTGCCGGCGGCGTCGAGGTAGAGGTCGGCGCCCGCCGGGGCGGCGGCGCGGATGCGCCCGGGCACGTCGGGGTCCCGGTAGTCGACGACGTGGTCGGCGCCGAGTCCGCGGCAGTACCCGGCGTCCCGCGCGGAGGCGACGGCCACGACCCGGGCGCCCGCCGCGGCGGCCATCACCACCAGGGCGCTCCCGACGTTCCCGCCCGCGCCGACCACGACGACGGTCTCGCCGGAGCGGAGCCGCCCGTGGGTGAACAGGCCGAGATAGGCGGTCGCGGCCGGATGGGCCAGCGCGACGGTCTCGAACGGGTCGGCGCCCTCCGGCAGGCGGTAGAGCCGGTCGACGGGCACCACCACCCGCTCGGCGGCGGCCCCCTGACGGCCGTCGTGGCCGAGGCTGTTGCACCACACCCGGTCGCCGGGCCGGAACCGGTGGACTCCGGTGCCGACCGCGGCGACGGTGCCGGTGAGGTCCCGGCCTATGACGAAGGGGAAGGTGAGCGGGGTGCGCCAGGCGCCCGAGCGCACGAAGGTGTCGACGTGGTTGACCGAGACGGCCGTGACGTCCACCAGGACGTCGGTCGGCCCCGGTTCCGGCGTGGGCTGATCACCGTAACGGATGACGTCCGGAGATCCGAGCTGTTCAATGTAGGCAGCACGCATCATGGTCACGGATTCTGGCAAAGAGGACCCGGCCTCGTCCGCGAGCGGCCCGGACGCCGTCGCGGATCTGTCAGATCGGAACCATCTCTGTCAGATCCGCCCCTTCAGACCAGGTTGAGACGGGCCAGTTCCCGCCGGGAGCCGACGCCCAGCTTGGGATAGGCCTTGTACAGATGGTGCTCGACGGTCCTGCGGCTGAGGAACAGCTGCGCGGCGATCTCCCGGCTGCTGTTGCCGTCCGCCGCCAGCCGGACCACCTGGAGCTCCTGCGGGGTCAGCCGGTCGAGGACGTTCTCCGCGGTGGCCTTGGCGCTCGTCGTCGCGTCACCCGCCGCCCGCAGCTCCGCACGCGCGCGTTCCGCCCAGGGCACGGCGCGCAGCCCTTCGAAGTCCTCCAGGGCGGACCGGAGCGTGTCACGGGCCTCGCTGCGGCGCCGGGCCCTGCGCAGCCACTCCCCGTACAGCAGCGCGGTACGGGCCCGCTCGAAGGGCCGCCGGCCCTGTCCGTGCAGCCGGACCGCCTCCCGGTAGTCCTCCTCGCGCCCGTCGACCAGCGCCCGGCACCGGTGGGCCACCGCCAGCGCCCACGGCTGCCGGCCGGCCCGCGCCCAGGCCTCGAAGGCGCGCATCGGCCGCTCGGCCCGCCCGGACTGCCCGAGCCGTACCGCGGCCTCCACCTGATCGGCGACGGTGGCCATGGCCATCGCCATGTGGCGCTGCGGCCCCGGACCGGCGGCGGTCTCCAGCCGGCCGAGGGCCGCCTCGTAGTCGCCTCGCGCCAGTTCCAGCAGGCTCAGGGCGCTCTCGCCGGCCACCCGGCCGACGTCGGGGACGTCCCGCACGAGGTCGCGGCAGCGCCGCTCGTCGCCCTCGATCGCCGCGATCCGGGCGGGAACGCCGCCCAGCCAGGCGACGCGCTCGCGCAGCCCGGTGTCGCGGGCGATCTCCACGGCCTCGGCCACCGACGCCTCGGCGTCCCGGTGGGCCCCGGCCAGCACCTGGCGTTCCGCCAGCAGGTGCAGGGCCTGGGGCAGGGCCCCGATGAGGCCCTGCGCGCGGCAGCGGGCCACCTCGGCCGCGGCCAGTTCCATGGCCGCGGCGTCGTCGCCGAGCAGGATCGCGCTGTGCAGGGCGCGCGTGCGCGCCGCGTCCGAGCCGTCCTGGCCGGCGGCGACGGCGCGCTCCAGCAGGGGCAGTCCGCGGGCGTAGTCGTCGTCGACGAGGTGGGCCATGCCCTCCACCATCGGGTCGGCCTCCCCGAGGGACGCCAGCCGCTCGGCGGCCTCCCGCACGGAGTCCGCGTCGCCGGCGAACCAGCCGTACGTGGCGCCGGTGCGGAGGATGGCGGGGCCGAGGCCGGGGCCGGCCGCGTGGGTCCGCAGCAGCAGGCGGGCGGCCTCCCGCCGCTCCCCCGACTCGAACATCACGGCGGCCCGTACGGGGGCGAGCCGGGCCAGGTCCTCCGGTTCGGGACTGGACCGCTCGGCCTGCTCGGCCAGGTCCCGGGCCTGGCCGGCGTGCCCGGCGTTCAGCGCGCAGGTCGCGGCGTCGGTGAGCCGGCGGACCTGGGCGCGGCGGTCGGGGGTGAGCCGGGCGGCCTGCTGGTGCAGGAGCGAGGCGGCGGCGTAGGCGCTGCGGTCGGCGGCCCGCTCGGCGGCGGCGACCAGTTCGGAGGCGACCTCGTCGTCCGGTGAGGTCGTGGCCAGCGGCAGATGGCGGGCCCGGCAGTCGGGGTCGTCCGCGGCGTCGGCCAGCGCCTGGTGGACGGCGATCCGCCGGGCCAGTACGGCTCCCTGGTAGGCGGCGGTCCCGATCAGCGGGTGGCGGAACACGACGGTGCTCTCGGTCACCTGGATCAGGCCCGCCCGCTCCGCGTCCTCCAGGTCCTCCAGACCCACGCCGAGCGTGCGGGCCGCCTTCATCTGCAGCGGCAGGTCGCCCCGCCCCTCGGCCGCGGCGAACAGCAGCGCCAGCCGCGTCTTCTCGGGGAGCGCGGCGATCTGGGTGCGGTACGACGACAGCACCCGGTCGGCGACGGTCACGGGCGTGAAGCTGCCGGGGTCGTCACGGCGGGCGGCGCCGAACTCGATGAGCGCCAGCGGGTTCCCGGCGGACTCGGCGATGACCTGGTCCCGCAGGGCGGGCGGCAGTCCCAGGTCGGCGAGGAGACTCACCGCGTCGCCGGTGTCCAGCCGGGAGGGGCGCAGTTCGGTGAGCCCGGGGGCGGCGAACCCCTCGTCCCGGGTGGCGAACACCATGGCCACCTGCTCGGCGGCGAGCCGGCGGGCGGCGAAGAGGAGCGCGTCGGACGTGGCCTGATCCAGCCACTGGGCGTCGTCCACCAGGCACAGCAGCGGCCCCTGCTCGGCCAGGTCCGCCAGCAGCGTGAGCACGGCGAGACCGGTCAGGAACCTGTCCCGCGTCGGGGGGCGCGTCGCCCCGAGGACCGCCCGCAGGGCGTCCGCCTGGGGTTCGGGTAACCCGTCCAGCCGGTCCTGCACCGGCCACAGCAGCTGCACCAGCCCGCCGAAGGCCAGGTCAGCCTCAGGCTCGACCCCGGTGACCCGCAGGACCCGCATGCCCGACGCCGACGCCGACTGCGCCGTCCGGTCGAGCAGGGCCGTCTTCCCGATGCCCGCCTCACCGCGCAGGACCAGGGCACCGCTGCGTCCCTCGCGGGCCCCGGCGGTCAGTTCGTCGAGCGCCGCGAGCTCGGTGGACCTGCCGTACAGCACGTAGGTGCCCCCACTCCCGTGATGCGGCCCACCGGTAGGCGAGCCGTGCCGAGATACGTATCCGGTTTCAGAAATATTACTGATTCGGCCTGACCTCCCCCCTTCCTACGGTGTGGAACAAGCCGGTTCCCCGATGGAGGAGATCGTGAGTCACTTCTTCGAACCGCTGCCCCTGGGCAAGCTGACGCTGCCCAACCGGCTCGTCATGGCGCCGATGACGCGCAGCCGGGCCAAGGGCGGCGTACAGACCCCGCTGGCGGCCGAGTACTACGGACAGCGCGCCGGAGCGGGCCTCATCATCACCGAGGGCACGCAGCCCTGTGTGATCGGGCAGGGTTACATCGACACACCGGGCGTGCACACGCCCGAGCAGGTGGAGGCATGGCGTCGGGTGACCGACGCGGTGCACGAGCGGCAGGGCCGGATCTTCGTGCAGATCATGCACTCCGGCCGGATCGGGCACCCCAGCCTCTACCCCGACGGCGCACTGCCGCTGGCCCCCTCGGCGGTGGCCTCGGGCGGCCGGATGTACACGCCGGAGGGCATGCTGGACCACCCCACGCCCAAGGCCATGGACCTGGAGGACATCGCCCGGGCGGTGGAGGACCACATCGCGGCCGCCAAGTACGCGATGGAGGCCGGGTTCGACGGTGTGGAGCTGCACGGAGCCAACGGCTACCTGATCCACCAGTTCCTCGCCGACAACACCAACCTGCGCACCGACGCCTACGGCGGCAGCGTCGACAACCGCATCCGCTTCGCCGTCGAGGTCGCCCAGGCGGTCAGCGACGCGATCGGCCCGGAGCGGGTCGGCATCCGCCTCTCCCCCGCCAACACCACCAACGGCATCGAGGAGAGCGACTCCGCCGCGCTGTACGAGGCCCTGATCCGCGCCCTGGCGCCGCTCAGCCTCGCCTACGTCCACCTGATGGAGTTCGGCGGCCGTGACATCACGAAGCTGATCCGGCGCGAGTGGCCGGGCGTCCTGATCCTCAACCCGCACGCCACGGGCGAGGAGGCCGCGGTGACGCCCGAGGCCGCCGAGGCGGTCCTGGCGGAGGGCCTGTGCGACGCGGTGAGCATCGGCTCGCTGTGGCTCGCCAACCCCGACCTGCCCGCGCGGATCAAGGCCGGCGGCCCCTACAACACGCCCGACCCGGAGACCTTCTACGGAGGCGACCACCGGGGCTACACCGACTACCCGACGCTGGACGGCTGATCCCCCGGGCAGGCGGCAGCGGGGCTCCCGGTCGGCGCCCGGCCCGGCCCGCCCCGCCCCGCTCGCCTCCTGCCCCGATCCCCGACTCCCTGGCCCGGCCGGCGCCTTCTCCCCCGAAGGGCTGCACGCCGGACCGGGCCAGGGTGGTCCAGCGACAACCGACCGCTCAGGGAGCACCGATGAGCAACTCACTCGCCGAGTCCGGCGCCCAGGGTCCCGCCGCGCCGGGCAGGAAACCTCACGCAACCGACACCCGCGGCCCGTTCCACGGACCCGCGGCCCTCTGGCTGGCCCTGATGGCCGGCCCCCTGTCCTTCGGTATCGCGGGCCCGGCCCTGGTCCTGGACGACGCCGCGCGGGACCTCGACGTCTCCACCGGCGCCGTCACCTGGACGGTGACCGCGTTCGGCTGGGGCATAGCCGTCGGGACGCCGCTGCTGGCCGGGCTGCTCGACCGCCGGGGCGCCCGGACCGCCCTCACCACGTGCGGTCTGCTCGTCCTGCTGGGGGCGGGCCTGGTGGCCGGCGTCCCCGTACTGCCGGTGCTCGTCCTGGGCACCGCCCTGATGGGCCTCGGCACGGCCGGCCTCACGGCGACGGCCATGAGCCTGGCCGGCTCGCCCCGCGCCATGGGACTGGTCACCGCCTCGCTCGCCGTGGTGGGTTCGACGGCCCCGCTGGCCGGTTCCCTCGTCAACGACCTGCTGTCCTGGCAGGCCACCCTCGCGCTGCCCGTGCTGAGCGCCGTGGCCGTGCCGTTCGCCGTGGCCCGGTGCGCGCACGGCGCCCCGGTCACCCGGGAGCCGTTCGACCCGCTGGGCGCGGTGCTGCTGACCGCGCTGGTCACCGCGCTGGTGTTCGTGCCCCACCAGCCCCTGGCCGCCGGGGTCTGCTCCGTCCTCGCCGCGGGGCTGCTCGCGGCCCAGGTGCGCGCACGGCCGCGGGGTTTCGTCCCCGCCGTCCTGCTCCGCAACCCGGGCTTCCTGGTCGCGGCCGGTCTCGCGCTGTGCCTGGCGGTGGTCAACTTCGGCATGATGTACGCGATTCCGGAGCGGCTGGAGGACCACACGTCGTGGTCCACCAGTGAGATCGGCGTCGCCATGGTGTGGCCGCTGCTGCTGGGCGGCGCCCTGTCCTGGTTCGTCGTGGCGGTCTCGGCGGCACGGGCGGGACGCCGGGTCGTGATCACCGCGCTGGTGGGTCTGGCCCTCGCGGGAGCGGTGCTGGCGGCCGTCGGCACCTCCCCCGCGGTCCTGCTGGCCGCTCAGGCCCTGACGTCGATCGCGGCCGCCTCGGGCCAGGGCGCGTTCGCGGTGCACGCCACCTCGGCCGTCCCCGACGCCGAACGCCCCCCGGCCATCGGCCTGTTCAACCTCGCGTATCTCCTCGGTGCCGCCTTCGGCCCCGCCATCGTCTCGCTCCTGTCGCTCTGACCTTCGACGGCCTCGATCCGGGCGTGCCGTCACACCCCTCGGGTGTGACGGCACGCACCCGTTTTCCGGAGTCTCACCGCATACGGCAACTGGCATACTCTCGAAGGGAATTCGCGGGGGTCAGCGGACCGTAGGCCCCCAGGCAACCTCACGGGGGAGAGGCTGTGGCTCTCGGTGCGCGGGCGCGGCTCGCGGAATGCACGCGGGTGGTGTCCTGTTGCACCCGGGGAGCTGTGGCCCGTGCGACTCGGCCTCGTGCACCGTCACTGCCAGCGCTGGGGAATCGAGACACCGGAGGACCTCGTGTCGGGGACGAAGGACGAAGCGGTGGCGGCTGTGCTGGCCCTGCTGGACCTCCTGGCCGGTGAAGGGTCGGCGAACCGGTTCGAAGCCGTGGTCGAGGAGGCGCGAAGACAGGGCGTGACCGGCGCCGACCTGCACACGGTGGAGCGCATCAAACGGCTGGCGCTGAACATCCAGGCCCGGCTCGAGCGCCGGCAGCAGCGGAGCGCCGCCCTCGCCACGCTCGTCGACACCGCCTCCGATCTGGCGAGCCCGCACACGGTCGAGGACACCCTCAAGATCATCACCCGCCGGGCGCGGCTGCTGCTCGGCGTCGACGTCTCGTGGGTCACCCTGCCCGCCGCCGAGGACGACGGGGCGTTACGGCTGCACTCGCTCGACGGTCACGTCACGATGCTCAACACGCAGCTCCGATTACCGGAGGGAGCCGGTCTCGCGGCCGCGGTACTGGCACACCGCGCGCCGCTGTGGACCTCCGACTACCTGACGGACGACAGTTTCCGGCACGCCGCCGAGCTCGATCAGTGGATCGACGCCGAGGGACTGCACGCCGTGCTCGCCGTGCCGTTGAGCCGCGGCACCGCCTTCGCCGGCTCGCTGCACGTGGCGGACCGCAGCGTGCGCCACTTCTCCGCGGACGAGATCGCGCTGACGAACATGCTCGCCGAGATCGGCGGTGTGGCGCTGTCACGGGCCGTGTACCTGGACGAGACGCTCGCGGAGATGTCGGCGCTGCGGGACCGGCTGTCGCGCGCCGAGGCGGACCTGGCCGACGCACGCGGGCTCACCGAGGCCCAAGGGGCGTTGCTCGCCCTGGTGCTCGACGGCTGTGCCCCGCAGCTGCTGGTGGAGGAGTGCCACGTCAGACTGGGGGCGCCGGTGCTGCTGTGCGGCCCGCAGGGTACGACGATCGCCGTGTCCGGTGATCTGTCCGGGCGCGGCGAGGAGTTCGCCCGCGCCGAGAAGGCCGCCGGTGTCCTGCTGGATCCCGCCCCCGTCCTCCTCCAGGACGGCATCTGGTCCGTACCGGTCCTCGCCGGCAGTCACCACCTGGGCGCCTTGTACGTCCAGGCCGGTCCGGCCCTGACCGCCGGCGCCGCGGCACTGCTGCGGTACGCGGCGCGCGTCGTCGCGGTGCTGCTGTCCCTCCAGGAAGGCCAGGGCCCGGTGGACGGGCACGTCCGGGACGAACTGCTCGAGGACCTGCTGATCAGTGTGGTCCGCCCCCGGGAACTGCTGGAGCGGCGCGCCCGCCGGCTGGGCATCGGGCTCGACCAGCCGCACGTCGTCGTGATCGCCCGCGTCGAAGAGGGCGCACGGGCACACGCGGTGAGCCGGGCATCGGCCTGCGCACGCCGTCTGAACGGGCTCCGGGCGACGCACGAGAGCGACATCGTGCTGCTGCTGCCGGGCACCGACCCGGGCGCGGCCGCCCGGACGGTGCACGACGAGCTGTCGTCCCTGCCCGGCGGTCCGCCCACGGTCAGCGCTTCCGGACCCGTGTCGGACCCCGGAGCGGTCCTCCACGGGTACCGGGAAGCGGCACGCTGCCTGGACGCGATGACCGCCCTGGGCGCCGCGGGAACCTCCGCCTCGACCCACCAGCTGGGGTTCCTGGGGCTCCTGCTGTCGGACCACGTGGACGCCGACCGGTTCATCCAGAGCACCATAGGAGCCGTGCTCGACTACGACGAGCAGCGGCTGACGGAGCTGATCCGCACGCTGGACGCCTACTTCGACACCGGCGGCAGTCCCACGTACGCGGCCGAGCAACTCCACGTGCACCCCAACACCGTGGCCCGCCGGCTGGAGCGCATCGGTGAGCTGATCGGCCCGGACTGGCAGAAGCCGGAACGCGCCCTGGAGGTCCAGCTCGCGCTCCGCATGTCACGGATACGGCGTGTGCTGCGGGAACGCGACGAGTCGGCCGGGGATCAGGACGCATAACCCAGTTCGGCGTCGTCGGCGTCGCCCAGGGCCGCCAGGACGTGCGCGGCGGACGCAAGGGTGACGTGGCGGTGCCAGCCGCGGTAGGAGCGTCCGGCGAAGTCGCGGATCCCCACCTGGTCGGCTCCGTGGGCGAGGTCCTGGTCGACCCGGGAGAGCATTCCCCGCAACCGCATCAGGAACGCGGGCGGAACCGACGTCAGGTCGGTCAGCCACACCTCCCGCGGCCGGCGCCGGTCGTTGTTCCCCAGCCCGAGCAGCAGCAGGTCACCGTCCCCGCGGCCGGCCCGCCGGCCCGCGGCGGCGGGCAGCGCCACCCGTACCGCGGTGACGAGCCCGGAACACCTGACCGCCCCGTCGCCCGGCCACACCACCGGCCGTTGCAGGCCCCGGCTGGCGCTCATGATCTGGTGCACGGGCCTGGGGGTGGTGTCGAAGCCCTTCAGCGCGGGGTCCCGCACCGACAGCCGCAGGGAGTCGTCCACCCTGAGCATCATCTGCGTCCCCCGGTCGAGGAGTTGCGACACCGTCGAGGTGATGTCACCGCCGCGGGCGTCCATCACCAGAGGGCGGGACGGCAGTCGCCAGGCCGCCGTCTCCAGATAGGCCCGCAGCGAGCACTCACCGAGGGTCTCCGCCGACGCGTCGTCCGGTATGGACGCGCGGCGCCGACGGTCCTCGGCCAGCCAGGCCGGGGAGAGCTGGAGCCGCCAGTTGACCGGCACGCTCGCCTCCTCACCGACCACCCATACGCCCACGGCCTGCTGGGCGTTGAGCATCTGCCCGTGCTCCGGGAAGAAGCGCCGCTCCACTCCGACGGAGTGCCGTCCCGCCTTGGGGATGACCATGGGCCGCACCACCCACGCCTGTGGCGGGACCACACTCACCGTGTACCAGGCCAGGGCCCGGCGCACCGGACCCCATTCCCAGCTCGAATCGCTGATGAAGTGGTGCAGGCTCTGCTCCGTCGCCTGTCCCCCGACAAGCGCGGCGATGTTGCGTATCGACTTGCGTCCCCTCACCTCCAGCAAACCACGTATGTAGTCCATGCCCTTGCGACGTTGATCGCTGCGGGGCAGGGAGGCGAACAGCCGTGAACACATCTCCGGCAGCGATACGTTGCACGGAGGTGCGTACGACAGCTCGTGCCTGGTCGGACTCTGCGCTTGGTCAGGGCTCAGTGCGACCACACTCATGGAACGGACTCTCCATCGGGAGTAGACGAAGACGGTCCGAAGGGCTGCCCGTCCACTGTGCGGCAGGCGGGGTTCCCGTCCCAGGTACACCGAGCACAGGACTTGTGACGGACGGCGGTGGCCGGGCCACCACCGCCTCCCTCTCCTCCGCGCGTCCCTGTCCCGGACGCACGGTCCGGACGGTGTCCGGACCACCGTCCCGGCCGGCCGGCATCTCCGCGGAGCCCGGCACCGGGCGACCTGACGAAGTAGCACCGGCATCGGGCGCCGGGCGCCGCACGCGCGTCACCATGGGATTTCCACGACGCGGCACACCTCGGGGACCCCGGTGTGGTCCCGCTACCAAGGAGGACACCATGAGCGCTGCCCCTGAACCCCGGCCCGTCACCGTCTGGTCGGATCTGGGGTGCCCCTGGGCCACCCTCGCCCTGCACACGCTGCGCACCGCGGCCCGGGAACGGGAGCAGGATCTCCTGATCGACCACCGGGCCTTCCCGCTGGAGTTGTTCAACCACCAGCCCACGCCCAAGTTCATCGTGGAGCCCGAGATCGTGGTGATCTCCGGGCACCGCCCCGACCTCGGCTGGCGTCCGTGGGCCGGGCGGGAGTACGACTACCCCTCGACGATGCTGCCCGCGATGGAAGCCGTCCAGGCCGCGAAGGACCCGTCCGTGGGCGGCCTGCGCGGCAGCGACGAACTGGACGCCGGACTGCGGCACGCGTTCTACGTCGAGAGCCGGTGCGTCAGCATTCCCTCCGAGATCCTCGACGTCGCCGCCGGGTGCGAGCACGTCGACGAAGAGGCCCTGGCCCGCGCTCTCGAACGCGGCGCCGGCCGCGCGGAGATCTACGCGCAGTTCCGCGTCGCCCAGGGGCCCGGCATCCAGGGCAGCCCTCACCTGTTCGCGCCCGGCGGGTACGCGGTCCACAACCCCGGCGCGCACGTCCGGTGGACGGGCGATCCCGGCGAGGGGGGCATGCCCCGCCTCGACCGCTACGACCCGTCGTGGGCGGAGGAACTGCTCGACCTGCTGGCCGAGGGGAGGCAGCCGGCCGATGCCTGAACGGGACCTCCGCGTCTCGACCGCCACGTACGACCGCTTGGCGGCGGCGGCCGCGGCAGAGGGCGTGACGGTGCGGGCCTACCTCGAGAGGCTGACGGAGTGGATCGCGCCCGGACAGCCCGGGCACCATGTGTCCGCAGCGAGGCCCGAAGCCGACCTGCGGCTGCTGTCGCTGGGCGTCGACGCACCGGGTGCGGACGGACGTCCCGATGCCCCGTCTACAGCGGCACACCGTTGGCGCGCAGCACCTCGCGCACGTCCAGAATGAGGGCGAAGACCTCGTGGTTGCGGTCCTCGCCCTGTTCGTCCCACGCCCGTTGCTCGGCCTCGACGGCCATGCGGTCCTCGGCGAACACCCGCTCGGTGAAGCGTCTGATGAGCGGCCAGGCGAGGTGCAGCGCGCCCGGGATCCCGGGCTTCTCGATCATGAGGAGGCCGTACGCGCGACACCGCCGCTGCTCGGCGTCCTCGGGCACGTACGCGGTCCACAGGCGGAAGGCCGGGCGTTCAGCGTTCTCCGGGAGCAGGTCGAGCGTCTGGTACGGGTAGTCCGTGCGGATGGTCATCAGGTCGGCGGAGTCGCCGCCCCCGAGGCCCTCGCCCGCCAGCAGGCCGGCACCGCGGTTCCGCTTGCCTCCTGCGTGGGTGAACAGGTACCTGGCCTCCACCGACCGCTCGCCGGTGCGGTACTCCAGCAGCTCGGGGTGGAGCCTGCCGACGACACCCCGGTGGAGGAACTGGTGGTTCATGTCGAGCAGGTTCTCGTGCATGAACGAGTAGTGGCAGCGCACCGTCCGGGAGAAGGTCATGGTCCGGTACGCGGGCGAACCGAACGCCGGCAGCTCCGGCAGGGGGGTGACCGCCGCCTTCTGCGGATCGCCCGGGAAGACGAACACCAGGCCGTACGCCTCCCGGACGGGGTAGCCCCGCACGCCGCGCGGCGGCCGGGCGTCGCCTGTGGCGAGGTACGGGATCTGTGAGATCCGGCCGTCGCCGCGGTAGGCCCAGGCGTGATAGCAGCAGCGGAGCGTCTCGCCCTCCACGACCCCCATGCTCAACGGCACCTGCCGGTGGGCGCACCGGTCCTCCAGCGCGTGGACGGCACCGCTGCGCCCGCGGTAGAGCGCGATCCGCTCACCGGCGAACGCGGCGCCGATCACCTGGCCCCTGCGCACCTTCCTGGACCGCGTGACCGGATACCAGAAGTCGGGATGCACTCCCACACGCCTCAGGTCCACCACGCCGGAACCGCGATCGCCGCGCCGCACGGGCCGGCCGTTCCCGGACACGTCGAAGTCGGTCTCGGCCATATCTCTCCCTCGGAGGTGGGACAGCACGCTCCATGCTGGCGGCCACCCGCCGCCACGCCCACTCATCGGGTCCGAACGGGTGGCGCCCTCGGCGTGCGGATCCTCGGCCGACCACTGGCCCCGCCGCGGTGCGCCCCGGCACCACGGGCCGCTCCTGCGTCCGTCGTCAGCGCGGAGACCCCCTCCGGCCTGGGCCGGAAGGGGTGCGACAGGACGAGCCGGGCTGTACGCCGGGTTCTGTTCACCGGTTCCCTCGCGGGAGCCGGGGCGACGGCCATCCATCTAGGACCGGTGTTGCCACCGGCCTCGTGCGGTCCACCCGCGGACTCGGGCGGGCAGCCCTCGAACGTCCGCGCAGAAGCACCGGGGTGCTTCCTTTTGACCTTGCTCCGGGTGGGGTTTACCTAGCCGCCTGAGTCACCTCAGGCGCTGGTGGTCTCTTACACCACCGTTTCACCCTTACCCGGCGCCGGAGCGCCGGGCGGTCTGCTTTCTGTGGCACTGTCCCGCGGGTCACCCCGGGTGGCCGTTAGCCACCACCCTGCCCTGTGGAGCCCGGACGTTCCTCGGGAAGCCCCCTCACGGGGACTCCACGCGGCCGTCCGCCCGGCTCGTCTGCCGTGTCGACCATGGTACCCGCCGCCCGGCCGGCTTCCGCTCCCGCGCGTTGGCCAGCACCGATCCGGTGAGGATCAGGACGAAGGCGGCCACCACCGTCGCGGTCAGGGCCTCGTCCAGGAAGAGCGCGCCGGCCGCCACCGCGATCGCCGGATTGACGTACGTGATCACCGAGGCGCGGATCGGGCCCGCCTCCTTGATCAGCTCCAGGAAGGCGACGAACGCCACCGCCGTGCAGACGACGCCGAGGGCGGCCAGCGCGGCCAGGGTCTCCGGGGCGGGGAGGGCCGCCGGGCGGCTCGCGATCGCGGCGGGGGCGTAGACCAGGGCGGCCAGGGCCAGGCAGGGCGTGATCAGGTGCAGCGTGGGGACGTCCTTGAGGTGGCGGTCGGCGATCAGCGGCGCCGTCGCGTAGCCGACGACCGTGACCAGGACCTCCGCGAGGGAGAGGGCGTCGCCGCCGGTCAGGTGGGGGACGGTGAGGACTCCCACACCGCCGAGCCCGAGGGCGAGGCCCGCGGTCCGGCGGGGGCCCAGGGACTCCGCCCGGCCGAAGGCGCGGGACAGCAGGACGCCGACGATCGGGACGCCCGCGATCAGCAGGCCGGCCGTGGAGCTGGAGAGGTGGCGTTCGGCGTCGGTCAGGGTGTACCAGGGGCCGACGATCTCGATGACCGCGAACGCCAGCATCGGCTTCCAGTGCGCCCGCAGGGTGCGGACGAGGCCCGCCTGGCGCAGGGCGAAGGGGAGCAGGAGGAGCGCCCCGACGGCGCAGCGGGCGAAGACCACGCCCGACGGGGACACCTCGTCCACCGCCACTTTGATCATCAGATAGGGGATGCCCCAGACCACTCCCATCAGGGAGAACAGGAACCAGCCGCGTGCAGTCATGCGGGGAGTGTCCGCCGGTTCAGCGCCCGGCGTCTTGAACGCTGTTGCGGTACGCCGCCGGGGTCACCCCGAGGACGCGGCGGAACCACCGGGTGAGGTGCGCCTGGTCGGCGAAGCCGACGAGGGCGGCCGCCTCCGCGGGCCGCACCCCCGCGTCCAGCAGGGCGCGGGCCCGGGTCACCCGGTACTGGGCGAGCCACGCGTACGGCGGCACGCCCATCGCCGTACGGAACGCGCGGAGCAGCTGGTAGCGGGAGAGGCCGAGGTCGGCTGCGAGGTCTCCGAGGGAGGGCGGGGCGAGGAGCTCGTCGGCGAGGCGGTCGCGGACGGTGTGCGCGACGGACCGGGCGCCGGGGACGGCGCCGGGGACGGCACGGGACGTGGAGTGGCGGCGGGCCAGCGCGGCGAGCAGCCAGGGCAGGCGTGACTCGGCCTCCAGCGGGTCCGGGTGGGCGCTGAGGTCGGTGTGCGCACGGCGCAGGGCGGCGGCCAGCTCCGGGTCGTGCAGGACGGGCACCGGGAAGTACGGCAGGGCGGTGCCGAGGGTGCCGTCGCCGAGCAGGGCGGGGGCGGCGTAGAGGGCGCGGTACGCGTAGCCCTCGGGGGCGGCGGGGCCGCCGGTGTGCATCTCGCCGGGCTCCAGGACGACGATCGAGCCGGGCCCGGACACGATGCGCCCGCCGCGGTAGGCGATCGTCTCGAGCCCGCCGACGGTGACCCCGACCGTGTACTCGTCGTGCACGTGCGGCGCGTACTCGTGCCGGTCGAACCGCGCGGTCAGCAGATCCAGCGCGGGCCCGCCCCGCCCCAGCCGCGCCCTGGTCCACCTGGCCTGTTCCCGCACGTTCCCCACGATGTCGCACCCCCGCCCCTCAGGGGATCAGAGGAAGTCGGCGGTGTCCAGGTCGAATTTCGAAGGGTTCGGGGAGGGTGAGGGGCTTGCCCAGGGGCCGGTGCGGTGCTCCCGGTACGCGTCGCCCTCCGGATCGCCGAACAGCCTTGATCGTGGCACAGGATCACGGCCCCCGTCGGACGCCACCGCGTTCGCTTGACCCTGCCGCGACGTCAACGTTTCTACTGGGGGCATGCGGATCGGAGAGCTTGCCGCCGCCGTCGGGGTGACCACCCGGGCCGTGCGGCACTACCACCATCTCGGGCTGTTGCCGGAGCCGGAGCGGCTCGGGAACGGGTACCGGGACTACACCCTGCGGCACGCCGTCGTGCTGGCGCGGATCCGGCGGCTGACCGAGCTGGGGCTCGGGCTCGCCGAGGTGCGGGACGTGCTCGCGGACGACGCGGGCAAGGACCTCGCCGAGGTGCTGGCGGAGCTGGACGAGGACCTGGCGCGGCAGGAGGAGGCGATCCGGGAGCGGCGGGCGCGGCTGCGGACGCTGCGGGAGTCGGAGGGCGGGACGGCCGCCGAGGGTCCGGTCTCTCCGGAGCTGGCCGCGCTGTTCCGGGACACCGCCCCTCTCACCGACTCCCCCATGGCCGCGAAGGACCGCGAGATCCTCGCGCTGATCGAGACCTCGGCCCCGCCGGAGGAGCGGAAGCGGCTGATGGGCCTGATGAGCGGGGTGGTCGGGGCGCCGGGCGGGATGGAGCGGGCCATGGCCGTGTACCGGCTGCTCGACGAGCTCGACGGTGCGGGCCCCGACGATCCCAGGGTCGACGAGGCCGCCCGCGCGCTCGCGGAGTGCGTGCCCGCCGAGCTGCTGCCGGAGGACGCCGTCCTCGACGAGAGCAACAGCTTCCTGGCCGCCCTCTACGCGGATTTCGCCCCCGCCCAGGCGGAGGCCTTCCGCCGGGCGCTGCGGATCGTCGCGGAGGGGCGGGCATGAGCCGGCGGACAGCGGGAGGGACCGGTGCGGTGAGGGTGGCGGTGCGGGTGGGGTGGGCGCTGGTGCGGCACGAGGCGCGGCTGCTGGCGAGCCTCGCCCTGTGGCTGGCGCGGCGTACGCACGGCACGCGCGGAGGCACCGCCTTCGGGTACGCGCGCGGGGAGGCGGCCACGATGTTCGGGTTGGCGTTCGTGTGCGTGGTGGAGACGGTGGCGATGTCCGCGCTGCTGGGCGACTGGCCGACGCTGCACGCGGTGGTGCTGTTCCTGGACGTCTACACGGTCGTCCTCGTCGTCGCCCTGTACGCCGCCTCCGCCGTACGGCCGCACGTCGTCGGGCCCGACGGGCTGCGGGTCCGCCGGGCCGTCCGCGTCGACCTGCGGATACCGCGGGAGCTGATCACGTCCGTGCGGCGTGAGCTGCGGATGACGCACGAACCGGCGGACGGGGAGCTGAACCTCGCCGTCGGCTCGCGGACGACCGTGACGGTGGAGCTCGCGGAGCCGGTCGCGCACCGGTCGTTCCTCGGCCGCACCCGGGACGTGCGCGTGGTCCGCTTCCACGCCGACGACGCCGACGGCCTGGTCCGGGCGCTCGCCGCCGCCCCGCAGGGGTCCGCGGGCCACGCCGTACCCTGACAGGCGAGCTCGACCGAAGGAGTACCTGTGCTTGTCCTGCTGCCGCCGTCCGAAGGCAAGGCCGCTTCCGGCCGCGGTGCCCCGCTGCGGACGGAGTCCCTGTCGCTGCCGGGACTGACCGCCGCGCGGGAGGAGGTCCTCACCGAGCTGGTCGACCTCTGCTCCGGCGACGAGGACAAGGCGCGCGAGGTGCTCGGACTGAGCGAGGTCCTGCGGGGCGAGGTCGCGAAGAACCGCGAGCTGCGCACCGCCGGAGCCCGCCCGGCCGGGGAGATCTACACCGGCGTGCTGTACGACGCGCTCGGCCTGGCCTCGCTCGACGCGGCGGCGAAGCGGCGGGCCGCGAGATCGCTGCTGGTGTTCTCCGGGCTGTGGGGCGCGGTCCGGGTGACCGACCGCATCCCCTCCTACCGCTGCTCGATGGGCGTCAGGCTGCCCGGCCTGGGCGCGCTGGGCGCGTACTGGCGGGCGCCGATGGCTCAGGTGCTGCCGGAAGCGGCGGGGTCGGGGCTGGTCCTCGACCTGCGCTCGGCGGCGTACGCGGCGGCGTGGAAGCCGAAGGGCGAGGTGGCCGGGCGGACGGCGACGGTCCGTGTGCTGCACGCGCCGACGCGGAAGGTGGTCAGCCACTTCAACAAGGCGACCAAGGGCCGGATGGTACGGAGTCTGCTGACGGCGGGGGCCGTGCCGAAGGATCCGGCGGAGCTGGTGGAGGCGCTGCGGGACCTCGGGTACGTGGTGGAGGCCGCCGCGCCGGCCCGTGCGGGGACGGCGTGGGCGCTGAACGTGCTGGTGGACGAGGTGCACTGAGCACCTCCGTTGCGTGATGCGCAACGGCCTTTGCGCAGGGTGCGTGCCGACGGCAGGATGAGCGCCATGAACGCTCCCCTGCCGTCGTCCGGCGCGCCCGGCGCCTCCTTCTCGGTGCTCGGGCTCGCTCCCGTGGTGCCCGTGGTCGTGGTCGAGGACGCCGCCGACGCCGTGCCGCTGGCGCGGGCGCTGGTGGCGGGCGGGCTGCCCGCGATCGAGGTGACCCTGCGGACCCCGGCCGCGCCGGACGCGATCCGGACGATCGCCGCCGAGGTGCCGGGGGCCGTGGTCGGCGCCGGGACGGTGCTCACACCGGACCAGGTGACGGACGCGGTGGCGGCGGGGGCGCGGTTCCTGGTCAGCCCGGGGTGCACGGACACGCTGCTGGCGGCGATGCGGGCGGCGGACGTGCCGTTCCTGCCGGGGGTGTCCACGGCGTCGGAGGCGATGGCGCTGCTGGAGCGCGGGGTGCGGGAGATGAAGTTCTTCCCGGCGCGGGCGGCCGGCGGCACGGCGTATCTGAAGTCCCTGGCGGGTCCGCTGCCGCAGGTCCGCTTCTGCCCCACCGGGGGGATCGGGCCGGACACCGCCCCGGAGTACCTGGCGCTGCCCAACGTGGGCTGCGTCGGCGGAAGCTGGATGCTGCCGGAGGACGCGGTGGCCGCCCGCGACTGGGACCGGGTGGAACGGCTCGCGCGGGAGGCGGCGGCGCTGCGGTGACCCGGCGGGCGGGACCCGCGGGGCGCTACCGCAGGTGGGACGTGTCGTTGAACAGCCGGACGCTGGCGTTGCCGTCGGCGTAGTACGCCACGGCGGACAGCGAGGCGGCGGACAGTTCCATGCGGAACAGCGCCTCGGGCGGGGCGCCCAGGGCGAGCCGGATCAGGGTCTTGACCGGGGTCACGTGCGTGACCAGCAGGACCGTGCGGCCCCGGTACTCCGCGAGGAGCTTGTCGCGGGCCTCCCCGACCCGGGCGGCGGTGGCCGCGAAACTCTCGCCGCCGCCGGTGGGCCGGGCGTCCGGGGACGCCAGCCAGGCGTCCAGGTCCTCGGGGTACCGCTCGCGCACCTCGCCGAAGGTGAGGCCTTCCCACGCGCCGAAGTCCGTCTCCCGCAGCCCGTCCTCGACGGCCACGTCGAGCCCGAGCCGGGCGGCGACGATGCGCGCGGTCTCCCGCGTACGGGCGAGGGGCGAGGCGACGACCGCCTGCACGGTGCCGCGCCGGGCGAGCGCGGCGGCGACCTTCTCGGCCTGCTCGCGCCCGACGTCCGAGAGGGAGGGATCGCTGCCCCCGCTGCCGGAGAACCGCTTCTGCGGGGTGAGCGGCGTCTCGCCGTGCCGCAGCAGCACGAAGGTGGCCGGCGTCCCCATGTCGGCGGGCGCCCACCCGGAGGAGGGGGTGGCCACGGCTTGCGCGGCCCGACGGTCGGCGTCGGCGGGGGCTCCCCCTGCCGGCCTGCTCGGCCCTCCGGCCGCGGGGCCCTCGCCCGATGCGCCCGCGGCTCGGACCCCCGTGGCGCGGGGCTCCGCCGCCCGGCGGCCAGGAGCCCGGTCCGTCGGTGCCGGACCGCCCGCTCCGCCGCGGCTTCCTTCGGCGGCGCGCCCGCCCGGAACGTCCGCTGCTTCCGGGTCGTCGGCCCTGGCGCCGGATTCCGTGTCCGGCCCTGCGCCGGAGGCGTCCTCCACGCTGCGGCCCCGGGCTGCCCCCGCCAGGTCCGCGCCACCGGTCACGGCGGCACCCCCGGCCGCGGGGCGCCGTTCCGGCCCCGGCTCACCGGGCGCGGCAGCGCCGCCCGCCGACGCCAGGGCCGCCCGTACCCGTGCCGCCCCCGCCGTCGCGTCGCCGGGCGGCCCCTCCGGGGCCGGTACGGCCGGGGTGGCCGGTGGGGTGTCCAGGTCGGCGCGGCTTGCCTCCGCCGACCACTGCTCGCCCCGCCTGCCGGCGTCCATCGCCTCGTTGGCCAGACGGTCCGCGTGGGCGTTGCGTTCGCGGGGGATCCACTCGTAGGTGACCCGGTCCTGCGGGAAGACCGTCGCGGCCTCAGCCGCGAGCGGCTTCATCGCCGGGTGCTTGATCTTCCAGCGGCCCGACATCTGCTCGATGACGAGCTTGGAGTCCATCCGGACGTGCACCCGGGCCTGCGGGTCCAGCTCCCGGGCGGCGCGCAGACCGGCCAGCAGGCCCCGGTACTCGGCGACGTTGTTGGTGGCGACGCCGATGTACTCGGCCGCCTCCGCCAGGGTCTCCCCCGTCGCCGCGTCGCTCACCACGGCCCCGTAACCGGCCGGTCCGGGGTTGCCCCGTGACCCGCCGTCCGCCTCGACGACGAACTCCCGCATCGGACTCGATCCCCTACCGGTGGTTCCCTACAGTCCCGACTCCGTCGTGCGGACCAGGATGCGGCGGCAGTTCTCGCAGCGCACCACGGTGTCCGGGGCGGCGGCGCGGATCTCGTTCAGCTCGGTGATGGCGAGCTCCTGACGGCACCCCTGGCAGGTGCGGGCGTACAGCTTGGCCGCGCCGATGCCGCCCTGCTGCTCGCGCAGCTTGTCGTACAGGCTGAGCAGCGCGGCCGGCACGGAGGCGGCGACGACCTCGCGCTCCTTCGTCACGGAGGCGGTCTCGCCGTCGATCTGCTCCAGCGCCGCGTCCCGGCGGGCGGTCGCGTCGTCGATCCGGCCCTGGACGGAGCCGACCCGCTCGGTGAGTTCGGCGACCCGCTCCTGGGCGGACTCGCGGCGCTCCATGACCTCGAGGACGACGTCCTCCAAATCGCCCTGGCGCTTGGCGAGGGAGGCGATCTCGCGCTGGAGGTTCTCGAGGTCCTTGGGCGAGGAGACGGCGCCGGAGTCGAGGCGCTTCTGGTCGCGGACGGCGCGCTGGCGCACCTGGTCGACGTCCTGCTCGGCCTTGGTCTGCTCGCGCGCGCAGTCGCTCTCCTCGGTCTGCGCGGCGACGAGCAGGTCGCGCAGCTGGGTGAGGTCCCGGTTCAGGGAGTCGATCTCGGCGTGCTCCGGGAGCGACTTCCGCTTGTGCGCGAGCTGCTGGAGGCGGACGTCGAGGTCCTGGACGTCGAGAAGTCGGATCTGGTCGGCGGGCTCGGCGTTCAGTTGGGGGCTCCAGATGAATCGGAATCGAGCGGGGCGCGCGCGGCGCTCCCCGGAAGGGTGGCGGTGGGTGACGGGTGGGCGCTGGACGACGCCATGTGGGCGGTCCAGGGGTCGGTGACCGTGCGCGAGACGTGGACCCGCAGGTCCCAGCCGTGACGGTCGGAGATCTCGTCGAGCTGGGCGGCGGCCAGCTCGCACCAGGGCCACTCGGTGGCCCAGTGCGCCGCGTCGAGCAGCGCGACAGGTCCGGGGGCGCGCACCGCGGTGAACTCCGACGCCGGGTGGTGGCGCAGGTCCGCGGTGAGGAAGGCGTCCACGCCGGCCGCCCTGACGTGGTCGAAGAGGCTGTCGCCGGAGCCGCCGCTGACGGCCACCGTCCGTACCGGTGCGTCCGGGTCGCCGGCGACGCGGACGCCCTGCGCGGTGGCGGGCAGCCGCTCGGCGGCGCGGGCGGCCAACTCGCGCACGGTGAGCGGGACGTCGAGCTCGCACACACGGCCCAGTCCCCGCCGCCCCTCGGGGTCGGACGGGTCGGGCACCAGGGGCCGTACGACCCTGAGGCCGAGCGCGCCGGCGAGGGCGTCGGAGACTCCCGGGTCGGCGGTGTCGGCGTTGGTGTGGGCGACGTGCAGCGCGATGTCGTTCTTGATGAGCGTGTGCACCACGCGGCCCTTGAAGGTGGAGGCCGCGACGGTGGTCGTGCCGCGCAGATAGAGCGGGTGGTGGGTGACCAGCAGGCCGGCGCCGAGCTTCACCGCCTCGTCGACGGTCTCCTGGACCGGGTCGACGGCGAACAGGACGCGCGTGACCTCCTGGTCCGGCTCGCCCACGACGGTGCCGACCGCGTCCCAGGACTCGGCCCGCTCGGCGGGCCACAGGTCGTCCAGCGCGGCGATGACTTCTGACAGACGGGGCACGCGGCCAAGGCTACCTGCCCCTTTCGCGCGGCAGTACCGGATCCGGTTCCCGCCGCGGTCCCCGCCGGGTCGCGCGGCGGACCCGTGGAGCACACTCCCGGCGCTTCCTCAGCAGAATCGTTCCTGGAGCACCCTTACGTGTGAAGCGCGCCCCTCCGCTCCGCCGCCTCCGTCCGCGAAAACTACCGTTCGTCACCGGAGGTGACCGAAAGATGACGGTCTGCGCCATCGAACCTGCGGCGGCACACGAGAACGGGGCGGGACGGGCGGGCTGCACCATCACGGCGGACGGCTGCTACGCCGCCCGCCTGGCCCTCGCCGGCGACTCCCTGTTCCCGGAGCGCTGGACCCTGGACGGCCCCGAGCCGTACGCGGTGCCGCTCCCCGGCAACCAGCCCGAGGAGCCCGGCACCGAGGTACAGCCCCTCGCCGACGGCCGGGTCCTCATCCACCGCCTGGTGGACGGGCGGCACGCCTTCTCCCTGCTGTACCCGACCGGCCCCGGCACCGGCGAGCTGCCGCTCGGCACGGTCGACCGCCACGAGGGGACCCGGCTGCGGCTGCTCCCCCCGGCCCCGGACGGCCGCCGGGTGTACGCCCTCGCCGCCGGCCGGCACAGCGCGGCGGTGTGGCTCGTGGCGGGCGGCGCGTCCGGGCCCGAGCGGGTCGCGGAGATCCCCGGCGGCTGCTCGGGCGGGGCGTGGCTGGACCGCGAGGGCCGGATGCTCGCCCTGGACCGGGAGACGGGCGGACGCACCAAGTCGGTCGTGGTCGACCTCGGACGCGGCGGCGAGATGTCCCCGCTGCTGCAGATCGCCCCCGGCAGCGACGACCGGGTGCTGCTCGCCGACCCGGACAGCGGTCTGCTGCTGATCCGCTCGGACGCTCCCTCCCCCGGGGAGGCACGGCTGGGCTGGGGCGTGCTGGGCAGCACCCTGCCCGTGCGGTTCCCGGCGTGCCTGCGGCTGCCGGACCGCACGGTCACGCCGTTCGCCGTGCAGCCGGGGCAGATGCTGACCCCGGAGGGCTGCGCGGTGGCGCTGCGCGTCGAGAGGGCGGACGGGGCCGGCTGGATCGGGCTGTGGCGTCCCGCCGAGCGGCGCGTCCACCATGTCCCGGCCCCGGCGGGCTGGCTGACCGGCACGGGGCTGTGGTCGGCGGACGGGGTGCTGCGGCTTCCGTACTCCACCGGCGCGGTGCCGTGCGGGGTGGCCACGCTGACGATGCCGCGTGAGGACCGGCGGGCGGAGGACGACTCCCGGGACGCCGCGGCGGGCGCGGAGCCGCCGTCTCCGCACGAGGAACGGTTCAGCGGTCAACTACCGACCGGTGCAACGGAGATGACCGTCCATCACCTCAACTCCCTGGCCGACGCACCGCGTCCGGTGCCGCTTCAGCAAGCACCCCTCGGACGGCTTGTAACGAACTAGTGGCGGTTGGCGTGGCCGCCTGGATCCGGGGTGCGGTGGGCCGGTTAGACTCACCCGGCTGTAGGAAAGATCATGTTTACGGGGTGAAATCCTTCCGATGAGCGACGTCATCACGCACGAGCCGCGGCCCGTCGAGCACGAGCAGGTCGCCGCGGGTCACGGCAGGCACCGGGGGCCGGTCTCCACGCAGGAGCCGGAGACGTCCCCACGCGGCCGGCACCGCAAGCCGACCCAGGAGAACGACCGCGGGGAGCCGGCCGCCTGACCCAGGTCAGCCGGCCTCCCCTCCGCGGGTGGAACGGAAAGCACGGCCCCGATCGTCGTCCGACGGTCGGGGCCGTGGCCGTCCCCCCGTGCTCACCTCCGTGCTCACCCCGTGCTCACCCCTGGGTGAACTCCACCGTCGCGCCCGCCAGTACGGGCGCGTCCCCGCGTTCCACCGCCCCCACGGCCACCCGTACGGCGCCGTCCCCGCGCCACATCCGGATCCGCAGCGTCTCGCCCGGGTACGTCACCCCGGCGAACCGGACGGTCCAGGAGCGGACGCGGGTGACGTCACCGTCGAGAAGCGTGTCGACGACGGCCTTGAGGGTCATGCCGTAGGTGCACAGCCCGTGCAGCACCGGGCGGTCGAAACCGGCGCGGCGCGCGAACTCGGGGTCGGCGTGCAGGGGGTTGAGGTCGCCGGTGAGGCGGTAGAGCAGCGCCTGGTCCTCCCGTACGGGGCGCTCGACGGTGCGGTCGGGGGCGCCCGGCTCCTCCGGTGCGCCCGCCGACGGCCCGCGGTCGCCGCCCCAGCCGCCCTCGCCGCGTACGTACACCTGCGCCTCGGCCGTCCACAGCGGGCCGTCCGCGTCGGCGGCGTCGCTGCGCAGGACCATCACCGCCGCCTTGCCCTTGTCGTGCACGGCGGTGATCCGGTCGGTGCGGGTGGCGGCGGCCCGCACGGGCAGGGGGCGGTGCACGCGGAGCGACTGGCCGCCGTGCAGCACACGGGCGAGGTCCACGTCGACGCCCGGCATGGACAGGGCCGCGATCACCCCGGGCGGGCCGCCGCCCGCGACGGTGGCGAAGCTCGGCAGGACGTGCAGCCGGGACTCGAGGGTGTAGCGCAGTTCGCGGGGGTCGGTGGCGGGGACGCCCGCGCCGATGCCGAGGTGGTAGAGCTGGACGTCCTCGGGGGTCCAGGAGATCTCGGTGGTGCGGGGCGCGGCGGCGAGCGCGCGTTCGGTGTCGACGGGCATGTCGCTCCTGATCGCCGGGGGTGGTCCGGACCCGACCTGTATAGCCCGGCGTCCGGCGGCACGTCAGCCGGGGGGACCCAGGACATCCGTACCGGTGCGGACCGTACGGACGGCTCTGTCGGGGGCGCCGGGCCGGGCCTACCGTCGACAGGGACCGCACCCGGCCGGGTGCGGCGGACCGGACGTACGACGACCGGACGTACGACGACGGGGGCAGAGACATGTCGAAGACCACCTGCGAGACGTCCACGGAGGCCCGCGGTCCGCGCGGGCCGGGGCTCGGCCACCCGCGGCTGCTGCCCTGGCTGCTGCTCGCGATGGGCGCGTTCTCCAACCTCTTCCAGGGCACCACGCCCGACCCGTGGGTCGGCGCGGCGGGGCTGCTGGCCTTCAACTCCGTCTACGTCTACCTGGCGTTCACCACGCACCCGTGCGGCGCCCGGGACGCGGCGGCGCGGCGGGTGGCGCTCGGTCTGCTGGCCGCGGTGACCTGCGCGCTCGCCGTCGCCTACGGCGGCGACTGGTTGCTGTACTTCCCGCTGCTGGGGCTGGCGACGGGCGTGGTGCTGCGCGGGCGGCCGCTGCTGGCCGTCGGCGGGGCGGTGACGGCGGTCGCGGGCGGGGTCTCCTGGTACCACGACGGCTGGGGCGGCCTCGACATCCTCTACGCGACCGCCGTCTCCGCGCTGGTGACGGCCACGATCGTGCGGCTGGCGGACACGGTGCGGGAGTTGCGGGAGGCGCGGCGGGAGCTGGCCCGGCGGGCCGTGGAGGAGGAGCGGCTGCGCTTCTCGCGCGACCTGCACGACCTGCTGGGACACACCATGTCGGTGATCGTGGTCAAGTCGGAGGCGGCCAGGCGGCTGGTGCCGCACGACCCCGAGGCGGCGCTGGCGCAGGTCACGGACATCGAGGCGGTCGGCCGGCAGGCGCTCACGGAGATCCGCGAGGCGGTGACGGGCTACCGGGAGGGCAGCCTGGACACCGAACTGGACCGGGCCCGCTCGGCCCTCGCGGCGGCCGGCGTCGTCCCCGTGGTGCGCCGCTCGGGCCCGGCCCCGGGAGCGCGTACCGAGGTGCTGCTGGGCTGGGTGGTCCGTGAGGCGGTCACCAACGTCGTACGGCACAGCGGGGCGCGGCGCTGCGCGATCGCGATCGAGACGGACGGGGAACGGGCCCGGCTGACCGTCACCGACGACGGCGACGGCGCCCGTGCGGACGCGGACGCGGCGGGCCCGGACGGCACGGGCCTGCGCGGGCTGGCCGAGCGGCTCGCGGCTGCGGACGGGACGCTGCGGACGGGTGAGGGCGCCGACGGGGGGTTCGAGGTGGTCGCGGAGCTGCCGGTGCACGCGGCGGCCCGGGAGCCGTCGTCGGCGGCGGTCTGACCGGTCGTGACCCGGTCACCGCACGGGCGCGCAGGGCCTTCGGGGCCCTACGCTGCCGACGTGAACCAGATGCCGCGTGAGCACCGGCCCGGCCCGTCCGTCCGGGTGCTGCTCGCGGAGGACCAGGGCATGATGCGCGGCGCGCTCGCGCTGCTGCTCGGGATGGAACCCGACATCGAGGTGGTGGCGCAGGTCGGCGCCGGGGACGCGATCGTGGACGCGGTCCTCACCCACCGTCCCGACGTCGCCCTCCTCGACATCGAACTGCCCGGCATGAGCGGGCTGGACGCCGCGGCCGTACTGCGCGAGCGGGCGCCGGACTGCCGGGTGCTGATCCTGACGACGTTCGGCCGGCCCGGTTATCTGCGGCGGGCCATGGACGCGGGAGCGGCGGGTTTCCTCGTCAAGGACGGCCCGGTGGAGGAACTGGCCTCGGCGGTCCGCCGGGTGCTGGCCGGGGAGACGGTGGTCGACCCCGGCCTTGCCGCGGCGGCGCTCAGCGCCGGCCCCAGCCCGCTCACCGCCCGCGAACGCGACGTGCTGCGGGAGTCGGCGGGCGGCTCGACCGTCGCCGACATCGCCGCCCGCCTCCACCTCTCCGAGTCGACGGTCCGCAACCACCTGTCCTCGGCCATCGGCAAGACGGACACCCGCAACCGCACGGAGGCACTGCACGAGGCACGCCACCGGGGGTGGTTGTGACCTGGGGCGTGGCGCGCGACCCGCAGGCGACGGCCCGCCGGTTCAGCCCGTCCGTCCCGCCCGTGTACGAGGCAGCCACGCCCACATCAGTACCGTGCCGAACGCCAGGACCGCGGTCCCGGTGGTGAAGACGAGGGCGTAGCCCTCGGTGAGGGCCTCAGGGGTGTCGGCGCCGTTCGTGCGGGCCGCCGCGAGCGTCGCCATCACCGCGAGGCCGAGGGAACCGCCCATCGTGCGGGAGGTGTTGACCAGGCCGGAGACCAGCCCCGCCTCCTCGGGGGCCGCTCCCGACGTGGCGAGGGAGGCCAGCGGGGTGCCGGCGAGGCCCGCGCCGAGCATCATCAGGACGCCCGGGATCATGATGGCGGTGAGGTAGTCGCCGTCCGCCGTCATCGTGGACTGCCAGGCGAAGCCGGCCAGCGCGACGAGCGTGCCGAGCACGGCCACCGCGCGCGGTCCCGTCGCCCGCATCAGGCGGGGGGCGGCCTTGGAGCCGACGATCACCGCGAGCGAGCTCGGCACCAGGGCGAGTCCGGCCTCCAGCGGGGTGTAGCCGAGCACGTTCTGCGCGTAGAGGGTCATGAAGAACCACATGCAGAACATCGCGGAACCGCTCAGGAACATCGCCACGTTCGCCGAGGCCACCGACCGCAGCCGCAGCAGTCCGAGCGGCATCAGCGGGGCCTTGGCCCGCGCCTCGACGAGGAGGAAGAGGGCGACGAGGGCGAGCCCGGCGCACAGCGGCACCACGGTGGCCGCCGCCGTCCAGCCCGCGGCCTCGGTCTGCGAGATGCCGTAGGCCAGGGTGGCGAGGCCGGCCGTCACCAAAACCGCGCCCGGCAGGTCGAGCCGCCGCCCGTCCCCCGCCCGGCTCTCGGTCAGCCACCGGGCGGCGCCGGCCAGCACCACCGCTCCGACGGGGACGTTGATCAGCAGGACCCACCGCCACGACAGGGCGTCGACCAGCACCCCGCCGACGAACCCGCCCGCCGCGCCGCCGCCCGCCCCGACGGCCGTCCAGGTCGCGATGGCCCGGGCACGGGCCGCGCCCTCCGGCACCGCCGAGGTGACGAGGGTGAGCGTGGAGGGCGCGAGGACGGCCGCCCCGAGCCCCTGCACGGCCCGCGCCACCAGCAGCTGCCACCCCTCCTGGGCGAGCCCGCCGGCCAGCGAGGCCAGGGTGAACAGCCCGAGCCCGACGAGGAACATGCGCTTGCGTCCGTAGAGGTCGCCTGCGCGTCCGCCGAGCAGCATGAAGCCCGCGAACGCGATGGAGTACGCGTTGACCACCCACTGCAGGCCCCGCTCATCCAGCGCGAGACCGCTGCGCAGGGACGGCAGCGCGACGTTCACCACGGAGATGTCGAGGACGACGAGGAACTGGCCGGCACAGGCGAGCGCCACCACCAGCCACACGGGGGGAGCGGTACGGGCGGGGGCGCGGGTGGTGTCGGGGGTTTCGAGCATGTGCGTCATGTTCTCAACCGGCTCGCGGCCCCCGCATCGGCATTTCGTCCTGGTCCCCGGGTACCGAGGACCGCGGCGTCACTTGCCCTGGGTCGGGAGGGATCCTGCCGGGCAGACGCTCGAGGGCCGGGTGTTCTCCAGCCGGCCCCGCATCCAGGTGCCGAGGTCCCGCAGGCCGGCGAGCATCACGCCCACGTGTTGGCGACTTCGGGCGACAGCAGGGCGTCGAGGCGGGCGGCGCGTGCCCTGCCGGCGTCAAGGAAAGGTCAAGACATCGTTAGAGTGCCGAAGCAACGGAATAGTTGCCTCGGTGTACGGGGTTCGAGTGGCACGTACCTGAGAGCACGGCCGGCCCCCGGAGGCACCCTTCATGACGCAGACGACGCCCGACCGTCCCTCCGGAAGAGCGGGCGGGCCCGTGGTCCCGGTGCTCGCCTTCGCGGGCATCGTCGTCGCGGTGATGCAGACCCTGCTGGTCCCGGTCGTCAAGGACCTGCCGCGGCTGCTGGACAGCGCCCCCGCCGACGCCACCTGGGTGCTGACCTCGACCCTGCTGTCCGGCGCCGTGGCCACCCCGATCATGGGCCGCCTCGGCGACCTCTTCGGCAAGCGGCGGATGCTGGTCGTCAGCCTCGCGGTGATGGTGGTGGGCGCGCTGGTCAGCGCGTTCACCAGCGACCTGCTGCTGATGATCGCCGGCCGCACGCTCCAGGGCGTCGCGATGGGCGCCATCCCGCTCGGGATCGGACTGATGCGGGACATGCTGCCGCGCGAGCGGCTGGGCTCCGCGATGGCGCTGATGAGCTCCTCCATAGGCGTCGGCGGAGGTCTCGCCCTGCCCGCCGCCGCGCTGGTCGCCCAGCACTCCGACTGGCACGTCCTCTACCTGGGCGCGGCCGGCCTCGGTGTGCTCGCGATCGCCCTCACGCTGGTCCTCGTACCGGAATCCCCGGTGCGCGCCCGGGGCGCCTTCGACCTGCCGGGCGCGCTGGGCCTGTCCGCCGGGCTCGTGCTGCTCCTGCTCCCCGTCTCCAAGGGCAGCGACTGGGGCTGGACCTCGGGCACCACGCTGGGCCTGGCCGGCGCGGCGGCCGTGGTCCTGCTCCTGTGGGGCGTGATGGAACTGCGGGTGGCCGCGCCCCTGGTGGACCTGCGCACCACCGCCCGCCGCGAGGTGCTGCTCACCAACCTCGCCTCGATCATGATCGGCGTCTCCTTCTTCGTCGTCTCGCTGGTCCTCCCCCAGCTGCTCCAGCTGCCCGCCGAAACCGGCCACGGCCTCGGCCAGTCGATGGTGGTCGCCGGACTGTGCGTGGCCCCGCTCGGCCTGACGATGATGTTCACCGCCCCCCTCTACGCGCGTCTGTCCGCCCGGTACGGCCCGAGGACCACCCTCATCCTGGGCCTGCTGGTCATCGGGGCCGGGTACGGCGGCGGCCTCGGTCTGATGGACGCCGCCTGGCAGACCGTGGTGACGTCGGTGGTCCTCGGCGCGGGCATCGGCCTCGCCTACTCCTCCCTGCCCGCGCTGATCGTCGGCGCGGTCCCGGCCTCGGAGACCGGCGCGGCGAACGGCCTCAACACACTGATGCGGTCCATCGGCACGTCGGTGTCGAGCGCCGTCGTCGGCATGGTGCTGGCGAACACGGCGGACACCGCGGGCGGGGTGGCGGTCCCGACCATGCACGGCTTCCGCCTCTCCTTCCTGATCGCCGCGGCGGCGGTGGCCGTGGGCCTGGTGCTGGCCCTGGCCCTGCCCGCCCGCCGCCCCCCGGAGCGGCTCCGGCTGCGGGCGAGCAGCGAGGAGGAGGCGAACCTGGAGCGGGCGCGGGAGGCGCTGCAAGGCTTCGGGGGCCGGGTCCTGGACGCGTCCGGCGCGCCGGTCGCCCGCGCCCGGGTCACCCTCCTCGACCGGCACGGGCGCCGCGCGGGCGCCACGGTCTCCGCGGCCGACGGCACCTACGCCCTCGCGGTCCCGGCGCCGGGACCGTACGTCCTCGCCGCCCGCGCCCCCGGCCACGGTCCCCTCGCCTCCGCGGCGACCCACACGGGCGACGGCGACCGCGTCGACGTGGATCTGGCCCTGCCCCCGGAGACGGTCACGGCGTGACGGCGGGGTGTCTCCCGTGACGTACCACGGGCGGCACACGGTTACCTGCCGGTACCCCCCTTCACCGCCCCCGCCGGGGCTACGGCAGCATGGCCCCGTGGAACGATCTGTGACCTCCGGAGAGGCGGCCCCCATGGTGAAGGCGCCGGAGCCTGGGATTCTGGGCGCGTTCGAGGCGGCGAAGGGGTTCATGCCGCTGGACGAGGGGCTCGCCCTGTACGCCGCGGCGGCCGAGGCCGGGCGGCTCGGGCTGCCGCTGCTGGAGATCGGCACGTACTGCGGCCGCTCCACGATCCTGCTCGCCGACGCGGCCCGCGCGGCCGGCGTCACCGCGCTCACCGTGGACCACCACCGGGGCAGCGAGGAGCAGCAGCCGGGCTGGGAGTACCACGACCCGGAGACGGTCGACCCGGAGCTGGGCGTGATGGACACCCTGCCCACCTTCCGGCGGACGCTGCGCCGGGCCGGTCTGGAGGAGCACGTGGTGGCGCTGGTGGGCCGCTCGCCGCAGATCGCCGCCCTGTGGGGGCGCCCCCTGGGCCTGGTCTTCATCGACGGCGGCCACACCGACGAGCACGCGAGCGCCGACTACGAGGGCTGGGCCCCGCACGTCGCCGAGGGCGGGCTGCTCGTCATCCACGACGTCTTCCCCGACCCGGTGGACGAGTTCACCGGGCAGGCCCCGTACCGCGTGCACCAGCGGGCGCTGGCGTCCGGGGAGTTCACGGAGGTCTCCGCCACGGGTTCGCTGCGCGTCCTGCGCCGTACGGGTACGGCCGCCGCGCACCGTTAGGGTGGCTGCGTGTCGTACACAGGTCCCGACTTCGATCCGCCCCCGGAGCGGCGTTCCCGCCGTGGTCCGCTGACCGTGGCCCTCGCCGCGCTCGTCTGCGGCGGGCTGCTCGGCTGGGGCGTGTACGCGGCCACGGGCGGCACGGACGACAAGGGCGCGGGCGCCAAGGCCGAGGGCTCCCCCTCGGCCGCGCCCCGTACACCGTCGCCCGCCGCCTCGTCCCCCGCCGGCAGCGCCTCGCCGTCCGCGGAGGACGGGACGTCCCCCGCCGCACGGACGCCCTCCGCGTCCGCGCCCGCCGCGGCCGGCCCGCTCAAGGGCAAGGTGGTCGTCATCGACCCGGGGCACAACCCGACGAACGCCGAGCACACCGCGGAGATCAACCGGCAGGTGGACGTCGGCACCCACCGCAAGGAGTGCGACACCACCGGCACGTCGACCGACGACGGTTACGCGGAGGCCGAGTTCACCCTGGACGTCGCCCACCGGATGCGCGCCCTCCTGCAACGGCAGGGCGCGACGGTGAAGCTGACGCAGGACCGGGACCGCCCGTTCGGGCCGTGCGTGGACGAGCGGGCCCGGATCGGCAACGCGGCGAAGGCCGACGCGGTCGTCTCGATCCACGCCGACGGCTCCGGCGCCGGCAACCGCGGCTTCCATGTGATCCTGCCCGGCCCGGTGAACGCCGGCGAGGCGGACACCCGCGCCATCGTGGGGCCTTCGCGCGCACTGGGGGAGCGCATCGCGGGCAACTTCGTGCGCGTGACCGGCACCGCGCCGTCCAACTACATCGGCGGCGGCACCGGACTCGTCACGCGGAAGGACCTGGGCGGTCTCAATCTGTCAACGGTTCCGAAGGTGTTCATCGAGTGCGGGAACATGCGCGATAGCAAGGACGCGGCGCTGCTGACCAGCGGCGCCTGGCGGCAGAAAGCGGCGCAAGGGATTTCCGAGGGAATCGTGAGTTTCCTGCGCGGGTAGGGATCAGCGCGCTGATCCGGGCGGACAGCCCGATCCGGCGGACGATAGTGTCGTCCGTACGATCAGGGGCCACCCCCGCGCTTCGCACCGGACCCTACGGGGCGACCTGGTGACAGCGACGCCTCTTCCGACGACGAGACGACCTACGAAGGACCTGAAGTGAATATCCGCTCCCTCACTCGAGGCGACGGCGTGGTGATCGGAGCAGCCGTACTGCTGTTCATCGCGTCGTTCCTCGATCTGTACTCGATCGAAGGCGCCTCGGACAGCGTGGACATCCCCAGCCTGTGGGCGAGCGGTCCGGTGCTGCTGAGCGTGGTGCTGGCGGGCCTCATCGCCGCGGCCCTGATCGTCGTCGCCCGGGGTCTGCCGCAGGCGCCCAAGGTCGCGGGTCTGGAACTGGCGCCGTTCGGTGTCGCCTTCGCGGTGTTCGCCGCCTGGAGCGCGCTGGGCAACGTCTTCGACCCCGCGGGCGGCGCCGACAACTTCGACGGCGCCGGCGACGGCCCCGACGCGGGCATCGGCCTGATCCTCGCGCTCGTCGCCACCCTGGTGATGGCGGCCGCCGCCGTGGCCACGCCGCTGGTGCCGGCGCTCAAGGGCGCGCTGCTCCCGGCCGCCCGACCCGCCGCCCCGCAGCAGCCGTACGGCGCGCAGCCGCCCGGCGGTTACGGCTACCCGGGCGCCCAGCCGGCCTCCTTCGGCGGCGGCCAGCCGGGCCAGCCGTACGGCGGCGGTCAGCCGCAGCAGGGCCAGCCGGTCGCGCCGCCCGCCGCGGACTTCTCGCCGTTCTGGTTCGCCGTTCCGGTGCCGCGTCCGCTGTTCCCCGAGGACGGTTCGCCCACCCCGATCGCCGAACTCGCCCCGGGCACCTGGTACCTGGCGGTGGAGCAGCGCGGTCAGGCGCTGGTCGCACAGACGCAGGACGGCCGCCGCGGCGTCCTCCAGGACACGTCGGGCATCCAGCGCGGCTGATTCACCGTCCCGTCCTCGTCACGGCCCCTCGCCCTCACGGGCGGGGGGCCGCTGTCGTGTCAGCGGACGCGGAGGACGCCGTGCGCGCCCCGTTCCGCGTCGGTCATGACATGGGTGACGAAGGGGTAGTTGCCCGCCTCGGGCAGGGCCAGCTCGACGAAGCCGCCCGACGCGGGGGCCAGATCGAGGACCTGTGCGCCGCCGCGCTCCGGGCCGCCGGGGCGCAGATCGTACGCGCCCTCACGGAACACCGTGTCGAACTGCCCGCCCACGACGTGGAAGGCGCTCGGCGTGTTCGGCCCGGCCGCCAGCACCCAGATCCGTACGCGCTCGCCGGCCTTCGCCGTCAGCGGGTCGTGGTCGTACTGGTTGGCGTACCCGTTGAAGGCGGCCATGTCGGGTTCCTTGGCGTTCACCTTGGCGGGGTCGGCGGTGCCGTGCTGGTCGCCGAGGTAGTACTCCGACTGCACCAGCAGGTACTCGCGGTCGACGCGCGGCAGGCCGGGCGGGTCGATGACGACGGCGCCGAACATGCCGTTGGCGATGTGCAGGGACATCGGCATGGTGGAGCAGTGGTACATCCACACCCCGCTGCGGGTGGCCGTGAAGCGGTACGTCAGCGACTCGCCGGGCTGGATGGTGCGCATCGGCCTGTCCGGCGCCAGCGCCCCGGCGTGGAAGTCGACGGAGTGGCCGATGGTCCCGTCGTTGACGAGGGTGATCTCGAAGGTGTCCCCGACGCGGCCGCGCAGCACGGGCCCCGGAGCCGTTCCGTCGAAGGTCCACAGCGTCTGCCGCACCCCGGGGGCGACGTCGGCCTCCGCCTCCTTCACGGTGAGGGTCCGCCTGTGCGTCCGGGGACCTGATCCTCCGGCGGCGGGCGGCAGTCGGGCGTCACGGGCGGTGAAGCCGTCGGCCGGTACGGCCATCGGGTCGAAGGCGTCCGCGGCGGATTCGCCCGTGCCCTCGGCCGCCGTCCCGCCGTGGTCGTGAGCGGTTCCCCCGCCGGTGACGCGCACCCCGAACACCATGCCCATCTGCCGGTGTCCCACCACCGAGCACCATCCGTCGAGGTTCCGGCCGACGACGCCCGCGTCCAGCGTGGCCCGCTCCCCCGGGGCGATCCGGTCGGTGCGGGCGCCGGTCTCCAGCACCAGGTCGTGGGTGTCGGTACCGGTGTTGTGCAGCTCGATCACCAGGCGGTCGCCCGCGGGCACGTCGACGGCGGCCGGGGCGAAGCGCATGTTCCGTACCGTCACCTCGACCGTGGTGGTGCGGCCGGTCGGCGTCACCTCCCCGCCGTCCGCGCTCGTCGCCGCGGACCGTTCCAGGACCGGCAGCGACCGCACGTCCGCCGCGCCGCCGCCCGCGACGGCCACCATCACCACGGCGAGGCCGAGGGCCACGCCCCCGAGCACCCGGTGCGCGGGAGCGGAAGCGGGCGCCCGCGCAGGTACCGGCTCGGCCCCCGCGTTCCGCCGGTTCCGCAGGCTCCGTACGACGGTGAGCAGCAGCAGGACGAGGAAGTACAGCAGCATCGCCAGCAGCAGCACCGAGCAGACCACCCGGACCACGGACGGCACCGGGAGGACGCAGAGCAGCAGCGCGGCGTTGGTGACGGTCAGGCGGGCGGGCCAGGCCCGTTCGAGTCCGGCGGTGGCCGCGCGCACGGCCAGGGGGCCGCCGCCCAGGACCACCGGCACGAGGAAGCTCAGGGCGCCGAGCAGCACCTGGGCGATCCAGCCGGCGGCGAGCGGCGCGGTGAGCAGCGCCGTGCGCTCCCCCACCGTGACCCAGGACGTGGTGGTGAGGAGGATGCCGGCCAGGAGCAGCAGGGACCCGGCGAGCCAGAGGCTGCCCGCGGCCACCGACCAGGCGGCGAAGGAACGGGGAGCCTTGGTCCGCGCCTCGCGCACCCAGGGGACACCGGCGATCACCAGCCCGGCGGCGTGGACGACCACACCGGGAGCGGCCAGCGGCGGAGGTGCGAGCAGCGCGGCGGCGACGGCCGCGCCGAGGCCGGCGAGCAGCACGGGCAGGGCCCGGCGGCCGGCCCGTTCCGCGCCGTCCGCCACGCGGGTGCGCAGCATCGTCGGCCACAGGGTGATCAGGGTTCCGGCCACGGTGAGGCCGACCCAGCCGAGCAGGTTGATCATCTCGTGGGCGAGCAGCAGCCGTTCCGGCAGGTCACCGCCGAGGTCGCCGCGGGCCATGAGGACGCCCAGCGCGGCGCCCGCGGGCAGCAGGGCGGCGGCGGCGATGTAGTAGCGCACGGTCATGGAGAACCGTCCGGGCAGCGCCCGGCGCAGGAGCCGCACCAGCCACACGGCGTGGGCAGTGACGGCGGCCGCGACCAGACCTCCGCCGACGAGCACGGCGGGCCATCGGTCGAGGAACATGCCCCCGATCACGGCGACGGCCCCCGCGTTCAGACAGGCGAGACGCAGGGCCGCGGGCGTGCCCCGGTTGGCCTCCGGCAGCCGCAGCACGGACGCGGCGAAGTGCCCCGACCAGATGACGACGGCGTTGGTGACCGCCCCGAGCAGCAGGGTGTGGACGAGCAGCCAGGAGGCGTGCGGCAGGAAGTGATGGGCGCTGCCGGCCACCGCGAACAGGGCGAGCCAGGCCACCACGATCGCGTTGACGCCGAGGTGCCACAGGGCACGCGGGGAGCGGCCGGGCGGCTTCGGGGCGGGTCCCTTCGCCGTGGGGGAGGACAGGTGCGCGGTCACCGGTCGTTCCTCGGGTCGGCGGGCACGGGGACAGGGCCGGCGTCGGGACCGGGCGGCGTCGTGGTGGAGACGGCGGCCGCACGCCGGGTCGCGGCCACCGACGAGGTCGCCGCCGTCAGCACGAAGAGCAGTACCGCGGCGATGTTGAGCGCCCCGCCGAGCTGCCACGCCCCTCGGATCTCCCGCAGGTCACCGACGACCACGCGCAGGATCAGGGAGCCGTGCAGCAGCCAGGCCGCCACCGCGAGCCCGGGGTGGTACGGGAGCGGGCGGCGCAGGACGGCGGGCAGGATCACCGGGGCGTGCGCCATGATCATCGACATCACGAAGCCGAGGAACACGGCGTGCACGACGGCGTCGTAACGGCTCCCCTCGGCGACCGGGCCGCCCAGCAGCCACAGGGCGCCGGCCAGGCTCAGCCACGCGTATCCGGCGAGCAGGCACGCGGCGGAGAAACGGGGCAGTCCCGTGGAGCGCAGCAGCCGGCGGGCGACGTCGTGCACGACGAGCCACGCGACCAGCGCGAGCAGGGCGGCGCCGAGGAGCAGCGTGCCCGCGGCCGGCCACATCAGGGTGGTGACGACGCCGGTGACGACGGCGCCGACGCACGCCAGGAAGGCCGGCTCCGCGCGCGGCGCGAGGAGGGCCACCCGGGCGAGTTCCAGCCGCTCGCCCGCGATGGTCAGGACGAGGAAGGCGACCAGCCAGGGCAGCAGGCGCGGGACGTCGAGGCCGCCCAGCCACAGGAGTGCCGCGCCGAGCGCCGACACGGCGCCCGCTCCCTGGGCGATCAGGGCGGGGCCGGGCTGCCGCTGCCAGAACCGCGTGTACAGCACGGTCAGGACGGTGGCCCCGGCGACGAGCAGCAGCCGCGGGACGGCCAGGTCCACGGGGGTGAGCAGCAGCAGGCCCCCGCCGCCGAGCGCGGCGGGGGCGAGGTGGGGCCAGCGGCCGCCCAGGGCGACCGCGCGTTCCAGGGCGACCAGCGTGCCGGCGAAACCGAGGACCAGCAGCACCCCGTGGACCTGCGGCAGACGGTCGCCGGTGACCGGGGCCGGCAGCCCGAGCAGGACGAGGGCGGCGTCCAGACCGGCGAGCAGGCAGACACCGGCGGCCAGCAGCAGAGGCGCCCGGCGGGCGCCCGCGCGGCGGGCGGCCGGGCCGGCGGGGCTCATGAGGCCTCCCCCGGCTCGCCGCCGCCCGGACGCGGGCGCCCGCCCGTCACCGTGCCGGTGTCCAGGTGGAGGCGGCAGGCGCCTGGTTCGGCGAAGGGGAGGAGTTCGATCTCCTGGGGGTTCTCGCTGAGGGCGGCGAGGGCGGCGCGGGCCAGCCCTTCGTGGACGCCGCAGACGACGCCGGGATGCTCGCGGGCCGTCTCGACGAACGGGCAGCGCGGCAGCCGGACGCGGCGCGCCTCCGCGTCCGCCTCCGGTGCGAAGCCGATCTCGCCGAGGAGGTCCAGCAGCCGCCCGCGCGCCTGACGCGGATCCGCCGACGGCTCCTGCCCGGCGGTCAGGACGCGTCCCCAGTCCTCCCCCGCGGCCAGCGCGTCCGCGCGCGGATCGGCGCTGGTGCGGGCGATGCGCGCGGCCAGTACGGCGGCGAGTCCGGCGTACTCCCGGGCCGGGGACTCCTGCGGCGGGCGGGCCCGGTAGCGCCAGGCGGGCCTGCCGCGTCCCGCGGGGGCGGACCGCTCGCGGGCCGCCAGACCGTCCTCCACCAGGGCGTCCAGGTGCTCGCGGACGGTGTTGACGTGCAGCGCGCACACCTGGGCGAGGGCGGTGGCGGTGACAGGACCGGACTGGCCGCGCAGGTACTGCAGGACGGCTGCGCGCTGCCGGGACAGCGGGACGCGCCGTGCTCCGCTGCCGGGAAACGGTCCGTTATTTTCCACGGTCATGTCCGTACTATATTGCAGGTACCGGCCCGGTCCGATCGGACGGGTCGTCGACGGCTGGAAGGAACGGCCCCCTGATGAGCACTCTCACCCTCGCATCGGACCCCAAGGACGCGGCGGCCGTCGAAGCCGTCGAGGCCCATCACGCGCAGCTGGCGGGTGAGCTCGCCGGACGGGTGGCGATGCTGATCGCCGCGGCGGACCGCGACCCGGCCGAGGCCGAGGAGGTCCGCACCGGACTGGTCGCCTTCTGCGACCGGGATCTGCTCCCGCACGCGGTCGCCGAGGAGAGCACGCTGTACGCCGCCGCCCGCGACCTGCCCGAGGCCCGTCTCCTCATCGACGGCATGCTCGCCGAGCACCGCAGGCTGGCCGCCCTGGTCGACGCGTTGCGCGGGACCGGATCCGCCGTGCGCGCGGCGGCCGACGGCCGGGCCCTCCAGGTGCTGTTCGAGGAGCACCTGGACAAGGAGAACGACCTCGTCCTGCCGCTCCTGGCCGGAGCCCCGGACATCTCACTGGCGGACCTGCTGGGCGGCATGCACGAACTGCTCGGCGGCGGCGAGGAGGCCGGGGGCGAGGGCGAGCCGTCGGGCGGCGGCTGCGGCGGGACGTGCGGCTGCGGTGGCTCGGACGACGCCGACGTGCCCGAACTCGACGTACGGGAGGTGCCTCACGCGCTGCGTCACGCGACGGTCTTCGGCGCGCTGGGCGCCGTGCCGGCCGGGCGGGCCATGCTGCTCGTGGCGCCGCACGACCCGCTGCCGCTGCTGCGGCAGATCGAGGAGCGGCACCCCGGTGTCTTCTCGGTGGAGTACCAGCAGCGCGGCCCGGAGGCCTGGCGGCTGCTGCTCACCCACCGGTGAGCCGGGCCACCGCCGAACTTCCGTACGGGTCCCGGGCGTTCCTGGTTTCAAGCGGGCGTTCGGGGCCAGACGGACACCATGTCCCCTCGATATCGCTCTGGTTCCACCTCCGCGGGGACGGTCATCGCGGTGATCGCGGACGTGATGGCCGTCATCCTCGGACTGTGGATTCTGATGTACCTGTTGGACGCCAACCGGGCCAACGACCTGGTGCGGTTCGTCCATGACGCGGCCAACTGGCTGGCGGCCTGGTCGCGTGACCTGTTCACCTTCGACGAGGAGTGGGCGCGGGTCGTCTTCGGCTACGGACTCGCCGCCGTGGTCTACCTGTTCATCGGCCACGCCATCGCCGGCCGCCTCCGCCGCCACTGACCCGGGCGGTCCCGGGCCGGGCGGGTCAGGCGTCCGGGCAGCAGTCCGGGTCCATGCCTTTCGGCAGCTGCTCCCCGCCGAAGACCGCGCAGGTCGGCTCGTGACCGCCGAGGGCGGCGACGGCCAGCAGCAGCGACCCCGCGGTCCAGGTGGTCAGCTCGCGGGGCCATATGGCGTCGTCGTCGAAGACGTAGCCCGTCCAGTAGAGGCCGCTCTCCGCATCGCGCAGGTGCTGGATCGACTGGAGCACCTCCAGCGCGCGGTCGGACTCGCCCGTCGCCCACAGGGCCAGGGCGAGTTCGGCCGACTCCCCGCCCGTCACCCACGGGTTGGGCACCACGCAGCGCACCCCGAGGCCGGGGACCACGAACCGCTCCCAGCCCTCGTCGATGCGCTCCCTCGCCTCGGCGCCGGTCAGCGCGCCGCCGAGCACCGGGTAGTACCAGTCCATCGAGTAGCGGTCCTTGTCCAGGAACCGCTCGGGGTGGCGCCGGATGGCGTGCCGCAGCGCGCCCACGGCCAGCTCCCAGTCGGGCTGGGGCTCCTCGCGCTGCTCGGCGATCGCGAGAGCGCAGCGCAGGGCGTGGTGCACGGAGGAGGAGCCGGTGAGCAGCGCGTCCGTGGCGGGCGTGCCGTCGTCGTCGCGCCGCCAGCCGATCTGCCCGCCGGGCTGCTGGAGCCTCAGCACGAACTCCACGGCCGCGCACACGGCGGGCCACATGCGGTCCAGGAAGGTGTCGTCGCCGGTGGCGAGGTAGTGGTGCCACACGCCGACCGCGATGTAGGCGACGAAGTTGGTCTCCCGGCCCCGGTCGGTGACGTCGTCCGGGTCCCCGTCGGCGTAGGCCGCGTACCAGGAGCCGTCGTCGAGCTGGTGCCGGGCCAGCCACAGGTAGGCCCGCTCGGCCGCCTCGTGCTCGCCCGCCGTGTCCAGCGCCATCGCGGCCTCGACGTGGTCCCACGGGTCGAGGTGGTGACCCCGGAACCACGGGATGGCGCCGTCCTCCCGCTGCACGGCGAGGATGCCGGCGACGGTCTGCGCCGCCTGCCCGGGCGTCAGCACGCCCGTGAGGACGAGGTGTTCGAAGCTGGGGGTGCGGGGGTCGCCGGCCGGCCGGGAGGTCGTCACGTGGCGTCCGCCTCGGCGCGCGGCAGGTGCGGCTTGGTCGCGTAGGCCACGAAGCTCTTGCCGATCACCGGGTTCAGCGCCCGCTCGGCGACCCGGGTGGCCAGCGGCTTCTTCATGATGTCCCAGACCAGCAGCTTGTGGTACGCGCGCACCGGCAGCGCCTTGTCGTTGTCGACGCCGAACGCGCACTTCAGCCACCAGTACGGCGAGTGCAGGGCGTGGGCGTGGTGGGTGCCGTAGGGGCGCAGGCCCGCCTCGCGGATCTTGGCGAGGAGTTCGTCCGCCTTGTAGATGCGAATGTGGCCGCCCTCGACCTCGTGGTAGGCGTCCGACAGGGTCCAGCAGACCTTCTCCGGGCCGTAGCGCGGGACGGTGATCGCGATGCGGCCGCCCGGCTTGAGCACGCGCACCATCTCGGCGAGCACGCCCTTGTCGTCGGGGATGTGCTCCATCACCTCGGAGATGATGACGACGTCGAAGGACTCGTCGGGGAAGGGCAGGGCGAGCGCGTCGCCCTCCATGGCGGTGGCGGTGGCCCCGACGGGCGCCTCGCCGGCCTCCTTCATCGCCGCGAACCACTTGGCGACCTCGCGGATCTCCTCGCCGTTCTGGTCCAGCGCGACGACCCGCGCGCCGCGCCGGTAGCACTCGAAGGCGTGCCGTCCGGCGCCGCAGCCGAGGTCCAGGACGCGGTCGCCCGGGGCGAGCGGGAACCGGGAGAAGTCGACGGTCAGCACGTGGCCCTGCTTTCACGGTCGGAGGTGTCGGCCGCGGTCACGGGTACGCCGCCCGTGTCCGCGAGAGCGTCGGGGACGAGGCCGGGGCCCGCGGGCGCCGGGGCCTGCAGGGCCGGGGTCGTCACGCGCGGGGCCGTGCCCCGGCCGGCGCGGGCGGTCTCGATGGCCTCGCGGTAGCGGGCGACGGTGCCCTCGGCGGCGCGCGCCCAGGTGAAGTTGGCCAGCACCCGGTCGCGTCCGGCGGCGCCGAGGCGGGCGCGCAGACCGTCGTCGCCGAGCAGCCGGGTGAGTGCGGCGGCCAGGGCGCCCGCGTCGCCGGGCGGGACGGCCAGGCAGGTCTCCCCGTCGCGTCCCGCGACCTCGGGGATGGCGCCGCCGGTGGTGGCGACGAGCGGGGTGCCGGTGGCCATGGCCTCGGCGGCCGGGAGGGAGAAGCCCTCGTAGAGCGACGGCACGCAGGCGACCTGCGCGGAGCGCACCAGATCGACGAGTTCGGCGTCGGAGATGCCCTTGACGAACTCGACGGCGCCTTCGAGGCCGTAGCGCTCGATCGCCTGGGCCACGGGCCCCTCGGCGGGGCGCTTGCCGACCACGACGAGGTGGGCGCCGGGCTGTTCGGCACGCACCTTGGCAAGCGCCTCGACGAGGAAGACGAGGCCCTTCAGCGGCACGTCGGCGCTGGAGGTGGTGACGATCCGGCCCGGGACGACCGCGACGGACGGGTCCGGGGAGAACAGGTCGGTGTCGGCGCCGATGTGGACGACGTGGACGCGGTCGGGCCGTACGCCGAGGTCCTCGACGATCTCGGCGCGGGAGCTGCCGGAGACGGTGAGCACGGACGGCAGTCGGCGCGCGACGCGCTTCTGCATGCGGGTGAAGGCGTACCAGCGGCGCACCGACAGACGGCGCTTCCAGTCGGCGGCGGCGTCCAGTTCGAGACGGCGGTCGACGGTGATGGGGTGGTGGATCGTGGTCACCAGGGGCGCGCCGAGGCCGCCGAGCAGGCCGTAGCCGAGGGTCTGGTTGTCGTGGACGACGTCGAAGTCGCCGCGGCGGGCGCGCAGATGGCGGCGGGCGCGCAGCGAGAAGGTCAGCGGCTCGGGGAAGCCGCCGGTCCACATGGTGGAGACCTCGAGGGCGTCGATCCAGTCGCGGTACTCGTCGCGCTTCGGGGTGCGGAAGGGGTCCGGCTGCCGGTAGAGGTCGAGGCTGGGCAGCTCGGTGAGACTCAGCCCGTCGTACCCCTCGTCGAGCACCGGGTAGGGCTGGGCGCCGATGACCTCGACGCGGTGCCCCAGCCTGGCCAGTTCGCGGGAGAGGTGGCGCACGTAGACGCCCTGGCCGCCGCAGAACGGGTTTCCCTTGTAGGTGAGGAGCGCGATGCGGAGCGGTCGCGAGCCGTCGGATGCGGGGCCTGCCGAGGGCCCGGCCTGACTGGCCTCAGCGGTCACTCTGGGACCCCCTTCTGCCTGCACTGTCCCGCGACAGTACGACGGGACGCCGATCTAGAACAAGTTTCAGAGTTGATCGTTCGGAGGAACCGAATCTACCGGCAGGTAAGAACGTCGGCAGCGGTGGATCAGGTGATTCACGCCACGGCGGACGCCGTGCCATGCTGTCCGATCATCGATCCTCACCGACTGTCACGGACGGGACCCATGCCCGCGGATGCCCACAGGACCAAGGCGGCGCCGGACGCCGGGCGCGCCGAGCCGGCCTCCCCGCTCACGGAGCGGCAGGAGGCCCGGCGGCGGCGCATCCTCGAGGCGTGCGCGCGGCTGGCCTCGCGGGGCGGTTTCGACGCGGTGCAGATGCGCGAGGTCGCGGAGTCCTCGCAGGTGGCGCTGGGCACGCTGTACCGGTACTTCCCGTCGAAGATCCATCTGCTGGTGGCGACGATGCAGGACCAGCTGGAGCATCTGCACGCGACGCTGCGGAAGAAGCCGCCGGCCGGCGAGACGGCGGCGGAGCGGGTCGCCGGGACGCTGATGCGGGCGTTCCGCGCGCTCCAGCGCGACCCGCTGCTGGCCGACGCGATGGTGCGGGCGCTGACCTTCGCGGACCGCAGTGTGAGCGCGGAGGTGGAGCAGGTCTTCCGGCGGACGACGGCGATCATCCTGGACGCGACGGACCTGGCCGACCCGACGCCCGAGCAGCTGTCGGCGGTGCGGGTGATCGGGCACACCTGGCACTCGACGCTGATCACCTGGCTGTCGGGGCGGGCCTCCATCGAGCAGGTGGGCGCGGACATCGAAACGGTGTGCCGGCTGATCGACCTGACGGCGCCGCCGCGCTCCCGGCAGAGCTGACGAAAATTTCGAAAGCGCTTCCGTCCCCGGTCGCCCACCTCTCTCACCGGCCCCTCTTCGGCCAGGTCCACATCCGGCGTGCGCGAACGGTTGACCACCCGTTCCGCCCTCCGTATCGTCACCGCAGCCATTCGGGGCCGAGTCCGAAATTTTCGTACCGCAGTACCGCAGCGCCGCAGGCAGTGTCATCAGCGCCACCCCCACCGCACCACGCTCACCCGATCCGCACCACGGGACCCGCCGGAGAAGGGATGACATGCGCATGATCGGAAAGGGAACGACAGAGCCACGCAGGAGAGCCGGAGGCGCCGTCCCCCGCGCGCGGCGCCGGCTGCGCGCCGCCCTGAGCGCCGCCACCACCGCCCTGCTGACCGCGGGCGCCCTCGCCGCGCTCCCCCAGGGCACCGCCCACGCCGCCGACACCCTGGGCGCCGCCGCGGCCGAGAAGGGCCGCTACTTCGGCGCCGCCGTCTCCGCGAACCACCTCGGCGAGGCGCAGTACGTGGCCACGCTGAACCGCGAGTTCAGCTCGGTCACGGCCGAGAACGAGATGAAGTGGGACGCCCTCGAACCGAGCCGGGGCTCCTTCAACTTCAGCCGCGCGGACCAGATTTTCAACCACGCCAAGAGCCAGGGCATGGACGTCCGCGGGCACACCCTGGTCTGGCACTCACAACTGCCGAACTGGGTGTCCCAGTTGGGCGCGAGCGACCTGCGCACGGCGATGAACAGTCACATCACCCAGGTCATGACCCACTACAAGGGCGAGATCCACTCCTGGGATGTGGTCAACGAGGCGTTCCAGGACGGCGGCAGCGGCGCCCGGCGCAGCTCGCCCTTCCAGGACAAGCTGGGCGACGGCTTCATCGAGGAGGCGTTCCGCACCGCCCGCGCGGCCGACCCGAACGCCAAGCTCTGCTACAACGACTACAACACCGACGGCGTCAACGCGAAGAGCAATGCCGTTTACACCATGGTCCGCGACTTCAAGGCCCGCGGCGTGCCGATCGACTGCGTCGGCTTCCAGTCCCACTTCAACCCCAACTCCCCCGTCCCGTCCGACTACCAGGCCAACCTCCAGCGCTTCGCGGACCTCGGCGTGGACGTCCAGATCACCGAGCTGGACATCGAGGGCTCGGGCCAGGCCCAGGCCGCCAACTACGGCAACGTCGTCCGCGCCTGCCTGGCGGTGAGCCGCTGCACCGGCATCACGGTGTGGGGCATCCCGGACAAGTACTCGTGGCGGGCGAGCGGCACCCCGCTGCTGTTCGACGACAACTACAACAAGAAGCCCGCGTACGACGCGGTGCTGAGCGCGCTGGGCGGCGCCCCCGGCGGCGACCCGGGTGACCCCGGCGACCCGGACGCGGCCTGCACCGCCGCCTACACCACGGCCGAGCAGTGGAACGGCGGCTACAACGGCAGGGTGACGATCACCGCGGGCCGCTCCCCGATCTCCGGCTGGAGCGTGACCCTCACCCTGGGGTCGTCGCAGCAGGTGGTCTCGGTGTGGAACGGGTCACCCACCTACAACGGCAACGTGATGACCGTCCGCTCCACCTGGAACGGCTCGCTGGCGGCCGGCGCCTCGACCAGCTTCGGCTTCACCGTCAACGGCTCCGCCGCCTCCCCGCCACAGATCGGCGCCTGCACCGCCTCCTGACGTACCCGCACCCCCCTCGGCCCGCACCCGTCCCCCGGGTGCGGGCCGTCTCACGGGTGCCGTGACCCTCGTCACCTCCCGCGTCCGTGCCTCTCCCCCGCGCACGCGGCCGCCCCGGACGCCCGTTCTACGGGCGGGTAGAGTGGCCGCGTCGTATCACAGCCGTACGGGGGGAAGCCGGTGCGAATCCGGCGCTGACCCGCAACCGTGAGCCGTCCTGGAGACGGTGAGCCGGAATGCCCCGCACGGATCGTGACCGGCTCACGTGCCCGGCATCCCGCCGGCGCACGGGCACCGTCGAGGTATACGGAGCCGAGCCGCCGGGGTGTCCCGCGCTGCCCGGCCCTCTTCAGGGAGAGGCACCCGCCCGTCATGAACGTCCGCCGCAGCGCAGCGGTGCTGGCCGCCGTCGCCGTCCTCGGCGCCGCCGCACCGGCCGCAGCCGACTCGTCCCCGTCGCCGACCCCGCAGCCGCTGCCGTCCGCGCTGTACGGCGACACCGACCCGCAGTACGACGGGGTGTGGCGTCAGTCGCTCGCCCTGCTCGCCCAGCACGCCGCCGGCGCCGAGCCGCCGAAGGCCGCCGTCGGCTGGCTGACCGGCCAGCAGTGCGCCGACGGCTCGTTCGCGCCGTTCCGGGCCGACCCGTCCGTCGCGTGCGACGCCAAGACGATGGTCGACACCAACCAGACCGCCGCCGCCGTGCAGGCGCTCGCCGCGCTCGGCGGCCACGACGCCGTCATCGGGAAGGCCGTCGGCTGGCTGAAGTCCGTGCAGAACAAGGACGGCGGCTGGGGCTACACCGCGGGCGGCCCCAGCGACACCAACTCCACGTCCGTCGTCGTCGGCGCGCTCGCCGCCGCCGGTGAGAAGCCGGGCGAGGTGAAGAAGGGCGGCAAGTCCCCCTACGACGCGCTGCTCGGCCTGGAGCTGCCCTGCACCGGCGAGGGCGCGGGCGCGTTCGCGTACCAGCCGGAGAAGGACGGCTCGCTGACCGCCAACGCGGACGCGACGGCGGCGGGCGTGCTCGGTGCGCTCGGCCAGGGCCTGCTGGTGGAGCCCGGCAAGGGCGACGGCGCGGCGGCCGGCTCCTGCGTCAAGGCGACCACCCCGGAGCAGGCCGCCGCCAACGGCGCCGCCCACCTGGCCGGCGAGCTCGCCGCCAAGGGCTACCTGCTCGCCGCGACGCCCGGCGCCGAGGACCAGCCCGACGTCGGCAACACCGCCGACGCGGTGGTCGCGCTCGCCGCGCAGGGCGACACGGCCCAGGCGAAGAAGTCGTACGCCTGGCTGGAGAAGAACGCCGCCGACTGGGCCGCGCAGAGCGGTCCCGCCGCCTACGCGCAGCTCGTCCTCGCCGCCCACGCGACCGGCGCGGACCCGCGCGACTTCGGCGGCACGGACCTGGTGAAGCAGCTCCAGGCCGCCGGCCCGGCCGCCCCGGAGAAGACCACGAAGGCGGCGGAGGAGGCCGAGGACGAGAAGGACGCGGACTCCCCGTTCGGCGTCTGGTGGTTCGTCGGCGTCTGCCTGGTCGCCGGCATCGGCATCGGCTTCCTGGTCAGCAACCGCGCCAAGAGGCAGCAGCCGTGATCCGCCGGGCCACCGTGCTGTTCCTGGCCGCGCTGCTCCCCCTGCTGGCGGGCGCCGGCCAGGCCCAGGCCGCCGGGTACCGCTACTGGTCCTTCTGGGAGCGGGACGGCTCGGCGTGGACGTACGCCACCGTGGGTCCGTCGCTGTCGCGGCCCGCGGACGGTGACGTCCAGGGCTTCCGCTTCTCGGTCAGCGAGGACTCGGGCGACGCGGCCAAGCCCCGCGGCGCCGCCGGTTTCGACACGATCTGCGCGAAGACCCCCGCGAAGGACGGCACGAAGCGGGTCGCCCTGGTGATCGACTTCGGCACGCCCGGCGACGCCCCGTCCGGGGAGAAGCCGCCGGCCGGCCGCACGGCCTGCGCGCAGGTGGCGGAGGACGCCACGACGGCGGAGGCGCTGGCCTCGGTCGCCGAGCCGCTGCGCTACGACAGCAACGCGCTGCTGTGCGCGATCGCGGGCTACCCGGCGAAGGGCTGCGGCGAGCAGGTGGCCACGGACGGGAAGGACTCGTCCCCCACGGAGACCGCCGGGACCGCCGAGACCGCCGGGTCCGCCGAGGACGACGGCGGCTCCGGGCCCTCCGTGGGTCTGATCGCGGGCGCCGCGGTGGTGGTCGTGCTGGGCGCCGCCGCCGTCTGGCAGGTCCGTCGCCGTGCGTGAGGCACGCGGCTCCGGGCGTGCGGGCCTCGCCCGGCCGCGCCCGGAGCGGGGGACCCCGCCCGCCGGCGTCCCCGTCCCGCGTGCGCGCCGCGCCCAGCTGCACCCCGGCGCGTGGTGGCTGTGGGCCCTCGCGCTGGGCACCGCGGCGACCCGCACCACCAACCCGCTCCTGCTCGCCCTGCTGATCACCGTCTCCGGGTACGTCGTGGCCGTCCGCCGCCCGCACACGCCGTGGGCCCGCTCCTACGGCGCCTTCGTGAAGCTCGCCGCCGCCGTGCTGCTGCTGCGGCTCGCCTTCGCGGTCTTCCTGGGCTCGCCGATCCCCGGCACCCACACCCTGTTCACGCTGCCCGAGGTGCCGCTGCCCGACTGGGCGCAGGGCATCCGCCTGGGCGGCCGGGTCACCGCGGAGGGCCTCACCTTCGCCCTGTACGACGCGCTGCGGCTGGCCGCGCTGCTGATCTGCGTGGGCGCCGCGAACGCCCTCGCCAGCCCGTCCCGCCTGCTGAAGTCGCTGCCCGGCGCCCTGTACGAGCTGGGCGTGGCCGTGGTGGTGGCGCTGACCTTCGCGCCGAACCTGATCGCCGACGTACGCCGGCTGCGTGCCGCCCGCCGGCTGCGCGGGCGCCCCGACAAGGGCGTGCGCGGTCTGGTGCAGGTGGGGCTGCCGGTCCTCGAGGGCGCGCTGGAGCGCTCGGTGTCCCTGGCCGCCGCGATGGACGCGCGCGGGTACGGCCGTACCGCCGAGGTGCCGCCCGCCGTGCGGCGCACCACCGCCGCCCTCACGCTCGGCGGTCTGCTGGGCGTGTGCGCGGGGACGTACGGGCTGCTCACCGCCGAGGGCGGCAGTTACGGGCTGCCCGTGCTGCTCGTCGGGCTGGCGTCGGCGCTCGCGGGGCTCCGGCTCGGCGGGCGGCGCACCCTGCGCACCCGCTACCGCCCGGACCCGTGGGACGCCCGCGCCTGGCTGGTCTCCGCCTCGGGCGCCGCCGTGGCGGCCCTCCTGATCCTGGCCGGCTCGCTGGACCCCGGGGCCCTGCGCCCCGGTGTGGTCCCGCTGGAGCCGCCCACCCTGCCCCTGTGGCCGGCGGCGGCCGTGCTGCTCGGCCTGCTGCCCGCCTTCGTCACCCCCGCCCCCGAGGCGGCCCCCGACCCCCGCAAGGAGCCGACGACGTGATCCGCTTCGAGAACGTGTCGGTGACCTACGACGGCGCGGCGCGGCCCGCCGTGCGGGACGTCGACCTGGAGGTCCCCGAGGGCGAACTGGTGCTGGTGGTGGGCCCGTCCGGCGTCGGCAAGTCGACGGTGCTGGGCGCGGTCAGCGGACTGGTGCCGCACTTCACCGGCGGCACCCTGCACGGCCGCGTGACGGTCGCGGGCCGCGACACCCGCACCCACAAGCCGCGCGAACTGGCCGACGTGGTGGGCACGGTGGGCCAGGACCCGCTGTCCCACTTCGTGACGGACACGGTGGAGGACGAACTCGCCTACGGCATGGAGTCGCTGGGCCTGCCGCCGGACGTGATGCGCCGCCGCGTGGAGGAGACCCTGGACCTGCTGGGCCTGGCCGATCTGCGGGACCGGCACATCTCCACGCTGTCCGGCGGCCAGCAGCAGCGGGTGGCCATCGGCTCGGTCCTCACCCCGCACCCGAAGGTGCTGGTCCTGGACGAGCCGACGTCCGCCCTGGACCCCGCGGCCGCCGAGGAGGTCCTCGCCGTCCTCCAGCGCCTGGTGCACGACCTGGGCACCACGATCCTGATGGCCGAGCACCGCCTGGAGCGGGTGGTGCAGTACGCGGACCAGGTCGTGCTGCTGCCGCCCGGCGAGCGGCCCCGGATGGGCGCCCCGGCGGACGTCATGGCGGTCTCCCCGGTCTGCCCGCCGGTGGTCGAGCTGGGCCGCCTGGCCGGCTGGGCCCCGCTGCCCCTGACGGTCCGCGACGCCCGCCGCAGGGCGGCCCCGCTGCGGGACCGCCTGGAGGGCAGGCAGCCCGAGCGGCATACGACCGAGCCCCGGACGGCTCCCCCGGTGAAGCGCCTCTTCGGTCGGGCGAAGAAGCCGCACGACGGCGCTCCCGAGCCGGTGGCCGAGGTGCGCTCGCTCGCCGTCCGCCGCGACCGGGTGCGGGCGCTCACCCACGTGGACCTCACGGTGTCGCCCGGCGAGACGATCGCGCTCATGGGCCGCAACGGCGCCGGCAAGTCGACGCTGCTCGGCGCGATGGTGGGGCTGGTCGCCCCGTCCTCGGGATCGGTCCGCACCGGGGGCGCGGTCCCCCACCGCACCCGCCCCCGCGACCTGGTCCGCAAGGTCGGCCTGGTCCCGCAGGAGCCCCGCGACCTGCTGTACGCGGACACGGTGGCGGCGGAGTGCGCGGCCGCCGACCGGGACGCGGAGGCGGAGCCCGGCACCTGCCGCGCGCTGCTCACCGAGCTGCTGCCGTCGGTGGCCGACGACAGCCATCCCCGCGACCTGTCCGAGGGGCAGCGGCTCACGCTCGCCCTCGCGGTGGTGCTCACCGCCCGGCCGCCCCTGCTGCTGCTCGACGAGCCGACCCGCGGACTGGACTACGCGGCGAAGGCACGGCTGACGGCGATCCTGCGCCGGCTGGCCGCCGAGGGCCACGCCATCGTCATGGCCACGCACGACGTGGAGCTGGCGGCGGAACTGGCGCACCGGGTGGTGCTGCTCGCCGAGGGCGAGGTGATCGCGGACGGCCCGTCGGCGGAGGTCGTCGTGGCGTCCCCGGCGTTCGCCCCGCAGGTGGCGAAGATCCTGGCGCCGCAGCCCTGGCTCACGGTCGCCCAGGTGAAGGAGGCGCTGGAGCGATGAGCACGCCGACCACCCCCGCACGGCCCGCGGACCGCCAGGCCCGAGCGCTGCGCCTCGGCCCCCGCACCTGGCTGGCGCTGGCCCTGGTGAGCTTGGTGGGCGTGGCCGGCTTCGGCTGGCCGTTCCTCGCCCCGCCCGAGTCGGCGGTGAACGCGCACGAGGGCGACGCCCCGTGGCTGTTCGCCGGGCTGCTCGTGCTGCTGGTCGCCGTGGTGGCGGCGGCCCTGTCGGAGTCGGACCTGGGCGCGAAGGCGGTGGCGATGCTCGGCGTCCTCGCGGCGGCGGGCGCGGCCCTGCGCCCCGTGGGCGCGGGCACGGCCGGTCTTGAACCCATGTTCTTCCTGATGGTGCTCAGCGGCCGGGTCCTCGGCCCGGGGTTCGGCTTCGCCCTGGGCTCGGTCACGATGTTCGCGTCCGCGCTGCTCACCGGCGGGGTGGGCCCCTGGCTGCCGTTCCAGATGCTGGCGATGGGCTGGTTCACCATGGGCGCGGGCTTCCTGCCCGGCCCGGACCGGCTGCGGGGCCGCAGGGAGGTGTGGATGCTCGCCGTGTACGGCTTCCTGGCCGCCTTCGCCTACGGCACGGCGATGAACCTGGCGGGCTGGACCTTCATGAGCTCGCTCGCCTCGAACATCTCCTTCGACGGCGACGACCCGGTGGCCGCCAACCTGGCCCGCTTCGTCGCGTACTGCCTGGCCACCTCCCTGGGCTGGGACCTGGGGCGGGCCGTGATCACGGTGGTGCTGACGCTGACCGTCGGCGCGACGGTGCTGCGGGCGCTGCGCCGCGCCACGCGCAGGGCCGCCTTCGAGGCGCCGGTCACATTCGGCGACGCCCCTCGGTGAGGGCGCGTGCGCGCCGTGTGGGCGAGACGGTGAAGCACCCCACATGACCGGCGTCACATACGAAGGAGGGTCGTAGGCGGTCCGCGCGCCCCCTTACGGCCACGTGCGCGAAATCGGACGTTGCGGACATTGAACCCGGGTCGCCTCCGACCATCGGTAGTAAAAGGGACCTTTGCGGGCGATCCGGGGATTTGCTTCTGTGGAGCAGTCGCCAGGCGCCGACGAACCCCACGGGTCGCGGCGCCGACGTATGCCCCCGCCGGACGGCGGGGCCGCCCCCTGCTTCCGACCGAAAGGCCGCCTGTGTCCGCCGTTTCCCTCCTCCGCTCCGTCGCCACCCCGAAGAAGGCTGTGCTCGGCGCCGCCCTGACGGCCGCCACGTGCGGCACGCTGATCGCCGCCGCGCCCGCGCAGGCCGCGACCACGGCGGCCCCCGCCTCCGCCGCCTCGGCCCAGGCGACCGCGAAGAAGATGATCGGCAACTCGGCCGAGTTCCAGTGCTTCTCCAACATCGTGTCGCACGAGAGCGGCTGGAACCCGCAGGCCACCAACGCCTCCAGCGGCGCCTACGGCCTGGTCCAGGCGCTCCCGGCCTCGAAGATGGCCTCGGCCGGCTCCGACTGGAAGACCAACCCGGCCACCCAGATCAAGTGGGGCCTGGACTACATGAAGGACCGCTACGGCAGCGCCTGTGACGCCTGGTCCTTCTGGCAGGCCAACAACTGGTACTGACGAGCGTCACCCCTGATACCGAAGGCGGCGTCCCCCTGATCCCCGGGGCCGCCGCCTTCGTCTGCCTCAGCCCAGGATCAGCGGCAGCCGCGCGGTGAGGCCGCCCAGGGCTGCGGTCTCGCCGGCGGTGGGCGCACGCCGGCCCGTGCCGGTCAACAGGGCGTCGGTGTCGGACAGTTCGCCGGGGAACGGGGCGTCCGCGATCCGTTCCAGCGCCGTGCGGGCCGCCGCGAGGGTTCTGGCCGGGGGCCTCGGGGCGGAGGGCAGGCGGGCGATCAGGTCCAGGTGGTGCAGGGTCCATTCCAGGACGTACGCCGCGAGGTAGTCGCCGGCGGTCAGCACCTTGCCCTTGGTGCTCACCAGGGCTGCGGGGTCGGCCAGTTCCGCCGCCCGCCCGGCCGCGGAGCCCACGTCGTCCAGATGGAACTTCAGCAGCGCGGGGTCGCCGTACGCGGCGGCCAGCCGCGGGATCAGCGCGTCCAGCGGGTCGTCCCCGGTGGGCGGCTCCACGAGGTCCCAGTACGTCGTCGCGTCCGCCGTCGGCCCGGAGCCGGCCGGGGTGACGAGCGTGATGAGGACGTCCTGCGCGTCGGTGACGAGATGGCGGACGAGGTCCCGCACCAGCCAGCCCCGGCAGCCGGACGGCTGGTCGAAGTCCTCGTCGGGGACGGCGGCGACGGCAGCCAGCAGCGCGCTCCAGCTGCGGGAGAAGTCACCGGTCACCACGTCACGCGCCATGCTCCGGATCCTAGGCGCGGCGCCCGCCGCGCCGCAGGGAATCCGGGCGCCCACGGGACGCGGCCCTAGATCTCCCCCACCGCCCGCAGCCACGCCGTGAAGTCCTCGATCAGCTCGGGAGGGTTGGCGGCCTCGGTGGCGTGCGCCTCCCAGCCGGGGTGGGCCATGTCGAAGACGACGACCGGCAGCGGGCGGCCGAGGACGCGCTCGATCACACCGTCGGCGTGCAGATGCCGGGCCAGGTCGATCACGGCGTCGCGGAAGTGCGCGCGCAGCAGTCCGGCGCGGGCGGCCACGTCCTCGTCGTCCAGCACCCGGTCGAGGTCGAACTCACCGTCGTACCAGGCGCCCAGGGCGCGCACCTCCTCGACGTACACCTGGCTGCCGACCGGGTCCTCGGGGACGTTGCCGAGGATCTCGAAGCCCTCGAGGAGCCAGTAGGCGTAGTTCCAGCGCGCCTCGCCGTCGTCGCCCGGGGTGTGCTCCCGTTCGTACTGGCTCTCGGTGTTGTACCCGATGGCCACGTACGGGCGGCGGTCGTCGTCGTCCACCCGCCAGATGCGGAAGGACAGGGCGTAGATCTCGGGCCTGAGTCCTGCGGGGAAGCGTTCGAGGACGCCGACGGCCGCGGTCCGCAGATGGGCGAGGAAGGTCTCCGGTCGATCCGTCACGGCAGCAGCATCCCATCCGTCAACGACAACGCACGGGACCCCCCTTGAGGAGTGAACGCGGGGGCGGAGTATGACGTCTTCATGATCGTGCCTTCTGCCGACCTCGCCCTGCTCCGGCGGCCGGCCCCGGCCACGGAGCGGAGGCAGACCCTCCGCTCCTTCTGCCGGCGTCGTCGCGTACCGCTCCTGGCCACCCTGGCCGTGCTGCCGCTGTACGCGCTGTGGTGGGCGGTGCTGGCGACCGGCGGCGGTGACCTGGCCGCCCAGGACGCGTGGGCGGGGTTCGCGGAGCGGCACGGCTCGTCGGCGTACAACCTGTTCTGGTACGGCGGCATGCACACCGCCAACTACAGCCTGATATCGCCGTACTTGATGGCGGCCGTCGGGGTGCGGGCGCTCACCGTGGCGTCCGGTCTCGCCGCCACCTGGATCGCGGCGGTGCTGGTGCGGCGGGTGGTGCCGCGCCGGCCGCTCGCGCCCGCGCTGCTCGCCGCGCTCGGCCTGTGGGGCAACGTGGCCTCGGGGCGCACCACGTTCGCCCTCGGGGTCGCCTTCGGACTGGCCGCGTGCCTGTACCTCACCGAGCACCTGACCGAGCACCTGACCGGGCGCCCGACCCAGCGGAAACGTCTCTTCCTCATCGGTTCCCACGCCGCCCTCGCCACCATGGCGTCCCCGGTCGCGGGCCTGTTCCTCGCCGTGGTCGGCGCCGGGTACGCGCTGGTGCGGCGGCCGGGCCCCGCCGTCGCCCTGCTCGCCCCGCCCGCGCTGGTGGTGGGCGCGACCAGTGCGCTGTTCCCTTTCCAGGGCGAGCAGTTGATGCCCGCGGGCCGCATATGGATACCCGCGTCCCTCGGCCTCGCGGTCGCCGTGCTGTCCCCGCGGTCCTGGCGGGCGGCGCGGTGGAGCGGCGCCGTCTACGCGGCCGGGACCGTGCTGGTGTATCTGGTTCCGTCCCCCATCGGCACGAACGTCGAGCGGTTCGCCGAGTACGCCGCCCCCGTCGCGCTGCTGGCGGCCCTCCTCGCGCAGCCGCGGCTGCGGCCGGTGCGCCGCGCCCTGCTCGTGGCGGCGCTGCTGTTCTCCGCCGGGTGGACCGGCAAGAAGACCGTCGACGACCTGAAGGTGTCCACCGACGTCCCGGCCTGGGCGGCGCAGACGGACGGCGTCGTGCGCGCCCTGGAGTCGCTGGGCGCCGACCGGACGCGGGTGGAGGCGGTGCCCGCCCGCAACCACCGGGAGGCGGTGGCGCTCGCCCCGCACGTGCATCTCGCGCGGGGCTGGAACCGGCAGCTCGACATGGAGCGGGCCCGGCTGTTCTACGACGGCTCGTTCTCCGCCGCCACCTACCGGGCGTGGCTGGACCGGTGGGCGGTCGGATTCGTCGTGCTGCACGACGGCAAGCCCGACGGGTACGCCGAGGAGGAGGCGCGGCTGCTGCGGGAGCGGCGGCCCGACTGGCTGGTCCCGGTCTGGCGGGACGCGCACTGGGAGGTGTTCCGGGTCCGCGACGCGGTGCCGCTGGTGTCCGCGCCGGGGTCGGTGGTGCGGACCTCCGGCGCGGAACTGGTGCTGCGGGTGGCGCGGCCGGGCGCGGTGACCGTGCGGATCGCGTACTCGCCGTGGCTGCGGGTGGACGGCGGCGGGTGTCTGTCGCGCGCGGGCGAGTTCACCCGGCTCACCGTGTCCGCGCCCGGCGCGTACCGGATCAGCTCGGAGTACGGTCCTTCTCCGGCACCGGCTGCCCGCTGCTGACCTCCTTCTTCCCCTCCTCCTCGGCCGCCGCCGTGACCGTGCGGGCCCGGGGTCCCTGGAACAGGTAGGTCAGGCCGAAGCCGCCGACGACGACGACCGCGCCGCCGGCCGCGTCCAGGATCCAGTGGTTGCCGGTGGCGACGATCGCGGCGGCCGTGAACAGCGGGTGCAGCAGCCCGAGGGCCTTCATCCACGCCCTGGGCGCGATGATCGCGATGACCAGGCCGCACCACAGCGACCAGCCGAAGTGCAGCGAGGGCATCGCCGCGTACTGGTTGGTGAGCGCGGTCAGCGTGCCGTAGTCGGGCTGGGAGAAGTCCTGCACGCCGTGGACCGTGTCGATGATGCCGAGGTCCGGCATCAGGCGCGGCGGGGCCAGCGGGTACAGCCAGAAGCCGACCAGGGCGAGCAGGGTGGCGAAGCCGAGGGCGGAGCGCGCCCAGCGGTAGTGGACGGGGCGGCGCCAGTACAGCAGGCCGAGCACGGTCAGCGGCACGATGAAATGGAACGACGTGTAGTAGAAGTCGAAGAACTCCCGCAGCCAGCCGGTCTTCACCACGGCGTGGTTGACGGCGTGCTCGATGTCCAGGCGCAGCACGCGCTCCAGGTCGAGGATCTGCTGTCCGTGCTCCTCGGCGCGGGCGCGGCCCGCCTCGTTGCTGCCGCCGGTCGCGGCGAGGCGCACCTTGGCGTACGCGGCGTAGGTGACGCGGATGAGCAGCATCTCCAGCAGCAGGTTCGGCCTGATCAGCACCCGCCGCAGGAACGGCAGCAGCGGCACGAACGCGAACCGGGCCGGCACGGGCGGGGCGTACGGCGTGGGCACCGGGTCGCGGAAGTACGGCGAGGTGCGGCTGAGGAACGGCACGGCGGTGGCGGCGGCCAGCGCGGCGAGCAGCACCACGTTGTCCCGCAGCGGGTGCAGGAACGCCATGTTCGGCAGCATCATCTTGGCCGGCAGCGTCATCACCAGGACGACGGCGACGGGCCACACCAGCCGGTCGCGGGCCCGCTTGCCGACCCGGCCGACGACGGTGAGCAGCACCCACAGCAGCTGGTGCTGCCAGGCGGTCGGGGACACCGCTATGGCGGCGCACCCGGTGATGCCGACGGCGAGGAGCAGCTGGCCGTCACGGGCGTAGTGGACGGCGCGCCTCAGGCCGAGGGTCACGACGACGGCGCCCAGCAGCAGGACCAGGCCGATCTCCAGTGGGCCCGCGAGGCCGAGGCGGAGCAGCGCGCCGTGCAGGGACTGGTTGGCGAGGGCGTCGGCGGGGCCGCCGAGCCCGACGCCCGACAGGTGGTGCGCCCAGTAGGCGGCGGAGTCCTGCGGCATGGCGGCCCAGGCGAGCGCGGTGGCCGAGGCGAAGGTGACGGCGGTCACGGTGGCGGCCTGGCGGCGGCCGGTGAGCCACAGCAGCGGCGCGAAGAGCAGCAGGGTCGGCTGGAGGGCCGCCGCGACGCCGACGAGGACGCCGCCGGCCCGCTGGCCGTGGGCGACGAAGCAGCCGAGCAGGACGAGCAGCACCGGGATGATGCTGGTCTGGCCGAGCCAGAGGGTGTTGCGCACCGGCAGGGACATCATGAGCAGGCTGACCGCGACGGGCGCGGCGAGCAGCGCGGTGCGCCGGCCGACCGGCTGGGGCAGGGCGCGGGCGGCGATCAGCGCCAGCGCCACCACCAGCAGCAGGGTGCCGAAGGTCCAGCCCCAGCCGAGGGTCTGTTCGGCCGATCTGGTGAGCGGTTTGAGGACCAGCCCGCCGAAGGGCGTGCCGGTGAACTCGGTGGAGTCGTAGAGGGAGCCGCTGACGTGCAGCACGCCCTCGGGGCCCACCCAGGTCTCCAGGTCGGTCAGGCGTTCACCGCTCGGGGTGGTGAGGACGAGGGCGACCTGGCGCACCGCGAGGACGGCGGCGAGCAGCCACAGTCCGAGGCGTGCCGCCCGCAGCCGCGCCCGGGTGCCGCCCACGGCCGTCGCGCCGAACGCCTCGGCCGGTCGCCCACTGTGTTCCGCATTCGCCACGCCTCGTCGGCCTCCCGCCCCGTTGTCGCCCCGCGCGTCCCGTGCGGGGGTTGTGCCGTGCGCGGCCCAGGAGGCGCGCACCCCTCGACAAGGACGCCGGACACCGCCGCTTCACCTGACGGCCCTCTCTCTTTTGTCCGGATGACGATAGTCCGCAGGGGATGCGGTTGCCTCGGGACGACGCGAGAAGGATCACAACCGGCCACCCTCGGCGGAGATCGCCGGGACCGCGACGTGCCTGCACACGGCACATTTCCGTGCAGTATGCATCGACTTTCGTACCGTACGTAACAGGGGAAACGCCGCCTATCGTCGCTGGCTTCGGCCCGCCCGACAGTGCCGCCGCGCGGACCCGCCCCTGTTCCCGACGAAAGGCAGGCGAGCGAAGTCTTGTCGACTGCTCAGGTCGCCCCTCACTCCGTCGCCCCCGGTCCCGCCGGCTCTCCCGCCCCCGGGAAGGCCGGTGCGGCACAGGCACCCGATCCCGCCGTCGGCCCCCCGACGGTCACCGACCCCGCGCTGGTCAAGCGCGCCGTGAAGGCGGCCGCGCTCGGCAACGCCATGGAATGGTTCGACTTCGGTGTCTACAGCTACATCGCCGTCACCCTCGGCAAGGTCTTCTTCCCCACGGGGAACGCCACCGCCCAGCTGCTGTCCACGTTCGGCGCCTTCGCCGCGGCCTTCCTGGTCCGCCCGCTCGGCGGCATGGTCTTCGGCCCGCTCGGCGACCGCGTGGGCCGCCAGAAGGTCCTCGCGCTCACGATGATCATGATGGCCGCGGGCACCTTTGCCATCGGCCTGATCCCCTCCTACGCCGCGATCGGCGTGGGCGCCCCGATCCTGCTGCTGGCGGCCCGCCTGGTGCAGGGCTTCTCCACCGGCGGCGAGTACGCGGGCGCCTCCACCTTCATCGCCGAGTACGCCCCCGACAAGCGGCGCGGCTTCCTCGGCAGCTGGCTGGAGTTCGGCACGCTCGCCGGGTACATCGGCGGCGCGGGCCTGGTGACCCTGATGACGGCGCTGCTGTCCACCGACGACCTGCTCTCCTGGGGCTGGCGCATCCCGTTCCTGATCGCGGGCCCGATGGGCATCATCGGCCTCTACCTGCGCATGCGGCTGGAGGAGACACCCGCCTTCGCGGCCGAGGCCGCCAGGGCCGGGAGCGAGCGCCCGAAGGTGCCCCTGCGCGAGATGGTCACCGGCCAGTGGCGCGCGCTGCTGCTGTGCGTGGGCCTGGTGCTCGTCTTCAACGTCACCGACTACATGCTGCTGTCGTACATGCCGAGCTACCTCACCGGTGAGCTGGGCTACGACGCGACGCACGGCCTGGTCGTCGTGCTCGGCGTGATGGTGCTGATGATGGCCGTGCAGCCGTTCGTGGGCGCGCTGACCGACCGCGTGGGCCGCCGCCCGGTGATGGCGGCCGGCTGCGCGGGCTTCCTCGCGCTGTCCGTGCCGGCGCTGCTGCTGATCCGCGACGGCGGGCTGCTCGCGGTCGCCGCCGGCATGGGCGCGCTCGGCCTGCTGCTGGTCTGCTTCACCGCCGCGATGCCGTCCGCGCTGCCCGCCCTGTTCCCCACCCGGGTCCGCTACGGCTCGCTGTCGATCGGCTTCAACGTCTCGGTGTCCCTCTTCGGCGGCACCACCCCGCTGGTGGTCACCGCGCTGATCGGCGCGACCGGCGACCTGATGATGCCCGCCTACTACATGATGGCGGCCGCCGTGATCGGCGGGTTCGCGGTGTGGCGCATGGCCGAGTCGGCCGGCCGCCCGCTGCCCGGCTCGCCCCCGTCGCTGGAGCCCGGGACACACCCGGAAAAGGTCTGACGGCCCAGGGCCGCGCCCCGTATCTTCGACAGCCGATCCGGCCGGGCAGGTCCGGCCGGCCCGACGGAAGGCACCCTGCATGAGCGAGGCGCGGACCTGGAACGCGGTGGACGACTGGTTCACCGGACGGCTCCTGGGCGACGACCCGGACGAGGCCCTGGCGGCGGCGCTGCGCGACAGCGACGCCGCCGGCCTCCCGCCCATCGCCGTCTCCCCCCTCCAGGGCAAGCTGCTCCAGCTCCTCGCCCGGCTCACGGGCGCGCGGCGGGTCCTGGAGATCGGCACGCTCGGCGGCTACAGCACGATCTGGCTGGGCCGCGCGCTGCCCGCCGACGGGCGGCTGGTCACCCTGGAGTACGACCCCCGGCACGCCGAGGTCGCCGTCCGTAACATCGCCCGCGCCGGTCTCGCCGAGCGGGTGGAGGTGCGGGTCGGCCCGGCGCTGGAGTCGCTGCCGAAGCTCGCGGACGAGCAGCCGCCGCCGTTCGACCTGGTGTTCATCGACGCCGACAAGGCGAACAACCCGCACTACGTCGAGTGGGCGCTGCGCCTGACGGCCGCGGGCAGCCTGATCGTCCTCGACAACGTGGTGCGCGGCGGCCAGGTGGCCGACCCGGAGAACACCGACCCGGACGTGGTGGGCACCCGCGCCGCCCTGGACCTGCTCGGCAGCCACCCGCGGCTCGACGCCACGGCCGTCCAGACCGTCGGGGCCAAGGGCTACGACGGGTTCGCCCTGGCGCGCGTGGTGGCCTGAGCGGACGGGCGGACGGGCGGACGGGCGGGCACGCGAAGGGCCCGGCGGGCTCACACCTCGTGGTAGAAGCCCACGTTGACGCTGCGCGGGGCGGTGCGGTCCTGGATCACGACCTCGCCGCTGCCGCCCCGGGGCAGCGGCACGGTCCCGCCGTACGCGACCGGCTGGGCGTACTCCCCGACGGTCAGCCGCACCTCCGACGACGGCTCGGGCAGCGAGCCGCGCAGCCAGGTCAGCTGCCAACTGCCGTCCTGCGCGCACTGGAACTCCAGGTGCACACGGGAGACGAACAGCCAGTCGTCCGGCGTCGCCAGCCGGCACAGGGACGTGTCCCGGCCCACCCGCAGCACGGTGCCCGGCTCGCTGGGCGCGTCGGCCATCAGCATCCCGGCCGTGGCGCCCGCTTCCGCCGCGGACACCGCGGCCATGGTGAGTTCGAGCACGTGCGCTCCTCCTGAGAGGTCCCGGGGCCGGGGCGGCCGGATCGGCTGCCCGCCGCCAGATGATAAAACGCCCGGCCGTACCGCGTCCGGCACAATGGGGTCATGACCGAGCGGAAGCCACCGGGCGTCGACTTCGAGAGCTGGGTCGACAAGCAGATCCGCGACGCCGACGCGCGCGGGGAGTTCGAACGGCTCGAAGGCGCCGGCCGACCGCTGCCGCCCGAGGTCGAGAGCACCTACGACGAACTGTGGTGGGTGAAGCGGAAGATGGTCCGCGAGGGCATGTCGGTGCTGCCGCCGACGCTGGCCCTGCGCAAGGAGGCCGAGGACGCGCTGGAGGCGGCCCTCGCGGCCCCCTCGGAGCGGATCGTGCGGAAGATCCTCGCGGACGTCAACGCGAGGATCAGCGACATGATGTTCAAGCCGCCGCCCGGCCCCCCGCTGGGCAAGAAGCCGTACGACGTCGAGGACGTCGTACGCCGGTGGCGGGAGCGCCGGGCGGCGTCGGACGGACAGGGCGGACCGGGCGGGCGGGGCGGCTCAGACGCCTAGCAGGCGCTCCGCCAGCTGGCGGTAGTCCCGCAGCGCGAGCCGCAGTTGCTCGGTGTCGGCGGCCGGGGCGGCGTCGCCCTTCTTCGGGTCGCCGGAGGCGGGAGCCTTCCAGTTCTGCGCGAGGGCGCGGCGGCGCTCGGTGAGCGCGTCGGTCAGCCGCTCGGTGATCTCGTGCAGGACGAGGTCGGCCTCCTCCACGGCGTCCCGCGGCCGGTCCACGAACCCGGCGACGGCCTGCCGCAGCTGCGCGGAGAGACGGTCACAGGTGTCGTCGGCGAGGAGCCGGGCGTCGGGGCCGTGACGGCCGGTGTGGCCGGTCGTCCCCTTCGCGACGGGCGTGGTGGCGTGGTCGCCGGTGCCGTCCGGGCCGGGTACGGAGGTGCGGTCGGCGGTGCCGGGCGCGGCGCCGTGGGTTCCGGCAGGGGTGCCGTCGCCGGTCTGCGGGTGGGCCGCGACCAGCGGGCTCCCGGCGCCGGCGGAGCCGCTCCCCGTGCCGCCGCCGGACCGGTGCGCGGTGTCCGTGCCCCCGGCGGCGGAGGGCGTCTCCGTACCGCCGCGGCCGTACGGCGCGTCCGGCTCGCCGGGGAGGGTGCCCGCGCCGCCGGAGCGGCCCGGGGAGGTCTCGGCCCTGCGGCCTGTCTCCGTCCTGTGGTCGAGCGTGGCCCTGTGGTCGAGCGTGGCCGCCTCGCGGCCGGGGTCCGCGGAGGCGGGACCGGCCGGCGGGGTGTCCGGGCCGTTCGGGATCCAGGTGTCCTGGGTGTGACGGGGTGCCTCGGGCATGACGATCAGCTCTCCTTCGCCTGGCGGCGGTGCAGCAGCGACGGGGTGCGGTGACCCTCGCGGCGGGTGGCGGGGGCGGCCGTACGCTCGCCGGCGGCGCCACGGCGTCCGCCGTCGTGCCGCGACGGCCGGACCAGTTCCTCGAACAGCGCCCGCGCCTCGACCATCGCCTCGCGCATGTCCTCCGTGCCGGCGGCGCCGTCGTGCGCGCCGTCCGGGTGGGCCTGCGCGACGCGGTGGACGCGGCGGTAGCCCTCGACGTGGTGGGCGTGGTGCACGGACAGCGCCGCGACCTGCTCCTCGTACTGCCCGCCGGCGGGGAAGCCGCGCGTGCCGGCGAGTTCGGCGATCAGGCGGTCGGCCTCGGCGACCGCCTCCCGCGGCGCGTCGACGAACCGCTCCTGGGCGGCCGTCCAGCGCGCCTCGTAGCGCTCGCGCTCGGCCGGCTCCAGCGGCCGTACCCGGAGGGAGCCGTGGCGCTCCACGCGCTCGGACAGCTCCCGCTCGGCGGCCTTGGTGTCCCCGTCGTGCCGGGCGACGGCACGCTCGTACTCGGGACCGAAGCGCCGCTTGAGGCTCGCGCCGTGTCGCGGGCCGCGTGCGCGCAGGGTCAGGACGGCCGCGACGGCGACCGCGACAATCACGATCAACGCAATGATCAGGCCAGTGGACATGAATGCCTTCCGGGGTTCTCGTCCCAACCGGCACTCCTCGCGAGCCGGTTCGCCCCAACGGGTTGCCCGTTGCACCGCGCACAAACTGCGCGGCGCAGACGCCCGCGTCGTTGCCGGTGCCGCCCGGCGCCCCAATTCGCTTGCGCCGAGGGCCGGCCGGGGACACAGAATGCGGCCATGACCTGGACCGTCGCCCCGGAGCCCGCCGACTCGCCCGCCGCCCTCGCGCTCTGGCGGGCGTACTACACGGAGGTCAGCGACCGCTGGTACCTGCTGCACGAGGGGCGCAGGACCGATCCGGACGAGCTGGAGCGGGAGATCGCCGCGGCGTCGGGCGCCGGCCTCACTCCGCCGCGCGGGCTGCTGCTGGTCGCGCGGTACGGCGGGGAGCCGGCGGGCAGCGCCGGGTTCCGCCTGTCACCGGACGGCACGGCCGCCGAGCTGACCCGGGTGTTCCTGTACGAGGGGATGCGCGGCCGGGGCGGGGCGGCGCTGCTGGTGCGGGCCGCGGAGGAGGCGGCACGCGCCCGCGGAGCCCGCCGGATGATCCTGGACACCCGCAGGGACCTGGTCGAGGCACGCGCCCTGTACGCCCGCCTCGGGTACGCCGAGACCGAGCCGCACAACGACGACCCGTACGCGGAGCACTGGTTCGCCAAGCAGCTGGGCTGAGGCCGGGTCAGCCGTGGCTCAGGGCGCCGGGGCGGCAGCGCGGGCGCCCTGGGGGCGTTCGCCGCGGGAGCCGCACAGCTCGTCGTTGAGTTCGTGCACGAGCTGCACCAGGTCGGTCGGGCGGTCCGGCCCCCACCAGTCGCCCAGCAGCTCGGCCAGGGACTCCTCGCGCGCCCGTGCCAGCCGTTCGCTCACCTCGCGGCCCTCGTCGGTGAGCACCATGTCGACGCCCCGGCGCACGGCGAGGTGCCGGCTCTCGACCTGCCGGGTGGCCTTCAGGACGACGTCCAGCGGGACAGAGTTGCGCTCGGCGAGCCGGGCCGGTTCCACCGAGCCGTGGCGGCGGATCCGCAGCAGCAGCCAGCTCGACGCGGGCAGCAGGTCGTAGCCCGCGCGGTCGGTGATCTTCTGGTAGATCTCCCGGCGTCCCTCGCGGGTGCCGAGCACCGACAGGGCGCGGCACACCTCGTCGTGCGAGGAGCGTTCCACCGGGTTGGGGGCCAGCGTCTCGGAGGCGTCGGGCGCGGTGACCGAGGCGCGCAGCGGGTCCTCCTTGAGGAACCAGGCCAGCACGAAGCCCAGCAGCGCCACCGGCACGGCGTACAGGAAGACGTCGGTGATGGCGGTGGAGTAGGCGTCGAGCGCGGCGGGGCGCAGGGGAGGCGGCAGGGCGCCGATGCCGCGCGGGTCGGCCTCCAGGGCGTCGGGCGAGACGCCGGGCGGCAGGTCCACGCCGCGGAAGGCGGCGCCGAGCTGGTCGCCGAGGCGGCCGGCGAAGATCGCGCCGAACACGGCGACGCCGAACGAGGCGCCGATGGACCGGAAGAAGGTCGCCCCGGAGGTGGCGACGCCGAGGTCCTCGTAGGGGACGGCGTTCTGCACGATCAGCACCAGGACCTGCATGACCAGGCCGAGCCCGAGGCCGAAGACGAAGAAGAAGGCGCTCATCACGGCGGTGGAGCTCTGTGCGTCGAGCTGGTGGAGCAGCAGCAGTCCGACGGCGGTGACGGCGGTGCCCGTGATCGGGAACACCTTCCAGCGGCCGGTGCGGCTGACGATCTGCCCGGAGCCGGTGGAGGACAGCAGCATGCCGGCCACCATCGGCAGCATGTGCACCCCGGACAGGGTCGGGCTGATCCCGTGCACCACCTGGAGGAAGGTCGGCAGATAGGTCAGCGCGCCGAACATCGCGAAGCCGACGATGAAGCTGATCACGGCGGACAGGGTGAAGGTCCGCACGCGAAACAGCTTCAGCGGCAGCACCGGTTCGGCGGCCCGGCGCTCGACCGCGACGAACGCGACGATCAGCACGGCGCCGAGCACCGCGAGCCCGATGATCCCGGGCGACGCCCAGGGCCAGGTGATGCCGCCGAGCGAGGCGACCAGGACCAGGCAGGTGGCGACGGAGGCGATGAGCAGGGTGCCCAGGTAGTCGATGACGTGCTTGGTCGACCGGCGGGGGATGTGCAGCACGGTCGCGATGACGACGAGCGCGACGATCCCGACGGGCACGTTGACGTAGAACACCCAGCGCCAGCTCAGGTGTTGGGTGAACAGCCCGCCGAGCAGCGGCCCGAGCACGCTCGTCGCGCCGAACACCGCCCCGAACAGGCCCTGGTAGCGCCCGCGTTCACGGGGCGGCACCAGGTCGCCGACGATCGCCATCGACAGCACGATCAGCCCGCCGCCGCCGAGTCCCTGCAGCGCGCGGAAGCCGATCAGCTGGGGCATGTCCTGCGCGGCCCCGCACAGGGCGGAGCCGACGAGGAAGATGACGATGGCGGTCTGGAAGAGGCGTTTACGGCCGTACTGGTCGCCGAGCTTGCCCCACAGCGGGGTCGCGGCCGTGGACGCGAGCAGATAGGCGGTGACCACCCAGGACAGGTGCTCCAGGCCGCCCAGGTCGCTGACGATGGTCGGCAGGGCGGTGGAGACGATGGTCTGGTCGAGGGCGGCCAGCAGCAGGCCGAGCAGCAGCGCGCCGATCGACAGCACCACGCTGCTCGACACCTGGTCCGTGCCGGGTCCCCCGGGGGCCGCCGGACCGTCCTGGAGTGCGGGCCGTGCGCGTCCCGTCTCCGACGCCGAACGGTGAGCGTCCCCGGCCATGCGGACCTCCAGAGGTTCTCGTATCACCCTCCATCGTGATCGGTGCGCCCTGTTATGGCCTGTCGAGTCCCAGCGGAACTCTGCATTCCGGGGGCGCGCGGACGAGAGTGTGAAGAAGATCTGCATAATCTCTGGAGTTCGCGAGGGGAGGGACGACACGTGGACCAGCCGAACGGGCACCCGTGCCCGGAATGCGGTGCGCCCAGGCACGCCGACAACACACCGTCGTGCGGCTGCACCCGCCGCGCCGCCGACGCCCTCCGCGACACCCGCACGGCCGAGGCCGCCGCGGCGGAGGACTTCGACCCCCTGCGGATACGTCCCTACGTCGACCTGGACGGCACTACGCCGGACGGGTTGCCGGAGGCAACGAAAGACGCGCCTCAGGCGCCGGCGCGGGAGGGCGCGTCCGCGGGTGCGCCCGCCGAGGGGCTCCACCCCGGGCCGGCGACGCCCGCCGGTCCCGGCAGGACGTCCGCGCCCGAGGAGCAGCGGACGACGGAGACGCGGGCGGGGAACGAGGCGCCGGGCGCGCCCGACGCCACCATGACCTTGAAGGCCGTCAGCCCGGACGCCGCGACGTCCGGCAGGGCGGCACGCGGCCCGGCGGCAGCCGCGCCCGAAGCGGGAGGCGCCGCGGGCACCGGGGAGGCGCCCCACGCGGATGCCGCGCACACCGGCAGCCCTGCCCACGCGGCACCGGGCGCCGAGAACCGTGCCTCCGCGCCCGGCGGGCCGCAGGTCCCGGCGAACACCACCGGCTCGGCGGCCCACGACTCCGCCATGGCGTCCAAGGCCCCGCGCCCGGACGCCGGGAAGCCCGGCATGGCAGCGGCGGCGGCGCCCGAGGCCGACGGGCCGGCCGGCACCGGGGCGGCACCCGGCGCAGGCGCCTTCGACGGGCCGCGGGCCCAGGCCCGCGACGCGGCGCCCGACGCCACCATGACGCTGCGCGCCGTCCGCCCCGACGCCGGGGCTCCCGGCACCGCGAAGCCCGGCGCCGCCGAAACCCCCGCCCCCGACGACCGCACGTCCGTCCTTCCCACCCCCCTCGCCCCAGGCACCGCCCGGCCGAACGTCGACGATCTGGGCCTCTTCGACGACGCCACGCGTCCGCTCCGCGCGGTGTCCGCGGGGGCGGCCGCCCCACGCCCCGAGGGCGCCGCGCCCCGGAACCGCCGACGGCGCGGCGCGCTGATCGCGGCGTCCGGCGCGGTCGTGGCCCTCCTGGGCGCGGCGGGGTGGGCGAGCGGGCTGCTCTCCTACGACACGCCGTCGCGGGACACCGCCGCCCCGGACGACGTCAGGGCGAGCGTGCCGGACGCGTCGTCGGCGGCCCCGTCGGAGGAGCCGTCCTCCGAGGCCCCGTCCGCCTCCCCCAGCGCGTCCGCGTCCGCCTCGGGCTCCCCCTCCGCGAGCGCGTCCGGGTCGCCGTCGCCCTCGGCGTCCAGTTCCGCGCCGAGCGCGTCCGCGACCGCCGCGCCGTCGGCGACCCCCTCCGCCGCCCTGTCGTCCGCGCCCGCCGTGGCGCCGGAGCCGGAGCCGGAGGAGCCGGTCGACACCGCTCCCGTGCTGCGGCGCGGCGACGCGGGGCCGGAGGTCGTCGAACTTCAGCAGCGCCTGCGCCAGGTGTGGCTGTACCAGGGCGACCTGAACGGCCGGTACGGCCACCGGGTGGAGGAGGCCGTGCGCCACTACCAGTGGTCGCGGGGCATCAACGAGGAGCTGGGCGTCTACGGCCCGCTGACCCGCTCCCGCCTGGAGTCGGAGACCGGGGGGCCCTGACGGGCCGAGGCGCCTGAGGCCGCCGCTCGCTAAGCGGAGACGTGCAGCAGGATCGTCCCCTCCGGCGTGCGCTCCACCCGTACCTGGGTGAGGTCGCGGACGACGACGTCCGGCCGGTGGAAGCCGGCCCGCGGGCCGATGCCGACCACCCGCATCCCGGCGGCGCGCCCCGCGGCGATCCCCGCGCCGGAGTCCTCGAAGACCACGCAGTCGGCCGGGTCCACGCCCAGTTCCGCCGCCCCCTTCAGGAAGCCCTCCGGGTCGGGCTTGCTCGCGCCGACCGACTCGGCCGTGATCCGCACCGCGGGCTGCTCGAGACCGGCGGCGGCCATCCGCGCCGTGGACAGGGCGACGTCCGCGGAGGTGACGAGCGCGTGCGGCAGCCCGTCGAGGGAGGCGAGGAACTCGCGGGCGCCCGGTATCGCGACGACGCCCTCGGTGTCCGCGGTCTCCTCCGCGAGCAGCCGGGCGTTCTCGGCGTAGTTCTGCTCCATGGGCCGGTCCGGCAGCAGCAGGGCCATGGAGGCGTAGCCCTGGCGGCCGTGCACCACCTTCATCACCTCGTCGCCGTCCAGCCCGTGGCGCTCGGCCCAGCGGCGCCAGATGCGCTCGACCGAGGCGTCGGAGTTGACGAGGGTGCCGTCCATGTCGAGCAGGAGGGCGCGGGCGGGGAGTACGGCGGTGGTGGTGGCCGTCATCGGCTGCTCCAAGGCGGGGTGCGGGACCGTGGAGGCGGATCCCGGGCGGGACAGAGCGGCCCCGCCCGCCGGTCAGGGGAAACGGGCGGGAGCCACTTTGTTCAACCACGGTACAAAACAAACCCGGCTTCCCGCCACCGCCTCCACGGGGTGTTCACCGGCGGGACCGCCGCGCGTCACCCGGCGACCGCCTCCCACAGGCTCCACACGCCCAGGCTCAGCATGAGCAGCGCGGCGATCCGCGTGATCAGCTTCAGCGGCACCCGCTTCATCAGCGCCTTGCCGCCGACGATGCCGAGACCGGCCACCGCCCACAGCGCCAGCACCGCGCCCAGGCCCACGGAGAGCGGGTCGTCGTAGCGGGCGGCGAGGTTGGCCGTCATGATCTGCGTCAGGTCGCCGAACTCGGCGACCAGGATGAGCATGAACCCGGCCCCGGCGACCTTCCAGAAGGACTGGTCCTCGGGCTTGCGGATCTCCTCCTCGTCCTCGTCCTTCTTGAGCAGCAGCATCGCCGCGCCCGCGAGGAAGAGCACACCCGTGATCGCGTGGACGAGCTGCTGCGGCAGCAGGGTCAGCACACTGCCCGCGGCCACGGCCAGCGCGACGTGCACCGCGAAGGCGGCGGCGACGCCGGCGAAGACGTACGAGGCGCGGTAGCGGGTGCCGAGGACGAGACCGGCGAGCGCGGTCTTGTCGGGCAGTTCGGCCAGGAAGACGACGCCGAAGACGACGGCCGTCACGGTCAGGCTGATCAACGGTTCCTCAATCGGTCGGGGCCGCCCCGCCGAGAGTGATGAGCTTTCGCGCAAGACGCCTCGGCACGGCAGCACACTCGGCGCCCGCACCGTACGGCGCGGGCGTGCACTGCTTGCCGAAGGTCTCGCCGGCAGGACCCGTCACGGGTCTGCCTCCGGGCGCCGGCTCAGGCGGGCTGAGCAGTATGTCGACGGTCCGGCACAGGGCTACTCCCCTTCTGCGCCGTCCATCGTACGCGAGACCCGGCCCGGCTCCGGAAACGGCCGCCGGGGCGGACCCGGCCACCGCCGTGCGCGGAAACTTCACACCGGAACCGTAGACGTGTCATGTGCGCGTCATTAACTTCTTACCGGACCCTCGCCTCCCGGCAACACGGCGCCGCGAGCATTCCCCTGCACGCACGCCAACGCCCGCACCCCACAAGGGAGTTCGCATGTCGAAGTTCTACGCGCGTCGACGGCTCAGCATAGCCGCGGCGCTCACCGGACTCATAGCCTCCGCCGGGCTCTTCAACGCCCCGGCCGCCTCCGCCGCCCTCCCCACCCCGGTGAGCGCCGCCACCGCACGCGGCTATCTCGCCACCCTCCCCGTCCGCACCGAGAGCCGGACCGGCTACAACCGCGACCTGTTCCCGCACTGGATCACGATCAGCGGCAGCTGCAACACCCGCGAGACGGTCCTCAAGCGCGACGGCACCAACGTCGTCACCGACTCCGCCTGCGCCTCCACCAGCGGCAGCTGGTACTCCCCCTACGACGGCGCCACCTGGTCCGCCGCCTCCGACGTGGACATCGACCATCTGGTGCCGCTCGCCGAGGCCTGGGACTCCGGCGCGGGCTCCTGGACCACCGCCCAGCGCCAGGCCTTCGCCAACGACCTGACCCGCCCGCAGCTCCTCGCCGTCACCGACAACGTCAACCAGGCCAAGGGCGACCAGGACCCCGCCACCTGGATGCCGTCCCGCACGGCCTACCGCTGCACCTACGTCCGCGCGTGGGTCCAGGTGAAGTACCACTACAACCTGGCGGTCGACTCGGCCGAGAAGTCCGCCCTCCAGGGGTACCTCAACAACTGCTGAGGCAGCACGGACCGAACCGCCGGGTGCGCCGATCTCCCCGGTGGCCTCCGTCGCTGCGTACCGTACGGGGCGACGGAGGAAGGGGTCACCATGGCCGGACTGCGGCTCGGACCGCTGCTGAGGTACGTCGACGGGTCGTCCGCGACCGTCTGGGCGGAGACGGACGGCCCGGGCACCGTGGAGGTGCGCTGCCCGGACGGCGCCGGGGGGACCTCCGGCACCTTCCAGGTGTGCGGCCACCACTACGCGCTGGTCCGGGTCACCGGCCTCGCCCCGGGCACGGCCACCCCCTACGAGGTCCATGTGGACGGCGAGCGCGTGTGGCCGCTCGCCCGGGAGCCGTTCCCGTCGTTCCCGCCGTCGGTGATCCGCACCCCGGCCGACGACGACCGGGCGCGCATCTCCTTCGGCTCCTGCCGCTGGGCCTCCCCGCCCACCGGGGAGCCCGACCCGGTGGGACCGGACGCCCTGGACGCCCTCGCGAAACGCATCGCCGCCGACCCCGAGGGCGAACGCCCCGACGTCCTGCTGCTCCTCGGCGACCAGGTGTACGCCGACGAGACGTCCGACGCCACGAAGGAGTGGCTCGCCGCGCGCCGCGACCTGGGCGAGCCGCCGGGCAGCCAGGTGGCGGACTACGAGGAGTACACCCACCTCTATTACGAGTCCTGGCTCGACCCTCAGGTGCGCTGGCTGCTGTCCACCGTCCCCACCTGCATGATCTTCGACGACCACGACGTCATCGACGACTGGAACACCTCCGCCTCCTGGGTCGAGGACATGCGCGCCACCTCGTGGTGGCGGGAGCGGGTGCTCAGCGGACTGATGTCGTACTGGGTGTACCAGCACCTGGGCAACCTCTCCCCCGCCGACGTCGACGCCGACCCCGTCTACGCGGCCGTGCGCGAGGCCCCCGACGGCACCGGCGCGCTGCGCGACCTCGCCGCCCGGGCGGAGGCCGACGCGACAGCCGTGCGCTGGAGCTACCGGCGCGACTTCGGCCGGGTGCGGCTGGTCATGGTGGACAGCCGCGCGGCGCGGGTGCTGGAGGAGGGACGGCGCTCGATGCTCGACCGGGACGAGGCCGACTGGCTGCGCGCCCAGGTGTTCGACGACCGCGGCTCCTACGACCATCTGCTCGTCGGCACGTCCCTGCCCTGGCTGCTCCCCCATCTGGTGCACGACGTGGAGGTGTGGAGCTCCGCGCTGTGCCGGGGCGACAAGGGCCCGCGCTGGGCGCGGCTCGGGGAGAAGCTGCGGCGCGCGGCGGACCTGGAGCACTGGTCGGCGTTCCCGGACTCGTTCGCCGAGCTGGCGGAGCTGCTCGCCGACGCGGGCAGCGGCCCGGACGCGCCCGCCACGGTGTGCGTGCTGTCCGGCGACGTCCATCACGCCTATGTCGCCGAGCCGAGCTGGCCGGGGCGGGCGGAACCGGAGGCGCGGGTGGTGCAGCTGACCTGCTCGCCGGTGCACAACTCCATCCCCGCCTCGATGCGGGTGGGCTTCCGGTTCGGCTGGAGCGCGGCCGCCCGGTCGCTGGGCCGGGTCTTCCGGCGGCACGGCGGCCTCGGCCGGCCGCCGGTCGGCTGGCGCAGGACGGGCGGGCCGTGGTTCGGCAACCAGCTCATGACACTGGCCACCCGGGGGCGTTCGGCGGTGCTGCGGCTCGAACACGCCCAGGAGGAGCGGGCCGGGGTGCGGCTGCGGCGCGTGATGGAACGGCGGCTGAGCCGCTGAGCCGCCAAGCCCTTTGGGCACCTGTGCGTCCGCTGTGCAACGAGGGGCGGTTCCGGTCACCCCGGTGATCAAGGGAGGGCCGCGGGGTGCCCGGTGACGTGCGGCGGGGGCGCGCGGGAGGGGGCAAAAGGGGCCGACGTCATGGCCAAATGTTGAACTTGCAACCAAGATTTAGGCACACCTAACGTGGGGTCTCCGACTCGGTTCCGCCCCCCTCTGGACCGGCCTCGTCCAGCGGCCGGCCCGACCGAAGGAGACCCCCCATGAACGGACGCCTCACCAGCGCCCAGCCCTATGCCCTGGGCCTGTTCCGCATGGTCGTCGGCCTGCTCTTCGCCTGTCACGGCGCCGTGTCCCTGCTCGGCCTGTTCGGCGGCACGAACGGCAACGGCGGCACCGTCGGCACCGGCGCCTGGCCGGGCTGGTACGCCGCCGTCATCGAACTCGTCGGCGGCGGACTCGTCCTGCTCGGCCTCGCCACCCGGGCCGCCGCGTTCATATCGTCCGGCGCGATGGCGTACGCGTACTTCAAGGTGCACCAGCCCGAGGCCCTGTGGCCCATCGAGAACCACGGCGAGAGCGCGGCCATCTACTGCTGGGCCATGTTCCTGCTGATCTTCACCGGCTCCGGGGCCTTCGGCCTGGACCGCCTGCTCGCCCGCCGCGCCTCCGCGCGCGACGGGCAGCCGGCGGAACACACCCCCGTCACCGCCTGACCGCACCGCACCACCGCACACACCCGCACGACCGCCGACGCCTCCCCACGGCAACCGCCTCCCCTACGGCACACCGAGTCGCACCGGGCGCCCCCCGCGCACACGCGGGGGGCGCCCTGGCGTACGGCGAGTGCCGGGCACACGAACCCCCCGTGACACTTCTGTCACTGACCGGGCGTACGCTGTATGGCTGTCATCGGCCTCTGCTGCCACTCCTGCCGCCTCCGCCGCGACAGCGCGGCAGGCACGGGCCCACGGGGGCGTACGGGGAGTGCGAGTGGAGAGTGTCGGGTCGCTGGTCGGCAGCCCGTGGATCTACGCGGTGGTGGCCCTGTCGGTCCTGCTCGACGTCTTCCTCCCGGTGCTGCCCAGCGGGGTGCTGGTGATCACCGCGGCCACCGCGGCCGCCGCGAGCACCGCCGCCTACGTGCCCGACATCCTGGTGCTGACGCTCTGCGCCGCGACCGCCTCGGTCCTCGGCGACCTGGTCGCCTACCGCCTCGCCTGGCGCGGCGGCGCCCGTCTGGACCGGGCCCTCGCCCGCTCCCGCCGGCTGCGGGGCGCGCAGGAACGTCTCGGCGCGGCGCTGGCCCGGGGCGGCGGCGGCCTCGTCGTCCTCGCACGGTTCGCGCCGGCCGGCCGCTCGGTGGTCTCCCTCGGCGCCGGCGCCGCCCGCCACCGCGCCCGCGACTTCCTCCCCTGGTCCGCCCTCGCGGGCCTGACCTGGGCCGGCTACAGCGTCGCCCTCGGCTATCTGGGCGGCCAGTGGCTCGGCGCGACGTGGCTCGCCGCGGCGGTCTCGGTGGGCGCCCTGTGCGCGGCAGGCGCGGGCGCGGGCTACTTGATGCGCAAGCCGCAGCCGTCGGAGGCGGGGTAGCCCCCTCCGGGGCGGGGGTGTTGCTCAGCTTGCCGGTCGGCGGGCCGGGGCGCCCCTGACCTCCAGGCTTTCCAGCAGCTCGGCCGTGGCCTCGGCGATCGCCTCGACCGCGCGGTCGAACACCTCGCGGTTGTGGGCGGCCGGCGCGCGGAAGCCGGACACCTTCCGCACGTACTGAAGGGCGGCCGCGCGGATGTCCTCCTCCGTGGCCTCCTCGGGGAGCGCGGGCGGACGCAGGGTCTTGATACTCCGGCACATGACCCCAGTCTCGCGCCTCCCGCCCCCGCGGGGCCACGAAAGAGTGAAGACCGCCCACGAGACCCCGGAACACCTCGCCACCCAAATTCGAACAGGCGTATCATTGGGGCGTGGCTGCGACCTATGACTTTCCGAGTGACCTCCTTGCCGGTCAGGAGGAACTGCATCAGGTCCGGGCCGAGCTGTCGGCCCTGCTGAAGCGGCTCCCCTGGTCGGTCGAACCCCTCGACGGGTTCAGCGACGACAACGGCTGGCGCAAGGTCGAGCGCCCCGCCTCGCCCGGCTGGACCGAGGACGAGCAGGCCGAGGTCGAGAAGCTCCGGCGCCGCGAGCACGAACTCGCGGTGTTCGTCAGCACCCACCGCTACTGGTCGGAACTCACCGGCTCCGACCGCGTGCAGGCGCGCTCCGCGCTGAAGCACGCCCAAGAGGAGGGCGCGGACGGGGAAGAGTCGCCGTAGCGGCTCCCCCCGACGGCACAGGGCCCCCGGAGATGCTCCGGGGGCCCTGTCGTGTGTGGGCGCGGACGGTTTCGAACCGCCGACATCCTGCTTGTAAGGCAGGCGCTCTACCCCTGAGCTACGCACCCGTGACCCGTGCTCGCCGCCCGGGTCGAGTGGACAGACTACATGGCCGGGGTCACGGTCCCGCAAACCCCGTACGCCCCGGCCCGGGGGATATCCCCACCCCGGATCCGCCGGTCGGCCGGATCCCCTGCGGGCCCCCTCCTCCGTACGGTCGAAGACACCCGAAGCCGCCGCACCGCGCGGCCGTCCGTCCGCCGTACGCCCTGGGGGGAGCCCGTCATGACCGCCACCGCCCGCACCACCTCGCCCACCCGCAGATCCCGTCCCGTACGGGCGCCTGCCCTCGTGCTCGCCGGGGCCGCCGTGGTGCTCGGCGCGGCGCTGAGCGCGTGCGGGGCGTCGGCGGCCGACGACGACGAGCCCGAGCACCGCGCCTTCGACCTGCCCGGCGCGAGCCTCACCGTGGACTCCGACGACTCCGCCCTGGAGATCGTCGCCTCGGACGAGCAGCCGGAGGGCGAGATCGCGGTCACCCGGTGGTTCCAGGGGACCGTCGCCATCGGCTCGGACCCGAAGGTCACCTGGTCCATGGACGGCGACCGGCTGGTGCTGCGCGAGCACTGCTCGGGCGTCGTCGCCGACTGCTCCGCCAAGCACCGCGTCGTGGTGCCGCGCGGCGTCACCGTCACCGTCGAGAGCGACGACGGCAGCGTCCGGGCCGACGGCTTCCGCGACGCGCTGAGCGTCCGCACCAAGGACGGCTCGGTCCGCGTCACGGACACCAGCGGCCCGCTGGAACTGCGCAGCGGCGACGGATCGGTGCGCGCCGAGGTCTCCTCCCGCACCGTGCGCGCCCACAGCGGTGACGGCTCGATGCACCTCGTCCTCACCGCCGTGCCGGACCGGGTGGAGTCCCGCAGCGGCGACGGCTCGACGACCATCGACCTGCCGCGCGGCGCCTACCGGGTGGACACCTCCACCGGCGACGGCGCCGAGGACGTGTCCGTCCCGCACGACGACTCCAGCTCCCACGTGGTGACCGCGCGCACCGGCGACGGCAAACTCACCGTCCGCACGGCGAACTGACGGGCCCGTGTGTTCGTCCTGTACCGGTGGGAGAATGACAACGGGCAGGGCGAACGACAGTACGGGAGAGGGATGTGACGGCGACACCAGCACAGCCGTACTCGCCGTCGGAGCCGCGCGCGCCTCGCCTGCGCCGCACCCTGTCCCCCGGACCTCTGCGTGACGCGCTCGCCCTGGCCGCCCTGCCGCTGGTCGCGGCGCTGGTGCTGCCCGCCGCGTTCGCCGGCGGGGGCACCCGGCGCTGGTTCGGCGGGCGGGCGGAGAACCAGCGCGCCGAGGCGCAGGCCGCCAAGGACGCCGCGGCCGCCGCCTTCTACGAACTCGACACCGCCCAGCGCGATCTGCGCATCTCCATCGAGACGATCACCGTCGTCGACGACTCGCCCGCGGCCCGCCGGGCCGTCGAGGACTTCGCGGCGCTGGGCCGGCGCATCGACGAGGCCAGCCACCGTTACATCAGTGCCGTCGACGCCCACGACCTCGACCGCGACGACCTGGACGCCTCGACGGCCTCCCGGGCCCGTGCCGACCTGACCGCCGCCAAGGACGAACTGGGGCGGGTCAAGCAGGACCTGGACCGGTTCGCCGACGGGCTCGGCCCGCTGCTCGGCAAGGCGGAGACCCAGCTGGCCCGGCTCGCGCCCGCCGTCGAACGCGCCCGGCAGGCACTGCTCGCCGCCTCCCAGGCCCTCGACTCCGCCCGCGGCTCCGGACTGAAGGCCGACGACCTGGCCGCCCGGCTTGCCGCCCTCTCCCCCGAGCTGACCAAGCTGAACCAGGGCGCCGGTCAGCACGGCGTGCCCGCCACCCTGGACCGGGCCGCGCGCGTCACCCGGGAGGCCGAGGCGATCCGCGTGGAGGCGGAGCGGCTGCCGGAGCGGGCCGCCGAGATCGACCACCGGCTGGTCTCCCTGCGCACCCGCGCCCAGGCCCTCACCACCCGCTCCGAGCAGGTCGAACCCGTCCTGAGCGAACTGCGGCGGCGCTTCACCGCCGCCTGCTGGCAGGACCTCCAGGGCGTGCCCGAGCTCGCCGAGCGCAACGTCCGGCAGGCGGAGGCCCGGCTCGCCGAGGCCCGCACGGCCCGCGACGAACAGCGCTGGGCCGACGCCACCTCCCTGCTGTCCACCGCGCGGGCCCTGCTGAACACCACCGACGAGGCCGTGTCCGCCGCCGGGGACCGCCTGCGCCGGCTGAACGCCGTGCAGAAGGACCCCGAGCAGGAGATCGAACGCACCCGGTTCGCCATCCGGGACGCCCAGCGGCTCGCCATGGCCGGCCGCAACACCCCCGACCCGCGCCACGCCCGCCCGCTCGACGACGCCGTGGCCCGGCTGGAGCGCGCCGTCGCCGGGCTGGAGGGCCGTCACCCCGACTACTGGCACTTCCTCACCGAGACGGAGGCGGTCCGGGAGACCGTGAGCCGCGTGGTGGCCCAGATCCGCGAGGAGCGCGGCGCCGGCGCCCACTGACCGGCCCTCTCTCGCCGGTCCGGTTAACCTGTGCCCATGCCTCGCTACGAGTTCCGCTGCCGCACCTGCGGCGACACGTTCGAACTGAGCCGTCCGATGGCGGAGTCCTCCGCCCCCGCGGCCTGCCCGGCGGGTCACGACGACACGGTCAAGCTCCTCTCCACGGTCGCGGTCGGCGGCACCGCCTCGGCGGCGGCCCCGGCGCCCCGCGCGGGCGGCGGAGGCGGCGGCTGCTGCGGCGGGGGCTGCTGCGGCTGACCTCGCGCCGCCCGGCCCAGCGGGTCAGCTGCCCAGGTAGCGGAGCACCGCGAGCACTCTGCGCGAATAGCCCTCCCCTCCGCCCGCCAGCTCGAGCTTGTCGAAGATCGCGTTGGTGTGCTTCTCCACCGCGCTCTGCGAGATGTGCAGCCGCCGTGCGATGGCCGCGTTGGTGTGCCCCTGCGCCATCTCGGCCAGCACCGAGCGCTCCCGCGCGCTGAGCCGGGCCAGGGGGTCGACGTGGGTGGTGCGGCCGAGCAGCTGCCGGACGACCTCCGAGTCGAAGGCGGCCCGCCCGGCGGCCACCCTCTCCAGCGCGTCCAGGAACTCGTCGACCTGGACGACCCGGTCCTTCAGCAGATAGCCCACTCCTTCCGACTCACCCGTCAGCAGCTCCGTCGCATACCGCTTCTCCACGTACTGCGAGAGCACCAGCACCCCCACCTCGGGCCGGCTGCGGCGGATCTCCAGGGCCGCGCGCAGTCCCTCGTCCGTGTGGGTGGGCGGCATCCGGACGTCGGCGACCACCACGTCCGGCGGGGTCGCGGCGACCGCCTGCAGCAGCCGGTCGGCGTCGCCGACGGCGGCGATCACCTCGTGCCCCTCCTCCGTCAGCAGCCGCACCAGGCCCTCCCGCAGCAGGATGGAGTCCTCGGCCAGGATCACGCGCACGGCAGCTCCGCGGTCACCAGCGTCGGCCCGCCCGGGGGACTGCGCACCTCGAGCCTCCCGTCCAGCGCGGCCACCCGCCGGGCCAGCCCGAACAGGCCGCTGCCCGACGCGTTCGCCCCGCCCCGGCCGTCGTCCTCGACACTCACCCGCAACGCTCCTTCCTCCGATCCGACCGCGACGACTATCCGGCTCGGCGCCGCGTGCTTCACCGCGTTGGTCACGGCCTCGCAGACGACGAAGTAGACGACCGTCGCCACCGGCCGCGCCGGCTCCCCGCTCAGCCCGTACTCCACCCGCACCGGGACCGACGCCCGCTCGGCGACCGTCTCCAGCGCCGCCCGCAGCCCCGCCTCGTCGAGGGTCGTGGGGTAGATCCGCCAGGCCACTTCCCGCAGGTCGTCCAGGGCCTGCCGGCTCTCCTCGTGCGCCTGGCGCAGCAGCCGGTCCGCGCGCTCGGGGTCCTGGCTGCGCAGGGCCCGGCCCAGCAGCATGCCGAGCGCGACCAGGCGCTGCTGCACGCCGTCGTGCAGGTCCCGCTCGATGCGTCGCCGCTCGTCGTTCACCGCGTCGACCACGGCCGCGCGGCTCGCGGACAGCTCGGCGATGCGCCGCTCCAGCTCCTCCTGATGGCGGGGACCGAGCATGCGGCGGGCCAGCTTCCCCTCCAGCTCGGCGACCGCGAGTATCCCCTGCACGGTGAGGAAGAGCAGGAAGAGCCCGGCGAGGGACGTGTAGACGACCGCGCCCGTGTTCCGCACGTCGTCGACCAGTAGCCACAGATACATCCAGGACGTGCCGTAGCCGAGGCCGACCGCCGCCGAGAGCATCACCACCGCGCCCAGCACGCCGAGGGCCCAGCGGCAGGCCAGATACCGCAGGGCCTGCGTGTCCTCGTACACGGGAGAGGTGTGGGCCCGGAGCCAGACCCGCAGCCGGGCCCGCTCCAGCTCCGTCACTCTCCGCGCGCACGCGAGGACCGGGCGGAGCACGGCCCGGCGGGGCCGCGGCCAGGCCACGACGAGCAGGAGCAGCAGGCCGGCCAGGGCCGTGCCGAGCAGCTCGACGACGGCCGCGGCGGCCCCCCACATGAGACCGACCGCGCACCGCACCACACGCCGCGCCATGACTCGCATGATCGCGAGACTAGCCGGGCCGGTCGGGGGCACACACTGCGGAAAACCGCAATTCCTCCTGCGGAGAACCGCAAGAAATCCTGCGGACGATCGCACCTCGTCGTGCGGCTTTCCTCAGCGACCCTTCAGCTCCGATTTCCTAGCGTGGACGACATGACAGCCATCGCAGCGCAGACGATCACGGCCTCAGGCGCGGACGCCGGGCCGCAGTGGGTCAACGACCTCATGGACGCCCTCGGCGCCCCCGGGGCGGGCCTCGCCATCGCGCTCGAGAACCTGTTCCCGCCCGTGCCGAGCGAGGTGATCCTGCCGCTGGCCGGCTTCGCCGCGAGCAACGGACGGATGAGCCTGATCGCCGCGCTGCTGTGGACCACCGCCGGCTCGGTGATCGGCGCGCTCGCCCTGTACGGGGTGGGGGCGCTGCTGGGCCGGGAGCGGACGCTGGCGCTGGCGGGACGCCTGCCGCTGGTGAAGGTCGCGGACGTGGAGAAGACGGAGGCGTGGTTCCTGCGGCACGGGTCGAAGGCGGTGTTCTTCGGCCGGATGATCCCGCTGTTCCGCAGCCTCGTGTCCATACCGGCCGGGGTGGAGCGGATGCCGCTGCCGCTGTTCCTCGGCCTGACCACGCTGGGCAGCGCGATATGGAACACGGCGTTCGTGATCGCGGGCTACGCGCTCGGGGACAACTGGACGCAGGTGACGTCCGTCGTGTCGGCCTACTCGAAGGCGGTGCTGGCGGCCGCGGCCCTGGCCCTCGTGGCCTTCGTCGTCATACGCCTGTTCCGCTCGGGCGGCGGCAGCCGTCGCGCGGGCCGGGGCCCGGCGGGCGCCGGCTCCCGCGGCGCGGACGCCGACGCCCATGCCGGTGCCGACGAGGCCGGGGTGGCCGGCGCCCCGTCCGGGCAGGTCCGCCCGGCGGACTCGGCCGCCGACACCCTGAGCCTGCGCCGCCCCCGCTGATCCCGCCGCCGGCTCCCGGCGGGGACCGGCCTCAGCGGGAGCGGACGGTGCGGAGGAACTCGCGGAGGATGCGTTCGCCCGCCGCGACGCCCCGCTCGGGCAGGGTCCGGACGCCGGGGGCCGTCCAGGAGGCCTCGGCGAGTTCGCCGTGGCCCGGGCGCCAGCCCAGGTCGGCGGCGAGGAGCAGGTCCGCGTCGAGGAGGGAGTCGCCCGCGGCGAGGGTCAGGTCGGCGCCGGTGCGCCGGGCGACCTCCCGCATGGCCGCGCTCTTGGTGAGCGGCTTGGGCACGGCGTAGATCTTGCGGCCCTGCAGGGACACCGTCCAGCCGCGGTTCTCCGCCCACTCCCCGAGTTCCTTCACCCACTCCTCGCGCAGCAGCTCGCGCTCCACGACGAGGTAGGCGAAGAGGTCCTCGGCGGTCCGGTGCTTGCGCACCCACACGGGGTCGGCGGTGCGCAGCAAATGGTCCTGCACCTCGGACAGCGGGGCGCACTCGTCGGCCAGCCGGGCCTGGACGCGTCCGTGCCAGTCCCGGTCGGAGACGCCGTCGACGAGCAGATGGCCGCCGTTGGCGCAGATCGCGTAGGTGGGGGCGGGGCCTGGGAGGTTGATGCGCTGGTACTGCTTGCGGGTGCGGGTGGTGGTGGGGACGAACAGGGCCTCGTCGCCCAGCTCGGTGAGGAGCTGGCCTGCGGTCTCCGTCAGGTAGGACAGGGGCCGGCTCTCGTGGACCTCCACGCACAGCAGTCGCGGCGCCCGCGCGTCGGGCATGGTCAGGGCGAGCGCGGCGGCGGAGTAGATGAGGGTGCGGTCGAGGTCGCTGGCGACGATGACGGGCATCAGCGGGTCACCGCCGTGCCGTCGGCGCCGGTGGCGCCCCGGGTGTAGCGGGGGTGGATCAGGCCGACGCAGGTGTACGGCAGGTCGGCGACCTCCTCCACGGGGACGCCCCGCTGCTCGGCGAGGAGACGGACGTGGTCGAGGTCGCTGCCGGCCCCGGCGCGGGCGAGCACCTTCCAGGGCACCCGGCGCAGCAGCACACGGGTGGTCTCGCCGACGCCGGGCTTGACGAGGTTCACGTCGTGGATGCCGTACTCCTCGCTGATGCGCTCCACGGCGGCCCAGCCCTCCCAGGTGGGTGTGCGGTCGGCGGCGAGCAGGTCCTTGGCCTCGGCGCGGGCGGCCTCGGTGACCTCGTCGAAGCGGGCGGAGACGGCGTCCAGGAAGGCCACGGACAGGTCGGCGTCCGCGAGTTCGCGGTAGTACTTGGCGCCGTGGTAGTCGTCGGGGCCGACCAGGTCGGCGCGGAGCACGGTGCGCGAGATCAGGCCGGAGACCGTGGAGTTGAGGCAGGCGGACGGGATGAGATAGTCCTCGCGGGTGCCGTAGGTGCGCACGCAGGAGCCGGGGTCGGCGAGGACCGCGATCTCCGGGTCGAAGCCGGAGACGCCATGGGTCTTCTCGAACTCCTCGACGGCCTGGGCGAGTTCGCGGGTGATGGCGCCCTTGCCGGTCCAGCCGTCGACGAACACCACGTCGCGCGGGTCGTGGTGGGCGGCCAGCCAGCGCAGGGCGTTGGCGTCGATGCCGCGGCCGCGGACGATGGAGACGGCGTAGTGCGGCAGGTCGAGGCCGTGGCGGTGCCGCGCCCAGCGGCGCATCAGGATGCCCACCGGGGTGCCCGCGCGGGCCAGCGACACCAGCACCGGGCGGGGCGGCCTCTCGGCGAGGACGGTCTCGGTGACCACGCCGACGGCGTGCGCCAGCCGGGCGGCCGAGGCGTCCAGGGCGTTGTGGAAGAGCTGCTGGTACTGCTCGCTGGGCTGGTACTCCACGGGCAGCGACTCGGCGTAGTGGGCGCCGCCGCTCTGGATGGCCTCCTCGCGCTCCTCGGTCGGCGCCTCCAGCGTCACGTCCGAGAGGTCCTGGAGCAGCCAGCCGACCTCCTCGGGCGCGTACGAGGAGAAGGCGGGGCCGCGGAGGGGCTCGGGCAGCATGGTGGCGGGCCTTTCGGGGGCGTCCTGGGCGACGGCGGGCACGGCCGGCATGTACGACGGTACGACCGCCAGGAGGACGTGCGGGGTGTGTTCGGCGAGCCGGGCGAGCAGGCCGTCGGGTGCGTGCAGCGCGGGGGTGTCGGCGACCGAGTCGACGACGGCGACCACGGCGTCGAAACCGGCGCCGGCGACGTTGTAGGCGTAGCGCTCGCCGGGGCCGTCGGCGGGGTCGTCGTGGGCGGGGAAGACGAGGCGGGTGCGGATGGCGTAGCCGGGGTCGTCGACGGCGAGGACGGGTGAGCGGGTGGTGGTGCTGTAGCGCACGTCGGCGGTGGTGGTGCGCTCCAGTTCCGCGGCGAGCCGCAGGGGGGCGTACATGAGTTCCTCGAAGCCGAGGATGAGGACGCGGTGCGCGTCGTGCGGGAGGGCGGTGGCTATTCGGGACGCCATGGCGGGGAGGGCGGTGTCCAGCCGGGTGCGGTGGGTCGGGGTGAACCCGTGACGGCCCCCGTCGGGGAGGCCCGCCGGCCAACGCAAGTCGACTCGGGCGATGCGGTCGGACGGCGTCCGCGGCCCGGTGGGGGCTTGTCGCGCAGTTCCCCGCGCCCCTGAGGGTGCTGTCCCCGAGGCGCCCTCGAGCGCCGCCGCCGTCTCGAACCGCGCGACCAGCTCCTGCCCCTTCTCCAGGACGCCGTCAGGCAGCCGCACCGTCCCCGACGCGACCGTCACCAGGTCGATCCGTGCCCCGATCTCCCGGGCGAACTCCTCCAGCCGCCCGGCGTCGGCCGCCGACCGCATGTCGACCAGGGCGACGACGACATACCGTTCCCGCGGATACCGCGCATGAAGATCGCGCACGGTGTTCAGCACCGTGTTCCCCGTCGAGAACTCGTCGTCGACCAGCACCAGCGGCCCGGCCCCGGCCAGCAGGGACGGGTCCTCCGGCAGCAGCAGGTGGGAGGTGGCGTGCGAGTGGGACTCCTCGAAACCGCCGGCGGTGGCGACCCCGGCGACCGGCCGGCGTGTGGAGTGCAGGTAGGGCGCGGCGCCCAGGCCGTCGGCGACGGAGTGGCCGAGGCCGGTCGCGGTCTCGGCGTACCCGAGGACGACGGCCTCCCCGGCCGCGTCGCCCAGCAGCTCCCGCACCCGGCGGCCGAGCTCGACGCCGTGCCCGTACACCACGGACGGCGCCTGGGGTACGTGCTTGCCGAGGACGTTCGACACGAGCAGGTGGGCCCGCTTGGGGTTGCGCCGCAGCGCCAGCCCCAGCATCCCGCGCAGCCGTTCGTCGCCGGCCAGCTCGACGCCGAGCCGCTCGGCGACCCAGGTGCCGGACCAGGTGTTCACTCTTCTCTCCCTCTCGGTCGCTCCGCCGGACGCCTCGCTCACTCGGCCAGGCCGGCCGCGAGCAGTTCGACGAAGCCGATGTCCTCGTTGGTGACGCCGAAGACCTCGGCGCGCACCAGGGTCCGCTCCGCCCAGGCGCGGTGCGGCTTCACCTCGTTCATCTTGTTCGTGTACGCGGAGCGCAGTACACCCCCGCCGTCGCGTTCCGGCCGGAGGATGTCCTGGGCGTCGCTGAACTCCTCGTGACTGACGACGGACAGCGCGTGCACGGGCAGGACGTGGGAGGGGTGGATGCAGGTCTTGCCGAGGAGGCCGTTGGCGCGGTCCAGGGAGATCTCGCGGAGCAGGCCGTCCATGGCGTGCTCGATGAGCTTCTGGCGCAGCGCCGTGGCCTCCACCTCCAGGAACGGGCTCTGCCGCAGCTGCGGCTTGAACATGCGCTCCTGCACCCGGAAGTACTCCCAGACGGGCCCGGTGACGGTGAACCCGGTGCCGTCGGCGCGGCCCAGCATGTTCACCACGTCGGAGATCACGGAGGCGACGACCTGGATGTCGTACGCGGTCATGTCGGGGCCGCGGCGCAGCCCGTAGGAGGAGCAGAAGTCGGTGACGCCCAGGCGCAGGGCGAGCACGCGGTCGCGGTACTTGTCGACGGCGCGGAAGATGCCCTCGAGGGTCTCGACGCGGCTCTCGCGGTAGAGCAGCTCGGGCGACTCCAGCACCGGCATGGCGAACAGCCGGCGGCCGCAGGCGGACTCGGCGGCGGTGAGCGCCTCGAGGAACGGCAGGCCGCGCTCGGCGGTGAACTTGGGCAGCACGAATCCGGACAGCACCGCGACGGCGGGGCCGAGCCGGCGGACCAGGTCGCCGATCTGCCCGGGCTCGCGGACCCGGACGAACAGCAGCGGCAGGTCCGCTCCGGGCCGTCCGGCGAGGTCGGTGAGCTGGCGGACCAGGTTCTCCTCGCCGGCGACGACGTCGGCGTCGCTGATGGAGTCCTCCAGGCACAGCACCATGGAGACCACGCCGCGGGCGCCCTGCTTGAGGACGTCGTCGGCGAGCCGGGGCCGGGTGGCGGGGCTGTAGAGCGTGGCGCCGAGCGCCACCGAGAGCAGCCGGGCCGGGGAGTCGGCGGTGAACTCGCAGGGCTCCCGATAGAAGAGACGTTTCCGCACCTCAGGGGCGATGTGCCCGAAATGACGCATTGAACTCCCCCGTGGGCAGTGGTGGACTCTGTGGAGTGCCGGAAGGTGGCCGGTAATAGTACGTAGATGTCCGTGTCGGCGGTTCCCGCCGGGCATGAACTTCAGGTAACCCCGTGATGTCGGAGCCAACCCCCCGCATTGTCGTGACCAGGACGGAGAAGGCAGGATGACCGCATGACGCACGCGATGCTGAAGGGGTCGAACGTTCCTCTCGAGGCCACCACGGTACGCGCCGTGCTGCGCTGGTCGCCCGGGCAGGGGGTGCCGGACGTGGACGCCTCCGCGCTGCTCCTCGGTCTCGACGGCCGTGTGCGCTCCGACGAGGACTTCGTCTTCTACAACCAGCCCCGGCACCCGTCCGGGAAGGTGTGGCGGCTCGGCAAGAAGCGCGTCGCCGAGGGCCTGACCGACACGATCCAGACAGATCTGGCCGGTGTCGAGTCCGGTGTCGGCCGGATTCTGATCGTCGCATCGGCGGACGGGGTCGCCTTCGACCGCGTACAGGCGCTGCGCATCCTGCTGTACGACGCGCAGAACCCGGACGGGGAGGCGCTGGCGTACTTCGACGTGAAGCCGGAGACGGGCCAGGAGACCGCGCTGATCTGCGGCGAGCTGTACCGGCGCGGGGAGGGCTGGAAGTTCCGCGCGCTCGGCGAGGGCTACTCGAACGGGCTGAAGGGCCTGGCGACCGACTTCGGCATCTCGGTGGACGAGTCGGAGGCCGCCGAGGATCCGGACGCGTCCGCCGCGCCGGGCACGCCCGAGCCGCCCGCGCGGACCCCCGAGTCCGCCTCACCGGACGCGGTGACGCAGGCGCAGGCCCCGGCGGCGCCGCCGGTCCCGGAGGTGTCCCGCCCGCTGCCGCCCGAGCAGCCGCCCACGGGCGTGCCCACGCAGCCCGCGTACGGCTACCCGCCGCAGCAGCCCCCGGCCGCCCCGCCCGCCGCCGCGCAGCCCGCCTACGGCTACCCGCACCCGGCGAGCCCGCCCGCGTACGGCTATCCGGCGCCCGCGCCCGCCACGGCGGCCGCCCAGGCGACGCAGGACCGGTACGGCTTCCCGCCGCCGGCCACGGGCGCGCCCGACCCGGACTTCCGGCTGCCGCCGCAGGGGCCGCAGTTCATCGGACGCTGAGCGGACCGCATCCGGGCCGGCCGCCGTTCAGCGGCCGGCCTTGGTCTTGAAGCCCCGGCCCCACTGCAGGCCCCAGCCGTACAGCCGGTCCAGCTCGGCCTGGAAGCCGTAGACGAACCGCACCTCGCGGCGCACGACGATCTCGTTCTTCACGTTCTCGATCAGCACCACCGCGCAGGAGCGAGCCTGCGGCTGGCGTTCGTCGAGGGAGATCTCGATGCGCGGGCCGTTGCTCGGGTAGAGCGTGACGACGGCCTTGGTGCGGTCGAAGGCCGGGGTCTGGTCGTAGATGTAGGCGAAGACCAGCAGGCGTTTGATGTGCTCCCGCTGGTCGAGGTTGACGTAGATCGTCTCGCCGGAGGCGGAGCCGAACCGGTCGTCGCCGCTGAGCTTCACGTACGGCGGGCCGTTGACGTCGCCGAGGTAGCCGCCGAGGGGCTGCACCACGCCCTTGGTGCCGTCCTGCAGCTCGTACAGGCAGCCCAGGTCGAGGTCGACGTTGACCATGGACTGGCTGTGTCCGACGACCTCCGGCGGCTTGAGCGCCTTGAACGGGTGGCGCAGCAGGCTCTCCCGCTGCGGGCCCCCGAAGTCGGAGGTGCGCATCTGCCAGCTCAGGTTGATCCGCAGATGGCCGGTGGCCGCGCCCTGCCTGGTCAGCGACACATGGCCGTGCCGCTTGGTCAGCTCGATGGCGTTGGTGGCCGCGTTGCCGGAGTCGAAGTCGTCGTTCCGGCCGCGTCGCAGTCCGTCCAGCAAACCCATTCCCGCCCCCAGTCCACTCGTCGAACCCCCGCCGGTGGCCGCGGGGCGCCGGTGCGCCGCACGGCCGACGGGACGGCCTTGCGAGGACTGCTCCTCGTGGCCGCCCCGTCGAGAGCGTTCCTCACCCGGAGGGCTGTCACACCCCGGACGACACCTCGGTCTTCTCGCCCGCCTGTGCCTCGGCCGCCGCGATCCGCTTGTTGCGGCGCACGGAGGACCAGAAGGAGGCGCCGATCAGGACGACGCCGATGAGACCGGTGATGATCTCGTTGATCTCGTACTGGATGGTGACGAGCAGGATCAGCGCCAGGGCGCCGATCGCGTAGTGCGCGCCGTGCTCCAGGTAGACGTAGTCGTCCAGGGTGCCCTGGCGGACCAGGTAGACCGTGAGCGACCGGACGTACATGGCGCCGATGCCGAGGCCGAGCGCCATGAGGACGATGTCGTTGGTGATGGCGAAGGCGCCGATGACGCCGTCGAAGGAGAAGGACGCGTCCAGCACCTCGAGGTAGAGGAACATGAAGAACGCGGCCTTGCCGGCCAGGGCGACCGCCGACTTGGGCTTGCCCTCGCGTGCGGCCTTCTCCTCCTCCTCGTGTTCGTGCTCCTCCTCCTCTTCGAGCTTGTCCTCGAAGTAGCCGGAGAGCCCGCCCACGATCATGTAGGTGACCAGACCGGCGATACCGGCCAGCAGGACGGTCTCCGCCTTGTCCACGTGCGCGCCGCCGTGCTGGTGGGCGTGGGTGGCGAAGGTCATGGCGGAGATCAGCAGGATGATCAGCGCGATGCAGACCGACAGCATGTCGACCTTGCCGAGCTTGGCCAGCGGCCGCTCCAGCCAGGCCAGCCACTTGATCTCCCGGTCCTCGAAGATGAAGTCCAGGAAGATCATGAGCAGGAACATGCCGCCGAAGGCCGCGATGGCCGGGTGGGCGTCGGTGACGAGCTCCTGGTACCGGTCCTTGTCGCTGAGCGCGAGGTCGACCGCCTCGATCGGACCGAGCTGCGCGCTGATCGCGACGATGACGACGGGGAACACCAGTCGCATGCCGAAGACGGCGATCAGGATGCCGATGGTGAGGAAGATCTTCTGCCAGAAGGCATTCATCTTCTTCAGGATCCCGGCGTTGACCACCGCGTTGTCGAAGGACAGCGAAATCTCGAGGATCGAGAGGATCGCCACGATTCCGAAGGCGGTCCACCCCCCGAAGAGGAATGCTGCGACCAGGCCGAGCGCGGTCACCGCGAACGACCAGCCGAAGGTTTTCAGAACCACTGGCTACCCCATGTGTGTGTACGGGTCTCCCCCGCCCGCCGTGGCGGCTTTACGAAACGTTGACCCCGAAGTCTAGAGCGATGCCCCGCAGACCCGACGCGTACCCCTGTCCTACTGCACGGAACTTCCACTCGCCCTGGTAGCGGTACAGCTCGCCGAAGATCATCGCTGTCTCCGTGGAGGCGTCCTCGCTGAGGTCGTAGCGGGCGAGCTCCTGGCCGTCCGCCTGGTTCACCACGCGGATGAAGGCGTTGCTGACCTGGCCGAAGGTCTGGCCGCGCTCGTCCGCCATATGGATGGAGACCGGGAAGACGATCTTGTCGCACTGCGACGGCACCTTGGACAGGTCCACCAGCAGGGACTCGTCGTCGCCCTCGCCCTCACCGGTGAGGTTGTCACCGGTGTGCTCCACGGAGCCGTCGGGGCTCTTGAGCTGGTTGTAGAAGACGAACCACTCGTCCCCCATGACCCGGCCGCCGCTGCACATCAGCGCACTGGCGTCGAGGTCGAAGTCGGCGCCCGTGGTGGAGCGCGCGTCCCAGCCGAGCCCGACCATCACCTGCGTGAGGTTGGGTGCGGCCTTGGACAGGGAGACGTTTCCCCCTTTGGCAAGCGTGACGCCCATGATGCTGGTCCCCCTCCGGGTGGTGTTTCCAGGTGGTCCTGCACTCCCCCGCGAGGGGGCGTCCCCGGGCGCCGCACGCGGCATGCGCGCGACGCCCGGGCGGTGGCCGTACGGGACGGCCGCTCGGGTCTGTACCCGGGACGTGCCCCTCTCAGACGTTCACGCCGAAGTCCTGCGCGATGCCGCGCAGGCCGGAGGCGTAGCCCTGGCCGATGGCACGGAACTTCCACTCCGCGCCGTGGCGGTACAGCTCGCCGAAGACCATGGCGGTCTCGGTCGAGGCGTCCTCCGACAGGTCGTAACGGGCGATCTCGGCGCCGCCGGCCTGGTTGACGACGCGGATGAACGCGTTGCGCACCTGGCCGAAGGACTGCTGGCGGTTCTCGGCGTCGTAGATGGAGACCGGGAAGACGATCTTCTCCACGTCGGCCGGGACGGTGGCCAGGTTGACCTTGATCTGCTCGTCGTCGCCCTCGCCCTCACCGGTGAGGTTGTCACCGGTGTGCTCGACGGAGCCGTCGGGGCTCTTGAGGTTGTTGAAGAAGACGAAGTGCGCGTCGCTGGCGACCTTGCCCGAGCTGTTCAGCAGGAGGGCGCTGGCGTCCAGGTCGAAGTCGGTGCCGGTCGTGGTACGGACGTCCCACCCCAGTCCGACGATGACCGCGGTCAGGCCCGGCGCCTCCTTGCTCAGCGATACGTTGCCGCCCTTGCTGAGGCTGACTCCCACGAGTCCTCCCTTGGTGTCCCGGGGGCGGGATGCCCCGTTGTGCATGGATGTCGGATCAACGAGTCGATCCTAGTGACGGGTTCCCCGGACCCGCAGGCCCTGGGACGGACGTTCACAGGGTGTCGAGCGCCGCGAGGTACTCGCCGGGGTCACGGGCGTCCGCCATGCCGCTGCTCACGGTGGCGCGCACGACGCCCTGCCGGTCGATCACGAAGGTTCCCCGCACCGCGCAGCCCTTGTCCTCGTCGAAGACGCCGTAGGCGCGCGAGACGTTGCCGTGCGGCCAGAAGTCGCTGAGCAGCGGGAAGGGAAGATCCTCCTGCTCGCCGAAGACGCGCAGGGTGTGGATGGAGTCGTTGGAGACGGCGAGCACCTCGGCGCCGCGCTCGGCGAACTGCTCCAGCCGGTCGCGGATCTCGCTCAGCTCGCCGGTGCAGACACCGGTGAAGGCGAACGGGTAGAAGAGCAGCACGACGTGTCTGTGCCCGCGGAAGTCGGACAGACGCACCGGGGCGCCGTGGTTGTCCTTGAGTTCGAAGTCGGGGGCCTGCTCTCCGACCGGGATCGTCATCGTCGTCCTCGTCCCTCCGGGGTGGTGCCGTGCGACCACCCTACGCAGGCCGGACGAGGGTCCCGCGAACGGGCCGACGCGTGCGACGCACGTCGCCGCCGGCCCGTCCGGGGTGTGTCACCGCTTCGACTTGGCGGCCTTCGGGGTCGCCAGCCGGCTGCCGCTCCAGTCCTTGCCCACGCTGACGCTCTTGGACGCCGTCAGGCCCGCCGTGGTGGCGGCCTCCGAGATGTCGCTCGGCTCGACGTAGCCGTCCCGGCCGGTCTTCGGCGTGAGCAGCAGGATCGCGCCGCCCTCTTCGATGTACGTGGTGGCATCCACCAGCGCATCCGTCAGGTCGCCGTCGTCGTCGCGGAACCACAGCACAACGGCGTCGGCCACGTCGTCGTAGTCCTCGTCGACAAGGTCGCTCTCGATGACGCCCTCGATGGCCTCGCGGAGCTCCTGGTCGACGTCGTCGTCGTAGCCGATCTCCTGGACCACCTGCCCGGGCTGGAACCCCAGCCTGGCGGCAGGGTTCGTCCGCTCCTCCGCGTGGTCCGCGGTCGCGCTCACGGGTTGCCTCCTGATCATGTCTTGGGAATATCTCAGCCACGCGCGTGCGCGAAGCATTGGCCGTAGTCCACACGGGCGGGACGGATCGCGCAAGTACCCGGCCGTGCGGACCGCCGAAACGGTGACGATCCTGGCCGGGTCACCGCAACTCCGCGCGCCCCGTCCTCGTCACCAGTGATGGACACCACACCTTTGTGCCCCGTTTGGGCGTTTGGGAACCGTCTGTGGGTACGAGACTCGCATGTGCTCGCCCCTTGCCTCACCGTACCGGCCTGGCCGTGGGATTACCTCTCGGTAGAGATGACGTCCGCGGCCGCGGGGTGGAGCATGGGAGCGGCGCACACCGGGCCGTGGCGAGTGAGGCGACGGCCCGTCCACGGCCCTCCGACAGGTAAGGAACAGCGTGGCTTCCGCATCCGACCGCAGCCCGATCATCATTGGCGGCCTTCCGAGTCAGGTTCCTGACTTCGACCCCGAGGAAACCCAGGAGTGGCTCGACTCCCTCGACGCCGCGGTCGACGAGCGCGGCCGGGAGCGGGCCCGTTATCTGATGCTGCGGCTGATCGAGCGTGCCCGCGCCCGGCGCGTGGCCGTGCCCGAGATGCGCAGCACGGACTACGTCAACACGATCCCCACCCGGGCCGAGCCGTTCTTCCCGGGCAACGAGGAGATCGAACGCAAGATCCTCAACGCGACCCGCTGGAACGCCGCCGTGATGGTCTCGCGCGCCCAGCGCCCGGGCATCGGGGTGGGCGGCCACATCGCGACGTTCGCGTCCTCCGCGTCGCTGTACGACGTGGGCTTCAACCACTTCTTCCGCGGCAAGGACGAGGGCGACGGCGGCGACCAGGTCTTCTTCCAGGGGCACGCCTCGCCGGGCATCTACGCCCGCGCGTACCTGCTGGACCGGCTGAGCGAGCGGCACCTGGACGGGTTCCGCCAGGAGAAGTCGGCGGCGCCGTACGCGCTGTCGTCGTACCCGCATCCGCGGTCGATGCCGGACTTCTGGGAGTTCCCGACGGTGTCGATGGGCCTCGGCCCGATCGGCGCCATCTACCAGGCGCGGATGAACCGCTACATGCACGCGCGGGGCATCGCGGACACCTCGAAGTCGCATGTGTGGGCGTTCCTCGGCGACGGCGAGATGGACGAGCCGGAGTCGCTGGGCCAGCTGAGCATCGCCGCGCGCGAGGGTCTGGACAACCTGACCTTCGTGGTCAACTGCAACCTGCAGCGGCTGGACGGCCCGGTGCGCGGCAACGGAAAGATCATCCAGGAGCTGGAGTCGGTCTTCCGCGGCGCCGGCTGGAACGTGATCAAGCTCGTCTGGGACCGCACCTGGGACCCGCTGCTGGCCCAGGACCGCGACGGCGTGCTGGTGAACAAGATGAACACCACGCCGGACGGGCAGTTCCAGACGTACGCCACGGAGACCGGCGCGTACATCCGTCAGCACTTCTTCGGCGACGACCACCGGCTGCGCGCGATGGTCGAGGGCATGACCGACGACCAGATCCTGCACCTGGGGCGCGGCGGCCACGACCACCGCAAGATCTACGCGGCGTACAAGGCGGCGGTGGAGCACAAGGGCCAGCCGACGGTCATCCTGGCGAAGACCATCAAGGGCTGGACGCTCGGCCCGAACTTCGAGGGCCGCAACGCCACGCACCAGATGAAGAAGCTGACGGTCGACGATCTGAAGCACTTCCGGGACCGGCTGCACCTGCCGATCCCGGACAAGGACCTGGAGTCGGGTCTGCCGCCCTACTACCACCCGGGGCCGGACTCGGAGGAACTCCAGTACATGCACGACCGCCGCCGGTCCCTCGGCGGGTACGTGCCGACCCGGGTGGTGCGCGGAAAGCCGCTGGCGCTGCCGGAGGACAAGACGTACGCGAGTGTGAAGAAGGGCTCGGGCCAGCAGTCCATCGCGACGACCATGGCCTTTGTGCGGCTCCTCAAGGACCTCATGCGGGACAAGGAGATCGGCCGCCGGTTCGTGCTGATCGCGCCGGACGAGTACCGCACGTTCGGCATGGACTCGTTCTTCCCGAGTGCGAAGATCTACAACCCGCTCGGCCAGCAGTACGAGGCGGTGGACCGGGAACTGCTGCTCGCCTACAAGGAGTCGCCGCAGGGGCAGATGCTGCACGACGGCATCTCCGAGGCGGGCTGCACGGCCTCGCTGATCGCGGCGGGCTCGGCGTACGCCACGCACGGCGAACCGCTGATCCCGGTGTACGTCTTCTACTCGATGTTCGGGTTCCAGCGCACCGGTGACCAGTTCTGGCAGATGGCCGACCAGCTGGCGCGCGGTTTCGTGCTCGGCGCGACCGCGGGGCGGACCACGCTGACCGGCGAGGGTCTCCAGCACGCCGACGGTCACTCGCAGTTGCTCGCCTCGACCAACCCGGCGTGCGTCGCGTACGACCCGGCGTTCGGCTACGAGATCGCGCACATCGTGCAGGACGGACTGCGCCGGATGTACGGCTCGTCGGAGGAACACCCGCACGGCGAGGACGTCTTCTACTACCTGACGGTCTACAACGAGCCCATCCAGCACCCCGCGGAGCCGGAGAACGTGGACGTCGAGGGCATCCTCAAGGGCCTGTACCGCTTCAGCGAGGGCACCTCGGGCTCGCTGCCGGCGCAGATCCTGGCGTCCGGCGTCGCGCTGCCGTGGGCGGTCGAGGCGCAGAAGATCCTCGCGGAGGAGTGGAACGTCAAGGCGGACGTCTGGTCGGCGACCTCCTGGAACGAGCTGCGGCGCGACGCGGTGGAGTGCGAGCGGCACAACCTGCTGCACCCGGAGGAGGAGCAGCGCACCCCGTACGTGACGCGCAAGCTGGCGTCGGCGCAGGGGCCGGTGGTGGCGGTGTCCGACTGGATGCGGTCGGTGCCGGACCAGATCGCGCGCTGGGTGCCGGGGACCTACCAGTCGCTGGGCGCGGACGGCTTCGGCTTCGCGGACACGCGCGGGGCGGCGCGGCGGTTCTTCCACATCGACGCGCAGTCGGTCGTGCTGGCGGTGCTGACGGAGCTGGCGCGTGAGGGGCATCTGGACCGCTCGGTGCTGAAGCAGGCGATCGACCGGTACCAGCTGCTGGACGTGGCGGCCGCGGACCCGGGGGCGGCGGGCGGCGACGCGTAGCGCCTCCGGCGGGGGCGAGGGGGCGGGGGCGCCACCCGGGGCGGTGGGGCGGCCACGGGTGCGTTCGGACCGATCGCGCAGTTCCCCGCGCCCCTGGGGGGCTGTCCCACCGCCGGCCCGGAAGCGCGGAGGGGGCCTCCGGCTGGTTCGCCGGAGGCCCCCTCACTGGTGCTGTCCGCCGGGTCAGAGCATGCCGTAACCCGAACCGGTCGCTCCGGCCAGGAAGATCAGGGCCAGGAGCGTGTCGATGGCGCCGAGGACCAGGGCGATCAGGGCCGGCGCCGAACGGGAGCCCGCCCAGCTGCGGCCCATGGCCAGCCAGCCGCACACCATCGCCACCGGTCCGAGCACGATGCCCAGGACGAAGAAACCGGCGACGGCGCAGATGGCTCCGATGATCCCGAGCGTCGCGCGATCCGGCCCGGACCGTGACCACGTCCGGCCACGAGTGCGGGGGTGCCTGCGCGTTCCGTGTCCGAAGCTCGCCATCATCAACTCCCTGATGGGTTGGTTGACATGACGGGTACCCCCGCTTCCGGACCGGATTCCCCCCACCTGTCGGCCGGACGACCGCCGCGGCGCGCCGCACCCCTCCGGGGGCGCGCCGCAACGGTCCTCACGGCCCGTCAGATGTGGCCGACGCCCGCGCCCGCCTCCGCGTTCTCACCGCGCTTGGTGAACAGCGCGACCAGGACCGCGACGGCGGCGACCCCGGCGGCGACCAGCGACGCCAGGCTCATGCCGGAGATGAAGGTGTCGTGGGCGACGTCGGTGATCTTCGCGGCGATCGCCTCGGGGGTGCCCTTGGCCACCGGCGGCACACCGACCTGGACCGCCTCGGAGGCCGCGCCGGCCTGTTCCGGCGTCAGCGGCGGCAGCCCGGCCTCCGCCCAGTTGCCCGGCAGGTCGCCGTCCACCTTGGAGGCCATCACGGCGCCCAGCACGGCGGTGCCGAGGCTGCCGCCGACCTGCATCGCGGACTGCTGGAGACCGCCGGCCACACCGGACAGCTCCAGCGGCGCGTTGCCCACGATGACCTCGGTGGCGCCGACCATGACGGGGGCGAGACCGAGACCGAGCAGCGCGAACCAGACCGACATGGCGAGGCTGCCGGTGCTCTTCTCCAGCGTGGAGATGCCGTACATGGCGAGCGCGGTGCAGGCCATGCCGAACGCGAGCGGGATCCGCGGGCCGACCTTGGTGATCATCACGCCCGCGAGCGGCGAGCCGACGATCATCATGCCGGTGAGCGGCAGCAGATGCAGACCGGCGTCGACCGGGCTGAGGCCGTGCACGTTCTGCAGGTAGAAGGTGACGAAGAACAGGCCGCCCATGAAGGCGATGGCCATGAGGACCATCAGCACCACACCCGCGGACAGCGGGACGGAGCGGAAGAGGGCCAGCGGGATCAAAGGCTCCTTCACCTTCGTCTCCCAGAAGGCGAAGACGACGAAGCCGACCACCGAGGCGGCGATGAACGCCCAGGTCCTGCCGTCGCCCCAGCCCCACTCGGGCGCCTTGATGAGCGCCCACACCAGGCAGAACATCGCGCCGGACAGCAGGGCGATGCCGGGGATGTCGAAGGAGCGCGGCGCGTTCTCCGCGCGGTGGTCGAGCAGGATCCACACGCCGAGCGCGACGGCGAGGACGCCGACCGGCACGTTGATGAAGAACACCGACTGCCAGTTGACGTGCTCGACGAGGACGCCGCCGAGGATCGGGCCGCCGGCGGTGGAGGCGCCGATGACCATGCCCCAGATGCCGATGGCCATGTTGAGCTTCTCGGCGGGGAACGTGGCCCGCAGCAGGCCGAGCGCGGCCGGCATCAGCAGCGCGCCGAACAGTCCCTGGAGCACACGGAAGACGATGACGAGCGTGATGCTGTCGGACAGGCCGATGGCTCCGGAGGCGGCGGCGAAGCCGACCACGCCGATGAGGAAGGTCTGCCGGTGACCGAAGCGGTCGCCGAGCTTGCCCGCGGTGATCAGGGAGACCGCGAGGGCGAGGAAGTACGCGTTGGTGATCCACTGGACGTCGGCGAGGGTGGCGCCCAGGTCGCTGGCGATGGCCGGGTTGGCGATGGCCACGATGGTGCCGTCCAGGGCCACCATCATGACGCCCACGGCGACGGTGAACAGCGTGAACCAGGGGTGCCCGCGCAGCCCCTTGCCGGGCGTCGCCTCCGACGGGCCGGCCGGAGGGCCGTCCCCCTGTCCCGCCTTGTCGAGGGTGGTCTGACTAGTCATACGTTCGAGGCTAGTGTCAGCCGCTGACACTTGACAAACCATTTCACCAGTCAGTAACTGACAGGACACGCACCCATAGCCTGAACTGGGCAGACGGTTCAAGGAGGAGCCATGGACACGGTCGGGACCGTCGTGGGCGCGCTGCCACGGCCGGGTCTGCGCGAGCGCAAGAAGCAGCGCACCCGGGACGCCCTGGTCCGGGCCGCCCTGGACCTCATCGCCACGCGCGGATACGACGGCACGACGGTCGACGACATCGCCGCGGCCGTGGACGTCTCCCAGCGCACCTTCTTCCGTTACTTCGCCAGCAAGGAGGAGGTCGCGCTGTTCGTGCCGCGCCTGGCGGAACAGCAGATCGCCGAGGCCGTACGCGCCCGCCCGCGCGACGAGGCGCCGCTGGAGGCGCTGCGCCGGGCCGTGCTGGACAGCTGGGACGCGATCAACGAGGCGGTCGGCCGGCTCGTCCCGGTGGAGCTGCACATGCGCGTGTACCGGGTCATCGAGTCCACGCCCGCGCTGCTCGCCGCGCATCTGCGCCGGTCGGCGGAGCTGGAGGAGGAGCTGGCGGGCATCATCGCCGAACGCGAAGGGCTGGACGTCGACACCGATCCCCGGCCGCGCATCCTGGTGGCCGCGTTCGGCGGGGTGATCCGGGTGGCGGAGCGCCGCTGGTCCGCCGGGGACGACCTGAGCACCGAGGCCCTGCGGGAGCTCATGCGGACCTGCCTGGACCATGTCGGCCCGGCCCTCGCCACGAACTGGCGTACGGATGCATCCCTGAATCGGCACAACGAAACGTGATCCCGGTCACTGGATTCCCGCGAGACACTCTCGTTCTCCTAGTGTGTCCTCCCAGTGACTTCCTTCGACATCTCCCCCCGGCTGAACGTGTGGCGGGCGCTGCCGGCGCTCGCCGTGGTGTTCGTGATGCTGGCGACCACCGGCTGGACGGCAGTGCGCCACCAGCGCCACCCCGCTCCCCTGGAGGCGTCGCTCGCCGCGTGGGAGGACGGCCGGGTGGCCGGGAAGCGGCTGCCCGACCCGCAGTCGGCGCCGACGCGACTGGCCCGGTTCTTCGCCTCGCTCACCGACGCGCAGCGGCTCCGGCTCGCCGAGCGCTATCCGCTGGCGGTCGGCAACATGAACGGCGCGCCGGTCGAACTGCGCTACCGCGCCAACCGCATCGCGCTGGCCGAGGCCCGCGAGACCGAGCTGAGACGGGTGCACGACAGCCGGCTCACGCCCGCGGGCCAGGAGCAGGCGGCCCGCAGGATGGACCGCATCGAGGCGCTGATGCGGCCGGACCGGCACATCCTCGCCTTCAACCCGGCGGGCGCCGGGCGGGTCGCGGAGGTCTTCGGTGACCTGCGCCACGCCGAGCGGGTGTCGGTGGTCGTCCCCGGCGTCGACACCGAACTGCTCACCTTCCAGCGCTCCGAGCGCCGGTACTCCGCCCCCGTGGGCATGGCCAAGTCGCTGTACAAGGCCCAGCGGCGGGCGGCACCCGCGACGCGCACGGCCGTGATCGCCTGGGCCGACTACACCGCGCCCAGCGGGCTCGGCATGGACGCGGCCACGGCGATGCGCGCGGAGGACGGCGCGGACCGGCTGGACGCGATGGTGCGGGGGCTGCCCGGGCTCGCCCCGGTCTCGCTGTTCTGCCACAGCTACGGCTCGGTGGTCTGCGGACTGGCCGCGCGGGGACTGCCGGAGCGGGTCTCCGACATCGCCGTGGCCGGCAGCCCGGGGATGCGGGTGGAGCACGCCTCCCACCTGCGCACCACCGCGCGGGTGTGGGCGATGCGGGACGCCGACGACTGGATCCAGGACGTGCCCCACCTGGAGCTCGGCGGACTGGGCCACGGGGCCGACCCGGTGGCCGACGGGTTCGGCGCCCGCGTGCTGTCGGCCCGTGACGCCAAGGGGCACGCCGGGTACTTCGTGCCCGGCACGGACAGCCTGCGGAACTTCGCGGAGATCGGGGTTGGCGCATACACGGCGGTGTCGTGTGCGCACCGGAACGACGCCTGCCAGGCGGGTTTGTCCGGTACGACCCCTACCGGACGCGCGTAGAGGCGGAGATACTGCGGTATGCGTGGGGAGGGGACGGAGAAGCTCGTGCCGCATACGATGAGCCGCATGGGTGACGTACTGGCCGGATTTCATGCCGCCTGGGAGTTCGAGTCCGACTCCGTGCGCATCCGTTACGTACGAGGAATTCGAACACCTAAGCTGTTCCAGGCGCTCGGGGAACGGCGCGTGCCTCTGGAGGCGATCGAGGGCGTGACCCTCTCGCCAGGCAAGCGCGGGACCGTGGTCCTGCGTCTGGAGCCGCGGCCGGGAGCCGACCCGCTGATGGAGGCGGCCGCCGGGCAGCTGAAGGAGAGCAGCGACCCCTACCGGCTGGTGCTGCCCGCCGAGCGGGAGACGCTCGCCGAGTACTACGCCGACGAACTGCGCGCGCAGCTCACCGAGTCGGGCCCCGCGGAACGCCACCTGGTGACCGCGCCCGAGGCGCCGCTGCAGTTCAAGGCGTACGACGGCAAGGCGACGTTCGACGGCACGTCGGTGGCGTTCCGCTGGTTCTGGACCGGGGCGTCCTCGGCGAAGTGGAAGGCCGGCGACCAGCGTTTCCCCGTCTCCGAGCTGAGCGGGGTGGAGTGGCGTTCGCCCGAGGTGTTCGAGGGTCATCTGCGGCTGCTGCGCCGGGACACGACGGTGCCGGCCCCGGCGCAGGCGGACCAGGACCCCGCCGCGGTGGTGTTCGGGCTCGGGTACGGGCCCGTGCACGAGTCGCTGCCGTTCGCCGCGGCCGTGCTGGCCGCGGTGCGGGACTGCTCGGCGGTGCCGGCGATATCCTCGCCCGCGGCGGCCGCGGGGGGTGTGACATCCGCTCGGCGGGATCCCGCCGATATCGCCGAGCGGATCCGGCATCTCGGGGAGTTGCACCAGGCGGGGCTGGTGACGGACGAGGAGTTCTCCTCGAAGAAGGCGGAGCTGCTCGCGGAGCTGTGACGTTCCCCGCGGGTGGGTGGGGGCTGGTCGCGCAGTTCCCCGCGCCCCTTCGGGGCGCTTCTCCTTGAGCGCCTTCTATTCCCTGCCTGCCGAGGTGAACGACATGTCCGCGTAGCGGGTGCCGGTGACCTTGTCCGCGATGGGGTCGAGCAGGGCCAGGTCGCTCTCCGTCAGGGTGATGCGGGTGGCCGCCGTGTTCTCGTCCACGCGGGACGGGCTGCGGGTGCCGGGGATGGGGACGACCGGGAGGCCGTGGACCGCCGCCTGCTGGTGGACCCAGGCCAGGGCGATCTGCGCGGGGGTCGCGCCGTGGTTCCCGGCGACCGTGCGGACCGGCTCCAGCAGGGCCGCGTTGGCCGCCGCGTTGTCGCCGGTGAAGCGGGGCATCGTCCGGCGGAAGTCGTCCTGTGTGAGGTCCTTCGCGGCGTCCGTGAAGGAGCCGGTGAGGAAACCGCGGCCGAGCGGCGAGTACGGGACGAGGGTCACACCCAGCTCACGCGCGGCCGGCACCACGGCGGCCTCGATGTCCCGGCTGAACAGCGACCACTCCGACTGCACGGCGGCGATCGGGTGCACGGCGTGCGCGGCGCGCAGCTCACCGGCCGTCACCTCGCTGAGGCCGAGCTGCTTCACCTTGCCCTCGCGGACCAGCTCGGCCATGACGCCGACGGTCTCCTCGATCGGCACGTTCACATCGCGCCGGTGCATGTAGTAGAGGTCGATGACGTCGACGTCCAGGCGGCGCAGGCTCGCCTCGACGGCCTGCCGGATGTACGGCGGGTCGTTGCGGGCGATGCGCCGGGTCGGGTCGTCCGGCGGGATCGACAGGGCGAACTTGGTGGCGATCAGCACCTCGTCACGGTGCGCCGCGAGGAACGGGGCGAGGAACCGCTCGTTGTCGCCCGCGCCGTACGCGTCGGCCGTGTCGTAGAGGGTGACGCCCCGCTCCAGGGCGCGTTCCAGGGCCGCCCGGGAGGCGTCCGCGTCGGCGGGGCCGTAGGCGAAGCTCATGCCCATGCAGCCGAGGCCCTGCACGCCCACCTCGGGGCCGCCGGCGCCCAGCGTCGTCGTCGTGATCGTGTGGCCGGTCATCATGCCCTTTCCGAGGCCAGGGCGCGCCCGGCGTCCGAGTAGAAGCTGATCTTGCGGTCCAGGACGGCCAGGGTGCCCTGGAGTTCGGCGATGCGCGCCAGCACGTCCTCGCGGGTCGCCTTGAGCAGTTCGAAGCGCTCGGCGTACGTGTGGTCGCCGGCCCGGACCAGTTCCGCGTAGCGCACCATGTCGGCGACCGGCATGCCGGTCAGGCGGAGCTTGCCGACCAGGGCGAGCCAGTCGAGGTCGCGGTTGGTGTAGCGCCGCTGCCCGGTGTGGGAGCGGTCGATGTGCGGCATGAGTCCGATGCGCTCGTACCAGCGCAGGGTGTGCGCGGTCAGCCCGGTGAGGGCGGCCACCTCGCTGATCGTGTACTTGTCCTGGCCGTCCGGCCGCCGGTCGCCTTGCGGGGGTCCGGCGCAGGTGTCGGTCCTGGTGTCCGTGGTCTCCGTCACCGTCATGGCGTCCACGCTAGATCCTTGGAGTGCGCTCCAGGCAAGCGATGCCGGTGAGAAACGGGCGGACGTGTCGGGACACTCCGACTGCGCGGAACCCGCTCGGCGCCGACGGCTACGTCTTCAGCGTCGCCACCGACCCGGACGCCCGCCGCCGGGGCTACGCGCGGGCGTGCGTGGAGGCGCTGCTGGAGTGGTTCCGCGAGCGGGGCGCCGGGCGGGTCCGGCTGACCGCGAGCCCTCAGGCGGAGCCGCTGTACCGGTCGCTGGGGTTCACGCCCAGACCCGACCCCTTGCTGGAGCTGATGCTGTGAGCGCTTAGGCTCGTCGGCATGTCGCTGAAGAGCCTCGCGTCGATCGAGAACTGGCCGGTTCCCACCGCTGCGGCGGGGGTGGTGCGGGCGGACGGGGCCGTCCTGGGCACGCACGGGCCGGCCGGGCACCGCTTCCCGCTGGCCTCGGTCACCAAGCCGCTGGCCGCCTACGCGGTGCTCGTGGCGTACGAGGAGGGGGCGGTCGAGCTGGACGAGCCGGCCGGCCCGGACGGGGCGACGGTGCGGCATCTGCTCGCGCACACCTCGGGTCTGGCCTTCGACGAGCACCGGGTGACCTCCGCGCCCGGCGAGCGGCGGCTGTACTCCAACGCCGGGTTCGAGCAGCTCGGCGACCACGTGGAGAAGGCGACGGAGATCCCGTTCGCCGAGTATCTGCGGCAGGCGGTGCTGGAGCCGCTGGGCATGGCGTCGACCTCGCTGGAGGGCTCCCCCGCCAAGGACGGCGTGTCCACGGTGGAGGACCTGCTGCGGTTCGCCGCCGAGGTGCAGGCGCCGCGGCTGCTGGACCCGCGGACGGTGGCCGCGGCGATGACCGTGCAGTACCCGGGCACCAAGGGCGTGCTGCCGGGCTACGGCCATCAGAACCCCAACGACTGGGGGCTCGGCTTCGAGATCCGGGACGGCAAGTCGCCGCACTGGACGGGCGCCTCGTCCTCGCCGCGCGCCTTCGGGCACTTCGGCCAGTCGGGCACGTTCCTGTGGATCGATCCGGACGCGGGCGCGGCCTGCGTGGCGCTCACGGACCGGGCGTTCGGCCCCTGGGCCGTCGAGGCGTGGCCGCCGTTCACCGACGCCGTGCTGGCGGAACTGCGCGGCTGACTGCCGCCGTTCGCCCGGATTTGCCGCAATCACCCGCCCTCACCTGCGAGATTGGCGTGGGACCGGTGTGAAAACCCTGTGGAAGCGGTGTCGGTGGCGCGCCCTATGATGCGCCGGACGATCACGCGGGACCAGGGGAGGGCGCGGCATGTTCGGCAAGCTGTTCGGCAGGGGCGGGGACGGACCGGGGGCGGATCCGCACGCCCTTCCGGCCCCGCGGCGGGGGAACGGCGTCCACCGGCTGCGCGCCCTCGGCGACCGGCGGGTGCTGGCGCTGGTGGAGGCGGCCGACACGGGCGACTGGGAGGGCGTCAAGGAGGCGCTGGCCCCGTTCGACCTGGGCCGTGACCATCAGGTCCTCGGTCAGCTCACGGACATCGACGGGCTGCAGGACTGGATCGGCCGCGCCGTCGAGGAGGACAAGGAGCACCGGGCCCTGGCCCTGCTGATATCCGGGGCGCGGCACATCGCATGGGGCTGGGAGGCGCGCACCGCCGCCCGCGCCGTGCACGTCACCCAGGAGCAGTGGCGCGTCTTCCGCGAGCGGCTCCAGATCGCCGAGCGGCAGCTGCTGGAGGCCGCCGAGCTGCGTCCGGACTGGATCACGCCGTGGCGTCAGCTGCTCACCTCCGCGCGCGGCATGTCGCTCGGCTCCGCGATCGCCGAGACGCGGCGCGACGCCGGCCTGCGCCGTGACCCGCTCGACGCGGAGATCCACGTCGAATGGCTGTCCCAGCTTCAGCCCCGCTGGGGCGGTGAGCCGGGGGAAGCCCTGGAGTTCGCCCGTGCCGCGTTCGCCGCCGCGCCCGACGGCCACCGGCTCGGCTGTGTGGTCGCCATGGCGTACATCGAGGAGTGGGTGGAGTCCGACGACGGCGCCTGCCTCCAGCAGCCCCGGATCCGGACCGAGTTGAGGCAGGCGGCGGAGCGCAGCATCCTGCACCACGCCTACGAGCGCCGCCTGGGCTGGCAGGGCGACTACAACATCTTCGCCATGGCCCTGTCCCTGGCCGGGAGCAGCACCGCCTCCAACGTCTTCCGCGAGCTGGAGGGCGCGTACACCGAGTGGCCGTGGACGTACATGTCCGAGCCGCAGAAGGCGTACGCGCGCTTCCGTAAAGCCTTCTGAGCGCCCGCGCGCCCTTTCCCCAGCCGTCATCGCACGCCCTCACACCCCGGACCGCCCATGACCCTGCCCGACACCGCATCGCACCAGTCCGGCGCCGACCGCACCTTCCAGGTGGATCTGCGCGGCCTCGTCGACCTGCTCTCCCACCACCTCTACTCCAGCCCCCGCGTCTATCTGCGGGAGCTGATGCAGAACGCGGTGGACGCGCTCACCGCCCGGCACGCCCTCGAACCGGCCGCGCCCGCCGGGTCGTTCGGCATCCGGCTGTACGCCGACCGCTCCGTGGTGCGCGTCGAGGACGACGGCGTCGGCCTCACCGAGGAGGACGTGCACACCTTCCTGGCCACGATCGGCCGCAGCAGCAAGCGCGCCGACGGGATCGCCGAGCAACGGGGCGACTTCATCGGCCAGTTCGGCATCGGCCTGCTGTCCTGCTTCCTGGTCGCGGACGAGATCCACGTGGTCAGCCGGTCCGCCCGCACGCCCGGCGCGCCCGCCGTGGAGTGGCGGGGGCGCGGCGACGGCAGTTACACCGTGCGCGCCCTGCCCGCCTCCGCCCGGCCCGCCCCCGGCACCACGGTCACGCTGACCCCGCGCGCCGACGCGGGCGAGTGGACCGCGCCCGCGCGCGTACAGGCGCTGGCACATCACTTCGGTTCGCTGCTGCGGCACCCGGTGACCTTCGACGACGGCTCCGGCGGCCCCGCCGTGCCGGTCAACCCGGAGCCGGCGCCCTGGGCACGGACGTACCCGACGCCGGGCGCCCGGTCCCGCGCGCTCGCCGCGTACGGCGAGGAGGTGTTCGGCTTCACGCCGCTGGACACCGTCGAGCTGAACCTGCCGGCCGTGGGTCTGCGGGGCATCGCGTGCGTGCTGCCGGAGGCGGTGCCGGCCGGGCGCCGTCACGGGCACCGGGTGCACGTCAAGGGCATGCTGCTGTCCGAGCAGGCGGAGGAGATCCTGCCCGACTGGGCGTTCTTCGTGCGCTGCGTCGTCGACGCGGAGAGCCTGCGCCCCACGGCCTCGCGCGAGTCCCTGTACGAGGACGACACCCTGGCCGCGGTCCGGGACGCGCTGGCCGAGCAGCTGCGCGCCTGGATCGCCCGTGCCGCCGCCAGCGACCCGGAGCTGCTGCACCGCTTCCTCCAGGCGCACCACCTGTCGGTGAAGTCGCTCGCCGTGCACGACGACGAGATCCTGCGGATGCTGCTGCCGTGGCTGCCGTTCGAGACCACCGACGGGCACTGCACGCTCGACGAGTTCTCCCGCACCCACCGCACCGTGCTGGTGACGTCCAGCGTGGAGGAGTTCCGGCAGGTCGCGGCGATCGCGTCGGCCGCCGGGCTGGGCGTGGTCAACGGCGGTTACACCTACGACCGCGAACTGGTGCACCGGCTGCCCGAGATCCGGCCCGAGGTGAGCGTCGCCGACCTCGACCCGGCGACCCTGACCGCGCACCTCGACCCGGTCGACCGGGAGACGGAGCTGGCCGCCGCGGCCTATCTGGCGCAGGCCCGTGACGCCCTCGCGGTGTTCGACTGCGACGTGGCGCTGCGCGCCTTCCAGCCGGCGTCCGCGCCCGCCCTGCTGGTCGACAGCCGGGAGGCCCGGCACGAGCGCACCCGCTCCCGGCTCGCCCGCGAGCAGGAGGGCGGCCTGTGGGGCGACATCCTCGGCGCCCTCCAGCAGGAGGCGCCGCGCGCCCAGCTGATCCTCAACCAGCTGAACCCGCTGGTGCGCACCGCCGTCGCGATCGACGAGCCGGAGCTGGCCCGCACCAGCGCCGAGGCCCTGTACGGACAGGCGGCGCTGCTGTCCCGGCGTCCGCTCCGGCCCGCCGAGTCCAGCCTCATCAACCGCTCCTTCCTCGACCTTCTCGCCCACGCCCTGCGCAAGGACAGCTGACGATGCAGACCGCACCCCAGACCACCGACGAGCTGTACGAGGCGCTGCGGGAGAACGACCGGCGCCCCTACGGCCGCACCCGGACCGTGGCCGCCGAGGAACTCGCCGAGGCGGCCGAGCTGTTCGGTGAGCCGGTCCCGCTGATCCACGCCCTGCTGGACCTCCAGGAGGCGTACACCTACGGCTCCGAGCCGCGGAAGTCGCCGGTCGTCTTCGCCCGGCTGCTGAACCTCTTCGACGAGCAGCCGGACGTGTTCGACGACCGGCTGCGCCACCAGCTGTTCTGGCGGTTCAAGTGGGTGGCCAACGCCCTGCGCTGCCTGCCCGAGATACCGCTGGCCAGTCTGCGCCAGTGGCAGACGGAGATGCGCGACCGCTACGAGAAGGCCGGGCTCGACCTCCAGCCGTACTACGGGCAGGCGTACCAGCTCGCCGCCCACATCGGCGAGGACACCGCCCTCGCCTACGAGCTGTGGGCGGGCCGGACCCGCGGCATGCTCAGCGACTGCGAGGCGTGCGAGACCTGCGAGCGCGCCCAGTACCACCTGGCGGCGGGCGACCACGAGCGGGCGCTGCGCATCTGGGCGCCGGTGCTGGCGGGCAAGGAGTCCTGCCAGGAGGAGCCGGCCCGCTCCGTCTCGTACGCGCTGCTGCCGTTGCTGCGGACCGGCCGGACGGACGAGGCGCGCCGGCTGCACCTGGCGGGCTACCGCGGCTGCCGCCGCAACCCCTCGATGGCCGGGGAGATCGGCCGCCACCTGGAGTTCTGCGCGCTGACCGGCAACGAGGCGCGCGGTCTTGAGCTGCTGGCGGAGAACCGGAACCTGTTCGACGAGGTGGACTCGCCGCTGGCCCTGCTCGATCTGCTCACCGGGGTGGAGGTGCTGCTCGCCCGCGTGGAGGCGCTGGGCCACGGGGAGCTGCCGGCCGCGGGATTCCCGGGCCGGAGCTGGACGGTGACGGCGCTGCGGGCCGAGGTGCGCGGGCGCGCCGACGACCTGGCCGCCCGCTTCGACACCCGCAACGGCACGACGGCGCACGCCGACCGCCGCGGGGCCCGTCTCGCGCAGGAGCCGCTGCTGGAGTCGCTGGAGCTGACCCTGCGCCCGCGCACCCTGGAGGACGTGGCCCCGGCCCCCGCCGCGCCGGCGCCGGCCGAGCCGCTGCCCGAGTCGCCGGCGGACCTGATCAGGCGGGCACGGGAGCTGGACGAGCTGGGGCACCCGGACGCGCACGCCTGCTGGGCACGGCTGCGCGACCTGGCCGCCGCCCGCGACTACGTCCACCCGGACGACCCGGAGGTGGGCCCGCTGGTGCGGCTGCGCGCCGACCTGCTGGAGGAGGAGGCGACGCTGGCGGACCGCGGGAACGCGTACGGGGACGCGGCGGCGCTGTACGAGGAGGCGGCGGGTCTGTACGAGGACGCGGGGCTGCCGGGGCACGCGGTGCTCGCCCGCGCGGGCGCGGTGCTGGCGGCCGCGCAGGCGGCGCGGGAGGGCTCCGCCCATGACACGGACGTCCATGCCGCCGCGCTGGCCGAGGCGTACGCGACGCTGGTGCGGCTGCACCAGGAGGCGTCCGGGCTCGCCCCCTTCCTGGAGGCGCGGCTGCTGCGGCTGCGGGTGAGCGCGTTGGGACTGCGGCTCCAGGCGTCCGGGGACCGGGAGCAGGTCGCGTCCGTCTTCGCCGAGGCGGAGCTGCTGCACGACTTCGCCGCCCGGCACGCCGTGACCGGGCAGATCGCGGGCGCGCGGCTGCTGCGGGCCACCACGCACGCCATGGCCGGCGACCTGCCCACCGCGCTCGCCGAGACGGACGCGCTGGTGGGGCTGTTGCGGACGGACGGCCCCGCCTGGCACCTGCCGCGCGTGCTCGCCCTGCGGGGCAAGGTCCAGCTGGGTCTCGGCGACGCCGAGGCCGCCCACGCGAGCCTCGGTGAGGGGCTGCGGCTGGCCGCCGAGTGGCCCGCCGAGACGGTCGACGGCCCGGCCCTGCACGGCGAGCTGGCGCAGGCGTGCATGCGCCTGGGCCGCCCGGACGAGGCGCTGCGCCATCTGACCCGCTCGGCGGAGCTGGACCTGAGGGCGGGCAACCGGTTCGACGCGTTCTGCTCCTACAGCAACGCCGCCCAGCTCAGCCTCGACCTGGGCCGGGTCGAGGACTGCATCGCCCTGCTCGACTCCCTGCTCGTCGAACCGGACGTCGTGGACGGCGAGCTGGACGACCGGCTCGTGGCCCAGCTGCGGCTGACGCGGGCCCGTGCGCTGCACGCCGGGGAGGATCTGAAGGCCGCCACGGCGGAGTTCGTGGCCCTCGCCGCCGAGTCGGCCGGCTGGGACGACGACCCGGGCAGCCACGCCATGATCGCCGCGGAGACGGCCGTCCTGCTCGGTGAGGCCGGGGAGTTCGGGCAGGCCCGGGAGGCCGTGGACCGGGCGCTCGCGGCCCACGCGCGCGAGCCGCGGTTCGAGATGCTCAGCAACGCCCTGCGGGAGCTGGCCCGGCTCCAGGCGCACCAGCAGGGTCCCGAGGGGCTGGCGGGCGCCCGTGCCTTCCTGGACGACGCCGGCCGGGTCGCCGACGCGGCCCGCGCCGCCGGGTTCGAGGCGCACGGCCGCTCGCTGGACTCCGCCCTCGCCTACGAGCACGGGCGGGTCAACGCGTACGGGGGCGCCTACGAGGAGGCGCTGGCCGCGCTGGAGAAGGCCCTCGGGCTGATCGGTGAACCCGGCGAGGACGCCGGGCGGGCCGCGGAGTGGGCGGAGTGCGTGCGGCTGGCCGGTGTGGTGGAGGGCGTCTACCTGAAGCGGCGCGCGGCGGCGCTCGGCCGGGTCGGCGCGGCGGCGGAGCGGCTGACGGCCCTCGGTCACGGGGAGGCGGCAGAGGCGCTGACGGAGCTGGCGGAGAGGCTGCGGGACGAGGAGTGAGCGGTGCCGGGGGCGGGGGCGCGGCCGTGCGGGGCCGGCGGTCCCGCCCCCGCCCGTCTCGGTATCCGGAACGGATCACCAGCGTCGGCCCCACGGCGTGACTGTGACGGTGATCATGTTTACGCAGCGTATCTGTGCCAGTTGATGACCTTGTGTCACTCCGGCTTTGTGGCACGGACGTTAACGAGCGGCCGAACCCCTTGTGCAATCCGCGTAGACAGATCAATCTTTCGCCTGGCGACAGGACATGCGGAGCGCGGCCACAGCGTCCGCGTTTGGCATGTTCCTGACATGCATGCGTCCCGGCGACCCGGTACGCACGCCGCCGTGCGGCGCCTCACCCCCCAAGAGGCGCTACCCCCACACTCCCCACCCACCTGTCGAGGAGGAACCCTCAGATGGCAGTGATGCGAAACGCCAAGCGCAGATCGATCGCCGGTGTCGGCGCGGTCGCCGCGGCGGCTCTCACGGGCGGTCTGTTCACCGCTCCCGCCGCGCACTCCGCCGAATCCCCCAAGGGGGCGATCGCCTACGCGGACGCGCCGAACGCGGTCGAGGGCAGCTACATCGTCACCCTGAAGTCCGGCACCAAGGCCACCACCGCCAAGGGCAAGGGCCTGGCCAAGAAGTACGGCGCCGACGTCGAGCACACCTTCCGCGAGGCCGTCAACGGCTACACCGTCGAGGCCACCGAGGCGGAGGCCGCCGAACTGGCCGCCGACCCCTCGGTCGCGCTGGTCGAGCAGAACCGCACCTTCACCATCCAGGCCACGCAGACCAACCCGCCGTCCTGGGGCCTGGACCGCATCGACCAGACCGCGCTGCCGCTGAGCGGCTCGTACACCTACGACGACACCGCCGGCCAGGGCGTCACCGCGTACATCATCGACACCGGTGTGCGCATCTCCCACAGCGACTTCGGCGGCCGCGCCCGCAACGGCTACGACGCGGTCGACGGCGACAACGTCGCCCAGGACGGCAACGGCCACGGCACCCACGTCGCCGGCACCGTCGCGGGCACCGCGTACGGCGTCGCCAAGAAGGCCTCCGTCGTCGGCGTCCGCGTCCTCGACAACAACGGCTCCGGCACCACCGCCGGCGTGATCGAGGGCGTCGACTGGGTCGCCGCCAACGCGGTCCTCCCGGCCGTCGCCAACATGTCGCTCGGCGGCGGCGCCAGCACCACGCTCGACAACGCGGTGCGCAACGCCATCGCGGCCGGCGTCACCTTCGCCGTGGCCGCGGGCAACGAGTCGACGACCGCGACCGGTTCGCCGGCCCGGGTGACCGAGGCGATCACCGTCGGCGCCACCACGAACACGGACGCCCGCGCCAGCTACTCGAACTACGGCTCGAACCTGGACATCTTCGCCCCGGGCTCCTCCATCACCTCCGCCTGGTACACCGGCGACAGCGCCACCAACACCATCTCCGGCACCTCGATGGCCACCCCGCACGTCGCGGGCGCCGCGGCGCTGTACCTCGCCGACAACCCGTCGGCCACCCCCGCGCAGGTCGCCTCCGCGCTGGTCAACAGCTCCATCTCCGGCGCCGTCGGCAACCCGGGCACCGGCTCCCCGAACCGTCTGCTGTACGTCGGCGGCAACGGCGGCACCACCCCGCCGCCGGGCAAGACCTTCAGCAACACCGCGGACTACACGATCCGCGACAACGCGACCGTCGAGTCCCCGATCACCGTCAGCGGTGTCTCCGGCAACGCCCCGTCGGCCCTTCAGGTGCCGGTGAACATCGTCCACACCTACATAGGCGACCTCACGGTCCAGCTGGTCGCGCCCGACGGGTCGGTCTACACCCTCAAGGCGTCCGGCACCGGAGGCTCGGCGGACAACATCAACACCACGTACACCGTGAACGCCTCCTCGGAGACGGCCAACGGCACGTGGAAGCTGCGCGTCACGGACAACTACTCCGCCGACACCGGCTACATCAACAGCTGGGGCCTGACCTTCTGACCCTCCTGCCCTGAGCTCCGCGCACCGCCCCGGCACGGGTACACCGTGCCGGGGCGGTGGTACGTCGGCGGAGGTGCAAGGGGTCAGCCGCGCGGGGATGTCAGAACCCCGTCATCTCCCACATCAGCACCTCCGCCGCTCCCTCCGCCACCGCCTCCGCGTCCTTCTCGTCCGTGAGGCGGGCCGCGTCGCCCGGCTCGAGCGGCTCGCCGTCCAGGCAGACCGTGCCGCGGGTCACATGGACGTAGACGTAGGGCGCCGCGGGGACCGCCGTGCGTGCGCCCGGGGCCAGGCGGCGGACGTGGAGCATGGCGCCGGCCTCGGGGAGGGCGAACGGGGTGGAGTCGGCTATGCCGCGCACGACCTCGTAGCGGGGTTCGCCGCCCGGCTTGAGGGGGGCCAGCCACATCTGGAGGAAGGTCAGCGGGACACGGGCCGCGTTGCGCTCCACGTGGCGGACGCCCGACGCCGCGCTCAGGCGCTGGACGTCGCCGGGGCGGATCACCGTCTCGTGGCCCGTGGAGTCGCGGTGGGTCAGCTCGCCGGAGATCACCCACGTGACGATCTCGGTGTGGCTGTGCGGGTGCTCGTCGAAGCCGGCGCCGGGGCCCAGGTGCTCCTCGTTGCAGGCGATCACCGCGCCGAAGCGCAGGTTGTCCGGGTCGTAGTGGGGGCCGAAGGACAGGGCGTGCCACGACTCGATGCCCGCCGCCGGGTCCCCGCCCTTGTAGCGCTCGCTCGCTCGCCTGACGTCCATCACGCCCTCCACGGTAGGCCCTCCCCCAGGGAGCCCGGGACGGCGCACGGCGGGGGCATCGGAGCCCGGGCACGGGGCACGGGCCCGGGGGCGGGTGCGACCCTGGGGCACGGCCCGCCGTCCCGATAAGGCAGTCTTGTCCCGTGCCCGAACCAGAAACCAGTACCCCAGGACCCGCTGTACGCCCCGCCCATCCGCACACCGCGACGCTGAAGCGGCTGGAGAGGTCGTCCGGCAGTCTCGCCGCGCAGGCGATCGCGCGGATGGACGAGACGCTGCCCTGGTACCGGGCCATGCCGCCGGAGAACCGTTCCTGGATCGGCCTGGTCGCCCAGGCGGGCATCGCCGCCTTCACCGAGTGGTTCCGGCGCCCCGACGCCCCGCAGGCCATCTCCACCGACGTCTTCGGCACCGCGCCGCGCGAGCTGACCCGGGCCATCACGCTGCGGCAGACCGTGGAGATGGTGCGCACCACCATCGAGGTGATGGAGTCCGCCATCGACGAGGTGGCGGCCCCGGGCGACGAGAGCGTGCTGCGCGAGGCGCTCCTCGTGTACGCGCGGGAGATCGCCTTCGCCACCGCCCAGGTGTACGCCCAGGCCGCCGAGGCACGCGGTGCCTGGGACGCGCGCCTGGAGTCGCTGGTGGTGAACGCCGTGCTCAGCGGCGAGGCCGACGAAGGGGCGGTGTCGCGGGCCGCCGCGCTCGGCTGGAACTCCCCGGAGCATGTGTGCGTGGTGCTGGGCACCGCCCCGGACGGGGACTCCGAGCTGACCGTGGAGGCGATCCGGCGGGCCGCCCGGCACGCCAAGCTCCAGGTGCTGACCGGCGTGCTCGGCGACCGGCTCGTCGTCATCGCGGGCGGCAGCGACAACCCGCTGGCCGTCGCGAAGTCGCTGATCGGCCCGTACGCGGCCGGTCCCGTCGTCGCCGGACCCGTGGTGCCGGACCTGCTGGCCGCGACCCGGTCCGCGCAGGCCGCCGCCGCGGGACTCAAGGCGTGTTCCGCCTGGCAGGACGCCCCGCGTCCGGTGCTGGCGGACGATCTGCTGCCGGAGCGCGCGATCGCCGGGGACCCCTCGGCGCGCGAGCAGTTGGTGGAGGAGATCTACAGACCGCTCGAGGAGGCCGGCGCGGCGCTCCTGGAGACGCTCAGCGTCTATCTCGAACAGGCGAGCAGCCTCGAAGGCGCGGCGCGGATGCTGTTCGTTCACCCCAACACCGTTCGTTACCGGCTCCGACGTGTGACAGACGTCACCGGCTGGTCACCCTCCGATGTACGCTCTGCGTTCACCCTGCGGATCGCGCTGATCCTGGGGCGTCTGGCCGATGGTGATCTCCAGACCTAGTCTTTTGTCGGGGGTCGACAAAACCCCCTCCGGTTCTTCGTCCTTGTCCCCACGGGCGGCCGCGCCCATACGCAAGAGAGAGTGTGAGAGTGCTCGTACTCGTCGCTCCCGGCCAGGGCTCCCAGACGCCCGGCTTCCTGACCGAATGGCTCGAACTCCCCGGCGCCGCCGACCGCGTCGCCGCGTGGTCGGACGCCATCGGACTCGACCTCGCCCACTGCGGCACGAAGGCCGACGCGGACGCGATCCGCGACACGGCCGTCGCGCAGCCGCTGCTGGTCGCGGCCGGGCTGCTGTCCGCCTCGGCACTGGGTGACATCGACCCCGGCGCCGTGGCCGGCCACAGCGTCGGCGAGATCACCGCCGCCGCCCTCGCCGGAGTCCTCGACGACGCCTCCGCCCTCTCCCTGGTCCGCAAGCGTGGCCTGGCCATGGCCGACGCCGCCGCGATCACCGAGACCGGCATGGCGGCGCTGCTCGGCGGCGACCCCGAGGTGACCGTCCCGCACCTGGAGAAGCTGGGTCTCACCCCGGCGAACATCAACGGCGCCGGCCAGATCGTGGCCGCCGGCACCAAGGAGCAGCTCGACGCGCTCCAGGCGGACAAGCCCGAGGGCGTCCGCCGGGTCGTCCCGCTGCAGGTCGCCGGCGCCTTCCACACCCACCACATGGGCCCCGCGGTCGACACGCTGGCGGAGGCCGCCAAGGCCCTCGCGCCCGCCGACCCGAAGGTCGCCTACGTGTCGAACAAGGACGGCAGGACGGTCGCGTCCGGCGCCGAGGTGCTGGAGCGCCTGGTGGGCCAGGTCGCCAACCCGGTCCGCTGGGACCTGTGCATGGAGACCTTCAAGGAGCTCGGCGTCACGGCCCTCCTGGAGCTCTGCCCCGGCGGCACCCTGACCGGCCTGGCCAAGCGTGCCCTGCCCGGCGTCACGACGCTGGCCCTGAAGACCCCCGCCGACCTCGAAGCGGCTCGCGAGCTCGTCGCCGAGCACGCCGCCTGACGCCCTTAAGGAGCCGACCCGCATGGCGAAGATCAAGCCCAGCAAGGGCGCCCCGTACGCGCGCATCCTCGGCGTGGGCGGCTACCGTCCCACCCGGGTCGTGCCGAACGAGGTGATCCTCGAGACGATCGACTCGTCCGACGAGTGGATCCGCTCCCGCTCCGGGATCGAGACCCGGCACTGGGCCGGGCCCGAGGAGACCGTCGCCGCGATGTCGGTCGAGGCGTCCGGCAAGGCGATCGCGGACGCCGGGATCGACGCCTCGCAGATCGGCGCCGTGGTCGTGTCGACCGTGTCGCACTTCGCCCAGACCCCGGCCATCGCCACCGAGATCGCCGACAAGCTCGGCACGGACAAGGCGGCCGCCTTCGACATCTCCGCCGGCTGCGCGGGCTTCGGCTACGGCCTGACCCTCGCCAAGGGCATGATCGTCGAGGGTTCCGCGGAGTACGTCCTGGTCATCGGCGTGGAGCGGCTCAGCGACCTGACCGACCTGGAGGACCGCGCGACGGCCTTCCTGTTCGGTGACGGCGCGGGCGCCGTGGTCGTCGGCCCCTCGCAGGAGCCGGCCATCGGCCCGACCGTGTGGGGCTCCGAGGGCGACAAGGCCCAGACGATCAAGCAGACCGTCTCCTGGGACCGCTTCCACACCGGAGACGTCTCCGAGCTGCCCCTGGACAGCAAGGGCAACATCAAGTTCCCCGCGATCACCCAGGAAGGCCAGGCGGTGTTCCGCTGGGCCGTGTTCGAGATGGCGAAGGTCGCCCAGCAGGCGCTGGACGCGGCCGGGATCAGCGCGGACGACCTGGACGTCTTCATCCCGCACCAGGCCAACGTGCGGATCATCGACTCGATGGTGAAGACCCTCAAACTGCCGGAGCACGTCACGGTCGCCCGTGACATCCGCACCACCGGCAACACCTCGGCCGCCTCGATCCCGCTCGCGATGGAGCGGCTCCTGGCGACCGGCGAGGCGAAGAGCGGCGACACCGCGCTCGTCATCGGCTTCGGGGCGGGTCTCGTGTACGCCGCGACTGTCGTTACCCTCCCCTAGGCACTCCGTGCCGGATCATGCATCCGGTGCAGGAGAAAACACCGCCACACCCTCTGGAATCACAACGAAGGAGCGCCACCATGGCCGCCACTCAGGAAGAGATCGTCGCCGGTCTCGCGGAGATCGTGAACGAGATCGCCGGCATCCCGGTTGAGGACGTCCAGCTGGACAAGTCCTTCACCGACGACCTGGACGTCGACTCGCTGTCCATGGTCGAGGTCGTCGTCGCCGCCGAAGAGCGTTTCGACGTCAAGATCCCGGACGACGACGTCAAGAACCTCAAGACCGTCGGCGACGCGACCGACTACATCCTCAAGCACCAGGCCTGAGCACGCGCGGGGCGTGAGCCCCGCCAGGGCCGGGAGCTCCCCGGCCCCGCCACCCGGCGGTGGCGCCGTACGCATCCTCGTCAATCGTTGGAGAAAGAATTCCGATGAGCTCGACCAATCGCACCGTGGTCGTCACCGGTATCGGCGCAACCACACCGCTGGGTGGCGACGCGGCCTCTACCTGGGAGGGCCTCGTCGCCGGGCGTTCCGGCGTCAAGCACCTCACGCAGGAGTGGGCCGCCGAGCAGGCGGTCCGCATCGCGGCCCCGGTGGCCGTGGAGCCCACCGAGGTCATCCCCCGGCCGCAGGCCCGCCGGCTGGACCGCTCGGCGCAGTTCGCGCTGATCGCGGCCAAGGAGGCGTGGGCCGACGCCGGCTTCGAGGGCAAGGCCGGTGAGGACCCGACCATCGACCCCGACCGGCTGGGCGCCGTGATCGCCTCCGGCATCGGCGGCGTGACGACCCTGCTGGACCAGTACGACGTGCTGAAGGAGAAGGGCGTCCGCCGTGTCTCCCCGCACACCGTGCCCATGCTGATGCCGAACGGCCCCTCGGCGAACGTGGGCCTGGCCGTGGGCGCCCGCGCGGGCGTGCACACCCCGGTCTCGGCCTGCGCCTCGGGCGCGGAGGCCATCGGCTACGCCATCGAGATGATCCGCACCGGGCGCGCCGACGTGGTCGTCGCGGGCGGCACGGAGGCGGCGATCCACCCGCTGCCGATCGCCGCGTTCGGCAACATGATGGCGATGTCCAAGAACAACGACGACCCCGAGGGCGCCTCGCGCCCCTACGACGTGGCCCGCGACGGCTTCGTCATGGGCGAGGGCGCGGGCGTGATCGTCCTGGAGTCCGCCGAGCACGCCGCGGCGCGCGGCGCCCGCGTCTACGCGGAGGCGGTCGGCCAGGGCATCTCGGCCGACGCGCACGACATCGTGCAGCCGGAGCCGGAGGGGCGGGGCATCTCGCACGCCCTGCAGAACCTGCTGGACCGCACGGACCTGGACCCGGCGGAGATCGTGCACGTGAACGCGCACGCGACGTCGACGCCGGCCGGTGACATCGCCGAGCTGAAGGCGCTGCGGAAGGTGTTCGGGGACGACGCGGACCACATCGCGGTGTCCGCGACGAAGTCGATGACCGGTCATCTGCTGGGCGGCGCCGGTGGTGTGGAGTCGGTGGCGACCGTGCTGGCGCTGTACCACCGGGTGGCTCCGCCGACGATCAACGTGGAGAACCTGGATCCCGAGGCCGAGGCGAACGCGGACGTGGTCCGCGGTGAGGCGCGGAAGCTGCCTGTGGACGGGCGGATCGCCGCGTTGAACGACTCGTTCGGGTTCGGTGGGCACAACGTGGTACTGGCGTTCCGGACGGTCTAGTCGCCCGGGGCGGTTTCTGGAAGGGGTTCACCTCTGGGAGGTGGGCCCCTTTCCCGTTGTGGGGGTCGAGCGCGCAGTTCCCCGCGCCTCTTGCGGGGCGCTCAGACCACCTGGTGGAGCCAGCGGACCGGGGCGCCTTCGCCTGCGTAGCGGAAGGGTTCGAGTTCGTCGTCCCAGGGCTTGCCGAGGAGTCTGGCGATCTCCGACTCCAGGTCGGTGTCCTCGGTGCGGGAGCGGACCAGGGCGGCGCGCAGGCGGTCCTCCGGGATGAGGATGTCGCCGTGGATGCCGGTGACGGCGTGGAAGATGCCGAGGTCGGGGGTGCAGCTGTAGCGCTCGCCCTCGGCGGTGGGGCACGGCTCGGAGGTGACCTCGAAGCGCAGCATCTGCCATCCGCGCAGCGCGGAGGCGAGCTTGGAGGCGGTGCCGGCCTGACCCTGCCAGGAGAACTCCGAGCGCCAGGTGCCGGGGGCGGCCGGCTGGCGGATCCAGTCCAGGCTGACGCGCGTGCCGAGCACCCCGGCGACGGCCCACTCGACGTGCGGGCACAGCGCGCGCGGCGCGGAGTGCACGTACAGAACTCCACGAGTCGTCACCGGAACCTCCGGGCTGAGCGGGTCGTCTTCGGTCGGGCGGAACGGTCACGGCCCGGCGGACCGCGTTGAGGGCGAGGCTACCGTGCGACGGCGCAAGGAGTGTGACGTACCGTCCGTCCCGGCGGCGGGAAAGTCGTGCCTTTCACCCGGCAGGACGTCTGTGCGGGTGCCCGGGTTCATTCCGGGCGGGCCCCTCGGAGAAGCGGGAACTCCCGTGCGTTGTTATGGGTTGGGGGACGGCACGGACGTGGTGGGACGCTCGGGGAGGTGGCGGATGGCGCACGCGACGCGGAGGCGGGGACGCCGTGCGCGGGCCGTGCTCGCCGCGGTGGCGGCCGTCGCGTTCGGCGTGGCGGGCTGTGACGCGGGCGGCGGGGACGAGCCCGACGCGGCCGGCTCCAGGACGCCTTCCCCCAGGCCGACGCCGCTGTGGGACACCCGTCCGGACTCGGTGGCCGCGGTGGGCGACTCCATCACCCGGGGGTTCGACGCCTGCGCGGTGCTGACGGACTGTCCGGAGGTGTCGTGGGCGACGGGTGACAGCGAGGCGGTCGACAGTCTGGCCGTACGGCTGCTGGGGCGGGCCGGGGCGGCCGGGCGGAGCTGGAACTACGCGGCGACCGGCGCCCGGATGGAGGACCTGCCGGGACAGATGGCCCGGGCGGTGCGGCGGCAGCCGGAGCTGGTGGCGGTGATGGCGGGGGCGAACGACGCCTGCCGGGAGAGCGTGGCGGCGATGACGCCGGTGGAGGAGTTCCGCGCGGACTTCGAGGCGGCGCTGCGCACCCTGCGCGAGGCGCTGCCGAGGACGCAGGTGTACGTGGCGAGCGTGCCGGACCTGAAGCGGCTGTGGTCGCAGGGGCGGACCAGCGCGCTGGGCAAGGAGATCTGGAAGCTGGGCATCTGCCCGTCGATGCTGGGCGACGCGGACGCGATGGACACGGCGGCGGTCGAGCGGCGGGCGACGGTCCAGCAGCGCGTGGAGGACTACAACGAGGTGCTGCGCGAGGTGTGCGCGAAGGACCGCCGCTGCCGCACCGACGGCGGCGAGGTGTACGCGTACCGGTTCGGCACCGCGCAGCTGAGCCGCTGGGACTGGTTCCACCCCAGCGTCGACGGACAGGCCAAGCTCGCCGAGATCGCCTACCGTACGGTCACGGCGCCGGGCCCGTGACCTATTGTTTCGCACATGAACGAACTCATCGGCACACTTTCCGACGGCACGCCGGTGCACCGGTGGACCCTGCAGCGGGCGGGCGTACGGGTACGGATCCTGTCGTACGGCGGGATCGTGCAGGACGTCGAGGCGCCGGACCGGGACGGGCGGCCCGGGAACGTGGTGCTGGGGTTCGACGGTCTGGACGGCTATCTCGCGCACCCGGAGCCCTTCCTGGGCGCCCTCATCGGCCGGTACGCCAACCGGATCGGCGGCGCCCGCTTCACCCTGGACGGCGTGGAGCACGTCCTCGCGCCCAACGACGGGCCGAACTCGCTGCACGGCGGTGAGCGGGGCTTCGACAAGCGCGTCTGGGACGTCACCGAGGTGGCGCACGGGCTGCGGCTGTCGCTGGTCGCCGAGGACGGCGAGGAGGGCTTCCCTGGGCGGCTGGAGGTCACGGTGACCTACACGCTGGACGAGCGGGGCGCGCTGCACATCGCGTACGAGGCGGTGACGGACGCCCCGACGCATGTGAACCTGACGAACCACACGTACTGGAACCTGGCCGGTTCCGGCACCGCGGGCGGGCACGAGCTGCGGGTGACCGCGTCCCGCCGGACGCCGTCGGGTCCGGATCTGATCCCGGCCGGCGAGCTCGCGGACGTCTCCGGCACCCGGTACGACTTCCGCGAGGCGCGCAAGGCGGGCGGCGGTTACGACGACAACTTCGTGCTGGACAAGGGGGTGACGGCGGCGCCCGAGGAGGTGGCCGAGCTGTACGACCCCGCGTCGGGCCGGGTGCTGACGGTGGCCACCACGGAGCCGGGCATCCAGGTGTACACCGCGGACCACATCGGGGAGCCGTTCGAGCCGGGCGCGGGCATCGCGCTGGAGACGCAGCACTTCCCGGACTCGCCGAACCGTCCGGAGTTCCCGAGCACGGTGCTGCGGCCGGGCGAGGTGTTCCGCTCCGAGACGGTGTACGGCTTCTCGGCGCGGTAGCGGACGGGTCCCGCGCGGGACCCGGACCCGCCGGTCCGGACACACATGAGCCCCGGTCCGGGGTCAGGGTCCCGGGCCGGGGCTGTACATGGGGTACCCCGCCGGGACCCGACGTTAACCGCTGACCCGCTCCGGCGGCCGGCGATCCGGTCCGCGGGAGGAATCCCGTACCAACCCTTCACATTCGGCCACGGGGCCTTCCCGCGCCGGTCGGACGGTGTCCTTCGCACCGTGGTGGGGTCCCTGCCGGTCACGCGATACTGCGGGCTTCCGGCATCCACCCGTACCCCACGACGACGGAAGGCCCTCCTCCTGTGATCTCACCCCGTGTACGCATCGGTGTGCTCGGTCTGGCCCTGCTGACCGCCCTGTCCGCCCCCGCCACCGCCACGGCCGCCGGCCCGGTGGCCCCCGGTTCCGCCGCGCCGCCCACCGTCGAAAAGCTGCGCCTCGACCAGGCCGCGCCTCGGGAGATACTCCGCCGCTCCGGCTTCGACACGGTCGCGCCCGCCTTCGCCCGCGCCCTGGACCGGGCCCGCTCCTACGCTCAGGCGCGGCGGGTCGTCGAGCGGCACGGTTCCGCGCTGTGGCGCGGAGCGGTCGACCGGGCGCAGGGCCGGGGCCCGGCGGGCGGCGACCTGAGCCGGGACGACGACCGGCCGCTGTACTGGGCGCGGCTCGGCATGGCGCGTGAACTGCGCGGCTGGGAGCCCCGGTTCGGGCTGGACGAGGCGCGGCGGGCGAAGCTGCTCGACACGCTGGAGCGGACCTCGCGCGGGCAGACCTCCGTCCTCCCCCGCCGCACGGGCCTGAAGCGGGTGCTGGTGACCGGCTTCGACCCGTTCACGCTGGACCGGGACATCCGCATCTCCAACCCCTCGGGCGCCGTCGCGCTGGCCCTGGACGGCACGGTGATCGAGACGGCGAGCGGCCCGGCGCGCGTCGAGACGGTCGTGTTCCCGGTGCGCTGGCGGGACTTCACCGACGGGACGGTGGAGCGGGCGCTGCGGCCGCACCTGCCGGAGACCGACCTGTTCGCCACGGTCAGTCAGGGCCGGGTGGGCCGCGTCGACGTCGAGCGGACGAACGGCGCCTGGCGGGGCGGCTTCGGGGACAACGAGAACACCGGCACCCCGGAGATCGTGCCGGTGTCCGACCCCGCCTCGCAGCCGCAGTGGACGTCGACGACGCTGCCGTACGCGGCGATCGTGGCGGCGGAGACCGGGCGGTTCCCGGTGTACGACAACACCGGCGTGACGGAGATCCCGGCGGGTGGCACGGTGCCGGTCGTCCGGCCGGACGGGCCGACGCCCGGCTCGACGGCGCGGGCCGGGGGCGGCGGCGACTACCTGTCCAACGAGATCGCGTACCGGGCGACGCTGCTGCGCGACCGCCTCGGGCTGCACGACTCGCTGCCGGGCGGTCATGTGCACACGCCGGTGCTGGAGTTCGGGGCGGGCAACAGCACGGAGGTCACCGACCCGCAGTTCGTGCGGAACCGGCTGGACATCGTCGCCCAGGTGCGCTCGATCGTGGCCGTCGCGGTCGGTGCGGCGTCCTGACCTCCGTTCCCGGGGGCTCCGCCCCCGGGACCCCCGGTTCACGCGGTTCCCCGCGTCCCTAGGGGATGTGGACGCCCTGCTGCTTCGCGGCCCCGTCGCCTTCCTCGGTCTCCTCGCCCATCAGGTCGCGTGCCATGAGGGTGGCGCCGGCGACCGCGCCGGGCATCAGGAACACCGCGACGAACGGCACGAGGAACGCCAGCGCGAGGGGCGTGCCGAAGCCCCAGACGAGCGTCTTGCGGGAGCGCAGCAGCGCCAGCCGGTCACGCACCTCGACGCCGCGCCGCTGGAGGGCGACGGCGGTCAGCTCCTCGGTGAGGAAGAAGCCGGTGACGAGGAATCCGATCACCGGGACGACGGTCTGCCCGGCCACGGGAACGAACCCGAGCGCGAACAGCAGCACCGCCCACACGGCGGCCCGCAGGACGATGCGCAGGCTGTCGCGGGCGGAGATCCACAGCTCCCGCCACAGCGGCAGGCGGGACTCGGGCGCGGTGCCGTCGGGCGAGACGTCCCGGTCGACCTTCTCGGAGAGGCTTTCGTAGAACGGCTGCCCGATGAGCAGGGTCATCGCGGTGAAGGTGAGCACGCTCAGCAGCAGGGCGAGCGCGAACAGCACGGCGGTGAGGAAGCCGCGGAAGAGGCCCGCCCAGGGGTCGGCCCAGTCGTCGGCGAACGGCGTCGCCCAGCCGACGAGGTCCGCGCCCCACAGGGCGAGCGCGACCAGGGTGGCCGCGTACAGCACCAGGGTGATCAGGCCGGGCAGCAGCCCGAAGCCGTACTGCCTGCCGTGCCGGCCGACCCACCGCTGGCCCTTCAACAAGTACCGGAAACCCGCCCCGAGATCGCGCATGGGAGGACTGTAGCCGGAGCCCGGACGGGTGACGGGCGGGGGCCGCACCCCACGTCCAAGGGTGCGGCCCCCGCCGTACGCAACGACACCGGCCGGGCGGGCGTCACGGCCGTCCCGGCCCGGATGTCACCGGGCGGGGGCGGCCTCGGCGGCCTCCTCCTCGTCCGGGGCGGGGCGGTGCGAGCCGTCCGGTCCGCGCAGGGCGACGAGGACCAGCAGGACGGTCATGACGGCGACGCCCGCCCACATGGCCCGCTGCCAGCCGTCGACGAAGGACTCCTGGGCGGCGTGCACCAGGTCCCGGGCGTGTCCGCCGGTGCTCGGGGCCACCTCGACGGCGTTGGCGACTCCCTCCCGCGCGGTGTCCGCGGCCTCCCGGGGGATGCCGTCGAGCCGGTCGTCGACGGCGGCCCGGTATCCGCCGGCCACGAGCGCGCCGAGCAGGGCCACACCCAGGGCCGTGCCGAACTCCCGGGTGATGTCGTTGAGGGCCGAGGCGACGCCCTGCCGGTCGCGGGGCAGGGAGGAGGTGATCGCCTCGGTGGAGGGCGTCATCGACAGGCCCATGCCCGCGCCCATGGCGAGGGTGCCGGGCAGCACGGACAGGTAGCCGCCGTCGACGGAGACGAACAGGGCCATCAGTGTGAGGCCGAGGGCGGACAGGGCGATGCCCGCCGTCATGGTGGACCGCGCGCCGATCGCGGCGGCCGCCCTGGGGGCCAGCCCGGACGTCACCATCATGGTGACGGCCATGGGCATCATCGCCGCCGTGGACAGCAGGCCCGACCAGCCCAGCACGGCCTGGAAGAACGGGAACAGCACGACGGCGACACCGGCCTGGACCCCGAACACGACGAGCAGGGTGAGGGAGCCGCCGGCCAGACCGCGCTCGCGGAAGAGGCGTACGTCCAGCAGCGAGGCGTCACGTCGGCGCAGCTCCCAGGCCACGAAGGCGACGGCCGCGGCCAGTCCTGCGGCGAGGCCGGTGAGCGTCCGGGGGGCGGTCCAGCCGCGCTCGGGGCCTTCCTGGAGGACGAAGATCAGGCCGACGACGGCGACGGCGGACAGCAGCGCGCCTCCCGTGTCGAAGGAGGAGGCGGGGCGTTCGCGGGAGTCGGGCACCGACGTCACGGTCGTCACCAGCGCCACGGCCGCCAGCGCCACGGGCAGCGCGAAGAGCCACCGCCAGTCCGCGACGTCCACGAGGAGCGCGGAGAGGAACATCCCGAGGATGCCGCCGCCTCCGGCCACCCCGGTCCACACGCCGATCGCCTTGCCGCGTTCCTCCTCGGGGAACGTGGAGGTGATCACGGCCAGCGTGATCGGCATGATCATGGCGGCGCCGGCGCCCGCGGCCACCCGGGCGCCGATCATCACGGCGGCCGACGGAGCGAACGCCGCCACCACACCGGCCGCGCCGAAGAGGACCAGCCCCGCGATCAGCACCGGCTTGCGGCCCAGGCGGTCGCCGACCGCGCCGAGCGGCAGGAGCAGGGCGGCCAGGGTGAGGGTGTAGACGTTGACGATCCACAGGACGGTCGTCTGGGAGGCGCCCCACTCGACGGCCATGTGGGTCTGGGCGACGTTCAGGCCGGACACCGACGCGACGACGGCCATCAGCGCGATCGACACGGCGGTCAGGACCGCGCGCAGTCGTCGCGCGTCCGGCGTTCCGGTGCCGCTCGGTGGCGCGTCCGCCGCCCGGAAGGGCTGGTCGCTGCTCATGTTCTCCTCCGGGAAAGGGCATGCGGGATCGGCGCCGGAGCAGGGCCGGCCGCCGAAGGGGGACGACGCGGGGCGGCGGACGCGCGGACCGCCGCCCCGCTCCGCCCCGACGCTAAGCCCGTATTGCGGCAAGGGCATACGATGTTGCCCATGACGCAAGAAGACGGCGGCTTGGACGGCCTCGTACGCAAACGGATCCGGGCGCTGCGGGTCGCGCAGGGGTGGTCCCTGGAGGAACTGGCGACCCGGGCCAACCTCAGCCAGTCCTCACTGAGCCGGATCGAGAACGGACAGCGCCGGCTCGCCCTGGACCAGCTCGTCGTCCTCGCCAGGGCCCTGGACACCACCCTGGACCAGCTCGTGGAGAACGCCGACGACGACGTCGTCGTCAGCCCGATGGTCGACGGCGCCCACGGCCTGATGCGCTGGCCCGTGAAGGGCGACCCCGGGATGAGCGTGGTGCGTCAGCGGCTGACCGCTCCCCCGCCCGACAGTCCCGCCCGGATGCGCGCCCACCCCGGCCGGGAATGGCTGGTCGTGCTCTCCGGAACCGCGGTCCTGATGCTCGGGCACCGGCGGTACCGCGTCGAGACCAACCAGGCCGCCGAGTTCCCCACCATGACGCCGCACGCGATCGGGGCGGAGGGCGGCCCGTGCGAGATTCTCGGCATCTTCGACCGCGACGCCCGCCGCGGCCACCAGCGGGACACCGGCGACCGCACGGAGGGCGCAGGTCCGCGGGGCGCGTAGACGCCCCACGCGAAAGGACCGCACCCGGCGGCACGGATCGTGCGGCCGGGTGCGGTCCAGCGGCTCCGGGGAGCCCTGTCGTCAGAGCTTGACGATCATCTTTCCGGTGTTGTCGCCGCGCAGGACGCCGAGGAAGGCCTCCAGGTTGTTCTCGATGCCCTCGACGACGGTCTCGCGGTACTTCAGCTCGCCCGAGCGGACCCAGGCGCCGACCTCCTGGACGAACTGCGGCTGGAGGTCGTAGTGGTCGCCGACCAGGAAGCCCTCGATGCGGCCGCGGGTCTGGATGAGGCGGGCGAGGTTCCTCGGGCCGGGCGCGGGCTCGGTGTTGTTGTAGACGGAGATCGCGCCGCAGACGGCGATGCGGCCGTCCCGGTTCAGGCTGCCGATGGCCGCCTCCAGGTGGTCGCCGCCCACGTTGTCGAAGTACACGTCGACGCCGTCGGGGGCGGCGGCGCGCAGCTGCTCGCTCACGGGGCCGTTCTTGTAGTTGAACGCGGCGTCGAAGCCGTACTCCTCGGTGAGGAGCTTGACCTTCTCGTCCGAGCCGGCGGAGCCGATCACCCGGGAGGCGCCCTTGAGCTTGGCGATCTGGCCGACCTGGCTGCCGACGGCGCCGGCCGCGCCGGACACGAAGACGGAGTCGCCCTCCTTGAAGGAAGCGGTGCGCAGCAGGCCCGCGTAGGCGGTGAGGCCGGTCATGCCCAGCACGCCCAGGTACGCCGACAGGGGCGCGGCCTGCGGGTCCACCTTGACGGCTGTCTTCGCGTCCACGACGGCGTACTCACGCCAGCCGAGGAAGTGCAGCACGTGGTCGCCGACGGAGATCCCCTCGGCGTTCGACGCGACGACCTCGCCGACGGCGCCGCCCTGCATGGCCTTGCCCAGCTCGTACGGGGCGACGTAGGACTTGGCGGCGCTCATCCGGCCGCGCATGTACGGGTCGACGGAGAGGTACTCGTTGCGCACCAGCACCTGGCCCTCGCCCGGGGTGCGGACCTCCGCCTCGACCAGCGCGAAGTTCTCCGGTTCGGGCCAGCCGACCGGCCGGCTCAGCAGGTGCCACTCACGGGCGGTGGCGGGGGGCGTGGGGGTGTCGGTCATGGGGAGCACCTTTCCTCGAATACTTCAGCACCTGAAACAACCATGCGACTGAATATTTCATCATGTCAAGCACACGGGTACCCTGGTGCGCATGGCCACACCCCGTTCCGCGCCCAGCCGTCCCGACGCTCTCACCCTGGAGGTCGTCGAGCTGATCGGCGCGGTCGTGGCGCGCTACCACGAGGAGTACGAGGAGGCCGCCGCCGAGCACGCGCTGACCGGCGCGCAGGCGCGGCTGCTGAGCCTGCTCAGCCTGGAGCCGCTGCCCATGCGGAGGCTGGCGCAGCGGCTGAAGTGCGAGCCGTCGAACGTCACCGGCATCGTGGACCGGCTGGAGGCCCGCGGCCTGGTGGAGCGCCGCCCGGACCCGGCGGACCGGCGCGTGAAGCTGGCGGCGGCGACGGCCGAGGGGCGCCGGGTGGCGCGCGGCCTCCAGGAGTCCCTGCGGTTCGCCCGCGAGCCGCTCGCGGGGCTGTCGGAACAGGAGCGGGTGGCCCTGCGGGACGCGCTGCGGCGGATGCTGGGGCCGGAGAGCTAGCCGCACTCCGGCGGGAGGAGCGGGCGCGGGGTCGCCGTCACCCGTGCGACGACTGCCCGGCGTGCCCGCCGGAACCGGCGGCTCGGGCCGGGCTGCGGCAGGGGCGGGCGGCTCTCGTCGTGCGTGCGTGGGGCGGCGGCATCCGTGCGGGGCGGCCGCGGCTCAGGTGCACCACCAGAGGAACCTGTCGCACGTCTCCGAGGGTTCGGGTTCCGGCTCGGGTTCGTCGGTGGTCGGGTCGGGGTCGGGGGCGTCCGTCGCCGGCGGGTCCTCCACGGTCGGCGCCGTCGTCGGCCCGGTCGTCGGCGTGTCCTCCGGCGCGGACGACGCGGACGTCTGCGCCGTCTCCTCCTCCGGCCCTTCCGACTCCTCGTCCCCGGAGGCGGAGGCGGACGCGGACGCCGAGGCGGACCCCGACGCCCCGGGGCTGGGCGACGCGCCCGGCTCTCCCTGGGCCGGGGCGCTCCCGCTCGCCGACGCGCTCGGTTCGACCTCCTCCGCGCCCCCGTCGACCGACTCCTCGCCCGCCACCGCCGGACGCGGATCGGAACCGGGCGCGTCCAGTCCCAGTTCCGCCAGGCTCAGTCCGCCGGCCGCGAGGACGAAGCCCGCGACGATCAGCAGGGTGCGGTTGCGCCGGCGCCGGTGGGCGGCCGCCTTGCGGTCCCGGCGGCTCTGCCCGCCGTGCCGGTCCTCGCCCTCCTCCGGCTCCCGGCCCCGGCGCCGGGCGGCGCGCCGTCCGAGCGGGGCATCGGACTCGACGTCCTCCCGCTCCTCGCGCGCGTCGTCCGGTCCGTCGTCGGCATGCGCACCGCTGTAGGCGTAGGCATCGTTGTCGGCGCTCCCTGCGGATGCGGACGTGCCAGGGGTCTCGCCCGCGGGGCCCGCCGGCGCCGCCCACTGCTGGGCGCGCAGCGTCTCGACGGGCGTGCCGCAACCAGGGCAGGCCAGAGCGCCGTTGAGGTGCCGTCGGCACGGGTGGCAAAAGTCCATGACGCGGGAAGGTTAGGTTCCGGTCCGGTCCGGTTCCTAGGCCTTGCTGTGAAGGTTTGGTGCGGACCCTTACGCAATGGTTTCGAAAGTGCCGAAACCGATAAGCGCGCGACCCATTGACACCCCCGCCGTACCGTCCTTACTGTCTCGCCAGCATTTCGAACGTGTGACGAAATATCGAACGCGGCGAACCGTCACACACGCCGATGACAGTCCACCACCGCAGCGAGGGGCAACTGCCGTGCGCATCACCGGAATCAGCACACACGTGGTCGGGACGCCGTGGCGCAACCTGACGTACGTCCAGGTGCACACCGACGAGGGGATCACCGGAGTCGGCGAGACCAGGATGCTCGGCCACACCGACGCGCTCCTGGGCTACTTGAAGGAGGCCGAGGCCAACCACGTCCTCGGCTCGGACCCGTTCGCCGTCGAGGACCTGGTCCGGCGCATGAAGTACGGCGACTACGGCCGCGCGGGCGAGATCGTGATGTCCGGGATCGCGGTCGTCGAGATGGCCTGCTGGGACATCAAGGGCAAGGCGCTCGGCGTCCCCGTCTGGCAGTTGCTGGGCGGCAAGGTCACCGACAAGGTGAAGGCGTACGCCAACGGCTGGTACACCACCGAGCGCACCCCGGAGGCGTACCACAAGGCGGCGCGGACGGTGCGGGAGCGCGGGTACCAGGCGCTGAAGATCGACCCGTTCGGCACGGGTCACTTCGAACTCGACCACAAGGAGACCCTGTACGCCGTCTCCCTGATCGAGGCGGTGCGGGACGCGATCGGTCCCGAGGCGGAGCTGATGCTGGAGATGCACGGCCGCTTCTCCCCCGCCACCGCCGTCCGGCTCGCGCACGAGCTGGCGCCCTTCCGGCCGGCCTGGCTGGAGGAGCCGGTGCCGCCGGAGAACCTCAAGGCGCTGGAGAAGGTCGCCGCGAAGGTGGACATGCCGGTCGCGACCGGTGAGCGCATCCACGACCGCATCGAGTTCCGCGAGCTGTTCGAGAACCAGGCGGTGGACATCATCCAGCCCGACGTCGGCCACATCGGCGGCATCTGGGAGACCCGCAAGCTCGCGGCGACCGCCGAGACCCACTACATGCTGGTCGCCCCGCACAACGTCGGCGGCCCGGTGCTCACCGCCGCGTCGCTCCAGGTCGGTTTCACCACCCCGAACTTCAAGATCCTTGAGCACTTCAACGACTTCGCGGACGCGGAGATCAAGAAGGTGGTCAAGGGCGCGCCGGTGGTCGACCCGGAGGACGGCTGCTTCCACCTCTCCGACGCGCCCGGTCTCGGCGTCGAGCTGGACGTGGACGCCGCCGCCGAGTTCCCGCAGCAGCAGGCCCGGTTCGACCTGTGGGCCGAGGGCTGGGAGCAGCGCAGGCCGAAGGGCACGGAACAGTGAGCACCGCCGTCGTCGTCGAGGCGCCCGGACAGCACCGCCTGGTGCCGCACGAGCCGCGTCGGCCGGCCGCAGGGGAGGCGCTGGTGCGCGTCCACGCGGTCGGCATCTGCGGCAGCGACCGCGAGGTCTACCAGGGCAACAGGCCGGAAGGATACGTCCGTTACCCGCTCACCCCCGGCCACGAGTGGTCCGGCACCGTCACCGCCGTCGGGGACGGGGCGCCCGCGAGCCTGGTCGGGCGCAAGGTCGTCGGCGAGGGCTTCCGCAACTGCCAGGTGTGCGACCGCTGTCACGCCGGTGAGACGACCCTGTGCACGGCGGGCTACGAGGAGACCGGCTTCACCCGGCCGGGCGCCATGGCCCCGACGCTCACCCTGCCGGCGCGGTTGCTGCACCCCCTGCCGGACGGCGCCGACCTCACCGCGGCGGCGCTGCTGGAGCCGGCGGCGTGCATCGCCGCCGCCGCGCTGAAGGCGCGCGCGGTGCCCGGTGAGCGGGTCGCGGTGGTCGGCACCGGCACGCTGGGGATGTTCGCGGTGCAGTTCCTGAAGGCCGCCTCGCCCGCCGAGCTGCTGGTGGTGGGCACCCGGGACGACCGGGAGGCGCTGTCCCGGCGGTTCGGGGCCACGGACTTCCGCACCAAGGACCGGCCGCTCCCGGACGACTGCGACGTGGTGATCGAGACCGCGGGGTCGGCCGACGCGGCCCGTACCGCGGCCGGACTGCTGCGGCGCGGCGGGCGGCTGGTGCTCACCGGCATCCCGGCGCCGGGCGCGGACGGGCTCGACCCGACCGGCCTGGTGGTGCGGCAGCTGGAGGTGCACACCGTGTTCGGCGCCCCGCCGGACGCCTGGGCGCACACGGTGCGGATGTTCGGCGCCGGACTGCTCGACCCGCTGCCGCTGGTCACCCATGAACTGCCGCTCGCCGCGTTCCCGGACGCCATCGAGCTGGTGGGGTCCGGCGACCCGAAGGTGGGCAAGGTCCTGCTGCGTCCCTGAGCCCGCTCCGGTACGAGGGCGGGGCGACGCCCTCGTACCGGCGCACCCGGCCCGCCTCTCCGCCCGCGCCGCCTCCCTCCCCGCCCTCTGTCTCCCGTACCGCACCGGCCGCGGCCGGCCCGTACCCCGGGCCGCGAACCATGTCCGGTATATCGAACACGAAGGACACCCTGTGACCGACGCTTCCGTCACGGCGCCCCGCAGACCCGGTGAGCAGGCGCTCACCGCGCTCGGCCTGGGCGCGCCGGCCCTCGACCCCGCCGACGCCTCGCCGCACTCCTTCCCCGGCGGCGGCCGCTGGCGCACCGAGGTCCCCTCGTGCGAGGGGCCCGAGGCGCTGGCGGTGGTGCTGAAGGAGGCCTCGCGCCTCGACGTGCCGGTGCACCGGATCAGCCAGGGCAGCGGCGTATGGATGCTGACCGACGCCGAGATCACCGAGATGGTCGAGGCCACCGCCGCACGGGACATCGAGCTCTGCCTGTTCACCGGCCCGCGCGGCACCTGGGACATCGGCGGCTCCACCCGGACCGACTCGCACGGCGCCGGACTGCGCGCCCGCGGCCACGACGCGGTGGCGGGCTGCGTGGAGGACGCGGTGCGCGCCACCGAACTGGGCGTGAAGTGCCTGCTGGTGGCGGACGAGGGCGTGCTGTGGACGCTGCACCGGGCGCGGGCGGCGGGCATCCTCCCGGCCGACACCACCCTGAAGGTGTCGGCGCTCGTCGGTCCGGTCAACCCGGCCTCGTTCGCCGTGCACGAGCAGCTCGGCGCGGACTCCATCAACGTGCCCAGCGATCTGACGCTCGCCCATCTCACCGAGATCCGGCGGGTGTCGGCGGCTCCCATGGACATGTACATCGAGGCGCCCGACGACCTGGGCGGTTATGTGCGGATGTACGAGGTGGCCGAGCTGATCCGGCGCGGCGCCCCGGTGTACCTGAAGTTCGGGCTGGCCAAGGCGCCCGGCATCTACCCGTACGGCCACCACCTGCGGGAGGTCGCGCTGGCCACGGCGAAGGAGCGGGTGCGGCGCGGCCGGCTGGCGCTGGACCTGCTGGCGCGGCACGGCGCGGACGGCGGTATGGCGCCGCTCGGTTCGCGGCTGCCGGGTGATCTGCGCAGGTTCGGCATCCCGTCATAACGTTCCGGAAACGCGGCTTCACACAAGTGGACACAGCCGCGCACAATCCCACACACCCGTTGCCCGGCCCCGGGGGTGACGCCCCCCTCGGCCGCACATCCCGTCACCGTCTCGCACACGGCACCACCGACTCCACCGAGTCGACCGATCCGCTCGAACCGCTCCATCCGCCCGACGATCAAGGATGATCATCATGCGCAACCGCAGAGCCGCATTCGCCGCGACGGCCACCGCCGTCACCCTCGCCCTCGCCCTGACCGCCTGCGGCCAGAACAGCGAGGGCGGCAGCGAGGAGGACAAGGGAGGCCCCGAGGGGGCCACCATCGGCATCGCCATGCCGACCAAGTCCTCCGAGCGCTGGATCGCCGACGGCGACAACGTCGTGAAGGAACTCGAGTCCAAGGGCTACAAGACCAAGCTGGTCTTCGGCGAGGACGACCCCGACCAGCAGGTCTCGCAGATCGAGAACATGATCACGCAGGGCGTGGACGCCCTGATCGTGGCGGCCATCGACAACAAGTCGCTGAACAACGTCATGCAGCAGGCGAAGGACGCCGACATCCCGGTGGTCTCCTACGACCGCCTCATCCTCGGCACGGAGAACGTCGACTACTACGCCTCGTTCGACAACGAGAAGGTCGGCCAGCTCCAGGGCACCTACATCGTCGAGCAGCTCGGTCTGAAGGACGGCAGCAAGAAGGGCCCCTTCAACATCGAGTTGTTCGCCGGTTCCAACGACGACAACAACACCCGTTACTTCTTCAACGGGGCCATGAGCGTCCTGCAGCCCTTCATCGACAAGAAGCAGCTCGTCGTCAAGTCCGGCCAGGCGGAACTCAATCAGGTGACCACCCTGCGCTGGGACGGCGGCACCGCGCAGAAGCGCATGGACGACATCCTCACCTCGGCCTACCGCAGCGACCGGGTCGACGCGGTGCTCTCGCCGTACGACGGCATCTCCATCGGCATCCTGTCCGCCCTGAAGTCGGACGGCTACGGCAGCAAGGACAAGCCGCTGCCGGTCGTCACCGGCCAGGACGCCGAGGTCGCCTCGGTGAAGTCGATCATCTCCGGCCAGCAGTCGATGACCGTCTTCAAGGACCTCCGCGAACTCGCCAAGGTCGCCTCCAACATGGTCGACGCCCTGCTCAACGACAAGAAGCCCGAGACGAACGACACCAAGAGCTACGACAACGGCGCCAAGGTCGTCCCCGCCTACCTGCTGGAGCCGGTGGCGGTGGACAAGGACAACTACAAGAAGGCGCTCGTCGACTCCGGATACATCAAGGAAAGCGACCTCAACTGACCTCCGTAATCCACTGATTGGAAGGCACGACCATGGCGGGACCCGTCCTGGAAATGCGCTCGATCGTCAAGACCTTTCCCGGCGTCAAGGCGCTGTCGGACGTCAGCCTGACCGTCCAGCGGGGCGAGGTCCACGCCATCTGCGGCGAGAACGGCGCCGGCAAGTCGACCCTGATGAAGGTCCTCTCCGGCGTCCACCCTCACGGCACCTACGAGGGGGAGATCCTCTTCGAGGAGGAGGTCTGCCGGTTCAAGGACATCCGGGCCAGCGAACAGCACGGCATCGTGATCATCCACCAGGAGCTGGCCCTGGTGCCCTATCTCTCGATCGCCGAGAACATCTTCCTCGGCAACGAACACGCCACACGCGGCTTCATCAACTGGAACGAGACCCTCAGGCACGCCACCGAGCTGCTGCGCCGGGTCGGGCTCGACGAGCACCCGGAGACCCGCGTCGCCGACATCGGCGTGGGCAAGCAGCAGCTGGTGGAGATCGCCAAGGCGCTGTCGAAGAAGGTGAAGCTGCTCATCCTCGACGAGCCGACCGCGGCGCTCAACGACGAGGACAGCGGCAAACTCCTCGACCTGATCCTGCAGTTGAAGGAACAGGGCATCACCGCGATCATCATCTCCCACAAGCTGAACGAGATCCGCAGGGTCGCCGACTCGGTGACCATCCTGCGCGACGGGCGGACCATCGAGACGCTCGACGTGAAGGCCCCGGAGACCACCGAGGACCGGATCATCAGCGGGATGGTCGGCCGCGACCTGGAACACCGTTTCCCGGAGCGCACCCCGCACCATCCGGAGGAGGGCACCGCCCCGGCCCTGGAGATCCGCAACTGGACCGTGCACCACCCGATCGACCAGCAGCGCAAGGTCGTCGACGACGTGTCGCTGACCGTCCGGCGCGGCGAGATCGTCGGGATCGCCGGACTGATGGGAGCCGGGCGCACCGAACTCGCGATGAGCGTCTTCGGCCGTACCTACGGCCGGCACGCGGGCGGCACGGTCCTCAAGGACGGCAAGGAGATCCGTACCAGGACCGTCCCCGAGGCGGTGGGACACGGCATCGCCTATGTCACCGAGGACCGCAAGCACTACGGCCTGAACCTCATCGACACCATCAACCGCAACATCTCGCTCAGCGCCCTCGGCAAGGTCGCCAAGCGGGGCGTCGTGGACGAGCACCAGGAGCGTCAGGTCGCCGAGGGCTTCCGGACGTCCATGAACATCAAGGCGCCGACGGTGTTCGAGCCGGTGGGCAAGCTGTCCGGCGGCAACCAGCAGAAGGTCGTGCTCAGCAAATGGATCTTCGCCGGTCCCGATGTGCTGATCCTCGACGAACCGACGCGCGGCATCGACGTCGGGGCCAAGTACGAGATCTACACGGTCATCGACCAGTTGGCCGCCGAGGGCAAGGCGGTCGTCTTCATCTCCTCCGAACTGCCGGAGCTGCTCGGCATGTGCGACCGCATCTACACGATGGCCGCAGGAAGGCTGACCGGTGAGTTCTCGAGGGCCGAGGCCTCCCAGGAATCGCTGATGCGTCAGATGACGAAGGACAAAGAGGTATCCCGATGAGCACAGTCACCGACAAGACCCCGGCCGCCGCGCCGCCGGGCAGGAACGGGACGGGCGGCGGTGACGGCCTGCTCCAGCTGATGCTGGACGGCATGCGCCGCAACATGCGGCAGTACGGCATGCTGATGGCGCTCGGCCTGATCGTGGCGCTGTTCGCCGTGTGGACCGACGGCGACCTGCTGCTGCCGCGCAACGTCTCCAACCTGGTGCTGCAGAACAGCTACATCCTGATTCTCGCGATCGGCATGATGCTGGTCATCATCTCCGGCCACATCGACCTGTCGGTCGGCTCGCTGACCGCGTTCGTCGGCTCCATGGCCGCGGTGTTCATGGTCAGGAACGACCTGCCCTGGCCGGTGGCGGTGGTGCTGTGTCTGGCCGTGGGTGCCATCGCGGGCGCCGTGCAGGGGTGGTTCATCGCCTACGGCGGCATACCGTCGTTCATCGTGACCCTCGCGGGCATGCTGACCTTCCGCGGTCTCACCGAGATCTTCCTGGAGGGTCAGACCCTCGGCCCGTTCCCCAGGGGTCTGCAGAAGGTCGCCAACGGCTTCATGCCCGAGGTCGGGCCGGAGACCAACTATCACAACCTCACTCTGCTGCTCGGCTTCGCGCTGATCGCCCTCGTCGTCCTCCAGGAGGTGCGCGACCGCAGGCGGCAGAAGGAGTTCGACCTCGACGTCCTGCCCGCCAAGCTGTTCCTGCTGAAGCTCGTCGCGCTCGCCGCGGCCGTCCTCGTGGTGACGATGCTGCTGGCCAGCTACAAGGGCGCCCCGATCGTGCTGCTGATCCTCGGCGTGCTGCTGGTCGGGTTCGGCTACATGATGCGCAACGCCGTCATCGGCCGCCACATCTACGCCATCGGCGGCAACCTGCCCGCGGCCAAGCTGTCGGGTGTGCGGGACAAGAAGGTCACCTTCCTGGTCTTCCTGAACATGGGCATGCTCGCGGCCCTGGCGGGTCTGGTGTTCGCCGCCCGCTTCAACGCGGCCTCTCCCAAGGCCGGTCTCAACTTCGAGCTGGAGGCGATCGCCGCCGCGTTCATCGGCGGCGCGTCGATGGCCGGCGGTGTCGGCACCGTGCTCGGCGCCATCATCGGCGGTCTGGTCCTGGGCGTGCTGAACAACGGCATGAACCTCGTCGGCGTCGGCACCGACTGGCAGCAGGTCATCAAGGGCCTCGTACTGCTGGCCGCGGTCGGCTTCGACGTGTGGAACAAGCGCAAGGTCGGTTCGTAAGTCAGCCCGGGCCCCGCCGCACGGCGGGGCCCCCTTCCCTTCAGGGAGCCGCACTGATGGAACTGAACAGACGCACGGTCATCGCGGGAGCCGCCGCGGCCTCAGTGGCCGCCACGGCCTGGGGCGGAACGGCGCACGCCTCGCCCGGGGGCCGGGGCAGGCCGGTCCGGGAGCTGTTCGGCAGGCTCGCCGACGGCACCCGGGTGGACCGCTGGACCCTGGAGAACGGCGGCACCCGGATGGAGGTCCTCTCCTACGGCGGCATCGTCCACTCGCTGGAGATCCCCGACCGGCGCGGCCGGCGCGCCAACGTCTCCCTCGGCCTGCGCACCCTCGAGGAGTACGTCGCCTCCAGCCCGTACTTCGGCGCCCTGATCGGCCGGTACGGCAACCGCATCGGCAAGGGGACCTTCACCCTCGACGGCACCCGGTACCAGCTCTCCGTCAACGACGGCGAGAACAGCCTGCACGGCGGCGCGCAGGGCTTCGACAAGCGGGTGTGGGACGTCGAGCCGTTCACCCGCGGCTCGGACGTCGGCCTGCACCTCTACCACACCTCCGTCGACGGCGAGATGGGCTACCCGGGCACCCTGCGCACGAAGGTGACATACACCCTGACCCGGGGCGGCGACTGGCGCGTCGACTACGAGGCCGTCACCGACCGGCCCACGGTCGTCAACCTCACCAGCCACGTCTACTGGAACCTGGCCGGCGAGGGCAGCGGCAGCATCATGGACCACGAGCTGTCGATCGCCGCTTCCCGCTACACCCCGGTGGACGCGGGCCTGATCCCCACGGGAGAACAGGCGAAGGTCGCCGGCACCCCGTTCGACTTCCGGCGGGTGAAGCCGGTCGGCCGGGACATCCGCACCGCCCACCAGCAACTGCTGTACGGGCAGGGCTTCGACCACAACTGGGTGCTGGACAAGGGCGTCACCGCCCGCCCGGAGCACGCGGCGACCCTGCGCGACCCGGCCTCCGGCCGCACCCTGCGCATCGCGACGAACGAGCCGGGCCTGCAGTTCTACTCCGGCAACTTCCTCGACGGCACCCTCGTCGGCAGCGGCGGCCGGGTGTACCGGCAGGGCGACGGACTGTGCCTGGAGACCCAGCACTTCCCGGACTCCCCCAACCAGCCGGCGTTCCCCTCGACCGTGCTGCGGCCCGGCGAGACGTACCGGACGACGACCGTGCACACCTTCGGGACGTGATCCGCGTGCCGGTGTGAGCGTCTCGGCACGGGCGTCGTGCTGTGAGCGGTTTCGGTGTGAGCACGCTCACGAAGCGTCCTCACATTTTCCTCACACGTGCTGAACGGCGCCCCGGTCCGCTCCGTACTCCTGGGTGGCCCGCGCTCCCCCGCGCGGGCCACCCAGGCATGACGGGCCCGTCACGTCCCCGGCAGGCCCGCCGCACACGGAGGTTCCCTTGGCCGACAACGTCACCTCGTTGTTCCGCAGCACCGCGGCGCACAGCCCGTCGATGGCGGCGCTGACGAGGGAGAGCGACGGGGCCGGCCCGGTGGACTTCTGCATTCCCTGCAACCCGTACTTCCCCACCCCCGCCATGTTCGAGGAGATGGCGGCCCGGCTGCGCGACATCGTCACGTACTACCCGAGCAGCGCCGACACCATCACCGCCGAGCTGTGCAGTCTGCTGCGACTGCCGCCGCAGTGCGTGGCGATGGGCAACGGCTCGACGGAACTCATCACCTGGATCGACCATCTGCTGGTGCGCGAGTCGCTCGCCGTGCCGGTGCCGACGTTCGGCCGCTGGACCGACCAGCCGATGGAGACCGGCAAGCGGGTCGACATGTTCCCGCTCCAGGAGTCCAGCGGCTTCGCCCTGGACCTCGCGCAGTACGCCGAGTTCATCCGCGCCCGCGGCACCCGGGTCGCCGTGATCTGCAACCCGAACAACCCCGACGGCGGCTTCCTGCACAAGCACGCGGTCGTCCAGTTCATGGACGCCATGGCCGACCTGGACCTGGTGGTGATCGACGAGTCGTTCCTGGAGTTCGCCGACGCCGAGAACGAGCCGAGCGTGGTGCAGGAGGCGATGCTGCGCCCCAACGTCATCGTGCTGCGCAGCCTCGGCAAGAACTTCGGCCTGCACGGCATCCGCTTCGGCTATCTGGTCGCCAACCCGGCGCTGGCCGGCCGGGTGCGCTCGATGCTGCCCAAGTGGAACCTGAACTCCTTCGCCGAGCACGTGGTGTTCATGCTGAAGGAGCACGGCGCCGAGTACGCGCAGAGCCTGCACCAGGTGCGCCGCGACCGGATGGACATGTCCGGCCAGCTCTCCTCCCTGCCCGGCCTCACCGTCTACCCCTCGCAGGGCAACTTCCTCTTCGTGCGCCTGCCCGTGGGCGCCGAAGGGACCGTGGTGCGGGACCGGCTGCTCACCGAGCACCGGATCCTGGTGCGCGAGTGCGGCAACAAGATCGGCTCGTCCAGCCGCTTCCTGCGTCTCGTGGTGCGCCCCCAGGTCGACGTCCGTCGCCTGGTGACCGGCCTGGAACAGGTGCTCTACGGGACGTCCAGGAGGGGAGCCGCCGTGCCCGAGCAGGCCACAGGGACCGCCTACAGCTCGGGCACGGCGGCGGTGGACCGCCTGGTGAGCGAGACCAACGGGGCCGGGACGCGCGGCCTCGCACAGGCCGCCGGCGTCGGCATGCCGCTCCCCGCCGCCGCGTCCGCCCCGGCGGTGGGCGCGGGCGGCGTGATGCCGGCGCCGGCCGCGGCCGGGCTGCCCCAGCCGGAGGCCCGGCCCGTCCCGCAGGAGGTGCCCCGGCCCCAGCCCGTGCCGCAGCCGGTGCCGCAGCCCGTTCCGCAGTCGGTGCCCCAGCCGCAGCCCGTGCCGCAGCAGCTCCCGCAGCCGGCCGGGTTCCCGGAACCGGCCGCGCGGCCCGCCCCGGCCGCCCCGCCCCTCGCCCCGGCGGCCGCGTTCCCGGCGCCCACACCCGCTCCGATGCCCGCCCCCGCTCCGATGCCGGCGGCCGCGCAGATGCCCACCGGCCCCACCCCGCCCGGTGTGCCGGCGCGCGGCGGGCTGACGGCGGCCCAGGTGCGCGGCACCGACGGGCTGTCCATGGCCCCGGCGACGGGCTGGCCGGGGGCGCAGAGCTGGCCGGACGCGGCGGGGATGGGACAGGCGGCGGGCTGAGGCACCCGGCCGGGCGCCTGGGGCCGCCTCCCCTACGGGCCTGGCGTGGTCTCCGTCGGGGTCGGGCAGGGTGTGCCGGGGCCGGACGGGGAGGCCGTGGGCTCGGGGCCGGGGACGGTCGGCTCCGGGGAGCAGGGGGCCGAGGTGGTCGGGTCCGGCGAGGGCTCGGCGGTCTCGGTCGGGGACTCCGCGGGAGGTTCCGTGGGCTCCTGGCTCGTCGGGGGGTCCGTCGGTGTGCCGGTCGGGGATGTGCTGGGACCGGGCGACGACGTGGGGTCCGGGGCGTCCGGGGCGGACGGGGAAGGACGCGGGGACGGTCCGGTGCCGGGGGAAGGGCTGGGCTGCGGTCCGATGACGACGCCTCCGCCGCGGCCCCCGCTCCCGCCGTCGACCGGCTCGGTCGCCGGGGTGTCGCCGCCCGCGCCCGGGCTGCGGGGTACGGCGCCCTTGCCGTCGGGCACGGTGTGGACGCCGTGGCGGTAGAACGCCAGCCAGTACCTGACCAGGCGCAGGTAGGAGCGGGAGTGGTTGTAGCTCAGGACCGCCCGGTCCAGGTCCGCGGGACGGCCCAGGTCCCGGTCGCCCGCGCACAGGTAGTGTCCGGCCGCCAGCGCGGCGTCGAAGACGTTGTTCGGGTCGGCGCGGCCGTCGCCGTTGCCGTCCGTGCCCCAGCGGGCCCAGGTGGACGGCAGGAACTGCATCGGGCCCACCGCCCGGTCGTAGACCGTGTCACCGTCGTGGGCGCCCCCGTCCGTGTCCCGGATCAAGGCGAAACCACGTCCGTCGAGGGCCGGGCCGGTGATGCGGCCCAGGGTCGTGCCGTCCCGGTCGACCGCGCCGCCGCGCGCCTGACCGGACTCGACCTTGCCGATGGCGGCCAGCAGCTCCCAGGGCATCCGGCAGCCGGGGTCCGTCCTCGCGACCGAGGTCTCGGCGGCACGGTAGGCGCGCAGCACGGTGGCCGGGATGCCCGACTGGACGCGGACCTCCCGCCCGAGCACGGGCGAGGCGGCGGTGGCGGCCTTCGCGGTGCGCAGCGGCGGGAGTTCGGTGTGGTACGAACCGTCACCCGGCGGAGCGAGTCCGGCGTACGGGTCGCCCGCGGCCGGCGGCGCCCCGCCGTCGCCCGCCGGTTCGGCCCGGTCCTTCACGGCGTCCCGGACGAGACCGGGCCCCTGGGAAGCGGTCAGGGCCGTCATGACCGCCACGGCGAGCACGGTCGTGCGCAGTCCCCTGCGGGCCCGGCCGGAGAACCGGCGTCGGGATCGGCGTACGGACATGGGCGTCACTCCTGTCGGATCCGTCTGAGGCGCGGAGGCGCGGGGTGTGGTCAGGGGCGGCCGAAGGTGTCGAGGCCGGAGACGAGCCAGCGGCCGTCGCGGTGCACGACGTCCACCGCGAGCATGGCCGCCGCGTACACGCCCTCGTCCCGCGCCGCGTTCCGCTGCTCGCCCGCCTTCCCGCCCGCGGTGGCGACGCTGCTCTGGTCGGCGTAGACGAGGACCCGGGCCCGGTCGCCGTCGATGCGTTCGACCCCGGTCTCGGTGACCGTCGTGGTGATCACGGCCTTCTGCGCGTCGGCCCGCTCCCGGACGTCGGCGAGCAGGTCACGGTGCTGGGTGACGGCCCTCCCCGTCAGGAGGTCCTTCGCGGCCTTGTCGAACGCGCCGGGATCGGCGTGGTCGTAGGAGAAGAGCCGGTCGACGGCCTCGGCCACCTGTCCCTTGATCTCGCTGGTCCTGGCGAGGTCGGTCAGTGCGGTGTTGCTCCGCGCGGGCTCGGCGCGGAGCGACTCGGCCTCCGCACGGGCCCAGCCCGCGAACGCGCCGAGGAGCAGCGTCAGCGCGCAGAGCGCCACCAGGCCCACGGGACGGCGCGGCCGGGACCGCACGGTCCTGGTCTCCCCGTCCGTGGCCGGTCCGGGGCAGCGGGGGGCGGGTGTCGCGGTCGCGGCGGGCCGGGCCACGCGGGCCTGACGGCGCCGCTGGCGGTTGATGTGGTGACGGGTCGTCGACATGCTGGGGTGTCCTCCTCGCTGCGGCCGGCTCGTGCGGTACGGGACCGGTCAGCCGGCCGGTGCGCCGCCCACGGGAGCCTGGCCGAGGGCGCTCAGCTTCCACCGGCCGTCGGTCCGGGTGAGTTCGCCGAGCATGCGGCTGTCCTTGTCCGTGCGCGTCCCGTCGGACGCCCTGACGGTGACGCGCAGGGCGACCAGCACCCGGGCACGGCCGGCGCGCTCGTCGAGTTCGGTGACCGCGCCGGACAGCACCCGGGCCGTGCTGACCGTCTTCGCCTCCCGCACCCGCTCGGCGAAGTCGGCTCTGCCGGAGCCGAGTTGCTCGTGCAGTTCCCCGGTCGTCGACGCCTCCCAGAGGTCGAGTCCCTGGTCCAGGTCACGGTGGTCGAGCGTGTTGAGGTTCTGCACGGCCTGTTCCCCCGCGGCGAGCGCCTCGTCCCGCTGCACGGCGTAGGCGGCCCGGTCGTCGTGGGCCGCGCTGTACCAGTCCTGGCCCGCCCACGCGGCGAGACCGCCGGCGACGAGGGCGAGGGCGAGAGCGGGCGCGTACGGCGTCCGGAAGCGGCTCGCCGTGAGGCGGCGGACCGGTCGGTCCATGAGGTGCTCCTGTCTCCCGCGCATGGTCAGCGGGCCTTGATGTCGACGATCCGCCACCGGTCGTCCTCGAGTCGTGCCGTGACCGTGAGCTGCGCCGCCGCGACGGTGGCCGCGCCCTCGCCCCGGCGGGAGGTCTGGTCGAGGAAGACCAGCAGACGGGCCCGGTCGCCTTCGAGTTCGACCACACCGGTGCGGACGGCGCGGGTGCTCAGGGTGACGCGCTGCGCGGTGAGGTCCTCGCGGACGCGGTCGAAGAGGGTCGCGTACTGGCGGGCGGCCCGCCCGTCGAGGACGGTGCGCGCCGAGCGCTCGGCGGCGGCGGTGCCGTCGGGCGTGTAGGAGAAGACGCGGGCGAGGGCGTTGCCGATGTCCCCGGCGACCCGGCTGGTGGCCTCGGTGTCGGTGAGCGCCCGGTTCCGGGCGGACTCGGCCGACCTCAGCTGGTGGGCGGCGTGGAGGAAGCCGCAGCCGCCGAGGACCAGGGCCACGGCGGCTCCCGCCGCGACGGCCCGCCTCAGCCGCGGGCCCCGCGAACGGCCGGACGCGTCCGCCGGCAGGCCGCCGCCCGTCTCCTGCCCGGGCCGCTCGGTCCCCGGACCCTCGCCGTCGAGGTCGTGTCCCGTCCCGGCTTCGCGCGCGCCGGCCCGGCGGGGCAGCCACGTCCATGTCATCGGCCGCTCTCCTCCCTCTCCCCTTGGACCGGTACGGCGCTCAGTGCCTTCGCCTTCCACACGCCCTCGCCCGTGCGGGCCAGGACCAGCTCCAGGCGCTTGCGGTCGACGGCCGGCTTCTTCGTCCCGGCCGGTGTGGTCGCGACGCGGACGGTGGCGATCAGCTTGGCCGTGCCGGACCGGGTGTCGAGCGCGGTGACGGCGGCCTCGGTGACCGTGCCGCGCGCCGAGGCCCCCGCGCGGGCCCCGGTGCCGCCGAGCTCCTCGCGCAGCGGGCCGGTGGAGACGTCGCGCCAGTTCCGGACGCTTGCCTGCGCACGCTGCCGTGTGGAGGCGTCGATCGTGGTGAGCACGGCGAGTGCCCGGCGCCCGTCGGCGAGCGCCTCGTCCCGTTCCCTGCCGTACGCGAGCGCGTCGTCGGTGCGTGCCTGGGCGTACGTCCACGCGCCTGTGCCGCAGAAGCCGAGGGCCAGCGCGAGCCCCGTCCCGGCGAGGATCCGGGCCCGCCTCATCGGGTGCCTCCGCCGGCCGGGGCGAGGACGTGGCTCAGGTCGCGCGGTGCCTCGCCGCTCTGCCCGGGCAGGGCGAGCGCGCCGGGAAGCGCCGCGCCGCCGCGCTGCGCCGGGCCGCCGGCCGAGCCGGCCGAGCTGCCCGAGGGCAGGGAGCCGGGTCTGGCCGGTTCGGGCACCGCGCCGCCCTTCGGGGCGTTCGCCGAGCCGCGCACGTTCACTCCCGACGACGCCGGGGCGGTGCAGGCCGCGCCGGTGTTCAGGGGCGGCGCGGTGCCGAGGTCGAGGCCGTTGCGGTAGCGCGTGGCGCCGTACCCGGCCGTGCAGGGCAGGGGGTCGAAGAAGGTGACGGCCATGCCGAGGTTCAGCTTCCCTCCGTCGACGGCGGTGGAGCCGGCGGAGACGACCGCCGGGTAGGTCATGAGCAGTTCCTCGATGCCTCGTTGCCGGGTGACGGCGACCTCCGCGGTGGTGAGGAGGTTGGCGAGCACGACGCCGAGGCTCGGGTCGAGGTCCCGCAGCACGCCGCTGACCTGGGTGGCGGCCTCGGGGGTGACCGCGAGGAGGCGGCGCAGGTCGGCGTCGGATCCCTTGAGGGCACGGGCCAGTTCCTCGGCGCCCTCGGCGAAGCCGCGGATCGCCTCGCCCTCCTGGGCCTGGGTGCGCAGGACGGTCTCGCCGTCGGTGATGAGCAGGGTGGTGGACGGCAGGGCCCGGTCGGCGGCCCGGACGAAGTCGCTGCCGCTGTCGAGCAGCACCTGGAGGTCGTCGCCGTGCCCTTCGAACGCCTTGCCCAGCTCGTCGACGACCGTGCGCAGATCGTCCTGCGGAACCGACCGCACCAGGGCGTCGACGCTCGCGAGGACGTCGGTGACGGGGGCGGGCACCTGGGTGTCGGCCTCTTCGATGCGGGCGCCGTCCGTGAGGTAGGGGGACCCGTCGCTCTCCGGCCGCAGGTCGACGTACTGCTCGCCGACGGCGGAGAGCCCGGCGACCACGGCCTTGGTGTCGGCGGGGATGCGGGGGGCGGACTTCTTGATCCGCAGCTCGGCGACGACCCCGTCGTCGGTCAGGCCGATCGGGCCGACCCGGCCCACCGAGACGCCTCGGTACGTGACGTCCGCGTGGGTGAACAGCCCGCCCGTGCGCGGCAGTAGCACGTCGACCGTGTAGTGGTCGGCGACGCCGACGTGCCGGCCGAGGTCGGCGTAGCGGATGCCGAGGTAGGAGAGGGCGAGGACGGCGACGAGGAGGAAGGCGAGGTTCTTCAGCCGTACGGCGAGGGTGATCACCTGCTCTCACCTGCCTCCGGGGCCGCCGGTGCGCTGTCCGCGCCGGGCGTGGACGCGGACACGGAGGGCGTCGGGGAGGGCCGCGGGTCGTCGATCGGCGGGATCACCTGGGTCCCGGGCACGGCGACCATGCTCAGGTAGGTGTTGAGGTAGTCGCCCTTCACCCCGTTCAGCACCTCGTCGGTGAAGGGGTAGGTCACCAGCACCTGGAGCGAGTCGGGCAGGTCCGCGCCGGCGTCGGCGAGCTCCTTCAGCGTCGGCGCGATGGCCCTGAGGTCGGCGATCATGTCGTCCTTGCTCGCGTCGACGGTGGACACGGCCACGCCGGAGAGCGTGTCGAGGGAGCGCAGCATCGTCAGCAGCGAGCCGCGCTGCCGCTCCAGCGTCCTCAGCCCGGGCGAGAGGCCGGTGAGGACGGTCCCGACGTCGTCCTTGCGGTGGGCGAGGGTGGAGGAGAGCCGGCTGACGGCGTCGAGCGCGTCGGTGATGTCCTTCCGGTGGTCGTCGAGGTCGGTCACCAGGGTGTTCACCCGCCGGAGCATGGAGCGGACCTCGGGTTCCCGGCCGCCGAGCGCCGCGTTGAGTTCCCGGGTGATGGTCTTCAGCTGGTTGACGCCGCCGCCGTTGAGCAGCAGGGACAGCGCGCCGAACACCTCCTCGACCTCGGTGGTGCGACTGGTGCGGGACAGCGGGATGACGCTGCCGTCGGACAGCCTGCCGCCCTCGCTCTTCCCGCGGGGGGCGACGAGCTGGACGTACTTCTCGCCCAGCAGGCTGGACTGCTCCAGGCGCGCGGTGGCGTCGGCGGGCAGCGTGACGGCGCCGTTGATCTCCATGGTGACGCGGGCCGTCCAGTCGTCACCGAGCTCGATGCCGGTGACCCGGCCGACCGCGACGTCGTTGACCCGTACCGCGGAGTGCGGGACGAGACTGAGCACGTCGCCGAGTTCCGCGGTGACGGTGTAGGGACGGTCGCCGAGGTCGGCGCCGCCGGGCAGCGGCAGGTCCTCGACGCCGCCGAAGCCGCGGGGCAGGGCGGCGACTCCGCCGACGGCGAGGGTGAAGCCGAGGCCGAGGGCGATCAGTCCGCCGACGGTGAGGCCGGCCACCCGGCCGGTGGTGAACGCGCCGCGTCCGAGCGCCGAGGCGGCCCGTCCTCCGGTCCGTGTGCCGCGCTTCATCTCTCCCCCTTCCCCTCGCTCGCGGGCCCGTCGCCGCCCGGGGCGGAGGCGCCGGTGACGGGCAGCGGCAGCAGGGGTCCTCCCATGCTGATCTCGTTGAGGTTCGCGCGGCCGTCGAGGGTGCGGGTGTCGGGGTTGTAGGCGTTCACGACGTTGCCCGCGGCCAGCGGCGCCACGTCCAGCGCCTCGGCCAGCGAGGCCCGTTGCCGCACCAGCGTGCGGGTGATCGGGACGAGCCGGTCGACGTTCTTCCTCAACTCGCCCCGGTGGTCCTCGATGAAGGTCTTCACCTGGCCGAGGGCCTTGCCGAGTTCCTCGAGCGCGCCGGTGAGGTCGTCCTTGTTGTCGGCGAAGAAGCCGACGACCTCGTCGAGGCGTTCCTGCGCGGTGCGCACGTCGGTGTCCTTGTCCTTCAGCATGGTGGTGAAGGTCTGGAGGCTGCGGAGCGTTCGGAACAGGTCGCCGCTGCTGCCGTCCAGGGTCTTGGCCGCCTTGCCGAACTCCTCGACGCCGGTGCCGATGGCCTCCCCGTTGCCGTCCAGGTTGGCGGCGCCGGTCCGCAGCAGTCCGGACAGGGCGCCCTCGGCGTTGGCGCCGTCCGGGCCGAGCGCGTCGGCGAGTTCGGTGATCGAGTCGTAGATCTGGTCGATCTCGACGGGGAGCCGGTTGCGCGAGGCGGGCAGCACGGCGCCGTCGGCCAGGGCGGGGCCGGTCGTGTGGGCGGGGGTGAGCTGCACGTACCGGTCGGCGACGACGCTGGGGGCGACGACGACGGCCCGCGCGTTCTCGGGGACCTTGACCCCCTCGTCGAGGCGCAGCTCCACGCGGACCGTGGTGCCCTGCGGCCGCACCGACTCCACCTCGCCGACCCGGACGCCGAGGATACGCAGGTCGGATCCGGCGTAGACGCCGATGACGCGGTCGAAGTAGGCGGTGACACGGATGCCGTCGGGGGCGAGGGCCGAGGCGGCGGCCAGTCCGCCGGCGGCCAGCACCACCAGGGCGAGCAGCCCGCTGAGGATCTTTCCGCGTCGGCTCATCGCTCACCGCTCCCTGGGGCGGCCGCCGGCTGTTTCGGCGGCAGGCATCCGGTCTCGGGCCGGGACGTCTCCGGCAGGTAGCCGGGGGGCACGACGCCGCACAGGTAGCTGTCGAACCAGCGGCCGTTGCCCAGGGTGTTGCCGACCATGCGGTAGTACGGGCCGACGAGGGCGAGCGTCCTGCCGAGCTGGTCGTTGTTCTTCTCCAGGACGCCGGTCACCCGGCCGAGTGCCTTGAGGGTGGGGCCGAGCTGTTTCTCGTTGTCCTTCACCAGGCCGCCGAGTTCGGTTCCGAGGTCGCGGCTGCCCTTGAGCAGGGCGCTGATCGCGGCCCGCCGCTTCCTGAGTTCGCCGAGCAGGGATCCCCCGTCCTCGATGAGGGTCTCGAAGCTGGACTTCTTGTTCTCCAGCGTCTTGCTGAAGCGGGCGCTGCCCTTGAGGAGCCGGGAGAGCTCCGCGTCGCGCCTGGAGACGGAGCGGGACAGGTCGGACAGGCCGGTGGCGGCCTTGCTCACATGGGGAGGTGAGTCCTTGAAGGTGTCGGAGATGGTCTCGAAGCTCTCCGCGAGCCGGCGGGTGTCGATGGCGTCGACGGTGCCGCTGAGGTCCTGGAACGCCTGGGTGACGTCGTAGGGGGAGGTGGTGCGGGACGACGGGATGCGGCTGCCGGGGTCCTGCGGCCGGGACCCGAGCGGGTCGACGGCCAGATACTTGTCGCCCAGCACGGTCTTGACGGCGATGGCGGCGGTGGTCCGGTCGCCGATCCAGGCGTCCTCGACCGTGAAGGAGACCTTCACCCTGGCGCCGTCCAGCGCGACGCCGGTGACCTTGCCGACCTTGACGCCGGCGATGCGCACCTCGTCGCCCTCGTCGAGGCCCGCCGCCTCGGAGAAGTCGGCGCTGTAGGCGGTGCCTCCGGTGAACGGCAGCCGGTCCGCGCCGTAGGCGAGGCCGCCGAGCAGGGTGAGGGCGAGCAGGCCGGCGATGCCGACGGCGACGGGGTCGCGGTCCTTGACCGGTTTCACGCGCGGGCGCCTCATCCGCGGCACCTCGATTCGGTGATCGCGATGCCGGTCGGCGGTTCGGAGCCGTCCGAGGTGGTCACTCCGCTCACACGCGCCTCGCAGAGGTAGAGGTTGAACCACGATCCGTAGGAGGACAGTCGGGCCAGGGCGGTCATCTTGGCGGGGGTCCGGTCGAGGAACTCCTCGATCTGCGGCGTGTGTTCGCCGAGGTTGCGCGAGAGCCGGCCCAGTTCGCGGATGTCCCGCTTCAGGGGCGCGCGCCCGTCGTCGAGGAGGCCGGCGGTCACGGTGGTCAGGTCGCCCATGGCCACGACGGCCCGGCCGAGGGGTTCGCGGTCCTCGTCGAAGCCGGAGACGAGGTCCCGCAGGGTGACGACGAGGTCGTCGAAGCTGTCCTCGCGGTCGTTGAGGGTGTCCAGGACGGTGGTGAGGTTCTCCACGACCGCGCCGATCACCTTGTCCTTGGCGGCGACGGTGGTGCTGAGCGAGCCGATGCGGCGGATCAGGCTGTCGACGGTGGCGCCCTCGCCCTGGAGGACCTGCACGATCGATCCGGCGAGCTCGTTGACGTCCTTCGGGGAGAGCCCTTCGAACAGCGGCTTGAAGCCGTTGAAGAGGAGCGTCAGGTCGAGTGCGGGGGTGGTGCGGTCCAGCAGCACGGTGGCGCCCTCCTCCAGGGCCCCGCCGAGGTCGCCGCTGCCGCGGCCGAGGGCCACGTAGCGCTGGCCGACCATGTTGAGGTACTTCACCGCGGCGGTGGTCGAGCGGGGCAGGCGGCGGTCCTCGCGGACGGTGAAGGTGACCTGCGCGAGGCGCCGTTGCACGACGCGTACGTCGGTCACCTCGCCGACCGTCACGCCGGAGATGCGCACGCTGTCCCCGTCCCGGAGCCCGGTGACGTCGGTGAAGAGGGCGTGGTAGGTACGGCCGCCGCCGCCCGCGCCGGAGCCGGCCACGCCGAGGCCGAGCAGGGTGGTGGCGAGGGCGGTGACCACCACGAAGGCGAGGGACTTGAGCAGCGGTCCGGTCAGCGGACGGCGCCGGGTGTGCGCCATGTCGGGGCCGGTCATCCGAGGGTCACCTCCGTACCGCGGTAGACGGGCCCGACGAGGAGGCTGCTCCAGTCGGGCAGGTCGCCTGGGGACGCGCCGGCGGCGGGCGCGAGCAGTTCGTTGACGAGGTCGTTCTCCGCCGGGGAGTTGGCGGGCCCGAGGTACTCGGCGGCCGCGGCGGAGGCGGACCGCGCGGTGGGCCGGGGCAGCGGGCCGACGTAGGGCACGGAGGGGCAGCGGGGCCCGCCGCCCGAGTCGTACACCGGGGTGTCGCGGCCGGGGCGGTAGGCGCCGCGCGCGGGGACGGAGGTGACGTCGACGTGGATGCCGGGCCGGTCGGTGCCCTTGCCGAGCGCCTGGTCCATGGCCGGGACGAACTCGGCGAGGGTGCGCAGGGTGCACGGGAAGGAGGAGGAGTACGCGGCGAGCAGTTCCAGGGTCGGCCGGCCGGCGGCGGTGAGGCGGATGAGGTTGCCCCGGTTCTCGCGCAGGAAGGCCGTCATGTCCTCGGCCGTCCGGGTCGTGGCGCCGAGGGTGGAGGCGAGTTGGGCCTCCTGTTCGGCGAGGGTGCCGCTGGTGGTGGTGAAGTCGGTGAGCGCCGTGATGACGTCGGGCGCGGCGTCCGCGTAGACATGGCCGACCTTCACGAGTTCCCTGAGGTCGCGGTTGAGTGCGGGCAGATGTGGGTTGAACTCGGCCAGGTGCTCGTCCAGCAGGCTCAGCGTCTCGCCGAGCCGGCCCCCGCGGCCTTCCAGGGCCTGCGAGACGGCCGACAGGGTCGCGGAGAGCTTCTGCGGCTGGACGGCGGTGAGCATGGGCAGGACGTCGTCGAGCACCTGCTGGAGTTCGACGGCGTTCGCGGAGCGGTCCTGGGGGATGACGGCTCCGGCGGCCAGCGGTTCGGAGGAGGGGTTCTCGGGTGGTACGAGGGCCACGAACCGCTCGCCGAACAGGGTGGTGGGCAGCATCTGGGCGCGGACGTCGGAGGGGACGGCGTCCAGTGTGCCGGGCTTCATGGCGAGGGTGAGGCGGGCGCCGTCGCCGGTGGCGTCGATGGCGCGGACCTCGCCGACGACCACGCCGCGCAGTTTCACCTCGGCGCCAGGGTGCATCTGGTTGCCGACGCCGTCGGTCTCGACCACCACCGGGTCGGACGCGGTGAACCTCTTGTCGTAGACGGCGACGGCCAGCCAGATCAGCAGGGCGGGCACCAGCACGAACACCACTCCGGCGAGCCGGCGGCGCAGGGTCCGTCCTCGGGATCCCCGGGGTCCGTTCATCTCACCCCGCCACCTTCACGGTCGTGGTCGCGCCCCACAGGGCGAGCGACAGGAAGAAGTCGGTGACGCTGATCAGGACGATGGCGTTGCGCACGGACCGTCCGACGGCGACACCGACACCGGCGGGGCCGCCCGAGGCGCGGAACCCGTAGTAGCAGTGGGCGAGGATCACCATCACGCTGAAGATCAGCACCTTCAGTACGGAGAGCAGCACGTCCGTCGGGGAGAGGAAGAGGTTGAAGTAGTGGTCGTACGTCCCCCGGGACTGTCCGTTGAACAGGACGGTCACGTAGCGGGAGGCGAGGTAGGAGGAGAGCAGCCCGATGGCGTAGAGCGGGACGATGGCGACGACGCCGGCGATGATGCGGGTGGTGACCAGGTAGGGCATGGAGCGGATGCCCATGCCCTCGAGCGCGTCGACCTCCTCGTTGATGCGCATGGCGCCGAGCTGGGCGGTGAAGCCGGCGCCGACGGTCGCGGAGAGGGCGAGGCCGGCGACCAGGGGGGCGATCTCCCGGGTGTTGAAGTAGGCGGAGACGAATCCGGTGAACGCGGCCGTGCCGATCTGGTCGAGGGCCGCGTAGCCCTGGAGCCCGACGACGGTCCCGGTGAAGAGCGTCATCGCGATCATCACGCCGATGGTGCCGCCGACGACGCCGAGGCCGCCGGAGCCGAAGGCCACCTCGGCCAGCAGGCGCTGCACCTCGTTGAGGTAGCGGCGCAGGGTCCGCGGGATCCACAGCAGGGCCCGTACGTAGAAGAGCAGATGGTCGCCGGAGCGGTCGAGCGGGGCGAGCGGGGAGGCCATCGGACCTCAGCCTCCCTTCGGCGGGACGATCTGGAGGTAGACGGCCGTCATCACCATGTTGACGAAGAAGAGCAGGAGGAACGTGATGACGACGGACTGGTTGACGGCGTCGCCGACGCCCTTGGGGCCGCCGCGCGGGTTGAGGCCCCGGTAGGCGGCGACGATGCCGGCGATGAACCCGAAGACCAGGGCCTTCAGTTCGCTGACGTACAGGTCGGGAAGCTGGGCGAGGGCGGAGAAGCTGGAGAGGTAGGCGCCGGGGGTGCCGCCCTGCATGACGACGTTGAAGAAGTAGCCGCCGAGGATGCCGACGACGGAGACCAGGCCGTTGAGCAGGACCGCGACGCCCATGGCGGCCAGCACCCGGGGCACCACCAGCCGCTGTACCGGGGAGACGCCCATGACCTCCATCGCGTCGAGTTCCTCGCGGATGGTGCGGGAGCCGAGGTCGGCGCAGATGGCCGAGCCGCCGGCGCCGGCGATGAGGAGGGCGACGATGAGCGGGCTCGCCTGCTGGACGACGGCGAGGACGCTGGCGCCTCCGGTGAACGACTGGGCGCCCAGCTGCTGGGTGAGGGAGCCGACCTGGAGGGCGATGACGGCGCCGAAGGGGATGGAGACGAGGGCGGCGGGCAGGATCGTCACGCTCGCGACGAACCAGAACTGTTCGGTGAACTCGCGGAACTGGAAGGGTCTTCGGAAGACGGCGCGGCCGACCTCGGCGGCGAGCGCGAAGAGCCGGCCGGTCTCGCGCAGCGCGCCGGTGATCATGCGCCGCTCCCGGCGACGGGCGCCGTCACGGTGACCGCCCCGGCGTCCCGCGCGTAGGTCTCCCGGATGGCGGAGCGCGCGGCCGGCGGCAAGGTGTCGATCATGCTCATGACACGCTCACGTCGTCGCGCGACGGCACGGCGCGGCGGAAGACCGGGGGACGGCTCGAGCTGGGGCACGATCACCCGGGCCGCGGCGGGGGTCGCGGTGTTCGCCTCGGCGGCGAGGGTGGCCGCGTCCTTCTCCTCGGACATGCCGATGGGCCCCTCGCGCCGGCCGCCGAGGAACTGGGACACGACCGGCTCGTCGCTGGTGAGGAGCACCTCGCGCGGACCGAAGGTGACGAGCTCGCGCCGGAAGAGCATCCCCATGTTGTCGGGCACGGTGGCGGCGATGTCGAGGTTGTGGGTGACGATCAGCATGGTCGCGTCGATCTGCGCGTTCAGGTCGATCAGCAGCTGCGAGAGGTAGGCGGTGCGGACCGGGTCGAGCCCGGAGTCCGGTTCGTCGCACAGGATGATCTGCGGGTCCAGCACGAGCGCGCGGGCCAGCCCGGCCCGCTTGCGCATGCCTCCGCTGATCTCGCCCGGAAGCTTGCCCTCCGCACCCAGCAGTCCGACGACCTCGATCCGCTCCATGACGATACGGCGGATCTCCGACTCCTTCTTGCGGGTGTGCTCACGCAGCGGGAAGGCGATATTGTCGAAAAGGGACAGGGACCCGAAAAGGGCGCCGTCCTGGAACATGAGACCGAACAATTTGCGAGTCTCGTAGATATCCCTTTCCGGGCTGTTCACCATGTCCACTCCATTGATGAGGACACGGCCTTTCTCGGGTTTGAGCAACCCGATGAGCGACTTCAGAAAGACGGTCTTTCCGGTGCCGGACGGGCCCAGCATCACACTGACTTCTCCGGCCGGGAGAGTGAGTGACACGTCCCGCCAGATGTTCTGCCTGCCGAAGGACTTGGTCAGCCCTTCGACCACTACTTCGATTCCCATATCACCTCCAGCGGACGCCCGTGACACACACCGCGGGCGCACCTCTCCGCGACTTGTCACCACGCGGACAACACACCGGCCCGGCGCCGGCCGGCGGGAGGTGGGCCGGTGGGACGTCCGCCGGGGCTCCCCCAGTCGGGGGCCGGTGACCCGGAGCCGAGCACCGCACCGGCACGTTACGGCCGAGTAACCTCAGCGGGCAACACCGCATGACGAGTTTTCCGGGGAACCGGCCCACGCCCTGTGAAACCTGTCAGCGGGAGCACAAGGACGCCCCCGGAAACTGTCCGCCGGTGAGCACCACGGCCTGCCGCGCAGGCCCGCCGGGAAGCCCCCGCCGACACCGGCCGCCCCTCCTTCCTTGACAGCACGTGATGAATGCGGACCGGAATTGCCTCACCCAGGGAACAGCTTGTTCCCTTTCCCGAAGAAATCATGGAACGCCGCATTGTTCCGCCGCGTTTACCGCAAGTAACGTCATGGCACGTCCCATCGGGCCGACCCTCAAGGAGATACCCGGACATGACGCATCACCTGAAGAAAACAGCCGTCGCGGCGTGTGCGGCCGCGGCCGCTCTCGCCCTCACCGCCGGTCCCGCCTCCGCGGCGCCCTCCACGGTGTGGACCGTCAGCCCGTCACCGGCCGCCTTCACCGCCGTGAACGCCGGCAACATCGTGCTGACCGCCACCATCCCGATGACCTGCACGGCCTCGAACGCGAGCGGGACGATGGCGAGCACCACCGGCAACCCGGCGAACGTCGCCGCCATCAGCACCATGAACTTCGGCACGTCCGGCGCTCCGTGCACCAGCGTCCTGGGCAACGTCACCACCGTGGCCGTCACCCCCTGGGACGTCGTCGCGGTGGACTACAACTCCGCCACCGGCGTCACCACGGGCTACGTCGGCAACGTCAAGGCCAACGTGAGCGCCGGCGTCTGCAAGTTCACGGTGGCGGGCAAGGCCTCGGCCACCTACACCAACAGCACCGGCGTCCTGGCGGTCAACAGCGTCGCCGGTGAACTGACGGTCAGCAACCCCGTCAACTGCGGGGCGATCGTCACGACCAGCACCAAGCCCACCTTCAAGGGCAACTACGCCGTCAAGGTGGCCGGTACCACCACCATCCCGACCATCGTCGGCTCCAACCCGTAGGCCGCCGCCCGCTCACCCTCGCCCGGCCGGCACCCCGGCCGGGCGTTCGCGGGCTCTGTCCCTGATTCCCCCGACACCGTCCCTTCCGCCGAGCGGAGCTGTATGAGAGTCCAACGAGCCGCCACCCCGCGGCCCCGCCGAGTCCGCGCCACGCTCACGTCGACGGCCGCGTTCGTCGTGCTCGCCGCCCTTGTCCCGGCCACGGCGTCGGCCTCGGACACCCAGGAGGTCGACGCCGAACTCCCCTACGTCTGCGCGTTCCCCTCGGGGAAGGCGCCCGTGACGGTGCGGATCTCGGCGGAGTTCCCGCAGCGGTTCCGGGCGGGTGAGGCGTTCACCCCCACCGGCGTCACCACCGCGGTGGAACTCCCGGCGGAAGCGGTCGCGGACCTCCCCCTGCGCGACGCGTCCGAGGTGCGCGCCCGCACCGCGCTCGCCGTGGACGTGGCCCAGGACTCGGCCGCGGCCACGGCGACATGGCGGGGGGACTCCGGTCCCGTCGCCCTGCCGGAGTCCGGGCCGCTGACGCTGACCACGACGGGCGGCGTCCCCTCGGTGACGGGCCGGAGCGACGGCGCCCTGACCTTCACCGCGGGCGTCCTGGCGATCGACCTGACGCCGGGTCCGGAGGACGACGCCGGCAGCGGCGCGGGGACCGGCTCACCGGCCGTCGACTGCGCGCTCGCCGAGGACGCGCCGGACAAGGGGCTGCTGGCCACCGTGCCGGCCGTCCCGGACGCACCGGGGGCCGGCGGTCCGCCGTCCGCCCCGGCGCCCGGCGGGACGTCCCCCGCACCCGGCGGCACGGCCTCGGCGCCGGCGGACGGGCCGCGGGACCGGCAGGGCGAGCGGTCCTCGGAGGTGCCGGAGAACGCACCGGGCACCGCCGCCGACCGTGACGTGCCGCCGTGCCGCTACGACGAGCGGAACCCGCCCACGCCCCTGTCGCTCAACGCCTACGTCACGGGCTACGCCAACGTGAAGAAGCAGAAGGCCGCCTCGTACCTGCCGCCGTCCTGCGTGCTGATCGACGGGGGAGAGTTCCAGATCCCGGTCGACGAACCCTTCGACCCCGAGCACCTGGTCATGGTCCTGGAGACGTACGGCGAACTCAGCTACCAGGGACGCAGGCAGACGCCGCCCTACGACAGCACCTTCCTCTCCTTCGACTTCGCCCCGGTGAAGGCCACCATGGTGCTGAGGCAGACGGGTCCGATGAGGATCGACGCGCGGATGAAGATGCGCTTCTCCGACCTGTTCATGACCACGGAGACCCATGTCCGGGTCCCCCTGGTCGCCCAGGTCACCGCCCTCGAGGTCAACGGCACTCCCCTGGACGTCGGTCCCGGCTGCCGGACCGAGACGTCCCTCACCTCCGCCGACCCGGACCCCGCGAAGCATCCCGGCGACCATGTGGTGCTGTACGGCAAGGCCGAACAGGTCCTCGGCCAGGACGTCACCGGCTACACGATCCTCACCGGCGGCCCGCTGTCCGGCGAGGTGACCATTCCGGCCTTCACCGGCTGCGGCACCGGCGGCGAGGACCTCGACCGTCTGCTCACCGCCTCCGTCTCCGGTCCCGGCAACTACATCAAGCAGGTCCAGGGCCAGACGTGCACCCCCCTCGTCCCGGTGTTCGAGTCCCCGGACACCAAGGGCCAGTGCACGGAGGACCTCCAGCCCTACCAGATCCCGGTCGCCGAGCGCTGAGCCGCCCGGCCCGCCCCCTCCCCCCGAGAAAGGCCACCGACATGCAGTCGTTCACCCCCCGCACCAGGCTCGCCACCGTCTCCGCGCTCACCGCGCTGGGCGCCTTCGCCTCCCTCGGCACGGCGACCGCGGCCGACCCCGCACTGAACGGCGAGTGGGCCCCGTTCACCCGCTGCCCCGTGGACGCGCCGGCGATGCTGGCCGCCGACGGCTTCGAGAAGACCCCGCAGTGCGTGGTGTCCACCTCCGCGGGCGGCTCCGTCAAGCTGGGCGACACCACCGTGGTCACCGGGAAGACGAACCTGCAGATCGGCATCGTCCAGAACGCCGACGGCACCAGCAGCGTGGTGGCCCCGCCCGGCGGCGCGCTGGTCGCCGAACCGGCCACCGTGCCCGGCGGGCTGCTCGGCCTGATGTGTCCCAGCGCCATACCCGTGATCACGGGCCTCTGCGAGTCGCTGGAGAACTCCAGCCTCAACAAGATCACCGCGACCATGGAGTCGGTCGGCGCGCCCTACGACTTCAACCAGACGGCCGGCGTCCTGACCGACATGCCCATCGTCGCCCTGCCGGTCCGCATCCACCTGGAGAACCCGCTGCTCGGCAGCAAGTGCTACATCGGCACGGCCGCCAACCCGATCGTGCTGCTGCCCGAGAACCGCAACTACCCGGCGTTCGACATGACCTTCTTCCAAGGGGACGGCACCCTCGACCCGGCCGGCGAGATGAGCCGTATCAACCTCACCGGCGCCACCCAGAACGACAGCGCCTTCGCGGTCCCCGCCGCCACCGGCTGCGGGCTGAACATCGGCCTCATCAACGCCGCGGTCAACGCGAAGACCGGGCTGCCCTCGCCTTCCGGGAACAACAGCCTCACCCTGAACGACACGCAGACCCACCTGACCGGCCTCAACGCACCCGGCACCGCCGCTCCCCGGGCCGGCGAGGTGCTGGCGCGGCACTGGCACTCCGCCGTCCGGTGAAGTTTCTGTGAAGCGGTTTCTGCCCAAGAGGTGTACAAGGCAATTAAGTTGACTTACCGTCAGCTTTTCGGGACCCGGTGCTCGTTGCGGCCCGGCCGGGCTTCGCCCCCCCACGGGGCGTGCCCGGCCGGGCCGCTCTGCCGGACAGGTCGGAGAGCAAGGGATCAGTCATGCCCTCAAGCGCACGTCCTTCGGTGCTCGGCGAGCCGCTCGACCCTCTCCCCCGGCAGTTCGCCGCCTTCATGCGGCCGTTGCTGCCGGGACTGCTGAACGAGATACGGACCGAGGTCACCCGCGCCTACCCGGTGTACGGCAGGCTGCTCAACGGCCCCGACGGGCACGCCATCCGCCAGGGGGTCGAGCAGGCCCTCACCGCCTTCGTGGACCGGGTGGCCGACCCCTCCACGACCTCGGAGCTGCGGGACGACCTCCTGCGCAGGTTCGGCCGGGTGGAGGCCTACGAGGGCCGCGACCTGGAGGTGCTGCAGGGCGCCTACCGGCTCGGCGCGCGCATCGCCCTGCGCCGGGCCAAGACGCTGGGGCGGCAGCACAGCCTCTCCCCCTCCCTGGTCCTCGCCTTCGCCGACGCCCTGTTCGCCTACGTCGAGGAGTTGGAGGCCGTCACCCGCGAGGGGTACACGGAGGTACGGGAGAGAGCCGCGTCCGAGGTGTCCGCGTTACGAAGACAGCTGTTACACCTCTTACTGGCCGCCTCCCCGCTTCCCCGGACGACCGTTTCCGAACTGTGCGCGTCCGCCGCCTGGGAACTGCCCCGGACGTGCTTCCTCGTCGCCCTGCGTCCACCGGTTCCCGAGCACATCCAGGCGGGACTCGACAGCGACGTCCTCGCCGACTTCGACATCCCGCAGCCTCATCTGCTGGTGCCCGGCGAACTCACCCCCGAACGCGTCCAGATGCTCCACACGGCCCTGTCCGGCACCCGTGCCGCGGTGGGCCTGACCGTGCCGGTCGCCCAGGCCGCGGACTCCATCCGCTGGGCGCGCCGCGTGCTCCAGCTCGTCGACGACGGCGTCGTGCCCGACGCCCCGCTGGTCCGCTGCGAGGACCATCTGACGACCCTGTGGCTGCTGTCCGACCCGGCTCTCGTCGACCGTCTCGCCGCCCGTGAGCTGGCCCCGCTCGACGGGTTGACCGCCAAGCGGCGCGACCGGCTCGTCGAGACCCTCCGGGTGCACGTCTCCACCCGCGCCCCCGCCGAACAGGTCGGCGAGATGCTGGGCGTGCACGCCCAGACGGTGCGCTACCGGCTGCGGACGCTGGACGCCTACCTGGGCGACCGGCTCGCCGACCCCGACCACCGGTTCGCTCTCGAGGTGGCCTTGCGCGCGCGCCATCTGCGCAGCCGCGACGGCGCGCGGTGACGGGGGCGGGCCGGCGCCCGCCCCCGCCGTCCGGTCACTTCTCCGGGCACTCCTTCCACGCCAGGTGGTACACCGTGCTGATGTCGCCGTCCGTGGAGTCCATCGCCATGTAGCTGACCTTCGTCGGGTCGGTCCCCGCGGCGACTCTCAGCTCGGTGTTGATGTTGAAGTTGCGCTGCACACCGCAGGGCGCGTAGACGAGCTGCGCCCAGTCGGTCTCGTCCGTGGCCTGCCAGTTGTCGTCGTACGGACCCGCGTAGGAGTGCGTGCGGTACTCCGTGTTGGGCGACCCCTGGAAGTAGTACGAGGCCCGCTGGGTGCCCCGGGCGCCGGGCTGGAGCGCGGCGAAGCCCCGGTAGTCGGCGCTGGCGATGGCGTAGGTGAAGCCCTGCGGGACATGGACGAGCAGGCTGAGCTGGCAGTTCTTGCGGGCGGCCGTGGGGTCGGAGGTCCCGCCGGCCTGGGCGAGGTAGTCGCTGTAGGTCACGGTGAACGCGGTGTTGTCGGCCGAGACGGCGACGGCCGCGGTACCGGCGGGACATCCCGACCCGTTCACCGTGGCGACCTTGATGACGATCTTGTCCGGCGGCGGGTCGTCGAACGAGGACCCCGGATCGTGCGCGGGCAGCGCGGCGCCGAGCAGCGTGGCCGCCGCGACGCCGAGGAGCAGGCCTCCAGCCATGGTTCTCCATCCTTGGGTGGGGGGTTGGTGCGGTGCGATGGTTGAAGCGTCATGCACATGCCAAACATGCGGACACATGCAGCCCCGGCTTCGTGAAGGAGGCATGAAGGAGCGGTGAAGACCGGGAGCGCTCGCATCGTATGGAGCGCCGCCACGGCCGGACAGGGCGAACTCCGGCCATTCACTCCCGGTCGGTATACCGCCGGTGAACGCCACGGGCCGCCGCCGAATCCCACGGGCGTGCCGGGACTGCCGGGTGGACGAAGGGCCGTTCCGGTTCGGGGAGAATGACCCACCAGCACCGCTTGTGGCACAGACCAGGAGGCGCTCCCTTGGAGCTCAGCAGGCGCACCTTCACCGCCCTGGCCGGCACGGCCGCGCTCGGCCTCGCGCTGGCCGGCAGCGGCGGGGCGGCGACCGGCCCGCAGGGGTCGCGCGTCGTGCCGACCGGACCGCCGCCCCCGCCGCCGGAGGCCGACGGCCGGCGCCATCGCGTCACCTACGACCGGCACTCCCTGCTGGTCGACGGCAGGCGGCTGGTGCTGTGGTCCGCCGAGGTCCACCCGTTCCGGCTGCCCAGCCCGTCGCTGTGGCGGGACGTGCTGCAGAAGCTGCGCGCCCACGGCTTCACCGCCGTCGACGTGCCCGTGCCGTGGAACGTCCACTCCCCGGCGCCCGGCGTGCACGACTTCACCGGGGTGCGGGACCTGAACCGCTTCCTGTCCGTGGCCGCCGAGGAGCGGCTGTACGTGGTGCTGCGGCCCGGCCCCTACGTCGGCGCGGACCTGGACGCCGGCGGCCTCCCCGGCTGGCTGACGGCCGCCCCGGGCTCCGCCCGCACCGACGACCCCGAGTATCTGCGGCACGCCGAGGCGTGGCTCGCCGCCGTCGACGCCATCGCCGTACGGCATCTGTACACCGCGGGCGGCGGGACGGTGCTGCTGTACCGGCTGGAGGACGGGCGTCCGGTGCCGGCCGGGGACGCGGCGGCGCGCGCCCACCGGGCCCGGCTGCACGCGAAGGTGCGCGCCGACCGCATCGACGTGCCCGTGCTGGACGGGGAGGGCTGGACCGGCGGCGACGGGCCGCCCACCGCCGGTCTCACCGCCGTGGCGGGCGGGGCGGCCGACGCCTGGGGCGGGCCGCTGTCCGGCGGCGAGGGGTACGCGCGGGTGCGCGAGACGCACGACGCGGTCCACGAGCGGCGGCGCCATCTCACCGCCCTCGCCGACCGGGTCACCGTGCACCACACCGGCATGGGGTTCGGCGGGACGTCGTGGGGCTGGCTGCCCGGACCGGGCGTCTACACCTCGTACGACTACGGGGCGGTGCTCGACGAGGGGCGCCAGCCCGCGCCGAACATGGCCGCCGTCCAGCAGCTCGGCCATCTGGTGCGCACCGTGCCCGACCTGGCCCGGCTGGAACCGGACGGGGACGGGCCGGAACGCGCCGCGGACGGCCGGCTGACGGTGCGCCGGCTGGCCAACCCCGACACCGGCGCGCGGTTCTTCGTGGTGCGCAACGACACCGAGGAGGAGGTGCGCGCCCTGCTGCCCGGCACCGGCATCGAGGTGCCGGTCACCGTGGCCGCGGGCGACGCCAAGCTGGTCGCCTCCGGGCTGCGCCTGGGCCACCGCAAGCTGGCGTACACCACCGCCCAGCCGATGCTCTGCGTCTCCACCGGGCGGCAGGACGTGGCCGTGTTCGTCGGCCGTCACGGGGAGACCGCCCAGCTCGCCCTGGACTGCGAGAAGCAGCCGGGCGCCGACCGCGCGGACACCGAACCCGCCTGGGCCTACGACCAGGGCCGGCTGAACGTGGTCGCCCCGCTCGGCGTGGGCGGCCTGAGCCGGGTGCTGGTCAAGGACGGCGACTCCGAGACACCCCTCGTGCTGCTGTTCGCCGACGACGAGACCGCGCTGCGCCTGTGGACCCACGAGACCCCGGCCGGGCCGCTCGTGGTCTACGGCCCCGCCGTGCTGCGCTCGGCCGAACTGCGCGACGCCACGCTCCATCTGACGGGTGACGTCACCGTGGAGACCGGCGTGGAGGTGTGGGGCCCGCGCGGCGTCGCCGAGGTCACCTGGAACGGCCAACCGGTGCCCACCTACGTCGGCCGTGCCCGCAGCCGGGTGATGGAGGGGCTGATGCCCGCGGTGCGCGCGGTGGCGCTGCCCGCCCTCGACGGCTGGCGGTGCCGCACCGAGAACCCGGAGTCCGACCCGGACTTCGACGACTCGGCCTGGACGGTCGCCGACCGCACCACCTCGCACAGCACCACACCGGTGCCCGAGGGCGGGCCCGTGCTGTTCGCCGACGACTACGGCCTCCACCACGGCGACGTCTGGTACCGGGGACGGCTGGAGGACCTGAGCGGCATCCGGTCGGTGGCGCTGTCCTGCGGCACCGGCACCCAGGGGCTGCTGATGGCCTGGCTGGACGGCCGGCCGCTCGGCGCCCACCGCATGCCGGCGCCCGACGAGGAGACCGCCGCGCGCGGCACCTGGACGGCCACGGCGCGGTTCACCGTCCCCGGGGCGGTGCGCACCCCCGGCGAGCATGTGCTGTCGGTGCTGGTGCGGCCCATGCAGCACGCCGGGACGGAGCCCGGCGAGGACGCCCACAAGGCCGCGCGCGGGCTGGTCGCCGTCGAGTTCGAGGGCGGCGACCGCGCTGTCGAGTGGCGCGTGCGGGGCGCCGCCGACCCGGAGCGGGTGACCGGCCCGTTCAACAACGGCGGTCTGTTCGGGGAGCGGCGCGGCTGGCATCTGCCGGACCACGACGACCGCGGCTGGCGGGTGGTGGAGTTCCCGCGCGCGCAGCGGCGGCAGGGCGTCACCTGGTACCGCACCCGGTTCCGGCTGGGTCTCGAACCGGACCTCGACGCGTCGGTCGGGCTCACCCTGGAGGACGACCCGGAGCGCGCCTACCGGGTGCAGATCTTCCTCAACGGCTGGAACCTGGGCCAGTACGTCAACGACGTGGGCCCGCAGCACACCTTCGCGCTGCCGAACGGCATCCTGCGCACCCGCGGCGCCAACACCCTGGCGCTGGCGGTGCTGTCCGACGGGACCACCCCGGCCGGGCCGGGGACGGCCAGGCTGACGCTGCTGGGCGCGGCGCGCGGCGGCGTCCCGGTCGAGCCGGTGGACCCACCGGGGAGGTGAGCCCGCCGGCGCGCGACGGACGCCGGGCGCGGCGTCACGCCAGCCGGATCACGTTCCAGGACAGCGGCTCCAGCACGGCCGAGAGGCGGCCGCCGTCCAGCGTGGTGCCCTCGGCCGCGTGCGGCGCCACCCGCTCCGGCTCGGCGAGGGTGTTGCGGGCGTCGGGGTCGTCGTCCGCGAGCACGCTGTGCTCGACGACGGACGTCAGGCCGAGCCCGTTCAGCGCGACCTCCAGCGGCAGCGACCCGGTGCGCGAGCGGTTGACGGCGAACAGGGTGACCGTGCCGTCCTCGCCCCGTACCGCGGTCGCGTGCAGCAGGTCCGCCTCCCCGTACCGCTTCGTCTCGTACGTCGGCGAGTCCACGCGCACGTCGAGGACCTCGCCGCGGCCGTACCTCGACGCCTGGGCGAACGGGAAGAACGTCGTCTGCCGCCAGGCCGGGCCGCCCGGCTCGGTCATGATCGGGGCGATGACGTTGACCAGCTGGGCGAGGCAGGCGACGGTGACCCGGTCCGCGTGCCGGAGCAGCGCGATCAGCAGCGAGCCGAGGACGACGGCGTCCATGACGCTGTAGTTGTCCTCCAGCAGGCGCGGCGCCTCGGGCCAGTCGAGCGCGCTCACCTGCTCCTCGGTGCGGGACATGTACCAGACGTTCCACTCGTCGAACGAGAGGTTGATCTTCTTCCGGGACTTCAGGCGGGCCCCGACGTGGTCGCAGGTGGCGACGACGTCCTCGATGAAGGTCTCCATGTCGACGGCGGAGGCGAGGAAGGAGTCCACGTCGCCGTCGAGCGGCTCGTAGTAGGCGTGCAGGGAGATGTAGTCGACCAGGTCGTACGTCTCCTGGAGGACGGTGGCCTCCCACTCGGCGAAGGTGGGCATGGAGCGGCCCGAGGAGCCGCAGGCGACGAGCTGCACGCCGGGGTCGATCTGGCGCATGGCGCGGGCGGTCTCGGCGGCGGTCCTGCCGTACTCGGCGGCGGTCTTGTGACCGGTCTGCCAGGGGCCGTCCATCTCGTTGCCCAGGCACCACAGGCGGATGCCGAACGGATCCTTGTCGCCGTGCTCCGCGCGCAGGTCGGACAGGGCGGTGCCGCCGGGGTGGTTGGCGTACTCCTGGAGCTGGAGGGCCTCGGCGACGCCCCGGGTGCCGAGGTTGAGGGCCATCATCGGCTCGGCCTGCGGCCCGATCTTCCGCAGGAAGGAGAGGTACTCGGACAGGCCGAAGCGGTTGGTCTCGGTCGACCGCCAGGCCAGGTCCAGGCGGCGCGGGCGCTCCTCGACGGGGCCGACGGAGTCCTCCCAGCGGTAGCCGGAGACGAAGTTGCCGCCGGGGTAGCGGACGGCGGTGACGCCCAGTTCGCGGACCAGGTCCAGGACGTCGCCGCGGATGCCGTCGGCGTCGGCGGTGGGGTGGCCCGGTTCGAAGACGCCGGTGTAGACGCACCGGCCGAGGTGCTCGACGAACGAGCCGAACAGCCGGGGGTCGACCGTGCCGACGGTGAAGGCGGGGTCCAGGGTGAAGCGGGCGGTGCGCATCGTGTCCTTTCGGGGGAGGTCGGTTCGGCGACGTGTTCGAGATTCCGAATGGCGCCCGTAACTTCGAACGGGACCGTAAAGGGCGGGGGATGACGCGTCAATCCCCCCGGACGGAACTCGCCCGCCGCGCACCCCGTCCCGTCCCCGGCGGTCGCGGATCGCGTGACGCGGACACATCCGTCCGCGTAGGCTCGAACAGCCTGAGGTGCGGCGGTCGCACGGGCGAGGGGATCCGATGGATGGCGCGGGCGCACGGACGCGGGCCGTACGGCTCGCCTCCGCGCTGCGGCGGTCCCGCACCCGCGCGGCCCTGCGCCGCCTGGCCGGCGATCTCGCCACCGCGCTCCGCGCACGGCCCGGTCCCCTCACGGACGCCCGGGCGGCGTGCCGGGTACTGTGCGAGGAGATGAGCTCGCGGCGCGGGGGGCGGCCCGTCGTCCTGCGCTTCGAACGCTTCCCGGACGAGATCGAAGTGACCGGCCTGTGGGTGGAGTTCCAGGACTTCGACCTGGTCATCGTGGAGGAGCGGGCGGAGGCCATGCAGCAACTGGTCATCCTCGGCCACGAGTTGTGGCACATGCACGCGGGGCACCGGCACCACGCCCCGGCGGCGGCTGAGCGGGTCCTCACGGACGGCGCACCGGACTGGGCCGCCGCGCTCGCGATGGCCGCGCGCGACGGTTCCCGCGAGGCCGACGAGGCCGAGGCCGACGAGTTCGGGCACCGGATGGCCGCCGCCGTGCGCGCCCTCCTGGACGACCGGGACACCGACGCCGGTCCCCTGCAGCGGGCCCTGGGCTACCGCGGGCGGCGGGGAACGCACCGGTGACCGCCCCGCTCGCCCTCACGCCCTCGGACGTCCTCGGCGATTTCCACATCTCCTTCTGGATCCCCACGGGCGTCCTCACCGCGGCCCTGATCATCAAGCTGCCCACCATCGTGCGGCTGTGGCGCGACCCCCTGCTGCGCGCGGTGGGCGGGCTGCTCCTGCTCGCCTGCACCGTCTTCGTCTTCGTGGCGCCCACGACCATCGCCCGGGTCAACCGCCTCACGGGCGTGCCGAACATATCGGCGCCGTGGTGCTACTCGCTCCTCACCGCGTTCTGCGCCTCCTGTCTGCTGCTGATCATCGCCTGGCGCAACGGGCTGTCGGACCGCTCCGCCGCCACCCGGCGGGCGATGCGCTGGGTGGTCTCCCTCTACTCCGGGGTGATCGTCGCCCTGTGGGTGCTGTTCTTCCTCGCGGACGCGTCCGAGGAGCGGCTGCGGGACCTGGACACGTACTACGCCACCACGCCGTTCATGCGTGAGCAGATCCTGCTCTACCTGCTCGCGCACACGGTCGCCGTCCTCATCACCTGCAGGCTGCTGTGGAACTGGGTGCAGACCGCGGAGCTGGACGCCTGGCTGCGGTGGGGCCTGAAGTTCCTGGGCGTCGGCTACGCGCTGAACATCGTCTTCGACGCGGCCAAGCTCACGGCCGTCGCCGCCCGCTGGACCGGCCACGACCTGGACTGGCTCAGCACCGACCTCGCGCCGCCCGTCGCCTGCCTCTCGGCCATCCTGATCGCGGTGGGCTTCATCCTCCCGCACGCGGGCCAGTACCTGCACGAGCGCTGGCACGTCCGGCTCGCCTTCCACCGTCTCCGCCCGCTCTACCTGCTGATGCGCTCGGCCGACGGAAGGGGCGTGCCGTTCCTGCTGCGCGCCACCCCGGAGCTGCGCCTGATCCGCCGGGAGACGTTCATCCGGGACGAACTGCTCATCCTGGCCCGGCACATCGACGAGGAACGGCGTGACCGGGCACGCGAGGCGGCGCTCGGTCTCGGGTTCCCGCCGGAGCGGGCCCGGGCGCTGGCGAACGCCGTGTCGATCCTGGAGGCGGTCGAGTGCCGGCGCCGCGCGCCGGACGACGAGGGCACCCAGGACCCCGACACCACCGACCTGCTGCGGGAGATCGGCGCCGTTTCCCGGGAACTGCGCCGCCCCCACGTCGTGGAGGCGGTCCGCGCGCGGGCCGCCTCCCTCGCGGCGGAACCCCCGGCGGCCGTGCCCCGCGGCGCGTCCGGCGAATGAGAACCGACGACAGGTCAGGAGAACGAAGAGCGTGCCCGCCGCCCCAGAGAGAAGACGTCCGTCCGCGGACGGACGTCCCGCCACCGCCGTCGTGCTCGGCGGATCCGTCGCCGGACTGCTCGCCGCGCGGGCGCTGGCCCCGTTCGCCCGGGTCACCGTCGTGGAGCGCGACGCGCTGCCCGCCGGACCCGAGCCGCGGCGCGGCGTCCCCCAGGCCCGGCACGCGCACCAGCTGTGGTCGGGCGGGGCGCACGCCCTGGAGGACCTCGTGCCGGGCGCCGTCGACCGGCTGCGGGCCGTGGGGGCCCACCACCAGCCGGTCACCGCGGACATGGTGGTGCTGTCGCCCTACGGCTGGTACCGGCGCTGGGACGAGTCCCACTTCATGCTGCTGTGCACGCGGGACCTGCTGGAGGCGACCCTGCGGGATCAGGTGCTCGCCGACGGGCGGATCGAGCTGCTCGACCGGACCGAGGTCCTTTCGCTCGACGGCACCCGCGCCGCCGTCACCGGCGTCCGGGTCCGCACGCGCGACGGCGCCGAGCGCACGCTGCGGGCCGGTCTCGTGGTGGACGCCACGGGCCGCGCCTCCCGCACCGCCCGGTGGCTGGCCGACGCCGGGCTGCCCGCCCCCGAGTGCCGGGAGGTGGACACCGGGCTGGTGTACGCGAGCCGTCTCTACCGCGCCCCGGAGGGGGCCCGGGACGGCTTCCCGGTCGTCAACGTCCAGCAGGACCCGCGGGCGGGCGGACCGGGCCGCGGCGGGGTGCTGCTCCCCGTGGAGGACGGGCGCTGGCTGGTCACCCTGTTCGGCACGCGGGGCGGCGAACCCACCTCCCAGGCGGACGACTTCGAGCGGTACGCCCGCGAGGAGCTGCGGCACCCGGTGATCGCCGACCTGCTCGGCGCGGCGGTCCCGGAGACGGAGGTGTCGCTCACCCGGGCCACCGGCAACCGCCGCTTCTTCTACGAACGGATGAAGGCGTGGCCGGAGAACCTGGTGGTGCTCGGGGACGCGCTGGCCGCGCTCAACCCCGTCTACGGCCACGGCATGTCGGTGGCGGCGCGCGGCGCGGTGGCGCTGCGCGAGACGGTACGGCGGCACGGCTGGGGCACGCCGGGGCTGGCCCGCCGCGCACAGCGCGCGGTGTCCCGGCCGGTGGGCGCCGCCTGGGACCTCGCCCTGGGCCAGGACGTGTTCTACCCGGGCCCGACCCACGACGGCCCGTCCGCGCGGGACCGGTGGACGGCCGCCTACGTCGGCCGGCTGATGCACACGGCCACCGGGAACGGGCGCGTCGCGCGGCGGGTCACCGACGTGACGTCGCTGGAACGGCACCCTGGGGTGCTGCTGGCCCCGCGGATCCTCGTGGCGGCGCTGGCGGGGCCGCTGAAGCCCGCCCTGACGGACCCGCCGCTGACCGCCGAGGAGCGCAAGGCGGCCGGCCTGTCCTGAGACCGGGCCGCCTCAGCCGGCGAAGGCGGGCTGCGCGACGCCCTTGCCCGCTCCCGGCACCACCAGCAGGGACCCGGCGAGCGGGTGCGGGGCGGTGAGGCCCACGCGGGCCGTGGTGATGTACAGGTCGGTCAGCCCGGGGCCGCCGAAGGCGCAGCACGTGACCCGCGGGACGGGCAGCTCGATCACCCGGTCCAGCTCACCGTCGGGGGTGTAGCGGCGCACCGCTCCCCCGTCCCACAGGGCCACCCACACACAGCCGTCGGCGTCGACGGTGAGGCCGTCGGGGAAGCCGGCGCCCTCCTCGATCTCCGCGAGCGGACGGCGGCCGCCGATCGTGCCGTCCTCGCCGGCGTCGAACACGTCGACGCGACGGGTGGGCGTGTCGATGTAGTACATCAGCCGGCCGTCGGGGCTCCAGCCGGTGCCGTTGCTCACCGTCACGTCGTCCAGGAGGACGGTGGCCGCGCCGTCGCCGGTCACCCGGGTCAGGGTGCCGCCGCCAAGCGCCTCGTCGTAGCGCATGGTGCCCGCGAGGAGGCTGCCGTCGGGAGCGACGGCGGCGTCGTTGCCGCGGCGGCCCGCGACCGGTTCGCGGTGCAGCCAGCGGAAGGTGTCGTCGGGGTCGATCAGGCCGACGCCGTCCCGCAGGTTCAGCACCAGACCGCCGCCCGCGCGCGGCTTGACCGCGCCCACGTGCTGCTCGGTACGGCGCACGGTGCGGCGGCCGGTGGCGGGGTCGTAGGTGTGCACCCGCGCGCCCAGGATGTCGATCCACAGCAGCCGCCCGGTGGCCGGGTCCCAGGTGGCTCCCTCGCCCAGTTCCGCCTCCGCGCGGACCGCGACGTCGAACGCGAGTGTCATGCCATGCTCCTGTGGCCCAGGCGCTCGGAGAGTTCGGCGGCGCCCTTGACGGCGAGCTGCTCCAGCTCGGCCCGGCGCTCGTCGCTCCAGCGGATCATCGGTACGGATATGGACAGCGCGGCGACCACCTGTCCGGTGCGGTCGCGCACCGGGGCGGCGACGCAGGACACGTCCGGGTTGGACTCGCGGCTCTCCACCGCCACGCCCCGGGTGCGGATCTCGGCGAGGGTCTCGCGCAGGACGGCCGGGTCGGTGATGCTGTTCGGGGTCATCGCGGTCAGCTCCGCCCCGTCGGGGAAGCGCGCGGCCAGTTCCGGCTCGGGGAGGGAGGCCAGCAGCATCTTGCCGACGGAGGTGCAGTGCGCGGGGAGCCGGCGGCCGGCCGCCGACACCATCCGCACCGCGTGGGTGGAGTCCACCTTGGCGATGTAGATGACGTCGGTGTCCTCCAGGATCGCCACGTGCACGGTCTCGTCGCAGGTCTCGGCGACGGACCGGGCGACCTGCTGCCCCTCGGCGGCCAGGTCCAGGTGCTCGGCGTAACGGGCGCCCAGCTGGTACGGCCGGACGCCCAGCCGGTAGCGGCCGGGCTGACCGGCGACCGGGACGATGTACTTGCGGGCGGCGAGCGTGGTGACCAGCTCGTGGACGGTGGTGCGCGGCAGCTGCAGCCTGCGCACGATGTCGGGGGCGGAGAGCGTGCCGTCCCCGTCCAGGAAGAGCTCGAGTATGTCGAGAGCCCGGGTCACGGCAGGTACGAGTCGTCCCACGACCGGCCCCCTCCTAGTGTTCGATATACCAACAGACGATCGGCATGACGAACACAGGCTAGCCACACCCCACCCCAGGGGCAACGCCCCGAAAGGGGCGCGGGGAACTGCGCGACCAGCCACGACGAACCCGCACCCGGCCGCTCCCTGCAGACGCACCCCGGACGCCGCTACTCGACCGTGCCGCCCAGCAACCCCCTCAACCGCTGCGCCCGCAACACCAGCTCCAGCTCGAACCGCCGATCGGCATCGTCCACCGCCTCACCGAACAGCTCCCGGATCTGCCGTAACCGATACCGCACCGTCTGCGGATGCACCCCCAGCCGCACCGCCACCTCCGGCGCCCCGCCCCGCGTCTCCAGCCACGCCAGCAGCGTCTCCGCCAGCCTCCGCCCGTGCGCGGGAGCGCAGTGCGCCAACGGCGCCAGACACCGCAGCGCGAGATCGTCGATCAGCTCCTCCGGCTGCAGCAGCACCAGCGCCTCGGTGTGCTCGGTGCAGTACAGCACCTCACCGCACGGCAGCAGCCCCCGTTCCATCAGCCGTACCGCCGCCTCCGCCCACCGCAGCGACTTCGCCGCCTCGGTGACCGGCACGGGCGGCCCGATCGCCCCGGACCAGCCGGCGAGCGCCCGGTGCAGCAGTTCGCGGCGGCCGGCCGCGCCGGGTTCGGGCACGACCATGCGGGGCCGCTCGTGCTCCATGTCGAGCAGCACCCCCTGCCCCACCGCGGGCGCGACGGCCTCGCGCCCCGGGCGCAGCAGCACCCCGGCCGCGACCCGGTCGGGCACCGGCCAGCCGATCCGGGCGGCGCGTTCGGCGAGTGCGTCGGCCGGGTCGCCCCGGTGGTGCTCGGCGAGCAGCAGGTCCATCAGCCGGCGCTGCAGCCGCAGCCGTTCGCCCGCCTGCCGGGCCGCCGCCTCGGCGTAACCCCGCACCGACTGGTCGACCAGCCCGTCCAGGTACTCGTAGCCGGCGTCGACGAGTTCGTACATGGCGGGCGGGGGGATGTCGAGGCGCTGGCCGATCTCGGCGAACCGGCGCCAGGCCATGCGGACGCCCATCCGGTAGGTCGCCTGGAGCGCGTCCAGCGAGCGGCCGTTCAGTCCTTCGCCGCGTCCGAAGTCCTGGAAGACGCCGGGCGGCACGGTGGGCCGGCCCACCGAGTGGTCGCCCTGGGCGAGGTGCCGGACGAACACCTCGATGGCGCGGCGGATGCCGATGAGGGCCATCGGCTCGCCGGAGTCGTCGAGCACCACCGGCAGATGGGGGTACTCGCGCCGGATCTCGCCCATGATCTCCTCGGCCAGCGCGGGCGCCTCGGCCAGGGCGATCTCGGCGAACCGGTGCACCTGGTGGCGCGGTACGGCGTGCCAGGCGGAACGGGCGGTCAGGGTACGGGAGGCCGTCACGGGTCAGCTCCCCTGGTCGGCCTGCTCGTAGGTGATCAGTGGAGTGTTCGGCTGGTCGGGGGTGGCCTCGAGCAGGGCCACGACGCCGAACGCCGTTCCCACGGCGAGGAGGGCCGCGAGCGCGACCGTCAGGCAGGCGGCGAGCAGTCTGGACATCGCAGGGTTCAGCCTCTCTGTCGGGGAGGGTTCCCCACCCCCACGTGACCGACCACCCCTGTCCGTCGTGACCCAGTCTCGGCACCTCATTGACACTCCGTCAAGGGGCGCTTACGGTTCCCAGCCCTAGGGGGTGGGGACTCCCGCACGCGCACCTTCCCGTACGGCGGACCCGTCAGCGGCCCGCCGACCGAGCCTCTGGAGTGCCCGGATGCGCCGTTCAGTCTCCCCGTTCTCCCTGGTCCTGCTGGGTCTCGGCACCTTCCTCCTGGTGCTGGCGCCCCTGCTCGTCCAGTACGTGCAGCCACGGGCCGCGGTCAATCCCACCGACATCGACACCACCGCCGTCTACACCGGCCGGGGCAGCGTCTTCGACCTGGAGAAGGTCGAGACGGTGCCGGACCAGCGGATCACCGTGACCCAGCGGGTGCGCGGCGACGTCCGGGAGAGCGAGCGCAGCGGCAAGGCGGTGTGGGACGTCATCACGTCCGTCGACACCGACAGGACGCTGCCGGCCGCCGACCCGCACGACGCGCTGTCGTTCACCCCGCACCGCTGGGTGCTGGACCGCCGCACCACCGCGCCGGTGCACTGCTGCGGCGCGAAGCCGCGCATCCAGGGCGAGGCGTACCTGAAGTTCCCCTTCGACGTGCGGAAACGGGCCTACCGGTGGTGGGACAACACCCTCGGCGACACGGTCGTGCTGCGCTACCGGGGCACCGAGAAGGTCCTGGGCCACACCGGCTACCGCTTCACCGGGTCGGTGCCGCCCACCCGCACCGGCACCCGGCTGGTGCCCGGCCGCCTCGTCGGCCTGCCGGGCGGCGGTCAGGTGGCGGCCGAGGAGTGGTACGCCAACCACGGCGTGGAGCTGATCGTGGACCAGCGCACCGGCCGGGTGCTGTACGCGCAGACCGGGCCCCGGCAGACGCTGCGCGCCCCGGGCGGGACCGAGGACAGGGCGGTGCTGCTGGACGCCGAGAAGATCGCGTTCACCGAGGAGACCCAGCGGGCCGCCGTGGAGCAGGCGAAGGACGACGGCGACCGGCTGCGGCTGCTCGGCGAGACCGTGCCGCTCGGCGCGGCGGTGGCGGGCGGCCTGCTCGCCGCGGCCGGTGTCGTCCTCCTGGCGCGCGGCCGGAAAGTGACGGCGCGTCCGGATCCGCTCGCTCCGTCCGCGTGACCCTCACCAAAAGAAGTGACTCACGAGTAAGAAAAGCCGGAAATTGTCACGCCGGTGAGTAGCCGTGGGGAACGCCTGGGCGAAAACTGTGCCATCCCCACCCACACACGGACCGTCCACATCCCTACCCAGGACGTCCCGGGGTCCCTTTTCAGGACCCCGGCCCCGGGGCCGCCGGCCCCGCCCCACCCCCTGTGCACCACCCCGCGTTCCTCCCCACGCCACCTCACACCGAGACGAGTTGGAGCACCGATGCCCCAGCACGTGCCGTCCTCGCTGCGCACAGCACTCCCCGGCGCGCAGCAGCTCTCCCCGGCGCTCCCCCCACATCCGCGCCGGATCGTCTTCCTCGCCCACCGGGAGCTGGGCAGTCCGTCCGCCGGCGGCTCCGAGCTGCTGGTCGACCGTCTCGCCGACGGTCTGAGCCGGCGGGGCCACGAGGTCACCCTGCTGTGCGGAGGGCCCGCGGCCTTCCGTGACTACCGGGTGGTGTCGGCGGGCGGACCGTACGACCACTACCTGCGCGCCCGTTCCGCGTTCGCCCGGCAGGTCGGCGACTGCGACCTGCTGGTCGAGGTGTGCAACGGCATGCCGTACTTCGCGCCGCTGTGGCACCGCGGGCCCACCCTGTGCCTGGTCAACCATGTGCACACCGACCTGTGGCCGATGCGGTTCGGCGGCCCGCTGGCGCCCGCCGCGCGGCTCGGCCGGAAGCTGGAGCACTGGGCCCTCACCGGGGCGCACCGGCACGGCCTGGTCGTCGCGGTGTCCCCGTCCACGGCGCACGCCCTCCAGCGCATCGGCGTGCCGCGGGAGCGGATCCGCGTGGTGCACAACGGGGTCGCCGAGCCGGGCCCGCGCACCGAACGCTCCCCCGAACCGCTCTTCGTGGCGGTGGGCCGGCTCGTCGAGTACAAGCGGATCGACCTGCTGCTGCGGCTGTGGGAACGGGTGCGGCCGGTCACCGGCGGCACCCTGGTGATCGTCGGCGACGGGCCCGAACGGGAGCGTCTCGAGCGGCTCGCAGGACCCCGGGTCCGCTTCACCGGGCATGTCTCCGAGACCGAGAAGCACCGGCTGCTGTGCGCGGCCTGGCTGCTGCTGCATCCCTCCGCCGTGGAGGGCTGGGGTCTCGTCGTCACCGAGGCGGCGGCCCGTCAGACCCCGGCGATCGCCTTCGACGTGCCCGGACTGCGCGACTCCGTGCGGGACGGCGAGACGGGGGTGCTCGCCCGCGGCGAGTCCTCCTTCGCCGCCGCGTGGATCTCCCTCACCCTGGCCGCGGACCGGCGCGCCCACATGGGCAAGGCGGCACGGGACGTCGCCGCCCGCTACCGGTGGGAGCACACCGTGCGCCAGTTCCGGGCCGTCGCCCGGGAGGCCGCACGGTGACGCGGTCCCGCCCTCCGTACGACGACCCCTCCCTGCGGCGCTCCCTCGCGCTGTTCCGCGCCTTCCTGCGCGAGCAGGACGACCCGGACGCCTGCTACGCCCTCCTCGCCCGTGACGCCGTCGACCAGGTGGAGGCGTACGACGGGCCGGTGGCCGGGCGGGTCGTCGCGGACGTCGGCGGCGGCAGCGGGTACTTCACCCGCGAGTTCCGCGCCCGGGGCGCGCTGGCCTGCCTGTTCGAGCCCGACGCGCGGGAGCTGGGCGAGAAGCCGCCCGAGGGCGCGGTGCTCGCGGACGGCTATCTGCTGCCGCTCGCCGACGGGGCCGCGGACGTCACGTTCTCCTCCAACGTGCTGGAGCACGTGGCCGATCCGCGGACCTTCCTCAGCGAGCTGGTGCGGGTGACCCGGCCGGGCGGGCTGATCTACGTGTCGTTCACCAACTGGCTGTCCCCGTGGGGCGGTCATGAGTGGGCGCCCTGGCACTACCTGGGCGCCGGGCGGGCCCGTGCCCGTCACGAGCGCCGTACCGGCCGGCCCGCGAAGCACACCCTCGGCGAGAACCTGTTCGCCGTGCACGTCGGCCCCACCCTGCGCCAGGTGCGCGGCCGCGACGACGTGCGGATCGTCTCCGCCCGCTCCCGCTACTGGCCCTTCCTGACGGAGACCGTGGTGAAGGTGCCCGGTCTCCGCGAGTTCGCCACCTGGAACCTCCTCCTCATCCTCCGGCGGTGTCCCGCATGACGACCACGGTCCAGGCTCCCCCTCCCGCCGCCGTCCCGGCCGGCCCCACGGCGGCGGGACCGCCGCGCGGCCCGCGCTCGCGCCGCTGGCTGCTCGGCTTCTGGGCGGTGGTGTTCGTCCTGCTCGTGGCCGTCCGGCCGGGACGGCAGACCTTCGACACCAAGCTCGGCGTCACCGTCGACCCGGGCCGGTTCCTGGCCGACCTGGGCCAGCTGTGGCAGAGCCGCGGCTCGTTCGGCGGGATCGCCGACCAGTACACCGGCTACCTGTGGCCGATGCTGCCGTACTACTGGCTGGCCGACCTGGTGCGGCTGCCGGTGTGGCTGGCGGAGCGGCTGTGGATGTCGCTGATCGTGACGGTCGCGTTCTGGGGCGCGCTGCGGCTGGCGGAGCGGCTGCGCGTCGGCGGCGGGGCGTCCCGGACGGTCGCGGCGGCGGCGTACGCGCTGTGGCCGGTGTTCACCACGGTCGTCGGCTCCACCTCGGCCGCCGCGCTGCCCGGCGCCCTGCTGCCGTGGGTGCTGCTGCCGCTGGCGGACCAGCGGTACGCGGCCCGGGTCGCGGCGCTGCGGTCGGCGCTGCTGGTGCCGTTCATGGGCGGCGTCAACGCGGCCTCCACACTGGCGTCGCTGCTGCCGGTCGGGCTGTATCTGCTGTCCCGCCCGCCGGGACCGCGGAAGTGGAAGCTGATCGCGTGGTGGGCGCCCGCGGTGGCGGTGGCGACCGCCTGGTGGTGGATCCCGCTGCTGCTGCTCGGCGTCCACGGGGAGAACTTCCTCCCGTACATCGAGACCGCGCGCACCACCACCGACACGATGGCGGCGACGGAGGCGCTGCGCGGCGCCGGGAACTGGGTGGCGTATCTGCACTTCGGCGAGCCGTGGCTGCCGGCCGGCTGGGCGGTGGCGTCCTCGGCGGCCGTGATCGTCTGCTCGGCGTGCGCGGCGGGCCTCGGACTGGCGGGCCTGGCCCGGCGGGACATGCCGGAGCGGCGCTGGCTGGTGCTGACGGTGCTGGCCGCGGCGCTGGTGCTGCTCGCCGGGTACGGCGGTGCGTCCGGCGGGCCGTTCCACGGGACGGTGCAGGACTGGCTGGACGGGTGGCTGTCGCCGTTCCGGAACGTCTACAAGTTCCAGACGGGCCTGGCGCTGGCCCTCGTGCTCGGTCTGGCGCACCTCGCCGGGCGGGGCGTGCCGGGCCGGGGGGCGCGGCGGCGGCCGGGGACGCGGACGGCCGCGCTGCTCGCGGCGGTGCTGGTGCTGCCGGGGCTGGCCTGGCCGTACGTCGGCGGCAAGGTGCTCGGCCCCGGCTCGTTCCAGGAGATTCCCGCGTACTGGCGGGCGACCGCCGACTGGCTGGAGAAGAACTCACCGGACGCGCGCGCCCTGGTGGTGCCGGCGACCGCGCACGGCATCCACACCTGGGGATCGACCATCGACCAGCCGCTCGACGTGGTCGCCGCCTCCCCGTGGGCGCAGCGCGACTACGTGCCGTTCGGCACGCCCGGCAACCGGCGGGCCCTGGACGCGGTGGAGCAGGCGCTGCTGACCGGCGGTGAAGTGCCCGGTCTCGCCGACTACTTGAGCCGGGCGGGCGTGCACTACGTCGTCGTCCGCAACGACCTCGACCCGGACCAGCTCGGCCAGGTGCCCACGGCGACGGTGAAGCGCGCCCTGGAGCAGTCCGGGTACGAGCGGGTCGAGGGCCTGGGTCCCGTGACGACCGGCGGGGTCATCGCCCCGGGCACCCCGCTCCAGGTGGAGGGCCTGTACCCGCGGCAGCGCGCGGTGGAGATCTACCGCCCGGCCGGGGCGGACGTGCCCCGGCCGGGCCCGGCGGAGCTGCTGCCGGTGGCCGACACGGCCGTGGTGTCCGGCGGTCCCGAATCGCTGCTGCCGCCGGCGGAGGAGCTGCGCGGCCGGCCCGCCGTGCTGACCGGCGACGCGCATCCGGGGCTGGGCGCCCCGGCGGTGCAGGTGACCGGCGACGGGCTGCGCCGCGCGGACACCCGGTTCGGGCTGGTCAACTCGAACACCTCGTACACGTACACGCCCGACGAGCGCAACGCGCCGGACGCCGCCCAGGAGCCGGGCGAGCGGCCCCGGCAGATCCTCCCCGTCGAGGGCGAGGAGCACCAGACGGTGGCCGAACTGCGCGGCGCACGCGAGGTGTCGGCGTCCTCCTACGGCAACTGGCTGTTCCATCTGCCGCAGTACGACCCGGTGCACGCCTTCGACGGCGACCCGGCGACCGGCTGGGCGGAGGGCGCCGAGGACACCCCGGACGGGCAGTGGCTGCGGATCGCCTTCGACGGCCGCTACGACATGCCGGACGCCCTCCGCGTCACCCCGCTCCCCCAGAACGGGGTGCGGGCGGCGCCGACCGAGGTGCGGGTGGAGACGGAGAACGGCTCCGCGACCTCGTTCCTGCGCGTCGACGGCGAGCGGGAGCGGATCGACGCGCCGGCCGGCCCGACCCGCTGGATGAGACTGACGATCGTCGGCTCCACCGTCCCGCGCCCCGGTGTCACCGGCGCCGGCTTCTCCGAGGTGGAGCTGCCCGGCGTGCGGGTGACACGGCTGCTGCGGCTGCCCGAGGACGGCGAGGACACCACGGCGTCCGCGCGGATCGTGTCGCTGCACCGGGCCGCCGACCCCACCGGACTGTCCCTCGCGGGCAGCGAGTCCGGGCTGCGCCGGATCGTCGGCGCCGTCCAGGCCGGGACGTACGCGGTGCGGGCGAGCGCGGTGGCGGTGCCGGGCGAGGCGCTGGACCGGCTGCTGTACGAGGTGGCGCCCCAGCAGCGGCGGAGGATCGTCGCGACGGCGGACTCCACGGCACGGCTGGGCGCGGGCCTGTCCGCGCGGAACCTCACCGACGGGGACCTGACCACCGCGTGGATCGCGGGCGACGAACCGACCGTCCGGCTGAGCTGGCCGGGGAAGCGGCGGATCGGCGAACTGGTGCTGGCGCCCGCCGGCGGGCTGTCCGCGCGGGCCGCCGAGGTGCGGATCACCTCCCCGGCCGGCGCGGTGGTGGCGGGCGTCGACGACAACGGCTGGGTGCGGTTCCCGCCGATGACCACGGACCGCCTAGACATCACGGTCACCCGCACCGCCCCGCTCACCGTGCACAACCCGGCGGTGGGCGAGGACCTCCAGCTCCCGGTGGGGCTGACGGAGGCGTACGTCCCGGCGCTGGACGACCTCCGCACCCCCCAGCCGGAGGGCGACCCCGCGTTCTCGCTGGAGTGCGGCAAGGGCCCCGTGCTGACGGTGGACGGCGAGCGCTACGACACCGCCGTACGCGGCACCGTGCGGGACCTGGTGGAGCGGCGGCCCGTCGAGGTGACGCCGTGCCGCGACGGGCGGACCGTCCCCGGGCTGGACCTTTCCGCGGGACCGCACGAGATCGAGGCCGGCGACGCGGGCCCGCTCACCACCACCGAGGTGACGCTGGCCCTGGGCGCCGTGCCGGAACGCGCGGCCACCGGGCGCGACCTGCGGGTACGGGACTGGCTGGGCGACCGCCGCGAGGTGCTCGTCGGGCCCGGCGCCGCCTCCTACCTGACGACGCACGAGAACCACAACGACGGCTGGAAGGCCACCCTCGACGGCGAGGAGCTGACCCCGCTGCGGCTGGACGGCTGGCAGCAGGGCTGGCTCGTCCCGGCGGGCGAGGGCGGCACGGTGAAGCTCTCCTACGGGCCCGCCACGACGTACGACGCCGCGCTGATCGCGAGCGGCGCCGGGATCGTGGCGCTGGCGGGCCTGCTGCTGTGGCGGCGCCGGGCGGAGAACCCGGACGGCCCGCCGCCGGCGCCGCCCGCCCCGGGCGTGTGGCTGGGCGCGGTCGCGGTGACGCTGACGGGCGTGGTGATCGCGGGCTGGTGGGCCCTGCTGGTCCCGGCCCTGGCACTGCTCGCCCGGCGCCGGCGGTCCCTGCTGCCCCCGGTGGCCTTCGCGACCCTCACAGGAGCGGGCCTCGCGGCGGCGGTGGGCGCGGGAGGCGCGGTGACCGCGGACGAGGGGGCGTTCGGACACATGGCCCAAGTGCTGGCCCTGACCGGCCTGTTCGCGGCGCTGGTGACCCTGGGCGCGGGCCGGGAACGGGACGACGCGCCCGCCGGAGGGGAGCCGGGACCGGGTGAGGAGGACGCCGGGCTTCCCCCGGCCGGCGACCCGGAGGACACGGCGGCCCTGCCCGCGGGGGCGCGTCCCGCCCCCGGCTCCCGGCCGGCGCCTCCGCGTGCCCCCGCGGCCCGGGTACGCCCGTTCCTGCCGCCGCTCCCGTCACGGGGCGAACCGGGACGACGCGGACCCGCCGGCCCGGGGACCGCAGGCCCCACGCCTCCCGGCGCGGGAGGCCCCGCATGAGCGCGCACGCCCGTCCGGGCGGCCCCGCCCGCATCCCCTTCCCCGTCGTCGACGAGATCTCCCGGCACTGTCTCCGGCACGAGGAACCGGAGACCGTCCACATCGAGGTGCACCTGCCCGGTGAGGTGGATCCGGGACGGCTGCGCAAGGCGTTCGGCGAGGCGTTGCGGCGGCATCCGAGGAGCCTGGTGCGGGAGGCTTCCGGGCCCTGGTACCGGCGTCGCTACACATGGGAGCCGACCGACGGGCCGGACGCGGAGCCCGTGAGCTTCCCGGTGCCGGGACCGCACGCCCTGCGGGACGCCCGTACGCGGGCGCTGCGCGCGGCGCCCCCGCTCACCGTGTCGCCGCCGGTCCGGCTGGAAGCCGTGCGCGGGGAGGCGGAGGGCACCGTCCTGGTCCTCACCGTCAACCACACCGCGATGGACGGCCCCTCCTGTCTGCGTGTGCTGGCCACCGCCGCCGAGCTGTACGGCGGCCGGGACAACGAGCCGGCCGCCCCGCCCGTCCGTCCGCACGACGCGCCGCCCGTCCCGCCGGACACCCCGTCCCCGTGGACGAGGCCCGCCCGGGTGGCACGCGGCGCGCCCGGACCGGCGCCCGGCAACGGGCTGATCGTCACGGAGCTGCCGCTGCCGCGCCGTCCGAAGGACGCCCCGTACACGGTGAACGACCAGCTGATGGCGGCCACCGCGCTGACCGTGGCGCACTGGAACCGGGAGCGCGGCGCGCGGGTCCGTCCGCTGCGGATCACCATGCCGGTGGACGACCGGCCCCGGGACAGCGGCATGCCGATCGGCAACGGCACCCGGCTGGTCGACGTGGTCTTCGCGCCGGAGGAGCTGGACGCGGACGCGGTGCCGGAGCTGCTGCGCCGTACCGCCCTGCGCACCCGCGCCCTCAAGGCCCTCCCCCGGCCCCAGCTCGGGCACGGCGCGGCGCTGCTGACCGCTCCGTGGGCGCCGGTCGCCTGCCGGGCCGCGCTGACCCGGGCGCTGCGCCGGGCGGCGGCGCCGTGGACGTCGACCACGCTGCTCAGCAACATCGGACGCGTCCCGTACCCGCTGGACTTCGGGGAGGACGCGGGCCGGGCGCGGGCCGTGTGGTTCTCGGCGCCCGCCCGGATGCCGCGCGGGCTGACCTTCACCACCGCGTCCACGGCGGGCCGGCTGCATCTGGCGCTGCGCTGGTCGGGCGGGCTGCTCGGGGACGGCGACGGCGCGCATCTGCGCGAGCTGTTCGCGCACCATCTGCGGACCACGGAGGCGACCTGAGTGACCACCACCGCATCCCCGGCCACCCCGCCCCCGCCCCCCGGGCTGCGTGACTTCTACGAGAACCCGGCCGTGCCCGTCGCCTCGGGCCCGTCCCGGAGTCTGCGCCAGGCCCGCATGCTGGCCCGCGCGCTGGGCCCGGCCGGCGCCTCGGGTCCGCGCACGGTCCTGGACATCGGCTGCGGCGACGGCACCGCGGCCGCCACCGCCGCCCCGCTGCTGCGCGGCCACCGGCTGATCGGCGTCGACTGGTCGCAGGACGCCCTCACCCGGGCGCGCACCCGGCTGCCGTACGCGGTGCGCGGCGAACTCGGCGGCGGAGGGCTGCCGTTCGCGTCGGGGTCGGCGGACGCGGTGCTGTTCAGCGAGGTGCTGGAGCATCTGGTCGACCCGGACGCGGCGCTCGACGAGATCCGCCGGGTGCTGCGGCCGGGCGGTCATCTCATGCTCTCCACGCCGAACCTGGCCGCCTGGTACAACCGCGCCCTGCTGCTCGCCGGGGTGCAGCCGGTGTTCTCCGAGGTGAGCCTGCGCTCCGTCCACGGCCGGCCGGGCGCGGAGGTCGTGGGGCATCTGCGGCTGTACACGGCCCGCGCGCTGCGGGAGTTCGTCGCCGCGTCCGGCTTCACCGTCGTGACGCTGGAGGGGGCGCCGTTCCACGGGGTGCCGCGGGTGCTGCGGCCGCTGGACCGGCTGGCCTGCGGGGCGCCGTCGCTCGCGTCGATCCTGCTGCTGCACGCGCGGCGGGCGTGAGGGGGGCGGGGGGAGATGTGGTGGGGAGTGGGCGCGGCGCTGCTGGCGAACGTCCTGTACAGCGCGGGGTTCGTGCTGGAGAAGCGGGCGCTGGGCGCGCTGCCCGAGGTGACGGTGCGCCGGCCGGCCCGGCTGCTGCGGCTGGTGCTGGGCAGCCCGCTGTGGATCGGCGGCTCACTGGCCCTCGCGGCCGGGTTCGCCGCGCAGCTCGCCGTGTACCGCACGCTGCCGATCGCCGCCGCGCAGGGCCTGTTCGTCTCCGGCCTGGTGCTGCTGGTGCTGCTGTCGGCGCGGCTGCTGGGCGAGGAGACCAGCGGCCGGGAGCGGTACGCGCTCGGCGCGATCCTGCTGGCGCTGCTGATGGTGGTGCTGTCGCTGCGGGAGAGCGGCGCGGACGCCGACACCGTGGGCCGGGACGCGCCGTACCCGCTGATCCTGCTGGTGTGCGTGCCGGCGCTGGCGGCCGGGGTGTGGCTGTACTCGTCCGCCGAGCGCAACGCCCGCCACCGGCACCGGCTGCCCACCACCGGCGTGGAGTACGGCGTGGCCGTGGGCCTGCTCTACGGGGTCAGCTCGCTCGCCGTGAAGGGCGTGTCGAGCCACCTGACGACCAGCGGCGTCGGCGCGTCGGCCGTCGCGCTGCTGCGCTCCCCGTACCCGTATCTGCTGCTGTTCACCGGGGCGTTCGGGCTGGTGATGTCGCAGGCGGCGCTGCAGCGCTGCCGGGCCTCGCTGATCGTTCCGGTGTGCACGACCGTGACGTGCCTGTTCACGGCGGTGCTCGGCACGCTGTCGTTCGGCGAGGAACTGCCGGACGAGCCGCTGCGGCTGGCGCTGCGCGTGCTCGGCACCGTCCTCGCGGTGACCGTGCTGCTCGCCATGCCCAAGCACGACACCGCGCCCCGATCCCCCGCCACACCGAGGAGTTGACGACACCGTGAAGCCCGACGACCCGCTGCTGAGGATTCTCGCCTGCCCGCTCGACAAGGGGCCGCTGCACCTGCTCACCGCGGACGACGGGGAGGGGGAGGCGCTGTACAACCCGCGGCTGCGCCGCCGTTACCCGGTCGTCGACGGCGTCCCGCAGCTGCTGCCGTCGTCCGGGGAGCAGGTGCCGGAGGAGGAGCACGAGCGGCTGCTGGCCCGCGCGGCCGGGGCCCCGGGGACGGCGCCGTGACGGGGCGGCGCACGCTCGCGGCGCGGGCGGCGTCGGCGCTGCCCGCGCGCGTGGTGGCGGCGGCGGCCCGCGCGGTCTACCCGCGCTTCGAGCCCGAGCTGGCCCGCCTCTCCGACCTGTGCCCGCCGGGCTGCGACACGGCCGTGGACGTCGGCGCCTGGTACGGCCCGTGGACGCACCGGCTGGCCCGGCACGCCCGCCGGGTGGTCACCCTGGAGCCGGTGCCGCGCCTGGCCCGGCTGCTGGGCGCGACCGCCCCGCCGAACGTGCGGGTGATCCGCGCGGCCGCCTCCGACCGGCCGGGCGTGGCCCGGCTGTGGCTGCCGGACGACGACGCCGGCGCCCAGGGCGTGTCCTCACTGGTCCGCCGGGACATCCACGGCCACGCCCTGGACGTCACCTGTGTCGCCCTGGACGACCTGGGGCTGCGCGACGTCGGCTTCCTGAAGATCGACGTGGACGGCAACGAGCCGGCGGTGCTGCGCGGGGCGACCGGCATCCTCGCCCGCGACCGGCCGGCCCTGTTCGTCGAGCTGGAGTCGCGGATCCAGCCGATCGCCCCGGTGGTGACGTATCTGTCCCTGCTGGGTTACGACGGCTGGGTGCTGCCCGCCGGCACGTGGATCCCGCTGTCCCGCTTCCCGCTGGAGGCGCACCAGAAGCGCACCGCGTACGTCGCCACGCACGGGCTGCTGCGCCGGATCCTGCCGTACGAGCGGCTGCGCGGCCCGCGCTACGTCAACTCGGTGCTGTTCCTCCCGGACGGCCGCCGCCCGGGAGAGCGTCCGGTGGGCGACGATGGGTCCCGTGCCCACCGGACGACGCCCACCTGAACCGTTCACCCCGTTCCACTTCCAGCTGGTGCTGCTGCGGCGCATGGCCGACCACAACCCCGGCCTGGTGGAGGACGCCCGGCGCGCGCTGGGCGCGTCCCTCGCCGACATGCGGGAGGCCAACCGGCGCTGGCAGGCGATGGTCCGCTCGCCGCGCCCCCGCCCGGCGCTGTCCCGGTACCGCTCGGTGCTCGGCCCCCCGGAGTCGCGGACCCCGCGCCGGGTCGGCGACCTGGACTGCGAGGCATGGCGGTGGCCCCTGCCGCTCTGGCCGGACCTGCGTTTCGAGGTGCTGACCCCGGCGGGCGGGGGCGCGGTGTGGAACGAGTGGCTGGTCCGCGCGCCCGGCGCGCCCGCGCCCGCGCTGCGCACGCTGGAGGACCTCACACCCTGGTCGTGCACGGTGGACGAGGTGGCCCGCGCCTTCGCCCCGGCCCGCCCGCTGGAGGGCTCGGCGCCCACCCGGTGGGGGCTGGCCTTCACCGCCCCGGACGCGGAGGGCCGGCGTCACGCGGTGGTCGCGGAGTTCACCTGGGGGCTGCTCCAGCGGACGGCCGCCGGCGGCCCGCCGCCTCGGTGATCCGTTCCACGACGACCGGCAGCGACTCGGGGTGCAGCCACAGGAACAGGTTCGGCTCGACCAGCTCCAGCTCCATCACCCGGGGCCGCCCGTCGTCGCCGTCCACCAGGTCCACCCGCGCGTACAGCAGCTCGGGCGCCCCGGGCACGGCGGCCAACGCGGCCTGGGAGAGGGCGAGTTCGTCCGCCGTAGGGGTCCAGTCGGTCAGCCCGGGGTGGGCCGTCTTCCGCTGGTCGTAGGGGGTGCCGGGAGCGAGGACGGGCCCCTTCCTGCTGGCGTGCAGCAGTGTCCCGCCGAAGAACTGCAGTGCCCGCTCCCCGCCGCTGTCGATGGCCCGCACGTACGGCTGCACCATCGCCGTGAACCCGTCGTCGTGCAGGCGCCGCACATGCCGTACGGCGGTGTCGTGCTCGTCGGGGGTGTAGCGGGCGGCGAACCGGGCGCCGGCGCCGGAGGCCGGCTTGACCACGAACTCGTGGCCGCCCGGGAGTTCCACGGCGTCCCCGGGCGCCAGGTACCGCGTCTCCACCACGGGCGCCCCGGCCGCGGCCAGGTCCGCGAGGTAGCGCTTGTCGGTGTTCCAGCGCACCACGTCCGCCGGATTGGCCAGCCGGGTCAGCGCGCCGCACCGCTCCGCCCACGCGGTGAACTCGGCCGCCCGCCAGCTGTAGTCCCAGGTGGAGCGGATCACGGCGAGGTCGAAGCGGGCCCAGTCGACGCGGCCGTCGTCCCACACCTCGGCGGACGCCTCCACCCCGGCCTCGTTCAACGCCCGCACCAGCACCGGCAGATCCCGGTCCTCGGCCACGTCGGGCCCGTCCGCACAGGTCACCAGCGCGACTCGCACCACGCCGCCTCACCCCTCCCACGACCGCCTCGGCTCCGGGAGGAGGCTAACAACCGCGGGCAGGGGAGCGGTGGGGGCGGCCGGCCCGGCGCAGCGACTCGGTGGTGTGGCTGGTGATGGTGGTACCCGGCCGGGGGTAGGACACCCGACGCAGCCACGACAACGACGACAGCGACGACAGCGACCCAAGGAGTACGACGCGTGTCCTCTCTCTTCCCGGCCCTCACCGACGGCCCGGCCGGCGGCTCACCCGGCCGTCCCGCCCTGCGCTTCGGCGAGCGCGCACTGACGTACGGGGAACTCGCCGCCGCATCCGGCGCGGTGGCCGGGGACCTCAAGGGGGTGCGCACGGCCGCCGTGTGGGCCACGCCGACCCTGGAGACCGCCGTCGCGGTCACCGCCGCGCTGCTCGCCGGGGTGGTCGTGGTCCCGCTCAACCCGAGGTCGGGCGAGCGGGAGCTGGGCCACATCCTCGGCGACAGCGCCCCCGACGTGCTCCTCGCCGCGCCCGGCGTCCCGCTGCCCGACGCACCGGCCGCCCTGCCCCGCGTCGACGTGGACCCGGCCCGCGGCGCCGACCGGGGCTCCGTGCCCGACGACCGGGAGCGCGACCCGGAGGACCCCGCCCTGATCGTCTACACCTCCGGCACCACCGGCCCGCCCAAGGGCGCCGTCATCCCCCGCCGTTCGATCGCCTCGACGCTGGACGCCCTCGCCGACGCCTGGCGGTGGACCGACGCCGACGTGCTGGTGCACGGCCTGCCGCTGTTCCATGTGCACGGCCTGGTCCTCGGCACGCTGGGCCCGCTGCGCCGCGGCGGCGCGGTGCGCCATCTGGGCCGGTTCACCACCGAGGGCGTGGCCCGCGAGCTGAACTCCGGCGCGACCATGCTGTTCGGCGTGCCGACGATGTACCACCGCATCGCGGAGGCGCTGCCCGCCGAACCGGACCTGGTGCGGGCGCTGTCCGGCGCCCGGCTGCTGGTGTCGGGGTCGGCCGCGCTGCCGGTGCACGACCACGAGCGGATCACGGCGGCGACCGGCGCCCGGGTCGTCGAGCGGTACGGCATGACGGAGACGCTGATGAACACCAGCGTCCGCGTGGACGGCGAGACCCGCCCCGGCTCGGTCGGCGTGCCGCTGCCCGGCGTCGAACTGCGGCTGGTCGAGGAGGACGGCACCCCGGTGACGTCGTACGACGGCGAGACCGTGGGCGAGATCCAGGTGCGCGGGCCGAACCTGTTCACCGAGTACCTCAACCGGCCCGACGCCACGGCGGAGGCGTTCACCGCGGACGGCTGGTTCCGCACCGGCGACATGGCGGTCCGCGACCCCGGCGGCGACGTCCGCATCGTCGGCCGCAAGGCGACCGACCTCATCAAGAGCGGCGGCTACAAGATCGGCGCGGGCGAGATCGAGAACGCGCTGCTGGAACACCCGGGCGTGAAGGAGGCGGCCGTCACCGGGGAGCCGGACGCCGACCTGGGCGAGCGGATCGTGGCGTGGGTGGTGCCGGCCGACCCGCAGTCCCCGCCCGGCCTGGAGGAGCTGGCCGGCCATGTGGCCGCGCGCCTCGCCCCACACAAGCGGCCCCGGGCCGTCCGCCACCTCGACGTGCTGCCCCGCAACGACATGGGCAAGATCATGAAGCGGGCGCTGACGCATGGCTGACCGCCCGCCGGCCCGTGAGGCCCTCGCCCTGGTCACGGACACGTTCACCGAACTGCCGTACCCGGCGCGGACACCGGCGCCGGACGGCCCGCTCGGCTGGCCCGGCTACGACGAGGCCCGCGCCCGCGCCGCCGCACGCACCGGCGAGAACGAGTCCGTGGTCTGCGGGGTCGCGGACGTCGAGGGCACCGCGGCCGTGCTGATCGCGTTCGAGTTCGGTTTCCTCGGCGGCTCCCTCGGCGAGGGCACCGGCGACCGCCTGGAGGCCGCGTACGCGCACGCCGTCGCGCACCGGCTGCCCTTGGTGTCCCTGGTCGCCACCGGCGGCAGCCGGATGCAGGAGGGCATGCTCGCCCTGACCCAGCTCCAGCGGGTGGCGCGCGCGTCGGCACGGGCCCGGGAGGCGCGGCTGCCCCAGATAGCCGTCCTGCGGGACCCCACGACCGGCGGCGGCTGGGCCACCCTGGGCGCGGGAGCGGACGTGGTACTCGCCCTCCCCGGCGCGCAGGTCGGCTTCGCCGGCTCCCGGGTCCGCCCGCCGGACGCCGACCCGACCGCGTACACGGCCGAGGCGCAGGTCGCGGCGGGCGCGGCGGACGCGCTGGTCCCCCCGGAGGAGCTGCGCACCACCCTGGGCCGCTGGCTGCGCCTGCTGACCCGCCCCTCCGCCGACCCGGCCCCACCGCCGCACGCCCTCGGCGCACCGGACCTCCCGGCCACCGGCTGGGACGCGGTCCGCCGCGCCCGCTCACCGCACCGCCCGCGCGCCGCCGCCTACCTGGACGCCTACTTCACCTCGCGCGTCACGCTCTCCGGCGACCGCTGCGGCGGCGCCGACCCCGGCGGCATGCTCTGCGGCTTCGGCGACCACGAGGGCCGTACCGTCGCCTACGCGGCCCAGACCGGCACGGCCACCCGCCCCGCCGGCTACCGCACGGCCGCCCGCCTGGTCCGTCTCGCCGACCGCCTCGGCATCCCGGTGCTGACCCTGGTGGACACCCCGGGCGCGGCCAACGACGCGGAGGCGGAACGGCAGGGCGCGGGGGCGGCCATCGCGGACCTGTTCTCCGCCGTCGCCGCCGCGCGCACACCGCTGACCACCCTGGTCATCGGCGAGGGCGGCTCCGGCGGCGCACTGGCGCCGGCCGCGCCGGGCAACACATGGGCCACCCCGGACAGCTACTTCTCGGTGATCGCCCCGGAACTGGCGGCGGCGATCCTGAAACGCCCGCCGTCCGCCGTGGAGTCCACGGCGGACGGTCTCCGCATCCGGCCCCAGGACCTGGTGGAGCTGGGGGTGGTGCGGGGCATCGTGGGACCGGGCCCGGAGGGCGCCTAGGCGGCCGCCTCCTGCCCGGTCACCTCGGTCTCACCGGGCAGGGGCTTCCCGGTCTTGTTCTTCACGAGCTCCACGCGGTCGACGAACAGCTGGAAGAGCAGCTGGCTGGGGCCGAGTTCGCGGCCCTTACGGGTGGTGTTCCCCTGTGCGATGCCGATGCTGTAGGGCTCTGTGTGCTCCGCCTTGACGCCGATGTACCCGGGCAGCGTCCCCTCGTTCTGGCTCGCCGCCTTGAACGTCGAGTCGCCCTCCTGAGCCTTACGGATCAGGTCGGTCTTGTACCCGGGGCCGAGGGCCATGTACTCCGGTGTGAAGAGCAGTTCGTGGGCGCCCGGCTTCAGGACGAACTTGAGCTGGACCTCGCTGTAGTAACGGTCCGCCTGCCCCTGGTCGCCGAGATGGGCTCCCACCGTGAGACCGGTGTAGGACTTCTTGAGTCCCGCCGACGTTCCGGTCCCCTCGCTGACGTACTCCGTGAGCGCCGCGCGTGCTTCGGCGTCGCCCCAGTAGGTCAGAATGCTCTCGGCCTCGGCCCACGACATGGAGCGGTAGAGCTCCAGCTGCCCGGCCTCCGGGTCCTTGGCCGCCAGCTCCCGCAGGAGGGCTGGGCCCGTCTCCGTGACGATCTGGTCCATCGTGCGTTTCTCGCCGGACGCCCCTTTGCCGCCCGACGCGCCCTTGCCCTTCTTGCCCTTCTGGGCAGGCCCGGTCCTCATGGCGGCTCGCTTGCCCGCGGACGCCGAGTCCTTGCCGCCCACCCCGGCCTTGTCCTCCCAGTACTCGACCGTCAGATGCTCCTGCGGGTTGCCGGCCCGCTGCACGACGGCCGCACCGCCCGCCGCCGCGGGCGCCTCCGCACTCCGCCGCACGCCCGCCTCCGCCGCCCGGCTGGAGGCCATCACCCGCGCCGCGTTGGCCTCCGCCTCCCTCTCGAAGCGGTCCGACGGGTCGGAGACCCTCAGCCCCGCCCCGTTGTCGGTCCCCGCGACCGGCCCCTGCCGCTGCTGGACGACGTGGGTGAGTTCATGGGCGAGGGTGTGCCGGTCCCCGCCGCCGTCACCGATGACGACATGACTGCCGGAGGTGTAGGCGCGGGCGCCGACCTCCGCGGCGGAGGCCCGTGCCGCGCTGTCGTCGTGGATCCGGACGTCGGCAAAGTCCGCACCGAGCCGCGCCTCCATGTCGGTGCGGACGGCGTCGTCGAGCGGGCGGCCGGGCGCGCGCAGGACGTCGTGCACGGCCGACCGCTGCACCGGCGCGTGCGGCTCCTCGTCGCCCAGGTGACCGGCCTGCCGCAGCAGCTGGACGACGGCCGCGTTCCCGGCGCTCGTCTGGAGCCCTCTCAGTCCCGCCTGCGGGGACACCGTCCGTCGCGCGGACGGAGCGGGCCGCAAGGGCGCCGGCCCGTGCTCGTTCCCCCGCTGATCAGGGCGGGGCTTCTGGTGACTCACAGGATCGCCTCTTCGGAACGTCGGGGCCGTCGCCCGTCGCGGCCTGGGGTTCTGAAGCATTATCAGGAGAATCCCGGCCCCCACTCCGCCGTTCGGCGCCCACAGCCCCGCTCTCTGCCCGGACGTCTGCCGCACCGTGCAGCGGAGCTGCCCTTTGGGGCAGTTCCCCCCTGCTCGCGGCTGCCGCCGGACGGGACCCCCGTTCGGCGGCCCCTCGCCCGGCCCCCCAGAAAGGGCGCCGCCCCCGCCCGGCGCGCACGATGCGAAGAGGCCCGCCGATCGGCGGGCCTCCGGCCGCGCACTCGGGAGGAACTGCCGTGACCGCCAGTCTGGAGCAGCTGCGCCGCTGCCACTTCGCCGTCGACCTGGGCGCGGCCCGCACCCGGGTGTACATCAAGGGCGCCGGCCTGGTCGTCGACCAGCCGTCCGTCGCCGCCGTGAACACCCGTACCGGAGCGCTGATCGCGGTCGGCGAGTTCGCGGAGAAGATGACCGGGCGCACCCCCGACTACATCCGCGTCGTCCGGCCGGTGAACGGCGGTACCGTCGTCGACATCGAGATGGCGCAGCGGATGCTGCGTCAGCTCATCGGCGACCGCACCCGCCGTGCCCTGCGCCGCAAGCCCCGGCTGCGGGCGGCCGCCTGCACCCCGCACGACGCCGACCCGCTGGCCCAGCGCGCCGCGATCGAGACGCTGGTCGGGCTCGGCGCCCGCCGGGTGGAGCTGGTGGACACGCTGATCGCGGCGGCCGTCGGCTGCGGACTGCCGGTGGAGCGGCCCGAGGCCACCATGATCATGGTGTGCGGCGCGGCGGCCACCCAGGTGGCCGTGCTGTCGCTCGGCTCGATCGTGCGCGCCGAGCGGATCCCGGTGGGCGGCGAGGCGGTGGACGCGGCGATCGTGCAGCATCTGCGCCACCAGCACGAGCTGATGCTCCCGAGCCAGTCCGTAAGGCCCCTCCAGCTCGCGTTGGAGGGGAACGGGCTGACCCCGGAGGGGCCGGAGGTCACGGAGATCCACGGCCGGGACGTCGCCACCGGGCTCGCCCGGTCGGTGAAGGTGGACACGGCCGCGGTGCGGCGGGCGATCCAGACGCCGCTCACCGCCGTCCTCGACGGCATCGGCAGGGTGCTGCGGGACTGCCCGCCCGACCTGGTCGCCGACCTGGCCGACCGCGGCATCATGATGGTCGGCGGCAGCGCCCTGCTGCCGGGTCTGGACCAGATGCTGCGTCAGGCCACCGGGATGCCGGTGCACATCGCGGAGCGCCCGGAGCTGTGCGCCGTGGAAGGGCTCGGCGCGATGCTGGAAGGCCGTATCACCCCCATGGTCCTGGACCCCCTGGGCGCCTGAGTCGCCCCCTCCGCCGCGCACCACGCACCGCCCTGGCCTGCCCGCATCCGTGCGGGCAGGCCCTCGTACGTTCCCGGCCGTTCCGGCGGGGGCGGTGTGTACGGCGGCGCAGGGCGGGCAGGCGCATCCGCAGCGCAGCAGTTCCGTGCGCGATGCCTCTCGTGCGGGTGCCGGCGGTGGCCGGGGCCGCCGGGACGGCCCGGCCGGCCACCCACGAGCACCGACAAGGCGGTGACATGACTTCCGCGGCTTCGTTCCCCCCGGGACGGCAGGACACCTTGGTCATCAGCGGTCGCATGGACGCGGACCGGGCGCTGCTCACCCCGCGCGGGGAGCTGGTCCGCGGCTGCGCGCAGATGCTGGCCGAGAAGCTGGCCGGGCTGCCCGCCGGCACGGCGCGGGTCGACCTGGACATGAGCGGCGTGCACTTCATGGACACCGCGGGTCTGGAGTTCCTGGAGGTGCTCCGCGACCACGCCCGCCGGCGGTCCATGCCGGTCACCACGTCCCACTGGAGCGGCCAGCCGCGCCGCATCCTGGAGCTGGCCGGGCTGGACATCACGGACCCGCTGCGCTCCCCCGCGCCGCGCCCCTCGCCCGCCGGGTCGGCGGTGGCGCTGGAGCGCCAGGAGCGGCTGCACCTGCTCCAGGAGGAGGTCGAGCAGCTGCGGCAGGCCATCGCGTCCCGCCCGGTCATCGACCAGGCGCGCGGCGTCCTGATGGCGATGTACGGCTGCACCTCGGACGAGGCGTGGCACATCCTGCGGGAGGCGTCGCAGCTGTCCAACACCAAGCTGCGCGCCATCGCCGAGTCGCTGACGGCCTGCGCGGAGGCGGAGGGCACTCCCCCGCCCCCGGAGGTGCGCACGGCGCTGGCGCGTGCCCTCGCCGCCCGTCGCGCCGCCCGGTGACATCGCCGCGCGCGGGGTACTCGTACTCGCCGTAACGACCGGCCCCGCGACAGAAGGCGGCACGATGAGCGAGCACACTCCGTCCCAGGCCGAGGGCGACCGGGACGACAGCGAATGGACCACCCCCGACGTGGTGCACACCACGCCCTCGCAGGCGGAAGGGGAACGCGACCCGTCGGACGCGCCGACCGCGTCCGACGACAACGCCGTACGGGGAACGCACGACGACGGCTGACTCGCGCCGACCGACGAAGGCCACGGCGGTCGAGCCGCCGTGGCCTCGGGTTGAGCCTTTCACATGGCCTTCGCGAGCTGGGTGAAGCCCTCCGGGCCTCGCAGTGTTCTCCCGCTGCCCTCCTCGACGAGGGTGCAGTCCGGAGCGACGGACCCGGCGATGGAGTCGTAGTCCCGGTCGTTCCACGCCCGGAAGAGATCACGGACGAAAGTTTCGTTGTCAGCCATGCGAACCTCCGCTGGGGAACGTCCCTTTCCCTCCATGCTGAACCGCTGCCTCAACCGGTGCACCCCAACGGGTCCTTGGTGGAGACGCTGAGGGGACGTTCCCACAGGTCAAGGTAGGTTGCTGGTGGGGCGGGTGGGACTCGAACCCACGGCCGACGGATTATGAGTCCGCTGCTCTAACCGGCTGAGCTACCGCCCCATAGCGGCGTGTCGCGTACATGTGTGCGCGCCGTCTGCCGCAGCATAGCCGCTCATACGATCTCCTGCTTCGGATGGTCGGCTGCGTACGGCCCTGTTGACCATGAAGACAGTGCCGCGTCGCGCGCGGTTCCCCCGGACATGAAAAAGGACCCCGGCGGGGTCCTCGTTCAGCATGCTCCCCCGACTGGACTCGAACCAGTAACCTGCCGGTTAACAGCCGGCTGCTCTGCCAATTGAGCTACGGAGGATCGAGCTCCCCCGACTGGACTCGAACCAGTAACCTGCCGGTTAACAGCCGGCTGCTCTGCCAATTGAGCTACGGAGGAATGCCTCGTTCTGCATCGAACGCACCCGCCTGGGTATTCGCCAGGGGGCGCGCGCTCGCTGCGACACATACATTAGCGCAAGCAGGGGGGTGCTCCGCCAATCGGTACTCCCCGGCCCGTCGCCGCGCCGGAGACCCACGCAGACTGGAACAACGGGAAGGGTGGCCGCCATGCGATACCGGCTCACGTTCGTCGCCGGAGTCGTCCTGGGTTACGTGCTGGGCACGAAAGCCGGGAGGGAGCGCTACGAGCAGATGAAGAGGTCCGCGCTGCAGCTGGCGCAGAACCCCGCGGTGCGCAACACCGCGGAGAGCGCGGCACAGCAGAGCCGTGAGTTCGCGGACAAGGCGTACCACGTGGTGAGCGACAAGGTCGGCGACCGCATGCCCGACTCGGTCGCCCAGCGGGTCCACGCCCTGCGGGAGCGCACCGCCCACGGCCCGGCCGAGGACGACTGGGGCACGAGCAACACCTGACGGACACCGCATCTCTCCCCATGCGGCAAAATCGCCGTATGGGGATAGTCGCCGGGCTGGACAGTGCGCCCGATTTCACTCGCATCGTCGTCTGTGACACGGACACCGGGGCCGTGCTCAGGCAGGGGTACGCCCCGCACCCGGTGCAGGGTGCCGACGCCGGCCGCTCCTCGGACGTCGACCCGCAGGCCTGGCTGCTGTCCCTGGGCGAGGCCGCGAGCGGCGGGCTGCTGGAGGGCGTGCAGGCGATCGGCGTGTCCGCGCAGGCGGGCGCGCTGGTCCCGCTGGACGCGCAGGGCAACACGGTCCGCCCGGCGATGACCGGGGGCGACAAGCGCGCCCAGGTCGCGGCGGCCGATCTGGTCGACGCGCTCGGCGGGCGCGAGGCGTGGGCGCAGGCCGTGGGCTGTGTGCCGGGCGCCGCACAGCCGGTGACCAAGCTGCGCTGGATGGCCCGTACCGAACCGGAGAACGCGGCCCGCACCGCCGTGCTGCTGCAGGCGCAGGACTGGCTGGTGTGGCAGCTGCTGGGCCGGCCGGTGCGCCGGACCACCGACCGGGGCGGCGCCTCCGGCACCGGCTACTGGGCGGCGGCCACCGGCGGGTACCGGCCCGACCTGGTGGAGCTGGCGCTCGGGCACCAGGCGATGCTTCCCGAGGTGATCGGCCCGGCCGACGCGGCCGGGACCACCCCCGAGGGGCTGATGATCTCCGCCGGCACGGCGGACACGATGGCGGCGGCGTTCGGGCTCGGCATCGGGCTCGGCGACGCGGTGGTGTCGCTGGGCGCCTCCGGCTCGGCGATGGCCGTGCACCCCGAGGCGCTCGTCGACCGCACCGGCATGATCACGTCGCTGGCCGACGCGACGGGCATGCATCTGCCCGTGGTCACCACGCTGAACGCGGTGCGGGCGCTGCGCGGCACCGCGGAACTGCTGGGGCTGCCGGACCTGGAGAGCCTGTCCGACCTGGCGATGAAGTCGACGCCGGGCGCGCACGGGCTGGTGCTGCTGCCGTATCTGGAGGGCGAGCGCACCCCGAACCTGCCGCACACCGCGGGGACCCTCGCGGGGCTGCGGCGGGAGTCGATGAAGCCGGAGCACCTGGCGCGGGCGGCGTTCGAGGGGATGCTGTGCGGGCTCGCGGACGCGCTGGACGTGCTGCGCGGCCGGGGTGTGGAGGTGCGGCGGGTGTTCCTGCTCGGGCCCGCGGCCGAACTGCCCGCGGTGCAGGCGGCGGCGCCCGCGCTGTTCGGGGCGCAGGTGGTCGTGCCGCAGCCCGCGGACTACGCGGCGACGGGCGCGGCCCGGCAGGCGGCCTGGGCGCTCGGCGTCTCGCAGGGCGCCCTCGATCCGCGGACCCCGCCGGTGTGGCCGGGTCCGGTGGCGCAGGTGCTGGACCCGGGCGAGGAGCTGGCGGTGGGGCAGGCGGTGCGCCAGCAGTACGTGGCGGTGCGCGAGCAGACCCATCCGGGGGCGTTCCAGCAGTAGGAGGGGGCGCGCGGGGACGGCGCGCCGGGGCCCGTAAATGGGTTGAGGTAACGCCGGTGGAGTGTTCGACGATAGGGGCCACGGGCAACCACTGGCCCCGCCGTCCACTCCGAGAGATGCAGCGTGCTCATACGACTTCTACGTGACCGTCTACGGCCCTACAAGAGATCCCTCGTCCTTCTGGTGGCCCTGCAGTTCCTGCAGACCTGCGCCACGCTCTACCTGCCCACGCTGAACGCGGACATCATCGACAACGGTGTCGTCCAAGGTGACACGGGTTACATCCTCGGCTACGGCGGCCTGATGATCGGCATCTCGCTGGCGCAGGTCGTCTGCAACGTCGGCGCCGTGTACTACGGGGCCCGGACGGCGGCGGCCCTGGGGCGGGACCTGCGCGCCGCGGTCTTCGACCGGGTGCAGTCCTTCTCCGCCCGTGAGGTGGGTCACTTCGGGGCGCCGTCGCTGATCACGCGGACGACGAACGACGTCCAGCAGATCCAGATGCTCACCCTGATGGCGTTCACCCTGATGGTGTCGGCGCCGATCATGTGCGTGGGCGGTGTGGTACTGGCGCTCGGTCTCGACGTGCCGCTGTCCGGGGTGCTGGTCGCGGTGGTGCCGGTGCTGGGCGTCTGCGTGACGCTGATCGTGCGCCGGCTGCGGCCGTTGTTCCGCACCATGCAGAAGCGGCTGGACACGGTGAACCGGGTGCTGCGCGAGCAGATCACCGGCAACCGTGTCATCCGGGCGTTCGTGCGGGACACGTACGAGCAGCGGCGGTTCCACGGATCCAACACCGAGCTGACCGATGTGTCGCTGCGCACCGGCAATCTGCTCGCGCTGATGTTCCCGGTGGTCATGACGGTGGTGAACCTGTCGTCGATCGCGGTGGTGTGGTTCGGCGCGCACCGCATCGACAGCGGCGGGATGCAGATCGGCGACCTGACGGCGTTCCTCGCCTATCTGATGCAGATCGTCATGTCCGTGATGATGGCCACCTTCATGTTCATGATGGTGCCGCGCGCCGAGGTGTGCGCCGAGCGCGTCCAGGAGGTGCTGGACACCTCCTCGAGCGTGGTGCCGCCCGCCGCGCCCGTCACCGAGCTGCGCCGGCACGGGCATCTGGAGATCCGGGGCGCGGGCTTCCGCTACCCGGGCGCCGAGGAGCCGGTGCTGCGGGCGGTCGATCTGGTGGCGCGGCCCGGCGAGGTCACCGCCGTGATCGGCTCCACCGGCAGCGGCAAGTCCACGCTGCTGGGGCTGGTGCCGCGGCTGTTCGACGCGACCGAGGGCGAGGTGCTGGTCGACGGGGTGCCGGTGGCGGACGTCGATCCGGCGCTGCTCGCGCGGACCGTCGGCCTGGTGCCGCAGAAGCCGTATCTGTTCGCGGGCACGGTGGCGACCAATCTGCGCTACGGCAATCCGGACGCCACGGACGAGGAGCTGTGGCACGCGCTGGAGGTGGCGCAGGGCAAGGACTTCGTGGAGCGGCTGGAGGGCGGGCTCGACGCGCCGATCGCGCAGGGCGGGACGAACGTCTCCGGCGGTCAGCGCCAGCGCCTGGCCATCGCCCGGACGCTGGTGCAGCGCCCGGAGATCTACCTCTTCGACGACTCCTTCTCCGCGCTCGACTACGCCACCGACGCGGCCCTGCGCGCGGCGCTCGCGCGGGAGACGGCCGAGGCGACGGTGGTGATCGTCGCCCAGCGGGTGGCGACCATCCGGGACGCCGACCGGATCGTGGTGCTGGACGAGGGCCGGGTCGTCGGCGCCGGACGGCACCACGAGCTGATGGCGGAGAACGAGACCTACCGGGAGATCGTGCTCTCCCAGCTGACGGAAGCGGAGGCGGCCTGATGGCGGGGCCAGGGGGCCGGATGACGGCGGGGGTCGCTCCCGGCCAGCGGTCGATCGACTTCAAGGGGTCCGGCAAGCGGCTGCTCGGCCGCTTCGGACCGGAACGCCTCACCATGTACGGGCTGCTGGCCTGTGTCGTGGTGAGCGTGGGGCTCAGCGTGGTCGGGCCGAAGATCCTGGGCCGGGCCACCGACCTGGTGTTCGCGGGCATCGTGGGCCGTGACATGCCGGAGGGCGCCACCAAGGAGCAGGTGCTTCAGTCGATGCGGGAGCGCGGCGACGGCCAGGTCGCCGACATGCTCCGCTCCACGGACTTCACACCGGGTCAGGGCATCGACTTCACCGCGGTGGGGCACGTCCTGCTGCTCGCGCTGGCGGTGTTCGGCGCGGCCGGGCTGCTGATGGCGGTGGCGACCCGGCTGGTGAACCGGGCGGTGAACCGCACGATGTTCCGGATGCGCGAGGACGTGCAGACGAAGCTGTCGCGGCTGCCGCTGTCGTACTTCGACAAGCGGCAGCGCGGTGAGGTGCTGAGCCGGGCCACCAACGACATCGACAACATCGGGCAGACGCTCCAGCAGTCGATGGGGCAGCTGATCAACTCGCTGCTCACCATCATCGGCGTGCTGGCGATGATGTTCTACGTCTCCTGGATCCTGGCGCTGGTCGCGCTGGTGACGGTGCCGCTGTCGTTCGTCGTCGCCACCCGGGTCGGCAAGCGGTCGCAGCCGCACTTCGTGCAGCAGTGGCGCTCCACCGGCACGCTCAACGCGCACGTCGAGGAGATGTACACCGGGCACGCCCTGGTGAAGGTGTTCGGGCGGCAGGAGGAGTCGGCGCGGAAGTTCGCCGAGGAGAACGAGGCGCTGTACGAGGCCGGGTTCAGGGCGCAGTTCAACAGCGGTGTCATGCAGCCGCTGATGATGTTCGTGTCGAACCTCAACTATGTGCTGGTCGCGGTGGTCGGCGGTCTGCGGGTGGCCTCCGGGACGCTGTCCATCGGGGACGTGCAGGCGTTCATCCAGTACTCGCGGCAGTTCTCGATGCCGCTGACGCAGGTCGCGTCGATGGCGAATCTGGTGCAGTCGGGCGTGGCCTCCGCCGAGCGGGTCTTCGAGGTGCTCGACGCCGAGGAGCAGAAGGCCGACCCGTCGCCCGCCGAGCGTCCCGAGGAGCTGCGCGGCCGGGTGGAACTGGAGCATGTGTCGTTCCGCTACGACCCGGACAAGCCGCTGATCGAGGACCTGTCGCTGACGGTGGAACCGGGCCGCACGGTCGCCATCGTCGGCCCCACGGGCGCGGGCAAGACCACCCTGGTCAACCTGCTGATGCGGTTCTACGAGGTGTCCGGCGGGCGGATCACCCTGGACGGGGTGGACATCGCGCGGATGACGCGGGACGAACTGCGCGCCGGGATCGGCATGGTGCTCCAGGACACCTGGCTGTTCGGCGGCACCATCGCGGAGAACATCGCGTACGGCGCGACCCGTGAGGTGACCCGGGAGGAGATCGAGGAGGCGGCGCGGGCGGCGCACGCCGACCGGTTCGTCCGCACCCTGCCCGACGGGTACGACACCGTCATCGACGACGAGGGCAGCGGGGTGAGCGCGGGCGAGAAGCAGCTCATCACCATCGCGCGGGCGTTCCTGTCGGACCCGGTGATCCTGGTGCTGGACGAGGCGACGAGCTCCGTGGACACCCGTACGGAGGTGCTGATCCAGAAGGCGATGGCCCGGCTGGCGCACGGCCGCACGTCGTTCGTCATCGCGCACCGGCTCTCCACGATCCGCGACGCGGACACCATCCTCGTCATGGAGAACGGGGCGATCGTCGAACAGGGCGCGCACGACAAGCTGCTGGCGGCGGACGGGGCCTACGCCCGGCTGTACAAGGCGCAGTTCACACAGGCGGTCGCCGAGGTGGACTGAGGCCACGCGGTTCCGGAGGGGCCGTTCCCGGCTCCTCCGGAACCCGCCGACTAGTCGAGATAGCCGCGCAGTTGGTCGGCGTAGGCGTGGTCGCGGAGCTTGTTGAGGGTCTTGGACTCGATCTGCCGTATCCGCTCGCGGGTCACCCCGAAGATACGGCCGATCTCCTCCAGGGTGCGGGGCCGCCCGTCGGCCAGCCCGTAGCGCAGCTGCACCACCTTGCGCTCGCGCTCCCCCAGCGTGGACAGCACCGCCTCCAGGTGCTGCCGCAGCAGCAGGAACGCCGCCGACTCCACGGGGCTGGCGGCGTCCCCGTCCTCGATGAGGTCGCCGAGCGCGACGTCGTCCTCCTCGCCCACGGGCGCGTGCAGCGACACCGGTTCCTGGGCGAGCCGCAGCACCTCGCCCACCCGCTCGGGCGGCAGGTCCAGGTGGGCGGCGACCTCCTGCGGCGTCGGCTCGTAGCCGCGTTCCTGGAGCATCCGCCGCTGCACGCGCACCACGCGGTTGATCAGCTCCACCACGTGCACCGGCACCCGGATGGTGCGGGCCTGGTCGGCGAGGGCCCGGGACATGGCCTGCCGGATCCACCAGGTCGCGTAGGTGGAGAACTTGAAGCCGCGCGCGTAGTCGAACTTCTCGACGGCCCTGATCAGGCCGAGATTGCCCTCCTGGACCAGGTCGAGCATGGTCAGCCCGCGCCCCACGTACCGCTTGGCCACGGACACCACGAGCCGCAGGTTCGCCTCGATCAGCCGGCGCTTGGCCATGCGGCCCATGACGACGAGCCGGTCCAGGTCGTGCGCGAGGCGGCTGTCCAGGTCGGGGGTGAGGCGCAGCTTCTCCTCGGCGAACAGCCCGGCCTCGACCCGGCGGGCGAGCTCCACCTCCTCGGCGGCGGTGAGCAGCGGGATGCGGCCGATCTCCCGCAGGTACTGGCGGAACAGGTCGGCGGAGGGACCGCCGGTCTCCGGCCGCATCCGCGGATCGACGGGCCCGGCCGGCTCCACGACGTCCGGCGGCCCGGCCTCGACGGGGCCCTCCGCGGACGGCGGCTCCACCGGCGCGGGCGGCTCGGGCCCGGTCCCGGGGCGCTGCCCGACGCGGCTCGGCGCGGGCATCGCCACCAGCAGATCCGCGTCCGGCGCTGCGCCGACGACGTCGGTGTCGGTCTGGGTGAGGGTCTGGGTCTGCACGGGGGCGACCTCCAGGATGATCGCTGCCTGGGGGTGGGGCAGCGGTACTTCAGGGGCGGAGTCGACGGCCTCGCCGCTGTCCGTCCCGTACGCGATGAGCGGAACCGCGGGGGTGTGCGACCCGTCGCCGACGGGCCGGCCGCGCTCCGAGGACTCAGGCACCGCCCCCAGTGTGGGGTACGACACATCGTCCCCACGAGGGGCGTGCGATGACTTTTTGCGTCCGGGCCGTCACCGCGCGGTCATCCGGAAGGCCCGACACCCCCTGGGGGATGCGGCGTTCTCGCGGAGGGAGCGGTGACTACAGCGCTGCCGCGCCGTGTTCGCGCAGGGCCTGGTCGTACTGCTGGAGGACCCACAACTCGTTCTGCACGGAGGCGAGTTCGCTCGGGTCGCCGTGGTTGCCGAGGCGGGTGAGGCGGCTGGTGATGTCGCGGATGCGGCGCTCGACCGCGCGGCGGCGGACCGTGACGAGCTGGGCGCCCGCGTAGGTCCCGTCGACGTCCTTGACGCCCCGGTGCAGCATGATCGCCTCGACCGCCAGCTCGGTGACCATGGCGCGGACCGTGTCGTCGGGGGCCGCGTCGCGGACCCGGATCAGGTACTCCTGCGGGTCCTGGACGCCGTGCTCGGCGCCGCCCGCGTCCAGGATCGCCTGACGCACGGCCGCGTACGGCGGGGCGGTGAACTCGTCGACGCCGTACGCGTCGAAGGCCGGGGAGACCAGCTCCGGGCGCTGCAGGGCGAGTTTGAGCAGTTCGCGCTCGGTGGCGAAGACCGGGTTGCGGAGGTTCAGGGCGGGGCCGCGCGGGGCGGCGGGGGCGGCGGCGTACTGCTGAGGGCCGCCGCCGCCGGGCCGGCCGCGCTCGGGCGCCGGGCCCTTGCCGCCGCGGTCGCGGGCCCAGCGGGCGAGCTGGGCGACCCGCTTGACGACGAACTGGGTGTCGAGGATGCCGAGCATCCCGGCGAGCTGGACGGCGACCTCGTGCTGCGCGCCGCTGTTCTTGATCCGGGCGACGACCGGGGCGGCCTCGTCGAGGGCGCCGGCCCGGCCGGCCGGGGTGTCCAGGTCGTAGCGGCTCACGATCTGGCGGAGCGCGAACTCGAACAGCGGGGTGCGCGGCTCGACCAGGTCGGCGACCGCCTCGTCGCCCTTGGCGAGCCGCAGGTCGCAGGGGTCCATGCCGTCGGGCGCGATGGCGATGTACGTCTCGGCGGCGAACTTCTGGTCGTCCTCGAAGGCGCGCAGGGCGGCCTTCTGCCCGGCCGCGTCACCGTCGAAGGTGAAGATCACACGCGCCGAGCCGTTGTCCATCAGCAGACGCCGCAGGATCTTGATGTGGTCGGTGCCGAAGGCGGTGCCGCAGGTGGCGATGGCGGTCGTGACGCCCGCGAGATGGCAGGCCATGACGTCGGTGTAGCCCTCGACGACGACCGCGCGGGAGGACTTCGCGATGTCCTTCTTCGCCAGGTCGATGCCGTAGAGGACCTGCGACTTCTTGTAGATCGCCGTGTCGGGCGTGTTGAGGTACTTCGGGCCGTTGTCCGCCTCGTAGAGCTTGCGGGCGCCGAAGCCCACGACGTCCCCGCCGATGTCCCGGATGGGCCACATCAGCCGGCCGCGGAAGCGGTCGATGGGGCCGCGGCGGCCCTCCTGGGCCAGCCCCGAGAGCACCAGCTCCTTGTCGCTGAAGCCCTTGCCGCGCAGGAAGCGGGTGAGGTGGTCCCAGCCCTGGGGGCTGTAGCCGACGCCGAAGTGCACGGCGGCGGCCTGGTCGAAGCCGCGCTCGGCGAGGAAGACCCGGCCGGTCTCCGCCTCGGGGCTGGTCGCGAGCTGCTCCGCGTACCACTCGGCGGCCAGCTTGTGCGCCTCGACCAGGCGGATGCGCTCCCCGCGCTGGTGGGACGGGTTGTACCCGCCCTCCTCGTAGCGCAGGGTGATGCCGGCCTGTCCGGCCAGCCGCTCGACCGCCTCCGAGAAGGAGAGGTGGTCGATCTTCATCACGAACGTGATGGTGTCGCCGCCCTCCTGGCAGCCGAAGCAGTGGAAGAGTCCCTTGCTCGGGCTGACCTGGAAGGACGGCGACTTCTCGTCGTGGAACGGGCAGAGGCCCTTGAGGTTGCCGCCGCCCGCGTTGCGCAGCTGGAGGTACTCGGACACCACGGCGTCGATCGGGACCGCGTCCCGAACCGCCTTCACGTCCTCGTCGTTGATCCTCCCGGCCACGCGTGAATTCTACGGGGCCGATGTGACAACCCGGTCCGGCCGGACGCCCCCGAAGGGGCGCGGGGCTGTGACATGTGCGCTTCGCCTCGTGGGCGCGACCAGCCACAACGAAGCCGCACCCGCGCCGAACGCACCCCCGGCACCTTCCTAGGCGACCAGGCTCTCCAACGGCACATGCGGATCCGCCAGCGCCTCCGTGTCCACCGCCTCCCGCGACCGGATCAGGCGCTGGATCGGCTCCGTGACATCCCACACGTTCACGTTCATCCCGGCCAGCACCCTCCCCTCGCGCACCCAGAACGCGATGAACTCCCGCTTCCCCGCGTCGCCCCGGATCACCACCTGGTCGTAGGACCCGGGGGGCGCCCAGCCCGAGTACTCCATCCCGAGGTCGTACTGGTCGGTGAAGAAGTACGGGACGCGGTCGTAGATCTCGTCGCGGCCGAGCATGGCGCGGGCCGCGGCCGGTCCGCCGTTCAGCGCGTTGGCCCAGTGCTCCACCCGCAGCCGGGTGGAGAACAGGGCGTGCGGGAAGGACGCGACGTCGCCGGCCGCGTAGACGTCCGGGTCGGACGTGCGCAGCCGCTCGTCGACGAGGACGCCGCCGCCCGACGCGGGGTCGGCCAGCTCCAGGCCCGCCGCCTCCGCGAGGGCGGTCCGCGGGGCCGCCCCGATCGCGGCGAGCACGGCGTGCGCCGGGTGCTCCTCGCCGTCGTCGGTGCGGGCGGCGAGGACCATGCCGTCCTGGCCGGTGATCTCGGTGAGCGTGGCACCGAAGTGGAAGCGGACGCCGTGCTCGCGGTGCAGCTCCGCGAAGAGCTGACCGAGCTCCGGCCCGAGCACCGAGTGCAACGGGGTCGGCCCCCGGTGGACGACGGTGACCTCCGCGCCGTAGTGCCGGGCCGCCGCCGCGATCTCCAGGCCGATCCAGCCCGCGCCGGCGATCACCAGGTGGCCGTTGTCCCGGCCGAGGGTGGTGAGGACGCCCTTGAGGCGCTCGGAGTGGGCGAGGCGGCGCAGATGGTGCACGCCGACGAGGTCGGTGCCCGGGATGTCGAGGCGGCGGGGCTCGGCGCCGGTGGCGAGCAGCAGCTTGTCGTAGCGGACGGTGGTGCCGTCCTCGCCGAAGCGGACGGTCTTCGCGGCGCGGTCCACGGCGGCGACGGTCGCCCCCAGGTGCAGCTCCACGTCGTGCTGCGCGTACCAGGCGGGCTCGTGCACGAAGACGCTGTCGCGCTCCGCCGAGCCGAGGAGGTAGCCCTTGGACAGCGGCGGACGCTCGTAGGGGTGGTCGCGTTCGTCGCAGATCAGTATCACGCGGCCGGTGAAGCCCTCCGCTCTCAGCGTCTCGGCCGCCTTGGCGCCGGCCAGGCCGCCTCCCACGATGACGAAAGTCTGATCCGCGTCGACCACGTGATGCCTCCTTCGAGCGTTGCCACCAGCGAGCCTCCCGCACGCGGAGGCCCGCGGGAAGGGGGAGTGACCCGATCAGGCCACCTGTCTCACGTACGGGCGGTGAGCCGGGCGTGCAGCGAGCGGGCCGAGGCGTCCGTCAGGGACGCGATCTGGTCCACGACGACCCGCTTGCGGGCCCGGTCGTCCGGGGCCCGGTCGAACAGCGTGCGGAACTGCGGGTCCAGTCCCTCGGGCGCGCGGGCGGTCAGCGCCTCCGCCAGCTCCATGACGACGACGCGCTGGTCGGCGCGGAGCCGCTCCTGCTCGGCGCGCTGCATGACGTACCGGTCGGCGACCGCCTTGAGGACCGCGCACTCCATGCGGGTGGAGCGCGGGACGACCAGCTCGGCCGCGTACCGGGTGAGGCGGCCGCCGCCCCACGCCTGCCGGGTGGCGCCCTCGGCGGCGAGGCAGAAGCGGCCGATGAGCTGGCTGGTGGCGTCCTTGAGGCGGGCCTGGGCGACGGCGGTGCCGTCGTAGCCGTGCGGCCACCACTCCTGGGCGAGCAGCCGGTCGAGGGCCTCCGCCAGCTCGGCGGGGTCGGTGTCGGCGGGGACGTACCGGCCGACGGCGACCGCGAAGACGGCGTCCCGCTCCGGGTCGGCGTGCAGGCAGTTGGGGTCGATGTGGCCCGCGTGCAGGCCGTCCTCCACGTCGTGGACCGAGTACGCCACGTCGTCCGCCCAGTCCATGACCTGCGCCTCGAAGCAGGTGCGGGTGCCGGGGGCGTCCTTGCGGAGCCACTCGAAGACCGGGCGGTCGTCGTCGTAGACGCCGAACTTCACCGAGGCCGGGTCGGTGGGGTGGGCGCCGCGCGGCCAGGGGTACTTGGTGGCCGCGTCGAGGGTGGCCCGGGTGAGGTTGAGGCCGACGGAGCCGTCGGGGGTGAACCGCTTGGGCTCGATGCGGGTGAGCAGGCGCAGCGACTGGGCGTTGCCCTCGAAGCCGCCGCAGTCCTGGGCGAACTCGTTCAGCGCCTGTTCGCCGTTGTGCCCGAACGGCGGGTGGCCCAGGTCGTGGGAGAGGCAGGCGGCCTCCACCAGGTCGGGGTCGCAGCCGAGGGCGGCGCCCAGTTCCCGGCCGACCTGGGCGCATTCGAGGGAGTGGGTGAGGCGGGTGCGGGGGCTGGCGTCCCACACCTGGCTCTGCTCGCCGGGGGTGACGACCTGCGTCTTGCCGGCGAGGCGGCGCAGCGCCGCGGAGTGCAGCACGCGTGCCCGGTCGCGCTGGAAGGCGGTGCGGCCCGGACGCTTGTCGGGCTCGGTGGCCCAGCGCTCGACGGCCGACGGGTCGTACCCGGCGGGCGGGAAGTGGTGCGCGGACGGGGCGGACGTGCCGGACGTGATGCCTTCCATGAGCCGACAGTAGCCCCGGCCGGTGACGTCCCGGACACCGGTGGCCCTCTCAGGCCGTCGCGAGGGCGGCCGGCCCGGCGACCGGGGCCGCGGTGCGCAGCGCCTGGTCGTAGCGGTGGAGGAGCAGGCGGGCCATCGCGGGGTGGGTGCCCAGCGGGCCGGAGACGGTGCCGGGGGCCGCCCGGGCGCACTCGGCGGCGAACCGGCCGGGCGCGGTGAAGCAGGAGGCGACGGCGACCCGGGTGCGCCCGCGGGCGGCGAGGGCGCGGACCGCGTCGGACACGGTGGGCGCGGCGGCGGAGGCGTAGGCGGGGACGGCGGGCACGCCGAGCCGGGCGGCGAGCAGGGCGGCGATGCGCTCGGTGTCGGCGCGGGACGCGGGGGCGCGGGACCCCGCGGCGGCCAGCACCACGGCGCTGCGGCGGCGCTCCTCCGCACCCCGGGGCGCCTGCCAGCCCGCCTCGGTGAGCCGGGCGTGCAGGGCGTCCACGAGCAGGGGGTGCGCGCCGAGCGGGTCGGCGACGCGGGTGGGCAGGGGCGCCGCGGCGGCGGCGTCGGGGATGTCCCGGGTGACGTGGTGGCCGCGGCCGAACAGCAGCGGCACGAGCACGGCGGACCCGGCGCCGGACGCGGCCAGCTCGTCGAGGGTGCCGGGGAGCAGCGGGGCGTTCAGCTCGATGTGCCCCAGGTGCACCGGGAGACCGGGCCGCAGGGCGCGGACCCGCTCCAGCAGCCGCAGGGCGGTGACCAGGGCGCGCGGGTCGCGGCTGCCGTGGGCCACCACGACGAGGGCGGGGGGCGGGGCGGCCGGGCGGGGCCGGGTGCCGGGGTGCGTCGGATACGCCGTCATGCAGCGAGCGTGACCGGACGAGGTTGCCCTGCCGTTGCGCCGGGGTCACGGGTGTTTGCGGGGTGTTCACGCGGGGGCGGAGGGCGGTGTGAGGTGGCCGGCCTCCCCTCCCACGCCGCGTGAGGCCGGTCACAGCGCGCGAACCGCGGGCCCCGGCACGGCGTCCTACCGGGTCCAGGACCGACCCGGGGAGGCCGTCCCATGCGCCGTATCACCGTCCGCCGTCCACGGCTGCCGCGCACCCGTGCGGGGCAGCGGCGGCTGGTGCGGGCCCTGGTGGCGGTGTGCGTGCTGGCGCTGCTGCCGGCGACCTGGCTGCGGCTGAGCACCGGCGACCGGCTGCGCACCGTCGCCGATGTGCCGCGCACCGAGGTGGCCGTGGTGTTCGGCGCGGGGCTGTGGGACGGGGAGCCGTCGCCGTACCTCGCGCACCGGCTGGACGCGGCGGCGGAGCTGTACCGCGCGGGGCGGATCCGGGTGGTGCTGGTCACCGGCGACAACAGCCGCGAGGACTACGACGAGCCGGACGCGATGCGCGCCTATCTGACCCGCCACGGGGTTCCGCGGACGCGGATCGTCAGCGACTACGCGGGCTTCGACACCTGGGACTCCTGCGTCCGCGCCCGGAAGATCTTCGGGGTGGACCGCGCGGTGCTGATCAGCCAGGGCTTCCACATCCGCCGCGCGGTGGCGCTGTGCGAGGCGGCCGGCGTCGAGTCGTACGGCGTCGGCGTGGACGACCGCCACGACGCCACCTGGTACTACGGCGGCGCCCGCGAGGTCCTGGCGGCGGGCAAGGCGGCCCTGGACGCGGTGTTCCGCCCGGATCCGCACTTCCTCGGGCCGAAGGAGCCGGGGGTGCGGAGGGCACTGGCGGACGCGCGGGGGTCCGCCGCGCCTGACTGACGACTCAAGCGCGCATACCGGAGTATGCTTTCGTCCATGGCGGACACGACGCGCATCACGGTGACCCTCCCGACGGAGCAGGTCGCCGAACTGAAGAAGCTCACCGACAACGTCTCCGGCTATGTCGCCGAAGCCGTGGCGCGCCAGCTGCGTCATCAGCTGCTCGGGGCTGATCTTCTGCGTCATCAGGAGGAGCACGGCGCCTTCACCGAGGAGGAACTGGCGGAGGCCCGCTCCCGGATCTTCGGCGACACCGAGGCCGGCGGTTCGGCGAGCGCGGCGTGAGCGGGCACGTCGAGACGGTCGTCCTGGACGCCGAGGGCCTCTCCGCCTGGATCGCGCAGGACCGCAAGATCGCCGCGATGTTCCAGGTGTTTCACTCGGCGGGAGCCGACTTCGTCGTAGGAGCCAACACCATCGTCGAGGTGAGTCACGCGCGGGTGAACACCGCCCGGATGCGGTGGGTACTGTCCCGCGTCAGGGTCGAGCCGGTGACCGAGCAGGCGGCGAGAGCGGCTGCGGAGCTGCTCAAGGCCACCGGCCTGCACGGGCACACGTACGCGATCGACGCCACGGTGGCGGAGATGGCGCTGCGTCAGCCGGGCCCGGTGGTCATGCTGACGTCCGACATCGATGACATGGCGCGACTGTGCGGCGACCGCGTCCGGCTCGTCGGCGTCTGAGCGGGGCACGTCGGCCCCTCACCACGCCCCCCGTCCGCCCGAGAGGGCACCGTGTCCCGGGTGTAACAGCGTTCGGCCTGGTGCGTAACACCGGGACCGCAGCCTGGGCCGTATGCGAGAAACCGTGACGTCCACGCACTGCCCCTACTGCGCGCTGCAGTGCGGCATGAACCTGACGCCGGCCGACGGCGGGCGGACCGTCGAGGTGAGCGAGCGCGCGGACTTCCCGGTGAACCGGGGGGCGCTGTGCGGGAAGGGGCGGACCGCGCCGGCCGTGCTGTCCTCGGCCGTGCGGCTGACCTCGCCGCTGGTGCGGTCGGCGGCGGGCACGCTGGAGCCGGCCTCCTGGGAGGAGGCGCTGGACCGGGTCGCCGAAGGGATCGGCGGCGCTCGCGCGGACCACGGCGCGGACGCGGTCGGGGTGTTCGGCGGGGGCGGGCTCACCAACGAGAAGGCGTACGCGCTGGGGAAGTTCGCGCGGGTGGTGCTGGGCACCTCGCAGATCGACTACAACGGGCGGTTCTGCATGTCGTCGGCCGCCGCCGCGGGAGGCAGGGCGTTCGGGCTCGACCGGGGGCTGCCGTTCCCGCTGGAGGACATCCCGAGGACCGGCTGCGTGATCCTCGTCGGCTCCAACCCCGCCGAGACCATGCCTCCGGCGCTGCGCTACTTCACCGAGCTGAAGGAGAACGGCGGCACCCTGATCGTCGTCGACCCGCGCCGCACGCGCACCGCCGAGCAGGCCGACCTGCACCTGGCGCCGCGCCCCGGCACCGACCTGGCGCTGGCCCTGGGCCTGCTGCACCTGGCCGTCGCCGAGGGGCGCACCGACGAGGAGTACATCCGGGAGCGCACGGTGGGCTGGGAGGACACCCGGGCCGCGGCGATGGCGCACTGGCCGGAGTACGTGGAGCGCGTCACCGGCGTCTCCGTGCCGCAGCTCCGCGAGGCCGTGCGGCTGTTCTGCGAGCCCGAGTCGGCGATGGTGCTCACCGCGCGCGGCCCGGAGCAGCAGGCCAAGGGCACCGACACGGTGAGCGCCTGGATCAACCTGGCCCTGGCGACCGGCAGGCCCGGCCGCCCGCTGTCCGGGTACGGCTGTCTGACCGGGCAGGGCAACGGGCAGGGCGGGCGCGAACACGGCCAGAAGGCCGACCAGCTGCCCGGCTACCGCAAGCTGACCGACCCGGCGGCGCGGGCGCACGTGGCGGAGGTGTGGGGCGTCGACCCGGACAGCCTGCCGGGTCCTGGCCGCAGCGCCTACGAGCTGCTGGACGCGCTGGGCTCGGACGTCCGCGCGCTGCTGCTGATGGGGTCCAACCCGGTGGTGTCGGCGCCGCGCGCCGCGCACGTGGAGGAGCGGATCCGCTCGCTGGACTTCCTCGCGGTGTGCGACGTGGTGCTGTCGGAGACGGCCGGGCTCGCCGACGTCGTGCTGCCGGTGACGCAGTGGGCGGAGGAGACGGGCACCACCACCAGCCTGGAGGGCAGGGTGCTGCTGCGCCGCCGGGCGATCAGCCCGCCGCCGGGTGTGCGCAGCGACCTGGAGGTGCTGCACGAGCTCGCGGCCCGGCTGGGCGGCGAGGGCAGCCCGGAGAAGCGCTTCCCGACGGACCCCGAGGAAGTCTTCGAGGAGCTGCGGCGGGCGAGCGCGGGCGGCCCGGCGGACTACTCGGGGATCACCTACCGGCGGCTGGCCGAGGAGAACGGGGTGTTCTGGCCCTGCCCGGCGCCCGGAAAGCCTTCGGACGAGACCGTCCACCCCGGCACCCCCCGTCTCTTCCTCGACCGGTTCGCCACCGAGGACGGCCGGGCCCGGTTCGTGCCGGTGTCGCACCGGGCGGTCGCGGAGGAACCCGACGAGGAGTACCCGGTGCTGCTCACCACCGGGCGGGTCGTGGCGCAGTACCAGTCCGGCGCCCAGACGCGGCGCGTCGACGAGCTGAACGCCGCCGCGCCCGGCCCGTTCGTGGAACTGCACCCGCGGCTCGCGCAGCGGATCGGCGCCGTCGAGGGCGGCCCGGTGGCCGTGGTGTCGCGGCGCGGCCGGGCGGTGGCCCCGGCCCGGATCACCACGTCGATCCGCCCGGACACGGTGTTCATGCCGTTCCACTGGGCCGGTGAGGGCCGGGCCAACACGCTCACCAACCCCGCCCTCGACCCGACGTCCCGGATGCCGGAGTTCAAGGCGTGCGCGGTACGGCTGGAGGCGGTACGCCCGTGAGCGCACCGCCTCCGGGACAGGGGGCGGGTCAGCCCACGCCCACCGCGCTCCAGGCGGCCGCGACCGCCTGGTGCTCGGTGCCGCCCTCGCCGTAGAGGTCCGCCGCCGCTTCCAGGGTGGCGGTGCGGGCGCCGGCGTAGTCGGTCGACGAGGTCATGTGGACCGTCAGGGCGCGGTACCAGATCTTGCCGAGCTCGGCGCGGCCGATGCCGGTGACCGTGGAGCCGTCGCAGGTCGGGGAGTTGTGGGCGACGCCGCCCAGGGTCTTGGCGCCGCTGCCCTCGGCGAGCAGGTAGGCGAAGTGGTTGGCGACGCCGGAGGAGTAGTGGACGTCGAGGTCCTTGACCGACGCGTCCCAGCAGTCCGCCGACGTGCCGTCCTTGGACGGGCGGTCCATGAAGCGCAGGGCGTCCTTCCCGAAGCCGTCGCGGACGACCTCCTCGCCGATCAGCCAGTCGCCCGGGTCCTGCGCGTTGGCCGCGTGGAACTCCACCAGCGTGCCGAAGATGTCCGAGGTGGCCTCGTTCAGGCCGCCGGACTCGCCCGAGTAGGTCAGCCCGGCCGTCTTCGAGGTCACGCCGTGGGTCATCTCGTGCCCGGCGACGTCCAGGGAGACCAGCGGGCCCATCAGGGTGCCGTCGCCGTCGCCGTAGGTCATGCAGAAGCAGCGGTCGTCCCAGAAGGCGTTGTTGTAGGCGTTGCCGTAGTGGACGCGGTTGTAGGAGCCCTTGCCGTCGCCGGCGATGCCCCGGCGGCCGTGCGTGTCCTCGTAGTAGTCCCAGGTGACGTCGGTGCCGTACTGGGCGTCCACGGCGGCCGTGGCGCGGTCGGCGGCGGTGCCGGTGCCCCAGTGGTTGTCGGCGTCGGTGACGACGGGGGCGGGGGCGCGGATGACACAGACGACGAGGACGCACAGGTCGGTGCGGTTGCCCGCGTCGCCGGTGTACGTGTCGCCGCGGGTGGGGTCCTTCAGCTCGTACCCGGACGCGGTCCGCGTGGTCTCCAGCGGGACCGTGCCGCCGTAGAGGGACCTGCCGTCGCCGGAGACGCTCTCCAGCCTGTCCCAGGCGTCGATGCGGGCGCCGGTGTGCGCGTCGGTGAGGACGGTGCGGGCGACCGGGTTGCCGGCGGAGTCCTGCGCGACGGCGTCGGTGCGCCAGGCGAGGCGGGGGGCGCCGTGCAGGGCGTCGACGACCAGCTCGGGCCGGGCGGTGAGCCGGTTCAGGGTCTCGCCGAGGTGCGCGGCGCGCAGCAGGTTCGCGGCGAGGCCGGCGGCGCGGGGCGCGGCAAGGCGCGGGGAGACGGTGGGCAGGTCGATCGCGGCGCGGGTGGCGCGGGTGACGTCGCGGTAGGACCCGTCGGGGGCGAGGTGCAGCACGAAGTCGCCGCCCAGCACGGGGAGTCCGCGGTAGGTGCGGTCGTAGCGGACGTGGCGGCCGCCGTCCGCGTCGACGACGACGTCGCGGACCTTCGTCTCCTGGGCGGCGGTGATGCCGAGGGCGTCGGCGCGGTCGGCCAGGACGGAGGCGGCGGCGTCGATCGCGGCGGCGCGGGTGGGGCGGTCGGCCGCGCCGGCGGTGGTGGGGGTGAGGGCGGCGGCCAGCAGGGCGGCGCCGGTGACGGCGGCTCCCGCGGCGGCGAGGCGGGAACGTCGGGCATGCCGTATCGGGCTCAAGCGGTCTCCTGGAACGGGCGCCCCGGCGCGGGTGGGGGGCGGGGCGGCGCGGGTGGTGCCCGCGATTCAAGTGGCGGCCCGACTGTCATGTCCATAGCGCGAATGTGGGGGTGTGTGAGGGGAGAGAATCGTTCCCGCAAGGCTCCGGTGGCACTTCCGTGCAGAGGGGCTCCGCCGACCGTCCGCGCAGGTGAGCGAGTGAACCTCCCCTTCTTCGTCTACGGCACCCTCCGCCCCGGCGAGACCAACCACGACCGCTTCCTGCGCGGCCGCACGGCACACGAGGAGGCGGGCCTGCTGCGGGGCGCGGTGCTGTACGAGGGGCCCGGCTACCCGTACGCCGTCGAGGCTCCGGAGGGCGAGGTGCGCGGCGAGCTGGTGACCGCCCGGCCGCAGGCGTACGAGGAGTTGCTGGGGCTGCTTGACCGCCTGGAGGAGTACGTCCCGGGCGACCCGCGCAACCTGTACGACCGGGTGGAGCGTCCGGTGGTGCGGGAGGCCGACGGCACGACGGTCCGGGCGTGGGTGTACGTCGCCGCCCCGGCGGTCGCGGTCCGGCTGCGGGCGCGGGGGACGCGGGTGGAGGGCGGGGACTGGCGGGGGGCGGCGTGAGACGCCCCGCGTGTCCGCATCGGGGCGCGCCCTCGCCCGGTCAGCCCTTCGCCGCCCCGCCCGGCCCAATCCGCCCGCACGCCGCCCCGCCGCCCAGCGCCACGGCGTTGACCTGCTCAAACACACCGCGGACCGAGGGCGTCCCGGGCCGCTGACACCCGTTCAGCCGCCGCCCTGACGCCCTCTCAGGGAGCGGTGCGGGCGCGGGGGCATTTACCTCGGAGGGGCAGGGACGCGGTCGACGGCGGCACATGGGGGTGCCGCGGGCCGGGTCACCTCCGTGAGCTCGAGGGAGCATCGATGCGACGTACCGCCCGGCTGCTGACCGGCACGACCGGCGCCGCACTCGCCGTGGCCGCCGCGGGGCTTCTCGCCTCCCCCGCGTACGCCGGGGAGGCCCCCGGCCCGTCGACCGCCGGTCTGCGGATGTACCCGTCGTCCGTCGCCCCGGGCGCGCAGGTCTCGGCGAACACCGCGGCCTGCGGCGAGGAGGGCACGGCGGCGGGCGACGCCTCCGCCGTCGGCGCGGGCCGGTTCACGCTGGCGCCGAGCACGCACGAGGGGGAGGCGATCGGGCAGTTCCAGGTGCCGCCGAGCGCGCAGCCGGGGACGTACGAGGTCGTCGTCGCGTGCGCCGGGAGCGGGCGCCGGGTGACCGGGGACCTCGTGGTGACGCTGACGCCCGACGCGGAGCTGGTGGTTCCCCGAGGAAGCGTGAAGACGGGGGTCGGTGGCGCGCTGGGCTCCGACCCCGTACAGACCGCGGCAGGCGTGACGGCCCTCGCCGTCGCCGCCGCGGGCGGTACCTGGCTCCTGCATCGCCGGGCGAGAGGCGACGGGATCTGACGGGCATCCTCCGCTGCCCGTCCCGCTGGTACCGCAAGTCCCCTCCCCCTCCGGGTCCGACGCCCCTCGCGGCCCGGAGGGGGGCACGGGGCCCGTTCGAGGTGAGGTCACCCCATGCGCCGCAGGTTCCGCCGGACCGGGAGTCCGGGCAACGCAGCGATAGCCGCCGTCACGGTGTGCGCCCTGTGCGCGGGGGCCGTGCTGCTGCGGGACGGCGGGGGCGACGCCCCGCCGCAGCCGTCCGCCGCGCAGGCGCACTCCGGACTCGACGCGCACGGCCCGGCGCGGTCCGCGGTGCCCGCGCTGCCGCCGTCGCCGCCCGACCGGGTGCGCATCCCCGCGATCGGCGTGGACGCGCCGCTGACGGGCCTGGGGCTGACCCCGGCCGGCTCCCTGGACGTGCCGCCCGCCGACCGCCCGGACCTGGCCGGCTGGTACGAGGCCGGCGCCACCCCCGGCGAGCGGGGCACCGCGATCGTCGCGGGCCACGTCGACAACGCCGACGGACCGGCCGTGTTCTACTCCCTCGGCGCCCTGCGCAAGGGCAGCACGGTCGAGGTGGCCCGGCGGGACGGCACGGTCGCCGTGTTCACCGTGGACGCCGTCGAGGCGTACGACGCCCGCGACTTCCCCGACGAGAAGGTCTACGGCGCGGCCGGCCGCCCGGAACTCCGCGTCATCACCTGCGGCGCCGGCTACTCCCCCACGACCGGCTACCGGGGCAACGTGGTCGTCTACGCCCATCTGACGGGGACGCGGTGACCTTCCCTCAGCCCGACGCCCCGTCCGGGCAGGACTCCGTGCCGGGGACCACCAGGAGGACCACCGGGTACGACGTGATCTGCCGGTTCGCCCCCGGCGTGCTGCCGCAGACGCGCCACGCCTGCGGGTCCACCACCTCGCGGTCCTTCCCGGTGGCGTCCTCGAAGCGGACCTGCGTGCCGTCCATCTGCTCCTGCGCCCGGAGCGCGTTGCCGCCGGTGACGTCCGGCATCACCGCGGTGACCGGCCGGGCGGCGGTGTCCGTGGCGGACGCGGGAGGCAGCGCCCTCGCGTCGGGCTCGGGGTGCGTGCCGCAGGCGGTGGCGGCCGCGCAGACGACGGCGGCGGCGAGAACAGCTTTCAGCGGTGCGGTGACCGTGGGTCCGGTGATGGCCGTGCCTCTCCCGAGGTGATCATGTCCGGCTCAGTATCCCCACGGCGCGCCCCCGCGCACAGGCCTACGCCAGCCACTGTTCGTACGCCATGTTCGCCACCAGTGCGAACACCACCGTCAGCAGGACCACGCGGACGAAGCCGCTGCCGCGCTTCAGGGCGGTGCGGGCGCCCAGCGTGCCGCCCGCGAGGTTGAAGACCGCCATCAGGGCCGCCAGTTGCCACAGCACCGCGCCCTGCCAGGCGAAGGTGGCCAGGGCGCCCGCGTTGGTGCAGCAGTTGACGATCTTCGCGGTGGCCGAGGCGGTGACCAGGTCAAGGTGGAGCAGGGCGGTGAGCGCCAGGACGAGGAACGTGCCGGTGCCGGGGCCGATCAGGCCGTCGTAGAAGCCGATGCCGAGACCGGCCAGGCCGATCGCGGCGAGGATCTGCCGCCGGGTCGCCGGGCCCGGCGCGGGCGCGGTGCCGAAGGCGGGCCGCAGGATGACGAAGGCGGCCACCGCGAGCAGCACCACCATGATCACCGGCTTGAGCACCTCCGTGCTCATCCCGGCCGCGAGGAACGCCCCGCCGGACGACCCGGCGAGGGCGGCCAGCCCAATCCGCACCGCCGTCCGCACGTCCACCGGCGCCTTGCGCGCGTACGTCACCGCCGCGCCCGTGGTGCCTACGATCGCGACCGCCTTGTTGGTGCCCAGCGCGTGCGCGGCCGGGGTGCCGGCGGGCAGGCCGAGCAGCAGGGCGGGCAGGAGCAGCAGCCCGCCGCCGCCCACCACGGCGTCGATCCAGCCGGCGGCGAGCGCGGCCAGGCAGAGCAGGACGACCGTGGTCAGCGATATGTCGGGCATGGCCGCGAGCCTATGGAGACGGTAGATGGTGCGTCCATCAAGATGAGCGTTTGTTGAGGTTGGCCTCCTCACACCCGCCCCACGACCGCCTCGGGAAGCCTCACACCCCGTGCCCCCGGCCGCTGAGGGCAGCGTTCCGCGCGGGAAACAGAAGGGATGCCACCGGGAAACACCCGCCCCGCAGGCTCGGGACATGACCTCGAACGAGCGTGTGGTGGTGATCGGCTCCGGCCTCGCGGGCGTACGTCTCGCCCGGCGGCTCGGCGAGCTGGGCACGCCCGTGACGCTGATCGGCGAGGAGGAGCACCCGCCGTACAACCGGGTGCTGCTCGCCGAGGTGCTCGCCGGGCGCTACCGGCCCGAGGTGATCGCCCTGCCCGCCCCCGCGGAGCTGGTCCGCGCCCGGGTCACCGGTATCGACCGGGACCGGCGGACGGCCGTCTGCGCGGACGGCTCGGAGATCTCCTACGGGCGGCTGGTGCTGGCCACCGGCTCCAACCCCGTCCTGCCGCCGCTGCGCGGCCTGTTCACCGAGGACCGCGAGCTGCCCCGGGGCGTGCACGCGTTCCGCACCCTGGACGACTGCCTGGGCCTGTCCGCCGAGGTGCGGCCGGGCGTGCGGGCGGTGGTGATCGGCGGCGGGCTGCTCGGCGTGTCCGCGGCCCGCGCGCTGGCCGTGCGCGGCGCGCAGGTGGTCCTCGCCCAGCAGTCCGAGCGGCTGATGGAGCGCCAGCTCGACCCGGCCGCCTCCGCACTGGTCCTGCGCCATCTGACCGGGCTCGGCGTGGAGGTGCACACCGAGTGCCGGGTGCGGGACGTGCGCTGCGTCGGCGGCGCGGTCCGCTCGGTGGAGATGGCCGACGGCTACGCCCTGGACGCCGACCTGGTGGTGCTGGCCTGCGGGGTGCACCCGAGGGTGTCCCTCGCCCAGGCCGCAGGGCTCGACGTGGCCAAGGGCGTCGTCGTCGACGACGAGCTGCGCACCTCCGACCCGTACATCCACGCGGTCGGCGACTGCGTCCAGCACGCCGGCACCGTCTACGGACTGGCCACGCCCGCCCTGGAGCAGGCCGACGCGCTCGCCGCCCTGCTCGCCGGGGACACCGCCGCCCGCTACACCGGCACCCGCTCGCTCACCCGGCTCACCCTGACCGGCCCGGACAGCCCCTTCGACCTGGCCGCTTTCGGCGAGACCGAGGTGCTGCCGGGCGACGACGTGGTGCAGCTCGCCGACGCCACCCGCGGCACCTACCGCAAGGTCGTGGTCCGCGACGACCGCCTGGTCGGCGGCGTGCTGGTCGGCGAACTCGGCACCGTCGGCGCCCTGGCGCGCGCCTGGGAGGGAGCAGAGCCGCTCCCGTCCGACGGCGGGCCCCTGCTCCACCTGCTCACCAACGACGGAGGCTCCTGATGCCCACGGACACCTCGACCATCGTGCTCGTCGGCCACGGCATGGTCGGCCAGCGCTTCCTGGAGGCGCTCGCCGAGCGCGGCCTGACCGCCACGCACCGCGTGGTCGTGCTGTGCGAGGAGCCGCGTCCCGCCTACGACCGCGTGCAGCTCACCTCGTACTTCTCCGGGCGGACGCCCGAGGACCTGTCGCTGACCGACCTGACGTTCCTCGAGGACCACGGCATCGAACTGCACGTCGGCGACCCGGCCGAGCACGTGGACCGCGAGGCGCGCACGGTGACCGCCCGCTCGGGTCTGGTCGTCGGCTACGACGTGCTGGTGCTGGCGACCGGCTCCTACCCGTTCGTGCCGCCGGTGCCGAACAAGGACGCCGAGGGCTGTTTCGTCTACCGCACCATCGAGGACCTGCTCGCCATCGAGGAGTACGCGCGGAGCAGGGCGAAGACCGGTGCGGTGGTCGGCGGCGGCCTGCTCGGCCTGGAGGCGGCCGGCGCGCTCAAGGGTCTCGGACTCACCTCTCACATCGTGGAGTTCGCGCCGCGGCTGATGCCGGTGCAGGTCGACGAGGGCGGCGGCGCGGCGCTGCTGCGCACCATCGAGGACATGGGGCTGAGCGTCCACACGGGCGTCGGCACCCAGGAAATCACCGTCGACGAGACCGGCGCCGTCACCGGCATGAAGCTGTCCGACGGCTCCGAACTCGCCACCGACATGGTGGTGTTCTCCGCCGGCGTCCGCCCCCGCGACCAGCTCGCCCGCGACTGCGGCCTGGCGGTGGGCGAGCGCGGCGGCATCTCCGTCGACGAGCAGTGCCGCACGGTCACCGACCCGCACGTGTTCGCGATCGGCGAGTGCGCGCTGGCCGCCGACGGCCGGGTGTACGGCCTGGTCGCGCCCGGCTACGAGCAGGCGGAGACGGCCGCGGCGACCATCGCCGAGGACGAGGCCGCCTTCACCGGCGCCGACCTGTCCACCAAGCTGAAGCTGCTCGGCGTGGACGTGGCGTCCTTCGGCGACGCGCACGGCACCGCCGAGGACTGCCTGGACGTCGTCTACTCCGACTCCCGCGCGGGCCTGTACAAGAAGCTGGTGATCGGCCGGGACGGCACGCTGCTCGGCGGCATCCTGGTCGGCGACGCGGAGGCGTACGGCACGCTGCGGGCGTTCACCGGCTCGGTGCCGCCGGTCGCGCCGGAGTCGCTGGTGCTGCCCGCCGGTGCGGGGGCCCCGGCCGCGCTCGGCCCGTCGGCGCTGCCCGACGACGCGGTGATCTGCTCCTGCCACAACGTCACCAAGGGCACGATCCGCGGCGCGGTCACCGACCACAGCTGCACCACCGTGCCCGAGGTGAAGAAGTGCACCAAGGCCGGGACCGGCTGCGGCAGTTGCGTCAAGGTGCTGGGCCAGCTCCTGGACGCCGAGCTGGAGGCGAACGGCGTCGAGGTCGACAAGGGCCTGTGCGGCTGCTTCTCCCAGACCCGCGAGGAGCTGTACGAGATCGTCCGCGCCCTGCGCATCGCCTCCCACCGGGAGCTGCTGGACCGCCACGGCCGCGAGGAGGCGCGCGGCGGCGACGGCTGCGAGGTGTGCAAGCCGACGGTCGGCTCGATCATCGCGTCCCTGGCGCCCGCCATCGGCGCGAGCACCTACGTGCTGGACGGCGAGCAGGCGGCGCTCCAGGACACCAACGACCACTTCCTCGCCAACCTGCAGAAGAACGGCTCGTACTCGGTGGTGCCGCGCATCCCCGGCGGGGAGATCGCACCGGAGAAGCTGATCGTGATCGGCGAGATCGCCCGCGACTTCGGTCTCTACACGAAGATCACCGGCGGCCAGCGGATCGACATGTTCGGCGCGCGGGTCGAGCAGCTGCCGGTGATCTGGGCCCGGCTGGTCGACGCCGGCTTCGAGTCCGGGCACGCCTACGGCAAGTCGCTGCGCACGGTGAAGTCGTGCGTGGGGCAGACCTGGTGCCGCTACGGCGTGCAGGACTCGGTGCGGATGGCGATCGACCTGGAGCTGCGCTACCGGGGCCTGCGCTCCCCGCACAAGCTGAAGTCGGCGGTCTCCGGCTGCCAGCGCGAGTGCGCGGAGGCCCGGTCGAAGGACTTCGGCGTCATCGCCACCGCGGGCGGCTGGAACCTGTACGTCGGCGGCAACGGCGGCGCCACCCCGCGCCATGCCGACCTGCTGGCGCAGGACCTCTCCGACGCCGAACTGATCCGCCTGATCGACCGGTTCCTGATGTTCTACATCCGCACCGCCGACCGGCTGGAGCGCACCTCCGCCTGGCTGGAGCGCATCCCCGGCGGCCTGGACCACGTACGGGACGTGGTGGTGCACGACTCGCTGGGCATCTGCGACGAGCTGGAGTCGCTGATGGCCGCGCACGTCGCGCACTACCGCGACGAGTGGGCCGAGACGATCAACGACCCGGAGAAGCTGGCCCGGTTCGTGTCCTTCGTCAACGCCCCGGACACCCCCGACCCGGTGGTCGCCTTCGTCCCCGAACGCGACCAGATGAAGCCCGACCTGCCCCTGCTGAGCATCGGCCTGCGTCCCGCCGACGACGTCCTGGAAGGAAGCGCACAGCGATGACCCTGGCACTCGAGACCACCACCGGCCTGACCGTCCGACTCCGCCTCGCGGACGACTGGTTCGAGGTCTGCGGCCTCGACCGGCTGGTCCCGGGACGGGGCGTGGCCGCCCTGCTGCCCGACGGCCGGCAGGCCGCGGTGTTCACCGACCGCGCGGGCCGCCTGTTCGCCGTCGACAACCGTGACCCGTTCACGGGCGCGGCGGTCCTCTCCCGCGGCCTGACCGGCACCCACCGGGGCCGCCCGTTCGTCGCCTCCCCGCTCCTGAAGCAGCGCTTCGACCTGGAGACGGGCCGGTGCCTGGACGACGACACGGTCCGCGTGAGGACGTACGAGGTCGAGGCGGCCTGAGCGGCCGGGGGCGGCCGGGGCCTTCGGGTCCGCGCCTCGGACGACGTCCACCCGCCCGTACGCCGCCGGCCATGAAGCGTCCATGTCATTCCCGTAGGTTCACTGCCCGCACGCCCCCGTCGCCGGCCGGCGGCGGGGCGGTAACGGCCACCTGGAGTGACAGTGGAACGTCGTACCTTCCTTCGTGCGACCGCCCTCGGCGGCGGCTCCGCCGTACTCGGCGGGACCCTGTGGCGCGGTGCCGCGTACGCCGCCCCCGCCCAGCCCGGCACCGGCCCGTACGGGGCGCTCGGGGCGCCGGACGCCAACGGGATCGCACTCCCGGCGGGATTCACCAGCCGGGTGATCGCCCGCTCCGGGCAGCGGGTCGGGAGCACGTCGTACACCTGGCACAACGCCCCGGACGGCGGCGCCTGTTACGCCGACGGAAGCGGCTGGATCTACGTCTCCAACTCGGAGATCAACCCGTCGGGCGGCGCGAGCGCGGTGACGTTCTCGGCCACCGGCGCCATCACGGGCGCGTACCGCGTCCTGTCCGGCACCCGGCAGAACTGCGCGGGCGGGAAGACCCCGTGGAACACCTGGCTGTCCTGCGAGGAGGTGGACCGGGGGTACGTCTACGAGACCGACCCGTGGGGTGTGAAGGCGGCCGTCCGCCGTGACGCCATGGGGCGCTTCAAGCACGAGGCGGCGGCGGCCGACCCGGTGCGCGGGGTGATCTACCTGACCGAGGACGTCTCGGACGGCTGCTTCTACCGTTTCAGGCCCACGACCTGGGGCGACCTGTCCTCCGGCACGCTGGAGGTGCTGGTCGGCCCCAGCGGTACCAGCGGCCCGGTGAGCTGGGCGCGGGTCCCGGACCCGTCCGGCGCCACGGCCACCCGCAACCAGGTCTCCGGAGCCAAGCGCTTCAACGGCGGCGAGGGCTGCCACTACGCGAACGACACCTGCTGGTTCACCACCAAGGGCGACAACCGGGTCTGGCGGTACGACGCGGCCGCCCAGACCATCGACCTCGCCTACGACGACTCGCTGGTGACCGGCGGAACGGCCCCCCTGACCGGGGTCGACAACGTCACCGGCTCCTCCTCCGGCGACCTCTTCGTCGCCGAGGACGGCGGGACCATGGAGATCTGCGTCATCACGCCCGACGACGTGGTGGCCCCGTTCCTGCGCGTCAGCGGTCAGTCGGGCTCCGAGATCACCGGCCCGGCCTTCTCCCCGGACGGCACCCGCCTGTACTTCTCCAGTCAGCGCGGTACGAGCGGGAGTTCGTCGGGCGGCATCACATACGAGGTGAAGGGTCCCTTCCGGGCATGACGTACGGGAGGTGGCGGACAGCCACCTCCCGGTCACGCCGTACCGGCCACCGCCATGGCGCACGACGGCAGCCGCCCCCCTCGCCCTGACAACCGCCACCGGCGAAGACACCCTCAGGGGCGCGGGGAACTGCGCGACCGGCCACGAACCACCCGCACCCGGCCCCGCAGCCCCCGCACACCCCCTCTGACCTGGCCCACCCCTGCCCAACGGCAGGAACACACCCCTCCGCTCGTGGCACGCCGCCACCGTTCCGTCACATCACGTTCACATCACAGGTCGCTCGTGACCCTCCGCAGCACCCCCGAACCGCCAGTAACTTCGTCACGCCACAGCCCGGTCAACGGCACCCGCACTCGGACTTGGGGGCATTTGCCATGCACCTGACACGCAACACGCTCACGGCCCTCGCCGCCCTCACCCTGGCCGCCCTTCCCGCCACCGCCTCGGCCCACGACGGGGACCACCCGTTCAAGAGCTGCGCGGAGGCGTACGACAAGGGCTACGCGAAAATCTCCAGCGGGGACGACCACTACGGTCCCGCACTGGACCCCGACGGCGACGGCGTCGCGTGCGACGAACCGCCCGCCGGCTTCATCCCGCGCGACGACACCGCGATCGACGACGGGAACACGACTCCCGTGGCCGGCACCACCCAGGCCGCCACGAGCGACGACACCGGGTCGGACGACGACGTCACCACCTACGTGACCATAGGCGTCTCCGCCGTGGTCCTCGCCGGAGGCACCGTGCTCATCGCCTCCCGCCTGCGCCGCGACACCTGACCGCCCCACAGGGCGGGTCGCGCGCGGACGACGGAAGGGGCGGCACCCCCGCACGGGTGCCGCCCCTCCTTCGTGATCCGGAGCCGTCGCCGATCGGTGAGGGTGGTCGGGTGACAGACGACGGCCCCGGGGTCCCACGCGCCCCGGAGGGCTCAGCGGTGGTCGCTGCCCGCCGAGGTGACGGCCGCGCGGCCGGCCTCCAGACGGGCCACCGGGATGCGGAACGGGGAGCAGGAGACGTAGTCCAGTCCGACCTCGTGGAAGAAGTGGACCGACTCCGGGTCGCCGCCGTGCTCGCCGCAGACGCCGAGCTTCAGGTCCGGACGGGTCTCCCGGCCGGCCTTGGCCGCGGACTTCACCAGGGAGCCCACGCCGTCCTTGTCGATCGTCTCGAACGGCGACACCCCGAAGATGCCCTTCTCCAGGTAGGCCGTGAAGAAGCTGGCCTCCACGTCGTCCCGGGAGAAGCCCCACACCGTCTGGGTGAGGTCGTTGGTGCCGAAGGAGAAGAACTCGGCGGCCTCCGCGATCTGACCGGCGGTCAGCGCGGCGCGCGGCAGCTCGATCATCGTGCCGATGGCGAGCTTGAGCCGGGTGCCGGTGGCCTCCTCGACCTCCGCGACGACCTGGTCGGCCTCGTCGCGGACGATCTCCAGCTCCTGGACCGTGCCGACCAGCGGGATCATGATCTCCGCGCGCGGGTCGCCCTTGGCGGCCTTGCGCTCGGCCGCCGCCTCCGCGATGGCCCGCACCTGCATGGTGAACAGGCCGGGGATGACCAGGCCGAGACGGACACCGCGCAGACCCAGCATCGGGTTCTGCTCGTGCAGCCGGTGCACGGCCTGGAGCAGCCGCAGCTCGTTCTCGTGCGGCTCCTGCCGGGACTCGGCGAGGGCGACGCGGACCGACAGCTCGGTGATGTCGGGCAGGAACTCGTGCAGCGGCGGGTCGAGCAGGCGGATGGTGACGGGCAGGCCGTCCATCGCCTCGAACAGCTCGACGAAGTCCTTCTTCTGGAGCGGGAGCAGCGCCTTCAGCGACTCCTCGCGCTCCTCCTCCGTGTCGGCCAGGATCAGCCGCTCCACCAGCTCGCGCCGGTCGCCGAGGAACATGTGCTCGGTGCGGCACAGGCCGATGCCCTGGGCGCCGAACCGGCGGGCGCGCAGCGCGTCCTCGGCGTTGTCGGCGTTGGCGCGCACCCGCAGCCGGCGCTTGCGGTCGGCGAAGGCCATCATCCGGTGCACGGCCTCGACCAGCTCGTCGGCGTCGTCGGCGCCCGGGTGCATCCGGCCCTCGAAGTACTCCACGACCGGCGACGGCACGACCGGGACCTCGCCCAGGTAGACCTTGCCGCTGGAGCCGTCGATGGAGATGAGGTCGCCCTCCTCGACGACGTGCCCGCCGGGCACGGTCATCCGGCGGCGCTTGGTGTCGACCTCCAGCTCCTCGGCGCCGCAGACACAGGTCTTGCCCATGCCGCGGGCGACGACGGCCGCGTGGGAGGTCTTGCCGCCGCGCGAGGTGAGGATGCCCTCGGCGGCGATCATGCCGTCCAGGTCGTCGGGGTTGGTCTCGCGGCGGATCAGGATGACCTTCTCGCCGGAGCGGGACCACTTCACGGCGGTGTAGGAGTCGAAGACCGCCTTGCCGACCGCTGCGCCCGGGGAGGCGGCGATGCCGCGTCCGACCTGCTCGACCTTCGCGCTCTCGTCGAACCGCGGGAACATCAGCTGGGCGAGCTGGGCGCCGTTGACGCGGGTGAGCGCCTCGGCCTCGTCGATCAGGCCCTGGTCGACGAGCTGCGTGGCGATGCGGAAGGCCGCGCCCGCGGTGCGCTTGCCGACGCGGGTCTGGAGCATCCACAGCCGGCCGCGCTCGATGGTGAACTCGATGTCGCAGAGATCCTTGTAGTGGTTCTCCAGGGTCTCCATGATCTGCATGAGCTGGTCGTACGACTTCTTGTCGATCTGCTCCAGCTCCGCGAGCGGGACCGTGTTGCGGATGCCCGCGACGACGTCCTCGCCCTGCGCGTTCTGCAGGTAGTCGCCGTAGACGCCCTGGTGTCCCGAGGCGGGGTCGCGGGTGAAGGCGACGCCGGTGCCGGAGTCGGGGCCGAGGTTGCCGAAGACCATGGAGCAGACGTTGACGGCGGTGCCCAGGTCGTGCGGGATGCGCTCCTGGCGGCGGTAGAGCTTGGCCCGGTCGCCGTTCCAGGAGTCGAAGACCGCCTTGATGGCGAGGTCCATCTGCTCGCGCGGGTCCTGCGGGAAGTCCCGGCCGCACTCGGTCTTGACGATCTTCTTGAACTTGGTGACGAGCTTCTTGAGGTCGGCGGCCTCCAGCTCGGTGTCGACCGTGACCTTCTTGGCCGCCTTGGCCGCCTCGAGCGCGTCCTCGAACAGCTCGCCGTCCACGCCGAGGACGGTCTTGCCGAACATCTGGATGAGGCGCCGGTAGGAGTCCCACGCGAACCGGTCGTCGCCGGCCTGCTTGGCCAGGCCCTGCACGGACTTGTCGGACAGACCGATGTTGAGGACGGTGTCCATCATGCCCGGCATGGAGAACTTGGCGCCGGAGCGGACCGACACGAGGAGGGGGTCGTCGGCCTGGCCGAGCTTCTTGCCCATCCGCTGCTCGAGCGCCTCGAGGTGCGCACTCACCTCGTCACGCAGTGCCGCGGGCTCCTCGCCGCTGTCCAGGTAGACCTTGCAGGCCTCCGTGGTGATGGTGAAGCCGGGTGGCACGGGGAGACCGAGGTTGGTCATCTCGGCGAGGTTGGCCCCCTTGCCGCCGAGCAGGTCCTTGAGGTCCTTGTTGCCCTCGGTGAAGTCGTAGACGAACTTCACGCTCTCAACGCTCGTGCCCGACTGAGCTACGTGGGGATCTTTGTTTTCCGACACGGGTCTCGACTCCTCGAGGACGCGGTGGCTGCCCTGACGGCGAGGAATGTACCCAGATCAAAGGCGTCTGAGTACGTCCACTTGCGCGTCATGCGCCTGTCACCGGCCGAGCACCGACGGATCGAAAGTCAAAGCTTGGCAAGCCGTTGAGGCTCGGTGTTTTCACTTCTTGAACGCGGAGCGCTCGCAAGAGCCGGTCGAACTGCTCATGTGAGCGTCTTGCGCCACGTTTGATTTCGCCCGATGAACGATCATCGAGTGGCACTGAGTGCCAACCTTTGAGAAGTGCAGCCTCCCATGATCCGCTCATCTGAGCGCAACCCCTATCAGGGGTGGCGAGAATCACGCTGCCATACGGCGCCCGGTTCCACCATGCGGACCGGTGCGATGAACGCTCGGGCGCGGCCGCCCGTACGGACGGGAGGCGGATCCGGACCCCCACGCCGGATCCGCCTCCCGCCTCACCGGCCTCGGTACGGAAGGAACCTCCGGGTTGCCTGTCTTCACTCGCGTCCTCACGCGCCTGCGCGCCCTCCGTGTTCCCCTGCGCCCGCGGGACACACGCGTCCTGACGCGCCTGCGCCACGCACGGGACGCCCATCCCTCCGCCGACCGCGCCCTGCGTCTGACGGGCCACGTCCTCGCCGCCGTGCTGGTGCTCGGCGCCCTGCTGATGCCGAACACCGCACCGGGCCTGCGGCCCGACCGCTTCACCCGGATCCCCGCCGAGGCGATCGTGGGGGCGGTCCTGCTGCTCGCCCTGCCGCGCCGGCCCCGGGTGGTCGTCGCCGCGCTCTACGGGACGGGCCTCGGCGTGCTCACCGTGCTCAACCTGCTGGACATCGGCTTCACCGAGTACCTGGGCCGCGGCTTCAACCTGGTCCTCGACTGGGGCCTGCTGGACGACGCCCTGTCCTACGTGCGGGACTCCATGGGCGGCTTCGCCGCCAACGCCGCCGCCGTCGGCGCGGTGCTGCTCGCCCTGCTCGTGGTGGTCGTCATGGCGCTCGCCACGGTCAGGCTCGGCGACATTCTGGCCCGGCACCGCGCCCGCGCCGGCCAGGGCGCGATGGTCGCGGGCACCGTGTGGATCACCTGCGCCTCGCTGGGCCTGCAGATCTCCGGGCTGCCGGTCGCCTCCGACCGCGCGGCGGACACCCTGCGCGGGCAGACCCGGCGGGTGGTGGACACCCTGCGCGACGAGGCGGCCTTCGCCGAGGAGGCCCGGACCGACACCTTCGGCGCCACCCCGCCGGGACTGCTCCTGCCGGACCTGCGGGGCAAGGACGTCGTCATCGCGTTCATCGAGAGCTACGGCCGGGTGGCCGTGGAGGACCCGCTGATCGCGCCCGGCGTCACCCGCACCCTCGACACCCGGGGCGCCGCGCTCGCCGCGGCCGGCTACCAGGCGCGCAGCGGATGGCTGACCTCGTCGACGTACGGCGGGAGCAGCTGGCTCGGGCATTCCACGACCCTGTCCGGGCTGTGGATCGACAACCAGCAGCGGTACCGCACCGCCACCCACAGCGACCGGCTGACCCTCACCGCCGCCTTCCGGAAGTCCGGCGCGTGGGACACCGTCGGCATCATGCCGGGCGTGCAGAAGACCTGGCCGGAGGCGGAGTGGTACGGCCTGGACACGGTGTACGACGCCTTCGAGATGGGCTACAAGGGCCCGAAGTTCAGCTGGTCCACGATGCCGGACCAGTACGCCCTGGAGGCGTTCGAGCGTCTGGAACACGGGAAGAAGCGGGACCGGCCGCTGATGTCGGAGGTCATCCTCACCTCCAGCCACCAGCCGTGGGCGCCGGTCCCGGAGATGATCGACTGGGAGGAGCTGGGCGACGGCTCGGTCTTCGACGCGATCGAGGAGGACGGCCGGGACGCGTCCGAGGTGATGGCCGACTCCACCGAGTCCCGCAAGGAGTACGGGCGTTCGGTGTCGTACTCGGTGACCGCCCTCACCGAGTGGCTGGAGCGCTACGGCACCGACGACACCGTGCTGGTCTTCCTCGGCGACCACCAGCCGATCGCCCGGGTCACCGGGCACACGAAGAACCGGGACGTGCCGGTGACGGTCGTCGCCAAGGACCCGGAGGTGCTGCGGAAGATCGACGGCTGGCGGTGGACGCCGGGGCTGCGGCCCGCCGACGACGCGCCCGTGTGGAAGATGGACGCCTTCCGCGACCGCTTCCTGACCGCCTACGGGTCCGTGCCCCGGCCCACCAAGGACTGATCAGCCGCCGGAGGTGTCCAGCTCGGCGTCCTCGCCGACGCCCGCGCAGTCGTAGGGGTCCTTCAGCCAGCCGTCCGGCAGCACCACGCGGTTGTTGCCGGACGTACGGCCGCGGGGGCCGTCGGCGCCGGACGGCCAGGGCTGGTCCAGGTCCAGCTCGTCGAGCCCGGCCCGCAGCTCCTCCAGGGTGGAGGTGACGGCGAGCTGCCGGCGCATCTCGGAGCCGACCGCGAAGCCCTTGAGGTACCAGGCGACGTGCTTGCGGAAGTCGATCACACCGCGCGACTCGTCACCGATCCACTCGCCCAGCAGGGTGGCGTGCCGCACCATCGCGTCGGCCACCTCGCGCAGGGTGGGCCGTACATAGGCGTCGGGGCGCCCCTCGAAGGCGGCGACCAGGTCGGCGAAGAGCCACGGCCGGCCCAGGCAGCCGCGCCCGACGACCACGCCGTCGCAGCCGGTCTCGCGGACCATGCGCAGGGCGTCGTCGGCGGACCAGATGTCGCCGTTGCCGAGCACCGGGATCTCGGGGACGTGCTCCTTGAGCCGGGCGATCGCCTCCCAGTCGGCGGTGCCGCCGTAGTGCTGCGCGGCGGTGCGGCCGTGCAGCGCGATGGCGGTGACGCCCTCCTCCACGGCGATGCGGCCGGCGTCCAGGTAGGTGATGTGGTCGTCGTCGATGCCCTTGCGCATCTTCATCGTGACCGGCAGGCCGCCGGCGCCGGCGACGGCCTCGCGCAGGATGGCGCGCAGCAGGTTCCGCTTGAAGGGCAGGGCGGAGCCGCCGCCCTTGCGGGTCACCTTGGGGACCGGGCAGCCGAAGTTGAGGTCGATGTGGTCGGCGAGATCCTCCTCCGCGATCATGCGGACGGCCTTGCCGACGGTCGCCGGGTCGACGCCGTAGAGCTGGATGGAGCGCGGCTGCTCGGAGGCGTCGAACCGGATGAGCTGCATGGTCTTCTCGTTGCGCTCGACCAGCGCCCGGGTGGTGATCATCTCGCTGACGAACAGGCCCTTGCCGCCGCTGTACTCCCGGCACAGGGTGCGGAACGGCGCGTTGGTGATCCCGGCCATGGGGGCGAGCACGACGGGCGGGCGCACGGCGTGCGGGCCGATGGACAGGGTCGTGTTCACGGTCGGCGAGGCAGTCGGCATTCCCCCATTGTCCAGCATCCCGCGGGGCGCTCCGCACAATGAGCGTGTAACAGTCATTAGTTAGCCGCACTATCGACATGGGCGTACGATGGCGCGCATGCCCGAGCTCAGCCACGGCCGCCGCATGCTGGTGCTCGCGATCTGCTGCATGAGCCTGCTGATCGTGAGCCTGGACAACACGGTCCTGAACGTCGCCCTGCCGTCCCTCCAGCGGGAGCTGGACGCGAGCACCTCGGGACTGCAGTGGACCATCGACGCGTACACGCTCGTGCTGGCCTCGCTGCTGATGCCGGCCGGCTCGACCGCCGACCGGATCGGCCGCCGGCGGGTCTTCCTGTCCGGCCTGGTGGTCTTCACCCTGGGCTCGCTGCTGTGCTCGCTCGCCCCGGACCTGAACTGGCTCGTGGTCTTCCGCATGGTGCAGGCGGTGGGCGGCTCGATGCTCAACCCGGTCGCCATGTCGATCATCACCAACACCTTCACCGACCCGCGCGAGCGGGCCCGCGCGATCGGGGTGTGGGGCGCGGTGGTCGGGCTGTCGATGGCCGCGGGGCCGCTGGTGGGCGGGCTGCTGGTGGACTCGGTCGGCTGGCGCTCCATCTTCTGGGTCAACCTGCCGGTGGGCCTCGCCGCGCTGCTGCTGACCTGGCGCTTCGTCCCCGAGTCGCGCGCCCCGCGGGCCCGCCGCCCCGACCCGGTCGGCCAGGTCCTGGTCATCGCCCTGTTCGGCTCCCTCACCTACGCGATCATCGAGGCCCCGCACGGTTCCTGGCTGTCCACGGCCCCCTTCGCCGCGCTCGCGGCGGTCGCCCTCCTCGCGCTCCTCCGCTACGAGCCGCGCCGCCCGGAACCCCTGATCGACCTGCGCTTCTTCCGCTCGGCGCCGTTCAGCGGGGCGACGGTGATCGCTGTGAGCGCCTTCGCGGCGCTGGGCGGGTTCCTGTTCCTGTCCACGCTGTACCTGCAGAACGTGCGGGGGCTGAGCGCGCTGGAGGCGGGGTTGTGGATGCTGCCGATGGCCGTCCCCACGTTCCTGTGCGCCCCGCTGTCCGGCCGCCTCGTCGGCAGCCGGGGACCGCGGCTGCCGCTGCTGGTCGCGGGCGGCGCGATGACGGTGAGCGGGCTGCTGTTCGCCCTCTTCGAGGCGGAGACGTCGAACGCGACGCTGCTCGCGGGCTACGTCCTCTTCGGCGTCGGCTTCGGCTTCGTCAACGCCCCGATCACCAACACGGCGGTCTCGGGCATGCCCCTCTCGCAGGCCGGAGTCGCCTCGGCGGTCGCCTCCACCAGCCGGCAGCTCGGCCAGACCCTGGGCGTGGCGGTCCTCGGCGCGGTCCTCGCGGCGGGCGTCGGCTCCTCCTCGTACGCCGACACCTTCGTCACGGCGTCCCGCCCTGGCTGGTGGATCCTGACCGCGTGCGGCGCGGGGGTCCTGACGCTGGGCGTCCTGACCACGGGCCCGTGGGCCCGCGCCACGGCGGAACGCGCGGCGCGGCGCCTGGAGTCGGAGGAACGGCCGCCCCGGCGCACGGGGGTGGGTGCCTGAGGGCGCCCGCGCCGGGTGCGGGTGGTCCGTGGCTGGTCGCGCAGTTCCCCGCGCCCCTGAAGGGCGCCTCCGCCTGACGGCAGTCGCGGCGGCAGGGTCAGCCCTCGCCGCCGCAGGCAGTAGCGCCGCGCGGACAACGCCCGGCCGCTGCGGGCCGTTCGCACCGCAGGGACAACGCCCGGCCGTTGCGGGCATTCGTGCCGCTGGGGCGATGGGGGTACCTCCCGCTCGAGCGAAGCCGAGAGTGGGGGAGGGTGGGCGCAGCGGCACCTCCGCGGCGCCGGGTGCGGGCAGTGCGTGGCTGGTCGCGCAGTTCCCCGCGCCCCTGAAGGGCGCCTCCGCCGCGCGACTTCCGCAGACCCCCACCTGTTGAGGTCGGTTTTGCTGCACACTCCTTGTCGTCCCCGGACGGGGGCAGGAGTACGGCGACACCGATCCGCCGACCGCCGGAGGCACCATGCCCCAGATCGACTCCAGCAAGGTCAGCCGCTGGGACCTGCACGGACGTGAGCACACCGTGCGCGTCCACCGCACCGGGGTGCAGCGGACGATCAGATGTGACACGTGCGGCTGGCGCCGGGGCGCCCAGTTCCTGCCGTGGCTGAAGGCGCAGGAGCACCTGGAGCAGGCGCACCAGGCGACGGTGGACCCGACCGCGGCCTGACCGGCCCGCGCGGTCAGGCCCGCAGCCCCCGCAGCAGCAGATCCACGGTCGCCTCGAAGTCGGCGTCCGCCTCCGGGCTGTCCCACTCCCCCGCGTGGGCGGGGTCGTGGAAGCGGCCGGTGGCCTGGAAGACGGCACGGGCGCTGACCGCGGGGTCGTCGCTGTGGAAGACCCCGGCGGCCACCCCGTCGGCGACGATCCGCGTCACCTGCTCCGTCAGCTCGTCGATGTGCTCGGCGACCGCGCCGACCTGCTCGCCGGCCAGCACGCTGTAGGTGGCGAACAGCTCCGGGTCGTCGCCCGCCTTGCGCCGCTTGGCGGTGAAGAGGGCGGCCAGCCAGTCCCGCAGCCGCGCCTCGGGGGCGCGGGACGCGTCGCCGGCGATCCCGTCCAGCGCCTCGGACGTCCGGTCCAGCCACCGCTCGGTGACGGCCTCGCGCAGCGCCGCCTTGGTGCGGAAGTGCCGGTAGACGCTGCCGTGGCTGACGCCGAGGGCGCGGGCCACGGCCCCCACGGTGGCCTTCGCCGGGCCATGCGGGCGCAGCACCTCCTCGGTCGCCGGAAACGCGTGAACGCCGGGCCCCGGAGATCCGGGACCCGGCGTTCACGCCGGTCGGGAGAGAGGGGTCAGCAGCCGACCAGACGGGCGGCCAGGTAGCCCTCGATCTGGTCGAGGGAGACCCGCTCCTGCTTCATGGTGTCGCGCTCGCGCACGGTCACCGCGTTGTCGTCCAGGGTGTCGAAGTCGACGGTCACGCAGAACGGGGTGCCGATCTCGTCCTGGCGGCGGTAGCGGCGGCCGATGGCGCCGGCGTCGTCGAACTCGATGTTCCAGTTCTGCCGCAGCGTCTGGGCGAGACCCTTGGCCTTCGGGGACAGCTCCGGGTTGCGGGACAGCGGCAGCACCGCGACCTTCACCGGCGCGAGGCGGTGGTCGAGCCGCAGCACGGTCCGCTTCTCCATCTTGCCCTTGGCGTTGGGCGCCTCGTCCTCGACGTAGGCGTCGAGCAGGAAGGCGAGCATCGCCCGGCCGACACCGGCCGCCGGCTCGATGACGTACGGCGTCCAGCGCTCGCCGGCCTCCTGGTCGAAGTAGGAGAGGTCCTGGCCGGAGGCCTTGGAGTGCGCGGAGAGGTCGTAGTCGGTGCGGTTGGCGACACCCTCCAGCTCGCCCCACTCGCTGCCGCCGAACTGGAAGCGGTACTCGATGTCAGCGGTGCGCTTGGAGTAGTGGGAGAGCTTCTCCTTCGGGTGCTCGTACCACCGCATGTTCTCCTCGCGCAGGCCGAGACCGGTGTACCAGTTCCAGCGCTGCTCCATCCAGTACTCCTGCCACTGCTCGTCCTCGCCCGGCTTGACGAAGAACTCCATCTCCATCTGCTCGAACTCGCGGGTCCGGAAGATGAAGTTGCCGGGCGTGATCTCGTTGCGGAAGGACTTGCCCATCTGGGCGATGCCGAACGGCGGCTTCCGGCGCGAAGTGGTCTGCACCTGGCCGAAGTTGGTGAAGATGCCCTGGGCGGTCTCGGGGCGCAGGTAGGCGATGGAGCCGGAGTCCTGCGTCGGGCCGAGGTGGGTGGAGAGCAGACCCGAGAACTGCTTGGGCTCGGTGAAGGTGCCCTTGTTGCCGCAGTTGGGGCAGTTGAGGTCGGCGAGGCCGCCCGCGGGGGCGTGCCCCTTCTTCTCCTCGTACGCCTCCTCCAGGTGGTCCGCGCGGAACCGCTTGTGACAGGAGGTGCATTCGGTGAGCGGGTCGGTGAAGGTCGCGACATGACCGGAGGCGACCCACACCTCGGGGGCCAGGATGACGGACGAGTCGATGCCGACCACGTCCTCGCGCGAGGTCACCATGTAGCGCCACCACTGGCGCTTCAGGTTCTCCTTGAGCTCGACACCCAGCGGCCCGTAGTCCCAGGCGGCACGCTGGCCGCCGTAGATCTCACTGCAGGGGAATACGAAGCCACGGCGCTTGCTCAGGCTGACGATGGTGTCGATCTTGTCGGCGGCCACGGTGCTCTCTTCATTACGACGACGGGCGACGAAGCGGAGATGCTTCCAGCGAATGCCTCAGGTTACCGGCGGGGACGGCCCCTCGACCAAATCGGTCCCCCCGGGCGCCCCTCCACGGGACCGGCGGAGGACCTTGTTGACAACGGTTTCCATATCAGCTGAAAATGACTGTCATGAACGTACGACGACGCCACATATCCGCGGTCGCGCTCACCGCGGTCGCCGCCCTCGGGTTCGGCACCCTCACCGCCTGCTCGTCCGACAGCGCCGCCGCGGGCGACACGGGCTCGTTCGACGTCGTCGCGTCGTTCTACCCGATGGCCTTCCTCGCCGAGCGGATCGGCGGCGAACACGTCCACGTCACCAGTCTCACCCAGCCCGGCCAGGAGCCGCACGACCTGGAGATCAGCGCCCGGCAGACCGCGCAGCTCGAGGAGGCCGACGCGGCCCTCTACCTCAAGGGCCTCCAGCCCTCCGTCGACGAGGCCATCGGCCAGTCGCCCATCGCCACGAAGATCGACGCGGCCGAGCTGACCACGCTGGAGGAGCACGGCACCGAGGCCGGCCACGACGAGGAGCACGGGGACGAGCACGCCCACGAGGACGAGCACGGCCACGACCACGAGGGCGGCGACCCCCACATCTGGCTCGACCCGGTGAGGTACGCCGAGGTCGCCGAGGGCGTCGGCAAGGCCTTCCAGAAGGCCGACCCGGACCACGCCGCCGACTACCGCAAGAACACCGCGGCCCTGGTCAAGGACCTCAAGGCACTCGACGAGAAGTTCCGCACCGGCCTCGCGAACCGCACGACCGACGTCTTCGTCACCACCCACGCCGCCTTCGGCTACCTCGCCGAGCGCTACGGGCTGACCGAGGAGGCCATCAGCGGCCTGGACCCCGACACCGAGCCCAGCGGGGCGCGCGTGAAGGAGTTGCAGAAGATCGCGAAGGAGGACGGCGTCACCACCGTCTTCTACGAGACGCTGGTCAGCGACAAGACCGCGAAGACCCTCGCCGGCGACACCGGGCTCAGGACCGACGTCCTCGACCCGGTCGAGGGCATCACCGACCGCTCCCGCGGCGAGGACTACTTCCAGGTCATGGAGGCCAACCTCACGGCCCTGCGCACCGCGCTGGGCGCCCGGTGACCCCCGACGACGCGACATCGGAGGACGGCATGACCACCGAGCCCGTCATCACCCTGCGGGGGGTGCGCGCCGAGCTGGGCTCGCGCCCCGTGCTGCGCGGCATCGACCTCACCGTGCACCGCGGCGAGGTCGTCGCCCTGCTCGGCGCCAACGGCTCCGGCAAGTCCACCGCCGTGCGCACCGTGATCGGCCAGGTGCCGGTCACGGCCGGGGAGATCGAGCTGTTCGGCGCCGAGCGGCGCCGGTTCCGCGACTGGGCGCGGGTGGGCTACGTCCCGCAGCGCACCACGGCCGCCGGCGGGGTGCCCGCCACGGTCACCGAGGTCGTCTCCTCGGGACGGCTCGCCCGCACCCGTTTCGGCCTGTTCCGCAAGGCCGACCGGGAGGCCGTCCGCCGGGCCCTGGAGCTGGTCGGCATGGCGGACCGCGCCAAGGACTCCGTCGACGCCCTGTCCGGCGGCCAGCACCAGCGGGTCCTCATCGCCCGCGCGCTCGCCTGCGAACCAGACCTGATGATCATGGACGAGCCGATGGCGGGCGTGGACCTGGCCAGCCAGGAGATCCTCGCCGAGACCCTGCGCACGCAGGTCGGCCGCGGCGCCACGGTCCTCCTCGTCCTGCACGAACTGGGCCCGCTGGAGCCCCTGATCGACCGGGCGGTCGTGCTCCGTGACGGCTGCGTGCTGCACGACGGCCCGCCGCCCAAGGCGGTCGGCCAGCACGCCCTGCCCGGCCACGACCACGTACACCCGCACGCACCGGCGGACGCCGGACCGATCCGCACGGGACTGCTGAGCTGATGGAGATCCTCGACTACGCCTTCATGCAGCGGGCGCTGCTCGCCGCCGTCCTGGTCGGCGTCACCGCCCCCGCCGTCGGCGTCTACCTCGTCCAGCGCCGCCAGGCGCTCATGGGCGACGGAATCGGCCATGTGGCGATGACCGGCGTGGGCCTCGGCTTCCTGCTGTCCTGGTCCCCGGTGTGGATGGCCGCCGTGGTCTCCGTCCTCGGCGCCGTCTTCATGGAACTGGTCCGCTGGTACGCCCGGACCCGCGGCGACATCGCCCTCGCGATGCTGTTCTACGGCGGCATGGCCGGCGGCGTCATGTTCATCAACCTCGCGCCCGGCGGCTCCACCTCGAACCTCTCCTCGTTCCTGTTCGGCTCGCTGTCCACGGTCTCCCCGTCCGACGTGACCGCGATCTGCGTGCTGGCCGCGTTCGTGGTGCTGGTCACCGTGGGCCTGCGGCGGCAGCTCTTCGCGGTCAGCCAGGACGAGGAGTTCGCGCGGGTGACGGGCCTGCCGGTGCGGTTCCTGAACCTGCTCACCGCGGTCACGGCCGCGGTCACGGTGTCCGTGGCGATGCGGGTGGTGGGCCTGCTGCTGGTGAGCGCGCTGATGGTGGTGCCGGTCGCGGCGGCCCAGCAGCTCACCCGGAGCTTCGCCGCCACGTTCGCCGTCGCCGTCGCGATCGGCGTCAGCGTGGCCGTCGGCGGCACCGTCACCTCGTACTACCAGGACGTGCCGCCCGGCGCGACGATCGTGCTGCTGACCATCGGCGCCTTCATCCTGCTGACCGCGCTGGCCGCCCCGCTGTCCCGGCGCCGCGCCCGGGCGCAGGCCGCCGCACGGCCCGGCGCCGACCCCGCGGAGTGCTCGATTCCGGCCAGCCGTCCGGCGGACGGCAAGGTCGGCGCCTGACTCGCCGTGCTCCGGCCTGGCACAATGGCCCGGGCAGCAGCCAGACGTGAGGAGGCATTCCGGTGACGACCGCAGGACCGCCCGTGAAGGGCCGCGCCACCCGGCAGCGTGCCGCCGTGGCGGCTTGCCTCCAGGAGGTCGACGAGTTCCGCAGCGCGCAGGAACTGCACGACATGCTCAAGCACAAGGGCGACTCGGTCGGGCTCACCACGGTCTACCGCACGCTGCAGTCCCTCGCCGACGCCGGTGAGGTCGACGTCCTGCGCACCGCCGACGGCGAGTCCGTCTACCGACGCTGCTCCAGCGGAGACCATCACCACCACCTGGTGTGCCGCAGCTGCGGCAAGGCCGTCGAGGTCGAGGGCCCGGCCGTGGAGAAGTGGGCGGAGGCCATCGCCGCCGAGCACGGCTACGTCAACGTGGCCCACACGGTGGAGATCTTCGGCACCTGCGCGGAGTGCGCCGCGGGTTGAGCCGAGCACGGCTCCGCCGCGGGGACTGTGGCGCGTCGGCGGCATCAGGTGCGTCGGGGCCGGTCGCGCAGCCCCCCGCGCCCCTGGGGGTCTCCACCGGCCGCGCGCCCGCCCCCGCCCGGCGTCAGTCGCCCGGCTGCTCACCCTCCATCGCCATCAGCTCCTCATTCGGGATCGCCCCGCCGAACCGGCGGTCGCGGGAGGCGAACTCCAGGCACGCCCGCCACAGGTCGCGCCGGTCGAAGTCCGGCCACAGCACGTCCTGGAAGACCAGCTCGGCGTAGGCGCTCTGCCACAGCAGGTAGTTGGACGTGCGCTGCTCGCCGCTCGGCCGCAGGAACAGGTCCACGTCCGGCATGTCCGGGTAGTACAGGTACCGCTGCAGCGTCTTCTCGTTGACCTTCGACGGGTCCAGCCGGCCCGCCTTCACGTCCTCGGCGAGCGCCTGCGCGGCGTCGGCGATCTCCGCGCGGCCGCCGTAGTTCATGCAGAAGTACAGCGTCAGCCGGTCGTTGTCCTTGGTCTGCTCCTGGGCGATCTGGAGCTCCTTGGCGACGGACTTCCACAGCTTGGGCATACGGCCCACCCAGCGGACCCGGATGCCCAGGTCGTCGAGCTGGTCCCGGGTCTTGCGGATGAAGTCCCGGTTGAAGTTCATCAGGAAGCGCACCTCGTCCGGGGACCGCTTCCAGTTCTCGGTGGAGAAGGCGTACAGCGAGATGGCGCCCACCCCCATCTCGATCCCGCCCTGGAGCACGTCGAGCACCCGCTCCGCGCCGACCTTGTGGCCCTCGGTGCGCGGCAGCCCCCGCTCCTTCGCCCAGCGCCCGTTGCCGTCCATGACGATCGCCACATGGTTGGGGACCAGTTCCCCGGGGAGCTTCGGGGGCCGCGCGCCGGAGGGGTGCGGTTCCGGGGTCCTGTACTCCCGGCGCTGCCGCCCCAGGAATCCGCGTACGGCCATGTGTCTCTCGTCTCCTCGTGCTGACGGGGTTCTTACTGCTTCTCGACGTACCGGAGCGAGCGCAGCCCGCGCTCCAGATGCCAGTGGAGGTAGGCGGACACGAGCCCGCTCCCCTCCCGGACGTACCGTGCCTCGCACGCGTCCGCGGTGTCCCAGTCTCCCGTAAGCAGCGCGCCCAGGAGTTCCAGGGCCTGCGGGGAGGGTACGACGCTCCCGGGGACGCGGCAGTCGGCGCACACGGTTCCGCCCGACGCGACCGAGAAGAACCGGTTCGGTCCCGGCATGCCGCACCGCGCGCAGTCCGTGAAGCTGGGCGCGTAGCCGTTGACCGCGAGGGAGCGCAGCAGGAAGGCGTCGAGCACCAGGTGCGGGGCGTGCTCGCCCCGGGCGAGGGTGCGCAGTCCGCCGACCAGCAGCAGGTACTGCTGCACCGCAGGCTCGCCCTCGTGGTCGGTGAACCGCTCGGCGGTCTCCAGCATGGCCGTGCCGGCGGTGTAGCGCGCGTAGTCGGTGACGATGCCGCCGCCGTACGGCGCGATCGTCTCGCTCTGCGTGCACAGGGGCAGGCCGCGTCCGACCAGCTCGCTGCCCTTGGCGAAGAACTGCACGTCCACGTGCGAGAACGGCTCCAGGCGCGCCCCGAACTTCGACTTGGTCCGGCGCACGCCCCTCGCCACGGCGCGCACCCGCCCGTGCCCGCGGGTGAGCAGGGTGATGATCCGGTCCGCCTCACCCAGTTTCTGGGTGCGCAGCACGATGCCGTCGTCGCGGAACAGACTCATGGCAGCCATTGTCGCGCACGTTCACCGCACCTCGCCGCGGCTCCTGGCGTCGGCGTACGCGGTGGCCGCGCGCGGGTGCGGGGCGGGGCGGTGGACGCATCGGGTTCCTTGCATGCGGATGATATGCCGATGACGCCGAAGGCGTGACGTTTCCGCAGGGGTGCAACCAGGAGACGCGGCCCCGGTCTCCTCCCCTGCGCAACCGACACTCCTTCGGTGAGGAGAGCGACATGACCGCGACCGCTTTCGAGTACGGCCCGAACCCTTCCGCCGCCGGGCAGTCGGGCGGCGACTACCTGCTGGCCCGGCCCGACGCGGCCACCCGCGTCGGCTCCCCCATCGACCCGCGCGACCGGCGCCGCCTGGATCTGCACGCCGCCCTGACCGCCGCCGGGATCCCGCCGCGCCCGGAGGACCGCGAGGCCATCGAGCACCTGAGCGCCCTGTCGGCCGGGATCAACAGCACCATCCAGCGCTGGCTCCAGCACACCCTGTGAGCCCGGGGGACGGTCAGCCGGCGCCCGGTGCGACCAGACCCGACTCGTAGGCCACGACGACCAGTTGGGCCCGGTCCCGGGCGCCGAGCTTGCCCATCGTGCGGCTCACGTGGGTCTTCGCGGTGAGCGGGCTGAGCCCCAGCGTCTCGGCGATCTCCGTGTTGTTGAGGCCGCGCGCGACCAGCGTCAGCACCTCCCGCTCCCGCTCGGAGAGGCAGTCGGGGCCGGCGGTGACCGGCGCCGCCGCGGGACTGCGCAGGAAGCGCTCGATCAGCCGGGCCGTGGGTCCCGGCGACAGGAGCGCGTCACCGGCGGCCACCGTGCGGATGGCGTCGAGGAGTTCGGCGGGCCGGGTGTCCTTCACCAGGAACCCGGACGCCCCGGCGCGCAGCGCGTCCACGATGTTCTCGTCCGTGTCGTAGGTGGTGAGGACGAGCACCTTCACCCCCGCCAGGTCGTCGTCGGCGGCGATCAGCCGGGTGGCCTCGATGCCGTCGAGGTCCGGCATGCGGATGTCCATGACGACGAGGTCGGCCCGCTCGCTACGGGCGAGTCCGACCGCCTGCCGGCCGGTGGCGGCCTGCCCGACGACCTCCATGTCGGGCGCCGACTCGACGAGCATCGCGAACGCCTCCCGCACCAGGGTCTGGTCGTCGGCGAGCAGCACACGTACGGTCATCCGGTCCGTCCCTCCCGGGTCGCGTCGGTCAGCGGCAGGGCGGCGGTCACCCGGAAGCCCCCGCCCTCGCGGGGACCGGCCTCCAGCGTGCCGCCCACGCTGCGCGCCCGCTCCCGCATGCCGACCAGCCCGAACCCGGGGGTGCCGCCGGGGTCGGGTCCGGTGCCGTCGTCGGTGACGCCGATGCGCAGCGTCCCGTCCCGGTCGCTCACGTCGACGCGTACGGCGGGCTCCGGGCCGGCGTGCCGGACCACGTTGGTCAGCGCCTCCTGCACCACGCGGTACGCGGCGGCCCCGACCGCGGGCGGCACCGGCTCCGTGACCCGCACGCGGTGCTCCACGCGGGCGCCGGCCAGGCGCGCGGCCTCCACCAGGTCGGGCAGCCCGTCCAGCCCGGCGAGCGGGCCACGGGCGTCCTCGGGGCCGCCGTCGTCCCGCAACACCTCGAGCGTGGCGCGCAGTTCGCCGCGCGCGGTGCGGCAGGTGCCGGCGATGTCGTCGAGGGCCTTCGCCACGGCCGCCCGGTCGAGACGGTCGGGGTCGGCGGCCAGGACGTGCGCGGCGACGGACGTCTGCACCCCGATGAGGGTGATGCTGTGGGCGAGGAGGTCGTGCAGGTCCCGCGCCATGCGCAGCCGCTCCTCGGCGACCCGGCGGCGCGCCTCCTCCTCGCGGGTGCGTTCCGCCCGTTCCGCGCGTTCGACGATCGCGGCGACGTACTGCCGGTAGTAGCGGACGTCGAGGCCGAGGAAGAGGACGGCGACGACCCAGCCGGTGATGCGGACGAGTTCCGTGAACCCGTCGGGGTTGGTGAGGGCGTTCACGGTGAGGGTGGTGCCGATGACGACGGTGCCGATCAGCAGCGTCCGGCGCGGGGTGCCCGTCGCGGCGACCGTGTAGAGCACCACCACGGTCGCGGCCACGGGCGCCCCGTGGGGGTGGTCCAGGGCGTGGTACGGCACGACCGGGGCCAGCACCGCCAGCAGCACCGGCAGCGGCCGCTTCCGCCGCCAGGGCAGCGGCACATGGGCCGCGAACAGCAGGGCCCAGCCGAGCGCGTCGGGCCGGTGGCCGTCGCCGGCCAGCAGCGCCAGCGTGACGCCCAGGACGGCGGCGCACGCGGCGAGCACGGCGTCGTTGCGGACGGCGTGCGGGCGGGTCAGGGGGTCACGGCTGAGCGCGGTGATGATCCCGTCCCTGGTACGGGAGTCACTGGTACGGGAGCCACCGGTCCGGAAGCGCCCGGTGCGGGGGTCCACGGTCCGGGAGCCCGTGTTTCCGGAGCCCGCAGGCCCGGAGTCCGCGGTTCCGGAGCCCCGGTCACGGGAGCCCCCGGTCCGGGAGGGTTCGGCTGCCTGTGCTGTCGTCGGGTGCACGGGGTCCATCCTCGGGGAGGAGGGCGCCCCTCCGGGAGGGAGGGGCGCCCTGTCACGGTCGTACGGGCGGATCACACCGGCTCCGGCTGCCGCTCACCGCGCTCCGGCTCGGGCGTGCGGGACAGCGCGCCCGGCCACCACATCCGGCGGCCCAGCAGCACGCTCGCCGTGGTGACCAGGTAGGTGCGGACCAGGAAGGTGTCGAGGAGGACGCCGACGGCGATGACGAGGCCGAGTTCGACCATCGCGACCAGGGGCAGCGTGGTGAGCACCGCGAACGTCGCGGCGAGCACGAGGCCCGCGGAGGCGATGACCCCGCCCGTGGTGCGCAGCGCGGCGAGGGCGGCCGCCTCGGGTTCGGCGCCGTTCAGGGACTCCTCCCGCATGCGGTGCATGAGGAAGATGCCGTAGTCGACGCCGAGGGCCACCAGGAACACGAAGGACAGCAGCCCGATCGCGGGGTCGGTGCCGGCGAAGCCGAGCAGCGGCCCGAAGACCAGCCCGCCGATGCCGAGCGCCGCGCCCCAGACGGCGACCACCGCGCCGAGCAGCAGCAGCGGGGCGACGAGGCTGCGCAGCAGGACGACCAGGATCAGGAACACGGCGGCCAGCACCAGCGGCACGATCACCGCGCGGTCCCGCGCCTCGCTGCGGGCGAGGTCGAGCCGCTCCGCGCTGGGCCCGCCGACATGGGCGCCGGTGCCGTCGAGCGTGTCGCGCAGGGCCTCGATGGTGCGGGTCTCCCCCGCCGACTCCGGCGGCGCGGTGGCGAACACGGTGATCTCGGCCCAGGCGTCGCCGGCCCGTCCCGCGGTGGCCTCGGCGACGCCCTCCGTCCCCCGGACCCGCTCCACGACCTCGTCGGCGTCCCCGACGGGCGCGATCACGGTGATCGGCTGGGCGCCGCGCTCCGGGTACTCCTCCGCCAGTGTGCGCATCGCGCCGACGGACTCGGGCCGGTCGGTGAAGGCGTCCTCCTGCCGCAGGTCGCCGCCCAGGTTGAGCGTGCCCAGGGCGAGTGCGCCGAGGAGCACCGCGCCGCCGGTCAGGACGGCCGCGGGCCGGCGGGTGGCGGACGTGCCCATGGCGGCGAACAGCGACCGCCGTGCCTTCGGCGTACTGCCGTAGGCCGGGATCAGCGGCCAGAACACGCGCCGCCCGAGCAGCACCAGGACGGCGGGCAGCAGCGTCGTCATCGCGACCAGCGCGGCGAGCACCCCGACCACGCCGACGGGCCCCATGCCGCTGCTGCTGTTCAGGTCGGCGGCGAGCAGGCACAGCAGTCCGGCGGCGACCGTGCCCGAGGAGGCGAGCACGGCGGGACCGCAGCCGCGCAGGGCGGCCCGCATGGCGTCGTACGGCCGCTCGTGGCGGCGGAGTTCCTCCCGGTAGCGGGAGACCAGCAGCAGCGCGTAGTCGGTCCCGGCGCCGAGCACGAGGACGGTCATGATGCCGCCGCTCTGTCCGGTGATCGTGATGCCGAACAGCTCGTGCGTCCCGTACGCGGCGGCCATCGCCAGGACGGTCGCGGCGCCCGCCACGGCGAGCGGCACCAGCCACAGGAACGGACTGCGGTAGATCAGCACCAGCAGCACGGTGACCACGCCGAGTGTGGCCGTCAGCAGCGTGCCGTCGATGGTCTCGAACACCTCGTCCATGTCGGCGCCGACCGCCCCGGGCCCACCGACCTCGACGCTCAGTCGGCCCGACCCCCCGACGGTCTCCCGCACCCCGTCGACGAAGGCGAGCTGCGCCTCCTCGTCCTGCCCGGGCCGCGTGCTGGAGACCGGGTACATCAGCGTGCTGCCGTCCGCGGAGGGAACGCCCCGCGGCACGTCCGACAGCTCGAACTCCCGCTCCACGTCGGCGATCTGCGCGGCGGCCGCCTCCCGGTCGGCGGCCGTCAGCCCGCCGTCGCGGTGGTAGACCACCACCAGGTCGGTGGACTCGCCGCCGGGCAGCTCGTCCTGGACGCGCGCCACCTGCGTCGAGTCGGCGCCGTCGGGCAGGTAGTCGACCGCCCGGTTCTGCTGCACGTCGGCGAACTTGCCGGCGAGCGGCAGGAGCAGCACCAGCGCCGCCACCCACAGCCCCGCCACCGCCCAGGGCACGGCCCGCCGCCCCCGTGTGCCTGTCCTGACTGGCCTCATGGCCTCGGCTCCCCTCCGGTCCGGTCGTCTGGATCGCTGTCCAGCCTTCCGGCGGCGGGGAGCCGAAACGTCAGGCGCGAGACCGAAACGGCGGGTACTGCGGCGGGCGGCCGGAGGGCGGCCGTTACTCCCCCGGGAGTAACGGCGGGGACCGGCGGGAGGTCAGCCCCGGTCGACCATCCAGGTGCCGTCCTCCTCGTCGTCGACCCGGACCTCCAGCTCGCGCAGGCTCATGCCGGCCTCCCACAGTTCACGGAAGCGCTTCATCCGGTCGTGCACATGGTCCTGACGGGCGATCAGCCGGGTCCGGATGTTGACGTCGCGCAGGTCCTGGTCGATCTCGAAGGACACCGCCTCGTCGTACACGATGAAGTCGTTGGTGGTGCCGCGCAGCAGGTGCGGCGGCAGCTCCGGCAGGACCGCCACGCGCACCTCGATGTGCAGCACCTGCTGCTCCTCGCACAGCCGCAGCAGCCGGTCGTCCAGCTCCCGGGCGCTCTCCAGCAGGAACAGCCGGCGCACCGGGACGCCCTGCTCGATCGCCTCCGCCTGGGCGTGCAGATAGCGGCTGGCGGGCTCGCTGTTCCAGAACGTCCGGTCCACGGAGGTGCTGGTGGCGCAGATGGACTTCTCCGCGGCCCGGGTGAGGGTGAGCATCCAGTCGTGGTTCTCGCCCGGGCACTCCGCGGTGAGGGTGGTGAGGTCGCTCAGGTGCCCGATCACCCGCTGCATCTCCAGCCGGACGAAGGTGGAGAGGATCGGCAGGCCGGGCGAGAGGACCTCGGCGAAGTTGGCGGCCAGGTCGGACACGGATTCGATGCGCACCAGGGGCGGCGCCGGCGGTTCGGGCTCGGCCGGTCGGGGCGGGGGCACCAGGCGCGTCTCGACGAGCTGCTTCATGTCCTCGGTGTGCCGGGTCAGCCCGTGCTGGAGTTCGTCGTAGCGCCGTAAGCCGCCGCGCACGGTGGCCGCGGTCTCCGCCAGCAGGCTCTCCGCGCGCCGGGCCCGCTCCTCGGCCGCCCGGTCCGGGACCAGGACGAGGTGCTGGACGGCGACGGCGGCGACGGCGACCAGGGCGGCGGCGCCGAGCTGCCGAGCCGCGCCGTCCTCCGGGCTGAGCAGCGCGGCGAGGCCCCAGGCGAGCAGTCCGGCGACCAGGCCCACCAGCAGCCTGCGCCGCCACGGGACGGGGTCGGCGCGCTCGGCCGGACGGGCCGCGGGCGTGTCGGGGGCGCCGGACGTCTCCGGCGTCCGGTCCTCGGGGTGTTCGGGTGTGCCCGCCGCGCCCGGCGGGCCGGCCGTGGCGTCGGGCTGAGGTGTCTGTGCCGTGCTCATCTCGCTTCTCCCCCCGTTGGGAAACACGTCGGTTCGGGATGCGGAATGTGCGTGGGGGTCCGGACGAGGCCGCTCACGGCTGGTGGGCGTCTCGCGGGCAGGGGTCGGGTCGGGGCGCGTTCAGGGCGCGGGCTCCACCTCCCGGTGCACGGGCGGGATCGCGTGCAGGGTGAGCTGGTCGCGGACGCGCTGCACCAGGGCGAGCCACTGCCGGGTGAACCCGGGCCGCTCCTCCAGCGCCTCCCACAGCGGGGCCAGCTCCCCGGACACCCGGGCCCGCGGCATCCACAGGTGCAGCAGATGGTCGACGGCCGGCCGCAACGCCCTGACCACCGGCGGCAGTGCGCCGTCCGCAGCGGCACGGGGCCAGGGTCCGGGCGCGGCCGGGCCGAGACGGATGCCGTCGAGGACGCGGACCAGCGTGGTCAGCAGCCAGTCGTGCAGGGCCAGGTCGTCGCAGAGGCCGGCCAGATCGGCGGCGGGGATGTCCTCCGGGACCCGCAGCCGCACGGTGCGCAGCTCGTCCTCGGCGAGGGTGAACCGCTCCAGGGCCGGGGCCTCGCCCGGCGGCGCCGTCAGCGCCACCCAGCGCAGCCGGGTCTGCCGGGACCTCAGCGGCGGCCGCTGGTCGAGCAGCGGGTGCCGCAGCAGCCGGGTGAGCAGTCCCCCGGCGATCAGGCCCACGTCGAGGTCGCCGTGGCGTCCGCCGTCGAGCAGTCCGGCGGCGACCGCGTCGCACGGCAGCTTCCCCAGCGGCTCGACCAGTCCGGGCCGCACCAGGTAGTCGCCCCAGGGCCGGCGGTGGTCGGGCCCGGAGGCGGGGAGGGTGAAGTACGCGGAGGTCTGCAGCACGCGTCCCTCGGTGAGCGCGGCCCGCGCGGCGACCGTGCCGACGGCGCGGACCCGGGCGCCGTTGGCGCTGGGCAGCGGGCAGTCGACGCCGGTGAGGATGTCCGGGGAGCGCCCGTAGAGGTTGGGACGCTCGGACACCAGGACCCGCTCGTCGGCGCGCAGCCGCAGCAGCTGGGCGGCGGCGCGGCTGTCGAGGGCCTGCCCGGCGGGCAGCAGGCAGGTGCGGACCTCGCCGCAGGCCAGCACGGTGCGCGGCGCGGCGGTGCCGGGCCGCGCACCGGGGGCTGTCCTGGTCGCGGCCGGCATCTCAGGTCTCCTCGCAGAAGACGTAGGAGACGCGGTCGGCGACCGGGCCGGGGACGGGCACGCCCTCGCCCGCGGACCGCTCGGCGACCTGGCGCAGGGCGTCCCGGTCCACGTCCGTCTGGTCGAGGACGACCCGCACGGCGTGCTCGACGGGCAGGAAGCGGCTGGGCAGCACCGAGCAGGTGCGGTAGGCGGCGAACGGGTCCGCCCGCGGGTTGAGCCGCACCAGCGGCGGCAGGTCGTCCCAGTCGTCGGGGAACGCGCCGGTGTGCGGCCTCGGGTCGAAGACGGCCTCGCCCTGGTGGCGCAGCAGCCCGAGGCGGGCGAGCTGCCACACCGCGGCCAGGAAGGGGCAGGACCAGAGGCGCTCCCCTTCGGGCGTCTCGTTCCACAGCTCGACGTCGAGGAACACGGAGTGGCGGCGGGCGGCGGTCTCGCGGGGCGGCTCCCAGGCGGCGGCCTTCCGCATCGCCTGCGGGGCGCGGACGGTGGGGCTGCGCACGCCGTTGGCCAGCCAGCCGGTCTGCGCGGCGGGCGGCCGGTGGCCGTAGCTGCCGGGCGGCGGTTCCTCGACGAGCCGCCCGGCCACCGCCTCCGCGACGGGCACCTTCCCGCTGACGGCGCAGCAGGACTCGCGGGCCAGGTAGTCGACGGCCAGCCCCGCGCGCTCGGCCTCCGCCAGCAGCATGGGGACGACCTCGGCGGGGCTCGCGAACCGGGTGAAGTAGTCGTCGATCAGGAAGCAGGTGCTGATCCGGGCGCGCCGCCCGCCGGCCCGGTCGGCGGCGAAGGCACGGGCGGCCTCCGCCCAGGGACGGACCCGCGCGAAGTGCCGCCGCAGATGCTCGGGCCCCGCCTCGAAGTCCTCCATGTACAGGTGCCCCAGCTCCAGGGAGAGGTGGGACAGCGGCACCGCCTGGGTGCGGGGTTCGGCGGTGGTCTCACGGAACACCGCTTCGGTCATGGCAGCCCCCAGTACGCGTCGTCGGTGAGCCGCCGGGCGATCTCCTCGAGCGCCTCCAGCGTCTCCTTGTTGGCGATCTGGGTGGCGAGGACGTCCTCCTCGGTGATCAGCTGCTCCCGCCACTGCAGGATCGGCTCCAGCGGCACGGTGCCGAGCACCACGCTGTCGCCGATGTACTGGTCGGAGGCGAGCCGGCGCAGCGCCCTGTTGCAGGACTGCATCCAGGCGGCCTGGGCGGGCGAGCCCTGCGCCCACATGGCCGACTCCGGGTCGGGCACGGCGGCCCGCACGAAGCGGATGTTGCCCTGGAGGGTCGCCTCGTCGTGCCCGCGGTCGACGCCGCTGCGGAGGATGCCGTTCTCCTTGTGCACCAGTCCCGCGGCGGCGATGACGTGCTGCCGGGTCCAGCGGTGGAACACCAGCCAGCGGTAGGCGACATGGCGCATCCGGGGGTGCGCGGTGGCCGCGAGGACCAGGTCGACGGCGTAGCTGCGGCCGGCGCTGAGGTCCACCATGACCAGGTCGAACTCGCTGTTGAGCCGCAGCAGCAGGTCGATGCAGCGCTCCAGCGCCTCCTCGCCGGTGGCGAACTCGCCGCCGCCCGCGTCGCCGGGGTAGAGGACGAGCCGCCCGGACTGGTTCTGCCGGGCGCGCAGCACCGGGTGCTCGGTCTGCCGCCAGATGTCGATGCTGGCCGGTTCGGTGACCTCGCCCTCCAGGTAGGAGTGCAGGCCCCGCTCCTCGGTGCCGCGCAGGGCGCTGGGCACGTCGAACACGGCGGCGGCGGTGGGCGAGCCGAAGTCGAAGTCGACGTAGGCGACGTGGTCGCCGACGAGGGCGCGCTGGTAGGCCAGGTTGGCGCTGGTGACCGAGCGGCCCGTGCCTCCCTTGTCGGAGGCGGCGAAGACGAGCACGGCTCAGCCCTCCTGTGCGGCGGCGTCCCGGGCCTGGGCCAGGGTGTCGAGTTCCCGCAGGACGGGCAGGGCGAGCGCGAAGGCGGTGGCGGGCCGCTCGTCGACCAGGCCGCGGGCGTGGTCCAGCCGGTTCTCTATGCTCCGCATCGCCCGGGCGCGGCTGCCGTCGTCGCCGGTGGACGCCTCCAGCTGCTCCCTGCCGAACAGGTGCGTGGCCTCGCTGAGCAGGTCCCGGGCGAGGTCGGCCAGGTCGGGACTGCGGATGGGCTCCTGCTCGTAGAGGTTGCGGGCGGCGACCAGGCACTCGGTGACGCGTTCGGTGACGCTCCAGGACAGGCGGCGGTTGACGCCCTTGGCGTCCGGGAAGACGGCGCGTACGTCGTCCCAGAGGCCGGCGCCGTGGCCGTCCTCGATCCTGCGGCTCCACAGGTGCTCGAAGGTCTGCTCGGCGAGGCGCAGCAGCCGGTCCTGCGCCTCGATGTTCCGGGACAGCTCGGCGAGCTGCACGGTCCGCTTGAGCAGCTGGGCGGAGAAGTCGGTCATCCGCCACTGGAGCAGCGACCCGGAGCGCTCGGACCCGGCGAGCGGCATCAGCACGCCCGGGTCGTGCAGCCGGACCACCGGGTCGTTCCTGGTCATGCGGCTGGTGACGCGGCCGCGGTCGGCGAGCCGCTCCATGATGGAGACGGTGCGGGTGAGGTCGTCGTCGGTGGCCCTGCGGCGCACCAGGTCGTGGACGAGGATGGCCGCGACGGTGAGCGAGAAGTACTCGGACTCCAGGCGCAGTCCGGTGGTCTGCCAGGGCAGGTCCTCCAGGGGCCAGCGCTCGGTGCCGAAGCGGGCGACGGCCGACCAGTACTGCTGGCTCAGCTCCCAGCGCAGCCGCAGCGCCTCGGCGAGTTTCTGCTGGTCGGCGTCGAGCAGTCCGAGGGTGAGGGTGCGCTCGGAGAAGAGGTCCTGGATGCCGTCGAGGGCGACGACGGTGAAGTACACGTACGGCAGCCGGTCGGCGATGCCGTCGGGCTGGCCGGGCACCTGGGTGTCCAGGTCGGTGATTCTGGGGGCGTCCTTGACGACGCCCCAGGCCCAGCCGCACTCGAAGAGCTGGCTCTCGTCGCGGATGGACTCGTCGACCTGGATGCCGCGGCTGAGGCTCTCGATGATGGTGGCGCGCAGCGGCCGGAAGCGGCGGGCGAACTGCTGGAGGACGGCCCGGTCGGAGTGCCGGTTCTGGCCGATGACCTGGATCAGCCGCCGGCCCTGTTCGGACTCGGCGTCGAAGACGTTGACGGTGAAGGAGCGCAGCAGGCTGATCATGGCGGCGGTGAGCCGCAGATTGGTGGCCTCGCGGAGTTCGCCGAGCGCCCGGCGCACGTCGGGGCGGGTGGTGCTGTTCTCGTAGACCTTGAGGAAGCCGAGGGTCGCCAGGCAGAGCGTGACGGACATCGAGTAGGAGTCGACGACGCCTAACTTGCCCTGCTCGTACGTCAGTTCCGTTTGCGGGTCGACGGGTTTGAAGTACGGTCCGCCGGCGAAGGTGGGGGAGTCGTCGGGACCGGTGTGGGTGCGCATGAACTGGGTCAGCGCGGTGATCAGGTTCGGCGGGATCTCCAGCCGGCTGCCGACGCGCTCCAGCGCCTGGAGCACGTCCCGTTCGCTGGTGTCGGGCTGGTCCAGGCGGAACGCGGGGATCTCGGTGGCGGGGTACAGCAGGCAGAGCAGCCGCTCGGCGTCCGCGACACTGCTCAGCCCGTCGGTGTCCCCCCACACGAGCTTGCCGTCGTCGAACGAGTGGCGGGCCGCGGCCCGCCAGATGTCCAGCAGATGCTGGCGTGGCTTGATCTGCATCCCCCTACCCCTCGTACAGACCGTGTGCAGACATGGTCCCCGTTCCTACGTGTCCGCAATCGCCGAATTCCGCCGCCCCAGGGCGAGGATGATGCCCTCGTGCCCCTCGCGCACCATGTGGTGCAGATCGTGGATCTCCAGGTCGTCGGCCCAGTCGTTCAGGCTCTCGCGGACCCGCTCCTCGTTGACCCGGTAGGCCGGATAGCGATGGTCGCCCACCCGGTAGCCGACGGACTCCTTCATGAAGGCGGCGGCGAACGGCGCGCCTTCGTTCAGCGCGTCCATGAAGCAGGTGACGCCGCGGCGGAACTCGTCGGGGCACTCGGACATGGAGTCGGCGACGAAGAACATGGTGCCGATGTCCCAGCGGCGCTGGCCGTCGAGGTCGAGGAGGTTCGCCCGCTCGACGCGGACGATCTCGCCGAACCGGCCGCGGGGCTCGACGGCCGCGTAGGCGGGGTGCTCGCGCAGCTGGTCCCAGAAGGGGTCCCAGACGGTGTCGAACCCGGCGGGGGACGCCTGCTTCTCCAGGTACTCCACGTTCGGCTGCGCGTACTCCAGGAGCAGGATCTTCTCGCACCAGGGCAGCATGGACAGCGCCGGGTAGAGGTTGGCCCCGGCGCCGACGTCGACGCCGCGGCCCGTGCGCGGGGCGTCGTCCTCGAAGCACTTGCCGAAGTAGTCGCGCATCAGCCGCACGATCAGCAGATCGACCTCGAGAGGGCTGCGGTAGTTGGCGTCGACGTAGGCCTCAGGATCGAACTTCGACCACGGGGCGTCGGCGTTACGGTCCATCATCACCCTGCCGCGTTCCATTCAGTGTCGGACAAGACCGTGTGCCCTGTCTGCGCCGTTCCGCTGAACGTCGGCAGGTGGAGCAGCATCTCCGGTTCTCGCACGGTAGGCCGAAGTGGCACGCCGAGACAGCCAGGAACACGCCGTTCCCCGTCGACGGGCGCACGGCAGGCGCACGCCGGCGATCCGTGCACCCCTGAACTCGCCCTTGCACGCGGTGAGTTGACGGCTCACTCTAGCCAGAAGACGCCACCGGCCGCCACCGGAAGCAGCAATCCCTTCCGGGTGAACGCCGGTGTCTTCGCGTTGACGCATCCGCATGTCCCGACTGGGGGGTGGCATGACCGCCGAACCGCTGGAGCGCACCTTGGACCGGCACGGGCGACTCGCGGAACCCGACGGGTTCCGGGCGCCCGGGCATCTGGTCCTGCGGGGGGCCCTGGAGTCCGATCTGCCCGAGCTGCGCCGGCTCGACGAGGAGGTGTTCCAGGAGGTCGCCTATCCCGCCTTCCTGCTCCGCCAGCTGTACGACGTCTACGCCGAGCACTTCCTGGTGCTGGACGACGGCGCGGGCGGGCTGCGCGGCTACGTCCTGGCCGCCACCACCGCGTTCAGCCGGGACAGCTGGATCCTCGGCCTGTGCGTGACCGAGGGGGACCGCCGGCACGGGCTCGGCCGGGAGCTGATGACGGAGATCCTGAAGCGGCTGCGCCGTGACGGGACCGAGACGGTGCGGCTGACGGTGGAGCCCGCCAACCGGGCCGCGATCCTGCTCTACCGCTCCCTCGGCTTCAGCCCGGAGGAGCCGGACGACGGCCTCCGCAGGGACTACTTCGGTCCGGGTGAGCACCGGCGGATCATGCGATTGGAGCTGTGCTAGACGGGCCGTCGCTTCAGGACGGCGTCCGTGCCGCGGCCAGCAGGCGGCCGACGTCGTCGGAGCAGATGGTGAGGGCCGCGCCCACCGTGGCGAGGGCGTCGCGTTCCGCGGGGGTGTACGGGCCGTCGGCCAGGGCGATCCGGGCGCCCTGCAGCAGGATCGACTCACGGCCGGGCGCGGCGAGGTGCGGGGCCAGCGGGTCCAGGGCCTCGTGCAGTTCGATGGACAGCCCCGCCACGCAGGGCTCGCCGGTGAACCGGCCGGTGTCCGCCTCCAGCGCCTCGACCAGCGCGGCCAGCTGCTCCTCCGTGCAGTCCTCGAAGCCGGCGGCGCGCACCCCGGCCGCGGCGGTCTCCAGGGCGGCGCGGGAGCAGGTGCCGCCCGCGGCGAGCACGGCGAGGGCGACGGTGTGGACGGCGTCCCGCAGTATCGCGGAGAAGCGGGTGGTGGTGGGGTGGTCCAGCACGTCGGTGCCGAAGTGGCCGCGGCAGGCGGCGCACTCCACGGTCGGCGCGCACACCCCGCGCGGCAGCACGGGCACGCCCAGCACGGTGAACCGGCGGCGTCCGGTGAGCCGCTGGTAGTTGCGGTCGCCGCCGCAGCTGGGGCAGAAGAACTCCCCGTCGCCGACGGCGGTCCACGCGGTGCGGGTGCCGACCAGGCGGCGCGCACGCCGGGCGGCAGCGGTACGGCCGTCGGGTCCCCGTTCTGGCAGCACGTCGCACCTCCATCAACGCCACACAGCTCCGTCGCCGCGCTTGCGTGATGTTAGCCACATCCGGGAGGCGGAGTCAGTACCCGGGACGAGACCTTTCCGTGACCATCACAGTGATTGGCCGGTAACCGACGCCGGGGCCCCGCCCGCCGGTGACGGCGGACGGGGCCCCGGGTTCACCCCGACCGGCTGATCAGCGCGCCGCGCGGTTGACGGCGGAGACGACCGCCTTCAGCGAGGCGCGGGTGGTGTTCGCGTCGATCCCGATGCCCCACAGCACCTTGTCGCCGATGGCGCACTCGATGTACGAGGCGGCCTGCGCGGAGGCGCCCTCGCTCATGGTGTGCTCCTGGTAGTCCAGCAGGCGTACGTCGATGCCGATGCCCTGGAGGGCGTCGAAGAAGGCCGAGATCGGACCGTTGCCGGTGCCGACCAGGGTGGTCTCCTGGCCGTCGACCGAGGCCTGGACGGTGAGGGTGTCCACACCGTCGTGGTCGGTGGTGCTCTGGCCGCCGGCGACCTGGATGCGGCCCCACGGGTTGTGCGGGTTGGGCAGGTACTCGTCCTGGAAGACCGCCCAGATGTCGGCCGGGGTGATCTCGCCGCCCTCGGCGTCCGTCTTGGCCTGGATGATCTTCGAGAACTCGATCTGCATCCGGCGCGGCAGCTCCAGCTTGTGGTCGTTCTTCAGGACGTACGCCACACCGCCCTTGCCGGACTGCGAGTTGACCCGGATGACCGCCTCGTAGGAGCGGCCGACGTCCTTGGGGTCGATCGGCAGGTACGGCACGGCCCACTCGAGGTCGTCGACGGTGACGCCCTTGGCCTTGGCCTCGGCCTCCATGGCGTCGAAGCCCTTCTTGATGGCGTCCTGGTGGGAGCCGGAGAAGGACGTGTAGACCAGGTCGCCCACGTACGGGTGGCGCGGGTGGACCTCCATCTGGTTGCAGTACTCCCACGTACGACGGATCTCGTCGATGTCGGAGAAGTCGATCTGCGGGTCGACGCCCTGCGAGAACAGGTTCATGCCCAGGGTGACCAGGTCGACGTTGCCGGTGCGCTCGCCCTGCCCGAACAGGCAGCCCTCGACGCGGTCGGCGCCGGCCATCAGCGCCAGCTCGGCGGCGGCGACGGCGGTGCCGCGGTCGTTGTGCGGGTGGACGGACAGGCAGACGTACTCGCGCCGGGAGAGGTTGCGGTGCATCCACTCGAAGCGGTCGGCGTGCGTGGACGGCGTCGAACGCTCCACGGTGGCGGGCAGGTTGAGGATGATCTCACGGCCGGGACCGGGCTGGTAGACGTCCATCACCGCCTCGCAGACCTCCAGCGCGAAGTCCAGCTCGGTGTCGGTGAAGATCTCGGGGCTGTACTGGTAGCCGAATTCGGTCTCGGGGCCCAGCAGCTTCTCCGCGTACTCCATCACCAGGCGGGTGCCGTCGACGGCGATCTGCTTGATGTCGTCCTTGGAGCCGCGGAAGACCACGCGGCGGAAGACGGGCGCGGTGGCGTTGTACAGGTGGACGGTGGCCCGCTTGGCGCCCTTCAGGGACTCCACCGTGCGCTCGATCAGGTCCTCGCGGGCCTGGGTCAGCACGGAGATGGTGACGTCGTCGGGGATGGCGTCCGGGTCCTCGACGATGGAGCGGACGAAGTCGTAGTCGGTCTGGCCGGAGGCGGGGAAGCCGACCTCGATCTCCTTGTAGCCCATCCGTACCAGCAGGTCGAACATGGCGCGCTTGCGCGCGGGCGACATGGGGTCGATCAGGGCCTGGTTGCCGTCACGCAGGTCGGTGGAGAGCCAGCGGGGCGCGGTGGTGATCCGCTTCTCGGGCCAGGTGCGGTCGGGGATGCCGACCTGCTCGTACCGGCCGTACTTGTGGATCGGCATGGGGCTGGGCTGCTGGCGGTTCGCCATGATGCGGGGGCTCCTCGATGGTCCGCGGAATGTCCTGGGGACGGCCGACGGCGCAGCGCCAAACTCCGCGGGGAGGGGGTCGGCCTCTAACGCAGACCCTCACCGCGGCAGCTAAGGAGAAGCAGCCCGAAGTGCATGATGCTCCGCAGCTTATCCGAGTCGCCCACCGTGCGGGGTTGCGTATCAGTATGCGGGACCGGCGGGACGAAGGGGACAAAGAGTGCTGTATACCACTTCCCCAGCGGGCGGCGGGCCGTTGTCGCGTGGGAATTCACCCGTCATGGTCGCGGGTAGTGACAGCACAGTCACCCAGTGCGATGGTTCCGGCATGACGACGAACGGGGGCCACGGGCCCGTCTTCTGCACCATCGTCCCGCCGCACGTCCTCGACCGGCTCTCCCAGGCCGAGGACCCCTTGGTCCACGGCCCCGCGCGCCGCACCCTGCGCCGCGACGCCTACGAGCGCACCCAGCGCCGGCTGACCACGGTGGTCGGCGCGCCCGCCGTCACCACGCGCGCGGCGGCGGCCGAGCCCGGCAAGCCGCAGCGCACCGTGTACGACGCGGGTCACGGCACCGACCTGCCCGGCGAGAAGGCGCGCGGCGAGGGCGAGGAGCCCGGCCAGGACGCCACCGTCAACCGCGCCTACGCCGGTCTCGGCGCCACCTTCGACCTGTTCATGAAGGAGTTCGGCCGGAACTCCATCGACGGCGGCGGGCTGCCGCTGGACGCCACCGTGCACTACGACCGCGACTACAACAACGCGTTCTGGAACGGCGAGCAGATGGTGTTCGGCGACGGGGACGGCGAGATCTTCCTCGACTTCACCCTCGCCGTCGACGTCATCGGCCACGAACTCGCCCACGGCGTCACGCAGTACACCGCGAACCTCGACTACTTCGGTCAGTCGGGCGCGCTCAACGAGTCGGTGTCGGACGTCTTCGGCGCGCTCATCAAGCAGTACACGCTGGGCCAGACCGCCGAGGAGGCCGACTGGCTGATCGGCGCGGGACTGCTCGCCCCGCGCGTCACCGGCAAGGCGCTGCGCTCGATGAAGGAGCCGGGCACGGCGTACGACGACGACGTGCTCGGCAAGGACCCGCAGCCGGCGACGATGGACGACTACGTCCGCACCGGCCGGGACAACGGCGGCGTGCACATCAACTCCGGCATCCCCAACCACGCGTTCTACCTGGCGGCCACCACCCTCGGCGGGCACGCCTGGGAGCGCGCCGGACTGATCTGGTACGACGTGCTGACCGGCGGGGAGCTGGACCAGAACGCGCAGTTCACCGACTTCGCGACGCTCACCGTGAAGGCGGCGCGCGCCCGGTACGGGGAGGGCGCGGAGCTGGTGGCCGTGACCAAGGCATGGGAGCGGGTGGGGGTGCGCACGCTGTAGTTCCGTACTAGACACGGACCATGCGTATTCAGGTGCGGCGCACGGGCGGCTTCGCGGGGATCGAGCGGCAGGCCGAGGTGGACACCTCGGGGCGGTCCGACGCGGCGGAATGGCACGCCCTGGCCGAGCGGGCCCTGGCGGCCGGGCGGGCCGCTCCGCCGGCCGGGGTCCCGGACGGGTTCAGCTACACGATCACGGTGGACGGCAGGACGGTGTACTGCGCGGACCCGGGGCTGACGGAGGAGCAGCGGACGCTGATCCGCCGGGTGCTGAAGGAGGGCGCGTAACAAGCCTGTCGTGCCAGGGCGTTGACGTGGCTCGGGCCCGCTGCGGATGATCCGGGCCATGGCGACGACGAACCCGATCCCCCGTTTCCCGGCCGGCTTCCTGTGGGGTGTGTCGACCTCGGCGCACCAGATCGAGGGGGCCGTCGACGCGCGCGAGCCGTCGGTGTGGGACCTCTTCACGGCCGAGCCGGGAAGGGTGCGGGACGGCTCGACGGCGGCGGTGGCCTGCGACCACGTCCACCGCCATCGCGAGGACGTGGCGCTGCTCGCGGACCTGGGCGTGGACGCGTACCGCTTCTCGGTGTCCTGGCCCCGGGTGCGGGCGGAGGGCGGTCTGGACTTCTACAACCGGCTGGTCGACGACCTGCTGGCGGCGGGGGTGCGGCCGGTGCCGACGCTGTTCCACTGGGACCTGCCGGCGGACCTGGACTGGCTGGAGCGGGACACGGCGGAGCGGTTCGCGGAGCATGTGGCGGGGGTCGTCGCGCGGCTGGGCGACCGGGTGACGAAGTGGATCACTCTCAACGAGCCCGCCGAGCACACCCTGCTGGGCCATGCGCTGGGCGTGCACGCGCCGGGCCGGACGCTGCTGTTCGACGCGCTGCCGGTGGCGCACCACCAGCTGCTGGCGCACGGCCTGGCGGTGCGGGCGCTGCGCGCGGCCGGGGCCTTCGACATCGGCATCGCGAACTCCCACGGCCCGACCTGGCCGGCCTCGGACGACGAGGCGGACGTGGCGGCCGCGGACTTCTACGACACGCTGCTGAACCGGCTGTTCGCCGACCCGCTGCTGCTCGGCCGTTACCCGGAGGGCGTCGGGGAGCTGATGCCGGGGGACGTCGAGGCGGATCTGAAGACCATCGCGGAGCCGATCGACTGGTACGGGATCAACTACTACGCGCCGACGCGGGTGGGTGCGCCGCAGGGCGCGGAGATCGAGTTCGGCGGCGTCCGCATGCCGGCCGAACTGCCCTTCTCCGTACGGGAGATCGAGGGCTACCCGGTGACGGACTTCGGCTGGCCGGTGGTCCCGGAGGCGCTCACGGAACTCCTCGCCCTCTTCCATGGGCGCTACGGCGACCAGCTCCCCCCGGTGGTCATCACGGAGAACGGCTGCGCGTACGAGGGCCTGGACGACGCCGACCGCATCACCTACCTGGACGGCCATGTCCGCGCCCTCCACCGGGCGGTGGAGGCGGGCGTGGACGTCCGCGGCTACTTCGTGTGGTCGCTGCTGGACAACTTCGAGTGGGCGGAGGGGTACGGCCGCCGCTTCGGCCTGGTCCACGTGGACTTCGGCACACAGCGGCGGACGCCGAAGGCGTCGTACGGCTGGTACAGGGCGTTGCTGCGGGAGCAGCGCGGCTGACGCCGCGCTTCCGGGTGGGTCAGAACCCGAGCCGCCGGAGCTGCTTGGGGTCCCGCTGCCAGTCCTTGGCGACCTTGACGTGGAGGTCCAGGAAGACGGGCGTTCCGAGGAGCGCCTCGATCTGCTTGCGGGACTTGATGCCGACGTCCTTCAGGCGCTTGCCCTTGGGGCCGATGACGATGCCCTTCTGGCTGGAGCGCTCGATGTAGAGGTTGGCGTGGATGTCGAGCAGCGGCTTGTCGGCGGGGCGGTCCTCGCGCGGCAGCATCTCCTCGACGACCACGGCGATGGAGTGCGGCAGCTCGTCGCGCACGCCCTCCAGGGCGGCCTCGCGGATCAGCTCGGCGACCATGACCTGCTCGGGCTCGTCGGTGAGGTCGCCCTCGGGGTAGAGGGCGGGGCCCTCCGGCATGAGCGGGATCAGCAGGTCGGCGAGCAGGTCGACCTGCTGGCCGGCGGTGGCCGACACCGGGACGATCTCCTGCCAGGCGATGCCCAGCTCCTTGCCGAGCTGGTCGACGGCGATCAGCTGCTCGGCGAGCGCCTTGCTGTCCACCAGGTCGGTCTTGGTGACGACGGCGATCTTGGGGGTCTTCTTGATCCCGGCCAGTTCCTTGGCGATGAAGCGGTCGCCGGGGCCGATCTTCTGGTCGGCGGGCAGGCAGAACCCGATCACGTCGACCTCGGCCCAGGTGGTCCGCACGACGTCGTTGAGCCGCTCCCCCAGCAGGGTGCGGGGCTTGTGCAGCCCCGGGGTGTCCACCAGCACGAGCTGCGCGTCCGGCCGGTGCACGATGCCGCGCACGGTGTGCCGGGTGGTCTGCGGCCGGTTCGAGGTGATCGCCACCTTCTGCCCGACCAGAGCGTTCGTGAGGGTGGACTTGCCCGCGTTGGGCCGGCCCACGAAGCAGGCGAAACCGGCCCGGTGAACGGCGTCGGCCGGCTGCTCGGATGACTGGGTACGAACACTCATGCCGCCCATTCTCCCTGATCGCCGAGGCGGCTCCGACCAAGGCGTGCCCGTCCCTGCGCGGGCCGGTCACCCGTGCGGTGACCGGCCCGGTCTGTTCGGCGGGTGGATCAGTCGAACACGAACGGACCCGGTGCCTGCGGAGCCGTTGCCGTGCAGGTGATCGTGATGAAGCCGAAGGCCGTCACCTTGAGGGTGCCGCCGAAGGCTTCCAGGGTGTCGCCGGGGGCGACCGTGCCGGAGAGGGGGCCCACCTCGAGGGCGTCGCCCGTGGACATCGCCGGGTTCTTCGTGCCCTTGAAGACGACGGTGCCGCCGCCCTCCTTCACCATCGTCAGCTGCGAGACCAGGGAGTCCTGGCCGATGGAGACCGGGGCGGTGACCGAGGAGGTCTTGAGCGTGATCGTCGCGGACGTGCCGCTCTGCGTGGCCGTGAGGGTGGCGTCACCGCCGCCGTAGCTGCCGCAGTCGGCGTTGACGGTCGCCGTTCCGGGCGCCACGGCCGCGGCGGTGGGGGCGAACGCCAGGCCGCAGACGGCCAGTGCGCCCGCGGCCAGGGACAGACCTGTTCCGAATCGCTTGCCTCTCATTGGATTCCGGCTCCCTTTCGGTGTGGGGGGCAGATGGGGGTCCGGACCCGCTGCGTGTCCATTGATGCGCGGGAGGCGCCGCGCGACAAGGTGGAAATCTGGCCTAATTACCGCCGGTAACACCGTGCGGCACGTGGGCTTGTGCGGTCAGCCCGCCGTGACCGTCTCACGGACCGTGCCGTCCGGCCCGGCCACCAGCACCGGCGTCTCCGCCCCGCCCAGGTCCCGTACGGCCGCGCGGTCCTCGTCGGAGGCCGACTCCGCTTCGGTCACCACCGCCGCCGCCTCCAGCGAGGTCGCACCGGACGCCACCGCCATCGCCACCGCCGTGCGCAGCGCGCTGAGCTTCAGCGAGTCCAGGGCGACGGTCCCGGCGACGTACGTACGGCCGGTCTCGTCGCGTACGGCCGCGCCCTCGGGCACGCCGTTGCGGGCCCGGACGGAGCGGGCCAGGGTGACGATCTTGCGGTCCTCGGGGTCGAGGGCGGTGGTGTCGGTCATGATCCGAGCATAAGGAACGGCCCGGGGATCATTCCGCGACGGGGGCGGCCACCGCTCACGAATCCGCGCAGGGCGCGGACGACGGACCGTCGAGGGCACGGAGGAAGGAGGCCCAGGCGGCCGGAGTGAGAGCGACGATGTCTCCTCCTCGACGTTTGGAGTCGCGGACGCGGACCTCGACGCCGGTGCAAGCGACCTCGACGCAGTCGTCGACAGCCTTGGACGCACGGCTCTTACGCCATGCCCATGACTCAATCACCCTCAACCTCCACCCCGGTTGTGGACTGCCGAGCCGGGGTGAGCCCCCGTACAGCCGCCGTGGGTCACACGGCGGGCCCCCATGCACACGGGCATGACAATTCACGCCAACTTGCCTGTAGGCACGGCAGGTCGGCGACGGCTCCGACCGGTCAGTCGGAGTCCTGCTGCAGCAGCGCCTCCAGTTCGTCTCCCCCTTCCGCGATGCGCTCCGCGAGTCGTCGCAACACCACCTCGACCCCGTCCTTCAGCGCAACATCCTCCAGCTCCCAGAACCGCTCCAGGTAGCGACGTGTCTCCTCTGCGGAGGTCGACGCGGTGGTCACGCCTCGCGAGTCCTCGACGAAGAGGGCGTCCTCCATTCCCTCCGCCTCGAACTCGAACAACGTGAACGGTCCCTCGATACCCGGGTGGGAGCCGATGCTGAACGGCAGAATCTGCAGCGAGACGTGCGGACGCTCGGACAGCTCGGCCAGGTGCTCCAGCTGCGCTCGCATGACACCCCGTCCCCCCGTCACGCGACGCAGCACGGACTCGTCCAGGACGAAGGAGAACTGGTGCCCCTCCTGTTCCAGCACTTCCTGACGGGCCAGGCGTGATTCGACGATGCGGTCGGCGCGGTCCTCGGTCATGTTCTTGCCGAACGCACTCATCACGGCCCGCATGTACTCCTCGGTCTGCAGCAGACCCGGAAGGACCAGCGACCCGAACTGGCGATGGACCGATGCCGCCGACTCCAGCGCGAGGCGCTGCATGAAGTCCTTGCTGTACAGGTCGCGGTACTCGGTGAACGGCATGCGCCGACTGCCGCGGGCCATGTCCAGCAGCTCGTCCAGCTTGCGCCGGTCCGTGATCCCGTAGGCGGCGGCGAGGGGGCGCAGGTCGTTGACCGAGATGCCGACCTCCCCCGCTTCGATCCGGATGAGCTTGGAGGGGCTCCACTCCATCCGGTCGGCGACCTCGCGTTGCGTCAGGCCGGCGGCCACCCTGGCCTTGCGGAGCTCGGTACGCAGCCGCAGGCGCAGCAATGCCGCACTCTTCACGGGCATGATTGCAGCACCCCCCATCGAATCCGGCATGGTGCAACATAGCAGATACGCATATGGCTCATCGAGACCTTTCGAGAGGGACGCAGCGGGCCAAGATCTGTGAGTAGCCCCAGGTAGAGACCTATCACAGCGCGCGCACCTGCGCATATGTGATGCTTGCTCACAGTCAGTCGCCAACTTGCGACATAGCAGATTGGCATGCGCCGCATCGCCGACTGCCAACAAGCTCTATCCCGAACCGCATCAGTCAGGTTACGCTCTCCAGCGTAACTCTCCATACACGGTCCACTACAGCAGAGGGGGCGAGCAGCCATCAGAAGCGTCGCCGAGCACAGTGAGCGCAGGTCAAGGCCGTCGGTCCCACTTCCCACACCGCCCGTTCGTGGCTCGCCGGGACTCGGCGGCGGACGGCGGGGAGAGGAGCGGATCATCGATGTCGGACCGACAGGAACAGGAAGGAGAGCGCCGCCCCGAGCCGACCAAGCGCACATGGGGAGAGCGGGTGGACCTGGCCCTCCCGCTGATCAACCTCCTCATCGCGATCCACAAGATCGTCGACGAGTGGGTCATGCCCCTCGTGTGACAGCAGTCAGCCCCGACCTGAGAGGCCGGGGCCGAAAACGGCGGACGCCCTGAGAAAAGGACGCTTTCCGCTCCGATTGTCCCTGGCAGGCGTTCCGGAGCGGCGGCGTCCCAGCGCACCGTGAGTACATTCTGCCCCCTCGCCATGACATTGGCGAGGGGACAGTCACGACCGGTCGGCGTGCGCCGGGAGCGCGCGAGCACGCCTCACGGACGGTCGAGCCGCAGCCGGTCCGCTCGCGGAAGGCCGGCGACGACCAGGTCGTAGGAGTCCTCCACCAGCTCCCTGACCAGGCGGTCCGGGAGGGCGCCGTCCACCGTCACCGTGTTCCAGTGGCGTTTGTTCATGTGCCAGCCGGGGACGATCAGGTCCGGGTGCTCGGCGCGGAGGCGGAGTGCGTCCTGCGGGTCGCACTTGAGGTTGACCTTGAGCGGGCGCGCGTCCAGGTCCGTCAGGGCGAACATCTTCCCCAGCACCTTGAAGACCGAGGTCTCCGCGTTGAAGGGGAACTCCTCCACCGCCGCGTTGAAGGACAGGCAGAGGGCGCGAAGCCGCTCAGGGGTCACTCCTCCGCCGCCTCCTCGCCGGACGGCGGCTCCGCCGGGCCCGCCGGCTCCACCAGCACCGTCACGATCTTGTTCCGGCGGCCTGCCGCGGCCTCCGCCGTCAGCCGGAGCTCGCGTCCGTCCGGCAGTTCCACCAGGGCAGAGGCGCCCGCGATCGGTACCCGGCCCAGCTGCTTCGCGAGCAGCCCGCCGACGGTCTCCACGTCCTCGTCGTCGAACTCCTCCAGCCCGTACAGCTCGCCGAGGTCGGTGATGTCCAGGCGCGCGGTGACCCGGTGGCGGCCCTCGCCGAGGTCCTCCACCGGGGGGAGCTCGCGGTCGTACTCGTCGGTGATCTCGCCGACGATCTCCTCGAGGATGTCCTCGATGGTGACGATGCCCGCGGTGCCGCCGTACTCGTCGACCGCGACGGCGACGTGGTTGCGCTCCTTCTGCATCTCGCGCAGCAGGTCGCCGGCGTTCTTGGTGTCGGGCACGAAGAACACGGGCCGCATCGCCGTGGACACCAGGTCGCTCTCCGCGTCCCGGCTGATGTGCGTCTTGCGGGCCAGGTCCTTCAGATAGACGATCCCGACGATGTCGTCCTCGCTCTCGCCGGTCACCGGGATACGGGAGAACCCGGACCGCAGGGCGAGGGTCAGGGCCTGCCGGATGGTCTTGTACCGCTCGATGACCACCAGGTCGGTGCGCGGCACCATGACCTCCCGCACCAGCGTGTCGCCCAGCTCGAAGACCGAGTGCACCATGCGGCGCTCCTCGTCCTCGATCAGCGACTCGGCCTCCGCGAGGTCCACCAGCGCGCGCAGCTCCGCCTCGGAGGCGAACGGGCCGTGCCGGAAGCCCTTGCCGGGCGTGAGGGCGTTGCCGATGAGGATCAGCAGCGAGGGGATCGGGCCCATGATCCGCGCCAGCGGCACCAGGACGTACGCGGCGATCGTGGCCGTGTTCAGCGGGTGCTGCCGGCCGATGGTGCGCGGGGAGACGCCGACGGCGACGTACGACACCAGGACCATGATGGCGATGGCGATCAGCAGCGCCTCGGCCGTCCCGTCGAACTCGCGCAGGCTGCCGTAGGTGATCAGCGAGGCGGCGGACATCTCGCAGATGATGCGGACCAGCAGCGCCACGTTGAGGTAGCGGGTGGGGTCGGCGGCGATCCGGGCGAGCTTGGCGCTGCCCCGGCGGCCCGACCGTACGGCCTCCTCGGCGCGGAAGCTGGAGACGCGCGCGATGCCGGCCTCGGCGCAGGCGGCGAGCCAGGCGACGACGACGAGCGCGAGCGCCCCCAGGACGAGGGCGGCGCTCATGACACGGTGGGGGCCGGGGACGGGCCGGTGAGGCCCTTCTCCGCGCGCCAGCCGTCCACGATGGCCGCCTGGAGGCCGAACATCTCGGCCTTCTCGTCCGGCTCCTCGTGGTCGTAGCCGAGCAGGTGCAGCACACCGTGGACGGTGAGCAGCTGGAGCTCCTCGTCCATGGTGTGCCGCGTCGGTGCTTCCTCGCCCTGCTTGGCGGCGACCTCGGGGCAGAGCACGATGTCGCCGAGCAGCCCCTGCGGGGGCTCGTCGTCGTCCTTGGACGGCGGCCGCAGTTCGTCCATGGGGAAGGACATGACGTCCGTGGACCCGGGCAGGTCCATCCACTGGATGTGCAGCTGCTCCATGGCGCCCGCGTCCACCACGATCACCGAGAGCTCGGAGAGCGGGTGGATGCGCATCCGGGCCAGTGCGTAGCGGGCGATGTCGAGGATCGCCTGCTCGTCGACCTCGGTGCCGGACTCATTGTTGACGTCGATCGACATCTGGTGCTCGGTCTACTTCCCCTTGTGCCCGGACCGGCCGCGGCCGCCCTTGTGGGTGCCGTTCTCGGTGCCGTGCTGGCTGTCGTACTTCTCGTACGCGTCGACGATACGGCCCACCAGCTTGTGCCGGACGACGTCGTGGGAGGACAGCCGGGAGAAGTGGACGTCGTCCAGGCCCTCCAGGATGTCCTGGACCTGGCGCAGGCCGGACTTGGTGCCGTCGGGCAGGTCCACCTGCGTCACGTCACCCGTGATCACGATCTTCGAGTCGAAGCCGAGGCGGGTGAGGAACATCTTCATCTGCTCGGGGCTCGTGTTCTGGGCCTCGTCCAGGATGATGAAGGCGTCGTTGAGCGTGCGGCCGCGCATGTACGCCAGCGGCGCGACCTCGATGGTGCCCGCGGCCATCAGCCGGGGGATCGAGTCGGGGTCGAGCATGTCGTGCAGCGCGTCGTACAACGGGCGCAGGTACGGGTCGATCTTCTCGTAGAGCGTGCCCGGCAGGAAGCCCAGCCGCTCGCCCGCCTCGACCGCGGGCCGGGTCAGGATGATGCGGTTGACCTGCTTGGACTGCAGGGCCTGCACCGCCTTGGCCATGGCCAGGTAGGTCTTGCCGGTACCGGCCGGGCCGATGCCGAAGACGATGGTGTGCTTGTCGATGGCGTCCACGTAGCGCTTCTGGTTGAGCGTCTTGGGACGGATCGTGCGGCCGCGGGAGGACAGGATGTTCTGGGTGAGCACCTCGGCCGGGGTCTCCTGGCCGTCGCTCTCCCCGCTGTCGCTCGCCTTGAGCATGGCGATCGAGCGTTCCACTGCGTCCTCCGTCATCGGCTGCCCGGTGCGGAGCACCAGCATCATCTCGTCGAACACGCGCGAAATCAGGGCCACGTCCGTGGCGGCGCCGACCGCGCTGATCTCATTGCCCCGGACGTGGATGTCGGCCCCCGGGAAGGCCTTCTCGATCACACGCAGGAGGGAGTCACCGGAACCCAGCACGGTCACCATGGGGTGCTGGGCGGGGACGGTGAACTGCACTCTCGCCTGCCCCTGCGCGGGGGTGTGAGCTGTGGGTGTCTGAGTCATGGGCCGGCTCTGAGGCCTGCGGTTCCTCCTCGTCACGGCCGCGCAGCTGAGAGCGGCCTCGCGACTCCCAGGGTACGACGGCGGGGTGACAAGCCCGTAGGCCTTTTATCCGACCGGGGCGGCCGCCCCGTTCGCTTCCCGTCCCCTCGTGCGCCGTCGCACGCCTCCCCGCCCGCGCCGGCTCACGCCGAGTTGCGGAACCCGATCGTCGGGACGGCCCGCCGCAGCGGCCAGGGCCGTACCGCCTCCTCCGGGACCAGCCCGGCCAGGAAGCCGTACCGGCGCAGCGCGGTGGGCTCCTGGCCCTCGACCGACTGCACCCGCCGCCACCAGGCGGCGATCTCCGCCCAGCCCGGCGCGGACAGCGAGCCGCCGAACTCCTGCACGGACAGCGCCGCCGTGAGGCCCGCGAAGGCGAGCCGGTCGGCCAGCGGCCAGCCCGCGAGGGAGCCGGTGACGAAGCCGGCGACGAACACGTCCCCCGCTCCGGTCGGGTCCAGCGCCTCCACCTCGATCGCCGGGACCGACGCGGTCTCCCCCGTCCGCCGGTCCACCGCGTACGCGCCCTCCGCGCCGAGCGTGACCACCACGACCGGAACGTGCTCGGCGAGCGCGTGGGCGGCGGCGCGCGGGGTGTCCGTGCCGGTGTAGCGCATGGCCTCCGCCGCGTTCGGCAGGAACGCCTCGCAGTGCCGCAGGTCGTGCAGGGCCGCCAGGTCCCACGCCCCGGTGTCGTCCCAGCCGACGTCGCCGAAGATCCGGGTGCCCTTGCGGGCGGCCTGGGCGATCCAGGGGGCGCTGCGGCCGGGGGTGAGGGAGGCGACGGCGGCGCGGGCGCGGGGCGGACAGTCGGGCGCGGGCTCCTCGGGGGGCGGCTCGTGGCCGTGGGAGACCATCGTGCGCTCGCCCTCGTAGGCCATGGAGACAGTGACCGGGGAGTGCCAGCCGGGGACCGTGCGGGACAGGGAGAGGTCGATGCCCTCGCCCTGCTCCAGCGCGTCCCAGCAGTACTCGCCGTAGTGGTCGTCGCCGAAGGCCGCCGCGAGGGAGGTGCGCAGGCCGAGCCGGGCCAGGGCGGTGGCCATGTTGGCCACGCCGCCCGGGCTCGACCCCATGCCGCGCGCCCAGGTCTCGGTGCCGCGCACGGGGGCGCAGTCGAGCCCGGTGAAGACGATGTCGAGGAAGACGGTGCCGGTCAGGTAGACGTCCCAGGCCGGGTCGTCCGGGCCGCGCAGGGCGGCCAGCGGGTCGATCTGGGCCGGGCAGGGCGGTCCCGCGACGGGTTCCTTCCCGGCTCTCGTGCCGTTCCTCTTCCCGGTGGACGCCATGACGGTGCTCCCTGACGCGGTGCGGTTTCAGCCAGTGTGCACCACACCGGTGACAGGGGGACGGGCGTCACGCCGGGCGGTCTCCGGGGGCGGTCACGGGCGGGGCGCGGACGGGGCGCTCACCAGCGGGGCACGGCGGGCTGCGTCCAGGACGGGTCGGCGATCCGCATGGCGGCCGCGTCGTCGCGGTCGCGCAGCGCGCCGTCGTCGTCCAGCCACCGCCGGTGCAGGAAGGCCAGCCGGTCCCGGTCGAGTTCGACGCCGAGGCCGGGCGCGTCCGGGACCCGTACGGTGCCGCCCTCGAAGGCGAGCCGCTCGGTGAGGACGTCCTCGGACTGCCAGGGGTAGTGGGAGTCGCAGGCGTGGTGCAGGTTGGGCACGGTGGACGCGACGTGCGTCATCGCGGCGAGGCTGATGCCGAGGTGGGTGTTGGAGTGCATGGAGACGCCCACGCCGAAGGTGCGGCAGATCGCCGCGAGGTGCCGGGTGTTGCGCAGTCCGCCCCAGTAGTGGTGGTCGGAGAGCACCACCTGCACGGCGTCCCGGGTGAACGCCTCCTTGATCTCGGCGAACGTCGTCACGCACATGTTGGTGGCGAGCGGCACCTCGGTGCCGGCGGCCACCTCCGCCATGGCCGGCGTGCCGAGCGTGGGGTCCTCCAGGTACTCCAGGACGTCCCCGAGCTCCTTCGCGACCTTCAGCGACGTCTCCACGGACCAGGCGCCGTTGGGGTCGAGGCGCAGCGGGTGGCCGGGGAAGGCGGCGGCGAGCGCGCGGACGGCGGCGATCTCCTCCTCCGGCGGGAAGACGCCGCCCTTGAGCTTGAACGACGTGAAGCCGTACCGCTCCGTGAAGCGGCGGGCCTGCTCGACCACGCCCGCCGGGTCGACGGCCGCGCCCCAGTCGTCCTTCTCCGCCGTCACGCCCTCGGGGTGCTCGGCCCACCGGTAGAACAGGTAGGCGCTGTACTCGACGGCGTCGCGCACCTTGCCGCCGAGCAGGGCGTGCACGGGCAGGCCGAGGCTCTTGCCGAGGGCGTCGAGGCAGGCCACCTCCAGGGCGGAAAGCACCGACAGCCGCAGCTTGTCGGCGGTCTGCACGCCGCGCAGGCCGCCGACGTCGACCTGGCCCGAGACGCGGGCGGCGTCGACGGCAACCTGGTCGGCCTCGGCGAACAGCCGGTTCAGGTCGTCGACACGGTGTCCGAGGAGCCGGTCGGCGAGCGGGCGGGCCAGCTCCAGGTACTTGGTGTCGCCGTACGTCTCGCCCAGCCCGGTGATCCCGCCGGCGGTCACCACCTCCACGATCAGCCGGGGGGTGTACGGCTGGTGCACGCCCTGGGTGTTGAGCAGGGGCGGGTCGGCGACCAGGACCGGGGTGAGGCGGACCTCGGTGACGGTCAGGTCGCGGGAGGCGGATGCGGATGCGGATGCGGTCACGGGGCGGCTCCTACGGTCGGTGGGTTCATCTCTCCATATGGACGGCATCCACGTATGAGAACGAAGGCTAGAGGGGTGAACCGAGGGCGTCAATGGCACGGCCGCCGCCCTCTCACCGCATGCCTCTGAGGCAAAAAGCGCGCTGCTACCCAAGCCTTGAAACCCCCAAACGCGAGAGTGATCCAGATCACACCTTGCTCACTCCCGTTGCGCCCTCCCCGCTTGATACAAATTGCCCGCGCGTTCTCGTCCGTCGACGGTCGTCGCCCCCCACAACCTCCTTTTTCGCACCGTCCCTTTCGCACGCCCTGGGAACGCCCGTGTACGCCCCTCGCACCACCCCCTGGCCCCTCGTCGCCCTTTTCACGGCCGGGTACCTCGCCCCGTATCTGCTGCCGACCACCGTCGGCCGGCTGGAACGCGGCCTGGATCTGACGGCCACCCAGGCGGGGGCCGTCGGCAGTCTGCTGCTGCTCAGCTCGGCCACGGCCGGGTTCCTGCTGGCCTCCCGCGTGGAGCGGACCGGGGCGCGGACCCTGGCCCGGCTGGGTCTCGTCCTCGGCGCCGTCGGCTACGGCGGCGCCGCCCTCACCACCACCGTCCCCGCCGTCGTCGCCGGCGCCGTCGTCGGCGGCTTCGGGTCGGGCACGGCCACCACGGTCGCCGCGACCCGCATCGCCGCGGAGAAGGACCCGCACCGGGCCTCCACCCTGGGCCTGCTGAGCGTGTCCGCGCTGGCCGGCGCGGTCTATCTGACGGTGCCGCATCTGCCCGGGCACGGGCTCACCCTCGCCGCCATCGCCCTCACCGCGCTCGCGGTGTGGCCGCTGACGTCGCGGCTGCCCGGGGGCACGTCGGGGCAGCCGGTGACGGCGCAGGCGGCGGACGCCGACGGTTCCGGCACCGGCCGTCTGCCGCACCGGCGTTCGGGCATGGTGCTGGCCGGGGCCATGCTGCTGTGGTCGCTCGCGCAGAACGCGCTGTGGGGAGTCAGCGGGCGGATCGGCGTCGATCAGGCGCAGCTGTCCGAGCCGACCGTGGGCGTGGTCTTCGCGGTCGCGCTGGGCGCGGGGCTGCTGGGCGTGCTGTGCGCGGGCGCGCTCGGCTCGCGGCTGGGGCGGGCGCTGCCCATCGGCGGCGGGACGGTTCTCATCGCGTGCTGCATCGCGCTGAGCGCCTCCGCGACCGGGCTGGGGAGTTTCGCCTCGGGTGAGATCGCCTGGAACACGTTCTACCCGGTGGTGCTGTCGTATCTGATCGGGCTGGCCGCGTCGCTGGACGCGCGGGGGCGGTGGGCCGTGCTGGTGGGGTCGGCGTCGTCGCTCGGGACCGCGGCGGGGCCGCTGACCGGGAGCGTGCTGTCGGCGCAGGCGGGGTTTCCGGTGATGGGCGCCGTGCTGGCGGTGGGGCTGTTGCTGGTCGCGGTGCCGATGACCGGGGTCGCGCTGCATGCGGGCGGGCGGGCGTTGCTGCCGGGTGCCGTGCGGCGGCGTGGCGGGCATCCGGCCGCGCTGGTCGCCGCGACCACGGGGACGCCGTCCGGCGCCGTGCCGGAGGTCGGCGCTCCCGAGCAGCCGGTGGTGGAGATCGCCCTCGACGGGGCGGCGGTGCCTGCGCGGGGCGCGTACGACACGGCGGCGGCCACCAGGGTGCCGGGCGGGATGTGAGGTACGTGGGACAGCGGCGGTCCCCGGGGAAGGTGCCGCTGTGCCCTGAAGGGGCGCGGGGAACTGCGCGACCAGCCACGCACCACCCGCACCCGGCGTTGCGCCGCTGTCCGCAGCTAGGTGCGGCGTTTGGGGAGGGGGACTCGGTCCAGGTCTCTCGCCACCGTCAGGTCGCCCTCGTAGCCCGCTGCCCGCGCCTGGTGTCCGAAGGCGTCCGGGTCCGTGTAGCGCTGGCTGAAGTGGGTCAGGACCAGGTGGCGTACGCCCGCTTCGCGGGCGACCCTCGCCGCCTGGCCCGCGGTCAGGTGGCCGAACTCGACCGCCAGTTCCTCGTCCTCGTCGAGGAACGTCGACTCGATCACCAGCATGTCGCAGCCCTCGGCCAGCACGTACACGCCGTCGCACAGCCGGGTGTCCATGACGAACGCGAACCGCTGTCCGCGCCGGACCTCGCTGACCTCCTCCAGCGTCACCCCGCCCAGGGAGCCCTCGCGCTGGAGGCGGCCGACGTCCGGCCCCTTGATGCCGTGCGCGGCGAGCCGGTCGGGCAGCATGCGGCGGCCGTCGGGCTCGACGAGCCGGTAGCCGTACGCCTCGACGGGGTGGGAGAGCCGGCGCGCCTCCAGCGTGTAGCCGGAGGTGCGCACGAGCGGGCCATCGGCGTCGACGGGGACCTCGAGCAGGGCGACGGTCTCGCGGTAGGCGGTCGCGTACCGGAGCCGGTCGAAGAACCGCTGCCCGGAGCGCGGGTAGTGCGCGCTGACCGGGTGCGGCACCTTGTCGAGGTTGATGCGCTGGATCACCCCGGCAAGGCCGAGCGAGTGGTCGCCGTGGAAGTGGGTGACGCAGATCCGGTTGACGTCGTGCGCGGCGACCCCGGCGCGCAGCATCTGCCGCTGGGTGCCCTCGCCGGGATCGAACAGGAAGCCCTCGCCGTCCCAGCGCAGCAGATAGCCGTTGTGGTTGCGGTGCCGGGTCGGGACCTGGCTGGCGGTGCCGAGCACCACCAGTTCACGGACGGACAACGCGGCCTATCCGGGGGGCCACTCGAGACCACGGCCGCCCAGGATGTGGGCGTGCGCGTGCCACACCGTCTGGCCGGCGCCGCTGCCCGTGTTGAACACGATGCGGTAGCTCTCCAGCTGCTCCTGGTCCGCGACGGCCTGCGTCTCGCGCAGCACGTCCGCGGCGAGCTCGGGCGCCGCGGCGGCGAGCGCCGCGGCGTCCTTGTGGTGCGCCTTCGGGATGATCAGGACGTGCGTGGGCGCCTGGGGGTTTATGTCACGGAACGCGACGGTCGTGTCCGTCTCCCGCACGATCGTCGCCGGGATGGTGCCCGCGACGATCTTGCAGAACAGACAGTCGTCCTGAGGTTCCCCTGCCATACGCCCTCCTCGACCCGACGATCACTACAGGGGCATGCTACCGACCCGCCCCCGGGCCGTCGTGCCGCACGGGGTGCGGTCACGACGGCTCCGGTCACGACAGCTCCGGCGCCACCTTGGCGGGCGTCTCCTCCAGCGCCTCCAGCGCCAGCCGCACCGCCTCGTCGAGCTGGACGTCCCGTCCGGCGGCGTGGTCCTGCGGACGCTGGACGACCTCGACGTCCGGGTCGACGCCGTGGTTCTCGACGCCCCAGCCGTAGCCCTCCAGCCAGAAGGCGTACTTGGGCTGGGTGACCAGCGTGCCGTCGACGAGCCGGTAGCGGCTGTCGATGCCGATGACGCCGCCCCAGGTGCGGGTGCCGACGACGGGGCCGATGCCGAGCGCCTTGATCGCCGCGTTGACGATGTCGCCGTCGGAGCCGGAGAACTCGTTGGCGACGGCGACGACGGGTCCCCGGGGCGCGTCGCGCGGGTAGCTCTCGGCGCGCATCCCGCGCGGCAGGTCCCAGCCGACGATCCGCCGGGCCAGCTTCTCCACCACGAGCTGCGAGGTGTGGCCGCCGCGGTTCTCCCGCACGTCCACGACCAGTCCCTCGCGCAGCACCTCCACCCGCAGGTCGCGGTGGATCTGCGCCCAGCCGGGCGCCTGCATGTCGGGGACGTGGATGTAGCCGAGCCGGCCGCCGGACTTCTCCAGCACGTACGCCCGCCGGTCGGCGACCCAGGCGTGGTAGCGCAGCGGCTCCTCGTCGGCGAGCGGGACGACGACGGCGTGCCGCGGCTCGCCGCCGCCGGCCGGTGACACGGTCAGCTCGACGGGCTTGCCCGCCGTCCCCACCAGCAGCGGCGCGGGGCCGGTGACCGGGTCGACGGGCTGTCCGGCGACGGCGACGATCGCGTCGCCGGGCCGGATCGCGACGCCGGGCGCGGCGAGCGGGGAGCGGGCCTCCGGGTCGGAGGTCTCGGCGGGCAGGATGCGGTCCACCCGCCAGCTGCCGTCCTCGTGCCGGGAGATGTCCGCGCCGAGGAGTCCCTGCCGGGCGCCGCCGCCGAAGCCGCCGCGTGGGGTGACGTAGGCGTGCGAGGTGCCGAGTTCGCCGTGCACCTCCCACAGCAGGTCCACCAGGTCGTCGTGGGTGGCCAGCCGGTCCAGGACGGGCCGGTAGCGGTCCAGCACCCCGTCCCAGTCGACGCCGCTCATGTCGGGACGCCAGAAGTTGTCCCGCATGATGCGGCCGTTCTCGTCGAACATCTGCCGCCACTCGGCGGCCGGGTCGACGAACTGCCGTACCCGCGCGAGGTCGACGGTGATGTTGCTGTCGCTGTCGTCGTCGGAGGAGGCGCGCCGGTCGCTGGGCACGACCTTGAGCCGCCCGTCGGTCCACAGCAGCACCCGCTTGCCGTCGCCGCTGACCTCGAAGTGGTCGGCGTCCACGGCGAGGTGCTCGATCCGCTGCTGGGCGAGGTCGTAGCGCTCCAGGTCGGTCTTGGGGTCCGGGTCGTCGGGTGTGGCCCGGGAGGCGCCGAGCACGCCGCGCACCGGGTGGCGCAGCCACAGCACGCCGTCCTTGGCGGCGCGCAGGTTGCTGTAGCGGGCGGCCTCGACCGGGAACGGCACGATGCGGTCGGCGAGCCCGTCGAGGTCGATGCGGGTGGTGGGGGTGCCCTCGCTGTCGGGGGTCTCGTCCCGGTCGGGGGTCTCGAAGGGCCGGCCGTGCCGCTGCGGCCCGAACGGCGACGGGGTGGCCGCCGCGAGCGTGATCAGGTACGGCCGTACGCCCTCGACGAAGGCCAGGTCGAAGACGTGCTCGTCGTAGACCGGGTCGAAGGAGCGGGTGGACAGGAACGCGAGGTGCTTGCCGTCGAGGGTGAAGGCGGGCGCGTAGTCCTGGAAGCGCAGCGGGGTCGCCTCGGTGACCGACAGGTCGGTGGTGTGGGCGAGCTTGATCTGGCTGAGCGGGCGCGGGCCCGGGTGGGACCAGGCGAGCCAGGCGGAGTCGGGCGAGAAGACCAGCCCGGAGACGTCGCCGTCCTCGCTGCGGTCGACCTCGCGGACCTCGCCGGTCTCCCGCTCGACGAGCAGGACGCGGCCGTCGTGCGAGGCGATCGCGGCGCGGCTGCCGTCGGGCGCCATCGCCAGTTCCACGACCCGGCCGAGCTGCCCGGCGGCCAGACGGCGCGGGGTGGCGCCGGGGGCCGGTCCGGTGGCGGGGGCGAACTCCAGGGCGTCGTCGCCCTCGGCGTCCGTCACCCACACCACCCATTCCTCGCCGTCCGCGCGGAAGGTGCGCGGGCGCCGGGCGCGGACGCCCGGGGTGGCGGCGAGCGCGCGGGCGGGGCCGGAGCGGTGGGTGACCCAGTGGACGGTGCCGCGCACACAGACGGCGCTGCCGCGCGCGGTGTGGTCGGGGGACGCGGAGCCGAACCAGCGGGCCGCGTTCACCGGGAACGGCTGGAGGTCGACGCGCTGCCCGCCGAGCCGGACGTCGAGGCGGCGCGGCTCGGCCCCGTCGAGGTCGTCGAGGATCCACAGCTCGCCCGCGCTGGAGTGGACGACCCGGGTCCCGTCGGTGGCCGCGTGACGGGCGTAGTAGCCGTCCAACGGGGTGTGGCGGCGCAGGTCGGAGCCGTCGGCGAGGGAGGAGTACAGCGCGCCCGTGCCCTCGTGGTCGGAGAGGAACGCGATCCTCTCCCCCACCCACAGGGGGTACTCGATGTTCCCGTCGAGGTCCTCGTGCAGCCGGACGAACTCGCCGTCGCCCTCGCGGTCGATCCACAGCTTGCCCGCGGTGCCGCCCCGGTACCGCTTCCAGGCGGCGGCCTCGCGGCCCATCGTCGCGGACAGCAGCACCGTGTGCGGGCCCGCGGCGACGTCGCCGACCGGCCCGTACGGCAGCGTCTCGGCGGGGCCGCCGTCGAGCGGCACGGCGCGCGCCCAGGTGCGGCGCAGACTGGCCTGGCCGTACGTGCTCAGCGCGAGGACCCGGCCGTCCGCGGTCCAGCCGCGGACCTGGGTCCTCGTGCTGCCCCAGTGGGTGAGCCGCCGGGCGGGGCCGCCGTCGACCGGGGCGACGTGCACCTCGGGTGCGCCGTCACGGGTGGAGGTCCACGCGACGGTGGTGCCGTCCGGGGAGATCCGTGGATGGTTCACCGGCACGTTGTCCGCGCTGACCCGCCAGGCGCGGCCGCCGTCGAGCGGGGCGAGCCACACGTCGTCCTCGGCGGTGAAGGCGACCAACTCGCCGTGCAGGTGCGGGAAACGGAGGTATGCGCTGGATGCGACCGATGCAGGCTGTGTCACCCGATCACCCTATGGGGGCGCGTGCGGTCCGGCCAGAGGTTCCGATCACTTGCCCTCGACGGGGCGACAGGACGGGTACTGGTCGCACCACACGGTCGTGGTGACGGTCACGGTGACGGTGGGCCGCGGGCCGCGCTGCGTGGGATCGCCCACGCGGGGCGGGCTCTTGGAGTCGCAGTCGCCGAGTCCCTCGACGTGGAACACCTGCCGGCCGTCCACCTTCGCGGTGATGTCCCCGCGCACGCAGGCGTTGTTGACGGCGTGGGTGATCCGGCCGGTGACGGTGATCTCCTTGCCGCCCTCGGTCTCGCCCTCGCAGTCGACCGATGCGGCGGTCTCCCTCGAGGCCGGTGACGCGGACTTGTCCCGGTCGCCGAAAGAAGCGTTGCAGGTGAGCCAGCGGACCTTGTCCTTCTGGCGGTTGAGCTCCTTGGTCACGGTCCCGTCGGTGGTGATCGCCACGGCCGCGGAGCTGAGGCTGCCGCCCTCGCAGGCCGTGACACCCGTGACGGCGGCCACGGCGAACCCGGCGGCAAGCGCGAGCCGCCGTCCTCGTGTTCCCCGCGGGAACCTTGTCATCGCCCCCATGCACGGAAGCGTGCCATCGTCGCGTGCGCGGCGGTAGGGCGCATTGGGCCACCGTGTGCCGACGGTCCTGAGGGCTGCGCCCCCAGACCCCCTTATCGGCCCTGGCGGGCCTCGTCCTCAAACGCCGGACGGGCTGGAATCAGCCCCTCCGGCGTGTGAGGAGCGGGGTTCGGGGCGGAGCCCCGTGGCCTCAGGACCAGCGTCCGGTACGGCCGAGCAGCAGCGCCGCGGCAGCGGTTCCCGCCGTGGACGTACGAAGCACGCTCTTCCCCAGGCGGTACGCCCGCGCACCGGCACTCTCGAACAGCGCCAACTCCTCGGGGGATACCCCGCCTTCAGGTCCGACGACCAGCACGATGTCACCGGAGGCGGGCAACGGGACCGTCGCCAGCGGTTCCGTCCCGCTCTCGTGCAGCACCGCCGCGAAGTCCGCTTCGGCGAGAAGTGACGCAACCCCCTTGCTCGTCGCCGCGTCCGCCACCTCCGGGAACCGCACCCGGCGCGACTGCTTGCCCGCCTCCCGGGCGGTGGCCCGCCACTTGGCGAGGGACTTGGCGCCCCGCTCGCCCTTCCACTGCGTGATGCAGCGCGAGGCGGACCACGGCACGATCGCGTCGACGCCGACCTCGGTCATGGTCTCCACGGCCAGCTCGCCCCGGTCGCCCTTGGGCAGCGCCTGCACGACGGTCAGCCGGGGCGTCTCCACGGGCTCCTCGACGACCTCGTCGAGCCGGACGACCAACCGGTCCTTGCCCTCGGTGCCGTCCACCTCTCCGGCGGCCCAGCGGCCCGCGCCGTCGGTGAGGACGACCTCCTCGCCGGTCCGCAGCCGTTTCACGGCGACGGCGTGCCGGCCCTCGGGTCCTTCGAGGACGTAGCGGCCGGTGCCGTGGGTGTCGAAGTCGTCGACGACGAAGACGGGGGCGGTCATCGGGCGCCTCCCGCCGACAACGCTGTCCGGGCGGCGGCCAGTTCGGCGACCAGGACCTCCACCAGCTGTCCTGCGGGCAGTTCGCGGGCCATCCGGTGGCCCTGCCCGGCCCACAGCGCGAGCCCTTGCGCGTCCCCGGCCTGGGCGGCGGCCTTGCGCAGCGGCGCCGTCAGATGGTGGACCTCCGGGTAGGCGGCGGGGGCGTACGGGCCGTGCTCGCGCAGGAAGCGGTTGACCAGGGCGCGCGCCGGGCGGCCGGTGAAGGCGCGGGTCAGCTCGGTGCGGGCGTAGAGGGGGTTGGTGAGGGCCTGCTTGTGCAGGGCGTGCGCGCCGGACTCGTGGGCGGCGACGAAGGCGGTGCCGAGCTGGGCCGCGCTCGCGCCGGCGGCGCACACGGCGGCGATCTGGCCGCCGCGCATGATGCCGCCGGCGGCGACGACGGGGATGCCGACGGACTCGCGGACCTGGGCGACCAGGGACAGCAGTCCGATGCCGCTGCCGTCCGTCTCCGGGCGGTCGCGGTGGGTGCCCTGGTGGCCTCCGGCCTCGACGCCCTGGGCGATCACCACGTCGGCGCCGGCCCGTTCCACGGCGCGGGCCTCCTCGGCGGTCGTGGCGGTGACGAAGGTGAGGGTGCCGACGCGGTGCAGCGAGTCGATCACCTCGCGGGCCGGCACGCCGAAGTGGAACGACACGACCGGCACGGGGTTGTCGAGCAGCACGGCGAGCTTGGCGTCGTAGCCGTCGTCGCGGCCGCTGTCGGGGTCGCCCAGCTCGGTCTCGTACCAGGAGGCCTCGCCGGCCAGCTGGTGGGCGTAGACGTCGACGGCGGCCGGGTCGGCCGTCTCCGGCTGGGGCAGGAAGAGGTTGACGCCGAAGGGGCGGGAGGTGAGTCCCCGCAGCTGCTTGATCTCCTGGTACATCCCGTCCGCGGTCTTGTACCCGGCGGCCAGGAAACCGAGCCCGCCCGCGTCGGACACGGCGGCGGCGAGCTGCGGCACCGATACGCCGCCCGCCATGGGCGCCTGCACGATCGGCTGCGGGAAGAGATCGGTCAGTACGGAGGACATGACCGCATGTTGTCACGTCCCCCGACCAACTCCGAATTGGCCCTTCCCCTTGGCATAAGCCACTTTTCACCGGGCCGCCGACCACGCCGGCGGCCCTCCGCGAAGAGCGGGGTCAACGCCCGTTGAAGGCGTCCTTCAACCGCGAGAACAACCCTTGCTGCCCGGGCTGACTGTGCCTGCCCGGGGGACAACCCCCGAACCCCCGGCAGCAGAACCCCGCCCCCGGCGCACACCACTCAGCGACCGTTGAACGCGTCCTTCAACCGCGAGAACAACCCTTGCTGCCCGGGCTGGAACTGCCCCGTGGGCCGTTCCTCGCCGCGCAGCTTGGCCAGCTCGCGGAGCAGGCGCTCCTGCTCCGGGTCCAGCTTGGTCGGGGTCTGCACCTCGACGTGGACGATGAGGTCGCCCCGGCCGCCGCCGCGCAGGTGGGTGACGCCCCGGCCGTGCAGCGGGATCGACTGGCCGGACTGGGTGCCGGGCCGGATGTCGACCTCCTCCAGGCCGTCCAGCGTCTCCAGCGGCACCTTGGTGCCGAGCGACGCCGCGGTCATCGGCAGCGTGACCGTGCAGTGCAGGTCGTCGCCGCGCCGCTGGAACTGCGCGTGCGGCAGCTCGTGGATCTCCACGTACAGGTCGCCGGCCGGACCGCCGCCGGGACCGACCTCGCCCTCGCCCGCGAGCTGGATCCGCGTGCCGTTGTCGACACCGGCCGGGATCTTGACCGTGAGCGTGCGGCGGGAGCGGACCCGGCCGTCGCCCGCGCACTCCGGGCAGGGCGTGGGCACGACCGTGCCGAAGCCCTGGCACTGGGGGCAGGGGCGCGAGGTCATGACCTGGCCCAGGAAGGACCGGGTCACCTGCGAGACCTCACCGCGGCCGCGGCACATGTCGCAGGTCTGCGCGCTGGTGCCGGGCGCGGCGCCCTCGCCGCTGCACGTGGTGCAGACGACCGCCGTGTCGACCTGGATGTCCTTGGTCGTGCCGAAGGCGGCCTCGTCCAGCTCCACCTCGATCCGGATCATGGCGTCCTGGCCGCGGCGGGTGCGCGAGCGCGGTCCGCGCTGCGACGCCGTGCCGAAGAACGCGTCCATGATGTCGGAGAAGTTGCCGAAGCCCCCGGCCCCGAAGCCGCCCGCGCCGCCGGCGCCGCCGGACTGCGAGAGCGGGTCCCCGCCGAGGTCGTAGACCTGCTTCTTCTGCGGGTCCGACAGCACCTCGTAGGCGGCGTTGATCTCCTTGAACCGCTCCTGGGTCTTCGGATCAGGGTTGACGTCCGGATGCAGCTCGCGGGCGAGCCGCCGGAAGGCCTTCTTGATCTCTTCCTGCGACGCGTCGCGGCGTACGCCGAGTACGGCGTAGTAGTCCGTGGCCACCTATGACTCCGCCAGGATCTGTCCGACGTACCGTGCCACTGCGCGTACCGCTCCCATCGTTCCGGGGTAGTCCATGCGGGTCGGTCCGACCACGCCGAGCTTGGCGACAGCCTCGCCGCCCGAACCGTAGCCGACCGACACGACGGACGTGGAGTTGAGTCCTTCGTGGGCGTTCTCGTGACCGATCCGCACGGTCACACCCGGATCCTTCGCCTCGCCGAGCAGCTTGAGGAGCACGACCTGCTCCTCCAGCGCCTCCAGGACGGGCCGGATCGTGAGGGGGAAGTCGTGGCCGAAGCGGGTGAGGTTGGCGGTACCGCCGATCATCAGCCGCTCCTCGTTCTCCTCGACGAGCGTCTCCAGGAGAGTGGAGAGCACCGTGGAGACCGTACCGCGGTCCTCGGCCTCGAACGCCTCCGGGAGGTCCTCCACCAGACTCGGCACATCGGCGAACCGGCGGCCCGCGACCCGGCTGTTGAGCCGCGCCCGCAGATCGGCCAGGGACGCCTCGCCGAACGGCGCCGGGCAGTCGACCATGCGCTGCTCGACCCGGCCGGTGTCGGTGATCAGCACCAGCATCAGCCGCGCCGGGGCGAGGGAGAGCAGCTCCACGTGCCGCACCGTCGAACGGGTCAGCGAGGGGTACTGCACCACGGCGACCTGCCGGGTGAGCTGGGCGAGCAGCCGCACCGTGCGGGCCACGACGTCGTCGAGGTCGACGGCGCCCTCGAGGAAGTTCTGGATGGCCCGCCGCTCGGGCGGGCTCATCGGCTTGACGCCGGCCAGCTTGTCGACGAACAGCCGGTAGCCCTTGTCGGTGGGGATGCGCCCCGCGCTGGTGTGCGGCTGGGCGATGAAGCCCTCCTCCTCCAGGGCCGCCATGTCGTTGCGCACGGTGGCCGGGGAGACGCCGAGGTTGTGCCGTTCGGTGAGCGCCTTCGACCCGACGGGCTCCTCGGTGCCCACGTAGTCCTGGACGATCGCGCGCAACACCTGGAGCCTGCGTTCACTGAGCATCGCGCACACCTCCAGCTGGCTTCCGCCCGGTAACGACCCTGGCACTCTTCGCACGCGAGTGCCAGACTTCCCCGGCCCAGTGTACGGCCGGGGGGTACGGCGTCGGCAAGGCCGGTCCGTGCCGCGGTGCCGGGTGCCGCCGTCCCCGCTAGCGTCCCGGTCATGACCGTGACTTGGGAAGAGTCGGGATGGGAGCAACTGGCGCCGGGGGTCGGGCGGCGCCGGCTGCCGGGGTGGGACTGCACCGCGGGGCTCGTGGTGGGCGGTGACGGCGTCCTGGCCGTCGACGCGGGCTCCCGTCTCGCCGAGGGCGCGCGACTGCGGACGGAGGCGCGGGAGCTCACCGGCCGCCGTGTGACGCATCTCGCGCTCACCCATCCCCACTTCGACCACATCCTCGGGGCGCCGGCGTTCGCGGACACGGAGGTGTACGGCGCGGTCGGCCTGGACGTGGCGCTCGCCGGGCGGGGGCGGGAGGAGCTGCACGCGGACGCGGTGCGCTGGGGTCTGGACCCGGCGGCGGCGGACGAGGCGGTGGCCGCGCTGGTCCCGCCGCGGCACGCGGTGTCCGGCGAGTGGACGCTGGACCTGGGCGGCGGCCGTCAGGTGCTGCTGGCGAACGTCGGCCCCGGTCACACGGCGTACGACCTGGCGGTGCTGGTGCCCGGCGACCCGGAGGTGGTGTTCTGCGGCGACCTGGTCGAGGAGTCGGACGAGCCGCAGGCGGGCCCGGACGCCGTGCCGTCCCGCTGGCCCGCCGCGCTGGACCGGCTGCTGCGGCTGGGCGGCGAGGACGCGGTGTACGTCCCCGGTCACGGCGCGGTGGTCGACGCGGCGTTCGTACGGGCCCAACGGGACGCGCTGGCGGCCCGGTTCGGCGTGTCGGAGTGATCATCGCCTCGGTGTTCCTCGTATCGTCGGCAGAATGCGCCAGTACTCCGCCGATCTGACCCCTCCGTGGAAGAAGCCGCAGTCCGTCCCCGAGGTGCCGGCCGAGCCGGGCCTCGTGGTGGAGGAGCCCGGCACCGGGTTCTGCGGCGCCGTGATCCGCTGCGAGGCCGGCACGGTGACCCTGGAGGACCGCTTCGGCAAGCACCGGGTGTTCCCGCTGGAGCCGCGCGGGTTCCTGCTGGAGGGCCGCGTGGTCACGCTGGTCCGCCCCTCCGCCGGCCCGGCCCGCCCCACCCGCACGGCGTCCGGCTCGGTGGCCGTCCCCGGCGCACGGGCGCGCGTCGCCCGCGCGGGGCGCATCTACGTCGAGGGCCGGCACGACGCCGAGCTGGTCGAGAAGGTGTGGGGCGACGACCTGCGGATCGAGGGCGTGGTCGTGGAGTACCTGGAGGGCGTGGACGACCTCCCGTCGATCGTGGAGTCCTTCGCGCCCGGGCCCGACGCGCGGCTGGGGGTGCTGGTGGACCACCTGGTGCCGGGCACCAAGGAGTGGCGGATCGCGCAGGGGGTGACGAGCGAGCACGCGCTGGTGGTCGGGCACCCGTACATCGACATCTGGGAGGCCGTGAAGCCGGCGTCGGTCGGCATCGAGGCGTGGCCGCGGGTGCCGCGGGGGGTGGACTGGAAGACGGGGGTGTGCCGGGCGCTGGGGTGGCGGGTCGCCCACACCGGTGAGGCGTGGAAGCGGATCCTGGACTCCGTGCACTCCTACAAGGATCTCGAGCCCCAGCTTCTGGGGCGGGTGGAGGAACTGATCGACTTCGTCACGGCGCCGTCGTGACAACCGGTTCTCGCCCGACCCCGGGGCTCCGCCCCGGACCCCGCTCCTCAAACGCCGGAGGGGCTGATGTCAGCCCGTCCGGCGTTTGAGGACGAGGCCCGCCGGGGCCGACAGGGGGGTCTGGGGGCGCAGCCCCCAGGGTCGGGACGGGAAGGGGCGGCGGGGGCGAGGAGACGTCTGGTCAGTCGACCAGGTCCCGCACCACCGCGTCGGCCAGCAGCCGTCCCCGCAGGGTGAGGGCCGCGTGGCCCCTCTCGAAGGGCTCGGGACGGAGCAAGCCGTCCGACAGCGCACGGTCGGCAGCCGCCCGCCCCTCCTCCCGGAGGAGATCCAGCGGCACCCCGTCCCGAAGCCGAAGCTCCAGCAGGATCCGCTCGACCCGCCGGTCCTCCGAGGACAGCACCTCCCGCCCCGCCCCCGGCGACCGCCCCTCCGCCAGCGCCGCCGCATACGCGCCCGGATGCTTGACGTTCCACCACCGCACCCCGCCCACGTGCGAGTGCGCCCCGGGCCCCGCGCCCCACCAGTCGGCACCGCGCCAGTACAGCTCGTTGTGCAGGCAGCGGCCGACCTCCGACGTGGCCCAGTTCGACACCTCGTACCAGTCGAAACCCGCCCCCGTCAGCATCTCCTCGGCGATCAGGTACCGGTCCGCGTGGACGTCGTCGTCCGTCATCGGCACCTCCCCCCGCCGGATCCGCCGGGCCAGCTGCGTGCCCTCCTCGACGATCAGCGCGTACGCGCTCACATGGTCGGGCCCCGCACCGACCGCCGCCTCCAGGGACGCCCGCCAGTCGTCGTCCGACTCCCCCGGCGTGCCGTAGATCAGGTCGAGGTTGACGTGGTCGAAGCCGACCGCGCGGGCCTCGGTGACGCACGCCTCGGGCCGGCCGGGGGTGTGCGTGCGGTCGAGCACCTTCAGCACGTGCTGCCGGGCGCTCTGCATGCCGAAGGAGACGCGGTTGAAGCCGCCGGCCCGCAGCTCGGCGAGGTAGGCGGGGTCGACCGACTCGGGGTTCGCCTCCGTCGTGACCTCGGCGTCCGGCGCGAGCCCGAACTCCTCGCGGATCGCGCCGAGCATCCGCACCAGGTCGCCGGCGGCGAGCAGCGTGGGCGTGCCTCCGCCGACGAACACCGTGCGCACCGGCCGCGGGTCGTCGCCGAGCACCTTGCGGGCCAGCCGGATCTCGTCGACGAGGGTCTCGGCGTAGTTGTCGCGGGAGGCCAGCACGCCGCCGGTGCCGCGCAGCTCGGTCGCGGTGTAGGTGTTGAAGTCGCAGTAGCCGCAGCGGGTCGCGCAGTAGGGGACGTGCAGATAGAACCCGAGGGGGCGGTCGGCCGCCCCGGCGAGCGCGGACGCGGGCAGCGCGCCGTCGGCGGGGACGGGCTCGCCGTCGGGGAGTGCGGAAGGCATGTGCTCCATTGTCCCGCACCCGGGCCGTTCCCCTCCGCGCCGCCCGAGCCCCCTCACCGCGCTCCCCGCCGGCTCGGCGTCGCGTCACTCCGCCTGGAGCACCAGCAGGGCCATGTCGTCCGCCGGGGGCCGCGCCCCGAACTCGTGCACGAGCCGGGTGATCCGGTCCGCTATGGCCCCGGCCTCCATCCCGGCGCAGCCCGCCAGCGCCAGGGCCAGTCCGTCCCCGTCGTCGAACTGCCGCGACCCGGAGCGCCGCTCGGTGACCCCGTCGGTGACGCAGAGCAGGGTGTCGCCGGAGTACATCTCGAAGGTCTCGCTGGTGTACCCGGCGTCCTCGACGACCCCCAGCAGCGTCTGCGGCTGGGCGACGGCCCGCACCGCGCCCTCGGGGTCGAGGAGGAGCGGCAGGGGGTGGCCGGCGGAGGCGAGGGTGCAGCGGACGCCGCCCTCGAAGGGCACCAGTTCGCCGTAGAGGAGGGACAGGAAGCGGGTCTGCGGGCCGTCGCCGGGGGCGGTGGGCCGTGCTCCGGCCGCCACCAGCGCGCGGGCCGCCGCGTCCGCCGCCTCGGTGGCGTCGTCGAGGAGGAGCTGGTTGAGCCGGTCGAGGACGTCGGCGACCCGGTAGCCCTCGCGGGCGAGCAGCCGCAGCCAGGGGCGGACCAGGCCGATGACGACGGCCGCCTCGGGGCCCTTGCCCTGGACGTCGCCGACGGCGAAGCACCAGCGTCCGTGGCCGGCCGGGAAGAGGTCGTAGAAGTCGCCGCTGGGGCCGCCCTTGTCGCACGGTTCGTGGACGAGGGCGCTGCGCACGCCGGGGATCTCGGCGACGGCTCCCGGCAGCAGGCCGCGCTGGAGCACGGCGCTGATGGTGGCCTGGCGGGCGTACCGCCGGGCGGCCCCGATGGCGAGCGCGACCCGCCGGCCCAGGTCCTCCACGAGCCCGGTGATCTCGTCGGGGAAGCGGTCGATGCCGCCGCGCCCGATCACCAGCGTGCCGAGCGGGCGGCCCCCGGCGACGAGCCGGTACGCGAGCGCGGTCCCGGGCGGCGTGAGGGCGGGTCCCTCGGCCTCGCCGGGCGCCGGTCCGTCGGCGGCCTCCGCCGCCGGGCCGCCCGCGTGCCCGGGCGATTCCGGCGTGTGCGGGTCGCCGCCCCCCGCGGCAGTGGCCCGAGGCCACGGATACGGCACGGGTCCCGTGCCGAGCGGGTCGTCGGACTGCGGCGGCGGGCAGGCCTCCAGCGCCCGGCTCAGCTCCTCGACGAGGTGCTCGCCGGCGTGCCAGACGCGGGCGAGGCGGCCGCCCGCGCCGGGCCGGCCGCCGGGCGCGGTGGCCTCGTCCTCCAGCCAGACCGCGCACCAGTCGGCGAGCCGCGGCACGATGAGCTGGCCGGTGAGCGAGGCGACCAGGTCCTCGTCCAGCTGCCCGGCGAGCAGGTCGGACGCCTCGGCGAGGAAGGACAGCGCGCCCCGGCCCAGCCAGGCGCCGTCGCGTCCGGGGCGGCGGGCCAGCCAGTCGTCGCCGTAGGAGGCGGCACGCCAGGCGTCCCGGGGGCCCTCACGCGGGCCGTCGCGGGGTCCGGTGCGCCCGTGCGGGGCGAGGGGGTCGAGCGGGTCGGCGGCGAGGAGGGCGGCCGCGTGCAGGTCCCGCGCCGGGGCGCGCTCCCCGGCGTACGCGGCGGGCGGGTCGGCGGGCGTCTCCTCGCGCGTCGGCAGCCGCGCCCACACCGTCTTGCTGCCGGCGCGGTAGGTGACGCCCCAGGACTCGGCGAGCGCGGCGACCATGCGCAGGCCGCGCCCGTACTCCGGGGTGCCGTGCGCCGGCCCCTCCGCCGTGTCGTCGCGCGGCGGGCGGGAAGGGTGCCGGTCGGCGACCTCGACGACGAGCGCGCCGGTGTCCTCCTCCAGCCGGCAGGTCAGACACACCTCGGTGCCGGCGTGCACGACAGCGTTGGTGACCAGCTCGCTGGCGACCAGGGCGGCGTCGTCGCCGACGCGGCCGGTGAGGAGGTCGGCGCCGTCCGCCGTGGACTGCGCCCACTCCGCCAGCGCCTTGCGCAGCAGCGCGCGTGCGGAGCCCGGCGCGAGGGGACTTCCGGACAGCGTCGCCTCCACCCGCGTGCTCCCCCGCGTGTCGGAGGCGCACGAGGTGGTCTCCCGTTGGGTCGGAATGGCCCGCATGGGCAGCTCCCCGGGCAGTTCGTACGAAGAGAACTCGATCGCTTGCCGACAGGGTGACAGAACGGACCCGCCCATAAGCGTGGAGTCACGAAAGTGGATCGCTTGTCGGGGGAACGGCCCTACGGTTTTGGTCAAGAACGACGCCGCGGCCGCTCGTTCTCGGTCATCGCCGAACGCGAAGGGTCAGGCCCGCGCAGCACGGCGCGGGCCCGGCCGGAAGGGCCTCAGGAGAAGTCGAGGACCAGGCGCCCGCGCAGACCGCCGGCCTCGAGCAGCCGGTGCGCCTCGGCCGCGTCGGAGGCGGGCAGGACCTTGGCGACGCGCAGGGACAGCACGCCCTGCTCGGCCTGGAGCCGCAGGGTGTCCAGCAGGGCGGTGTCGGCGCGGACGCTCGCCACGAAGACCGGGGTCACCGTGACGCCGCGCTCGGCGGGGCCCTGCCAGCCGCGCAGCGCGACGAAGGCGCCGCCGTCCGCGACCGCGGGGACGGCCTCCTCGCGCTGGTCGGAGCCGTCCACCAGACCGGGCACGCCGGCGGGCGCCGGCTCGCGGATGCGGGCGGCGACGTCCGTGCCCCGGTCGACGACGTGGTCGGCGCCGAAGCCGCGCACCAGGTCGCGGTCGTGCGGCGCGGCGTCCGCGACGACGGTCAGGCCGTCGGCCTTCGCGAGTTCGACCGTGTATCCGCCGACGGCGCCCGCCGCGCCGGTCACGGCGACGGTCGCGCCCTTGGGCAGCGCGAGGGTGTCGAGGGCCAGCCGGGCGGTGGCGGCGTTCATCAGGAGAGTGGCGGCCTCGGCGTGGTCCGTCCCGGCGGGCGCGGGGACGACGGACTCCGCGGGCACGACGATGTGTTCGGCGTAGGCGCCACGCAGACCGGTGGGGATCACGAGGGCGACGACCCGTTGCCCCACGGCCAGCCGACCGTCGGCGCCGGGGCCGAGCTGGTCGATCACGCCGGCCGCGTCCATGCCGGGCACGTACGGCGGCGGGACGTCCGTCGTCCGGGCGGCGTAGACGCCGGTGCGGAGCATGGCGTCGGTGGGGTTCACGGCCGCGGCGTGCACCCGGATGCGGACCTCGCCGGGTCCGGCCTCGGGGGTGGGGAGGTCCACTTCCCGCAGGACGTCGGGACCGCCGTAGGTGGTTAACGCGATTGCCTTCATGGCGAGAGGCAACCGCGCCGGCCCCGGAACGATTCCCGGGACCGGCGTCAGGAAGCGGAGGATCGGCGTCGGCCGGGAGAGCGCGTCCCCCGGCCGACGGGGCGTCACTTCTCGCGCGCGCCCTCGTACATCTCCTCGATGAGGTGCTTGTACTCGCGCTCCACCACCGGGCGCTTGAGCTTCAGGCTCGGGGTGATCTCGCCGTGCTCCACGTCGAGGTCGCGCGGCAGCAGACGGAACTTCTTGATGGTCTGCCAGCGCTGCAGTCCCTCGTTGAGCTGCTTGACGTAGCCGTCGACCATCTCGACCGTGACGGGCGCCGCGACGATCTCCGCGTACGGCTTGCCCTCCAGGCCGTTCTCGGCCGCCCAGGCGGTGATGGACGGCTCGTCGAGCGCGATGAGGGCGGTGCAGTAGTTCCGGTCGGCGCCGTGCACCAGGATGTTGGAGACGTACGGGCAGACCGCCTTGAACTGGCCCTCGACCTCGGCCGGCGCGATGTACTTGCCGCCGGAGGTCTTGATCAGGTCCTTCTTGCGGTCGGTGATGCGCAGGTAGCCGTCGGCGGACAGCTCGCCGATGTCGCCGGTATGGAACCAGCCGTCCTCCTCCAGGACCTCGGCGGTCTTGTCGGGGAGGTTGTGGTAACCCTGCATGATGCCAGGGCCGCGCAGCAGGATCTCGCCGTCGTCGGCGATGCGGACCTCGGTGCCGGGCAGCGGCTTGCCGACGGTGCCGGTGCGGTAGGCCTCGCCGGGGTTGACGAAGGAGGCCGCGGAGGACTCGGTGAGGCCGTAGCCCTCCAGGATGTGGATGCCGGCGCCGGAGAAGAAGTAACCGATCTCGGGCGCGAGGGCGGCCGAGCCGGAGACGCAGGCGCGCAGCCGGCCGCCGAAGGCCTCGCGGATCTTGGCGTAGACGAGCTTGTCGGCCAGGGCGTGCTTGGCGCGCAGTCCGGCCGGGGCGGTCGCGGTGCCGGTGCGGCGGAAGTTGTCCTGCGTGACCTTGGCGTACTCGCGTGCGACGCCCGCGGCCCACTGGAAGATCTTGTACTTGGCGCCCCCGCCGGCCCTCGCCTTGGCGGCGACGCCGTTGTAGACCTTCTCGAAGATGCGGGGGACGGCGGCCATGTAGGTCGGCTGGACCACCGGCAGATTCTCGATGATCTTGTCGACGCGGCCGTCGACCGCGGTGACGTGGCCGACCTCGATCTGGCCGGAGGTGAGCACCTTGCCGAAGACGTGCGCCAGCGGCAGCCACAGGTACTGCACGTCGTCGGCGTGGACCAGGCCGGTCGCGGCGATCGCCTTGGCCATGTACGACCAGTTGTCGTGCGGCAGGCGCACGCCCTTGGGGCGGCCGGTGGTGCCGGAGGTGTAGATGAGGGTGGCGAGCTGGTCCTTGGTGAGGGCCGCGACCCGCTCCTTGATCAGCTCCGGCTCCTTCTGGAGGCGGGCGGCGCCGCGCTTCTCCAGTTCGGCCAGGGTGATCACGAAGTCGTCGGTGTCGGCACCCTCCGGGTCGATCACCACCACGCGGGTCAGCTCGGGCAGCTCGTCACGCTTCTCGACGGCCTTGGCGGCCTGCGCGGCGTTCTCCGCGATCAGCACCCGGCTCTGCGAGTCGGAGAGGATGTACGCGGACTCCTCGGCGTTGGTCTGCGGGTAGATCGTGGTGGTGGCGGCGCCCGCGCAGAGGATGCCGAGGTCGGTGAGGATCCACTCGACCCGGGTGGCGGAGGCGAGGGCGACCCGCTCCTCCGGCCGCACGCCCAGTTCGATCAGGCCGGCCGCGATCGCGTGGACCCGCTCGGCGGCCTCGGCCCAGGTCAGCGACTTCCAGTCGTCCGGGCCCTCGCCGGAGGCCGGTGGGACCGGGTAGCGGTAGGCCTCGGCGTCCGGTGTGGCCGCCACACGCTCCAGGAAGAGGGTCGCCACGCTCGGCGGACGGTTCTCGATCAGTGTCTGTGTGTCGCTCACGACATCCTCCGGGGCCCGCGACGGTGCGGCTGGCTCAGTGCGGCTGGGGTTTCCTCGCGGCGTTGTTTAACTCGCGAGTAACTATCGAGCACGGACAGAGTAAGGGTCGACCGGCCACCGCGTAAGGGGCCACGGCCTGTAACTTCACACAAACAGCCATGTGAGGAACGCGCGGGGCCCGCCGCACGCACGCGCGACGGGCCCCGATTCGCCCGGATTGCGGAGTGACCCCCGGTAACCCGCGGCTACTTCTTGGTCTTGCCGGATCCCGCGCTCTCGTCGCTGGAGAGGACGGCGATGAAGGCCTCCTGGGGAACCTCCACGGAACCCACCATCTTCATCCGCTTCTTGCCTTCCTTCTGCTTCTCCAGCAGCTTCCGCTTACGGGAGATGTCACCGCCGTAGCACTTGGCGAGGACGTCCTTGCGGATGGCGCGGATGGTCTCGCGGGCGATGACGCGGGAGCCGATGGCCGCCTGCACGGGCACCTCGAACGCCTGCCGCGGGATCAGCTCCTTCAGCTTGGCGACGAGCCGCACGCCGTACGCGTACGCCTGGTCCTTGTGGGTGATCGCGGAGAACGCGTCCACCTTGTCGCCGTGCAGCAGGATGTCCACCTTGACCAGGCTGGACGTCTGCTCGCCCGTGGGCTCGTAGTCGAGGGAGGCGTAGCCGCGGGTCTTGGACTTCAGCTGGTCGAAGAAGTCGAAGACGATCTCGGCGAGCGGCAGGGTGTAGCGGATCTCCACCCGGTCCTCGGAGAGGTAGTCCATGCCGAGCAGAACGCCGCGCCGGTTCTGGCACAGCTCCATGATCGAGCCGATGAACTCGCTGGGCGCGAGGATCGTGGCCCGCACGACCGGCTCGTAGACCTCGTCGATCTTGCCCTCGGGGAACTCGCTCGGGTTCGTGACGGTGTGCTCGCTGCCGTCCTCCATGAGCACGCGGTAGACCACGTTCGGCGCGGTGGCGATCAGGTCGAGCCCGAACTCGCGCTCCAGCCGCTCGCGGATCACGTCCAGGTGCAGCAGGCCGAGGAAGCCGACGCGGAAACCGAAGCCGAGGGCGGCGGAGGTCTCCGGCTCGTACACCAGGGCGGCGTCGTTGAGCTGGAGCTTGTCCAGGGCCTCGCGCAGCTCCGGGTAGTCCGAGCCGTCCAGCGGGTACAGCCCGGAGAACACCATCGGCTTGGGGTCCTTGTAGCCGCCGAGGGCCTCCGTGGCGCCCTTGGACTGGCTGGTGACGGTGTCACCGACCTTCGACTGGCGGACGTCCTTCACACCCGTGATCAGATAGCCCACCTCGCCGACGCCGAGGCCGTCCGCGGCCAGCATCTCCGGCGAGTTGGTGCCGATCTCCAGCAGCTCGTGGGTGGCGCCGGTGGACATCATCCTGATGCGCTCACGCTTGTTGAGCTGCCCGTCGATGACCCGGACGTACGTCACGACACCGCGGTAGGAGTCGTAGACCGAGTCGAAGATCATCGCGCGGGCGGGGGCGTCCGCGACGCCGACCGGCGCCGGGATGTCGGCGACCACGCGGTCCAGCAGCGCCTCGACGCCGAGACCGGTCTTCGCGGACACCTTCAGCACGTCGTCGGGGTCGCAGCCGACCAGGTTCGCCAGCTCCTCGGCGAACTTCTCCGGCTGCGCGGCCGGCAGGTCGATCTTGTTCAGCACCGGGATGATCGTCAGGTCGTTCTCCATCGCCAGGTAGAGGTTGGCGAGGGTCTGCGCCTCGATGCCCTGGGCGGCGTCGACCAGGAGGATGGTCCCCTCGCAGGCGGCGAGCGACCGGGAGACCTCGTAGGTGAAGTCGACGTGTCCCGGGGTGTCGATCATGTTGAGGATGTGCGTCTTGCTCTTGTCGTGGGTCGGGGCCCACGGCAGACGCACGGCCTGGGACTTGATCGTGATGCCGCGCTCGCGCTCGATGTCCATGCGGTCGAGGTACTGAGCGCGCATCTGCCGCTGCTCGACCACACCGGTCAGCTGGAGCATCCGGTCGGCGAGCGTGGACTTGCCGTGGTCGATGTGCGCGATGATGCAGAAATTGCGGATCAGCGCCGGGGCGGTACGGCTCGGCTCGGGCACATGGCTAGGGATCGCGGGCACGCAGGGTCCTGATTCTTGAGGCGTCCGCATACGTGTGCTTGTCCGTCTGCGGTCTCGGGTCGGATCGATACGTAGCTTCCATGGTCCCACGGGCGGCGACCGGGGACGGGTTTGGGCCACGGAATGGCCCGCTGGTAGTGTGGGGGGCTGTGTCTCATGCCCTCTCAGCGCGAGGCACACCCCAAGAAATCACCCGGTGCGAAACCGTGCGTCCGCGTACGGCCCGTGCCAGAACCTGTAGAGGCTCATTCGTGGCGAACATCAAGTCCCAGATCAAGCGGAACAAGACCAACGAGAAGGCCCGGCTGCGCAACAAGGCCGTCAAGTCCTCTCTGAAGACCGCGATCCGCAAGGCCCGCGAGGCCGCCGCCGCGGGTGACGCCGAGAAGGCCACCGAGTACCAGCGCGCCGCTGCGCGCCAGCTCGACAAGGCCGTCTCGAAGGGCGTCATCCACAAGAACCAGGCCGCCAACAAGAAGTCGGCGCTGGCTCGCAAGGTCGCGGCCGTCAAGGGCTGAACCCCCTGATCTGACCGTCGGCGGGACCCGGGCGGGCCCTCTCTCATCCGCCCCCGGCCGACACCCCCGAGCTCGTACGCGGCCTGCGTTCGCCACGCGGGTACGGGCTCGACAGCTTCATCCGGAGGCCTCGTCCCCCGCCCTTCCCCAGGGCGGGAGGCGGGGCCTTCGGCATGCGGCGCCTCTGTCCGGCGGTTACCCCCGGCCGCGGGAGCGGGCCGCACGGGCGATGGTGACGACCGCCTTCTCCAGGGCGTACTCCGGGTCGTCCCCGCCGCCCTTCACGCCCGCGTCCGCCTCGGCGACCGCGCGCAGCGCCACGGCCACCCCGTCCGGGGTCCAGCCGCGCATCTGCTGGCGCACGCGGTCGATCTTCCACGGCGGCATGCCCAGCTCGCGCGCCAGGTCGGCGGGCCGGCCGCCGCGCGCCGAGGACAGCTTGCCGATGGCCCGCACGCCCTGTGCCAGCGCGCTGGTGATCAGCACCGGGGCCACGCCCGTCGACAGCGACCAGCGCAGCGCCTCCAGGGCCTCGGCCGTGCGTCCCTCGACCGCGCGGTCGGCGACCGTGAAGCTCGACGCCTCGGCCCGGCCGGTGTAGTAGCGGCCGACGACCGCCTCGTCGATGGTGCCCTCGACGTCCGCGACCAGCTGCGTCACCGCGGAGGCCAGCTCACGCAGATCGCTGCCGATGGCGTCCACGAGCGCCTGGCACGCCTCGGGCGTCGCCGAACGCCCCGCCGTCCGGAACTCGCTGCGCACGAACGCCAGCCGGTCCGCCGGCTTGGTCATCTTCGGGCAGGCCACCTCCCGCGCGCCCGCCTTGCGCGCCGCGTCCAGCAGGCCCTTGCCCTTCGCGCCGCCCGCGTGCAGCAGCACGAGGGTGATCTCCTCGGCGGGCGACGACAGGTACGTCTTGACGTCCTTGACCGTGTCGGCCGACAGGTCCTGGGCGTCGCGCACGACGACGACCTTGCGCTCGGCGAACAGCGAGGGGCTGACCAGCTCGGCGAGGGTGCCCGGCTGGAGCTGGTCCGGGGTCAGGTCGCGTACGTCCGTGTCGGCGTCGGCGGCCTTCGCCGCGGCCACCACCTCCCGCACGGCGCGGTCGAGCAGCAGCTCCTCCGGGCCCACGGCGAGCGTCACGGGGGCGAGGGGGTCGTCGGATGCGTTCTTCCTGGCCATCGCCGACAAGCATCCCACGGGCCACCGACATCACCGCCCGCCCGGGCGTTCAGCCAGGAGCTACGGCCTACGGCTCCTCGCGCCAGCCGTCCCACCCGGCGACGAACTCGTTCAGCTCACCGGCGTCCAGCCGGCCCGCCTCGTCCCTCAGGACGACGAGCCACTGCGCGTCCTCCGCGTCGTCCTCGCCCGCGAGGGCGTCGCGCACGAGCCGCGGCTCCTCGTCCACGCCGAAGCGCTCCTCCAGCGCCTCGGCCACCTCCTCGGCCGCGTCCCGGTCGGGCAGCACCAGCACATGTCGCACATCACTCACACGGCTCATTGTCCGGTACGGGCTCAGCCGTCCGTCCCGCCGCCCCGCACCGTCGGCACCGCGTCCAGCGCGATCCCGAACTCGTCCCGGTAGATCTCCAGCACCTCCGTGTCCGATCCCGTCCCGCGCTCCTGCCGCGTGCCGTCCGGAGCCGTGAGCGTCAGCCGACGGCCGCTCAGCGTGATCCGCCCGCCGTCCTCGGTGAGCCGCGAACACACCAGCGACCGGGTGAAGTGGGAGCGGGGCGAGGTGCTGTGCCACCACGCTCCCGCCGTGAAGTCGGCGAGCACCCTCGGCCGCGTCTCCAACCGGTACACCGGCCGCCCGTCGCGCAGCACGTCCAGGTCCGCCGCGTCCGCCGCGCCGTGCCCGCCGCGCACCCCGGCCGCGTCCGCCCCGGCCTCCGCCACCCGGAACACGCCCGCCGGGTCCCGCTGCTCCGCCCGCTCCCCGAAGGCGAGCGGCAGATGGAAGTGCGAGCCGAACCCGACGTCCGCCAGCCAGTCGCCGCCGTCCTCCGTCCGCACCCGCAGCGCGAGATGGTCGTACGGGATGCCCAGCCGGCCGCCGTCGCCGTACACCCGTGCGGCGAGCAGGGTCACGCCGTAGCCGAGCGCGGTGAGCAACGCACCGAAGGCGCCGCTGAGTTCGTAGCAGATCCCGCCGCGCCCGGCCGCCACCACCTTGTCCAGCAGCCGCTTCTCGTCCAGCACGATCTCCTCGCCGAGATGCACGGACAGGTTCTCGAACGGCACGGTCCGCAGATGGCGCAGATGCAGTTCCCGCAGCGCGTCCGGCGTGGGCCGGGCGGGCCGCTCCGCCCCCAGGCGGCGCAGATAGGCGTCGGTCGTCGCGGTGTCGATCCCCTGGGTCATGCCCTCAGTGTCGCGCCACCTCCAACGCCACCTCCAACGCTCCGTCCTCGTCCGTACCGGGGACGACCGCCAGCGCCCCGTCCCGGTCCGTGCGCAGCACCACCGCTCCCCGGGCCCGCAGCGCGCCCACCGTCCCCGGAGCCGGGTGGCCGTACGTGTTGTCCTCACCGGTGCTGATCAGCGCCAGGCGCGGTGCGGCCAGGCTCACGAGGCCCGGGTCCTGGTAGGCCGAGCCGTGGTGGGCGACCTTCAGGACGTCGACGCCGGCCAGGTGGCGCGCCGCGGGTGAGCGGGCCAGGGCGCGCTGGGCCGGGGGTTCCAGGTCGCCGAGGAGGAGCAGGCGCAGGCCCCCGGTGCGGACCAGCATGGCCACGCTGGCGTCGTTCGGCCCCTCGACCGCCGGGTGGCCCCCGGGCGGCGGCCACACCACCTCCCACGACAGGTCACCGGCCCGCCGCCGCTCCCCGGCGACGACCCGTGTCACCGGGACGCCCGCGGCGGCCGCGGCTCTCCGGACGGCCGCCGCCTGGTCGGCCGGCTCCTCCAGGGCCGTGGTCCCGATGCCGCCCACCTCGCGCCCGCGCAGCACACCGGCCAGCCCGGCCACGTGGTCGGCGTGGAAGTGGGTCAGGACGACGAGCGGGACGCGGGTGACGCCGAGGGAGCGCAGGCAGCGGTCGACCGACTCGGGGTCGGGGCCGGCGTCCACGACCACCCCGGCGCCCTCCCCCGCCGCCAGCACCAGCGCGTCTCCCTGACCGACGTCGCACATCACCATCCGCCAGTCAGGGGGCGGCCAGCCCGTGATCGTGCGCACCAGCGGCCGCGGCTGCACCACCAGCAGCGCCAGCAGCAGCGCGCACGCGGCGCACCACCAGGGGCGCCGCAGCAGCCGGCGCCCCACGAGCAGCACAGCCACGGTGACGGCGCCGAGGGCCGCCGCCCCCGCCCAGCTGCCCGGCCAGTCCACCCCGGCGCCCGGCATCGCCGCCCCGGTCCGGGCGACCCGCGCGATCCACCCGGCGGGCCAGGCCGCGCACCACGCCACCGCCTTGGCCAACGGCATCGCGACCGGCGCGGCGGCCAGGGCGAGGAAGCCGAGCACGGTGGCCGGGGCGAGCGCGGCCTCGGCGAGCAGGTTGCAGGGGATCGCCACCAGGCTCACCCGGGCCGACAGCACCGCGACCACCGGGGCGCAGAGCGCCTGCGCGGCACCGGCGGCGGCCAGCGCCTCCGCGATCCGGGGCGGCGCCCCGTGGCGGCGCAGCGCCTCGCTCCAGCGCGGGGCGAGGGTGAGCAGTGCGCCGGTCGCCAGCACGGAGAGCAGGAAGCCGTAACTGCGGGCCAGCCACGGGTCGTACAGCACCAGCAGCAGGACGGCCGTCGCCAGGGCCGGGACGAGGGATCTGCGGCGGCCGGTGGCGAGCGCGAGCAGCGCCACGGATCCGCAGGCGGCGGCGCGCAGCACGCTGGGGTCCGGCCGGCACACGACGACGAACGCCAGGGACAGCGCCGCGCCCAGCACCGCCGTCGTCCGCAGCGAGACGCCGAGGCGGGGCGCGAGCCCGCGCCGCTCGGCCCGCTGTGCCAGCCCCGGCGGGCCGAGGAGCAGGGCGAGCAGGATGGTGAAGTTGGCCCCGGACACGGCGAGGGTGTGGGTGAGGTCGGTCTCCCGGAACGCCTGGTCCAGCTCCGGCGTCACCCGGGCGGTGTCCCCGACGACCAGTCCCGGAAGCAGCGCCCGCGCGTCCTCCGGCAGATCCTCGGTCGCCTCGCGCAGTCCGGCGCGCAGCCGTCCCGCGAGCCGCTGCGGGGCCGAGGGTCCGCCCACGGCCACAGGACCGTCGCGGCCGTCCACCCGCAGCACCGCCGCGAACCGGTCGCCGCCCTCCCGCGCCGGCGCGAGCCCCGCCTCGACCCTCAGCCGGGTGGACGGCAGCAGGGCCGGCCACGGTGAGCCCTGGTGGTCGGCGGCCGTGCCGGTCCGCTTCCGGTCGCCGGTGCCGACGATCAGCAGGACCGGGGCCCGGGTCGCACGGGTCGCCGCTCCGGGCCGCTCCACGCGCCGCACCTCGGCCTCGATCAGCACGGACACCGGAGCCATCCGGTTGCCGCTGACCCGGGGCCGGGTGAGCCGTGGATCCCCGGTGACCTCCACCTCGGCGACCACCCGGGCGTACTCCCGGGCCAGCTCGGGCACGGGACCACGCCGGACGTCCGCGCCGTGCAGGCCCGCCGAGCCGGCGGCTGCCGCGACGCACAGCAGGGTGGCCGCGACGGCGTGCGCGGTGACGCGCGCCCGCTCCGTCGGGCGTCGGCGCGCCAGGAGCAGGCGGCTGTGCGCCGTCAGGAGAACGGCGGCGACCAGGGCCGGGACGGCCACGGCGGCGACGGCCCAGCCGGGCGGGGCGTGGAGTGTCACCGCCGCCGTGGCCCAGGCTGCGAGGGCGGGCGGGACCAGCCGGAGGTCGGCCGGTCCCTCCTGCCGTGGACGGGAGGCGCCCGGCCGTCCGGCCGTGACGTCCTGGCCGACGCGGGTGCGGGGGCTCATGGCCGCACGAGGTCGCGCAGGTCGGCGAAGCGGCGGTCGCCGATGCCGTTGACCTCCCGCAGCTCGTCCACCGAACGGAAACCGCCGTTACGGGTGCGGTAGTCGACGATGTGCTGGGCGAGGACCGGGCCGACACCGGGGAGGGTGTCGAGCTGGTCGACGGTGGCGGTGCTGAGGGAGACGGGCGCCGTGGGACCTGCTGCCGTTCCCGTGCCCGCGGGGGCCGCCGCTCCGGCCGGCGCCGGGCCGCCCACCACCAGCTGCTCGCCGTCGACGAGGAACCGGGCGCGGTTGAGACCGCCCGTCTTCGTGCCGGGCCGCACCCCGCCGGCCGCCTTGAGCGCGTCCTCGACCCGTGAGCCGGCGGGCAGCCGGTGGACTCCCGGGTCCCGCACCTTGCCGCTGACGTCGACCACGATCTCGGGAGCGGCCGTGGCGCCCGCCTGCCCGAAGGGACCCGGAGCGCCCGGGGGACCTCCTCCGCCGTCGTCCACACCCTCCCCCTGCGCGGCCGGAGCCGCCCGCACCACCTCCGGTGCCCGTACCGGCTGGGTACGCCCCGTCCAGAAGTGCTGCACGGCGAACACCAGGGCGAGCACGAGCAGCGCCGAGAGCGCGACGACACTGCGCCGCTCCAGCCCGCACCGGGTCTGCACCCACAGCGGCAGCCGCTCCCGCAGCGCGGGACCCCACCGCCCGGGCGCGGCCCCTGGCGGCGGTCCGGGCTCGGGCACCCCGTCGGGCGTCTCCCGGTCCGCCGGGTCCGGAGGGCCGGCCGTGTCACGGTCAGGGCGTGCGGAGGGCAGGCGCAGGGGGTAGGTGGCCGGCTCCTCACCCTCCGGCCCGACGCCGAGGAACCGCCCCGGACGGGCCGCATCCGCACCCCAGCCCGCCCAGCCCGCCCCGGCCGCCCCGGCCGCCGGAGGCGCCCCCGCGCGGTCCGGCAGCCGCCTCAGCTCCAGCGTCCGGTCCACCGCCGAGGCGCGTCGCCGCCCGCCAGCCGCCCGAGGCCTCGTCAGCAGCGCGTGCGCCGCGACCCCCTGACGGTCCACCACCAGGAACCGCCGACGCGGTCTACGAGGCGCGCCGTCCGTCACTCCCGCTGAGGTCCGACCCTCCCTCGCCCAGCTCGGCGCCCTCCGCGCCGGACGCCCGCCGCGCACCACAGGCTCCCCGCCGAACAACGTCTCGGCGCGACGCCGGATCTCCTCCCCCGGCGCCTCACGGTCACCGTCCCGGGTCCACGCGCGCGGCCGGCTCGGGCGGCCGCGGCGATGACGGTGACGGTTGCGCGAGGCGCGGCCGTCGGACAGAGGCCCGCGCCCCGGACCACTCGTCGGAACAGCGGTACGTGTGTGTGATCGAAGTGCCATGCGACGAGGGTCGGGCACAGCCGCCCCAGCGCGATGATCTTGCTCGAAACCCGTGGACGAGCACTCGGTTGTGGATAACGCCGTCACCCGTTCGAGAGGGAACGACCCGCTCCGAACCTCACCGGGACGAGACCACGACCCCCAGCAGCCCCGGCCCCGTGTGCGCCCCGATCACCGCGCCCACCTCGCTGACGTGCAGCTCGGACAGTCCCGGCAGCCGGGTGCGGAGCCGGTCGGCCAGGGCGGAGGCGCGTTCCGGCGCGGCGAGGTGGTGGACGGCGACGTCCACCTCCGCGCCTCCCGCCCGGTCCGCCGCGATCTCCTCCAGACGGGCGATCGCCTTCGACGCCGTCCGCACCTTCTCCAGCGGTTCGATGCGGCCGCCGGCCAGCTGCAGCAGCGGCTTCACGGCGAGGGCGGAGCCCAGCAGGGCCTGCGCCGCGCCGATCCGCCCGCCCCGGCGCAGATAGTCGAGCGTGTCGACGTAGAAGTAGGCCGACGTGCCCGCCGCCCGCTTCTCCGCCGCGGTGACCGCCTCGTCCACGGTGCCGCCCGACTCCGCGGTTTCCGCCGCCGCCAGCGCGCAGAAGCCCAGGGCCATCGCGATCATGCCCGTGTCGACCACGCGGACCGGCACCGGCGCCTCGCGGGCCGCGAGGACCGCCGCGTCGTAGGTGCCGGACAGCTCGGCGGAGAGATGGAGGGAGACGATGCCGGTCGCACCGGACCCGGCGACCCTGCGGTAGGTCTCCGCGAAGAGCTCCGGGCTGGGGCGGGACGTCGTGACGGGGCGCCGCTTCTGCAGGGCCTGGGCGAGGGAGCGGGTGGAGATCTCGGTGCCCTCCTCGAGGGCGCGGTCCCCCAGCACCACGGTCAGGGGTACCGCCGTGATGCCGTGCCGCTCCATCGTCCGGGCCGGAAGGTAGGCCGTTGAATCCGTGACGATCGCGACATGGCGGGACATGAGCTGGAGGTTACCTGCCGTGGTGGCCGTGCGGCAGCCCGGCCCGTGGGGGCGTCGTCCGCCGTGGGGTGGTCGGCGCCGCTCAGACGGTGGTCATGTGGTGGTCACGTGGTGGATTCGGGGCGCGGCTTCTTCTGCCAGGGATACGTGGGGCGCGGGGCGGCCGGTGCGATGGCGGGCCGCTCCTGGTCCTCGCCCTGCTGCGGCTCCGGCTTCTGCCGGGCGGGGTCCGGCCAGGTCTGGCCGGGTCCCGCGGCGTCGGCGGCCGGCGCCTCGGGCCAGGGCGGGGGCGCGGGGGTGGCCGGCTGGTCCGTGGTGGTCCAGTGCCGCAGGGCGCCGGCCTCCATGTCGATCTGCGCGCTCAGCGAGTCGAGGTCGTCCTCCGCGAAGCGGCGGGCGCGGTCGCGGGTGGCCCAGCGCAGGGAGTCGGCGGAGCTGGTGATGCGCTCGGTGCGCTCGCGCAGGTCGGGCAGGCGCGCGGACAGCGTCGCGCGGTCCGGCTCGCCCTCCAGGCGGCGCAGTTCGGCGTCCAGCTCGTGGCCGTGCGCGCTGAGACGCTGGAAGAGGGCGAGGGACTCCTTCACCGAGTCGTCCTCGACGGCGACCGCCTCCAGGGCGTCCTGCGTGGCGCGCATCGAGGTGCGCAGCTTCAGCCGGAGCTGGGCGATCTCGCCGGCCGGGCCGGTCTGCGCGAACGCCTTGGCGCGCAGGGTGTGGTCCTCGACCGTGCGGCGGGCCTGGTGGATGTGGCGGTCCGCGCTGCGCTTGGCGGCGCCGACGACCTTCACCGTGGCGTACACGCCCAGTGCCACGAAGAGCACAAAAAGCAGGGCGATCACTGCGAACACCGCTTCCACGAGGCTCCTCCTCCGGACACGTCCGGCCTGTCCCGGCACAGGTCGTGCCGCTCTTCCACGGTAAACGCAACGGGCAGGCCCGGAGTTCCGGCAGAACCCCGAACCTGCCCGCAGACGGCGTGACCGCTACCCGTAAGGGTCGGCCGACGCCGCGACGGCCCGTGAGGGTCAGGCCGGAACGATGTTCACCAGCTTCGGCGCCCGAACGATCACCTTCCGGATGCCCGCGCCGTCCAGCGCCGCGACCACCCGCTCGTCGGCCAGCGCGGTCTTCTCCAGCTCCTCGTCGGAGATGCCCGGGGACACCTCCAGCCGCGCCTTCACCTTGCCCTTGATCTGGACCACGCAGGTGACGGTCTCGTCGACCACGTACGCCGGGTCGGCCACCGGGAAGTCCCGGTGCACCACGGAGTCGGTGTGGCCCAGCTTGCGCCACAGCTCCTCGGCGATGTGCGGGGCCAGCGGCGCGACCAGCAGCACCAGCGACTCCGCGACCGACCGCGGCAGCGCGCCTCCCCGCTTGGTCAGGTGGTTGTTCAGCTCGGTGACCTTGGCGATGGCGGTGTTGAAGCGCATGCCCTCCAGGTCGCCGCGCACGCCGTCGATCGCCTTGTGCAGGGCGCGCAGGGTGTCCTGGTCGACGTCGTCGGTGTCGACGACGGTCACGTCGCCGGTCGCCTCGTCGACGATGTTGCGCCACAGCCGCTGCAGCAGGCGGAACTGGCCGACGACCGCGCGGGTGTCCCAGGGGCGGGACACGTCCAGCGGGCCCATGGCCATCTCGTACAGGCGCAGGGTGTCGGCGCCGTACTCGGCGCAGATCTCGTCCGGGGTGACCGCGTTCTTCAGGGACTTGCCCATCTTGCCCAGCAGCCGGGTGACGCGCTCGCCCTGGTACCAGTAGCCGCCGTCGCGCTCCTCCACCTCGGCGGCCGGCACGGCGATGCCCCGGCTGTCGCGGTAGACGTAGGCCTGGATCATGCCCTGGTTGAACAGCTTGTGGAACGGCTCGGCCGAGGACACATGGCCCAGGTCGTACAGCACCTTGGACCAGAAGCGGGCGTACAGCAGGTGCAGCACGGCGTGCTCGGCGCCGCCGACGTACAGGTCGACGCCGCCGTGCGGCATGCCCTCGCGCGGTCCCATCCAGTACCGCTCGATCTCCGGGTCGACCAGCTTCCCGGAGTTGTGCGGGTCCAGGTAGCGCAGCTCGTACCAGCAGGAACCGGCCCAGTTGGGCATGGTGTTGGTCTCGCGCCGGTACTTCTTCGGCCCGTCGCCCAGGTCCAGGGTGACGTTCACCCAGTCCTCGTTGCGGGACAGCGGCGTCTCGGGCTGGGTGTCGGCGTCGTCCGGGTCGAAGGTGCGCGGGCTGTAGTCCTCGACCTCGGGCAGCTCCAGCGGCAGCATCGACTCGGGCAGCGCGTGGGCGATGCCGTCCTCGTCGTAGACGATCGGGAAGGGCTCGCCCCAGTAGCGCTGGCGGCTGAACAGCCAGTCGCGCAGGCGGAAGTTGACGGTGCCCTCGCCGTGGCCCTCGCGCTCCAGCCACTCGGTGATGCGGGCCTTGGCCTCGGTGACGTTCAGGCCGTCCAGACGGACGTGCTCGCCGGAGGAGTTGACGATCTTCGCGTCGTGGGAGACGAAGGCGTCGTCCCACGTCGCGGGGTCGGTGCCGCGGCCGTCGGTCGGCTCGACCACGCACACGATCGGCAGTTCGAAGGCGCGGGCGAACGCGAAGTCGCGGGTGTCGTGGCCGGGGACGGCCATGATCGCGCCGGTGCCGTAGCCCATCAGGACGTAGTCGGCGATGAAGACGGGCACCTTCTGCCCGTTGACCGGGTTGGTCGCGTAGGCGCCGGTGAAGACGCCGGTCTTGTCCTTGGCCTCGGCCTGCCGCTCGACGTCGGACTTCGAGGCGGCCTGGGCGCGGTAGGCGGCGACGGCCTCGGCGGGCGTGGCGTGGCCGCCGGTCCACACCTCGTGGGTGCCCTCGGGCCAGGCGTCCGGGGTGAACTTCTCGACCAGCGGGTGCTCGGGCGCCAGCACCATGTAGGTGGCGCCGAACAGGGTGTCGGGGCGGGTCGTGAAGACGGTGATGTTCTCGCCGTCGATGGGGAAGTCGACGCGGGCGCCCTCGGAGCGGCCGATCCAGTTGCGCTGCTGCAGCTTGATCGCCTCGGGCCAGTCCAGGGCGTCCAGGTCGTCCAGCAGCCGGTCGGCGTAGGCCGTGATGCGCATGTTCCACTGGCGCAGCTCGGCCTTGAAGACGGGGAAGTTGCCGCGTTCGGAGCGGCCGTCGGCGGTGACCTCCTCGTTGGCCAGCACGGTGCCCAGGCCCGGGCACCAGTTGACGGGCGCGTCGGAGGCGTAGGCCAGGCGGAACTCGCCCAGCACGTCGGCGCGCTCGGCCTCGGTCAGCTCGCTCCAGGGGCGGGTGTGTCCCGGTACCTCACGCTCACCGGACTCGAACTGCGCGACCAGCTCGGAGATCGGGCGGGCCTTCTTCGCGTCCTGGTCGTACCAGGAGTTGAAGATCTGCAGGAAGATCCACTGGGTCCACTTGTAGTAGTCCGGGTCGATCGTGGCGAACGACCGGCGCTTGTCGTGGCCCAGGCCCAGCCGGCGCAGCTGGATCTGCATGTTCTTGATGTTGGCCTCGGTGGACACGCGCGGGTGCGTGCCGGTCTGCACCGCGTACTGCTCGGCGGGCAGGCCGAAGGCGTCGAAGCCCAGGGTGTGCAGGACGTTGTGCCCGGTCATGCGCTGGAAGCGGGCGTAGACGTCGGTGGCGATGTAGCCCAGCGGGTGTCCGACGTGCAGGCCCGCGCCCGAGGGGTAGGGGAACATGTCCATGATGAACTTCTTGGGCCGCGCGACCAGCTCGGGGTCGCCCGCCAGGTCACCCTGGGGGTTGGGCGCCGCGTACGTGCCGTCGGCGTCCCAGAAGTCCTGCCAGCGTGCCTCGATCTCGGCGGCCAGGGCGGCCGTGTAGCGGTGCGGCGCGGCCTCCGCGGCTGCGGGGTTCGTCTCGCTCATGATCCTCAAAGCTCCATCGATCGTCTCTGCCTGCTGCTGCGACTTCCTGGAAATGAAAAAACCCCTCGCACAGGAGGGGACGCCGCGCCGATTCCGGCCTGCCGGAACATCGGCGGTCGGGACTGATCAGCGCGGCTCGCTAAGCAGAAGGCGTACGGCACGCATGCGGTCAGGGTACCGCAGGCACGGATCTCGCCGCGACGCGCTTCCCCGGCGCACTGAACAACGTTCAAAAGTTACTTCGCGTAACAACCCCTAAGGGACAACACAACGGTCCCATTGTCCTTTGATAACAGCGCAATAACTCAAACCTGGTACTGACGGGTACGACGAGGCTTAGAGTTCGGCAGCGGGACCGCTTTACCGAACCGTTCGGAGTTGCCCCCATGAACCCTCGTCCACTCGGCAGCCCACCCCCCGCTCGGGGCAGGTCGGCTGCGACCGAGTCGTACCCGCTGCGCGTCCGGACGTCCGGAGGTGCGTCGTGAGGCCGGACGACAGCACGGCGGACGACTGGTTCGCCGACTTCCTCAACTTCGGCGTCGGCGTCCTGTCCCTCGTCTGCCTCAGCTGCTCCGTGATCTGGGGACTCGTGGCGCAGGACCGGATCCTGCTCGGCCCCCGGCAGCGGATCCTCGCGCAGGCGGTGCACCGCACAACGGCGGTCGGAGCCGTCGTCTTCCTGCTGATCCACATCGTGATCAAGCTGGCACTGGACCACACCTCGTGGATCGCGGCCGTGATCCCCTTCGGACTCCTCCTCACCGACGACGAGGCCGTCATGGGGCGGAGCTTCCTGATCGGCCTCGGCACCCTGGCCGGCATGCTGATGATCTTCGTGGCGATCACGGGCGTCCTGCGCAACCGCTTCGCCTCCCCGGCGGAGGTCGCCGCCCGCTGGCGCGCGGTGCACATGCTGGCCTACCCGGCCTGGTGCGCGGCCCTGGTGCACGGGCTCTACGCGGGTCGAGCGGCCAAGCCGATCTTCATGATCCTGTACGGACTGTCGCTGCTCGGCGTCTTCGCGGCCCTGGTGCTGCGGGCCTCCCCGCGCCCGGTCAAGCGCAAGGTGGCCGACCGCATCACCTCGATGCTGGGCCTCGACCAGCAGCCCGGCAGCCGGCTGGACGAGGCCAGGGCGCGCAACGCCGAGTCCGCCCTCCCCGGTTACGGCGGCGGGAACGCCCGGGGCGACAGCAGACCGCGCTCCGAGCGCCTGTCGTTCGATGCCCCCGAGCCCACGCCGGCCCCGGAACCGGCGAACGGCTTCGCGGCCGCCTACCGCGCGGTGTCTCCCCGGCAGTCCGCCGCGCGCGACCCGCTCACGGACGCCACCGCCCGCATGGAGATGCCGGACCTCCAGGCCACGGAGGCGATACCCCGCGTGGACTCGCCCTCCAGCACCTCGGGCAGCTGGCCGATCCCGTCTCCGCCGCCGGTCGGCGAGGCCCCTCCGTCGGCGTACGACCCGCTCAACGACACCGGATACACCATCCCGACCTACAACAATTCGGTCGCCTCCGGCTACGGGTCGAGTGATGTGTACGACACCGCTGAGACAAACACCCTCTACGGCACGTACAACCCGGATGACACGTACAACAGCGGTCCCGCCAATGCACCAACCCCCGGTGTGCCCTCGTCGTCCTACGACTTCGACGCACCGGGGTCGGGCGAACCTTGGAACACGCCTTCCGGAGGCTTTAAGTGAACGAGGCCCTGCCCGACGTTCCCGAAGTCCGCGTCGTAGGGCTTCCCCAGCTCACGTCGGGTTTCGACCTTGTCGACCGGCTCGATCTGCAGATGCACCTCAAGGTGCACGGCCCGCTCGAGCCCCTGGGCGGTGAGCAGCTCGCGCAGCTCGCCGAACGCATCAACCTCAGGGGCCGCGGCGGCGCGGGCTTCCCCTTCCACAAGAAGCTGCGCTCGGTCGCCGAATCGGCGATCAAGCGCGGCGTCCGGCCGGTCGTCGTCGTCAACGGCAGCGAGGACGAACCGGCCTGCCGCAAGGACACGGTGCTCATCAACCGCGCACCGCACCTCATCCTCGACGGCGCGCTGCTGTGCGCCGAGGCCATGGGTGCCCGCACGCTCGTGGTGGGGGTGACCCGCGAGTCCACGCAGCGCTCGATGGAACAGGCGCTCGCCGAGCGCGGCCTGAGCAACGGCCGCCGCTCGGCGCTGCGCGCCCGTGTGCAGCGCAACCCGGTGCGCATGGTGACGGGGGCCGCCGCCTCCCTGATCCGCTCCATCGACGGCGGACCGGCCATCCCGCCGGGCCGCAAGACCAGCGCCTCCAAGAGCGGTGTGGGCGGCGCGCCCACGCTGCTGTCCAACGCCGAGACGTTCGCCCAGCTCGCCATCGCCGCCCGCATCGGCCCGGAGCGCTACGGCAACACCGGCCTGTACGACGAGCCGGGCACCGTGATGCTCACGGTGTCCGGGGCGGTGGCCCGCCCGATGGTGGTCGAGGTGCCCACCGGCGTGCCGCTGCGCTACGTGCTCCAGCTGGCCGGCGCCCCGCCGCTCCCGCAGGGGGTGCTGACGGGCGGCTACCACGGCAAGTGGATCGACGCGGCGACCGTGAACGAGGCGATCGTCTCCCGCAACTCGCTGGACGCGGTGGGCGGTTCGCTGGGCGCGGGCGCGATCCTGCCGATCAGTCAGGACACCTGCCCGCTGGGCGAGTCGCTGATGGTGGCCAAGTGGCTGGCGCAGGAGAGCGCCAACCAGTGCGGCCCCTGCTACCTGGGACTGCCGGCCGCCGCGCGCGGCCTGGAGGACATCCTCAACGGCGGCGGCGCGGCCGCGCTCGAGGCGGTCCGGCAGGTCGCGAAGAACGTGAAGCGGCGCGGGGCCTGTTCGCACCCGGACGGCTCGGCGATGTTCCTGGAGTCGACGCTGAAGGCGTTCACCGAGGACATCGCACTGCACGCCCTCGGCAACGGCTGCGGGCGGCCCGTGGCCGGCGTGCTCCCGCTGTTCGAGGGCGGCGCGGCCCCGACGGGCGTCCCGGGCGGCGAGGACGAGGAGAACGGCCCCAGCCGTCAGAAGATCTTCGTCGACTGGACCCTGTGCCGGGGCCACGGCCTGTGCGCGGACATCCTCCCGGAGGTGTTCCAGCTCGGCGCGGACGGCTTCCCGACGGTGGCTCAGGCACAGGTGCCGCGCTACGCCGAGGCGAAGGCGCTGCGGGCGGTGCGCCGCTGCCCGGCGCTGGCCCTGCGCATCGAGGACTCGGCCCCGCAGGCGAAGGCGCCGTCCCGGAACCTCCCGGTGCTCTCCCAGGGCCGCGGCAGGCGCGCCCTGGGGCGCTGACGGGGGACACACGCAGCCGGCCCTCTCCGGCGGTCACAGGCCGCCGGAGAGGGCCGTTCGCGTTCTTCGGGATCACGGTCCAGGGACGCGTGCACAACGACCGAGGGCGGACCATCCGTTCGGATGGTCCGCCCTCGACTTCTGTGGAGCTAAGGAGAATTGAACTCCTGACCTCCTGCATGCCATGCAGGCGCTCTACCAACTGAGCTATAGCCCCTTGCGGTGTCCCCCGGGTTTCCCCGGCGGCGACGCCAACTTTACACGGTCCCCCCGGCCCAACACCAAATCGGTTTCGCTTCGCCCGGTTCCGTCCGGAACGCCCGCCCCCGGAGGGGTGCTCCCGCACCCTCGGGCCCTCACGCCGTCACGAACGAGTAGAAGCGCTTGAGGGTGCAGTGCTCCTCCAGCAGCCGGCCGTAGATCGGCTCCCCCTCGAGTTCCCGGTACGTCTCGATGGGGTCGCCTTTTATGATCAGCGCCCGCGCGCACTCCTCGCACCAGTACTGGTAGTCGGGGTTGATCGGCTCCATGTCGCGGACGATGGGCGTGCCGCTGCCGCACCAGTCGCACTTCCGCCTGTGTGCACCCATCGGTCAGCTCCAGCTGTGGCCGCAGGCCGTGCACACGTAGGAGATCCCGCCGTTGTCGCCGAGCACCTGGGCGACGTGTGCGGAACCGCAGGAGGGGCAGCTGAGACGGGTAGAGGTCCGTCGGGTCGACACCGCTCCGAGGAGGTGGTCGACCTCCTCGAGGATGCTCGCAGGCATCACAACTCCCTCCCGTCGGGCCGCGCCCCCTTCCGGTCGTTTGATTCTGCCACGACCGGGCCAATACGGTCAGCGACGCCGTGGTACCGGTAGGGACACGGCTGTACGCCTCGTAGAGGTATACGTCGGAGAACGCCGCCGCACTCACCGGCGGACGACAAAAGATCCCGCCTCCGCTGAGGGAGACGGGATCTTCACCATGTGGAGCTAAGGAGAATTGAACTCCTGACCTCCTGCATGCCATGCAGGCGCTCTACCAACTGAGCTATAGCCCCGGGCCGCCACATGAAGTGACTTCCTGGTTTCGCCCCGCTCGGCGGGGCGAACAAGAAGAACTTTAGCCTGCGACCTGCCAGAAAGTGAAATCCGGGTCCGGGACGCCGCGGGGCGGGTCGAACGGCCGCCGCCGACGGGCGCCGGCGGCGGGCACGGCCGTCCTCAGTCGTCGTCGCCGAGCACCGGCTCGGGCAGGGTGCCGGCGTTGTGCTCCATCAGCCGCCAGCCCTTGGCGCCCTCGCCGAGGACGGACCAGCAGCAGTTGCTGAGGCCGCCCAGGCTCTCCCAGCTGCGCGGGTCGAGGCCGAGCAGCCGGCCGATGGTGGTGCGGATGGTCCCGCCGTGGCTGACGACCACGAGCGTGCCGTCGTCCGGGAGCTTCTCGGCGTGCCGCAGCACCACGGGGGCGGCGCGGTCGGCGACCTCGGTCTCCAGTTCGCCGCCGCCGCGGCGGACCGGCTCGCCGCGCTTCCACGCGGCGTACTCCTCGCCGTGGCGGGCGATGATCTCGTCGTGCGTCAGGCCCTGCCAGACGCCCGCGTAGGTCTCCCGCAGGGCCTCGTCGTGGACGACCTCCAGGCCGGTGAGCGCGGCCAGCTCCGCGGCGGTGGCCGCGGCCCGCTTGAGGTCGGAGGCGACGATCGCGTCGGGCTTCAGGCCCGCGAGCAGCCGGGCGGACCGGCGGGCCTGGGCGACGCCGGTCTCGGTCAGCTCGACGTCCGTGGAGCCCTGGAAGCGGCGCTCCACGTTCCAGGAGGTCTGGCCGTGCCGCCACAGGATGACGCGGCGGCCCCGGCGCGCGGAGCCGCTCACCTCACCGGTGGCGCTCACCGCCACTCACCGCCCGGCCCCGTCGCCTCCTCGGCCTCCCGGAGCTTGGCGTGCTCGGCGGCCTTGCCGCGGGTGGCCTTGGCGTCCTCGGGGAGGTCCAGCTCGGGGCAGTCCTTCCACAGCCGCTCCAGGGCGTAGAAGACCCGCTCCTCGCTGTGCTGGACGTGGACGACGATGTCGACGTAGTCGAGCAGCACCCAGCGGGCCTCGCGGTCGCCCTCGCGGCGGACCGGCTTGGCGCCGAGCTCCTTGCTGAGCCGCTCCTCGATCTCGTCGACGATCGACTTGACCTGGCGGTCGTTCGGCGCGGAGGCCAGCAGGAATGCGTCGGTGATGGACAGCACGTCACTGACGTCGTAGGCGACGATGTCGTGCGCGAGCTTGTCGGCGGCCGCCTGGGCGGCGGTGGTGACGAGCTCGATGGAACGGTCGGTTGCGGTCACTGCATGGCTTTCGGTCGGCGGACACTTGTCCTCAAGGGTCTCACGGACCGCCGTGCGCACCCCATGTCATGACGCGGGGTGCGCACGGCCTCGCTACGAGCCGGGGTCGTAGTCCTGGCCGAGGACGACCGCCACGCGCGCGTTGCCGGAGATCTTGCCCTTGGTGACGGCGTCGGCGGGCAGGCCCAGGGTCTTGGCGACCTCGGTGGCGTTCTCCTTCTCCGCGGGGTCGGCGTAGACGACCTCGGAGGTGTCCTCGGCGGAGCCGGCGGTGCCGCCCTCCAGGAAGGTGAAGCCGCCGTTGAGGAGCACCACGCGGGCCTTCTCGGTGTCGTCCTTGTCGCCGGTGGCGTTGCGCACGGAGACGGTGACCGCGGCGTCCCGGTCGGGGCTCTTGGCGGTGCCGCCGAGGACGTCCTTGACCACGCCGTCGCTCGCCTCGGCGGTGAGCGTGCCGTCCTCCTCGACGGGCAGCAGCTCGGTGCGGTGGTCGCCGCCCTTGGCGAGGTCGGAGAGCCCGGCGAGGAAGGCGCCGAGGTCCGCGTCGGTCAGCGGCGGCTCGATGATCTGGCCGAGGGTCTGGACGGTGACGGTGGCGGCGTCCGGGTCGGAGGTCATCTTGCGCAGCACCGCGTGCAGCACCTGCCCGAACCGCTCGAGCTGGGCGTCCTGGGCCTCGCCGGGGGCGCGGTGGGTGGCGTAGGCGACGGCCATCCTGCCGCTGAGGGTCTGGCCCTTGCCCTTCTTGACCAGCGGCGGCCCGCCCTTCTTCCCGGCGTCCGGGTCGGGCACGTCGGTGTCGGTGTCGACCTCGATGTTGCCGACCAGGTCGACGAGGGTGAGCAGGAAGGGGGTGTCCAGCCGCCAGGTGCCCTCGATGTCGGTGCCGAGGACGGTGTCGAGGGCGGTCCTGGTGCCCTCGGAGCCGTCGTCCTCGACGGACTTGGCGAGCGTGGTGGTGGTGCCGTCCTCGGCGGTGAGGGCGAGGGAGTTGGGCAGCAGCACGGTGGTGCCCTGCTCGGTGGTGGCGTTGTCGACGAGCAGCGCGGTGGAGGTGCCGCCGTTCTCGGTGTCGTGCAGGTGGACGACGAGCACGTCCCGCTTCTGCGCGCCCGCGGCGGTGGTGGTGCCGGTGTCCGCGTCGGAGGCGGACAGCCCGGGCAGCTTCCCTGCGTACCAGAGGTAGCCGACGCCGCCGGCGACGACCAGGGCGAGCACCACGGTCAGGGCGATGATCCGGCTGCGGGCGCGGCGGCGGGCCTCCTCGCGGCGCTCGGTGCGGTTCTCGGTGAACTTGAGCCAGTCGATGACGTCCTCGGAGTCGCCGTCGGGCTCCTCGACGAAGGCGAACTGCTCGGTGCGGTACTCGGGGGCGGAGCCGGCGCCGTCGGTCCCGTCGTCGGCCGGGCGGGCCTGCCGCGGGATGTGCGCGGTGCGCTCCGGGGCGGAACCGGGCTGCTCCGGTATGTACGCGGTCTGCTCGGTCACCCGGGGCTGCTGTCCGGTGCCGTCGGGGTGCGCGCCCTGCCCGTAGGGGTCGTAGGCGGGCTGCTGGTGGCCTCCCGTGGCGTACGGGTCGTAGCCGTAGCCGCCGCCGTTCCCGTAGGGGTCGTAACCGGGCTGCTGGTGGCCTCCCGTGGCGTACGGGTCGTAGCCGTAGCCCTGCTGGGTCTGCTGCCCCTGCTGCCCGTAGGGGTCGTGGTGCTGGGCCTGCTGCGTCCCCTGGTCGGCGGCCTGCCGGTAGACCGGCCGGCCGTACTCGTCGTAGCCGACGAGCTCGTACGGTCCCCCGTCGCCGTACCCCGCGTCGTATCCGTCGTTCACCGGTGCCCCTCTCGGCTCACTCGCCGCGATACAGCTGGCGCTTGGCGATGTAGCGCACGACACCGTCCGGCACCAGGTACCAGACGGGGTCTCCCTTGGCGACTCTCGCACGGCAGTCCGTGGAGGAGATGGCGAGGGCCGGGACCTCCACGAGCGAGACTCCGCCCTCGGGCAGGCCGGCGTCGGTCAGATGGTGGCCGGGCCGGGTCACGCCGATGAAGTGTGCCAGGGAGAACAGTTCCTCGCTGTCACGCCAGGTCAGGATCTGGGCGAGGGCGTCGGCGCCGGTGATGAAGAACAGGTCCGTGTCCGGGTTGAGCGCGTTGAGGTCGCGCAGGGTGTCCACGGTGTAGGTGGGTCCGCCGCGGTCGATGTCGATGCGGCTGACCGAGAACTGGGGGTTCTCGGCGGTGGCGATCACCGTCATCAGGTAACGGTCCTCGGCGAGCGACACCGCGCGGTGGCTCTTCTGCCACGGCTGGCCGGTGGGGACGAAGACCACCTCGTCGAGGTGGAACTGCGCGGCCACCTCGCTGGCCGCCACCAGGTGCCCGTGGTGGATCGGGTCGAAAGTGCCGCCCATGACGCCCAGACGGCGCTTGCCCCGCGGGACCGGGCCGGTGCCGGGGCCGGTAGGCATGTCCTGCTCTCCCATGCGTGCAGACCCTACCGGCCCGGCCTGTGGGCCCCGTCCGCCAGTGCCCTCGGCGCGGAGGACCTGGCGGTTCAGCGGTCGCGGTTGAAGCGGGTGGTGATCCACAGCAGGAGCAGCAGCACGAACAGGGCGCCGCCGCCGGTGAGGTAGGGGCTGAGGCTCTCGTGGTTGCCGCCGTGCTCTCCGCCCTCGGCGGCGAGGGTGACCATCTGGGCAGCGGTGCTGGGGAAGCTCATCTTCGGCAGGACCTATCGCGTGTGGGCGGGATAAAGACGTGCGCTCATCGTATGCGGGCGGCTTCACGGCGATCACGCCGACTCCGCCGTTGCGGGCGCGGGGCGTCCCGGCGGGGCCGTCCTGGGGCGGGGAGGCAACCGTTGCCCGGTGCCCGGTCGTCCTTCCGCGTGGGGCCGCAGGAAGCGGCCGTCCCCGCTGCCCGCGCACGGGAATCCCGCCTAGGCTGGGTCCCGCCGCGGGGGGAGCGAAGGCCCGCACCAGGGACCGCGCAGGTCAACCAGACGCCCATGGGGGATACATGTCCGAAGGCCACCAGCACAACGGGCACGAGAGGGTGCCCGGCAGGCAGCGCAGGCGCTTCCCCGGAATCTCCTCGCGTGCGTACGAACACCCCGCCGACCGTTCCGCGCTGGTGGCGCTGCGGAAGCTGAGCGGGTTCGACACGGTCTTCAAGGCGCTGAGCGGGCTGCTGCCCGAGCGGAGTCTGCGGCTGCTTTTCCTGTCCGACTCGGTGCGGGTCTCGGACCGGCAGTTCGCGCATCTCAACGACATGCTGCGGGACGCCTGCTACATCCTGGACCTGGAGAAGGTCCCGCCGATGTACGTCAACCAGGACCCGGTCCCCAACGCGATGTGCATCGGTCTCGACGAGCCGATCATCGTGGTGACCACGGGTCTGGTGGAGCTGCTCGACGAGGAGGAGATGCGGGCGGTCGTCGGGCACGAGGTCGGGCACGCGCTGTCCGGTCACTCGGTGTACCGGACGGTCCTGCTGTTCCTGACGTCGCTGGCGGTCCGGGTGGCCTGGATTCCGCTGGGGAACGTGGCGATCATGGCGATCGTGACCGCGCTGCGGGAGTGGTTCCGCAAGTCGGAGCTGTCCGCGGACCGCGCGGGGCTGCTGGTGGGGCAGGACGTGCAGGCGTCGATGCGCGGCCTGATGAAGATCGCGGGCGGCAACCATCTGCACGAGATGAACGTGGACGCGTTCCTGGAGCAGGCCGAGGAGTACGAGTCGGGCGGGGATCTGCGCGACTCCGTGCTGAAGATCCTCAACGTGCTGCCGCGCTCGCACCCGTTCACCACGGTGCGGGCGGCCGAGCTGAAGAAGTGGGCGGCCTCCCGCGAGTACCAGCGGATCATGGACGGCCACTACCCGCGCCGTGACGACGACAAGGACGCGTCGGTACGGGACTCCTGGCGGGAGTCCGCGAGCACCTACGCCGACGAGGTGCGGACCTCCAAGGACCCGCTGATGAAGCTGGTCAGCGACCTGGCGGGCGGCGCGGGCGACCTGGGCGACCGGGTCCGCCGCGGCTTCGGCGGCTTCACGAACTCCAAGCCGGGCCCGTCCCGCCCGGACTCCGACGCCGACCCCGACGCCGAAGGGAACGCACCGCGCGACGAGGCGTGAGCGGGTGACGCGGGGCGGCCCCTCACAGCCGGGGCTGGGCCGCCTCTGCGAGGGTGCCGCAGAGGGCCGGGGCGGGGGTGTCCGGGGCGTAGGGGTTGGTGCCGGGCGGGGCCGTGTGCTGGGCGCGCTGGCCGGCGAGCAGGGGGTGCAGGCGCGGGGCCGGGTCCAGGGCGCAGGACTGGGGGCCGGCCTGGACGTGGGAGACGACCAGCTCCGCCTGGTGCAGCCGCAGGTCCTCGCGGTCGAAACGGAACCGCAGCTCGCGGCGGACCGTGAACAGCGACGCCTGAGCGTCCGGGCCCGCGCCGGCCGGGCGGAGCGCGTAGACGACGGTGTGGTCGGTGGTGACCTCCAGCGTGGCGGAGTCGGCCTCGGCGGCCTGGAGGGTGCCCCGGGCCCGGATGTGCGGGTCGGCCAGCCGCACGCGGGCGGGGTCGAAGCGGACCAGCCATCCGGTGACCGCGTGCCGTCCGTCGGCGGCGGGCCGGTCGATGCTCTCGTCGAACTGCTCCTGCTGGCCGGAGTCGAGCAGCACCCGCACGGCGCGGGTCTCGCCGCCGGTGACCACGGCCGGGTCCAGGGCGGACCGTACGACGTAGTCCTTGGCGGTGAGCAGGGCGGCCACCACCTGGTCGTCGGAGAAGTTCGCGGTGCGGCGGGTCGGCGGGAGGGGGACGCCCTCGGCGCCGGCGCGGAAGCGGGCGGCGGGGCTGTGCGCGTACAGCTGTCCGACGTCCCGGGCGCCGGGCACGGGGCCCTCGGGGGCGAGGGGCACCACGGTCATCCGTAAGGGCTCCGCGGGCCGCTCGGCGGCGGGGGTGCGGTAGGGGTGGCGTACGCCCATGTAGACGGCGGTGCCGAAGGCCACGGCGATCAGCAGGACCAGGACGAGGGCCTGCCGGGAGAGGCCGCTGCGGCGGGCCGCGGGGAGGCGGCGCACGGCGGGCGTGTGGTCGGTGATGCGCTCCTGCGCGGAGAACTCCTGGAGCCGGGCGGCGCGCACGAAGGTCTCGTCGAAGACGACGGACCGGTACTCGTCGTCGCCGCCTCGGGGGACTCCCTCGGGCGTCCCCTCGGGCGGGTCCGAAGGCTCTCCCATACCTTCAGGGTAGGTCCGGCGGAGTCCCGGTAAACGCCTGCGGGGGACCCAACTTCTGACAGGTTCTCACCAAGCCGCGGGGCGGTCTCACGGGCCGCCGGTGGGGATCACCGGGACGGTCGGGCGGGAGTGGTCGGCCGACGCGGAGGGCGCGGCGCCTGCGCCCTGGCCGACGCCGGTGGTGGCGGGCGGCGGGGCGGGGTCCTGGCGCTGCGCGGAGCCGCCGCGGTAGACCGCCGAGAAGGCGAGCGCGACCATGCCGATGCCCATCACCAGGGCGAGCATCCAGGCGACCGGCCGGCGCCAGCGCACCGGTCTGCCGTAGGGGGCGCCGTACTCGGCCTCGAGGGCGTCGGCGTCCTCGTCGTCGGGGTCGTGGCCGCCGGCGGCGCGGTAGCCGCCGTAGCCGTCGTCGTGCCGCCGGGCGCGGGTGCGGCGGGCCTCGGCCTCGGAGGCCTCGGCTCTGGCCCGCGCGGCGGCCAGGAGGCGCTCGACGGCGGTCGGCTCGTGCACCGCGGCCGCCTGTACGAAGGCCTCGTCGAAGACCACGGAGGCGAACTCTTCGTCCGACACCCCGCGGTCGTGGTCGTCGTCGGGCTTCCAGCCGTCAGGGAACGGCGTGCCCCCCACGTCCTCCGGCACGCGTCCAGAGTAGACCTGGGGGGTCAATTTGGGCAGACGGTACGGAAATTCGTCCGCCCACCGGACACCGCCCCGCGCGGGGGTCCCCGCGGGGCGCGCGGCTCAGCGCCGGATGTGGCCGTCGCCGGTGACGATGTACTTCGTGCTGGTCAGCTCGGGCAGGCCCATCGGACCGCGGGCGTGCAGTTTCTGCGTGGAGATGCCGATCTCCGCGCCGAAGCCGAACTGGCCGCCGTCGGTGAACCGGGTGGAGGCGTTCACCGCGACCGTGGTGGAGTCCACCAGCTGGGTGAACCGGCGGGCCGCCTGCTGCGAGGTGGTGACGATGGCCTCGGTGTGGCCGGAGGTCCACAGCCGGATGTGCTCGACCGCCCGGTCCAGGGAGTCGACCACGGCGGCGGCGATGTCGTAGGAGAGGTACTCGGTCTCCCAGTCCTCGGTGGTGGCCTCCACGACGGTGGCCCGGGAGTCCTTGGCGTACGCCATCACGCGCTCGTCGGCGTGCACGGTGACCCCGGCGTCGGCGAGGGCGTCCAGCGCGCGGGGCAGGAACTCGGCGGCGATGTCCTGGTGCACCAGCAGCGTCTCGGCGGCGTTGCACACGCCGACGCGCTGCGCCTTGGAGTTGACCAGGATGTCGACGGCCATGTCGAGGTCGGCGTGGGCGTCGACGTAGACGTGGCAGTTGCCGGTGCCGGTCTCGATGACGGGGACGGTGGACTCCTGCACGACCGTGTTGATCAGCGAGGCGCCGCCGCGCGGGATCAGCACGTCGACCAGGCCGCGGGCGCGCATCAGCTCGCGCACGCTGTCCCGGCTCTCCCCGGGGACCATCTGGACGGCGTCGGCGGGCAGGCCCGCGCCGTGCACGGCGTCGCGCACCACCCGCACCAGCGCGGTGTTGGAGCGGTAGGCGGAGGAGGAGCCGCGCAGCAGGACCGCGTTGCCCGACTTCAGGCAGAGGGCGGCGGCGTCGACCGTCACGTTGGGCCGGCCCTCGTAGATGATCCCGACGACGCCGAGCGGCACCCGGACCTGGCGCAGGTCGATGCCGTTGGGCAGGGTCGAGCCGCGGACGACCTCGCCGACCGGGTCGGGCAGCGCGGCCACGTCGCGCACGTCGGCGGCGATGGCGCGGACCCGCTCCGGGGTGAGCGTGAGCCGGTCGATCATGCCCTCGGCGGTGCCGGCCTCGCGCGCCTTCGCCACGTCCTGGGCGTTGGCCTCGACGATCTCGCTCGTGCGGACCTCCAGCGCGTCCGCGATGGCGAGCAGGGCGTCGTCCTTGGCGGCGCGCGGCAGCGGCGCGAGGGTGGCGGCGGCGCCCTTGGCGCGGTAGGCGGCCTGGCTGACCGGGGACATCGAGTCGAACGGCGAGAGCGTGGTCATGGGGGAAGCGTAGTGCGCCCTGCGCGCGGCGGAGGCGTTCGTCCCACACCCCGAGACAGGAACATTCGCCCTCAAAACGGGTGTGACGGATGGGGCGCGTCACCGGAAGGACCCGGCACTACGGGAACGGGTGCACCCCGACCGGGGTGGCCGGCACCGGCCCGTGCCCCGCGGCGACGCGGCTGCGGTAGGTGGCCCGGTCGATGACCTCCAGGCCCACGATCTCCCACGGCGGCAGTCCCGCGGTCCGCCGGTGCTCGCCCCACAGGCGCAGCGCCACCGCGGCCGCGTCGTGCAGGTCGCGGGCCTCCTCCCAGTAGCGGATCTCCGCGTGGTCGCCGGCGTAGCGGCTGGTCAGCAGGAACGGGTGGTCGTGGGCGAGCTGTTCCAGCGCCCGCCGGACCTCCGCGACCGGCGCGGGCTCGCCGGACACGCTGAGGGTGACGTGCCACAGGCGGGGCAGGTCGCGCGGCTCGCCGCCCCGGTGCCGGTCTCCGGCCGCGACGCTGGTCAGGGCGCGCTCCTCGCCCGCCGCCCGGGATCCGGGACCACCGCGAGACACCGTCCTCCCAGGGCGCACTCGTCTCACGACGGCCTCCTTCACACGCGGACCGCCCGGACGCCGGGCGGAATGTGTCCCAGGGACAAAGTTGAGCAGGCCGTCGCGGATCGCGGGGCGGTTTCGCGGAACGTCCACCACCGAGGGCCGACGTTTTGGGGCATTACGGATGCAGGACCACGAGATCGTCCCTGTGTACGACTTCGCGTTCGTACCCGGGGCCGAGCTCCCGCGCGAGTTCGCGGGTGGAGCGGCCCACCAGGAGGGGGATCTCCTTGGCGTCGAAGTTGACGAGCCCGCGGGCCACCGCGCGTCCCTCCCGGTCCCGCAGCTCCACCGGGTCGCCCGCGCTGAAGTCGCCCTCGACGCCCGCGATGCCGGCCGGGAGCAGCGACTTGCGGCCCTCCACGACCGCGCGTACCGCGCCGTCGTCCAGGGTGAGCGAGCCCTGCGGGGTGGAGGCGTGCTGGAGCCACAGCAGCCGGTCGGCGGAGCGGCGCCCGGTGGGGTGGAAGTAGGTGCCGGTGTCGCCGCCGCCGAGCGCCTCGGCCGCGTGGACCGCGCTGGTCAGCACCACCTGGATGCCCGCGGCCGCGGCGATCCGGGCGGCCTCGACCTTGGTGACCATGCCGCCGGTGCCGACGCCCGCCTTGCCGGCGCTGCCGATCTCCACGTGGGCGAGGTCCTCGGCTCCCCTGACCTCGGCGATCCGCGAGGTGCCGGGGCGGGACGGGTCGCCGTCGTAGACGCCGTCCACGTCGGACAGCAGCACCAGCAGGTCGGCGCGGACCAGGTGGGCGACGAGGGCGGCGAGGCGGTCGTTGTCGCCGAAGCGGATCTCGTCCGTGGCCACCGTGTCGTTCTCGTTGACGACCGGGAGGGCGCCCATCGCGAGCAGCTTGTCCAGGGTGCGGGAGGCGTTGCGGTGGTGGGCGCGGCGGCTCATGTCGTCGCTGGTCAGCAGCACCTGGCCGACGCGGACGCCGTAGCGGGCGAAGGAGGCGGTGTAGCGGGCGACGAGGAGGCCCTGGCCGACGCTGGCGGCGGCCTGCTGGCGGGCCAGGTCGCGGGGGCGGCGGCGCAGGCCCAGCGGGGCGAGTCCTGCGGCGATGGCGCCGGAGGAGACGAGGACGATCTCCCGCTCTCCGCCGCTCCTGGTCTTGGCGAGAACGTCCACGAGCGCGTCCACACGGTCGGCGTCCAGCCCGCCCGCCGCGGTGGTCAGCGACGAGGAGCCGACCTTGACGACGATCCTGCGCGCCTCGCCCACGGTCTGCCGTGCCCCTGCCACCTTGCCGTCGCTCCCTCACGTCGATCGTTTAGCCCGGCAGGCAATCTACGCGAAGCGCATCGAAGGACGCCGGGCGGTCCAGCCTCCGGACACCGCGCCGGACGCGGCCCGCCGGCCTTGCGACGGCCCCTGGGCGGCGGCCCCGCGACACGCGCGTGTCGTCCGGAGGCCGGCGGCCGTTAACCCAGCGCACGTCCCTCACGACCCTGGAGTGACCGCAGTGCCCCTACCCACGTCCCGTCGGCGGTTCAGGGCGGGTATCCGCCGGCCCCGCCTCCCGCTGCTCCGCGCGCAGGGCCGCCCCGCGCTCGCCACGCTCCTCACGGCGTCCGTCCTGGGCGGCGCCTACGTGGTGCAGGCCGTGGCGGCGCTGGCCCCGCACGTGCCGCTGCTGCTGGCCGCCACCGCCCTCTCGCTGGCCGTCGAGGGCGTGCTGTACCGCTGGCAGCGGGGGGTGCCGGCGCTGTTCGCCAAGGCGCACGCGGACGTCACCGTCCGCCATGTGCTGCGGGACCTGCTGCTGGTGGTGGGCCTGCTGCGGCTCGGCGAGCAGCACCGCGAGACGCAGTACGCGCCCCTGCTCGCCGGTCTGCTGCTGTGCTACGCCCTGCACTGCGCCATCCAGGCGGTGTCCGTGCTGGTGCGCCGCACCCGCACGCTGCCGGTAGTGACCCGCAACATCGACGCCTCCGCGCTGCGCCTGTCCCCCGCCCCGCCCGCGCTGCTGCGCCGCCCCGGGCACCGGCTGCTGGTGTTCGGGCTGCCCGCGACGGCCGGGCTGACGGCGACCGCGGTGACGGACGACCCGCGGTGCGCGGCGGCCGGGATCGGCCTGTCGCTGGCGCTCGCGCTGGGCGGTCTGGTCGCGCTGTCGCTGCGGCTGCTGCCCGGGAAGCGGCCGGCCGGCGAGCAGGAGGTGCTCGCCTGGTTCGACGCCTGGCTGGCGGAGTACCGGCCCACGGTGGGGCTGTACTTCTCCGGCGGGCCGTCCTCCGTCTACCAGGCGGGCATGTGGCTGGAGCCGCTGGCCCGGCTGGACGGCCGGCCGCTGATCGTGCTGCGCGAGCGGTTCATGGTGTCGCGGATCCCGGCGACCGACATCCCGATCGTGTGCCTGCCGAAGGTGCCGACGCTGATGCGGCTGGAGCACTCCACGCTCCAGGTGCTCATCCACCCGTCCAACTCCGGGAAGACCTCGCAGGTGCTGCGCATCCCCACGATCAAGCACGCCTTCGTCAACCACGGGGAGAGCGACAAGCTGTCCTCCTGCAACCCCTACGCGAAGGCGTACGACGAGGTGTGGGTCGCGGGTCCGGCGGCGCGCGAGCGGTACGCGCTGGCCGAGGTCGGGGTCGAGGACAAGGACGTGGTGGAGATCGGCCGCCCGCAGCTGGACGCGGTCCGGCCGTACGCGGGACCGCCGGCGGGCGCGTACACGACCGTGCTGTACGCGCCGACCTGGGAGGGCTGGGACGGCGACCCGGGCAACACCTCGGTGATCGCGGCCGGCGAGAACCTGGTGCGGGCGCTGCTCGCGGATCCGGGCGTGCGGCTGCTGTACAAGCCGCACCCGCTGACCGGCTCGGTGGACCCGCGCGCCGGCGCCGCGGACCGCCGCGTCCGGGAGCTGATCCGCGCGGCCAACCGGGCCCGCTCATGTCCGCGCCCCGCCCCGTCGAAGGAGCTGGCCACCCGCACCGCCGAGCTGGACCGCCTGACCGCCGCGGAGTTCCGGGAGGGCGCCGACCAGGCGGAGCGGATGCTCGTCCAGTCCACTCCCCCGCCGGGCCGCGCGGAGGCGGTCGCGCGGGCGACGCGGGCCTGGGAGGCGGCGTACTGGGCGTCGCTGCCGGAGGGGGAGCACCAGGTCGTCGTGGACGCCCGGCCGTCGCTGTACTCCTGCTTCGACGCGGCCGACCTGCTGATCAGCGATGTGTCGAGCGTGATCAGCGACTTCCTGGCGAGCGGCAAGCCGTACGCGGTGGCCAACACGGGCGGGATGTCCGAGGCGGAGTTCCGCGCGGCCTTCCCCACCGTGGCGGCGGCGGTGATCCTGACGCCGGACGCGTCGGGGGTGCCGGCCCTGCTGGAGACGGTCCGCCACCCGGAGAAGGACGGACTGGCCGGCGCGCGGGCGGCGTTGAAGGCCCGGCTGCTGGGCCCGGCGGAGCCCTCGTCCCAGGAGCGGTTCGCGGGGGCGGTGCGGGCGCTGGGCGAGACGGCGCTGGAGCACCGGCTGCGGGTGCCGGGGCGCCGTCCGGCGGAGCTGCCGGGGCAGCGGCGCGAGCGGGTGCCGCACACCGTGTCCCCGGCCGCGGGGGTCCCGTCCGGGACGCCGACGCGGGGGTGACCGTCCGGGCAGGACGACGCCCGGGCCCCGACGCGGCCCGGGCGTGGTGTCCGGGAGGTCAGGCGCGCTCGAAGGAGCTCGGGTACGGGAAGTACCACTCCAGGAAGTCGTGGACGTAGGAGCGCACGTACTCCCGGCGCTCGGGGGCGGTGTCCACGTCGTTCAGGCAGAAGAAGTCGTAGCCGCGGCGCGCCTTGAGGGACTCGACGCGCTCCTCCAGGTGGGGCTTGCCGACGTCGACGTAGCGGTACGTGAACTTCGCCGGGACGGCACGGCCGGTGAGCAGCGCCAGGTGGTGGTGGAAGGAGGCGGCCGGCGCCACGTCCTCGATCGACCGGAACCGGGACCTCATGGTCCGCTCGATCGCCTCCGGGTAGTCCCGCTCCAGGTCGTTCAGCACGTCCCGGCGCTGGGGGTGCGGGGTGTGCAGGAACTTGTGGGTGATGGACACCCCGTAGGTCTCCTCCAGCAGCCTGCGCACGTTCCGCCCGGCCGAGTTGGGTGCGGAGGCCTGCGGGTGCGGGTCGCCGACGCCGATCTGGTACGTGGAGAAGGGCAGCCGGGCGATGCCGTTGGCGTAGAAGAAGTGCTGCGGGGTGACGCTGCGGCCGACGAACACGTCGTC
>BMVA01000003.1 GCA_014650475.1 Streptomyces albogriseolus
ATAGTCCCGACGTTCACAGCGTCCTCGCTGTGTTTTCTTCAAAGGAACCTCGACCATCCGAAACCCGGATGGACGGGGTATCAACATATCTGGCGTTGACTTTTGGCACGCTGTTGAGTTCTCAAGGAACGGACGCTTCCTTTGTACTCACCCTCTCGGGCTTTCCTCCGGGCGCTTCCCTTCGGTCTTGCGTTTCCGACTCTATCAGATCTTTTTCTCGACCTGACCCCCGGTCAGCGGGGTTTGTCTTTCCGGCCGTTGCGGGCCGTTCCGACGAGTGAGACTTTAGCGGATTCCCGGCTCCCGACCTAATCGGGGTCCTGCTCCCTTTCGGGTGCGGATTCCTCATTCCGTGAATACGCACGACAATGACGCGCCGACAGACAGACTGCTGACGTCGATCAGTAGTGGTGCTCACGGGATGGCTGTCCGGGGCCGACCGGAGTCGGTGCTCACGTCGGACAACTCGGAGAACAGTACGGATCCCCCAGGTGCGTGTCAACTCGCTGCGGTCCCCCGCCCCGGGGGCGTAGTCTCGTGGGCATGACGACGCGTACGCACAGCCAGTTCTGGTGGGCCGCCTGACGGCGGTCGTCCTGCGTATGCACCCACGGCCGCCGCCTCGGCGGCCGTTCTGCTTTCTCCCCCCGGAGCTCGAGGGGCGGCCGCCCCGGACAGCGGCCTCGACGCTCCACAGGAGAGGGAGAAGTGATGACTCGGGTCTTCAGCGGTATCAAGCCGACCGGACATCTGACGCTGGGGAACTACCTCGGGGCCATGCGGCGGTGGGCCACGGTCGACCAGTACCGGGCGGACGCGCTGTTCTGCATCGTCGACCTGCACGCCCTGACCGTGGACCACGATCCGGCGCGGGTGCGCCGGCTGAGCAGGCAGGCCGCCACCCTGCTGCTGGCCTCCGGGCTGGATCCACAGCGGTGCACGGTGTTCGTGCAGAGCCATGTGGACGAGCACGCCCGGCTGTCGTACCTGCTGGAGTGCGTGGCCACGGACGGCGAGATGCGCCGGATGATCCAGTACAAGGAGAAGGCGGCGCGTGAGCAGCGGCGGGGCGGGAGCGTGCGGCTGTCGCTGCTGACGTATCCGGTGCTGATGGCGGCGGACATCCTGGCGTACGGGACGGACGAGGTGCCGGTCGGGAACGACCAGACGCAGCACGTGGAGCTGGCGCGGGATCTCGCGGTGCGGTTCAACCAGCGGTACGGGCACACGTTCGTCGTGCCGCGGGCGACCAGCCCGGCGGTGGCGGCGCGCGTGATGAACCTTCAGGACCCCGGTTCGAAGATGGGCAAGAGCGACGACACCGGGCCGGGGATCGTCTATCTGCTGGACGAGCCGGACGTGGTGCGGAAGAAGGTCATGCGCGCCGTGACCGACAGCGGGAGCGAGGTCGTGTACGACCGGGAGTCGCGGCCGGGGCTCGCCAATCTGCTGGAGATCCTGGCGGCCTGCACCGGCGGTGATCCCGAAGAGCTGGCGGGGTCCTACGACGGGTACGGCGCGCTGAAGAGAGACACGGCGGACGCGGTGATCGAGGTGCTGCGGCCGTTGCGGGAGCGGCACCAGGAGCTGTGCGCCGATCCGGGTTATCTGGAGGGCGTGCTGCGGGAGGGGGCCGAGCGGGCGCGGGGCATGGCGCGGCCGACGGTGGACGCCGCCTACCGGGCGATCGGCCTGCTGCCGGCCGAGGAGGTGGTGGCCGCGGCGCGGTGACGACCGGCCGCGGCCTGCGGGGTCAGCCGTTGTTGCCGGAGGCGAGCTCGCGGCTGCGGTCGCGGGCTGCCTCCAGGGCGGCGATGAGGGCCGCGCGGACGCCGTGGTTCTCCAGTTCGCGGATGGCGTTGATGGTGGTGCCGGCGGGGGACGTGACGTTCTCCCGCAGCTTCACGGGGTGTTCGCCGCTGTCGCGGAGCATCGTCGCGGCGCCGATCGCGGACTGCACGATCAGGTCGTGCGCCTTGTCGCGGGGCAGGCCGAGCAGGATGCCGGCGTCCGTCATCGCCTCGACCAGGTAGAAGAAGTACGCCGGGCCGGAGCCGGAGAGCGCCGTGCAGGCGTCCTGCTGGGACTCGGGGACGCGGAGGGTCTTGCCGACGGCGCCGAAGATCTCCTCGGCGTGCGCGAGGTGGTCCGCGGTGGCGTGGCGGCCGGCGGAGATGACCGACATGGCCTCGTCGACGAGGGCGGGGGTGTTGGTCATGACGCGCACGACCGGGGTGCCCTCGGCGAGACGCTCCTCGAAGAGGGAGGTCGGGATGCCCGCCGCGCCGCTGATGACCAGGCGGTCGGCGGGGACGTGCGGGGCGAGCTCGTCGAGGAGGGTGCCCATGTCCTGCGGCTTGACCGTGAGGATCAGGGTGTCGGCGGTCTTGGCGGCTTCCTGGTTGGTGACCGGGGTGACGCCGTGACGCGTGCGGAGCTCGTCGGCGCGCTCCTGGCGGCGGGCGGTGACCAGGAGGTCGGCGGGGGACCAGCCGGCGCGGATCATTCCGCTGAGCAGGGCTTCGCCGATCTTGCCGGCGCCGAGGACTGCGACTTTCTGGGTCATGGCTGGGGGTGCCCTCCGGGGGTGGGTCGTCCTGGTGGTGATTGTCCCATCCGGGGGGTGGTGGGGGCTCGGTTGTCCGGTGGGCGGACGGCCGGAGTCACGCAGTGCGGCGTTTCAGCGTGGCCGCGCCCACGATGAGGACCAGGAGGGCGCAGCCCGCGACGACGGTGATGTCGCGGACGAAGGCCGTCGTGAGGTCGGCGTGGCGGAGGACCTCGTTCATGGCGTCGACGGCGTAGGACATGGGGAGGGCGTCGGAGATCGCCTCCAGGACCGGGTGCATGGCGTCGCGTGGGGTGAACAGGCCGCACAGCAGCAGCTGGGGGAAGATCACCGCCGGCATGAACTGCACCGCCTGGAACTCGGACGCCGCGAACGCCGACACGAACAGGCCGAGGGCGGTGCCGAGGAGCGCGTCGAGCAGGGCGACCAGGAGCAGCAGCCAGGGGCTGCCGATGACGTCGAGGTCCAGGAACCACACCGCGAGACCGGTGGCGAGGGCCGACTGGACGACCGCGACGGCGCCGAAGGCGAGGGCGTAGCCGGCGATCAGGTCGCCCTTGCCGAGGGGCATGGCGAGCAGGCGTTCCAGGGTGCCGGAGGTGCGTTCGCGCAGGGTGGCGATCGACGTGACCAGGAACATCGTGATCAGCGGGAAGATCCCGAGCAGCGAGGCGCCGATGGTGTCGAAGGTGCGGGCGCTGGCGTCGAAGACGTAGCGGAGCAGGAAGAGCATCACGCACGGGACGAGGAGCATCAGCGCGATGGTGCGCGGGTCGTGGCGGAGCTGGCGCAGGACCCGGGCGGCGGTGGCGGTGGTGCGCGGCAGGCTGAGGGCGCCGGCGGCGGTCATCGGGTGGACTCCTCGGTACGTGCGGCCGCGGCGGCCTCGTCGACCAGGCGGAGGAACGCGGTCTCGACGGTGTCGGCGCCGGTGCGGGTGCGCAGGGCCTCGGGGGCGCCCTCGGCGAGGACCTCACCCGCGCGCATGAGGAGCAGCCGGTGGCAGCGCTCGGCCTCGTCCATCACATGGGAGGAGACGAGGAGGGTGGCGCCGCGGTCCTCGGCGAGGCTGTGGAAGAGCTGCCACAGATCGCGGCGGAGGACGGGGTCCAGGCCGACGGTGGGTTCGTCGAGGACCAGCAGCTCGGGTGTGCCGAGGAGGGCGACGGCGAGGGAGACGCGGCTGCGCTGGCCGCCGGAGAGGGTGCCGGCGAGGGAGTCGGCGTGGCCGGTGAGGTCGACGTCGGCGAGGACGCGTTCCACGTCGTGGCGGCGGTCGGCGCCCGCCTTGCCCGGGTCGAGGATCGCGGCGAAGTAGTCGAGGTTCTGGCGGACGGTCAGGTCGCCGTAGACGGACGGGGCCTGGGTGACGTAGCCGATGCGGGTGCGCAGGGAGGGGTGGCCCGCCGGGCGGCCGAGGACGTCGAGGGTGCCGGTGACCTTGGCCTGGGTGCCGACGACGGCCCGCATCAGCGTCGACTTGCCGCAGCCGGAGGGGCCGAGGAGGCCGGTGATGCGGCCGCGGGGGACGGTGAAGCCGAGGCCGCGCAGCACGGGGCGGGAGCCCCGGACGACGGTGAGGTCCTGGGCGTGTACGGCCGGCTCCTCCGGGGGCCGGGAGGAGTAATTCATCATGTGATGAATACTCCTCCCGGCGGCGCGGGCGCGTCAAGCCGCGGGCGGCGCGGAAGCGAGGAGGAGGACGACGTCGTAGGTCTCCTCGACGATCCCGTCCGGGAAGACGTCGAGGACGTGGCGGCGCTCCTCGGTGAGGTGGGCGGCGGTGCGGTCGGGGCTCTGGACGAGGAAGAGCGAATGGCTGCCGAGGTTGGCCAGGTGCGTGTCGATCGGGACGCGGCGGCTCCAGCGGACGGTGCGGCGCGCGAAGTCCAGCCGGCCGGAGGGGTCGGCGGTGGCGGCGTCGAGGTCGTTCTGCTCGCGGGAGAAGTCCCGTCCGAAGTGGCGGCCGGCCCGGGCGGACGCCTCCGCGATCCAGGGGACGTCGAGGGCGCTGGTGTTCCACCACAGGGCGAGGGCGCCGCCGGGGCGCAGCACCCGCAGCGCCTCCGGGACGGAGCGGGCTGGGTCGGTCCAGTGCCAGGACTGGGCGTAGGTGATCAGGTCGGCGCTGTGGGCGGCGAGGGGGAGGGCGTCGCCGTCGCCGCGGACGACCGGGGTGCCGGGGAGGCGGCGGCGGAACTCCGCCGCCATGCCCTCGCCGGGCTCGACGGCGACGACGTGCGCGCCGCGCTCGAGCAGGCGGGCGGTGGCCACGCCGGTGCCGGCGCCGACGTCCGCCACCCGGGACCCCGCGAGCGGGCGGCCGGTCAGCTCCTCGATCGCGTCGAACAGGGCGGGCGGATAGGTGGGGCGGTGGTCCGCGTACTGCGCGGCGACCGCGTTGAAGGACTGGGCCCGGGCGGTGTGGGAGACCTGGTCGGCCCTCGATGTCGTCATACGGCCATCGTGGCCGCGGGCCGGGGCGAGGCGCCGGGGTTTTCCCTCGCCCTGTCCGTCGTGTCAGCCGCGGCGGCGCTTCCTCGCGGGGTTGCCCGAGCGGCGGGTGGTGCGGCGGGCGTACTCCTCGCGGGCCGTCTCGTACTCGGCGCGGTGCAGCTTCTCGCCGGGGGCCTCGGTGAGGGAGCGGAAGAAGTAGGCGAGGAGCGAGCCGACGAACCCGATGGACAGCAGTCCGCGCAGGGACGACCGGCGGTCGGGGTCGGGGCGGGTGGAGAAGGAGGACCAGGTGTGGCCGAAGGCGAGGGCGCTGCAGACCGCGAACATCACGACGACGAGCAGCGAGACGAAGCCGCCGACGGCGGCGATCTGGAGCCCTTGGTAGGCGAACCGCAGCACGAAGCAGGCGGCGGCCGCGGCGGCCAGCGACCCTACGGCGACACCGAGCCGGCGGGCGGCGTACCCACGGGAGTGGTCGACCCAGGTCGTCCCGAAGAAACGGAGGGGTTCGGGCTGGGGGCCGGCGGGGGTGGCCGGGACTCCGTCGGTGCGGTTCTCTTCTGCGCTCACGGGTCGATTGTGACTCCTCGCCCACGTGACCGCGGGAGGCCCCCCGCGCCGGTCCGTCGGCCGGCGCGGGGGCGTCCCGCGGGACACGGGCCTAGCAGCGGGGGGCGACGTATCCGTCGCTGCCGGTGCGGATGTAGGCGTCCGAGACGTATTGACCGCTGCCGATGTTGTCCCAGATGTTCGAGGTGCCGTACGGGCCCGTCACCCAGGTGCCCGGCGTCTGGCAGTTGATCCGGACCCAGGCGCCCTCGGACAGGACCCGGACGATGGAGTAGCCGGTGCCGGGACCGCTGCGGACGTTCAGCTGGTAGCCCGGCGCCACCGGGTAGGAGGTCGCGAGCGCGGCCGCCGTGGTGACGGCTGCCTCGGCCGTCCTCCCCTCCACGTCGGCGACGTCCCCGCCCGTGATGCCTCTGGTGTCCTCGACAGACATGGAAAAACCTCCCCCGTTGCGCCCCACGACTGTCATGGGGCCACGTTGATTCCCCTGTTGTCACCCATCAAACATCAACGCACTTCTCGCACAAGGAGACGGGCACGCCGCATTCGTCCCGCACACACCATCGACTAGGCTCCGAGCGTCTCGCGCGCGATCGAGCACCACGGGGGGTGATTCCATGACGCCGCAGCGGAACACCGAACCGGGTGCGGAAGCGGAACTTCCTGAGTACGCCGGTCACTACCGTCTGGAGTCCTGCCTGGGTTCCGGGGGCATGGGCGTCGTGCATCTGGCACGCAGCACCTCCGGCATGCGGGTCGCGGTGAAGGTCGTGCACGCCCGGTACGCCTTGGACCCCGAGTTCCGGGGGCGCTTCCGGCAAGAGGTGGCGGCCGCCCGACGGGTGAGCGGGGCCTTCACCGCTCCCGTCGTCGACGCCGACCCCGACGGCGGACGTCCCTGGATGGCCACCCTCTACATCCCTGGTCCGACACTCTCGGAACAGGTGAACCGGAACGGCCCCATGGATGCGGACCAGTCGCGTCGGCTGATGGCCGGGCTCGCCGAGGCGCTGCGGGACATCCACCGGGTCGGCGTCGTGCACCGGGACCTGAAACCCAGCAACGTGCTGCTCGCAGACGACGGGCCCAAGGTCATCGACTTCGGCATCTCCCGGCCCAGGGACAGCGAACTGCGCACCGAGACCGGGAAGTTGATCGGTACGCCGCCCTTCATGGCGCCCGAACAGTTCCGGAGCCCCCGCGAAGTGGGCCCCGCCGCCGACATGTTCGCGCTCGGGTCGCTCATGGTGCACGCGACGACCGGACGCGGTCCCTTCGACTCCGACAGCCCTTACGTCGTCGCCTATCAGGTCGTGCACGACGAGCCCGATCTGACGGGCGTGCCGGGGTCTCTCGCGCCCCTGGTGCGGCGGTGTCTCGCCAAGGACCCCGGTGAACGGCCCACGCCGGACGAACTGATGCGGGAGTTGCGGTCGGTGTCGGCGGCGTACGACACGCAGGTGTTCGTGCCCGCGCAACGGGCGCCGGGGGCGGAGGAGTCGTCCAGGGCGCCGGCGTCCGACGCGCGGGAGACGCATGGCGGGGAGAAGAGCGGCGCGCGGGAGGAAGCCACTGCCGAACCCCCGGCGGACGCGTCCGGGAAGCGGTCCGGCCTGCGTCCGGGCCGGCGGGCGGCCCTGGTGGCCGGGGCGCTGTGCCTCGCCGTGTTCGGTGGGTTCACCGCGCTCGGCGCGTTCGACGACACGTCCCCGCCGCGCCGGACCGCCGCCGCGCAGAGCGCACCGGCCGGCTCGGCCACGTGGGAGACGGTGCCCGTTTCCGGGGACAGCGGCGTGCCCCAGTGCACCTACGGGGTGGGGAAGCTGCTCTGTGCGGCGCCCGGTCTGGTCTTCGCGCTCGATCCGGCCGACGGCCGCACCGTGTGGCGGCACGACGTCGCCCCGGGAACGACGCGAAGTGAACCGCCCGTCCTGTCCGCCGGCCTGCTCCACCCGTCCCTCGACCGCATCGGTGACCTGGAGGCGCTGGACCCGGCCACGGGCGAGCCGGTGTGGCAGTTGGAGGACACGCCCGCCTACGACGGAGTACGGGCGGTGGGCGACACTCTCCTGCTGACTCGCTCCGACGGGATGGTCACGGGTGTGGACAGTGCCTCGGGTGAGACCAGGTGGTCCAGGCGGATCCCCGGCCAGGCCGTGCCCTACTTCACCTCGTTCGGCGAGGAGGAGCCTTCGGCCTATGCGACGAGCCCGTCCGCGGACGGGAACTCGACCCGTGTTACCGCGGTCGACCCGGTGACGGGGGACGTGCGGTGGGACGCGGAGCTGGAGGGGTCGCTGACGCCCGTGGGAGCGGCGGACGGGCACGTGTACCTGGTCGCCGACGGAGCCGTCCACGGGGACGCCGGGGCCGTGGTCCGGTTCACGCCCGGCACAGGGGAATCTCGGCGCGTGACGCTGCCCGTGCCGGTCCCGGAGGCGGTGGCCGGGGTGCACGACGGCACCGTGTACCTCATGGGGGCGGGCGGTTCGCTCGCGGCCGTCGACCTGGCCGCCGGCGAGCAGCGGTGGCGGCTGGAGACAGGGGTGAGCCGGGGGTCGGTGCCCGTTTCCGACGGACGGCACGTGTACGTCGCCGCTCCCGACGGACGGCTGCTCGGCGTGGACGCCCGCAAGGGCAAGCTCCTCGGGCAGACCCGGCCGCGGCTCGGCCCCCAGTCCGACCGCGTGCCCGCGACGCTGGCCGCCCCCGTCCTCGCCGGCGACCGCGTCTACGCCTCCGCCCCCGACGGCACCGTCTTCGCCGTGGACGCGGACGACCCCGCCGCCTGGTGACAGGCGACGGGGTCGTAACCGCGAAGCAGGAGCCTCAGCCCAGCTTGCTCACGTCCCGGACCGCGCCCTTGTCCGCGCTCGTCGCCATCGCCGCGTAGGCCCGCAGGGCCGCGGAGACCTTGCGGTCGCGGTTCTTCGGGGCGTAGCGGCCGGCGAGGGCCTCCTCGCGGCGGGCCAGTTCGGCGTCGTCGACGAGGAGCTCGACGGAGCGGCCCGGGATGTCGATGCGGATGCGGTCGCCGTCCTCGACCAGGGCGATGGTGCCGCCCGAGGCCGCCTCCGGGGAGGCGTGGCCGATGGACAGGCCGGAGGTGCCGCCGGAGAAGCGGCCGTCCGTGATCAGGGCGCAGGCCTTGCCGAGGCCGCGGCTCTTCAGGTACGACGTCGGGTAGAGCATCTCCTGCATGCCGGGGCCGCCCTTGGGACCCTCGTAGCGGATGACGACGACGTCGCCCTCCTTCACCTGCTGGGTGAGGATCTTCTGCACGGCCTCCTCCTGCGACTCGCAGACGACCGCCGGTCCCTCGAAGGTCCAGATGGACTCGTCGACGCCGGCCGTCTTGACCACGCAGCCGTCGACGGCGAGGTTGCCGCGCAGCACCGCCAGGCCGCCGTCCTTGGAGTAGGCGTGCTCGGCGGAGCGGATGCAGCCGCCCTCGGCGTCCTCGTCGAGGGTGTCCCAGCGCTCGGACTGGGAGAACGCCTCGGCGGAGCGCTTGCAGCCGGGGGCCGCGTGCCACAGCTCGACCGCCTCCGGGGAAGGGGAGCCGGCGCGGATGTCCCAGGTCTTCAGCCAGTCCGCGAGGGACGGGCTGTGGACGGCGTGGACGTCCTCGTTGAGCAGGCCCGCGCGGTGGAGCTCGCCGAGCAGGGCGGGGATGCCGCCCGCGCGGTGCACGTCCTCCATGTAGTACGTGCGGTCCTTGGCGACGTTCGGGGCGACCTTCGCCAGGCACGGCACGCGGCGGGAGAGGGCGTCGATCTCGGTGAGGCCGAACGGCACCTCGGCCTCCTGGGCGGCGGCCAGCAGGTGCAGGATCGTGTTGGTGGAGCCGCCCATGGCGATGTCGAGCGCCATCGCGTTCTCGAACGCCTGGAAGGTGGCGATGTTGCGGGGCAGGACCGTGTCGTCGTCCTGCTCGTAGTAGCGGCGGGTGAGGTCCATGACCGTCTCGGCCGCGCGGACGTAGAGGTCCTTGCGGGCGGTGTGGGTGGCGAGGACCGAGCCGTTGCCGGGGAGGGAGAGGCCGATGGCCTCGGTGAGGCAGTTCATCGAGTTGGCGGTGAACATGCCGGAACAGGAGCCGCAGGTCGGGCAGGCGTTCTCCTCGATGCGGAGCACGTCCGCATCGGACACTTTGTCGTTGGCCGCCTCGACCATCGCGTCGATCAGGTCCAGCGTGCGGACCGTGCCGTCGACCAGGGTGGCCCGGCCGGCCTCCATCGGGCCGCCGGAGACGAACACCGTGGGGATGTTCAGCCGCAGCGCGGCGTTGAGCATGCCCGGGGTGATCTTGTCGCAGTTGGAGATGCAGATCAGGGCGTCCGCGCAGTGCGCCTCGACCATGTACTCCACGCTGTCCGCGATCAGGTCGCGGGAGGGCAGCGAGTAGAGCATGCCGCCGTGGCCCATCGCGATGCCGTCGTCGACGGCGATGGTGTTGAACTCGCGCGGGATGCCTCCGGCCGCGACGACCGCCTCGCTGACGATCCGGCCGACCGGCGCCAGGTGCGTGTGGCCGGGGACGAACTCGGTGAAGCTGTTGGCGACGGCGATGATCGGCTTCCGGCCGATGTCCGCACCGGGTACACCGGAGGCGCGCATCAGGGCGCGGGCGCCCGCCATGTTGCGGCCGTGGGTGACTGTGCGGGACCTCAGCTCGGGCATCGTCGCTCGCTCCTTCAGACCTTCGGGGAGTCTCCGTCAGAGAGTTCTGACTGCATCGAGCGTACGCCGGTCATCCAGAGGGCGGGACGAGGTGTCCGGAATGCGATACGCGTGTCTCAGGCGTCCCGCGTTCAGGGACCGGTGAGGTGCCCCTGCACGACGGGGGCGACCCGCCGGACGATGTCCTCCGGGTCGGCCGAGGCGAGCGGCTCCATCCGGATCACGTACCGGATCATCGCGATGCCGACGAGCTGGGCGGCGGCCAGTTCGACGCGCAATTCCGCGTCCGGCCGGTCGAGCCGGCCGGCGACCCGGCGCAGCAGCTGGCCGGCGACGAGGCGGCGGAAGACGGCCGCCGCGGCGTCGTTGTTGACGGCGGAGCGGACGATCGCGAGCAAGGGGGCGCGGGTGACCGGGTTCTCCCACAGGCCGATGATCATGCGGGTCATCCGCTCGCCCACCTCGTCGAGCGGCCCCTCGAGCACCGTGTCCCGGTCGTCGAGCACCGGTCCGAAGGCGATCTCGACGGCGGCCTCGAAGACCCGCTCCTTGGTGCCGAAGTAGTGGTGCACGAGGGCGGAGTCCACCCCGGCGGCCTTGGCGATGCCCCGGACGGACGTCTTCTCGTAGCCCCGTGCGGAGAACTGCTCGCGGGCCGCGTCGAGGATGCGGTCGCGGGTGCCGGCCGACTCCGTGCCCGGGGGGCGCCCGCGGCGCCGGGGGGCGCCGGCCCCGTTCGGGGAGGCGGCCGGGCCGTCGCTCGCGGTGACGCCGTTCACCGGCGTGGCACCCGGAGGGAGGAGGGGGAGGACAGGGAGGAAGGGGAGGACGCCGAGGCGAGGTGGAGGCGGGTGAAGGCCAGGGCCTCCGCCAGGTCGGCCTCACGTTCGGCGCTGGACATGGCGCGCCGGGTGTTGACCTCGATCACGACATGACCGTCGAAGCCGCTCCGCGCCAGCCCTTCCAGGACCTCGGCGCACGGCTGGTCGCCGCGGCCGGGCACCAGGTGCTCGTCCTTGGCGGAGCCCCGGCCGTCGGCCAGGTGCACGTGCCCCAGCCGGTCGCCCATGCGCTCGACCATCCGCAGCGTGTCCGTGCGGGACGTGGAGGCGTGGCTCAGGTCGATCGTGAAGTGGCGGTAGTCCTCCTTGGTCACGTCCCAGTCGGGGGCGTAGGCCAGCATCTCGCGGTCGCGGTAGCGCCAGGGGTACATGTTCTCCACGGCGAACCGCACGTCGGTCTCGTTCGCCATCCGCCAGATGCCGTCCACGAAGTCGCGGGCGTACTGCCGCTGCCAGCGGAACGGCGGGTGGACGACGACCGTCGACGCGCCGAGCTTCTCGGCGGCGGCCCGGGCCCGCTGGAGCTTGGTCCAGGGGTCGGTGGACCACACGCGCTGCGTGATCAGCAGACAGGGCGCGTGGACGGCGAGGACGGGGATGCGGTGGTAGTCGCTGAGCCTGCGGAGAGCCTCGATGTCCTGGCTGACCGGATCCGTCCAGACCATCACCTCGACGCCGTCGTACCCGAGGCGCGCGGCGATCTCGAAGGCCGTCGCCGTCGACTCCGGGTAGACGGAGGCCGTCGACAGGGCGACCTTCGCATCCGGGATGCGGACTACGTCCCTTGCTTCTGCCACGAGCCTCAGGTTACGGGGTGGGGCGGGGGCGGTGCGGGGTGCTGCTTCGCCGTTGTGGTGTTTGCCATAGCGGGCGGTGGTGCGTCCGGGCCGGGCCCTCTCGGGGGTCAGGCCGGGCCCATGTGGTCGAGGCGGCGGAGTATGACGCCCTCCCGCAGGGCCCACGGGCAGATCTCCAGGCGCTCCACGCCGAACAGGTCCATCGCGCCCTCGGCGACCATCGCGCCGGCGAGGAGCTGGCCCGCGCGGGCCTCGGACACGCCCGGCAGCTCGGCGCGCTCGGCGGCGGTCATCCCGGCCAGCCGCGGCACCCACGCCTCCAGCGACTCCCGCTTCAGCTCGCGCTGGACGTACGGGCCCTCGGCGGAGCCCGGGGCGCCCGCGAGCCGGGCGAGCTGCTTGAAGGTCTTGGAGGTGGCCACCACGTGGTCCGGCGCGCCGAACCGGCTGAAGTCGCCGACCGAGCGCGCTATCCCGGTGCGGACGTGGCGGCGCAGCGCGCGGACGTCCTCGGCCTCGGGCGGGTCGCCGGGCAGCCACCCGGCGGTGAGGCGGCCCGCGCCGAGCGGCAGCGACACCGCCGCGTCGGGCTCCTCGTCCATGCCGTAGGCGATCTCCAGGGAGCCGCCGCCGATGTCGATGACGAGCAGCTTCCCGGAGGACCAGCCGAACCAGCGGCGGGCGGCGAGGAAGGTGAGCTTCGCCTCCTCCTCGCCGCTGAGCACCTGGAGTTCGACGCCGGTCTCCTCGCGGACACGGCCGAGGACGTCGTCGGCGTTGCTCGCGTCGCGGACCGCGGAGGTCGCGAACGGCAGCAGCTCCTCCACGCCCTTGTCCTCGGCGTGCTGGAGCGCCTCGTGCAGGACCGACACCAGCAGGTCGATGCCGTCGGGGCCGATCGATCCGTCGGCGTCGAGGAGCTGGGCGAGGCGCAGTTCGGTCTTGTGCGAGTGCGCGGGCAGCGGCCGCGCGCCGGGGTGGGCGTCGACCACCAGCAGATGCACCGTGTTCGAACCAACGTCGAGGACACCGAGTCTCATGTACGGAACGCTACTGCGCGCGGCGCACCGTGTTACCCGCTTCTCACGGGCCGGACCGTCGCCGGGTAGGGCCTGAGGCGACTTACCCTGGACGGGTGCCAAAGACGAAAAAGGCGAAGGGCGAGAAGACGGACAAAAAGGCCAGGAAGGAAAAGCGGGCCGGACTGGCCGGGGATCCTTCGCGGGTGCCGACACCGCAGGCGCCGCGGCCGGCGCCCGCCGACGACGAGCAGGGCCTCGACTTCGCCCGCGCTTGGGTGGAATTTCCTGATCCGGCGGACGACGAGCAGGTCTTCCGCTGCGACCTGACGTGGCTCACCTCTCGGTGGAACTGCATCTTCGGCAGCGGCTGCCAGGGCATCCAGGCGGGCCGCGCGGACGACGGCTGCTGCACCCTGGGCGCCCACTTCTCCGACGAGGACGACGAGAAGCGCGTCGCCGAGCATGTGGCGAGGCTCACACCGGACATCTGGCAGCACCACGCGGAGGGCACCCGCAACGGGTGGATCTCCGAGGACGAGGACGGCGAGCGGCAGACGCGCCCGTTCCGGGGTTCGTGCATCTTCCAGAACCGTCCGGGCTTCAAGGGCGGCATGGGCTGCTCGCTGCACATCCTCGCCCTCAAGGAGGGCCGCGAGCCGCTGGAGACCAAGCCCGACGTCTGCTGGCAGCTCCCGGTCCGGCGTACGTACGAGTGGATCGACCGGCCCGACGACACGCGGGTGCTGCAGGTGTCGATCGGCGAGTACGACCGTCGCGGCTGGGGCCCCGGCGGCCACGATCTGCACTGGTGGTGCACGTCGGCGACCTCGGCGCACGGCGCGGGCGAGCCGGTGTACGTCTCCTACCGCGCGGAGCTGATCGAGCTGATGGGCAAGGCGGGGTACGACCGCCTGGCCGAGCTGTGCGAGGAGCGGCTGGCGTCGCAGCTGCCGCTGCTGGCCCCGCATCCGGCGGACCCGTCCTGACGAGCCGCTCCCGGCGTGCCCGGCGCCCGTCCCCGAGGGGGCGGGCGCCGTTTCGCGTCCACGGCGTCCACCGCGTCCACCGCGTACACCGCGTCTACGGCGTGCCCGGGTCCGGGGTGCCCGTGTCGGCGGCCGTGGAGTCGCCGGGCTCCGGAGGCTCGGGGGCCGAGGGCGACGGGTCTGTGGGGGACGGGTCGGTGGGCGTCGGGTCGTCCGTCGAGGGGTCCGGGTCCGGGTCCGGTTCCGCGGAGGAGGGCGGGTCGGTCGGCGTGGGGTCCGAGGGCGTCGGCGTCGTGGGCGTGGGGTCCGGGTGCGAGGGCGACGGGGGCGGGCCGCTCGGGGTGCCCGGGGCCGAGGGGGTGTCCCGGACCGGGGCGGACGGGGCGGGGCCGTACCCCTCGATGGACACCACGGAGCCCGCCGGGGAGATCGCCACCGTGGCCCGCCAGTGGCCGGACGGCTCGCTCAGCTGGTCGACGTGGACCCGGATCGTCACCGACCCGCCCGGGGCGAGCGTGCCCGAGGAGCGGTTCAGATAGAGCCAGGAGGCGCCGGTGGACGCGGACCAGCGGACCGGTGCGTCCCCCCGCGCGGTCAGGGTGATCAGCGTGGTGTCGCCGCTGCGGTCGGCCGTCACGCCCAGCACGGCGGCGCCCGTGTGCCCGCCGCCGGCGACCTCGACGACCTCCACTGAGACGTCCGGTGCGCCGCCGGCGCCGAAGCGGGTGCCGGGGCGGGGCTCGGCGTTGCCGGCGTTCTCGTAGCCCGCGCCGCCCTCGCCGCCGTCGAAGTCCACGGTGCCGTCCTCGCGGGCGGAGGACGGGCCGCCGTCCACGCCCTCGCCCACCGGGGTGCCCCGGTAGGCGGCCCACAGCGCCAGCACGGGCGCGGCGACGACCGTGGCGACGACGGTCGTCGTGACGGCACGCGAGCGCAGCCGGTCCCGGCGTGCGACCCGGTCCTTGGGGTCCACGGGGAAGCCGCGCCGGTCGAAGCGTGGCGCGCCGCCACGCACACGGGGATGGTGCGCGAGGGCGGTGTGCAGGGCGGCGGTGGGCGCGGGCACGAGCGGCAGGGCGTCCGGGGTGACGCTGGTGCCGGGCCACCGGCCCGGGACGGCCCGCTCGGCGGTACGGCGGCAGCGGGGGCAGTCGTCGACGTGGCGGACGAGTTCGCGGCGCAGGGTCGTGCCGAGCACCATCCCCTGGTCGCCGGTGAGGTGCGCCACGCCGGGGCAGGCGCCGGTCTCCACGACGGCGAGGGCCGCGCGGGTGCGTTCCACCTCGCAGGCCGCGGTGGCGAGCAGCTCGCGCGCCGCGGCCGGCGCCATGCCCAGCACGGCGGCGACCTCGTGGGCGGCGAGACGGTGCCGCACGGCGAGCTCGAGCGCCTCGCGCTGCTCCGGGCTGGTCCCTGCGGCCTCCGGCCAGGCCAGCGCGGCCAGTTCGCTGCGGCGCCGCTCCTGCTCCTCGGGCGGCAGGGCGGCGGGGGCGCTCCCCGCGGAGGCGCGCTGCCTGCCGGAGCGGCCGCCGGCGTGCGTGGCCTGACGCTTCTGCCTGGCCTCGGCCAGCTTCCGCAGACACGCCCAGCGGGCGAGGGCGTACAGCCACGCGCGGAGGCTGCCCAGCTCGTCCGGGACGTGCCGGTCGCGGCGCTCCGCGAGGTGCAGCGCGTCGGCCAGGGCGGCGGTCGCCGCGTCGTGGTCGCACAGGACGGACAGGCAGTAGGTGAACAGGCTGTCCAGGTGCGGCTCGTAGCGGGCGGCCGGCCGTCGGGCCAGCGTGCGCGCGGCCGCTCGGTCACGCGCTTCCCGGTGCGTCCGGTGGGTTCCGGTCGTACGGGTGGACGTACGGGTCGAGGTGTCCGGGCCGCTGCTCATCATTCGGCGACCGTAGGGGCCGGGGGGCGACGCCTTCCGGCGCCGTGCGCACTTTTAATCCGTAAGGGTGAAACGATCCCTCAATCCGGGGACAGGAACCTTTCCCCGCCGGTGAGCGGCCACGACGCGGACGCCCTCCGCGCCCGGGGACGCGGCGCCTCGACGGCCCGGGCGCGCCGGGTGGCCGGTCGGCGGTCGGCGGGCGGCGCACGTCCCGCCGAGGTGGGGGCAGGCCCGCGATGTCAGAGGGGGCCGTTACCTTTTGGGCATGGCTGCCCGTACCAAGACCTCCAAGGACCGTCCGTCCTACCGCTGCACCGAGTGCGGATGGCAGACGGCCAAGTGGCTCGGGCGGTGTCCCGAGTGCCAGGCCTGGGGGACGGTCGAGGAGTACGGTGCGGCGCCCGCGGTGCGGACGACCGCGCCGGGGCGGGTCACCACGTCCGCGCTGCCCATCGGGCAGGTCGACGGGCGGCAGGCCACCGCCCGCTCCACGGGCGTGCCCGAGCTGGACCGGGTGCTCGGCGGCGGGCTGGTGCCCGGCGCCGTGGTGCTGGTCGCGGGCGAGCCGGGTGTGGGCAAGTCCACACTGCTGCTGGACGTCGCCGCCAAGTCCGCGAGCGACGAGCACCGCACCCTGTACGTCACGGGTGAGGAGTCGGCGAGTCAGGTCCGCCTGCGCGCCGACCGTATCCACGCCATCGACGACCACCTCTATCTCGCCGCCGAGACGGATCTCTCCGCCGTCCTCGGGCACTTGGACGCGGTGAAGCCGTCGCTGCTGATCCTGGACTCGGTGCAGACGGTCGCGTCCCCCGAGATCGACGGCGCGCCGGGCGGCATGGCCCAGGTGCGCGAGGTGGCGGGCGCGCTGATCCGCGCCTCCAAGGAGCGCGGGATGTCCACGCTCCTCGTGGGACACGTCACCAAGGACGGCGCCATCGCGGGCCCCCGCCTCCTGGAGCACCTGGTGGACGTGGTGCTGCACTTCGAGGGCGACCGGCACGCCCGTCTGCGTCTGGTCCGCGGCGTCAAGAACCGCTACGGCACGACCGACGAGGTCGGCTGCTTCGAACTGCACGACGAGGGCATCACGGGCCTCGCGGACCCGAGCGGACTTTTCCTGACCCGTCGTGACGAACCGGTCCCGGGCACCTGTCTGACCGTCACCCTGGAGGGCCGCCGCCCCCTGGTCGCCGAGGTGCAGGCGCTCACCGTGGACTCGCAGATCCCCTCCCCGCGCCGCACCACCTCAGGCCTGGAGACCTCCCGCGTCTCGATGATGCTGGCCGTGCTGGAACAGCGCGGCCGGATCAGCGCCTTGGGCAAAAGGGACATCTACTCCGCGACGGTCGGCGGCGTGAAGCTCTCCGAGCCGGCCGCGGACCTGGCCGTCGCGCTCGCCCTGGCGTCCGCCGCGAGCGACACCCCGCTGCCGAAGAACCTCGTCGCGATCGGCGAAGTCGGCCTCGCGGGCGAGGTGAGACGCGTCACGGGCGTGCAGCGCAGGCTCGCCGAGGCGCACCGTCTGGGCTTCACGCACGCCCTGGTGCCGGGCGACCCGGGCAAGGTTCCGGCGGGCATGCAGGTACGGGAAGTGGCGGACATAGGGGACGCGCTGCGGGTCCTTCCCCGCTCCCGTCGGCGAGAGGCCCCACGGGAGCCGGAGGACCGCCGGTAGACTTTGCCCAGGTCTCGCCCGTCCGTACGAAGCGCGGGGGCGCCCAGAACCTGCGACCGGAGGAGTGCAGTGGCAGCCAACGACCGGGCAGCAGCTCCCGGAAAGTCCGGTGGGAGTGCCGGTTCCGATGGCCTGATGCGCGCCTCGCTGAGCGCCGTGGCGCCTGGTACCGCCCTGCGTGACGGCCTGGAGCGCGTGCTCCGCGGCAACACGGGCGGGCTCATCGTGCTCGGCTCGGACAAGACCGTCGAGGCGCTGTGCAGCGGCGGCTTCGTGCTGGACGTGGAGTTCACCGCGACCCGGCTGCGCGAGCTGTGCAAGCTGGACGGCGGCATCGTGCTGTCCTCCGACCTGTCGAAGATCCTGCGCGCCGGCGTCCAGCTGGTGCCGGACCCGACGATCCCCACCGAGGAGACCGGCACCCGGCACCGCACCGCCGACCGCGTCTCCAAGCAGGTCGGCTTCCCTGTGGTCTCCGTCTCCCAGTCGATGCGGCTGATCGCCCTGTACGTCGACGGACAGCGCCGCGTCCTGGAGGACTCGGCGGCGATCCTGTCCCGCGCCAACCAGGCCCTCGCCACCCTGGAGCGGTACAAGCTCCGCCTCGACGAGGTCGCGGGCACGCTGTCCGCGCTGGAGATCGAGGATCTGGTGACAGTCCGGGACGTCTCCGCGGTCGCCCAGCGACTGGAGATGGTGCGCCGCATCGCCACCGAAATCGCCGAATACGTGGTCGAACTGGGCACCGACGGCCGCCTTCTCGCCCTCCAGCTCGACGAGTTGATCGCGGGCGTGGAGCCGGAGCGCGAACTGGTCGTGCGGGACTACGTCCCCGAGCCGACCGCGAAGCGCTCCCGCACGGTCGACGAGGCGCTGCACGAGCTGGACGCACTCACCCACGCGGAGCTGCTGGAGCTGCCGACGGTGGCGCGGGCGCTCGGGTACACCGGCTCCCCGGAGACCCTGGACTCGGCGGTGTCGCCGCGCGGCTTCCGCCTGCTGGCGAAGGTGCCGCGGCTGCCCGGTGCGATCATCGACCGCCTGGTGGAGCACTTCGGCGGACTGCAGAAGCTGCTGGCCGCGAGCGTGGACGACCTCCAGACGGTGGACGGCGTCGGCGAGGCCCGCGCCCGCAGCGTCCGCGAGGGCCTCTCCCGCCTGGCGGAAAGCAGCATCCTCGAACGCTACGTGTAGGAGAGCGCCCCGAAAGGGGCGCGGGGAACTGCGCGACCAGCCCCCACCGGCCCGCAGGTGAACGCGAACCGCAGTCCGCAGGCCCTAGTCGGCCTTCAGCACGAACGACGTCCGCACCTTCTCGAACCCAGGCGCCTTCGCCTCGACCAGATACGTCCCCGGCTTGGCCGCCCCCGACTTGGGCGTCGCACACTCCGCCGCACTCGGCTTCCGGTCCCACGTCACGGTGTACGTGATGCTCTCCCCGGCCGGCACCCGGAACGCCAGACTGCGCGCGCCCTTGGGGCAGTCGTCCGACGCCCAGAACGTGTCGTCGTCCGTGGCCTGGGACACCGTCAGCACCGTCCGCTCGGCCCCGAGATCGATCTTGCAGTCGGCCCCCGACGTGTTCCGCGCGGTGAGCAGGAACGTGGGCGTGTCCGCCGGCCCGTACGTGTTGCGCTCGCTGCGCAGGCTGAAACGCACCGCGCTCGCCGAGCAGTTGGGCAGTCCTGACCCGGATCCGGCCGGCAGCGCGTCACCCGCGCCGACCCCCGCGGACGTACCGCCCTCGGAGCCGCCGCCGGCGCTGCCGCCCGCGCCGCCGCTGCCCGCACCGCCCGCGCCTCCGGCGCCCGCGGAGTCCGCGGGGTCCGCGGGGTCGCCGTCACCGCCCTCGTCGTCGGAGCCGGAACCGGAGGAACCGCCGGAGCCGTCGCCCGACCCCTCCGACCCACCGCCGCCCGTCTCGTCGCGTCCGCCCGGCGCCTGACTGATCGCGGGGCCCGAACCGGACGGTCCCGGGGTGATGGAGGGCGCGGGATTCTTGCCGTTGGCGCCGTTGTCCGAGCCGTTGCCGTTCCCGTCGGCGGAGACCACGACCCAGGTGATCAACAACGCCAACAGGGCGAGCAGGGACAGCAGTACGGCCCTCCGACGCCAGTAGATGGAGGAGGGAAGCGGCCCGACCGGATTGCGCAGAGATCCCACGGCGCAAACTGTACGAGAGATCCGAGCGTTCGCTTGTCCCACCCGCCGCTCAGCGCGCAACTTTTCCGGATCATCATCCCGGTAACCGGCCGCACACCCCTGTCTTTCGTCAGGTACACCACCCGACGATCGCTGGGTGTGACCGTTCCGGCCGCTCCCTTACGGTCGGTGACCATGGACTTTGTGGACAGCGGGCTGTACCGCGACATCACCGACCATGCGCACGACGCCCCGGCGTGGCTGCGGCACACGGCCGAGATCGGTACGGAGGCCGGACTCCTCGTGTTCGTAGGGCTGTTCGCCCTCGGGTGGTGGCGCGCACGGCACTCCGACACCCGCGCGTTCGCGATCGCGGTCCTTGCACCCCTGGCCACGGCTGTGGCGTACGTCTGCAGCGAGGTCCTCAAGTCCGTGGTGACGGAGGAGCGTCCGTGCCGTGCGGTGACCGGAGCCGCCCCCTCGCTGGCGGAGTGCCCGCCGTACGGCGACTGGTCGTTCCCGAGCAACCACGCCACCATCGCCGGCGCCTCGGCCGCGGCACTGGTCCTGGTGCGCCGGACCCTGATCCTGCTGACCGCCCCGCTGGCTCTGCTCGCCGCGTTCTCACGGGTGTTCGTCGGCGTGCACTACCCGCACGACGTGGTCGCGGGTCTGCTGCTGGGCGCCGCCGTCGCGCCGGCCGTCGTCGCCCTGGCCACCCGGCCCGCGACCCGGCTCGCGGGAGCCGTGCGCGGCTCGACGGCGCCCGTCGTGCGGTGGATCACCGGCCCGGGCCCGCGGTCCGCCGGTCTCCCCTACGCGTCGCACCGGCGACGCTGACCGCCCGTCACCTGTCCACCAGCCCCGCCTCGTACGCGACGATCGCCGCCTGTACGCGATTGCGCACGCCGAGCCGGTCCAGGACCGCGCTCACATACGCCTTCACCGTGCCCTCGACGAGGTGCAGCCGGGCGGCGATCTCCGGGTTGGACAGTCCGGCCCCGACCAGGCCGAGCACCTCCCGTTCGCGCGGGCTGAGCGCAGCCGCCCGGGCCCGCGCCTCCGCCTCACGGGCGAGCCGCCCGCCGCCGTCGGACCCGCCGAGCCCTTCGATCACGTACCGGGCCACCGTGGGCGACAGGAAGGCCGCGCCGCCCGCCACCGCCCGTACGCCCGCGAGGAGTTCGTACGGGTCGCCCGACTTCAGCAGGAAGCCGGTGGCGCCGCCGGCCAGCGCCCGTGCCACGTAGGCGCGTTCGGAGAACGTGGTGAGGACGGCGACGGCCGTGCCGGGGACGGTGCGGACGATCTCCTCGGCCGCCGCGAGCCCGTCCAGGCGGGGCATGCGGACGTCCAGCAGGGCCACGTCGGGGCGGTGCGCGCGGGCCAGTTCGACGGCCTCGCGGCCGTCGCCCGCCTCGGCGACGACCTCCGCCTCGCCGCCGCTGTCCAGGATGGCGCGCACCCCGGCCCGCACCATCGCCTCGTCGTCGGCCAGCAGGACCCGGATCATCGTGTGAACTCCTCGTGCACGGAACTCTGTTGGCCGCCCACGCGCGGGACGACGTCCTTGGCGGCCAGGCGGCCCTCGTCGTCGAAGCAGAGCCGGTAGTGGTCGACGGAGACGAACAGCTCGCCGCTCGCACGGTAGTAGCGGCAGTCGGCGCCCTCGGGCGGGGCGGGGGCGCGGTCGGCCGGCGGGTCCTGGACCTGCCGGTCGGGCAGGTCCAGGGCGGTGCGCGGCATGCCGGGGCGGAGGGCGGCGTAGGCGGCGGGTTCCAGCACCGCGTGCGTCTCGGTGTACGCGTACCAGCCGGCCGCCGCCGCGACCAGGGCGACGCCCGCGCCCGCGGCGGCCCCCAGGGCGGTCGCCACCCGGCGGCGGGCGCGGGTGAAGGGCGCGGAGGGCGCACGGGACGGCGCCGGGGGCCCGGCCGCCCGCTCCGGGACGCGGGCCCGCACCCGGTACCCGCCGCCGTGCGGGCCCGCCTCGAAGGTCCCGCCGACCGCCGTGACGGCCGCGCGCAGCCCGCGCAGTCCCGAACCGCCCCCGGAGGGCGCCGGACTCGGTTGTGTGGCAGTCCCGTTGGTGACGGTGACGGTCGCTGCGGGGCCGCCGGTCAGCTCCACGACGACGGGCGCGCCCGGTGCGTGCCGGGCCGCGTTGGTCAGCGCCTCCCGGGCCACGCGGTACAGCAGCCGCTCGGCGACCCCGCCCGGCTCCACCGGCCGTCCACCGGTCTCGCAGCGCACCGGCAGCCCGGACTCGGCCGCGCGGGCGACGAGCTGTCCCACGGTCTCCCCGGCCGGAGCGAGGGGGAGCGGCTCGTCGGCGTCCTCGCGCAGCACGCCGATGATGCGGTGCAGCCGGTCCGTGGCGTCCGCGGCCGCCGCGCGCAGGTCGGCCGCCGCCGCCCGGTGCCGTTCGGGCAGGTCCGGCGCCACCTGGAGGACGCCCGCCCGCAGCGCGAGCAGGCTCAGCTCGTGGCCGAGGGAGTCGTGCATGTCCTGCGCGATGCGCGCCCGCTCGCGCAGCCGCGCCCGCTCCTCGGCGAACCGCTGCTTCTCCTCCAGCCGGGCCGCCCGCAGCCAGCCGGCGGCGGTCAGCTCACGGCTCTGCCGCCAGTAGCGCCCGCCCAGCCAGGGCAGGACACCCCCGAAGAGGAGGGTGCCGGTCATCACCAGCCACGGCGGGACCGGATCGCCGCCACCCAGCGCGATCCGCACGGTGCCGACGGCGGCCACGGCGGCGAAGCTCAGTGCGGCGGGCCCGGTGCGCTCCGCCCGCAGCCCGAGCAGCACGGCGAACACGGCGAGCGCGGGGCCGTAGGAGAGGCTGAACAGCGCGGGCGCGTCGGCCAGGCACAGCGCCGCCGTCAGGGCGAACGCGGTGAGGGGACGCCGACGGGCGAGGGCGGTGGCGACGGCGAGCACGCCCGCCCCGGCCGTCTGCTGCCACAGGGGGCGCGGCTCGTTCAGCCCGAGCCGGTCGGCGCACACCCCTGGGAGGACGAGCCCCGCCCAGAGCAGACAGCGGCCGGCGAGCGCGGCGGTACGGGCACGGTCCATGCGCCCGACGCTACAAGCGCCCGCCGGACCCCCGCCCCTGCCGATCGTCAGGTCCCGTGTCACCTTCCGGCCGGGATGTGGGTCTGATCCGAACGAAGGGCCCTGCCCGTGGCGCTCGGCCGTCCTCGGGGCCCGGCGTGGCAGGATCGACGGGTCATGACTGCTCCCACGAAGCCTCCGTACGGCACCGCCGCCGATTCCGTGTCCGAGCGTGCTCCCGGTGAGCCGCTGCACTCCCCCGTCATCGACTGGTTCGACGAGCACGCCCGGGACCTTCCGTGGCGGCGCCCGGAGGCCGGCGCGTGGGGGGTGATGGTCAGTGAGTTCATGCTGCAGCAGACCCCGGTCAACCGGGTGCTGCCCGTCTACGAACAGTGGATGGCCCGATGGCCGCGCCCCGCCGACCTCGCCGCCGAGGCGCCCGGCGAGGCCGTCCGCGCCTGGGGCCGGCTCGGCTACCCGCGCCGCGCCCTGCGGCTGCACGGAGCCGCCGTGGCCATAACGGAACGGCACGGCGGCGACGTCCCCTCGGACCACGCCCAACTGCTCGCACTGCCCGGCATCGGCGAGTACACCGCCGCGGCCGTGGCGTCGTTCGCCTACGGACAGCGGCACGCGGTGCTCGACACCAACGTCCGCCGGGTGTTCGCGCGCGCGGTCAGCGGCACGCAGTACCCGCCGAACGCCACCACCGCCGCCGAGCGCCGGCTCGCCCGCGCGCTGCTGCCGGAGGACGCGGCCACGGCCGCCCGGTGGGCCGCCGCCTCCATGGAGCTGGGCGCGCTGGTGTGCACGGCGAAGAACGAGGCGTGCCACCGCTGCCCGATCGCCGCGCAGTGCGCCTGGCGGCTCGCCGGCAAGCCCGCGCACGAGGGTCCGCCGCGCCGCGGGCAGACGTACGCGGGCACCGACCGGCAGGTGCGCGGCCGGCTGCTGGCGGTGCTGCGCGAGGCGCACGGGCCGGTGCCGCAGGCGGCGCTGGACCGGGTGTGGCACGAGCCGGTGCAGCGCGCCCGCGCGCTGGACGGCCTGGTGTCCGACGGTCTGGTGGAGCCGATGCCGGGCGGCCTGTACCGGCTGCCGCTGAGCTGAGCCAGGGTCGTCCCGATCACCTCGCCGCTTCGTCCCGTTCGTCCCTCCGTTACACAACCGACGGGCACCCGAGGGCTGCCCGCAGGGTGCTCCGCACAGTGCCGTGACAACGCCTCCGTAGTTTCGGTCGCGTGCTCGACCTGAGCACGACGAGACGGATCACGAGCGGTACGGCCGGCCCGCGGGGGCGGGCCGGAACGGGGACCGGAAGGCGGTACACCATGGCGAAGGGCGAGGTGCTCGAGTTCGAGGAGTACGTCCGCACCCGGCAGGACGCGCTGCTGCGCAGCGCCCGGCGCCTGGTCCCGGACCCCGTCGAGGCGCAGGACCTGCTGCAGACCGCGCTGGTGCGCACGTACCGCCGCTGGGAGACCATCGAGGACAAGCGGCTGGCCGACGCCTATCTGCGCCGCGTCATGATCAACACGCGGACGGAGTGGTGGCGGGCGCGCAAGCTGGAGGAGGTGCCCACCGAGCAGCTCCCCGAGTCCCGTGTGGAGGACGCCACCGAGCAGTACGCGGACCGCGCCCTGCTGATGGACGTGCTGAAGGTCCTCGCCCCGAAGCAGCGCAGCGTCGTGGTGCTGCGACACTGGGAGCAGATGTCCACGGACGAGACGGCCGCCGCACTCGGCATGTCGGCCGGAACGGTCAAGAGCACGCTGCACCGGGCGCTGGCACGGCTTCGCGAGGAGCTGGAGTCCCGCGAGTCGGACGCACGCGCGCTGGAGCGTGAGGAGCGGGAGCGTTGCGCGGCCTGACCGGTGCGGGGCCCGTACGGGCCCGGTCCACCGCCCGGACGGCGAGCACGGCGACGGCCGTGCTCGCCGCCGCTGTGCTGTTCGCGGGCGGATGCGGCGCGAGCGGCACCGGCGCCCGGGACGAGGGCCCGGCGCGCGTGGACGGCGGGGCCGGCCCGGCCTCCCCCGCGACCGCGCCGACGCCGACGCCGGACCGGGTCGACGCGGTGCGGCTGATCAAGGGGGACCCTGCCGTCTCGGCCGAGGTGAAGCGGGAGCTGAAGCCCTGCGTCGCCGACGAGTACCCGGTGGACGTCAGCTACGGCAACCTCACCGGAGAGGCCCGCGACGACGTCGTCGTCAACGTGCTGACCTGCGGTGACGCCGTCGGTATCGGCGCGTACGTGTACCGGCCCCAGGGCGACGGCTACGTCAACGTGTTCAGCGCGGAGGAGCCGCCGGTCTACGCCGAGATGGACCGCGGGGACCTGGTGGTGACCAAGCAGGTCTACGACCGCGGCGACCCGGTGTCGAGCCCGTCCGGCGAGGTCGTGATCACGTACCGCTGGATCTCGGGCCGGTTCGCCGAGAAGTACCGCACCCACAACGAGTACGGGCCGGTGGCCGGCGCGGTGCCGACACCGGCGCCGGAAGAAGGCTGAGACACGGCTCACAGCGGGAACCGCCGGCGGGCCCGCGGACGATGAAGGGGTGAACCCGTCGCGCGGCCGGTGCGTCCCGTGGGGTGGGCACAGACGAGAAGACCCGGCGGGTGCGGGGGCACACCCGGTCCGGGACCACACGAGAACTGAGAGCAGCGGGATGGCAGAGCAGACCCATGTCCTGTTCGTCGAGGACGACGACGTCATCCGTGAGGCCACCCAGCTCACGCTGGAGCGGGACGGCTTCGCGGTCACCGCGAAGCCCGACGGGCTGTCGGGTCTGGAGGCGTTCCGCGCCGACCGGCCGGACATCGCGCTCCTCGACGTCATGGTGCCCGGTCTCGACGGCGTCAGCCTGTGCCGGCGGATACGGGACGAGTCGACCGTGCCGGTGATCATGCTGTCGGCGCGGGCCGACGCCATCGACGTGGTGCTGGGCCTGGAGGCGGGCGCCGACGACTACGTGACCAAGCCGTTCGACGGCGCCGTCCTGGTCGCCCGGATCCGCGCGGTGCTGCGCCGCTTCGAGCGGGCGGGCGGCGCGGGCGCGGGGCAGGACGACGCGGACCACGGGCCCGTGCTGGCCTTCGGGGAGCTGGAGATCGACACCGAGGGCATGGAGGTGCGCAAGGCCGGCCGGCCGGTCGCGCTCACCCCGACCGAGATGCGTCTGCTGCTGGAGTTCTCCGCGGCGCCGGGCACCGTCCTCACCCGCGACAAACTGCTGGAGCGGGTCTGGGAGTACGGCTGGGGCGGGGACACCCGGGTGGTCGACGTCCATGTGCAGCGGCTGCGCGCCAAGATCGGCCAGGACCGGATCGAGACGGTCCGCGGCTTCGGCTACAAGCTGAAGGCCTGAGCGGGCGGATGCGCGGACACTTCCGGCGCCTGGTGACGGCGTTCGTACGGCGGGCCGGCATCGGCGCGGGCCTGAGATGGAAGCTCAGCGCGGCCATCGCGCTGGTCGGCGCGCTGGTGGCGGTCGCGCTCAGTCTGGTCGTGCACAACGCGGCCCGGGTGTCGATGCTGGACAACGCGCGCGACCTGGCCGACGAGCGCATCATGATCGCCCAGCGCAACTACGAGCTGTCCGGGCGGCTGAACTTCCCCAACACGAAGATCGACGACCCGCAGCTGCCCGCGGAGCTGCGCGCCAAGGTCGAGGAGGGCCGCCGCGCCACCTACGTCGCCGACCGGGGCGGCGCGCCGGACATCTGGGCGGCGGTGCCGCTGAAGAACGGGCACGTGATGTCGCTGCACTCCGGCTTCACCGACCGCAGCTCGGACATCCTCAAGGACCTCGACCAGGCCCTGTGGATCGGTTCCCTCGCGACCGTGCTCGGCGGCTGCGCGCTCGGCGTGCTGATCGGCGGGCACCTGTCACGGCGGCTGCGCAAGGCGGCCACGGCGGCCAACCGGGTCGCGGGGGGCGAGACGGACGTACGGGTGCGGGAGGCCATCGGCGGGGTGATGCGGGACGAGACCGACGACCTGGCCAGCGCGGTGGACGCCATGGCGGACGCGCTGCGGCAGCGGCTGGAGGCCGAGCGCCGGGTGACCGCCGACATCGCCCACGAACTGCGCACCCCGGTGACCGGCCTGCTCACCGCGGCGGAGCTGCTGCCCCCGGGCCGGCCCACGGAGCTGGTGCAGGACCGGGCCCGGGCGATGCGCACCCTCGTCGAGGACGTCCTCGAGGTCGCCCGGCTCGACAGCGCCTCCGAACGGGCCGAACTGCAGGACATCCTGCTCGGCGAGTTCGTCGCCCGCCGGGTCGCGGCGAAGGACCCCGCCGTGATCGTGCGGGTGACGCACGAGTCGGAGGTCACCACCGACCCGCGGCGCCTGGAACGGGTGCTGTTCAACCTGCTCGCCAACGCGGCCCGGCACGGGGCCCCGCCCATCGAGGTCACCGTGGAGGGCCGGGTGGTCCGGGTCCGCGACCACGGGCCCGGCTTCCCGGAGGACCTGCTCGCCGAGGGACCGAGCCGCTTCCGCACCGGCAGCGCGGACCGGGCGGGCCGGGGTCACGGCCTGGGCCTCACCATCGCGGCCGGCCAGGCCCGCGTGCTGGGCGCCCGGCTCACCTTCCGCAACGTCCGCCCGGCGGGCGCACCGGACGACACGCCTCCCGAGGGCGCCGCCGCCGTCCTGTGGCTGCCGGAACACGCCCCGACGAACACGGGGAGCTATCCGGTGCTGGGGCAGTGAGCGGGCTTCCGGGGCACGTCACCGCCCCGGAAGCCCCGTGACCCTCAGACCGTCTCGGGCGCCGGCGCGGGGGCGTCCTCCCGCTGCGGGCCCGCGCCCTTCAGCGGGACCTCCTTGACGAAGACCGCCGCCGCCAGCGACAGCACGGCGACGGCCGCGCCCAGCAGGAACGCCCCGTGCGTGCCCGAGGAGACCGCGTGCTGGTACGCCTCGCGGGCCGCCTCCGGGAGCTTCGCCAGGCTCGCCGCGTCGAGCTGGGCGGACTGCTCGGTCACCTTGGAGCCCAGCGCGCCCGCCCGTTCCGCCATGACGTCCTGGACGCGGTGGTTGAACAGCGCGCCCATGACCGCGACGCCGAAGGACGAGCCGAGGGTGCGGAACAGGGTGGTCGTGGAGGACGCCACGCCCATGTCCTTCAGCTCCACGCTGTTCTGCGCGACCAGCATGGTGATCTGCATCAGGCAGCCCATGCCGAGGCCGACCACGGCCATGAAGACGCCTGAGGTGAGGCGGGAGGTCCCGGTGTCCATCGTGGACAGCAGATACAGCCCGAGGACCAGCAGGGCGCTGCCGACCACCGGGAAGACCTTGTAGCGGCCGGTGTTCGTGGTCACCCGGCCCGCGACCATCGAGGTGACCAGCATCGCGCCGAGCATCGGCAGGAGCAGCAGGCCGGAGTTGGTGGCCGAGGCGCCCTGCACGGACTGCTGGTACAGCGGCAGGAAGAGCGTCGCGCCGAACATCACGAAGCCCACGATGAAGCCGATGACGGACATCAGCGTGAAGTTGAGGCTGCGGAAGATGTGCAGCGGCACCACCGGCTCGGCGGCCCGGGTCTGCCAGAACACGAAGCCGACCAGGGACGCGACGCCGAGGGCGATCAGCTCCATGATCCGCGTGGAGGTCCAGGCGTACTCGGTGCCGCCCCAGGTGGTGACCAGGACGATCGCGGTGATGCCGACGGTCAGCAGCGCCACCCCGAGATAGTCGATGCCCGCCTGCGACCGCTTCCTCGGCAGGTGCAGCACCGCGCCGACCGCGGCCAGGGCGACCACGCCGAGCGGCAGGTTGATGTAGAAGGCCCAGCGCCAGCCCCAGTTGTCGGTGATGGTGCCGCCGACCAGCGGCCCGCCGATCATCGCCAGGGCCATCACGGCGGCCATCATGCCCTGGTACTTCCCGCGCTCCCGGGGCGGGATGAGGTCGCCGATGATCGCCATGACGCCGACCATCAGACCGCCCGCGCCGAGACCCTGCACCGCGCGGAAGGCGATGAGCTGCCCCATGTCCTGCGCCATGCCGCTGAGCGCGGAGCCGATCAGGAAGATCACGATGGAGGCGATGAACGAGCCCTTGCGCCCGTACATGTCGCCGACCTTGCCCCACACCGGGGTGGAGGCCGCGGTGGCCAGCGTGTACGCCGTGACCACCCAGGAGAGGTGCTCCAGGCCGCCCAGCTCGCCCACGATCGTCGGCATCGCGGTGCCGATGATCATGTTGTCGAGCATCGCGAGCATCATCGCGATCATGAGGGCGAGCAGCACCACCCGCACGCTTCGCGGCTGTTCCGCGCCGTCCGTCGGTGCGGCCCCCGCCGCCACTGTGTCCGTCATGGATCCCACTCCCCCGGCCACCCTCGGTGGCCCGCTTTACTTACTTGCCGCCCGGCTAGTTGACTACGACGGGAAGCTAGTCGCGCAACTAGCCGGGCGTCAAGTAAGTTTTCGTCAAGAGGGTCCGAGGGGAAAGATGGGCGGCACCATGGACGGCACCAAGCAGCGGCGCCGCGGGGACACCCGCCAGCGCATCCAGGACGTGGCGCTCGGACTCTTCGCCGAGCAGGGCTACGAGAAGACCTCGCTGCGCGAGATCGCCGAGCGGCTGGACGTCACCAAGGCGGCGCTCTACTACCACTTCAAGACCAAGGAAGAGATCCTCGTCTCCATCTTCGAGGACCTCTCCCGGCCGATCGAGGAACTGATCGAGTGGGGGCGCCGGCAGCCGCACTCGCTGGAGACCAAGCAGGAGATCATCCGCCGCTACAGCGCGGCGCTGATGGAGGCCGCCCCGCTCTTCCGCTTCATGCAGGAGAACCAGGCGACGATCCGCGAGCTGCGCATCGGCGACATGTTCAAGACGAAGATGCTCGGGCTGCGGGACATCCTCATCGACCCCGACGCCGACCTGGTCGACCAGGTGCGCTGCGTCAGCGCCCTGTTCACCCTGCACGCCGGGATGCACGTCCTCCAGGAAGTCGAGAGCGACCCCGGGAAGCGGCGCGAAGCCGTTCTCGAGGTCGCCATCGATCTGATCACCCAGGCCCACCGGCGCTCCGCCGGGGACTAGGCGCTCCGGCCCGCTCCCCGCGGGTCAGACCGTCACGCCCTTGCCGCGCAGGAACTTCACCGGGTCCACGGCGGAGCCGTAGTTCGGGGTGCTGCGGATCTCGAAGTGCAGGTGGGGACCGCTGGAGTTGCCGGTGTTGCCGGACAGGGCGATCTTCTGGCCGGTCTTGACGACCTGGCCGACCTTCACGTTGACGGACGACAGGTGGGCGTACTGGGAGTACGTCTTGTTCCCGTGCTTGATCACGACGGCGTTGCCGTACGCCGGGCCGTCGCCGGCGCCGTTGCCGCCGGCCTTCACGACCGTGCCGCCGTGGGCGGCGACGACCGGGGTGCCGGTCGGGACGGCGTAGTCCTGGCCGGAGTGCTTGTGCGCCCACATGCCGCCGTTCTGCGCGAAGCTCGCCGACAGCTTGTAGGACTCCACCGGATCGATCCAGGAGGCGGCCTTCTTCTTGGCGGCGGCCTTGGCGGCCTTCTTCGCCTGCGCGGCCTTGGCGGCGGCCGCCTTCTTCGCCTCGGCGGCCTTCTGCGCCTTGGCGGCCTGCGCCTCGACGGCCTTCGCCTGCGCCTCGGCGACCTTGGACTGGGCGGCCGCCTGCGCCTGCACGGCGCCGGCCGCACCGGAGGCGGCCGTGTTGTCGACGGCGACCGCGACCCCGGCCCCCAGGACGACCGAGGTGCCCAGGCCGGCGGCCAGGACGGCCGCACGGGTACGGGGGGCGGACGTGCGGGGGAAACGGGACGTGACGCGCTCGAACATCGAAACCTCATGGGGGAGGGGACAGAGGAGAACCACCGGCTCGCGGGACCCGCGGCGCGGTGGCCATTCAGTGGTAACCCTTTCGCCCGAAAAGCCGCAAAGGTGTGACCTACGACCGGAATTCGTAGGTAACGACTGAGATGAACACCCTCTGAGACCCGGCTCACAAGGGCCGAAAGCCCCATTTCAAGCCGTTCGCTCGCGCTATCGCCCGGAATGTCCTATGCGGTTTCGACGTCTCTCTACTATTCCGGGCCGTACGTGACGCAGCTCCTGTGCGGCACATCACCGGCGGAGTGAAAAAGCGGGCGCAGAAATGTGGCGCAGGCCTCTGGTCGCCTACCGCCCGGTAACCCTACGGTTCACCTCGCGTCACCCTCGCACACGAGCATGCACACGACATGTTGGCAGCGTCACGGACGTGAGAGGACCCCCACGACATGAGAAGCCGACGCCCCTGGCTGCGCCGCGTATCGGTGACCGCCGTCTCCGCGACCGCCCTGGTGGCCCTCGCCGCACCGGCCGAGGCCACGCCCGCCGCCGCGGCGCCCACGACGGCCACCGCCGCCCTCCCGGCCACCGCCCCGGCCGCCCTCGCGGCGGACGTCGATTACGACACCTGGCAGCGCGACTGCCGGGCCGTCATGGACCAGGCCCTGCCCTATGTGAAGCAGCGCATCGCCGACGCCCGGCCGGGCGAGAAGCAGGCGATCGTCCTCGACATCGACAACACCGCCCTGGAGACCGACTTCGGCTTCAGCTTCCCGCAGCCCGCCAACAAGCCGGTCCTGGAGGTCGCCCGGTACGCCGAGCAACGCGGCGTGGACCTGTTCTTCGTCACCGCCCGCCCCGGCATCATCCACGCGCCCACCGAGTGGAACCTCGACCACGCCGGCTACGAGTCCTCCGGCCTGTACGTCCGCGGCTTCCTGGACCTCTTCAAGAACGTCGCCGAGTACAAGACCGCCCAGCGCGTCGACATCGAGCGCAAGGGCTACACGATCATCGCCAACATCGGCAACAGCGCCACCGACCTCTCCGGCGGCCACGCCGAGCGCACCTTCAAGCTCCCGGACTACGGCGGCCAGCTGTCCTGACCGCCCCCGGGGGAGCAGACCCCGGGCACACGAAAAGGGCCGGCACCCTCGCGGGTGCCGGCCCCTTTCACAGGCCGTGAGGCAGGGCGCTTACGCGTCCTTGCTCAGGTTCGGACCGGCGCCGCCGGCCGCCTGCTCGATCGGCGGGACGTCGGGCAGGGCCGACTTCTCCTCGCCACGGAAGGTGAAGGTCTGGTTCTCGCCCTCGCCCTCGGTGTCCACGACCACGATGTGACCGGGACGCAGCTCGCCGAAGAGGATCTTCTCCGACAGCGAGTCCTCGATCTCCCGCTGGATGGTCCGGCGCAGCGGCCGGGCGCCCAGGACGGGGTCGTAGCCCTTCTTGGACAGCAGCTCCTTGGCGGACTGGGAGAGCTCGATGCCCATGTCCCGGTCCTTCAGACGCTCGTCCACCTTGTCGATCATCAGGTCGACGATCCGCAGGATGTCGCCCTGGGTCAGCTGCGGGAAGACGACCACGTCGTCGACGCGGTTGAGGAACTCGGGCCGGAAGTGCTGCTTGAGCTCGTCCGAGACCTTGTTCTTCATGCGCTCGTAGTTGGTCTTCGTGTCGCCCGCGGCGGCGAAGCCCAGGTTGAAGCCCTTGGAGATGTCCCGGGTGCCGAGGTTGGTCGTCATGATGATGACCGTGTTCTTGAAGTCCACGACCCGGCCCTGGGAGTCGGTCAGGCGACCGTCCTCCAGGATCTGCAGCAGCGAGTTGAAGATGTCCGGGTGGGCCTTCTCGACCTCGTCGAAGAGGACGACCGAGAACGGCTTGCGGCGCACCTTCTCCGTCAGCTGGCCGCCCTCCTCGTAGCCCACGTAACCGGGGGGCGAACCGAAGAGACGCGACACCGTGTGCTTCTCGCTGAACTCCGACATGTCGAGGGAGATCAGCGCGTCCTCGTCGCCGAAGAGGAACTCCGCGAGCGCCTTGGACAGCTCCGTCTTACCGACACCGGACGGGCCGGCGAAGATGAACGAGCCACCCGGACGCTTCGGGTCCTTCAGACCGGCGCGGGTACGGCGGATCGCCTTGGACAGCGCCTTGACGGCGTCGTCCTGGCCGATGACCCGCTTGTGCAGCTCCTCCTCCATGCGGAGCAGGCGGCTGGACTCCTCCTCGGTCAGCTTGAAGACCGGGATGCCGGTGGCGGTCGCGAGGACCTCGGCGATCAGCTCGCCGTCGACCTCGGCGACGACGTCCATGTCGCCGGCCTTCCACTCCTTCTCCCGCTTCGCCTTGGCGGCCAGGAGCTGCTTCTCCTTGTCGCGCAGCGAGGCGGCCTTCTCGAAGTCCTGCGAGTCGATCGCGGACTCCTTGTCGCGGCGGACGCCGGCGATCTTCTCGTCGAACTCGCGCAGGTCCGGCGGCGCGGTCATCCGGCGGATGCGCATCCGGGAACCGGCCTCGTCGATCAGGTCGATCGCCTTGTCCGGCAGGAAGCGGTCCGAGATGTAGCGGTCGGCCAGGGTGGCGGCCTGGACCAGGGCCTCGTCCGTGATGGAGACGCGGTGGTGCGCCTCGTAGCGGTCGCGCAGACCCTTGAGGATCTCGATCGTGTGCGGCAGGGACGGCTCGGCGACCTGGATGGGCTGGAAGCGGCGCTCGAGGGCCGCGTCCTTCTCCAGGTGCTTGCGGTACTCGTCCAGCGTGGTCGCACCGATGGTCTGGAGCTCGCCGCGGGCCAGCATCGGCTTGAGGATGCTCGCCGCGTCGATCGCGCCCTCGGCGGCGCCCGCACCGACCAGCGTGTGCAGCTCGTCGATGAACAGGATGATGTCGCCGCGGGTGCGGATCTCCTTGAGCACCTTCTTCAGGCGCTCCTCGAAGTCACCGCGGTAGCGGGAGCCGGCCACCAGGGCGCCGAGGTCCAGGGTGTAGAGGTGCTTGTCCTTGAGGGTCTCGGGCACCTCGCCCTTGACGATCGCCTGGGCGAGGCCCTCGACGACGGCGGTCTTGCCGACGCCGGGCTCACCGATCAGCACCGGGTTGTTCTTGGTACGGCGGGACAGCACCTGCATGACCCGCTCGATCTCCTTCTCGCGCCCGATGACCGGGTCGAGCTTGGACTCACGAGCGGCCTGGGTGAGGTTCCGGCCGAACTGGTCGAGGACCAGGGACGTCGAGGGAGTGCCCTCGGCAGGCCCGCCGGCGGCGGCGGTCTCCTTGCCCTGGTAACCGGAGAGCAGCTGGATCACCTGCTGCCGCACGCGGTTCAGATCAGCGCCCAGCTTGACCAGGACCTGGGCGGCGACGCCCTCGCCCTCACGGATCAGGCCGAGCAGGATGTGCTCCGTGCCGATGTAGTTGTGGCCCAGCTGAAGGGCCTCGCGGAGCGACAGCTCCAGGACCTTCTTGGCACGGGGGGTGAAGGGGATGTGACCCGACGGGGCCTGCTGGCCCTGCCCGATGATCTCCTCCACCTGCTGGCGGACCGCCTCGAGCGAAATCCCGAGGCTCTCAAGGGCCTTGGCGGCGACACCCTCACCCTCGTGGATCAGGCCCAGGAGGATGTGCTCGGTGCCGATGTAGTTGTGGTTGAGCATCCGGGCTTCTTCCTGAGCCAGGACGACAACCCGCCGCGCGCGGTCGGTGAACCTCTCGAACATCGTTAATCGCTCCTCAGAGCGGTCAGGCAGTGGGGGGAACTTCCCCTCCCTGTCCTTCCGCAGCTTAGTCCCGCAAGCGGGGACCGCTCATTCCAACTGCCGACACCGTCGATGGCCTCCTGACCCCGCTCACGCCGACATCTGCTCCAACCCGATGGTGCGAGACGATGTTCCCGCAGGCCAGGCAGTTACCCCCATCGCCAGTACGCCCGTGGCGAACGGGAGCCGTCCCGTCCTGCGTGTCGCCCCCTCCCACTAGGGATGTCTTACCCGCTGCGACTGACCGTCCATGCCGAGTGCACGGGTTCCCTCCGCTACGGGCGAACAACCTTGCGCCCCGCTTCACCCCCGAGCGCCCCCTTGTTCGACACCGTGCGCATACGTTCAGACACCCAGCGTAACCCGAGGGCCCGTCGGCCGTTGCCCCGGGCATGGCCGGTATCCGCTCCGCCGCCCTCCCGTCGCCCCGCCGGCCGGACCCGCCCGCCCGCGAGGGAGACGAAGGGCGTCACGGCGACCTGACGCGCCTCTGGTACGAGAACGTCCTGGGATGGCCCACGGTGCCCGGTGTTCCCCCGCGACTGGTGGTGGGCGTGCGCTTCGACGTCCTGGACGTGCCCGCGGAGGCGGGTGGCGCGGCGCTGGAGCGGCTGGGCGGGGCCGCGAGGGGCTTCCCGGTGGCACTCCAGGAGGACCGGATGCGGCTGCTGATCGCCGTCGGCGGCGCCGACGAGCTGCCGGGCCTGCTGGAGTGGCTGGAGTGGGGCGGGCTGGGCCTCGACCTGCGGGCGCTCGGCGAGGGCCGCCTGATGGACGCCCCCGCCCCGTGGACCGCCGGGGCCGGGCCGGACGCACCGCGCGGGCACCCGGCCGCGGGGCGTCCCGGCGACGGGCGCCCGGACAGTCCGCAGGGGGCCGCCGTTTGGCTGCGGCCCCCCGAGCCGGGTCGTGAGGCGGAGGCCTCGCTGCCGACGTTGTCGGCGATGGGCACGAGGAGCCCGCGAGGGGTCGGTGACGGCCCCCCGGACCTCGTGCGGCTGGTGAACACCGTGGCGACGCAGGTCCACCGCGTACGCCTGCGGCGCTCCGGTGCGGGCGCCGCCGTGCACGGCGTGGGTCAGCCGTTGGCCTTCTCGTAGGCCTCGCGGATGGACGCGGGGACGCGGCCGCGGTCGTTCACCTCGTAGCCGTTCTCCTTGGCCCAGGCGCGGATGGCCGCGGTGTCCTGGCTGCCGCCCGCGGAGGAACGCGTCTTTCCGCGCCCGCCCGAAGCGCGGCCCCCGGTGCGACGACCGCCCTTCACGTAAGGGTCGAGAAGGCCGCGGAGCTTCTCCGCGTTGGCGGTGGTGAGATCGATCTCGTAGGTCTTGCCGTCCAACGCGAACGTCACGGTCTCGTCCGCCTCGCCGCCGTCGAGGTCGTCGACAAGAAGGACCTGAACCTTCTGTGCCACCGGATTTCCTTTCATCGATAACTTGAGGGCCGGGGTGAGCCGGCGTCCGCCGTATCGCCGCCCCTTGTTATATGCAGTACTGCAGTACCTCGGAAAGCAAACCGCTTTTGCCGTAAAAACACAAACCCCCGGCAGAGGACAGGGGCCCGCGCACACCCCGGAAACATGCGCGTTTCGGACATAGGGCACCCGCATAGTTGCCCTGGCACAGATCACAGATGCAGAAGCATCCGGCTGTTGCCCAAGGTGTTCGGTTTCACGCGTTCGAGACCCAGGAACTCCGCGACACCCTCGTCATAGGAGCGCAGCAACTCGGCGTACACATCGCGGTCGACGGGCGTCTCACCGATCTCCACGAAGCCGTGCTTGCCGAAGAAGTCCACTTCGAAGGTCAGGCAGAAAACGCGCCGAACACCGAGCCAGCGGGCCGTCTGCAGCAACTTCTCCAGCAGGCGGTGGCCCACGCCGGCGCCCTTGAGGCCCGGCTTCACGGCGAGAGTGCGCACTTCCGCGAGGTCTTCCCACATCACGTGCAGGGCGCCGCAGCCGACGACCTCCGCGTTGTCGTCCCGTTCCGCCACCCAGAACTCCTGGATGTCCTCGTAAAGCGTCACCGTGGCTTTGTCGAGCAGGATGCCCTCGCGGACGTAGTCGTCGAGGAGGCGGCGTACGGCCGGCACATCGCTGGTGCGGGCCCGCCGCACGGTGAGGGCATTCGCGGAGACTTCGGGGCTGTCTGCTGACATGGACGGACGCTATCGCCCGCCGGGCCCGTCGGGAGAGGCGGGGTTCTCGTCGCCGGGAGTACCGGCGTTGCCGTCGTCGCCGTCGGGGGTTTCCGGGAGCTGGACGATCCGCATGGCGTCCTGGAGAGCGTGCCGCTGTTCCTCGCTCATCATGCCGAAGAACGCGACGAGAGCCGCGGCGGCGTTGTCGCTCTGCGACCACGCCTCGTTCATGAGGGCCGCGGCGTAGGCGGCGCGAGTGGAGACGGCCTCATATCGATAGGCGCGTCCTTCGGACTCGCGTCGCACCCAGCCCTTCTGATGGAGATTGTCCAAAACGGTCATCACCGTGGTGTACGCGATGGACCGTTCCTTCTGGAGATCTTCCAGGACTTCCCGAACGGTCACCGGGCGGTTCCACTTCCAGACCCGCGTCATGACCGCGTCTTCGAGTTCTCCCAATGGGCGAGGCACAACTCAGAACAATAGTGGGAGATCCCGGCGACGGCGTGCCGGACGGGCCTGATACCTCGCGGACCATGACAAAAGGGGCGTACGACGGTGAGTCGTACGCCCCTGTGGGGCCGGTGCGGTCCCGGTCAGGCGTCGGTCTTGCCGGCGGGCGAGCCTTCCGCCCGGGCGAGGGCCGCGTCGACGGCGGCGTCCTCCTTGGTCTTGTTGGCGCCGCCCTGCGTCTTCACGATGACGCGGATCACGCCGACGAAGAGGACGGCCATGACGACCGGGGGCAGGAGCGCGGAGACGTAGTCCATGCGTCCAGGGTAGCCAGGGGGACGGGTCAGCCGGCGGCCAGGTGCTGGCCCGGCGGGGGCGTGGCGGGTTTGCGCCGGGGGAAGACCTCGCCGGGCGTGGGCACGGGCCGCCGGGTCGGGCGGGGGGTGCCGGGGGCGGGTGCGGGGCTCGGGTTCGGCGCCGGGTGCGGCGTCGAGGGCCGCTCCTCGGGCTTCTTCCGCGGCTCCTCCCGCTCCTGCTCCTGCCCCGCGGCGGCCAGGCCCCCGGGCAGGGCGGTCAGACGGACGCGCTCGCAGTGCCGCAGCAGGGCGGCTGCGGTGGGATTGCCTCGCAGGGCGCGCAGGGCGGCCAGGTCGTCCGGCTGGGGCCGGTATCCGGCGCCCAGCGCCTCCTCCAGGAGCGCGAGATAGCCGGCGGCGGTGCCGGGGAGTGCGGCGCGGTAGCGGCCGAGGTCGGCCACCAGGAAGGCGCGCAGCCGGGCGCTCTCGCGCGTCGCCTCGTCGAGGGACGCGGCAAGGCGCAGGCAGTCCTGGACGTCGTCGGCCGTGGCCGGGCTGGGGTGCAGGGCGAGGGCGAGGGCACGGCGGAGCACACGCAGCTCCTCCGCACCGAACGCCAGGCCGCCGCGGGATCCGTAGGGCGTGGGCATGCTGCGACGATACGCGCTAATCAGACAAATCCGCCCAAAGATCGCCAGTGTGGCGCGCCCACCACCCGGGTGGCCGGGGCGTGGGCGGGCGCGCTCGCCGGGAGAGCGGGTGCTACATGCGGGACACGTTCCGCTCGTAGACCAGCCGGAGGCCGATCAGGGTCAGCCAGGGTTCGTGTTCGTCGATGACCGTCGCTTCGCCCAGGACCATGGGGGCCAGGCCGCCCGTGGCGATGACCGTGACGTCGTCCGGGTCGTCCGCCAGCTCCCGGGCCATGCGGTTGACCACGCCGTCGACCTGGCCGGCGAAGCCGTAGACGATGCCGGACTGCATCGCCGCGACCGTGTTCTTGCCGATGACCGTGCGGGGCCGGGCCACCTCGATCTTGCGGAGCTGGGCGGCCTTGACGCCGAGCGCCTCGACCGAGATCTCGATGCCGGGCGCGATGACCCCGCCGACGTACTCGCCGCGTGCGGAGACCGCGTCGAACGTGGTCGCCGTCCCGAAGTCGACGACGATCGCCGGGCCGCCGTACAGCTCGTTGGCCGCGACCGCGTTGATGATGCGGTCGGCGCCGACCTCCTTGGGGTTGTCGAACTGGATCGGCACGCCCGTCTTGACGCCCGGCTCCACGAGGACCGCGGGCACGTCGCCGTAGTAGCGGCGGGTGACCTCGCGCAGTTCGTGCAGCACGGACGGGACCGTCGCGCAGATGGCGATGCCGTCGATGCCGTCGCCCAGCTCCTCGCCCAGCAGCGGGTGCATGCCCATCAAGCCCTGGAGGAGCACGGCCAGCTCGTCCGCCGTGCGCCGTGCGTCCGTGGAGATGCGCCAGTGCTCGACGATCTCCTCGCCGTCGAACAGGCCGAGAACGGTGTGCGTGTTGCCCACGTCGATGGTCAGCAGCATGGCCGGTCCTACTCCGCGGCGCGCAGGTCGAGGCCGATGTCGAGGATCGGCGAGGAGTGGGTGAGGGCGCCCACGGCGAGGTAGTCGACGCCCGTGTCGGCGTACGTCCTGGCGTTGGCCAGCGTGAGGCGGCCCGACGCCTCCAGCGCCGCGCGGCCGTCGACGAGGGCCACCGCCTCCTCGCACTCGCCGGGCGTGAAGTTGTCCAGCAGGATCAGGTCGGCGCCCGCGTCCAGCACCTCGCGGAGCTGGTGCAGGGTGTCGACCTCGACCTCGATCGGGACGTCGGGGAAGCGCTCGCGGACGGCCTTGAAGGCCTGCGCGACGCCGCCCGCGGCCACCACGTGGTTGTCCTTGACGAGCGCCGCGTCCGACAGGGACATGCGGTGGTTGACGCCGCCGCCGCAGCGGACGGCGAACTTCTCCAGGCCGCGCAGCCCCGGCGTGGTCTTGCGGGTGTCCCGCACCTTCGCCTTGGTGCCCTCCAGCGCGTCCGCCCACGCGCGCGTGGCGGTCGCGATGCCGGACAGCCGGCACAGCAGGTTCAGCGCGCTGCGCTCGGCGGTGAGGATGTCGCGGGTGCGGGTGGTGACGGACAGGAGCACCTGGCCGACCTCCACGCGGTCGCCGTCCTCCACGTGCCGCTCGACCTCGAACTCCTCGGTGCAGACGATCGACATGACCGCCTCGGCGACCCGGAGGCCGGCCACCGTGCCCGCCTCCCGGGCGGTGAAGTCGGCGGTGGCGACGGCGTCCTCGGGGATGGTCGCGACCGTGGTCACGTCCTCGCCGTGCGCCAGGTCCTCCTGGAGGGCCACGTTGGCGATGTCCTCGACCTCGACGGGGTCGAGCCCCGCGTCGGCCAGGAGCTGGGCGAGCGCGGGGTCGAGCCCGCACTCCAGGTAGGCGTCCTCCTCGCCGGCGCCGCAGGCGCAGCCGTCGCCACAGCCGCCGGAGGAGACGAGGGGAAGGTCGGGGGTGGTCACTGCTGTCACTGCTCCTGGGCCTGGGTGAGGGTCGGGGGGAAGTCTGTGGTGTCGGTGGTGCGCACCGCCAGCGATCGGTCGGGATTCAGCCGTACGACGATGTGGCGGCGCCACGCCGTGTCGTCGCGCTCGGGACGGTCCTCGCGCCAGTGGCAGCCGCGGGTCTCCTCACGCCGCCGTGCCGCGGCCACCAGGACGCGGGCGACGCACAGCAGGTTGGTGGCCTCCCAGGTGTCGACGCCCGGCTCGGCGGTCTTGCCGTTCTCGTCGAGGGCGTCGCGCGCGTCGGCGTGCAGCCGGTCCAGGCGGTCGGCGGCCTCGGCGAGGGACGCCTCGGAGCGCAGCACGCCCGCTCCCCGGCTCATGGTCCGCTGGATGGTGAAACGGGCCTCCGGCGGGAGCAACGGGTGCGCGGGGCGCTCCGCCGTGGGCAGCGACTGCGGCACGCGCGCGTGGAGGCCGGTGGAGGCGATGTCGGCGGCGATGCGCTCGGCGTAGACGAGGCCCTCGAGGAGCGAGTTGGACGCGAGCCGGTTGGCGCCGTGCACGCCGGTGCAGGCGACCTCCCCGCACGCGTACAGGCCGGGCACCGTGGTGCGGCCGTGGGAGTCGGTGCGGACGCCGCCGGAGGCGTAGTGGGCGGCCGGGGCGACCGGCACGGGCCGGGTCACCGGGTCGATGCCGTGGGCGCGGCAGGCGGCCAGGATCGTCGGGAAGCGGCGCTCCCACATCTCGGCGCCGAAGTGGCGGGCGTCGAGATACATGTGCTCGGCGTCGTTCTCCCGCATGCGGCGCATGATGCCCTTGGCGACGATGTCCCGGGGCGCCAGCTCGGCCAGCTCGTGCTGCCCGAGCATGAAGCGCACCCCGTCGGCGTCCACCAGGTGGGCGCCCTCGCCGCGCACCGCCTCGGAGACCAGCGGCTGCTGGCCCTCCGCGTCCGGGCCGAGGAACAGCACCGTGGGGTGGAACTGGACGAACTCCAGGTCGCTCACCTCGGCGCCCGCGCGCAGCGCGAGGGCGACGCCGTCGCCGGTGGAGACGGCCGGGTTGGTGGTCGCGGAGAACACCTGGCCCATGCCGCCGGTGGCGAGCACCACGGCGGGCGCGTGCACCGCGCCCACGCCGTCGTGCTGGCCCTCGCCCATGACGTGCAGGGTGACGCCGGCGGTGCGGCCCTCGGCGTCGGTGAGCAGGTCCAGCACGAGCGCGTTCTCGATCGTGCGGAGCCCTCGCGCGCGGACCGCCTCGACCAGGGCGCGGGAGATCTCCGCGCCGGTGGCGTCGCCGCCCGCGTGGGCGATGCGGCGGCGGTGGTGGCCGCCCTCGCGGGTGAGCTCCAGGACGCCGTCGGCGGACTCGTCGAACTGCGCGCCGGTCGCGATGAGCCGCCGTACGGCGTCGGGGCCCTCGGTGACCAGGATGCGCACCGCCTCCTCGTCGCACAGGCCCGCGCCGGCGACCAGGGTGTCCTCGAAGTGCTGCTCGGGGGTGTCGCCCTCGCCGAGGGCCGCGGCGATGCCGCCCTGCGCCCAGCGGGTCGAGCCGTCGTCGAGGCGCGCCTTGGTGACCACCACGGTGGTGAGTCCCGCGGCCTCGCAGCGGAGGGCGGCGGTGAGCCCGGCGACGCCGGAGCCGACGACCACGACGTCCGCGTCGATGGACCACCCCGGGGCGGGGGCGTGCAGCCGTATGCCTGTAGTGGTCACGAGGCGTCTCCGAACGGTCCGAAGGTCAGGGGGATGTTGTCGATCAGCCGGGTGGCGCCCACGCGCGCGGCGACCGCGAGCACGGCCTCGCCGGTGAAGCTGTCGCCGATCTCGGTGAAGTCCGAGGGGTCCACCAGCGCGAGGTAGTCCAGCCGCAGCGGCGGGTCGAGGCGGGCGGCCTCGTCCAGCACCAGACGGGCGGCGGCGCGGACCGCGGCGGGGCCGCCGGCGGTGGTGGCGACGGCGTGCGCGTCGGCGGCGGCGCGGGACTCGCCGATCGCGCTGAGCGCCTCGGCACGCGCGCGGGTGGCGGGCACCTCGCGGGCGCGGGCGCGCAGCGCCTCCTGCGCGGCGTGCCGGTCGCGGCCCGCGAACAGCGCCTGCGACAGGGCGAGCGCGGTGCGCCGCTCGGCGGGCGACAGGTAGCGGTTGCGGCTGGACAGGGCGAGCCCGTCCTCCTCGCGGACGGTGGGCACGCCGACGATCTCCACCCCGAAGTTCAGGTCGCGCACCATGCGCCGGATCAGGGCGAGCTGCTGGGCGTCCTTGTGCCCGTAGAGGGCGACGTCGGGGCGGGTGAGGTGCAGCAGCTTCGCCACGACGGTGAGCATGCCGTCGAAGTGGCCAGGGCGGGCGGCGCCCTCCAGCCGCTCGCCCATGGGTCCGGCGCTGATCCGGACCTGGGGCTCGCCGCCCGGGTAGACCTCGTCGACGGACGGGGCGAACACGGCGTCGGCGCCGGACCTCCCGGCCAGCTCGACGTCGGCGTCCAGGGTGCGCGGATAGCGGTCCAGGTCCTCGCCCGCGCCGAACTGCAGCGGGTTGACGAAGACGGTGACGACGACCTCGCCCCCGGGCCCGGCGATCTTCCGGGCGGTGCGGATCAGCGTGGCGTGGCCCTCGTGCAGCGCGCCCATGGTCATCACGACGGCGCGGCGGCCGGTACGCGCGCGGGCGTGCAGGTCGGCGGCGGTGCGCAGCAGGGTGGCGGTCATCGGGCGGCTCCGTTCCGGGACGCGCGCGGGGGCGTACGGGTGGGGTGGGCGTGAGGGGCGCCGGCGGTACCGCTCATGGGGTGTCCCCCGGGGCGCTGCCGGGGCCGCCGGCGCCGTCGGCCGGGCCGGCGAGCACCCCGAGGAGGGCCTCGGCGAGCTCCGGCTTCAGCAGCCCGTGGGCGAGGGCGCGGTCGGCGGTGGCGCGGGCCATGGCCAGGTACCCGGCGACGGTCCCCGGGGCGTGCCGGTGCAGCTCGGCGACGTGGGCCGCGACCGTGCCGGCGTCGCCGCGGGCGACCGGCCCGGTGAGGGCCGCGTCACCGGAGCGCAGGGCGTTGTCGAGGGCGGCGCCGAGCAGCGGGCCGAGCATCCGGTCGGGGGCGCCGACGCCCGCGGTGCGCAGCAGCTCCAGGGACTGGGCCACCAGGGTGACCAGGTGGTTGGCGCCCAGGGCGAGGGCGGCGTGGTAGAGCGGGCGGTTCTCCTCGGCGATCCACTCGGGCTCGCCGCCCATCTCGATGACCAGGGCCTCGGCGGCCAGCCGCAGCTCCTCGGGCGCGGTGACGCCGAAGGAGCAGCCGGCGAGCCGCTGCACGTCCACGGGGGTGCCGGTGAACGTCATCGCCGGGTGCAGGGCGAGCGGCAGCGCGCCCACGCGCAGGGCGGGGTCGAGGACCTTCGCGCCGTAGCGGCCGGAGGTGTGCACGAGGAGCTGGCCGGGGCGCACCGCGCCGGTCTCGGCGAGTCCGGTGACCAGCTCGGGCAGGGCGTCGTCGGGAACGGTCAGCAGCACCAGCTCGGACCGCTCCAGCACCTCCGCGGGCGGCACCACCGGCACGTCCGGCAGCATTTCCTCGGCGCGCCTGCGGGATGCGTCCGAGACGGCGGAGACGGCCACCGGGCGGTGCCCGGCCAGCTGGAGGGACGCGGCGAGGGCGGGGCCCACGCGTCCGGCGCCGACGACGCCGACGGTGAGCCGCGCGGGGCGGTCCCGGGGATCGGGCTGTGGGGTTGTGTTCACGCGACGGCGGCCTTCCCGTTCCAGTCCGCTCGGGGTACCGGACGATTTCTCGTCATGTTAACGCGATCGGTTCCGGCGGCGACCGGTTGTCCACAGGCTGTGGGTTTCCGTGGACGCGTCGGCCCTCGCCCGCGTACGTAATCGGGGTGACCGCGGGGAGGGGGCGCGGGATGATCGCGGGCATGACTGACACGGCGGACCACGACGGCACGGAACCGCGGACGGAGGAGGCTGCCGCGCCCACACCGCGTGAACGGCGCATCGCGGCCTGGCGCAACGCCCCGCGGGTGCTGGCGCGCCTCGGCTTCCTCGCCCCGCTCCGGGAGCGGCTGACCCTGCTGGAGGCGGCGGGCGACGCCTACGACCTCGACGAGACCGCGGACCTCTACGGCAACGGGGTCGTGGAGGCCCTGGAGCGGCGGGTGGCCGGGCTGCTCGGCACGGAGGCGGCGGCGTTCTTCCCGACCGGCACGATGGCGCAGCAGGTGGCCCTGCGCTGCTGGGCCGGCCGCACCGGGAACCCGGCGGTGGCGCTGCACCCGCTCAGCCACCCCGAGGTGCACGAGCGGAACGCGTTCAGCCAGGTCAGCGGCCTGCGCCCGGTGCGGTTCGCGAACGAGCCGCGGCTGCCCACCGCCGAGGAGGTCCGCGACGTCGAGGAGCCCTTCGGGGCGCTGATGCTGGAACTGCCCCTCCGTGACGCCGGGTTCGTGCTGCCCACCTGGGACGAGCTGACCGAGGTGGCGGAGGCCGCGCGGGAACGCGACGCGGTCGTCCACTTCGACGGGGCGCGGCTGTGGGAGTGCACCGAGCACTTCGAAAAGCCGCTGGAGGAGATCGCGGGCCTCGCGGACAGCGTCTACGTGTCGTTCTACAAGTCCCTCGACGCCTTCGGCGGCGCGGCCCTCGCCGGACCCGCCTCGCTGGTCGAGGAGGCGAAGACCTGGCGGCACCGGTACGGGGGCGCGGTGTTCCAGCAGTTCCCGACCGCGCTGTCCGCGCTGATCGGGCTCGACCGGGAGCTGCCCCGGCTGCCGGAGTACGTCCGCCACGCGCGCGTGGTGGCCGCCGCCCTGCGCGAGGGCCTGGCGGCAGGGGGGCTGCCCTGGTTCCGGGTGCACCCCGAGGTGCCGCACACCCACGACTTCCAGGTGTGGCTGCCGTACGAGGCGGAGTTCGCGGCGGAGACGGCGATCCGGGCCGGTGAGGAGACCGGCACGATGCTGTTCGCGAACCACTGGGACCCGAAGGGGCCCGGTCTGGCCTTCACCGAGGTCTACGTCCGCGCCGCCGCCCTGGAGTGGACGCCCGACGACGTCCGCGGGGCGGCCGCGGACTTCGCCCGCCGGCTGACCGGCGCGTAGCGCTCACCGGGGCCCCGGTTGACGGCGGCCGTCGATCGGGGACCCGCTGTCGGTGGCCGGGTGCACCATAGGGGCATGGGCGTGCACATCGACATCACCGGGCTGCGGCCGGAGCGGATCGCCGTGGTGATCTCGCCGCTGGCCGAGCTGGGCATGGCGCTGCACGCGCTGTCCGAGCCGGCCCACCACCCCGGTCTCCAGGCCTGGGTGACGGCGGTGACCGCACGGCTGGACCCGCATCTCGCGGACCGCATGTGCGAGGCGGACTTCCTGTGGCGGACGACGTTCTCCGACCTGTTCCTGGCCTGCGCCGGGGTGCCGGGCCGCACGGCGCTGCCCGGCGGCACGCTCGCCGAGGAGCTGGACCTGCTGGACAAGCTCTCGGACGAGCAGTTCGTGGACGGCGCCCTGGAGTTCACCTGCGCGCTCCCCTACGACGTGCCGGGGCGCGGCCCGCTCTCCGACGAGGGGCTGCGCCGCCGCTCGCTGGAGCTGGCCGCGGCGCGGGGGCCGCGGCAGCTGCTGTTCACCGAGCGGCTGCTGGCCGACCCGCCGCGCACCAGGGCGTGGCTGCGGCAGTTCCTCCAGGACTGCGACGAGGCGTTCTTCGCGGAGGCGTGGTCCCGGCTGCGGCACCAGCTCGCCGCGGACGCCCGCCTCAAGACGGACCTGCTGCGGCACAAGGGGCTGAGCGAGGCGCTGGCGTCGGTGTCCTCCGCCGTGACGCTGGACGAGGCGGCGGGCCGGATCACCGTCGACAAGCTGGGCGAGGGCCGCACCGCGACCGGTGACGGCGGGCTGCTGCTGGTCCCCACCAGCCTCGGCTGGCCCCATCTGATGGTGCTGCACCGGCACGGCTGGCAGCCCGTGCTGCACTACCCGGCCGGCTCCCCCGAGCTGGCCGCCCCGCCGACGGTCGGGCAGCTCGCCCTGCGGATGACCGCGCTGTCCCACCCGGTGCGGATGCGCCTGTGCCGCAACCTCGCCCGCAGCGCGTACACCACCAGCGAGCTGGCGCAGGCGCACGGCATGACCGCGCCGGAGATATCCCGGCACCTGGGGGTGCTGAAGAAGGCCGGCCTGATCACCACCCGCCGCCGCGGCCGGTACGTCCTGCACCAGCTCGACGTGACGGTCGTGGCCCGCCTCGGCAGCGACTTCCTGGAGGGCATCCTCCGGTAGGCCCTGCCCGGTCCGGACGGATGGCCGCTCCGGGCGGACGGGTCAGCCCAGGCGGATGTGCCGGACGCCCACGGCCGCCTGGCGGAGCCGGGTGCGCAGCCGGCCCTCGCGGTTGGGGCGCAGGGTGAGGCCGGCGAGGACGGCGATCCGGTCGGCCGTCTTCGGCACGGTGCTGTGGTCGGTCCACAGATGCTCGGCGAACTCGGGCCCGGCGAGCCGCTCCAGACAGTGGTCGAGCCGCTCGACCGCCCAGCTCTCCCGCCGCAGGCCGCCGCCGGCCAGATGCCCGAGCCCTCGCTCCCGCAGCCGCCGCAGCACCGTCTCCCGCTCGGCGAGCAGCGTGAAGTGCCGTACGTCGTGGCCCAGTTCGCGCAGACGTCCCACGGTCTCGGCGAAGTGGCCGGGGTCGGTGACGGTCATCGGTGCGATCACCACGCCCTCGCGCCGGGTCAGGGTGAGGTCGAGGACCTCCACGACCCCCTGCCGCCAGGCCTTCAGGTCCTGGAAGTCGCCGCGCAGTTCACGCGGCAGCATGCGGTGGAGGCCGAAGCCGGGCTGCTCGGGGTCGCAGACGACGCTGCCCGGCAGGCGGCGCCGTATCTCGTGTGCGGTCTGTGTCTTGCCGCCCCCGAAGGGGCCGTTGATCCACAGGAGCATGCGCGGCACCCTACCGGGGCCGGGGGCGCCCCTCAGCCGTGTCCGCCGGCCCGCACCAGACCCGTCTCGTAGGCGAGGACGACCACCTGCACCCGGTCGCGCAGCCCCAGCTTGGTGAGGATGCGGCCCACGTGCGTCTTCACGGTCGCCTCGGACAGCACCAGCCGGGACGCGATCTCCCCGTTGGACAGGCCCTGCGCGACCAGCACCATGACTTCGCGCTCGCGTTCGGTGAGCCGCTCCAGCTCCTTGTGCTCCTGCTGCTTGCCGCTGCTGGGCAGCATCGGGGCGAACCGGTCGAGGAGTCGGCGGGTGGTGGAGGGGGCCACCACGGCGTCACCGCTGTGCACGGCGCGGATCGCGCTGAGCAGGTCGCCGGGCGGCACGTCCTTGAGCATGAAGCCGGACGCGCCCGCCTTCAGCCCGGAGAAGGCGTACTCGTCGAGGTCGAAGGTGGTCAGGATGAGCACCTTCGGCGGGTCGGTGTCCGCGCAGATCCGGCGGGTGGCCTCCACGCCGTCCAGCTTCGGCATGCGGACGTCCATGAGCACCACGTCGACGGAGGTGGTCCGCAGCACCTCCAGGGCTTCCACGCCGTTGCCCGCCTCCGCGACGACCTCCATGTCCGGCTGGGCGGCGAGCACCATCCGGAAACCGGTGCGCAGCAGCACCTGGTCGTCGACGAGCATCACGCGGATCGTCATGGGGCCTCTTCCGTTCGGTCGTCTCGGTCGTCGGGTCGCCGCGGGGGGCGTGACAGGTGTCAACAGGGGCGTACGTGCGGGTCAGTGCGCCGGTTTGAGCGGCAGCAGCGCGCTGATGCGGAATCCTCCGCCCGGCCGCGGCCCGGCGTCCAGCGTTCCGCCCACCATCCCGACCCGCTCGCGCATGCCGATCAGGCCGTGCCCCTGGCCGTCGAACCCGCCCTCCTCGTACAGCTCGTGCGGGGCGCCCTTGCCGTCGTCCTCCACCAGCAGGCCCAGCCCGTCGTCGAAGTAGACCAGGCGCACGCTGGCGCCCGCGTGGGGACCGCCGTGCTTGCGGGTGTTGGTCAGCGCCTCCTGCACGATCCGGTAGGCGGTCAGCTCGACCCCGCGGGGCAGCTCGCGCGAGGTGCCCTCGACCTTGAAGTCCACGGGCAGTCCGGACTCCCGGCACTGCTCGACGAGGTCCTCGATCTGCTGGAGCCCCGGCTGCGGCACGTACTCCCCCGCCTCCTGGTGCTCACCGGTGCGCAGCACGCCCAGCAGGCGGCGCATCTCGGCGAGGGCCTGGCGGCCGGTGGTGGAGATGGTCTCCAGGGCCTTCTTGGCCTGGTCGGGCGCCGCGTCGAGGACGTAGGCGGCGCCGTCGGCCTGCACCACCATCACCGACACGTTGTGCGCGACCACGTCGTGCAGCTCGCGCGCTATCCGGGCGCGTTCGGCGGCGACCGCCACCTTGGCCTGCGCCTCGCGCTCCTTCTCCAGCCGGGCGGCCCGCTCCTCCAGCTGCGCGAAGTAGGCGCGGCGGGTGCGTATCGAGTCGCCCAGCACCCAGGCGAGGGCGAACGGCACGGCCAGGATGACCGACAGGGCGACGTTCTCGACCGTGCCCGCCTGCGGGCTGGGCCAGCGCAGCTGGGCGAGCGGGGCGGCGCACAGACCGGCGGTCAGCGCGAGACGGGAGGCCCAGCGGGCGCCGACGGCCGCGACCGTGTAGACGATCACCAGCAGGGCGAAGTCGGCGGGCACCGTGGCCACGTCGAGGGCCAGCTGGGCGACGCCCACCACCAGGGCGAGGACCAGCATCCGCTCCGGCATCCGGCGGCGCAGCGCCACCACCAGGGACAGCAGGAGCACGACCGGAACGGTGAGGGCCGGCAGCTCGGTGCCTTGGGCCTCCTCCACGGTCGCTCCGCCGAGCACCGAGAGCCCGAACAGGATCACGGCCCAGAAGCCGTCGACCCACGTCGGGTGCCTGCGGAGAAAGTCATAGAGGCGCTGCACGTAACCCAGCGTAGGGAAGTTAGATGCGTGCAGGGGTCAACCGAAGGGTCGATCCCCGCCCGTCGCGTGTACTCCGCAAGGTGGAGGCCCGTCCGGCGCGCGCACGTAGCCTGGGCCGGTGACGACGGCGACGGCGGACGCGGGCAAGCGGTGACGGCGGGAACGACCGGGACGGCGGACGACGGCTTCCGCGGCTGGCGGGAGGCGGCCCGGGAGGCCCTGTACGGCCCGGACGGCTTCTACCGCCGTCCCGGCGCGGGCCCGGCCGCCCACTTCCGGACGTCCGTGCACGCCTCGCCCCTGTACGCCCGCGCCGTGGCGCGGCTGCTGTGCCGGGTCGACGAGGCGCTGGGCCGCCCGCGGGCGCTGGACTTCGTGGACATGGCGGCCGGACGAGGCGAACTGGTCACCGGCGTGCTCGGCGCGCTCCCCGCGGACGTGGCGGACCGCGTGCGCCCATACGCGGTCGAGCTGGCCGCGCGCCCCGACGGGCTGGACGGCCGGATCGTGTGGCGGGACGAGCCGCCCGAGGGGGTCACGGGCCTGCTGTTCGCCAACGAGTGGCTGGACAACGTACCGGTGGACGTCGCCGAGGTGGACGCCTCCGGCACCCCCCGGTACGTGCTGGTGCGGGCGGACGGCGCCGAGCGGCTCGGGGAGCCGGTCGCCGGTCCCGACGCCGGCTGGCTGGACCGGTGGTGGCCGCTGCCGCCCGAGGAGGGCCTGCGCGCGGAGATCGGGCTGCCCCGGGACCGGGCCTGGACGGCGGCCGTGGAGACGCTGGAGCGCGGCGCCGCCGTCGCCGTGGACTACGCGCACACCGCCGGCGCGCGCCCGCCGTTCGGGACGCTGACGGCGTTCCGGGAGGGCCGGGAGACGGCGCCGGTGCCGGACGGCTCCCGTGACCTGACGGCGCACGTCGCGCTGGACGCGTGCGCCGCCGCCCCCGCCCTGCCGGGCGCGCGCCTGCTGACGCAGCGGGACGCCCTGCGCGCCCTGGGCGTCACGGGCGGGCGTCCCCCGCTGTCCCTGGCGAGCAGCGACCCGGCCGGCTACGTCCGCGCCCTCGCCGCCGCCGGGGAGGCCGCCGAGCTGACCGCGCCGGGCGGCCTCGGCGACTTCGGGTGGCTGGTGCAGCCGGTGGGCGCCGAGGGCGTCCTGGAGAGCTGACGGCTACTTGTCGATGTCGCCGACGACGAAGAACATCGACCCCAGGATCGCCACCATGTCCGCGACCAGCGTGCCCGGCAGCAGCTCGGTGAGCGCCTGGATGTTGTTGTACGACGCCGACCGCAGCTTCAGCCGGTACGGCGTCTTCTCGCCCTTGCTGACCAGGTAGTAGCCGTTGATGCCGAGTGGGTTCTCGGTCCACGCGTACGTATGGCCCTCGGGCGCCTTGAGGACCTTGGGGAGCCGCTGGTTGACCGGGCCCGGCGGCAGCTGAGCCAGCCGGTCGAGGCAGGCGTCGGCGAGGTCCAGGGAGTTGTGCGTCTGCTCCAGCAGGCACTCGAAGCGGGCCAGGCAGTCGCCCTCCTCACGGGTGACCACCCTCAGGACGTCGCCCAGCTCGCCGTAGGCCAGGTACGGCTCGTCGCGGCGCAGGTCGAAGTCGACGCCGGAGGCGCGCCCGATCGGCCCGCTCACCCCGTACGCGTGCACCGCCTCCGCCGGCAGCACGCCGACGCTCCGGGTGCGGCCGCGGAAGATCTCGTTGCCGAGCACCAGGTCGTCGAAGCGGTCCATGCGCGAGCGGACCTCGGCGACTGCGGCACGCGCGCGCGTGGACCAGCCGGCCGGGAGGTCCTCCTTGAGGCCGCCGACGCGGTTGAACATGTAGTGCATGCGCCCGCCGGAGACCTCCTCCATGACGTGCTGGAGCTTCTCGCGCTCGGTGAAGGCGTAGAAGATCGGGGTGATGCCGCCGAGCTCCAGCGGATAGGAGCCGAGGAACATCAGGTGGTTGAGCACCCGGTTCAGCTCGGCGAGCAGCGTGCGCAGCCACACCGCCCGCTCGGGGACCTCCATGCCGAGCATCCGCTCCACGGCGAGGACCACGCCCAGCTCGTTGGAGAACGCCGACAGCCAGTCGTGCCGGTTGGCCAGCATGACGATCTGCCGGTAGTCACGGGCCTCGAACAGCTTCTCCGCGCCCCGGTGCATGTAGCCGACCACGGGCTCCGCGTGGACGATCCGCTCGCCGTCCAGCACCAGCTTCAGCCGCAGCACACCGTGCGTGGACGGGTGCTGCGGGCCGATGTTGAGCACCATGTCGGTGCTCTCCGCCGCGCCGCCGATTCCGACCATGGTCTCCGTCGTAGGAGTCATGGACACAGTCTGTCCTACGTACGCTGGCCCCATGGAGACGGGGAGCCCGCACGACACGGGGACAGCGGACGCGCAGGGGACGCCGACGCCGGACGCCGGCGCGGAGCCGGCCTGGCGGGCGCTGCCGCCCGGGCTGCTGACGATGAGGCGGCTGCTGCTGGTGGTGTGGCTGGGGCTGCTGACCCTGGCCACCGCACTGGTCCCGGGCCTGCTGGCCGGGCCCGCCTGGGGCGCCTTCGCGGTGCTGCCGCTGGCCCTGCTGCTGTGGGGCTGGGTGATGCTGGAGCGCAACTGGCGCTCCTGGCGGTACGCCGAGCGCGCCGACGACCTGCTGATCAGCCGCGGTGTGCTGTGGCACGAGGAGACGGTCGTGCCGTACGGGCGGATGCAGCTCGTGGAGGTCACCTCCGGGCCCGTCGAGCGGCACTTCGGGCTGGCCAGCGTGCAGCTGCACACGGCGGCCGCGGCCACCGACGCGACCATCCCCGGGCTCGACCCGGCCGAGGCGGAGCGGCTGCGCGACCGGCTCACCGAGCTGGGCGAGGCCCGGTCGGCGGGGCTGTGACCGCGCCCGGCGTCCAGGAGGACGTGACCGGCCGGCCGCCCGTGGCCGAGCGGCGGCTGCACCCCGTCACGCCGCTGCGGCGGGCGTGGGCGCCGGTGGCCGTCCTGATGGGCTGGGCGGTGCACGATCCCGACGGCGCGCAGCGCCAGCTCACCCGGCTGACCACGACCACGCTGCTGGTCGGGCTCGGCGTGCTCATCCCGGCCGCCGCCCTCTACGGCTTCCTGAGCTGGTGGTTCACCCATTTCGCGGTGACCGACAGCGAGCTGCGGGTGCGCACCGGGCTGCTGTTCCGGCGCACCGCGCACATCCGGCTGGAGCGGATCCAGGCGATCGACGTCACCCAGCCGCTGCTGGCGCGGGTCGCGGGCGTGGCCAAGCTGAAACTCGACGTCATAGGCACCGACAAGAAGGACGAGCTGGCGTTCCTCGGGGCGGGTGAGGCGCGGGCGCTGCGCGCGGAACTGCTGGCGCGGGCGGCCGGGTTCGCCCCGGAGACCGCGCACGAGGTGGGCGAGGCGCCCTCCCAGCGGATGCTGCGGGTGCCGCCGGGCGTGCTGGCCGTCTCGCTGCTGCTGACCGGGGCGACCTGGGGCTGGCTGCTGGTCGCCGCCGTCGCCCTGCCGCTGCTGTGGACGGCCACCCACAGCCTGTGGACGGTGCTCGCGGCGGGCGTGCCGATGCTCGGCGCGGCGGGCGCGAGCAGCGTGGGCCGCTTCGTCGCCGAGTACGACTGGACGCTGGGCGAGTCGCCCGACGGCCTCCGCATCGACCACGGGCTGCTGGACCGGGCGCACGAGACGGTGCCGCCCGGCCGGGTGCAGACCGTACGGCTGGTCGAGCCGCTGCTGTGGCGCAGACGCGGATGGGTGCGCGTGGAGCTGGACGTGGCCGGGTCGTCCAACTCCCTGCTGCTGCCGGTGGCCCCGCGCGCGATGGCCGAGTCGGTCGTCGCACGCGTCCTGCCCGGGGTGACCGTGCCCCCGCCCGAGGCGTTCTCCCGCCCGCCGCGCGGCGCGCGGTGGTGCGTGCCGGTGTGGTGGCGGGGCTACGGGCTCGCCGTCACGGACGCGGTGTTCGCCGCCCGGCGCGGCCTGCTGCGGCGCAGCCTGTCGCTGGTGCCGCACGCGAAGGTGCAGAGCGTACGGCTCGCCCAGGGGCCCTGGCAGCGGGCGCACGGGGTCGCCGACGTCCATGTGGACACCGGCGCCAACGGCACCGTGACCGCCCGCCTGCGCCCCGCCGGTGAGGCCGCCGCCCTGCTGCGCGCCCAGGCGGAACGGTCCCGCACCGGGCGCAGGGACGCCCTGCCGGACCGCTGGATGGCCTGACAGGCGATCGCGCACAGGAAAGGGGCCCCGCCTGGGCGGGGCCCCTCTGCCGTGTCCACGCGCGTCAGGAGACCGCGCTGCGCAGTCCCTGGAGGTCGATGTGCTCGGTCTCGTCGTGGGCCGTCAGGTCGATGACCTGACCGGCGCGCGTCTCCTCGGCGGCCGGCTTGTACTGCGCCTCGGCCTCCGCCTTGTGCAGCGCGAGCGCCTCCTGGCCGACGACGTCGGCGAGGTCCTCGTTCTGCACGGCGTCCAGGGCGGAGCGCTGGGCGTCCTTCTTGGTGCCGAAGAAGTCGAACCCGTCGTCCTGCACGGGCCGCCGCACAGGCTGCGTCGGCGGGACGACCGCCACCGCGGTCGGCACCGTGAAGTGCCCGGCAGGCTGCCTCACGGCCGGGGCGGCGGAGGCCGCGGGTGCGGTGGGGGCGGCCGCGCGCTCATGGTCGCCGGCCGCCCGGGGCTGCCCCCCGGCCTCGTCCTCCTGCGCCGGGTCGGGCCTGGGCCGCTTCGCCGGCCCGGGCCCGTCGTCCTCGGGCGTGCCGCCGCCCTTGGGGGCGGTGGTCTTCGAGGCGGCGGCCTCCGGGGCGTCCCCGGCCTTCGCGGCTCCGGGGGCGCTCTCCTTGCGCCCGGCCGGCACGGAGGGCTCCTCGGGCGCGTCGGAATCCGCCTCGGCCTGTGCCTCGGGCTTCGGCTCCGGCTTCCCCGCGAACCGCGCCAGCGCCGCGTCGGCCTTCAGGTACAGCTTCGAACCCTCCGGGGAGAAGACGCCGGCGGTCTTCTCCTCCTGCCCGGCGTCCTCCGTCCGCTCCACGTCCGTCGCGTCCGCGGCCGGCTCGGCGGCGACGCGCTGCGGCTCGGGCGTCGCGGGCGCGCCCGCGGGCAGGGCGCGTGCCGGGACGGCCGCCTCGATCTCCAGCACCCGCCGCTCCTCGAGGACGTTCGCGCGCTCCGCCTCGGCCGCCGCGTACCGGCGCAGCAGCGCGGCGTGCTCGTTGCGCAGCCCCGCCAGTTCGGCGCGCTTGGCGCGCAGCCGCTGCTCCAGCTTCATGCGCAGCTCACGCGACTCCTCGAGGTCCGACTCGAGTTCGGCGACCCGCTCCTCGAAACGCCATTCGTCGCTCGCCCGCGCGCGCGTGAGGTCGGCGACGCGTTTGCCCGCCTGGGCGTCCCAGTGACGCATCACGACGGCGCCCACGATCGCCGTGGCCGCGGCGGCCGCGGCCAGGAGACGGAGCACCATCGGTTGTGTGAACACCCAGGGCCCCAGGGCGCAGACGACGGAGACGCCTGCGATCGCCGACGGGGGCAGCATCCTGTGCAGAGGCGGGGAATGACGGTGACGTCCACGTGGCATGGCCAGAAACTTACCGCGCGTAGGCGAATGATGGTGCCCCGCCCCGCAAAAAGAAAGCCACACGCGACGTTTCACAGGCCGTCAGCGAACGGGACCGCACGTGAAAAGCGGGTCATTGAATTTTCGTCAAGATCATTTATTCGGCCGGTGCGGCGCACAACTCGCGCTCCGCGCATTCCGGTTAGCCCGTTCCCCGGCACCCGCCCGACGCCCCCGCCCCGCGCCCCGGCCGCCCCTCCCCACCGGCGCGCCCCGGGCCCGCCCCGCCCTCCGATTCCGCCCGCCGGCGCCCGTCCGCCCCACCCTTTGGATCCGTTTCGGCGCCTCTCCCGCGCCCCCTCCCCGGAGGGTGCCTCTCCCCGACGGAGATCCGCTTCTCCCCACCGGGCCGGGAACCCCGTTTCCGCCCCTTTCCCGCTCCCCCGGTCTTCCGCACGTCCCCTCACGGCAATGCGGCCCGAAAGGCTCCGCCAATGTCCGCCCACCTCGTTTCCCGCGTGCCGGGCCCGTGCGGCACCACGCACCCTCCCTGGGCCTACGCTGAACGTATGAGCACTCACAGCGGACGCCGTCAGGTCGCGGGCCTCCCCCACTGGGACCGGTGCGCGGTCATGGGAGTCGTGAACGTCACCCCCGACTCCTTCTCCGACGGAGGACGCTGGTTCGACACCACCACGGCCGTCAAGCACGGCCTCGACCTGGTCGCACAGGGCGCCGACCTGGTGGACGTCGGCGGCGAGTCCACCCGCCCCGGCGCCACCCGCGTCGACGAGGCCGAGGAGCTCAAGCGCGTCATCCCGGTGGTCCGCGGCCTCGCCGCGGAGGGCGTCACCGTCTCCGTCGACACCATGCGCGCCTCCGTCGCCGAGCAGTCGCTCGCGGCCGGCGCCGCCCTGGTCAACGACGTCAGCGGCGGCCTCGCCGACCCCGCCATGATCGGCGTCGTCGCCGCCGCCGGAGCCCCCTTCGTCGTCATGCACTGGCGCGGCTTCCTGGAGGGCGGCAACGTCAGGGGCGAGTACGACGACGTGGTCACCGAGGTCGCCGACGAGCTCCACGCGCGCGTGGAGGCCGTCCTGGAGGGCGGCATCGCCGCCGACCGCGTGATCGTCGACCCCGGTCTCGGCTTCTCCAAGGACGCCGGGCACGACCTCGCGCTGCTCGCCCGCCTCGACCGCCTGCTGGGCCTCGGCCACCCCCTGCTCGTCGCCGCGTCCCGCAAGCGGTTCCTCGGCCGGGTGCTGGCGGGCCCCGACGCCCCGCCCCCGCCCGCCCGCGAACGCGACGCGGCCACCGCCGCCGTCTCCGCCCTGTCGGCCCAGGCGGGCGCGTGGGCGGTACGCGTGCACGAGGTCCGGGCCAGCGCCGACGCCGTACGGGTGGTCCGCGCGATACAGGAAGCGCGCCAGGACGACGACCCCACATCCCCCGAGCACGGTGCGGAAGGAGCCCGGTGACCGCACCCCACACCGACGTCGAGCAGGTCGAGGCCGCCAACACCGCCTTCTACGAGGCACTGGAGAGGGGCGACTTCGAGGAGGTCGCGTCGGCCTGGCTCACCCCCGCCGACCTCGGCGTCGACGAGGAGTACCACGACCCCGCCGACACGGGCGTCGTCTCCTGCGTGCACCCCGGCTGGCCGGTGCTCACCGGACGCGGCGAGGTGCTCCGCTCGTACGCGCTGATCATGGCGAACACCGACTACATCCAGTTCTTCCTCACCGACGTGCACGTCTCCGTCACCGGAGACACGGCCGTGGTGACCTGCACGGAGAACATCCTCAGCGGCGGTCCCGCCCCCGAGGAGGGCGAGGAGCTGGGGCCGCTGGTCGGGCAGCTCGTCGTCGCCACCAACGTGTACCGGCGCACCCCGTCCGGGTGGAAGCTCTGGTCCCACCACGCCTCCCCCGTCCTCGCCGAGGAGGACGACGACGAGGACGACGACACCCCGACCCCGCCCTGACCCGCACGTGGCGCAACTCACCACGGCCGGCACGGCCGGCGGCCCCGGCGGTCCGGCGGCCGCCACCCCGGACCACCGGGGCCGGCGCCCGCCGCGGGTAGATTCGAGAGCGCGCCGGTGTGCCGTCCGCACAGGGCACCGACCGGCCGGACCGACGACAGCAGGAGTGATTCGCGTGGATCGTGTCGCGCTGAGCGGCCTGAGGGCCCGCGGGCACCATGGTGTGTTCCCAAAGGAACGCGAGGAGGGCCAGACCTTCCTCGTGGACCTCGTCCTCGGCCTGGACACCCGCCCGGCCGCCGCCGACGACGACCTGACGAAAACCGTGCACTACGGCATCGTGGCGGAAGAGGTGGTGGCCGTCGTCGAGGGCGAGCCCGTCAACCTCATCGAGACCCTCGCCGAGCGCATCGCCCAGGTCTGCCTGAAGCACGACGTCGTACGCGAGGTCGAGGTACGCGTCCACAAGCCGGACGCGCCGATCACCGTGCCCTTCGACGACGTGACCGTCACCATCACCCGGAGCCGCGCATGACCAGGCCGTCCACCAAGGGCCACACCGACCCGACCGTCCAGCCCGTCCCCGCCTCCGTGGTCGAGCAGGTGGACGCCGCCGACACCACCCTCCAGAACCCGAAACGGGCCGTCGTGTCCCTCGGCGCCAACCTGGGCAACCGCCTGGAGACGCTCCAGGCGGCCGTGGACGCCCTCGAGGACACCCCGGGCATCCGGGTCAAGGCGGTCTCCCCCGTGTACGAGACGGAGCCGTGGGGCGTCGAGCCGGGCAGCCAGCCGTCCTACTTCAACGCGGTCGCCGTGCTGAGGACCACCCTGCCGCCGTCCTCCCTGCTGGAGCGCGCCCAGGCGGTCGAGGACGCCTTCCACCGGGTACGGGACGAACGCTGGGGACCGCGCACCCTGGACGTCGACATCGTCGCCTACGCCGACCTCCACTCCGACGACCCGCAGCTCACCCTGCCGCACCCGCGCGCCCACGAGCGCGCCTTCGTGCTCGCCCCCTGGCTGGACATCGAGCCCGCCGCCGAACTCCCCGGACGCGGCCCGGTGGCGGAGCTGCTGGACACGGTCACCCGCGACGGTGTCACGCCGCGCGCCGACCTGGAACTCCGGCTGCCCGAGTAGCCGTTAAGGTCGAGGACGGTCACAGCCGGGGCCACCGGCCGGGGGAACGCGAAGGGACACCGTGAAAGAGCTGCGCATCAGGGTGCTGGCCGGCGTCTTCGTCGTCGCCGGAGTCCTGTCCTGGGCCGGCGCCCGCCTGTGGAACTCGCTGGGGACCCTCCCGAGCGTGCCCGTGGCCGCGCCCATCGTCCTCGCCCTGATCGCCGCGGTCCTCGCGGCCACCGCGCTCTCCCTGCGCGCCCGCCTCAAGGCCCAGCGTGAGCGCCGGCCCGACGCCAAGGGCGTCGACCCGCTTCAGGCGGCCCGCGCGGTGGTCTTCGGACAGGCCAGCGCGCTGGTGGCGGCCCTCGTCGCCGGCCTCTACGGCGGCACGTTCGTCGTGCTGCTCGGCTCCCTGGACATCCCCGCCCGCCGCGACCAGGCCATCTACGCCGGCTTCTCCGTGGTGGCGGGCATCGGCGTGATAGCGGCGGCCAAGTTCCTGGAGCACGTCTGCAAGCTCCCGGACGACGAGGACGACGACCACCCGGGCACGGCCCCGGCGAGCTGAGCCATCAAGGCTGCCGGACGAGGTGGCCATTGACCAGGAAGCCGGGGTAGGGGTCGAGACGGTAGCTGTACAGCGTGAAAGGCTTCGTTCCTCCGGCGGACCGCCGACGGACCTCATTCACTGTGACCCAGGCCGATTCGACCGGTTCCAAAGGGTGGTTCTCGGGCACGAAGGTGTCTCGTGCCCACCAGCGGTCGGTGATGACGAGCTGCGAAGCCCTCCCCTTCGGCCGCGGCGTGAATCTCGCACCGATGATCTGAGCCAGTTCGGCCAGGAAGGGCACATTGGCACTGACCACGGTGCGCCCGCCCCACCCCTTGTGACGAAACCCGTCCCCGTCGGCGTAACCGTCCAGGAAGCCGGTGAACGTGTCGATGTCCCGGAGAACCACCCGCGGAAAGCGCTGCCGCAGGTGATGCGCGTCCCCGCCCACGTATTGCCGCACGGCGTCAGCGAGGTACGAGGAGACGACCCGTACGCGAAAGCCCGGCACGTCTCGCTGGAGGTAACCGGACGGACGGGTCACCGGCTCCAGGCGAGCGGACAACCCGGTCGCCTCCGTCAGGCAGTCGGCGTAGCGAGCGGCGAACGCGGACTCGTTGACGACGAGGGACACGCAGTTCCTGCCTACCGTCCCGTCAGCGCATGTGGCCCCGACGAAGTAACCGAACGCGTAGCCGGGCCGGATGGTCAGCCGCTCCCGGCACAGCTTACGTGCGTCCGTCCACGCGATCATGGCGTTCGCCGCCTCGCCGGCAGCAACCCAGCCGCCTGCCGTAGCCAACTCCAGTCGCGCCGCAAGAGTGAACGTCACGCGATCGGTGACTACGTCGACGACTTGGCGCGCCTTCGAGGCCGCCACCTCCACCACCGTCGTCTGAACTGTGCGCGTCCCCTCAAGACTCCAGAGCTTCGAGCGCACCTCGACATTCCGAGCCTGCCGACACCCCCCGACCACATTGACCAACTGCTTGCTGGGCAGCCCGTTCAATGCCAAGCCCCCTTGTGATCAGCAATTCACTACGCCGATCGGGACCGTACCGGGCACCTCTGACAATCGGGCTATCGCGCCATGATCAGGCTCATCGCCTCGTTGCGGGTGGCAGGGTCACGCAACTGCCCCCGCACGGCCGACGTGATGGTCTTCGCCCCCGGCTTCCGCACTCCCCGCATCGACATGCACATGTGCTCGCATTCGACGACGACGATCACCCCACGCGGTTCCAGGATCTCCATCAAGGAGTCGGCGACCTGAGTGGTGAGTCGTTCCTGCACCTGCGGGCGCCGGGCGTAGACATCCACAAGCCGGGCGAGTTTCGACAGGCCCGTGATCTTGCCGTCGATCGACGGGATGTAACCGACATGAGCGACTCCGACGAACGGCACCAGATGGTGCTCGCAGCTGCTCAGGACCTCGATGTCCTTGACCAACACCATCTCGTCGTGGCCGAGGTCGAAGGTCGTCGTCAGGACGTCCTCCGGCTTCTGCCACAGCCCCGCGAAGATCTCCCGGTAGGCACGGGCCACGCGCGCCGGAGTCTCCCGCAGGCCCTCACGGTCCGGGTCCTCGCCCACCGCGATCAGCAGCTCGCGCACGGCGTTCCGGGCCCGCTTCTCATCGAACTCACCGATGGGGGCTATGCCGTCCAGCGTCACGGGGTCGGTCATGGGTGCCTCGTTCCTGTGCCTGCACGCGTGCCGGGCACGCGTCTCGAACTGCGGGGTACGCAAAATGCCGCGTCCCCCAGGCTAGAACCAGGGGGACGCGGCATCCATTCCGGGCCCGGTGGGGGCTCCGGGAGCCTTCGGTCAGCTCTCGGGGCGCTCCTCCGGGGTCCGCTCCGGCTGCGGGGCGGGGTCCGTCGTGGTGGTCTTCGCGGTGGAGATGGCCGGCGTGGCGCCGTTCGCCCCGTTCGTCAGGGCCAGCTCCTTGGGGGAGAGGACCGGCGGACGGGTGGACGGCGTACGGCGCGAGGAGCCGGTCCAGGCGGGCCTGGGCGGGCGCTTCACGATCGGCGCGAAGACCTCGGCGATCTCCTCCTTGCCCAGCGTCTCCTTCTCCAGGAGGGCCAGGACCAGGTTGTCGAGGACGTCGCGGTTCTCGACGAGGATCTCCCACGCCTCGTTGTGCGCGGTCTCGATGAGCTTCTTGACCTCTTCGTCGACCAGCGCGGCGACCTCTTCCGAGTAGTCGCGCTGGTGAGCCATCTCACGGCCGAGGAACGGCTCCGAGTTGTCGCCGCCGAACTTGATGGCGCCGAGCCGCTCGGTCATGCCGTACTGGGTGACCATCGCGCGGGCCAGTCCCGTGGCCTTCTCGATGTCGTTGGCGGCACCGGTGGTCGGGTCGTGGAAGACCAGCTCCTCCGCCGCGCGGCCGCCCAGCATGTACGCCAGCTGGTCCAGCATCTCGTTGCGCGTGGTGGAGTACTTGTCCTCGTCCGGCAGGACCATGGTGTAGCCGAGGGCGCGGCCTCTCGACAGGATGGTGATCTTGTGGACCGGGTCGGAGTTCGGTGAGGCCGCCGCGACCAGGGCGTGTCCGCCCTCGTGGTACGCGGTGATCTTCTTCTCCTTGTCGGACATGATCCGAGTCCGCTTCTGCGGGCCCGCGACGACGCGGTCGATCGCCTCGTCGAGCATCTTGTTGTCGATCAGCTTCTGGTCGCTGCGCGCGGTGAGCAGCGCGGCCTCGTTCAGCACGTTGGCCAGGTCGGCGCCGGTCATGCCGGGCGTGCGGCGGGCGACGGCGCCGAGGTCGACGTCCGGGGCGACCGGCTTGCCCTTCTGGTGCACCTTGAGGATCTCGAGGCGGCCCTGCATGTCCGGACGGTCCACCGCGATCTGGCGGTCGAAGCGGCCGGGACGCAGCAGCGCCGGGTCGAGGATGTCCGGGCGGTTGGTCGCGGCGATCAGGATCACGCCGCCCTTGACGTCGAAGCCGTCCATCTCGACGAGCAGCTGGTTCAGCGTCTGCTCGCGCTCGTCGTGACCGCCGCCGAGGCCGGCGCCGCGGTGGCGGCCGACCGCGTCGATCTCGTCGACGAAGACGATCGCCGGGGCGTTCGCCTTGGCCTGCTCGAACAGGTCACGGACACGGGAGGCGCCGACACCGACGAACATCTCGACGAAGTCGGAGCCCGAGATCGAGTAGAACGGGACGCCCGCCTCGCCCGCGACGGCGCGCGCGAGCAGGGTCTTGCCCGTTCCGGGCGGGCCGTAGAGCAGCACGCCCTTGGGGATCTTGGCGCCCACGGCCTGGAACTTCGCCGGCTCCTGCAGGAACTCCTTGATCTCGTGGAGTTCCTCGACGGCCTCGTCGGAGCCCGCGACGTCGGCGAACGTCGTCTTCGGGGTGTCCTTGGTGATGAGCTTCGCCTTGGACTTCCCGAAGTTCATGACGCGGGAGCCGCCGCCCTGCATCTGGTTCATCAGGAACAGGAAGACGACCACGATGAGGACGAAGGGAAGCAGGGACAGCAGAATGCTCACGAAGGGGTTCTGCTTCGACGGCGAGACCGTGTAGCCGTCGGGGATCTGCTTGTTCTGGAACTTGTCCTGCAGCGTGCTGGCGATGGTGACGCCCTGGTCGCCGATGTAGCTCGCCTGGATCTTCGAGCTGTCTTCGACCTTCTGGCCGTCCTTGAGCTGGACCTTGATGGTCTGCTCGTCGCCGGTGGTCAGCTTGGCCGACTCGACCTTGTTCTCATTGATCGCCTGGACGACCTGGCCCGTGTCCACCGTCTTGTAGCCGCCGGACGAGCCGACGACCTGCATCAACACGACCACGGCAAGGACGGCCAGCACGATCCACATGACCGGCCCACGGAAGTATCGCTTCACGTCCATCCATACGGAGCGGTGCCGCCCCGTCCCTCCTGCCATAGTGAGTTTGATAAAGGCTGTTCTTCGGACGGTACCCCAGCATCGGCCCCCGACGCTGCGAGGGACGGCCGGCAATGGCGTCCACGCATGCTCCAACGCCGCGGAGCCCGCCGGGGTTCCCGATCACGTACGGCGGCCGGGGCCGCCGCGGTTCACCCGCCGTAGACGTGGGGCGCGAGCGTCCCGACGAACGGCAGGTTGCGGTACTTCTCGGCGTAGTCCAGGCCGTAGCCGACGACGAACTCGTTGGGGATGTCGAAACCCACCCATTCGACGTCGATGGCGACCTTGGCGGCCTCGGGCTTGCGCAGCAGCGTGCACACCTTGAGGGAGGCGGGCTCGCGCGAGCCGAGGTTGGAGATCAGCCAGGACAGCGTCAGGCCGGAGTCGATGATGTCCTCGACGATCAGGACGTGCCGGCCCTTGATGTCCGTGTCGAGGTCCTTGAGGATCCGCACCACGCCCGAGGACTGCGTGCCCGCCCCGTACGAGGACACGGCCATCCAGTCCATCGTGACGGGGGTGGACAGCGCCCGGGCGAGGTCGGCCATCACCATCACCGCGCCCTTGAGCACGCCGACGATCAGCAGGTCCTTGCCCGCGTACTCCGCGTCGATCTTCGCCGCCAGCTCCACCAGCTTGGCGTCGATCTCTTCCTTGGTGATGAGCACCTTCTCGAGGTCGGCACCCATGTCGTTCGCGTCCACCCGCATCACTTTCGGTCGTCCCACCGGCCGGTCCGGTCCGCCCCGCGGCTTTTCGGTCGGTGGGGTCCGGATTCAGCCCTGCCGAATCACCAGTCTGCCACCCTGCCGGCGGGCGACGACCCGGCCGGGGAGATTGATGGCCCCCTGACCGCGCCAGCCGGTGATCAGCCGGTCGACCTCCTCGATGTGGCGGGCGAACAGCGAACCGGCCGGTGCGCCGGCCTCGATGGCGGCCCGGCGCAGCACCCGTCGGCGCACGGCGGGCGGCAGGTCGTGCAGCGCGGCGCACTCCAGGCGGCCGTCGGCGTCCCGGACGCCGGCCGCGGCCTTCCCGGCCCAGGCGTCGAGGGCGTCGGCGTCGTCACGGGAGAGCTGGGCCGTACGGGCGAGGGCCTCGACGACGCCCTTGCCGAGGGCCTTCTCCAGGGCGGGCAGGCCCTCGTGGCGCAGCCGGGAGCGGGTGTAGGCGGGGTCGGTGTTGTGCGGGTCGTCCCAGACGGGCAGGGACTGGACCATGCAGGCCTTGCGGGCGGTCTGCCGGTCGAGCTGGAGGAAGGGGCGCCGGTAACGGCCGTCGGCCCCCGAGACCGCGGCCATGCCGGACAGGGAACGGATGCCGGAGCCGCGGGCGAGGCCGAGCAGCACCGTCTCGGCCTGGTCGTCGCGGGTGTGGCCGAGCAGGACGGCGGCGGCGCGATGGCGCTCGGCGGCGGCGTCGAGGGCGGCGTAGCGGGCGTCCCGGGCGGCGGCCTCGGGGCCGCCCGCCCGGCTGCCGCCGCCCCTGTACGCGGCGCTGTGCGCCACCCGTGTCTCGCGGCCGACGGTGACGGCGACCGACTCGACGGGGTCCAGGCCGAGTTCGCGCAGCCGGGAGGCGACCTCGGCGGCGCGCAGGTCGGAGCCCGCCTGGAGGCCGTGGTCGACGGTGACGCCGCCGGCGCGCAGACCGGCGCGGGGGGCTTCGAAGGCGAGGGCGGAGGCGAGCGCCATGGAGTCGGCGCCGCCGGAGCAGGCCACGAGCACGAGCGGGGAGGAGGACCGCTCGTCGGGCGTGAGGCGGCCGGGCGTCCGGCCGTGTTCGGCGAGGATGTCGTTCAGGACGCGGCGGACCGCCAGGCGTATCGCCGCGACCGCAGGATGGGGACCCATGTCCGGTTCCCTTCATGAAGATGTTCCGGGGGGTTGAGCCCGAAGGTCGGTCACGCAGAGTGTGTAGATGGTGACAGAAACGGGCCGTTCCCCGAGCATTGCACGCCTGCCCTGGGCCCACGGTCCCTCGGACGGGTGATTGGCGGGGCGTCCGTCTGCCTCGCCCGGACGCCCCGCGCGACGGGGGCGCGGTGCCTATGCCTCCGGTTTGCGGTGCACCCGTGTGATCCAGTCCGCCGGTTTGCCGATCTCCGCCTTGGTGGGGAGGGTGTTCGGCGACGTCCACACCCGGTTGAAGCCCTCCATGCCGACCTCGTCGACGACCGCGCGGACGAAGCGCTCGCCGTCGCGGTACTGGCGGAGCTTGGCGTCCAGGCCGAGCAGCTTGCGCAGCGCCAGGTCCAGCCGGGAGGCGCCCTTGGCGCGGCGCTGCTGGAACTTCTCGCGGATCTCGGCGACGCTCGGCACGACCTCGGGGCCCACGCCGTCCATGACGTAGTCGGCGTGGCCCTCCAGCAGTGACATCACGGCGGTGAGCCGGCCGAGGATCTCCCGCTGGGCGGGGGTCTGCACGATCTCCACGAGGGAGCGTCCCTCCTCGCCCTCCTCGCCCTCGGGGCGCCCGCCGACCAGCGACTGCGCGGCCTCGCGCACCCGCTCCAGCACGGTCATCGGGTCGACGTCGGTCTCGGCGAGGAACGCCTGGATCTCGCCCTCGAGGTGGTCGCGCAGCCAGGGCACGGCGGTGAACTGGGTGCGGTGCGTCTCCTCGTGCAGCGTCACCCACAGCCGGAAGTCGTGCGGCTCGACGTCCAGTTCGCGTTCGACGTGGACGATGTTGGGGGCGACCAGGAGCAGGCGTCCGCCGCCGCCCGCGCCGGCCGGGAGGTCCCGGGTGGCGGGGGCGAAGGTCTCGTACTGGCCGAGGACACGGGAGGCCAGGAACGACAGGAGCAGGCCCAGCTCCACGCCGGTGACCTTGCCGCCGACGGCGCCCATCATGACGTTGCCGGGGCTCGTGCCGCGTCGTTCCTGCATCTTGTCGAGCAGGGGTTTGAGCAGCTCGCGGAAGCCGGCGACGTTGGCCCGCACCCATCCGGGGCGGTCCACCACGAGGAGGGGCGTGTCATGGGTCTCGGGGGTGCCGAGACCGGTGAAGCCGCGGACGTGTTCCTCCGCGGACTGCGCGTGGCGGCGGAGCTCCGCGACGACGGCGCGGGCCTCGTCCCGGCTCACGTCGGGGCCCGGCCGCACGAGCCTGGTCGCGGTCGCGACCGCGAGGTTCCAGTCGACCATGCCGGATGAGGCAGCACCACCGATGCTCGTCATGTGTCAACGGTACGTGAGGGGTGGGGAAACGGGCAGATCCTCACAGCCCGCGGCCGGACAGCGCCCCTGGAGGGCGTTGTCGCTCACACCCCCTACGGCGTGCGGCAGCCGCATGTCGCCAAGGCTGTCGCGGCCTTGTCCAAGGCCGTCTGGGCCGCCTCCGGTCCCGTCGTGTCGTTCGCGAGGAACGCGAAGGCCAGCAGGCGGCCGTCGCGGTCCACGACCGTGCCGGCGAGCGTGTTGACGCCGGTCAGCGTGCCGGTCTTGGCGCGGACCACGCCCGCCGCGCCGTCGGCGTAGCGGCCGGAGAGGGTGCCGGTGAAGCCGGCGACGGGGAGGCCCGTGAGGGCGGAGCGCAGTTCCGGGTGGGCGGGGTCGCCGGCCTTGACGAGGAGGGCGGTGAGCAGGTCGGCGGTGAGCCGGCCGCCGCGGTCCAGGCCGCTGCCGTCCTTGATCACGACGCCCTTCACGGGCAGCTTGAGCTGCTTGAGACGCGCGGTGACCGCCGCCCCCGCGCCGGCGAAGTCGGCCGGCTTGCCGGTGGCCACCGCGGTGTGCCGGGCGAGCGCCTCGGCGAGGTCGTTGTCGCTGTGGGTCAGCATGCGCTCGACGAGTGAGGAGAGCGGCGGCGAGGAGACCGTCGCGAGGGTGGTCGCGCGCGTGCTCGACTTCGACGGGCCGGGCGGCGTGGCCGTGATCCCGTGCTTCTTCAGCAGGTCGCCGAACGTCCGGGCGGCGTCGGCCGCGGGGTCGGGGACGCGCGGGGCGGGTCCGCCGGAGGAGTCGTCGGTGCGGCCCTCGTCGGCCATCAGGGGGGTGACGGCGGCGAGGTTCGGGTTGACCCCGATCGGGTGGGCCGTGCCGCCCTTGTAGAGGGTCGTGTCGTACGACAGCGTCACCTTGCGCACGCCCCGCTTGCCGAGGGCCGCCGCGGTACGGGCGGCGAGGTCGCGCAGGCTCGCGGACCCCTTGGCCTTCTTGCGGGCGGTGAGCGTGGGGTCGCCGCCGCCGACCAGCACGACCTCCTTCGTGTCGGGCTCGTAGACCGTGCGGGTGGTGAGCCGGTGGTCGGGGCCCAGCGCGGACAGCGCGGCGACCGCGGTGGCGATCTTCGTGGTGGAGGCGGGGGTGAGCGCGTTCGCGGAGTCCGCGCCGTAGAGGCGGCGGCCGGTGGCGGCGTCGACCACGGCGGCGGAGCGGCGGCCCAGCGCCGGGTCCTTCAGCAGCGGGTCGAGGACGGCGGCGAGCGCCTTCCCGGCGGGCGCGGACCGGGCGGCGGTGGCGGTGCCGCCGAGGCCGGTGAGCACGGAGGGGGCGGGCGGGGCGGCCCCCGGCCCGCGCGGCGGGGTGCCGGCGCGCGCCCGGGAGCCGTCGTGATCTGTGCCACGCAAGGCTTCCAGGGCCACGGCGCGGTGCCGCTCGGCCGTACGCTGACCCGAGGAGTCCCAGGGGCCGGCGGCGGTCGCCACCCCCGCGGCCAGCGCCAGACCGGCGGTGGCGGCGGTCGCGGTGTACCAGCCGGTTCCGGGCCGCGCGACCCGTGGGGCCTGCGGTGATCCCGGCCGGCGCCCCCTGGTGAACCACGGCCCGGCGGCCGCGGCGACCCGCGCCAGACGCGGTCGTACGGCGTCCGCGATCCGCACGACGTGCGGTACCGCGGCCCGCCAAGGCCTCAGCTCTGGCACGACCACCAGCCCCTTTCGCGATCACACACCTGCGTGAGGGACACTTAACCACCAGAACGATGTGCTGATCATGGAGGAGCGTCCGGTGGAGTTCGACGTCACGATCGAGATCCCGAAGGGTTCGCGGAACAAGTACGAGGTGGACCACGAGACGGGTCGGATCCGCCTGGACCGTCGGCTCTTCACCTCGACCGCCTACCCGACCGACTACGGCTTCGTCGAGAACACCCTCGGCGAGGACGGCGACCCGCTGGACGCGCTGGTCATCCTGGACGAGCCGACGTTCCCGGGCTGCCTCATCCGCTGCCGCGCCATCGGCATGTTCCGGATGACCGACGAGGCCGGCGGCGACGACAAGCTGCTGTGCGTCCCGTCGACGGACCCGCGCGTGGAGCACCTGCGCGACATCCACCACGTGTCGGAGTTCGACCGTCTGGAGATCCAGCACTTCTTCGAGGTCTACAAGGACCTGGAGCCGGGCAAGTCGGTCGAGGGCGCCAACTGGGTCGGCCGGGTCGACGCCGAGGCCGAGATCGAGCGGTCCTACAAGCGCTTCAAGGAGCAGGGCGGCCACTGAGCCCCCGCACCGCGAGACGTGACGACGGGCCGCACGCACTGGCGTGCGGCCCGTCGTCGCGCTGCGTGCGCACACCGCGCGACAGGGGGCACACTGAAGGACGGTGTCGTCAGCAGGGAGAGCAAGGCACGTGACGGACGCGGAGGACCGCAAGCCGCAGTCGGACGAGGCGAGGAGCGCCTTCGTACATCCTTCCGGTCTCATGGCGCCGGCCGACAGCGAGTCGTCGACGACGTCCGAGTTCGCGGTGCCCGACGGGCTGGCCGTGCCGAAGCCGGGAACGGAGTCCGAGACCACCTCGGAATTCGCCCTTCCGGACGGTCTGGACGTCGCCCCGCCCCCGGCGCACGAGCCGGAGGGCTCGGCGTTCAGCACACCGCGGACGTACAGCGCCCGGCAGGCCGCCGCCTTCACCCCGCCGACCGGTGTCCCGCTGGTCCGGCTGACCAAGGACGTGCCCTGGCAGGACCGGATGCGCACGATGCTGCGCATGCCGGTGACCGAGCGGCCCGCCCCGGAGCCGGTGCAGCGGCACGACGAGTCCGGCCCGGCGGTGCCGCGCGTGCTGGACCTGAGCCTGCGTATCGGGGAGCTGCTGCTGGCCGGCGGTGAGGGCGCCGAGGACGTGGAGGCGGCGATGTTCGCCGTGTGCCGCGCCTACGGCCTGGACCGCTGCGAGCCCAACGTCACCTTCACCCTGCTCGCCGTCTCCTACCAGCCGTCCCTGGTCGACGACCCGGTGACCGCCTCCCGCACGGTGCGCCGCCGCAGCCCCGACTACACCCGGCTGGCGGCCGTCTACCAGCTGGTGGACGACCTCAGCGACGACGAGACCCATGTCTCCCTGGAGGAGGCGTACCGGAGGCTGGCGGAGATCCGCCGTAACCGGCACCCCTACCCGGGCTGGGCGCTGACGGCCGGGAGCGGGCTGCTCGCCGGCTCCGCCTCGGTGCTGGTCGGTGGTGGTCTGCTGGTGTTCGTCGCGGCGGCGGTCGGCGCCATGCTCGGCGACCGGCTGGCCTGGCTGTGCGCCGGGCGCGGGCTGCCGGAGTTCTACCAGTTCACGGTGGCCGCGACGCCGCCGGCCGCGATCGGGGTGGCGCTGACCCTGGCGCACGCGGACGTGAAGGCGTCCGCGGTGATCACCGGTGGGCTGTTCGCCCTGCTGCCCGGACGGGCGCTGGTGGCGGGCGTGCAGGACGGTCTGACCGGCTTCTACATCACGGCGTCCGCACGTCTGCTGGAGGTGCTGTACTTCTTCGTCGGCATCGTGATCGGCGTGCTGACTGTGCTGTACTTCGGCGTGCAGCTCGGCGCCAATCTGGTCCCGGACGCGGCCCTCGTCGGGGACCCGCAGCCGGTGCTCCAGATCGCCGCGTCCCTGGGACTGTCGCTCGCGTTCGCCGTGCTGCTCCAGCAGGAGCGGTCCACCGTGCTGGTGGTGACGCTGAACGGCGGGGTCGCCTGGGTGGTGTACGGGGCGATGCACTACACGGGCGACATCTCGCCGGTGGCGTCCACGGCGGTGGCGGCCGGGGTGGTCGGCCTGTTCGGGCAGCTGCTGGCCCGCTACCGGTTCGCGTCCGCGCTGCCGTACACCACGGCCGCGATCGGCCCGCTGCTGCCCGGTTCCGCCACGTACTTCGGTCTGCTGGGCATCGCGCAGAACGAGGTCGAATCGGGTCTGACGTCGCTCACCAAGGCGGTGGCGCTGGCGATGGCCATCGCGATCGGAGTGAACCTCGGTTCGGAGATCTCCCGGCTGTTCCTGCGGATCGGCTCCGCGGAGAAGCGCCGGGCGGCGAAGCGGACACGGGGCTTCTGAGGGCTGCCCCCTGGCCCGCGGTCGCCGCCCGGCCCCGGCTCAGTAGCCGCCGTTGTACGGCTGCTGCTGGTTGTCGTACTGCTGCCGGTTGTACTGCTGCTGGTCGTTCCCGTACGGCTGCTGACGGGGGTCGTAGGGCTGGTCGTTCCCGTACGGCTGCTGACGGGGCTGCTGCTGCGGGTAGCCGTTCGGATTGCCGCCGTAGGGCGGGCGGGGCTGCTGCTGGGGGTGGCCGCCCTGGCCGCCGTAGTGCTGCGGGCGGGGCTGCTGGGGCGCGGCGGCCGGGGTGACGCGGCGCAGCTGGGTGGTGGCGTCGTCCATGACCGGCGGCTGGGCGTACTGCGGGGCGGCCGGGGCCTCGGCGGCGGCGCGCTTCTTCTTGCCGCGCTCGCGCAGGTACTCCACGAGGATCGGCACCACGGAGAGGAAAACGATCAGGATGAGGATCGCCTCGACGTTCTCCTTGATGAAGGAGATCTGGCCGAGCCAGTAGCCGGCGAGGGTGACGCCCGTGCCCCAGGCGATGCCGCCGATGACGTTGTACGTGAGGAACGTGCGGTACTTCATCCGGCCGGCGCCGGCCACGATGGGCGCGAAGGTCCGCACGATGGGCACGAAGCGAGCCAGGACGATCGCCTTGGGACCGTACTTCTCCATGAACTCGTGGGCCTTCTCCAAGTTCTCCTGTTTGAAGAGCTTGGAGTTGGGCCGGTTGAACAGCCGGGGCCCGAGGGTCTTGCCGATCATGTAGCCGACCTGGTCGCCGATCACGGCGGCGAGCACGATCAGCGTGCAGACGAGCCACAGGGGCTGGCTGATGTAGGTGCCCTCGGCCACGAAGAGACCCGCCGTGAACAGCAGGGAGTCGCCGGGCAGGAACGCGAAGAGTCCGGATTCCGCGAAGACGATCAGCAGGATGCCGGGAAGGCTGAAGGTCTCGATGAGGTAGTCCGGGCTCAGCCACTCGGGGCCGAGCGCAAGCGTGGTCACGGGGATGTGGCTCCTGCAGCTGGGGGTCAAGGGCGGGGCTGGCTGCCCAAATTATGAACGCAGCCGTCGAAGCCCAGGTTCCGCGGGGGTACCCAGGATGCACTGTGCCCCGCCCCGGGGAAAGCCGCGAGCCGGCGCCGGAAGCGAGTCACCGCTGGTCGTGGCCCGGAAACGGCCGGGCCACGACCGCTCAGGCGGTGTGCCGTACGGCGTTGGCGAGGATCGCGTCCCGCATGTACGCGGCCAGCCCCGGCCTGGCCTGGTCGATGGTGCGCGTGAACCGCTCGTCGTTGACGTACATCTCGCCCAGGCAGGTGTGCATCTCGTAGCCGCAGTCGTAGTGGTTGCGCGCGATGCCCTGCCGGTGGTCCTCGGCGACGTCCATCGCCGCCTCCGAGTCCGCCGGCTCGCCCGCCTCCATCAGGGCGACGAACCGCCGGGTCAGCTCGTCTGCCTCGCGCTGGATCCGCTGCCAGTCCTCCTTGGTGTAGGAGGCCGTCCTCTCCCGCGACTGGCGGTAGGCGTCGGTGTCGCCCCAGCGCTCCTGGACCTCCTCCTGGTACTGGTCCGGATCGAAGTCGCCGAAGACCTCGAACTTCTCCTCGGGTGTCAGGTTGATCCCCATCGTGCGTGCCTCCATGGCCTGTTCCACGGCCGCCGCCATCTTCTGCAGCCTCTCGATCCGGGCGGTCAGCAGTCCGTGCTGGCGGCGCAGATGCGCACGCGGGTCCGCGTCCGGGTCGTCGAGCAGCGCGGCGACCTCCTCGAGCGGAAAGCCGAGCTCGCGGTAGAACAGGATCTGCTGCAGCCTGTCGAGGTCGGCGTCGTCGTACCGCCGGTGCCCCGCGTGGCTGCGTGCGCTCGGCACGAGCAGGCCGATGGCGTCGTAGTGGTGCAGGGTGCGCACCGTGACCCCGGCGAAACCGGCCACCTGTCCCACGGACCAGCTCACGTCCGCTCCTTTCCGTTGCGTGCTCCAGCCTGGGTCCTCACGCCACGTGAGGTGCAAGCGGGTTCCCGGTTTATCCCTTTCGTCCGCTTATCGTGTGCGCGTGGTCCAGGACAGCACGCAGCCGGCGCCCGGCGCCGCCCCCGCCGCCTCGGCCCGCGCCCTCCTGCCGACCGTCGTGCCCGCGCTGCTGGTCGGCGTGGTGACGAGCCTGGTCCTGCTGGGGGTGAGCGCGGCCGCCGGGGAACTGCAGCACGCGCTCTGGCAGGACCTGCCGGACGCCCTCGGCGTCGGCCGTTACTCCGTGGCGTGGATGTTCGCGATGCTGACCGCCACCGGTGCCGCGGTCGGGCTGGTGGTGTGGAAGGTGCCCGGGCACGCGGGCCCCGACCCGGCGACCACCGGTCTGGAGGCGCCGGTGCTGCCGCCCGCGGTGCTGCCCGGGCTGCTGCTGGTGACCGCGCTGGTCCTGGCCGGCGGGCCCAGTCTGGGACCGGAGAACCCGGTCATCGCCGTGAACGTCTCGCTGGCGGTGTGGTTCGGCGCCCGCGCCTTCCCGGCGACGGCCCGGCGGGGCTGGGTGGCCCTCGCCGAGGCGGGGACCATCGGCGCGCTGTTCGGCACGCCGGTCGCCGCCGCGCTGGTGATCTCCGAGGCGCTGGCCGGGCAGCGCGTCAGGGGGAAGCTGTGGGACAGCCTGTTCGCGCCGCTGGCCGCCGCCGGGGCGGGGGCGCTGACCACCACGCTGGTGTCGGACCCGAGCTTCGACCTGCACCTGCCGCCGTTCGGGCAGCCCGGCTGGGCCGATCTGCTGGCGTCGCTCGTGGTGGCCTCGGCCGGTGCGCTGCTCGGCATGGGCGCCGTGTACGCCTTCCCGTACGTGCACGGCGCGTTCCGGCGGCTGCGGCACCCGATGCTGATGCTCCCGGCCGGCGGCGTGGTCCTGGGCGCCCTCGCGGCCCTGGGCGGGCAGCTCACCCTGTTCAAGGGGCTCGACGAGATCGCCGAACTGGCCGCCGACCCCGACGGCTGGACGGCCGGCGAGTTCGCCGTGATGACGGTGGTGAAGCTGGCCGCGATGCTGGTCGCCGTCTCCTGCGGCTTCCGTGGCGGGCGGATCTTCCCGTCGGTGTTCGTGGGGACCGCGCTCGGCCTGTGCGCGCACGCGCTGGTGCCCGGGGTGCATCCGGCCGTCGGGGTGTCGGCGGGTGTCCTGGGCGTGCTGCTGGCCGTCACCCGGCAGGGCTGGGTGAGCCTGTTCGTCGCCGCCGTCCTGGTCGACTCCCCCGGCATGCTCACCCTGCTCTGCCTCGCCTCCCTCCCCGCCTGGCTGCTGGTCACCGGCCGCCCGCAGATGCAACTGCGGCCGGACGGGACGGCCGTCAGGTGACCCGCTCCCCCGGCGGCCCGGCTCCGGGCCGCCCGACCCCTACGGAGGACCCATGCCTCTGCACCCTGGCCGGCCGGCCGGTGGGCGCCCGATGTCCGTCAACCCCTTCCTGGGGCCCGCCAACCCGGTCGGGGGGATGACCGAGGCGCCGCCCAGGCACCGGCTGCCGGACGGACCCATGGCCCCGTCGACGGCGTACCAGCTGGTGCACGACGAGCTGATGCTGGACGGCAACGCCCGGCTGAACCTGGCCACCTTCGTCACCACCTGGATGGAGCCCGAGGCCGGGCTGCTGATGGCGGAGTGCCGCGACAAGAACATGATCGACAAGGACGAGTACCCGCGCACCGCCGAACTGGAGCGCCGCTGCGTGGCGATGCTCGCCGACCTGTGGAACGCGCCCGACCCGGCCGGGGCCGTGGGCTGTTCGACCACCGGGTCCAGCGAGGCGTGCATGCTGGCGGGCCTGGCCCTGAAGCGGCGCTGGGCGCTGCGCAACGCCGGCCGCTACCCCTCGCGGGAGGCCCGCCCCAACCTGGTGATGGGCGTCAACGTCCAGGTCTGCTGGGACAAGTTCTGCACCTTCTGGGAGGTGGAGCCCCGTCAGGTGCCCATGGAGGGGGACCGGTTCCACCTCGACCCGGCGGCCGCCGCGGAGCTGTGCGACGAGAACACCATCGGGGCCGTCGGCATCCTCGGCTCCACCTTCGACGGGTCCTACGAGCCGGTCGCCGAGCTGTGCGCGGCCCTGGACGACCTCCAGGAGCGCACCGGCCTGGACGTCCCGGTGCACGTCGACGGGGCGTCCGGGGCGATGATCGCGCCGTTCCTCGACGAGGACCTGGTGTGGGACTTCCGCCTGGAGCGGGTGGCGTCCGTCAACACCTCGGGGCACAAGTACGGGCTGGTGTACCCCGGAGTGGGCTGGGTGCTGTGGCGGGACGCGGCGGCGCTGCCCGAGGAGCTGGTCTTCCGGGTGAACTACCTGGGCGGCGAGCTGCCCACCTTCGCGCTGAACTTCTCCCGGCCGGGCGCCCAGGTGGTGGCGCAGTACTACTCCTTCCTGCGGCTCGGCCGGGACGGCTACCGCGCGGTGCAGCAGGCCGCGCGGGACGTGGCCACGGGACTGTCCGCGCGGATCGGCGCGCTCGGCGACTTCCGGCTGCTCACCCGGGGCGACGAGCTGCCGGTGTTCGCCTTCACCACCGCGCCGGACGTGACGGCGTTCGACGTGTTCGACGTGGCGCGGCGGCTGCGGGAGAACGGCTGGCTGGTGCCCGCGTACACGTTCCCGGCGAACCGTCAGGACCTCGCGGTGCTGCGGGTGGTGTGCCGCAACGGCTTCTCCGAGGACCTCGCCGACCTGTTCGCCGAGGACCTGACCCGGCTGCTGCCCGAGCTGAGGAGCCAGTCGCACCCGCTCACCCGGGACCGGGACGCGGCGACCGGGTTCCACCACTGAGCCGGGCGCGTGCCCGGCGGCCCGTGGCCCGGCTCCCGTCCGCACGGGAGCCGGACCACGCGCGTCCTACCTGCTGAGCCGGGCGAACCGCCGCACCGCCAGCGGGAAGAACACCGCGAGCAGGGCGAGGGGCCAGAGGACCGCGGCCCCCACGTGCCCCGACTCCGCTCCCGGTGCGCCGAACAGGTCCCGTACGGCCGCGGCCGTGTGGGAGATCGGGTTCCACTGCACGACCGTCGCGAGCCAGCCGGGCATGGACTCAGGGGTGGCGAAGACGGTGGACAGGAAGCCGAACGGCCAGACCAGGATCTGCACCGCCTGCACCATCTCCGGCTTGCCCGCCACCAGCGCCAGGTGGATGCCGACCCACAGCATCGCGAACCGGAGCAGCAGGAGCAGTCCCACCGCGCCCAGGAACGCGGCCGGTCCTGCGTGCGTGCGCCAGCCGAGCGCGGTGGCCACACCGAGCAGCACCACGAGGGCGAGCACCGACTGGAGCATGTCGGCGGCGGCGCGGCCCACCAGCACCGCGCCGTCGGCCATCGGCATGGACCGGAAGCGGTCGACGACCCCCTTGTTCATGTCCTGGGTGACGGCGATCATCGTGCCCTCCAGGCCGAAGGCCATGCTGAGCGCGAGCATCCCCGGCAGCAGGTAGTCGAGGTAGTCGCCGTTCACCCCCCGCCCGCCGCCGATGAGGTAGCCGAACATCAGCAGCAGCATTACCGGGAAGACCAGGTTCACCACCACCGGGGCCGGCTGCCGTCCCCAGCGGGCCAGCTCCCTGCGGGTCATGGTCCAGGCGTCGGTCAGGGCGTACGCCATGCTGGTCATGCTGCCTCCTTCACTCGCTCGTCGCGCCCGGTGAGGTGCAGGAACACCTCGTCGAGCGTGGGCCTGCGCAGGGCGACGTCCTCGGCCTCGACGCCGGCCTCCTGCAGGGCGCGCACCACGGCCGTGAGGGCCGCCATGCGGTCGGTGACCGGCGCGCTCAGCAGCCGCCGGTCGGCGTCCACGATGACCGTGTCCCGCGCTGCGGGCAGCAGGGCCGCTGCCGCCTCCAGCTGTCCCGCGTCGCGCAGCACGATGTCGATGCGGTCGCCGCCGGTGGCCGTCTTGAGCTCGTCCACCGTGCCGTCCGCGACGACCCGGCCGGAGTCCACCATCGACACCCGGTCGGCCAGTTGGTCGGCCTCCTCCAGGTACTGGGTGGTGAGCAGGACCGTCGTCCCGCCGCCGACCAGGGAGCGCACCGCGTCCCACACCTCCGCGCGGCCGCGCGGGTCGAGTCCGGTGGTCGGTTCGTCCAGGAAGAGCACCTCCGGTTCGGTGATCAGGGAGGCGGCGAGGTCGAGCCGGCGCCGCATGCCGCCGCTGTACTGCCCCACCGCCTTCGCTCCGGTGTCGGAGAGCCCGAAGCGCTCCAGGAGTTCGTCCGCCCGGGCGCGGGCCCGCCGGGCGCCCAGGTGGTAGAGGCGGCCGAACAGTTCGAGGTTCTGCCGGCCGCCGAGTTCCTCGTCGAGCGCCGCGTGCTGGCCGAGCAGGCCGATCCGCAGGCGCACCTGGTACGCCTCGCGGACCACGTCGTGTCCCGCCACCACGACCCGGCCGGAGTCGGGGCGGAGCAGGGTGGCCAGGACCCGGACGAGGGTGGTCTTGCCCGCGCCGTTCGGCCCGAGCACCGCGTGGACCGTGCCGCGGGCGACCGTGAGGTCGAGTCCGTCCAGTGCGGCCGTGCCCGATCCCTTGGCTCCCCGGTACGTCTTACGTGCTTCCTCGACGGTGATCGCCGCGTCGGACACTGAAGCCCCCTTCATTAGTCAAACTTGACTAGTGCCGGACACCGTAGTACCCGCGACGCTCACTCGTCAAACTTGATTACTCGAGATCCGGCGTATTCCACTGCCCCGTGGCGAACGGATTCTCCTCACCCTCGGCGAGCACGCCGACGAACGGCTCGCCCTCGCCGGCGAAGGTGTAGGCGCCGCCCCGGATGCGCGTGACGAGACCGCGCGTCCACGCGGCCCCGGTGTCCGCCGAGTGGACCCAGAAGTCCATGATCTCGCCGATGTGCCCGAGCTGACCGGGCCCGTCCTCCGGGACGTAGTACTCCGTGACCGCCTTGCGCCACTCCTCGATCGACGCCAGCCGCCGCTCCAGCAGGGCCAGGGCCTCCTCGCGCTCCAGGTCGACCATCAGGCCGAGCCCGGCCGAGAACACGTCCGGCTTCTGGTCGTACGAGGTCAGCGCCTCGCGCAGCAGCCGGAAGTACTCCTCGGTGCCCTGCTCGGTGACCTCGTACTCGGTGCGCGGCGGGCCGCCGGCCGTGGAGGGGGCGGTCTCGTGCGCGACGAGCAGCCCCTGCTTGGCCATCTGCTTCAGCGCGTGGTAGATCGAGCCGGGCTTGGCGTTGGACCACTCGTGCGCGCCCCAGTACTCCAGGTCGTTGCGCACCTGGTAACCGTGGGCCCGCCCGTGCTGGCGCACCGCGCCGAGCACGAGAAGACGGATCACTGACATGCCGACCAGCGTAGGCCGCGCCCGGACGGCGCCGGGAGCGGCCTGCGGGTGTGCGCCGGACGGCTCAGAACGGGAAGCCGCTGCGGCCGTGCTGCACCGAGATCCACTTGGTGGTGGTGAAGGCGTCCAGCATGGTGTCGCCGTTCAGCCGGCCCACGCCCGAGTGCTTCTCGCCGCCGAAGGGGACGATCGGCTCGTCGTGCACGGTGCCGTCGTTGACGTGGAACATCCCGGTGTCGATCCGCTTGGCGAACCTGACGCCCCGCTCGACGTCCCCGGTGTGCACGGCGCCGCTGAGCCCGTAGGGGGTGTCGTTCACCAGGCGCACCGCTTCCTCCTCGCCGTCGAACGGGACGAGGAAGGCGACGGGACCGAAGACCTCCTGCCGCAGCAGGGCGGAGCCTGCGGGCAGCCCGGTGACGACGGACGGCTCGACCAGGTTGTCGCGGCGCGCGCCGTGCACCAGGGCGGTGGCGCCCTCGGCGAGGGCCTGCTCGACGACGCCGGTGAGGGCGTCCGCCTGCCGGGCGTTGATCACCGGGCCGATGACGGTCTCCGGGTCGCGCGGGTCGCCGGCCTTGAGCGTGCGCACCTTGGCGACGAACTTCTCGGTGAACTCGTCGGCCACCGCCCGGTCGACCAGGATGCGGTTGGCGGCCATGCAGACCTGGCCCTGGTGGACGTACCGGCTGAACACGGCCGCGTCCACGGCGTAGTCCACGTCGGCGTCGTCCAGCACCACCAAGGCGCTGTTGCCGCCCAGTTCCAGGACCGCGCGCTTGAAGAGGGAGGCGCAGACGGTCGCGACGTGCCGGCCGACCTGGTCGGAGCCGGTGAAGGAGATGACCTTCGGAATCGGGTGCTCGATGAAGGCGTCGCCTATCTCCGCGATGTCGGTGATCACGACGTTGAGCAGCCCGGCGGGCAGCCCCGCGTCCTCGAGGATCTTCGCGACCAGGGAGCCGCCGACGATCGGCGTGTTCTGGTGCGGCTTGAGCACCACGCCGTTGCCCAGTGCGAGCGCGGGGGCGACGGACTTCAGCGACAGCAGGAAGGGGAAGTTAAACGGGCTGATCACGCCGACCACGCCGACCGGCTCGCGGTAGACGCGGTTCTCCTTGCCATCCACGGGGGAGGGGATGATCCGGCCCTCGGGCGCCAGCGCCAGGTGCACCGACTCGCGCAGGAACTCCTTGGCGAGGTGCAGCTCGAAGGCCGCCTTCAGACGGGTGCCGCCCAGCTCGGCGACGATCGCCTCGGCGATCTCCTCCTCGCGCTCCTCGACCAGCCGGAGCGCCTTCTCGAACACCGCGCGGCGGGCGTACGGGTTGGTGGCCGCCCACTCCTTCTGCGCGCGGGCGGCCGCCCGGTACGCCTGGTCGACCTCGTCGACCGTGGCGATGGTGATCGACGCGAGCTTCTCGTCGTCGTACGGGTTGAAGTCGATGATGTCCCAGGAACCGGTGCCCGGGCGCCACTCACCGTCGATGTACTGCTGAGCCAGGTCGGTGAAGTACGACGACATGTGATCCCTCGATCCCTCGCTGCGTCAGCAGAAAACCGATCAGCACACCGTGGCGTGATCACACGTCATCGTACTTGTGTTTCAAGGGAGTTGAAGGTGCCCTTGAGACAGTCAAGGGCGTCCTCAGGACAGCTGGAGCAGCCCCCGGAGCAGGTCGCGGCTCTCGGCGGGACCCGGGCTGTCGTGCTGCAGCTCCTTGAGCGCCTTCTCGTACTGGGCCACGTCCTCGGGCTTGTCCAGGTAGAGCGCGCTGGTGAGCTGCTCCAGGTACACCACGTCCGAGAGGTCGGACTCGGGGAAGCTGAGGATGGTGAAGGCGCCGGACTCCCCGGAGTGGCCGCCCATGCTGAACGGCACCACCTGGAGCCGCACGTTGGGCCGCTCGGAGACGTCGATCAGATGCTGGAGCTGCGCGCGCATCACCGCGCGGTCGCCGTACGGCCGGCGCAGCGCCGCCTCGTCGAGCACCACGTGGAACTCGGGGGCGTTCTCCGCGACCAGGTACCTCTGCCGCTCCAGGCGCAGCGCCACCCGGCGCTCCACGTCGGCGTCGCTCGCGCTCTTCATGCCGCGCCGCACCACCGCGCGGGCGTACTCCTCGGTCTGCAGCAGACCGTGCACGAACTGCACCTCGTAGGCGCGCAGCAGCGAGGCGGCGCCCTCCAGGCCGACGTAGGTGGGGAACCAGCTGGGCAGGACGTCCGAGTAACTGTGCCACCAGCCCGCCACGTTGGCCTCCTTGGCGAGGGAGACCAGCGAGGCCCGCTCCTGCTCGTCCGTGATGCCGTACAGCGTCAGCAGGTCTTCCACGTCCCTGGTCTTGAAGCTCACCCGGCCCAGCTCCATCCGGCTGATCTTCGATTCGGAGGCGCGGATCGAGTAACCCGCGGCCTCGCGCGTGATCCCCCGCGCCTCACGCAGTCGCCTGAGTTGTGATCCGAGCAGCATGCGCCGCACCACCGATCCCGGCTCTCCCGCGCTCACGTTCGACAGCCTCCCCAACGTCTTCAGGGCCCGCAGTCTGCCACTAAAACACTCCGAGCAGTACTCGCCCGGTTACGCAAACGGAATCCGGCCGCTCGATCCGGTCAGGAAGCGGCACCGAACGGGCACCGCGACGCGACGAGGGGGCAAGAGAACAGCCAGGAGAGAACGCCGGGATGACGGAAAAATTGCCCAACAAACCAGTACGGTGGGACTGATTTCGGTCAGCTGCACGTGCATCTGCCCTTGCATCTGCTGTGCGCATCCGAAACCATGGTCCCCGCACCACCGCCGCCTCGCTACGACCGCGAATTCCCGGGAGTGCCTCGCATGGGGACGAATGGATCGACCATGCTCGAGCCGTTACGGCAGGGCCTTCCGCCGCTGAACCTCGCGGCCGCCTCCGACGCCGCCTCCTGCGCCCTGCACGCCCGCTACGAAGCAGTCCGCGAGGCACGGCGGTTCACCCGCGGCACCCTCGACCAGTGGCACCTCGGCGACCGGTTCGACGACGTCTGCCTGGTGGTCTCCGAACTCGTCACCAACGCCCTGCGCCACGCGCTGCCGGCGAACGCCCCGCGCCTGGCCGCCCCGGAGCCCCCGGTGCGGCTGCACCTGATGCGGTGGACCGGGCGGCTGGTGTGCGCGGTGCGCGACCCCAGTGACGAGGGCCCGGTCGCCCGGGACGCGGAGGACCTGTCCGGCGACTGCTCCGCCGAGTCCGGCCGCGGGCTGTTCCTGGTCGACTCCTTCAGCGACAGCTGGGGCTGGCACCCGCTGGCGGGAGCGTTCGGCGGCAAGGTGGTGTGGGCGCTGTTCCGGCTCCCGCAGCCCTGATGTCCGCGCGGCGCCTGCGCGTGCCGCCCGTCTACGCGCGTCGCGCCCGCGGCCCCTGTCCCCGGACCGGACGGACCGCGGGTACCGGCGTTCCCGCCTTCAGCTCGCGACCAGATGGTCGAACTCGCCGTCCTTCACACCCAGCAGCATGGCCTCGATCTCCGCGCGGGTGTAGACGAGCGCGGGACCGTCGGGGAAGCGGGAGTTGCGCACCGCGACCTCCCCGCCCGGCAGCCGGGCGAACTCCACGCAGGAACCCTGCGAGTTGCTGTGCCTGCTCTTCTGCCAGGCCACACCGTCCAGCCGGGTGGCCGCCATGCCGTTGTACACGCCGGGGGCGCCGGCACCGTCGTGCCCGTCACCGTCGTACACGTCGTGGTCCACAGGTCGCTCCCCGCTGGTGCACTGGCTGGTGTGGCCATTGATGCAGTGGTCAACTGACCCGGATCATAGCTGCGTTCACGTGCATATGCATGGGCGGATGCACGTGCACGAACGGTGCCGAGGTGGTTACAGCCTCACCGGTCGCACGGCGCCCGCTGTGGCGGACGCTTGACCGAGCCCCCGCTGCCTTAGAGACGCACGCGGGGGCGTTCGTGTTCCCTCGTGTGCGCTTCCGGTGGGTGGGCGGTGCGGCGTTCCGGGCGGGGCGGCGGCGATGGTGCGAGGTCCGTCACGCACCCCTGGCCGGGCACGGGGCGGTTCCTGTTAGCTGACACCGTCGTCCGGCCGCCCGGGCCGGCGCCAGGGAGGGGACCAGCGGTGACTACGGAGGCTTCGGTGGAGCACATGGGTCCGGCACACCCGCGGGAGGGGCGTTCCCGGCGGGTCCGGTGGGCGACCGCGGCCGTGGGTCTGGCCGGTGCGCTGACGCTGACGGCGTGCGGCGACGGCGGCGGCGACTCGGACGACTCCTCGGCCGCACCCACCCCGTCCGTCACCCGCACCGCGGACTCCGGCGGCGGCACGGGCGGCTCCGAGGGCGCCCCGGCCGGCGCGCTCCAGGGCAGCTGGCTCACCACCGCGGACGGCAAGGCGGTGGTGCTGATGGTCAACGGGGAGGAGGCGGCCCTGTTCGCCACCGGCGGCACGGTGTGCAGCGGCACGGCGAAGGGCGACGCCGAGGCGACGATCACCCTGAAGTGCCCGACGGGCAACGGCGACCGCACGAAGGGACAGGTGACGTCGGTCGACGGAACGTCCCTCACGGTCACTTGGGAGGGCGGGGCGGGCGAGGAGACGTACACGAAGGCAGAGGGCGGCTCGTTGCCCCCGGGGCTGCCCACGGCGGGCCTGGGCTCGTAACCGCCCTACGCCGTCCGCCGTCTGCCGTCCGCGGATAGTCGTGCCTCTTGGGGGGCACGGGTGGGCGCGGACGGCGACGCACCGCACCCCACGTCAGCGGCGCCGCCCCAACCGCCCCCGCGTCGCGGTGACCGCCTCCTCCGCCGCCCGAACCCCTTCCTCCCATCCCGCCCCATCGCTCACCCCACGCAACCGCGTGGTCGTCGTCGACGGAAACAGCCGCTCCACCCGAGCCCCCACCGCGACCTCCCGCGACGCCAGCACCGGCAGCAGATCCTCACTCACCGGCCCCTCAGCGGCAGCCGCCAACCGCGCCCCCACCCGATGCGCGTAAGCGGCAAGGAAGGACTGCCGAAACGTCTTCGTCCGCTTCCGTCCACCCGCCCGCTGCGCCGCCTCCGCCTTGGTCATCGCGGTGGTCGCCTGCACCAGCAGCGAGGTGAACAACAGCTCGACCGCCTCCAGGTCGGGCGCGAACCCCACCACCGTGGAGAAGCCGAACGGCTCGTTCCACACCGCCTGGCAGTGGTTCGCCGAGGCCACCGCGTCCAGCAGGACCGCCTTGGCCTGCTCGTACGGCGGGTCCACGCCGATCCGGACGGCGTCCGGACCCTCCGCGGCGGGCGCCCGCGCGGCGAGCAGCGCCTCGTCGACGCTGTGCCGCGCCATCAGCTCCTGCGCCTTGGCGCTCAGCGCCTCCGCCTCCTCCGGGAAGCCGGTCGCCTCGGCCTTCGCCAGCAGCGCCCGGATGCGGCCGAGCATGCGGGACTCCGGCCTCCGCTCCCGCCCCGCGGGCGACGGCGCCGCCGCCTCGTCGAGCGGCTCCAGCGCGGGCAGCCTCAGCAGCAGCCGGTACAGCTCCAGGACGGCGGTGACGTGCGAGAACCGGTCACCGCGCGGAGCGAAACCCTCCGCCTCGGGCAGCTCCTCCAGCTGCGCCTCCCACCGCGCCCCACGCGCCCGCCCGTCCCGCCGCGCCTGGGCGCGGATCAGCGCGCCGGCCAGACGCACATGCGTCTCGTCCAGCTCCCGCCGCACCACCCGGACGACGTCCGCGGGCTGCCAGCCCCGCTGCCAGGCGGCCGCGACGAAGTCCTCGCCGCGCCGGGCGAGTTCGGCGTCCGCCGCGGGGTCGGCGGCGAGCAGGGAGGCACCCGTGTCGAGGGTGTCGTCGCCCGTGTCGTAGAGGGCGGAACGGAAGGCGCGGTCGACGGTGCCGGACGTACTCACAGGGCCGATCGTGCCACGCCGCCCCGCGTCACCCGTAAGTGTCAACTACGGGTTGACACCCCTCCACTGTCAACTTACGGTTGACACATGACGACGAACCCCGCCATCAAGTCATCCGTCCGTCTCGACGACCTCATCGCGGCCATCAAGACCGTCCACGACGAACCGCTCGAACAGCTCCAGGACGCGGTGCTCGCCGGCGAGCACCTCGGCGACGTCGCCGACCACCTGATCGGCCACTTCGTCGACCAGGCCCGCCGCTCCGGCGCCTCCTGGACCGACATCGGCAAGAGCATGGGCGTCACCCGGCAGGCCGCCCAGAAGCGCTTCGTCCCCCAGGGCGGCAACGACCTCGACCCGAGCCAGGGCTTCGACCGCTTCACACCCCGCGCCCGCAACACGATCATGGCGGGGCACAACGAGGCGCAGGCCGCCCGCAACGCCGAGATGGCCCCCGAGCACCTGGTCCTCGGCCTGCTCGCCGAGCCGCAGGGCCTGGCCGTCAAGGCGGTCACCGAGCAGGGCGTCACCGTGGACGCGGTCCGCGAGGCCGCGCGCGCGGCGCTGCCGCCCGCCGTCGAGGACGCCCCGGAACTGGTGCCGTACAACTCGGCGGCCAAGAAGGTGCTGGAACTGACCTTCCGGGAGGCGCTGCGCCTCGGCCACAACTACATCGGCACCGAGCACATCCTGCTCGCCCTCCTCGAGCACGAGAACAACGCCGGCGTGCTCAGCGGCCTCGGCGTCACCAAGGCCGCCACCGAGCGGTACGTGGTCGAGATGCTCGCGCAGTACGTGGAGACGAACACGGGGGACGAGCCGGCGCGGGAGGGCTGACCCGGCCCCGGCCCGACCGCTCCCACCAGGCCGTTGTCACACCCCCCTGCGACACTCGCGTACATGGCCGGCCGGTGGGCGCTCGCTCCGGCCGAGGACGGTGGCGTGGACGTCGCCCCCCTCGGCCCGGACGGGCTGCCCTCCGGCCCGGCGCGGCGCGAGGCGGACCTCGCCGAGGCCGTACGGAGCCGTCCGGGCGTCGCCCGGTGGGTGTGGCGGTCCACGGCCGAGGTCTACCCGCGTCTGCTCGCCACGGGGGTGCGAGTGGAGCGGGCGTACGACGTCGAGGCCGCCGAGACCCTGCTCCTCGGCCACGAGGGGCGGTACGGGGAGCCGCGTTCGGCCGCGGCCGCGCTGGCCCGGCTGCGCGGCGGACCCGTGCCGCCCGACCCGCCGCAGCGGCACGCGGAGCCGGGCGCCCAGTCGTCGCTGTTCGACCCGCAGGCGGCCCCGCTGCCGCTGACCGACCTGCTCGCGGTCTACGCCGAGCAGCAGCGGCGCACCGACGCCACCGCGCACCCGGACCGGATGCGGCTGCTGACCGCGGCCGAGTCGGCGGGCATGCTGATCGCCGCCGAGATGAACCGCGCCGGGCTGCCCTGGCGGGCCGACGTGCACCGCGCGCTGCTGCACGACCTGCTGGGCGAGCGGTACGCGGGCGGCGGCGAGCCGCGCCGGCTGGCCGAGCTGGCCGACGAGGTGTCCGCCGCCTTCGGCCGCCGGGTCCGGCCCGACCTCCCGGCCGACGTGATCAAGGCGTTCGCGCAGGCCGGGATCAAGGTGACCTCGACCCGCCGCTGGGAGCTGCGGTCGGTGGACCACCCGGCGGTCGAGCCGCTGCTGGAGTACAAGAAGCTGTACCGGATCTGGGTCGCCCACGGCTGGTCCTGGCTCCAGGACTGGGTGCGGGACGGCCGCTTCCGCCCCGAGTTCCTCGCGGGCGGCACGGTGACCGGCCGCTGGGTCACCCACGGCGGGGGCGCCCTGCAGATCCCCAAGGTGATCCGCCGCGCGGCGGTCGCCGACCCGGGCTGGCGGCTCGTCGTCGCCGACGCCGACCAGATGGAACCGCGGGTGCTGGCGGCCATCTCCCGCGACCCCGGGCTGATGGAGGTGGCCGGCCGGGAGAGCGACCTCTACCAGGCGGTGTCCGAGCGCGCCTTCTCCGGCGACCGCGACCGCGCCAAGATCGCCGTCCTGGGCGCGGTGTACGGGCAGACCTCCGGCGACGGCCTGAAGAACCTCGCCGCGCTGCGCCGCCGCTTCCCCAAGGCCGTGGCGTACGTCGACGAGGCGGCGCGCGCGGGCGAGGAGGGCCGGCTCGTCCGCACCTGGCTGGGCCGCACCTGCCCGCCGGCCGCGCGGACGACGGACGACGCGACGGAGGAGGCGGGCATTCCGGTGGCGCGGGACGAGCCGGACTCCGAGACGGCCCGCGCATGGACCCCCGGCTACGCCTCGACCGACGCCCGCGCCCGGGGCCGCTTCGCCCGCAACTTCGTGGTGCAGGGCAGCGCGGCCGACTGGGCGCTGCTGCTGCTCGCGGGAGTCCGCCGGGCGCTGACGGGCAGGGCGGCGGAGCTGGTCTTCTTCCAGCACGACGAGGTGATCGTGCACTGCCCCGAGGAGGAGACGGATGCGGTGACGGCGGCGATCCGCGAGGCCGCCGAGCAGGCGGGGCGGATCGCGTTCGGCCGGACGCCGGTGCGGTTCCCGTTCACCACGGCGGTGGTGGAGTGCTACGCCGACGCGAAGTGACACCCCGGAACGCGGGCCCGGGTCAGGCCGGCGGTGTTCCGCGCTCGGCGAGGCCGCTCTCGTAGGCGACGATGACCAGCTGGGCGCGGTCGCGGGCGTTCAGCTTGGACAGCAGGCTGCTCACGTGGGTCTTCACCGTGGGCAGACTGATCACCAGGTGGCCGGCGATCTCCTGGTTCGACAGACCCTTGGCGATCAGCACGAGCACCTCCTGCTCGCGCCGGGTGAGTCCGACGAGCCGGGGGGCCGGCCGGGCGGCCGTGTCCCGGTGGGAGAAGTTCGCGATGACCCGGCGCGTCACCGAGGGGGCCAGCACGCCCTCGCCGGTGGCGATGACGCGGATGCCCGCGACCAGGTCGTCCGGCGAGGCGTCCTTCAGCATGAAGCCGCTCGCACCCGCCTGAAGGGCCGGGTAGACGTACTCGTCCATGTCGAACATCGTGAGGGCCAGCACCCGCACGCCCGCCGTCGACGCGTCGGAGCAGATCTCGCGGGTGGCGGCGATCCCGTCCATGACGGGCATCCGCAGGTCCATCAGGACGACGTCCGGCGTCAGTTCGCGGGCGAGCGCGACGGCCTCGGCGCCGTCACCCGCCTCCCCCACCGTCTCCATGCCGGGAGTCGAGTCGATGAGGACCCGGAAGCTCCCGCGCAGCAGCGCCTGGTCGTCCGCGATCAGGACCCGGACCGCCTCGGCCATTCCGCATCCCTCGTACCTCGGGTCGCCGCCGTGCCCCGGCGGTCCGACACCCCGTCAGCATGTGTCCCCGGTCACCCTACCGGCCGGGGCGGCGGCCGCCGCCGGATTCCGCGGCCACCAGTTCCCCCGTCCCGGCGTCCCCGACGGTGACGGTGACGCCGTAGGGCTCCGCGAGCCGCGCGAAGTCGGTGAGGATCTCCTTGGCCTCGACCGGACCGGCCGCCCGGGGCCGGCCCCGCCGGTGCACCGGCTGCCCGAAGCCCAGGTCGACCGGGTGCAGCCGGGCGCCGGTGAAGACCCCGTCGTCGAAGGTGAGCACCGGCACGAGCGACTGCCAGTACCGGCGGTGCGGGACGAACATCCGCCGGCCGTGGGCGGTGATCCGCTCGAAGTACCGGCCGGGCGTGAGGGCCTCGTCCGTCCCGGCCCGCGCGTAGTCCTCGGCGGGGACGTGGTCGGCCAGTTCGATCTGGCTGACGATGTTGCCCAGGCTGTGGAAGATGGGCCTGCCCCGGTGCAGTTCCACACCGCGCAGGATGTGCGGGCCGTGTCCGACCACGGCGTCGGCGCCCGCGTCGATCACCGCGCGGGCGAAGTCCCGCAGGAACTCGGCGGGCGTCTCGGGCGTCGGGCCGGGTTCGTGGGAGTGGACGCTGACCAGGACCAGGTCCGCGCGGCGGCGCGCCTCGGCCACCCAGCGGGCGATGTCGTGGACGTCCCGCGGGTCGCAGGCGGTGGTCAGGCCCGGGGTGTCCGCGGTCTCGAAGCGGGTGCCGAACAGCGCGAGCCGGCCGGGTCCGGGCATGGCGGGGTCGAACCCGAGCAGGGTGCGCGCCTCGGCCCGCCGGGACCGCAGCCCGGTCGCGCCGTCGATCTCCCGCAACACCTCCATCTGCGCGGACGTCACCCGGAGGGTCACGCCGTGCCGCAGCGGGCTGAGTCCCGGCCGGCCCGGCAGGTCCGGGGACGCGGCGGCCGCCTCCTGCCCGTCCCGGAAGGTGGCGCTGCACGCGATCAGCGCCAGACTGCCGGCCGGCCGGTCCACGTAGACCGGGCGCCGGGCCGCGGTCAGGTCGGCGCCGATCCCCGCGAACGGCACCCCCTTGGCGCGCAGCAGGTCCACGGTGCCGAGGACGCCCTCCGGGCCCAGGTCGAGGGCGTGGTTGTTGGCGCAGCCCAGCACCGTCAGACCCATCGCCGTCACGTCGTCGAGGACGGCGGGGTCCGCGATCAGGCATCCTCCGCTGGCCGCGTCGGGCGCGGGATGGCCGCGTCCGGTGGCGGGCGCGACCTCCAGGTTGGTGAAGGCGAAGTCGGCGGCGTGCAGGACCTCGCCCAGCCGGCCGGCGTCGGCGCCGGAGGTGAGCAGCGCGCCCCGCGTCACCATGCAGTCCCCCGTCAGCGCCACGGTCAGGCGGCTCATGAAAGGCTCTCCTCAACCGCCCGGACGAACGCTTCCGCCCGGTCGGGTCCGGAGACCTCCACGCGCTTGCCGTCCACCTTCACGGTCGGGGTGAGGGCCACCCCGCGGGAGGCGGCCACGTCGGACACGTACGTCACCCAGGGCCGGTACGTGCCGTCGCGGACGCACCGCTCGAAGGACGCGCCGGTGATGCCGACGTCCCGGCCGAGCGCGACCAGGCGGTCGGTGTCGAGGCCGGGGCCCTGCTCCGGCGGCTGCTCGTCGAAGAGCGCCGCCGTGTAGGGCTCGAACGTGTCCTGGTCCGCGGCGCAGGCGGCGGCGGACGCGGCCCGGGTGGAGTAGCCGGCGGGGGCGCTCCGGTCGTCGAGGAAGGCGACCGGGTGATGGACGACGCGCACCTCGCCGCGTTCCCGCATCTTCTCCAGTTCGGGGGCGAGGGCCTTCTCGGTGATGCGGCACTCGGGGCAGAGGTAGTCGAGGTAGAGGTCCACGCGGACCGGGCCCTCGGACGTGACGAGCCCGGCCCGGTCGGCGGCCACCCCGGCGGGGACCTCCTCGGGTGCCTCGCCGGGTTCGGTGTCGGTGGCCCGGACGAGGCCGGCGCCGATGAGCGCGGCGCCGAGCACCGTGACCACCGCCGCGAGCGACACCAGCAGGGTGCGGCGGCGCCGGCGGCGCTGGTGCACCATCTCCCGGACCTGGGCGTCCGTCGACGACTGCATGTCTATCGCTCCTTCGTCTCCAGGACCCAGCGGTCCAGGGCGTAGCGGGTTCGCGGACGGGTGATCAGGAAAGCGGCGGCGCCGAGGAAGGCGAGGTCGCGCGCGATGTCGATGACGTAGCCCCGTTCCGCCCCGCCGCTGAGGGTGCCGCCGCTGCTGAAGCAGCCGCAGTCGATGGACAGGCCGCGCGCCCACACCGAGGCGATGGCCGCGATGTACGTGACCATCAGCAGGGCGGTGACGGCCGCCACGGCGCGGGTGGCGAGCCCGGCGAGAAGCAGCAGGGCGAGCGCCAGCTCGACGAACGCCACCGCGGCGCCGACGAGTCGGGCGCTGTCCTCGGGGACGAGCTGGTAGAGGGCGACCGTACGGCCGGCCTCCGTGAGGTCCCGTACCTTCACCAGGCCCGCGTAGCCCAGGACCGCCGCGAGGACGATCCGGGCCGCGGTGCCCGCCCATGCCCGCACGATCGTCACGGCCGGCCCCCCTTCACCGCGACCGGGAGAACCGGTGGGTGGCCAGGCCCAGTACGGCGGCGGTGAGGGCGGCCAGCACCCCCAGCTCCGCGTACACGGGCGGGTTCCAGTCGCCGAGCATCAGCCGGGTCTGCTCCGAGGTGAGGACGTCGGGGCCGGGCAGCGTCCGGCGCACGGCGTCGACGCCGTAGGTCAGCGGGTTCAGTTTGACGACGGTGTCGAGCCAGCCCGGCAGTCCGTTGGGCGGGAACATCGCGCCGGAGAAGAACATCAGCGGCATGAGGCTGAGGTTCACCACGATCTGGAACGTGTCGACCTGCCGGATGGTGACCGCGGCGAGCAGTCCGAACGAGGTGAACAGCAGGGAGATCAGCAGCAGTTCGACGAGGACGATCAGCAGCATCGGCGTGTACCGGACGCCCGCGATGCCTCCGACCGCGAGCAGGGCGAGGCCGTAGACGGCACCCGTGGTGGCTCCGCCGAGCGCGAGGCCGAGGACGATGCTCGACCGTGGGAACGGGGAGACGAGCATCTGGCGCAGCATGCCGAGCCGGCGGTCCCAGACGAGCGAGATGCCCACGGCGATGGCCGGGGCCTGCACGGACATCACCAGGGCGCCCGGGAACAGGTAGGCCCGGTAGTCGTTCAGCTGGGCCTTGCCGAGGGTGGACGACGCCGCCTCCAGGCCCGTGCCCAGCACGACCAGGAACAGCAGCGGCGTGACCAGGCCCATGACGAGGCGCAGGGGGTTGTGCCGCAGGCGTGTCATCTCGCGCCGCCACAGCAGCGCGTAGGGCCGCACGGTGTGCCACGTCCGCCCCTCGGACGGGTGCGCCGCCGGTTTCGTGCCGGTGACGTCCGGCGGGATGTCGGTCCGGGTCATCGCAGTCCCTCCCCGAGGCTGTCGAGCGCGCGGGCGTCGGACCCGCTGTCCCTGATCGCGGTCCCGGTGTGGTGCAGGTAGACGTCGTCGAGCGTGGGCGGGGTGACGGTCACCGACCGCACGGTCAGGCCCAGTCCGGTGCACAGGCGGGGCACCATGGAGGCGCCGTTCTGCACCCTCAGCCGCAGCCCGCCGGGGGTGGTCTCGGCCGTCAGTCCGAAGCGGTCGGACAGCAGGTCGACGGCCAGCCCGTCGTCCTCGGTGCGCAGGTCGACGACGTCGGCCCCGATGACGGACTTCAGCTCCGCGGGGGAGCCCTCCGTGACCAGCTTGCCGCGGTCGAAGATCGCGATGCGGTCGCAGTGCTCGGCCTCCTCCAGCTGGTGCGTGGTGAAGAAGACCGTGATGCCCTGTTCCTCGCGGAGCCGGTCCAGGTGGTGCCAGACGGCCGCGCGGGTCTGCGTGTCGAGGCCGGTGGTCGGCTCGTCGAGGAAGAGCACGCGGGGGGAGCCGAGCAGGCCGCGGGCGATCTCCAGGCGTCTGCGCAGGCCGGTGGAGAAGTGCCGGACGGGGGTCCTGTCGCGTCCCGTCAGCTCCATCATGTCGAGCATCGCGGCGACCGCGGCGCGCGCCCCGGCACGGCCCAGACCGCACAGGTCGGCCTGGAAGCGGAGGTTCTCCGCGGCCGTGAGCTCCAGGTCGAGCGTCGACTCCTGGAAGACGATGCCGATCCTGCGCCGTACCTCGGCGGCGTGCGTGGTGACGTCGAAGCCGGCCACCTCCGCGCGGCCCGCCGTGGGCCTGAGCAGCGTGGTGAGCATGCTGATGGTGGTGGTCTTGCCGGCGCCGTTCGGTCCCAGGAACCCGAAGGTGGCGCCCTCGGGGACGGTCAGGTGGAGGCCGTTCACGGCCGGCGTGGTGTCGTAGTACGCGTAGAGGCCCTCGGCCCGGATCGCCGTCATGAGCCGCTCCCGGGACGGCGCACGGCCAGCACGGTGCGGAACACCCCGACCTCCCCCGGCTCGTCGACCGGGCGGCCGTCGGCCTCGACCCAGGCGTGCGCGGCGAAGGGCTGCACCCGGAAGCCGGTGCACCAGTCGGCCCACCGGCCCCGGACGCGGCACAGCAGCACGGTGGCGACGGACCGCTGGAGGCAGCCGAGGCCCGCGCAGCGGGTGCTGACCGAGACGACGGACCGCCGGGCCCGTGCCACCTCGGCGTACCCGGCGGGCCGGGAGCCCTTGCTCAGGACGCGCAGCACCCGGTGCAGCCGGGCCGGGGGCAGCCGGACCAGCAGGCGGGCGGCGCCGGCCGCGCACCTCGGGGCGATCTGCCGGTGCAGCGGGAGGCGTGTGGCCTGTTCCGCGACGGCGGGCGTGGTCACTGCGCCACCTCCACGAGGTCGGCCTCGCTCAGCGCGCGGACGAGGGCCAGCACGTCCTGGTGCACCCGCTCCTCGCTGACCGGGGCGGACTCCGACAGGCTCGCGGCGGCCGTGGCGGGGGTGTCGCCGTCGAGCAGCTTGCGCAGGATCGCGGAGCCGGAGGCGTTCAGCTGGTAGTAGCGGCCGCGGCGGCCGTCGAGCAGGACCGCCCCGGAATCGACGGGCGTCAGGGTGACGTCGCGGGCAAGACTCAGTTTCATCGGCTCTCTCCGGTGTCCTGGGGGTGCGCCCGCAGCCAGCTTTCGCACGCCACCGTGGTCTGGATCGGCTGGAGGTGATGGGACATCGGCCCGGGGTTGAGCACCGCGGACCGGAAGGCGTCCGGGTCGACGAGGCCGAGCCGGGCCAGGAGCGAGTCCTCGCAGAGGTCCAGGATCCGGTCCCGGTTGCGTTCGATGCCCCGGAACGTCTCGGCGCTGAACTCGCCCTTGTCGCGGCGGGCGAGGAAGTCGTCGGGCACCACGCCCCGCACGGCGGTGGTCAGCAGCGGCTTGAACCGTCCGGCGGCCAGGCGCTCGTCGATCCGGGTGGCGAGGGCCGCCTCGAGGACCCGGTCGTCGAGGAACGGCGCCTCCCAGACCAGGCCGGTGCCGGCCACGGCGGTGTTGACCTGCCGGACGGTGTTCCCCTCGAACACGAGGGAGGACAGCGCCTGGTGCCGGGCCCGGTCGGCGTCCAGCGGTTCCGGGGTCCGTTCGGCCGCCGTGGTCAGCAGGTCCCGCACGGCGGCCACCGCGTCCGGGGTGGCCCAGGCGGGCATGCGCGGCGCGAACACCCAGCCGAAGTCCGGCTCGTTGACCGGCGGGGGCGGGTCGGTGATCCGCCCGGCGACCTCGGTCAGGTTCCGGGCGAACGACGAACGGTCCGCGAGCTGCCGCAGGGTGCTCCGCCAGGGCCAGCGGTTGGCCAGCCGGTAGCGGTTCACCAGCCGCAGGCCGTCGGCCGGGCGGATCCGGGCGAGGGACCAGGCACAGGCGGGCATCCGGCCGAAGAGTTCGTCCCCGCCGAACCCGGACAGGTGCAGGGTCGCGCCCTCGGCGGTGGCCCGCCCGGCGAGGTCCCGGATGTGTGCGAGGCCGGAGGCCCATGTCGAGGGGCCCTCGGGAGCCGCGTTGACGGTGTCGGCGGTGTACCCGATGTCGAACAGGTTGGCGGCGCGGTCCGCGGCGAGCATGTGGTGGCGGGCGTGCGGAAGATGCGCGGCGGCCTTGCGGGCCCACGCGGAGTCCTCGTTGGCCTCGTCCAGCGGCATGACGTGATAAGTGACCAGGTCGGCGCCGGCCGCGTCGGCGAGAAAGCACAGGGTGGTGGAGTCGAGCCCGCCGGAGAGGTCCGCGCTGATCGTGCCGTGCGGGTCCACGCGGGTCGCGAGGGCGTCGGTGAGGGCGGAGCGGACGGCCCCGGCCCCCTCCTCCAGCGAAAGGGCCGCCTCGGGCAGTTCCCACCACCGGACGCTGCGGGCCCGGCCGTCGGCGCCGAGTTCCAGCCAGTGGCCGGTGGGCAGCGCGTCCACGCCGCGGCGTACCGGGCGCAGCGAGAGCGGCCAGGGGGCACCGCCGGGCGCCAGCAGCCGGGCGGCCAGCAGGGTCTCGTCGACGCCCGCCCCGGTGAGGCGCAGCAACGGGTCCACGGCGCTCGCGGCGACCGTCACCCCGCCGACCCGGGCGGTGAAGACCTGCCGTACCCCGGCCACGGAGCCCTGGAGGCGGACCGCGCCGTCCAGGGAGGCCGCGAGGTGGAAGACCCCGGGCAGCCGGGACGCGACCCGGTCGACGTCGTGCAGCGAGCGCATCCGGCCGAGCGCGGAAGCCGTTCCCGTGTCGTGGGGCCGGGTGTGTCCGAACACCGCCATGCGGCGGGTGCCGGCCTCGGTCACCGTCGCCTCGTCCTCGGCCCAGTCCCCCACGATCCAGGGCCGTCCCGACGCGTGGTCGATCCGCTTCGCCGCCCCCACCCGGTCCGCCAGCGCGGCACCGGCGGGACAGTCCGGAAGCACTGTGAATTCCATGTCGCCTCACTCCCCCCGGGCGGTGCCGGTGTGCCGCGGGGGCACACCGGCACCGGTGCGGTCACCAGAAGCAGACGATGGCGTAACCGCAGCCGGCGAAGTCGTTGCAGCTCCCGATGCCGAGGCACTTGGTGAGCTCGTCGAAGTCGCCGATCTCCTGCAGGGCGGGCGGCTCGTAGATCGCGGTCATGGTTCCTCCCGTGGGTCGAACGGCCCGGGCCGACCTTTTCGGCGCCGTGACCTGTCCGGGAACCTACGAGCGGTCATGTCCCACGGGCATGGGGCACAGGACCCAGGTGCGTCCCGTCACCCGTCCCACGAGCGGTGCCGGAGGTAGCCGGCGGTCAGGGCGGCCGCGGTCCACGCGAGCAGCACGACCAGGCCGGTGAGGGCGTCGCCGGAGTCGACGGTGAGCATCTGGGCCCCGGCCCGGTCGGGGAACCAGCGCGCCACCTCCTTCGTCGCCCCGATGACGGACAGGACCTGGGAGCCGACCAGCACCAGCGGCAGCAGCACGGCCAGCGGGAGGACGGCGCTGCGGGCGGCGGCCGCCACCCCGACGGCGAGCAGGCTCATGAGGGTCAGGTAGACGACCGCGCCGGCCAGGGCACGCGGGACGCCGTCGGCGTCGAGCGCCGACCCGTGGGAGCCCAGGGCGAGTTGCGTGACCAGGTACGACACGACCGTGACCGGCAGGGCGACGGCCAGGGCCGCGGCGGCGGTGACGGCCGCCTTGGCCAGGTAGAACCGGCCGCGCCGGGGCACCGCGAGCAGCGAGACCCGCATCATGCCCGAGGTGTACTCGCCGGACATCGTCAGCACCCCGAACACGATCAGGGCGAGCTGGCCGTAGAGGATGCCGTCCAGACCGGCCTGCTCGGGCGTGAAGTCGGAGCGCAGCCCGGGGTTGCCGGACTCGATCGCGCCCTTGGCGGACCAGCCGCCGAGCGCGGCGACGAACACGCTGACGAGGACGAAGAGCAGCAGCGCGGCGCACGTGGCACGCACCGCCCGCAGTTTGGTGAACTCCGCCCGCACGGCCGCGAGGGTCTCAGACATGCGTGGGATCTCCTCCGTCGTCGACGAGCTTGAGGAAGGTCTCCTCCAGCGAGCCCGTGTGGGTGCTCAGTTCCTCGACCGGGACGCCCGCCGCCGCGGCGATCCGGTTCACCTCGCCCGCGGGCAGGCCGTCCACCTCCAGGCCGCCGTCCGCGGCCCGCCGCACCGCTGTGGCGCCCTTCGCCTGGAACTCCTGTGCGGCGCGCAGCGGTTCGGGGGTCCGGACCCGCACAAACGTCCGGCCGTGGCGTCCGATGAACTCCCGCACGCTGGTCTCGGCGAGCAGCCGGCCCCGGCTGATCACGATCAGTTCGTCGGCGACCTGCGCCATCTCGGCCATCAGGTGGCTGGAGACGAGGACGGTGCGGCCCTCGGCGGCCTGCGCGCGCAGCAGCTCGCGCAGCCACCGGATGCCCTCGGCGTCGAGCCCGTTGACCGGCTCGTCGAGCACCAGGACCGGGGGGTCGCCGAGCAGGGCGGCCGCCAGGCCGAGCCGCTGTCCCATGCCCAGGGAGAAGGTGCCGACCCGTTTGCGGGCGGCTCCCGTGAGACCGACCGCGTCGAGCACCTCGTCCACCCGCCGGCGGGGGATCCGGTTGCTGCGCGCCAGCCACGACAGGTGGCCGACGGCGGTCATGCCCCGGTGCGGGGCCGACGTCTCCAGGAGCGCGCCGACGTGCCGGAGGGGGTACGTCAGGTCGTGGTAGGCGCGTCCGCCGACGATGGCCACGCCGCTGTCGGGGCGGGTCAGGCCGAGCATCATCCGCATCGTCGTGGACTTCCCGGCGCCGTTGGGCCCGAGGAAGCCGGTGACGACCCCCGGCCGCACCGTGAAGGAGAGGTCGTCGACGACGGTGTTGTGCCCGTACCGCTTGGTCAGTCTCTCGGCAAGCATCACGGGTCGAGTCTCGCGGGGCGCACCCCGGGGCCGCATCGGTCCGCGGTCGGGAACGGGACGCGGCGCCGCGCGGGCGTCCCTCATACCCGAGGATGAGCCGGGGCTGTCAGGCCCTGGAACGGCAGGGTGGCCGTCAGGCCCTGGAACGGCAGGGCTGCCCTCAGTCCCTAGAACGGCAGGGTGGCCGTCACCCGGAAGCCGCCGCCGGGCCGGGGGCCCGCGCTCAGGGTGCCGCCGTGCGCGGCGGTCCGCTCCTTCATGCCGACCAGCCCCATCCCGCCGCCGGGCAGCGTGGCCCGGCGTCCGGGGCCGGGGCCGTCGTCGGTCACGTCCACGGTCAGCACGCCGTCCCGCGCCGTGACGTCCACCCGGCAGCCGGTCGGCGCGGCGTGCTTGACCACGTTGGTGAGCGCCTCCTGGACGATGCGGAACGCCGCCAGCGCGACGCCCTCCGGCGGCTCCTGGTCGTACCGGGTGCGCAGTTCGACCTGGACGCCTGCCGCCTCGGCGGTCCCGAGCAGCGCGGGCAGGTCCGCCAGGCCGCGGGCGGGCCGCAGGTCCCCGGCCTCGCTCCGGTCCTGGCCGCGGAGCACGGTCAGGGTGGCGCGCATGTCGCGCAGCGCCCGGCGGCTGACGTCCTCGATGACCGCCAGGGCCTCCTTCGCCTCCTCCGGGCGGGTGGCCACGACGTGGTTGGCGATGGAGGCCTTGACGGCGATGAGTCCCACGCTGTGGGTGACGACGTCGTGGATGTCGCGGGCGATGCGCAGGCGTTCCTCGGTCTTGGCCTGCTCGGCGGCGTGCTCGATGGCGCGCCGGGTACTGAGTCCGCGCTCCCTGACCGCCGAGCCCGCCGCCCAGGTCGCGCCGAGCACGAGGAGGCCGAACACGGCCTGCACGGCGGTGCTGCCGCCCTGGTAGGACTGCCCGCCCGACAGCGTGAGCAGGGCGGCGACCGCGGCGCACAGCCCGGCGACGGCGACGGCCGACACCCCGGGGTCGCGCCGCCGTGTGGTGGCCACCGTGTAGACGGCGTAGGAGGCGGCCAGGAACGGGGCGGGGCCGAGACCGGCGGCCAGCGCCCCGCACGCCGCGGCCAGGACGAGGACAAAGACCGGGACCGGCCACAACCGCCGTACGGCGAGCGGGAGTCCGGCGCACAGGGACAGCAGCCACAGTGTGCCGCCGCCCGTCCCTCCGTCGGCAACCGGCCGCAGCAGCGACACCTGCGGCAGGAGCGTGAAGGCGCAGGCCGCCGCCCCGTCCAGCACGATCGCACGTCTCCGGGACCCCTCACCCATGCCCTCGAACGTAGGCGGTCGATCCGCGGCCCGTCCAACGGGCGGTGCGCCGAAGATCCGTGTGTCGCGCCGCGTGGTGACCGTTTCGGTCAGGGTCGTCCGCCGCGCACCACGGCCGTCACGGGAGTGCCGTCCCGCGGGCCGCGCGCCCGGAGCCGCCCCCACCACCACCGACGCCGGAAAAGCGGCGTTCGGCGGGCTCCGGCCGATACTCACCCCTCAGACGGAATAGCTTTGTTCACTTCGGAGACGAACTTGCGTTCCCCTCAAGCGCGTCCACATACTCGGCAACAGGAGCGCCCTGCACGCTCCGGCACACCACCATGCCTGCGCAGACAGGCCATGGACCACGGGGGCACGGAACAACCACAACCGAGTACGTCATGCCCGCAGTCGGCCGCATACGGACCGGCCCTTCGTCGGGTGTGCCCCCGGGGACCATCCGCCGCCGTCCGCACCACGCCGACGCATTTCTGGGGGATGTACGAGATGACCGTCAACCTGTTCGTGGTCAGCGACAACCCGGTGTCCCTCGCCGGGCTGGAAGCGATTGTCGACCAGGATGAGGAGTGCGCTCTCGTCGGACGCGCCACGGACGACTCCGACGACCTCCGATGTCTGTCGGCGCTGGCCGGCACCGCCCTCCACCCCGACGTCGTCGTCCTGAGCGAGCCGTCCTCCAGAAGAACCGTCCGCGCACGCGTCCGGCACATCGCCTCCGCCTTCCCCGACGAGGCGTCCCGGCCGCACACGATCGTGGTGGCGCAGAACGACGACGACGAGATGATCGTCTCGGCCCTCCGCGCCGGCGTCAACGGCTACCTCTCACGCCTCGGTTCGGCCGACGAACTGCTCCGTTCCCTCAAGGTCGTCGCCCAGGGCGGAGCCGCCTTCTGCCCCAGCGTCGCGGCCCGCATGAGCCGTTACTTCTCCGCCATGCGGGGCCTGCACGACAGCGCCGGGTTCCCGGGGCTCACCAGCCGCGAACTGGAGATACTGGAACTCCTCGCCGGCGGCATGGGCAACCGGCAGATCGCCCGCCGGCTCTTCCTGGCCGAGAAGACCGTCCGCAACTACGTCTCACGCATCTTCGCCAAACTCGAGGTGCACGACCGGGCGACGGCGGTGGTGATGGCCCGCGACGCGGGCATCGGCGAGCCCGCGGGGGAACTGGTCCCGAACACCGCGTGAGCACCCCGGTCCCGGGCAAACGCGCACGGCGCCGGCGTCAGCCCGGCTTCATGCGAAAAGCCCAGGTCGCACGCTACGAGACCTGGGCTTCGGTGGAGCCGCCTTCGGGATTCGAACCCGAGACCTACGCATTACGAGTGCGTTGCTCTGGCCATCTGAGCTAAGGCGGCGTGCCGTGTGCACCTATGGTGCGATCAGCGACATCGGTAAGTCTACACAGTTTCCGAGGGTGCTTCGTACCGCCCCCGGAGGCGGGGCGGGGCCGTTGCCTCCGGGGGTGGCCGTACCGGCTACGAGCAGCGCTTTCCGTCCGCCGGAGGGGTGCCGTCGATCAGGTACGTGTTGATCGCCGAGTCGATGCAGGAGCTGCCGCGGCCGTACGCGGTGTGGCCGTCGCCGTCGTAGGTGAGGAGGCGGGCCGAGGAGAGCTGGCCGGCCAGGCCCTTCGCCCAGCGGTACGGGGTCGCCGGGTCCCGGGTGGTGCCGACGACCACGATCGGCGCCGCGCCCGCCGCCTCGATGCGCTGCGCCTCGCCGGTGGCCCGCACCGGCCAGTACGCGCAGTTCAGGGCGGCCCAGGCGAGGCCCTCGCCGAACACCGGGGACGCCTCCTCGAAGTCGGGGAGCGCCTCCCGCACCTGCTCCGGGGTCTCGAAGGCGGGCGGCAGGTCGAGGCAGTTGACGGCCGCGTTGGCGGACATCAGATTGCTGTACGCGCCGCCCGCGTCCCGTTCGTAGTAGCTGTCGGAGAGGACGAGCAGCCCCGCGCCGTCGCCCTCCTTCATCGCGGACGTCAGCGCCTCGCGCAGCCGCTGCCAGGCCGCCTCGTCGTACATCGCGGCGATCACGCCCATCGTCGCCAGCGACTCGGTCAGCTCGCGGCCCTCGGCGTCGCCGGCGGGCAGCGGGCGGGCGTCGAGCTTCCCGAAGAACGCCTTCAGGTTCTCGCCGATCTTCTCCGGGGTCGTGCCCTTGCCGCCCAGCGGGCAGTCGCTCCGCCGCACGCAGTCCTTCGCGAACGCCGTGAACGCCGTGTCGAAGCCCTCCGTCTGCTCCAGGTTGAGCCGGCGCGCGCCCAGCGACGGGTCCATCGCCCCGTCCAGCACCAGCCGGCCCGTCCGCTCCGGGAACAGCCCCGCGTACGTCGCGCCCAGCAGCGTGCCGTACGAGGCGCCGACGTAACTCAGCTTCTCGTCGCCGAGCACCGCGCGCACGATGTCCATGTCCCGGGCCGCCTCGACGGTCGACACATGGCGCAGCAGCTTCGGCGCCTTCGCGCCGCACCCCTCGGCGAACGCGCGGTACGCGGAGACCAGCGCCTCGGTCTCCTTCTTGTCGTCCGGCGTGGTGTCCGTGCGGGTGTACGCGTCCATCGCGCGTCCGTCCAGACACTCGACGGGCTCGCTGCGGGCGACGCCGCGCGGGTCGACGGCCACCATGTCGTAGCGGGCGCGCACCTCGGCCGGGTAGCCGATGCCCGCGTACATCTGGAGGTAGGCGACCGCGGAGCCGCCCGGGCCGCCGGGGTTGACCAGCAGGGAGCCCAGCCGCTTGCCGGGGCCGGTGGCCTTCTTGCGGGCGACGGCGAGGCGGACGTCCCCGGCGGACGGTTCGGCGTAGTCGAGCGGGGCCTTGACCGTGGCGCACCGGAACCCGGGGACGCCGCAGTCGCGCCACGCCGGTTTCTGTTCGTAGTACTCACCGAGGGCCGCGGGGGTCGAGCCGGGCAGCGGGGCGAGGGCGGCGGCCGCTTCCGCCACCGGCGAACCGGCCCTGCTGGTCGAGGTCCCGGAGGAGCAGCCCGCCAGCAACAGCGCGGCCGTGGTGAACAGGGCTGCTGCGGTACGGGTCCTGCGTGGGGTGCGCCGTGTGTGCATACCGCGAGCGTAACGCTGGGCTACCGGACGGACGCTCTGCGCACACGCCGTGCCCCGGACGAGTTACGGCCGCCCCGCCGGCGAGCCCCGCTCAGCCCGCCCTGAGCGCCATCGTCATCGCCTCCACCGCCAGCAGCGGCGCCACGTTGCGGTCCAGCGCCTCGCCGCAGGCCGCGATCGCCTCGATGCGGCGCAGCGTGGACTCGGGGGTGCTGCTGCGGGCCAGACGCTCCAGCGCGTCCTCGGCGTCGGTGTTGGCCAGGGCGATGCGGGAGCCGAGCTGCAGGGCGAGGACGTCGCGGTAGAAGCTGGTGAGGTCGGCCAGGGCGACGTCGAGGCTGTCGCGCTGGGTGCGCGTCCTGCGCCGCTTCTGCATCTCCTCCAGGTCCTTGACCGCACCCGCCGTGCCGCGCGGGAGGCGGCCGCCCTGGGCCGCGCCCAGCGCCGCCTTCAGGTCCTCGGTCTCCTTGCCGTCCCTCTCCTCGGCGAGCTGCTTGGCGTCCTCGGCGGCCGCGTCCACCAGCTCCTGAGCGGCCCTCAGCGCGCCGCCGACGTCCTCGACGCGCAGCGGCAGCTTCAGCACGGCGGCGCGGCGGGCGCGCGCTGCCGGGTCGGTGGCGAGGCGGCGCGCCCGATCGACGTGGCCCTGGGTGGCGCGGGCGACGGCGGCGGCCACGTCCGGCTCGATGCCCTCGCGGCGGACGAGCATGTCGGCGACGGCCTCCACCGACGGGGTGCTCAGGACGAGGTGGCGGCAGCGGGAGCGGATCGTCGGCAGGACGTCCTCGACGGACGGGGCGCACAGCAGCCACACCGTGCGCGGGGCCGGCTCCTCGACGGCTTTGAGGACGGCGTTGGCGGACTTCTCGTTGAGCCGCTCGGCGTCCTCGACGAGGATCACCTGCCAGCGGCCGTTCGCCGGGGCGGTGAACGACTTGCGGACGGTGTCGCGCATGGCCTCGACGAGGATCTGCGAGCCGACGGCGGCCACCGTGGAGACGTCGGCGTGGGTGCCGACGAGCGCGGTGTGGCAGCCGTCGCAGAAACCGCAGCCGGGGGCGCCGCCGAGGGCCCGGTCGGGGCTGACGCACTGGAGGGCGGCGGCGAAGGCGCGCGCCGCCTGGTTGCGGCCCGCGCCGGGCGGGCCCGTGAACAGCCACGCGTGCGTCATGCGGGACGCCTCGGGCGGGGGCACGTCGCTCGCCGCCGCGGTGACGAACGCGTCGGCGTCCCGGGCGGCGGCGGCGAGCTGCTCGCTCACCCGCTCCTGCCCGACCAGGTCGTCCCACACGGTCATGGGTCAGCCCGCCCTTCCGTCGCCTTCGTGCTGTGCCGGGTCCATTGTGCGGGTCCGCACCGACATCCCCGTCCCCACCCGTCACGGCCGCCCGGCACGGACCGGTCACGGCCGTCGGCAGAAGCAGTGCCGGGCGCGCCCGAAGGCACGCCCGGCACGGCACAGCGGCACCTCAGCGCCGACGCCACCGTCCGCCGCCGCGGCCCTCGTCGTCGTCGCCGTGGTCGTCCTCGTGCGGGCCGAGCAGTTCGTCGGCCAGCGACGGCAGGTCGTCCAGCGGGGTCTCCTCCGCCCAGTCGGGACGCTCCCGGCGGCGGGGCGCGCTCTCGGCGTCGATCTGCGGCAGCTCACGCGTACGGTCCTCGGGCTCCTCCGGACTGCCCGCGGGACCGGGCTCGCCCCCGCGCACCGGCGGCAGCACGGCCGTCTCGTCGGCCGCGCCCGGCGGGACCGGCGGCAGCACCGCCGTCTCGTCCGCCGCGCCCGGCGCCTGCGGCCGGGGCAGCTCGGTCGTCACCTCGGCGTCGGCCGGCGCCGGACGGTCCGCGTCCCGGGCGCCGTCCTCGTCCCGTACGCGCGGCAGCACGGCCGTCTCGTCCACCGGGCCGCCCGTCGCGTTCGTCGGCGTCACCACGGGCGTCGGCACGGTCAGCGCCTCGTCGGCGTCCCGGCTCGCGGCAGGCGGGGCCGGGGTCTCGGAGGGGGTCGCCGTGGTGCGCGGTCCCGCCTCCGCCGCGGCCGCCGCGCGCTCGGCGAGCTGCCGGGCCTGCTCCGCGCGCAGCAGGGCCTCCTCGGCCTTGCGCTGCTTCTCCAGGCGCTGCGCCTCGGCCTCGGCACGCAGCCGCGCCTCTTCCTCCGCCTGCTTGCGGCGGCGCTCCTCCTCGGCCTTCCGGCGCGCCTCCTCCTCGGCGCGCGCCTTCTCCTCGGCGAGCAGCCGCTGACGCTCCTCCTCGGCGCGGCGGCGGGCCTCCTCGGCGCGCTGCCGGGCCTCCTCCGCCTGGCGCTCGGCCTCGCGCCGCTGCGCCTCCTCCAGTTCGCGCCGCTTGCGCTCCTCCTCCTCGGCGCGCAGCTTGGCGAGCTGCTCCTGGCGCTCGCGCTCCAGGCGCTCCTCCTCGGCCTTGCGGGCGGCCTCCTCCTCCGCCTTGCGGCGGGCCTCCTCCTCGGCCTTGCGCCGCGCCTCCTCGCGCGCGGCGATCTCGGCCTCGGACAGCGGCAGGACGCGGTCGAGCCGGTGCCGGATCACCGTGGTGACGGCCTCCGGCTCCTGTCCTGCGTCCACCACCAGGTAGCGGCCGGGGTCGGCGGCGGCCAGGGTGAGGAAACCGGAGCGCACGCGCGCGTGGAACTCCGCGGGCTCCGACTCCAGCCGGTCCGGCGCCTCGGTGAACCGTTCCCGCGCGGCCTCCGGCGACACGTCGAGCAGCACCGTCAGGTTCGGCACGAGTCCGGCGGTGGCCCAGCGGTTGATACGGGCGATCTCGGTCGGCGACAGGTCCCGTCCGGCGCCCTGGTAGGCGACGGAGGAGTCGATGTACCGGTCGCTGATGACCACCGCGCCGCGCTCCAGCGCCGGGCGCACGACGGTGTCCACGTGCTCCGCGCGGTCCGCCGCGTACAGCAGGGCCTCGGCGCGGTGCGAGAGGCCGGCGCTGGAGACGTCCAGCAGGATCGAGCGCAGCCGCTTGCCGACCGGGGTCGCCCCGGGCTCGCGGGTGAGGACGACCTCGTGGCCCTTGGAGCGGATCCAGTCGGCGAGGGCCTCGGCCTGGGTGGACTTGCCCGCGCCGTCGCCGCCCTCCAGGGCGATGAAGAAGCCGGTGCCCGCGGGCGCGGGGCCGGGGTCGTCGCCGCCGAGCAGCGCGTCCCGCAGGTCCTGCCGCAGCGGCACCCCGGAGCGGTCGTCGACCTTGGCCAGCACCAGCGCGGCGACCGGCAGCAGCAGCGCGCCGGCCAGCATGAGCGTGAAGGCGGCGCCGCCGTGCGCGAAGACGAACTTGCCGTTCTCCAGGCGGTGCGGTCCGATCGCCGCCGCCAGCACGGGGGCGACGACCGCGCCGAGCCCCACGTACACGCGGACCACCGCGTGCAGGTGCTCGGTGACCCGGGACCGGCGCAGCTCCTCGGTCTCCTGGTCGAGCAGGGTGTGCGCGATGTTGGCGGCCATGCCCGCGCCGGCTCCGGCCAGCGCCAGGATCAGCAGCACGCTGGTGACGTCGGGGACGAGTCCGGCGGCGAGCAGCGCGAGGCCCGTGAAGGCGAGGGTGAGGGCGAGCATCCGCCGCCGGGACAGCGCCGGCAGCAGCGCGGGCGCCGTACGGATGCCGACGACCACGCCGCCGGTGAGCGCGCCCACCATGAGGCCGAACAGCACGGGCCCGCCGCCCAGGTCCTTGGCGTGCAGCACGGACACGGCGACGGCGGCCGCCACCGCGCCGGCCACGGACGCGCCCGCGAACACCAGCAGCGGCAGCGCGCCGGTGCGGCCCTTGTCGGGTCCGGCGGCGTGCCGCGGGGGGCGCAGGCCCTCCAGCGGCGAGCGCGGGCGGGGCGTGCGGGTGCCGGGCAGGTCCAGGAAGGTGACGACGGACAGCGACGCCGCGAACAGTCCGGCCGCGACGTAGGAGGCGAGGGCCGCCTGGTGGCGGCCGAACCACTCGATGCCCGTGCCCAGCAGGTTGTTGCAGAGGGCGGCGGCGACCAGCGTGAGGGCGGCGAGCGGTATCGCCACGAAGCCGGTGCGCAGCGACAGGCGGCGCAGGGCGTCCAGGTGGTCGGGCAGCGGCCGGATGCTGGCGCCCTCGGGCGGCGGCCCGGGCAGCAGCGCGGGCGCCGCGCCCTCGCGGGACACCGTCCAGAAACGCTCGGCGACCCCGGCCACGAAGGCGGTGACGAGCAGGATCGCCAGGGCGTTCCCGGGCGTCCAGTCGATCCACAGCGGCGCGACGATCAGCAGCGCGGCGCGCAGTCCGTCCGCGCCGACCATGGTCCAGCGGCGGTCCAGCGGCCCGTCCTGCGAGGTGAGCGACGTGAGCGGGCCGAGGAGCACGGCGCCGAACAGCAGCGTCGCGAGGATCCGCACGCCGAAAACGGTCGCCACTGCGAACGCCGCCCCGCGGTACCCGCCGCCGAAGGCCTGCTCGGCGACCGACGCCTGGAGGACGAGGAGCACCAGCACGAGGAGGGCGAGGACGTCACCGACCCCGCCCACGAGCTGTGCGCTCCACAACCGTTTCACCTGCGGTCGGCGCAGCAGGGCGCGGACGGCACGCTCGCGGGAGTCCGCGACAAGGGCGTCGTCGGTGGCCGGTGGGGAGGCCGTGGGCTGCTCGGCTCGCGTCATGCGTTCAGCCTATCGGCCCGCGGCGGCACCCCGGGGCCGACGCGCCCTGACATGCACACGTCCCGGCGCCGAACCGTGCCGGGACGTTCACATTCCGAACGCCGGGCGGTGGAACCCGGCGTCAGGGGACGGAGAGTCCACTGCCCGGCGGGACGGTGATCAGTCCTCCGCGCCGTTCGCCGCGGCCGTCTTCTTGGCGGCGGTCTTCTTCGCCGTCGTCTTCTTGGCGGCCGTGGTCTTCTTCGCCGCGACCGTCTTGGCCGCCGCCGTCTTCTTCGCCGGCGCCTTCTTGGCCGTCGTCTTCTTGACGGTCTTCTTCGCCGTCTTCTTGGCGGGGCCCTTGGCGCGCTTCTCGGCCAGCAGCTCGAACCCGCGCTCCGGAGTGATCGTCTCCACACTGTCGCCCGAGCGCAGCGTCGCGTTGGTCTCGCCGTCGGTGACGTACGGGCCGAAGCGGCCGTCCTTCACCACGACCGGCTTCTCGCTGACCGGGTCGGTGCCCAGCTCCTTCAGCGGCGGCTTGGCCGCGGCCCGGCCACGCTGCTTCGGCTGGGCGTAGATCGCCTGCGCCTCCTCCAGCGTGATGGTGAAGAGCTGCTCCTCCGCCTGCAGCGACCGCGAGTCCGTCCCCTTCTTCAGGTACGGGCCGTAGCGGCCGTTCTGCGCGGTGATCTCCTGGCCGTCGGCGTCCACGCCGACCACGCGCGGCAGCGACATCAGCTTCAGCGCGTCGTCGAGCGTCACCGTGTCCAGGGACATCGACTTGAAGAGCGAGGCGGTGCGCGGCTTGACCGCGTTCTTGCCGGTCTTCGGCGTGCCCTCGGGCAGGATCTCCGTGACGTACGGGCCGTAGCGGCCGTCCTTGGCGACGATCGTGTGCCCGGTCGCCGGGTCGGTGCCCAGCTCGAAGTCGCCGCTCGGCTTGGCGAGCAGCTCCTCGGCCAGCTCGACGGTCAGCTCGTCGGGCGCCAGGTCGGCCGGGATGTCGGCGCGCTGGTGCTCCTCGGTGTCCTTCTCGCCGCGCTCGATGTACGGGCCGTAGCGCCCGACCCGCAGCACGATGCCGTTGCCCACCGGGAACGACGACACCTCGCGCGCGTCGATCGCGCCCAGGTCGGTCACCAGCTCCTTGAGGCCGCCGAGGTGGTCCCCGTCGCCGTTGCCCGCCTCGGCCGCGCCGCCGTTGCCGGTGCCTTCGCCGAAGTAGAACCGCTTCAGCCACGGCACGGCGCGGGCCTCGCCGCGCGCGATGCGGTCGAGGTCGTCCTCCATCTTCGCGGTGAAGTCGTAGTCGACGAGCCGGCCGAAGTGCTTCTCCAGCAGGTTGACCACGGCGAAGGAAAGGAACGACGGCACCAGGGCCGTGCCCTTCTTGAACACGTAGCCGCGGTCGAGAATCGTGCCGATGATCGACGCGTACGTCGACGGGCGGCCGATCTCCCGCTCCTCCAGCTCCTTGACCAGCGACGCCTCGGTGTAGCGGGCCGGGGGCTTGGTGGCGTGGCCGTCGACCGAGATCTCCTCGGCGCTCAGCGCGTCGCCCTCGGCGACCTGCGGCAGCCGGCGCTCGCGGTCGTCCAGCTCGGCGTTCGGGTCGTCGGCGCCCTCGACGTAGGCCTTGAGGAAGCCGTGGAAGGTGATCGTCTTGCCGGACGCGCTGAACTCGACGTCCCGGCCGTCGGCGGCCGTACCGCCGATCTTCACCGTCACGCTGTTGCCGGTCGCGTCCTTCATCTGCGAGGCGACCGTCCGCTTCCAGATCAGCTCGTAGAGCTTGAACTGGTCGCCGGTCAGGCCGGTCTCGGCGGGCGTGCGGAAACGGTCCCCCGAAGGACGGATCGCCTCGTGCGCCTCCTGCGCGTTCTTCACCTTGCCCGCGTAGGTGCGCGGCTGCGGCGGCAGGTAGTCGGCTCCGTACAGCTGCGTGACCTGGGCGCGGGCGGCGGCGACCGCCGTCTCGCTCAAGGTCGTCGAGTCCGTACGCATGTAAGTGATGTAGCCGTTCTCGTACAGCTTCTGCGCGACCTGCATGGTGGCCTTCGCGCCGAAGCCGAGCTTGCGGCTCGCCTCCTGCTGCAGCGTCGTCGTACGGAACGGCGCGTACGGCGAGCGGCGGTACGGCTTGGACTCGACCGAGCGGACCGCGAACCGCGTGTCCTCCAGGGCGGCGGCGAGCGCGCGGGCGTTCGCCTCGTCGAGGTGGAGGGTGTTCGCGCTCTTCAGCTGTCCCAGGGAGTCGAAGTCGCGGCCCTGCGCGACCCGGCGCCCGTCGACCGTCTGGAGCCGGGCGACCAGCGTCGACGGGTCGCTCGCGTCACCGGCGCGGCCGGTGGAGAAGGTGCCGGTCAGGTCCCAGTACTCGGCGGAGCGGAACGCCATCCGCTCGCGCTCCCGCTCGACCACGAGCCGGGTGGCGACGGACTGGACGCGGCCCGCGGACAGCCGCGGCATGACCTTCTTCCACAGGACCGGCGAGACCTCGTAGCCGTAGAGACGGTCGAGGATGCGGCGGGTCTCCTGGGCGTCGACCAGCTTCTGGTTGAGCTCGCGCGGGTTGGCCACGGCCTCCCGGATCGCGTCCTTGGTGATCTCGTGGAACACCATGCGCTTGACCGGGATCTTCGGCTTGAGCACTTCCTGGAGGTGCCACGCGATGGCCTCGCCCTCGCGGTCCTCATCGGTGGCGAGGAAGAGCTCGTCGGACTCCTTCAGCAGGTCCTTGAGCTTCTTGACCTGCGCCTTCTTGTCCGCGTTGACCACATAGATCGGCTGGAAGTCATGGTCGACGTCCACACCGAGGCGGCGCACCTCGCCGGTGTACTTCTCCGGAACCTCGGCAGCGCCGTTGGGAAGGTCGCGAATGTGCCCGACGCTCGCCTCGACGATGTAGCCAGGGCCGAGATAGCCCTTGATCGTCTTCGCCTTGGCAGGCGACTCGACGATGACGAGTCGGCGGCCGCCGTTCGCGGTCTCGCTGGTCGGGGACAACTTCGCTCTTCTCTCCGTCGGACGCTCGGGCCTCCCCAGGCGCTTCTCCCCCGGGGTCGGTCATGGTGACGCTGCGGAGTGTGACGGTACATCCCGCCCCCGTGTCAAACGGGAAAAGCCCGCAACGGCCACTCGAACGGTAACCCGACTACCACCGTTCCTGCCGCCCGGAGTGTCCAGACTCCGCCCGCTCTTATGCGGAGCGCGATCCTTCGGTTACCGCGGGCGTCCGGATCGGGACGCGCCTCACAGGCGGCTGAAGCACCAGGCGCCGAGCGCCAGGGAGACGGTCGCGACGGTCCCGGCGACCGTGGTCGACGCGACGCGGTTCACCCCGAGGGCGACCGGGCGGTGCTGCCGCGCGCGGGTCACCGTCCAGGCCAGCAAACCGGCACCGAACAGGCAGAACACCGTTCCCGCGAAGATCGCCGGCCCGCTCTCCATCGTCGCCCGCGCCCCCTCTCGTCCGTCCCTGCGCCGACAGCTGAGGACGCTGCCACGCCCGGGCGGCGGGCGGACGAACCGGAGGTGAACGGCGGGGCTCGGCAGGGCGGCGAGGACGGCGGAAGCGAGCCCGCGCGGTCCGCTTCCGGAAATTTCCGCGGGCTCGGGACCGCCCGGCGCCGGGGGCCGACATGGGCGTGAAAGATGCGGCGCACGACACAGGGGCGTACGGGACCCGGTCCCCGTGGCGCGTGTGCTTCGAGGGGCGCTTGTGGCTTGGCGTGGCGCGGCTTCGTTGTCGTCCGCGGGGCGGTGGGGGCTGGTCGCGCAGTTCCCCGCGCCCCTTGCGGGTGCTGCGGTGAACGCGCCCCGAGGGGGGCGCGGGGAACTGCGCGAGCGACCCACGACTGCCCGCACCCGGGCGGGCCGCCCGGGCCGGACCCCTCAGTCCACCGGGTTCAGGAACCCCTGCTCCACCAGCAGCCGGATCTGCGCCGGGGTGCGGTCGCGCAGCAGCACGGGGTCCTCGCCGAGGAGCTGGGCGATGGCGTCCAGGATCCGGCCCGCGGCCATGGTGCCGTCGCACACGCCGGCGAACCCCGCGCCGATCGTGTCGACCCTGGTCGCCCGGCGCATCCCCCGGTTCTGCCGCAGCACGACGTGCTCCGGGTCCTCCGCGCCGGGCAGCCCGACCTGCTCCTGCACCACCTCGGGCGCCAGCTCGAAGCGCGCCTCCAGCAGCGCCGCGTCGTCGTGCGACCGCAGGTAGTCCAGCCGCTCGAAGTGCGCCCGGACCGTGTCGCCGAGCGGCTGCTCCACCGGGTGCGGCCACTCCTCCACCGTGACCGACGGCACGGCCGCGTCCGACCGGCGCAGGGTGATCCACCCGAAGCCGACGGCCCTGACCTTGCGCGCCTCGAACTCGTCCAGCCACGCGTCGTAGCGCGCCCGGTACTCCGCCTCGTCCCCGCGGTGGTCACCCGCGTCCCGCAGCCACAGCTCGGCGTACTGCGTCACGTCCTGCACCTCGCGCTGCACGATCCACGCGTCGCAGCCGCGCGGCACCCAGGAGCGGAGCCGGTCCTGCCAGTCCTCCCCCTCCACGTGCTGCCAGTTGGCGAGGAACTGCGCGAAGCCGCCCTCGTCGAGCCGCTCCCCCGCCTGCTGGACGAGCGTGCGGCACAGGTCGTCCCCGCCCATCCCGCCGTCGCGGTAGGTGAGCCGCGCACCGGGCGAGATCACGAACGGCGGGTTGGACACGATCAGGTCGTACGTCTCGTCCTCTCGCAGCGGGGCGAACAGCGACCCCTCGCGCAGATCGGCGGCCGGGACCCCGGACAGCGCCAGGGTGAGCGCCGTGATGTGCAGGGCGCGCGGGTTCACGTCGGTGGCCGTCACGCGCGTGGCGTGCCGGGCGGCGTGCAGCGCCTGGATGCCGGACCCGGTGCCGACGTCGAGCGCCGACCTCACGGGCGTACGGACGGTGATGCCGGCCAGGGTGGTGGACGCGCCGCCGACACCGAGCACCACGCCCGCGTCCCGGCTGCCGATGCCCCCGGCGCCGCCGACCGCGCACCCGAGGTCCGACACCACGAACCAGTCCTCGCCGTCGGCCCCGCCGTACGGCCGGACGTCCACGGTGGCCGCGAGGGCGTCGCCGCCGGCGTCCCGCAGCCACCCGCTCTCCAGGCACACGTCGACGGGCAGGACGCCGTCCAGGCCCGCGCGCGGCACCGGCTGCTGAAGCAGGAACAGCCGCACGAGCAGCTCCAGCGGGGTGTCCCCGCGCGTGGCGCGGAGCGCGGGCACGGTCTCGCTGCGGGCCAGCGCCGCGTAGGCGGGGGCGCCGAGCAGGTCGAGCAGTCCGTCGGCGGTGAAGGAGGCGCCGAGCAGCGCCTCCCGCAGCCGCGCGGCGGCGTCGGTGCGGTCGGACGAGGGCAGGGGCGGCAGGCTGGCGTCACTCACGCCCCCCATTGTGGCCGCCGCCCCCACCCGGCGCGCACCCGCGGCCGCTGAGCCGCCGTCAGCCGGGGCGGCCCGCACCGCGGGAGCCGGAGTCAGCTCTTGGTCGCGCCGGCCGACGCGGTGGCGGTCTGGCAGCTGGCCTGCCGGGACATGGCCTCGCCGACCTCGCCCTCCTCCAGCGCGCTGAGGGCGTCGCTGCCGCTCTTGCTCAGCTTGTCCAGCTCGGCCGCGATGTCCTTCAGACCGTCGGCGAAGTCCGCCTGGTCCTTGGTGTTGAGGCCGTCGACCTGCTTCTTCAGGGAGGCGTAGGACGCGGAGATGCTGTTGAGCTCCTTCACGGCGTCCTGCTGCTTCTGCTCGCCGTTCTCGACGTCGGGCGCGCCGGCCTTGCTCACGGCCGCGCCGATGGCCTTGTAGGCGTCGGACATGTCCTGGAAGGCCTTCGAGTCGGCCTGCTGGACCGCCTGGGGCGTGCTGTTGTCCGAGGTCTCCTTCTGGATGGCGGTGTTGGCCGCCTTGATCTTGGCGGCCTGCGGCTGCACGGCGTCGCAGACCTCCTTCGCCCAGGCGTCGAGCTTCTCGTCGCTGTCGTCGCCGCCGCATCCCGTCAGCGCCAGTACCAGTACCGCACCGCCGGACAGTGCGGCCGCGAGCTTCTTGTTCACCGGATTGGTCCCTTCCATGGCCTTCGGCCCCGGAACATACACGCCGGATGGCCTACGCCCACATGGTGAACGTCCGGTAAGAGAGTTTTTGTAGCCATTTGCACCAGGCGAGACAAGGGTCACGGGCCGAAAGCCGTGCGGGCGGGCGGCGCGTCAATCCGCGCCGCCCGCCCGCACCTTGATCCGGTGTCCGGCGTGCCCTACCGGGAAACCACCGCCGGGTCCGGTGAGTTGGGCCTCGGTTCCGCGCCGCCCTCGTCGTCGTCCACGGCGATCCCGCGCCGCTTGGACACGTACACCGCGGCGATGATGACCAGCGCCGAGACGACCGCGATCAGCACCCGCATCCCGACGCTCCTGTCCGCGCCGTAGGAGAACTTGATGACCGCGGGCGCGATGAGCAGCGCCACCAGGTTCATCACCTTCAGCAGGGGGTTGATCGCCGGACCGGCGGTGTCCTTGAACGGGTCGCCGACCGTGTCGCCGATGACGGTGGCCGCGTGGGCCTCGCTGCCCTTGCCGCCGTGGTTGCCGTCCTCCACGAGCTTCTTCGCGTTGTCCCACGCGCCGCCGGAGTTGGCGAGGAACACCGCCATCAGCGTGCCCGCGCCGATCGCGCCGGCCAGGAAGGCGCCCAGCGCGCCCACACCGAGCGTGAACCCGATGAAGATGGGCGCCATCACGGCGAGCAGACCGGGCGTGGCGAGCTCCCGCAGGGCGTCCTTGGTGCAGATGTCGACGACCCTGCCGTACTCCGGCTTCTCGCTGTAGTCCATGATCCCGGGCCTCTCCCGGAACTGCCGCCGCACCTCGTAGACCACCGAGCCCGCCGACCGCGACACCGCGTTGATCGCCAGCCCCGAGAAGAGGAAGACGACCGCCGCGCCCGCGATCAGCCCGACGAGGTTGTTGGGCTGCGAGATGTCCATCATCAGGGTCAGCGGCGCGCCCTCGCCGCTGAGCCGTTCGCCCACGTCCCGCGCGCCGGTGGTGATGGCGTCCCGGTACGAGCCGAACAGCGCCGCCGCCGCGAGGACGGCCGTGGCGATGGCGATGCCCTTGGTGATGGCCTTGGTGGTGTTGCCGACCGCGTCCAGGTTGGTGAGCACCTGCGCGCCCGCGCCCTCGACGTCGCCGGACATCTCGGCGATGCCCTGCGCGTTGTCGGAGACCGGGCCGAAGGTGTCCATCGCGACGATCACACCGACCGTGGTGAGCAGACCGGTGCCGGCCAGTGCCACCGCGAACAGCGCCAGCATGATCGACGTGCCGCCGAGCAGGAACGCCCCGTACACGCCGAGGCCGATCAACAGGGCGGTGTAGACGGCCGATTCCAGACCCACCGAGATGCCGGCGAGCACCACGGTGGCCGGTCCGGTCAGCGAGGTCTTCCCGATGTCCCGCACGGGACGCCGGGTGGTCTCGGTGAAGTAGCCCGTGAGCTGCTGGATGAGCGCGGCGAGCACGATGCCGATGGCCACCGCGACCAGAGCGAGGACCCGCGGGTCGCCGCTCTTCCCCAGGATCGCCTCGTCCGTCACCCCGTCGAGGCCGGCGTACGACGACGGCAGGTAGACGAACGTCGCGATCGCGACCAGCGCAAGCGAGATCACCGCGGAGATGAAGAACCCGCGGTTGATCGCGCTCATGCCGCTGCGGTCGGCACGCCGTGGCGCCACCGCGAAGATGCCGATCATCGCGGTGATCACACCGATCGCGGGGACCAGCAGCGGGAACGCCAGCCCCGCGTCGCCGAACGCCGCGGACCCGAGGATCAGCGCGGCCACCAGCGTCACGGCGTACGACTCGAAGAGGTCGGCCGCCATGCCCGCGCAGTCGCCGACGTTGTCGCCCACGTTGTCGGCGATGGTCGCGGCATTGCGCGGATCGTCCTCCGGAATGCCCTGCTCGACCTTGCCGACCAGGTCGGCGCCGACGTCGGCGGCCTTGGTGAAGATGCCGCCGCCGACCCTCATGAACATCGCGATCAGCGCGGCCCCGAGGCCGAAGCCCTCGAGCACCTTCGGCGCGTCGGCCGCGTACACCAGCACGACACAGGCGGCGCCGAGCAGCCCCAGCCCCACCGTGAACATGCCGACCACACCGCCCGTACGGAAAGCGATCTTCATCGCCTTGTGCGAAACGGTGGTGAGATCCTTTTCCGGCTCGCCCTCGGCCGGAGTGGCTTCCCGGGCCGCGGCGGCGACCCGGACATTGCTGCGCACGGCGAGCCACATGCCGATATAGCCGGTGGCCGCCGAGAACGCCGCTCCGATCAAGAAGAACACCGACCGCCCGGCCCGCTGATTCCAGTCGTCCGCGGGCAGCAGCATGAGCAGGAAGAAAACGATCACGGCGAATACGCCGAGCGTGCGCAGCTGGCGGGCCAGATAGGCGTTGGCGCCCTCCTGGACCGCGGCCGCGATCTTCTTCATGCTGTCGGTGCCCTCGCCGGCCGCGAGCACCTGGCGTACCAGGACCGCCGCGACGGCCAGCGCCGCCAGGGCCACGATGCCGATGGTCACCACGAGCACGCGGTTCTCGTCGGTCAGCACGGCGGCTGCGAGGGATGTGGGTTGGCCCGACTCGTATGAGATGGAAAGCCCCGCCATTCGTCCTCCTTGACGCTTGGGCTGAGCTCAAGATGTGGACGGGATTGTAGGTACCGGAACCTGATCTAAACAGACCGCGAGAAATGTAAATGGCGTGCAGTCGCTCTTCACCATTGATCTCCGGCGACCGGTCGGCCGGAAATCGGTAATGCCTTTGAGGCATTCTCGTGATCGCATTTTCCCGGGCGCGGAGGATCGTGAACGAATTCACGCGATCATCCGCTGGGAACCACTGTAAGGGCGGTCCCCCGCACCCGCACGTGCCGAAGGGCCCCCATGCAGGGGGCCCTTCGGAAAACGGTCGGCGTACGGGTGAACCGGTCAGGTGAACAGCGCGGCCGGCGGCGTGGTGGGCCACCTCATGCGGATCGATCCGCCGCTCTCCCCGGCACTGACCTCGACGTCGTCGACGAGGCCGCTGATGACCGCGAGGCCCATCTCGTCCTCCTCGGACTCCGCGTCCGCGTCGCCGAGCACCTCACCGGCCGGGCGGGCGCGGACGGGAGCGTGCGGGGCCTCGTCGCCGACCTCGATGGAGAACTGCTTCTCCTCCTCGATCAGCAGCACCCTCACGGGCGCCGAGATGCCGCCGTGCTGGTGCAGTCCGACCGCCCGGGTGCAGGCCTCACCGACGGCGAGCCTGACCTCGTCGAGGACGGCCTCGTCCACTCCGGCCCTGCGCGCCACCGCCGCCGCCACGAGCCGGGCGGTCCTCACGTGCTCGGGCAGCGCGCTGAAGCGGAGTTCGACGGTGGCCATGCATCCCCCTCGCGACTACGGGCGTGCGGTGAAGGGGCCGGGCCGCCGAACGCCCGGTCCCCTTGGTGTCTCTCGTGCTGCCCGGGCGCGAGAGCCCGGGAGCGGGTGGTCAGTCGGTCGCCGCCACCGCTTCCTCGACCGAGGTGTGGATCGGGAACACCTTGGTGAGGCCGGTGATGCGGAAAATCTTGAGAATGCGCTCCTGGTTGCAGACCAGGCGCAGCGAGCCCTCGTGGGCTCGAACCCGCTTCAGGCCGCCGACCAGCACGCCGAGACCGGTGGAGTCGAGGAAGTCCACACCTTCCATGTCGACGACAAGGTGGAAACTGCCGTCGTTCACCAGCTCGACCAGCTGCTCGCGCAGCTTGGGCGCGGTATATACGTCGATTTCGCCACCGACCCTGACGATCGTGCGATCGCCCACGGTCTCGGTCGACAGGGACAGGTCCACGGATCCTCCAGCACCTAGCTATCGAGCGGTCGCCCTTGGGACATCTCGGCTCAGCCCCCGGGACGGTTCGCCAGCCGCCATGGCATTCAATCACTTACCGGCAGGCGTGCACGACGCCTTGGCCCCATTGTCCGTCACGCCGGTGACACACTCGGTGCCGATGGCCAAGAATCACCGATCCGATGGACCCCCGACGGACACGCGATCCGGGACCGCCGCGCCGGGCGACGTCCTGGACCGGCTCGCGTCCGGACCGAGCCGGGCTTCGCGCATTACTCATACGGAGCACTTGCCCCCGCGTGCGGGTCGGCATGCCGTCTGGCCGGACCGGATCCGCGCGGAAGTGTTGGCCGCGGTGCGGGCCGCGGGAATCGAACACCCCTGGGCCCACCAGGCGCGGGCCGCCGAGCACGCCCTGGACGGCGACTCGGTGGTCGTCGCCACCGGCACGGCCTCCGGCAAGTCCCTGTCGTACCTCGTGCCCGTGCTGTCCACGCTGCTGGACGGCGCCGAGGCGCCCAACGGCAGGGGCGCCACCGCCCTCTACCTCGCCCCCACGAAGGCCCTCGCCGCGGATCAGTGCCGATCCGTGAAGGAACTTTCACAGCCACTGGGCCATTCGGTGCGCGCGGCGGTCCACGACGGCGACACTCCGTTCGAGGAACGCGAATGGATCCGCCAGTACGCCAACTACGTGCTGACCAACCCCGACATGCTGCACCGGGGCATCCTGCCGTCCCACCCCCGCTGGTCCTCCTTCCTCAAGGCCCTCAAGTACGTCGTGATCGACGAGTGCCACACCTACCGGGGCGTGTTCGGCTCGCACGTCGCCCAGGTGCTGCGGCGGCTGCGGCGGCTGTGCGCCCGCTACGGCGCCTCGCCGGTGTTCCTGCTGGCCTCGGCGACCGCCGCCGAGCCGGCCGTCGCCGCCCGCCGCCTCACCGGCCTGCCCGTGGTCGAGGTGGCGGACGACGCCTCACCCCGCGGTGAACTGGTGTTCGCCCTCTGGGAGCCGCCGCTGACCGAGCTGCACGGCGAGAAGGGCGCCCCGGTCCGCCGCACCGCCACCGCCGAGGCCGCCGACCTGCTCACCGACCTCACCGTGCAAGGCGTCCGCTCGGTCGCCTTCGTCCGCTCCCGGCGCGGCGCCGAGCTGATCTCCGTGATCGCCCAGGAGCGCCTCGCCGAGGTCGACCGGTCCCTGGCCCGGCGGGTCGCCGCCTACCGGGGCGGCTACCTCCCCGAGGAGCGCCGTGCCCTCGAACGCGCCCTGCACTCCGGTGAACTCCTGGGTCTCGCCGCCACCAACGCCCTCGAACTCGGCATGGACGTCTCCGGCCTGGACGCCGTGGTCATCGCCGGCTACCCGGGCACCCGCGCCTCCCTGTGGCAGCAGGCCGGCCGTGCGGGACGCTCCGGGCAGGGCGCGCTCGCGGTGCTGGTGGCCCGCGACGACCCGCTGGACACCTTCCTCGTCCACCACCCCGAGGCGCTCTTCGACCGTCCCGTGGAGTCCACCGTCCTCGACCCCGACAACCCGTACGTCCTCGCCCCGCACCTGTGCGCGGCGGCCGAGGAACTGCCCCTCACCGAGGACGACCTCGCCCTCTTCGGCCCCGCCGCCGAGGAGCTGCTGCCGCAGCTGGAGGCCGCGAAGCTGCTGCGCCGGCGGACGCGGGCCTGGCACTGGACCCGCCGCGAGCGGGCCGCCGACCTCACCGACATCCGCGGTGAGGGCGGCCGCCCCGTCCAGGTCGTCGAGGCGGGGACGGGCCGGCTGCTGGGCACGGTCGACGCGGGCGCGGCGCACACCAGCGTCCACGAGGGCGCGGTCCATCTGCACCAGGGCCGCACCTACGTCGTCCGCTCCCTCGACCTGGAGGACTCCGTCGCCCTGGTCGAGCAGGCCAGCCCGTCCTGGACGACGGTGGCCCGGGACACGACGTCCATCTCCGTCCTGGAGACGGACACCGAGATCCCCTGGGGCGACGGACGCCTCTGCTTCGGCTCCGTCGAGGTCACCAACCAGGTCGTCTCCTTCCTTCGGCGGCGGGTCATCACCGGCGAAGTGCTCGGCGAGACGAAACTCGACCTCCCTCCCCGTACGCTGCGCACCCGCGCCGTGTGGTGGACGGTCACCGAGGACCAGCTGGACCGGGCCCGGATCAACCCGGAGATCCTCGGCGGCGCCCTCCACGCGGCCGAGCACGCGTCGATCGGCATGCTGCCGCTGTTCGCCACCTGCGACCGCTGGGACATCGGAGGCGTCTCGATCCCGCTGCACCCCGACACCCTGCTGCCCACGGTCTTCGTCTACGACGGCCACCCGGGCGGCGCGGGCTTCGCGGAACGCGCCTTCCACACCGCCCGCTCCTGGCTCACCGCCACCCGCCAGGCCATCGCCTCCTGCGAGTGCGAGGCCGGCTGCCCCTCCTGCATCCAGTCCCCCAAGTGCGGCAACGGCAACGACCCCTTGCACAAGCGGGGTGCCGTCCGACTGCTGGACGTGCTGCTGGAGGGGGCGCCTGAGGACAAGGCGGAGAAGGCGGAGAAGGCCCGGGCCTCCGAGGGAGAGGAGGGCCCGATCAGCGCGCCGGACCCGCAGGCCCCGCCCGCGCCCTGACCTCCGCGGTGAACGGCCCCGCTCCGGACGCCACCGACACGTCCGACACCTCGCCGGTCATCACGCACCGCACGAGCCGTACGTCCTGGGCCCGGGCCACCCGGTCCGCCCGCGCGCACGCCTCCGCCGCACCCCGCGTCCAGTGGTCGGCGGCGGCGAGCGCCGCGAGGTCCGCGCCTCCCGCCGCCCGGTGCCGGACCACCACGGCGTGCCCGAGCGCGAGCACCACCCCGAACACCACGCACAGCACGGCGACCGCACCGACGCTCCAGACGGAGGCGGAGCCGCGGTCCGCCGGACTCCGGAAGGCTTCCTTCACGTCCCCCTCCCCGCACCCGCGGCCACCACCGCCTCCTCGACCGCCGCGACGGCCTCCTCCCTCAGCTCGAAGGGCAGCGCCCGCAGCATCGGCGCCCCGGCCACGACGGTCACCCGGACCTGCTCGGCGTCCCGGCCGACCGTGACCCGCGCACCGGCCGGGGCCGCCTCCCGGGTCACCTCGACCACCGCGTCCGGCGGATCCTGCCGGGCCGCGGCCCGGGCGCCCGCCCGGGCCGCGTCCACGCACTGGATCTGTGCGGCCACCACCATCAGCCCCCACACCAGCGCCGCCACGAACAGCACCAGCACGGGCAGCACCAACGCCGACTCCGCCGTCACGAACCCGTGGTCGCGCCCCCTGCCGCGCACTGTGCCGCGCCACCTGTCACATCCGGCCATCGAGGGCCTGCTGCACGATGTTCCGCAGGGCCGTGCTGACCGGGCCGCTGTTGACCACCCGGTAGAGCACCACGGCGAACGCCACAGCCGCCACGATGCCCATCGCGTACTCCGAGGTCACCATCCCGGCGTCCCTCCGCGCCCCGCGCACCCTCGCCGTCAGGGCACGCAGCCGCGCCCGCACCACCTGATACATCCGAACCTCCGTACGTGCCATGTCTGCTGTCGCCCTCTTGTCATCCGTCGTCGTGTTCCGCCGCCGTCGTCCGTCTTCCGCCGTCCGTCTTCGTCGTCCGCCTCCCGTACCGGTCCCGCCGATTCCCGCCGGTCGTCCCGTCGTCCTTCACCCACCCCCTCCCAGCACCCCGCCCGCAAGCCCGATCACCACGGGCAGGACACCGACGGCGATGAAGGCGGGCAGGAAGCACAGCCCCACCGGCGCGCTGATCAGGACCGCCGCCCGCCGGGCCCGCGCTGTCGCCGTACGGGTCCACTCCGCCCGCGCCTCGGCGGCGAGCCGGCCCACCGGGGCGGCCAGCGGGAGGCCGGACACATCGGCCCGCTCCAGCAGCCGGGCCAGCGGGACCGCGCCGGGCAGCGCGGCCAGCCGGCGCCAGGCCTCCCCCGGCTCACCCCCGAGCCGTACCTCCGCGGCGCCCCGCGCCAGGGCGTCGCCGACCGGGCCGCCCAGGGTCTCCCCGACGGCCTGCGCCGCCGGTACCGGTCCGGCGCCCGCCGCGATGCAGGCGGACAGCAGGTCGGCGGCGAGCGGGAGTTGGCGTGCCGCCGGCGCGGTGTCGGAGGCGTTCGCCTCAGCGGCCGTCCGCGTCTGCCGCCGGTGCCACCGCCACAGTCCCGCCGCCAGCACCAGCCCCAGCCCCACACGGCCGAGCCCGCCCACCGTCACCCACCCGGCGAACACGAGCGCCCCGTACGGCAGTCGGCCGCGCGCGGTCCTGAGCAAGGGGAGGCGCGCACCCGCTCTTCGCCGCTCCCGCGCCGCGAGCGCGTCGAGTCTCCGCCGTGTCCGCCGCTCGCACCGGAGCCGGCACCACCAGGCCCACGCCCCGACGAGCATGGCCGCGACCCCCAGGACCGTCCCCAGCCTGTGGACGACGTCGCCGCTCACGCCGCCGCCTCCTCGGCGCCACGCATGATCCGCAGCGCCCACCACAGGCCCAGCCCTTCCAGCACCCCGCCGGCCGCCAGACAGACCGACCCCGGCGGCGTGTGCAGCAGGACGTGCAGCGGGTCGGCGCCCAGGGCCGCGCCCAGCGCCAGGCCCACCACCGGGAGCCCCGCGAGCATCACCGCCGTGGTCCGGGCCCCGGACAACTGGGCGCGCAGGTCGGCGCGCTGGTCCCGCTCGGCGCGCAGGGCCGCTTCCAGCCGGTCGAGGCCGTCCGCGAGACCCGCGCCCTGGTCCACCGCCACCCGCCAGCACGCGGCGAGACCGCGCAGTCCCTCGGCGCCGGGCTGCCGGGCCGCCGCCGCCAGCGCGTCCGGCACGTCCCCGCCGAACCGCGCCGCCGCCAGCACGGCCGCCTGCATAGGGCCCAGCCCTCCGGAGTCCCGGACGGCCGGCAACAGCGCCTCGCCCGGCTGCCGTCCCGCACGCAACTCCCCGGCGAGCGCCCCGCACAGCGCGACCACCGCGTCCGTGCGGCCGTCCCGCTCCTTGCGCGCGGCCGCGGCCCGTCGCACCTTCCGCAGCAGAGGCACTCCGGCCGCCCCCGCGACGGCCGGCAGCACCGACGCCCCGAGCACCGCCAGCACCACCCCGGCGGCCAACGACGCCCACTCGACGCCCAGCCGCCTCCGAAGGCCGACCGCCCGCAGCGCGAAACGTGGCCGCCGCGCCGACACCCGGTCGTCCCCGGCGAGCGCCCGCGCCCGCCTGGCCTCCCCGTGTCCGCCGCCCAGCACCCAGGCCGCCGTTCCCAGGCACGCCACCGCCGTCCCCACCGTCGTCCCGGTCGCCCCGCTCATGCGCCGACCGCCTCTCGCCCCGCCCGGGCCTCCTCGTCCTGTGCGGCGCGCAGCAGGTGCCGCAGGCGCGGCCAGGCAGGCTCGGCGACGAAGGTCTCCGGTCCCCACCGCAGCGCCGGCGCCGTCCGCACCAGCCCCGAGGGGTCCCGCTCCAGGACGTGCACCTCGGCGATCCGCCGCCTGCCGCTGCGGTCCCGCACCAGGTGCAGCACCACCGACAGGGCGGCCGCGAGCTGGCTGTGGAGGGCGAACCGGTCCAGGCCTGCCGCCGTGCCGAGCGCCTCCAGCCGGGCGGGGACGTCGCTCGCCGCGTTGGCGTGCACGGTGCCGGAGCCGCCTTCATGTCCCGTGTTGAGCGCGGCGAGCAGATGCACCACCTCGGGCCCGCGCACCTCGCCCACGACGAGTCGGTCCGGCCTCATCCGCAGGGCCTGGCGCACCAGGTCCTCCAGGGTCACCAGTCCCGCGCCCTCCTGGTTGGCGGGCCGGGTCTCCAGGCGCACGACGTGCGGGTGGTCGGGCCGCAGCTCGGCCGAGTCCTCCGCCAGCACGATCCGCTCGTCCGGCCCGACCAGCCCCAGCAGGGCGCTGAGCAGGGTCGTCTTTCCGGTGCCCGTGCCGCCGCTGACCAGGAAGGACAGCCGCGCGTCCATCAGGGCCCGCAGCACCCGGTCGCCGCCCGGCGGCACCGTCCCCGCCGCCACCAGTTCGTCGAGGGTGAAGGCGCGCGGCCGCACGACCCGCAGGGACAGGCAGGTGCCGCCCACCGCGACCGGTGGCAGCACCGCGTGCAGCCGGGTCCCGTCGGGAAGCCGGGCGTCGACCCAGGGCCGCGCGTCGTCCAGGCGCCGTCCGGCCACCGCGGCGAGCCGCTGCGCCAGGCGCCGCACGGACGGCTCGTCCGGGAAGGACACCGGGGTGAGCATCAGGCCCCCGCCGCGGTCCACCCAGACCCGGTCAGGCGCCGACACCAGCACGTCGGTCACGGCCGGGTCGGACAGCAGCCGCTCCAGCGGTCCGCTGCCGACCAGCTCGGACCGCAACCGCTCGGCCGCGCCGAGCACTTCCGCGTCGCCGAGCACCCGGCCCTGTTCGCGCAGGGCCTGCGCCACCCGCGCGGGCGTCGGCTCGGCCCCGCTCTCGGCCAGCCACCGCCGCACCCCGTCGAGCAGGCCGGGCGGCATTCCCGCCCCGGTCGTCCCCGTGTCGCTCATGCCGCCCTCGCCTCCACCAGCGCGTGCTCCCAGAACTCCCGGCAGAAGCGGGCCAGCGGGCCCCGGCCGGTCACTCCGGGCGGCCGCCCGGTGCCGTAAGGGCGCTGGAGGGCGGGCTCCACGGGCACGTCCCCGGCGAGGGGCAGGCCGAGCAGCCGGGCCACCTCGCGGTCGTCCAGGCCGGGTGCGTACGGTCCGCGGACGGCGACGCGCAGATCGCGCAGGACCATGCCCACGGCGGAGGCGACGCGACCGGCCGCCGCGACGGCGCGCAGCTCCGCGGGGACGACGAGGAGCGCCAGGTCGAGCTGGGCGAGGACCTCGGCGACGCCCTCGTCGACGCGTCGCGGCAGGTCGACCACGACGGCCCCGCCGCCGCGCCGGGCGGCTGCGAGGACCGCGCGCACGGCCCGGGGCGGCACCGAGAGGCAGTCGCCGCGATCCCAGCTCAGCACCCGCAACGAGTGCAGCTCGGGAAGCGACTCCTCCAGCGCCCCGCCGCCGACCCGGCCGTGCGAGGAGGCGAACGCGGGCCAGCGCAGTCCTTTCGCCGTCTCGCCGCCGAGCGCCACGTCCAGTCCGCCGCCCAGCGGGTCGGCGTCCACCAGCAGGGTGCGCAGCCCCTCGCGGGCGGAGGTGACGGCGAGCGCGCACGCCAGGGTGGACGCGCCCGCGCCACCCCGGCCGCCGATGACGCCGACGGTCAGGGCGGGCCGTCCGACGCCCTCGGCGACGTCGGCGATGCGGTCGACGAGCCACTGCTCGCCGTCGGGGAGCATCAGCACATGGTCGGCGCCGATCTCGACGGCCCGCCGCCAGACTCCGGGGTCGTCCTGGTCGCGCCCGACCAGCACCACCCCCTGTCTGCGGGGCGCGCCGCGGGCCCGCCGGGCGGCGTCGTCGCCGACCAGGACCAGGGGTGCGGCCTCCCAGCTCCCGCGTGGCCCGGGCAGTCCGTGATGGACCTCCGGTGTGGCGCCTGCGGCCGCGCACAGGCGCAGCAGGTCGTCGAGAAGTGCCGTGTCCTCGGTGACGATCAGCGGTGCGCCCGGCCGGTTGCTTCCGGGCGGCCGGTTGCCTCCGGGCGGCGGGTCGTGCGTGACGGTTCCGGTCATGTCGTCCCCAGTGCTCCCTACCTCGCGCGGCCCTCGGGGCCCGCCGATTCCAGATGGGGGGAGGACCGCGCTGCGGCCTCCCGCGGGCCGGCCGGCGAAGACCGGCCGTGCGCGTCACGGCAGCACGGAAGCGGGTGTGAACTCCCGGCGAGCGGGACGCGTGGGAATGACAGTGCAGCGGTCCCGGAAATCGTGGGGATCTTGGTGGAAAACTGTGGACGGGGCGTTGGCTGTGAATATCGCGGTCACCCATACCGGTGAGGCCGTCATAGCTTGCATGCGATAACCGCAGCGCAGCCCGACCGTTACACTCCGTCACCCGTCACGCGCATGACAATCAATTCCTCGCATGAACCCGCACGAGAGCAAGGAGGGGGAGAAAGCGGCGGAAAATGCGTCCGGACATGCGACGACCCCCGCCGGGGGGGAGAGCGGGGGTCGTCCCCACGGCCGACTCGGGGGGGGGGAGGAGTCGGACCGGGTTAGCACGGTCGCGAACGATCCGTGACTTCCATGGTGTACCCGAGGGCCTTCTCAGGCAAACCCACGCGCCACACCTTACGCCGAATGGGCTGCGCCTATGCTCAAGGGCGTGGAAAACCACTTGTCGCCCCGCACAGCCGCCTTCTTCGACCTGGACAAGACGGTCATTGCGAAGTCGAGCACACTCACCTTCAGCAAGTCCTTCTACCAAGGCGGCCTGATCAACCGCAGGGCCGTCCTGCGGACCGCGTACTCCCAGTTCGTGTTCCTCGCCGGCGGCGCGGATCACGACCAGATGGAACGGATGCGGAAGTACCTGTCCGCGCTGTGCCGCGGGTGGAACGTCCAGCAGGTCAAGGAGATCGTCGCCGAGACCCTGCACGACCTGATCGACCCGATCATCTACGACGAGGCCGCCACGCTCATCGAGGAGCATCACGCCTCCGGCCGCGACGTGGTGATCGTGTCCACCTCGGGCGCCGAGGTGGTCGAGCCGATCGGCGAGCTGCTGGGCGCCGACCGGGTCGTGGCCACCCGCATGGTGGTGGGCGACGACGGCTGTTTCACCGGCGAGGTCGAGTACTACGCGTACGGCCCGACCAAGGCGGAGGCGATCCGGGAACTCGCCGCGTCCGAGGGCTACGACCTGGCTCGCTGCTACGCCTACAGCGACTCGGTGACCGACGTCCCGATGCTGGAGGCCGTCGGACACCCGCACGCCGTGAACCCGGACCGCGCACTGCGCCGGGAAGCACTGGCGCGCGAGTGGCCGATCCTCGATTTCCACCGTCCGGTGCGGCTGAAGCAGCGTTTCCCGGCGTTCTCCGTTCCGCCGCGTCCCGCTCTTGTCGCGGCGGCCGCGATAGGCGCGGCGGCGGCCACCGCGGGCCTTGTCTGGTACGCCAGCCGCCGCCGCTCGACGGTTGCCTGAACGTACTTTTTCTTCGTCGCGCGTCCCGCCCCGGGGCGCGTTCGCCATTTCGGCGTCCGTTTACTGCTTGTTTGAACCGAAAAGTAAAGGAACGCGGTCAGGACTTCCCCTCTCCGGGAAGCCGGAGTACAAAGGAGCTGACGGCCCGCGAGACCAAGGACGTCCGAGAGGACGACCTCCAGAACGCTTTAGGCCCCACGGACCGCGCATGGAAACCGCGCACCCACGCGACGTCGACCCGTCGATTACGGGCCAGCCGCACCAGGCCGGGCAAAGTCCCCGGCCTGATGGGCACATATCGAGGACGCTTGGTAACGCGGTGGACGTGCCAGCGGCGGTACGAGTATTCGTACCGCCGCATTTTTGCGCGGGCCCCTCCACCCCGGCCCGCGTGACCTTCCGGCCGGTCAGGCGGCTCCGCGCTGCAGCGCCTCGCACACCGCCGTGGACTCGCGCGCGCCCAGCTCGACCGCGCGCCCGCAGTGGGCGATCCAGGCCGCCATGCCCTCCGGCGTGCCGGACAGGTACCCCTTCAGCGCCTCCCGGTAGGCGTCCTGGCCCAGCTCGGCGTGGCCGACCTCGGCGGGGCACACCGACTTGGGGTCGAGTCCGCTGCCGACCAGGACGATCCGCTCGGCCGTGCGCGCGACCAGACCGTTGTGGGACGTGAAGGGACGCAGCGCGAGCAGCTCGCCGTGCACCACGGCGGCGGTCACCAGCGCCGGCGCGGAACTTCCCGCGATGACGATCTCGGCCAGGCCCTCCAGGCGGCCGTGCATCTCCTCGGCGCCCGGCAGAGGGAGGTCGATCAAGGGCTCGTCGACCGGCTCGCCCGCCCGGCGGGGCCGGCCCACGTGCTCGGCCTTGTCGGCCGCGGCGACCAGATGCAGCCGCGCCAGCACCCGCAGCGGCGACTGCCGCCAGATCGACAGCAGCTGGCCCGCCTCGGCCGTCAGCCGCAGCGCCGCGCCGACGGTGCGCGCCTCGTCGTCGCCGCTGAAGTCGCTGCGCCGCCGCACCTCCTCCAGGGCCCAGTCCGCGCCGGACAGCGCCGCCGAACCCCGGGCGCCGCGCAGCGCCGCCTCGGAGGTGATCTCGTTGCTGCGCCGCCGCATGACCCGGTGCCCGTAGACCCGGTCCACGGCCTTGCGTACGGACTCCACGGAGTCGGCCACACCGGGCAGGTCGCCCAGGGCCGCGAGGGGATCGGCGGTCGCGCCCGTCGTACTCATGGGTACGACCCTACGCACCCCGGACGCCCGCCCCACGATGGAGTGGTCTTCTTCACGCCCTGCCGTGACGTAAAGCTACTTACCCACTACGCTTCGTGAACATGAAAATTGCTTTCGTTGGGAAGGGCGGGAGCGGAAAGACGACCCTGTCCTCCCTGTTCATCCGTCATCTCGCGGCCGAGGGCGCACCGGTCGTCGCCGTGGACGCCGACATCAACCAGCACCTCGGGGCCGCGCTGGGCCTCGACGAGTCCGAGGCAGCCGCCCTCCCCGCGATGGGCGAGCACCTCCGGCTGATCAAGGACTACCTGCGCGGCGGCAACCCGCGCATCGCGTCCGCCGACACGATGATCAAGACGACACCGCCCGGCGAGGGCTCCCGGCTGCTGCGGGTCCAGGAGGACAACCCGGTCTACGACGCCTGCGCGCGCCCGGTGCGGCTGGACGGCGGCACGGTCCGGCTGATGGTCACCGGCCCCTTCACCGACGCCGACCTGGGGGTCGCCTGCTACCACTCCAAGACCGGGGCCGTGGAGCTCTGCCTGAACCACCTGGTGGACGGCCCCGGCGAGTACGTCGTGGTCGACATGACGGCCGGCTCGGACTCGTTCGCCTCCGGCATGTTCACCCGCTTCGACATGACGTTCCTCGTCGCCGAGCCGACCCGGAAGGGCGTCTCCGTCTACCGCCAGTACAAGGAGTACGCACGCGACTTCGGCGTGGCGCTGAAGGTCGTCGGCAACAAGGTGCAGGGCCCGGACGACCTCGACTTCCTCCGCGCGGAGGCGGGGGACGACCTGTTGGTGACCGTGGGCCACTCGGACTGGGTGCGGGCGATGGAGAAGGGCCGCCCGCCGCGGTTCGCCGCCCTGGAGGAGTCGAACCGGCTCGCCCTGCGCACGCTGCGCGAGGCCGCCGACGCGTCGTACGGTCGCCGGGACTGGGAGCGGTACACGCGCCAGATGGTGCACTTCCACCTCAAGAACGCCCAGTCGTGGGGGAACGAGCGCACCGGGGCCGACCTGGCGGCGCAGGTCGACCCCGGTTTCGTGCTCGGCGAGAGCGTCACCGCCGGGGCCTGAGCCTCACTCCTTCGGCGCGGGGGAACCCGGCGCGCCCTTGGGGGCCGGGGCGGGGCCGGAGGCCAGGAAGGCCTTCCAGCCCTTCTTCGGGGCCTCGCCGACATTCAGCGAGCGCAGCTTCTCCAGGGTCGCCGGGTCCTGCGCGTCCAGCCAGTCCGCCAGTTGCCGGAAGGAGACACAGCGCACGTCGGACTTGGTGCACACCGCCTCGATGACCTCCTCGACGGCCCGCATGTAGGTGCCGCCGTTCCAGGACTCGAAGTGGTTGCCGATGATCAGGGGCGCCCTGTTGCCGTTGTAGGCGCGCTCGAAGCCCTGGAGCAGGCCGTCCCGCATCTGGTCGCCCCACATCTCGTGCTTGTCCGGGTCGCCCTGGGTGGTGGTGCCGGACTGGTTGACCATGAAGTTGTAGTCCATGGTGAGCTGCTCGAAGGAGTGCCCGGGGAAGGGCACGAGCTGCATCGACAGATCCCACAGCCCTGACTTCTTCTTGGGCCAGACCTGGTTGTTGACGCCGCTGGTGTCGTAGCGGAAGCCCAGCTCCCGGGCGGCCTTCATGAAGTTCTTCTGCCCTTCCAGGCAGGGCGTGCGGGCCCCGACGAGCTCCTTGTCGTAGTCGAAGGGCAGCGGCGCCTCGTTCTTCATGCCGGCGTTGGTCTTCCAGGTCTTCACGAATCGCTTGGCCTGGGCGATCTCCTCCTTCCACTCCTCCACCGACCACTCGCCGACCCCGCCGCCGCTGCCGCAGAAGTGGCCGTTGAAGTGGGTCCCGATCTCGTTGCCTTCGAGCCAGGCCAGCCGCAGCTGCTTCACGGTGTCGGCGATGCCCTGCCGGTCGTTGAAGCCGATGTCGGAGCGGCCCGGCGAGTGCTGCGGCGGGTGGTACAGGTCGCGCTTCTCTTCCGGCAGGAGGTACACGCCGCTCAGGAAGTACGTCATGGTCGCGTCGTTCTCCTTGGCGACCTTGCGGAAGTGGGAGAACAGCTTCTGGCTGTCCTCGCCCGCGCCGTCCCAGGAGAACACCACGAACTGCGGCGGCTTCTCGCCGGGCTTCAGCCGCTCCGGCTTCGGCAGGTGCGGCTGGGCGCCGGTGTAGGCGGTGGAGCCGTCGCCGATCAGCCGGACGACGTTCTTGGGCGCGGGGGCCGGCTGTGCCTTCTCCTGTTCCGGCCCGCCCCGCCCGCCTCCGCCGTCGGCGCCGGTTCCGCAGCCGGCGAGCGCGGCGAGGCAGACCGCGGTGATCACGGTGCCCGTGACGATCCTGTGGGTGGCGGCCATTCGCCCACCTTCTTCCTTCTCTCGGGCCGAGCTCGATGAGGCGTTGTGTGGTGCTGCGCCGGTCCATGCCGACCGTGCCGTCAACGTCGCACGGAAAGAAGAAGTGAATTAATACGACAAGCCGATGAAATGACCGCTTCACCTTCGCGAGTGACACATGCCGCCATTTGCCCGGAAAGTCTATGCCGGTCCTTTACTCGCAATTACGATCTGTTTACCGAGAGTTGCTTCGTCCCCTCGTTTGTCCCGCTGTTCGTCCCATGCTCGTCCCACCGTTCGTCCCGCCGTTCTGGGGCCGTGCCCCACGGCCGCGACCGCTCCGCCCGAGCGGGCCCCACCATCACGCGACCGCGCAGACCCGAAGGAGACGGGAGTCCATGTCAGCCTGCGTCCCCGCCGGCGCCACCGAGCCGGCGCACACCGAGCGAGCCCATCCTCCGCACAGCCCGCCGCCCGGCCGCCGCCGGGGCTTCCGCGTCGCGAGCGCCGACCTCTCGGCCGCCGTCGCGGTCTTCCTCATCGCCCTCCCCCTGTCCCTCGGCATCGCCCTCACCACCGGCGCGCCCCTGCAGGCCGGCCTGGTCGCCGCGGCCGTGGGCGGGCTCGTCGCCGGACGGCTCGGCGGCTCCCCGCTCCAGGTGAGCGGCCCGGCGGCGGGACTCACCGTCGTCACGGCCGACGTCATCCACCAGTACGGCTGGCGCACCACCTGCGCCGTCACCGTCCTCGCCGGCCTCGCCCAGCTCGGACTCGGCTGTCTGCGCGTGGCGCGCGGCGCCCTCGCCGTGAGCCCCGCGATCGTGCACGGCATGCTCGCCGGCATCGGCGTCACCATCGCCGTCGCCCAGGCGCACATCATGCTCGGGGGCGAGCCGCAGAGTTCCGTGCCCGACAACCTCCGGGCGCTGCCCGCCCAGTTGGCGGGCCTCGACCCCGCCGCCCTCGCGATGAGCGTGCTGACCCTGGCCGTCCTGCTCCTCTGGCCCCGGCTGCCCGGCCGCGCCGGACACCTGCTGCGGCGGGTGCCGGCCGCCCTCGTCGCCGTCGCCGGCGCCACCGCGATCGCCGCGGCGGCCGGACTGGTGCTGCCCCTGGTGGACCTGCCGTCGTGGCGCAGCCACGCGCTGGCCGGGCTGCCCGAGGGCCCGGTGCTCGGTCTCGTCGCAGCCGTGCTGGCCACGACGCTGGTGTGCAGCGTGCAGTCGCTGCTCGGCGCGGTGGCCGTGGACAAGCTGGCGTCCGCCCGGCCCGGCGCCGGTCATGTCGTCCGCTCCGACCTGGACCGGGAACTGCTCGGTCAGGGCGCGGCCAACGTCGTCTCCGGCACCCTCGGCGGTCTGCCGGTGGCCGGGGTCGCCGTCCGCAGCACGGCGAACGTCCACGCGGGCGCCGTCAGCCGGAACTCCACGATGCTCCACGGCGTCCTGGTGGTGGCCGCCGCGCTGCTGCTGGTCCCGCTGCTGGAGCTGATCCCGCTCGCCTCGCTGGCCGCCCTGGTCATGGCGGTCGGCATCCGGATGGTGTCCCTGCACCACATCCGCACGGTGACGCGCCACCGCGAGGTCCTGGTCTACGCCGTCACCGCCCTCGGGGTGATCTCCCTCGGGGTGCTGGAGGGCGTGGCGCTCGGCATCGCCGCGGCGGTCGGCGTTGCCCTGCACCGGCTCACCCGGACCCGGATCACCCACACGGAGGAGGACGGCGTCCATCACGTCCATGTGCGCGGGCAGTTGACGTTCCTCGCGGTGCCGCGGCTCAGCCGGGCGCTGCATCTCGTGCCCCAAGGCGCCGACGCGGTGGTGGCGCTGGACGGGTCCTTCATGGACCACGCGGCGTACGAGACGCTGCAGGACTGGCAGAGCACGCACACCGCACGCGGCGGCACCGTGGAGATCACCGGCCGGCGCACCGGAGTACGGATCGCCGAACCCGGCGCCCTCGCCTCCGGGCCGGTGCCCGACGGGGAGCCCGGCACCTCCGGCGACTGCCGCTGCCGCGCCTGGACGGCCTGGCGCAACCACCAGTGCGACCGCCCCTCCCCCACCCCGGACGACCCCGGAGCCCGGCCGGACGAGACGCTGGAGAGCGGCGAGGCGGACCCGCGGACCGGCCGGGCCCTGAGCGCCCCGGCCCGCGGACGCACCCCGGGCGGCCGTCAACTGGCGCGCGGACTCAGCACGTTCCAGCGCCGCACGGCGCCCCTGGTGCGCGGCGAGCTGGCCCGGCTGGCGCGGGAGGGGCAGCGGCCGTCGCAGCTGTTCCTGACCTGCGCCGACTCCCGCGTGGTCACCTCGATGATCACCTCCAGCGGCCCCGGCGACCTGTTCGTGGTGCGCAACGTCGGCAATCTCGTGCCGCCGCCCGGCGCGGAGAGCGGCGACGACTCGGTGGCCGCCGCCCTCGAGTACGCCGTCGACGTGCTGGCAGTGCGGTCGATCACGGTGTGCGGCCACTCGGGATGCGGCGCCATGCAGGCCCTGCTCGACTCCCGGCCCGCCTCCCCTGTCTCGCCCGCCGCCCCTGCCGCCACGCCCCTCGGACGCTGGCTGCGGCACGGCGGGCCGAGCCTGGAGCGGCTGCGTGACACCGGTGCCCCCGCGCCCCGGCTGGCCGGGCGGCCTCCCGCCGACGACGTCGAGCAGCTCTGCCTGACCAACGTGGTCCAGCAGCTGGAGCATCTGCGCGCCCACGAATCGGTCGCCCATGCGCTGAAGGAGGGGAGCCTCGAGCTGCACGGGGTGTACTTCCACGTGGGCGAGGCCCAGGCGTATCTCCTCGCCGAGCAGGAGGAGGGGAGGGTCTTCGACCGGGTACGCGACGTGGACCTGGTGGTGTGACACACGCCCGGATGTGAGAGGCGTTACACCTCTTGAACCGGGTTGCCCCCCGGCCCGTGGGAAGGGGTGTCGGGCAGCCGCACGACACGACCCTGACAGGTCTAAACCAATTTCCCGTCGACCCTTGTCAGCGTACCCCCGGGTCTGATGAGCTGTGGCCTGGGACACAACGGACACCCTGGGAAAGGCAGATGCCGTGAGCAATGAAAGCCTGGCCAACCTCCTGAAGGAGGAGCGACGCTTCGCACCCCCCGCCGACCTGGCCGCGAACGCCAACGTCACCGCGGAGGCGTATGAACAGGCCAAGGCTGACAGGCTCGGCTTCTGGGCCGAGCAGGCCCGCCGGCTGACCTGGGCCAAGGAGCCCACCGAGACCCTCGACTGGTCGAACCCGCCGTTCGCCAAGTGGTTCCAGGACGGCGAGCTCAACGTCGCCTACAACTGCGTCGACCGGCACGTGGAGGCCGGCCACGGCGACCGGGTCGCGATCCACTTCGAGGGCGAGCCGGGCGACAGCCGCGCCATCACCTACGCCCAGCTCAAGGACGAGGTCTCCAAGGCGGCCAACGCCCTGCTCGAGCTGGGCGTCCGCAAGGGCGACCGGGTCGCCGTCTACATGCCGATGATCCCGGAGACCGCTGTCGCGATGCTGGCCTGCGCCCGCATCGGCGCCGCGCACTCCGTGGTCTTCGGCGGCTTCTCCGCCGACGCGCTCGCCACCCGCATCAAGGACGCCGACGCGCGGGTCGTCATCACCGCCGACGGCGGCTACCGGCGCGGCAAGCCCTCCGCGCTGAAGCCGGCGGTGGACGAGGCCGTCAGCCGGGTGGAGAGCATCGAGCACGTCCTCGTCGTGCGCCGCACCGGCCAGGACGTCGCCTGGACCGAGGGCCGCGACGTGTGGTGGCACGACGTGGTCGACCGGCAGAGCAGCGAGCACACCCCGGAGGCGTTCGAGGCCGAGCACCCGCTGTTCATCCTCTACACGTCGGGCACCACGGGTAAGCCGAAGGGCATCCTGCACACCTCCGGCGGCTACCTGACCCAGACGGCGTACACGCACTGGGCGGTGTTCGACCTCAAGCCGGAGACCGACGTGTACTGGTGCACGGCCGACGTCGGCTGGGTCACCGGGCACTCGTACATCGTCTACGGGCCGCTCGCCAACGGCGCCACCCAGGTCATGTACGAGGGCACGCCGGACACGCCCCACCAGGGCCGCTTCTGGGAGATCATCCAGAAGTACGGCGTGACGATCCTCTACACGGCGCCCACCGCGATCCGGACGTTCATGAAGTGGGGCGACGACATCCCCGCCAAGTTCGACCTGTCGTCGCTGCGGGTGCTCGGCTCCGTCGGCGAGCCGATCAACCCGGAGGCGTGGATCTGGTACCGCAAGAACATCGGCGCGGACCGCACCCCGGTCGTCGACACCTGGTGGCAGACCGAGACCGGCGGCATCATGATCTCCCCGCTGCCGGGCGTGACCTCCGCCAAGCCGGGCTCCGCCCAGACCCCGCTGCCCGGCATCTCCGCCACGGTGGTGGACGACGAGGCCAACGAGGTGGCCAACGGAGGCGGCGGCTACCTGGTGCTCACCGAGCCGTGGCCGTCGATGCTGCGCACCATCTGGGGCGACGACCAGCGGTTCATCGACACCTACTGGTCGCGCTTCGAGGGCAAGTACTTCGCCGGTGACGGCGCGAAGAAGGACGACGACGGCGACATCTGGCTGCTCGGCCGGGTCGACGACGTGATGCTGGTGTCCGGCCACAACATCTCCACCACGGAGGTCGAGTCCGCGCTGGTCTCCCACCCGTCGGTCGCCGAGGCGGCCGTGGTGGGCGCGGCGGACGAGACGACCGGCCAGGCGATCGTCGCCTTCGTCATCCTGCGCGGCACGGCGGCGGAGACCGAGGACCTCGTCGGCGAGCTGCGCAACCACGTGGGCGCCACCCTCGGCCCGATCGCCAAGCCGAAGCGGATCCTGCCGGTGGCCGAGCTGCCGAAGACCCGTTCCGGCAAGATCATGCGGCGTCTGCTGCGGGACGTCGCGGAGAACCGCCAGCTCGGGGACGTCACCACGCTGACGGACTCCACGGTCATGGACCTCATCCAGGCGAAGCTTCCGGCGGCGCCGAGCGAGGACTGACCGGGCACCCTGGCGGACGGGAACCGCCCGTGCCCCCGCTCGTGGGGGCACGGGCGGTCCCGTCCGCCAGGCGTCCGCCTGTGTGATGCGGGCCACGCCGATGCCGCTGGTGCGGCCCGTACGTCCGTTGGTTACGCTCAAGAACACAACACGCTGTCTCATGGAGCGCCGGGAAGTCTGGTCGGCACACGATTCGTGCTGCCCAGCGACCAGAGGACCACACCGTGAGCGCCCCCACCCCCACCCCCCGCAAAACCTTCGGTCCGCTCTCCCTGCCCGAGCGGAACTTCGTCGCGGAGGCCCTGCGCACCGAGACCGTCGGCGGCGTCCTGCTGCTGCTCGCCGCCGTCGCCGCACTCGTATGGGCGAACTCACCCGCGCTGGGCGACAGCTACGAGACCGTCAGCCACTGGCACTTCGGCCCCGAGTCGCTCGGGCTGAACCTGTCCGTGGCGCACTGGGCGGCCGACGGCCTGCTCGCGGTCTTCTTCTTCGTCGCCGGCGTCGAACTCAAGCGGGAACTGGTCGCCGGCGACCTGCGCGACCCCAAGGCGGCGGCGCTCCCCGTCGTCGCCGCCCTGTGCGGCATGATCGCGCCCGCGGTGGTCTACACGATCACGGCCGGTGGGGGCGGCGGCTCCCTCGCCGGCTGGGCCGTGCCCACCGCCACCGACATCGCGTTCGCGCTGGCCGTGCTCGCCGTCATCGGCACCTCGCTGCCCAGCGCGCTGCGCGCCTTCCTGCTCACCCTCGCGGTCGTCGACGACCTGTTCGCGATCCTGATCATCGCGGTCTTCTTCACCGACCGGCTGAACTTCGCGGCGCTCGGCGGCGCCGTCGTCGGCCTGCTGGTCTTCTGGCTGCTGCTGCGCAAGCGGGTGCGCGGCTGGTACGTGTACGTGCCGCTGGCCCTGGTGATCTGGGGCCTGATGTACAACAGCGGCGTCCACGCCACCATCGCGGGCGTCGCGATGGGCCTGATGCTGCGCTGCCACCGCGAGGAGGGCGAGGAGCAGTCCCCCGGCGAGCACATCGAGCACCTGGTCCGGCCACTGTCCGCGGGCTTCGCCGTCCCGCTGTTCGCGCTGTTCAGCGCCGGCGTCGCGGTCTCCGGCGACGCGCTCGCCAAGGTGTTCACCCAGCCCGAGACGCTGGGCGTGGTCCTCGGTCTGGTCGTCGGCAAGACGCTCGGCATCTTCGGCGGAACCTGGCTGACGTCCCGCTTCACGCGGGCCTCGCTCAGCGACGACCTGGCCTGGCCGGACGTGTTCGCCGTGGCGACCCTCGCCGGCATCGGCTTCACCGTGTCGCTGCTCATCGGGGAGCTGGCCTTCGAGGACGACGCGACGATGACGGACAGCGTGAAGGCCGCCGTCCTCACCGGCTCGCTGATCGCCACGCTCCTGGCGACCGTGCTGCTGAAGATCAGGAACGCCAAGTACCGCAGGCTGGCCGACGAGGAGGAGCGGGACGAGGACCTCGACGGCGTGCCGGACATCTACGAGCAGGACGACCCGGAGTACCACCTGCGCATGGCCCGCATCCTCGAGGAGAAGGCCGCCGAGCACCGGCGGCTCGCCGAGGAGAAGGCCGCCGCGCGAGACGCGCTTGCGGAAGTGCCGGGCGGGGCAGGCGATCGGCACGACGGTCCGGCATGATCTGACGAGACGGTACAAAAGACGGAACCGTCCCGCGCAGACACGACGGACGTACGCGAGGCGTACGGAGAAGAGGGAGACCGCGATGAGCGCACCCGACGGCAGCCCGGTCGGCGCCGAACGCAGCATCGGCCAGCTGTTCGCCACGGCGACGGCGGAGATGTCGGCGCTGGTGCACGACGAGATCGCGCTGGCGAAGGCGCAGCTCAGGCAGGACGTGAAGCGGGGCGCGACCAGCGGCGGCCTGTTCACGATGGCCGGCCTGTTGCTCCTGTTCTCCCTGCCGATGCTCAACTTCGCCCTGGCGTACGGCATCCGCACCTGGAGCGACTGGAACCTGGCGCTCTGCTTCCTGCTGTCGTTCCTGGCGAACTGCATCCTGGCCGGCCTCCTCGCCATGATCGGCGCCGTCTTCGCCAAGAAGGCCAAGAAGGGCCGCGGCCCGCAGAAGGTCGCCGCCTCGATGAAGGAGACGGCCGGCGTGCTGCAGAAGGCCAAGCCGCACCCGCGTCCGGCCCTCCCCGAGCACCGTGGCCCCGAGGCCATCGAGGCTGTGGCACGCTCGTCCTCATGACGGACCCCGCCACTCCTTCGGCGCAACCAGCCTCGGTCGTACGCCTGGACCTCCCGGACGCCCCGGGACTCGTCCACCGCGACGTCGCCGCCAACGGCGCCCGCTTCCACATCGCGGAGCTGGGCGACGGCCCGCTGGTGCTGCTGCTGCACGGCTTCCCGCAGTTCTGGTGGACCTGGCGGCACCAGCTGACCGCGCTCGCCGACGCCGGATTCCGGGCCGTCGCCATGGACCTGCGGGGTGTCGGCGGCAGCGACCGCACCCCGCGCGGCTACGACCCGGCCAACCTCGCGCTGGACATCACCGGCGTCATCCGCTCCCTGGGCGAACCGGACGCCGCGCTGGTCGGCCACGACCTGGGCGGCTACCTCGCCTGGACGGCCGCCGCGATGCGCCCCAAGCTCGTACGGCGGCTCGCGGTGTCCTCGATGCCGCACCCGCGGCGCTGGCGCTCCTCGATGCTCGCCGACGCCCGGCAGACGGCCGCCCAGTCGCACATCTGGGGCTTCCAGCGGCCCTGGATCCCCGAGCGGCAGCTCACCGCGGACGACGGGGCGATGGTGGCGCGGCTCATCCAGGAGTGGTCCGGGCCGCAGCCGCCCGACGAGCAGGCCCTGGAGACCTACCGGCGGGCCATGTGCATTCCGTCCACGGCGCACTGCTCGATCGAGCCGTACCGGTGGATGGTGCGGTCGCTGGCCCGTCCGGACGGCATCCAGTTCAACCGCAGGATGAAGCGCCCGGTGCGGGTGCCGACGCTGCATCTGCACGGTTCGCTGGACCCGGTGGTGCGCACGCGCAGCGCCGCGGGCTCGGGGCAGTACGTCGAAGCGCCGTACCGCTGGCGGCTGTTCGACGGGCTGGGGCACTTCCCGCACGAGGAGGACCCGGTGACCTTCTCGACCGAGCTGATCAACTGGCTGAAGGATCCCGAGCCCGACCGGTGACGGGCCGTGCAGCCGGCGCCCGGACGGATACGTTCCGTACCGCTCGCGCCCAGCTCCGCACCGTTCCCACCCCCTCCGCCTGAACGCTTGTCCTACAAACGCCAATTGCCTGGCGCATAGGCCAATTGGCGGCCCCTCAGGCGGTTATGGACCTTGGGGCGGGGGCACACGTCCGGGTATGGGCTGGACGCACGAACTCAGTGACGCAAGCCGCAATCGCCGCTCGGCGAGCGGTGTGGGCTCCCACCAGCGAGGCGGTGCACCACAGATGGCAGCTACGGATCTCAGGGTCGGCATCCCGCGCATTCTCCGCCGCCGTGCGCGCTGGGTATCGGTCCGGCTGCGTCACCCGCGCGGCTGACGGTCCGTCCGGCCGATCCTGACGTCCGGGCAGCCCCCGGTCCGGTTCCCGCTCAGAGCGCGCACTTGTCGCTGTCCACCTCCTGGGCGGCGCTGCGGCCCCTGACGATGTCCGCGCGGATCTCGTCCACGGTCAGCGCGTATCCCGTCTGGGCGTCGTCCAGCGACTTCGCGAAGATGACGCCGTAGACCTCGCCCTCGGGGGTGAGGAGCGGGCCGCCGGAGTTGCCCTGACGGACCGTCGCGAACAGCGAGTACACGTCGCGGCGCACCGTGCCGCGGTGGTAGATGTCGGGGCCGTTGGCCGTGATGCGCCCCCGCAGCCGCGCCGCGCGGACGTCGTACGCGCCGTTCTCCGGGAAGCCGGCGACGATCGCGCTGTCCCCGCTGCTCGCGTCCTCCGTGGCGAACCGCAGCGCGGGCGCGTCCAGGTCGGGCACGTCGAGCACGGCGATGTCGCGCCGCCAGTCGTACAGGACGACCGTGGCGTCGTACGTCCGGCCCTCGCCGCCTATCTGCACGACCGGCTCGTCGACGCCGCCCACCACATGGGCGTTGGTCATGACGCGCCGGTCGTCGAAGACGAAGCCGGTGCCCTCCAGGACCTTGCCGCAGCTCGTCGCCGTGCCCGTCACTTTGACGATGGAGCGCTGCGCGCGGGCGGCGACGGGGCTGCCCGCCAGCGCCGGGTCCGGCGGACGGACGTCGGTGATGGGCTCGTTGGCGAACGGGCTGAAGACCTGCGGGAAGCCGTTCTGCGCGAGGACGGAGGAGAAGTCGGCGAACCAGATGTCGGCCTGGTCCGGCAGCGCGCGGGACACGCCCAGCAGCACCCTGGAGCCGCGCACCTCCTTGCCGAGCGTCGGCAGTGTCGTCCCGGCGAGGGCGGAGCCGATCAGCCAGGCGACCAGGAGCATCGCGACGACGTTGACGAGGGCCCCGCCGGTGGCGTCCAGCGCCCGGGCCGGGGACCAGGTGATGTACCGGCGCAGCTTGTTGCCCAGATGGGTGGTCAGGGCCTGGCCGACGGAGGCGCAGACTATGACGACCACGACCGCCACGACGGCGGCGGTGGTGCCCACCTCGGCGTTGTCCGTCATCGCGTCCCAGATGACGGGCAGCGCGTAGACGGCGATCAGACCGCCCCCGAGGAAGCCGATCACCGACAGGACGCCGACGACGAAGCCCTGTCGGTAGCCGACGACGGCGAACCATACGGCGGCCACCAGCAGCAGGATGTCCAGCACGTTCACCGATTCAAGCCTCGCCTCGTCCTACGCAGCACGGCGCCCACCCTGTCACGCCCTCCAGTCCAGCGGGACCTGCTTGTCCCGATCCCAGGGGCGCTCCCAGCCCGCGAAGTGCAGCAACCGGTCGATGACCCCCGCGGTGAACCCCCATACAAGGGCCGATTCGACCAGGAATGCCGGTCCGTGGAAGCCGCTGGGATGGATCGCGGTCGCACGGTTGTCCGGGTGCGTGAGATCGGCCACGGGCACGGTGAACACCCGCGCCGTCTCGTTCGGATCGACGACGCCGACCGGGCTGGGCTCACGCCACCAGCCGAGCACGGGCGTCACGACGAAACCGCTGACGGGGATGTAGAGCTTCGGCAGCACGCCGAAGAGCTGCACGCCCGACGGGTCGAGCCCGGTCTCCTCCTCGGCTTCGCGGAGCGCCGCCCGCAGCGGTCCTTCGCCCTGCGGATCGCCGTCCTCGGGGTCGAGGGCGCCGCCAGGGAAGGACGGCTGCCCGGCGTGCGAGCGCAGCGAACTGGCCCGCTCCATGAGCAGCAGCTCGGGACCGTGCTCGCCCTCGCCGAAGAGGATGAGGACCGCGGACTGCCGTCCCGAGCCGTCCCGCGGCGGCAGGAAGCGGCTCAGCTGCGTGGGCCGGACCGTCTCGGCGGCGCGGACCACCGGGTCCAGCCACGCGGGCAGCCCGTCCCCGCTCAGGGTCACCGGACCCCCCTGCGTCCCGCTCGCACGCGTCATGCCCACCCCCGTCGTCCGGCCCCGTCCCACGGGTCCAACGCGCGGTGGTCCCGAGATCGTTCCGCGGGGCGCAGTGGCGCCCGGCCTGCCCTCATCCGGCCCCCAGCGGCGGGGCCGCTCTACCGCCGGCGTCCAGATAGGCCTGCGGCGGCCTCAGACGCTGGCCCGGCTGGCCGGCCTTCTCGTACTTCAGCAGCTTCTTCGCCTTCTCCGGGTCCGTCTCGCCCTCGCCGTAGGCCGGGCAGAGCGGGGCGATCGGGCAGGCGCCGCAGGCGGGCTTGCGGGCGTGGCAGATACGGCGGCCGTGCCAGATGACGTGGTGCGACAGGTCCGTCCAGTCGCTCTTCGGGAACAGCGCGCCGACCGCCGCCTCGATCTTGTCCGGGTCGGTCTCGTCGGTCCACTTCCAGCGGCGCACCAGGCGCTGGAAGTGGGTGTCGACGGTGATGCCGGGGCGGCCGAAGGCGTTGCCGAGCACGACGAACGCGGTCTTGCGGCCCACGCCGGGCAGCTTGACCAGGTCCTCCAGCCGGCCCGGCACCTCGCCGCCGAACTGCTCCACCAGCGCCTTCGACAGCCCGATGACCGACTTGGTCTTGGCGCGGAAGAAGCCGGTGGGTCGGAGGATCTCCTCCACCTCCTCCGGGTTGGCGGCCGCCAGGTCCTCGGGCGTGGGGTACTTCGCGAACAGCGCGGGGGTCGTCTGATTGACGCGCAGGTCGGTGGTCTGAGCCGACAGCACGGTGGCGACGACGAGTTGGAAGGGGTTCTCGAAGTCCAGCTCGGGGTGGGCGTACGGGTACACCTCGGCGAGCTCGCGGTTGATACGGCGGGCTCGCCGCACCAGTGCGGTACGGGACTCGCCCTGCGGGTGCGCGGCCACCGTCTTCGCCGGGGCGGCCGGCACGGAGGCGGTCGCCTTCTTGGGGGCGACGACCTGCTTCCTGGGGGCGGGGGCCTTCCTGAGCGGGGCGGAGGACGCCTTCTTGGCGGGAGCGGCCTTCTTGGCGGAGGGCGTCTTCTTGGCGGGCGCCTTCTTGGCGGGCGCCTTCTTGGCCGCAGGCTTCGTGGCGCCAGGCGTCTTCTCGGCCGCCGCCTTCTTGGCCGCGGCGGGCTTCCGGGCGGCCGCCTTCTTGGAAGGGGCGGCCTTCTTCGCGGAGGCGGCGGAGGCGCCCGTCCCGGCGGCAGCCGTCCTCGGGGCTCCCGCGGTCTTCCTACCGCCATCGGAGCCCTGTTCGCCCACAGCGGAATCGCGTTCTGCACTCACCCGCGCAGCCCCCTCGGCCTGTGCTCTCACCGGCGATTTGGACACCCGGCCAGCCTACGACCCGGCACGGACATCCGCCCCGGCCCCAGAAGATCGGCGTCCAATTGGACCCCTGCCGCATTCCCCGGCCGACCTGTGCGGCATCCTTGTGACAGATCACACTGTTTGGACGGTCCGGCAAAATGGGAACCACGGTCCCCTGGCACGCAGGGGAACCAAGATCCCCTGAGCAGGTCGAAGAGGAGAGAACTCGTGGACGACGTTCTGCGGCGGAACCCGCTTTTCGCGGCGCTCGATGACGAGCAGGCCGCGGAGCTTCGCGCCTCCATGAGTGAGGTGACCCTGGCACGGGGCGACTCACTGTTCCACGAGGGAGACCCGGGCGACCGCCTCTACGTGGTCACCGAGGGCAAGGTGAAGCTGCACCGCACCTCCCCCGACGGCCGCGAGAACATGCTGGCCGTGGTCGGCCCCGGCGAGCTGATCGGCGAGCTGTCCCTCTTCGACCCGGGTCCCCGCACCGCGACCGCCACGGCGCTCACCGAGGTGAAGCTCCTGGGCCTGGGCCACGGCGATCTGACACCCTGGCTGAGCGCCCGTCCCGAGGTGGCCACGGCGCTGCTGCGCGCCGTCGCCCGCCGGCTGCGCAAGACCAACGACGCCATGTCCGACCTGGTCTTCTCCGATGTCCCGGGCCGTGTCGCGCGCGCCCTGCTGGACCTCTCCCGCCGCTTCGGCGTGCAGTCGGAGGAGGGCATCCACGTGGTGCACGACCTCACGCAGGAGGAGCTGGCCCAGCTCGTCGGCGCGTCCCGCGAGACGGTCAACAAGGCCCTGGCGGACTTCGCCCAGCGCGGCTGGCTGCGTCTGGAGGCCCGCGCGGTGATCCTGCTCGACGTGGAGCGGCTCGCCAAGCGTTCCCGCTGACACGGCGCCCCGACTTCTCCGCGCCCCCACGGCCGCCGGCCGTGGGGGCGCGGACGTGTCGTCAGAGGATCCCGTGCTCCTTCAGATACTCCAGCTGGGCCCGCACGGAGAGTTCCGCGGCCGGCCACAGGGCGCGGTCGACGTCCGCGTAGACGTGGGCGACGACCTCGGAGGGGGTGCGGTGGCCGTTCTCGACGGCCGTCTCCACCTGGGCGAGCCGGTGGGCGCGGTGCGCGAGGTAGTACTCGACGGCGCCCTGGGCGTCGTCCAGCACCGGCCCGTGTCCCGGCAGGACCGTGTGGACGCCGTCGTCGACGGTGAGGGACCTGAGCCGGCGCAGGGTGTCCAGGTAGTCGCCGAGGCGGCCGTCGGGGTGGGCCACGACGGTCGTGCCGCGCCCCAGCACGGTGTCGCCGGTGAGCACCGCCTGATCCGCCGGCAGATGGAAGCACAGGGAGTCGGCGGTGTGCCCGGGGGCCGGTACGACGCGCAGCTCCAGGCCGCCGACGGTGACGACGTCCCCGGCGGCCAGCCCTTCGTCGCCGAGGCGCAGTGCCGGGTCCAGGGCGCGCACCTGCGTGCCGGTCAGCTCCGCGAACCGGGCGGCGCCCTCGGCGTGGTCGGGGTGACCGTGCGTCAGCAGGGTGAGGGCGACCCGCTTGCCGGCCTGCTCCGCGGTGGAGACGACGTGCCGCAGATGCCCGTCGTCCAGCGGCCCCGGGTCGACGACGACGGCGAGGCCGGAGTCCGGCTCGGACAGGATCCAGGTGTTCGTGCCGTCGAGCGTCATCACCGAGGGGTTCGGGGCGAGCACGTTGACGGCCCGCGCGGTCGCGGGGCCGGAGAGGACCCCGCCGCGCGGCCGGCCGGGAAGGGCGGTGGCGTCCGTCATGCGGGGGCTCCCCCGGTCGGGATGTGCTTGGTGAACTCGTCGTGCCCGGGCCAGGAGAGGACGATCTCGCCGTCCACCAGGCGCGCGGAGGCCAGCACCGGCGTGAGGTCCCGCGCGGGCGCCGCGCCGAGCGCCTCCGCGGCCGTGCCGTACGCGGTGAGCTGGCGCAGGGTCGCGATCGTCGGGGGCATCATCAGCAGCTCGCCCCGGTCGTAGCCGTCGGCCGCCTCGCGCGGGGTGATCCACACGGTGCGGTCGGCCTCCGTGGAGGCGTTGCGGGTGCGCTGGCCCTCGGGAAGGGCGGCGACGAAGAACCAGGTGTCGTAGCGGCGCTGCTCGAACTCGGGGGTGATCCAGCGCGTCCAGGCGCCCAGCAGGTCGGAGCGCATCACCAGGCCGCGCCGGTCCAGGAACTCCGCGAAGGACAGCTCGCGCGCGACGAGCGCGGCGCGGTCCGCCTCCCAGTCCGCGCCGGTGGTGTCGCCGACGACCGCGTCCGGGGCGGGGCCGGCGAGCAGCACGCCGGCCTCCTCGTACGTCTCCCGGACGGCCGCGCAGACGATCGCCTGGGCGCCCGCGCGGTCCACGCCGAGCCGGTCGGCCCACCAGTCGAGCGAGGGCCCGGCCCAGCGGACGTGCCGGTCGTCGTCACGCGGGTCGACGCCGCCGCCGGGGTAGGCGTACGCGCCGCCCGCGAACGCCATGGACGTACGGCGGCGCAGCATGTGCACGGCGGGCCCGGCGCCGGTGTCCTTGAGGAGCATGACGGTGGCCGCCCGTTTCGGCGTGACGGGTGTCAGCTCACCGCTCGCCAGCGCTCTGATCCGCCCGGGCCACTCCGGCGGGTACCACTGCCCGCCAGCCTGCGCATTCGCCATGGCCGGAGGCTATCCCGAGACGCCCAGATGTTCGAGTGCCCTTCGAGGCGGACGGGGTGGGAGCCGCCCTTCCCGGCCCGGTGCGGCGGAGGGGCGGCCGGGACCGTCACCCGTGCGGCCGGGTGACGGGACACGCCGCGCCCCGGCGGGCACAGGGCCGGCCGGGGCGGCGCAGGGCGGTCGTGGGGGCTTCCCCCGGGGAGCGTCCCCCGGAGGACGGCGGGGACGCCGCCCGGAGGGCTATGCCTCCGTGAGTTCCACCTGCATCTCGACCTCGACCGGCGCGTCCAGCGGCAGGACCGCCACGCCGACCGCACTGCGGGCGTGCACGCCCTTGTCACCGAGTACCTCGCCCAGGAGTTCGCTGGCGCCGTTGACGACGGCCGGCTGGCCGGTGAAGTCCGCGGCGGAGGCGACGAAGCCGACGACCTTCACCACGCGCGCGACGCGGTCCAGGTCACCGGCGACGGACTTGACCGCGGCGAGCGCGTTCAGCGCGCAGGTGCGGGCCAGGTCCTTGGCCTCCTCGGGGGTGACCTCCGCGCCGACCTTGCCGGTCACCGGCAGCTTGCCGTCCACCATCGGCAGCTGGCCGGAGGTGAACACGTACCGGCCGGAGACGACGGCGGGCTGGTACGAGGCGAGCGGCGGGACGACCTCGGGCAGGCTCAGGCCCAGCTCGGCCAGCCGGGACTCGACGACGCCGCTCATGCCTGCTTCTCGCGCTTCAGGTAGGCCACCAGCTGCTCGGGGTTGTTCGGCCCGGGCACGACCTGGACGAGCTCCCAGCCGTCCTCGCCCCAGGTGTCCAGAATCTGCTTCGTCGCGTGGACGAGCAGCGGCACAGTCGCGTATTCCCACTTGGTCATGCGGCCGACTCTAGCCGCTGCCGCGCCCGCCGCCCGCGTCGCCGTCACCCCCGCCCGGGACGGCACACGGAGGCGGGAACATCCCCCGGAGCCGCCGCCACGCGCGGTGAGCATTTAGGCTCGAAGACGTGAGCAGGCTCCAGGTCGTGAGTGGCAAGGGCGGAACCGGCAAGACCACGGTGGCCGCCGCTCTGGCGCTGGCCCTGGCCGACGAAGGGAAGCGGACGCTTCTCGTCGAGGTCGAGGGCCGGCAGGGCATCGCGCAGCTCTTCGAGACGCAGGCGCTGCCGTACGAGGAGCGGAAGATCGCCGTCGCTCCCGGGGGCGGGGAGGTGTACGCCCTCGCCATCGACCCCGAACTGGCGCTTCTGGACTACCTCCAGATGTTCTACAAACTCGGCAGCGCCGGCCGGGCCCTGCGCAAGCTCGGCGCGATCGACTTCGCCACCACCATCGCGCCCGGTGTGCGGGACGTGCTGCTCACCGGCAAGGCGTGCGAGGCGGTGCGGCGCAAGGACCGCGGCGGACGGTTCGTCTACGACTACGTCGTGATGGACGCCCCGCCGACCGGCCGCATCACCCGTTTCCTCAACGTCAACGACGAGGTGGCCGGGCTCGCCAAGATCGGCCCGATACACAATCAGGCGCAGGCCGTCATGCGCGTCCTGAAGTCGCCGGAGACGGCCGTGCACCTGGTCACCCTGCTGGAGGAGATGCCGGTCCAGGAGACCGCGGACGGCATCGCGGAGCTGCGCGCGGCCCGGCTGCCGGTGGGGCGGGTCATCGTGAACATGGTGCGGCCGCAGGTGCTGGACGCCGCCGACCTGGAACTCGTCGGAAGCGTCCCCCGTTCCGCCGTCGCCCGCTCGCTGTCCTCCACCGGGCTCGGCGGCGCGCGGCGCGGCGGACACGCGGAGCGGCTGGTGGAGCCGCTGCTCGCGCAGGCGGAGGAGTACGCCGAGCGGTACGCGCTGGAGACCGAGCAGCGTGCCGTGCTGGCGGAGCTGGGCGTGCCGCTGCACGAACTCCCGCTGATGGCCGAGGGAATGGACCTGGCCGGGCTGTACGCGCTGGCGCGGAATTTGCGCGGACAGGGCGTGTCATGACCGGCCGGGTCCCTTCCCCCGGCGGCCACCCGCGCCACCGCCACCACCACCGTCACCGCCACCGTCACCGCCACCGCCGTACCGGTCCCGTCACGAGTCCGATCCACCGGAAGCACCGGAAGCAGGGGATGTCATGAGCCGTCGTCCGGAACCGGCGCAGGACCAGGACCCGGTCCGTGAGCACCTCTCGCCCGCCCGCGCGCTCGAGATCGACCCGCTGATCGAGGACCCGGCCACCCGGATCGTGGTGTGCTGCGGCTCGGGCGGCGTCGGCAAGACGACCACGGCCGCGGCACTGGGCCTGCGGGCGGCGGAGCGGGGCCGCAAGGTGGTGGTCCTCACCATCGACCCGGCGCGCCGGCTCGCCCAGTCCATGGGCATCGACACCCTCGACAACACCCCGCGCCGGGTGAAGGGCATCGACGACTCCGCGGGCGGCGAACTGCACGCGATGATGCTCGACATGAAGCGCACCTTCGACGAGATCGTCGAGGCGCACGCGGACCCCGAGCGGGCCGCCGCGATCCTGGGCAACCCCTTCTACCAGTCGCTCTCCGCGGGCTTCGCCGGCACGCAGGAGTACATGGCGATGGAGAAGCTGGGGCAGCTGCGGTCGCGGGACGAATGGGACCTGATCGTGGTCGACACCCCGCCGTCGCGTTCCGCGCTGGACTTCCTGGACGCGCCCAAGCGGCTCGGCTCCTTCCTCGACGGCAAGCTGATCCGGGTGCTGCTGGCCCCGGCCAAGGTGGGCGGCCGTGCGGGGATGAAGTTCCTGAACGTCGGGATGTCGATGATGACCGGCGCGCTCGGCAAGGTGCTCGGCGGTCAGCTGCTGCGGGACGTGCAGACGTTCGTGGCGGCGATGGACTCCATGTTCGGCGGGTTCCGGACGCGCGCGGACGCCACGTACAAGCTGCTCCAGGCTCCGGGGACGGCGTTCCTGGTGGTCGCCGCGCCCGAGCGGGACGCGCTGCGGGAGGCCGCGTACTTCGTGGAACGGCTGGCCGCGGAGGACATGCCGCTCGCGGGCCTGGTGCTGAACCGGGTGCACGGCAGCGGAGCCGGCCGGCTGTCGGCGGAGCGGGCGCTGGCCGCCGCGGAAAATCTTGAGGAGTCCCGCATTGTGGATCAGCCGGACGGGAAAGCTGGTCTTCGTAACTCTCCCGACACGTACGGCAGTTCAGAATCACCCGCGCGTAACGTCACCGACGGAGGCTCCCCCGCCACCGAGGACGCCGGCGACGCGGCTCCCGAGGACGAACCGACCACGGCGGACGGCGGACGCTCCGTCGAGCGTCTCACCGCCGGTCTGCTGAGGCTGCACGCCGAGCGGATGCAGCTGCTCGAGCGCGAGCGGCGGACGCGTGACCGCTTCACGGCGCTGCACCCCGAGGTGGCGATGGCCGAGGTGGCCGCCCTGCCCGGCGACGTCCACGACCTCGCGGGATTGCGCGACATCGGCGAGCGGCTGGCCGCCGGGCGCGCGGAGCTGTCGGGTACGCCCTGAGGGGCGTCCCCTGCGTCCCCTCTTTCTCGCAGGCCGTGCGCGCATGCAGGAGCGGCGCGCGCCGCCTGGGTGGGCGGGTTGCGCCTGCGCGGACACACGTGGGCGGCTTTCCGCGCGCCGGTCGGCAGCCCGGCTCACGCGAACGCGCCGGCGCGCGTTCAGGTCGTATCCGCGTTCGCGGGTGCGACCGTGGACAACCCCCGCGACCGGGACCCGCGCGTGCTCGCGCGGGCAGCCGTACCCGCGCCCCGGGCACGACGAGGCATCTCGGGCCCGTCCGGGACTTCGCGGCCCCGCGTTCGACGCCCAGCAGGTGTCTGCACACCCTGCCCACCGCCGAAGGCAACCCGCGTGAGCCCGGTCACGGGACCAGGCACGCCGAGGACCCCCCGAGAGCCCTCACCGGGAGCTCTCAGCTCACCGCGGCGAAGTCCTCGTAGACCTGGTCGTCGTTGAGCGGCACGACCCCCGTGCCGCGCTCGTACTCCGAGCGCGCGGTCTCCAGCAGCCGGCGCCAGGAGGTCACGGTGGGCCGCCGGCGCAGCAGCGCACGGCGCTCACGCTCCGTCATGCCTCCCCACACGCCGAACTCGACGCGGTTGTCCAGCGCGTCGGCCAGGCACTCCGTGCGCACCGGGCAGCCGGTGCACACCGCCTTGGCCCTGTTCTGCGCTGCTCCTTGTACGAACAGTTCATCCGGATCGGTAGTGCGGCAGGCAGCCTGCGCACTCCAGTCGGTAACCCAGCCCATACCGGCGCCGTCCTCTCCCGAATCGAGGCTCCCCCACGGCGGCAGCGGCATATTCACCGCCGCCAGTTGAGGACGTTACGGAAGGTGGGCACAGCGCAACACCCCCAGCGGGCCCAATCTTGAATGGTCCGAACGGACTATGGGTAAGCGGCAGATCACCCGGGGGAGTGAGGGGGCGACATGCGTGACGAACAGGGCGTTTCGGGTCAGTTCAGTTGCGCCACAACGGGCACCGCGTGACACACGCGGCGATCCGGACACGGTCTCCACGCTCCCCGACCGAACTCGTATGAAGAAAGTCGAGAAGATCCGGAACGATTCGGGGTCGCCGGACGTATTGATACGTGGCCTCACTGCTGTGACAGTTGAGTGCAGCTTAGGCCAAGGCATATACGCTTGTCCGGCGAATGAGAACGTAGGCTGCTCCCATGCCAAAGAAGCGCTCGGGCGGTGGTCTGTCTCCCACGCAGCAGGCCGCCAAGTTCCTCGGTGTCAGTGTCCTGGCCGGTGCCGTCATGGCCGGCATCGCACTGCCCGCCGTGGGCGCGCTGGGCCTAGCGGCCAAGGGGTCGGTGGAGAGCTTCGACGAGCTCCCCGCCAACCTGAAGACGCCGCCGCTGAGCCAGCGCACCACCATCCTCGACGCCGACGGCGGCCTGATCGCCACCGTCTACTCGCGCGACCGCACGGTGGTGGACCTCAAGGACATCTCGCCGTACATGCAGAAGGCGATCGTCGCGATCGAGGACTCGCGCTTCTACGAGCACGGGGCGATCGACCTGAAGGGCGTGCTGCGCGCGCTCAACAAGAACGCCCGCAGCGGTGAGGTCTCCGAGGGCGCCTCGACACTCACCCAGCAGTACGTGAAGAACGTCTTCGTCGAGGAGGCGGGCGACGACCCGACGAAGGTCGCGCAGGCCACCCAGCAGACCATCGGCCGCAAGATCGCGGAGCTGAAGTACGCGATCCAGGTCGAGGAGGAACTGGGCAAGAAGAAGATCCTCGAGAACTATCTGAACATCACCTTCTTCGGCCAGCAGGCCTACGGAGTCGAGGCCGCGTCCCGGCGTTACTTCTCCAAGTCGGCCAAGGACCTCAACCTCCAGGAGGCCGCGCTCCTCGCCGGCATCGTCCAGTCGCCGAGCCGCTACGACCCGGTCAACGACGAGGCCGAGGCGAAGAAGCGGCGCAACATCGTCCTGCAGCGGATGGCCGAGGTCGGCGACGTCTCCCCCGAGGAGGCCGCCGAGGCGATGCGCTCCCCGCTGGGCCTGAAGGTCAGCCAGCCGAAGAACGGCTGCATCACGGCGTCCAAGGGCGCGGGCTTCTTCTGCAAGTACGTGGAGAAGGTCTTCCTCAACGACCCGGTCTTCGGCAAGACCCGCGAGGAGCGGGCGAGGGTCTGGAACCAGGGCGGCCTGACCATCCGCACGACGCTGGAGCCGCAGGCCCAGGAGTCGGTGCAGGAGTCGCTCAAGGACCACGTCTACGAGTCGGACAAGGTCGCCGCCGCGTCCACGCTGGTCGAGCCGGGCACCGGCAAGATCGTCGCGATGGGCCAGTCGAAGCCGTACGGCTACGGCAAGAACGAGACGGAGATCAACTTCTCCGTGGACTCGGCCTGGGGCGGCTCCAACTTCGGCTTCCCGACCGGTTCGACGTTCAAGCCGTTCGTGGCCGCCGCCGCCCTGGAGGAGGGCCGGCCGCCGACGCAGACGTACTCCGCCCCGTACGAGATGCCGTACCCGGCCACCGTGCGCGGCTGCGAGAAGCCGTGGGTGAACGACGGCGACTACAAGCTGGAGAACGAGAACGAGACCGAGGTCGGGCCGTACGCGCTGAAGGAGGCGATGGCCAAGTCGGTCAACACCTACTTCGTGCAGATGATCGAGGACATCGGGATGTGCCCGGTGGTGACCATGACCGACAAGCTCGGCGTGGTCCAGGGCAACGGGGACAAGATCCCCGAGGTGCCGTCCTCCATGACCCTCGGCTCCACCGGTCTTTCGCCCCTCACCATGGCCAGCGCCTACGCGGCCTTCGCCTCCCGGGGCATGTACTGCACGCCGGTCGCCATCGAGTCGATCACCCAGAAGACGGGTGACCGGTCGAAGTCCCTGCCGGTCCCGAAGTCCACGTGCTCGCGTGCCATGAGCGAGCAGACCGCGGACACGGTGAACGAGCTGCTCAGGGGAGTGATCGACTCCGGTACCGGTCAGCAGGCGGGCCTCGGCGACGGCCGCGACAACGCCGGTAAGACGGGTACGACGGACGAGCGCAGGAACGCCTGGTTCGTCGGCTACACGCCGAACATGTCGGGCGCCGTGTGGGTGGGCAGCGCCAGCCAGAAGGTGAAGATGCGGGACATCACCATCGGCGGCCAGTACCACGAGCTGGTCTTCGGCGGCGCCGTCCCCGGCCCCATCTGGCGCGACGCGATGACCGGCGCGCTGGAGGGCAAGGAGGCCCCGACGTTCAACCGGGTGAACATCCCGGACCCGAAGAAGCCCGAGGACCGCGACCGTGACCGGGACCGCGACGACGGCGGCAACGGTGACGAGGGCTTCATCGGCGGCCTGATCAACGGCGGCAACGGCAACGGCAACGGGGGCGGTGACGGCGGCAACGGCGGCGAGCCCGACCCCGGCTTCAGCATCCCCGAGGGATTCATCCAGGGCCCGGGCAACGGCCCGGGCGGGCGCGGCTGACGGCGGTCGTCCGAGAACGACGGTCGTCCGGCGACGGAGTGCGGCCCCTTCCCCGGGTGGGGAAGGGGCCGCACTCCGTCGTGGCCGTACGCCGTCGTGGCCGTACGCCGTCCCGGCCGTGTGCCTGGGTGGGCCTGCCGGTTCCGCTCAGCCCGCCAGCAGCTTCTTCACGGCGGCGGCCACCCGGCCGCCCTCCGCCTGACCGGCCACCTTCGGGTTCACGATCTTCATGACGGCGCCCATGGCGCGGGGACCCTCGGCGCCGGCGGCGCGGGCCTCCTCGACGGCCTGGGCGACGATCGCGTTCAGCTCGTCGTCGGACAGTTGCTTGGGCAGGTACGTGGCGAGCACCTCGCCCTCCGCCTGCTCCCGCTCGGCCTGCTCGGCGCGGCCGCCCTGCGCGAAGGCGTCCGCCGCCTCACGGCGCTTCTTCGCCTCGCGGGCGATCACCTTCTGCACCTCGTCATCGGAGAGCACGCGCTTCTCCTTGCCCGCGACCTCCTCCTTGGTGATCGCGGCGAGCGTCAGCCGGAGCGTCGAGGAGCGGAGCTCGTCGCGCTCCTTGATCGCGGCGTTGAGGTCATCCTGCAGCTTCGACTTGAGCGTGGTCATGACTTGATTGTCGCAGGTGCGGGGGCGGCGGCGCCTGCTGATTTGCCGGGGGCCGCAGGCGATCCGCAGGGGTGACCCCCCGAGGGGCGTACGGAGGAACCGTCAGGGTCTGACACGATGGACGCATGCGCGCGCGATACCGAATCCCCTTGGGAATCACGGCGGCCGGCGCCGCCGGACTGCTGTACGCCGCGGGCTTCGAGGCCCGCTCCTTCCGCCTCCGACGGGTGACCGTCCCCGTCCTCCCCTCCGGGATGCGCCCCCTGCGCGTGCTGCAGGTGTCCGACATCCACATGGTCGGCGGCCAGCGCAAGAAGCAGCGCTGGCTGCGCTCCCTGGCCGGGCTGCGCCCCGACTTCGTGATCAACACGGGCGACAACCTGTCCGACCCCGAGGGTGTCCCCGAGGTCCTGGACGCGCTCGGCCCGCTGATGGAGTTCCCCGGCGCGTACGTCTTCGGCTCCAACGACTACTACGGCCCCCGGCTGCGCAACCCCGCCCGCTACCTGCTCGAGAAGGTGCAGGGGCGGCACGGCCTGAACGGCAACCCGCCGGTCGTCGACGCCGTCCACAACCCGTGGGAGGACCTGCGGGACGGCTTCGACTCGGCCGGCTGGCTCAACCTCACCAACACGCGGGGCACCCTGAAGATCGAGGGCACGTCGATCGAGCTGACGGGACTGGACGACCCGCACATCAAGCGGGACCGGTACGCGGAGGTGGCGGGCGGCCCGTCGACCGGGGCGGACTTCTCGATGGGCGTCGTGCACGCGCCGTACCTGCGCGTGCTGGACGCCTTCGCGGCCGACGGCTACCCGCTGATCCTCGCCGGCCACACGCACGGCGGCCAGCTGTGCATCCCGTTCTACGGCGCCCTGGTCACCAACTGCGACCTGGACACGGACCGCGTGAAGGGCCTGTCCACGCACACGGCGGAGGGCCGCAGGTCGTACCTGCACGTCTCGGCGGGCTGCGGCACGAGCCGCTACACGCCGGTGCGGTTCGCGTGCCCGCCGGAGGCGACGCTGCTGACGCTGGTCGGCCGCTGAGGCGGGAGCAAGGGCGAGGGCGACGGGTCGGCGGGTCGGCGGGTAGGTGAGTCGGCGGGTCGGCGGGTCGGCGGGTCGGTGGGTTATCTGATGTACGGATAACCCGACCGGCCCACGCCACATCGCCGCGCCCCGTCCCCCGTCCCACGCTGGGGACATGACCGCCCCGATACCCAGGGACATCCCGGACCTCCCCGCCCTCCCGCGGACGGCTCCGCAGTTGCTCCCCTCCGTCGTCCCCGCCCGAGCCGTCGTACCGCCGGTGCGCCGTCCGCTGACCGCGGTGTACCGGCTGGCCCTGGCCCTGCTGGCGACGGCGGCCGTGCTGACCGAGATCCTCCTCGGCAGCCCCACCCGGGTACTGAGCTACTTCGTGATCCAGAGCACGGCGCTGCTGGCCCTGGTCACCTTCGCCTCGGCCCGCCGCGCGTGGACCGCCCGCCATCCCCTGCCGGGCGCCGTCACGGGGGCGGCGCTCCTGTACGTGGTCGTCGCGGCCCTGGTCCACCACATCGCCCTGACGGACGCGTCACCGGCCTACGCCATGACGGCCGGAGCGAGCGGGGACGCCGCGTGGCTCGAGCCGGTGGCGGGGCACCTGCTGCACACGGTGCTGCCGGTCGCCGCGCTGCTGGACTGGCTGGTCCTGACACCGCCGGCCCGCATGCACCTGCGCCAGGCCACGACGTGGCTGCTGTACCCGCTGGCGTACCTGGCCTTCACGCTGACCCGGGGCGAGCTGCTCCCCGGCTCCGCCGCCCGCTATCTCTACCCGTTCCTCGACGTCGCCCGCCACGGCTACCGGAGCGTGCTCGCCAACGCGCTCCTCGTGGGGCTCGCGATCTACGCCGTGGCGGTCGTGCTGGTGGCCCTGGACCACACCCGCCCGAAAACCAGATTTCGTCTTTAGCCACCAGTGGGCTAAAGTAAACGTCGTCGCCGCGACAGCAGCGACACCGGGGTGTGGCGCAGCTTGGCAGCGCGCTTCGTTCGGGACGAAGAGGTCGTGGGTTCAAATCCCGCCACCCCGACGCTGGTCAAAGGCCACTTACGGAATTCCGTAAGTGGCCTTTGTCTTCTTCTGAGAGCGGCCGCCCAGTGCCTCACCGAGCTTGCGGAGCGCCCGGCGGGTGTCGGCGGAGGGCACGCGTGTGTGTAGACCTTCATGGCGACCGCGATCTCGGAGTGCCTCAGGATCTGCATCGCGATGCGCGGGTGCACGTCCAGGGCCGCGAGAAGCGAGGCGCAGGTGTGGCGGGTGTCGTGCACGCGGATGCGTCGGACGCCGGCGCGCTCGCAGCGGCGGTCGAATGCACGGGTGAAGTTCCTCGCGTGTCGCGCGAGCGTCGATGGGACCACCCGATCTCGCAGCGGCCGGTGAGGCCATTCGGGAGCCCTTCGCACGCTCCTCGACCACCACCATCACGGGTTGTCGAGCAGGCCCAGCGCCGTATCCGGGCGGCAGTGCACGCACGCCGGCACGCCATGCCGCAGAGCTTCAACCACCTGCTCGCGGGACGCGGGACGACACCGGCCCGACTTCGTCGCAGCCCAGCAGTCCCCGGCATGAACGGCATCCACGTTCTTCCGGTTGAGCCCGTACTGGAGCAGCCAGTCCGGAGGCGGCGGCAACATCTCCTCACCCCGTCGCCGCTCAGCCTCGCGCCGCTCCTCGTCCGCGATCCACCCGTCGAGCTGCCGCACGGCAGCCGTCGCCTGCTGCACGACCACACGGCGCGCGAAGCGCAGCAGCTCCAGTCGGGACGGTTGGTCGCTCACACGTTCGATTCTACGGTTGGGTGTGCGGCTACGACGAGGGCACCCAGTGGAGAACCGTGGCGTCGTCCCTCGCCTTTCCGCGAGGCCATCGCTGCCCGTCGGGATCGCCGTTCTCCGCTTCCCGTACACGGCGGATGAGTTCGTCCGGGCCGGCAGACGCGAGCACGTCCAGCACGTCCGTCCAGTCGGCGAGGCCGAACCGGTCGACGAGTCGTGTCGCGCCGTCGCTCAGCAGGGTCACGGACGCCAACGACTCCAGCGGCACCTTTCCGGTGAGGGCATGCTCGGCTGCCCGCGGTTCGGGGCCGGCGATCCAGAAGCCGCCCGGCCGGTTACGTAGTCCCGTCAGGTCGTCGCGGTACTGCGCCAGGGCGGCAGCGTGCTCGGGCGTGCCGGTAGGCAGTCGGTCGACCGGCGCACGGAGTTGCTTTCCGACCTGGTCTAGGCGGTCGTCGGTGAGGGCGGTCGTCTTCCCGTCCTGACCGGCGAGGAGGAGGGTCGAGTCGCCGAGGACGAGGTATTCCAGCGCTCCCCCGCCGACGCGGACCGCGACGACCGTGCTGGTCGGGCTGGCCCGGTAGGTCAGGTCGCACGTGTCCTCGTGCAGGGACCGGACGCCGCGGATCGCGTCAGCGAGACAGTCGGCGAGCGGCCGGGCGCGATCTTGCGCGATGTTGCCCAGCAGCAGTCCGCCCAGGGTCGAGGAGAACCACGCGATGCCGTGGACGCAGCCGGTCTCGGCCCCGGCGACGCCGGCACCGTCGAGGAGGACGGCCGCACCGGGAGCGGTGGCCGCGAAGTCCTCGTTCTGCTGGTCTGGTTCGGCGGGCAGCGTGCCGAGGGCGACGTTCACGCCGTCGTCTCCTCGTCGTGCAGGTAGAGGGGGCAGAGGAGTTCGGCGGATTGCGGCTCTTCGGTCTCGGGGTCGTACTCGACGCTCACCAGTGTGGAGAAGTGCCGCTCCCCCACCTGTCCCCACAGCGTGCTGAGGTCGGAGGTGAGCAGGTGAACTACGCCGAGGGAGCCCGCCGTGTGGATGCCGGCGATGGCCAGCACCGAGCCGTTGCCGTCTGGACGGGGCAGTCGGCCCAGGTATCCGACGTCATGCGGGCGGCTCGGTTCAAGGTCCGCGCCTGCGTGGTACGCCGTGCCGGTGCGCCGGTCCACGAGCGCCCAGGGCTCGCCCTCCGGGTGTTCCCAGGCGAGTACCGGGTCCTGGGCGTACAGGCCGCGCATGGCCTGGGACATGCCGGGCCCGCAGACGACGACCAGGCCGTCACGGTTGAGGTCGACCTCGCCGCTCACCTGTACGTGGCCGGAGCTGACGTCGAGCCCGTACGACTTCGCCAGCTCCTCCAGCCGCTTGCCGGAGTTCATGTCGGCCATGGCGACGACCGGACGCTTCTTCACGTCGTCCCACCGGAGCGGTGTCACCACCGTGACGGCTCCCGTCCCGAGGAATGCCCCTTCGGGCGCCGGGCCGGTGTGCCGGATCTGATGGATGCGACCGCGGCTCAGCCCGGCCTTCTCGGCAATCTGCGCGTAGGACATCCCTTGCGCGTGGAGGTCCTGAACCACACGGCGGCGGAGCCGGGCGAGTTCGGTCACCTCCTGCTGCGCAGCGGCCAGCCTCGTGGTGACCTCACGCAGGAGCAGGTACGGATCATCGATCGCCATGATCCGCTGCAACTCGTCCGACATGACCACACCTCCCAGAAGTACCCAGGAGCATTGCGGGCAGGTCCAAGAGCCTGCCCGAGTTGCCAACCAGCGTACGGCCCCCTGATCATGCTCGACCCCAAGCCGGGCAGGCCACCGGCCAAACCCGCTCCGCCGGCCTCTTTCTCATCTGTATGCACTCGGACAAGCGAATCTGATTCCTGCGGCGGTGACACTGCACAGTTACTGGTTGAATACCGCGCGAAGCGGCGGCTCACTGTCAGCCCCATCTCGTACGATGGAGGCTTCAGGGAGTAAGCCGCCGGAGGGGTCGCATGAGTACATTCAAACGAGAAGCCGACATGTTGCGCCCCCTCACCGAAAATCGGCACAAATTCACTTCCTCCAGGACGCGCTGGGAATATTTCTACGAGATTCAAACCCCGAAGGGTGTGGCAGATTTCATCCTCGCCGTCTTCAACAGGAAAGTGATAGACGATCGGAGGAAGTGGGGGGTCCATCCGATCCAATCGAAGTCTGCGATCGATATCGTATCCTTCTTGACTGCTGTGCAGCAGAAGTACGAGGCGGGGAGTCAGGCCTCGCCCATCGCGACAACTTCAGAAATCGCCAACCGCACCCTGAATTCCGCATCTCATGTCACGCAGCAGTTGATTCCCATGCTGATTGAGTATGGATGGGTCGAGCGAATGGGGCGAGGTCAATGGCGCTGCAAGCATGCCTACCAGTGCCCAACAACAAGCATCTACGCAATCGAAGTAAAGCGGTCTGACTGGCAACGCGCCCTAGGGCAAGCCACCTCACACACGCGGTTTGCCAACAAGACATTCTTGGCTATGGATTCAGAACGCCTGCCGAAAACACAAAACAATCTGCTAGCAGCCCTAGAGCACGCCGGTGTCGGACTGCTATCGATCTCGGCAGACCCCCTTAAAGATCCCCTAACAGTTGTCGCCAACCCGTCACGCAAGTCACCAAGGAACAATGAACGCTTCGTGGTGGCCGAACGCGTCCTTGCTGTGCGAGGCTCAGGTGGTAATTCAGGTTTCTGGGGACACGTGTTCGGGAGACTAATCACTACCAGCAGCGGCGACGATCCACGGAAGTCAGCCTTGCTCCTTACTTGAGTCGATCCAGCCAGAGGTCCAGGTGCTTGGGGTCATTTGCGTTATTGAGGGGGACGACCGACGACGCCGCGTCCCTGAAGTTTCTGGCCTCCCGAGCGATGGCACGTGTTCCCGCCCTGCGTCCGCGGGCGTGATCCGACGCCTCGGCTACCACTTCGGCTGTCTTGAGCAGGTAGTGGGCACCTGACTTAGCCTTATCCCACAGGCCAGGTGTTTGTGCTCGGCAAAACTCACAGTCACAATCGCTCTGGCCCGGAAGCGCCGATAGCAACGAGTCTGTGGCTACGTCGACGACGTGCAGCAGGCTGCGTCGGAAGGTCCTGTTAGTCGGCGCCGGCCGCGGAGTCGTGCGCTTGATCTTGATCACTTTAGTATCGGCGAATGATCGCTCGCCTGTGCCGATTCCCGTGGAGAATCCACCCGCGCCCCACGCGAGAGCCACCCAGCCAGTCAGAGCCGTGTTGGGGAGAATCAAGAATTTGTCGTTCTCCTCGCACACGCTCGAGAGCTCGACATACCCGTCCATAATCTCGGGTGATGCAAGTTGCCCGTAGGGCTGCGCAAGGAGCGGCCAACGGACGCGAACGTAGAAAATATCCTCGTCCATATCGAGCAAATCGGCGAGGAGAGCGTCTCGAAGACGCGCCGTGGTCAACCAGGTATAGGGAATCGTCACGTTGACTGCAAGGTTTTCATGGTCACGAGCCTCGTCGCGCGCCCAGCCCACGCAGTCTCGGAGGGTGCGCAAGCTTCCAGTCCTGTCCGCCGGATCCATCCAGAGCCCTGGAGTAAGCAGCACGGTCGCCCCCAGATCCCGTTGGGTGCGCACGACCTCCTTAACCCACTCCTCGGTCCAACCAGAAGGGAGAGAACGGTTGAAGTAGGGCCACTTCCCCGACGTTGATGAACCAGCGTACGGCTTACCATCACGCTGATCCGCAAGTACAGTGCCGAAGGAATCCACTCTCGCGAAGCACTCCGGATCAGCGATCTGGATGGGTGCAATGGCGGTGTTACGAAAGAAGGTCGGAATTCCGGACTGTCCGGCAGGTCGCATTCGCGGCACCGGGGCCACTACACCAACATTCAGAGAGCTTCCATAGAGCGCATTGATGTGATTCAATGCAGCCGGAATGATAGATGAATGCTGGTGACTGCGCTGAATCAGGAACAGCGGCTTGCCACCTTGAAGGCACTCTCTAGCTGCTTCGAACCGTTCCTCGTCAAAGGAGTCCTCCGCAAGGGCTACGGCATCGGCCTCAGCCTCCGCATCCCAAGCAGCAAAGAAGTCGTCGTCAATGTTTTCCGCATCCGAGTAGTCAGCGTTTGCGGAATCCACCAAGAAATGCAGTTCATCGTCGCCACTCATATTCACTCCCCCTTGATGCGACGGATAGCCTTGGCTACGGTACCCCTCTTATGAGGCTGATCCGATAGGCACCGGTCAATCAAATCGGCGACACTAGCCGGGAGGAAATCAGGCAGTGTGGGCTTGTGCGCAATACGCCTGAAGAACTCATCCCATGACAGGGTCTCCCCTTGCGCCACGTACGGATGTTTGCCCGTGGCTGCTTCGTACAGAACAACGCCAACAGCCCACAGGTCGCTCGCTTTTAGCGCCCTTTCCCCTCGGAGTTGTTCAGGCGCCATGTACATGGGCGTCCCAATCGACTGCGGATACCGAGTGATGGACTCGACGTCCATCAGCTTAGCGAGCCCCAAGTCCAGGACAACTGGATGCGCATACCCTCCTCCCCGAAGGGCGATATTGGCGGGCTTGAGGTCGCGGTGCAAGAGGCTCGCTGCATGCATCGCAGCCACCCCGGCCAGCAAGCCGCTCGCGAGGTTGACGAGTTCGTCAGCAGTAGGGCGAACCCGCGGGATGGCTTGGGCCAGGTCACCGCCCTCGATGTACTCGAAGACGAGCGTCACTCTCCGCTTGCCTGCGACTGCCAGAGGCAGTACGTCATCCAGTCGAACCACATTTTCGGACACTACTCTTCGGTAACTAGCGATCTCCCGGCGCAGGCGCTCCAGGTCCGCATCGTCGCGATAGATGATCTTGTATGCGGCGTCTCGCTCGGCGGTGACAACCCTCCACGTCTCGCCGAATGTTCCCGTTCCGAGGTAGGAGACAGACGGGACACCGACCGCTTGCTCAACGTCGGCAGTAGTGAATTGCTGATCCATGGGTCCATCCCCTGTGTGCGCGCAGGCATATGACGCCCTGACAGGTTATACGAGGACCGCGCATGAGAGATATCGTCGATAGATCACATCAGTCTTTGGCCAAAGGGCTACCGAACGTATATGAACTGTCGGGACGCACGGCCTCAGAGGCCGGCGGTGCCGCGAGCGGCCCCGGCGGCCGGCGGGGAGAGTGTGGCCGAAAGCAACCTGAGGGGCACACGGCCGTTCAACGGGTCAGTGCCCCAGAAGCCGCAACCGTCACAGCTTCATGCGCATGGTCGGTGTGCCTAGACGCCTGGGTACACCAGGAGATCTCAGCCCTAACGACAACCAAGCCGTGGAGTGGATATGGACTGACCTCTGGGAGAGTGGGGCCCGCGCCCGTGTGAGCTGCACAGGGGTGTGCCCATCAAGTGGCCTCCGGAGCCGTGTACCACTCCCTTCGTCGCGGAAAACCCGGCCGACGACACCTGACAACATGGCTGAGGCCGTCGGGGGTACAGCGAGGCACACGCGCGCCCGTTCGGCCGACGCACCCGCCGTCGTGGCTGACTGTCGTCGGCTGAAGTTCGTGCCACAACCGTGCCAGATGTAGCGGTAAGTCACAGTCAACACCGCTGCCACGCGGCCGAGTAGCCGCCCGCTTCCTCGGCTGGCGACGTCACAGCTCAGTCCGCAGATCACCCACTCTCCTAAAGCGGTGCTCACACAACGCCGCGGATGACACGGCCGCGGCAGAATGTCAGCGGGGTTCAGTCCTCGCCTACCTGCAGCAACACCACGGTGAAGGACCCGCCGGTCCCGGCAACGACCCCATCGAAGGTATGCCGGGTGACCGGGTTCCACGCTCTTGCTCCGGGCGAGAGGTCAGTGATGTTCGTGTACCAGGCGGCCTCATAGCCCAGCAGACGGACAACACGTTCCGCCGCTCTTCGGGCGTGGGCGCGGTCTCGGCGTGCTGGGCCCGGGAACACTAGGTTGTAGGTCGCCAGGTAGGTCAAGAGCTCCGCTGCGCGCTCAGCGTCGATCTGCAAGAGTGCGTCGTCGATCTCTACTGGTGCGTCCGGGCCGACTGCGCCTTCCACTGCATACAGCTTCCAAGCCTCTTCAACCTCGGCGGCCACTTGGCGAACGAGTCCCGGAACGGATCCGCTGGCCTGGTCGACCACGCGGCCGAAGACCCCGCCTTCTCGCGACAGAGAGCTAGTAAGAGCACGCAGTTCTGCAGCTACGTCACCGTGCCATTCTCTACTGACCCAGCCTCAACCCGGCCACGGCTGTGCAGCATCGTACGATCCGCGGTGAGTGCCTAACTGCGTGACAACGCCGGCGGCCAGCGGCGGACAAGCACGGACGCCCGCGGATCATCGCCGCAGGTGAGGAGCGCACTCGCCGCAGGTCGAGCCTCCACCCAAGTTGCTTCGGGACGAAGAGGTCGTGGGTTCAAATCCCGCCACCCCGACAGTGAAACAACAGGGCCCCACCTCCTCACGTGAGGAGGTGGGGCCCTGTTTCGTCTGCGTGACTACCACCCGTGTGTCTACGGCCGCGCCCCGCCGCCCGCGAGCACGGCATGGCGCTCGCCGGCCTCCCACTCATCGGACCTCACCCAGCAGCCCACGCCCCGCCCCAGCCGCCTGATCGCCGAGGGCGGAGCGTCGATCACGTGACCCACTGGTAAGGAGTCTGATACCAGGGGTATGGTCGCTTGTATGGCGACAAAGAAGGTAACCGTGACGATTCCGGAGGATCTTCTGGACGAGATCCGCGCGGACGCGGCAGAGCGGGGCCTGTCGGCGTACGTCACCGAAGCGCTGCGCTGCAAACGCGACCGGGACCGGCTCGCGGAACTGGTCGACTGGCTGCAGGAAGAACACGGCCCCGTCACCGAGGACGAGCATGCGGCAGCGCTCGCCGAGCTGGACGAACTCGATGCCGAACACGAGCGGCGTCGAACCACCGGAAAGCGCAACGCCGGAGAGGCTGCGTGAAGAAGCGATCCGGTGAGCACGGACAGCGGCCCCTTCGTGTCTTCGTACTGGACTGTGAAGCCCTGTCCCTTGCGGTGCGCGGCGACCGGAAGATGATCGCCTGGCTCGACCTCGCGGCGCGCGGTGAAGCCGAGGTGGTGACGTCCCCTATGACACTGGTCGAGGCGTACGACGGCAGAACGACCGAACAGCGCTGGGACTGGGTACTGTCCCGACTCCAGGTCGTCGACATCGGGAAGGACGAGGCCCGCCAAGCCCGCCGGCTTCTGGCCGACACCACGTTGCACGGCCACAAGTACGCGATCGACGCCGTGCTCGCCGTCATCGCTCGCCAGCAGAAGGGACAGGTCACCGTCTTCACCTCGGACGTCGACGACCTGGTGAAGCTGGTCCCGGACACGGTCGTCGTCAAGAAGGTGTTACTAGGCCCCACCCCTCCAACGCCCGCACGGTGCGCGCCGTAAGGGTTTCGTCATCTCCCTCCGGTACAGGAACGTCCGCCCAGCCAGTTGTATGGGGTGTCGGAAGAACGACCGCGAAGAGGAGAGGCGGGCATGGCGCGCGTACGGGAGCTGCTGGGCAGGCCGTTGGGCATCGGGGTGCTGCTGGTGGTGGTCGCCACGGCCGGCTTCGGGTTGTACTGGTTCCAGCCGTGGAAGCTGTGGCAGGACCAGACCGTGGAGGAGGCCCTGCCCACGGCCCAGGCGACCCCTGGGCCCGCCGAGGCGGAGCCGTCCGGGGCGCCCTCCTCTCCGGCCGGGCCCCGGACGCTGGCCGCCGGTGAGCTGATCAGCCATGAGCACGCGACCTCGGGCACGGTGAAGCTCGTACGGCTGGACGACGGCTCGCATGTCGTCCGGCTGGAGAACCTCGACACGAGCAACGGACCGGACCTGCGGGTGTGGCTGACCGACGCGCCGGTGAAGGAGGGACAGGCCGGCTGGCACGTCTTCGACGACGGCGAATACGTCAGTCTCGGCAAGCTGAAGGGCAACAAGGGAAGCCAGAACTACGCCGTGCCCAACGATGTCGACCCGTCCCGTTTCACCAGCGTGAGCATCTGGTGCGACCGCTTCGACGTGTCCTTCGGCGCCGCGGAGCTGGGCCGCGCCTGACGTCCGGTGCGGCGCGCTTCGCCCGTGCGGACCAGGGCGCGTTACGAGCCTCCCCCGCTTTCAGCCCGCGACCGGCACCGCCGCCGCTATCCGGTCCCGCTTCCTGCGGCCGAACGCCGAGAACGTGAGCTGGAGGCTCTGCTCGTAGCCCGGGTAGGACAGGACGAAGGACGAGTTGACCCTGCGGTCGTCGATCTCCGAGCGGACCAGGCCGGCGCGCGGGAACGTCATCACCAGTTCGCGCGGCCAGACGACCAGCGGCTCCGCACGGAAGAGGAAGAAGCGGCGGTCGGTCATGACCAGGTGCATCGCTGCCGGCGCCGGAGCCATGGTCGTGGTGCCGCCGCTCACGATCGCCGACGCCAGGGCGAACGCCGCGGTCCTGCCGAGCGAGACAGGGCTCGTGGTCACGATGGTCACCGCCTCGATCCGCTCCCCGGGCTCGAGCATCGGGTTGACGGAGGCCAGCAGCGCGCGGCGGCGCGGTCCGTTCACGGGCGGTACTCCTGGAGGTCGGGCCGGCCGGAACCCCCCGGCCCGGCGTGCGGGATCCCGGCTCCCTCCGGGCGTCGCCGCAGAGTAACCGAGTGCGTGGGGCGGCCCTACGCTGGGGCTTCGCCGACGGCCCACCCCCTCGCCCGTCCGCCTCAGGCGCGCGCGACCGTTCCGCGTCGCGGTCGTGGTGCGGCTGCGTCGCGGTCGTGGTGCGGCAGCGCACGTCCCGCCCGGATGTCGCCCCCCACCCCCCGTGCCGTAGGGTGCCGTCGGTCATGGCCCGTAGGACAACTGACAGGGTGTAGGGGGACGGTCATGGGCGGCGCCGGGCGCGTGGGGCACACTCCGCTGCCGGGGATAGGGGTGCGGTACGACCTCGTCACGCGGGAGCGGCGGCGGTTGTCGGTGATCGCCCATCTCGACGGTTCCCGGACGCTGAACGTCTACCGCAGGGACGACCCGGACGACACCGCGGTGAGCCTGAAGCTGAACGCCGAGGAGGCCGCCGCCGTCGTCGACGCGCTGCTTCCCGCGCACCACAGCCCGAACTTGCTGGCGACGGCCGAACTGGGGCTGGTCGCCGAGCGGATCGAGCTGTCGTCGACCTCGTACTGGAACGGGCGCGTGCTCGGCGACACCCGGATGCGCACCGAGACCGGCGTGTCCGTCGTCGCCGTGCTGCGCCGCGCCGAGGCCATTCCCTCCCCCGGGCCGGACTTCCGGCTGGCCGGCGGTGACACCCTCATCGTCATCGGCACCCGTGAGGGTGTCGGTGTCGCCGCCGGCATCCTCGGCCGGGAGTGACCCGCACCCCCGAGGTCCTCACACCTTCGCCGGTTCCGGCGCCGCCCGCTCCGGACCCACCGGCGTCTTCCGACGGCCGGTGAGCCTGCGGGCCAGCGGCTCGGTCCAGCGGGCGGTCAGCGGGCCCACGACGACCAGGATCAGGACGTACGCCGTGGCCAGCGGGCCGATGCGGGGCTCCACGCCGACCGCGAGACCCGCGATGACGATCGAGAACTCGCCGCGCGCCACCAGCGTGCCGCCCGCCCTCCAGCGGCCCGCGCCCTTGATGCCCGCCCGCCGGGCCGCGTACCAGCCCGTCGCGATCTTCGTCAGCGCGGTGACGAACGCCAGGAGCAGCGCCGGGACCAGGACCGGCGGGATGTCCGACGGGTCGGTGGACAGGCCGAAGAAGACGAAGAAGACGGCGGCGAACAGGTCCCGCAGCGGGGTGAGCAGGTTGCTCGCGCCCTCGGCGACCTCACCGGACAGGGCGATGCCCACGAGGAACGCGCCGACGGCCGCCGACACCTGCAGTTCCTGCGTCAGGCCCGCGACGAGGAGCGTCAGGCCCAGGACGACCAGCAGCAGCATCTCCGGGTTGTCCGAGGACACCGCGCGGCTGATCAGCCGTCCGTGGCGCAGCGCCAGGTACAGGACGGCGCCGACGGTGCCGAGCGCGATCAGCAGGGTGACCGAGCCGCCCGCCAGGCCGGCGCCCGCCAGCACCGTGATGAGGATCGGCAGGTAGACCGCCATCGCCAGGTCCTCGATCACGAGGACGCCGAGCACCACCGGTGTCTCACGGTTGCCGAGCCGGCGCAGGTCGCCGAGCACCTTCGCGATCACGCCGGACGAGGAGATCCAGGTGACGCCGGCCAGCGCCACGGCCGCGACCGGGCCCCAGCCCAGGATCAGCGCCGCCACCGCGCCCGGCACCGCGTTGAGGACGAAGTCCACCGCGCCGGACGGGTACTGCGTCCTGAGGTTGGTGACCAGCTCGGACGCGCTGTACTCCAGACCCAGCATCAGCAGCAGCAGAATGACGCCGATCTCGGCGCCGACGGCAATGAACTCCTCGCTGGCCTGCAGCGCCAGGATGCCACCGTTCCCGAAGGCCAGTCCGGCCAGCAGGTAGAGCGGGATGGGCGAGAAGCCCACGCGCCCGGCGAGGCGGCCCAGCAGGCCCAGGGCGAGGATGATCGCGCCCAGTTCGATGAGCATGGTGGCGGTGTTGTGCACGGGCGTCGGTCCTCCGGGTCGGCGACGGCGGCGTCAGTGCCTGCGAGGGGCTGAGGTGGCGTGCGGGCGGTCGGCGGGGGCACCGGGTCGCGCGCGGTGATCCGCGGGGTGCGGTGAGGGGTGACGGCGTGGTCCTGGTCCGCGTACGGCGCGACGCCGGGAGGCCCGGAGCGGGCGGACGGTGGCGTGCGGGCGGGCTGCCGCACCCTCTGACGAAGGGGCGGGCGGCCGGGCGGGTCAGGCGCCGGAGACGGCGGCGCCGGGTTCGGGAACGCTGTCGCGGGGGGTGATGTCGATGCGTACGGGCCGGTTCGTGTCACGCCGCACTGCGCGTCGATTCATGTCACGTCCCCCCTCGCATCCGGGTCCGCTTCCCGCGGACTGAGCGTTCGGCAGCTCAACAGAGCGCCAAGGCGAGGTAAAGTTTACCGTACGACAAATTTCGTGTATGTCGCATACACGTACGAGGTGGGTAAAACACCTGACAGCGCGTACGGCGTCCAGGCTACGCGCGCCGCCGCACGCGGGCGCGCCCCGGGTCACCGCACGACGAGGACCGTCTTGCCGAGCGCGCACCCGCAGCCGGACGGTGGTCCTCCAGTCCGCGCCCTCGACCGGCGGGTCGATCTCCCCGACGACGGTGTCGATCATTCCGTCGAGCAGCGCGTCCTTGTTCGCCACGTGCTTGTACAGCGCCATGGGGACGACACCGAGCCGCTGGGCGATCTTCCGCGTGCTCAGCGCGTCGGCCCCGCCCTCGTCCGCGAGGGCGACGGCGGCGGACAGCACCCGCTGTCTGCTCAGAGGCGTGCGGGGCCGGTGGACCGCTCCGGCGTGACCGGGCATCACCGCCACCCCTCTCCCACGTGTCTCGCATGTACCGGGCGCCCCGGTGTACGGCGTCCACCCCAGGCGTGCGCACGTCATGCTCGTCGTGCGCCCTGGAACCACGGGCCATGATCAGGCAGTCTTCTGCCCTGTGGTGAGCCTCCTGCCCAACCCCGCCCCGCCCAGCGATCCGTCCGCCCACATGGTGGTGTGCGGCGACGACGGGCTGGCGCACCGCCTCGCCGCCGAACTGCGCGGCGTGTACCGGGAACAGGTGGTGCTCGTGGTGCCGCCCGCGAGACGCACCCCGCCCCAGCCGATGGCCGGACGGGCCCGGGCCGCCTCCGCGGCGCTGTTCGGCCGGATGGTGACCGCCGTCAACCGCGGCACCGGCGACTCCGACGACACCCTGGTCCCCGACGAGCGGGTGATGGAGGCCGCCGACCCCACCGAGGCCGTGCTCGCCGACGCGGGCGTGGACCGGGCCGCCGCGCTCGCCCTGGTGTACGACGACGACGAGACCAACATCCGCGCCGCACTCACCGCCCGCCGGCTCAACCCCCGGCTGCGCCTCGTCCTGCGGCTCTACAACCGGCGGCTCGGCCAGCACATCGAGGAGCTGCTCGACCAGGCCGCCGAACTGGCCGCCGCCACCGCGGGCCGTGGCGGCCACGGAGGTCACGCGGGCCACGGCGCCGACATCACCACCACCGTGCTGTCCGACGCCGACACCACCGCGCCCGCGCTGGTCGCCACCGCCCTCGTCGGCACCAGCAAGGTCGTCGACGCGGAGGGGCTGCTGCTGCGGGCGGTGGAGCGCCGGCCGCCGCGGCCCGGCGAGGTGGCCGACCCGGGGCTGTGCACCCTGGCGCTGCTGTCCGCGACCAGCAACGACCCCGCGGGCGCGGAGGGTTCGGAGGACAGCGGCGACGGGCCTCGGCTGCTGCCGGACGCGGAGGCGGTGGCGGCGGCGACCGGGCGTGGCACGGTGGTGCTGGAGCAGGTGTCGTACTCCGGTCCCCCGCTGCCGGCCCGGCGCGCCGGGGTGATGCCGTTCGCCTCGCTGTTCTCGGCGCGGCTGCGCTGGTCGCTGGCGGGGCTGGTGGCCGCGGTGGTCGCGCTCGCGGTGGCGCTGATCGTGGTGACCGACGACCACCCGCTGCACGCCATCTACATCACGCTGCTCGACCTGTTCGCCATCAACGAGCCCGCGCTCGGCGCGCCGACCGGGCAGCAGGTGCTGCAACTGCTGTCGGGGCTGGTCGGGTTGCTGCTGCTGCCGGTGCTGCTGGCCGCGGTGCTGGAGGCGCTGGGCACCTTCCGCACCGCGTCCGCGCTGCGGAGACCGCCGCGCGGGCTGAGCGGGCACGTGGTGCTGCTGGGGCTCGGCAAGATCGGCACGCGGGTGCTGACCCGGCTGCGTGAACTGCACATCCCCGTGGTGTGCGTCGAGGCCGACCCGGAGGCGCGGGGCATGGCCGTCGCCCGGCGGTTACGCGTACCGGTCGTGGTCGGGGACGTCACCCAGGAGGGCGTCCTGGAGTCGGCGAAGATCCACCGCGCGGACGCGCTGCTCGCGCTGACCAGCGTCGACACCACCAACCTGGAGGCCGTCCTCTACGCCCGGTCGGTACGCCCCGACCTGCGGGCGGTGCTGCGGCTGTACGACGACGACTTCGCCAAGGCCGTCTACCGGACGCTGCGCACCGCGCACCCGGCCGCGCTGACCCGGAGCCGGTCCGTGTCCCATCTGGCCGCGCCCGCCTTCGCCGGGGCGATGATGGGGCGCCAGATCCTGGGCGCGATCCCCGTGGAGCGGCGGGTGCTTCTGTTCGCGGCGTTCGTCGTCAACGGGCATCCGCAGCTGGAGGGGCGCACGGTCGCGGAGGCGTTCCGGCCGGGGGCCTGGCGGGTGCTGGCCCTGGACACGGCCGCCCGGGGCGCCGACGCGCGGGGCGAAGCGCCGGGCTCCGGTCTGGTGTGGGACCTGCCGGACACGTACGTCCTGCGCGCCGGCGACCGGGTGGTCCTGGCGGCGACCCGCCGGGGGCTGGCGGAGCTGCTGGGGCGGCGGACGCGCAGTTCGCGGTGATCGCGGCCCCTTCCCCCTGCCGGGGCCGCCGCGCGCCGAGGGGTGAGCCCGGCTCTCCCCCGGCGCGCGCGATCGCGCCCGTCAGGCCGGCAGGTGCCGCGCCGCGAAGTCGAGCTCCAGACGGATCTGCTTGATCCGCTCGTCGACCACCAGCGAGCCGTGGCCCGCGTCGTAGCGGTAGACCTCGTGGACCGCTTGACGCGACTCCAGCCGCTTCACGTAGTTCTCGATCTGCTGGATCGGGCAGCGCGGGTCGTTCACCCCCGCCGAGATGTAGACCGGGGCCTTCACCTGGTCGACGTAGGTGATCGGGGACGACGCCTCGAAGCGCTCGGGGACCTCCTCGGGCGTGCCGCCCAGCAGGGTGCGGTCCATGGCCTTCAGCGCTTCCATCTCGTCGTGGTACGCCGTGACGTAGTCGGCGACCGGGACCGCCGCGATGCCCAGCGCCCAGTGGTCCGGCTGCGTGCCGAGGCCCAGCAGCGTCAGATAGCCGCCCCAGGAGCCGCCGGTGAGGATCAGCCGGCCGGGGTCCGCCAGTCCGGAGGAGATGGCCCACTCGCGGACCGCCGCGATGTCCTCCAGCTCGATCAGGCCCACGCGGTGCTTCAGGGCGTCCGTCCAGGCGCGGCCGTACCCGGTGGAGCCGCGGTAGTTGACGCGGACCACCGCGTAGCCGTGGTCGACCCAGGCGGCCGGGCCCGCCGCGAAGGAGTCGCTGTCGTGCCACGTCGGACCGCCGTGGATGTCGAAGACGGTCGGCAGGGGGCCGGTCGCGCCGGCCGGTTTCTGCACGAGCGCGTGGATGCGGCCGCCCGGGCCCTCCACCCACACGTCCTCCACCGGCACCGACCCGGGCGACTTCATGCCGGGCGGGTCCAGGACCACACCGCCGGACGTGGAGCGGACCACCGGCGGCTGCGCGGCCGACGACCACAGGTACTCCACGCTGCCGTCGGGCCGGGCCGTCGCACCGGAGACCGCGCCGCGCGGCGTGGGGATCTTCTCCAGCCGGCGCCCGGCGAGGTCGTAGCGGAACAGCTCGCCGCGGGCCTCGAAGCCGTGCGCGATGAGCAGGGCGCTGCCGTCCGGGTACCACTCGGCGCTCACGTCGCCGGGCAGGTCCAGCTCCAGGTCGGTCTGCTCGCCCGTCGCCACGTCCCACACCATCGGCTCCCAGCGACCGCGCCGCTGGTGGCCGACGAGCAGCCGGGTGTCGCCCGCCACGGGCGCGAAGCCCAGCACCTCCAGGCCCAGCTCCTCGGTGCCGCCGCGGGTGTCGTCCAGCTCGGCGACCGTCGTGCCGTCGGGGCGCATCACGCGCAGCGCGGAGTGCATCGCGTCCCCGTGCTCCGTGTGCTCCACGGCGATCAGCGAGCCGTCGTAGGAGAGGTCGCCGACGCCCGCCGACTCGCGGTGCCGGTACAGCTCCACCGGCGCCTCGCCCGTGCGCACCAGGTGGATCGTCGTACCGTCCTCGTCGGTGGAGCGGCCGACGACCGCCGTGCTGCCGTCGCGGCCCAGCGCGAGGCCCGCCGGGTACGAGGGGTCCAGGCCCGGGGCGGCCAGCTCGTCCTCGCCGCCGGAGAACCGCTGCCGGCGCCAGACGCCGAACTCGTCGCCGTCCTTGTCGTCGAACCACCAGATCCACTCGCCGTCCGGCGAGAGCACCCCGTCCGTCGTGCCGTTCGGCCGCTCCGTCACCTGGCGCTGCTCACCGGTCGCCCGGTCCCAGGCGTACAGCTCGTACGTCCCTGTCGCGTTCGACACGAACAGGGAACGGTCGGGGGCGTCCTCCGCCCAGTCGGGAAGGGACACCCGGGGCGCGCGGAAGCGCTTCTCCCAGTCCGGCATCTCCCCGGTCTGCTGCACTCGCTCGGTCTGGTGGTCCGCCCGGTCCGGCGCGTCGGACCCGTTGCTCTCAGTCATGACCCCATACTGCCCGTCCGGACGGGCATCGCGCGTCCTCGGTCCCCAGCCTGTGGACAACTTCCTCCGGAACTTCCACCTGACCCTTCACACGAGGTGACGACCGAGAGCCCGGCGCGGGCCGCGGAGGACGTGACCCCGCGGGACGGGAACCCTCCGCGGGCCCGTACCGTTGAGGGCGTGTACCGGTTTCTGCTGACCCCCCGCTGGTGGGCGATCAACGTCTTCCTGCTGCTCTCGATCCCCTTCTGCGTGTTCATGGGGTCCTGGCAGCTGGGCCGGTTCGAGGACCGGGTGGACAACCACCGCGAGGCGGAGGCGCAGGTCGCCGACGCCAAGAAGGACAAGCCCCGGCCGCTGGACGACCTGCTGCCCGTGACCAAGGCCACCTCCGGCAAGCAGGCCACCGCGACCGGCCGGTACGACACCCAGCTCCTTGTCCCCGGCCGCACGCTGGACGACAAGGACGGCTACTACGTCCTGACCCTGCTGCGCACCGGCACCGGCCGCGCCCTGCCCGTCGTACGCGGCTGGCTGCCCGGCGAGCCCGACCCGGCGAAGGCGCCCGCGCCGCCCGCCGGCGAGGTCACCGTCACCGGAGCGCTCCAGGCCTCCGAGACCCCCGGCAGCAACGGCGTCAGCGCCCGCAGCGGCCTCCCGGAGGGGCAGACCGCCGCGATCAGCGCGGCCTCCCTGATCAACCTCGTCCCGTACGACGTCTACGACGCCTGGGTCACGCTGAACCGCGGCGACTCGGGCATGCGCGCGGTCCCGGCGTCCGCGCCGGGCGGCACCGGCCTCGACCTGAAGGCGTTCCAGAACCTCGGCTACACCGCCGAGTGGTTCGCCTTCGTCGGCTTCGTGATCTTCATGTGGTTCCGGCTGTTCCGCCGCGAGGTGGAACTCGCGCGGGACGCGGAGCTGGGCCTGGGGCCCGCCGCGGACACCGCGGACGCCGCCGACGGTGACGGCGTCGCGCGTCAGGCGTCCGGCGTGAGCAGCCCCGTCCAGTAGACCGTCCCGGCGCAGGCGTTGCCGACCGTCGCGGTGGCCGCGCCGGAGCCGGTGGCCGCCGTGTAGGTCACCGTCACGCTGCCCTCGGTCCCGCCGTCCTGGCGCAGCAGCTGCGTCGTCGTGCCGGTGCCCATGGACGCGTCGGTCGAGTTCGTCGGCTCGCCGGTCGGGGTCGGGTCCGCCGAGGGGCCGCCGGTGCCGCCGCCCGCGGTGTCGCCGGGGACCGGACAGGTCTCCGAGGGCACCCAGGCGAACTGCACCTCGTACGCCTCGCCCGGCTCGAGGACCACCGTCGCCGCCTCCAGCGACGGGTCGGGCAGGGCGGCCGCCGCGTCGCCCGCGACATGCCGGGCCGTCCCGATCTTCGCCGCGTCCGCCGCGCCCTGGGGGGTCGCATTCACGGTTCCGGCGCCCTCGACGACGCATGCCTCGCCGGAGACGTTGGTGACCTGGAAGGAGCCGTAGACCGCGCCCGCCGAGTCGGGGGCGGCGCTGCTCGCGGTGGCCGGGCCGAGCTGTCCTGCGGTGCAGGCCGGGGCGTCCGCCGTGGTGCCGGCCGAGGGGTCGCCGCCCTCGGAGGCGCCCGTGCTCGCGCCGGTGCTCGCGCCGGCCTTGTCGCCCTCCTTCGCGGAGTCCTTCTCGTCGTCGCCGACCTCGTCGGAGGCGCCGCCGGCGGTGGTCTCGCCGCTGCCGGGGTCCTTGCCCTGTCCGGTGCCGCCCTGGGCCTGCGAGGCGTGACCGACGGCGGACGGATGGGCGTCCGAGCCGGAGGTGGTGGAGACGTGGACCAGCGCGGGGACGGCCGTGCCGAGGAGGAGCGCGGCCGCGGCCGCGCCGACGAGTGCCTGGCGTTTGCGCGCACGGCGGGCGGGGACCGCCCGGCGCAGGTAGTCCAGGGTGCCGTCGCTCGGCTCCACGTCCTGGACGGCCTGGTGCAGCAGGGTGCGCAGTTGCAGCTCGTCCGAGTCGAGCCCTTCGAGGCTCTGTTCGTCCCGGCCGTCGTTCACAGTTCCGTTCCCAGCGTGCGTGTGTGTCGGGTTCTGCCCGTGCGGTGTCACGAGCGCGCGCAGCCGTGCGAGCCCGTCCCCCTCGGGCACGCCCCCGCGGTCCGCGGCGACCGGCTCCGGCTCCGGTGCGGGCTTCGGTCCGTCCTCGGTCTGCGGCTCCGGCGCGGGGTCCTCCCCCGCCGCGTGCGCGGTCCGTCCCGGTCCGGCCGGTGGCCGGCCGTCCTCGTGCCGGCCGTCGCCGGAGTCCTCGCCGGCGTCGGCCGTACGGCTGTCCGAGCCCTCCGGGCCGCCCGTCGCGGCGTCCGCCGCGCCGCCGGAGGAGGCCCGCGAGCCCTCCGGCTCGCGTTCCTCGGGGCGCGGGTCCCGCGCGTCCTGGCCGTCGATCATGCCGACGCCTCCATGGCCAGCCGCAGCGCGGCGATGCCGCGTGAGCCGTACGCCTTGACCGAGCCGAGCGAGATGCCGAGCGTCTCGGCGACCTGGGCCTCCGTCATGTCGGCGAAGTAGCGCAGCACCAGCACCTCGCGCTGACGGCGCTGAAGGCCCTTCATCGCCTTGATGAGGGAGTCGCGTTCGAGCTGGTCGTACGCGCCCTCCTCCGCGCTCGCCATGTCGGGCATGGGCTTGGACAGCAGCTTCAGGCCGAGGATGCGGCGACGCAGCGCGGACCGGGACAGGTTGACGACCGTCTGGCGCAGATAGGCCAGGGTCTTCTCCGGGTCGCGGACGCGTTTGCGGGCGGAGTGGACGCGGATGAACGCCTCCTGGACGACGTCCTCGCAGGAGGCCGTGTCGTCGAGGAGCAGCGCCGCGAGTCCCAGCAGCGAGCGGTAGTGCGCGCGGTAGGTCTCGGTGAGGTGGTCGACCGTGGTGCCGGCCGCCACCGTCTCGTCGGCGCCGTCACGCTGACCGGGGATGCGGGCGGGGCGCGCTGCGGGCATGGGCGCGATCACCGGCATGCCACCGGACGCACCGGCCACGCGGGGCCGGAGCGTGCCGCGAGGCGGCCGGAACGCCGTGCCACGGGGCGCTGTGAAGTCGAGTACCTCTGCCACGCCAGTTGGACACGCTTCCCCCCGTAAGGGTTGTACGTGCCGGGCGTCACGTCTGCGCCGTCCGGTACCGTCCACCGCCCACCCGCGTCAGGCAGCACCACCGACAGCGCATCGAATGCCCTCATGCGTCCCGCTCTTCCCCTGTGTTTCATATGAACGGACGTCCCCGCGCCCGGCTCCAGACGTCCCCACGTCTGGGAAGCAGCGTCCCCACGTCCCGGATAAGGGTGACCGCAAAGACGCTCCCCGCCCTCCGCTCGGTTGCGGCTGGCGGGGAGGTGAATCCTCGTCTGCAATCCTCGGCCCAGGAAGTTGCATGTTCAAGTGGCTCGGGCCGACCGGTCCGAGCCACAAGTCCCTCACAGATCCTACAAATTAATCCTCTGTGATCCAGACCTTTTACGTCCGCCACCAGGTCACCCGGCAGGACCGGGGCGCCCGCCTCGCGTCAGGCGGCCTTGCGCTCCGCCGCCACCAGCTCGGCGATCTGCGCGGTGTTGAGCGCGGCGCCCTTGCGCAGGTTGTCCCCGCACACGAACAGCTCCAGCGCCGTGGGGTCGTCCAGGGCCCGGCGCACCCGGCCGACCCAGGTGGGGTCGGTGCCGACGACGTCGGCGGGCGTCGGGAACTCCCCGGCGGCCGGGTTGTCGAAGAGGACGACGCCGGGGGCGGTCGCGAGGATCTCGCGTGCCTTGTCGACGGTGACCTCGCCCTCGAAGCGGGCGTGCACGGTGAGGGAGTGCACGGTGACCACGGGGACGCGGACGCAGGTGACGGCGACCGGGAGGGCGGGCAGGCCGAGGATCTTGCGGGACTCGTCCCGTACCTTCATCTCCTCGGACGACCAGCCGTCCTCGCGCAGCGAGCCGGCCCACGGCACGACGTTCAGCGCGACCGGCTCGGGGAAGGGCCCGGTGTTGTCCCCCACGGCCCGCCGTACGTCGCCGGGGTTCGTGCCCAGCTCCGTGCCGGCGACCAGGGAGAGCTGCTCGCGCAGTGTCCGCACGCCGGCCTGGCCGGCGCCGCTGACCGCCTGGTACGACGAGACGACCAGCTCGCGCAGGCCGAACTCGGCGTGCAGCGCGCCCAGCGCGACGATCATCGTCAGGGTGGTGCAGTTGGGGTTGGCGACGATGCCGCGCGGGCGGTTGCGTACCGCGTGCGGGTTGACCTCCGGGACGACCAGCGGCACGTCCGGGTCCATGCGGAAGGCGCCGGAGTTGTCGACGACGACCGCGCCGCGCGCGGCGGCGACGGGCGCCCACACGGCGGAGACCTCGTCGGGCACGTCGAACATGGCGACGTCGACCCCGTCGAAGGCGTCCTCGGTGAGCGCCACCACCTCGACCTCCTCGCCGCGCACGGCCAGCTTGCGGCCGGCCGAGCGCGGGGAGGCGATGAGCCTGATCTCGCCCCAGATGTCCGCGCGCTGGGACAGGATCTGGAGCAGGACCGTGCCGACGGCCCCGGTCGCCCCCACGACCGCGAGCGTCGGCCGCCCGGAACGTCCGGGTCCTGCGGTCCCGGTCATCAGCGGCCGGTGCCTCCGTAGACCACGGCCTCGTCGCTGTCGGAGTCCAGTCCGAAGGCGGTGTGCACGGCGCGCACGGCCTCCGGCACGTCGTCCTTGCGGGTGACGACCGAGATGCGGATCTCGGAGGTCGAGATCAGCTCGATGTTCACACCGGCGTCGCTGAGCGCGGTGAAGAAGTCGGCGGTGACCCCGGGGTTGGTCTTCATGCCCGCGCCGACCAGGGAGATCTTGCCGATCTGGTCGTCGTAGCGCAGGGAGTCGAAGCCGATGGCGCCCTTGTTCTTCTCCAGGGCGTCGATGGCCTTGCGGCCCTCGGCCTTCGGCAGGGTGAAGGAGATGTCCGTCAGACCGGTGGAGGCGGCGGACACGTTCTGCACGACCATGTCGATGTTGATCTCGGCGTCCGCGATGGTGCGGAAGATCGACGCGGCCTCGCCGGGCTTGTCGGGCACGCCGACGACCGTGATCTTGGCCTCGGAGGTGTCGTGTGCGACACCGGAGATGAGAGCCTGCTCCACCTGCTTGTCCCCTTGCTCGATCGGCTCGCTGCTGACCCACGTGCCCTGGAGTCCGCTGAAGGACGAGCGGACGTGGATCGGGATGTTGTACCGGCGGGCGTACTCCACGCAGCGGTGGAGCAGCACCTTGGAACCGGAGGCGGCCAGTTCGAGCATGTCCTCGAACGAGATCCAGTCGATCTTCCTGGCCTTCGTCACCACGCGGGGGTCGGCGGTGAACACACCGTCGACGTCCGTGTAGATCTCGCACACCTCGGCGTCGAGCGCCGCGGCGAGGGCGACGGCGGTGGTGTCGGATCCGCCGCGGCCGAGCGTGGTGATGTCCTTGGTGTCCTGGCTGACGCCCTGGAACCCGGCGACGATGGCGATGTTGCCCTCGTCCACCGAGGCCTTGATCCGGCCCGGTGTGACATCGATGATGCGGGCTTTGTTGTGGACCGAGTCGGTGATGACACCTGCCTGGCTGCCGGTGAAGCTCTGGGCGTTGTGGCCCAGGTTCTTGATCGCCATGGCCAGCAGGGCCATGGAGATCCGCTCTCCGGCGGTCAGCAGCATGTCGAGCTCGCGGCCGGCAGGGATCGGGGAAACCTGCTCGGCGAGATCGATCAGCTCGTCCGTCGTGTCGCCCATCGCGGAAACCACGGCGACCACCTGGTGGCCGTTCTTCTTGGCTTCCACGATCCTCTTGGCGACGCGCTTGATGCCTTCGGCATCGGCTACGGAGGAGCCTCCGTACTTCTGCACGACAAGGCCCACGTGCGCTCCTCGCTCAGTCCGTCGTTGTCCCACGGTTCGCACACATATGTGTGCGCCACGGTCGGTTCAGTCTATCGAGCGTCCGAAAATCCCCTCCGGGATACCGCATGGTGAGACTCCCCGGCGCTCTCGCAGGGGGGCTCATGCCCATCCCGACGCGGACCACTCGGAAAAGTGCCCCGCGTCACACGTGCCCTCAGTCGACAAGATCCTTGAGGGGCTCCGTGTCGAGGGTGACGTTCACGGGATCGGGAAGCTTCACGGACGCTCCGAAGGGCAGCTTCTCCTGGTGCTGGTAACGCCCGCCCTCCGGCTGGTTGAACACGACGACCGAGCAGTCGTCACGGTCGATGAGCAGATAGACGGGAATGCCGGCGGCGGCGTAGCCACCGGGCTTCTCGACCCGGTCGCGCCGGTCCGTGTCGGAGTCGTGCGACGTCACTTCCACGACCATGAGTACACCCTCCGCCTCCGACCAGTCCCCGTGCCCCTTCGCGAAACCGAACGGAGCGAGGACGCCGTCGGGGCGAACCCTGCCCCTGCGGTAGGCCTCGACCTTCATCCCCCGGTCTCCGTACAGCCAGAGCTCCGGACGGTGCTGCATGCACAGCCTCTGCAACCAGGCCACGATCTGGTCGTGGTTGCCATCGGTCACCGCCTTGACCTGGACCTTTCCGTTGATGAACTCCAGCCGCACGGTTTCCGGGGCACGGCGTTCCAGTTCCTCGAACTCCTCGACGGACATCTGCGGCCGGTGTTCGGTCGTGGGGGTCATGGCGTCGCCTCCTCGACACCATGGTGCCCCGACCGGCATCTCCCGCACGCTCACTTCCAGCGCCTGGGCGGGAGGCCGTTCGCGATGCGGTCGCGGTTGTCGCGGTAGTGGTAGAAGACGCGGTCCTCGATGGGCACCGGGCGGAACGTGTCGGGCACGGGGCCTCCCGTGCTCCGCTCCAGCTTCTTCCGGAGGAAGTACGCCGACGCGGTGCCCAGGTGGGCGATCTCCTCGAAGCCCTTGACGATGTCCTCGTCGGACACCGGATTGGCCTCGTTCTCCCTGCGGCAGTCCTCGCAGATGCCCCGGTCGATCTTCACCGTGCGTTCGTCCTGGTCACAGGTGGCGCAGGCCATGATCACGCGGGTCACCTTCGCGCGCGGTTCCTTCTTCTGCGGAGGCATCTTCGACTCCAGTCGTCGTCGGGCGAGTCCGCCCGGGTTGCTGACAGTGGGCGGGAGCCCTTCGGTCAGGGCTCGGGTGATGTCCCTGGGGGTCGCCCCACGGGACAGCCACTCCTCGGCAAGCGCTTCGAGGGAACGACAGTCGCCCTCGGGGAGCGCCATACGGGCGTCGGCGGTACGCAGGCTCGCGAGAGCGCGGTACGCGGCGCTCTCCGGCTCGGGCTCGGGCGCGGTCTCGGGCGCGGGCGCGGGCTCGGGCGCATCCGGTACGGCGGGCTGCTCGGCGGGAGGCTGCTCCTCGACCCGGGCGAGGCCCGGCTGGTGGTCCCGGGTCACGTCCATGCCGTGGCGCTCCCGCGCGAACTGCGCCCACCACTCCGGTGACCTGCGGGTACGCGACCAGTACGTGCGCGTGACCCACCGCATGGTGTTGTCCTCGACGGTGATGTGCTCCCTGATCCAGCGCAGGTGGCCGGCCTCGGTGATCCGGGTCAGCGAGGTGCGCATCGCCTGCTGGCCGTAGCGGGGGTGCTCGGCCGCGAGCACCTTGTGGCCCATCGCGTGGCCGGTGTCGAGGTGGTCGATGAAGACGGCGACTTCGGCGTCACGCGGGAGCAGGTGTGCGAAGTCCGCGTCCGCGTGCGGGTCTTCGTCACCCACGGGGCGCTTTCCGTACCCCGTTGTGGCCATGGGGTGGGACGGGGACGGCAGGGCGGGACTAGGGTGGGCGTAAGCCACGGTCGAACCTCTGTCTTCGATCCGTAGGTCAGGCCCCGGATTGGTGTTGGCGCACCGCCGGGGCCGACTCATTTGCTGGTCGTTTGCTGCGAACCTAGAGCGCCTTCACGCAGCGACGCAAGCAGATCACGGAACGTCACCCGGACGAGGTACGCGGCCTCAACTCACCTTCAGACATGGTTGGTTGGGTATTTCAACCAGACCGGAAGACCCAAGGGAAGAGCTCGATTCCCGAGGCTCAAGCTTCGGGCCGAACTGCGGAAACGACCGCCGCCCAGGCGGGGGTGGCGATACGGAGTTCGGGGCCCGAGGGGGCGGCCTTGGAGTCACGGCCCTCCACCAGCACCATGGGGCCCCTCGACGCGTCACTGAACGCCTGCTCGAACGGCAGGACCTGCAACACCACGTTGCGCAGCCGGGACACCTCCAGCAACGGCTGGAGCTGCTCCAGATTTTGGTGTAGACCGCCGGGCACCGCTGCCTGACCGGGACAAGGGGATTCACCGATCCGCGCGAATTCCCCGTACCGGGGTCGTTGAATTCAAAATCGAATCACATGGGCTTCGCGAGCGGGCGAACGAAAATGGCCAGTGGCGAGATGATCATCCACCGTGTTATGTTCCTGCCGCGTCGAAAACCGGGCCTGACCAGCCCAGTTGAGGCGAGAGAGTTAATCGGGGGAAGAAGTCCGCGGGGGGACCATTTCGGTTTCCACGCCAGTCCAGGTCGCCCTTTTGGCCGCTGTTTCGGCCGTGGCGGCCGTCTCCGTCGGGGCCGGCGCGACCCTGGCGCAGGCGTCCGAGGCCGCCGCTCCGGCCCGTCCGGCGGCCTCGTCGGAGGCAACGCTGACCGCGGCCCAGGCCCGCGCCCTGCTCGCCGACCCGGCCGTGTCGGCCGAGCTGAAGGCGCAGGACACCACGTCGCTGCGTGCCGTGGCGGCCGGCACGGCCACCGACGTCCAGGCGCGAGGTGCCGTCGGCGGCGCCGCCAAGGCCCTGTTCAACCTGCTGAAGAAGCACGGCGGCAAGATCTACAGCGGCGCGGTCAAGGCCGCCAAGGGCAACTGGGGCAAGTTCCGCTCGTACATGGACGGCCTGCCCTGGTACCACCCGGTCCGCATCGCCTGGGTCGCCGCCGGCGCCGAGGCCCAGTACCAGCTGTACACGTACATCCGCAGCCTCGTCTGAGGGACCGGAACGTCACGCGGTGCGGCGCGCCGACGCGCCGCCCCGTACCGCGGAAGGGAACACACCGATGGCCAACTCCGAAGCCCCGCGGGCGCTGAGGCACCTGTGGGCCTCCCCCGCGCTGTTCGTCCTCGCGGCGTTCGTCGCGTTCAACGTCGTGGGCAGCGCCGAAGCAGGCTGGGTGCTGATGGCCGGGGGACTGTCCGGCCCCGCCGTCGCCCTCGGCTGGCAGGCGCTCCGGCGCGAACGTCCGGAGGCGGCGTTCGTCGTCGTCCCGCTGGCGCTGATGGCGCTGATGACGGTGCTGTTCGGCATCAACGAGGGCTTCCCCTGGTCCTGAGCCGTCCTACTGGACCGGGCGCATGCCCAGGGGGGTGCCGATCTCCTCGGCCATGACCTTGCCGGCCTCGGCCTCGAGGGTGTCGTCGCCCAGGCCCTGGTCGGTGTCCAGGCCGTCGAGTTCGGCGAGGGGCTGGTTCAGGCGGACGTGGGCGACGACCGACTGCAGGGCGCGCAGGGACGCCGACGCCGTGGAGCCCCAGTTGGAGAAGTAGGAGAACTGCCACCACCACAGCGCCTCCGACGTGCGGCCCGCCTTGTAGTGGGCCATGCCGTGGCGCAGGTCGGTGATGACGTCGGTGAGGTCGTCGGAGATGCGGGCCGGGACCGGGGCCTTGCGCGGCTCGTACGGGTCGAAGACCTCGGAGTAGACGTCGATCGGGTCGAGCAGCCGCGCCAGGTTCTCGCGCAGCTCGTCCACGTCCGGCTCGGGGCCCATGTCCGGCTCGTAGCGCTCCTCGGGGACGATGTCCTCGTGGGCGCCGAGACGGCCGCCGGCCAGGAGCAGCTGGGAGACCTCGAGGAGGAGGAAGGGCACCGCCGAGTCCGGCTCGTCGCCCTTCGCGACCTCCGTGACGGCCACCAGGAAGCTCTCGATCTGATCGGCGATCTGGACCGCGAAGTCGTCCGGGTTCCGGTCGGTCGCGTGCAGCGTGGCGTCAGACATCTAGGAGTCGTCTCCCCTCGAAGGCGCGGCCGAGCGTGACCTCGTCCGCGTATTCCAGGTCGCCGCCCACCGGGAGGCCGCTGGCCAGGCGGGTGACCTTCAGGCCCATGGGCTTGATCATGCGGGCGAGGTACGTGGCCGTGGCCTCGCCTTCGAGATTGGGGTCCGTGGCGAGGATCAGCTCGGTGACCGTGCCGTCCGCCAGCCGGGCCAGGAGTTCCCGTATGCGCAGGTCGTCGGGGCCCACCCCGTCGATCGGGCTGATCGCGCCGCCCAGCACGTGGTAGCGGCCGCGGAACTCACGCGTGCGCTCGATCGCGACGACGTCCTTCGGCTCCTCCACGACGCAGATGACCGCGGGGTCGCGCCGGGTGTCGCGGCAGATGCCGCACCGCTCCTCCTGCGCGACGTTCCCGCAGACCGCGCAGAAGCGGACCTTCGCCTTGACCTCCGTCAGCGCCTGCGCCAGACGCCGTACGTCCGCCGGTTCCGCCTGCAGGATGTGGAAGGCGATCCGCTGCGCGCTCTTGGGACCGACGCCGGGCAGCCGTCCCAGCTCGTCGATGAGGTCCTGGACCACGCCTTCGTACAACGGACTGCCGTCCCTTCCTGATGTTCCTTCACTACGTACGGTAGAGGGCCGCGGCCCCGCTTAGAAGGGGAGGCCGGGGATACCGCCCCCGCCGAGGCCCTGGGCCAGCGGGCCGAGCTTCTGCTGCTGCAGCGTCTGCGCGTTCTCGTTCGCCGCCTGGACCGCCGCGACGACCAGGTCCGCGAGGGTCTCGGTGTCCTCGGGGTCCACCGCCTTCGGGTCGATCTTCAGCGCCCGCAGCTCGCCGGAGCCGGTGACGGTGGCCCGCACCAGGCCGCCGCCCGCCTGGCCCTCGACCTCCGTGCGCGCCAGTTCCTCCTGGGCCTTGGCCAGGTCCTGCTGCATCTTCTGGGCCTGCTGGAGCAGCTGCTGCATGTTGGGCTGGCCACCACCGGGGATCACGATTCAGCTCCTAGGTCGGTACGTCGGATCGCTACGTCGGTCCGGGTGCGACGGTCGCACCCTCGGCACGAGCCTACGTGCTCGGGACGGCCGTCGCCCCGGCACTCTTTCGGGTGAGTTCCCTCCGGGGCCCTATACCTGATCACGGCCCCCTTCCGGGCGTAAAAGCGCGCGAACTCCCGACGCGCCCACCCGTTGGGCGGTAGGAAGGGCCCGGCGCGCGAGCACCACGCGTGACCGGCCGACCGCGTGCGGTGTGTGTGCGCGGGGTCGGTCAGGTCGGTTCAGGAGGGGAGATACCGGGTGGGTCAGCCGGAGATGCAGCCCGAAGGTCGGCCTCACGACGGGCGGGGCGAAGGCGCGGCGGGGCTGAGCCCGGGCGACTCCGTCGGCCGCGCGTTCCCGCTCGGGGACTGGGGTGAGCCGGCCGCGCGGCTGGACGAGCTGTACCGGTGGGTGGAGCGCGGGGCGCTGGACACCGCCGCGTGGTACCTCGAGGACCGGATGTGGAAGCGGCGCTGCGCGTGGGGCCTGCGGACCGGCACGGCACTGGGCGCGCTCGCCGGGGCCGGGCTGCCGCTGCTGGACCTGACCGGGGCGGCGGACGGCGTCACGCCCTGGGGGTACCTCGCGCTGCTGCTCGCCGTGGCGTGCGTGGCGGGCGACCGGTTCTTCGGGATGACGTCCGGGTGGATGCGGGACGTGGCGACCGCGCAGGCCGTGCAGCGGCGGCTGCAGGCGTTCCAGTTCGACTGGGCGTCGGAGTGCGTGCGGGAGGTGCTGGGTCCCGCCGAGGGCACGGCGAGTGAGGCGGCGGAGCGGTGTCTGACGGTGCTGCGGCGGTTCACGGAGGACGTGACGGAGCTGGTCCGGGTGGAGACGGCGGACTGGATGATGGAGTTCCGGGGTGGGGGTGCGCCGCTGGGCGTGCGGGGGGCGCTGGGCGGCGGGGGGCGGTCGGAGGTGGTGCTTCCGGCGGGGCGGTTCGCTGCTCCGGCCAACGGGGCGCGGCCGAACATGCCCCGGCAGCGGCCGCCGGAGCCGCGGTGAGGTTTTGCCGGGGCCTTCCTCATACGCGGTGCGTTTGATGCGCGCCGGTGCGGGTGCGGGCCGGGGGTGTCCGCGCGGCCCGGCGCCAGCGGGGTGCTTCCCAGGCCCTTGAGGCACTGGGGGAGGCACGACCGCCCGCGTGCCGCGGCGGTCGCGGCCCGCCTCGTGCCGTGCGTGGTGCGGGCGGGTGGTCAGTCTCGCGTGTACGTCAGTTGTTCGCCCGTGCCCGTGCTCGTGCGGCGCAGGGTGCCGTCCGGGAGCAGGACGATGTCGCTCGCGGAGCCGGGGGTGCAGGCGCTGCGGGGTTCCCCGGCCGTGACCGTGGACGGGCCGAGCTGGAGCCGGCCGCCGGAGGCGCCGGTGAGGCGGGCCTCGAAGACGCAGTGGTAGGTGCCGTTGCCGGTGGGTCCTTCGGCCACCAGGGACATCACCGTGTCGCCGGCCTCGCCCTGCTGCACGGTGAGGCGGCGGCTGTGCGAGCCGCTGTCGTTGTCGATGGTGGCGGACCAGCGGCCCAGGAACTCCTCCGGGACCGTCCCGTCCGCGGGCGCGCCGCTGCTCGGCGAGCCTGACTCCGTGGGCGGTACGTCGTCGGTGGTGGCCGCGTCGCCGGTGCTCCGCGGTGTGCCGGCCGGCGCGGCGGGCGTCGACGGGTCGCCGCCCGCGCGGTCGTCGCCCCGGGCGCCGCTCATCAGCGCGTACACGCTGCCGCCCGCGGCGAGCGCCACCACCAGGGCGATCACCACGAGCAGCGCGGTGGAGCGGTTGTCGCGGCGCGGCTCCTGCGGTGGCGGAACGTACGGCGGCGGGCCGTAGGGCGGGGTGCCGCTCGCGCCATGGCCGGCGTACGGGTAGCCGTACGCGGGCGGCTGCGGGTGCTGCTGGGGGTGGCCGTAGGCGCCCCCGCCGTACGCGCCTGCCGCGTACGGCCCTGCCCCGTACCCGTCTCCCCCCGGCGCCGGTCCCGGCGGCGGGGCGGGGTCGCCGCCCTGGCCGACCACGACCGTGGGCAGGTGGTTCACGCCGGGCTGCCCGGGCGGGGGCGGGGCGGGCGCGTCCGGGGGCGGCGCGGCCCCGTCGTCGGCGGCGCGCGCGTGCTCGGCGGACGCGTCCCCTCCCGGCTCCCCCGGCCTCGGCTCGCCCGGTCCCGGCGCCTCCGGGTCCTCCGCGTCGAGCAGCCGTACCGCGTGCCGGCCCAGCTGGGCGACCAGCGCGCTGGGCAGCCACGGGTCGCGGGAACGCCCGTCGGCGACCGTGTCCTCCGCACCCGTGCGGGCCAGCACCTCGTCGAGCGTGGGCCGTGCCGCCGGGTCCTTGCGCAGGCACGCCCGCACCAGGTCGGCGAGCCCCTCGGGCACCTGTGTCAGATCGGGCTCCTCCTGCGCGATGCGGAACATCAGCGCGTGCACCCCGCTGTTGGCGGTGCCGAACGGCAGCGCGCCGGTCGCCGCGTAGGCGAGCACCGAGCCGAGGCAGAACACGTCGCAGGCGGGCGTGATGCGGTCGCCGCGCACCTGCTCGGGCGCCATGAAGCCGGGCGAGCCGACGAGCGCGCCGGTGCGGGTGAGCCCGCCGTCGGTCACCGTCTCCAGCGCGCGGGCGATGCCGAAGTCGATGACGCGCGGCCCGTCGATGGTGACGAGCACATTGGACGGCTTGAGGTCGCGGTGGATGATCCCGGCCGCGTGGATGTCCTTGAGGGCGTGCGCGAGACCGGCGCCGAGGATGCGCACCGACCGCTCGGGCAGCGCCCCGTGGTCGTGGCCCACCACCTGCTGGAGGCTCGGCCCGGCGACGTACCCGGTGGCCACCCACGGCACGGCCGCCTCGGTGTCGGCGTCCAGCACGGGCGCGGTCCAGTCGCCGCCGACCTGCCGGGCGGCCCGCACCTCCTGGCGGAAGCGGGCGCGGAACTCCTCCTGCCGGGCCAGCTCCTCGCGGACCAGTTTCACGGCGACGGTGCGTCCCCGGTCGGAGCGGGCGAGGTAGACCTGGCCCATGCCGCCGGCGCCCAGCCGTGCGAGCAGCCGGTAGCCCCCGATGGTCTGCGGATCCCCGATCCCGAGCTGGTCCATCGCTGCGCCGCCTTCCCCCCGCAGTGAGCAACGGATCGAGGATAGTGGCGGGCCGGTGCCCGGTGAGCGGGGTCATGTCTACGGTTCCGTAACAGGCGGGCCCAGGCCGTCGAGCACCGTGGACAGGTGTTCCAGCGCCCGCACCGCCTCGGCGAGCCCCTCCTCCCCGTGCGCCTCCCGGTACGCCTTCGCGAGCCGTGCGGCGAAGGCCGCGTGCCCGGGGTCGATACGGCGGACGGCGGCGCGGCCCTCCTCGGTCGGGGCGAGGAGTTTGGCCCGGCGGTGGGCCGGGTTGGGCCGGTACTCGGCGAGCCCCTGTTCCACCAGCAGGTCGGCGACGCGCTGCACGCTCTGCCGGGTGATGCCCATGGCGCGGGCGATCCCGGACACCGGCAGCGGCTCCCTGAGCACCGCGCCCAGCACTTGCCACCGTGCGGCGGTGAGCCCGGCGGGCCGGGCCAGCTCCTCGGCGACCGCGAGGAACTGGCCGTTGAGCCTGAACGCGCCGAGCGCGCCCCGGCTGAGCAGGTCCTGCTCCTCGCGGCTCACCTGCTCGCCGCCTCGGTCCACTCCGCGTACGCGGCCGGGTCGGAGTCGTGGAACAGCCGGTACCAGGCGTCGGCCGCCTTGTCGTCGTAGGCGCCGATCAGCGTGAGGATCTCGCGGGCGAAGGCGACCGGTTCGGTCGGTCCGGCGGTGACGAGCGGGCCGTCGGTGACGGCGTCGGCCTCCACGTACCGCCCGGCGCCCGCGTATCCGGTCGCCGCGAGGTAGGGGGCGGCGGCGCTGGTGTGCGCCCGGTCGTCGAGCAGGCCTTCGCGGGCGAGCCCGGCGGTGGCGCCGCAGATCGCGGCGACCGGCACGCCCGCGTCGAGGAAGGCGCGGGCGGTGCGGGCGGCGGGGGCGAGGTCGTCGCCCTCGTCCCAGGCGGTGGCGCCGGGGAGGATCAGCAGGGAGCTGTCCTCGGGGCGCAGCTCCTCCAGCGCGAGGTCGGGCAGGGCGCGGAGGCCGCCCATGCTGGTGACGGGCCGGCCGCCGGGGGTCGCGGTGCGGACCTCGAAGCCCGCGAGGGCGAGATGCGCGGTGGCGTGACCGGTCTCCCAGTCGGCCCAGGTGTCGTAGAGGGCGAGATGCACGGGCTTGCGGGTCATGACCGCTCCCTGGGGTCGATTCCTCTCCCGAGCTATGACAACATCCTGCCTTTATGACAGCAAGCTGTCAACCAGGATCCGCCCCCGATCCGCCCCCAATCCGCCTCCCTTGTCGACAACCTGTCGCGGAAACCCCCGCACCGCAGACACCCCGCCGATGTCGCCCGCCCGCCGCCCCCGCCTACGCTCGGGCGCATGACCCCTCAGCCCAACCCCGAGGCCGGCGCCGCCGTCAAGGCCGCCGACCGTGCGCATGTGTTCCACTCCTGGTCCGCGCAGGAGCTCATCGACCCGCTCGCCGTCGCCGGGGCGGAGGGGTCGTACTTCTGGGACTACGACGGCCGCCGCTACCTCGACTTCACCAGCGGCCTCGTCTACACCAACATCGGTTACCAGCACCCCAAGGTCGTCGCCGCGATCCAGGAGCAGGCGGCGCGGATGACGACGTTCGCGCCCGCGTTCGCCGTCGAGGCGCGCTCCGAGGCGGCCCGGCTGATAGCCGAGCGCACCCCCGGCGACCTGGACAAGATCTTCTTCACCAACGGCGGCGCCGACGCCGTGGAGCACGCCCTGCGCATGGCCCGGCTGCACACCGGCCGCCCCAAGGTGCTCTCCGCGTACCGCTCGTACCACGGCGGCACCCAGCAGGCCGTGAACGTCACCGGCGACCCGCGCCGCTGGGCCTCCGACAGCGGCACCGCCGGAGTCGTGCACTTCTGGGCGCCGTTCCTCTACCGCTCGCGCTTCTACGCCGAGACCGAGGAGCAGGAGTGCGCGCGGGCGCTGGAGCACCTGGAGACGACGATCGCCTTCGAGGGGCCGTCGACGATCGCCGCGATCATCCTGGAGACCATCCCGGGCACCGCCGGCGTCATGCCGCCCCCGCCCGGCTACCTCGCGGGCGTCCGTGAGCTGTGCGACAAGCACGGCATCGTCCTGGTGCTGGACGAGGTGATGGCCGGGTTCGGCCGGACCGGCACCTGGTTCGCGGCCGACCTGTACGACGTCGTGCCGGACCTGATGACCTTCGCCAAGGGCGTGAACTCCGGCTACGTCCCGCTGGGCGGTGTCGCCATCTCCCCGGAGATCGCCGCCACCTTCGCCACCCGCGCCTACCCGGGCGGCCTGACCTACTCCGGGCACCCCCTGGCCTGCGCCGCGGCCGTCGCGACGATCAACGTGATGGAGGAGGAGGGCGTCGTCCAGAACGCGGCCTCCCTCGGCGCGTCCGTCGTCGGCCCCGGTCTGCGGGAGCTGGCCGAGCGTCACCCGAGCGTGGGCGAGGTGCGCGGCACCGGCATGTTCTGGGCGGTGGAACTGGTGCGGGACCGGGAGACCCGGGAGCCGCTGGTGCCGTACAACGCGTCCGGCGAGGCGAACGCCCCGATGGCCGCGTTCGCCGCCGCCGCGAAGAAGGCCGGCCTGTGGCCCTTCGTGAACATGAACCGCACCCATGTGGTGCCGCCGCTCAACACGGGCGAGGCCGAGCTGAAGGAGGGCCTGGCGGCCCTGGACGCGGCACTGTCGGTGGCCGACGAGTACGTGAGGTAGCCGGCGGAGGACCGCGTAAGGTGGCGTGCCCGTGGACTTCCGCGAGCACGCCACTCGAACGCGATGAGGGAGACGCCCCGACCATGCCCCGCCTCGGCAACGTCGCCGTGACCCGCAGCACCCTGCGGCAGCAGATCGCCGACGCGCTCCGTGACGAGGTGCTGGCCGGGCGGCTCCAGCCGGGGCAGGAATTCACCGTCAAGGAGATCGCCGACCAGTACGGGGTGTCCGCGACGCCCGTGCGGGAGGCGCTGGTCGATCTGTCGGCGCAGGGGCTGCTGGACGCCGACCAGCACCGGGGCTTCCGGGTCCACGAGTACTCCGCCGACGACTTCCGCGGCATGATCGAGGCGCGCAGCCTGGTCACCGACGGGATGTTCCACGCGCTCACCCACGGCGGCGCGCCGCGTCCGCGGCCCGACGAGCCCCGGCTGGCGGCGCTCCTCGCGGGGGTGCGGCGGCGCGGCGAGGAGGCCCGGCGCGCGGCCCTGGCCGGCGAGGTCACCGTGCTGATCGGCTACGACCTGCGGTTCTGGCGGGAGCTGGCGTCCGCGTTCGGCAACCCGTACCTGACCGACTTCCTGCACCGGCTGCGGGTGCAGATGTGGGTGTACGTGGTGCAGCACCTGCGGCAGCTGCCCGATCCGCGGGGCCGGCTCTGGGCGGGTCACACCGAGCTGGTGGACGCCCTGGCCGAGGGCGACACCGCCACCGCGCGCGCCATCCTCGAGGCGTACACCGCGTACTCCCTGTCCCTCGTCGAGGGCCTGACGTCCGACGCGGCGGGTAAGGGACCTGTACGGCGGCCCGCACAGGGGGATCCGCCCGCCCGGGACGCCGATACGCTTCCCTGACGCCTGTCCCGAACCGTCTTCCCGGACCCGGACGTCCCACCCGACGACCGCGCGATGCGAGGAGTCCTCTTTTGGCCTGTGACCTGTGGCTGGTACCGCTCGTCGACGTGTTGTGCCACACGCCCGACAACCCCTTCGCCGAGGAACTCGCGCAGTACAACACGGTGCTCGCCGACGCGGGACTGCCGCCGGTGCCGGTGTACCAGTACATGCCGGGACTGACCGGCGACGTCGCCCCGGTCGCCGGGTTCGACTACGACGCCCTGCACTTCCTGCGGCGCGTGTACCTGCTCCAGGTCTGCGGGCTCCCGGTCACCCCGGTGGACGAACTGGGCGGCGACTACGAGCAGTTGCTGGAGATGTTCGAGGCCACGGCCCAGCAGTCGCACCTGGTGTGGCACTACGACCACGCGGGCGCGTACGTGCCCGTCGACTTCCCGAGCCCGCTGTCCAGCGACGAACTCCTCGCCGGAGGCGGCCCGTTGGGCTCCTCGCACGCGCTGCTGCGCGAACTGGAGCTGGTCGCCCCGTCGATCGGCATCGACCCGGCGAACCCGCCGGCCGCGCCCGAGCCTCCGGGGGCCCCCACCGAGCTGGAGGAGCCGGCCGTCCCCGCCCCCTACGACCCCAGCCCCTTCGCCCGTGAACGCCACGTCTGGCTGGGCCTGCACGCGGCGGCGACCCGGAGCCTGGCACAGGGCTCGATGATCGTCTTCAGCTGAGGGCGGGGTGCGGCACGGACACGGGAACCGAAGAGGGCCTTCATGCCGTTACACCGGAGTACCGCTGCTGCCCCCCTGGCGCTGTACGCGGACAGGGCTGCACAAGATCAGGCCCCGTCAGACTCCTGGCCGGCCAGGAGATCACCCATCCACACGCGTCGCCCGAGCTCGTCCAGCTCCTTCTTGACCTGTCGGCACTCGGGCAGCGCCCGGCCCAGCAGCCTCCAGTAGTCGGGGCCGTGTCCCGCAATCCGGACGTGAGCCAGCTCGTGTGCGATCACGTAGTCGACCAGGTGAATGGGCAGCTGGAACGCGGCCCAGTGCAGGGAGATCACACCGTTCCCCGGACCGGCACGGTAGCTCCCCCACCGGTGTCCGAGGTCGCGTACCTGGATCTGCGGCTCGGGGACGTCCATGCGCGCGGCCCAGGGTTGGAGGCGTCCGCGCGTCCACCGCTGCCCTGCCCGGGCGTACCAGTCCGCGAGGGCCTTACGGACGCGTACCGGGTCTCCTGCGATCGAGCGGTTGACGCACAGCCGTCCCGCGACCAGTCGCACGGGCGGCGTTCCGGTGCCGTCCTCCGGTCCCGGTGACTCCTCCCCCTCGACGACGAGCAGTCGGTAGTCCCGCCCGAGGTACCGGTGGATCTCGCCGTCCTGGAGCGTACGGACCGGGTGCAGCTGGCGGCGGTCCTCGCTGAGCCGCGTCTTGCCGTCGATCCAGGCGCTGCTGCCGCGCACGAACTCCTCGAGCCGTCGGACTTCGCAGCCTCGAGGAACGTGCACCGTGAGTGATCTGTCCCGTTCCACGGTCAAACCGATACGGCGGCGCCGGGCACTGATGCGCACACGCAGCTCACGTCCGTCCACCATCAGAGAGCCGTCCTCGATGAGGACCGGCTCACCGTGTCGCTTTTCGGACTGCTCGGGATGCTTGGGCATTGGCCTATTCTCGCCGTGCCTCCGCCCGGAACTCCTCGAGGCGGTCCACGACATAGCCGGCGAGCGCCGAAGCCAGTTTTTTCACCTCCTGGCGGCCCTCTCCTCCGAGGCGGTACCCGGCCGCCCTGAGGCGCTCGTACAGGCGTGCCTCCAGCTTCGTCACATGGGCCTCACGTCCCCCGAAGGACGCCAGCCGGACCTGACTGGTGATCTCGTCGTACACCTCGGTCACAAGCCGGCGAAGCTCCTCGGGCCTGGGGTCGTCCAGGATTTCGCTCTCCGAGAGCTTCTCGCCCAGCAGCACGTACAGCCGCTGCTCCATCGGACTCAGGTCGGCCACGGCGGGATCGCTCCGCTCCGCCTGCCGAGCCCGCTCGACCAGCGGGCCGAGCCGGTCGCCGATCTCCTCCCAGCGTCCGGCGAATTCCCTCAGCACCCGCTCCAGCTCCTTCGAGAGCTGGGTGTAGACGGGCCGGTCCTCCACCGCGCGCCGCTCCTCCAGGTGATAACGCAGCGCCTGGACCTGCTCGGCGGCGGCCTCACGCACCGGGAGGGTTTCGACGACCTCGTCGAAATCGGGGGCGAGGATCGACACCGGCGGGATCTTCTGCTCGACCTCTTGGGCCTGAAGATGGTCGGCGATCAGCGCCCTCACCTTCCGGCCGTAGCCGCGCATCGAGAAGCCGCCGCCAGTGTCGTCCCGGTAGTGGCGGCGGACCCGCATCTGCAGCACGGTCCACGCCCGCAGGTCCGGCAGGTACTCCAGGGCGTCTTCATGCGGCAGGACACGGTTCACGGCATCCAGGAACGCACCGAGGCAGGTGTCGAAGGCGGCGCGGTCCTCCGGGTCCTCCAACGCCATCACCGCGCGGGCGAGGGCGGCGGCAGTGGTCAGGCCGTCCGGGTCGACGCCCAGACGGCCGAGGAAGGCTCGGAAGTCCTTCGCCGTCCGCCTCAGCTCCGGGATCTCCCTCTCCATGCTGTGCAGCGAGTCCAGGGCGCTCGGGTTGCCCCGATACGCGGCCAGAGTCGCGCCCAGGTTGTTCAGCACGCCGTAGTAGTCGACCACCAGGCCCTCGGTCTTGCGGCGTGCGGTGCGGTTGACGCGGGCGATCGCCTGGAGCAGTTCGGCGTCGCGGATGGGCCGGTCCAGGTACAGGGCCTGCTCGATGGGGGCGTCGAAGCCGGTGAGCAGCATGGATTTTACGATGAGGAACGCGATCGGCGGCTGCTCGGCCTCCTGGTCCCCGCCCCACACGAGGTCGCTCCACGGGTTCATCCCGCCCACCGACCCGGCAGGCACGGGGTCGGGCTCGACGACCGGCCTGGCGATCCACGGGTTGTCCGGCGGCAGCTCGGGGAAGGGCGCCAGGAAGCGCGCGATGTGGTCCTGCTGCCGGTCCTCGTCGGTCCACTCCCGCCACAGCCCGTCCTTCTGCTCGGCCCCGGCGGAGATCACGGGCACGAAGTCGATCCGGCGCAGCAGCTCCTGGTACTGCCAGGCCCGCAGCAGCAGCGTCTCCTCGGCGGTGTACGTCTCCGGTTCCCGCCCCCGCAGCGCCTCACGCCGACCGCTGTCGTCGAACTCCGAGACCCGGCGCAGCAGATCGGCCCGCGCGTCCCGCAGCGCATCCCGGTACAGAACCGCGGCCCGTCTGCTGACCGCGGCCACCTGGGCCTTGAACCCGCCGGTCAACGGCCCGGTGACGTAGTGCGCCAGCATGTCGGCGGCCTTGCGGCGGATCAGCGGCGTCGACTCGGCGACAGTCCGTGCGGACGGTGTGCCGTACTTCCTGCGCACCCGCTCGCGCTCGGACTCGTCCAGTGGCTCGATCAGGTCCTCGAAGCACTCGTCCATCCGCTCCCGGTCGCGCACCTCGGCAGTGGTGGCCCGCCCCTCGTAGCGCACGGGGACGACGACCCCGTCCCGTTCGGCCTCGGTCATGCGGTACGTGTCGAGGAACTCCGGCGCGCCACCGGGCAGGCTGCTGGGCTCCAACCCGAAGATGCGCCCGGTGTCGTCGAGCCGGCCTCGCATGAGCGGCGTGCCGGTGAAGCCGATCCGGGCAGCGTTGGGCAGGGCCTTGCGCAGGCAGGCGTGGAGGACGGAGGTGTGGGACCGGTGCGCCTCGTCGACCAGAACGACCACGCGGTCCCCGTCACTGCACTCCGGGAAGATCCGCTCGGCGCGGCGTAGTGTCCGCTCGTCCGGGGCGGGGTCGGCGACCTCCTCGGCGTCCTCCCCCGCCGCCACGCGCCTGCGCGCCTTCTCGAAGTCCTCGGCCAGTGCCCGGTCCTCCCCGTCGGCCATGTCACCCGTTCCCTCCCCGGAACCGGGCGCCAGGTCACCGAGGAACTTCTGGATCGTCGCGAACACCACCATCCGGCCACCGGGCCTGCCCGCCTTGGCCAGCAGGTGTTCCAGGTCGGTGCGCGACTTGGCCTGCACCACCTTGGAGTCGCTCAGTTCCACCGCCTTGCGCAGCTGCCGCTGGAGGTCGGTGCGGTCGGTGACGGCGACCAGGGTGATGCCGTTGAGGGCGGGGTCCCCGCTCATGTGGAGGCGACGGGCGAGGAACTGCATGGTGAAGCTCTTGCCGGCGCCCTGGGTGTGCCAGACGACACCGCCCCGCTCGTCGCGGTCGCGTCCGGTGACGCGTCGGCTGGGGCGGGTGCGCAGCCGCTGGACGATCTTCTCGGTGGCCCGGTACTGCTGGTGGCGGCAGACCACCTTCGCCGTTCCGGACTTCCGCTGCGCCGTACTCGCCCGGCGGTTGTCGTCGTTGTCGTCGCCGAGCGGCTTCTCGAAGACGTAGTGCCGCACGATGTTCAGCAGGCTGCCCGGCCGGAGCACCATGGCCGTCAGCCGGTGCTGGAGTGTGGGCTGCTCGTCCGGTCCGAGCAGGCCCCAGCCGCGCAGTTCGCGGCGCAGTGCCGCCGTTCCGTCGTCGCCGGGTACGGCGGGGTCGGCGTAGTCGGGGGTCAGGCTGCGCCACAGCGCGTAGTGCTCCTCGGAGGAGGAGTACGTGCCGAGCGCGGCCTCCCTCCCGTCGGCGGCGACGAGCAACTGCACCGGAGCGAACAGGTGCGGTACGCCTCTCGGGGCGCCGGCGCCCTGCCGGGTGTCGTCGTCCAGGGGGCGGCCGGTGTAGGCGCGCAGGTCGCGGACGGCCCGGCCGAGCGGGTCGCGGACGTACGGCGACTTGCACTCCACGACGACCAGCGGGATGCCGTTGACGAACAGCACGAGGTCCAGCACGGCCGGCCTGCCGTCCGCGTCGTGCACCCGCAGCTGGTCGACGACGAGGTAGTCGTTGCGGGCGAGGACCTCCTCCCGGCTCCCCTCCAGCGCCTCCTGCGACCAGTCCACGAACTGTGTCTTGAAGTCCTTGTCGCCCGGCCCTGGTTGCAGGATGCCGTGCAGGAGGAGCGTGGTGGCGTCCCGGTTGGCCTGGGCCAGCGATCCTGCGGCCACATGGCGGGCGGCGGAGCGCAGCCTGGCGACGGCCTGTTCTGCCGGCGTGTCGTTCGTCATCCAGGGCGAGTTGCGCCGTACGGCCGCGCGCAGCCGCTTCTCCAGCAGCACCGTCCGGAAGTCGTCCCGCTCGCCCTCGTCCCGCAGCCGGGCACCCTCGATGTGCTGCCACCCCATCGCCTTGAGGTGGTCCAGGAGCGGCCGTTCGGCCTCGTCCTTCTCGGCCGTCCCCCCGACCGCTCCGGCAGCCATGCCCTACGCCTCCCCATGTCCCGGTGACCCGTGAGAGGCCCATTGTGGGTCAGGGCGGAGTCGGTTCACCTTGCCCGAGCGTCACGATCACTACTCACGCTGTTGATGAATCAGGGCACAAGTCTCTTTTGAGCCAACAGCGCTGACGTGACATGGACCGAACCACGAACCCCGGACAGTCAAGCGAGCTTCCCGTCACAGTGGACTATGAAGATGAGCTGCGTCAGCTATCCTGACGGACGAGGGGTGGGCGGCTGAAACTCAGGTGTCGGCCGCGCAGGGCATCGCTGTGCGTAGGGCACAACGAGAAAAGTGGGGGCAGATATGGGAAACAGCTACGAGGAACTCCGTGCGGCCGTTGCGGCCGACGGTGGTCTGCACGTCATCACCATGGGTGCGCTCCGCGACATCGAGGGGGTCCGCCGGCTGGGCAACCGGGTGCTCGGCACGATCTCCGGGCAGCTGTCGTCCCATGGAATGGGCCATCTCCCCAAGGAACTGCCCGCCAACCAGGACAGTCCGGTCCGTGTCTACCTTCTCGGAACCCCGATCGCCGAGGTCGTCGACGCCGTCCACCACCCGAGCCTCAAGGGTGACGAGACACTGCGCGGCGTCGGCGGCTCCGAGGCACGCGCTCAGCTTCAGAAGATCCGCGAGATCATCGGCGGCTGACCCGAGCGCATCACCCTGGCCCCGTTCCAGCGGGTTCACCAGAACCTCCCGAATGTGATCGGCACGGCAACAGCGAGGACGGACCGCCGAAATGCCCCCCAGTCAAGCCCACCGCCTCATCGACCTCTGCGAGATCGTCTCCGGGCCGTCCGGGCAGCAACTGGGAAGGCTTTCCACCAGACCGGAGGGCGTCCCTGTCGTCTCGCCCTCCGATCTGACAACCGAACACAAAGTCGACGCAAGCAACATCAAACATGTCAGCCGCTGGACCGCGGCTGCTCTCGAACGGTTCCAGTTGCGCAAGGGAGACCTGGTCTACGTACGCCAGGGGACACCCGGAGGAGCCCTGGGCAGGACAGCCCTCATCGGTTTCGCGGAGGCGACGTGGCTCTTCGGTGCCGCCTGCCTGCGCATCAGGCCGAGAAGCGCGGCGGTCCTGCCCCAGTACCTTCTCCACTACCTCGGGCATCCGCTCGTCCACGGCCGGATCACCTCACAGGCACACCAGAGCGGAACAGTCGAGACCCTTCCTTCTCGGGCGCTCGCCATGACACCGGTCTTCGTTCCTTCACTGGGACGACAGCGGGCCATCGCCGGGGCACTGAACGAGATCGACACGCAGATCGAGGCGCACAGGCAACTGATCGAAAAACACGATGCGCTCCGACAAGGCCTCTTGATGGACCTGCTCAGTGACGCGTTCGCGAAGCCGGGTACACCATGAGATCGGCAGGTCCTTCCACGAGCCGCGCGTTGCTCGCGCTCACCCGAACCACACGATGTTGCAGACGTAGACGCACTCGTGTCCGGGAACGGCGAGGAATTGGAGGAAACCACGTCCACCGAACAGTGGGAAGTTCCTCAGCCCTCCGGGCCTGTCCTCCGGCCTGCTGCCCGCCAGCTCGGCGTCACGTCCGAGCGCGGCCAGCTCGGTGGCGATCCGTTCCACCTCTGCGACCACACCGACGGGAAGGCCGCCGGTCAGGTGCTCCTCACTCGGGTTGTAGTCCCATTTCCAGTCGCTCATAGCCCGGCTTCGGCCTCGGCGTCCGCATGGATCTTCCTGATCTCGGCCATGGCGTCGGTCGGATCCTCCGCCCCAGCGCTCACCAGCTCTTCCAGATGGCGTAGGCGGGCGGCCCGCGAGGGATAGCGCTGGATCGCCACGAAGACACCCCACGTACGGACGAACGTACGCAGCGGCGCGAACGACTGGAGTTCCTGGGCGCGCGTAGTGGCGCTGACAAGATCGCTCACGAACGTCGGCATTCGGCTCGGCGTCAGGGTCTCGACGGCGGTCCGCAGCGCCCCGGGCGTGAGCGCGGGCATGGGGATGAGCGGCTCGTCGGCCTGTGGTTCCGCGGGGAGGGCGGTCACGGCGTGCTCCTGGTCGGTGGACATTCGCTGTGTTGTCGACGGTACTCGCAGGCGTCAGGAAGACGAAGAGATACGCATGGTCTGCGGCTGTGTGGGCGACACCCTGTTGACCGGTGTGCCGCCCACACGCGAAAGGATCCGACTCTACGGCCGGTGAGCTCCGTCGCCGCCCACCACAGCCTTGCGACAGTCGGGCCGCTTGCTCTCCGGCACGATGAGGGCGGCGGTGTCGTCGTCGAGGGCGTAGCAGAGCTGGGCGTGCAGCACTTCGGCCTCGGCGGGGGTGAGCTTCAGCTTCACGTCCGAGTCGAAGACCCCGTCCCGGCGCAGCCAGAGGTCGATGGCGATGGTTCCGTCGCCTTGTCGGCGGACGGGCTTGCTGGGGACGCGGTTCACCTGGATCCGCGCGTTTGGCGTCGCGCCCATCAGGCCGCCACCCCCAGGGACACGGCGGAGGTGCCGATGCGGTGACCGTGGATGACCCACGGCCCGACGTCGATTCCGTCGAGGGCGAGGACGAGGGCGGCACGGCGTTCGACCTGCCTCTGCCGCCGTTCATGAGCGAGCAGGTAGGGACGGACGAGGGGGCCGGCGTCGTCGAGCGGGACGGAGTCGTCCGACCGCCTTCCGGTCCTGGACGTCGTCCTTTGCGCGAGGAGTTCGGCCAGGACGGGTACGGCAGCGCGGTGGACGAACAGCCGCAGGCCGGAGAGGGTGCGCGGGGCCGCGTGGGCGGGCCCGAGCCGACCACGACGCCGGCGCCGGCCGGTGGCGGGAAAGAGGAGGGCGAGGATCAGGGCGAGTGCCCGTTCGAGGGCATGCCGGATAGGCTTGGACATGTTGACGCTCCTATGCAGCGTTGACCTGCCCCGGGGTGGTGGCTCACCGCCGGGGCGTTTCTGTGTGCTCGCAACTTGCCCGACAGTCACAGACTGATTGACGAGCACTACACACAGTACGCGCACGATGATGCGCGAGACAACATGTTGCATGAAGTCCGTGAAGTGGCATATGCCGGACGGACCTCATAGGCGTTACGTAGCGAAGTGGTCGAACTCGCCGGCCTTGGCTCCTTCCAGAAAGGCCCGGAGCTTGCGGCGCGTGGTCCGCACCACCACGTCCGGGTCGTCTCCCTCACGCAGGAAGACCCACCCGTCGCGTTCCGCGACCTCTATGCAACTCCCGGTGTCCGCCGAGAAGGACGACTTGCGCCAGTGAAGTTCCACCGGATCCCTGCCTCAGATCTCTTCCGCAACCTGCCGGATGAAGTCGATCGACTCCCCTGCCTCCAGGGCGCGTTCACGCATCCGGTCGAGTACGGAACGGTAGTTCACCAGGTAGGTCTCGGCATGCAGGAAGGTGACACCGGTGGGTACGTCGATCTGCACGGTGTCCAGCTGCGGTACCGGACCGCAGGCGTAGAGCGTCGAACTGCCCGCGTTGGCGAAGCCTCCGGCCCTGAACGGCACCACCCTTACAGCTACGTTGGGCCGCTCGGCTTGCCTGAGTAGATGCTCGATCTGCCGCAGCAGGACACGACGATCTCCGAATCGCATCCGTAGCGCTGACTCATGGACCAGGAACTCGCAGGGCGGCGGGTCCGAGCGGTCAAGGATCTGCGCTCTTCTCAGCCGGAAAGCAACATGCTGCTCCAGATCAGTCGGCGACATGGGCGGAACCGCTTCCGCGAAGATGCCGCGCATGTAATCGGGCAATTGAAGCAGCCCCGGCATGTGCATGATCTGGGCGGAACGCAACGCCGCTGCGTGGTGCTCCATCTCCGCGATGTCCAGCAGCCCGGCGGGCAGGGCACCCCGGTACTCGTCCCACCAGTGCGGCCCACGCTCCCGGGCCATCTCTGCGAGCGCATCGATGTACGAGGCATCCGGGCAACGGTAGTTGGCTGCCCATACTCGGACGCGGTCGCTGCTCACTCCCGATCGGGCCGACTCCGTATTGCTCACCGTGGTCCGGTCGGTACGGTGCACCGTGGCGGCCTCGTTGATCGTCATGCCGATGTGCTCGCGCATCCTGCGCAGCTCGGCTCCGAGACGACGCTGCCGCTCGGTGGACGGCTTCCTGACGGGCATGACAACTCCTGCGCCTAACCAGATGCCATCTTCACTGAGTAGCTTCGGCCCTTCTCTTCAGCGAGCTTTTCCAGCGATCAAATCCCCGACGAGAGTGTACTGAAGAGACGTGATCTTTTCACGACCCAAACGCTCAAACTGCTCAGTTTCCGCCAAGCTCTCCAGTGCTGACATGATCACCTTTTGATCGCCAATTGGGGGAACCCTCAAAGAATACTCTCCCAAATCTTCCCTATTCAACTTAGGAATGCCCGTTCGCCCGGAAACTCGATCTGCAAATTGCGAGAATTTCGATCCCAGCAGGGCAGCGCATAGATACTCCGGCAGCACCTCCGGAGATGACCGCAGAGGATACATGTCAGCCGAGCACGTTCCCTCGAAATCAGAAACAACCACCTTCCTCAACGCGGGGCGAATTTTACTTAGGATGACATCACCTGGCCGTACCACATATTTTCCGCTGATTGCCCCCTGTTCCGCTGCGCTGAGTCGAGCAATGATCCGACCTGTAGAGGACTCCACGTGGTCAGGAGCCAATAGCTGCTGACTAGCATATGGAAGCCTTGTAGGATCGACCTGACCAGAAGGTAGCCGAGCCAACTCGGTCAACTTCCGCAGGGGCCACGACACGTCTCCGGCGGACTCGAACTTATCCCACAGGGCGGATCGAACTGAGTGCAACTTTCCAATTTTCGCCTCGGAAGAGCGACGCTTCTCATTCACCGCACCTAGCACTCCAATCACTCGACGCTGCCGGGAAATAGAGATAAGCGGGAACGGGATTTTGGCGAATCTATCTCCACCGAGATGCGCAATACTCGTCGTCTTTTTCGCAACCTGGGCGAAGGTTCCATCTCTTAGCCATTGCGTAAATATGGCCTGAGCGTACTCAGGAATGACATGCACCCCAGCCCTGAAGCGGATAAGAGTGTTCTGGAAGTAGTACTCGCCCGGACGCCCGTCATAAATGGCACTGCGACCGACCAGTTCAAGACTCTGCCCTTCATTCAGAAGAATGTCTCCGGGCTCCAAGCCATACCTTTTTCGTTCCAGAGCATTGAAGCTCATAAACTTCACATCTGAATAGTCAATCCAACCATCGAGCACGTTGGCGACGCGCAAGTACGGGGCATGAGATCCGTCGTCTCGACTGCTCGCCGGCGAAAGCTGCTTTCCCATGCGCACATCGCCAATCTCTCCGACCGGAACCCAACGGAATTCCTGCTCAGTCGACATAGCCCAACTCCCTCAGGAAACCGTCCAGCTTCTCCGTCGCCACCTCGCACCGTTCCTCAATGTCACGAAGCGACACGAGGTACTTCCGCTCCCATCCCATGCAAGCATCAAGCAAATCCCGTCGCCTACGCAGCACATGCCCCTCTAGCTTGGACGTCAGATCGTCATGAAGGATGCCCAAAACAATGTCGCGGGCTCGGTCATCGTTCAGGCTTTTCCGCGCTTTATGCAGTCGAGGTGTCGGCCGGTACACAGACTCGTCCTCTACCGCTACGACCAACTCGGTCTGTTCCGAGGAGTTCTTCAACTCCTTGGACTTCTTCTTCGCGGAGGTTGCCGACGCACCCCCCATCCCCTCAAACGGATAGAAGTCCTCCTCCAGCGTCTTCACCGCCTTGTTCGCCGCCGTGCGTTCCCGCTTCAGCTTCTTCAGGTCCGCCTCGCTCAGCAGCGCTTCCGCGATCGCCGGGTCGAGGCCCGGGGCCTCCCCATCACCGTCGGTCTCGGCGCCGTCCTCCGCGCCCCCCGCCGCCGCAGCCGCCCGCGCGGCCTCCGCCTCCTCCGCAGCCTTCAACTTCGCGTCCAGTTCCGCCTTGCGGGCGTCCGCGTCCGCGAGTTCCTTCAGGAAGTCGGGGACGAGACGTGCCACCACCTTGTGCGCGTACGCCTGGCGCCGCTCCGCCGCCGAGCGCTTGCGGGCGCCACCGGTCCACGGGTCGGGCTCCGGCTCCAGCATGGTCTCGACCGTCTCGACCCAGCCGTCGACGACTCCCCGGAAGCCGTTCCCCGCCAGGGCCTTCAGCTCGTTCTTCGCGTCCTGCCACCACCCGGCGACCGCGCCGGCCAGTGCGAAGCGGTCCAGCACGCCCACCCCGAGCAAGGTGTCGCGGAAGGAGTCGATGAGATCGGCCCGCAGCCGGGCCAGCTGGGCCCGCTTCTCGAACTCGGTGCGGTCGTCACCCTCGCAGGGGGCCAGCGCGGCGATCTTCTCCGTCTCCGTCGCCCACCACTTCTCGAACGCCTCCGACAGCTCCTTCTCACGCGCCGCCGCCAGCTCGGTCAGGCGGTCCGCGTCGGGACGCCGGCCTTCGGGCAGGAAGTCGACGTACTCGGGGTCGTCCGGGCGCTCGGCGAACAGGTCGGTCAACTGGATGCCGTACGCATCCAGCAGCTGCTTCTTCTCCGGCGCCTCGATCTCCGCGCGGGGCACCCCGCCCACCAGGTGGGCCCGTACGTCCTGCGGCTCCGGCGGCGGGGTGTTGTCCACGTACCGGCGGATGTTGAGGTTGTACTTGTTGTCCCGGAGTTCCTTCCGCTCCACCCAGCGGGCGAAGCGCGGCACGTCCTCACCGCCGTGGAAGGTGGAGACGATCTTCTCCACGTGCTCCGGGAGCAGCACGTTCTGCGCCCGCTCGGCGTGGAATTCGCGGTCGGCGTTGATGAAGAGGACCTTGTCCTCGCGCTCCGGCCGCTTACGCCCGCGCGAGCGCAGCACCAGGACGCAGGCCGGGATGCCGGTGCCGTAGAAGATGTTCGACGGCAGGCCGATAACCGCCTCCAGCAGGTCGGCCTCGATGAGCTTGGCCCGGATCCTCTCCTCCGCGCCGCCGCGGAACAGCACACCGTGCGGCATGACCGTGAAGACCGAGCCGCCCCGGCGCTCCACCATGTGCAGCATGTGCTGGAGGAACATCAGGTCGGCCTTGCCCTTCTCGGACGTCTGGCCGTACGGCATCCGCTCCTCGATGTCGAGGATCTGGTCGGCCTTGTAGTCCATGGAGAACGGCGGGTTGCTGAGCACGATGTCGTACGACTCGTCCAGGTGCGCGGGACTGGTGAGGGTGTCCCCGATACTCAGGCTGAAGTCGACGGCCCCGTGGAACAGCATGTTCATGGTGGCCATGACCCAGGAGCCGTTGTTGGCGTCCTGGCCGGCGAGCGCCAGATCCTCGGTGTCACCGCCGTGCTCCTCGATGTACTCCTTGGCGTGGATCAGCATGCCGCCCGAGCCGACACACGGGTCGTACACCCGCTGGCCCGCTCGGGGCCGCGCCAGCTCGACCATCATCCGCACCACCGCACGCGGGGTGTAGAACTCGCCGCCCTTGGCGCCGGCCGAGTCGGCGAAGTCCTTCAGCAGGTACTCGTAGGCGGCGCCGATGACGTCCGGGAACTCGAAGTCCTCACCGCGCAGCCGCATGCCGCCGAAGTGCTCGATGAGTCCCTGGAGCCGTTTGTCGGCGAGCTTGGCCGCCGCCGTGCCGGTGCCCCCGCCGCCACCGATGCGGTTGAAGTTCACGTGGTCGAAGAGGTGGCGCAACCGAGGGTTGTCGGCCTCCATCGCGTCGAGCGCGGGCTGGAGGTGCTTGGTCGCCACGTCGTCCACCGCACCGGCCAGCTTGCTCCAGCGAGCGGCCTTGGGGACGTACATCACATTGCGGGCGGTGTACTTGGCCGGCTCCTCGGCCTCCTCCTCCGCCTCCTCGCGCGTGGCCCCCGCTGCCATCTCCTCGGCGATCACCTTCTCCCGGACCGCCTCGAACTCGTCGTTGGCCCGCTTGAGGAAGAGCAGGACGAGCAGGAAGTCGCGGTACTCGGCGGCGTCCATGGTTCCGCGGAGGATGTCCGCGGCGGCGAAGAGGTGACGCTCCAGCTGTTCGAGCGTGATCCTGGCCACGTTACGGCTCCCTGTTCACGTGTGACGAGTGGTGGGGGTGGCGACGGCCGACGGAGTGCGTCGGGCGACCGCGTGTGCACCCATGCAGCCTAGTAGCCGCTGAGGAGCAGTCCGTCCTCCACGAAGCGCCATACGTCCGTGTACGGGTCCCAGCTATGGGGATGTGTCGTGGAGTAACCGTCGTTGATCTTCTGGGCGTGTTTCCTGGCCGTTCTGTACCGGCTGAGGGCGTCGTCGGTGGCGGGGGTGAGTACCTGCTCCTCCCGCACATGCTTCGACTGCTGCGCGGTGACCGTCCGCACCCCGCGCCCGTACGTCGCCGCGAACCCGGGGCGTGAGCGCAACCGGCTGTTGGCGTCGTTGCAGACTCCGCCGAAGGTGGCCGTGTAGTTGGTGTAGTGGAGCAGCCGCCACAGTTCGAAGCACGGGTGCGAGTAGGCGACGCGGACGCCCTCCTTCTCCGCAAGGCTGAGGGCCTCGGGGATTCCCTGGTGGTCGTCGCGGTCGAAGAGGACCCACACCTGGGGCCAGTTCCAGTCCTTGTCGCGCCGGAGCCCGGCGTCCTTCGCCTCGCGCTCGACCTTGCGCAGGGTGCGGACGGCGTCCTGGACCATCCGTAATGGCTTGCGATGCTTGCCCTCGACGTTGGGGTTCGCGATGTGGTGCTGCACTGTCCGGCCGGATTCAGCCCACGCTCCGTTGCGGACGATGATGTCGATGTACTCGGGCTCGGTTACCTCGCCCTCGGTGTAGATGTACACCTGGCGCGCCCGGCTCCCCCGGCCCTTCGCGGCGCCCTTCCTGCGGGAGACGCTGTCCCCTCCCCGTGCCCTCGCCATCAGAGCCCTTCCGTCCCCGTCCGTACGTCGTCGTCCGCCGGGCCCTCGCCCAGCGCGGCCGTCTCCTGAGTACGCAGCAGCCGTCGCCCGACCTGCCCCTCCGACACCTTCGGTACGGCCCCGAAGGACCCGGCGAGATAGGAGGACATCAGGTCTTCCTCCGCCGTCGGTTCCCAGTCGGCGACCGAGGTCAGGCTCGTGGCACCGCGCTCGTCCTTCTCGGTGAGCCAGATCTGGCCGGGGTGCAACAGCCGTCCGCCGCCCGGGGTCCGCAGAAGGGAGAGATCGTGGGCGGTGAAAATGAGCTGCGCTCCCTTGCGGTTGAGCCATGGAGCCTGGAAGAGGCGTACGACCTCGGCGGCGAAGCGTGAGTGGAGGCTGGCGTCGAGTTCGTCGACGAGGAGGACCGCTCCGGTGTCGAGGGCGAGCAGCAGGGGGCCGATCAGGGCGAACCAGGAGCGGGTCCCCCAGGACTCCGCCTCCCAGTCGAGCGCGGTCCGCTCACCCCCGCCCTCGTGGATGAGCCGTACCAGAGGCTTCCCGGAGGAAGTCCGTTCGACCTCCACTCCGGCAATGCCCAGATCGGCGACCTTCAGGAGTTCCTCGGCCCGGAGCCGGAAGCCCCCGTCCTGCAGCAGCCGCAGGGCGGTGTAGTCCTCACGCTGAGCCCGCTCGGTCTCGGGCGTGACATCCCAGAAGTTGTTCTTGAACCAGTCGAAGACCGGGGTGAGCTGCTCATGCCCGTCGTTCGCGGCGCGTGTCAGGAGCAGGGCGTCCCGACGTGTCGTGCGGGCCAGTCTGGCGCGGTCGCGAAGCCGGTCACCGGGGAAGTCGAAGCTCTTCTCACGGGCGGCGTCCCGCTCGAACCACACCTGGCGGCGGCCCTTGGGATAGGCGTAGAGCCACTCGGCCTCCACCCGGTGCTGTCCGAGTTCGAAGCCGTACGTCCAGCGCACTCCGTCGACGAGGACGAAATCCGCCTCGTACAGGGAGGTCTCGGCGGCGGCCTTCGGATCAAGAGCGAACTCGTCGCGTGGGATGCCGTCGTAGGACGTCCAGTCGGCGTACGAACGCAGCACACAACGTCGCATGTTCCGTAGGGCGGCGATCAGGTTCGACTTGCCGGAGGCGTTGGGACCGAAGACGCCGAGGACGGTGTGGACGGGGAGCCGCCGGCCGTCGGAGAGTTCCGTCTCGCGTGCGGTGGCCCGCTCGTTCTCGTCGTCCTCGGGCGCGACGAACGACAGTTCCTGCTCGTCGCGCAGGGACCGGACGTTGGCCACCCGGAATCTCAGCAGCATCCCGCTTCCTTCGCGACGGTCACAAGGGGCGCCCCTTCCGAGCGAGATGGCCGGCCGGGGTCACCCGTACCGGCCATCTCATCAGATCTCCAAGTCCTCCGGAAGGAGAACTCAGAGGAACGAGTTGATCTCGATCGTCTCGGTACGGCCCGGGCCCACGCCGATCGCGGAGATCGGGGCGCCGGACATCTCCTCCAGGGCCTTCACGTACGCCTGGGCGTTCTTCGGCAGGTCGGAGAAGGACTTCGCCTTGCTGATGTCCTCGTTCCAGCCCGGCAGCATCTCGTAGACCGGCTTCGCGTGGTGGAAGTCCGTCTGCGAGTACGGCAGCTCCTCGACGCGCCGGCCGTCGATCTCGTAGGCCACGCAGACCGGGATCTGCTCCCAGCCGGTGAGCACGTCGAGCTTGGTGAGGAAGAAGTCCGTCAGGCCGTTCACCCGGGTCGCGTAGCGGGCGATCACCGCGTCGAACCAGCCGCAGCGGCGGTCACGGCCGGTGGTGACGCCCCGCTCGCCGCCGATGCGGCGCAGCGCCTCGCCGTCCTCGTCGAACAGCTCCGTCGGGAACGGTCCCGCGCCGACGCGGGTGGTGTACGCCTTGAGGATGCCGATGACCCGGCTGATCTTCGTCGGGCCCACGCCCGCGCCCGTGCAGGCGCCGCCCGCGGTCGGGTTCGACGAGGTGACGAAGGGGTACGTGCCGTGGTCGATGTCGAGCAGGGTGCCCTGGCCGCCCTCGAAGAGGACCACCTTGTCCTGCTCCAGCGCCTCGTTCAGCACCAGCACGGTGTCGGCGACGTACGGCGCCAGCTTGTCCGCGTAGCCCAGCAGCTCCTCGACCACCTGCTCCACGGCGATCGCGCGCCGGTTGTAGAGCTTCGTGAGCATCTGGTTCTTGACGTCGAGGGCCGCCTCGACCTTCTGGGTGAGGATCGACTCGTCGTAGAGGTCCTGCACCCGGATGCCGACGCGGTTGATCTTGTCGGCGTAGGTCGGGCCGATGCCGCGGCCGGTGGTGCCGATCTTCCGCTTGCCGAGGAAGCGCTCGGTCACCTTGTCCACCGTCACGTTGTACGGCGTGATGATGTGCGCGTTTCCGCTGATCAGGAGCTTCGACGTGTCGACGCCGCGCTCGTTCAGACCGCTCAGCTCGGAGAGCAGGACCGACGGGTCGACGACGACGCCGTTACCGATGACCGGCGTGCAGCCGGGGGAGAGGATCCCGGAAGGGAGCAGGTGAAGGGCGTACTTCTGATCGCCCACGACCACCGTGTGGCCGGCGTTGTTGCCGCCCTGGTAGCGCACCACATAGTCGACGGAACCACCGAGCAGGTCCGTCGCCTTTCCCTTGCCTTCGTCACCCCACTGAGCACCGAGCAGCACAAGTGCGGGCACGCGCGTACACCCCTTCCGGGCGGGGCATGTCCAAGGTCAGGGGCGCACACGGAGGATCTCCGCCGCGTGCACCGCGACCACCGTTGGCCGCCAACCGTCGGACCGGATGCCCCGGAATAGACGAAGCCCCTGGCGCAATAGCGCAAAGGGGCTCTTGCACAAAGATGCTACCCGAGGAAGCGAGGCATGGCCGAGGTGGCGACTTCCGGGACTTCTTCCGCGACGTCCGATCAGCTCCTGGTGGTCATCGATCCGGTCGCCCGGCGGGCGGACGGCGAGTCGGTCCGGATCGCACGGGACGTGCTCCGCGCGGGTGCGGCGGGCGCGAAGGTGTGCCTGCCGGACGGCCCCGAGGAATTCGCCCGGGCGCTCGCCCGGCGCGGCTCGCGGCGTCCGGTGGTGGTGGGCGACGACCGGGCGCTGGTGCGCGCGGTGGAGCTGCTGCACCGGCGGCGGGAGCTGGCCGGGTGCGCGCTGTCCCTGGTGCCGGTGGGCGGTTCGGTGTCGCTCGCCCGGGCGCTGGGCGTGCCGTGCGGGGCGGTGGCCGCGGCGCGGGCGGTGCTGGACGGGGCGGAGCGGCGGATGGACCTGCTGGTCGACGACCGCGACGGCGTGGTGCTCGGCGCGCTGCGGATCCCGCCGCTCAGCTCCCCGTCCCCCCTGCGGCACTCCCCCGACGGGGTGACCCACCCCTGGCTGCGAACCTGCCGCTCCCTGGTGCGCACGCTCGCGCCCGCCCGGCCGCCCGCCGCACCCGGGTCGGGGCCGACGCGGCTGCGGGTGGAGGTGGACGGGGAGACCCTTGTCGACCTGCACCAGTCGGTGGAGGCCGTCTCGGTCGTCCCCGGCGCCTCGGGCACGGCCCGCGTGGAGGTCCGCCCGGCCTCCGTCGGCGCGGAGGCGTCCCCCCTCTCGGCGGAGGGCAGCACGATCACCGTGTCGGGCGCGCATTTCCGCTACCGGGCGGACGCGGTGGTGTCGGGACCGGTGCGGACGCGGACCTGGGAGGTGCGGGAGGGGGCCTGGGGGCTGACGGTGCCGGCGTGAGCCGCCTCCGGACCGGCACTCGCCGCGTCGGACCTACTACAGCCCGGGAGCTGATCCCGGGTCCTCCCCGGCACCGCCGAACAGCTTCTGCCGGTGCCCGTGCCAGCGCTCCATCATCGCCTCGACCTCCTTCTCCACGAACTCGAAGAAGGCCAGCGTCTCCGCCAGCCGTCGGCCCGCCGGGGTGTCCCCTCCCAGACTGGCGATGCCGTCCCGCAGGGCCCCCTCCCAGCGCCTGATGACGGCCTCGCGATTGGTGAGGGCCTCGTACCACTGGTCGCCGTGGACCCGGTAGCGCTCCCGGCGGGAGCCCGGTTCACGCTCGCGGGACACCATGTGCTGGCGCGCCAGGTAGCGCACCGCCCCCGACACCGCGGCCGGTGAGATCCTGAGCCGCTCGCCCAGTTCGGCGGAGGTCATGACCCCGGTGTCGGACGCGAGCAGGGCCGCGAAGACGCGGGCGGGCATCCGCGGCAGCCCGGCCTCCACCAGCTGCGCCGCGAAGTGCTCGACGAACCGCGAGACCGCCTCCGGGTCCCGGACCGTCCCGCCCGGTTCCGCCATGTCCGACCCTCTCCCCTGCTCAGGCGCCACCGGCTCAGTCTAGTCAGCGTTTATACGCTTCCTTAACTTCACAAATCTGTGAACGAAGCGTACGTTCCAGGCATGACGAAGGCCATCTCCGTGTCCGGGCTGCGCAAGTCGTTCGGCCGGACCCACGCGCTGGACGGGCTCGACCTGAGCGTCGAGACCGGCGAGGTCCACGGCTTCCTCGGCCCCAACGGCGCCGGCAAGTCGACCACCCTCCGTGTACTGCTCGGTCTGCTGCGCGCCGACTCCGGCACCGCCGAGGTGCTGGGGCACGATCCGTGGCGCGACGCCGTGGCGCTGCACCGCCGTCTCGCCTACGTCCCCGGCGACGTGGAGCTGTGGCCGGGGCTGACCGGCGGCGAGGCCATCGACCTGCTGGCCCGGCTGCGCGGCGGGCTCGACGAGCGGCGCCGCGCCGAACTCGTCGAGCGGTTCGACCTCGACCCGACCAAGAAGGGCCGCGCCTACTCCAAGGGCAACCGGCAGAAGGTCGCCATCGTCGCCGCGCTCGCCTCCGACGCCGAACTGCTGCTGCTCGACGAGCCGACCGCGGGGCTCGACCCGCTGATGGAAGTCGTCTTCCAGGACGTCATCGCCGAGGCCAAGGCGGCCGGAAGGACCGTATTGCTCTCCAGCCACATCCTGGCCCAGGTGGAGAAGCTCGCCGACCGCGTCAGCATCGTCCGCCAGGGCCGGACCGTCCAGTCCGGCACCCTCGGCGAGCTGCGCCACCTGACCCGCACCACCGTCGAGGCGGAGACCGAACGGCCCGCCGCGGACCTCGCCCGCCTGCCCGGCGTCCACGACCTGCGGACCGTCGACGAGGCCACCGGCCGGATCCACTTCACCGTCGACGGCGCCCACGTCGGCGCCGCCGTCCGCGCGCTCAGCGACCTCGGCGTGCGCAGCCTGGTCAGCCACCCGCCCACCCTGGAGGAGCTGATGCTGCGCCACTACGGCGACGAGCTGGCCGCCAACGGGCACACCACCGGACAGGTCACGAACGGAGAGCCGCGATGACCTCCGTCACCGCCGGCCCCGGCACCCGGGCGCCCGCCGCACCGGTCGCGGGCGGCAACGCGCTGGCCGGCACCCGGATCCTGATCCGCTTCGCCCTGCGCCGGGACCGGGTCCGGCTCCCGGTGTGGATCCTGGCCCTGTTCCTCTCCACCCTCATGACGGCGAACAGCTTCAGGACGCTCTACAGCGACCCGGAGGACCGGGCGAACGCCGTCAGAAGCGTGGACAGCCCGGCCGGCCTGGCCATGTCCGGCCCCCGCCACTACCTCACCGACGACGGCTTCGGCTCCATCCTCAGCCACCAGATGATCGGCTTCACGGCCGTCCTCGTCGGCCTCATGAGCGTGCTGATCGTCACGCGGCACACCCGCGCGGAGGAGGAGACGGGCCGCGCCGAGCTGGTGCGCTCGGCCGTCGTCGGCCGGCACGCCCACCTCGCCGCCGCCCTGGCCGTCGCCGCCCTGGCCAACCTCGCGCTCGCCCTGCTGCTGGCCCTCGGCCTGGCCGGCCTCGGGATGGAGGGCATCGACACCGCGGGCTCGCTGGTCTACGGCTTCGCCCACGCCGCCGCCGGTCTCGTCTTCGCCGCCGTCGCCGCGGTCACCGTCCAGGTCACCGCGCACACCCGCGGGGCGTCCGGGACGGCGCTCGCCGTCATCGGCATCGCCTACGTGCTGCGCGCCGCCGGCGACAGCGGCACGAACGACACCCTGTCCTGGCTGTCCCCGATCGGCTGGGTGCAGCGCAGCTACCCGTACGTCGACGACCGCTGGTGGCCGCTGCTGCTGTGCCTGCTGTGCGCGACGGGGTGCGCGGCGGCGGGGTTCTGGCTCTCCACCCGCCGGGACGTGGGCGCGGGACTGCGTCCGCAGAAACCGGGCAGCCCCACCGCCTCCGCCGCGCTCACCACACCGGTCGGCTTCGCCCTGCGCCTGCACCGGGGCCTGCTGGCCGGCTTCGGCGCCGGCCTGTTCCTGATGGGCGCGATGTACGGGTCGATCCTCGGGGACGCCGAGGACATGCTGGCGGGCATCGACGAGATCGAGGAGGCCCTGGAGCGCATCGGCGGGGCGAGCGTCGCCGAGTCCTTCGCCTCGATGGTCATGGTCGTCCTGACGGTCGTGGCGTCGGTGTACGTCGTGATGGCGGCCCTGCGCCCGCGCTCCGAGGAGACGGCGGGCCGCGCCGAGCCCCTGCTCGCCACCGGCCTCTCACGCTCCCGCTGGGTCGGCGGCCATCTGGCCGTGGCCATGGGCGGCGGCACGGTCGTCCTGCTGCTGGCCGGGCTCGGCTTCGGCCTGGCCGGGGCAGCCTCGACCGGTGACGCCGGGCTGGTGCCCGACCTGACGGGCGCGGCCCTCGCGTACGCACCGGCCCTGTGGGTCACGGTCGGCGTGGCGGTGGTCCTCTTCGGCTGGTTCCCCCGGGCGAGCCAGGCGGCCTGGGTCGTGCCGGTGTACGCGTTCGTGGTCGGCTATCTCGGCCAGATCCTCCAGTTCCCGGACTGGATGAACAACCTCTCCCCCTTCGGCCACATCCCCCGCCTGCCCGCCGCCGGCATGAACTGGACCCCGCTGTTCCTGCTGACCCTCGTCGCCGCCGCCCTGGTGTGGCTGGGCCTGACCGGGTTCCGCCGCCGGGACCTGGAGACGAAGTAGCCGTCAGGGTGCTGATCGGCCGAGCGGGTGATCAGCCCACTTCCACGGCCAGCCCCTCCAGTCCCCTGATCACGAAGTTCGGCTTGCGGACGGGTTCCGCGGCCAGGCGGAGGGTGGGGGCCCGCTCCAGGAGGGACGTCATCGAGGCGGCCAGTTCGATGCGGGCCAACGGGGCGCCGATGCAGTAGTGGATGCCGGCGCTGAAGGAGATGTGCGGGTTGTCGCGGCGGGTGAGGTCCAGGCGCGACGGGTCGGCGAAGACCGCCGGGTCGTGGTTGGCGGAGCCGAACAGCATCGCGATCTCCGCGCCGCGCGGGATCACCTGGCCGTCGATCTCGATCTCGTCCAGCACCCAGCGCTCGAAGAGCTGGAGCGGGGTGTCGTAGCGGAGCAGTTCCTCGACCGCGGTGGGGACGAGGGAGTGGTCGGCGCGCAGGGCGGCGAGCTGGCCGGGGTGGCGGAACAGCGCCCACCAGCCGTTGACCGTGGAGTTCACCGTCGCCTCGTGGCCCGCGTTCAGCAGCAGCACACAGGTGGCGATCATCTCCTGCTCGGTCAGCCGGTCGCCCTCGTCGTGGGCGGCGATCAGACCGGAGATCAGGTCGTCGCCGGGGTTCTTGCGGCGTTCGGCGATCAGGTCGCGCAGGTAGTCCGAGAACTCGACCGACGCGCGGACCGCCTTCGCCGCCGCCTCCTCGGACGGGTTCAGCTCGTACATCCCGCAGATGTCCGCCGACCAGGGGCGCAGCGGCGCACGGTCGGACTCCGGGATGCCCAGCATCTCCGCGATCACCGCGACCGGCAGCGGCTCGGCGACGTCCCGCAGCAGGTCGCCGCCGCCCGCCGCGACCAGCCCCGCCACCAGGTCGTCCGCGAGCTCGCGCACGTACGGCCGCAGACGGTCGACCGTGCGCGGGGTGAACGCCTTGGACACCAGGCGGCGGATGCGCGTGTGGTCCGGCGGTTCCAGGTCGAGCATGCCGTGGTCGTTGAGCGTGTGGAACGGCTCGTGCTCCGGCGGGGGCGGCGTGCGGCCGAACTCCTCGTGGCTGAACCGGTGCAGGTACGTCCGTCCCAGGCGGCGGTCGCGCAGCAGCGCCGAGACGTCCGCGTGGTGCGCGACGAGCCACTGGTCCGTCGGCTCGAAGTACCGCACCCTGCCCTGTTCCCGCAGCCACGCGTAGGCGGGGTACGGGTCGGCGACGAACGCGGGGTCCCACGGGTCGAAAGCGAGGTCGGAAGGAGCTGCCATGGACGGACGGTAGACCGCCGCCCCGCCCTCTGACCAGGGGTGCCGGGTGTCCGTCAGACGGCGCCGAAGTCGGGGAGGGTGACCGTGCCGTCCTCGGCGAGCGGGAGGCCGGGGTTGTGGGCGACCTCCCAGACGTGGCCGTCGGGGTCGGTGAAGGCGCCCGACCGGAAGCCGATCTCGTTGAGAACGGCCTGCTTGGTGACCGTCCCGCCGGCGCGGTCCGCCGCCGCGAGCACCGCGTCGACCTCGGCGTCGGAGCGGACGTTGTGCGCGAGGACGATGCCGCCGAACCCGCCCGGCGTGCCGGGTTCGAGGCCGGAGTCACGCGCCAGCTTCTCCCGGCTCCACAGGACCAGGCCGAGACCGCCCGCCTGGAAGAAGACGGTCTCCTGGACCTCCTGGCCCCGCCAGCCCAGGGCCTCGTAGAAGGCCTTCGCGCGGGCGAGGTCGGTGACCCCCAGCGTGATCAGGGTGATGCGCTGTTCCATGCGCCCCACCCTAGGCCGCGCCCGGGCCGGGCCCGGCTCAGCCCGGCGTGACCAGACGCGCCTCGTACGCGAAGACCGCCGCCTGGGTGCGGTCGCGCAGGCCCAGCTTCACCAGGATGCGGCTGACGTGGGTCTTGATGGTCGACTCGGCGACCACCAGCCGCTCGGCGATCTCCGCGTTCGACAGGCCCTGGGCGATCAGCACCAGCACCTCCGTCTCCCGCTCGGTGAGGTCCCCGTACGCGGCCTGCACGGACGGCAGCACCCGGGGCGCGTCGGACAGCTTGGAGAACTCGGTGATCAGCCGCCGGGTGACCGACGGGGCGAGCAGCGCCTCGCCGGCCGCGACGACCCGCACACCGTCGGCGAGCTGACGCGCGGAGGCGTCCTTGAGGAGGAAGCCCGAGGCGCCCGCGCGCAGCGCCTGGTAGACGTACTCGTCCAGGTCGAAGGTGGTGAGCACCAGCACCTTCGCCGCGCCGTCCGCCGCGACGATCTCCCGGGTCGCCTCGATGCCGTTCAGCTCCGGCATGCGGATGTCCATCAGCACGACGTCGGGGGCGAGTTCGCGGACCTTCTCGACCGCCTGCCGGCCGTTGACGGCCTCGCCGACGACCTCCATGTCCGGCATCGCGTTGAGCAGCACCGAGAAGCCCTCGCGCACCATCATCTGGTCGTCCGCGATCAGCACGCGAATGGTCATGCGTCACCCTCGTTCACCATGGTGACCGGCAGGAACACCGCGACCTCGTAGCCGCCGTCCTCGGTCGGCCCGGCGGTCATCTCGCCGTTCAGCATGGCGACCCGCTCCCGCATGCCCGTGATGCCGTGACCGGCCCCGGGCGACGGCTTCACCAGGCTCGGCCCGGGCATCGGGCCGTTGACGACCCGGACCCCGAGACCGCCGAGAACGTACCCGATCTCCACCCGGGCGCTCGCGCCGGGCGCGTGCCGCAGGCTGTTGCTCAGCGCCTCCTGCACGATCCGGTACGCCGACAGCTCCACGCCGGGCGGCAGCTCCCGCACCGCGCCGGTGACCACCTTCTCCACGGTCAGCCCGGCGTCCCGCACGTTGACCAGCAGGGCGTCCAGGTCGGCGAGGGTGGGCTGCGGGGCGTCGGGGGCCTCGTAGTCCTCGGCGCGGACCACGCCGAGGATGCGGCGCAGCTCGGTGAGGGCGGCGACGGCGTTCTCCCGGATGGTGGCGAAGGCGCGCTCCAGCTCCTCCGGCGGGTTCTCCACCCGGTACGGCGCGGCCTCGGCCTGGATGGCGACCACCGACATGTGGTGGGCCACCACGTCGTGCAGCTCACGGGCGATGGTGGTGCGCTCCTCCAGCAGGGTGCGCCGGGACCGCTCCTGCGCGGTGACCGTCTGCTGCGCGGTCACCTCCTGCTGGGCGGTGTGCCGGACGTGCCACAGACAGACCACGAGCAGCGCGAACGCCGACGTGACCAGCATCGGCCCGCCGTTGGTGTAGTAGTACGACCCGCCGATGAAGATGTCCGAGAGGATCGCGTACGCGGCGGTGACGACCCACATCCAGACGGCGGTGCGGGGCCGGGTGCGCAGCGCGACCACCACGAGCACGGTGAGGTGACTGACGAACGCGCCGGGCATCCACGGCCAGTCGGAGCCGCCGCCGTTGAGCAGCGCGGTCACCGGGCTCACCGCGATGGACAGCCAGAACGCGCCGACCGGCCGGGTCAGCGTGGCGACCACGGGGAGTGCGCACAGCAGACCGGTCAGCAGGGCCCTGGCGTCCCCGCCGGGTTCGCTGCCGGAGACTGCGCCGATCAGCAGGGTGAGCAGGGCGATCGCCCCCACCACCGCGTGCGGCAGCCGTTCCGCGGCGGTGCGTATCCGCGTGGGCAGCCGGCGCAGGAGCGGGCCGGTCGTCGGCCTGGGCCCCATCGGGCGGTAGGCGAAAGGGTCGTGGAACAGGTCCTGGCGCAGCCCCTGCAGGGCGTTCTGCGCCAGCCGGTACTCCGGGCTGCGGTACCCGTCCCCGGTGCGCGGGGCTCCGGCGGGCTGCTGGTGCGTCGTCTCGGTCACGCTCACACGGTAGGCCGACCGGGTGGTGGCGGTCGTCACCGTGGAGACGCATTCCGGGGCGTCCGTCTCAGGTACTACGCAGGCCGCGCGGCGTTACCCGACGGTACTCGCGGGCCTCAGTAACCGGAGGGACGCACCAGCCCCGACTCGTAGGCGAAGACCGCCGCCTGGGTGCGGTCGCGCAGGCCCAGCTTCACCAGGATCCGGCCGACGTGCGTCTTCACCGTCTGCTCGGCCACCACGAGCCGTACGGCGATCTCCGCGTTGGACAGGCCCTGCGCGATCAGCGACAGCACCTCCGTCTCCCGCTCGGTGAGGTCGCCCACCCTCCGGCGCAGGGGCGTGCGGGGCCGCGGGTCCAGGCGGGAGAACTCGGCGATCAGCCGGCGGGTGACGCCCGGCGCGAGCAGCGCGTCCCCGGCCGCCACCACCCGGACCGCCTCGGCGAGCTGCTCGGCGGAGGCGTCCTTGAGGAGGAAGCCGGAGGCGCCCGCGCGCAGCGCCTCGTACACGTACTCGTCGAGGTCGAAGGTGGTCAGCACCAGCACCTTCACCTCGGGGTGGACGGCGGTGATGCGGGCGGTGGCCTCGATGCCGCCGAGTTCGGGCATGCGGATGTCCATCAGGACGACGTCCGGGACGATTTCGCCGACCTGCCCGACCGCCTCGATCCCGTTCACCGCCTGGCCGACGACCTCGATGTCGGGCTGGGTGTTCAGCAGCACGGTGAAGCCCTGCCGCACCATCTGCTGGTCGTCGGCGATCAGTACGCGGATCATGCGGTGCCGTCCTGGGGGAGGGGGTCGGTGGCGGGCGGTGCGGACACGGGGAGGCGGGCCTCGACGCGGTAACCGCGCCCGGACCAGGGGCCGGCGGTGAGGGTGCCGCCCAGCATGACCGCCCGCTCCCGCATGCCGAGCAGCCCGTGCCCGGCCCCGGCGGACGGCTGCGGCTCCCGGGTGGGCTCGGTGTTCGCGACCTCCACCCGCAGGGCGCCCGGCCCGTAGGCGAGGGTGACGTGCGCGGTGGCGCCGGGCGCGTGCCGCAGCACGTTGCTCAGCGCCTCCTGCACGATCCGGTACGCCGACAGCTCCACGCCGGGCGGCAGCGGACGGCGCGCGCCGGTGACCTCGGTGGTCACGGTGAGTCCGGCGGCGCGGGTGTTCTCCACGAGCGCCTCCAGCCGGCCGAGGGTGGGCTGCGGGGCGTGCGGGGCACGCCCCGACCCGTCGGCCGGGTCGGCGGCGGCGGGGTGCTCGGAGCGCAGCACGTCGAGGACCCGGCGCAGTTCGGTGAGCGCCTCGACGGCGTTCTGCCGGATGCCGGCGAGGTTCTCCTTCAGCTCGTCGGACGGGTCCCGCACGAGGTGCGGGGCGACCTGCGCCTGAATGGAGATCACCGACATGTGGTGGGCCACCACGTCGTGCAACTCCCGTGCGATGCGGTTGCGTTCCTCCAGGAGCGTGCGGCGGGCGCGTTCCTCGGCGGTGAGCGTGGTCTGCCGGCCCAGTTCCGCGCGGGCCTCGCGACGCCCGCGCAGAGCGGCGCCGAGGACGACGGCGACGGTGAAGAGCACGGCGGCGAGCTGGCCGGTCGGCTGGTACTCCACCGCGCCCACCAGCCCCTGCACGACGTAGGTGGCGAGTGCGGTCAGGGCCAGCGCCTCCGCCGAGACCCGGGTCGGCACCCGCAGGGCCAGCAGCAGCAGCACCAACAGGTGCGCGATCAGCCCCGCGGCCGACCAGGGCCAGGTGAACGTCTCGCCGTCCACGGTCATCACCGCCCGCACGGCGAACGCCGCCACCAGCATGGCCGCCAGCGACATCCACCAGGCGAGCACCGGGCGCCACAACGCGCACACCATCGCGCCGGCCTGGCCCAGGGCGACCAGGAAAGCGAACCCGGCATCGAGCCCGCCGTTGTCGCTCAGCTGGGCCGCGTCACCGAGCAGCACACCGAGTGCGGCCAGCCAGACGACCCCGTGCGGCAGCCACCGCAGCCATGTCGACGGCGGCATGGGGTCGGCCCGCGCGGTCATCAGGTCGTCGCGCAGGACGCCCAGCCACCGCCGTATGTGCTCCACCCCCGTGTCCACCACACCGTTCAGCCTAGACATGAGGGGCCCGCTCGGTCGTCGGGCGGTGCGCGCGGACCACCCTCGACGGCCGTACCCGCCTGAGCGGACGGCCCCCGCCCCGCTCCCAGGTGCGGAACGCCGCCCCGCACACCGCGAGGGCGAGGGCGAACGCCGCCAGCCAGGGCAGCCGGGCGGCGACCCAGCCGAGACCGTCCGGGACGGTGTGCAGACCGGGCAGCGGGCCGGCCGGGAGAAGGGCGGCGGTGGCGGCCATCAGGGCGGTCTGATGCCACAGGAACACCGTCATCGCGGACAGGTTGACCAGCGCCACCGCCGCCCACGCCAGGGGCCGCCGCATCGCGCGCCGCAGCCGGTCCCGCAGCAGCAGCGCGAGCCCGCACTGGGCGAGGCCGAAGGTGACGGCGGCCAGGGTCGGCGGATCGAGGTTGGACACCTCCGCGCCCGGCACCCCGACCATCGCGGCCGGATAGCCCGCCCACGCGACCAGCGCCGCCGTCGCCGCCGTGCCGCCGCCCAGCAGCACCCACCCGGACGTACGGCCCTCCAGCTCGCCCCGGGTCCAGGCCGCGCCCAGCGTGTACGGCACCAGCCAGCCCGCGGCGAGGTTCAGCCATCCCAGCCCGTCGGACGCGCCGAGGCCGAAGCGGAGCACGTCGACGTGGAGGACGACGGCCAGCGGCCACAGCGGATGCAGCCGGGCGACCAGCGGGGTCGCGGCGGTGAGGGCGGCGAAGACCAGCAGGAACCACATCGGGGACAGCGCCAGCTTCACCAGCGTCCGCACGGTCGCGTACTCGGCGTCGGACAGCAGCAGCGCGAGCGTCACGACCGTCCACAGGCCGAGGACGGCGACGACCGGCCCGAACAGCCGCGCCAGCCGGGCGTGCAGCCAGCGGTGGTACGGCGTCCCCCGCTCCCGCGCCGAGGCGTACGAGCGGGTCGCGACGTGCCCGCCGACCAGGAAGAACACGGCGAGGGTCTGGAAGGTCCAGGACACCGGGGCCAGCCAGGGCATGTGCTGCAGCGGGCTGGCGGTGCGCAGGGTGCGGCCGTCCGCGACCAGCGCGGTGACCAGCCAGTGCCCGAGGACCACACCGAGGACGGCGAAGGCCCGTAAGGCGTCCACGGCGCGGTCGCGGTGGGCGGGGGTGGCCGTGTCGATGCGGGCGGCGGTGTCCCGCATCGCGACGACGAGGCGGGTCATCGGGTCACCTCCTGGGTGTCGCCGAGGACGATCCGGGTCAGGTTGGCCAGGGACGGGGAGCCGGGGGCGAAGTAGTCGCTGTGTCCGCCGTCGCCGGCCGCGAAGACCCGGGCGCCGTACTCCTCGGACACGGGGTCGGTGCCGAAGCCGACGGTCGTGCCGAACAGGCCGGCGTCGAGGTGCGGGACGTGCTCGACCCAGTCGTCGGCGCCGCGCGCGGCCCACACCCGGGCGCGGGTGCGCAGGCCGGCGGCCGTGTCGGCGCCGGTGCCGGGGCTGCCGAGGAACACCAGGTCGTCGACGTCGAGTCCGGCGGCGGCCCGCGCGCAGACGACGGAGCCGTAGGAGTGGCACAGCAGGGAGACGCGTGCGCGAGGGGCGGCGACTGCCCGCACGTCTCCTATGAACGTGCGCAGTTCGGGAGCGGCCTCCTCCGCGCGGCCGGTCGTGGTGACCGAGGGGCTGAGCGTGCCGGGCGTCTCGTAGCCGAGCCATGCGACGACCGCTGTGCGCACCCCCGTGGGCGCTTCCCGTGTCAGCCGCTGGTGCAGGGCGAGGGCGGTGGCGCGGAAGCGGCCGTAGGTGTCGATGCCGGTGTCGGAGCCGGGGACGAGCACGGCGACGCGGTCGGCGTGCGCGAGGTCGCCGAGCACCTCGGTGACCAGCCCGGCCCCCCGTCCGTCGAAGTGCAGCAACTGGCCCCGGGCGACGCGTCGTTCGGCTGTGGCTCGCTTCCGGTACCCGTGGTCCGCCGCCGTGCGGGCCGCCTCGGCCGCGTTGGCCCGGTGGGCGGCGTAGGTCGCGTCGAGTCCGGCGACGGCCGGGGGCGGGACCTGGGCGGGCGGCGGCGCGGGCGCCTGTGGGCGCGCGGCCCCGGCGAGGGGCACGGCCACGGCGGCGGCGACCAGCAGGGCGAGCAGCCCGCGCCGCGTCCGGTTGGCCGGACGGTGTGCCGGGCCCTCCGGCCCGTCCGGTCCCGTGTCCGGAGTCCCCCGCTCGCGCCCCTGCTCCATCGTCGCCGCTTCCTTCCCGTCCGCCCGGCCATCGGGCGTGCCAGGAAGGGAAGTTACGGAGCGTGGTCCGTAACCCGCGTCCCACCGGGGGACTCATCCGCGGGGTAGCTCTCAGGTACTAGGGGTATGACCGGGCCCCCGGTGAAGGGGAGTTGCAGGCGCCGCCCTCACCACGCGAGCTGGGCGATCTCCTCCGCGACGATCGCGCAGGCGTCCGCCGCGGGATCGATGAGCGGGAAGTGGCCGACGTCCGGCAGCAGGGTCACCCCGACCACCTCACCGGCCTTCGCCGCCGCGTCCGCGTACGCCTCGGCGACCGCGTGCGGGACGTCGATGTCGGCGCGGCCCTGGACGAGGGTGGTGGCGATGCCGGTGGGCAGCAGCAGCGCCGGGTCGGCGTGCGGCCTGCGTTCGGCGAAGTGGTCGTCGCCGCCCAGCAGTTCGCGGACCGCGCCGTCGCACACGCCCAGCTTGTCGGCGACCTCGAGGTCCGCGATGGGGGCGAGGGCGACGACCCCGCGCAGGGGCGCCGGGGCGTCGGTGCGCCAGGGCGAGCCGACGGGCAGGAGGTGCCGGGCGGCGGCCCACAGGGCCAGGTGTCCGCCCGCGGAGTGGCCGGTGAGGACGATGCGGCGCGGATCGCCCGCCGGGAGCAGCTCACGTATCAGCCCCGGCAGGGCGTCCAGCGCGGCGGCGACGTCGTCGAAGGTGTCGGGCCACCGCCCGGCCACCGCGTCGCCGCCGTCCGCCCGCGTCGCACCGCGCCGGTACTCGACACTGGCCACGGCGAAGCCGCGGTGCGCCAGGAACGCGGCGAACGGGCTGACATGACGCCGGTCGTAGGGGGTGCGCCAGGCGCCGCCGTGCAGCACGACGACCACCGGCGCGGGTCCGCTCCCGCCGCGCGGCGCGTAGAGGTCGATGACGTGATCGGGGTCGTCGCCGTAGGCCGCCGTGGCGTCCGGGTCGACCGGCGGGTGGGAGAAGGCCGACTTCTCCTCGGCGGCGGCCCGGGCGGCTGCGACGTCGTCCGTCATGCTCCAACCTCTCAGCGATACAACGTGGTTCGACCGGACCGGGCGTGTACGCGGCCGTTCGGGCGGGACGGTACCAGCACTCCGCCCGCCCTCCTCACCGGGAGGCCCCGCCTGACCGGCGGGAACGGGGCCGGGACGGTCCCGTCCCGGCCCCGGCCGGCCTAGCGCAGCTCCTCGGCGAGCACCCGCGCGGCCCGTTCCACGTCGGCGAAACCGACGTAGAGCGGGGTGAATCCGAAGCGGAGCACGTCCGGGTGGCGGAAGTCGCCGACCACGCCCCGGTCGATCAGCCGCCGCATCACAGGACCGGCGTCGGCGCAGCGCAGGGCGACCTGGCTGCCCCGCTCCGCGTGCGGCAGCGGGGTGAGGCACTCCACCCTGTCCTCGGGGACGTACTCCCCGACGCACTCCAGGAAGAAGTCGGTCAGGGCGAGGGACTTGGCGCGCACCGCCTCGACCGTCACCCCGTCCCACACCTCGAGCGCCGCCTCCAGGGCGAGCATGGAGAGGATGTCCGGGGTGCCGACCCGCCCCCGCACCGCGCCCTCCGCCGGCGCGTAGTCGGAGCGCATCCCGAAGGGCTCCGCGTGCGAGTTCCAGCCGGGCAGCGGGGAGTCGAAGCGGTCCTGGAGGTCCGCCCGCACGTACAGGTACGCGGGCGAACCGGGGCCGCCGTTCAGGTACTTGTAGGTGCAGCCCACGGCCAGGTCCACGCCGTGCGCGTCCAGGCCGACCGGCAGCGCGCCCGCGCTGTGGCACAGGTCCCAGACGGCGTACGCGCCCGCCGCGTGCACGGCCGCCGTGAGCGACGGCAGGTCGTGCAGCCGCCCGGTGCGGTAGTCCACGTGGTTGAGCAGCACGGCCGCCGTGCGCTCCCCGAGCGCGCCCGGCACCTGCGACGGTTCCACGGGCCGCAGCGTGCAGCCGGTCATGCGGGCCGCCGACCCGGCGATGTAGCCGTCCGTGGGGAACGTGGTCGCGTCGACCAGGATCTCGTCCCGGCCCGGGCCGGCCTCCTGGGCCAGCCGCACCGCGCCGACCAGCGCCTTGAACACGTTGACGCTGGTGGAGTCGCCCACCACGATCTGCCCGGCCGCCGCGCCGACCAGCGGGGCGATCCGGTCGCCGATCCGCTCCGGCGCCGTCCACCAGCCGCTCTCCGTCCACGAGCGGATGCGCATCTCGCCCCACTGGCGGCCGACCACGTCCGCGACCCGGCCGGGCACCGCGACGGGCAGCGCGCCCAGCGAGTTGCCGTCCAGGTAGACCGCGCCGTCGGGCCCGTCGAGGACGAACTCCGCGCGCTTGGCGGCGAGTTCGTCCCCGGCGTCCAGCTTCTCCGCCTTCTCCGTCAGCTCCGCCTTCTCCGCCTTCTCCATCGGCTCAGACATAGGACCGCGCCGTCCACAGCTCGGGGAAGACGCTCTTCTGCGCCCGCTTCTCCAGCCACGCCACTCCGGCGGACCCTCCTGTTCCGGTCTTGGCGCCCATGGCCCGGCGGGTGGCGACCAGATGGTCGTTGCGCCAGCGCCACACCAGTTCGGCGACGTCGGTCAGCGCCTCGCCGAGCCGTGCCACCTCGTCCCGCTCGTCGCCCGCGTAGACGGCCGTCCAGATCTCCTCGACCGCAGGCGACGGCTCGTACTTCCGGGACACGTCGCGCTCCAGCACCTCCTTCGGCACGGGGTGGCCGCGCCGGGCGAGGAACCGCAGCACCTCGTCGTACAGGCTGGGCTCGTGCAGGGCCTTCTCCAGCTCGGCGTGCACCCGCGGCGCTCCCCGGTGCGGCACCAGCATCGACGCGGACTTGTCGCCGAGCAGGAACTCCATGCGCCGGTACATCGCCGACTGGAACCCGGACCCCTCGCCGAGGGCGCCCCGGTAGGAGTTGAACTGCGCCGGGGTGAGCCCGGCCAGCGGCCGCCAGGAGGCGTTCAGCGCCTCCAGTTCGCGCCGTGAGCGGCGCAGCGCGTCGAGCGCGGTCGGCACGTCGTCCCGGCGCAGCGCCTGCGCCGCGGTCTCCCACTCGTGCACGATGACGGTGAACCACAGCTCCATCACCTGGGTGGTGACCAGGAAGACCATCTCTCCGGGATCGTCCGAGAGAGTGTGCTGGAGGTGGGTGAGGACGTCCGCCTTGACGTAGTCCTCGTACGGGGTCGTGCCCTGGAAGTCGAGATGCGGGGTCTCGGGCTCGTGAGCCTCGTGGGACATCGCTGTCTCCTGAAATGTACTCCGGGTAGCGGTCCGCCCCTGCCGTTACCGGCACGGGGGCCCCGGTCCCCACGGTGCATCCTGCGCAATCGTCCCCCACCACCGCAAGGCCCGCCCGCCGAGCGGGCGGGCCCCGTGGTGATCACATTCCGTTTTCCGGCCGGTTCAGCCCAGGACCTGGGCCGCCGTCGGCGAGGAGTCCTTCAGGAACTGGGAGCAGCGCTCGTACTCCTCCTGCTCGCCGATCGCCTGCGCGGCGCGGGCGAGGGCGTGCAGGGCGCGCAGGAAGCCGCGGTTCGGCTCGTGCTCCCACGGCACCGGGCCGTGGCCCTTCCAGCCGTTGCGGCGCAGCGCGTCCAGGCCGCGGTGATAGCCCGTGCGGGCGTACGCGTAGGACTCGACGACGCTGTCCCGCTCGAACGCCTCGTCGGCGAGCCGCGCCCAGGCCAGCGAGGAGGTCGGGTAGCGGCCCGCGACCTCGGCGGCGGTGGCGCCGGACGCCAGCAGCTCGCGCGGCTCCGGGTCGTCGGGGAGGTGGGTCGGGGGCGGGCCCCCGAGGAGGTTCTCGTGAATGGACATGGGTCCAGTCTCGTACATCAGACGGCGCGGCTCCCCCGGCGCGGGTCCGCCTCCAGCGGGGGCACGGCCACACTGCCGTGGGTACGGCACTCGGGACGCCGGCAGCCCGGCGCGGGACGGCGCACGGTCGCCGCGGCCAGGACCGCGCCGATCACCAGGACACCCGCACACAGCAGCATCGCCCGGTCGAACGCGGCGTCGAACTGCGCCGGCTGCCGGAACGCCTCCGGCCCCATCCCGGCGAGCAGCGGCAGCGCGGCCACCGCCAGCAGTCCGGCGGCCCGAGCGGCCGCGTTGTTGACCCCGCTGGCCAGGCCCGCCCGCGCGGTGTCCACGGACGCCAGCACGGACGCCGTGAGCGGCGCGACCAGGGTGACCATGCCGAGGCCCAGCACCAGCAGCGCGGGCAGCACGTCGGCGGCGTACGAGGCGTCCGGCCCGACCCGCAGCATCAGCAGCACCCCGGCCGCGCACAGCAGCGGGCCGACGGTGAGGGGCAGGCGCGGCCCGATCCGGTCGGCCAGCTCGCCCGAGCGGGCGGAGAGCAGCAGCATCAGGGCGGTCGTCGGGAGCAGCGCGGTGCCGGCGGCGAGGGCGGACCAGCCGACGACCACCTGGAGCTGCAGCGCGGCGAGGAAGAAGAACCCGCCGAACGCCGCGTACACGCACAGGGTGACGCCGTTGATCGCCGAGAACTGGCGGGACGCGAAGATCTCCAGCGGCATCATCGGGCCCGGCCGCCGCTTCTCCACCAGCACGAACCCGACGGCGGCGGCGAGCCCCGCCACCGCGGACACCACGACCAGCGGCGACCCGTCACCGGCCCCGATCAGCGCGTACGTCACCAGTGCGAGGGCGACCGCGCCGAGCGCCGCGCCGAACACGTCGAAGCGCCCCTCCGCCGTGCCGCCCGACGACTCGGGCACATGGCGCACGGCCACCGGCGCGCACAGCAGGGCGAGCGGCACGTTGATCAGGAACACCCAGCGCCAGCCCGGCCCGTCCACCAGCCAGCCGCCGAGGAACGGTCCCACGGCCGCCCCGATGCCGCCGAAGCCGGACCACAGGCCGACCGCGCGGCCCCGGTCGTCGGGGTGGAAGGACGCCTGGATCAGCGCGAGCGAGCCGGGGGTCAGCAGCGCCCCGCCCGCGCCCTGGAGCGCCCGGGCCGCGATGAGCACGCCCTCGTCCGGCGCGATCCCGCACAGCAGGGAGGCGGCGGCGAACCACAGCACGCCGACGACGAACACCCGGCGCCGCCCGAACCGGTCGCCGAGCGCCCCGCCCAGCAGGATCAGCCCGGCCAGCGTGACCAGATAGGCGTTGACGGTCCACTGGAGCGCGGCGAGGTCGGCGTCGAGGTCCTCGCCGATGCGCGGCAGGGCGACGTTGACGACGGTCGAGTCGAGCAGGGCCATGCCGGAGCCGAGGACCGTGGTGAACAGGATCCACCTGCCCTGCGGGGACGCCAGCCGGACATCGGGCATACCCGGAGCATACGGAAGAGCCCGGCACCTGGGCAGGTGCCGGGCTCGACGCGTGCGGGTCGGGCGCGCGGGTTACTTGATGCGGGTGCCCGTCGAGCGCAGGTGCGTGCAGGCCTCCACGACGCGGGCGGCCATCGACGCCTCGGCCAGCTTGCCCCAGGTGCGCGGGTCGTAGGTCTTCTTGTTGCCGACCTCGCCGTCGACCTTCAGGACGCCGTCGTAGTTGCGGAACATGTGGTCCGCGACCGGACGCGTGAACGCGTACTGGGTGTCGGTGTCGATGTTCATCTTGACGACGCCGTTCTCCAGCGCGGTGCGGATCTCCTCCTCGGTGGAGCCCGAGCCGCCGTGGAACACGAAGTCGAACGGCTGCGCGCCGGCCGGCTTGCCGTACTTGGCGGCGACGCCCTCGTTGAGCTCCTTCAGCAGCTCGGGACGGAGGACGACGTTGCCCGGCTTGTACACGCCGTGCACGTTGCCGAAGGACGCGGCGAGCAGGTAGCGGCCCTTGTCGCCCAGGCCCAGCGCCTCGGCGGTGCGGATCGCGTCGTCGACCGTGGTGTAGAGGGAGTCGTTGATCTCGTGGGAGACGCCGTCCTCCTCGCCGCCGGTCGGGGTGATCTCGACCTCGAGGATGATCCTGGCGGCCTGGGCGCGCTCCAGCAGCTCCTGCGCGATGGACAGGTTGTCGGCCAGGGTCTCCGCGGAGCCGTCCCACATGTGGGACTGGAACAGCGGGTTGCGGCCGGCCTTGACGCGCTCCTCGGACACGGCGAGCAGCGGGCGCACATAGCCGTCGAGCTTGTCCTTCGGGCAGTGGTCCGTGTGCAGGGCGATGCTGACGTCGTACTTCTCGGCGACGATGTGCGCGAACTCGGCGAGCGCGACGGCGCCGGTCACCATGTCCTTGCTGTGCTGGCCGCCCAGGAACTCGGCACCGCCCGTGGAGATCTGCACGATGCCGTCGCTCTCCGCCTCGGCGAAGCCGCGCAGAGCCGCGTGCAGGGTCTGGGACGAGGTGACGTTGATGGCCGGGTAGGCGAACTTGCCTGCCTTCGCCCGGTCGAGCATCTCGTTGTAGACCTCGGGAGTTGCGATGGGCATCTGTCCGCTCCTTAAGAGTGCGGTGTGGGGTGCTGCGTACTGTCGGCCCTGACCTGGAACCTTGGATGCGACGTCATTGTCGGTCACATCCTTCCAGACTCGGCCGGAACGTCCATGCCGCCGTCCGCCCTGTGGTCGGCGGGGCCGGTCAGTCCAGGCCGAGCTCGTCCTTGGAGAAGGCGAACAGGTACGGCACCCCGGCGCCCTCGCGGATCTTCTCGGCGGCTCCGGTGGCCCGGTCGACGATCGTCGCCACGCCCACGACCTCGGCGCCGGCCTCGCGCACGGCCTCCACGGCGGTGAGCGGGGAGCCGCCGGTGGTGGAGGTGTCCTCCACCACCAGCACGCGGCGGCCCTTGATGTCCGGGCCCTCCACACGGCGCTGCAGACCGTGCGCCTTGGCGGCCTTGCGCACGACGAACGCGTCCAGCGTGCGGCCGCGCGCGGCGGCGGCGTGCAGCATGGCGGCGGCAACGGGGTCGGCGCCCATGGTCAGCCCGCCCACCGCGTCGAACTCCAGCTCCTCGGTCAGGTCCAGCAGCACCTGCCCGACCAGCGGGGCGGCCTCGCCGTCGAGGGTGATGCGGCGCAGGTCGACGTAGTAGTCGGCCTCCAGACCGGAGGAGAGGGTCACCTTGCCGTGTACCACGGCCTTGTCCTTGATCTGCTGCAGCAGCGCGCCGCGCGTGTCCGTCATGCCTGTCAGCTTAAAGCCGGGTCCAGGTCCAGGTCGTGGAGGCCTCCAGCGGCTCCAGCGGCGTGACCAGGCGCGGGTGGGTGTTCAGCCCGTCCGGCGGCCCGGTCTGCGGTTCCACGCAGACGGCCTCGGCCTGCTCGTCGTAGACCACGACCCACTCCTCGCGGCTGGTCACCTTCAGCCGGAGCTGCCCCGGCCAGGTGAGGGTGACGTCCACGCCGCCGGGCATCCCGAAGCAGTCGTCCCACGGGCCCGGCCGGGGGTCGACGCGCCGCCCGGTGGGCAGGTGGTCCTCCCCGCGCTCCTCCTGCCAGGCGGGCTCGAAGCCGAGGGTCACGTCCTCACCGCCGAGGTTGCGCAGGAACCACGGGTGCCAGCCGAGCTGCGCGGGGAACGACGAGCCGTGCGTCTCGACGCTCATCGTCAGCGTCAGCGACTCCTCGGTGAGCGCCACCTGCTGGGTGACCCGCCCCGGGTACGGCCACGGATCCGTGAGGTCGTACGTCAGCACGGCCTCGTCCGTGCTGGTGCGGGCGGTGCGCCAGGAGGCGTTGCGCGCGGTGCCGTGGATGGCGTGCGGAGGCGCGTTGAGCGGCATCTGCCGCACGGCGGCGCCGTCCCGGAACCGTCCGTCGCGCAGCCGCCCGCACCAGGGGACCATCGGGAAGCAGCCGTACCGCTCCCCCTGCCGCAGCAGCTCCACACCCCCGAGCCGCAGCCCGCCGACCCGCCCGCCGTTCCCCGGCAGCACGTCCACCTCCGCGTCACCCGCGGTCAGCGTGATGTGTTCGTCACTCACGCCTCGACCCTACTGGGGCGATCACCCACGTGGGGCGGGAGCAGGCGTCAGCGGCGGCGGCGCAGGGCTCGGATCGCGACGACAGCCGAGGCGACCGCCAGGGCGGCCGCGGGGGCCGCCCAGCGGAGGGGGGTGGGGGACGTGACCGTCTGGGGTGCGGGGACCGGGGCGTAGCGGCCGCGCGGGGGTGCGTGGTCGACCTCCTCGGCGCTGCGGCCGATCATCGTGCGCCGCGCGTGCGCGGCTTCGGCGAGGGAGTCGTCATCGTCGTCGCGGAGCGGGCGTCCGTCGATCCCGCCCGGGAGTCCCGCGTCCGGGGCCTCCGGCTCGAGGGCGGCTCCGTCGTCCGCCGGGGGCGCCGCTTCCGTCTCGGGCCCGGTTTCCGGAGCCGCTCCGGGTTCCGCCGTGAGGTCGCCCTCCGAGCCGGCTCCGGTCTCCGTGCCGGACTCCACGTCCGGAGCGGCGTCCGACGGGGACGCGCTCGCCCGTTGCGGTGGTGGCGGAGCCGCGTCCTCCGCGTCGGGGGTGGTCTCGAAGTCCGTCGTGGCCCGGGGTTCGAAGTCGCCGGCCGCCAGGTGTTCCGGCGATCCGAGGGGGCCCGGCGGCTCCGCCGTCTCCTCCGCCGCCGCGGCCAGGTTCTCCGCGAAGCGGTTCAGCAGGCGGGTGACCGCCGAGGTCACCGCGTCCTGCGGGAGGTCCGTGACGCGGCCGTCCGCCGTGGCGGTCCCCGTGACGACGAGCGCCGTACCGGCGTCGGCGGGGCGCGGGGTCAGCCGCAGGGACAGCCGTACCGTCCCGTTGCCGCGGGCCTCGGCCGCCTCGCCCTCGACGGTGTACGAGCCGTCGTCCGCCCGGGACACCCGCACCGACCCGCGGTAGGTGATGGAGGAGCCGCCGATCCGTACCTTCAGCCGCCCGGTGACGGGTTCCGCACCGGCGTCGTGCTGGAGCCCGGGCACCGCCCGGGCGACCCGCGCGGGGTCGTCCAGCACCTCGCTGAGCCGCTGCGCCTCGACCGGAACGAACACCTCGTGCTCCATGAGTGCGGAGCCTACCCACGCGACGCCGTACCGCACCCCCGTCCGCGCGAAGTCGCGGCGCGTCAGTCGCCGTACCGGGGGTGGACCAGGGTGGACGGCGGGAGTCCGGCGACGCGGGTGCGTTCCGCCGCTCGGACGTCTGCGGCGAGGGACGCGTCGGTGAGCGTCCGGGGCCGGGGTCCAGCCGGGGCGAGGCGGGGCCGCGGGGCGTGCCGGTCGGCGGCCAGCACGAACCCCCAGTCGCGGTGGGCGCGGGCCGTGTCCGCGGGCCCCCGGTCGGGTCCGGCGGCGAACCCGGCCTGCCGTCCGCGCACCCGGTACGCGGTGGTGCGCAGACCGGCCGCGCACAGGGTGGCGTCGAGGGTCCAGAAGTCGCGGGGCCGGGAGGCGACCGCGCCCCCGTGCACCACGAGCCGCCCGCCCGGCGCGAGCGCCTGCCGGGCCAGCCCGTAGAACTCCTGTGCGTACAGCTTGGTGCTGGCGGTGATGCCGGGGTGCGGCAGGTCCGACACCACGACGTCGTACGCGGCGACGGGCGCCGTCCGCAGCCAGTCGAAGGCGTCGGCGGTGACGACGTGGACGCGCGGGTCGTCGAGGGAGTGCGCGTTGAGCCGGGACAGGGCGGGATCGTGGCGGGCCAGCCGCACCACGCCCGCGTCGAGCTCGACGACGTCCACCCGCCGTACGCCGGGATGGCGCAGCACCTCGCGGACGGCGAGCCCGTCGCCGCCGCCGAGCACCAGCACGCGCGCGTGGCGTCCGGTCATCGCGGGGTGCACGAGGGCTTCGTGGTACCGGAGTTCGTCCCGGCCGCTGACCCGCAGCCGCCCGTCGAGGAACAGGTTGAGCGGCCGTCCGTCGCGCCCTCCGGTGAGCAGCACCTCCTGCACGTCGGTGTGCACGGCGACCCGGACGTCCGCGCCGTAGAGGGCGTGCCGGGCGGCCCGTTCGAAGTCGTCGACGAGGACGGCCGCCGAGGCGAGCAGGGCGAGCACGCAGACGTTGGCGGTGAGGAGGAGACGGCGGGCGCGCCGGGTGAGGTCGTGCCGGAACAGGCCGAGGACGAGCGCGCCGCCGACGACCGCGTTGACCGAGCCGGTGATGAGCGCGCCCGTCAACTGGCCGAGAACGGGGAGGAGGAGAAAGGGGAAGGCGAGCCCGCCGACCAGCGCGCCCACGTAGTCCGCGGCGGACAGGTCGGCCACCGCGCCGCCCGCGTCCTGCCGCCGGATCCGCTGGATCAGCTCCATCAGCAGCGGCACCTCGGCCCCGATGAGCAGCCCGGTGGCGAGGGAGAAGGCGACGAGCAGACAGCGCGGGCCGCTCGCCCACACCCCGCCCCAGTCGCCGGTCCAGGCGAACACCGCGTACAGCGCCATCGCGCTGCCCCCGCCGACGAGGGCGAGCGCCGCCTCGACCGCGCCGAACCCGGCCGCCGCGTGCCGCCGCAGGCGTTTGGCGGCGAGCGAGCCGATGCCCATCGCGAAGACCATCACGGACAGCACGACGGAGGTCTGGGCGACCGAGTCACCCATCAAGTACGCGGCGAGCGCGACGAGTTCCAGCTCGTACACCAGCCCGCACGCCGCGCAGACGAACACTCCCGCGAGGACCAGCCACCGTCCCGTGCCCTGCCGCACGGGCAGCGGGATCGCGCTCCCCGCGTCGCCCGCACCGTCCGCGCCCTTCCGCCGGGGACCGTTCGGCCCGCCCCGGTCCTGCGGGGAGCCGGAGGGAGGAGCGGGGGCCTGCGGATCGATCACCCGAGGGACGTTACGTCACGCACTCATTGCACAACGTCACCCACACGCGTGAAGTTTGTTTACGCCCGCACGGCACCGGCGTGCGCGGCGACACGCGCTCCGACCCGTGTGCGGGTGGCCACGAGCTGGCCCTCCTGCGGGTAGGCGTGCCAGGTGCGCCAGTGGAACTGGCCCTCGTGACAGCGGGCGAGCATCGCCGTGAAGGCGTGCGGGCTGCCGGGGAAGACGCCGGCGAGGCCCTGCGGGTGGTCGGAGACCAGGGCGAGCAGCTCCTGCGCCCGGCCGGCGAAGGCGACCGGAGGGAGGACTTCCACCCGGGCGGCGAACTCGTACTCCCAGTCGTCCACCCGCTTGGCCACGCCCAGCGGGAGGGGCGTGCTGCTGCCCGGGATGCACGCCACCGTCTCCGAGCAGAGGCCCCGGTCCTCCTCCAGCAGCACCTGGTGGGAGGCGCCGAGCAGTCTCAACTGCAGTCTCACTCCCTGGAGTTCCAGGTCGAGGGAGGCCAGTGCCGGAAGCGGCTCGCGGCCCAGGGCCCAGGCGAGATCGGACGCGCGCGTATCTGAATAGGCGGTGTTCAGGGTCGTGAGCATGGATCGGCTCCGCAAGCACACAGGAGAGAGATACGGGTCCGCACACCCCGGGGACCGGGGACTCGGCCCGTCAGCCCGGTCGCCCGGCCGGAAGAGGTCCGCGGGGAGATCCGATGGCTGCGCTGGTTGATTTATAGGGAATCATGAACTGTGCCGCCACCACAGCGTTTTTACCCAACTTCGTGGGCTTTCCATCCCTGGGGGGCTCCCCAGCTCACCTGTTCAACTACAGCGTGCGCTCCCGGTTTCGGCTCACCACGGCGCACAACACACCGACTTGGACGCAGCGTTCACCACCGCCGACACACCACAGCGGGGTCCGCCCCAGGTGCGGACCCCGCTGCCGCGGATGCGTTCTCCCGAAGTGGAGCCGCGCTGCCCCGTGTCAGCCGCCTCCACCGCCGCATCCGCCCCCTCCGCAGGACGACCCGCCTCCGCAGGACGAGCCTCCACCGGAGGACGATCCACACCCCGCGCCGCCCCCGCTGTCTCCGGCCCACCAGCCTCCGGAGCTGCTGCCGGACTGGCTGCTTCCGCTCCCCGAGCCCGCTCCGGAGCCCCGGGACGCCCGCACGGCGAACGTCACGAGCAGGACGAACCCGACAACCAGGATAATGCCGACAACCATGGCGCCACCCTCCTTCCCGTTCCCCCCGTGATCCCCCGCGGCATCCCCCCGTGGGTGCCCGGCTCACGGTGTGACCGGGACATGCCCTCCCCGATTCCGCGCCAAAGCAGAGTTGAGCAACTCCAGAGGTTTCCCGCCGGGAGACTGGCCGGCGCCCGGTCCTGGTTGCCCAGTGCCGTACTTCTGCAGGGGACATGCCCTAAGGTCGCGCTGTTCCTGGGGAGGGGTGGCGCGAGGTGCGTGCTGTGCGGTGGGCCGTGGTGTGCGTGGCGGGGATGCTGGCGTTGGCCGTCAACGGCACGCCGGTCCCTGCGGAGTACAACGGCATCCTCATGGACGGCGCGGCCTTCACCGAACTGCTGGAGAGCGTCGAGCGCGCCACGCTGTGGGAGGCCGACCGGACGTGAACGCCCGGCGGGGCGACGCGTCGGCGCCGGTGAGTTGAGGACGTTGCCGATCCGGCGGAGGATGGCCCGTATGACCTCCAGTGATCGTCCTCTTCTCAACCGTCGGCTCGCGGAGTTCGGGACGACGGTCTTCGCCGAGATGTCGGCGCTGGCCCTGCGCACCGGGGCCATCAACCTCGGGCAGGGGTTCCCCGACACGGACGGCCCGGAGGAGGTCCGGGAGGCCGCCGTGCGGGCGCTGCGCGACGGGCGCGGCAACCAGTACCCGCCGGGGCCCGGCATTCCCGAGCTGCGCACCGCGATCGCCGCCCACCAGCAGCGCCGGTACGGCCTGTCCGTCGACCCCGACACCGAGGTGCTGGTCACCGCCGGCGCCACCGAGGCGATCGCCGCCTCGCTGCTGGCGCTCGTCGAGCCCGGCGACGAGGTCATCGCACTGGAGCCGTACTACGACTCCTACGCGGCCTGCATCGCCATGGCGGGCGGCACCCGTGTCCCCGTCACGCTGCGGCCGGGTGAGGGCCGCTTCCGGCTGGACCTGGACGAACTGCGCGACGCCGTCACCGACCGCACCCGCCTGCTGCTGATCAACACCCCGCACAACCCGACCGGCACGGTCCTCACCCGCGAGGAGCTGGCGTCGATCGCCGAGCTGGCCGTCGAGCGGGACCTGCTCGTCGTGACCGACGAGGTCTACGAGCACCTGGTGTTCGACGGCGCCGAGCACATCCCCCTGGCGTCCTTCCCCGGCATGCGGGACCGCACGGTCACGATCTCCAGCGCGGGGAAGACCTTCTCGTTCACGGGCTGGAAGGTCGGCTGGATCACCGCCTCCCCCCAGCTGGTCAGGGCGGTCCGCTCCGCCAAGCAGTACCTCACCTACGTCTCCGCGGGCCCGTTCCAGTACGCGGTCGCGGAGGCCCTCGCCCTGCCGGAGTCGTACTTCACCGGCTTCCGCGCGGACATGCTCGCCAAGCGGGACGTCCTCGCGGCGGGCCTGGAGAAGGCCGGACTGACCGTCTACCGCCCGTCCGGCACCTACTTCATCACCGCCGACATCCGCCCCCTGGGCGAGACGGACGGCATCGCCTTCTGCCGCGCCCTCCCGGAACGCGCGGGCGTCGTCGCCATCCCCACAGCCGTCTTCTACGACCACCGGGAGATGGGAGCGCCGTTCGTCCGCTTCGCCTTCTGCAAGCGTGCGGATGTGTTGCGCGAAGCGACCGCCAGACTGTCCGGCCTGCGCGATCGCACATAGTCAGCCCGTCCGCGCCCTCAAGGAACGACACCCTTGCTGAAAAGCATGAACACTTCGGCTTTCGCTGTTCAGGCGTCGCTCATCTGAGTGGTCGAACGACATTTCGGCGTCCACTGTTCACGCCGTTCAGCACAGTGGCCGACATGAGCTCGCGTTACAGCTACGGTCCCAACCCCCACAGCACCGGGCATGTGATCAGCACGGTGCGCACCCTCATGCGCACCGGCGGTCTGGACGTGTCCCTGACCGCCATCGCCCGCGCCTGCGGCACCACACGGGCCTTCCTCTACAGCAACTGGAAGACCGCCTCCGCACTTCACCTGCGCGCGCTGCGGTCGGAACTGGCGCAGGCCTTCGAGGCGGCGCAGCGCACCTGCCCGAGCGACGGCACCGTTCCGGGCATCACCGCGCACCTGACGGAGGTCGTCCGCACCGTCCGACGTCACCCGACCACGGCGGCCGTCGCACGCTCCGCCCCTGAGGTCTTCTCGGCGGCGTACACGGCGGCGAAGGGCCCGCTGACGCAGGACGCGGTGGAACGCATCGCCGACCTGCTGCACCCCCTCCACCCGCACGGCGGCGTCTGGGGCGATTCCGAACTGGGCTCCAGGCCCTGGAAGATCCTGTGGATCGCCCGGCCGGCCGCCCTGTGCCCCGACGCCGTCGGCGACCGATGCCGGGAGGACACCCTGGACAACGCCTTCGCCGCACTGCTGCGCGACCTGCTCGCACCCTGGCGCGAAAGCGGTCGACTCAGGGACGGCGGGACTTGAGGTCGCCTATGAAGGCGACCCAGGAGGCGCCTTGGAAACACAGGGCCGGCCCCTGCGGGACCTTGCTGTCACGCACGGGGACGACGCCGGGGAGTCCGCCGGCCACCTCCACGCAATTGCCGCCCTCCTGATTGCTGTAGCTGCTCCTGCGCCACTCGGCGACGCTCAGATCGGGACGGGACGTTCGCTCCACGATGGTTGTCCTCCCTCACGGATCGGATCATGTCGAGCGACATGAGCGGGGGCAGAGCTGCCGCCCGCAGCCGATCGTAGGTCAGGCAGAACCGCTTCACCTCGTCCGGATCCTCGATCAGTTGGCCGTAGTGCGCGCCTTCCGTGTAGGCGACCTCCGTGCCGTCCGGCAGGGTCAGGACGGTCAGGGAGCCGCCCATGGCTTCATGCTCCCCCTGGCCATACGGCAGTACCTGCACGGTGATGTGCGACGCGTCGCTGGTACTGATCAGCCGGTCCAACTGCTCTTCCATCACAGCCCGGCCGCCGACGGGGCGCCGGAGCACCGCCTCGTCGAGGACCACCCACAACTCCGGGCGGTCGCTCGTGACGAGACGCCTCTGCCGTCCCATGCGCGCGGCGACCCGCTCCTCCAACTGCTCCTCACTGTCGAGCGTCCGGCCGACCTTCAGCACGGCTCGCGCGTACGCCTCCGTCTGCAACAAGCCAGGGACGACATGCGCCGCGTATTCGCGGACGGCCACCGCCCGCTCCGAGTACTCCATGAACTTCCGCGACCAGTCCGGAAACGCCTCCCGGTACACGTACGGCCACAGCTCGACGAGGAGGTCGTCCGCACCAAGGACGGCATCCAACGCACGGGCCAGTTCCAGCGTCGGCTTCGCCCCCGACGCCCGCTCGATCTGCGTGATCCGGGTGCTCACCACGTGGACCAGCGCACCGAGTTCGGCCTGCGTGAGCCCGGCCGCCGTCCGCAGTCTCCGCACCCGCGCGCCGAACAGCGCGGCCATCGACGCACTGGGGTCAATTCCGTTGGCCAAAGCGTCACTTCCGTTTCTTATGGCCTGAAAGGTAAGCCTGCTCCCCCTGTCGAGCGTAGGCCGGAATGACGAATCCTGACCACGGAACGTGACAGAACGCTTACGGAGAAGGACGGAGTGCGCCGTGCTCACAGGAACGATCGCCCAGGACCGGGAACTGCCGACGGCCACCGCACAGTTCTCCTCCTCGCCGCACGGCGCGCGGCTCGCCCGGCGGTTCGCCGTCCGGAGCCTGGAGGGGTGGGGGCATCCGCCGGCGTCGGACGTGTCGTGCACGCTCGCCCTCGTCGTCGGGGAGCTGGCGGCGAACGCCGTGTGCCACGGCCGTGTCCCCGGCCGGGACTTCGGTCTGCGGCTCGTGCTCGACGAGACGGCGGGCCTGGTCCGCGCCGAGGTCGCGGACGCCGCCGCGGACAAGCGGCCTCCCCTGGCCACCCCCGTGGTGCCGCCCGAGGGCGAGTCCGGCCGGGGTCTGTTGCTGGTGGACGTCCTGGCCGAGCGCTGGGGCTGGGAACCCCGGGAGCCCGTGGGCAAGACGGTATGGGCGGAGTGCGCCCTGGGCGGCCCCGGGACAGTGCGGGAGGAGGTGTGAGAGAGCCCGGCGCACACGGCCGGCCGGAGGTGCGGGTGAGTGCCGTCGCGCCGGCGGTGAGTACCGGTACTCATGCCGGGGCACGGCCCTGCCGGTCACTCTGGTGATCACCGATCCGTACCGGCTCGAAGGGCCTCCCATGCCGATCTCTGCCCGCTTCCGCCCGCGGCGGCTCCTCGCCCTCGCCACGGACAGCCTGCCCGCCCGTGCCTACCTCGGCCTCGTCGCCCTCGGCGTCGTGGTGCTCTTCCTGGCCCCGGACAGCCCGTACGCCATGGCGCCGGCGCTGCTCACGGCGCCGCTCTCCTTCCTGCCCGTGGTCCTGCCCTTCGGGGCCGGTACGGCGGGGGGCGGGGCGGCCGAGGTGGCGGCGGCCGTGCTGTACGGCGGGTGGCTGCTGCTGTGCGCCCTGGTGAACGCCGCCGCGTTCGGCGCGCTCGCCCGCAGGCCGGACCGGGCGCCCGCGGCGCGCCCTCGGCGGACGCTGCTCGCGGCCGCCGTCGACAACTGGCCCGCACGGGCCTACGTCGCCGTGGTCGCGGCGGCCCTGGGCACCTTCCTGTACGCCGTGCTGCTGTCGCCGGACCCCGGGTTCGCGGGCATCTGGCCCCTCATCGCGGCGGCACCGCTCAGCTTCCTCGCCGTGGCGGTGTCGGCGCCCGCCGAGTACTCGCTCCCCTGGCTGGGCACGCTGGTCTTCTCCGTCGGCGTGGCCCTGGCCGGGCTGGTCAACGCCGTGCTCATCGGACGCCTCGCCCGCAGGATCGGGGGCCCGCCGAGCCGCGGCTAGCCGCGTGCCCGGTCGTTCGCCAGCCTCCGCCGCTCCCAGCGGTTCGGGTGGCGGACGACCACGCCCGCCATGCCGCCGGAGCCGGTGACGCGGAGCAGGGGGGTGCCCGGGAGGCGGTCGGGGGTGGTGGTGTCCTTCAGGCCGCCGATGCCGGGGTCCAGGGCGCCGGTGTCGGCCGCCCAGCCGTCGGGGACGACGATCGTGACGCCGGCCGCCTCGCCGTACGCCTCCACGGTGACCTCGGGCAGCCGGCACTCGGCGCGGCTGAAGTCGAGCTTCACGCCGCCCAGCCCGCCGCGGGCGATCACATGCGCGGGGACGTCCCAGCGGCCGGGGCCGCGGGACGCTCCCTGAAGACCGCCCTTGACCTCCAGCGACGGCAGGTCGGCGGGCGCCGGCGGCCTCGGCAGGTCCGCGGTGAGGGCGTCCAGCTCGGCGTAGGTCTTCGCGGTCAGCGCCCGCTCCAGCCGCTCGTCCAGCTCGTCGAGGTCGATGCGCCCCTCGGCGGCCGCGTCGCGCAGCTGCTCCACCACCGCCTCGCGGTCGTCGTGGGAGGCGCGCAGGCCGCCTCGGTCGTCGTCACGGGGGGCCGGCTCGGCTGTCATGACCCCAAGAATAGGCGGGCCCGGCGGGGCGGAGGCGGACATGAGAGAGCCCGGCCCCGCGACCGGCCGCACGGGCCGGCCTCCGGGCCGGGCTGGGCTCCCTTACGGCGTGCGCCCGGCCGGCGCCGCCGCTCGCGCGCGAGGACGCCTACGCGTCGTCGTCGGGCTTGTCCGCGTCGTTGATCTCCTGCTCCAGGCCGAGCTGCTCGACGAGCCACTTGTCGAACTCGATGGCGGCCCGCACCCAGCTGACCGTCGAGGAGACGAAGTGCTCGAGGCTGACGCCCATGCCGATCAGCATCTGCGCCTCACCGATGAGACGGACCGTGCCGTCGTCATGGGTGTGCGTGTACACCTTGGGCCACAGCGTGCGCCGGTTCCAGTCGTCGACGGACTCGAGCAGCTGGGGCTTCTCGTCGATCTGGTGCGGCCGGTCGTAGAACGTCCGGACGGAGAAGATCTGCTGGTCGCCTTCCCCACGGAACATGAAGTACGTGCGGAACTGCTCCCACGGCGCCGCGAGGTCACCCTCGTCGTCGACGACGTACTTGAGCTCCATCTGGTCGAGGAGCTGCTTCACGAGGTCCTGATCCGGGACGACGGGGCCCGCCGGTCCTTGGGGCTGCGGCTCGGGCTGCTGGCCCCCGAAATTCGGAATCGAGGACGGGTCGATGGTCACCGTGAATTTCCCTTCGTACGGATCCCGCCATCCTCCCCCATGCGGGGAGGGGGGTGGCAAGCCCCGACGGGCCTGTCAGCCGAGGGCTGACTCGATCCGGTCAGGTCCTGGGTACCCGTAAAGGCTCCGGGCCCAACGTGCGCGCGGAAGATCCGCACGTCACGCCGGGCCCGGGAACCGGAACCGGAACTCAGAGTGTCTTGCCCGTGGCGGGGCCGACGATCAGCCCGTCGCCGACACGGTCCACCCGGACCGTGTCGCCGTCCTTGATCTCGCCGGACAGGATCTCCTTGGCGAGCCGGTCGCCGATCGAGGTCTGCACCAGGCGGCGCAGCGGCCGCGCGCCGTACGCCGGGTCCAGGCCCTCCTCGGCCAGCCACTGAAGCGCCTCGGGCGTGATGTCCAGGGTGAGCCGCCGCTCGGCGAGCCGCCGGCCGAGCGCGTTGATCTGGAGCGCTGCGATCCGCTCCAGCTCGGCCTTGGTGAGCGCGGAGAAGACGACCAGGTCGTCCAGGCGGTTGAGGAACTCCGGCTTGAACGACGCCCGGACCACCTCCAGCACCTGCTCCCGCTTCTCCTCCTCGGAGCTGAGCGGGTCGACCAGGTACTGGCTGCCCAGGTTGGACGTCAGCACCAGGATGGTGTTGCGGAAGTCCACCGTGCGGCCCTGGCCGTCGGTGAGACGGCCGTCGTCGAGCACCTGGAGCAGGATGTCGAAGACCTCCGGGTGCGCCTTCTCCACCTCGTCGAGCAGCACCACGCTGTACGGCCGGCGCCGCACCGCCTCGGTGAGCTGGCCGCCCTCCTCGTAGCCGACGTAGCCGGGGGGCGCGCCGACCAGCCGGGCGACGCTGTGCTTCTCGCTGTACTCCGACATGTCGATGCGGACCATCGCCCGCTCGTCGTCGAAGAGGAAGTCCGCGAGCGCCTTGGCCAGCTCGGTCTTGCCGACACCGGTCGGGCCGAGGAACAGGAAGGAGCCGGTGGGCCGGTCCGGGTCGGACACCCCGGCCCGCGAGCGCCGCACGGCGTCGGAGACGGCGCGCACGGCCTCGGTCTGCCCGATCAGCCGCTTGCCGATCTCGTCCTCCATGCGCAGCAGCTTCTGGGTCTCGCCCTCCATCAGACGGCCGGCCGGGATACCGGTCCAGGAGGCGACGACGTCGGCGATGTCGTCGGCGCCGACCTCCTCCTTGACCATGGTGTCCTTGGCGACCTCTTCCTCGGCCTCGGAGGCGGCCTCCAGGTCGCGTTCGACGGCCGGGATCTCGCCGTAGAGCAGCTTGGAGGCGGTGTCGAAGTCGCCGTCGCGCTGGGCGCGTTCGGCCTGGCCGCGCAGCTCGTCCAGCTTCTCCTTCAGCTCACCGACGCGGTTGAGGGACTGCTTCTCCTTCTCCCAGCGGGCGGTGAGGCCGCGCAGCTCCTCCTCCTTGTCGGCGAGGTCGCGGCGCAGCTTCTCCAGACGCTCCTTGGACGCCTGGTCCGTCTCCTTGCTCAGCGCCAGCTCCTCCATCCGCAGCCGGTCCACGGCGCGCTGGAGCTCGTCGATCTCGACGGGCGAGGAGTCGATCTCCATGCGCAGCCGGGAGGCGGCCTCGTCGACCAGGTCGATGGCCTTGTCCGGCAGGAAGCGGGAGGTGATGTACCGGTCGGAGAGGGTGGCCGCGGCGACCAGGGCGCTGTCGGCGATCTGCACCTTGTGGTGCGCCTCGTAACGGCCCTTGAGGCCGCGCAGGATCGCGATGGAGTCCTCGACGGACGGCTCGGCGACCAGCACCTGCTGGAAGCGCCGCTCCAGCGCCGGGTCCTTCTCGATCCGCTCGCGGTACTCGTCCAGCGTGGTCGCGCCGACCATGCGCAGCTCGCCGCGGGCGAGCATCGGCTTCAGCATGTTGCCGGCGTCCATGGCGGAGTCGCCGCCGGCGCCCGCGCCCACGACGGTGTGCAGCTCGTCGATGAACGTGATGATCTGCCCGTCGGAATCCTTGATCTCCGCGAGCACGGTCTTCAGCCGCTCCTCGAACTCGCCGCGGTACTTGGCGCCCGCGACCATCGCGCCCAGGTCGAGCGCGACCAGCCGCTTGTTCTTCAGCGACTCGGGCACGTCGCCCTTGACGATCCGCTGGGCGAGGCCCTCGACGACGGCGGTCTTGCCGACGCCCGGCTCACCGATCAGCACGGGGTTGTTCTTGGTACGGCGGCTCAGCACCTGCACCACCCGCCGGATCTCCTGGTCCCGTCCGATGACGGGGTCCAGCCTGCCCTCGCGGGCGGCGGCGGTCAGGTCGGTGCCGAACTTCTCGAGGGCCTTGTACTGGCCCTCCGGGTCGGGAGTGGTCACCCGGCGCGCTCCCCTCGCCTTCTGGAAGGCCTCCTGCAGCTTGTCCGCGGTGGCGCCCTGCCGGGACAGTACCTCCCCGGTGGCCCCGCCCTTGGCGGCGATGCCGATCAGCAGGTGTTCGGTGGACAGGTACTCGTCGCCGAGGTCCTGGGCGCGGGACTGGGCGTCCGCGACGACGGCGAGCAGCTCACGGCTCGGCTGGGGCGGCGCCACCGTGGATCCGGTGACGCTGGGCAACCCGGCGAGGACGCGCTCGGCCCCGGCGCGTACGGCGGCCTGGTCGGCGTCGACCGCGGCGAGCAGGTCCGTGATGTTCTCGTTCTCCTGCCCGGCGAGCAGGGCAAGCAGCAGGTGCGCGGGGGTGAGGTCGGGGTGCCCCTCGGTCACGGCCCGGTTGCCGGCGGCGGCCAGTGCGTCCCGGCTCCGGTTGGTCAGCTCGGCGTCCACGTGTCCGTTCTCCTCCTTGGTGCCCTTCGTGACCCTCGGCGTGTTCGTGGCTGACTCTGCCAACGTCCACAAACTTGAGTCTATTCCACTCAAGGTGCTTCCCGCGAGTGTCCCAGGGCTAAGTTCCGGGGCATGACCCTCACGTATTCGGTGGATCCGGGCGATCCGGACGCCTCGTATCTCAGCTTCTGGCGCGAGCGGCACCTGTGCACGCTGACCACGCTCCGTCCGGACGGCACGCCGCATCTGGTACCCGTCGGGGTCACCTACGACCCGGAACAGCTGCTCGCCCGGGTGATCACCAACCGGACCAGCGCGAAGGTCCGCCACATCCGGGCGGCGGGGGACGAGGGCGCGCCCGTCGCGGTCTGCCAGGTGGACGGCAGACGGTGGGCGACGCTGGAGGGACGCGCGCGGGTGCGCACGGAGCCGGAGCGCGTCCAGGACGCGGTGCGGCGGTACGCGGAGCGGTACGGGCGGACGCCGGGGCCCAACCCGGACCGGGTGGTCATCGAGATCGCGCTCACGCGGGCGATGGGGCGCGGCTGACACGTGCGCCTGAGGGCGCCTGAGGGCGCCTTGACGCGCACCGCGCGGCGACGGCTTCCGGCCATCACCCGATCCCGCCGATACCCGGAAATGTCCCCCAAAGCTGCAGCGGCGTCACCGTGTTCAGGTCACGGTGACGCCGCTGCGGGGGGAAGCACCTGCGCGATCTTTTACGACGGGGGAATCGCGTCAGGCACTGCGGGGGGTGGCCGAGATGGTCCGGGGGGGCTGGGAGTCGGGCTCCACCTGCCGGTGGTCCCGCTGGTCCAGGTTCACAAAGATCATGCCGTACCGGATGGCACACCGGACGGGCTTCGGCGCTCCCCTGGGCCGGCGCAGGCACCGGTACGCCCGCACGTCGTCGTCCTCCTCGCGGGTGACGACCACGGGCTCACCGAAGACGGTCACCATCAACGAGTCACCGCTGTGGGGGATGGCGGTGACCAGGTCGATGAAGTGCCATCCGGACCGGTAGGCGGTCGCCATCTCGCGCCGGAAGGAACGATCGTCGGGTGGCGTGGTCATCTCTCAGCCCCAACTGCTGTCGTCAGTGGTGCGGGGAGCCACAGGACCCCAGCTGCTGTCCGGGGGCAGGGCCGTCCCCGTCGCGATCGCTCCCCAGCTGCTGTCAGCCCGGACGTCACCCTCCGCGCCGGCCAGGCCACTCAGCACTCCGAAGGCCATGACGGCGGAGAAGGCGGCGACTAGTACCGAGCGAAGCGTTCTCTTGTGCATGGTCGGCTTCGTCCTCACTCGAAAGTCACCCTTCCCCCGTCACATAAGACGATGGCTCATTCGGGCACGTCATGGCCACACAATCGGTGCATCATGTTCCTGCATGTTCAGGACCCTGGGGGGTGGAGATTTGACTACAAATCGGACCAACGGCGCACATCCCCATGCGGTGACCGAATTGTGCGAGGCCGGGAGCAGGTTGTACGGCGACGCCCTCCGCGCGGGCCGCATCCCGCGCGCGGACGTGGAACCCGCTCCCTGCCTCATGGAACTGGCCCTGCTGCACCCCGATCCGGACGACCCGAACTGGCTGCGGCCGGTGTCGCCGGCCGTGGCACTCGCCCAGCGGCTCAATCCCCTGGAGCGGGAAATCACGGAACGCCGGCGGATGTCGATCGAACTCGCCGACGCGTTCGAGCCGTTCATGGCCCTCAGCGCCCAGGCGACCATGAGCACCGAATCGATGACCGTGCTGGAGGGGTTCGACCGGATCAACGCCGCTCTCGACCTGGCCACCTCCCAGTGCCGCTCCGAGATGCTGACCGTGCAGCCCGGCGGCCGCCGCCTGGAGCACACCCTGGCCCAGGCGCTGGAGCGCGACCGGCAGATGACCGAGCGGGGGGTGCGCATCCGGACCCTTTACCAGCACACCGCCCGGCACAGCCCCGAGACGCTCGCCTACGTGGCGCGGTTCGACACCGCGAAGGTGGAGTACCGCACCATCGACGAACTGGTGGAGCGGCTGATCATCTGCGACGAGACCGTCGCCTTCATCCCCATCCGCGAGGACCGGCAGGTGGCCCTGGAGCTGCGCCACCCGGGCCTGGTGCGCTACCTCATCAAGGTCTTCGAGTTCATGTGGACCCGAGCGGTCTCGCTCGACGCGGGCGCACCCTACGAGCCGGCGCCGGACGGTCTCACGGAGGTGCAGCACTCCATCGCCAAGCTCCTCGTGGAGGGCCACGTGGACGAGGCCATCGCCCGCCGGCTCGGCATGAACGTCCGCACCTGCCGGGCCCACATAGCCAAGCTGGCCGCCACCCTGGGCAGCGGCAGCCGGGCCCAACTGGGCTACCTCATCGCCCAGTCCGGGATCCTCGACGAGGACGGCGGCCCCCGGTGACCGGCGCGCCGCACGCGGAGCACGGAGCGGACGAGCTGTGCCCGGAGGGGACCGGGCTGTACGAGCGGGCCCTGCGTGAGGGCCGGCTGGACGCGGGCGAGGCCCAGGCGGCCCCCTGCGCGGTCGACCTGGGCCTGCTGCGGCCCGCCGTGGACGACCGGGACACCCTGGAGCCGCTGCCCCCGGCGGTCGCCCTGCAACGGCTGCTGCGCCGCTCCGGGGAGCGCATCGCGGCGGAACGGCGCCGCGAGGAATGGCTGGCCGAGACCTTCCACGCGCTCATGCGCACCGGTGACGGGCCGCACGGCGAGGCGAGCACGCCCATGCTCTCGCTGCTCAGCGGCCTGGACCGGATCAACGGCGCCATCGCGCAGGCACTGGCGGAAGGCACCCGGGAAGTCCTCTGCGTCCAGCCGCCGAACCACTACCAGACGTCCGAGTACGCGAGGACGGCCCAGGCCGCGGCCATGGTCCGCGACCAGCAGTTCCTCGACCGCGGCGGCAGGATCCGGGTGATCTACCCGCACACGCAGCGGCACATCCCCCTGGTCGTCGCCCGGTACGAGCGGCTGAGGGGCGACGCCCAGGCCCGCACCATGGACGAGGTCACCGGCCGCATGATCATCGTGGACCGGACGGTCGCCTTCATCCCCGGTGACGACGAGGGGCACTCCGACATCGCGCTGGAGATCCGGCACCCGGCGGTCGTCGACTACCTGGTGAACATGTTCGACCGCTTCTGGCGCCTCGCCACCCCCATGCACCCCCAGACCGTCCAGCCGCCCTCCCTGGGCGGTGTCACGGCCCGGCAGCGGGCCATCGCGCGGCTGCTGGTCGAGGGGCACACCGACGCCGTCATCGCCGACCGGCTGGGCATGAACATCCGCACCGCGCGCGTCCACATCGCCAAGCTCGCCGCCACCCTGGGCAGCCAGAGCCGGGCCCAGCTCGGCTACCTCATCGGGCAGTCCGGGATTCTCGACCGGACAGAGTGACCGCGGGGCCCCGGGGCTTGTCCAGACCCGCCTGTGCGATCCGCACCCCCAACTGCGTGCGGCTCGCGGCCCCCAGCGTCTCCGAGAGGCGGGCGATGTGCGCCCGGCAGGTGCGGACGCTGATGCCGAGGCGTTCGGCGATGACCGCGTCCTGGTGGCCCTCCGCGAGGAGCGCGGCGATGGACTGCTCGCGGTGCGAGATGCCCTCGATGCCCGTGTCGGGGAGCGGCGCGGTCAGCGGGATGGCGAGCCGCCACAGCCGCTCGAAGACGGTGCCCAGATACTCCACCAGCGCCGGATGGCGCAGCTCCAGCGCCATCGTGCGCTCGGCGTTGGCGGGGATGAAGGCGACCGTGCGGTCGAAGAGGATGAGCCGCTCGATGACCTCGTCCAGCGTGCGCGCCTCCACCGCGTCGCCCATCAGCTCCAGATAGCTGAGCAGCCCGTGCCCGTGCCGGGCGACATGGGTGTACAGGTCCCGCATCCGCACGCCCCGCCCGCGCAGCGCCATCGCCCGGTGCAGGCCCTCCGACAGCTCGGCCTCGCGCCGGATGCCGCCGGGCTGGACGGTGAGCACCTCGGTGGTGCACGCCTGCGTCGCCTCGTCCATCGCGGCCTGGATACGGGCCAGCCCGTCCAGCACACGGATCGCGGGGCCCTCCGACGATCCGCCCGCGGCCGGCACCTGGCGGCCGAGACCGGCGTACCACTCGAAGGCGGCGACCGCCGAGCCGACGCGGCGCTGACTCGCCCTCACCTCGTCGTACATGCCGCGCAGCAGCCGGGTCATGACCTCCTGCGGGGAGGTGGGGACCAGCCAGTCCATGTCGTCCGGGTCGGGGTGCAACAGGGCCAGCTCCAGCAGGCAGGGCACCCGCTCGGCCTCCCGGCGCGGCAGCCGTCCGCGCCGTACGGCCCGGGAGTACACGCGGTCCCCGGCCTCGCACAGTCGGTCAGCACCGTGCGGATGCTCGTCCGCCCCGTGCCCGGCCATCGCCCATCCCACCCCCGGTTCAGCGTCTTTCCGCAGCGCAACTATGCGCGGCCGGAACCTGCTGTGCAACACGGGACAGGCCGCCGTGCCGGGCCGGGGACCGGCCGGTGGCCGGATTCGTACGGGGGTTACTTGAGCCCGATCTCCGCGCACGCGTCCTTGAACTCGCCGGTGCAGATGTCGGACACCTCGTAGAAGCCGTCGGCGAGGACGGTGTCCTCCAGGTTGTCCTGGGTCAGCGCGACCACCGGCACCAGCTGCGCCGGGATGTCCTGGTCGGTGGGGCTGTCGACGCGGTCGCGGGTGAGCGCGTCGAACTGGATGTCGCGGCCCTGGACCTTCGCCACGGCCATCTCCGCGGCGTTCTCGGCCTCTTCGGGGTAGGACTTGTAGACGCTCATGTACTGCTCGCCGGTCACGATGCGCTGCACGGCGGCGAGTTCCGCGTCCTGGCCGGTGATGGGCGGCAGCTTGGTGACGCCGGCGGCGCGCAGCGCCTTGACGATGCCGCCCGCCATGCCGTCGTTGGCGGAGTAGACGCCCTCGATGTTCTCCACGCCGATCTCGCCGATCGCCTCGGCCATGTTCTTCTCGGCGTTCTTGGGGTCCCAGTCCTTGGTGTCGAAGGACTTGGCGATGGTGACCTTGCCCTTGAGCTCGGACAGCGCGCCGGCCTTGAACTGCTTGGCGTTGGGGTCGGTGGACGAGCCGTTCATCATCACGACCTTGTCGGTGATGGACAGGTCGCCGCCGAGCGCCTCCAGCAGGGAGCGTCCCTGCACCTCGCCGACCAGGGCGTTGTCGAAGGAGATGTAGGCGTCGATCGGGCCCTCGGCGAGCCGGTCGTAGGCGATGACCGGGATGCCGGCCTCCTTGGCCTTGGCGACGCTCTCCGCGATGCCGTGCGAGTCCACCGCGTCCAGCACGATGACGTCGACCTGCTTGTCGATCATGCGCTGCATCTGGGAGGCCTGCTTGTCGGCGTCCGCCTCGGCGTTGGCGTACTCGACCTTGCCCTTGTTGTCCGTGAGCGCCTCCACCTTCTTCTTGAAGATGGGGTAGTCGAACTGCTCGTAGCGCGTGTTGGCCTTCTCCGGGAGGAGCAGGCCCACCGTGATGTCGTCGCCCTTGGCGGGGCTGGCGTCGTCGCTGCTGCCCGTCGCGTCGAGCATGCCGCAGCCTGCGAGCGTGACGGACATGGAGACGGCGGCCACGGATATGGCGATACGACGCATGCGAGGGCTCACTTCAGGTGCGTTTTGGACGTGGGCACAGCTTTGCGGCCCATGTGACTGAAAAGCCAACGCTTCGGCGTCCATCGCGTCAAGAGGCAGCCACTTAACGAGATGGACACGACACGGGGCGCTGAACTCGTGAAAGTCCTGCGGACGGACCGCGAGGATCACCTGGACACGCAGGCATACCATAGCCACAGGTGTGGTCGTGCATAAGAGAAGGGGCCCGTGGGTTCGGCGAACCCACGGGCCCCTTCTCGGCGAAGTCGGCCTCGCGCGCGCGTCAGTCGGACTGCTGCTGGCGCTTGGGGCGCCAGACCACCAGCGCGCTGGTCTGCTGCACCTCCTGGTAGGGCACCAGGTCACGGCGGTACGAAGCGTGCACGGCGGCCTCGCGCTGACGCATGGCCGCCGCCGCGCCGTCGAGCGCGTCCTCCAGTTCGGCCACACGGGCCTGGAGGGCGGCGACCTGGTTCTCCAGTTCGATGATGCGCTTGATTCCGGCCAGGTTGATGCCCTCGTCCTGCGACAACTGCTGCACCTGACGGAGCAGTTCGATGTCACGGGCCGAGTAGCGACGGCCCCGGCCGGCCGTACGGTCCGGCGACACGAGTCCCAGACGGTCGTACTGACGCAGCGTCTGCGGGTGCAGCCCGGAGAGCTGGGCCGCCACCGAGATGACGTAGACCGGGGTGTCCTGGGTCAGTTCGTACGGGTTGCGTCGACGGCCGTCCATCGCATCAAGCTCCCTTCGCGGCCTGGAACAGCTCCGCCCGCGGATCCTGGTCCGCGGTTGCCTCGCGATACGCCTCAAGGGCGTCACGAGCCTTCCCCGACAGGTCCTTGGGAACACTCACCTCGACGGTGACCAGCAGATCACCGCGGGTGCCGTCCTTGCGGACCGCTCCCTTGCCGCGGGCGCGCAGGGTGCGCCCGTTGGGCGTGCCCGGCGGCAGCTTCAGCGTGACCGGCGGACCGCCCAGCGTCGGGACCCGGATCTCGCCCCCGAGGGCCGCCTCGGGGTACGTCACCGGCACCGTGACCGTCAGGTTGTCGTCCTTGCGGCCGAACACCGGGTGGGCGCCGACGTGCACGACGACATACAGGTCGCCCGCGGGGCCGCCCCGCTCGCCGGGCGCCCCCTTGCCGCGCAGCCGGATCCGCTGGCCGTCGCTGACCCCCGCGGGGATGCGCACCTGCATCGTCCGCGAGGACTTGGCCCGCCCGCTGCCCTTGCAGACCTCGCAGGGCTCCTCCGCGATCAGGCCGCGGCCCTTGCAGTCCGGGCAGGGGTCGGTCAGCGAGAAGCCGCCGCCGGAGCCCCGCGCCACCTGTCCGGTGCCGACGCAGGTCGGGCACACGCGCGGTGTGCCGTTCTTGTCGCCGGTGCCCGAACAGGCCTTGCAGGGCGACTGCGACGACATCCGCAGCGGGACGGTCGCGCCCTCGATCGCCTCGGTGAAGCTGAGCGTCACCTCGGACTCGATGTCCTGGCCCCGGCGCGGCTGGGTCCGTGTGGTCCCCGGGCCGCCCCGGTTGAACAGGCCCCCGAAGACGTCACCGAGCCCGCCGCCGAAGCCGCCCGCCTGGCCGCCGGCCTGACCCCCGAAGAGGTCGCCGAGGTCGAAGTTGAAGGTGCCGCCGCCCGCGCCCGGCCCCGGACGGAACCCTCCGTTGCCGAAGAGGGCGCGCGCCTCGTCGTACTCCTTGCGCTTCTTGGGGTCGCCGAGGACGTCGTTCGCCTCGGAGATCTCCTTGAACCGCTCCTCCGCCTTGGCGTTCCCCTTGTTGGCGTCCGGGTGGTACTCGCGGGCGAGCTTCCGGTACGCCTTCTTGATCTCGGCCTCGGTGGCGTCCTTGGGGACGCCGAGGACCTTGTAGTAGTCCTTCTCGATGAAGTCCTTGGTGCTCATCCCCGACGTCCCTCCTTCCCTGCGTCAGCTGTAACGTCAGCCCTCCTCCGGGCCACCGTTCTCCTTGTTCTCCCCGTCGGCCTGCGCCTCGGCGCCCTCCTCGGCCGGCTTGGCCGTCTGCGCGCCGGGCTGCGGCTCGGCGACGGCCACCCGCGCGGGGCGGATGGTGCGCTCGCCGATGCGGTACCCCGGCTGAAGAATCGCCACGCACGTCGTCTCGGTGACGTCCGGCGCGTAGGAGTGCATCAGGGCCTCGTGGATCGTCGGGTCGAAGGGCTCGCCCTCCTTGCCGAACTGCTGGAGGCCCAGCTTGGCCGCCGTGGTCTCCAGCGACTCCGCGACCGACTTGAAGCCGCCCACCAGCTCGCCGTGCTCACGGGCCCGGCCGATGTCGTCGAGCACCGGGAGCAGTTCGGTCAGGAGATTCGCCACGGCGGTCTCCTTCACGGCTGCCCGGTCCCGCTCGACACGGCGGCGGTAGTTCTGGAACTCGGCCTGGAGGCGCTGGAGGTCCCCCGTGCGCTCGCTGAGCGCGCTGCGGGCCTGGTCCAGCTGGGCCACCAGAGCCGCGTTCTGCTCGGTGTCCCCGGCCGGGGCCGCCTCTTCCTCCGGGGAGGGAGCGGCGGCCTGCGGCTCGGCGTCGTCGGACGGTGCGCCGGAAGGGACATCGGGCTGCTGCTCGTCGAAGCCCGGGGTCTCTTCCGTCACGCCGCACCGTCCTTCCGGTCCTCGTCGACGATCTCGGCGTCGACGACGTCGTCGTCGGCCTTGGCCTCACCGGCGCCGGCGGAGGCGCCGCCCGCGGCCTGCGCGCCCTGGGCGTCGGCGTACATCGCCTGGCCCAGCTTCTGCGAGACGGCGGCGACCTTCTCGGTGGCCGTGCGGATCTCGGCGGTGTCCTCGCCCTTGAGCTTCTCCTTCAGCTCGGCGACGGCGGCCTCGACCTCGGTCTTGATCTCGCCGGGCACCTTGTCCGCGTTGTCCGTGAGGAACTTCTCGGTCTGGTAGACGAGCTGCTCGCCCTGGTTGCGGGTCTCGGCGGCCTCGCGGCGGGCGTGGTCCTCCTCCGCGTACTTCTCGGCCTCCTGGCGCATCCGCTCGACCTCGTCCTTCGGGAGCGACGAACCGCCGGTGACGGTCATCTTCTGCTCCTTGCCGGTGCCGAGGTCCTTCGCCGTGACGTGCATGATGCCGTTGGCGTCGATGTCGAAGGAGACCTCGATCTGCGGGACGCCACGCGGCGCCGGCGGCAGACCGGTCAGCTCGAACATGCCGAGCTTCTTGTTGTACGCCGCGATCTCGCGCTCGCCCTGGTAGACCTGGATCTGCACCGACGGCTGGTTGTCCTCGGCCGTCGTGAAGATCTCGGAGCGCTTGGTCGGGATCGTGGTGTTGCGCTCGATCAGCTTGGTCATGATGCCGCCCTTGGTCTCGATGCCGAGGGACAGCGGGGTGACGTCGAGCAGGAGGACGTCCTTGACCTCGCCCTTGAGGACACCGGCCTGGAGCGCGGCGCCGATGGAGACGACCTCGTCCGGGTTGACGCCCTTGTTGGCCTCCTTGCCGCCGGTCAGGTCCTTGACCAGTTCGGCGACGGCGGGCATACGGGTCGAACCGCCGACCAGGACGACGTGGTCGATCTCGCTGACGGAGATGCCGGCGTCCTTGATCACGTTGTTGAACGGGGTCTTGCAGCGCTCGAGCAGGTCCGCGGTCAGCTGCTGGAACTGGGCGCGGGTCAGCTTCTCGTCGAGGTGCAGGGGGCCCTCGGCGGAGGCGGTGATGTAGGGGAGGTTGATCGAGGTCTCGGTGGACGAGGACAGCTCGATCTTCGCCTTCTCGGCGGCCTCGCGCAGACGCTGAAGCGCCATCTTGTCCTTGGCCAGGTCCACGCCGTGACCGGCCTGGAACTGCTTGACCAGGTAGTCGACGACGCGCTGGTCCCAGTCGTCACCACCGAGGTTGTTGTCACCGTTGGTGGCCTTCACCTCGACGACACCGTCGCCGATCTCCAGGAGGGAGACGTCGAAGGTACCGCCACCGAGGTCGAAGACGAGGATCGTCTGGTCGTCCTTGTCGAGGCCGTACGCCAGGGCGGCGGCCGTCGGCTCGTTGACGATGCGCAGCACGTTCAGACCGGCGATCTCGCCGGCCTCCTTGGTCGCCTGGCGCTCGGCGTCGTTGAAGTACGCCGGGACGGTGATGACCGCGTCGGTCACCTTCTCGCCCAGGTAGGCCTCGGCGTCCCGCTTCAGCTTCTGCAGCACGAAGGCGCTGATCTGCTGCGGGTTGAAGTCCTTGCCGTCCAGGTTGATCTTCCAGTCGGTGCCCATGTGGCGCTTGACCGACCGGATGGTCCTGTCGACGTTGGTCACGGCCTGGCGCTTGGCCACCTCACCGACCAGCACCTCACCGTTCTTGGCGAAGGCGACGACGGAAGGCGTGGTCCTGGCGCCCTCGGCGTTGGTGATGACGGTGGGCTCGCCGCCCTCCAGAACGCTGACGACGGAGTTAGTCGTGCCCAGGTCGATGCCGACCGCACGTGCCATTTCGATTCCTCCAGCTGACTTGAGTGGAACAGACTCAAGCATGCATGACGGCCGCCGTCGGGTCAACAGAGCTGAGTCGAGCAGACTCAACTCTTATCCGCTCCTTACACGCAACCGCTCGCTGACCTGCGACGACGCACTGGCGACGCGTTGACGCGGACGGAAAACAGGGGTGACGGGACGCCGCACCAGCACCAGGACGAGCACCGCGGCGGCCGCCGCGACCCACCATGCCGCCCCCGGGGACAGCCTGCCGGTGTGCACGCACACCGCGACCAGCGCCCCTCCCGCGGACCCGGCGCCCAGCAGCACGGGCACCGCGCGGGGCGCGAGGCCCAGCCGCCGCAGCCGGTGCCCGATGTGGTCGGGGCGCCCACGGGTCACCGCCCGGCGGTCGAGCCGCCGCCCGAGTACCACCAGGGCGGCGTCCGCACACCCGATCGCCGCCAGCGCGTACAGCACGGCCGCTCCCGCGCCGACTCCCTGCCCGGCCCGCACGAACACCGCCGACGAGGCCAGCACGAAGCCGGTGAACAGCGCGCCGGCCGCCCCCAGGCCCGCCCGTGCGGGGAACCAGTTGTGCAGCAGGAACCCGGCGAGGGCGGCGGCCAGCACGCCCAGCAGCGCGGCCAGGCCGTCCATCAGCTCGGCCGTGGCGCACGCGGCGGCCCCGAACGCGCCCACCGCGCCGACCGTGCCGGCCAGTCCGTCGGCGTGGTCCAGCGCCCGGAAGGCGGCGGTCGCGACGACGATCCAGCCCACGGCCGCCACCCCCGCGGCCACGCCGGTCTCCTCGTACGGCACGACGAAGGCCGCGGCGACCGCCGTTCCGGCCGGCGCGACCCACCACCGCAGGCGCCGGAGGTCGGCGGCCAGCCCGAGCAGGGCGACACAGCCGGCGGCCACGGCCATCCGGCCCACCCCGGCGCCGAGGGGCAGCAGACCGGCGGCGTCGGCGCCGGCCGCGACCAGGACGGTGGCGAGCGCGACGGCCGTTCCCCCGGACAGCGGCAGGGGCCGGCGCCGCCTGCGGTCGGTGATCCCGAGACGCAGGGCGGGGACCCGCAGCACCCCGGTGAGGAGGGCGGAGAGCAGCAGTGTGGCGGCGGCGGCGGCGATCCCGTAGAGCACGGATATAAGTTAGGGGCGTATCGACCGATTTGGCGTGAATAACACGATCGGATCCCGGACGCCATCCGGGGCGTGTCACACGCCGCCCGCATAGGCAACCCTCAGCGATTCAGATCACCCCGCGCCCGGCTACAGTGCGGCCTGAGATGGGGGTAGTCTCAGACGGACTGCATAAGTTACCGCTTAGTAATCTCGGGGAAGCCGGACGGGAGCCGGACGGCACACCCCGGTGAACCCCCCGACAAACCGCCCCCTGAACCCCTCGCAGGCCCGAGGAGCCCCCATGCAACTCGCCGCGATCATCGTGTCGCTGGTCCTGACCGTGGTCGGCGTCGCGCTGCTCGCACGCGCGATCGGCCAGTTCGTCCGGTACTTCAAGCTGGGCCAGCCGGTCCCGGCCGGCACCCGGACCGACAACCCCTACCAGCGCAGTGTGACCCTGGTGCGGGAGTTCCTCGGCCACACCCGCATGAACAGGTGGGGCGTCGTCGGCATCGCCCACTGGTTCGTCGCCGTCGGCTTCCTGACCCTGCCGCCGACGCTCGCCCAGGCCTTCGGCCAGCTCTTCCAGGCCGACTGGGTGCTGCCGGTCATCGGCGGCTTCCTGCCGTTCGAGATGTACATCGAGTTCATCGGCGTCATGACGGTCCTGGGCATCGCGGTGCTGATCGTGATCCGTCTGCTCAGCCTGCCGTCCCGGCCCGGCCGCAAGTCCCGCTTCGCCGGCTCCAAGGCCGGCCAGGCGTACTTCGTCGAGTACGTGATCCTCACCATCGGCCTCGCCATCTACGTGCTGCGCGGCCTCGAGGGCGCCCTGCACCACGTCGACAGCTACGAGGCGGCGTACTTCGCGTCGTACCCGCTGGTGCAGGCCTTCGACGGGCTGTCCGTCGGGACGCTGCAGAATCTGGTCTACCTGGCCGCCATGATCAAGATCGGGACGTCGTTCGTCTGGATGATCGTCGTCTCGCTCAACACCAACATGGGTGTGGCCTGGCACCGCTTCCTCGCCTTCCCGAACATCTGGTTCAAGCGCGACGCCCGCGGTGGGACCGCCCTCGGCGCCCTGCAGCCGATGACCTCCGGCGGCAAGCCGATCGACTTCACCGACCCCGGTGACGACGACGTCTTCGGCGTCTCCCAGGTCGAGCAGTTCTCCTGGAAGGGCCTGCTCGACTTCTCCACCTGCACCGAGTGCGGCCGCTGCCAGTCGCAGTGCCCCGCCTGGAACACCGGCAAGCCGCTCTCCCCGAAGCTGCTGATCATGTCGCTGCGCGACCACGCGCACGCCAAGGCCCCGTACCTGCTGGCCGGCGGCGGCAAGACCATGGAGGGCGAGGAGAAGGCCTCCGAGGAGCAGCTCAAGGACGTGCCCGCCGCCGCCCTCGCCGAGGCCGAGCGGCCGCTGATCGGCACCGCCGAGGAGAACGGCGTCATCGACCCGGACGTCCTGTGGTCCTGCACCACCTGCGGCGCCTGCGTCGAGCAGTGCCCGGTGGACATCGAGCACGTCGACCACATCGTCGACATGCGCCGCTACCAGGTGATGATCGAGTCGGCGTTCCCGTCCGAGGCGGGCACGATGCTCAAGAACCTGGAGAAGAAGGGCAACCCCTGGGGCCTGGCGAAGAAGCAGCGCCTGGAGTGGCTCAAGGAGGTCGACTTCGAGGTCCCGGTCGTCGGCAAGGACATCGAGGACCTGTCCGAGGTCGAGTACCTGTACTGGGTCGGCTGCGCCGGCGCCCTGGAGGACCGCGCCAAGAAGACCACCAAGGCCTTCGCGGAGCTGCTGCACATCGCGGGCGTCAAGTTCGCGATCATGGGCGGCGACGAGAAGTGCACCGGTGACTCCGCCCGCCGCCTCGGCAACGAGCCCCTGTTCCAGGAGCTCGGCATGGAGAACGTCATGTCCCTCAACGCCGCCTTCGGCGAGGAGATGGACGACGACGGCAAGGTGACCGAGGAGTCGCGGAAGCCGAAGTCGGCGAAGAAGATCGTCGCCACCTGCCCGCACTGCCTCAACACCCTCGGCAACGAGTACCCGCAGCTCGGCGGCGACTACGAGGTCATCCACCACACGCAGCTGCTGCAGCACCTGGTGGACGAGGGCAAGCTGATCCCGGTCACCCCGGTCGAGGGGCTCATCACCTACCACGACCCGTGCTACCTGGGCCGCCACAACAAGATCTACACGCCTCCGCGCGAGATCATCGGCAAGGTCCCGGGCCTGCGCAACGAGGAGATGCACCGCCACAAGGAGCGCGGCTTCTGCTGCGGCGCCGGCGGCGCCCGGATGTGGATGGAGGAGCGGATCGGCAAGCGCATCAACAACGAGCGCGTCGACGAGGCCCTGTCCCTGAACCCGGACATCATCTCCACCGCCTGCCCGTTCTGCCTGGTCATGCTGACCGACTCGGTCAACGGCAAGAAGAACGAAGGCAAGGCCAAGGAGTCGACCCAGGTCGTCGACGTCGCCCAGCTCCTCCTGGAGTCGGTCAAGACGCCGATCGACCCGGCGGGCGAGGAGGAGCAGGAACCGGCTCCTGAGCCGGAGCCCGTGAAGTAGGACGCAGCGGGTCGAAGGGGCCGCCCCGAGGGGCGGCCCCTTCGGCGTTCCTCAGCCGGCGCGGGCCTCGGGCCCGTACGGGACCGGGGGGAGGGCGGCCGGTAGTTCCGTGCGGCGGGTGATGCCGAGTTTGCGGTAGGCCGCCGTCAGGTGGGTCTCCACCGTGCGGCGGGCCAGGTGGAGGGACGCCGCGATCTCCGCGTTGGTACGGCCCTCGGCCGCCAGGCCGGCTATGCGGCGTTCGCTGTCCGTCAGGGCGGCCGGACCCGTGCGGGGAGCGCCGGGGCGACGGGCGCCGCCCTCGTGGAGGAGGTCCTCCGCCACGCCGCGCAGCCGCACCGCGCCGAGCCGCTCCGCGTGTTCCACCGCCTCGTGCAGCACCTCCCGCGCTTGGGAGCGCTCCCGGAAGGCGAGCAGCAGCCTGCCGTGCGCGATCAGCGCGGCGATCAGCTCGGCCCCGCCCGGCGTCCCCCGCAGCAGTCCGACCGCCCGCGCCGTGAGCCGCAGGCCCCGCCGGCCGCCCGTCGCCTCGCCCAGCATCCGCAGCGCCCGGCCCCGCACCCGCGCGGTGCCCCACGCCTCGGCGAGCCGTGTCTCCTCCTCCGCCAGCTCCAGCGCCTCGCGCGACCTGCCCAGCGCGAGCAGGCACTCGGCGGCGCCCACCCGCCACGGCGACTGCACGGACAGGTGCGCCTCGCGGGACGCCTGGCGCCGCCCGCACTCCAGGAAGTCCTCCAGCGCCTCGGCCGGCTGCCCGGAGGCCGCCCGCAGCACCGCCCGCGCGTACAGGAAGCGGTGGGTGCGCCAGGAGTCCGGGGCGGTCAGCAGGTCGAAGCCGTCCGCCAGCCGGGCGGCCTCCTCCCGCCGGCCCGTCTCCACCAGCGCGATCACGGCCTGGGTGTGCGCGCTGGTGGGGCCGGGTCCGGACGACAGGATCCCCGAGGCGCGGGCGCGCGGTTCGGCCAGGACGGCGTCGTAGTCGGCGCGGGCCGCCGCGACGTCCACCCGCATGTCGGTGAGGATGTGGTGCATCGGGTGCAGCAGGAACGACGCCAGCGGGTCGAGCGCCCGCCGGACCAGCTGCTCGGCCTCGTCCAGCTCGTCCGCCCAGTGCGCCACGAGCGCGGCCATGCCGTACAGGAACGGCACGGCGAGCGGGTCGGCCGGGCTCCCGGTGAGCGCCCGGACCCGCTCCATCGCCTCCCGCGAGGAGATCAGCCCCGCCGTCGCCCCGTGCCGCACGGCCAGCATGCGGTACGCCGCGTCCAGCAGGTCGGGCCCCTCGTCGTCCGGCGCGGGCGGGACCGGCTCGTGGCCGGCGCGCGCCGTGTGCGGGGTGGCGTCGGACAGCAGCACGGTGACCGCGCGCAGCGTCCGCACCAGACCGGGACGCCCCGCCAGCCGCCGCTCCTCCTCCCGCAGCATCCGCCGCGCCGCCACGACGTCCCCGCTGCGGGCCAGCGCCGTGGCCAGGGCGACCGTCGCCCGCACCCGGTCCCGCGAGCCGCCGGGCAGCCGTACGGCCTGGGCGAGCCGGGGCAGCCCGCCGGACGGGTGGGCGGCGCACTCCAGGGAGCCGAGCTGGATCAGGACGGTGGCCCGGCGGACGGGCTCCATCGGCTCGTCCAGGGCGCGCCGCAGGAACGCCACGGCGCAGCGCGGCCGGCCGGCGCGGACCTCCTCGGCCGCCGCGTCGAGCAGCACGTCCACGGCCCACGGCTCGGCCACCGCGGCGCCGTGGTGCAGGTGCCGGGCCACCGCACCGACCGGGGCGCCCTCGCGCATCAGCTCCTCGGCGGCGGCCCGGTGCGCCTCCCTGCGGCGCCCGCTCGTCCAGCCGCTGAGCACGGCGTCCCGCAGCAGCGGGTGGGCGTACCGGTGCAGTCCGTCCGTGTCCCGGCGCAGCAGGCCGAGGCGGGTCATCGCGGTGAGCCAGCCGGTGACCCGGTCCGGGTCGGCCTGCGCCATGCGGGCGACGGTCCGCGCCTGGGCGCCGCGGCGCTCGTCGGGGCAGTACCCCGGGTACCGGTCCCGCCGGGGCCCGGCGCCGTCCCCGGCGGGCTCCGGGGTGCGGGCGGCGGCCGCCTGGTCCGCCTCCCCGCTCTCCAGCACGGCCAGGCAGCGGGCGACCCGCGCCGTGGCCCCGCCCGCGCCGGCCAGCCACCACGAGACGACGTCCGGGTAGGCGCCCGGGTACAGCGCAGCGCAGGTGTCGGGCAGCGCGGCCGGCGAGGACTCCGTCCACGACGACAGGTCGTGCAGCAGGGCCCGCAGCAGCAGCGGGTTGCCCGCCCCCGCGCGCACGCAGTCCGCCACCCGTCCGGGCTCGGCGTCCGGGAACGCGGCCCGCACGAGGTCCGCGGCGGCGCCGTCGCTCAGCGGGGCGAGGGTGTGGGTGTGGACGAGGGCGGGGGACAGCCCGTGGGCCAGCCCGTGGCCGGCCGGGTCGATGTCGTACTGGCTGCGCTCGGTGACCACGAGGAGCACCGGCAGGCCGTCGACGAACCGGGCCGCCTCCGTGAGCCAGCGGCGCGAGGACGCGTCGGCGGCGTGCACGTCGTCGACCGCGACGAAGAGCGGGCCCCGTCGCGCGTACGTCTCCAGCAGCCGCCACAGCAGCGCGCCCTGCGTCCTGCGGTGCTCGGCGGGGGACGCGCCGGGCGCCGGGGGCTCCTGGAGGAAGTCCGCGTCGGCGCCGAAGAGCTGCCGGACGACGGCCCAGTCGGCGCCGCCGTCCTCCGGGACGCCGCGCGCCCGCAGCACCCGCATCCCCTGCCCGGCCGCCTGCTCGGCGGCGGCGCTCAGCAGCGCGGTGCGTCCGGTGCCGGTGGCGCCGCGCAGCAGGACGAGCCGGACCGCGCCGGCACGGGCGCGTTCGCCCTGCGCGGCCAGCAGGCGCAGGGCGTCGTCCCGTTCGCTCAGGGGCTCTGCTAACGGCACGGGTTCCTCCTGGGCCGGGCGGATCGTGGGCGGGGGACGGCGTCGCCACGGACACCGGCCCCGGTCTGAAGGACGCGGAAAAGGGCGTACGGGTGCCCCGACGGGCGTACGAGAACGGCCTGTTGAGGCAGAAGTTGGAGCTGAGGTGCGCATCCGTACCGCGGGTATGGACGCGGGGCAGCGGATCGTGTTCCATGCGCGCAGAACCGTGACCGGGCCACCGAGGGGTGCGCGCCCGCGCGCCCCGATCTCGTGGTGCCTCTCGTGGTTCTCCACGATTGCCCGCGCCCCACCCGCCACAGGAGTGTGGAACCGCAGCGTCGGACGCGGCCGCCCCCGCGGCGGTCGCACGGTCGGGTATGGGGAATCGGTTGCACAACGCGTCGTTGACAGGCCAGGAGACGGCCGCGCCCGCCGGGCCGGGAAGCCGTATCCCCGTGGTGGTCGAGGCCCCGGACCCGATCTCCCGGGCCGGCGCGGCCAGCGAACTGCGCCGCCACCCGGTCATCGACCTGGTGGAGGACGGGCGGCCCGGCCCCGGCACCGTTGCCCTCCTGGTCAACGACCAGCTGGACGAGGGGCTGCTGGCGCGGATGCGCAAGCTGGTCCGCAGCGACGGCAGCCGCGCCGTGCTCGTGGTCGGCGCGATCCGGGAGAGCGAGCTGCTCGACGTCGTCGAGTGCGGCGTCGGCGCGATCGTCTGGCGCCACGAGGCCACCGCGCAGCGGCTGGTGCGCGCGGTCGTCGCGGCCTCGCGGGGCGACGGGGACCTCCCCGGGGACCTGCTGGGCCGGCTCATCAACCGGGTGGGCACGCTGCACCGCACGTCCGCCGGTCACGCCGGCGCCCCCGCGAGCGGGCTGACGGCCCGCGAGGTCGACGTCCTGCGGCTCGTGTCCGAGGGACTGGACACGGGAGAGATCGCAGGGAAGCTCTCGTACTCCGAGCGGACGGTCAAGAACGTGTTGCACGGAATCACCACGCGGCTGCACCTCCGCAACAGGGCGCACGCCGTCGCGTACGCCCTTCGGGAAGGTTACATCTGACCTCCCGGGCACCTGAGTTGGGGCCCCGCGGGCACCCTCTCGTGCCCGCGCGCCCGCCCCGCCGCCGGGCCCCGCGCGGCACGCCCCCGGCACCATCGACGGGGCCCGGCGGTGACGCGTCAGGCGGACCGCGCGACGGCAGAGCAGGAGTACGACGGTGATCCACGAGGTGGACGAGGTCCTCAAGGGGCTTCTCAAGAGCGGCGCCCTGGCCGGCTCGGGCGTCGAGGTGTCGCTGGACGCCCCGACCCGGGACTGGGCGGCCCGCCGCAACGCGCCCGTCCTCAACGCCTATCTGTACGACATCTGCGAGGAGGTGTCCCGGCGGGAGCGCGGCACGGTCGCGGTCACCGACGACACCGGCCAGGTGGTGCGGCGCCGGGTGCCGCCGCGCTGGTTCCGCCTGTCGTACCTGGTCACCGCGTGGACGCGGCAGCCTCAGGACGAGCACCGCCTGTTGTCGGCCGCGCTGGCCACCCTGCTGCCCCGCGAGATCCTCCCGCCCGCGGACCTTCCGCCCGGACTCGCCGCGCTGGGCCTGTCGGTGACGCTGTCCGTGGCCGGGACGCGGACCGAGTCGCGGTCGCCGGCCGAGATCTGGTCGGCGCTCGGCAACGAACTCAGGCCCTCCCTGGACCTGGTGGCGCTGGTCCCGTTCCCGTCGTACCCCGAGTACGACGCGGGCCCGCCGGTCACCGAGGGCGCGGTCGTCCGGGTCCGCTCCGTCGACGGCGCCCAGGACGGCACGCCCGGCCGCGCCCACCGCCCGCACCACGTCGAGCGCGGACGGCGCACCCGGTGAACCACCCGCACCCCGACCCCGCCGACGCCCTCCTCGCCCGCGTCACCCGGCTCCGCGCCCAAGTCGCCCGGCTGGTGGAGCACCGCTCCGCGGACGACCCCACCGCCGACGACCCTCTGCGCGGCCTGTACCTCTCCGAGGCGGCCGTACGCCACCACCTGCACACCGGCCCCGCGCCCCTGCCGGACCCCCCGGACGACGAGGAGCCCCCCGGCGACCGGCTCGGCCCGCTCGCGCGGCGGCTCGGCCTGCGCCCGCTGGAGGTCACGGTGCTGCTGGCGGCGCTCGCCCCGGACCTCGACCGCTCCTTCGAGCCGCTGTACGGCTATCTCAACGACGACGTGGGCCGCCGCCGCGCCACCGCCGGCCTCGCGCTCGACGTGTCCGGCGCGCCCGTGCACCGGCCCGAGGCGCGCGCGGTCCTCCACCCCTCCGCACCGCTGCGGGCCTTCGCCCTGCTGGACGTCGAGGAGCCGGAACGCCCGTTCCTCAGCCGCTCGTTGCGGGTGCCGGACCGGGTGGTCGCCCATCTGCTCGGCGACGACACCCCCGACCCGTCGCTGGCCGGACGGGTCCGCCCGCTCACCGTGCCGTCCGAGCTTCCCGCGGAGGACGGCTTCACCGGACGGCTCGCCGCCCGGCTGAAGGAGGAGCCGCTCACCGTCTATCTGCGCGAGCACCGCGAGGGCGAGGGCCTGGCGCACGCGGCCCGGGCACTGCCCGGCGGCGCCCTGCACTACACGCCCCGCGGCCCGCACGGCCAGGAGCCGCCGGCCGCCCTGGTGCGCGAGGCCCGGCTGCTCGGCCGCCCGCTGGTCGTCACCCTGCCCCCGGACGACCCGGGGGCACTCGTGCGGGCACTGTCGGTGCCCGATGTGCCCGTGGTGTTCACCGGACCCCGGCCGTACGACCCGCAGTGGTGCGACGACGACCCGCTGGTGCTGGACGCCCCGAGGCTGGGCACGGACGCCGTGCGCGCCTGGGCCGCCGCCCTGCACGAAGAAACCGGCACGCCGGACCCCGCGGCCCGGACGGGCACACCGGAGGCGGACCTCGGCTTCGACCTGGCCGCCACCGTGGCCCCGTACCACCTGGGCGCCGACCGGGTGACGCGGGCGGTCCGGGCCGCTCGGGCCCTCGCCGCGTTCGACGGCGCCCCCCTCGCCCCCGACCATCTGCGGCTCGCCGCCCGCCAGCAGTCCACCTCCGGACTGGAGCAGCACGCCCGCCGCATCCGGCCGGCGGTGACCTGGGACGACCTGGTGCTGCCCGAGGCGCCCCTGACGCAGCTGCGTGAACTGGCGCGGCGGGCGCGGCTGCGGGACCGGGTGCTCGGCGACTGGCGGCTCAGCGCCGGAGGCGGCCGGGGCCGGGGCGTGCTCGGTCTGTTCGCGGGCGAGTCGGGCACCGGCAAGACCCTGTCCGCCGAGGTCGTCGCCGCCGAACTGGGCCTGGACCTCTACGTCGTACGGCTCTCCTCCGTCGTGGACAAGTACGTCGGGGAGACCGAGAAGAACCTGGAGCGGGTCTTCTCCGAGGCGGACCGCACCGACGCCGTGCTGCTCTTCGACGAGGCGGACGCGGTGTTCGGCAAGCGCTCCGAGGTCAAGGACGCCCACGACCGGTACGCCAACATGGAGAGCGCCTATCTGCTCCAGCGTCTCGAGTCCTTCGACGGCATCGCGCTGCTCACCACCAACCTGCGCGCCAACATCGACGAGGCGTTCACCCGCAGACTCGACCTGGTGGTCGACTTCCCGTTCCCGGACGCCGGGCAGCGGCGCGCGCTGTGGGAGCACTGCCTGTCCCGGGTGCCGTGCGCGGACGACGTGGACGTGTCGCGGCCGGCGCGGGACTTCGAGCTGGCCGGCGGATCCATCCGCAGCGCCGTGGTCACCGCCGCCTACGCGGCGGCGGACCGGGACGGCCGGGTCACCACGGGCGACCTGCTGGAGGGGGCGCGGCGGGAGTACCGCAAGGCGGGGCGGCTGGTGCCGGGCGAGGGCGCCTGGTAGCCGCCCCTGCGGCCGGGGTCAGGGCGTGCGGACCGTCCACTTCTGGTTGGGGGTGCCCCCGCACGTCCACAGGTGCAGCCCGGTCCCGTTGGCGGTGCCGCTCCACATGGCGTCCACGCACTTGTCGGCCTGCGGGTTGACCAGGTCGGCAGCGCCGCTCATCACGAAGGACTGGGCGGGGTTGCCGCTGCACCGGGCGAGCTGGATCAGCGCGCCGTCGTCCCGCGACCCCCACGCCACGTCCATGCACATGCCCATGGAGCGGACGGTGCCGTCGCCCCGGAACTCCCAGCGCTGGTTGGCGGCCTTCGCGTCGCAGTCCTGGATCACCAGGCCGGTGCCGTCCTGCGCCTTGCCCTTCTTCAGCGGGACGGTGACGCACCGGTCGGAGCCGGTGCCCACGATGAAGTCGCCGACCAGCGGCTCGGACTCGGCCTGCTGCTCCTCGCCGCCTCCGCCGCCGCCCCCGTCGCCGGAGGCCGGCTTCTCCTCCTTCTCGCCGGAGCCCGCGTCGGCCTCGCCCCCGCCGGAGCCGCCGGGCGCCTCCTGCTCGGGCGGCTTCTGCTCCTGCGACGGCCCGGCGCTCGGCAGGGTGAGGGGCGCGGACGCCGAGGCGCTGGGCGCGGGGATCGCCCCCGGCGCCGCCTGCGCCGTCTTCTCCGTGGCCAGCGACCGCACGTCCGGCTTGTACGTCAGCCAGATGACGGCGAACGCGATCGCCAGCGCCACCGTCGTCGCCAGCACCGTGGCGAGCCAGCCGGGCAGGAAGCCCCGCTGCACGAACGTCCCGTCCACACCGAGTGGATCGACCCCGGAGCGCTGCACCGTGAGCGTGTAGGGCCGCTCCTGCTTGGAGCCGAACCAGATGATCTCCCGGGGCTTCAGCCGCGCCTTGACGAAGGCCGCGCGCCCCGGCTCGATCTGGACGTTGCCCGGGTCCAGGTCGAAGGAGAGCTGGTCGCCGTTGTCGCTGCCGCCCAGCGAGGCGGTCACCTTGGTGTTGCCGAGGTTGTCGACCGCGAGCACCGGCTTGCCCCGCAGCCGCCCCTTCACCACCGGCGGCACCAGCTCGGCCCGCACCTCGGTGAACGGGGTGACCGTCACGTTCCCCTCGGGGACCGTGGTCGCCTCGGGGTGTTCCGTCGGCGTGATCCGGACCGCGTACGGATGCGGTCCCGCGGCCGCGTCCGGGGTGCGCGGCACGTCGAAGGACACCTCGACGGTCCCCGTGGTCCCGGGGTACAGGCGCAGCGACGGCGGCTCCACCCGCGCGTACGGCGCGAGGTCGCCCACCGGCTCGAACCGGTACTCGTCCACCACGTCACCGGTGTTGCGCACCCGCAGCCGCACCGTCGTACGGCCACCGGGGTCGACCGTCGCCGACGCCGGCTCAAGAGAAGTCCAAAGGCTCACGCGTCGACGCTAGTCGAGCCGCCCCGGACGGTCAGGAGGCTGCGAGGCAGGGCCGGCTGCCCGGAAAGGCACCCGCTTGCCCGGCCCGGTTCCGAGGCGTCCCGCGGGGCGCGTACACCGGGGCGCGAGGAGCGTCCCGCGCCCCTCACCGGCCGGGGAACTCCCGCCCGCGCGGGGCCCGTCACGGCACGCGTGCTGCCTTTCCGGGCAACGGCGATGCCCCGGACACGGCACTCCCAGCCGTTCCGGCGGGCGCGCCGCGCGCGCGAGGGTGCGTACAGACCTGACTCGTACCCCGAGGAGAGCAGAGCATGCCGTCCTACCTGTCGCCGGGCGTCTACGTCGAGGAGGTGGCCAGCGGCTCGCGCCCCATCGAAGGAGTGGGCACATCGGTGGCGGCCTTCGTCGGCCTCGCCCCCTCCGGCCCGCTCAACGAGCCGATCCTGGTCACCAACTGGACCCAGTTCGTCGCCGCCTTCGGCTCCTTCACGGACGGGTACTACCTGGCGCACTCCGTCTACGGCTTCTTCAACAACGGCGGCAGCGCGGCCTACGTGGTGCGGGTCGGCGGCGCCCCGGGCGGCGTCGCGGGCGAGGCGTCCGGCACGCCCGCCGAGGTGACGGGAGCCCCCGCGCCGGCCGCCCTGCCCGCCGGGACGCCCGCGCAGCTCGGCACCTTCACGGTCACCGCCGTGTCCGCCGGGTCGGGCCCGCTCAGCGTCGAGGTCTCCGACCCCGAGGGCGAGGGCCCCGCCGAACGGTTCCGGCTCACCGTCAAGGACGGCGACCGCCCCGTCGAGACGTTCGACGTCAGCGCCAAGAAGAGCAGCCGCACTTACGTCGTCACGCAGGTGAAGGAGCGCTCCAAGCTCATCACCGTGCAGGAGGCGGCGCCCGCGGCCCAGCTCGCCCGCCCCGACAACCAGACCGTCGCCCTCGTGCCGCCGCCCGCCGCCGCGCCCGCCGTCCCGGCCGCCGCCGACGACGGCGCCGCCCGCCCGGGCCCGGCCGAGTACGTCGGCGACTCCGCGGACCGCACCGGCTTCGGCGGCCTGGAGGCCGTGGACGAGATCTCCATGGTCGCCGTCCCCGACCTGATGGCCGCCTACCAGCGCGGCGACATCGACCTGGAGGCGGTCAAGGCCGTCCAGCTCGGCCTGATCGCGCACTGCGAGCTGATGGGCGACCGGGTCGCCGTCATCGACCCGCCGCCGGGCCTCAACGCCCGCGACATCCGCGTCTGGCGCCAGGAGACCGCCGGCTACGACTCCAAGTACGCGGCGCTGTACTACCCGTGGATCAAGGTGTTCGACCCGGCCGGCGGCCAGAGCCGGATCGTCCCGCCGAGCGGCCACATCGCCGGCGTCTGGGCCCGCAACGACTTCGAGCGCGGCGTGCACAAGGCGCCCGCCAACGAGGTGGTCCGCGGCGCCGTCGACCTGGAGCTCCAGATCACCCGCGGCGAGCAGGACCTGCTCAACCCGATCGGCGTCAACTGCATCCGCGCCTTCCCCGGCCGCGGCATCCGCGTCTGGGGCGCCCGCACCCTCTCCTCCGACCCGGCCTGGCGCTACCTGAACGTCCGCCGGTACTTCAACTACCTGGAGGAGTCGATCCTGATCGGCACCCAGTGGGTGGTGTTCGAGCCCAACGACCACCAGCTGTGGGCCCGGATCCGGCGCAACGTCTCGGCCTTCCTCGTCAACGAGTGGCGCTCCGGCGCCCTGTTCGGCGCCCGGCCGGAGGAGGCGTTCTACGTCAAGTGCGACGAGGAGACCAACCCGCCGGAGTCCGTCGACCTCGGCCGCGTCGTCTGCGAGATCGGCATCGCGCCGGTCAAGCCCGCCGAGTTCGTGATCTTCCGGCTGGCGCAGTTCTCCAGCGGGAGCGGGGAGCTGGAGGAGTAGGGCCACCCCTTCTCCCGCCTCCGGTGAGCTTCGCTCCCCCCTCCTCCTCTTCGCGAAGGAAAGAAACGACAGATGAGTCTGCAGCCCGGTGACGCCCTCACGTCACACAACTTCGGCCTCCAGATCGACGGCGTGATGGTCGAGTACCTCGCCGAGGTCAGCGGCCTCAGCATCGAGCAGGACGTGATCGAGTACCAGCAGGTCTCGGCCCAGGGCAAGCCCGTCACCAAGAAGATGCCGGGCGTGAAGAAGGCCGGCACCTGCACAGTCGTGCGCGGCATGACCCAGTCCGCCGCGTTCAACCAGTGGATCAACGAGTCGGTCAACGGCGCGATGGCCACGGCCCGCAAGAACGCGACCATCATGGTGATGGACTACCAGAACAATCCGGTCAAGCGGTACAACATGCGCAACGCCTGGTGCAGCAAGATCGACACCAGCACCGTGAAGGCCGGCGAGGCCTCCGCGCTGACCGAGACGGTGACCATCACGTTCGAAGAACTGGTCATCGAGTAATGCGACGCTCCACCGCCCGGCCGGGGACCCTCCCGGCCGGCCCGGACCCCGCGGAGGCGGATCCGGCCGCCGTCGCGGAGCCGGAGGAGGCCGTGTCCGGCGGGCCCGCCTCCCCCGCCGGCGGCGGGACGCTGCGCACCGAGTTCCCCTTCGAGCTGCCGCGCGGCTACGTCGACGAGGCCGGCACCGTGCACAAGCACGGGGTGATGCGGCTCGCGACCGCCCGGGACGAACTGGTCCCGTTGCGCGACGTCCGGGTGCAGGAGAACCCCGCCTACCTGTCGGTGGTGCTGCTCGGCCGGGTCATCACCCGGCTGGGGACGCTCCCGATGGTGCACGACGGGGTCGTGGAGAACATGTTCGCCTCCGACCTGGCGTTCCTCCAGGACTTCTACCGACAGGTCAACGCCGAGGGCCACACCCGGGCCGGCGTGACCTGCCCCCACTGCGAGCAGCCGTTCGAGGTCGAACTCGGCGGGAGCCGCCTGGGGGAATCGTGACGTACGCGACCGACCGGCTGCACGAGGAGATCGCGTACATCGCCTACCACTTCCACTGGAGCCTGGAGGACATCCTGGACCTCGAACACGGTGACCGCCGCCGGTACGCGGAGCAGATCACCGCGCTCGTCACCCGCGCCCCGGCGGAGGGCTGACGCGGCATGGGATTCCTCGACCGGTTGCGCCGGAAGGGCGCGGCGCCCGCGGCTCCTGCGGAGCCGGGTCCTGCGGACGCGGGTATTGCGGACGCGGGTCCCGCGGACGCCGGGGGCGGTACGTCCGTCCCCGGGGCGCCTGTGCGTACGGCCGCGTGGTCCGCGCTGCCGCCGATCCAGCGGGCGACCTCACGGCCGTCATGGCCGGTCGCCGACGCGGGGTTCGGCGGCAGGCTGAGCACCTGGCAGAACCCGTCCTTCACCGGCACGCTCTCGCACGCCGTGCTGGACGGCGCGCCCGGAGGGCTGGTCGAGGGTGTCCTCACCGCGTCGGCACGGCCGTCGCCGGGGCTGGACCTGCCCGCGTTCGACCTGCCGGTCGCGGCGCCCGCGGGTGCGGACGGCGCCGGCCGGCCGGGCGCGGGCGAGGAGCCGCCGGCGGTGCAGCGCGCGGCAGCGATCCGCCCCGCGGGGACGCGGGTCACTCCGGTGTCCCGTCCGCGCCGGGCCGCGTCCCTGACCCGGACGCCGGAGGTGGCGGGAGCCGTGCAGCGGCGGGCTCTGCCGGTCACGACGGGGACGGTCGGCCCACGGGGCTCCGGCGCGGGTCCCGCCGGTGTCCCGGCGGTCTCCGAGGCCGGACCGGCCGAGGCGCCGGCCGCCCGGTCCGGCGGAGGCGGTACGTCCACGCCGCGTCGACGGCCGTTGCTCGGGGCGCCGTTGACGGCTCCGCCGTCGGGGTCGTCACCCGAACCGCGCACGGCGGCTCCCGGTCGTCCGGGGGCTTCGGGGGGCACGGGGGCTCCGGTGTCCGCGGGTTCGTCTGTGCCGTTGGGTCCGTCTGTGCAGTTGGGTCCGTCTGTGCCGTCGGGTTCGTCTGTGCCGTCGGGTTCGTCGGTGCCGTCGGGTTCGTCGGTGCCGTCGGGTTCGTCGGTGCCGTCCGGCTCAGGGATGCCACCAGGTTCGTCGATGCCATCCGGCTCAGGAATGCCACCGGGTTCGTCAACACCCTCCGGCTCGTCGGTTCCGTCAGCCTCATCGGCCCCGTCGAACTCGGTGACACCGCCCGGCGCTTCCGTGCCCCTGGGGTCCCCGATACGGTCCGGCTCGTCGGTGCCCACGGCATCCTCGACTTCCGCGGCCTCCGCGGCCTCCTCCAAGGCGTCGGTGCCCACGGTGTCTCGTGCGGCCGTGCAGGCTCCGGTGAGCCAGGGCGTCCCGGTGAAGTCCGGTGCCCGGGACTCGGGCAGCGCGCCTGTGCTTCAGCGGGCCGTCCCGGACACGCCGGAGGAAGCGGCTCCGGCACCGGTGTCCCCCACCGCGGCGCCTCCCGTCCGGCCCCTGACGCCGACCCGTGCGCTGGCTCCCTCCGCTCCGTCCGCGCTGTCGCCGGTGGCCCCGCACCTCCGTCCCGCACCCGCGGCCGTACCTCTGCGGCGGACCGCGCCCGCCGTGCAGCGACGGGCGGCCCGGTCCGGCGGGGGCTCCCCGGGCGCACGGCAGCCCGAGCCCTCCGGTCCGTCCGGCGGCCCAGGAGCGGAGGCTGCCGTGCCGACGGCCTCCGGCGGACCGGCGCACTCGGCGCGTCCGGCGGTCACGCCGGGGCCGCCCGGTGTGCCGACGGCCCCGCGACGCGCGCCGGTGGAGACGCCCGCGAAGGCCGCGAGCGCCGCAGGCGGCACAGCCACGCCCGCGCCGGCCGCTGCTCCGGTGACCCCCGTTCAGCGCCGTGCCCGGACCGGCTCCGCCGTTCCCGTCGCACCACTGCGGCGGTTTCCGACGGCACCGGCACGCCGGGCCGTGAACGTCCCCGCGACTCCGGGTGCCACGCCGACGCCCTCCGTTCCCGCCGTTCCCCCGGTGACCGACGTCCCGTCCCGACCCGCCCCGGCCCCCGCGCCCGGCCTGACCGACGTCGCTGCCCGGCCCTCCACGGCCCCCGCCCCCGGCGCACCCCCCGTCCAGCGGACCGACGCGCCCAAGACGGCTCCCTCCACGACCCCACCCCGAACCACCGCGCCCGGCCTGACCGACGTCCCGGCCCGAACCGCCACGGCCCCCGCCCCCGACACACCCCCCGTCCAGCGGACCGACGCCCCAAAGACGGCTCCCTCCACGGCCCCGCCCCGAACCACCGCGCCCCGCGCGGGCGAGCGCGCAGCTCCCGCAACCCGGCCCCGGGCCGCTTCCGTGCCCGCGGCTCCCCTCGACGCCCCCGCCCTTCAGCGCCGTACGCCCTCCGGGGAAGCGCCGGGGCCTGCGAGCGGCCGTACCGGGCTGCCGCCGCTCGGCTCCACCTCCGTCCCCGTACCGAGGCCGGGCGCCGCCGTCCCGTCGCCCGTCGCGCCCGCCCCCGCGGCCACGCCTGTCGGGCCCCCCATCCAGCGGCTCGCGGCAGGGCGTCCCGCGTCTCCGGCAGTGCCGTCCGCGCCCACCGCGCCCGTGGTTCAGCCCTCCGCGCCCGCCTCCGCGCGGACCCCCCGCGACGGGACGGCGAGCACTCCCGTGCAGCCCCTCACGCGGCCCGACGCGCCGACGCCCGCCCGCCCGGCCGCCCCCGCACAGCACCGCCCCGCCCCCGCCGCACGCCCCGGCCTCGGCGCCCCCCTTCAGCGCGCCGGCACACCCGCCCCGGTCACCCCTCTGCCCGCTCCCCAGGCCCCGTCCGTACCGCCGCCGGCCGGCGCCTCCCCCCGGCAGCTCCCGCCACCGACCCCGCAGGGCCCCGCCCCCACCGGGCCGGGCACCACGCCCGTCCGGGGCGCCGCCGTCCAGCGCGCCGCCGCACCGGCCGCCCAACGGCCCGCTCCCGCGCCCGCGTCGGCGTCCGCGCGCGCCGAGGTCACGCGGTCCGTCCCGCTCCGCGCCCACGGCACCGCCGTCCCGGTCCTCCCGGCACCGGCCACGGCGTCCGCGCTCCCCGCTCCCCCCGTGCAGCGCGCGACACCCGCTGTTCCCGCCCCGGCGCCGGCCCCTGCGGCACGCCCGTCGCCCCCCTCACCCCCGGTCCAGCGCACTCCCGCGTCCACCACACCGCCCCCGCCCCCGCCGTACGACCCGGGGCCGCCCCCGCCGTACAGCGCCCATGACCCGCACCCGGGGCCGGGCGGGGCGCCCGGCGGGCCCCCGTTCGACCCCCGTTCCCTCACCGACGGTCAGCTCGACGAGCTGACGCACCGGCTGATCGGCCCGCTCACCCGGCTCCTGCGCACCGAACTGCGCATGGACCGGGAGCGCATCGGCCGGCTCCGCGACCCGCGCGCCTGACCTGAAACCGCCCCCTGCCCCTGTTGAAAGGCCCCGCGATGCCCAGCGATCTCGATCCGGGATCCACGATCTTCTTCACCCTCACCATCGACGGCGAGAGCCTCGGCGCCTTCAACGGCTGTGAGGGGCTCGCGTCGACGGTCGAGGTGGAGCAGTACCAGGAGGGCGGCAACAACGGGTTCGTGTGGCAGCTGCCGACCCGGGTCACCTTCTCCACGATCCGGCTGACCCGCCCGCTGACCCCGGACACGTCGAAGGTCGCCGCGTGGATCTCGTCCGTGACGACCGGCGTCACCCGGCCCACCGCCCAGATCTCGGCACTGCGCGCGGACGGGTCCGAGGTGGCGCGCTGGGGGCTGATCGACGTCCTGCCGGTGAGCTGGCAGGGGCCGTCCCTGGACCCCGCGAACCCGGGCGTGGCCACGGAGGTCCTGGAGATCGCCCACCACGGCTTCACGGACTGACCGCGACGGACGACACCCCCAGCACACGGCACACGTACCGAGGACGGAGACGAAGGACATGGCAGGCAAGGGAGGCAAGGGCTCCACGGGTGGCGCGGGCAAGAGCCTGGTGCGCGCCACGCTCGCCATCCACGAGCCCCCCATCGGCGACAGCACCACACCGGGCGGTCTGATCAGGACCTTCGACTTCGACTTCAACCCGGCGCAGCTGACGCTGACGCGCCGCGCCCAGTGGAAGAGCACCCCGTCCGCCGCCCTGCGCGACGGCCCGCTGCCCGAGTTCATGGGCGCGGAGGGCCGGAGCCTGTCGATGGAGATCTTCCTGGACTCCTCCGGCGACCCGGGCGACAGCAGCGTGCTGAAGAAGGTCGAGGCGCTGTTCTCCTGCTGCGAGGTGACCGCGAAGTCCATCGCGGCGGACCAGCCGTCGACGCCGTGGGTGGTGTTCGAGTGGGGGTCGTTCTCGACGGCGCGGTTCACGGCGTACATCGGGAGCGTGCAGGCGACGTACACGCTCTTCGGCACGACGGGGGTGCCGGTCCGGGCGGCCTGTCAGGTGGAGCTGAACGAGATCCCCGGGCAGACCAAGGGCCAGAACCCGACCTCGGGCGCCCTCACCGCGCGGCGCGTGCACCGGGTCGTCGCGGGCGACACGCTCCAGTCGCTGGCCTGGCGGGAGTACGGGGACGCGGCGGCCTGGCGGGCGATCGCCGAGGCCAACGACATCGACGACCCGTCCCGGCTGCCGGGCGGCACCGAACTGATCCTTCCGGCGGCCGGGGAGGTCGCGTCCTGATGGTCAAGCCCTCTTTCTCCAACATCGTCGACGTCACCTTCGACGGGAAGCCCGTACCGCCGTACTTCGCGCCGCTGCTGGTCGGCGGCTGGGTGGACCTGGGCGCCGGGGTGCCGGGCGCGTTCCGGGTGACGTTCCGGGACGCGCACGGGCTGGTGCTCGGCAAGCTCGGCATCCGGTTCGGCACCGAGGTGGTGATCGCGCCCGTCGCCCACGGCAAGGGCGCCGGCGAGCCGCTGCTGACCGGCGAGGTCACCGGCATGGAGACCGACTACGACGGCACCGGCACCTTCACCGTGATCCGCGGCTACGACCGCGGGCACCGGATGATGCGCCGCCGCCGCGTCGCCGCCTACCGCAACCAGACCGCGTCCGACATCGCCCGCACGCTCGCCGCCCAGGACGGCCTGACCGTCGGCACCGTGCAGGGCACCAGGACGGTCTACGAGTTCATCAGCCAGGCCAACGTCTCCGACTGGGACTTCCTGTCCCGGCTCGCCGACGAGAACGACCGGGTGATGTCCCTGGACGCCAAGGGCCGCTTCCAGTTCACCGGCCCCGACCCCGCCTCCGGCGCGCCCCCGACCAGCACCCCGGGCGAGAAGAGCCCGTACGTCCTCCAGGCCGGCGCCGACGTGCTGCGCTGCCGGGCCGCGGTGACCGCCGCCGACCAGTTCGGGCGGGTCGAGGCGCGCGGCTGGGACGTCGTCGCGAAGAAGGAGCTGACCGCGACCGCCCCGACCGCCGCCCACCCCGGCATCGACATCGGCACCACCCCGCGGAAGGCCGCCTCCGCCTTCGGCACCGTCACCCTCGTCGAGACGGAGAAGCCGTACGACCGGCAGAACGAGGTGAAGTACGCCGCCGACTCCCTCGCCGACGACGTCACCTCGTCCTTCGCCGAACTGGAGGTCGTCGTACGCGGCAACCCCAAGCTGCGGCCGGGCGTGCCGGTCACCCTCACCGACGTCGGCGCCCCCTTCGAGGGCAAGTACACGGTGACGTCCGCGCGGCACGTGTTCGGCGACGGCAAGCACTACGAGACCTGGATCACCGTCAGCGGACGGCAGTGGCGCTCCCTGTTCGGGCTCACCTCGGGCGGCGCGGGCAGCGGCGCCGCGGCTGCCGCGCCCCGGCTGCCGAGCGTCGCCAACGCCCTGGTCACCGATGTGCAGGACCCGCTCAAGCAGGGCCGGGTCAAGCTGCGGTTCCCGTGGCTGGACGACACGTACGTCTCCGACTGGACGCGGACCGTGCAGCTCGGCGGGAAGCGCGGCGGGGGAATCTTCCCGCTGGACGTGGGCGACGAGGTGCTGGTGGCGTTCGACCGGGGCGCGCTGGACCACCCGTTCGTCGTCGGCGGGCTCTACAACGGCGTGGACAAGCCCTCCCCGGTGCGGGACGTGCCGCTGCACGACGGCGTGAAGCGGCGGGCGATCCGGCACACCCTGTCCGACCGCGACGCCAACCGCGTCGACCTGCTCAGCCAGACCACCGGCGCCCGCAAGCAGGGCGTCCGGGTCGTCTCCGGCGACGACAAGCTGGTCATCAACCTGGACCGCACCAAGACGGAGATCACCGTCGACAGCGAGGGCACCGTCGTCATCAAGGGCGGACGGTCCGTGTCCGTCGAGGCCGGGACCGATCTCACCCTCAACGGGAAGCGGTCGGTGACCATCAGGAGCGGCGGACCGCTCACCCTCCAGGGGCGCGGCGCGGTCAGCCTCAGCTCGTCCGTCGGCGCCGTGAACGTGGACGCGAAGGGCGCGCTGTCACTGAAGGCCGCCGGACTGGCCAGCCTCACCGCGATGGGCAGCGTCCAGATCAACGCGGCGGCCAGTGTGGGCATCCGCGCGGCCACCGTGCCCGTCATGGGGCTGCTCACCGCCAACGGAAAGCCGGTGATCTGATGGCCGAGCAGTTCGTCGGCTCCGGCTGGGCGTTCCCGATGCGCATCGGACCCACCGGCGGCATCGCCCTGGTCAGCGGCGAGAAGGAGATCGAGGAGGCCATCCGGCTCGTCCTGGCCACCGCGCCGGGTGAGCGGCCGATGCGCCCGGAGTTCGGCTGCGCCATCCACGAGCTGGTCTTCGCCCCCGTCAACGAGGCCACCGCCGGCCGCATCCAGCACGAGGTGTACACGAGCCTCGACCGCTGGGAGCCGCGTATCGAGGTCGAGGAGGTGCGGGTCACCGCCGGTCCCGGCGAGGGCGTGCTGCACATCGACGTCCGCTACTCGATCCGCGGCACCAGCAACCCGCGCAGCCTCGTCTTCCCCTTCTACGTCATCCCCTCCCACGACGAGCCCGGCACGAGCGGCACGGCCGGCGCGGGCGAGTCCGGCCCCCACCCCGAAAGCGACCGCTGATGGCCCTCCCCTCCCCGAACCTCGACGACCGCCGCTTCCAGCAGTTCGTCGACGACGCCAAGCGCTACATCCAGCAGCGCGCCCCGGAGTGGACCGACCACAACGTCTCCGACCCGGGAGTCACCCTGATCGAGGCGGTCGCGCACATGGCCGACCAGATCGTGTACCGCCTCAACCGGGTGCCCGAGAAGAACCACCTGGCCTTCCTCGACCTCGTCGGCATCACCCGGTTCCCGCCCACCGCCGCGCGCACCGACGTCACCTTCTGGCTGTCCGCGCCGCAGGACGACCCCGTCGTGCTGCCCGAGGGCACCGAGGCGGCCACCACCCGCACCGAGCGGGAGGAGGCCGTGGTCTTCGCCACCGAACGCGACCTCGTCCTCGTGCCGTGCTCGCTGGGCAGGATCGCCGTGCAGCAGCAGGGGGAGCCGGTCGCCGACCGCACCGACGACCTCGCCGAGGGCAAGGACGTGCTGTGCTTCTCCGAGGCGCCGAGGCCCGGCGACTGCATGCTGTTCGGGCTGAGCGCCGCCGTCCCGCACTGCGCCGTCGCCCTGGAGCTCGACAGCCGCGTCGACGGCGTCGGCGTCGACCCGCGCCAGCCGCCGCTGGTGTGGGAGGCGTGGACCGAGGACGGCTGGGCGGAGTGCGAGGTCGAACGGGACGTCACCGGCGGTCTCAACCGGCCCGGCGAGGTCGTCCTGCACGTCCCCGGCGGCCACGTGCTGTCCCGCAGCGGCGGCCACGAAGGCGGCTGGCTGCGCTGCCGGGTCACCGAACCCCTCCCCGGCCAGCCCTTCTACACCACTTCCCCGTCCGTGCGGGCCGCCGAGGCGTACACCCTCGGCGGCACCGCCTCCGCCGTGCACGCCGAGACCGTCCACGACGAGGCGCTCGGCGAGTCCACCGGCCTGCCCGGGCAGCGGCTGCGTCTCGCGCACGCGCCGGTCGTCGGCGACACCCCGCCCCTCCTGCTGCAGACCGCCGAGCACGGCGGCTGGACCGACTGGGAGGTCGTCCCGCACTTCGCCGGCTCCCGCCCGCACGACCGGCACATCACCCTGGACGCCACCACCGGCGAGATCGCCTTCGGCCCCGCCGTCCGCGAACCCGACGGCACCCTCCGCCAGTACGGCGCCGTCCCCCCGAAGGGCGCCGTCATCCGCGCCCGCCGCTACCGCACCGGCGGCGGCAGGGCCGGCAACGTCGCCCGCGGCGCCGTCCGCGTCCTGCGCCGCTCCGTGCCGTACGTCTCCGAGGTCGTCAACCGGGAGGCCGCGCGCGGCGGCGTCGACGGCGAGACCGTCGAGGAGGCGAAGACCCGGGCGCCCGTCACCCTGCGCGCCCAGGAACGCGCGGTGACCCTGCGCGACTACGAGGAGCTCGCCCGTCGCGCCGCCCCCGACACCGCCCGCATCACCTGCCTGGAGGGCGACGAGAGCGAGCACGGCGCCTACGCGGTCCGGGTGCTGGTGGTCCCCCAGGCCGTCCCCGACCCGGGCGGGCGGCTGCGGTTCGAGCAACTGGTCCCCGGCGACGCGCTGCTCTCCCGCATCACCCGCCACCTCGACGAACGCCGCCTGATCGGCACCCGGCTGGCCGTCGGCCCGCCGTACTACCAGGGCGTCACCGTCGTCGCCACCGTGCACGCCTTCCGCGGCACCGACACCGACCGGGTCCGCCGCCAGGCCCACGACGCCCTCTACCGCCACCTCGACCCGCTCACCGGGGGCGCCGAGGGCACCGGCTGGCCCTTCGGGCGGCCCGTGCAGGCCGGGGAGATCTTCGCCGTGCTCCAGCGCGTCCCCGGCGTCGAACTCGTCGACCAGGTCCTCCTGCACCCCGCCGACCCGATCACCGGCAAGCGCGGCGAGGCCACCGACCGCATCGACCTGTCCGCCCCGTCCCTGGTGTTCTCCTTCGACCACCGGGTCCGCGTGATCGGGGACACCGTATGAGGGGCTCCGTCGACGGGCTGGGCTCGTCCGCGCCGATCGGCGCGATGCTGCCCGCGATCTTCGCCGACGACGACCTGGCCCAGCGTTTCGTCGCCGGCCTGGACGAGGTCCTCGCGCCCTTCCTGGTCGTCCTCGACAACCTGGACGCGTACTTCGACCCGGCGCTCGCCCCGCTGGACTTCACCCGCTGGCTGGCCGACTGGGTGGGCGCCGAGACCGACGGCATCGAACACGACACCGGCCCGGCGGGCGCCCCCTCGGCGGAACTCCGCCTGCGGGCCGCCGTCGCCGCCGCCGCCCGCCTGCACCGCGTACGGGGCACCCGGCGCGGCCTGTCCGAGGCCGTACGCCTGGTCTTCGGCGTACCGCCCGAGATCCGGGAGAGCGGCGGCGCCGCCTGGCACGCCCGCCCGCTCGGCCCGGTCCCCGGCGACCGCCGCCCGCACCTGCACGTCTCCCTCAGGCTGCCCGACCCGACCCCCGCCGACCACCACCGGCTGGACGCACTCGTCGCGGCCGCCCGCCCCGCCCACATGCCGTACACGGTCGAGGTCATCGCCGCGACCGTCGCCGAAAGGACCACCGACCGATGACCAGCCCGTCCTCCGGCCCCGGCCGGACCGCCTCCCGCTGCGCCGAGTGCGGCACGCCGGCGGAGCCCGGCCAGTCCTTCTGCGACTCCTGCGGAGCGGTGCTGGGGTGGGCCGACGGGGGTCGCGCGGGCCGCTCCGAGCGGACCCGCACGGAGCCCGTCCACGCGGAGCCGGCACGGACCGCGGCGAGCGGGGTTTCCGGTTCCGCGGGGGGCTCCGGTTCCGCCGGGGTCTCCGGTTCCGCCGGGTCGGCCGGAGCGTCCGGTGCCGACGGGCCGGCCAGAGCCTCCGGGTCGGACGGAGCGTCCGGGGGCGCCGGTGCGGCCGGGGCGACCGGTGCGGCCATCGGTGACGGCGTGGCCGCCCCGGGCGGCGCGGTCGGCGCGGCGCCGGGAGGCGCCGTCCCCGCCGCGGACGACCGCGCCCGGACCTCGGCCGCCGGTCGCCGGGACGACCGGGACGACCGGGACCAGGTCACGGCCCCCGAGGACGACACGGAACCCCTGCCCTCCGTGCCGTCCGCAGCCGCCGAACCGCCGCGCGCCCAGGGGGATGCCGACAGCGACGCGTCCGAGCGGGCCCGCTCCCTCCTCGTCCCCGTCGCCGACAGCGAACCCCGCGAAGGCCCCGAGGACCCCGCCGTCGCCCCCGTCCTTCCCGGCCGCACGGCCGCCCGCCGCCCCCAGGTCCGCGCCGTGGGCCCGCAGGCGGACGCGGAGGGCGGCGTCCCGTGCCCCTGGTGCTCCACCCCCAACCGCCCCGAACGGCACTTCTGCGCGCGCTGCGCCATGTCGATGACGCGCGGCGAGGACGCCCCGGGGCGCCTCCCGTGGTGGCGCCGTATGTTCGCCGACCGCAGCGCCGAGTCGGCGTGGGCGGGTGAACGCCCGCGCCTGCGCCGGGGGTTCGGCCGGGTGTGGAACTGGGTGGTCGGCGCCGTGGTGATCGGTCTGGTCGTCGCCCTGGTGATGAACCTCGGCGCGATGATCCAGGCCACCCGCGACCACTTCGCCAAACGCGCCCCCGTCGGCCCGTCCGCCGTGAAGGCGTCCCGCTCGTACACCGGGCACGGCGCGGGTCTCGCCTTCGACAAGCTGAACAACACCTGGTGGGGGCCCGGCATCTCGCAGGCGGCCGAGGGCGAGTGGCTGGAGGTCACCTTCGACCAGCCGACCCGCCTGCTGGACCTGGTGATCACCCCCGGCACCTCCACCCGCGCGGACCAGCTGTCGGAGTCGGCCCTCCCACGCCGTATCGACGCGCAGATCACCCTCGCCGACGGCGAGAAGATCACCCGTACCCTCACCCTGGACCAGAGCGCGGGCGGCCAGCGCCGCCCGTTCCGGGTCGGCGAGGTGACGACCGTGCGCTTCGTCCTGCGGTCGGCCTACAACGCGGGCCCGGAGAAGCAGGTGGCGATCGCCGAGATCGAGTTCTTCGGCCGGTCGAACACTACCTCCTGACGCCCCCGCCCGGACCCGCCTCGGGGTGGGTCCGGGGCCGGACCCGGGTACGCCTCCGGGTACTCCCCCTAGGTGATGTCACAGCTCGGCAGCAAAGCCCGCCCGCGTGGCCGGGGCCCGACACACGGCCGCCCGGGACCAGGTACGTTCGAGGACGTGGCTGGATTCAGGATCGGACGCGGACGGAACAACGACGGTGCGCCCCAGGGGCGACCGCCCCACCCCCCGCACGGGCGGCGGACACCGCCGGCGCCGTCGTACGGCTACCCCCCGGCGCCGCAGCCGCCCGCCTACGGGCAGGGCGCGGGCGGCACAAGCCCCTGGCCGCAGCCGCACGCCGGCCAGGGCGGCCCGGGCGGCTACGGCGGTCACGGCGAGCCGGAGTACTTCGGCGACGGCGGCTACCCCGCCGGACCGCACGGCGCCCCGCACGACCCGTACGCGGCCAACAACCCCGGTCACACCCAGGCCTTCTCCATCGACGACCCGTACCAGCAGGACGACGCCTACCAGCCGCCCGCCGGCCCGGTCGGCCCCCGGCTGCACTGGAAGGCCCTGCTGAAGGGCATCGTCCTGTCGCCGCCGCAGACGTTCCTGCGGATGCGCGACTACACGATGTGGGGCCCCGCCCTCGTCGTGACCTTCCTCTACGGCCTGCTCGCCGTCTTCGGCTTCGACGGCGCCCGCGAGGACGCCATCAACGCGACGCTGTCCAACGCGATCCCGATCGTGCTGACGACGGCCGTGGCGATGGTGCTCAGCGCGTTCGTCCTCGGCGTGGTCACCCACACGCTGGCCCGCCAGCTCGGCGGCAACGGCGCCTGGCAGCCCACGGTCGGCCTGTCCATGCTGATCATGTCCATCAGCGACGCCCCGCGTCTGGTGTTCGCCACGTTCGCGGGCGGCGACGCGACGTTCGTGCAGCTCCTCGGCTGGGCCACCTGGGTGGCGGGCGGCGCGCTGCTCACCGCGATGGTGAGCCGCTCCCACGACCTGCCCTGGCCGAAGGCCCTGGGCGCGTCGTCCATCCAGCTGATCGCGCTGCTGTCGATCGTGAAGCTCGGCACGTTCTAGACCTGCCCGGCCGGCCCCCGGTGTGCACGTCACGCCGGGGGCCCGCCTCTGCCGCGCCGTGATCACCTCCTGCTACTGTCGCCCCTGCTCGCGCAGGACGAGCGGCGACATCGTGATACGCCCCCCTGCGCGGCGCCCTGGGGAGGGACTTCACACGTGAATCGTCCGCTGGACAAGCGGGCCGTGCGCCGTCGGCGTGCGCTCGGCCGTACAGCTCTCACCGTCACGCTCGCCGTGACCGCCGGCCTCGGCGCCGCCACGGGGACGGCCACCGCCGCCGACCCGGCCACCGCGTCCGCCGAACCCGTCGTCATCAGCCCCGGCGCCCGCTTCGTGCCCCGCGCCACCCTCGTCCTCAACACCGGCGAGACCGGCTTCCTCACCGCGCAGGAGGGCGACGACCGCCTGCGCTGGATCGACTACGCCACCGGCGCCACGACCGTCCTCGACCACCGGCTGCCCAAGCCACTCGCCTACGACGTGGACGACTTCCGCTTCGCGCAGCACCCCGGGGACTTCGGTCACGGCTCCGACACCGTCGCCCTCTACGCGGCGTCCCCGTCCCCGCACGTGACGCTCCAGCAGCGGACGGGCGACGGACCGACGGTCACGGTCCCGATCCCGGAGGGCCAGTCCTACGTCGCCACCTACGGCGACACCGTCATCACCCGCACCGGCGCCGAGAACGCCGAAACGAGCCTGCACCTGCTGCGCACGGAGAACGGCCAGGTGCGGGACCAGAAGCTGGAGGGCCTGCCGGAAGGCTGGAACCTCACCATCAGCACCGGCGACTCCCGGTCCGTGGCCGTCCGCGCGATCAAGTGGGAGGACACCACGATGTACCAGGGGTGGTGGGTCGTCGACCTCGCCACCGGCAAGGTGAAGACGCTCTCCCCCCCACGGCGAGAGCGTCACCTTCGACCAGGACACCGTCTTCCACCTCGGCGCCCCGGAGTCCTACGCCGCCCAGGTGTACCGCCGCGACGACCTGGACGCGGAGCCGGTCACCCTCGACCTGCGGGACGTCGGCGCGTACGACGACACGATCCTGCCCTTCGCCGACGGCTTCGCCACCGTGTCCCCGCCCAACCCCGGCAACAACCAGTACCGCGGCAACCCGCTCTCCCTCAGGAACGCCGAGGGCCGCTCGACGACCCTGCTGACCGTCGCCTCCCCCTCGCTGCACCGCACGCCCGACGGCTCCCTCCTGGTGACCGGCGCCGAGAAGGACACCGACTACGGCCCGCTCGACTGGGGGTACTACCTCCTCACGCCCGCCGCCGACGGCACCGTCACCCGCAAGCGCGTCGCGGACATCGAGGACCGGGAGGCCGAACCGTTCGGCATCTCGCTGGGCAGCGGGATCCTCACCACGGCCGACGACTCCAAGCTGTACATGCCGGGCACCTACGTCGGCGGCTACCGCAGCACCTGGCTGAAGACCGCCGGGCGCCCCGAGGAGCTGAACTCGACCGTCGACGGCCTCGTCAGCGGCCGTGACATCGACTGCGGCGACTCCGAGAGCGGCCCCTGCGTGACCATGTTCGCCTCCGGCGACGGGCACCACGGCCGCGAGGCCGGGACCGAGCAGGACGTCACCATGCTCTACCGCAACGGCGACTCCGCCTGGGGCCCGCGGGTGACCTCCGGACTCGGCAGCCCCGAACTCGTCGACCTGTCCGGCCGGTACGGCGTGGTCAACCAGGCCTGGGGCGGCTCGCAGGCCGTCCTGCGCTTCGGGGACGGCGACACCGGCAGCGTCCTCGAGAAGCGGGAGGTCGTCGCGTCGGCCGTCTGGGGCAACCAGCTGTGGAGCGCCACCAGCAGCTGGGACGACCCGGGCCAGGACCTCCCGACCACGGTGACGGCGAAGAACCTGTCGACGGGCGCCGCGGGCGAGACCTTCGACGCCGGGTGCGTCCCCCGCGAACTCCAGGCCGTGGGGCGCTGGGTGTACTGGCAGTGCGACGACTCCTGGCCCAACTACCGGGGCGGCGGCGTCTACGACCGGCAGGCCAAGCGCTCCGTGAAGGTCGGCACCGACAAGGCGCTCCTCGGGGACGGCTACCTGGTACGCCAGTCGGACGCGACCGGCCTCACCCTCGTCGACCTGCACGAGGGCCTCCAGGCCGGCGCCACCGAGGCGGACCTGCCCCAGCGCGTCATCGTCACCGCGGCGGAGCTGGGCGACCGGACCGTGCCCCGGGCCGGATGGACCGTGGACCGCTTCGGCGGACACGTCGCCTACGCGGGCGCGGACCGCCGGGTGCGGATCGTCCCCTCGGGCGTCCCGGCCTCCCGCATCGCCGTCATCGACGCCGAGACGTCGTCCGCCCTGGACATCAGGGCCGGGAAGACCTGGACGTCGCGCTGGTGGCTGTCGAAGCCCGCCGCCTCCTGGACGCTGACCCTGAGGAACAAGGCGAGCGGCAAGGCCGTGCGCACCCTGTCCGGCGGCGAGGCCCGCGGCCTCCTGCCGGCCTCCTGGGACGGCAAGGACGCGGCCGGGCGGTACGTCCCGAACGGCGCCTACACCTGGACCCTGACCGCGAAGCCCGCCGACGGCGCCGGCGCCGACCTGTCCGTCTCCGGGACCGTGCCGGTCACCGGAGGCGCCGCCGTGTGGCGGGACATGGCGGGCGACGACGGCTTCGGCGACCTGCTGGCGACGGACTCCGCCGGGGCCGTGTGGATGTACCGGGGTACCGGGACCGGCGGAGTGAACTCCCGCACCGCCGGGACCGCCGGGGCGTTTCCCGCCGGCTCGGTGCTCGTGCCCGTCGGCGACGTGGACGGCGACCGGTGCGCCGACGCACTGGTCCGGGTGGGCAACGAGCTGCGGGCCTACCGCCCCGGCTGCGGCAAGGTCGTCGGCGCCTCGTCGCCGTACACGGTGATCGGCCAGGGCTGGGGCCAGTACGACCAGCTGACGTCACCCGGCGACCTCAACGGCGACGGCCGCGTCGACCTGATCGCCCGCCAGACCACGACCGGCGACATCTACTTCTACGCGGGCACGGCGGACCACCGCCTGAAGACCCGGGTGCGGATCCAGGCGAACTGGAAGCTGTACAAGTGGATCACCGGCGCCGGTGACCTGAACGGCGACGGACGCGGCGACCTGCTCGGCCAGGACTCCGCCGGTGTCCTGTGGCGGTACTACGGCACCGCCGCCGGCAGCGTGACCAGGCGGGAGAAGGTCGGCAGCGGCTGGAACGCCTACTCCGCCCTCGTCGGCACCGGCGACCTCTCCGGCGACGGCCGCACCGACCTGCTGGCCCGCGACACCGCCGGGAGGCTGTGGCGGTACGCGTCCACGGGAACCGGCACCTACAGCAGCCGGGTGCTGGTCGGCTCGGGCGGCTGGAACACGTTCAAGGGCCTGCACTGACCCGAGCGCGGAAAGACGAGGACGGCCCCCGGCGTGCACATCACGCCGGGGGCCGCCCCGTTCCCGCCGCCGCACACCTCAGGCGTCGAGCACCTGCCCGTCCCGGCGCACGACGGGCGGCTGGACGCTTAGGCTGAATTGACTCCATGACAGTAGTAGCCTGACCTTGCTGCGGAAGGCAGGGGAGGCCGGATCTTGGCACGCAGGGTGGGGATCTACACCCGCATCTCGCGGGACGACGAAGGTGACGCTCTCGGCGTCGCTCGGCAGCAACAGGACTGCGAGCGCCTGGCGGACCTGCGTTCTTGGCAAGCCGTGAAGGTCTACGAGGACAACGACGTGTCCGCGTTCAAACGCAACGTCGTGCGCGACGAGTTCGAGCTGATGCTGAAGGACCTCCACGCCGGCCTGATCGACGGCATCGTGGCCTACGACCTCGACCGGCTCGCCCGGCAGCCGAGGGACCTGGAACGCCTCATCGAGATCTACGACGAGCGCCCGCGGCTCGAGTTCGCCACCGTCACCAATGACATCAACATCGGGACGCCGGACGGGCGCACCATGGCACGCATCATGGTCGCCTTCGCCAACAAGTCGTCGCACGACGCGTCGCGCCGCATCAAGCGAAAGCACCTGGAGCTTGCCCAGCAGGGCAAGGACAGCGGCGGACCGGCGCCCTACGGATGGCGGAAGGATGACCGAACCAAGGTCGACCCCGATGCGGCGAAGGCGATCCGCGAGGCACAGCGCGAAATCCTGGCCGGCGTCCGCATCGGCACCATCCGCACGAGGTGGCAGGAACAAGGCTTGGGCAACCCCCGCGAGGGCACCAAGCGCATGGCCCACCACCACGTCGAGCACATCCTTACCACCCCCAGGTTGGTCGGCTACCGGACCTATCACGGCGAAATCCTTCACGGGGAGGACGGTCAGCCGATCATCGGCGAGTGGGAGCCGATCAACACGCTCGAAGAGTGGGAAGCCGTGCGCGCAGCGGTCGAAGAGCGGAAGCAGAAGCGTCCCGGAGCGTCACTCGCCCGTAAGTACCTGCTGTCAGGGATCGCCCGCTGCGGACTGTGCAAGTCCAAAATCCGAGGCCAGATCAACCAGCGCTGGACACCGGAGTCAAAGGCCACCAGGTTCACGTACCGGTGCTCTGTGGTGAACGGCGGCTGCGGCAAGGTCGGTCGCACCGGAGAACCCGTCGACCGGCTGATCGCTCAACTCGTGCTGGAGGAGCAGCGCGCGCGAGCGTCGGTGACGGGTGTACCAATCGACCAGCGATGGTCGAGAGAAGACGAGTTGGAGCAGATTACCCAGGACATTGCCCAACTGGTCGAGGCCGAGCGGACCAAACAGATCACCGTGGCCACCCTCTTGCAGCTCCTGCCGTCGAAGGAACGAGCGCGGGACGAGCTGAAGTTGGGGAGAGCCCGCTTCTACAAGGAACAGAAGCAGGCCGAGGCGAAGGGCCAGACGACGAACCTGACGGTTGAGGAGTTCTTCGGGCTACCGATCGAGCGCCAACAGGAGATCGTCTTGCACAGTCTCTCGGCTGTGCTCATCCACCCTGCCGGCCGGGGGAGTCGCAAGTTCGACCCCAGCTTGATCGAGCCGGTCTGGCACTGACGATCAGACTCGCCCCTGCAACACGAGTGCCCGACGCACCCACTCCTCCGTCGTCATGACCTTTCGCTCTGTCGCGTCCTCACGGCGCTGCCGCTCCCTAACGCTCGTGCTCATCGAGCACACCTCCTGTCAGCTCCTCGCGGGCGGTGGCGCGGTTGTGCTGGATGTCCCGGCGGATGTTGGCGGCGAGCCAGGATTCGCCGGGGGTGTGGCCGTGGCCGGCGTAGGCCCGGTGGGCGAGGGTGAGCGTGGTGGCTTCCTCGTCGTCGGGGTCGGGCAGGCCGAGGGCGGCGCGTTGCTGGGCGGCGCGGTAGTCGGCGCGTGCCTGGCGGAGTTCGCCGAGGGTGGTGGAGTAGCGGCGGGACTTGGTGGAGAAGTGGCCGCGGAAGCCGAGCATGTGGGCCCAGTCGCGGAGCTTGCGGTCCGGGTAGAGCGGGTGGAGGTCGAGGCAGGCGGCGATGAGCCGGGCCGGGTGCTCGGGGACGTCGAGGAGGACCAGGGCGTCCTTGTTGCCGATGCGGCGGTCCACGGTGCCGGTCGTCTCAGCCGCCTTGGTGGCGTACTTGGCGACGTAGGAGGCGACCGCCTGCTCGGTGATGTCCTCGCCGTCGCCGAAGGCCCGGATCGGGCGTACGTCGAGCTGGGTGCCCCATCGCAGGGTCCGGGGCGGTTGGTCCCCGGCCGGGGGTACGTCGACTTCGACGCGGGCGGCAGCGGCATGGATGGCGTCGGTGAGCAGGTCAAGCCCCGGCTGCGCTCCGCTCCGCCGGGCGCGCTTCCCGGCTCTGGCTGCGCCCGCGCTCCTGCCTTCGGCCCGCTCGGCGCTGCCGCCGCCGACGCGCGCCCACATGTGGATAGGGCCGGAAGAGCCATGAGTCGATCACCGCATGACACGGCCTACGGTCAAGGCGATGCCTCCGGCGGGGGATCGGCCGGCACCGGGATGGAGGGGGCGCCGTTCCCGGCCGCGGGTCCGAAGTGGCGTGCGCGGGGAGCTCCCATCCCGTCCACCATCGACCCAGGCAGAGCCGAGCAGACGCGGCCCATGGCGTCCAGGTCGTTCGTACAGTGGCGCGCTCCACCTGGACGCCATGGACCACGCCCGCTCCACGGTGTGTGGGTCGACGGCGGACGGGATGGGAGCTGGGGAGAGTGGTGGTTAAGGTGAGTTGGCCAACGTGCGCTATTTACGGGTTGCTAACGAGGCGAGCAGCCCTGCTCCGACTCCGAGGACAACTAGCTGAACGGTGCCCGGAATACGCCATTGCAGGGCAAGGAGACCGCCACCTGTGACGACTGCTCCGCCGACCAGGAGCCACATTCCCCGCAACGCTTCCTTGGGTGCACTGGGCGGATTGTTGCTGTCGTAGCTGTCGGCCCAGCCCGTCATCCCGTAGCGGATGAACACCAACCAAGCGATGACCATCAGGTCGATGACGAGTAGCGCCACGCTGACACCGATCTGCGGGCCAATCGACGGTTCACTCCCGTGCTTCATACGCACCACTGTTCCGTTTTCGGGTGACAGCCTGTTGATCGCATGTCACTCAGCATGCTGTCGTGGACAGGCACTGCACATGAGCACGGATACTCAGATGTGCCGCTCTCGTCGGGAGCCGCAGGGATGCGATCGAGTTCTCACCGGCCGGGCCGATGTGGAGTGGTCCAAGTCGTAAGCCGCATAGGGCGCCGAGTGGAATTCGTCAAGCGGGCCATAGCTCCCTGACACCAGCGGCTGACACCAACAAGCGCGAACAGCGGCGGTCGGCGCCGGACCTCAGTGGACCATCGATCAAAGCGCAGCGCCGGTTGGCCGACGTTGTCGCGCCCCCATGATCGACCTGATAAGGATGCATACTTGAAATCCTTGGCCCTCCACGGGCGCCGGCCACACCGTCGCCTGGCGCCCGTTACCTCGACCTGGCCATCGGGACTCCAAAGCCCACACGCCCAGCCAGACGAGCGATCAGATTGACCCATCGGCTCTGCCTAGATCGCGCAAGAGTTCCGGCGAGTCTGCTACAGCCCTACGCGTCCGGTCCTTGGCCGCCGCAAGTCGCCTCTTGCGGAACCACCGGGAACGCTGAGGGTGCCACAGAGCTCGGTAGATCATCTCGGCAGCCTCACTCAGGCCTTGCGAATGATGGGATTCTAGCCATCCACCCCCCTCGTCGGGACCGCCGTGCCGCTCCAAATTACGACCACTCTGCCTGTAGAAGGCAAGCCTCGTGGTCACATACCAATTCGATAGATCGCGAGATACCCCGGCGATCATCGAGGCTGATTCGAATGCGTGCAGAGCCCTCCGAAACCGAGGCCAGGCATCAGGTTCATCTGCACGCCAGACAAGCTCATCCAGTTCCGCCATGGCGCTCCGAACGTCGGCACGAGCTTTACGCCGTTCGGGGCTTGCACTCACGTATTGACCTACAACGCCACCGACGCTGCCCGCACCAAGGAGTTGCAGCCATCCAGCAAGATCAGCCATTGGGCGACGGTAGCAGAGCAATGAGTGCAGGCTAGAGGGCTTCCTTGGATCGAGTGGTCGGCTCCCCCGACTTACGTACTACAGGCAAAACGCTCCACGGGAAGTTGATCCACTCGTCGGTGCGCCTCCACACGTACTCGCACTTCACCAGCGACTGCGACTTCTCGTAGATGACGGCGCTGCGCACCTCGGCGACGGCGTCGAGGCAGAAGTCGCGGACCAGCTTGAGGGTCTTGCCGGTGTCGGCGACGTCGTCGGCGATCAGCACCTTCTTGTCGGTGAAGTCGATCGCGTTGGGGACGGGCGCGAGCATGACGGGCATCTCGAGGGTCGTCCCGACGCCGGTGTAGAACTCGACGTTGACCAGGTGGATGTTCTTGCAGTCGAGCGCGTAGGCGAGACCGCCGGCGACGAAGACGCCGCCGCGGGCGATGCTGAGCACCACGTCCGGCTGGTAGCCGTCGTCGGCGATGGTCTGGGCGAGCTCGCGGACCGCGACGCCGAACTGCTCGTAGCTGAGGTTCTCGCGCATACCGCTCACACCTGCGTCCGGTGGAAGTTGAGGTAGGACCGCGAGGCCGTGGGCCCGCGCTGCCCCTGGTAACGGGAGCCGTACCGCTCACTGCCGTAGGGGTGCTCGGCCGGCGAGCTGAGCCGGAACATGCAGAGCTGCCCGATCTTCATACCGGGCCACAGCTTGATGGGAAGCGTGGCGAGATTGCTCAGCTCCAGGGTCACGTGCCCGGAGAACCCGGGGTCGATGAACCCGGCGGTGGAGTGGGTCACCAGCCCGAGCCGCCCCAGCGAGCTCTTGCCCTCGAGGCGGGAGGCGAGGTCGTCGGGCAGCGTGATGACCTCGTACGTGCTGGCCAGCACGAACTCGCCCGGGTGCAGGATGAACGGCTCGTCCCCCTCCGGCTCCACGAGCCGGGTGAGGTCCGTCTGCTCCACGGAGGGGTCGATGTGGGGGTAGCGGTGGTTCTCGAACACCCGGAAGAAGCGGTCGAGACGTACGTCGATGCTGGACGGCTGCACCATGGATGCGTCGTAGGGATCGATCCGCACCCGCCCGGCGTCGATCTCGGCCCGGATGTCCTTGTCTGAGAGAAGCACGCCCCGAGAATACGCAAGGCGCGCGCGACGACCGAAACCGGCCGCCCCGCGCGCCCACGCCCTCTGTCTGCGGGTTCCCTGGCGCTCCTGCCCGGCTGCCCGCTTCCCCGCTACCGCTTCATCAACGTCACCGGCACGACGCTGCGAAGCCGCGCACAGCGCGGACACCGCAGCAGCCGGCCGGGGCCGAGGCGCTCGGCCTGCTGCATCGGGAACGAGGCGGCGGTGAACACGTGCCCATCGGCACAGCGGACGACGGTGCGCTCCATCAAGTCCAAGAGTCCCTTCCCCAAGAGCCGCGTCTGGCTTGCTGCCCTGACGACAAAAGCCACGTTACGGGATGAAAGGAACGGTCCTCCAGGCGGCACCCCGGTCGCACGCCACGGCCTCACGGTACGCCCCGCCGTGTGCCCGCCGCAGCCGCTTCCACACCCTGAAACACCGTCAGGCCCCCGGGTCTTGGACACCGGGGGCCTGCCATGAGGTACAGTGAGCGAGCGTCCGGACCACTCCCGGTGGAGCGGTTCTGGATCTTTCGCGGGTGTAGTTTAATGGTAGAACATCAGCTTCCCAAGCTGAGAGCGCGAGTTCGATTCTCGTCACCCGCTCCACGAAGAAGGCCCAGATCACCGATCTGGGCCTTACTTGCTGTCTAGTCCAATCAGGGGGCGGCGTGCCCTCGGCGTGCCCTAAGTCGAGTCCAGGCCGCCACACCAGCGCCATTCGGGTGCCCAGCAGGCATCAACCTGCCCCGGCGTCCCATATCGCGGGACGCAATTCGTGTGACCTGCGCCACACAGGGCGCAAAGGGTCACCAAGACGCATACGCAAAGGGTGGTTTGCGGGACGGGTGGCGCCCCGGTCTCCGGGCCTGCCTTGACGGGTTTACCTCGCCGACTCGGCAGTACGGTGAACCCGTGACCTCCTTACCGGAAGAATCGCCCTCACTGATCCGTGAAGGCGACCGCGAGGCAGCCGTGCGACGTCTGCAGGAGGCGTACGCGGAAGGGCTCATCCCACACGAGGTGTTGGACGAGCACCTCCACCAGGTGCTCAGCGCCAAGACGCGGAGCGAACTCGCGTCCGCTCTGGTCGCGCTCCCGGAGGAGCAACCGGGAAGCACTGCCACGATCGCCGCCGCCGGTGGGCGGATCAAGCGGCGTGGCGCGTGGCGGGTGCCTCGGGTCCTCAAGGTCGAGTCAGCATATGGAAGGGTGCGCCTGGACCTGTCCCGGGCGGTCATCGAGCACCCGATCGTCGACATCGAGCTGCAACTGGGAACCGGCGGGGCCCGGATCACGGTGCCCCGGGACGCGGTGGTCGACGTCGAAGGACTGAGCACGGGATGGAAGGACCTGCGCTACAAGATCCCGCGACAGCCCCGGCCCGGCGGGCCGACGATTCGAATCTCCGGGGTCATGGGATACGGACGCTTGAAGATTCGCCACGCCCTGCGTTGAAGCCCCGTCCGGTGCTTCGGCCCCGCCGGCGGCGAGTGCAGCACTAGGCGGGTACCAGGTCTCCCAGCGCCTCGCGAAGCGCCGTGCCCACGACAGGTCCCGCCACGGCCACCTGTCGAAGCTCGTCGCCCTTCATGTAGCGGTAGCTCTGCGGAGGGTGGAAGGACCCGGCGGAGCGCAGCGCATTGAGCGATACCGGCTCATCGAAGGAGACAGGATTCTCCATCGTGAGACCGCTCGCCTGCCTCGCGCCGCTCATGTAGGCGTCGTACTCCCGCCGGGTGATCCCGGTCTGTCCCCGATGAGCCGACCAGACCTCGCTGGGCGTGGCGACGTAGATGGCGGCAATGCGCGCCATGCCCACCACCGCCATGGTGGGCGCGGTCGCGTACAAGAGGACGGGCGTTCCCGGAGGCGCGGCGACGCGCTGGCGGCGAACCTCCACCGTCTTGCTGCCGGCCAGGATCGCGTTGGCGAAGCGCGGGTGGACGGACAGCAGCATCGCGCGTTCCGGATCGCTCACGTCGTTCGGTGCCCCTCTTGGTAAACCGCCTGGAACAGCTCACTGCTGATCTTGGACAGCGAGATCAGCGAGCCAGGCGACCACGTTAGCCCCCGGCCCCTGGCCAGCGAGGTCAATCGGCGCAGCGTCACCGGCTTCGGGAAGATCTCAGTGTCCGAGAACCTCAGCGCCATGGCGTGACCGGACGCGTCTGCAGCCCTCTCGACCTCAGCCCGACCATATACGCCCAGGTGTTCGAATTTCGAGAACAGAACATCCGGAGTGTCGATGAGCACCTCGTCGAGCCGCGAGCTGCCCACCACCCTCTGACCCTCTCCCGTGGAGTTGCCGTCGCTGACGTACCAGAGCAGTCGAGCCGGGACGCTCTCTCCTCGACGCTGCGAAGATCGGTAGTAGACGTGTTCCCTGCTGATGCCCAGGGCGTCGCTCCGCGCGATGAGCATGGCCGGGACGTTGAACAGCTCAGTCGACCAACGCGGCTTGATGGGCACCATGAAGGACGGCAGCTCGGAGTCGATGACCTTGGCCGGCCACCACGCACGCTCCAGCACGGCGGTCACCTCCGCCGGCATGCCGACGTCGAGCACGGTCGCATCGACAGCAAGCTCTCGGGCCAACCCGCCGGCCACCACCTCCACCTCGGCGGCGGTCCCGCACACGTTCACCAGGAGCGCGACGAGCTCGCCGTTGTGCTCGAAGAAGCCGTCGTCACCGGCCGCGGCCCGCGCCGCCTCGGAGGGGTGCGGATCACTGATGCGGACGATCTCGGCCCCGCAATCCCTCCCGAGCCGCTTAAGCAGGAAGAGGAGCTGCCGGGCCAGGGTCTCTTCCAGGGGGTGGCCAGCTGTGCGAAGGACGGGTACAACCAGGGTTCGGCCGTCCAGCGACCACGCGTAGAGGGCGACCGGTCGGCCCTGGCCGTCCCGGAGAAGCTCACGACGCCATGCGATCCCGCCCTCGTTCAGCGACCGCAGCCGCTCAGAAAAGGCTGAGCCGTCGTCAGCGCCCGACTGCTCGAAGAAGGCGACCAGTTCATCCTCCGCGCCCGGCGCCACCTCCGCGGACCGGAACTCCGTCCCCATCAGGTCAGCCGGGCGATACACCTGGGCCTGCCGCAGCTCATCGACGTGAAGCGTCACGGTCGACGGTGAGACGACCCGGACGCGAGCCACCTCCCAGGCCACATCTGTCAGGCGAGACAGCAGCGGATCACGGGTCGCCAGGACTTGTAGACCAGCACACGAGGTCTCGGCCACATACCGCATGCCTCGCAGAAGTGCTGGGTTGGCAGCCAGGCCGGGAACCGCCTGCGTAGCGGCTTGCACCAGTTCGCGGGTTCGCTCCTCCACGGCCGCGGAGCCGGTAGAGAGCTTGTGGAGCCCGGTCAGCGCCGCCTGCTGGTGCTGACGCTCTGCCGTGTCCGTGAGGTCCCGGATCTGATGGACCAACTGCGGGGTGTAGGCAAACTCAACGAGATCCGCCATCCATCCGGCTTCGAGCGCACGGGACTCCTCGGCACCGGTGGTGTCCGTGAGGCCGCGCAGATCGGCGAACACACCATGGTCGACCGTCACCACGAGGAGCGCGTCGCTCTCCATCTCCGTGAACAGGTCCGGATGGCCGAGGTCCAGCCACCAGCCGTCCAAGATCTCCCCGTCACGACCACGCCCACGGACCTCACCGTCCGGAACGAAGCCCAGACTCCTCCACATCCCGCTCAGGTCATAGTCCCGACGGCACTTGGCCTTGATCCCAAGGCGTTGTGGATACCGCTCCTTGATGCCCTCCACCAGACGGCCCGCAATTCCCCGCCCCCGTTCCTCCTCAGCCACACACAGGTGCGCGAGTCGGATACGCGCGCTCCTCTTCGGCAGCCCGAACAGCGCGTAGCCGATCACTTCGCCGGCCTCGACCGCGACCAGAAGGCCACCGTCCTCAGCTGCCTTCTCATAGGCAGGAGGCGTCAGAAGCCCCAGCGTCTTCGTGTACCGGTCCCCCAGGGCTATGGCCTTAACGATCAACTCTTCTTGCGCGGGCGAAACGGACACCAGCTTGATCGCCATTACTACCCCCTCCAGCTGTGGCTGATCGCGACCGGCCACAACTCCCCTGTCACTGCATACAGGGAGAAGCTGATCTCAGTTGCTGCCATCCCTCAAGGGGGCACGAGGGGCGCACGGTGCTGCGGAGACCGTCGCCTGCCTCCAGAGTCCGGCCGATGGAACCGTCCCGCCGGACTCGTAGCCCCGATACCGGTCCGCCTAATTGGCTTCCGACCGATCGGCACCCGCCTCACGCAAGCGCTCGCGCACTTCAGTGTCGATCCCCTGGGCCAGCCTCCGCTGGTGCTTGACCGTCGAGTGCTGGTAGATGAGCTGGGCGCGCTCCGAGGACTGGCCGGCGCGCACCATGAGGTCCTTCAGCTTGGCGCCGGTGTCGGCGGCGAGGGTGTTACCGGTGTGCCGGAGGTCGTAGAAGCGGAAGTTGTCGGGCAGCCCCACCTTCGTCCTGGCCTTGCGCCACTTCCGTCCGAACGTCGAGCGGCGGAATGGAGCGCCCTTCTCCCCGACGAAGAGGAGACCATCCGGCTCCTTCTCGGCGAACCACTGCACGTGGCGTCGCAGCTCGGGCAGGAGGAAGTCGGGCAAGTAAACGGTGCGCTTGCCCGCTCGGGACTTGGGATCGCCGGTGACCCTCCTGCCGTTGGTCAGCTCCGGTGACGCATGCGTGATCCGCAGGGAGCATTCGTCGAGATCGACACTGCGGCGGCGCAGTTCGGCCAGCTCCTCGGGGCGGAGCGAGGCGAAAGCGCCGAGCAGGACCATCAGGCGCCAGCGCGGACCCAAGGCGTCGGCAAGCTCGAAGACCTGCTCCACGGTGGCGGTCGGCCGCTCGTCGGCTTCCTCCCGACCGGCGCCCTTGATCCGGCACGGGTTGGTCCGCAGGAGGTCGTCATCGACCGCGGTCTGCAGGATGGCCTTCAGCAGCCGGTACGACTTGGCGACCGTCGTGGCACCCGTTGCCTTGAGCCGCTCGGCTCGCCAGGTGCGGACGGAAGGCGGTGTGATCTCGTCCAGGTCCTTGCTGCCGAAGACCGGCAGGAGGTGCAGGCGTAGCAGGCCGTCGTAGCGGTCGACCGTGGTCGGGGCCAGACCGCGCTCCTCCATCCAGCGGAGGGCGTACTTCTCGAAGTTGATCGCGCCGGCGTCCGGGTCACGCCAGTGGTCACGCTCGATGTCGGCGCGGACCAGGTTCAGCCAGTCCTGCGCGTCGGTCTTCGTGTCGAAGGTCTCGGGGGCCTTGTGGCGCTGCCCGTCCGGGCCCAGGTAGCGGGCCTGCCATCGACCGGACGGGAGCTTGCGTACGGTACCGAACTCCCGACGACGCTGGAGCTTGCGTGTCGGCATCAGGCGGCCCGCCCGTACCGAGTGCGGGTGCGCCGGGTCGGCTCGACCGTGCGCGCCTCGATGTACTCGGTGACGGCACTCTCGGGGACGCGCACGGGACGTCCGAGCTTGACGTAGCGAATGCGGCGCTCGGCGATCAGACGGCGAACGAAGCGTTCGCCGGTACCGAGCTGTTCGGCGGCTTCGGCCACCGTCAGGAGGCGGTCAGTCATGGGCGACCGCCCCCTTTCGGCTGTGCTGCTGAGTGCAACGGGCCGGGGCTATTGCGAGTCGGTGCAACGGTGAGACTTCCTTACCGAGGTCGAAACTGGAGCGGGCACGGCGGACCGGTGGTGGCTTCAACAGGTCGCGGAGTCCTGGAGCAGGGCGCGGGCCGGGACGCGAAGTGCCTGCGCGAGGGTGAGCAGGTCGTCGACGTCGCAGCGGCGCTGAGCGCGTTCGATGCGGGACAGCATCGTGTTGGACATTGGCCGGCCAAGGGCGGTGACGCGAGCGGCCAGCTCTCGCTGGGAGAGGCCGCGCTCGGTGCGGAGAATTTCGATCGTGCGGGCGGCCCTTATCCCGGCTGCGCCGATTTCCAGTGAACGTGCTGCCATGACTCCAATTCTCGGCTGTGTTCGCCGGTTTGGTTAACCGGCGATCGTCGGCTATGTTGCGCCGCCGTGCGTTTGGCAGGCGGGTGGCCATTTCGTCGATGGGTTCCCTGTGACGGCGGCCCGAGCAGTGCTCGACAGCGTCTCTGACGTGGGGTGTTGTGTTGTAGCTTCGCCACTCACCGGACGTCAACGCCTTGCCGGTGTGATCCTTCTGGCTTGACGCCCAGAACAACTATTTGGTCAACCGCCGATCGTGACCTACCGTTTTCACGCCGCCCTCGCCGCCCCGATTCCCGACGGCCTTTCTGCCGACAGAGATTCGACAGGTCAGGGCTGGACTTGTGCCGCTCGGGTGTGGCTATGTTGACGACACCCCCGGAAAGCGCGACCGGCTCTCAGCCAGCCTCGCGTCCACGGCCGGCCAACTCCCCCGCCTTTGCCGTCACGACCGACGGTGAGCCATGGGTGCCCGCCCATCGGCCACCGAGTGAGGAACACTCCGCTCTTGGCACGGATCCGCACCATCAAGCCCGAAGCCTTCGTCTCCGAATCCCTCGCCGTCGTCACCCTGACCGCCGAGCGCACCTTCTTCGGCCTGCTCACTCAGGCCGACGACCAAGGCCGCTATCGCGACCACGCGGCGATCATCGCCGGTCAGCTGTGGGTTCTGCGTCCGGAGCACACTCCCGCCGAGGTCGAGAAGGATCTCGCCCAGCTGGCCGACGCCGGCCTGGTCTGCCGGTACAAGGGCCCGGACGACAAGCGCTACCTGCACATCGTCACGTGGCACAAGCACCAGAAGATCAACCGGGCCAGCAAGAGCCGCATCCCGGCCTGCCCTCGCCACAACGATCCGAACGGTGCCCCGGGCGGCACCAAGACTGTCGAGGCCGTGGCACCCGCGCCGTCCGTAACGCACGGAGCCGTCGCGGACCATGCGCCGAACCCTCACGGAGGTGACAGTGAAGGGGCACGGAACCCACACGATCCCTCGAACCAAACGGAAACCACCAACAAAACCGCAGGTCAGGAGGCAGTCAGTGAGCCCTCACCTGAACCTCATGGACTCGTGCTTGAGGCCGCGGTGACACCTCACGGTCCGGATCTAGGACCTAGGATCATGGATCTAGGATCTACCCCTTCGGGGGGCGCAAGCGCCCCCGCGGCAAGCACCGTCTCGGCCAAGCAGCTCATCGCCGAATACAGCGCGGCATGCGCCCACCGCCCGCCCCAGGACGTCCTGGGCCATCTCGGCCGAGAGGTGCGCAAGCTGCTCGCCGAAGGCATCGCTCCCGACCACATCAGGGCAGGGCTCGTCCTCCACAGGACCAAGGGCAAGCACCCCAGCATCCTGCCGAGCCTGGTGCACGAGGCCATGAACGCCGCCCTCGCCCAGCCCGTCATCCACAGGCCGTGGACAAACCCCGCCGACGCCGAAGCCGCCTACGGAGAACAGCTCTGACCTCCACCCTCACCCGCGAACCCCAGCCCGTCGGCCTGCTCGCCGACCGTCTGAACGGCATACTGGCGGGCCGCGGCATCGACCCCGGCGCCGTAGCCGCGGAGCCGCCCGCCGAACCCGTCACCGCCTTGGAGCTGGCCGACGCCCGCATCCCGGCCCGCTACCGCCGCGCCCTCGCCGACCACCCTCAGATCATCACCTGGGCCGACCACATCGCCCATGCCGGACGCCCCGGCCCCAGTGGGCCCGGCATCGCCGAGGGTCCCTCCCTGCTGATCGCCGGCCCCACCGGCACGGGCAAGACGCATCAGGCGTACGGCGCCGTCCGGGCACTCCTCACCCGCGGGGTCCGCCTGCGCTGGGAAGCCGTCACCACCGCCGACCTGTACGCCCGCCTGCGTCCCCGTGCCGGCCACGACGCCGAACGCGACCTGCAGACCCTGGCCCGCAGCCCACTGCTGCTCCTGGACGACCTCGGTGCGGCCAAGACCAGCGAGTGGACCGAGGAGCTGACCTACCGGCTCATCAACCACCGGTACGAGCACATGCTCCCCACCCTCATCACGACCAACCTCCCCACCGCCGAGCTGCGCACCACCCTCGGTGACCGCGTCGCTTCCCGCCTCGCGGAGATGACCGACCGCGTCATCCTCAAGGGCCCTGACAGACGACGTCACCGCTCCCCCTGACGATGGAGGAAGAAGACCGGACGACGGAAGGGCAGTCTGCGAGCGCGCGTCCTTTCACCAGGAGGACCGGCCGCGTGCCGCGTCGAGGACCGAGCGAGGGTGTCGGGGACCAGTCCTCAATGGCCGGGGACCGGATGGCACATGCGAGGACCGAGCATCCCGGTCCCGGGACCGTGGCCGCCCGAGGTGGGGACCGGTCCTCACCAGACATCGGGGACCGGTCCCGTACGTCTCGGGGACCGGTCCCCGACGGTCCCGTCGGACACGAAAACGGTCTCCTGGCAAAGCAGCAGGTCACAGCCCCCAGGTGGGCGGAAACAACGGTCCTGCACCGCGAATGACAGTCAATCGTGAGGGAGGACCGAGCCCTGCCAGGTCCCGGTCCTGCCGAGGACCGAAGACCCGCACAACGCGGCCCGCGGTCCCCAAGCGTGATGCGCAGAGGAAGAGAGGACCGGTCCCCGCGGACCGCTCCAACCTGGAGCCCACCCCACACGGTCCCGTAACGAGCCCGCCCGGTGCCAGCCGCGCACGGCCGCCGCTACGGGTTCTCACCGTGGAACACCCACCCAGAAAAGCGACCCATGCACCAACCACATCAGCACACTCCTGACGACGTGCGTCAGGGGGCCACCATCTCAGCCTCCGACGGAGCAAGTTGGTGCAAGAGCATTGCTCCCGACGGGAGCAATGCTCTTGCGTCTCCCGCCCCGAGAGCGGCGGGCCCGGAAGCGACCGAGGACGGATCGCAAACCGGCGGGGAAGAGCTACACGCGAACCACAGCATCGACTGCGCGCGCACCTCTCCGTCGCAGCCCCGCATACAGCAGCGCGAACGCCTGCGCGACGAGAACAAGCGCCTGCACCAGCCCAGCTGCCGCATGAACGACGCCGAGTACCAACTGCTCGCCCGAGCAGCCGCCACGTGCCACATGAGCATCGCCGGCTTCCTCGCCCGCTCCGCTCTCGACGCCGCCCACGACCTCGGCCGTACCGCCGCGGACATCGCAGGCGAGCGAGAGATGCTGCACGAGCTGTTCGCGCTGCGGCGCCACCTCGGGCAACTCGGCAACAACCTCAACCAGGTCGCCAAGGCGCTGAACTCCGGCGCCGACGCATCGCAGGCAGAGGCGGTCCTCGCCACCGTCCAGCGCGCCGCCAAGCGCGTCGACGCCTTCACCCAGCACCACTTGGACAACAGGACAGCCGGGTGATCCCCCGCGTCCACGCAAGAGGCACGCGCACCATCGGCCTGCTCCACTACTTGTACGGGCCCGGCACGCACGAAGAGCACACAGACTCGCACCTGGTGGCCGCCTGGGACAGCCTCGCCCCTGATCCCGGGCGCGACTCCGATGCCACGTACGGCGATCTCCAGCGGCTGCTCGACCAGCCGGTCAACGCCCTGCCGAAGAACCGCCGGCCCGCCGAGCACGTATGGCATCTGTCGGTACGCGCTGCTCCTGAGGACCCGGTCCTGTCGGACGAGCAGTGGGGCGAGATTGCGCGCCGAATGGTCGCCGCCACCGGCATCGCTCCCGACGGTGACGACGCCGCCTGCCGCTGGGCAGCGATTCGGCACGCCGACGACCACATTCACATCATCGCCACCGTCGTACGAGAGGACGGCCGCCAAGCCCGTATCCGCCAGGACGGTAAGCGTTCCCAAGCGGAAGCCCGCGTGATCGAGATCGACTACGGGTTGCGCCGCCTCGCCACCGGCGATGGCACCGCAGCCCGTCGTCCGACCAGCGCCGAACGGCACAAGGCCCAGCGGGAAGGCCGGGAGCGCACAGCGCGGGAGGAACTTCGTGAGTCCGTGCGCCGGGCAGTGGCCGGTGCTGCCTCGACGGACGAGTTTTTCGACCGCCTGGCCGCCGCCGGTCTGCTGATCCGCAAGCGTCTCGCGCCCTCCGGCGATCTCCTCGGGTACAAGGTCGCCCTCCCTGATGACCGGAACAAGGACGGCGAGCCGGTCTTCTACTCAGGCTCCAAGCTGGCGCCCGACCTGTCCCTGCCCCGTGTCCGCGAACGCTGGAGCCGGCCCTCGGAGACGCCCACCGCCATCGACGGTTCATGGCCGGATCAGCCTGCACTGCCGCCCGTGACAGGCCCCGCGTTCGCGCGGCGGCGGGCCGCGGCTGCCACGTGGCAGGCCCTGCTGGTGATCGACCACGGCGACGACGGCACCGCAGCAGCCCAGATCGCCGCGACCGGAGAGGTCCTGGACGCGCTGGCCAAGACCTCCGCCGCCCACACCCGGGCCGAACTGCGCGAGGCAGCCTCCGCGTTCGAGCGCGCGAGCCGCTCCCACGTGAAGGCGGTACGCGGGCACGACCGGGGCCTGCGACAAGCCGCCCGTGATCTCGTCCACAGCGGGCCGGTCCTGGGCCGGGGCGAAGACGGCGCCTGCACGGCCATGCTCATCGACATGGCCGTCTTCGTCGTGACCGCCGCGGCAAAGTGGCACGCCAGGAAGCATCACACCCAGCAGGCCACAGCAGCCCAGCAAGCCGCCGAGCACCTCCGCGCCGCCTACCAGGCCGCCTCAGTCCAGCCCATGACCGCACTGAGCCAGCGAGGCCGGCGGCTGACTCAACGTGTTCGGCAACAGCAGGCGAACCTGCTCCACCAAGTGCTGCCGGAGCTGGCCGACCAGATCCAAGCCGAGTCCGGTTGGCCCGCCTTGGCCGCCACACTGGACGACGCCCGGAGGGCCGGCCATGACCCGGCCGCCCTGCTGACCGAAGCCACGGCACGGCGCGAACTACGCTCCGCCGGATCCATGAGCGACGTCCTCGTCTGGCGCCTGCGCCGCAGCGCTCACCTGCCCGCACTACCCGACGACCGCAACGCCACGGCCCTCCGAGCCAACCGGCACACCTCGCACTCGGCGCCCACCACGCAGTCGGTGCCCGGCCCGACAGGGAATGATCCCCGCCGTGGGCGCTGACGACCGCGTCCTGATCACCTGTACCGGGCCACGGTGTACGCGGTAGGCCCGTGCAAGGTGCCTGCTCCGATCCCGTCGGTGATCTGGAGGACGTCGAAGCCGGCGAGCGTCGCGTACAGCTCCAGCTCACGCGGCCCGAGAACACGCCGACGGATCACGTCCCGTGTTTCTTCACCAGAGTTGAACACCCACTGCCGACGCATGGTGTTCATCTGGGTCCGCAGGTCCCACTCATAGCTGATGGTCACGTGGGCCGTGCCCGATCCGGTCTCGACCTCTGCTTCCTGCGGCTCATCACGCTCGATCGGCGCTACGGAACAGCAGAGTACAAGGAGCGTCCCGGGACGGGCGTGCGCTGCGAAGGTCCGGAAGACCGCCTGGATGTCCTGGTTGTCGTGCACGTAGGAGAGGGAGTTTCCCAGGCAGGTCAGCACGTCAGCGGTATGGTCGAGTCGGATGGTGCGCATGTCGCCGAGGCGGATGTCGAGGCCGGGCCGTGTGCGGCGGGCGTAGTCGACCAGGCCGGGCTGGAACTCGACACCGATGCAGTCGAAGTGGCGGGCCAGCAGCTCCAGGTCTCTCCCGGTTCCGCAGCCCAGATCCAGCAGAGTGCGGGCGTCCGGGCGGTGCCGATGGACGAGCGCCCGACAGCTGCTCGCGCTGGTGCTGTCAGACTGCACTCTGTCGTACAGGGCGGGGTCTCGGTAGAAGAGGTTGGAGGCTGCCAGGTGTCTGGATTCGGCGATGTCCAGGCCGCTCATGCGAGGCTCCGCAGTCCGACTTCCAGGGCGAGTGTGTCGCACAGCAGGTCGGGCACCGCGGGAGTCCGCTCGGCGTGGTCGCGGGCCCGGCTGAGGGCGTCGGCATCAACGTAGCCGAGATCGATCAGCAGGGAATCGGTCAGCATCTCGTCCAGGAGAGGGAGCCCGTAGGTGCGCAGTCCCGACTCCATGACCGCGAGGAAGTTCTCCGGCTCGGTCGGAGCCGCGACGGACTCGGGCAGACCCGTCCGCCGAAGTCGGTCGCGGAACATCCTCTTGTCGCGTTTGTACTCGTACGGCAGCTGTTCCATGAAGCGGATCATCCGGGGGTGGACGAGCGGGGCCACCGGCCAGATACCGAGTCTCACGTACGCCGGATTGTGCAGGCCGAATGCCATGAGCGTCGGCACAGGCAGGACCGGGATGGGAGCGAGGTTCTCGTTCACCTGGGCCAGCGCCGCGGTGGCCTTGTCGCCGAGCCATGGCACCGGCTCCATCGGCGGGAGTCCGGCTTCCGTACGCGAGTGGTGGGCGTTGACCTCGTCCCCGCCGCCACCTGTGAAGATCAGCTCGCAGCCGTGTGCGGCCACGTGCCCGCGCACGACGTCGAACGCTTCCTGGTAGAAGGCGCCTGCCGGATCGTGCGGCCGTCTGCGTTCCCTCACGCCACCAGGCACGAAGGGCGGGTGCTGCATCGCCGGCACGGCGGTGTCCCGCAACCCCAGGTGATCCACCAGTGAGCGGCGCCGGTCTCGCTGGAGCTGGCCGATCCGGCCGCCCATGAGCAGCCCCATGGTGTGCACGGAGCCGAATCCGGCCGCGACGGCGGACAGTGCCACGTTGGCCGAGTCCGCTCCGCCTGACACCTCGACGCCGACGCGGCCGGCCGTCGATCGCCACTCGGCCACGGCCTCGGTGAGCAGTGCGTCGAACACGGTCACGGGGTCCACTCCGCTACGGAGGCTGCGGGGTTCCAGGACGTGTTGGGCGGGCTCGGGGTAGAGGATGGAGAGCCCTGCCGGCGTGAAGACCGCGGTAGCGCGTTCGGTGAGTCGGTACACGCCGTCGAAGAGGGTGTCGGTGCTGTAGCGGTGTTGGCGGCTCAAGGTGCGGGCGACCGCTCGTGGATTGAGCTGGTCAGGTCGCAGGTGCGGCCGGAGGTCGACGATGTCCCAGGACCCGAAGATCTCGTCGCCGACAGCTGTGAGGTACAGCGGGACGGTACCCAGCATTCCCGCCGAGACCTGGATCTCGTCGGGCCGGACGAGCAGCGACGTGTAGTCGGCTTCACCGTCTCTGTCTTCCCGCACCAGCACACAGACGCTCGATCCGTCGCCCGGTATGAGGTCCGCGACCAGGACGGTTGCGTGAGCGGGTCGGATCCAGCTCTCCCCCTTGACCCAGCGGTCTGTGTCCCATCGCCAGCCGGCGTCCCGGGTGTCTGCCAGTCGCACACGAAACGAGAGCACTCCGCTCCCCTCCTCTACGGAGCGGCGGAGCAGGACGCCAGGCCCTGCTCCGCCGCGTTCACCGGCCGGTCAGCTGCAGTGGTCGCCGTTGTTGTCGCCGCCGCCGGGCATCTTGTCGAGCAGCGCCGCGTCCATGCTGGGGACGCCGGTGACCAGGTCTCCCGTGAAGAGTTCGTCGATGATCATGGCTGTTCCTTCCTCCTGCGGAGTGGGTGGACGGGCCCCGCGAGCTGCGGAGCCCGGACCCGTCCCTGCCGCCGGCGTTCACGGCGAACTGGACGGGAGCTCGTTGGGTGGGGGCCCGCTCTGGCCGAGGGGAGAGAGCGGCTGAGCCCTTCCCCGGTGGGGACCGGGTCTTCCCGAGGGCTCGCTCGGCCAGAGCGGGAGTCGGTAGGTCCGGAGCGGACCGGTGGTCTCTCTCAGTCGGGGGCGAGGTGCCACAGAGCCCAGGCGACCGGGGTAGTAGAGACGATGATCAGGGCCGACGGCAGCCACTGCCGCCAGCCATAGGGGCGACCTCGCCTGCTGCGCCGCCGGCTCACCATCCCCGGGACACCGCCACCACGATCGATCCCCCGAGCACCATGACGCACGCGATGTACATGACCTGAGCCGTGACCTGGCCTTTCACCGCGCGCCCTGGTCCTTGCCACACTGTTGCCCCACGGTCGGCGCGAGGCCAGGTCGGCCGACGAAGACGCGTCGTGCTCGTTCCTGGTCGGGCAGGGTGGCGCCGATCCGGCACACCGGCGGCTCGGCCGGGGTTTGGTCAGCCATCGTTCTGGTCCTTCTTCCGGGTCGCGCGGTAGACGTCGGCGAAGCGTCTGGTCAGCGCGCCGACGTCGCGCATGTACTGGTAGGCGATGAAGTGGGGGGACTGCTCCGTCGGCCGACGCGTCAGGTCGAGGACCCGGTAGCCCTCCCGGAACAGCGCCTGGACGGCCGGGTCCTCGTCAAAGCCGAGTTCCTCGGCCATCAGCACTCTCAGGTGGCTGACCAGGTCTCGGGTCGTGGCGTCGATCACCGGGCGCTCGGGCATCGACAGCCGGATGGCCAGCGCTGTCTCCACGGCCTCGTCGACCGCCTCCAGGACAATCGACGCTCCAGCCACCTCGGACGACGTGACGCTTCCTGCTGCCATGTCCGCACCCCTTCTCCGGCCTCCACCGTTGTCGTTTCTGACAACGTCCAGAAAAGCGGCTCGCGTTGGCGCAGACCACGGCATCCACGGGCCAGTCCTGGGACACTTCTGGGACAGCCCGGTGCCGTCGGGTTAGACGCGGGTTGATGCGTGGAAAGGGGGCGGCATGGGGCTTGCGGAGAGGCGCAGGGCGCTGGGCTACAGTCAGGAAGAGCTCGCGCACGCCCTCGGCGTGGACCGACGAACCGTCGGCCGCTGGGAAGGCCGCACCACCACGCCGCAGCCGCCGCTGAGACCACGGCTGGCCGAGCTGCTCCACCTCGACCTTGACGAACTCGACGCGTTGGTGGGACAGCCACGAGCAGCCCGACCGGACTCGGCAGGGCCGCCGCCTCGCGACCACCACGGCTCAGGGGACCTCGACGACATGATCCGACGCCAGTTCCTGCGCGCCATCACCGTCACCAGTGCCCTGGTGGCCCTACCTCCCGACGAGGGCGCAGCCCTCGCGGAGGGCGCGCTGCGCGGGATGTCCGACGATTTCCTGCGCATGAACGGGCACCTGTGGCAGGTCTACCAACTCGCCCGCGCCAAGCGTTCCGTCTACCCGGTCGTCCGCGACCAGCTCACCGCCCTGAACGAGACCCTCGGCGGACGGCCCGAGGTCGAAGCACAGGCCCTGTGCGGCGCGGCCGGTGACCTCTTCCAGCTCGCCGGAGAACTGGCCTTCGACGGCAACCGCTACACCGACGCCGCCGCCTCCTACACGCTCGCCGCCTCTGCCAGCCAGGAGGCGAAGTCCTACGACCTGTGGGCGTGTGCCCTCGTCCGCCACGCCTACGTCGATCTGTACGAACGCCGGTACGCCGACGCGGTCGGCGCGCTGTCGGCCGCAGAGAAGGTGGCAAGGCGCGGGGACGGTTCCCTGTCCACCCGCTACTGGGTCGCTGCCGTCCAGGCCGAGGCGTACGCCGGCCTCGGCGACCTCTCCGCCTGCGAACGCGCCTTGGACGAGGCGGAGAAGGTGACCGGCCTGAGCGGGGCGGCCCACAACGGTGGCTGGCTGCGTTTCGACGGCTCCCGCCTCGCAGAAGAGCGTGGCGCGCGCTACCTCCAGCTCGGTCGGCTCGACCTCGCCGAGAAGGCACTCAGCAGCGCGCTCAGCCAGGACATCCTCGCTTCCGGCCAGTCCTTCCGCCGACGCGGTGCGGTCCTGACCGACCTCGCGGCCGTCGGCGCCCGGCGCCAGGACCCCGACCAAGTAATCGCCTACGGCGGGGAGGCGCTGCGACTCGCCCGCACGACCTCCTCGGGTTACGTCGCCCGTAAGCTTCTGGGGTTACGAACCGACCTCGGCCCGCTCACCCGCGACGCTCGTGTGGCGGAGCTGGGCGCCGAGATCGACGCACTGTGCACGACGTGACGAGAGGGGAAGGCATGTCGCAGTCCGAGGGCGCCCGACTGTTCCGCGAGGCTTGGATCACCGGAGTGCGCAAGCACTTCCCCGGCGAGCCCAAGCCCGGTTACGTCACCCCCTGGGAAGAGACACCCGAGTGGGAGCGCCAGGCCGCCGGCGCCGTCCACGACCAGGTGCGCCAGTTCCTCGACCTCAGCGACCGCCACGCCTCCCGCCTCACCCGCGAGCAGAAGAGCCGCTTTGTCGCCACCTGCTGGACCGCGCAGATGTACAAGCACTTCGAGAACCCGAAGCCGGGCTATGTCGCCGACTGGGCTGCCCTGCCCGACTGGCAGAAGGAGACCGACGCGGACATCTTCGAGGCGATCGAGGACGCTCTGAAGTAGTCGCACGGGACTGCCATTCAAGTCGGCCTGCGCAACCGCCGGGCTTCCTACGGCGTCGATCGGCCCTCCCTTCGCGGCTCGTTTCCGACCGCCGCGTCACGGTTCAGCTCCTGTGGGACCGGCGCGGCGAGGGGGCCGGACAGCGGGCGGATCCTGCTGAGCATGCGCGCGGCTCCGAACTGTTCTGCGGGGTTTCTGGTTGTCCCTTTTCGGGACGGGCGTCATGTCCCGACTCGGGACAAACCTCTTGTCCCGACTCGGGACGGGCTTCCTCCCCCACGACCGCCGAGGCTTTGACTGTCACCATCGTGGCCAGCCCGTCAGCCGCTGCAACACCGTCGTAGCCGTAAACAGTGTGCTCGCCGTCCTGACGGTCGGCGACGACGCCTTCATCGAGCAGCATCCCGGGGATCCCGCCACCTGCTGGCCTCGCCGTCCTCGTCACGGTCCTGGCCGCGTCCGTGGTCCTGAGCATCCGACGCCCGTGCCCGGGCGGAGCTGCGCTCCTCGCGGACCGGGGCGAGGACGGCGCTGAGTACGGCTCGCCGGAGACGAGCCGACCAACCGCCCGGGAGACACTGCGTCTGGACAGACAGCGGGATGACGACTGCCCCTGGTCCGGACATACCTGGCTGGCCCGTGGGCCGTGCCCGCGCGGTGTGCGCCGACTGCCCCGGTGCCGTGCGAGCAGGGCCGCGTCGGAGCACCATCGACGGGAAGGCAGCCACTGGAGGGTCCGTGCGCGATGCGGTGGGTGATGACGTGGGGCCGTGGCCGGCGGACGAACCGGGTTTCTGGCGGCAGGTCGTCGAGCGGCTGGGCACGGCGGTGCTGGTGCTGGACACAGCCGGACGGGTGATCGCCGCGAACCCGGCGGCCGAGCGGCTGCTGGGCCGCACCGCCGCCGCGATGCGGGGCGCCGACGCACACGATCTGCTGCACCGGGACGCGGACGGCAACAAGGTGCCGCGAGACCGGTGCCCACTGCTCCACGCGCTGGCCGAGGGGCAGGGGGCGCGAGGGGAGGGCGGCACGTATCTGCGCGGTGACGGTCGTCTGCTGGCTGTCTCCTGGTCCGCGTCCCCCTTGACGGAGGACGGCTCCGTGCAAGGCATGGCATTGCTGTTCACGGACGCCACGGGGGACCGCCGCGTCCATCGGGAGCGAACGGCGCGCACGCGCGCCTTGGAGGACCTCAACGAGCGGCTGTCCCTGGTCGCGGAGATCACGGACGTCCTGGGGCAGACTCTGGAGACCGACGAGGCGCTGGCCCGCCTGGTGCGGCTGCTCGTGCCCCGTCTGGCCGACTGGGCCGCGGTGGACCTGCGGACCGGTTCCGGCGAGGTCCACCGGGTGACGGTGACCGGTCCGGAGGGACGGGACGCCGGATTCCAGGGCCGGAGCGTACTCGGCGCGGAGGGAGCCGGTGAGGGGGAGGACTCGCCGCTGGGCCGTGCGCTGACCGGGGGCGAATCCGTGCTCCAGGACCGGGTGGCTGCCGTCACCCCGGCCGCCGCACATCCGCCTCTGGTGGCTCTCCACAGTGGCTTCCTGGCCGCGGTGGGTGCGCGCTCCGCCATCACGGTGCCGCTCGGCGCGCGGGACCGGATCACCGGGGCGCTGACGGTGGTGCGCACCGACCCGGCGCATCCCTTCGACGAGGACGACCTGGCGGCAGTGAGTGACGTCGGCCGCCGGGTCGGCGTGGTCATCGACAACACCCGCCGCTACGGCCGTCAGCGCGCCGTCGCCGAGGCGATGCAGCGCAACCTGCTCGCCCCGCTGCCGCAGCACGGCCATCTCCGGCTGGCCGCCCGCTACCAGCCCGCACCTGCGGGCTCGCAGGTCGGTGGGGACTGGTACGACGCCTTCATCCTGAAGGACGGCGCGCTCGCCCTGGTCATCGGTGACGTCGTGGGCCACGACCTGACCGCGGCGGCCGGTATGGCCCAACTGCACGGCATTCTGCGTTCGCTGGCCTGGGACCACACGGGACCGCCCGGCGCCGTCGTCGACCGCCTCGACGCCGCCATGCCGGTCATCACCTCCGTCCCGCTGGCCACCCTGATCCTCGCCCGCGTCGAGGGCGACCCGGACACGGGACCGTGGACGCTCCGCTGGACCAGCGCGGGGCACCCGCCCCCGCTGCTCCTCTCCCCGGACGGCACCGCATGCTTTCTTGAAGCCGGCCAGGGGCTGCTCCTCGGCACCGGATCCGTCGGCGACGCGGACCGACCGGACGCCACGCATCCCCTGAAGCCCGGCTCCACCCTGCTGCTGTACACGGACGGGCTCGTCGAGACACCGGGCAGCGACCTCGACACGGGCCTGGACCGGCTGCTCCGGCACGCCCTCACTCTCGTCCACGAACCGCTGGACAGGCTGTGCGGAAAGGTCCTCGCCCACCTGCCGCCCGGCAGCACCGACGACGTGGCTCTGCTCGCCCTGCGTGTACCGCCGCCATGAGACGTGGTGGCCGTCGGACCGGGCCGGTGCCGCGGAGGCGCCCACCATCTGCCACGCCACTGATGACCTGCTGTCACGCCGCCTTTACGCGCCGAGGAGTAGTCTGAGGAGACCGAGGGCATCAGGCACGCCGGTGGCGGACCGGCTCCACCCCGGTATCCACCGGCGTTCGTCACGCGGAAGGGTCTCCCCCTTCACCCCGCATACGCCCGCCGACTCCCTTCCCGCGAACTCGCGGCGGTCGTCGGCGTTTTTTTCCGGCAAGAGCGGCCAGGCACGACCTCCAGCACCCGGATCCACCGGCCACGTCCGGCGCTGCCCGACAGCCCGCGGACCGTCGGCCGCCGTGCCCTGCCGAACCGGCCGGCAACCACCTCGTCAGAAAGAACCCACGTGATCACCACAGTCCCCACCGCACCGTCCACCCCGCCTCCGCCCCCGCCCCTGCCCCTCGTCCGCCTGCGTCTCGCGCCACACGGCGCGCTGCCGCGCCGGATCGACGGGGTGTGGTGGCCGTACTCCCGCGATCTTCTGACACAGCTCCCGAAGATGCTCGCCGCGCTGCCGAGAGCGTGGGGCGACATCACCGGCGTCACCGTGGACGCCGCGGCCTGGTCGGCGGCACCGGGGCGCATGTTCGTCGCCAACCAGGTCGTCCGCCTGCACAAGGCCCCCGCCTCTCCGCACGCTCCGGACCGGGTCGTCCTGCTCTCCCCCGGGCTCGGCCGTTGGGATCTGCAGGTGATCCCGCCGGACGCGACGGAGGAAGCAGCCGCTCTCCTCACGGCCGCCGCCCTGGACGACCGGCGGCCCGGCGCCGACGGAGAAGCCCGGCCCCCGACCCCGACGGCGGCGGCAGGTCCCCACGGCCGTGTGGGGCCCACCGGGCGGGGCACCCGGGCCCCTCGGTGGTAGGAGCCGCCGCGGGCACGTCCATGTACGCACCCGCTCCCCGCGCCCAACTCGCCCTGGGGCCGCCCCGAGTCATCCGCCCGCTTCTGAGAGAGACGTCCTCATGACCATGGCCACCACCACCGCCACGCGCTCCGACACTCCCGGCAGCGACTTCGCCCGGCTGTCGAAGAAGATCGCGGACGCCGGACTGCTGGGGCGCCGCCCCGGCTACTACACGTTACGCATCACCGCCGTGACCGGGCTCTACGCCGCCGGATGGGCCGCGTTCATCCTCGTCGGCGCCTCCTGGTGGACACTGGCGATCGCCGCGTTCCTGGCCGTGATGTACGGGCAAGTCGCCCTGGTCGCCCATGACATGGCCCACCGGCAGGTGTTCCGCCGCCGCCGGGCCAGCGAGTTGTCCGGACGGATCGCCGGCGCGTCGATCGGCATGAGCTACGGCTGGTGGCAGGACAAGCACACCCGTCACCACGCCAACCCCAACACCGAGAACCTCGACCCCGACATCGGACCCGACCTGCTCGTCTGGTCCCCGGACCAGGCCCGCGCCGCCACCGGACTGCCCCGCCTGCTCGGCCGCTGGCAGGCGTTCCTCTTCTTTCCCCTGCTCACGCTGGAGGGCTTCAACCTGCACGTGGCGAGCTGCAGGGCCATGGCCAACCGCCGGCTCAAACGCCGGGCGGTCGACGGCGCTCTGCTCCTGGGGCACTGCGCCGTCTACCTGGCCGCCCTGTTCTGGGTCCTGCCGCCCGGGATGGCGATCGCCTTCCTCGCCGTCCACCAGTGCCTGTTCGGCGTCTACCTCGGTTCGGCCTTCGCACCCAACCACAAGGGGATGCCGATCCTGACGGCCGACGACCGCCCCGACTTCCTCCGCCGCCAGGTGCTGACCTCACGCAACGTCAACGGCGGCCGGTTCACCGACCTGGCGCTCGGCGGCCTGAACCACCAGATCGAGCACCACCTGTTCCCGAGCATGCCCAGCCCCAACCTGCGCAAGGCCCGCGCCATCGTCCGGCGGTACTGCCGGGACCTGGGCGTCGACTACGCGGAAACGGGCCTGGTCGCCTCCTACCGGTTGGCACTCACCAGCCTCCACGACGCCGGCGCCCCGCTCCGACGGACCCGCGTCCCCACCTAGCGGGGCGAGACGCCGCCGTGGGTACGGCGGCGTCCAGGACGCAGCCGTCCGCGTCCGCCGTACCAGGAGCCCCGGCGCTCGCCGCCGTCGTTGGCAACCGGGGACCGTCGGCGTACCGCCGGCCCTTCGTCGGTCTTCCGGTCTGGTGCGACGACACCGCTGCGGCCGTAGTGGAAGGCGGCGCTTCTGTCCCCGTGCTGAGAGTTCAGCCGGTGGATGAGGAACGCGCCTGCCGCGATCACCGCCAGCAGCACGAACACCGTCACCAGGATGTCCATGGCCCTCACACCCTTTCCGGCCGGTCCTCCGGTGTGGCGACGGCGACTCGAAGCCATGGAGAAGTGACGGAAGCACCGGCTCCATGTCCTCCTTCGGACTCCCACACCGCTTCCCTGGTGCGGTCGGCCTCGGCGGTCACCGTCAGACGCGCGGCATCCGCCAGCAGGCTGCTCGCGGTCGCTATCCGGCGCGGGTCGCTCGCAGCGGCCATCAGCCAGGCGGCCGCGGCCGGAGGCGTCTGCGGGGGAACGACCAGCAGGTTCCAGCGGCCCACGTGGTAGGAGAGCAGCAGCAACTCGTGCTCGTCCTGCTCGAAGCGGAACCAGCCCACCTTCACCACGTGCCCGGCGACAGGCACCTTGCGCGGGACGACCGGCCACTGGGCGGGGTTCACCGTGACCCGGGTGACCCGCCCCCACAGCGGATCGAGAACGGACGCCAGGGCAGGCAGTTCGGCGGCGAGATCACGCGAGCGTGGCCACCAGGCGCCGTCCAGCAGAAGCGGTGCCGAACCGGCGGGAGCGAGCGAGAGGCGTACGGGGGACATGGGACGCCGGTCTTCGGACGTCGTCGGAGGGGAGACGGTCGCAGTCATGACGCGAACCCTGCCCCGGGCGGGCCTGAGCCGACCCGGCGTATTCGATCACCGAAAACGGCACAGACGCGAAATGTCCGTGCGCGGAGTGTTCCCGGTACCTCCAGCCTACTCTTCGCGGCGCCCGAGCAGGCCGTACGCCGGGAGCAGCCCACCCGATGAGGCCGAAGCCTCTCGTCGGGGCTCGTCGAGGAGTAGCCTGAGGACTTCGAGGGCTTTCGTGCACCGGCGCCGCCGGTCCCGTCCTCGGTCACCCAACCACCGGGCGCTCCGTCAGCCAGCGCAGGCCCGCAGTCAGGCTTCTTCCTCATGATCATGAACTCCACTCAGCTGCGTCCGCACGCGGCACCGTTCCGCTCACGTGCCGCGCGCCTCGTCCTCGGATCCGCCAGCCGTTTCGGCCGTCCGGACGGCGCTTGGTGGCCACGGACCCGCGACCTGGCACGAGAACTCGGCGAACTGGCCGACGTGATCGATCCGCTGTGGGGCCGGCTCACCCACGTGGCCGTCAATCCCCGCCACTGGCAGCCTCTCCCGCACGGCCTGGTCGTCGTCAACGGCTACGAGGTGGCGGTCGACCGATTCACCGAGGTGCTCAACCCGCACAGGATCCTGCTGCAGTCCTACACCGCGGGCCGCTGGGATCTCCTCGTGGTGCCGCCCCCGACGAGCGCGTCGTCAGCAGCCCGGCTCATGGCGGCCGTGGCGTAGCGCAGCGGCGCGTGCATGCCCCGGACCCACACGCTCCGTGCCGGTGTCGATGAGGATCTGTTCCGCCGACGTCTGACTGCCGGCGCGCACGGCCGCGGCCATGGCCGCGCGGGCCGCGTCGGCCGCGGTGTGCGGCGGAACCACCAGCAGCGAAAAGAGATCATTGCTGCCCCGAGTGATGAGAACGGTGTCGTCTCCGACCGGGAAGGAGTCGATGCGGACGACACGACCGTCGATCGTCAGCCGCGTCGGCAGCTCGTCCCAGGCGTCGGTGTCCAGACCGACACGTGTGATCGGCCCGAGGTACTCGGACAGCGCGGAGACGAGGCCGGGCAGTTCACCGGCGATGTCGCGGGAGCGGGGCCACCACGCCCCGTCGAGCGCACCCTTCCGGTCATGCGTCGTCTCAAGCCGCACCACCGCGGTTCCAGGTCGCGAAACCGCCTGATGCACAGCGTCGGGCAGGAGCCTGCTCACCCGCGGGGGGTCGGGGTCGGACATCGCACTCGCCTGCCTACCGGGGACGGCAAACCGAAAGCCTCCTGGTTTCACGGTACTCCTCGGCCGACGACGGCCGGGATTCCACGATCACCGGGGCACTCACCGTCACCGCCGCATACGCGTAGAAGAACAAGGTCGAGCTGTGCTTCCTCCCCCACCCACCACCACCGCAGCCGCCCCGCGACAAACCCAGGCACTGCACCGCTACCTGCGTCGGCGCAATACCAACGCCCGCCACCACGACGTACTCCCCCCACCGCAAGGAACGCGCTGACCAACCGCGGACCGCAGCCCCGCGCCGAAGGCGGCAACCGCGCGTGCCGCGCAGACCCAGGGGTGGCAAGTGCGAGAGGGCAGGCCGGTAACCGGTGCACCAAATTACGGCGTCGGCGGGCGCGCGCGTGCCGTCGGCCCAGGCGACGCCGTCACGGTCGATGCGGGCGAACATGGGCGACGCTTTGAGCCGCCCGGCCTCCCGTGTCGGTGCGGCCCTCGCCGAGGGCACGGCGTCGGGCGGTGGCCGCGTCGAACAGGGCGCGGCCGTCGATGTCGTCGGCAAGGTACCGGGGCGGACGCTGGGTCACCCAGGTCAGTTCGGTGTCGTGGGCGAGGTCGGAGCGCGATCTTCGTCGTCGACCGTCACACCGGTACCGTCCACCACGCGAAGACGGGGCCGCTCAGACCGACCATGGCATCACGCTGATCGTCTACCTGAGCCTACGCAAGCGCCTCGGAGCCTCTGCGACGCCGGAACACCGATAGCGGGCAGCGCAGCATCCACCCCCTCGGCCCGCCTTGCTGCCGATACTCGACAAAACCTCGGTCCACGCACACACCAAGTCACCGATGTCCAGCAACAGCCCCCGGACCTGCCGGAGCAGAACGCGCAGGACCACAACACCCGCGACGCTTCCGAGCCCCATCCCGATCCACCACATCGGCCGCCTCCTCGCCCAGAACCCCAGGCTGCCTGCGGCGAAGATCGAAGTCTGTACCCAAAGAGACGCTTTTTGTGATCTTGGCATCCTCGGTTAGGAGTGTGCACACGCAAGTCACCGTGGCAGCAGTGCTCCCCCGCCAGGCATTCCTCATCGCCAAGTGCCCAGCGGCCCTCCGCGAAGCAGCGCCGACCAGCCTCGTGCCCACAGCGTGCCCATACGACCGGACAACAACGGTAAACAGCGGCGCGGAACAGGTAGCCGAAAGCCCGCTCCAGAATACGTAGCCGCAGGTGAGAGGTGGTCTCACCCGTGAAGCGCCCTCGCTTCCCAAGCTGAGAGCGCGAGTTCGATTCTCGTCACCCGCTCCATGAAGAAGGCCCAGGTCGGAGACCCGGGCCTTTTTGCTGTTCATGCTGATCACTCGTCGCGTGCCAGATCCGTGCCAGAAAACTGATCGCCTGGATCGCTGGGGGAGGACATGAGCAAGCAGATTGACGGATGGATCATGGATCGCAACCTGCGTGCCTTCCTGGAGCTGCTGTCCCGCTACATCGACTACGCATTCGATGACACCGACTGGGACACCATCGAAACCGGCGTCCGGGACACCGACGACGAGAAATCCGACGGCTGGTACTCGTATCCGCTCGTCGGCACGAGCGCCACCCTGGAAGTCGGCCTGGCCCGCTCTGTCGGCAGCGAGGTGATGTCCGTCAGCGTCACCGGGGTCGAGACGCTTGAGCTCCAGCTCCGAACCGACACTCTGCTGTCCGCATTCGCCGGCATCTGACTACCGTCTTGTCCCCCAGGCGTCCGAAACCTTGCCCCTTGGCGAGTTAGCGCTCTTCTGACGTGTCTGGCACGGCAGCAGCTTCCCGTGCAGCCTGACGTACCTTGCGGACAGTCGCGTCGAGTCCTGCAGCGACTTCCTGCTGTCGCTCGTCGTCGGAGTGCTGGTAGACCAGCGCCGCCTGCTCGGAGGACTGGCCGGCGCGGACCATCGTGTCTTGAGCGTGGGCCCGGAGCGCGTGCAGAGCGTGTGCCCGGTGTGCCGTAGGTCGTAGAACCGGAAGCCCCCAGGCAACCCGACGACATCACGCCGGCCAGGCATCGGCGACCACGAAGGAGACGACCGTCCCGCCGAGGTAGCTGGGCCCGGAGTGCCAGGAGTGGCGATGGAGTCGACCAGGAGCAGCCCCCGTCCGTGGGCGTCGTTCGCCTCCGGGTGCCTCAGTCGCACGTTCGCCGGGAAGCCCGGGTTGTGCACGTCGACGCGGAGCGAGGTTCCCTCGCGGTACCACTCGATCCGCACCACCCACGAGTCGTCCGACCGGCCGTAGCGGATGGCGTTGGTCACCAGTTCCGAGATCATCAGCGTGCAGTCGTCGATCGAGCAGGCCGGGTTGTACGGGGCGATGAACTTCCGGAACCAGCGCCGGGCGCGAGGGACGGACTCGGGCTCCGGATGCAAGGTCATCGCTCCGAGCCGCGGTGAGTCCTCACAGGGGTGGCGGTCGATCGTGTAGGCCATGCGTGCTCACTCCGTGCCGCTGCCGTCGCAGTCGAGGCAGCGCCGCTTCGACGTGGCACGGTCGCGGTCGTTGGCCGTGGAGAGCGCCAGCGCCGTTCCGGAGCCGACGCGCTTCCAACCACGCCCCCAACCCCTCCGGCACGCTAACCGCGCATCCTGCTCCGGCCGCCGACTCGTCACGTCGTGCCCCCCTTGTATCACGCGGCCACGGCACCGCTCTCCGCTCTTTTTCGCCCGGAGCTACGTCGCCGAACCGGGGTCTAGCGGACCACCGGTCTCTGACATCAGCGGCTGACATCAACGCCGGTGGTCACTAGCGACCAGGACGCCTCTTGAACAGGCGGTCCATGTGGATCATCGTTTCGCGCTGGGTGGGTGGTCGGCGTCGTGGAGCTGGATAACGCGGAGGCTGGCGGACTGGGCGACGCGGCTGATCGTTGCAGCAGGGGAGTGCGACGCAGTCGCCCCCGCGACGCTTGACGCCGCCTTGTAGGGCCACGACGACCAGACGGCCGACTACCGGACCCCAGGGAACATACACTTTCGTCGCATTCGGTCACGTTCACCAGCATTCAGACCGGTCCGGGGTCCCTCTCCGCCTCGGTCGGCAGTCACCCAGCGCTTGTCGAGCAACGTGCGTCGTCTGCGGTACGGCCGCTCAGTCGCCGCTTCACGCGATGCGGGCATCCTCACCGTAAACTCGCTGGGCAATCGGGCGCAGCAAAGGCACTGCCTCCTTGGCGAGGCGGAAGCCGCTCGCCGAAACCGCATCGAATGCGGGATCGTAGACCGCTACGAGCAACGTGTCGGCGTCTCCGGTTGCAATGCCTTGCTCCTGGAGTCTCTTGGCCGCGGTCTTCACCGGCCGTGTGAATCCACGGAGCATGCGCGTCTCGTCGTATCCGCCGATCTCGTACACGGTGGCGCGACTGACGAATCCCTCGTTCTGTGCGGCATCCAGCATGGCGTACGCCTGCACACTCGCCTGTCCGAGCAGCAGGTCCACAAGCGCTTCGAGCGCCTCGGAGGTCCACTCGTCCTTGCCGCTGGACTCCGCTGTCTGCAATTGCTCCAGGTCAAGAACCGATGACGTCTCCACCTCAAGCTCCAGGACTTGTCGAGCCTGTTCGAGCAGCCCACTGGGTTGCAGCATGAAGAGTCGACACCCGGTCCTATGCACCATCTCCCGGACAAGTTCGGGACGGGGACGCGCGGGGATGACCCCGTTCCTCTGCTTCCACCAGTCTTCTTTACTGTCTCCGGTCACGAACAGCACATCGGATCCAACACGCTCGGCTTCCTTCAGAGTCTGTTCCCAGACGAGGTAGTCTCCGGCTGCCTGCTCAGCGGGTTTGCTCTTGAAGTCTTCGTAGCCCGGCGGAACTTCGGCCTGACCCCGGCGGTTCGCCTCCTGCAACGCCTCCGCGTACTCCTGCTCAGCGAGGGGCGGGCCGATTCGCCCTTCAAGGATGGGCTCCAGCCGGGCCAGTACCGGATCAGCATTTGTATCGGTTGCGTCAGCGATCACGTCCTTGTCTGCTTGGCGCTCAATCAAGGACTGAAGCGCGAGCAGCACTTCGTCAAGTTGCTCTCGGTGGCCGGCGATCGCGCTGTTGATCTCAGCGTCGTCGCCGACGTGCACCTGCTTCAGCCATCGGTCGAGTGCATCACTGGCAGACCGCCCAGCCTTGGCCAACGCCTCGCCAGCCTCCTTGGCTCGAGCGCGGTGGTGGCCAAGAACGGAGGTTTGTTCGCGGTTGCGCCAGAACTCGGCAAGCACCTGGTGCGGCACCCAGAGACGCTCGCGCAACCTGTCCAGGACAGTCAGCAGGTCTTCCCGTGTCCGCTGATTCGACCGGTATAAGGTCAACAGCACGTTGGTATCCACGACGACCAGCCCAGAGCTGAACAACCGCTGGTAGTCCTCCACGGAAGGTGTTCGATACTCGGCGAACCCGTCAAACATGCCCCGTGGCTTCGGCGAACGTCCCTCGGCCAGCGGGCTTGCCTCTGTCCCTGTCATCGCGGTCGCCCTTCCTCGGGCCGGTGAAAGAGTCCGACTCGACGCCGATCCTTCCGGACGGACGTCACTCGTGTCTTGGGTATCGCGGATCACGTGTTGGTCTTCGTCTAGGTGCGCAACCAAGTTGTCTGGTCACCTATCTACGCGGTCTCGGGAACGCTGGACAAGACGCTGAGTGAGATCTTCACGCCGGACCATGGCCCACGGCTTCAAGCGGCTGAGCAACGCCTCCGCACCACAACCGCACCAGATACAGCGGGGAACAGCGGGGAGTCACGGTGAAAGCAGCCGAGCCCGAGGAGGCCACGGCACGGCCGTTCGTACAGGTCAACGCCCCAACAGGCATCGGAAGGCCTCAGCTTCCCAAGCTAAGAGCGCGAGTTCGATTCTCGTCACCCGCTCCATGAAGAAGGTCCAGGTCGGAGACCCGGGCCTTTTTGCTGTCCGCTGCGATCACTCGCCGCGTGCCAGATGCGTGCCAGAACGCTTCTTGGCGGCCTCCCGCGCAGCGGCGGACCGAGCCTTCCGGACGGTCGCGTCGAGGCTGGCGGCGGCCTCTTCCTGACGCTCCTCGTCGGAGTGCTGGTAGATCAGCGCGGCCTTCTCGGACGCGGACCATCGTGTCCTTGAGGGTGGCCCCGGACCGGGTGGAGAGAGTGTGCCCGGTGAGCCGGAGGTCGTAGAACCGGAAGCCATCGCGGCATGCCGACGGCCTCCCGCGCCTTGCGCCACCTCCGACCGAAGGTACTCCGTCAGAAGGGCGCCCCCTTCTCTTCGGGTGCCGCGTGCCCGCTCGGCCGGGGGCGGGGGGTGAGCCACGGGGAACGAGAGTGACGAAGCCGCTCCCCTACAGGTCAGCGAACTGGCAGGTCAACAGGAATCCACGTACGGAATCTTCCAGACCTGGTCCCGGGAACCCTGACGCTAGTCCTGAAAGGCTTCCGCAGTGGGCCGCAGGCCATCTTTCCGCGTACTCGTCCAGACGCCATTCGCCAACAACGCCAGGCCGACGAAAACCATCAGGTATCCGGAAAGGCCGGCCAACCCCGCTATGGAGATCTCTCCATCCGGATCGCCAACGCCACCGGGGGTCGGCTCGGTGCTGAGCCAAGTCACCGCTGCCTGCGACTGGGTCACCACCAGAACGCCCAAGGCCATGAGCAGGGAGCCCAGGGAAAAGTCGTAAAGGCGAATCGCCCCTTCTTTCCGTGGCCGCGCCCAGACGGCCCCGCCCAGCAGTGAGACCGGGACCGTGAGGAGCTGACCGACGAGCAACCCCATCAGCAGGGCGAGACGCAGGTGGTCGAGTCCCTCACCTCTGGGGTCGAAGATCAGGGCTCCTGCACCCCCGGCAAGAAAGCCGATCGCCACCGCACGGATCAATGTCACGCCGGACAGGATGCCGAAGGAGGCGCCCCGTTGGGGACACGGGCAGGAAATCGACTGCCCAACGGGGCTGGCAGACCCCGAACGACTGGCGCCCGTAGTTCGCGACGAGGGGCCCAAGGCACGCGCCCGTGGCCGTGCCAATCTCGTACCAGAGCGGACGGGGACTCATGGGGAACCGGGGTCCGCAGGGGTGAGTTCGGCGGACTCTGCCCAGGGCTTCAAGATCGACCCTGCGTGCGGCCTTCGCCGCCGGGCTGCCCGCGCGAAGGCCGTCAGGCTGGCCGGGCCAGACGGTCCGTCAGGACACAGGCCCGGGCCCGCTGGACCGCTCCCGCCTGGGAGGCGGCGAACCGCAGCAGGCCTGGGGGCGTCCGCAGGTGCAGGGTGTTGTGACGACGCTGCCGGCCTCGTGGCGATCGATGGCGAAGCGGTAGCTCATGCGGACCCGGCCGGGGCTGCGGACCTCCCCGGAGATCTCGGCGGAGTGCGGGAGGCCGTCCGGGACGGCGACGAGCGTGACGTCGATGATGTTGTCGTGCCGCAGGACGCCCAGGAAGCGGAAACGCTCCACGGCCGTGTAGTTCACGGTGCCGCCGTTGCGGCGCACGTCACGGACGGCGACGACGAGCGGCGACAGGCCGACGTAGTGCAACGGTTCGGCCAGGTGCGCGAAGACCTCCTCCGGCGGCGCGGCGATCTGAAACGTGTGCTTCAGCTCGGTGGACGGCACCTCGGCCCCCTCCTCGATACGACGCGCCGGCACGGTGATCCTCCCACCGCCAGGGCGGAACGTTCCCGTCCCCCGGCGGTAGGGCGGCCGACCCCGTCGGCAGGTCACCACTTCCCTCAGGTGACAAGCTCATATATCTTTGATAGCACCTTATATATCTACGGAGGTGCACTCGATGACTCGCACCGTGATCGACCTCGACGACCAGCTGCTCGCCGAGGTGGCCAAGGCCCTGGGTACCGGCACCAAGAAGGAAACCGTGAACACCGCGTTGCGCGAGGTGCTGGAGAACCGACGGCGAGCTCTCGCCCTCACCCGCCTGCGGGCGGCGGCGGCCGAGGGCGCCTTCGACCTCGATCTCCTCGAAGACAAGGGGAACTACCGTCGGTGAACGCCGCACAGTTCCTGATCGACACCAGCGCGCTCGCCCGCATGCTGCGCGGCGACGCCGAGCAGTACGGGTGGGACCGGGCAGCGGCGGCCGGGCTGATCGCGACCTGCCCCATCACCGAGTTGGAATTCTTCTACAGCGCACGCTCCACCGCCGACCGCGCCCGAGGCATGGAGGACGTGCGTCTGCTCTTCGGCTGGGTTCCGGTCGACGACCGTGCCTATGACCGCGCCTGGCAGGTCCAGGAAATCCTCACCGAGCGCGGACAGCACCGCAGTGCCGGAGCCGTCGACCTCGTGGTCGCCGCCACGGCCGAGTTGCAAGGGCTGACCCTCCTGCACCGCGACCGGGACTTCGAGTGCATCGCCGCCGTCACCGGCCAGGCACTTCAGTGGTACGGACCGGACGCCGGCAAGTGAGACGGGACAAGTGACGACTGCAGCTGGTGATGACGCCGGGCGGGCAGCGAGGCGCGAGGCCGTGACCGGTCCTCCGTTCCGGTCACGGCCTCGCCGGTGTGCGGGTCGGCCGTCGGCGGGTCAGCAGCAGCCGGCGGCGTCGGCCGGTCCCTCGGCACCGGCGTCGGCGTCGGCGTCGGCGTCGGCAGAGCCGGCGCTCCGCTTGGTCAGGGTGTCGGCGTCGGCCTTGACCACGTAGACCTCCCAGGGTTCCTGGCCGGGGCCGTGGACCCAGACCTTGTCCTGGAGGGCGTAGCAGCAGGCCGTGTCGTTCTCCTCGGCCGTCGCCAGTCCCGCTTCGCTCAGCCGGGTGGTGGCCGCGTGGACGGCTTCCGTGCTGTCGACCTCGACCCCGAGGTGATCCATACGTGTCGCCGTGCCCGGCTCCCCTTCGATCAGGACGAGCTTGAGCGGGGGTTCGGCGATGGCGAAGTTGGCGTAGCCGTCGCGCAGTTTGGCGGGTTCGACGCCGAAGAGCTTGGTGTAGAAGGCGAGGGAAGCGGAGAGATCCGGGACCCGTAGGGCGAGTTGCACGCGGGACATGGTGAACCTCCTGGAGGGGAGTGGTTGTCAGCAGCCGCCGGAGGCGGCCGGGGCGCCGGTGCCGATCTGCAGGGTGGCCGGGGCCGCGCAGCAGCCGCCGCCCTCGTCGCTCTGCGCGGTGCCGGGTTCGTCGAACAGGCCGGCGCCGCCGCACACACCGGTCTCCGGCAGGGTCAGCTCGACGCGCTCGGCGGCCTCGTGGTCGCCGGCCAGGGCGGCGGTGATGGAGCGGACCTGCTCGTACCCGGTCAGGGCGAGGAAGGTGGGGGCGCGGCCGTAGGACTTCATGCCGGCCAGGTAGACGCCCTGCTCCGGGTGGGACAGCTCCTTCACGCCGTGGGGGTAGACCGTGCCGCAGGAGTGGACGTTCGGGTCGATCAGCGGGGCCAGCGCGGTCGGGGCCTCAAGGCGCTCGTCGAGACCGAGGCGGAGCTCGGAGAGGAAGGAGAGGTCGGGGCGGAAGCCGGTCAGGACGATGACCTCGTCGACCGGGTCCAGGCGCCGGCCGTCCTCGGCGACCAGGACCAGCCGGTCGTCGTCCCGTTCGACGGCCTCCGTGCGGAATCCGGTGACGGCGCTCGCGTGTCCCTCCTCGACGGCCGCCTTGGCCCGCAGGCCGAGTGCGCCGCGGGCCGGGAGCTGGTCGGCCTCACCACCGCCGTACGTGGCCTCGCCGATGCCCCGGCGCAGGATCCAGACCGCGTGCGTGCCCGGCTCCTCCTTCGCCAGGTCGGCCAGCAGGGCGAGCGCGGTGAAGGCGGAGGCGCCGGAGCCGACGACCGCCGTGCGCCTGCCGGCGTACCGGGCCCGGACCGCCGGGTCCTTGAGGTCCGGGACGCGGTAGGAGACGCGGTCGGCCGCCGTCCTCTCCCCCAGGGCGGGCAGGCCGTTGGCGCCCATCGGGCCGGGGGTGGACCAGGTGCCGGAGGCGTCGATGACGGCGCGGGCGGTGATCCGCTCCTCGCCGCCGTCCGCCGTCCGGATGTGCACGGTGAAGGGCTGCTCCTCGCGGCCGGAGTCGACGATCCGGTCGCGGCCGGCCCGGGCCACGCCGGTGACGGTGGCCCCGTAGCGGACCTGGTCGCCGAGGGCGTCGGCGAGCGGCTGGAGGTACTGCCCGGCCCAGTCGCCGCCGGTCGGGTACGTCGTCCCGTCGGGGCGTGTCCAGCCGGTCGGGGCCAGCAGCTTCTCGGCGGCGGGGTCGGTGACCTCGGCCCAGGGGGAGAACAGGCGGACGTGTGCCCACTCCCGTACGGCCGTCGCGGCCGACGCTCCTGCCTCCAGCACCAGCGGTTCGATGCCGCGCTCCACGAGGTGTGCGGCGGCGGCCAGGCCGACCGGGCCGGCTCCGACGACCACGACGGGCAGGTTCTGCTTCTCCATGACGGTGCTTCCTTCGGTTCGTCGCTCGGGGAGGGAGGTCGGAGCGGTGGACGGTTCAGGGGAGGGGGCGTGCGGTGCCGAGGCACGCTGTGCACTGCGGCGCCGAGCCTGGGCCCGGCAGGTGAGCGGCCACGGCTCGCTGCTTCGATGTTCGTCAATGGCTTGCGCCGTCAGCATGGCACCTGTTTCGATGAACGTCAAGATAGACATGCATCGAAATCGGGAGGGTGCGAGCCATGGAGTATGTGGATGTCGCAGTGATCGGAGGCGGGCAGTCCGGCCTGGCCACCGCACACGCACTACGCGGACAGGGGCTGGAGCCGGTGGTCCTGGAGGCGTCGGCACAGGCGGCCGGGTATGGCCGCGGTACTACGACAGCCTCACCCTGTTCTCCCCAGCCGGCCACAGCTCGCTGCCCGGGCTGCCGTTCGGCGGCGATCCGGAGCGCTACCCGCACCGGGACGAGGTCGTCGCCTACCTGCTGCGTTACGCCGACCGCCTGGACGCCGACATCCGCACCGGAGTGCGCGTCGCGGAGGTGGCCACCGCGGACGGGGGCTTCACCCTCACCCTGGAGGACGGCGGCCGCCTCTCGGCCCGGGGCGTCGTGGCGGCGTCCGGGACCTTCGGTCGCCCCTATCGCCCTGCTCTTCCAGGACTGGAGAAGTTCGCGGGGGCCGTGCTGCACGCCGCCGACTACCGAGCGCCCCAGCCCTCCGCCGGACCGGGGGTCCCCCCGGCCGGAGGCCGGGGGAGGGTGGTGGTCGTCGGGGCCGGGAACTCCGCGGTGCAGATCGCCGCCGAACTGGCGGCACACGCCCGGGTCACCCTCGCGGCGCGCCATCCGGTGCGCTTCACCAGGCAGCGCGTACTGGGCCGGGATCTCCACTGGTGGCTGAAGGTGACAGGAATCGACGTTCTGCCCGTGGGCCGTTTCCTGCGCACGCCGCCGGCGCAGCCGGTGATCGACGACGGCCGCTACCGCGCCGCCGTCACGGCCGGCGCCCCGGACGTGCGCCCCGTGTTCCGCGAGATGGAGGGCACGAAGGTGACCTGGACCGACGGCAGCACCGAGGAGGTGGACACCATCGTCCTCGCCACCGGCTACCGCCCCGACCTCGGCTATCTGCGCCCGGTCGGCGCCCTCGACGCCGAGGGCCGCCCGCGGCACCGGGAGGGCGTGTCGGCCACCCACCCCGGCCTCGCCTACGTCGGACTGGAGTGGCAGCGCAGCCTCTCCTCCAACTCCCTGCGAGGGGTCGGCAGGGACGCCACCCGCATCGCCGCCCGTCTCGCCGCCCGGCTTCGCGCCCGCTGACCCCGACCCTGACCCTGGGCACCTTGGTTCGACGTGTGTCAACATAGACGTATGTCGAACGTCAAGGCGCTGCCGCTTCTGGAACCCGAGGGCCCCGACGCCGTGGCGCCGTGCTGCCCGCCGTTGAGTGAGCGCCCCTTCACCGCCGAGGAGGCCGAGCGGACGGCACGCATGTTCAAGGCGCTCGGGGACCCGGTACGACTGCGCCTCTTCTCGGCCGTCGCCTCCCACGAGGGCGGTGAGGCGTGCGTGTGCGACATCTCCGACGTCGGCGTCTCCCAGCCGACCGTCTCCCACCACCTCAAGAAGCTCAAGGAGGCCGGCCTGCTCACCTCCGAGCGGCGCGGCACCTGGGTCTACTACCGGGTCGAGCCGTCGGTGGTGGCCGCGATGGGACAACTGCTCGCCGTCCGGTAGCCCCGCTCGGCCACGCCCTTCCCGACCAACGCCCCTCATCGCCGCGTCCGCGCCCTCGCGACGGATCGCCCGCGGATCACCTCGTCACGGTCAGCTTGCCGCGCCGAGGAGTTCGGCGACAGCGCGGGCCGCGTCGCGGGCCGGTCGTCCGACGCCGATGAGTGTGGCGGAGGCGGGGCCGGTCCAGTCGCCGTAGCCGAGGAGGTGCAGACGTGGCTCGTCCACGGCCCGTGTGCCCAGCGTGGCGATGTGCCCGCGCCGGCCGCGCAGGCCGAGGGGCGCCAGGTGTGAGAGGGCCGGGCGGAAGCCGGTGCACCAGATCACCGCGTCGGCGGGCGCCCGCGTGCCGTCGGCCCAGACGGCGCCCTCAGGGTCGAGGCGTTCGAACATGGGCGACGCCTTGAGCCGCCCGGCGTCGCGCGCCTCGCGCACCGGCGGTACGGCGACGATGTCGCCCAGTGAGGCGACGCCTCCCGTGTCGGGGCGGCCGGCGTCGAGGGCGCGGCGGCGGGCGGTCGCCGCGTCGAAGAGGGCACGGCCGTCGATGTCGTCGGGGAGGTAGCGGGGCGGACGCCGGGTCACCCAGGTCAGTTCGGTGTCGTACGCGAGGTCGGCGGCGATCTGGGCGCCCGAGTTGCCGCCTCCGACGACGATCACGCGCCGGCCCGCGAAGTCCCGCGGTCTGCGGTAGGAGACGGTGTGCAGTTGACGGCCCTGGAAGTCGTCGCGGCCCGGGACGGCGGGGAGGAAGGGGCGCCACCAGGTGCCGGTGGCGCTGATCACCGCGCGGGCGTGCCAGGTGCCGGAGTCGGTCTCGACCCTCAGCAGCCGTCCGTCGTCGTGCACGCCGATGACCCGGACCGGCCGTTGTACGGGGAGGTCGTACCGCTGCTCGTAGTCGCTCAGGTAGGCCACCACGTGCCCGGCCTCGGGGTATTCCTCGCCCGGCTGCGGCGGCATGAGGCGGCCGGGAAGGGAGGAGAAGGCGGCGGGGGAGAACAGGTGCAGGGAGTCCCAGGTGTGCTGCCAGGCTCCGCCGGGGGCGGCCTGGGCGTCGAGGACGACGAAGTCCAGGCCCTGGCGGCGCAGGTGGTAGCCGGCGGCGAGCCCTGCCTGGCCGCCGCCGATCACCACCACATCGGTGTGCTGTGTCATGCCGCCCGCACCGCCGCGCACGCGGTGCACCGGACGGTGCGGGCCGTGACCTCGCCGGGTCGTCCGGAGAGGGTCCCCTCACGCACGACGGCCGTGCCGGTCGTTCCCTGTGCGCGGCGGTCCAGGCGGTGCATCAGCGGTCCCTGCCCTCAGTGCCCTCGGTGGTCAGGGCGGACGGGGCGAACTTCTTGCGCCAGGCCAGGGACACGTAGACCAGGCCGATCAGGACGGGCACCTCGATGAGCGGTCCCACGACGCCGGAGAGGGCCTGGCCGGAGCTGACGCCGAAGGTGGCGATGGCGACGGCGATGGCCAGCTCGAAGTTGTTGCCGGCGGCCGTGAAGGCGAGGGTGGCCGTGCGGTCGTAGGCGAGGCCGATCGCCTTGCCCAGCAGGAAGGTGCCGGCCCACATCACGGCGAAGTACACCAGCAGCGGCAGGGCGATGCGGGCGACGTCGAGAGGCTGGGAGGTGATGGTCCTGCCCTGCAGGGCGAAGAGGATGACGATCGTGAAGAGGAGGCCGTAGAGCGCCCAGGGGCCGATCTTCGGCAGGAAGCCGGACTCGTACCTCTCGCGGCCGAGCTTCTTCTCGCCGACGCGGCGGGTGAGGAAGCCGGCCAGCAGCGGGACGCCGAGGAAGATGACGACGTTCACCGCGATCTTCCCCATGGAGATGTCGAGGTGTTCGCCGTCGCCCAGGCCGAGCCAGCCCGGCAGCAGGTCGAGGTAGAACCAGCCGAGCAGGCCGAACGCCAGGACCTGGAAGACCGAGTTCAGCGCGACCAGGACGGCCGCCGCCTCGCGGTCGCCGCAGGCGAGGTCGTTCCAGATGATGACCATGGCGATGCAGCGGGCCAGGCCGACGATGATCAGACCGGTGCGGTACTCGGGCAGGTCGGGCAGGAAGATCCACGCGAGCGCGAACATCACCGCCGGGCCGACGACCCAGTTGATCACCAGCGACGACGCCATGAGCCTGCGGTCGCCGGTGACGGCGTCGAGCCTGTCGTAGCGGACCTTGGCGAGCACCGGATACATCATGATCAGCAGGCCGATGGCGATCGGCAGCGAGATGCCGCCGACCTCGACCTTGGCGAGGGTGTCGTTCAGGCCCGGGACGGCCCGGCCCAGACCGAGGCCCACCGCCATGGCGATGAGGATCCAGACGGCGAGGAAGCGGTCGAGCGTCGACAGCTTCGCGACGACGGAGGACTCCTCGGCGGTCGTCGCGGGTGCGTCGGTGCGGGTCACGGACAGGCCCTCTTGTTCTCGGCGGCGGTGCGGGCGGACTCGGCCAGCTCGGCGAACTGGCCGGCGAGCGAGGCGATGACGTCCGGACGGAGCTTGTAGTACGTGTAGCGGCCGCACGGCTCCGTATCGACGACACCGGCCTCGCGCAGCACCCTCAGGTGGTTGGAGAGGTTGGTCTGCCGGGCGCCCGTCTCCTCCACGAGGTGGGTGGTGCACAGCGTCTCTTGGGCGAGCAGAGTCACGATCCGCAGCCTGAGCGGGTCCGCCAGAACCCGGATCAGGTCAGTGTCGACTGACATCATCATGTGCTGATACTGTCACATCAGTGGTGGCTGACACCACCAGGTGCTGACCTCATGAGCGCCCGATGCCGTCGCGAGACAAGAGAGACCTCCTGATGTCCGACAAGCCCTCCGTGCTGTTCGTCTGTGTCCACAACGCCGGTCGCTCGCAGATGGCCGCCGCGTGGCTGACCCACCTGGCCGGGGACCGCGTCGAGGTCCGTTCCGCCGGCTCGAACCCGGGCGACAGCGTCAACCCCGCCGCCGTCGAGGCGATGCGCGAGGTCGGCATCGACATCTCCGCCGAGGTGCCGAAGATGCTGACCGTGGACGCGGTCAAGGAGTCCGACGTCTGCATCACCATGGGCTGCGGCGACACCTGTCCGGTCTTCCCGGGCAAGCGGTACCTGGACTGGCAGCTGGACGACCCGGCCGGCCAGGGCGTGGAGGCCGTCCGCCCGATCCGCGACCAGATCAAGGTGCTGGTGGAGGGGCTGATCGAGGAGATCGCGCCGGAGGTCTGAAGGAGATCGCGCCGGAGGTCTGAGCGAGGAGATCGCGCCGGAGCCGCGGTCATGAGCGCCCCGACGGACGTCCGCGACGTCATCGTCATCGGCTCGGGCGCAGCGGGCCGCGCCCGCGGCAGGACGAACGGCCAAACGGTCGTTGCTGCGTCGTAGAACCTGTGCGGGACAACCGGGCACGCGCCGTGGCAGCCCTGCACCGCCTGCCCGTCCCGAAGGACTCCGGACGCACCCCGCTCATCGCGCATCTCGACAAGAGGGAACACAACTCCCGCGTCAGAGCGGAAGATCGTCCGGGAGTACCCGGAACACCTTGTGACGGCCCAACGGCCGTACGGCCCGGAAATCCCGTCGGTCGAGAGTGAGGATCGCGTCCGTGTCGTAGTCGGCCGCAAGCGCCACGTTCACCGCGTCGGCGAGGTCCAGGTCGAGCCCGCCGTAGCGGACCCGGACGGACTGGGCGGCACCCAAGTGGTCCTCCGTGATCTCCGGCACCACGACACGACCCCGGCTCATCCAGCGCCGCAGGTCGTCGACCGCGCTCAGAGCGGCCTCGCGCCCCAACTCACGCGTGGCCACGTGATCAAGTTCCGCCAGGAGGAGCGGGGACATGATCAGAAGACCGGCCGCCATGATCGACTCGTTCGCGCCCCTGTGCTCCGGGTGGGTCGCGTCAAGAGCGGCCAGAAGGCCGGATGTATCAGCGATGACGATGATCACTGAGCAGTTCCGGAGTCCGTCTCGCGGCGGACCGCGTCAGCGACCGTGTCACGGACCTCAGCCTTGGACGGCGTACGCCCTGGCCCCTCGAACGTCCGCGAGAACAACGGTTCGTCCCAGACCCGGTTCGCCATCGCCGCGAGGTGAATCCCCTGACGGATGATTTCGGCCTCGCTTATGCCCCGCCTCTTGGACGCCTCCTTGATGATCGCCAGGTCCTCGGGATCGGCGTAGACGTTCGTGCGCTTCATGGACATGTACCAAGCGTAGCCCATGTACCAAACTGATGTATGTGGGCCGGTCGAGAGAGACATACGGTGCCTCCTTCGCCTCGAGAAGGAACTCCGCCGTGGCGGCACGATCACCCCACCACTGGCCGCGGTCACGCCACGGGCTGCTCAACGTGGGGCTACGGCGGTGATTTCCGGTCGGCTGTCTCGTCTCTGTATGGGGCGGGTGCTTTCGCACCGGCTCGACCACCCACAGAAGGAGTGCCATGCTGCGACAGGTCGCGGAGGGTGTGCTGATCCACCGGAGCGAGTTGCTCGAGAACAACGCCGTCGTGGTGCAGGGCCCGACCGGGGCACTGCTCATCGACCCCGGGCTCACCGTTGCCGAGATGACCTGCCTCGCGGACGACCTTCGCCGGCTGAACCAGAGCGTGGAGGCGGGCTTCGCGACGCATCGTGACTGGGACCACGTGCTCTGGCACCCCGAGTACGGCGACGCGCCCCGGTACGGCACCGACCGCTGCGCGGCGCATGTGCGAGAGGTGCGGGCGGCTCCCGACTGGAAGGCGCGCGTCGCTGAGGGGTTGCCGCCGGAGATCGCCCAGGAGACACCGCTGGACCTGTACGGCCTCATCACCGGTCTGCCGGCCGGGGCGGCACAGATTCCCTGGAACGGCCCTTGTGCCCAGATCATCGAGCACCCGGCGCATACGCCGGGGCATGCGGCGGTGCTGATCGCAGAGCGCGGGGTCCTCGTCGCCGGCGACATGCTGTCCGACGTCCTCGTCCCGAACTTCGACGAGTTGAACGACACCAATGACCCTCTCGGGGAGTACCTCACCGGTCTGCGTCTGCTCGAGGATGTCGCAAGCGATGTCGCCGTCATGGTCCCCGGCCACGGATCGGTCTGCGGAGCCGATGAGATACGCGCACGGATCGAGCAGGATCGGGCGTACGTCCTGACCGTGCGTGCGGGCCGTGTCCCCAGCGACCCGCGAGTCGGCCCCACGGCCAAGCCCGGCTGGGAGTGGACCACCGACATATCCGTCGCCCACGTGCAGCGCCTCGCTGAAAGAGCCGGATGAGGGGAGCGCAACGGCACGTGGTTCTGCTCACGAGAATCGACAGCAGATGTTCAGCAATGTCGACAGCACCCCGGCGCGCTTCTTGTTCGATAGAGGCCAGGTCCGAGCCCCGACTTCCGGCCGCGGCAGCAGCCGAGCCGAGCGGTGGCGCCGGGCGACCGAGTCAGGACGTCCAGCAGGTGTAGGTGAGCCAGGTTTTGACCTCGTCGGCGGACAGCACACGGGTTAGCTCGGCCGTCCCCGGGAGCATCGGGAAGAACCGGTCGGCGTTCCAACTGCGCGAGTACATCGGCTCGTCCAGCACGAGTAGGCGTCGTCCCTCCACAACGGGGATGTCGTCGGGCAGCCCTTCGTTCCAGATCCGCTCCCCGTCCGGGGCGAGGAGTTCGAAGGCCCCGGACGCGATGGCCCCGGTGCGCCCCTGGGCGGGCTCGGGGTCCGTGGCCAGGCGGACGCTCTCCGCCGACGGTGCAGTGCCGGGCACGTGGCCGCCACCGATGAGCACGTGGGCGAGCAGAGTGTGCAACTGGAAATTGTCCCCGATGCCGCCGATGCGCACTTCGAACCCGGTCCCGGTGGGCCGGTGCAACACCACCAGCGGCTCGTCGTCCAGGATCGCCAGCGCGTAGGCCAGGCACTTGAGGTCGTGCCGGTCCAGGGCCGCCAGGTTGCGGCAGGCGGGGAGGATCGCGGATGCGTGCCGACGGCGCACCTCGGCGCTGCGGCACAGCACGGCCAGCGCGGGGGGCTGCCACTGCTCGACCGAGCACCAGGCCAGCGCCAGCCGCAACGCCTCGTGCGCCTCGCCTCCCAGCCGGGCTATCAGCGCGTCGTCGATGATCTTCTCGTCGGCCTCCGGCAGTTCGTCCCCGGCACCGCCGGCGACAGCCCAGCGGCGGGCGAACTCCAGGGCGTCGAGCAGGTCCTGGTAGGTGCCGTTGAGGATCGGCTCCGCACAGGCCGCCGGATCGGCACCGCGTTCTACGCAGAAGCCGGCCATCGTCGCCAGCATCGGGCGCGGACCGGTAGGCGGAAAGGCGGGGAGTAGCGCGGCCAACCGGGGTCCTACCGGCACGCATTCGGTGCCCGTCGCCGACTGCAGACCACTCATCGCCGCGTTGAACGCACGCTCGGTGCGGTCACCGTCGCGAGCGGCCACTGCCTGCTCCAGCTCCGACATGACGGCGGCCAGGTCCGCGGGCTTCTGCTTCCTTCTGAAGATCACCGGCACACCCTAGGCCTGAGGCCTGAAAGGTGTCATCCACCGTCGTTCGACGATTCCGGACCGCTCCGTGCCGTCGAAACCAGTGAACATTCGCCGTCGGTTCTCGTGAACAGAGCCACATGGCGTTGAACAGCAGGCTGGGACACCGGCCTTCGTGCAACCGCTCGAACGCGGCGTCGGCCTCCCTCCGGTCGGCAGCGTGACGTTCGAGAGCAGCAGCACGCTCGGCGGGATCCGGTGAGATCAGCCCCCTGGCCCACGTCAGAACATCGACCCACGCACGGTCGTCCTCATCGCCTTCCCCGGCCTCTTCCGTCACGGGAGCAATCATCCCGTGGGCAGGTGCGCGGCGCGGCAGGATTGCGGCATGGCGCTCACTGACTTGTCCCGCTTGCCGTTGCCGAGCGCGTGCCACGAGGCTCTTCGCGAGCCCCGGTGTCAGCGGATCGACGACCACGCCGTTCCCCTAGCCGCGGCGTGGTGGAATGCCGAGACTGCCGCCGCGCGTCTGCCTGGTGCGCCTGTCGCTGCTCCCGGGGTCACTCACCTCAGTCGCGGTGACCTGTTCGCGGACGCGGTGGACCTGTGGGCGCGGTCCGACGAAGAGCTTCTTCGGTTCACGTGGCGTGTCCTCGCCTGGGGCAGCGGCATGAAGCTTCGGCTCAACCGGAGGCGCATACGAGCCGTGGCGGACGACACGGCCTCCGTCGTGAAGACGCTGCGGCGGGCTCTGGAGGCCGCGACGGCGGATCCGACGCCGGCCTATGAGGTGCTGCATCCGAAAGGGCGCAATGCCGTTCGCTATCTGGGCCCCGCGTTCTCGACCAAGCTTCTGTACTTCGCCGGCGCGGGAGCGGTCCGTCACCCCTGTGCGATTCTCGACTCGCGTGTGGCCACGACGCTGAAGAAGAGCTGCGGGTGGGCCTCCCTTGGGCACGGCCGTTGGCCGACGTACACCTACGGCCGGTACTGCACGCTCCTGTCCCGCTGGGCCCACGAGGAGAGCGAGCGGCTCGGGCGTGACGTCGGCGTCGACGAGATCGAGCGCTGGCTGTTCGACTCGGCCGGCGGTCAGGCGCGCAAGCAGGTCAGCACCGCCGGCACCCGGCGGTGCTGACGACCCACCTCCGGGTCGACCAACTGAGGTTTGTTGTCGCCGGTCCAGCGTGGAATGCCGGCCGCTCAGCGTGTCTCATGACCTGTGTCCGCCACCGCCTCCGGGATTCGACTCAGCATGCGCCGGGCGCGCTGACGGCTCCCGGCCCATGGCGCAGGGCGGCCACGGACTCCGTCAGTCCTGACCGTTCCAGCTGGCCCACCCGCCGCCCGCGACCCGGAAGATCGTCGTCGCCGCGGCCATCGACGGCGCGGCCACCTTCGGCACGGTCGGCGCGATCCAGATCGGCGCTGCCCCCGGCAGCAGCGGGGCGCCCGTGGCCCGGGCCACCCTGGACGCCGCCACCACCGAACGCACGATGCTGCTCGCCGAGATCTACCGCCGTGGCCCGCTCTGGCGTCTCCGCGCCGCCGGCCAGGGCTACGACCACGCGCTCGACGTCCTCGCCCGCCGCTACGGGGTGGCCGTCGCCGACTGAACGGGACAGCGGAGGGAGGCCGGCGTGCTCTCGGGCGCGCGCAGGGCCGCCCGGCGCGCAGGGCCCGGGGCCGACGCCCCGGGCCCTGCCGTGCTGAGGCCGGCGTGCCGTCAGCCGTGGTACTTGATGTAGCCGTTGCCGTCCTTGTCGTGCGCCTTCTTGGTGTAGGCGTGGATGTCGGCCGGCGTGCCGCCCGGCTTGTAGAGGTAGATCGTGTCCTTGTCGTTGTTCCAGATGAAGTTGCAGTTCTGGCGGTACACGACGTTCTTGCCGTCCGAGTCGGTGCCCCGGCCTCCGCGCAGGTGGACGTAGTCACCCGGCTCGAGGATGTGGCTGGACTTGAAGACGAAGGTGTTGCCGGCCCGGTCCTTGACCTTGTACCCCTTCAGGTTCACCTTCGACTTCTTCGAGTAGTTCTTGATCGTCAGGTACTCGTTCCTCGTGTTCCCGCCGGAGCACTTGTTGGAGTCCCGCCCGGGGGCGTCGTACTGCACGCCCTTGATCTTGAGCGCCGAGGAGTACTCGGCGGCGTGCGCCGGTATCGCCGCCGTGAGGGCGAGCGCGGCGACGGCGGCGGTGGTGGCGGCAGCGGTCACGGTGCGCCGGATGATCATGAGGTTCCCCCCTCAGTGATGCGAATGGAGCATCCGGAGCCTACCTAAAGTGTTCATACGATGATGCTGATGTGAAGAAGATGTGACAGCCCTTGGCCGGTGATGCCCCGCAGCGCCAGGCGTAGAGGAACGGAACGTCGACCAGGCCCCACGGTCGGGGGGCGAGTCGCCGGTCAGCCGCCTGCACCTCCGCACTACAGACCCCCCGCCTCCGTCGACGGTTTCGCGGGGCAGGCCGACGTCGGGGACGTCATCGTCCAGGACGGGCCTGTCAGCTGGAGGGTGGGCGCCGGAAGGGTCGCTTCCTCGGCCGACGGGCGGGGGACCGCCGTGGGAGCCGGCGGGGAGGCGTGGCGGACCGTGCAGGTCAGTTGGAGGAGGGCCTCGCGGGACACCGGTGTGGGGGTGTCCGGGAGGGTCACCGTGATCGTGACGCCGTCGGTCACCGTCACCGAGGGGGCGCCCGTCAGGCGCGGCAGGTCCGTCGTCGCCGACGCCGCCCTCTCCTTCTCGTTCGGGCCCTCGAGGAGGAGGCGGACCACCGAGGTCAGGTCGCCCGCGTCCGTGGCCGGGCGGGGGTACGCCGTCGGTTCGCCGTCCTTCAGGAAGAAGAGGGGGACGGTGGCCGGCTCCGCCAGGGTCCTGGTCGGGGCCGGCCCCGGCATCCCGCTCGCCGGGGCGCCCGTCTCGATGACGTCGGACGTCGGGACTCCGCACCCCGTCAGCGCCATCATCAGCGCCGCAGCGCCCAGCCGCCTCACTCCGTATCCCCCTCGTCGTCCAGGTCCAGCGGGAGCTCCACCGTGAAGACCGCCCCGCCGCCCGGGCGGTTCGCCGCGTGGATGCGGCCGCCGTGGAGGCGGACGTTCTCCGCCGTGATGGCCAGGCCGAGGCCGCTGCTGTCCCCGTCGCCGCTTCCGGTCCCGCTCCTCGCCCGTGACGTGCTCGCCTTGTAGAAGCGCTCGAAGATGTGCGGCAGTGCTTCCGGAGCGATGCCCGGGCCCGTGTCGGTGACTTCGAGGACGGCCCGGCCGTCCCGTGCCTCCAGCGTCACCCGGACCGGCGGTTCGCCGTGGCGCAGGGCGTTGCCGACCAGGTTGGCGGTCACCACGTCGAGCCGGCGCGGGTCGACGCGGGCGCGGAGTCCGCCCGGTGCGGGCAGCCGCAGTTCGACCTCCTCCGGGCGCCAGCGGGAGGCGACCGTACGCCGGACGGACTCGGCGAGGTCGATGTCGTCGCGGTGGAGCCGCGCCGCGCCCGCGTCGAAGCGGGAGATCTCCATCAGGTCCTCGACCAGCACGCTCAGCCGCTGCGTGCCCTCGCTGACGAGCCGCAGCGCCTCGCCCGTCTCGCCCTCCACCCGCTGGTCCAGTACGTCGGTGACCGCCGTCATCGCCGCCAGCGGGGTGCGCAGTTCGTGGGACACGTCCGCCACGAAACGGCGGCCCCGCGCCTCCAGACGCCGCAACTCGGCCACCGTCCGCTCCAGTTCGGCGGCGGTCTCGTTGAAGGAGCGGGACAGCTCGGCCAGTTCGTCGGAGCCGGTCACCTTCAGCCGTACGTCGAGCCGGCCCGCGGCCATCTTGCGCGTCGCCCCGCGCAGCGCCCGTACGGGGCGCAGCACGCCGCTCGCGGCCAGCAGCGCCAGGACGACGGCGAGGCACAGCGCCACCAGGGTGGCCCGTTCGATGCCGCTGACCATCGCCTCGACGTACCCCTCCTCCGCGGTCTGCGGCACCTCCAGGTACATCACCACCCCGGAGAGCCGCTGCACCTGGTACTCGTCCGTCGTGTACGTCACGGGCATGCCGACGAGGAGACGCGGGCTGCCGTCGACGTTCACCCGCTGGAACACCGCCGCTCGCCGTGTCCGCACGGAGCGGAGCATCTCGGGGCTGGGCTCCGTGAAGCGGGGCGTGGGGGCGTACGCGCGCCGGTCGCCGTAGGTGGCCATGACCCGCCAGCCCGACAACCGGTTCGCGTGGATCACCTCGTTGACCGCCCACTGGAGGTCCGAGGCGGCGGGGTTGTGCGGGACGGCGGGCGCGACGGTCTCGACGCTCGCGCGGAAGCGGTTGATGACGGAGTCCTGGCTCTGCTGGAGCACCCCCGTGCGCGCCTCCCGGAAGGCGAGGGCGCCGGTACCCAGGGAGCTTGCCATGGCGACCAGGACGAAGGAGATCAGAAGGCGGGAGCGCAGGCCGCGGAGGGGGAGCGGGATGCGGGACACCACGGCGCGGAAGAGGCGGCGGGGGCCGGCGGGCGGCGCCGGGTCCGGGGTGCTCCGCGGCTGCGCGGACGGGTCGCCGTTCACGCGCGGCCGGTGCCGAAGCGGTAGCCGAAGCCGCGGACGGTCTGCACGTAGCGCGGGTTCCTGCCCTCGCCGAGCTTGCTGCGCAGGCGCTTCACGCAGGCGTCCACGAGGCGTATGTCACCGTGGTAGCCGTGCTCCCAGACCGCCTCCAGCAGTTGCTGGCGGCTGAACACCTGGCCCGGGGACGCGGACAGGGTGAGCAGCAGGCGGAGTTCGGAGGGGGCGAGGGTGACGGGCTCGCCCCGGTGGGTCACCACCAGCCCGGCGCGGTCGACGACCAGGTCGCCGTGCGTCTCCGGCCGGGGCCGGGCGCCGTCCGGCGGGGGCGCGTCGTGCCGGCGCAGGACGGCGCGTATGCGCGCGTCGAGGACCCGCGCCTGTACGGGTTTCACCACGTAGTCGTCCGCCCCCGTCTCCAGGCCCAGGACGACATCGATGTCGTCGCCCCGGGCCGTGACCATGATGATCGGCACCTGGTCGCGCTCCCTGATCCGGCGGCACACGTCCAGGCCGGACATGCCGGGCAGCATCAGGTCGAGCACGACGACGTCCGGACGGACGGCGTGGAGCTGCTCCAGCCCCTCCTCGCCCGTCTCCACCGCGACGACCTCGTGCCCCTGATGCCGCAGGCCCAGCCGCACGGCCTGCCGCACGATGGAGTCGTCCTCGACGATCAGGATGCGTGGCATTGCCGCAGTGTAGGCACGGCGGGTGCACGGCAGGCGCGGCCGGCCTCGGCCTCCGGACGCCTGACCGTCGTTACCGTTCCGTCACCTCACGGGCTCAGGGCGATCAACTGGGATGACCAGATTGACCTGTCATGCGTTCGGTACGAGAGAGGCAATCCGCACCCCCCGCCGGCAGCAGGGCGACCGCTCGCCGCACCGGCGGACGACGGCCGTCCTCCCGCCGCCGCCGGGTACGCCCGCGCAGACGGGGGCGCGTGCTGCTCACCTGCCTGCTCGCGGTCGCGCTCCTGGGAGCGGCGGCGCTCCTGCGGGCCGAATTACGGGACGAGGGCGGCGCACGGCAGGACGCGCCGGACGCACGGCCCCCGCGGGCCGCGCCCACGCCCCCTCCGTCCCCCGCCCCCACGCCCACGGCGCCCTCCCCCTCCGCGACCAGGACCACGATCGAGGTGCCGGAGCGGGGCAGCGGGACGTTCGTCACCGCGCGGGCCGACGGGGAGACGGTGGGCGAGGGGTCCCGGCCCCTGCGGTACGTCGTGGAGGTCGAGGACGGGCTGGACGTCTCGCCGTCCGAGGCGGCCAGGGAGATCGCCGCGATCCTCGCCGCCCCGCGCGGCTGGACCCACGACCCCGAGAACGCGTTCCGCCTGGTCGGCGCGGGCGCCCCGCACGACCTCTCGATCAGGATCGCCACCCCCGCCACGGCGGACGCCCTGTGCTGGGACGGGATCCGGCAGGACACCGGCGGCGAGTACAACTGCGAGGTGCCGGACGGGGTGGTGGTGAACCTCAGGCGCTGGGTCGAGGGCTCGCCCACCTTCGACGGGCCGATCCACGACTACCGGGCGCTGATCATCAACCACGAGATGGGCCACTTCCTCGGTCACTCCCACATGACCTGCGGGGGCGAGGGACGGCTCGCGCCCGTGATGATGCAGCAGATCAAGGGCCTGAACGGCTGTGTGGCCAACGCCTGGCCGTACGACGAGGACGGCGACCTCGTCACGGGACCGGCCGCGTGACGCGGATCTGAGTACCCGTACGGATGTGCGCCGGGCCCAGGGCGGCGGAGAGTGGGCGTATGCGTCGACTCCTGCTGCTCGCACCGGTGTTGCTGGCCCTGACGGGGTGCGGGGTGATCCAGTCGGGCGACGAGAAGGCGACCGACGCCGCACGCGCGGAAGCCACGAGGGCCGGCATGCGCCTGGACAGCCAACGGCCGCGCACGGCCGACGAGGTGGGGTACGCGGCGTCGACCCTGGACGGGGTGGAGGTACTGCGGGTCACGGGCGCCGCCACGCACGACGGGGACGGTGTCGAGCTGATCGTCCGCACCACCGGCACGGCCCTCGAGTCGGGACTCGACCCGCAGACGATCACCGTGCGGCGCTGTTTCGCCCTACGGGTGTCCCCGCGGACGGAGTGGGGCGAGGAGGCCCGGGAGACCGACTGCCCCGACGGTCCGCCCCTCCGCTTCGCCCCGCCGCCGGAACCGCCCCAGGTGCCGTTCGACGCGGTCGGCTCGCGCCTGCCGCGCGTCCCGGAGAGCGGCCGCGTGGACGAGGCCGAGGTGCGCCGGGTACTCGCCTCACTGGACATGGACCCGGCGATCACGACACAGGTGAAGACGGAGGACGGCCGCGTCGGCATCCTCCTGTCCCCGCCGTCCGACGGCTACTCCCCGACGGACTGCGTCCTCGCCGTCGTCGCCCCCGGCGACACCAGCGTCTGGATGCCCTCCCGCATGCAACGCATGCCCGGCGAAGGCGGCTGCTCGGTCGGCAACGCCCTGCACCCCCTGCCGCCGCCGCACTGACGCGGACACCCGCGTGGGGCTGCCCCGGCCGTATGCCGGGGCAGCCCCACGCGGGCGTGTCGAAGCAGGTCAGTGCTTGAACGCGTCCTTCGTCTTCTCCTTGGCCTCGCGGGCGTCGCCCTTGCTCTTCGTGGCCTGGCCCTGCGCCTCCATGCGGTCGTTCCCGGTGGCGCGCCCCAGGGCCTCCTGGGCCTTGCCCTGCGCCTGCTCGGTCTTCGCCTTGGCCTTCTCACCGGCACTCACGGAACACGCCTCCTCGTAGCGTTCGGGCACTGCGTCGTGAGCCCCCGAGTGCCCGCACTGTTCCTTCACAAACAAGGTGACGGTGAGGTGTGCGGCTGCGGGTCGAGGGCAAACGGAGCGGCAGGAGGTCGATAACTATGGTTCCCTTGCTGCTCGTTCTGCTTCTCGCCCTGATCCTGTTCGGCGCCGGCTTCGCCGTGAAGGTGCTGTGGTGGATCGCCATCGCGGTCCTCGTGATCTGGCTGCTCGGCTTCGTCATGCGCTCCACCAACGCGGGCGGTGGTCGCGGCCGCTGGTACCGCTGGTGACGCGGCGCACCCCGACGCCGCACCACCCCCCGGGGGCCCGGTCACCACGGTGACCGGGCCCTCGGCCCGTGCGGTCGCCCCTGTTCTGTCCTCGAACGTCCCCGGATGTGTCCGTGATCGGTAACGGACGCATCCGGGGACGTCCGTCTCCCGTCCTGCCCAGTGGTTCCCGGGGATTCCGGGACACCGGCGAGCGACGACGGACGACAGCGGAAAGCGGGGCGGGACATGGCGCGGCACAGCGGTGGACGAGGCTGGTACGGCAAGGTGGCCGGGGCCGCGCTCGGGGTGACGATGCTCGCCGTCGGCGCCTCGGTGTACACCGCCCAGGCCGACGTCGTGAGCGGCGCCCCGCAGGCCGGCGCGTCCGCGACCCCCGCCGCCGTCGAACGGGTCTCCCCCACGATCGCGCACGCCTCCGACGCGGGCCCGCGCGGCGTCAACATCACCATCGACGACGGCCCCGATCCCCGCTGGACGCCCCAGGTGCTGGAGCTGCTGCGCGCGGAGGGCGTGAAGGCCACCTTCTGCCTGACCGGGATCCAGGCGCAGGCGCACCCCGGCCTGGTCAAGGAGATCGTCGCGGACGGGCACGTCCTGTGCGACCACTCCGTCTCCCACGACACCGCCATGGACCGGAAGTCCGAGGCGTACCAGTCGAAGGAGATCCTCGACGCCGAGCGCATGATCACCGAGGCGTCCGGCGGCGTCCGTCCCCTCTACTACCGCGCGCCCGGCGGGGCGTTCACCCCGCACAGCCGCGCGGTCGCCGCCTCCCGCGGCATGCGCCCGCTGGGCTGGAACGTCGACACCAAGGACTTCGAGCAGCCGGGCGCGGACTCCATCGTCGAGACCGTGCAGCGGGAGCTGCCCAACGGCCCGACCATCCTCTTCCACGACGCGGGCGGCGACCGCGCGCAGACCGTCGAGGCGCTGCGCCGCGTGCTGCCCTGGCTGAAGGAGGAGGGCTACTCCTTCGGCTTCCCGGTGCGCTGACCGTCCACAACGATCGCGATTCAGGGCAGACCCGCCTGTTCAGGATGGAGCGCTGCCAGGCAGACTCAAAGCCGTACACCCGTCGACGAAGGATGGCTCGTTCATGATCACGCTGACCAAGGAAGACGGCCCCGCGGACCTGGACGGGGTCACGCACCTGTCCATCGGAGTCTCCTGGGACCCGACCGCCGGCGCCAGCGGCGGAGTGCTCGGCAAGCTGCGCCGCAAGACCGGTACGGACCTCGACCTGATCGCCGTCGCCATGTCCGGCAGCGACCCGGTGCGCCTGGCGGGCCTGGACTCGCTCGACCCGATGGGCAACGGCTCCCTCCTGCACAGCGGCGACAACCAGACGGGCCACGGCGACGGGGACGACGAGACGGTGACCGTCGAGTTCTCCCGGCTGCCCGGCGCCATCACCTCGATCGTGTTCGTCGCGGCCGCCTACAAGAAGGGCAGCTCCTTCCAGAAGGCCCGCAACATCAGCTTCAAGGTCTACGACGCCACCGGCGGCAGCACCCAGCAGGTCGCCGACATCTGGCCGAGCATGCTCAGCCAGGACAACGGCTGCGCCGTCGCCAAGGCCGTCAAGGTGGGCAACGGCTGGAAGCTCCAGGTCATCAACGAGACCGGCAAGATCAAGCAGGGCGACGAGCACGCCCTGATGCGGTTCGCCGTCAGCAAGTAACGGCGCGGCGGAAGAGAGCGGAAGAGAAGCGGGCGGCCACGGCACCATGAGAGGTGTCGTGGCCGCCCTCCCCCGTCAGGGAAACTGCGCGTAGACGCCGCCCTCGGTGTCGCGCACGGTGACCCGCCCCAGGTCGTCGGTGTCGGCGACGGCGTACCAGACGCCCCAGCCGGGACGGCCGGGCAGCTCCAGCAGCTCGCCGCGCACCGGCCCGTCCTCCGACGCGACCTCGACCACCGACGCCGTCCCCGCACCGCCGTAGTAAAGGCCCGAGAGCAGCGCCCTGGTGGGCGACGACTCGGACTGCACCGTGACTCCGGGGACGTCCCGGTCGATGTTGTCGCTGTTCACGCTCCGGAACTGCGGCTCGGGACTGTCCGGCGTCGTCCAGTGCTTCCCCTCCTCCGTCAGCCACAGGACGAACCCCGGCGCCGCCGTCACCCGCTCGCCCGGTGCGACGACGCGCGGCGTCGGCGCGGGCGCGCTCGGTGAGCGGGAGGGCACGGGTGAGGCGGACACCGTGGCGGCCGGGCGCGTGACCCGGTCGCCGTCGTCCGGGCCGTGCAGCGAGACGAAGGCCAGCGGCGCCAGCAGCACGGCGCAGCCCGCGCCCAGCACGGTCGTACGGCGCCTGCGGCGGATCAGCCGGCCGCGGCGTTCCACGGCGGCCAGCGGCACACGGGACGGGGTGACGTCGTACGCGGCGGCGGCCAGCGCCTCGCGCAGCCGTCCGGCCCCGGCGGGCTCCGCGTCCGGTTCTGCTTCCGGGTCGAGGTGGTTCATGGGCGGGCTCCGGGAAGAGGGTGCGGGCGCTCGGCGGCGGCGAACGCGGGATGGGAGCGCAGAGCCTCGAGACCGCGCCGCGCATGCGTCTTGACCGTGCCGAGCGAGCAGTTGAGCACCTCGGCGACGGCGGCCTCCGGCAGGTCCTCCCAGTACCGCAGCACCAGCACCGTGCGCTGCCGGGTGGACAGCGAGCCGAGCGCCTCGGTGATCGCGGCGCGGGACTCGACGGACTCGGCGTGGCCCTGGTCGGACTGGTGCACCCGCTCCGGCAGGAACGGCATCAGAAGGTGCGTGACCCGGCGTCTGCGGGTCCGGCTGATGTTGTTGTTGACCAGGGAGCGCCGGACGTAGAGGTCGATGTCGTCGGGCGGGACGCGCCCCCAGCGGGCGTACACCTTCGCCAGGGTGGTCTGGACGAGATCCTCGGCCTCGTGGAAGTCCCCGGTGAGCAGGAGCGCGGTCCGCACCAGACGGGCCCAGGCCGCACCCGCGTAGGTGGCGAAGTCGGGGTGTGCCGGGAAGGCGGCGGATGTCTCGTGCGGCACGGACCGGTTCCTCTGCGTCGGGTATGGGGGGAGAGCCGGGGCGGGGGACCGGCCGGTCCCCCGCCCCGCGGGGTCAGCGCAGCGACAGCGAGGCGTAGACCTTGCCCTTGGTGGTGCGGACCGTCACCTCGGAGACGAAGTTCCAGGAGCCGTCGTTCGCCACGGGATCGGCGACGGCGTACCAGACGCCCCAGCCGGGACGGCCGGGCAGCTCCAGCAGCTCGCCGCGCAGCGGTCCTGCCTGCGTCTCGAGCTCGACGACGGACGCGGTGCCCTTGCCGCCGTAGTACAGGCCGGAGAGGTAGACGCGCTCCGGGGTGCCCTCGGACTGGACGGAGACGCCGGGAGTGCCCAGGTCGATGTTGCCGTCGACCACGCTGCGGAACTGTCCCTCTGGCATGTCCGGCGTGGTCCAGTGCTTGCCCTCGGGCGTCAGCCACAGCTCGAAGCCGGGCGCGCCGGTGACGCGCTCGCCCGGCTCGACGATGCGGGGCGTCGGGGCGTGCTTCTTCGCGGCGGCCGGAGCCGCGGCCGGAGCGGCGGCCGTCACCGTCGCGGAGTGCGTGGCCCGGCCGGCCGTGTCGTGGGGCGCCGCGTACGACATCGTGGCCATGCCGGCCACCGCGGCCGTGACGGCCGCACCGGCCAGGTACTTCAGTGTCCGCTTCATGCGGGCGACTCCTCGTGGAACACGGGTCCTCGCGGGCCCAGGCGATCTGATGGACGGAGGGCGCCTCTCCATCCGTACAAACCCCGGACCGCCGCCCGCCGGATGACACCCGCCGTGAAGTTTCTCCGGACCGTCCGGCCGAGTTGCCGCGCGCGGGTGATGCGAGAAGGTGAGAGAAGGCCGGGAGGGGAATGGCCCGCGAAGGAGGTGCGCCGTGCCGGACGGCCCCGCCGACGACAGCGCGGTGCTGGACGCGCTGTTCGCCGGCTCGCCCCAGGGCCTGTTCCTGCTCGGCGCCGACCGCAGGGTCACCCGGTACAACCCGTCCGCGCGCGGGGTGCGCGGCCTTCCGGCCGACGACGTCGTCGGCCACGACGTACGGGACTTCGCGCCCGATCTGGAGCCGGAGCTCGACCGTCTGATCGACGAGGTGCTCACGACCGGCGAGCCGATGCGCGGACGGCTGCTGCGCGGACGGTCCCCGTCCGGACCACACCGGACGCTCGCCGTGGAGGTGTCGCTGTTCCCGCTGCGCGACGGCCCCGGGGTGGTCGGCGTGGTGGAGGACGTGACCGGGCGGCAGGCCGCCGCGGACCGCCTGGCCGTGCTCAGCACGGTGCACCGGACCGTCGGCGCCACCCTCGACGTGCAGGCCACGGCGGACGCCCTGGTCGAGGCGCTGGTGCCGGACCTCGCCGACGCGGCGACCGTGGACCTGCTGGACGACGCCCCCGCCGGAGCGGCGCACCCGCCCGGTCCCCTGCCGACGTCCGTGCCGCTGCGCCGGGTCGCGTTCGCCGCCCCCGACACCGTCGAGCCGGTCCGGCGCACCGGCGACAGCCGTCCCTTCCCGTTCCCCACGCCGTACACGCAGGCCCTCAGCGACGGGCGAGCGCGGCTGGTGCAGGTCACTCCGGACGATCCATGGCTGGCGACCGACCCGGACGGCTTCGCCGCCCTGCTCGGGCGGGAGGTCCACTCCATGATCGTCGCGCCGCTCACCGCGCGGGACACCGTGCTGGGGCTGCTGACGCTGTACCGCGGCCGGGTCGACGCCTTCGAGGAGGCGGACCTGGACGTGGCCCGGCAGGCCGCCGCGACCGCGGCCGTGCACCTGGACAACGCGCGCAGCTACCGCCGTGAGCACGCGGTGGCGTCCACCCTCCAGCGGCGGCTGCAGCCGGGCGTGACCCCGCGGCTGTCGGCGGTGGAGACCGCGCACGTGTATCTGCCGGAGAGCGCGGGCGGGGCCTGGTTCGACGTCATCCCGCTGTCCGGGACCCGGGTGGCGCTGGTCGTCGGGGACGTCGCCGGCCACGGCATCGAGGCGGCGGCCACCATGGGGCAGCTCCGCGTCGCGCTGCGCACCCTGGCGCTGCAGGACCTGGAGACCGACGAGGTGCTGACCCACCTGGACGAGGTCGCCGGGCAGCTCACGGCCGTCGACACCCGCGAGGCGCACCCCTACCTGGCGACCTGCGCGGTCACCGTCTACGACCCGGTCTCCCGGCAGTGCACCATGATGCGGGCCGGACACCCCGCCCCAGTCCTGGTCGACCCGGACGGCTCGCCGATCGACGTGGACGTGCCGCTCGGCCCGCCGCTGGGCGCGGAGGGCGGGGCCGCCTTCCGCCCGGCCGTCGCGCAGCTCCCGCCGGGCTGCCTCATCGCGCACGTCACCAACGGGCTGCTGGGCTCCGAAGGGAGCGGCGACGACGAGGCGGACGCCGTGCACCGCCTGGAGCATGTGCTGGCGACCCCGTCCCAGCCGCTCCAGGAGCTGTGCGACACCGCCGTCTACCGCATGACGCCCTCGCGGTACGACGACGCCGTCCTGCTGCTCGCGCGCACCGAGTGCCTGCCGCCGGACCGGGTCGCCGACTGGACGCTGCCCGCGGACACCTCCGTGGTCGGCACGGCCCGCCGGCTCGTCGGCCAGCAGCTCGCCGCCTGGGACCTCGGCGACCGCGCCTTCACCACCGAGATCATCGTCAGCGAGCTCGTCACCAACGCGATCCTGCACGGCGAGGGCCCGGTCCGGCTGCGCCTCATCCACGACGGTGAGCGCCTGCTGGCCGAGGTGACGGACGCGAGCAGCGCGGGTCCTCACCTCCGCCACGCCCGGGCCGGCGACGAGGGCGGGCGGGGGCTGTACATCGTGATGCGGCTCAGCGCCCACTGGGGCGTACGGCACGGCCGCGAGGACAAGACGATCTGGTCCGAACAACGCCTCGGGGAAGACGTCCCGGAGGACCTCCTCGCGACGGTGGACGTGTTCGACACGGCGGGGGCGTGAGGGACGCGTCCGGGCGACCTCGCCAGCGCGATCACCCCGGCGCGGGTACGGGAGGCGTGCACCTCGACGGACACCGGGCCGAACGGGCCGACGCAAGCCGTGCCTACGTACGGCAGCGTGTCCGGCGCGTGTCAGCGCGTCGGGCCGCCGCGCAGCCTGCGTGAGCACCAGCCGATGACCGCCGCGTTGACCAGCGCGCCCATGACCACGGCGAACACGAACGTCGGCAGGCCGCCCGGCAGGGCGAGGCCGACGAGGCTCGCGGGGGCGGTGGCGAGCACGGGGATGACGCCCGCGAAGGACGCGTCCTCGTTCTCGCCGGCGCTCGCCACGAACGCCCAGACGGTCAGGGCGGCGCAGAGGCCCAGGTAGACGAGGGCGAAGACGTCGCCGTAGAGGTGGCGCAGGCGGGCGAGGAGGGTGCGGTCGGAACGTCCGGTCATCGTGGTCATGTTCATGATCCTCAGGTCGGTGTGGTCGGTACAGGTCGATGAGGTGCGGTTGCGGTTGCGGGTGCGGGGGTCGTGGAGGCGTACGGGACGCCGGGGCTACACGGCGCTGCCGGGCGGGTGGGGTCGGGCGAGGCCGAGGTCGTAGGCGAGGATCGTCGCCTGCACCCGGTCCCGCAGCCCCAGCTTCCGCAGCAACGCGTTGACGTGGGACTTCACGGTGCCGACGGTGATGCCGAGCTGGTCGGCGATCTCCGCGTTGGTCAGTCCGGCGGCGACCAGCGTGAGGACGCCGCGTTCCCGGCCGGTCAGGCCGGACAGCTCGGGGACCGGCGCCGCGGGCCCGCCGCCCGCCGCCGCGTAGTGGGAGATGAGCCGGCGCGTCGCGGACGGGGCGAGGACGCTCTCCCCCGACGCCACCACCCGGATCCCGCGCAGCAGTTCGGAGGCGTACACGTCCTTGAGCAGGAAGCCGGAGGCGCCCGCCCGCAGCGCGTCGAAGACGTAGGCGTCGAGGTCGAAGGTGGTCAGCACCAGCACCCGGGGCGCGCCGGCGCGGCCGGTGATGATCCGGGTCGCGGCGATGCCGTCCAGCTCGGGCATCCGTACGTCCATGACCACGACGTCCGGCGCCAGTCGCTCGGCGAGCCGCACGGCGGCGGCCCCGTCGGCGGCCTCGCCGACGACCGTCATGTCCTCCTCGGCGTCGATGACGGCGGCGAATCCCGCGCGCACGATGCCCTGGTCGTCGGCGACCAGCACCTTGAGGCTCATCGTTCCCTCTCCTCCCCGTCGCCCGGTGCGAGGGGCAGCAGGAGACGGACGGTGTCCGCCGGTCCGGTGGTCAGAGCGCCGTCGAGCGCCGCGACGCGCGCGGCCAGCCGCTCCCGCACGGCCGGGTGGGCGGCGGACGGCACCCCGGTGGCCGTGAGCGTCAACGTACCGTCGGAGGCGTCGAGTTCCAGCGTGGCGGGCTGCTCCCCGCCGGTGGTGAGCACGGTCTCGGCGGCGTGGTAGGCGGCCAGGTCCACGGCGGCGGGCAGCCGTCCGGGCACCCGACCGGTCAGGCGTATCTCCACCTCGCGCCCGGCGGCCCGGCACTGACGGGCGAGCAGGTCCAGCGCCTGGAGCGTGGGCTGCGGACGCAGCGCGGGCCCGGCCTCGCCGTCGCGGACCGCGTCGAGCAGGGCGCGCATCGCGGCCAGCGCCTCCCGGGCGCGCTCGGCGGCCGCCTCCAGCCTGCCCGCCTCGGCCTCGGCGACCATGCCGGCGGTCCGGGCCAGCACGGTGGTCTCCAGCCCGTCGGCGATCCGGCGCCGCTCGGCCCACGCATCGCGGACGGCCTCCCCGGTCAGCGCGCCGAGGCGTCCGTCCCGTTCGGCGCGGGTCGCCTGTGCGCGGCGGGCGCGCAGGGTGCCGACGCGATGGGCCGCGTACATGACCGGGGCCGTCCCGGCGAGGGCCGCGGTGGCGACCGCCCAGGCGGGCGCGCCGGTCCCCCGGTCCAGCACGGCAGTGGTGACCGCGGCCGTGTGCACCGTGATCGCGCCCGCGAGGAGCACCGGGCGGGTGAGCGGGCGGCTGCGGCGCCGTCGTGGCCGTTCGCGCAGTTCCCCGCGCCCCTGGGCGGGCTGCCCGACCGGCGCCCCCAGGGGGCGCGGGGAACTGCGCGACCAGCCCCCACCGGCCCGCACCGCCCCGTCCACGGCAAGCGCCGCGCAGGTGGCGAACGCGCCCAGCACGGGCGGCAGCAGCACCGGCCCGGTATATCCGCCGGAAACCGCCGCCGCGGGCCACAGCAGGGCGAGGACGCCCAGAACGCCGTACGCGATGCGCGGAGCCCTCCGCAGCCACAGCAGCGTGACCGCCTGGGCGGCCGCGAGCAGCGCGAACAGCACGCCCGCCGACACGTGCGACCCCGTCGGCGTCTCCTCCGCGCGGATCGCCAGCACCGGCAGCAGCGGCTGGAGGACGAGTCCTGCGGCGGCCGTCACCTGGGCGGCGCGGTAGCCGCGCGCACCCGGCCGGTCCCCGGCGCCGGCCATCCGGCCGGGCAGCACCGCCCGCACCTCCCAGCCGCCGTCCTCCGTCGGCCCGGTGGTCAGGGTGCCGCCGGCCTCCCGGGCGCGGGAGCGCAGGATGCCCTGGCCGCGTCCGCCGCCGAGGTCCGCGGCGTGCGCGGGGGCGCCCGGCAGCGGTGCGCCGCTGGTGACCACGACGTCCGTACGGTCGTCGCCGTACCGGCACCGCACGGTGGTGGCCGCGCCCGGCGCATACCGGGCCACGTTGGTGAGCGCCTCCCGCACGATGCCGTACGCGGCGTCGGCGACGGCGCCCTCCGGCAGCGGATCGATCGCGCAGTCGACCGGCTGGCCGATCCGCCGGAACCCGTCGACCAGGCCGAGCAGCCGCTCCTCGGGGGCGGGCAGACCGCTGTCCGAGGGGGCGGGAGCCCGCAGCGTGCCGAACGCCCGGGTCACCTCGTGCCCGGTGTCCACGGCGAACCGCAGTGCCTCGTCGGCGAGTTCGGGCCGCCGGTCGCGCAGCCCCAGGGCGGCGCCCGCGGTGACCACCACAGCGGTCAGATGGTGGGCGCTGACGTCGTGCAACTCCCTCTCCATCCGCCGCCGTTCGACGGCGGGCAGCCGGCGCCGCTCGGACTCCGCGCGGCGCAGCAGGTCGTCGGACGCGCGCCGCGCGCTCCGGGACCGCCGGGCGAGCATCCCGGCGCCGCACGCGGCCGCGTACAGCAGGGCGGTGAGCACCAGGTCCAGCCCGTCGCGGTCGCTGAGCCGGTGCAGGGTCAGCCCGTACAGGAGCTGCCAGACGGCGAGGGACACCCCGCACACCACGGTGGTGAAGGCGTCCCGTTCGGTGGCCACGGTCCACAGGGCCAGCGCGACCCCGGCGGTCCCGAGCACCGCCGTCGCCCCGACGGGCAGCGGACCGGCGCCCAGCGCGCAGGCGACGGCGACCACGACGAGGGCGGTCACCGGGCGGCTCCGGCGCAGCGCCAGCACGGCGGTGACAGGCCCGGCGACCAGCACGGCCACGAGCAGGGCGTACGCGGACGGGACCTCGCCGCGCACCAGTGCGGCCCCCGGCCACACCACGGCCTGGGCGCACAGCAGCAGGACCGGCGCCGGCCGGTCGTCGATGCGTTTCATGACCCGTTCAGGCTAGGCCGGGACTACGTGCCTCCCCCTCCGGCGCAAGGGGGATCCGGGTCTCTGTCGCTGGTTGCAGAAACGGGTGCGGGGCGTCCGACCCGGACGCCTTTCCGCAGGCCGAAGGCCCGCCGGGGAGGCGGGCCCTGGTGAGTCCCTGGTGGGTGTGCCCTGGTGCCGCTCAGGCCGCCGTCTCGGGCGCCGGCTCCGCGGTGGTCGCCAACGGCGCCGGGGCGGGGTGGGTGATCCGGCGACGGCGGCCGGGGAGGCCCAGGGTCGGGTGGGCGACGGCCCAGGCCGCGCCCTTGCAGACCAGTTCCTTGTAGAGGGCGGCGACGCGGCCGGTCAGCGCGGCGTTCACCGCGCGGTCGTCGGCGGTGACGTACTGGATGAGTCCGTCCTTGCGGCCGAGCGAGACGCACTGGTTGAAGTATCGCAGCGGCACGTGCGGCAGCTTGCCGCCGGTGAGGCGGGCCGCGATCGCGTCGGCGGCCTGCCACGCGGTGGGCGTGCCGGTCGCGCACGACATCCGCAGCGGCTTGTCGCCGGGCCCCCGCACCAGCGCCGCGTCGCCGACGGCGTACACGTCCGGGTGCGAGACCGAGCGCATGGTGCCGTCGACCACGATCTGCCCGGTGTCCCCGACCTCCAGGGTCGTCGCGCGGGCGATCGGGTGGACGGCGAACCCGGCGGTCCACACGGTGAGCGCGGACGGCAGGACCGTCCCGTCGGCGGTGACCACACGGCCGTCCTCCACGGCCGTGACCTCGGTGTTCTCCCGCGCGGTGATGCCGAGCCGGTCGAACACGGCCCGCAGGTGACCCTGGCCCTTGGGCGACAGCCAGTCGCCGAGGCCGGCGCGGGCGGCGAGGGTGACCTCCAGGTCCGGACGCGACTCGGCGATCTCGGTGGCCGCCTCCAGGCCGGTGAGTCCGCCGCCCACCACGACCACGGGCTGCCCGGCGGCGAGCCCGGCCAGCCGCTCGCGCACCCGCAGCGCGCCGGCCCGCCCGGCGATCTCGTACGCGTGCTCGGCGGCGCCCGGGACGCCGTGGTCGTTCCAGCGGCTGCCGAGGGCGTAGAGGAGCGTGTCGTACGCCAGTTCCTCGGCGCCGCCGTCGCCGGTGACGGCGACGACCTTGCGGTCGACGTCGACGGCGGTGACCCGGGCGACCTTCAGCGCGACGCCGGTCCCGGCGAGCACGTCGGTCAGCGGCCGGTGCGGGAGCCGGCGTCCGGTGGCCAGCTCGTGGTTCCGGACACGTTCGACGAAGTCGGGCTCGGCGTTGACGAGGGTGAGGGAGACGTCGTCGCGGTGCAGCCGCCTGGCCAGGCGTCCGGCGGCGGAGGCTCCGGCGTATCCGGCTCCGAGGACGATGATGCGGTGCTGCATGGCAGGCTCCTGTCGTCGACTGGTTCGCCCCTTGAACCGGGCGGCCCGCCGATCCCTGACACCTTCACCATGTGACCTACGTCACATCTATCGTCGTCGGGTCAGAAGGCGGCCCGGACCAGCGGCTCCCCGTGGTCGACGGCGGCCCACCGCTCCGTCACGCGCTCCAGCTTGTCGGGGTTGACCTGGCTGCGGACCGCCGCGATGCCGTCCTCGGTGACCTCCAGGCACATCACGCCGACCACCCGGCCGTCGACGACCGCCACCACGGCGGGATCGCCGTTCGCGGTCGCCGCGTACAGCTCGGGCGACCCGCCCGCCACGGCCCGCTTGCCGGGACCCGGCGTGAACAGACCCCGCAGGAACGTGGCCACCGCCTTGACGCCCTCGAACGCCTTGGCCCGCGCCGGCACCTTCCCGCCGCCGTCGCCGACCGCGACCGCGTCCCGCGTGAGCAGCGCCACCAGCGGCTCGGTCCGCCCGCTGGTGGCGGCCGCGAGGAACTCCTCGACGACCCGCCGGGCCTCGGCCTCGTCGATCTCCCGGCGCGCCCTGCCCTGCGCCACATGCTTCCTGGCCCGGTGCAGGATCTGCTGGCTGGCGGCCTCGCTGACGTCGAGCATCTCGGCGATCTCCCGGTGCGGGTAGCCGAACGCCTCCCGCAGCACGTACACCGTGCGCTCGTCCGGGGACAGCCGCTCCAGCAGCACGAGCATCGCGAACGACACCGACTCCCGCTGCTCGGCGGTGTCGGCGGGCCCCAGCATCGGGTCCCCGGCGACCAGCGGCTCCGGCAGCCACTGGCCCACGTACGTCTCGCGCCGGGCGCGGGCCGAGGTGAGCTGGTTGAGGCAGAGGTTGGTGAGCACCTTCGTCAGCCATGCCTCGGGCACCTCGATCCGCCCGGTGTCCGCGTCCTGCCAGCGCAGATACGTCTCCTGCACGGCGTCCTCGGCCTCGCTCGCGGAGCCGAGCAGCCGGTAGGCGATGGCCTCGAGACGGGGCTTGGCGGCCAGGAACCGGTTCACGTCGCTCGTACGCGCAGACATGCCGCGATCCTAGGCCCGTCCCCGGCGTCCCCGCCCGGGATCACGCCCGGTCGCCGCGCCCCGCGGTCACCCCTTCTCCGCGAGGGTGTGGGCGACCAGGGCGTTGGCGTGCCCGTGCCCCAGGCCGTGCTCGGTCTTGAGCCAGGTGACCAGATCCATGTGGCGGGTCAGCGGCGAGGAGCGGATGAGCTCCTTCCACTCGGCCACGGGGCGGCCGTACTTCTTCTCGATCGACGGGAAATAGCTGGCCGGGCCCTTCACCTGTGCGCTCATGACGACCGGTCCTTCCTCCGCTCGCGGACACCTACGCCCATGAAGACCGGAGGGAGGACCCGAACTGGTCGGTGACCGGACGTGACCTGTGTCACTCTCAGCCGAGGAGCCCGATCTCCGCGCAGTCGTCCGCGTGCGCCGGGGTGCAGATGTCCTTGACGGTGTAGACGCCGTCCGCGATCACCGTGTCCTCGATGTTCTCCCGGGTGAGGGCGACCACCGGCACCAGCATCGCCGGGATGTCCTTCTGCGACCGGCTGTCGATCACGTCCTGCGCCAGCGCGTCGAACTGGATCGCCCGGTCCTGCACCTTGGCCACCGCCATGTCCGCGGCGCCGGTCGCCTCCAGCAGGAAGGACTTGTACACGGTCATGTACTGGGTGCCCGAGACGACCCGGCGCACCGCCTCCAGGTCCGCGTCCTGCCCGGTCACCGGCGGCAGTTCGGTGAGCCCCGCCTGCTGGAGCTCCTCGATGACGGCGCCGGCCATGCCGTCGTTCGCGGAGTACACGGCGGCGACGTTCCCCGCGCCGACCTTCCTGATCGCCTTGCGCATGTTCTCCGCCGCGACCTCGGGCAGCCACTTCCTGGTGTCGTACGACGCGGCGATGTCCACCGCGCCGTCCAGCTCGCCCAGCGCGCCCTTCTTGAACAGCGCGGTGTTGGGGTCGGCGGGCTCGCCGTTCATCATGACGACCTTCTTGTGCTCGGCCTTCTCGCCGAGCGCGTTGACCAGGGCGCGGCCCTGCACCTGGCCGACGAGTTCGTTGTCGTGCGAGACGTACGCGTCGATCGGGCCCTCGGCGAGCCGGTCGTAGGCGATGACGGGTATGCCCGCCCGCTTGGCCAGGCGTACGTCCGGCGCGACGGCGGACGCGTCCACCGCGTCCACGAGGATCACGTCGACGTTCCGGCCGATCATCTGGCGGAACTGCTCGCTCTGCTTCTCCTTGCTGCCCTCGGCGTTGGCGTAGACGACCTCGCCCTGCTTGTTGGTCTGCGAGGCGATGCGCTCCTTGATGAGCGGGTAGTCGAACTGCTCGAACCGCGCCGTGTCCCGGTCGGGCAGCAGCAGCCCCACGGTGATGTCGTCGTCGGCGCGCGTGTCCGAGGTGTCGTCGTCGCCCGATCCGAGTGCACCGCAGCCGGTGAGGGAGAGGGCCGTCAGGGAGGCGGTCAGCAGCAGGGCGCAACGGCGTGCGGCGGCAGCGGTGGTACGGGGCTTCACAGTGGGGGGCGCCTTCCGGGCAGGCATGCGGCATGGGGGGTGGAGCTGGACGGCCGACGCGGCACTCCGTACGGCGCCAGGGCCGACGTCCGGCCGGGCCCAGAACATCGCACAGCAGTGTGTCCGTTGTGCGGTGGTGCGGCACGCGTGCTCACGACCTTCTCCCCTGGCACGCCGAGAATGTGCGCAGGAGCGGCACACGGACTGCACACGGCGGGCCGTGGGCCTGGCTAGCGTGGCTGTTCCCTGCCCGGACCGGGCCGGCCGCGCCTGCGCGGACGCCCGGTACGACACCTCAGGAAGACAGCGGATGGACTACTGCTCCACGTGTCGCCGGCACCTGAACGGCGCCCTGGTCTGCCCGGGTTGCGGCGCCTACGCCCCCGACATCGCCCCCGGCGTGGCGGACGGCCACCGCGTCCCCGGACCGGCGGCGACGGCGTCCGGCACGGCGGGCGCGGCGGGCGCGGCGCACCGCGCCGACGCCGAACGGCCCGCGGAAACCGGCTGGTTCACCGCGCCCGCACGGCCCGACGAGGTCGCCCGGTCCTCCGACACCACGTGGCCCGTGGGCGCCGGACGGCCCACCGAGACCCCGCGCCCCGCCGGCGCCGCGTCGTCCGCCGGCACCGCACAGCATGAGGAAACCGGCGGCCCCGCCGCCGACGCCCCGCGCGCCCTGCCGGCAGGCGCCGGCACCGGACGCGCCGCGCGGCGGCGGCAGTTGGCGCGCTGGAGGAAGACACAGCGGCGCGCCCTGGTCGCCACGGCCGTGGCGCTCGTCGGCGGCGGCATCACCCTCGCCTCGACGGACCGGGGCGGCAACGACCGTGCCCAGGCCGCCACCGCCCCCGACCTGCACGGCATGGGCGGCACCGGTGGCACCGCGGACGACCAGGCCGGCGCCCCGTCCGCCGCCCCGGACCGCACGACCGTTCCGCCGCGGGCCGACGGCCGCCGCGGCGCGGCGCGCCCCGAGGCCGCGCCCACCACCGCGCCCCCGTCCCGCCCCCACACCGACGGCGCGGCCGCCACCGAGGTGCCCGCCGGGGGACGTACGGACGCGCCCGAGTCCGTCTCCCGCTCCGGCGACCGCTCCGAGGCGAGCCAGGACACCAGCCGCGACGCACCGGACACCGGCGACTCCACCACCCCCACGCGCCCCTCCTCGCCCCCGCCCGCCGACGACGACGGCGCCGGGAGCGGTGACACGGGCGGCGACGGCGGCCCGGACCAGGGCGACGGCTCGACCGCCCAGCCGGCGCCCAGCACCCCGCCGCCCGCCGACGAGCCGCGCGACCCCCGTCTCTGCCTGCTGGTGATCTGCCTCGGCTGACCGCGCCGCCCCGACCGGCGGTCCGCACGGGGGCTGCGGGACAATCACGACATGAGCGTCGTCAAGATCAACGTACTCACGGTTCCCGAGGACCAGCGCGAGACCCTGGAGCAGCGGTTCGCCGCGCGGGCCGGCGCGGTGGAGAACTCGGACGGCTTCGAGTGGTTCGAGCTGCTGCGCCCGGTCGAGGGCACCGACACCTACCTCGTCTACACGCGCTGGCGCAGCGAGGAGGACTTCGAGCGCTGGAGGGACGGGCGGGGCCAGGCCGCCCACGCCGGCGCGCAGGGCGACAAGCCGCGCCCGGCGGCGACCGACGCGACCCTGTGGTCCTTCGAGGTGGTCCAGCAGGCGGCGCCCCGCCAGGACTGACCGGGGGACGTCACCGCAGCACGTCCAGCACCCGCCGCGCCGCCTCCGCCACCAGCTCGTCGCTGGGGGACGCGGCGCGGTCGGGGCGTTCCGTCAGCACCGACAGCACCAGCGGCGGGCGTCCGCCGCCGGGCCACAGCACGGCCACGTCGTTGCCCCGGCCCCACTCGCCGCTGCCGGTCTTGTCGCCCACCCTCCAGCCGCGGGGCGCGCCCGCCCGGATGCGGCGGTCGCCGGTGGTGTTGCGCACCAGCCAGTCGGTGAGCAGGGCGCGCCCGGCGGCGGGCAGCGCGTCGCCGAGCACGAGGGCGCGGTGGTCGGCCGCGATCGCGCGGGGCGTGGTGGTGTCGCGCGGGTCGCCGGGCGGGTTGCTGTTCAGCTCGGGCTCGGTGTGGTCCAGCCGCGTCACCCGGTCGCCCAGCCGGCGCGCGTACGCGGTGAGGCCGCGCGGGCCCCCGATGTCCCGCAGCAGCAGATTGGCGGCCGTGTTGTCGCTGTACCGGACGGCCGCGTCGCACAGCTGCCGCAGTGTTATGCCCTCCCCGGTGTGCTTCTCGGTGACGGGCGAGTACGGCACCAGGTCGGCCGTGCCGTAGGGGATCCGTTCGTCCAGGCGGGCGCCGGGGCGCCGGTCCAGGACCGCGGCGGCGGCGAGGGTCTTGAAGGTCGAGCAGAGCGCGAAGCGTTCGTCGGCGCGGTGGACGACGGTGGCGCCGTTGCCGGTGTCGACGGCGAACACCCCGAGGCGGGCGCCGTACTCGCGTTCCAGCGCGGCGAGGTTCCGCGGGCTGACCGGGGACGGTGTGCCGCGGCCGGGGGTCGCGGAGGCTCCGGAGGCCGGAACGCGGTCCGGGGCGTCGGTGGCGCAGCCCGCCACGGGGGCGAGGGCGGCGGTCAGCAGCAGGGAGCGGCGGGAGAGGCGTGCGGTCATGACGGGACGTCCTTCCAGGTACGGGGCGCGGGTCAGGAGCGGGGCGCGGCGGACAGCAGGGCGTGGAGCACGGGTCCGGCCGAGCCGCCGCCGGTGACGCCCTCCTCGACGACGCAGGCCACGGCGACGCCGTCGCGGTGGGCGACCATCCAGCCGTTGTTCTCCTGGTCGTCGGAGACCTCGGCGGTGCCTGTCTTGCCGCCGACCTCACCGGCCAGCGGGGCCAGGGCGCGCGCGGTGCCCTCGGTGACCGTGGCCCGCAGCAGCGTGCGGAGCTGGGTGACGACGCGGGGCGGCAGCGGCTCGGTCCCGGTGGTGTCCTCGGTGCCGGCGACGAGGACGGGCTGGTGGAAGCGGCCGGAGACGGCCGTCGCGGTGACCGACGCCATGATCAGCGGGTTGGCCTGCACCCGGCCCTGGCCGATCATCGACGCGGCCTTCTCCGTCGCGTCGCGCGGCTCGGGCACGGACCCGTCGTACGAGGGGACGCCCACGTGCCAGGTCTGGCCGACTCCGAAGTACCTCTTCGCGACCTCCCCGAGCTCGCCGTCGCCGAGCCGGCTCCGCAGGCCGATGAAGGCGGTGTTGCAGGACTCGGTGAACGCCTTGCGGAAGGTGGCGCCCGGGTGGGCGGAGGTCTCGACGTTCTGGAACCGCTTGCCGACGGTGAGGTAGCGGGGGCAGTCCACGACGTCGTCCGGGGCGACCGCGCCCTTCAGCAGCAGGGCGCTGCTGGTGACGATCTTCCAGGTGGAGCCGGGGGCGTAGGTGCCGGAGACGGCGCGGTTGAAGCCGTCGGCCGGGGAGTTGGCCACGGCGAGGATCTCCCCGTCGTCCACACGCAGGGCGACCAGCGCCGCGTTCTTCCCGCCGGCCTGCTCCAGGGCCTGCTCGGCGGCCGCCTGCCAGCGGGCGTCGAGGGTGGTGCGTACGGGTCCCTCGTCCTCGGGCGTCTCGGAGCCGAAGGCCGCCTCGGTGCGGCGGACCTCTCCGGTGACGCGGTCGACGAGCAGCACCGCCCCGCGCGGCCCGCCGCCGTCCGTGGAGCGGGCCAGCTGGGCGAGGACCGGGCCGAGGGAGGGGTGGGCGGCCGCCGACAGGGTGCGGCCGGCCCGGTCGTCCGCGCGGACCGGCTCGGTCTCCTCCCGCTCCAGGCGGAACTTCTCCGTCCCGCTGAGCCGCGGATGCACCAGCGACAGCCGCCAGTCCACCTTCCACTCGCCGCCCCGCTCCCGCAGCGGCAGTTCGGATGCGTACGTCCAGGTGTCGAGGCCCGTGACGGGCATCCGCGCGGTGTACGGCACGGTGACGGCGCGCCCGCCGGACTCCTCGTCCTCCACCGGCTTCCCGGCCGTGAGCACCGGTTTCCCGAGGTCGAGGCCGGCGGTGAAGCTGCTCAGCACGTCCTGGGCGCGGTCGGGTCTGGTGGTGCGGGCGGCGGCGTCCGGGAGGCGTCCGGCGGCCCAGTCGGCGAGGAACGCGCGGGCCTCGGCCATCGCGTCCGGGTCGGGGCCGGACTCGCCCGCGAAGGGCCCGAGCCCGGCGCCCCAGGCGCCGCCGACGGCGACCGCGGCGGCCGCCGTGACGGCGACGAGCGCCTTGAACGCCGTCCGAGGGCGACGACGGTGACCGGAACGGGGAAGGTCGGGAAACGTGTTCATGCCCCGACCACAGCAGTGCGGGCGGCCGTCCGTCCAAGTCCGCTATCAATCATGGATCGATAAACACTCGATATGATGACTGGTCGTGGACCTGGTGCGGCACCTGGAGTGCTTCGTGGCTGTTGCAGAAGAGTCACACTTCGGCCGTGCCGCCGCCCGTCTCGGCATGGCCCAGCCTCCTCTCTCACAGCGCGTCCAGCGGCTCGAACGGGAGCTGGGCGTGCGGCTGTTCGAGCGCACCAGCCGTCAGGTGCGGATCACGGAGGCCGGGACGCTGCTGCTGGCCGAGGCGCGGGAGGTGCTGTCCCGCACGGAGTCGTTCCTCGCCGCCGCGCGCCGGGTGCGCGACGGCGAGACGGGACTGCTGCGCGCCGCGCTGCCCCCGGACCTCTCCGGTGAGACCGTCGCCGCCCTGCTCGCGGACTTCGGGGAGCGTCACGCCGGACTGGAGCTGGAGCTGCACGAGCTGTCCACGGCGCAGCAGCTCGACCGGCTCGCGGCGCACGACCTGGACGTGGGCGTCGTCCATCACCCGTGCGACGTGACGGGGCTGGAGCTGGGCCCGGTGCTGCGCAGGGAGCTGGGGGTGCTGCTGCCCGCCGGCGCCGCGGCGGCCGCCCTCGCCGAGGTTCCGCTGCCCGCGCTGTCCGGCCGCGACCTGATCCTCTTCCCCCGCGCGGCGGCCCCGGCCCTGTACGACGAGCTGCTGACCACCTGTGCCCGCGGCGGCTTCACCCCCGCCGCCGTACGCCACGGCCAGGGCGCCAGTTTCGTCCAGGGCCTGGTGCTGTCCTCGGGGGCCGTCGCGCTGTGCCCGCGTGACGCGGCCCCGCCGGGGCAGGGGAGCGGGGAGGGGGACGTCGTGTGGCGTCCGCTGACCGGCGGGGCGCCCGCGCTGCGGCACTCCGCGGCCTGGCCGAAGGGGCGCGGCGACGCCGCCGTGCAGGCGTTCGCGGAGGCGGCCACGCACGCCCTGCGCACGGCCGCCGGCGCGGTGCCCGACGCTCCGGCCCGTCCCCTGCATCTGCGACCCGCATCGGAGTACTGGCTGTGACGGACGCCGTCGCCCGCATCCACGCGGCCCTCGCCGACGCCGGGGTCACCGGCTGGCTGCACGCCCTCGACATCGACTCCGGCGAACAGCTCGACGCCGGGGCCGACCAGCCGGTGTGCACGGCCAGCGTCCACAAGCTGTGTCTGCTGGTCACGCTGCACGAGCAGGCGGCGCGCGGCGCGCTGGACCTGGCCGAGCAGGTGGAGGCCGTGCCGGAGGGGCGCACGGCGGGGCCCACGGGGGTGGCGGCGATGCTGGACGCGGCCCGGATGTCCCTGCGCGACCTGGCCTATCTGATGATGGCGGTCAGCGACAACGCGGCCGCCGACCTGCTGCTGCGCCGGGTGGGTCTGGACGCGGTGAACGCGACGACGGCCCGGCTGGGCCTCACCCGGACGCGGGCCGTGCACACCTTCGGCGAGATGCTGGCCACCGTCAGGGAGGACGCCGGGCCGGACGGGGCGCGGGCGCTGGCCGACCCGCGGGTGGTGAGCCGGCTGCGGGCGCTGGACCCGGCCCGCTCCAACCGCAGCACCCCGCGGGACATGACCCGGCTGCTGGGCGCGGTGTGGCGGGACGAGGCGTGCACCCCGGAACACGGCGCGGCCATGCGGCGGATCATGGGGCTTCAGGTGTGGCCGCACCGTCTGGCCTCGGGTTTTCCTTTCGACGACGTCCATGTCGCCGGAAAGACCGGCAGTCTGCCGACCCTGCGCAACGAGGTGGGGGTGGTCGAGTATCCCGACGGGGGCCGTTACGCGGTCGCCGTCTTCACCCGGACCGCGCACACGGCGGCGACCCTTCCGGCGGCCGACGCGGTGATCGGCACGGCGGCGCGGATCGCGGTGGACGCGCTGCGCGCGAGGGCGTTCCGCTCGTCGCGCTGATCGTCATGCCGGGCGCGGCGGAAACGGTACGGGGAAAAACGTTTGGGAAAAACGAGGAGCGGGTGCCCGCACGAAACGTGCGAGCACCCGCTCATCCAAACCTGCGTGCAGGTCAGGAAGGTCAGGCGGGAACGATGTTCTCCGCCTGCGGGCCCTTCTGGCCCTGGGTGACGTCGAAGGTCACCTTCTGGCCTTCCTGGAGCTCGCGGTAGCCCGAGGTGGCGATGTTCGAGTAGTGGGCGAACACGTCAGCGCCGCCGCCGTCCTGCTCGATGAAGCCGAAGCCCTTTTCCGAGTTGAACCACTTGACCGTACCGGTGGCCATATTTGTCTCCTGAGACAGTGCCGGGAAACGCACTTTACGAATCCCTACATCGTCGCGATGATCACCTGCCCGGAGAACCGGTTCAAACTGGCAACCACAACTGCAACTGACGTCAGCCTAGCACGGAATGCGTTCTCGGCAAGCGAGGAAAATCACTGGAATAAACCCGGACGGCGTGTTTAACGAAAGGAATTTCTCGCGGGCGGGGCGGAAATCCTGTGCCGGCCGGAACAGATTTTCATCGGTGCCCCTGCACCGTGTCGGCGCCCTGTCGGCGGAGCTCCTCGTTCGTCCGTTCGGCCTGCTCGAGCTGGTCCTCGAGGCTCACGATGCGGCACGCGGCGTCCACCGGCGTGCCCTGGTCGACCAGCTCGCGGGCGCGGGCGGCGAGCCGCAGCTGGTGGCGCGAGTAGCGCCGGTGCCCGCCGTCCGAGCGGGTCGGGGTGATCAGCCGCGCCTCACCGAGGGCGCGGAGGAACGCGGGTGTGGCTCCGACCAGTTCGGCGGCCCTGCCCATGGTGTAGGCCGGGAAGTGGTCGTCGTCGAGCCGGTCGGCGACGGGAGGCCGGTCCTGGTCCGGCTGCCGGCCGTCGGCGTACGGCTGACTTTCCGAGGGCATACGCACCTTTCCGCGGACCACAGCGGTCACGGTCCGCCACGGGGACAGGTTCCCCACCGTCAAACTCTAGTCGCCTCGACGGAAAATCTGTCGCGGCCCGTACAGATGTCCTCGATTACACCTGATGGCCCGCCGCGGCACCGCCGGCTGACCCGTCCGTGGGCCTGGCCCGGTGCGGTCCCATCTCTCCGAGCACCTGACCCAGTTCCTCCTCGTCGAGCGGCCGTCCGGGCAGCGGGCGGGGCTCGCGCCCGGGGCCGCGCAGCCCTTCGAGGAACAGGGCGAGGGGGCGGCGCCAGGCGTCGGGGCCGGCGGCGACGGCCAGCGGCGGCACGGCACGGCCCAGTGCCGCCAGGGCGAAGAGAAGATCCTCGGTGGTGACGTCGGCGCGCACGCTGCCCTGCGCGCGGGCGCGCTCCAGCAGCACGTCGACGGTCTCGCGGTTGTGCGCGTGCACCGCGCCGAGCGTCTCGACGTCCGGCAGACGGGTGGTCATCAGGTCGTTGGTGCCGCGATCGGCCGCAAGGGTGACGAACACGGCGTCGAGGTAGCCGGCCAGACCGGCCCACGCGTCGGGTGCGCGGCGCGCGCGTTCACCCGCCTCCATGGTCCCCGTGAGCTGGTCGCGGAACACGGCGTCCACGAGCGCGGCCCGGGTGGGGAAGTGCCGGTAGAGCGTCGCGTTGCCGACGCCGGCCCGCCGCGCGATCACGTCCAGCGGCGCCTCCAGACCCTGCTCGGCGAACACGGCGTGCGCCGCCTCCACCAGCCGCTCCCGGTTCCGCCGCGCGTCACGCCGCAGCCGGGGCGGGGCGGGGGTCTCGGGTTCCTCACCGACGGTCATGGGTTCCTCCGTACGAACCGGGGAGCGCTCCCCGGGCGGATGCTATCGTCCCCACGGCAAGTGGGGAGCAGTCCCCGTTTCGTGCTCACCGGCAGATTCGTGGGCACCGGCAGAGAGGACCGCACCGTGTGCGCTCACGCCCCCGAAGGACCCGCGCCCCTGGAGTGGGCCCCGGCGCCCTTCCCCTTCGAGCGGCTCGCGGCCCTGCGCGCCGAGGGACCGGTGCACCGGGTGCGCGTCCCCGGCAGCGGGGACGCCTGGCTGGTGGTGACCCGGGACGCGGTGCGCGCCGCGCTCACCGATCCCCGGCTGCGCAACGACATCCGGCACTCGGCGGGCTGGGAGACCGACGGCGGGCACGCGGTCGGCCGCAACATGCTCCAGAGCGACCCGCCGCACCACACCCGGCTGCGGCGGCTGGTCGCGGGCCACTTCACCCAGGGCCGCGTCGCCGCGCTGCGCCCCCGCGTCGAGGCCGTGGCCCGCGACCTGCTGGACCGGATGCCGGAGGCGGGCCCCGCCGACCTGGTGGGCGCCTACGCGCTGCCGCTGCCGGTCACCGTGATCTGCGACCTGCTCGGCGTGCCCGCGGCCGACCGCGCGGACTTCCACAGGTGGTCGGACGAACTGGTCACGCCCACCGGCGCGGAGGCCGCCGCCGCCTCGGCCGCGGCGCTCGCCGGCTACCTCACCGACCTGATCGCCCGGAAGGCCCGCACGCCCGACGGCACCCTGCTCGCGGACCTGGCCGCCCCGGGCACGCCCGACGCGGAGGCCGCGCTGTCGCCCGAGGAGCTGCTCGGCATGGCCTTCCTGCTCCTGGTCGCCGGACACGAGACGACCGTCAACCTGATCTCCGCGACCGTCCTCAGCCTGCTCACCCACCCGGACCAGCTCGCCCTGCTGCGCGCCCGCCCGGAGCTGGCCGGTGCGGCGGTGGAGGAGTCGCTGCGGCTCCACTCGCCGGTGCACGCGGGCGCGTTCCGGTTCGCGGCGGAGCCGCTGGAGCTGGCCGGCACCGCCGTGGCCGCCGGGGACGCCGTCCTGGTGTCGCTGGCCGCGGCCTCCCGCGACCCGCTCGCCTTCCCGGACCCGGACCGCTTCGACCTCACCCGCCGCACCCAGGGCCACCTCGGCTTCGGACACGGCGTCCACCACTGTCTCGGCGCCCCGCTCGCCCGCGTCGAGGCCGCCGTCGCCCTGCGCCTGCTGCTGGAACGGCACCCCGGCCTCGCCCTCGACGCCGCCCCTCGGTCCCTCACCTGGCGCGCCGGCACGCTGCTGCGGGGGCTCACCACGCTCCCCGTGCGCCTCGGCGGTCACATCCCGGCCGCCGGGGCCTCCCGGAGCCGGTCCTGAGGCCTTCCGTCCGACCTGCGACGACGGCGTAGCGGCCGGCCGGAGACGGGAAGGCCGGGGCCGGGCCCCGAGCTGCACACGTGGGGACGCGACGGCCCGTCCCGGCCTTCCTCTGGCCGCAGCCTGCCACCCGGTACGGGGCGCCGCCCCTCGGCACGGTCCGAACGGGGGCGTCGCCAATCCGGACAGATCGGGAGCTTTATCACATTTCCTGGTCCATACTCGGAAACATGAACACGGCAACGCTTGTACAGCTGGCCGCCACCGACCACCAGTGGGCCGTGGCAGCGGCCTTCATCGGCGGCATCATCGTGGCAGGTGCCCTGGTCTGGTCCGTGCGTGCGGGAATGCGGTACATGGACCAGGAGTCGCCGCGCCCCCAGCCCGACGAGCAGCCGAAGCTGCCGGACGGCGGCGCGGTGCGCGAGATGCGGGAGATGCGTGAGCCCGACGAGATACCCCTCACGCCCCGCACCGGCTCCCGGCTGATGCCGTACGAGCTGCACCACGCCAGCACCAGGACGGGCAAGGACCAACAGCGCAAACGCTGGCTGCCGGGCTCCAGCGGGGCCTTCGGCAGCGGCGGGCCGGGGCACGTCTGACTTCGCCGCCCGTCAGCGGGGCGGCATCGCAGGCGCCGCCGAGGCCGCCTTCGGCGCGGGCGAACCCACGGTGATCTGGATCTGCTCGCTCGACGCCGACACGCCGTTCGACGTCGCCGTCGCCTGGAGCCGGTTCGCCCCGGCGGGCAGATCGCGGCCGGGCGCGCAGCTCCACGAGCCGTCGGACCCGGCCGTGTCCGTGCACACCTCGTTCCCGTCCTGGTCGGAGACCGTCACCTGCGCCCCCGGGTACGCCGTGCCCGACGCGGCCGGCCGGTGTCCCAGGGGCACCCCCGCCTCGGGCCGGGACAGCGCCGGCGACGGCAGCCCCACCGTCACCTGGCACCCCCCGCTCGCCCGCGCGACACCCTCCGCGTCCGCGAGCCGCAGCACGCATCCGTCGAGCCGCGTCCCCGGCTCGGCGTCGGCGGGCACCGCCAGCACGAAGGGGAAGGTCCCGGTCCGCCACGGGCTCTCCGCCGACGTGGCCGTGTACGCGGCGGTACGGCCGTCCGCGGCCACCTCGCCCCGGTAGCCGGCGGCGGTGAGCGGCACGCCGGTGACCTCGGCCCCGGCCGGGGCGGTCAACGTCAGACGGGAGCCGAACCCGAGGGCGGGCCCGGACAGCGCCGACACCTCCACGATGCCGTCCCGGCCGGGCGGAATCGTCACGGAGCCCCAGAGCACGCGCTCACCCGGCGGCGGGACGGCCCCTCCGACGGCGGTCGCGGAGCCGGCGGGCAGCCATCCGGCCGCGAGAATCCCGGCCGCCGTCAGCACGGCGGCCGCTGTCTTGCTGGACCTGTTCATCGTGGACGGGCTCCTTGTACGCCGGACGTCGGACACACCTGCGACCGACTCTGACGCCCGCCCTCACCGCCCGCCCGCCCTGCACCCCCGTACGGGTGGCGAGCACCGGCCGGTGTCGGCGGCACCGTGCGGTGCGCCGACACCCTCACCTCACCGCGTGAGCCACGCCGTCGTGTCCGGGGGCAGGTGACCGTCCTTCAAGGGGGCGCTGGTGAGGGCCACCTGGCCCAGGGGGAGGGGGACGGGGGCCGCGGACAGGTTCGTCACGCAGCGCCAGCCGTCGCCGCGGTCGAACTGGAGGACCCCCTCCGGGGTCTCCTCCGCCCATCTCAGCGTCTCGCCGTCGATCAGCTTGCGGCGCAGGCGCAGGGCCGTGCGGTACAGCTCCAGGGTGGAGTCCTCCGCCCCGTCCTGCGCCTCCACGGCGTACGCGGCGAAGGACGGCGGCTGCGGCAGCCACGCGCCGTTCGCGCCGAAGCCGTACGACGGGCCGGTCGTGGTCCACGGCAGCGGGACGCGGCAGCCGTCGCGGCCCTTGCGGACATGGCCGGTCTGCTCCCAGATCGGGTCCTGGAGGACCTCCGTGGGCAGGTCGGCGACCTCGGGCAGCCCGAGTTCCTCGCCCTGGTAGACGTACGCCGAGCCGGGCAGCGCCAGCATCAGCAGGGTGGCGGCGCGGGCCCGCCGCAGACCCGCCTCCGGGTCGACGGCGGGGGCGTGGCCGCCGGACAGCAGCCAGGCGTTGGTGTCCGTGCCGGGCGGCAGCATCAGCCGGGAGGCGTGCCGCACCACGTCGTGGTTGGACAGCACCCAGGTCGCCGAGGCGCCGGCCGCCTGCGCGGTCGCCAGCGAGTCGGTGATGACCCGGCGCAGTTCCTCCGCGTCCCACGCGGCCTCGAGGTACTCGAAGTTGAAGGCCTGGCCCAGCTCGTCCGGACGGGCGTACAGGGCGCGCCGGGCGCCGGGCACCCACGCCTCCGCCACGGCCGTACGGGGCGGGGTGTACGTGTCGAAGATCTTCCGCCAGTCGCGGTAGATCTCGTGCACCTCGTCGCGGTCGTAGAACGGATGCGTGCCGGGCGGGAAGTCGGCGAGGGCCGCCTCGCCGCCCGCCGCGTGGTCGCCGAGGTCGCGCAGCGGCTCCTCGAGGTCCTTGGTGAGGGCGTGCGCCACGTCGACGCGGAAGCCGTCCACGCCCCGGTCGGACCAGAAGCGCAGGGTGGTGCGGAAGTCCTCGCGCACGTCCGGGTGGTCCCAGTTCAGGTCGGGCTGCTCGGCGGCGAACAGATGCAGGTACCACTGCCCGTCCGGCACCCGCTGCCACGCGCTGCCGCCGAACACCGACTGCCAGTCGGTGGGCGGCAGCTCGCCGTTCCGGCCGCGGCCGTCGCGGAAGACGTAGCGGTCGCGGGCCGGGGAGCCGGGCCCGGCGCGCAGCGCTTCCTGGAACCAGACGTGCTGGTGGGAGGTGTGGTTGGGGACGACGTCGACGATCACCTTCAGGCCGAGCCGGTGCGCCTCGCGGACCAGCGCGTCGAAGTCGTCGAGGGTGCCCAGGCGCGGGTCGACGTCGCGCGGGTCGGCGACGTCGTAGCCGCCGTCGGCCAGCTCGGACGGGTAGAACGGGCTGAGCCACAGGGCGTCGACGCCCAGGGCGGCCAGATGCGTGAGGCGCCGCGTGATGCCGCGCAGGTCGCCCAGGCCGTCACCGTCGGCGTCGGCGAAGCTGCGGGGGTAGATCTGGTAGACGACGGCCTGCCGCCACCAGTCGGGGTCACGGGAGGAGAGGTCGGGCGTGGCGTCGGGGGCGGGGTGCGGCGGCCGGGGGTCGGCCACGGTGGGGCGGTCGGTCACGCGGGGTCTCCTCTGGGTGTGCGGGTACCGGCAGAGAATCTGTCCACACCACCGTAAAAGTGAACACTCCACCGACAGGAGCGATTACTCCGGGTGTCGCCGAGTCGCCTTCATCCCGTTTGCCGCGGTCCTTCCGGGTTACTCACCACGGGAAGCACGCCCGGCGAGAGGAGCGACCATGGCCCTTCCCCGCACACGCGCCCGGCGCGGCCCGGCGGCGGGCGCGCTCGCGCTCGCCCTCACCCTCGCCCTGCTGGGCAGCGGATGCGGTGCCGACGACGACTTCTCCCTCCCGGACTGGGACGCGCCGGGCCAGAACGCGCGCGTCGGGGATCTCATGATCCGGTACGCACACCTGGCCGAACCGACGGGCGCCCCGTGGCAGCCGGGCGACGACGTCCCCGCGTACCTGTGGGTCTACAACAAGAGCGGCGGGAGCGACCGGCTGGTGGGCGCGAGTTCGCCGATGGCAGCGTCCGTGGACATCGTCGACGCCGACGGCAAGCGCCTGCCGGACGGCGTGGAACTGCCCGAGAACGACCTGACCGAACTGGAACCCGGCAAGCACCACCTGGTCCTGCGGGACGTGCGCCAGGTGATCAGGGGCGGCGACGCCACCGAGATCACCCTGCGGTTCGAGGACGCCGGACCGGTCACCTTCGGCATCCAGGCGCAGCCGCCCGTCTATGACGAGAGTCCCGTCCCGAAGCAGTGATCCGAGCGCCCCGCCCCGGGGGACCGGCTATGCCGGGGAGCGTTCGACCGTCGTCAGGTACAGACGCACGTAGCGCTCCACGTCCACGTCCAGGCCGACGTCCACCAGGGTCTGCTCGCGGGTGCCCTCGTGGAGCTCCGACTCCCCGATGCGCGGGCGGCGGTCGACGATCGTCTGGCCGCGCGCCGGGCCGGGCGCCAGGGACACCTCGACCGGGAGGCGGTGGGTGGTCAGCCCCTCCGGGTCGGCGACCGCGCACACCGCGCCCGCGTCACCGAGGCCACCGGAGTCCTCGCCGGGGTCGTCGGGGCGACTGCCCGGGTGGGCGGGGCGGTGGGCGAGCAGGTCGCCGGCCAGCCGGGCGCCCGGTTCGGCGCTCGCCCGCAGCCGCCGCACGTCGTCGCCGGGGACGACGACCCGGGTGAACACGTCCAGCCCGTACATGGTGATCGGCACGCCCGCGGTGAGCGTGATCGCGGCGGCCTCCGGGTCGTGCCAGACGTTGAACTCGGCCACCGGGGTGGCGTTCCCGGCGCCCGCCGCGCCGCCCATGAACACGATCCGCTCGATGTTGCGGGTCACCTCGGGGTGGGTCCGCAGCAGCAGGGCGATGTTGGTGAGCGGTGCGGTGGGCACGAGGGTGACCGGGCGGGGCGAGGCGAGGATCTCGCGGCGCAGCAGCGTCACCGCGTCCGCGTCCGCCGGGGTGCGGCGCGGGGCGGGCAGGGCGAGGTCGCCCATGCCGTCGTGGCCGTGGACGTGGCGGGCGGAGCGCGGCGCCTCGATCAGCGGACGCGCGGCGCCCCGCGCCACCGGCACGTCCGCCGCGCCCGCCCGCTCCAGCACGGTCAGCGTGTTGCGTACGACGCCGTCCACGTCCGTGTTCCCGGCCACGCAGGTGACGGCCCGCAGGTCGATCCCGGGGTGCCGTACGGCGAACAGCAGGGCCAGGGCGTCGTCGACGCCGGTGTCGCAGTCGATGATCACCGGGACCGGCTGCCGGCCGTTGCGCACGACGGACTCCTTCTTCGGGCGGGTCTGCCCGTCGACCCTACGCGGGCTCCCAGAGCGCGGTCCCTCGTGCGCGCACCCGCTGCTCGACGCGTCGCAGGAATTCCGCCGCCGGCAGCACTCCGGGCCGCCGTCCGTCCCGCAGCCGTACGGCGAGCAGGCCGTCCGCGGCCTCCCGCGCCCCGAGCACCGCCTGGTACGGCACCAGCCGGGCCCGGCGGATCCGGGCGCCGAGACTGCCGTCGGCGGGGCCGCTCACCTCGGCCCGCAGCCCGAGTGCGGTGGCCTCCCGCACCACGGCGTGGGCGCGCTCCTCCTGGTCCTCGCCCACCGGCAGCACCACCAGCTGCACCGGGGCCAGCCACGGCGGGAAGGCGCCGCCGTGCTCCTCCAGCAGATGGGCGACGGCCCGCTCCACGCTGCCGATGACGCTGCGGTGCACCATGACCGGCCGGTGCCGGGCGCCGTCCGGGCCGGTGTGACGCAGGCCGAAGCGCTCCGGCTGGTGGAAGTCGATCTGGACGGTGGACAGGGTGGTCTCGCGGCCCGCGGGGTCGGTGATCTGCACGTCGATCTTCGGGCCGTAGAAGGCGGCCTCGCCCTCGACGGCCTCGTACGCCACGCCGGACGCGTCCAGGGCCTCGCGCAGCAGGGCGGTGGCCCGCCGCCACAGGGCCGGGCCGGCGACGTACTTCCCGCCGCCGCCCGGCAGTGACAGCCGGTGGCGGGAGGCGCGGATGCCCAGGTCGGCGTAGGCGCGGGAGATGAGCGCGAGGGCCCCGGCGGCCTCCTCGGCGGCCTGGTCCGGGGTGCAGAAGATGTGCGCGTCGTTGAGCTGGATGGCCCGCACCCGGGTCAGCCCGCCGAGCACGCCGGACCGCTCCGAGCGGTACATGCCGCCCAGCTCGGCCATCCGCAGCGGCAGTTCGCGGTGGCTGCGGGTGCGGGAGCGGAAGATCAGGGCGTGGTGCGGGCACAGGCTGGGGCGCAGCAGCATCTGCTCACCGCCCAGCTCCATCGGCGGATACATGTCGTCGCGGTAGTGGTCCCAGTGCCCGGAGAGCTCGTACAGCTCGCGCTTGCCGAGCACGGGCGAGTACACGTGCCGGTAGCCGGCCGCGCGTTCCGCCTCGCGGACGTACTCCTCCAGGGTGTGCCGTACGACGGCGCCGTCGGGGAGCCAGTAGGGCAGGCCCGCGCCCATCAGCGGGTCGGTGTCGAACAGGCCGAGTTCACGGCCGAGGCGTCGGTGGTCGTGCACGGCGCCCTCCTCGGGGTCGGGAGGCGAGCACCACGCGCGGCGAAGCCCCGGGGCACTCGCCCCGGGGCTTCGTCAGTGGTCAGCTGTCAGCGCGCCGGGACGGTCTCCGGCTCGTCGTGCGGGACACACGGGCGCGCTGCATGAGGCGGACGCTAGCAACGGGTGGCCGGCGGACGCACGCGGTTTTCGCGGCGCCGGCGGGAGGGTGCGGGGTGCTCACCCGGACGGCTCGCCGCGCTGGTGGGGGGCCTGTCCCGGTGGTGCCGTAGGAGCACGTCCACCACGACCGCCACGTCCGCCCGTGGACGGCCCGGCTCCCAGGAGGCATCCCGATGACCCGTGCCCCGGCCCGCGCCCGCACCCTCCTCGCCTCCGCCCTGTCGGTCACCGTCCTGCTGATCACGGCGGCCTGCGCGGGCTCCGGCCGGGACGTGCCGCGGGCGCTGCCCCAGGGGGTGTCCGAACCGCCCGCCGCTACCTCGCCCTCCCCGTCGGCGACGGCGTCGTCCTCCGCGGTGACCGGGCGGTCCACACCCGTGCTGAACGACGAGCAGCTGAGGGCCGCGCTGATCACCGAGGCGGACCTGGGCCCGCCGTGGGCCGCCGCCCAGGGGCCCGCGCTGTGGCGGGACGGCACGCTGAAGGCGACCGCGGACGACGGCGACTGCCGGCGGCTGCTGGAGGTCCTCTACACGGAGGAGCCGTTCGGCGTCCCGGTGGGGCCGCGCGCCTCGGTGACCCTGGACGACACCGCCGAGGGCGCCCAACTGCGCGAGCAGATCGGCGCGCACCGGCCCGACGACGTGGAGCGCGCGCTGGCCTGGCTGGGCACGCTGCCGGAGAAGTGCGGGACCTTCCGCGCGGCGACCGCCGGGTCCGGCGCGCAGGACGTCGAGGTGACGGAGCTGCCCCTGCCGGACACGGCCGGGGACGCCCGCGCCGCCCTGCGGGTGACGCTCACCGGCGGTGAGCCGGACGCCGCCCCGGCCCGGCTCACCGTGGACCTCGCGGCGATCCGCGTCGGCGAGGACGCGGTCGTCCTCACCAACGGCGGGTTCGGTGAGGTGCGGGCCGAGGTCACCCGGGCGATGACCCAGCTCGCCGCGGACCGGCTCGCGGAGGTCGCGCGGCTGGGACGGCTGCGGGTCTGAGGGCCGGTGGGGGCGGGCCCTCAGCGCGCCGGCACGGGGCGACCGCCGGGGACGCGCGATGCCGCCATGGCCGGGAACAGTCGTCCCCGCCTCAGCTCATCGCGTCGACGGCCTGCTTGGCCTCCACCAGGCCCGCGCCGGTGGCCTCGCGGTACAGCTTGATCGCCTGCACCTGCTTGCCGTCCCGCACCAGGGCAAGGATCTCGTCCCTCCTCGGCACCTCCTCCTCCAGGCCCAGGTGCCGCATCACCGCGTCGAGTTTGCGCTCCACCCGGGCGACGCGGCGGTCGGAACGGGTCAGCTGGGTCTGGATCGAGGCAACACCGAGGACCACGACACAGGTGCAGAAGAGGATGGCTATGTCCATGACCACAAAGCCTAGGCCGCCCACGGCACTTGATCACGGGAGCCGTGCGGTCAAGGTGTGTCGAGACGACGCCCGCGGGCGACGACGTCGAGGGCCGCCTCCAGCACGGTGAGGTCGTGCGCGAAGGCGTCGCCGCGCAGCCGGGCCAGGGCCTCGCCGGCGCCCACGCCGAGCTGGGCCATGATCATGCCGACCGCCTGGTGCACCCGGTCGTGGCCGGCGGCCAGCCCGCTGAGCCAGCCCTCCCCGGCGTCCCGCGCGTCGTTCGGCAGGTCCGTCAGCGCGACGGTCATCACGCCGGCCACCAGCAGGGCCACGTGCAGCTCGTGCGCGGTGAGGCTGCCGGAAGAGGCGCTGTAGAGGTCGAGGGTGCCGACGCAGACGGCGGTGGAGCCGAGGGGAAGCGCGTACACGGCGCGCACGCCGGAGCCCAGGGCCTGCTGCGCGAACACCGGCCAGCGCTCGGCGCAGGCGGCGTCCGTCAGGTCGCGGGCGAGGACGGGGGCGCCGGTGCGCAGCACGTGGTGGCAGGGGCCGTCACCGAGGGTGGCCTGAAGCTCCGCCAGCCGCGCGGCGACGTCGCCGGACGCCGCGAGCCGGAGGGGCATGCCGTCACCGCGCAGCGACACGGAGGCGCCGTCCACCGGCAGCAGTTCCACCGCCACCGCGCACAGCCGCCCGGGCGCGGCGGCCGGCTCGGCGCCGCGCAACTGCGCGGCGATCGCGCCGAGCACCCGCTCGTCGTCCCTGTTCGGCTCACCCCCCGGGTCGTCCCCGGACCGCACGCCCACCGCCTCCTTAGCCCGTTCCCCCCCCGGAAGTGAGCCCCGGTTACCCGTCCTGCCCCGCTCCGAAACCCGGACATCGGGGCGTTCCCGACCCTCTCACCGGCCCGCACGCGGACGGTGCGACCACCTGTTCCCCAGAGCACGGCATGGTCGATTCGAGCCATCCCGTACCGTGCCCGGCCGGCCGGAAGGGTCCGGCCCTCAAGTGCCCCACAGGAAGCACATGGGGTGAATCCCTGCGCTTACCCACTGCTTCCACAGCCTCGACGACGCCGACATGTTTACGCCATCCTTCTTTACGGATCTTGCACTCCTCTTTCACCGTCCGCCTATGGTGACCACCGGACCGACGGAGGCATTCCATCGAACTGACGTTCGATGGAATGATTGTTGACGGGGGAGATCGTCGCCATGGGAGAAGTCCGCCTTTCACGCCGGTTCCGGCGGCCCGCGCCGGCACACCCCGTCTTCCGCCGCTGAACGCACCCGTGGCACCGGACGGCCAGGGACACTCCCCGGGCTGTTCGCCCCTGCGCTCCTCACCTCGCCGAACCGCGATCACTCAAGGAGAAGCCGCCCCCCATGGCCGACGAAATGGTTCTCAGCGCCCAGAAGTTCGTCAACCGCGTCTACGGCAGCCGCACAGGAATGACGGTCGAGGAGAACGGGCGAACCGGGTGGCCGGTCATGTACGCCCTGACCCGCGCTCTCCAGTGGGAACTTGGCATCGACACGCTGTCGAACAACTTCGGCCCCGGCACGATCTCCGCACTGCAGTCGAGACACCCGGTCATCAACGCCTCCACGGCGCCGTCCGCCGACTTCATCCGCATCATCCAGTCCGGTCTGTACTGCAAGGGGTACGACGGCGGCGGCATCGACGGGAAGTACAGCGACCGAGTCGCCTCGTCCGTCGCGCGGCTCAAGGCGGACATGGGCGTGGACTCGGTGTACCCCGGCTCCGACCTGGTGCCGAAGGTCTTCAAGGGCCTGCTGAACATGGACGCCTACGTCACCGTCAACGGCGGCTCGGGCACCATTCGTTCGATCCAGCAGTGGCTCAACGGGCACTACATCCACCGCAGGGACTTCTTCGTCATCCCCTGCGACGGCCACCACTCCCGTGACGTCGCCAAGTCCCTGCTCTTCGCCATCCAGTACGAGTTGGGGATGGCCGACGGCACCGCCAACGGCAACTTCGGCCCCGGCACCCAGGCCGGCCTGAGGAACCACACCGTCGCCGTCGGCACCGTCGGCACCTGGGCGAAGCTGTTCACGGCCGCGATGGTCCTCAACGCACGCGACGTCCCCTTCGGGAACTTCACCGGTGACGTCAAAGCCGGTGTGGAGGCGTTCCAGGCCTTCGTGAAGCTGCCCGTCAGCGGCATCGGCGACTTCCAGACCTGGTCGTCGCTGCTGGTCTCCTACGGCGACCAGTCCCGCAGGGGTGAGGCATGCGACGGCGTCACGCTGATCACCCCCGCACGCGCGCAGACACTGAAGTCCGAGGGCATCAAGTACGTCGGACGGTACCTGTACAACCCGGATCCCACCCCCAGCGGCGACCTGAGGCACAAGGAGATCCAGCCGGGCGAGCTGAAGACGATCGCCGACAACGGGCTGCGCTGCTACCCGATCTTCCAGACCTTCGCCGACTCCGCCGACTACTTCCGGCCGGCGCAGGGGACGGCCGACGCCAGGCTGGCCGTGGCCCAGGCGGTGAAGCACGGCTTCAAGCACGGTGCGCGGATCTTCTTCGCCGTCGACTACGACACCCAGGACTACGAGGTCACCGAATGGGTCATCCCCTACTTCCGGGCCATCGCCCAGGAGATGGCCCGCCTCGACGACGCGTACCGCATCGGCGTGTACGGGACGCGCAACGTGTGCTCCCGCGTCTCGGCTGCCGGATACGCCTCGGCGTCGTTCGTGTCCGACATGTCGTCCGGCTACTCCGGCAACCTCGGCTACACCATGCCCGCCAACTGGGCGTACGACCAGATCGTCACCCGCACCGTGGGCTCCGGTGACGGTCTGATCGAGATCGACCACAACATCGCGTCAGGCCGGGACACCGGGGAGAACAGCTTCGACCCGATCGCCCCCGATACGCTCCTCGACAGCGAGCTCCCGACGGAGGCGCACGAGGCACTGCTGCTGGAGATCCGGCAGACGATGAAGGACATCGGCATCGGGGAGACCTCGGCCAACACCAAGTGGTCGATCAAGGAGAGCCTCGACCTGGTGCTGCACAACGATGCGCTGATCACCGGCATGGCACGGGCTCTGAGGATGCGCAAGTCCTTGATCCAGGTGCCCGTCTTCTGGGAGACCCGCCACTACGACACGTCCCTCGACTACCTGGGCGACATCGGCGTCCGCGTCTACCACTCGGGCGTGCAGACCGTCCCGCCGCTCGCGGACAAGTTCATCAAGCGGGACGCCAGCACCGGACCCGGCCAGATCTTCGCGGCCACCGCCATCAACGCCCGCAATCAGGCCATCAGGGACGGTGTCCTCAGCGGAGCCACACGCGACCCCGGCAGCGACGCCGACGTGTGGGCGATCTGGCAGCAGCTGAACGAGGACCCCGAGTTCAACATCCGGCAGGTCGGCTACGTGCACCGCTACCACGCGGTCAAGTACGGCGTGCCCCGCCCCAGCCTGACCTCCTCGCCCCAGAACGTCTTCGACTACCTCAAGTACTACCAGGGCGACACCCCGAACGCCGAGACGGAGGCGGAGAAGCGGCTCCAGGTGTACGGGACGTTCGAGAAGTACAACGCGCTCGCCCGGGGCGACGTCTGGTGACGGGTGCGGGACGGGGGGAGAACACGCTCCTGGCCGAACTGCGCACCACACGGAGCCGTGTGGCGGCGACCCTCGGTCTCGCCGTCGTCGTCAACCTGTTTCTCGGTTACGTCGGCAACAGCGTCATCGACATGCCGTGGCGTCTCCTCGAGACGTGGGTGCTCCCCCGGCACGGCTGGGCGGAGCAGCCGTCCCCCGCGGACACGGACGACGGCATGGGACCGGCCGTCGCGGCGATCGTCCTCCTCACCGTCCCGTACCTGCTGATGTGCGTGTTCGCGAACTACCTGGTCGTCCAGGCGGTCAACGTCTTCCGCGCCTGGTACGCGTTCGTCGCCGCCGCGGCGCTCATCGCGCCCGCGGTCGCGTTCACGATCGATCCGATGCTGTACGCCGAGATCCCTCGGCCATGACAGAAAGCTTCCACACATGCCCATATCGCGTCGTGCCGCCCTGAAGCAGGCCACCGCCGTCACGGCCGGGATGACTGTCGTCGGCCTCACCGGCAGTCCTGCCTTCGCCGCCACCCCCCTGCCCGCGCCCAGCTCGCCGGCACCGCCCGCCCCGATCGACATCTCGGAAGCCCTGCGCCGTCACCGGGCCGAGCAGGAACGCGTCCACACCGGCAAGCCGTCCCTCAACGGCTGGGAGATGGAGAAGGTCGCCGACGACGCCGGCAGCGTGTGGACCTGCCCCGTCCCCGGCACTCCGCTGCGCGGGGTGCGGCTGCGCCTCGGCGACGTCGAGGCGGTACTGGTGCACGTGATCCGCCGTTTCCACTACGAGGTCGACGAACTCAGAGCCGGCGACGTGATCGGCTGGCGCCACCCGTCGGAGATCCGCGAGGGCTTCGCCGAGTCCAACCAGGCGTCCGGTACCGCGGTGCAGATACGGCCGGGCTTCTACCCCTCCGGCGCCCGGGGCGGGTTCTTCCCGAACCAGCTCACGGTCGTCCGGGACATCCTCGTCGACTGCGCGGGCGTCGTCCGCTGGGGCGGGGACGACACGGTCCCCGACGAGTCCCTCTTCTACATCGCCACCAAGCCCGGCGACGAGCGGCTCGTCCGTGTGGCGGGCGGGCTCCGCCGCCGGACGGCGGTACCCGGGCAGGGCGCCGGCTCCGGCCCCGACCCCTTCCGGCCCGAACGCCGTGAGGCCGCGGAAAGGCTGGCCCGCCGCCAGAGCTGACCGGACGGGCCCGACCGAGGAGACCCGTACACGAGGACGAAGGGACCACACCGTGCGCGAGAAGGTCCCGCCTGCCTGGAGGGCTTCCCGTATCTCTCCTGTGGAGGCGCTGCGCCGTTGACCGTCCTGCCCGGCTCCGCGCCCGCCGTTCACACCGGAGGCTGCGCCGGCGCGGGCCCCAGGGTCGTCGTGCCCGGGGCCGTGCGGTGGCCCAGGCCGGTGCGGTACGCGTCCAGCGCCGCCTCCACGCGGCCCGTGCGGCGGAGGAGGTCGCCGAGGAGGCGGCACAGGTCGGCCAGGTCGCCCGCCGCGCCCGCGCGCTCCAGCAGGCTGAGCGCGCGCACGTAGTGCTCCTCCGCCTGCTCCGTGGCGCGGGCGTCCTCGGCGATGATGCCGAGCAGCCGGTGCGCCGCCGCCGCGTGCACCGCGCCCCGCTCGGGCGAGAGCCCGCCCAGCACGTCCCGCAGCAGCTCCGCCGCCTCCTCGGACCGACCGCGCCGGTGCAGCACGTCGGCGAGCTCGACGGTGAGCTGGCTGCTGTACAGGGTCGCGCGGGTCGCGGACAGCATGTGCAGCGCCTCCCGCATCTCCGCCTCGGCCCGCTCCAGTTCGCCGTTCTGCGCGTACACGTACCCGCGCATCCAGTGGCAGTTGGCCAGCTCGGTGCGCAGATGCAGCCCCCGGTACAGCTCGGCCGCCTTCGCCAGCGACGCGTCCGCCTCCGCCAGACGGCCCTCGGCGAGCAGGGTGCGGGCCACCGACCGGTGCATGCGCGCCACCAGCGCCGGGTCGCCGGACTGCGGGGCGAGCGCCAGCGCGAACTCCGCGGCCTGCGCGGCCCGCGCGTGCGCGCCCATGTCCATGTACGGCCCGATGACGCTGGCGTACAGCAGGAGCAGCGCGTCCGGGTCGTGCAGGCCGCCCCGGTTCAGCTCGTCGATCGTGCTCTCCAGCAGATACACCGCGTACCGCAGCTCGCCCGCGAGGTAGTGCGCGACGGCCCGGCCGCGCAGCGCCGGCACCCGCGCGGGCAGCGGCGCGTCCGCGAGCCGCGCCTCCGCCTCCTCGAAGAACCGCCGCCCGTCCGCGAGCTCGCCGGTGTCCAGCGCGCACTCCCCGAGCCCGAGCAGCGCGGCGGCCTGCTCCTCCGGCAGCTCCTGCGCCTCCGCCTCGGCCAGCAGCGCCGCGTACTGCTCCACCGCCGACTCCGCCTCGCCGACGGCGAGGGCGCGCTGCGCCTCGGTCAGCCGCAGCCGCAGTTCGGTCACCCGGCGCGCCGAGCGCCCGGTCGCCAGTTCGTCGAACTCGACTCCGAGCCGCTCGGAGAGATGCCGCAGCGCCTCGTCGGAGGGCCGCACCCGGCCGGCCTCCAGGGTGGAGATGTAGGCCGGGGTGTACACCGGCTCCGCCAGCTGTCTCTGTGTCAGTCCGCGCGCCACGCGCAGCTGCTGCACCCGCCGTCCGATCGTGCCCGGCTCGTCCCGCTCCCCCATGCCAACTCCCCCAGTGCCCCTTGCCGTTCGCGTCGGACAGCCCCTAGGTTAAACCGCGAATTAAACCCGCTTAACCCGTCGCTGTTGCGAGGTCGCCGTGCTGCAACGCACCCGCCCCACCGAGCGTTACGCCCGTGGCTTCATCGCGGCTCTCGCCGCGGTCGCGGCGCTGGTCCTGGCGGCGAACGCGGGCCCGGCCAAGGCCGTCGGCCCGGACGCCGACCACGGGACCACCGCGCCGGTGGAGGTGGAGGCCGCGGAGCGGTAGGACGGCACCCGCCGGAGCACCTCAGCCGGGCAAGGCCCGGCGCAGCGCCTCGTCCAGGCGTCGCGCCAGCTCCTCGTCGTCGGCCGAGCCGCCCTCGACGAGCGGCCCGAGCTGGGTGATGAGGGTCTGCGTGAACGCACCGTAGAGCGGCGTCCTCGGACGGTGCACGGCCCGCTCCAGCGCCTCCTTCAGCTTTTCGTCCGGGAAACCGGGACGTCCGTCGTCGCCGCGCGGCACCTCGTCGGCCTCCCCTGTCGGGGAGGGGGCGGGCGTGGCGGAGATCTCGGCGGGGCACCGCGCCGAACGGCCGAAGGCCGACGCACGGGTCGCCGCGAACCCGGCCTCCAGCAGGCAGCGTTCACTCTGCCGCCCGGTGAGGAACCGGATCAGCTCGGTCGCCTTCCGCGCCCGCTCCGACGTCGTGGTCACCGCCAGGTTCTGCCCGCCGAGCACCGCCCGCCCGGGCAGCGACGCCACCCCGAGCCGGTCGCCGAACACCCGGTACAGCGTGGGGTAGGCGGACGGCCAGGCGCGCAGGAAGGCCGTACGCCCCGCGGCGAACTCGCTGGTCGACTCCGTCTCGTCCTGCTTGCCCGCGCTCGGGGAGATGTACGCCTGGTCGACGCGGCGGGTGAGTTCCTTCACGCCCCGTCTCAGCTCCTCCACGTCCCCCGTGTAACGGCCGTCCTCGTCCACCAGCCTCAGGCCGGGCACCGCCGTGGCGAACGCCTCCACCGCGTTGACCGTGCGGCCCTCGTACGGGGCGAGCTGGGTGGTCCAGCCGTTGACGTAGTCGGCGGCGTCGAGCTTCTTGCCCAGGGCGGCGATGCGCCCGCGCAGCTGCTCCCAGGTGAAGCCCTCCGGGACGTACGGCTTCTCGACACCGGCCTTCCGCAACAGGTCGATCCGGTAGTACAGCAGGCCGACGTCGCTGTTGAACGGCACCGCGTAGACCTTCCCGTCCCACCGGGCCGTCCCGGCGACCGGATCGATCACGTCCGCGTCCACGAGGTCGTCCGGCAGCGCCCGCACCAGCCCTGCCTCCGCGAACTCCGGCACCCAGGTCACGTCCAGGTTCACCACGTCGTACCGGGCGCTGCCGGACTGGAGGGCGCCCAGCAGCTGGCTGCGCTGCTCGTCCGCGCTGCCCGGCAGCTCCACCAGCCGCGCCTGGTACTCCGAGCCCGCCTCCTGCTGCGCACGGTTCCACGCGTCGATGAGCCGCTGCCGCACGCCGTTGCTGCCGGTGACGTCCCGGCCGCTGGCCACGACGATCGTGCCGGGCCGCTCCTCGTCGGCCTGGTCGGGCGTCCCGTCCCCGCCGCCCGTGCAGGCGGCGAGCAGCAGCAGCGCGAGCAGCGCGGTGAGCCGTCGCGGCATCAGTCGTCCCCCGTTCCGATGCGGGCGATCTCGTCGTGCAGGGCGGCGCCCACGTCGTCCCCCGCGTCCAGACAGCGCCCGCCGCTCACGTCGGCGATCCGGCGGTCCGGACGGCCCTCGTCACAGCCCCCGCTTCCCAGGACGGCGACGGTCACCGGCACCCGGCTCGCCTCGGCCCGGTCCAGCACCTCCCTCAGCCGTCCACCGCTCAGGCGGTCACCGTGCCGGCCGTCGGTGAGGTGCACGATCAGCTGGGGCCGCCCGTCGTCCCCCCGGTCCTCCATCTCGTCGAACGCCGCGAGCAGCGCCGCGTGCGGGTCGGCCGAGGCGTCGCGCACCCGCGCCCGCTCGTCGACGGCCCTCTCGGCGTCCTCCCGCGCATGCCTGCCGAACCCCAGCAGCGTCTCGTACGGGCCGTCACCGGTGTCCGCGACCGACCAGGCGCCGTACTCGTCGTCGGCGCCCAGCCCGCCCAGCGTCTGCCGCAGCAGACCGGGGCCGCCGCTCGGCCCCTGCCACACGCCGGCCATGGAACCGGAGCTGTCCAGCAGGAACAGCACCCGGCCGGGACCGCCGTACGCCTGGTAGGCGCTCAGGGCCTGCTCCATCTCGTTCCGCCCGGCCGACTCGTCGAGGGGGCTCGGCGCGTACTTCACGGCGTCGACGTCCTGGTCCTCGTCGAGCGGCTCCCGCGTGCCGGGGTCGCGGAAGCCGAACCGGGCGAACACCTCGCGGCCGCCGTCACCGGCCAGCCAGTCGTGGAAGGAGGCCACCGACGCGTCCCGGGCGACGGCGTCGACGTCGCCGTCGTCCCAGCGCACCCGCACGAACACCGGGTCCATCCCGGGCACGTCGGCGGGGTACAGGGCCGTGCGCGGGGCGCGGGTGATGTCCTCGCAGTCGACCCCGCTGATGAGCAGGAACTCCGGTACGAGGGCGGCGGTGCGGTCGTCCACGGCGTCGTCGTCGGGCAGGGCGCACAGCAGGTCGCCGGCCGTGGGGGAGGGCGGTCCCGGCTGCGCGACCATGGCCTCCCCGCGGGCGACGGCCGACGCGTCCCCGTACAGGCCGACGGTGGCGAGCAGCCCCGAGTCGGTGAACTCGGGGTCGGGGCGGCGCACGGCCGCGTCCTCGGCGCGCACGGTCAGAGCGTCGATCATCGTGGTCAGGGGCCGTCCGGTGACCTCGTTCAGCGGCTCGGGGGCGAGATGGTCGGGCACGGCGAGCACGACGGGGGAGTAGGCGAGGGGCGACTCCGCGGGCTCCAGCTCCGCGACGGCGTCCGTGTCCTGCTCCTCCAGCACCCGGTCGACCTCGGCACGGGAGCCGGGTATCCACACGTCGGGCTGCGGGCCGATGTCGCGCTGCGGGTTGACCTCGTCGCCCTCGGGCTCCTTCCAGTCGTCCGTGTGCCGGCGCAGCGCGTCGACCACGTCGGAGGACCCGGCGCTGTGGACGGTGATGCCGGTGTGCCGGCAGCCCGCGTCCGTGGTGTTGGCGTCGGAGGTGAGATAGGCGTCGGCGGCCGTGCGGAAGGCCTCCTCCATGTCCGGGTCGGTCAGCACGCGCAGTTCGAGCGGCGGGTCGCAGTGGGTGTCGTCCCCGCCGGCCAGGCCCAGCGGCCCGTACAGACCCACGCCGAGCATGCCGAGGGCGAGCAGCACCGGCAGGGCGAGCCGGAACAGGATGCGGCGGGACGGCCGCGTCCCCCCGCCCGCGCCGGACCGGGAGTGCCGGCGCCGCCGCCGGGCACGGGACCACGCCGCCGCCAGGGCGCGCGGGCGCCGCCACAACGCCGCCGTCCACGCCGGCAGCCGACGGCGCGGGGGACGAGGGGGACGCGGGGCCGTGCCGGACGGGCCGGTCCCGTCCGGTGACAGGAGCGGGACCTGCGGGCCTTCCTTCCCCAGCCTCACGGCGTCGGCGCCCGCGTCGGCGCGCAGCTGCGGCTCCCAGGGTTCGTTGCGCAGGGTGCGGCGCTTCTGCTCGGCCATGCGCTCCCGCAGCCGGGCGGCGAGCCGGGAGACGGTCGTGCCGTCCTCCTCGCCGAGCAGCTCCGCCAGGTTCTCCGTGTACGGCGTGGGGGTGCCCGGATCGCCCGCGTCGATGCGGTGGTTGGCCTGCACGCTCATCAGCAGCACGACGCGCCGCTTGTCCTCGAAGTGCTCCCACACCCGGGCCGCGTTGCCCGCGAAGCAGCAGTCGAGGACCACCACGACGCGGTCCGCGCGGCTCGTGACCAGCACCGTCCCCATCAGGTCGCTGAACGACACGGCGCCGTTGAACACCGTGTGCTCGCCGGCGAACACCTGGGCGTCACGCAGCTGCAGATACAGCTCGTCGCCCCCGCTGGGGATCGCGCCGTGTCCAGCGAAGTAGACCAGCAGCAGCCCGCGGGCCTCCCTGGCGACCCGTTGCAGCTCCCGTGCCGCCTCGGCGAAGTCGGGCGACTGCAGGGACACGATCTCCTCGTCGGCGAACACCCCCGCACGCACCAGCGCCTCGTGCAGCACGGGCACGTTGTGCTCGACGGCCGGCAGCTTGCCCGGCACCCCGTGCGGCCGTTTCGTGAAGCGGTAGTCGGACACACCGATCAGCAGCGCCCGGTCCATCGGCTCCCCCGCGTCCTCAGGCTGCACCGGCCTACCTGTCGTCGCGGTTCACCGGTTCGACTCGGCCCTGCGGCGGTTCGCCGTTCTCGACCTCGCGGCGGTTGTCCCGCCAGGCCACCACACCGCGCTTGACCCGCTCCAGCAGTTCCTGGAACACCACGGTGGCGCCCGCCGACGTGATGGCGATGACGATCTCCTGACTCGTCCCCATCGGGGCGCCGTCGTGATCGGCGGCCGGCCGTTCGCGGATCCGCAGCTTCCCGTCCCGCAACAGGTCGTCCAGCGGTTTCTCCCGCTCCAGCCAGTTGCGCAGGGCGGTGACGTCGCCCTCCGTCGCGCTCCCGTCCAGCCGTACGCGGACGTCCTGGTCGGCCACTCCATCCCCCTCAGCCATAACTCCCCATCATGGCACCGCGGTCGCCCCCTGGGGAGGGTCCGTACGCAGGTGCCCTGCGGGCATCGCCCCACGCCCCTGCACCTCCCGCAACCGGCGCCGCACATGCTCCACGGCCCCCTCCCGGCGCCCCGGCACCCGGCTCCTCAACTCCACGAGTCGCACACCCAGTTCACCCACCCGCACCGGGTCGTCGATCCGGCCCCACTGATGGTGGGCGCGGTCCACGGCCGCCTCCACGGCGGGCGCGTCGGCCGGCTGCCCGGCGGCCAGCCGGGTGTCCGCCAGCGCCATCCACGCGCGGCAGCTGCGCGCCGCGTCGCCCGCCAGCATCGCCAGGTCCGCGCGGACCTCCGTCCAGTGCAGCGCCTCCTCCGACACCGGGCCGTGCGCCAGCCCCGCCGCCTGCTCCAGCCGCGCGGCCAGCGCGTCCGCCTCCGCGTGCCGCCCCGCGCGCACGGCCGCCGTGACCGCCGCGTGCGGGTCGCCCGGCAGCGGCCCGCGCTGCGCCAGCACCAGGTCGGCGCCCGCGCCCTCCGGCGCGATCCGGGCCAGCGTCCGCTGGTGCAGCTCCTCGTCCGGCAGCCGCCGCCCGCTGCGCAACAGCGTCGCCAGCGCCTTCATGTACGCCGGTGCCGCCACCCCACGCCGTGCCGGCGGGGGCGCGACGCGACCGTAGACGGCGGCGTCACGGCCGCAGTCCAGCGGGAACGGACGGCCCGGCGCGGGCGGCGCGCACAGCGCCCGCCAGGTGTCCGCGTCGGCGCGCAGATCGAGGAACAGCGTCGTCGCGCCGGCCGGGCGCAGCCGCAGCTCGTCCCGGAACCAGTGCCAGGGCAGCGCCGTGTACCGCACGGTCGCCGGGGTGGTGCGGGCCAGCGCCAGGTGCGGCAGCCGCTGTCTGCGGTCCAGCCGCAGCTCCCCCGCCACGTACACGGTCAGCGGGCCGGGCGCCGCGGCCGCCGCGCGGAGCCGGGTCAGCACCGCCTGCGGCTCCAGCGGGTCGGCCAGCTCCACGACGTTCGCGGTGTCCGCGCCGGACAGCACCGACGGGGGCACCGCCGCGAGCACGGGGAGCACGGACGCCGCGTCCACCAGCCGTCCACGGCCCAGCGGCGACGCCGCCAGCAGCAGCACGGTCCCGGGCATGGTCCCCTCCCCCTGTCGATCACCCACGGCAGCACCGTAACCGCTGCGGTCGCAAACGGGGGCGTCACAGCGGTGAACGTCCCCCTTCGCGACGTTCGACCCCCGTGCCCCGGCCGCGCCGCACCGCGAACACGGTGGTGTCGTCCACCAGATGACCCCGGCAATGCCGCAGCGTCCCGTCCCGTACGACCCGCGCCAGCCGGCGGGGGGCCGTCAGCCGCGGGTCGGCGGCCACGGCCCGCCGCACCTCCTCGGCGACCTTGAAGAAGCGGCCCTCCCGGTCCCGGGCCTCCGTCACCCCGTCCGTCACCACCAGCAGCGTCTCGTCGGCGTCCAGGCGCACCCGGCGCACCGGGGGGCCCTCGGGCGCCAGGTCGCGGTAGCCGAGCGGCAGCCCTCCGGCCACCGGCAGGCGCCGGACCCCCGACGGGCCCACCGCCAGCGGGGGTTCATGGCCGAAGACGACGGTGTCGACGGCGTCGTCCTCGTCCGCGGGGAAGGCGAGCAGCACGGCCGTGGCGAACCGGTCGCCGTCCGCGCGGCCGAGGGCGGTCGTGTACGCGCGGTGCCGCACCATCCGCGCCTCCAGCCGGTCGGCGACCACCGCCAGGTCCGCCTCGTGGAATCCCGCCTCGCGGAACGTGCCGAGCAGCACCGCCGCCGTCTCCACCGCGCCCAGCCCCTTGCCCTGCACGTCCCCGACGAGGACACGGGTGCCGTGCGGGCCGGGCTGGATGTCGTAGAAGTCGCCGCCGACCCGGGCCCGGGCGTCGGCGGTGAGATACACGCCCGCGTGTTCCAGGCCGCCCCAGCCGGGCGGCAGCGGCCGCAGCACGGTGCGCCGCACCGTGTCCGTCACGTCCCGCAGGTGCAGCGCCCGCCGCTCGCCGCGCACCCGCACCGCGCACGCCAGCGTGGCGAGGACGCCGCCGAGGGCGACCAGGATGAAGTCGGGCAGGCCCGCCTGGAACTGGTGCGGCCAGGCGCTGTCGACGACCGTGTACGTGCCCATGGACAGCACCGCGAACACCGCCGTGCCCCACACCCCGCACAGCGCGGCCGCGATGCCCGGCACCAGCACGATCCAGGAGATGATCCGGAACTCGCCGGTGGTGTTGTAGTCGGTCACCGCGATCGCGACGAGCAGCAGCAGGGGCGGCACCCAGGCGACGCTGCGGCCCCGTACCCGCAGCAGTATCTGCCGCTCCACGACGTCGTCCGGGCCGGCCGTCGGGTACGGCTCGGGCAGGGCGTGTCCTGTGGTGGCCGGACTCACGGCCCCAGCGAAACACGTGCCCGTGACGGCCGCATCCCCTCCCGCCGGGCGCGCGGACCCGGCGGGAGGGCGGTCGAGTTGCCGCACGGGCGCGGCAGGTGTGCCCTGGAGGGGCGGGGGACGGAGGAAGGAGTGCTCCCATGGCGCATGCGGCGCCCCGGACCCGGGGCATGATCGAACAGGGCCGCACCACCGACGTCTTCGACGCCCGCGCCCATCGCGTGGCCCGGGTCGTCCTGCCCGTCCTCGCGGCGCTGGTCTACGGCTTCTGGGCCGCGGCGAACCGCCGCTACGGCGGTCCCATCACCGGCTGGAACCTGCTGTTCGGCTTCCTCACCGCGCTCGTCTTCGCCGTCGTCCTCATCACCCTGCTCACCGTGGCCCCGAAACTCCGCCGCGAACTCCACGCCCTGGTCTGGGCCGCCTTCGCCGGCTGCGCGGTCGGCTTCCTCTTCAGCCAGTCCAACGGCAGCATCTACCGTTCGGTGGCCCTGGGGGTGGGCGTCATGGCCGGCACCTTCGCGATCATGTTCTACCGCTACTACACGAAGGAGGACGCGGAGGGGCACCGCCTGGAGTGAGGCGGGGACCTCCGTCCGCCGCCCGTTCGGGGGTGTACCGCTCGCGGCCGCGGAGGCGGGCCGGTTGCCTGGAGGGGTGGCTTCGTGGAGTGGCGCCCGGCGGGTGCGGGACGGGATCGGGGCGGTGTGCGTCGCCGTCGCGTGTCTGCTCGTGCCGCTCGGCGTGCTCGCCGGGTGGGCCGCGCTGGGGCTCGCCGACACCGGGCGGTACGTCCGTACCGTGGCCCCGCTGGCCGGCGACCCCGCCGTGCGGGAGGCCGTCGCGGACGCCGTCGGCGACGAGGTCGTACGGGAGCTGGAGACGCGGACCACGGGCGAGGCCGCCCTCGGGCCGTTCGTACGGGACGCGATCGAGTCGTTCACCCGTACGGACGCATTCCGTACCGCGTGGGAGGCGGGGAACCGGGCCGTCCACGACGCGGTGCTGCACGCCCTCCGCGACGACGCGCCCTCCGGCGGACCCGTCACCGTCGATCTCGCGCCCGTCACCGCGCAGGTGAAGCAGCGGCTCGAGGCCGAGCACATGCCCTACGCGCACCGCATCCCCGTCGCGCACACCGAGGTCCCGGTGGTCCCGGCCGAGGAGGTGGCCGGGCTGCGCCAGGGCTACCGCCTGCTGGACGCCGCCGCCCTCTGGCTGCCCCTCACCGCCGTCGCCCTCGCCGTGACCGGCGTCGCGGTCGCCGCGTCCCGCCGCCGCACCCTCACCGCCGCCGGATCGGGCACCGCGCTGGGCGGCGCCCTGCTCGCCCTGGCGGTCGCGGCCGGCCGCCGGCTGACCCTGGCCGACCTCCCGGACACCGTCCACCGCCCGGCGGCCGGCGCGGTCTACGACGCCCTCACGGCCACCCTGCGCACGGCGTCCTGGCTGCTCCTCGCCGTGGGCGCGGCGGTGGCCCTGACCTGCCGGCTGACCGGCGGGCCCGCCCTCCGCCGCGGACGCCCCGCCCCGCCCGCGCCGCCCGCCGCCACCCCGGCCCCGACCGGCGCCCCGGTCACCGCGGAGCGGCCGAGGTGACCTGGCCGGCGCGAACGGCGGTGCGGGCCGCCCCGCGGAGGGGACGGCCCGCACCGGACGGGACGCGCGCGGATCAGCGGCCGGACTTCTGAAGCGCCTTCTCCGCCTGGTCGAGCGCGGCGGCGAAGCCGTTGGCCCACAGCTGGTTCACCCGCGACCGCTCGGCCGAGTTCGGGTAGGCGTTGGTGCAGGACGGGCCGGGGCCGCCGCCGGACATCAGCTCGCTGCACGGACCGGAGTAGTGGTCCGGCAGACCCAGCACGTGACCGGTCTCGTGCGCGGTGACCCGCGTCGAGTCGTAGGTCCGGTTCTGGGCGTAGTCGAGGAAGATGTAGCCGCGGCCGTGGCCGTCGGTCGAGGCGTACGAACCGCGCGAGTCGTTGCCCTCGCGGTACGAGAAGTCGGCGCCCGAGGTGCCCGACTGGAGTCTCACGTTGGAGACCGAGCTGTTCCAGATCTGGGCGCTCCGCGCTATCTGGGTGGCGAACGTCGGCGCCTGGGAGGCGTTGTAGACGACGGTCACGGCGGCGGCGCCGGTGGGGTCGGCGGCCCGCTTCTCGGCGACGGACTCCAGCACGGCCTCGAAGAACGCGCGGTTGGCCGCGGCCTCCTCGGACGAACCGGCGTACGCGGCGTACGAGTCGGCGGGCGCGAGGGGGGCCTCGGCGGCGCCGGCCGGGGCGGCGCCCAGACCGAGCGCGGTCAGGCTCAGACCGGCGGCGGACAGCACGGACAGGGGCATGCGCAGGCGCATCGATGACTCCTTCGGTGGGGGGTGAGCCATGTGTCACCGGTGAGTGTCCGCGCCCGCGGCGGCGGCTGTGATGATGGCAACCGGTGATAGGACCGGGCTATCGCCGCGGTCCGGCCACGTGCCGCGCGGCTCCCCGGTTCGGGTGTCGCAGACGCCCGACTACGCCTGCACAGAAGGGGTTTGGGTGTCTGGTGAAACCTGAACTTCCCGCTTACCCTCCCAGGGCATGGAGCTTGAGGTCCGGCACCTCAGGGCGCTGTGCGCGATCGCCGACACGGGCAGTCTGCACCGCGCCGCACGCCAGCTCGGCGTGGCCCAGCCCTCGCTGAGCACGCAGCTGCGGCGCATCGAACAGGAGCTGGGCGGTGCCCTGTTCGTCCGCGCGCGCACGGGCTGCCGCCCCACCCCACTGGGCCGGCTGGTGCTCAGCCGCGCCCGCCCGCTCGTCGCCGAGCTGCGCTCCCTGGTCACCGAGGCCCGCGCCGCCGCCGTCGGCGGCCGTCAGCTGCGCATCGGGTCCACCGCCAGCCGCGCGCTGGCCGGCTGGCTGCGCCGCCTGCGCCGGCACTGGCAGGAACCCACCCTGCACATGGACGTCTCCGCCAACGCCCTGCTGCGCATGGTCGCCGACGGCCAGCTCGACGTGGCGTTCGTGCACGAGGTGGAGGGCTGGCCGCTGCGCGTCCCCGACGGTCTGCGCACCCGTGTCCTCATCGCCCGCGAACCGCAGTTCGTGTCCCTGCCCGCCGACCACCCGGCCGCCGCCCGTCCGGTCGTCCACCTCTGCGACCTGGCCCACGACCGCTGGATGATCGACCCGGCGGTCGACGGCGAGTGGGACGCGGTACGGCGGATGCTGCGCGAGGCGGGGATCGACCCGCCCGTGCTGCACGGCGACTACCACACGGCCGCGTCCCTGGTCGCGATCGGCGAGGTCGTCACCGTCTGCCAGCCGACCTCCCCCTCCCGCCCCGACACGGCCGTCCGCCGCATCGCCGGCGACCCGCTGGGCGTACGGCTGCTGCTGGCGGCGCGTACGGACACGGAGCTGGACGGCGTGTACCCGCACCTGGCGGACGCCTACCAGGAGGTGGCCCGGCAGGCCCCCGCGTACCGGGAGTGGCTGGAGGAGCTGGTGCCGGGGGCCTGAGGACCCCCGGCGCTGCCGGCCCGGCGTCAGACGCCGATGTCCCGCCCGTCCGCGCGCCACACCGCGACGACCGCGGGACGCACGTACGAGCCGGGCCCGTCCGGCCAGGTGCTGGCGGGCCGCTCCACGGTCGCCCCGTCCACCTCGCCCGGGTGCTGCACGGCGACCAGCACCCGCCGCTCCTGCACCACCGGCCCGCAGGTCTCCGCGCCCGCCGGCACGGTCAGGAACTGCTTCAGCTCACCGCGCCGCTCCCCGCGCGTGGCCACGCCGAAGAGGCCGTCGTGGGAGCCGAGGGCGCTGCCGTCCGTGGAGATCCACAGGTTGCCGTGCGCGTCGAAGGCGACGTTGTCCGGGCAGGAGATCGGGCTGACGGCGTCCTTCGGGAAGCCGGCGAAGTACGTCGCCGGATCCTCCGGGTCGCCCGCGACGAGGAACAGCGACCAGGCGAAGCGGGTGCTCTCCGGCCGGTTGAAGCGCTCGGTCAGCTCCAGCACGTGGCCGTGCTTGTTGGCGTGGCGCGGATTGGCCTCGTCGGCCTTCGGGTTGGCGTCGACACCGCGCCTGGAGTTGTTGGTGAGCGCGACGTACACCTTGCCGGTGACCGGGTTGGGCTCGATGTCCTCGGGGCGGTCCATCTTCGTGGCGCCCACCTTGTCGCCGGCGAGCCGCGTGAAGACGAAAACCTCCTCGGCGGTCATGCCCTCCACGTGCGAGACGGCGCCGTGCGCGGTGGCGGTGGCCAGCGGGATCCACTCGCCGCTGCCGTCGAACTCGCCGTCCTTCGGCAGCTTCCCCGTGCCGTCGATCTCGATCGCGGGCGAGTCGCCGGTGAGCCTGGCGACGTAGAGCGTGCCCTCGTCGAGCAGCGTGAGGTTGTGCGCGCGGGCCGCGCGGCTGTCGCCGTGCCGCATCCGCTTGCTGCTCACGAACTTGTAGAAGTAGTCGAACCGCTCGTCGTCGCCGGAGTAGACGACCGGCCGCCCGTCGTGCGTCAGCCGCACGGTCGCCGCCTCGTGCTTGAACCGGCCGAGCGCGGTGTGCTTGCGGGGCGTGGAGTCGGGGTCGTACGGGTCGAGTTCGACGACGTAACCGAAGCGGTGCGCCTCGTTCGGCTCCTGGGCGAGGTCGAACCGCTTGTCGAACCGCTCCCACTTGCGCTCGGTCGCCCCGGTGCCGATCCCGTACCGCTTGTCGGTGGCGCTGCTGCCGTGGGCGAAGTACTGGTTGAAGTTCTCCTCGCCGTGCAGGGTGGTGCCCCACGGGGTGGTGCCGCCGGAGCAGTTGTTGAGGGTGCCGAGCACCCGGGTGCCGGTCGGGTCGGCGGAGGTCTTCACCAGGTCGGACCCGGCGGCGGGCCCGGTGAGCCGGAACTCGGAGGTGGCGGTGAGCCGCCGGTTGAGGTGGTGCCGTCCCACGGCCGTGAGCCTGCCGCTCCGGTGCTCCTCCTCCACGGCGACGACGGCGAGACCGTGCGCGGCCCAGGCGATCTCCACCTGCTCACGGGTCGGGTTCTCCGGGTCGTAGTCCCGGAACATCAGGATCTCGTCGGTGTACTCGTGGTTGGCGACCAGCAACTGCCGGTTCCGCTCGCCCTTCAGGGGCAGCAGCGCGAGGAAGTCGCAGTTGTACCCGAACTGCCCTGCCTGCGCCTTGGCGCTCTGGCGCTCCGGGTCGAAGGCGGGCGCGCCGCGCAGGATGGGCTCGCCCCAGCGGATGACGACGTTCTGCCGGTAGCCCTCCGGCACGGTGACGGCGTCACGGGTGTTGGGCGGGACGGGGGTGAAGCGGAGCCCGCGGGCGCTCTTCTGCGGCCGGGGACGCTTGGCGGAGGCGGCCGCGGCCGCCTCCGCCTGCGGCGCGGCGGCGACACCGGCCGCGCCGGCGCCCGCCGCGGCGACGGTCACGACGGCGGCGGCCCGCATCATCGAACGGCGGCTGAGGGCGCCGGCGACGACGTCGCCGACGTACTCGTTGTCACTGGTGTTGGGCACCTCGTGGAAGCAGGCGTCACCACACCGGAAACGGCAGGTCAGGGCGGACCGGCCGCCGGGGTGCGAACCGGACGGCGTTCCGATCAACGGCAGCAGCTTTCGCACGTGTTCTCTCCTTGGCGTGCCCGTGGTGTCAGCGCGACCGTAGGAGCACACGGGTGCGACGACCGGGCGCGGGAGTGAACGGCGGGTGAACCCGGAGCGGCATCACGGGCGTACGCCGGAGCAGGGGACCGACCCCACACAGGCCTGATCACACCCTTGACAGATACGATCCCGCACACCCCACCCTGCCCAAGATCGCCCCCAAGGGCCGCTAACCTTACGTGTCCGTCCTGGCCAGGGTTTGACGGGCATCAACTCACGCGAAGGGTTGCGCACATGGGCATTCTCACTCTCCTGCGGAACGCGTTCGGCCGGTCACGGAAAGCGAGGTCCGCCGAAGCGGAGGGTGCGGCGCCGGCCGCCGAGGCGACGGAAACGGCCGCTCCGACGACGCCCGACCCGTCCGCCGCCGCGACGGAGACCCCGAGGACGACTCCTCCGTCCCCGACGGTCCCGGAACAGCGCGAAAGCGACGAGCACGACCTGGTGAAGTCGGCCTTCGACAAGGTGGCGGTCCCGCGTCCCGCGCGGCCGTCCACGACGGAGGAGCCGCCCGCGGAGGCGAGGAAGACCCCCGCCACCCCGGAGCCGACACCCGAGCCCGCCCTCGCCCCGGAGCCGCAGCCGACGCCCGAGGCGAAGACGGAACCGGAGGCCGACCCGGAGCCCCTGGAGGCCCCCGCAGAGGCCGAGGCGCCGACCAAGGCCGAGGCAGAGCCGAAGACCGCGGAGCCGGAGGCCACGGAGCCGAAGACCGTGCAGCCGGAGATCACGGAGCCGGAGGCCACGGCGGCCCCCGCCCCGGAGCCGGCACCCGAAGCGACTCCGGAGCCCGAGGCCGAGGCCAAGCCGGAACCGACCCCCGAGCCCGAGCCCGAGGCCAAGCCGGAACCGACCCCCGAGCCCGAGCCCGAGCCGGAGGCCGAGGCCAAGCCGGAAGCGACTCCGGAACCGGAGGCGGCTACCGAACCCGAACGCAAGCCGGAGGCTGCCGCGGAGCTTGAGGCGGAGGCCGAAGCGAAGGCCGAGCCAGAGGCGAAGGCGGAACCGGAGCCCGAGCCGAAGGCCGAGGCAGAGGCAGAGGCTGACGCGAAGGCCGAGCCCGAGCCCGAGCCGAACGCCGAGGCAAAGGCAGAGGCGAAGGCCGAGCCGGAGCCCGCAGCTCAGGCGCCGGCCCCGGCCCCGGACCCGGAGCCCACGCCGGAGGCGACCCCCGCAGCCGCCGACGGCGAGCAGGCCCCCCAGGGGCCACCCGCACCCGACGACGAAACCCGCACGGGTGGTGCGGGTGGGAACGAAAAGCCGGCCGAAGGCGAAGCCGAGGCCGAAACCCCCACCACCCCCGCCACCCCCGCCTCCGCCCTCTCCAACACCACCCTCACCACCGCCTACAAAGCCGCCGGCACCGTCCTCGACGAACACAACCTCACCGGCGCCCGCGCCAAGGTCCACCTCGTCCTCGACCGCTCCGCCTCCATGCGCCCGTACTACAAGGACGGCTCCGCCCAGGCCCTCGCCGAGCAGACCCTCGCCCTGGCCGCGCACCTGGACACCGAGGCCACGCTCCACGTGACGTTCTTCTCCACCGAGCTGGACGGCACCGGCGAGCTGACCCTCACCGACCACGAGAACAAGATCGACGAGCTGCACGCAGGGCTCGGCCGGATGGGCCGTACCAGCTACCACGCGGCCGTCGAGGCCGTCCTCGAACAGCACGCCAAGGAGCCCGCCGGCACCCCCGCCCTGGTGATCTTCCAGACGGACGGCGCCCCCGACGCCAAGACCCCGGCCACCAAGGCCCTCACCGACGCCGCGAAGAGCCACCCCGAGGTGTTCTTCTCCTTCGTCGCCTTCGGCGAGCACGACAACAAGGCGTTCGACTACCTCCGCAAGCTCAAGTCGGACAACACGTCCTTCTTCCACGCGGGCCCGGCCCCGCGCGAGCTCACGGACAAGGAGCTGTACGAGGGCGTACTGGCGAACTGGCGCCCGTAGGAACCCCTGCCCTCAGCGACCCCCCGGGGGGTGGACGGAGGAACGGACGGGAACCCCGTCCACCCCCGTCCACCCCCCGAAACGCGTGTGAGTCGATCTCCCCGGGACCAGTAGGATTTCGCCCATGGCGGCCACTGGATCAGAGAAGCAGGGGGCGAAGGCGTACTACGTCACGACCCCCATCTACTACGTCAACGACGCTCCTCACCTGGGCCACGCCTACACGACCGTCGCAGGCGACGTGCTCACCCGCTGGCACCGCCAGCGGGGCGAGAAGGTGTGGTACCTCACCGGCACGGACGAGCACGGTCAGAAGATCATGCGCACGGCCGAGGCGAACGGGGTCACCCCGCAGGCCTGGGCCGACAAGCTCGTCACGGAGGCCTGGCAGCCCCTGTGGGAGCACCTCGACATCGCGAACGACGACTTCATCCGCACCACGCAGAAGCGGCACACCGACCGCGTCCAGGAGTTCGTGCAGGACCTGTACGACAAGGGCGAGATCTACAAGGGCGGCTACGAGGGCCCGTACTGCGTGGGCTGCGAGGAGTACAAGCTCCCCGGCGAGCTGCTCGACGGCGAGGGCGAGTACGCGGGCCAGAAGCTGTGCGCGATCCACAAGAAGCCGGTGGAGATCCTCAGCGAGGAGAACTACTTCTTCAAGCTCAGCGAGTACAGCGAGAAGCTGCTCGCGCACTACGAGGCCAACCCGGGCTTCATCCAGCCCGAGTCCGCGCGCAACGAGGTCGTGAACTTCGTCCGCCAGGGCCTGCAGGACCTCTCCATCTCGCGCTCGACGTTCGACTGGGGCGTCAAGGTCCCGTGGGACGACAAGCACGTGATCTACGTGTGGGTCGACGCGCTGCTGAACTACGCGACGGCGGTCGGCTACAACGAGAACCCCGAGAAGTTCGAGTCGACGTTCCCCGCCGACGTGCACCTGGTGGGCAAGGACATCCTCCGCTTCCACGCGATCATCTGGCCGGCCATGCTGATGGCGCAGGGCCTCCCCCTCCCCGGGAAGGTCGCCGCGAACGGCTGGCTGATGGTCGGCGGCGAGAAGATGAGCAAGTCCAACCTGACCGGCATCAAGCCGCAGGACCTGACCTCGCACTTCGGCGTGGACGCGTACCGCTGGTACTTCCTGCGCGCGATCGCGTTCGGCCAGGACGGCTCCTTCTCCTGGGAGGACTTCTCCGCCCGCTACACCAGCGAGCTGGCGAACGACTACGGCAACCTCGCCTCCCGCGTGGCGGCGATGGTCGGCAAGTACTTCGGCGGCGAGCTGCCGGCCGCGACGGCCGACGGCGACGCGGAGAAGGCGATCCACGACGGCCTGGCGAAGGCGGTCGCGGAGGCGGACCGGAAGATCGGCGAGGAGCTGGACTTCCAGGGCGGCATCCTGGCGGTCTTCGACTTCGTGAAGCAGGTCAACGGCTACATCACCGAGCAGGAGCCCTGGAAGGTCGCGAAGGACGACTCGCCGGAGGGCAAGGCCCGCCTGGCGACGATCCTCTACACGGCGGCGGAGTCGCTGCGCGCCGTGGCCGTCCTCCTCAACCCGGTCATGCCGGAGACCTCCCAGAAGCTCTGGGACTCCCTCGGCGCGGAAGCCGGTCTCGGCGCCCTCGCGGACCAGAAGGTCCAGGAGTCCGCCGCCTGGGGCCTCCTCCCGGCCGGCTCCACGGTCACCAAGGGCGCGGTCCTCTTCCCCCGCCTCGAGGAGAAGCCCACCGCGTAACACGCTCGCCACAGGACGGCCCCGGGAGAGAACATCCCTTCTCCCGGGGCCGTCCGGCTTGCGAAGATCGCGTCAAGGCGGCCGAACGTCCGGCCGCCATGGACGACCACACGTGGGGGAACACGAACCATGGCACTCTTCGGCAACGCGCACACCGTCGACCCGGCCAAGGCCCAGCAGGACTACGCCCGGCTCCTGGGCCACGGCGAGCAGGTGCACGCGGCGTTCCTGCTGATACGCGACACGATCCTGTTCACGGACCGCCGCCTGATCCTGGTCGACAAGCAGGGCATCACCGGCAAGAAGACCGAGTACCACTCGATCCCGTACCGCAGCATCTCCCACTTCGCCGTGGAGACCGCCGGCCACTTCGACCTCGACGCCGAACTCAAGATCTGGATCTCCGGCTCCCCGGCCCCCATCCAGAAGACCTTCACGAAGGGCGTCGACATCTACGAGGTCCAGGCCATCCTCACCCAGTTCGTCGCCCGCTGACCCGATCGGGGGCTCACGGGCCCGGGAGTGGGCCGATGAGGAGCGCCGACGGGCCCGTCCGGCCAGGAACGGTAACGGAGAGGGGCCCGGAACCGAGACGGTTCCGGGCCCTTCCTCTACGCCTACGCGGCGACTACTTCGGCTGAGGCTTCCGCACCGACAGGTGCAGTTCCTTCAGCCGTGCCTCCTCCAGCTCCGTCGGGGCGCCCATCATCAGGTCCTGGGCGTTGCCGTTGAGCGGGAAGGCGATGGTCTCGCGGATGTTCGGCTCGTCGGCGAGGAGCATCACGATGCGGTCGACGCCGGGGGCGATGCCGCCGTGCGGCGGGGCGCCGAAGCGGAACGCGCGGAGCATGCCGGCGAACTTCTCCTCGACGGTCTCGCGGTCGTAGCCCGCGATCTCGAACGCCTTGAGCATGATCTCCGGCTCGTGGTTCCGGATCGCGCCCGAGGACAGCTCGACGCCGTTGCAGACGATGTCGTACTGCCAGCCCAGGATGTCCAGCGGGTCCTGGGTCTCCAGGGCCTCCAGGCCGCCCTGCGGCATCGAGAAGGGGTTGTGCGAGAAGTCGATCGCGCCGGTCTCCTCGTCCTTCTCGTACATCGGGAAGTCGACGATCCAGCAGAAGCGGAAGACGTTCTCCTCGAAGTGGCCGGCGCGCTTGGCGGCCTCGACCCGCACCGCGCCCATGATCTTCGAGACCTCGTCGAACTCGCCCGCGCCGAAGAACACCGCGTGGCCGGGGGCCAGGGAGAGCCGCTTGGTCAGCTCCGCGACGTTCTCCTCGGTGAGGAACTTCGCGATCGGCCCGGTCAGCGCGCCGTCCTCGCCGACGCGCACCCAGGCCAGGCCCTTCGCGCCCTGGGAGACCGCGTAGTCGCCGAGCTGGTCGAAGAACTTGCGGGGCTGGCCGGAGACGTCCGGCACCGGCAGCGCACGCACGTGCTTGCCGGCGAACGCCTTGAACTCCGAGCCCTCGAAGATGTCGGTGATGTCGACGAGCTCCAGCTGGGCCCGCAGGTCCGGCTTGTCGGAGCCGTACTTCAGCATCGCCTCGCGGAACGGGATCCGCGGGAACGGCGAGGTGACGTGGCGGCCGTTGCCGAACTCCTCGAACAGCTCGGTCATCAGCTTCTCGATCGGCTGGAAGACGTCCTCCTGCTCGACGAAGCTCATCTCGACGTCGAGCTGGTAGAACTCGCCCGGCGAGCGGTCGGCGCGGGCGTCCTCGTCGCGGAAGCAGGGCGCGATCTGGAAGTAGCGGTCGAAGCCCGAGATCATCAGCAGCTGCTTGAACTGCTGCGGGGCCTGCGGCAGCGCGTAGAACTTGCCGGGGTTCAGGCGGGAGGGGACCACGAAGTCGCGGGCGCCCTCGGGGGAGGTGGCGCTCAGGATCGGCGTCGCCATCTCGTTGAAGCCCATGGCCGTCATCTTGTGGCGCATCGCCGAGATGACCGACGTGCGCAGCAGGATGTTGCGGTGCATGCGCTCGCGGCGCAGGTCGAGGAAGCGGTACTCCAGGCGCCGCTCCTCGTTGACACCGTCCTCGGTGTTGATGGTGAAGGGCAGCGGGGCCGCCTCGCCCAGCACCTCGACCACGGAGACCTCGACCTCGACCTCACCGGTCGGCAGGTCGGGGTTGACGTTCTCCGCACCGCGCGAGACGACCTTGCCGTCGACGCGGACCACGGTCTCCTTGGACAGCTTGTCGAGCGCCTCGTACGCCTCGGTGCCCGGACGGGCCACGAGCTGCGTGATGCCGTAGTGATCGCGCAGATCGATGAAGAGGATGCCGCCCAGGTCGCGCCGATTGTGCAGCCAGCCACTCAGCCGGACGTCGGTGCCGACGTCAGAGGCGCGGAGCTCGCCGCAGGTGTGGGACCTGTACCGATGCATCGTCGTTCATCCAGCCTTCGCGGATCGGGGTCGTTGTTTCACGTGAAACTGCCCCAAGCCTACCGGCCGGCCCAAGATCACTGCCCCGCCCTTTTCCCGGGGCCGGGCAAACGACATGGGTGGAAGTTTTCGGGAGCATCTTCATAAAGTGGTGCAATGCGCACTGGTGAGCCCCTGCCCGCCCTGGGGGACGTCCTCGCCGCCCTCGGAACCGGCGTGTGGCACTGGGACACCGCATCCGGAGAGGTCACGGTCGATGCCGTCGCAGCCGGGCTGCTCGGGCTGCCCGCCGAGCCGGCCACCCTCACGGAGGCCCAGGTCCGGGCCCGTTTCCACCCCGTCGACTGGAACGAGATCACCGGGATCGTCCAGCTGGCCGTCGCCGAGAGCACCCTCGCCGAGGTGCGTATCCGGATCATGGACGACCAGAACAACGTCGTCCGCGTCGTCCGCAGCCGCTCCAAGCCCTCCTTCGAACCCGAACGCAAGGCCTATGTCCTGACCGGGACCCTCCAGGAGGTGACCGAGCCGGCGCCGGGCACACCCGCAGCGCGCAGCGCGGTCACCGGCGACTGGAGGCGCTCCCGTGAGGCGTTCCTGCTGGACGCAGGACGCGCCCTGGCGGAGGCGCGCTCCACCCAGGAGGTGTTGCGGGTCGCCGCCAATCTCTCGATGCCGGGCTTCACCCCGGACGGCCAGGCGGTGTTCGGGGTGGAGGGAGACCGGCTCACGATCATCGGCCACCACGGGCACGAGCCCGGCGCCGACAGCCCCTTCTACATGCCGCTCGACACGGACTACCCGGCCACCGAGGTGGTGCGCACCGGCCGCGCGGTCTACCTCTCCTCTCCGGAGGAGTACAAAGCGCGCTACCCGCTCACCTGGCCGCTCGCGCAGCGCTTCGGCCGCCAGTCCTGGGCCTTCCTGCCGCTGACCGCCTCCGGCCGCACCATGGGCGCCTGGCTGGCCGCCTTCGCCTACCCGGTCGCCTTCACCCCCGACGAGCGTTCCGTGCTGACCACGGTGGCCCGGATGCTCGCGCAGGCACTGTCCCGCGCGGGCACGGCCGAGACCGAGAAGGAGCTGACCGAGGGCCTCCAGCGGACGATGATGCCGAAGCTCGGTCCGGGCATCCCGGGCATGGACGTCACCGCCCGCTACGTCCCGACCGGCGGAGGACTCCAGGTCGGCGGCGACTGGTACGACGTGATCCCGCTGCCCGGGGGCGCCTCCGGGACGACGTCCGGGGGAGGGCGGTTCGCGCTGGTCATCGGCGACGTGCAGGGCCACGACGTGCGGGCGGCGGGGCTGATGGGCCAGCTACGGATAGCGCTGCGGGCGTACGCCTCGGAGGGACACCGGCCGGACGCCGTGCTGTCCCGCGCCTCCCGCTTCCTGCACGGCATCGGCGAGGACCCGGCCGAGCTGCGCTTCGCGACCTGTCTGTACGCCGAGGTCGACCCGGCCACGGGGGTGCTGGAGGTGGCCCGCGCCGGGCATCCCGAGCCGGTGATCCGGATGGCCGACGGGACGGTGCTGACCCGGCCGACGGAGGGCGGGCTGCCGCTGGGCATCGACCCGGACGCCGACTACCCGACCACCCGGCTGATCCTGGAGCCCGGCGAGACCCTGCTGATCTGCACGGACGGGCTGATTGAGACCGGCGGGCATGATCTGGACACCGGCTGGCAGCGGCTGCGGGAGATCCTGGAGCGGCACCGCGGCACCCAGGAGGAGCTGGCCGACGCGCTGGTACAGGCGGTGCACGGCCCCTCCTCGCACCACACCACCGGCCCGCTGGCCGACCGCCGCGAGGACGACATAGCACTGCTGCTGCTCACCCGGCAGGGCGCCACCTGCGGCTGCGGCGCGGAGGACACGGCGCCGCCTCCGGTGCGCCGCACGGCGCTCACGGTGGCACAGGCCGCGTCGGAGCGGGTGTCCGTCGCCCGGCAGCAGCTGCGGGAGCTGCTGCACGACTGGGCCTCGCCGGACCAGGTGGACTCGGCGGTGCTGCTGCTGTCGGAGGTGCTGACCAACGTGCTGGTGCACACCGACTCGGACGCGCTGCTGCTGGCCGAGGTCACGGACGGCGGCGACGGCCGCCGCATCCGGGTCGAGGTCACCGACTCCGGCGACGACCTCCCGCACCTGCGCCGCCCGGGCGAGCTGGCCTCCTCCGGCCGCGGCCTGCTGCTGATCGAACTCCTCGCCCACACCTGGGGCGTCGCCCCCCGCGGCCGCGGCAAGAGCATCTGGTTCGAGCTCTACGAACAGAAGAACGGCGACGGCCCCGGCTGACCGGGGCCGTCGCCGCGACGCCCTGCGCGGGACGAGGACTCAGTCCTGGTCCGGGCCCTTCTCCGTCATGCCGTGCACGGCGGGGACGGTGCCGAGGCGGCCCTTCTGGAAGTCCTCGAAGGCCTGCATCAGCTCGTCCTTGGTGTTCATCACGAACGGCCCGTAGTGCGCCATCGGCTCACGGATGGGCCGGCCGCCGAGCAGGACGATCTCCAGGTCCGGAGTGTGCGAGTCCTGCTTCTCGTCCGCGCGGACGGTCAGCGAGCCGCCGGCGCCGAACACCGCGGTCTGGCCGAGGTGGACCGGACGCCGCTCGGCGCCCACCGCGCCGCGCCCGGCCATGACGTACGCCAGGCCGTTGAAGTCCTCCCGCCAGGGCAGGGTGACCTCCGCGCCCGGGGCGAGCGTGGCGTGGATCATCGTGATCGGCGTGTGCGTGATGCCCGGGCCCTCGTGGCCGTCCAGCTCGCCGGCGATGACACGGAGCAGCGCGCCGCCGTCCGGCGAGGTGAGCAGCTGGACGCTGCCGCTGCGGATGTCCTGGTAGCGGGGCGCCATCATCTTGTCCTTGGCGGGGAGGTTCACCCACAGCTGGAGGCCGTGGAACAGCCCGCCGGACATCACCAGGTGCTCCGGCGGCGCCTCGATGTGGAGCAGGCCGGATCCGGCCGTCATCCACTGGGTGTCGCCGTTGGTGATGGTGCCGCCACCGCCGTTGGAGTCCTGGTGGTCGAAGATCCCGTCGATTGCAGGCATCGGTACCTCCTCGGGTACGCCCACTTTAGTTGAGCGTTGAACTTCCTGCCACCTGGAACCGACAAAGCCCGGAGGGAAATTCCCTCCGGGCTCCGTTCGGCGGTCACAGGGTCCGGCGTCAGCCGTACATGCGGCGCATCGCGAACTCGACCATCTGCTCCACGGCCTTGGCGTCGAACACCATCCGGTGCTCGCCCTCCATGTCCAGCACGAAGCCGTAGCCCGTGGGCAGCAGGTCGATCACCTCGGCGCCGGTGATCACGAAATACTTGGACTCCTTGCCGGCATAGCGCCGCAGCTCCTTGAGCGAGGTGAACATCGGGATCACGGGCTGCTGGGTGTTGTGCAGGGCGAGGAAGCCGGGGTTGTCGCCGCGCGGGCAGTAGACCTTGGACGTCGCGAAGATCTGCTGGAAGTCCTCCGCCGCCATCTGGCCCGTGGTGAACGCACGCACGGCGTCGGCGAGCGACGGCGCGGACGGTTCGGGATACGCCGGCGCCTGCTGCCCGTACCCGCCCGGCATCTGCTGCTGCGGCGGCACGTAACCCTGCTGGGTCCCCGCACTCTGGTCGTAGCCGTACATGGCGCACAGACTACTGACCCCGCGCGAGGGCTGGGTCACAGATGTCCGGATCGGGGTTGCTTCTTATTACCGACGGGTAGCATCATCGGAGCTACTTGTCGGTACGTGAATCAGTCGCGAGGAACCAGTCCCTCGCCGATCCCTCTCAAACGGAGCCGTCGCCATGGGGCACTACAAGTCGAATCTCCGCGACATCGAGTTCAACCTCTTCGAGGTACTCGGGCGCGACAAGCTGTACGGCACGGGCCCGTTCGAGGAGATGGACGTCGACACCGCGAAGAGCATCCTGGAGGAGCTGGCCCGCCTCTCCGAGAACGAGCTCGCGGAGTCCTTCGCCGACGCCGACCGCAACCCGCCGGTCTTCGACCCGGAGACCAACACCGCGCCGGTCCCCGCGTCCTTCAAGAAGAGCTACCAGGCCTTCATGGACTCCGAGTACTGGCGGCTCGGCCTGCCCGAGGAGATCGGCGGCACCACCGCGCCCCGCTCCCTCATCTGGGCCTACGCCGAGCTGATCCTGGGCGCCAACCCGGCCGTGTGGATGTACTCCTCGGGCCCCGCCTTCGCGGGCATCCTCTTCGAGGAGGGCAACGAGGTCCAGAAGCACATCGCGAAGATCGCCACGGAGAAGCAGTGGGGCTCCACGATGGTGCTCACCGAGCCGGACGCCGGCTCGGACGTCGGCGCCGGCCGCACCAAGGCCGTGCAGCAGGAGGACGGCTCCTGGCACATCGAGGGCGTGAAGCGCTTCATCACGTCCGGTGAGCACGACATGTCGGAGAACATCCTCCACTACGTGCTCGCCCGCCCCGAGGGCGCAGGACCCGGCACCAAGGGCCTGTCCCTCTTCCTCGTCCCGAAGTACCTCTTCGACTTCGAGACCGGCGAGCTGGGCGAGCGCAACGGCGTGTACGCCACGAACGTCGAGCACAAGATGGGCCTCAAGGCCTCCAACACCTGCGAGATGACGTTCGGCGACAAGCACCCCGCCAAGGGCTGGCTGATCGGCGACAAGCACGACGGCATCCGCCAGATGTTCCGCATCATCGAGTTCGCCCGCATGATGGTCGGCACGAAGGCGATCTCCACGCTGTCGACCGGCTACCTGAACGCGCTGGAGTACGCCAAGGAGCGCGTCCAGGGCCCCGACCTGGCGAACTTCATGGACAAGACCGCCCCCAAGGTCACCATCACCCACCACCCCGACGTGCGCCGCTCGCTCATGACGCAGAAGGCGTACGCGGAGGGCATGCGCGCCCTGGTGATGTACACCGCGTCGGTCCAGGACGCCATCCAGCTCAAGGAGGCGAACGGCGAGGACGCCTCCACCGAGCACGCGATGAACGACCTGCTCCTGCCGATCGTCAAGGGCTACGGCTCCGAGAAGGCCTACGAGCAGCTCGCCCAGTCGCTCCAGACCTTCGGCGGCTCCGGCTTCCTCCAGGAGTACCCGATCGAGCAGTACATCCGGGACTCCAAGATCGACACCCTCTACGAGGGCACCACCGCGATCCAGGGCCAGGACTTCTTCTTCCGGAAGATCGTCCGCAACCAGGGCGCCGCGCTGAACTCGCTGGCCGAGGACATCAAGAAGTTCCTCGCGGTCGGCGAGGGCGGCGAGGAGCTGGCGGGCGCCCGCGAGCACCTGGCCAAGGCCGCCGTCGAGCTGGAGGCCATCGTCGGCCTGATGCTCACCGACCTCGCGGCCACCGAGAAGGACGTCAAGAACATCTACAAGGTGGGCCTGAACACCACCCGCCTGCTGATGGCCTCCGGTGACGTCGTCGTCGGCTACCTGCTGCTCAAGCACGCCGCGATCGCCGCCGAGAAGCTCCCGACGGCCTCCGCCAGGGACAAGGCGTTCTACACCGGCAAGATCGCGGCGGCGAAGTTCTTCGCGGCCAACGTCCTGCCGGGCGTCACCCTGGCCCGCAAGGTCGCCGAGGGCGTCGAGCTGGACCTGATGGAACTGGACGAGGCGGCGTTCTAGTCGCTTCCCGCCCCGCGAGGGCCCGCTCCCGCACAGGGAAGCGGGCCCTCGCGCTCGTTAAGGTGAACCCATGAGCGAACCCCCCCGCTTCGACCGCGGCCACACCGACGACCTGATGTCCTTCCTCGCGGCGAGCCCCACGCCGTACCACGCCGTGGCGAACGCCGCCGAGCGGCTGGAGAAGGCGGGCTTCAGGCAGGTCGCGGAGACGGACGCCTGGGACGGCACGGCAGGCGGCAAGTACCTGCTGCGCGGCGGCGCGATCGTCGCCTGGTACGTCCCCGAAGGGGCCGAGGCGCACACGCCGTTCCGGATCGTCGGCGCGCACACCGACTCCCCGAATCTGCGCGTCAAGCCGCGGCCCGACAGCGGGGCGCACGGCTGGCGCCAGGTGGCCGTGGAGATCTACGGCGGGCCGCTGCTCAACTCCTGGCTCGACCGCGACCTGGGCCTGGCCGGGCGGCTGTCCCTGCGCGACGGCACGACCCGTCTGGTCGACGTGGACCGGCCGCTGCTGCGGGTCCCCCAGCTCGCCATCCACCTGGACCGCGCGGTGAACTCCGACGGCCTCAAGCTCGACAAGCAGCGGCACATGCAGCCGGTGTGGGGCCTGGGCGAGGACGTCCGCGACGGCGACCTCATCGCCTTCCTGGAGGAGACCGCGGGGCTGCCGGACGGCTCGGTCACCGGCTGGGACCTGATGGTGCACCCCGTCGAGCCGCCCGCCTACCTGGGCCGCGACCGCGAGCTGGTGGCGGGCCCGCGCATGGACAACCTGCTGTCCGTGCACGCCGGCACGGCCGCGCTCGCCGCCGCGGCCGGACGCGGTTCCGGACTGCCGTCCATCCCCGTGCTCGCCGCCTTCGACCACGAGGAGAACGGCTCCCAGTCCGACACCGGCGCGGACGGCCCGCTGCTCGGCACCGTCCTGGAGCGCTCCGTGCACGCGCGCGGCGGCTCCCTGGAGGACCGGGCGCGCGCCCTCGCCGGGACCGTCTGCCTGTCCTCCGACACCGGTCACGCCGTGCACCCCAACTACGCGGAGCGGCACGACCCGACGCACCACCCGCGCGTCGACGGCGGTCCCATCCTCAAGGTCAACGTCAACAACCGCTACGCCACGGACGGTTCGGGGCGCGCGGTGTTCGCGGCGGCCTGCGAGAAGGCCGGGGTGCCCTTCCAGACGTTCGTCTCCAACAACGCGATGCCGTGCGGCACCACGATCGGCCCGATCACCGCGGCCCGCCACGGCATCCGCACGGTCGACATCGGCGTGGCCATCCTGTCGATGCACAGCGTCCGCGAACTCTGCGGCGCCAAGGACCCGTTCCTGCTGGCGAACGCGCTGACGGCGTTCCTGGAGGGCTAGTTCGGACGGCGGAAGCCGCCGACGTCCTGAGCGGCGGTCAACTCCCGTGCGCGCTCCGGCGCATGGGAGCCCTCCCTCCGGGTACCCGGGTCGCACCGGAAACACCGGACAGGGAGGCGACACTCATGGGCCTCGGCGGATGCATCATCCTCATCGCCGTGGGAGCAATCCTCACGTTCGCGACCGACTGGGACATGCAGGGTGTCAACCTTGACCTGGTCGGCGTCATCTTCATGATCGTCGGACTGATCGGCGTCGCGACCTTCAGCAGCATCGCCCGGCGGCGGCGGGTCGTGGTACCCCCCGCCACTCCGGTGATCGACGACCCGGCACGTCCGCACCACCACACCCGCGACGGCTACAGCGACGGGTACGGCGCCTGACCGGGTGCCCGCCCCGTGCCGTCCGCACCGGACAGCTGCACCACCAGCCGGTCCGCGCCTCCCACGACGGGACGCACGGGCAGCCGCCACTCACGGCGGTGCACATGGCAGGCCGGATGGAGCACCTCAGGACCGGCGTCGCACGCGGCCGCCGTCGCCACGACATGCAGCACCCCCTGCCCCACGGCGGGGTCGGTCTCGAGGGCGCGGGAGAGGTCACTCCCCGCGCCCTCTCCGCTGCGCAGAAGCGCGGGCGGTGAGGCGGACACCAGCAGGCGGGTCGCGGGGCCGTCCCGCGTGTCGAGCTTCTGTCCGGGCGGGGGCGTGAAGACCACGTCCAGGTGCACGGGGCCGATGGCGATCCCGGTCACGGACCGCTCCCTGTCCGTCCGCGGGCCCAGCACCTCCGCGGGGAGCCGCAGCCGGGTCAGCCGGTGCCGCGCCGACTCCACCACCACGACGTCCTCGCCGACGGCCACGGCGCCGCTGGGCTCGCGCAGATCGCCGGCCAGGGTGGTCACCTCGCCGGTGGCCGGGTCGTAGCGGCGCAGGGCGTGGTTGTAGGTGTCGCAGACGGCCAGGGAGCCGTCGGGCAGCGCGCTCACCCCGAGCGGGTGCTGGAGCAGCGCCCCGTCCGCGGGCCCGTCCCGGTACCCGAAGGCGAACAGTCCCGCGCCGACCGCGGTGCGCACCTCCCCGTCCGGACCCAGCAGACGCAGGGCGGAACTCTCCGAGTCGGCCACCCACAGCCCCTCCGCCGTCACCGCGAGCCCCGAGGGCTGCGCGAACAGGGCCTCCTTCGCCGGGCCGTCGACCAGTTGCTCCCCGCCGGTCCCCGCCTCGCGGGCGACCGTGCCGGCGGCGGGGTCGCAGGACCAGAGCTGGTGGATGCCGGCCATGGCGATCCACACCCTGTCCCGCCACCAGACGACGTCCCAGGGGGAGGAGAGGTTCACCTCCCGGGCCGGGCCGTCCGTCGCGTCCCCGCGGCGCCAGGGGGAGCCGGTGCCGGCGAGCGTGGCGACCTCGCCGGTCCCGGGGTCGAGGCGCCTCAGGGCGTGGTTGACGGTGTCGGCGACGACCACCGCGCCGTCCGGGAGCAGGGCGAGCCCCTGCGGCTCCTGGAAGCGGGCCCGGCCGGACGGGCCGTCCACCAGTCCGCGCTCGCCGTCGCCGAACCGCCTGAGGACCGTCTCCGCGTCCTCGGCCAGCTCCACCACCTGGTGCCGGGTGGTGTCCGTGACCAGGAACGTCCCCGACGGCAGCCGCAGCACTTTGCCGGGGAACCGCAGCACCGTCGGCTCCGGCTCCGGCGGCGCGTAGGGAAGGTCGCCGCGCCGGAGGGTGCCCTTCGCCGCGTGCTCGGCCTCCAGCTCGGTCACCAGCCGCTCGATCTCGGGCACGTGCCCCTCCCCGGAGTACGTCGCCACGACGTACCCCTCGGGGTCGACGACCACCAGCGTCGGCCAGGCCCGCACCGCGTACTGCGTCCACGTCGTCAGCTCGGGGTCGTCCAGGACGGGGTGCGCGACCGCGTACCGCTCCACGGCGTCCGCCACCGCCGCGTGCTCCGCCTCGTGCGGGAACTTCGGCGAGTGCACGCCGATGACCACGAGGGTGTCCCGGTGCCGCTCCTCCAGCTCCCGCAGCTCGTCGACGACGTGCAGGCAGTTCACGCAGCAGAACGTCCAGAAGTCGAGCAGGACCACGCGTCCGCGCAGGCCGGCGAGGGTGTACGCGGCACCGCCCGTGTTCAGCCAGCCGCCCTTGCCCGCGAGCTCGGGCGCCCGCACGCGTGCGGAGCGGCGGACGGGGGGAGCGGAGGCGGCGTCGTCCATACGTCCAGCGTGCCACCGGGGAGCGCCGCGCGGCGGGTGGGGCGGACTCCGCCCGTCGGCCTAGTGACGGCGTCGGACCGGGCGGGGCGGGGAACCCCTCGGCGCATGAGACTTCTCGTACGGGACCGGATCCTCGGCATCGGGGACGACTACTGGATCGAGGACGACCGCGGCAACAAGGTCTTCCTCGTCGACGGCAAGGCGATGCGGCTGCGGGACACCTTCGAGCTGAAGGACACCGAGGGGCGCGTGCTCATCGACATCCGCAAGAAGATGCTCGCGCTGCGGGACACCATGGTGATCGAGCGGGGCGGCGAGCCGCTCGCGACGGTGCGGCGCAAGCGGCTGTCGCTGCTGCGCAACCACTTCCGGGTCTCCCTGGCGGACGGCAGCACCGAGCTGGACGTCAGCGGGCGGATCCTCGACCGCGAGTTCGCCGTCGAGTACGACGGCGAACTCCTCGCGGTGATCTCCCGTCGCTGGCACACCCTCCGCGACAGCTACGGCGTCGACGTCGTGCGCGACGACGCCGACCCGGCGCTGCTGATCGCGGTGGCGGTGTGCGTGATCCATCTGGCGGAGAAGGAGCGGGAGGAGTAGACCCCGGGTCCGTGGGGCCGGCGCGGGCCCGCCCGGTCAGCGGCGGGGGCGGTCCAGGCCCAGGACGCGGTCCTTGAGCGCCGGGAAGCGGTCCCGGGTGCCCGCCACCGACGCCGGGTCGAAGTCGACCGTGAGGACCTCCTCGCCGGGACCCGCCTCGGCGAGGACCTCGCCCCACGGGTCCACCACGACCGAGTGGCCCGCCTGCGGAACTCCCGCGTGCGTCCCGGCCGTTCCGCACGCGAGGACGAACGCCTGGTTCTCCACGGCGCGCGCCCGCGCCAGCAGCGTCCAGTGGCCGCGGCGCCGTTCGGGCCAGCCCGCCGGGACGACGAAGGTCTCCGCGCCGGCGTCGACCAGACCGCGGAAGAGCTCGGGGAAGCGCAGGTCGTAACAGGTCGCCACGCCCACGACGGTGTCCGGCAGACGGACCGTCACCAGCTCCTCGCCCGCCCCCATCAGCACGGCCTCGCCCTTGTCGAAGCCGAAGCGGTGGATCTTCCGGTAGGACGCGGCGAGTTCTCCGGAGGGGGTGAAGACCAGGGAGGTGTTGTAGAGGGTGCCGTCGGGGTCCCGCTCCGGGACGGATCCCGCGTGCAGCCAGACGCCGGCCTCGCTCGCCGCCTTGGCCATCGCCTCGTAGGTCGGTCCCTCCAGCGGTTCCGCCTCGGTGCCGAACCCCTCGTAGGCGAAGGCGCCCGTGGTCCACAGCTCGGGGAGGACGACGAGGTCCGACCCGGCCTGATCGCGTACCAGGGCGGCCACCCGGCGCCGACGCGATTCGACCGGTTCGTCCTCGTTCACGGCGACTTGCAGCAAGGAAGCGCGCACACTACCACCGTCCTGGCATTCGACCCGCGTCCACGGGCCTACGATCGTCACACGAAAGCACTGCCGGGGTGCCTGTCAGCAGCGTAACTTGGGGGTCCCGCCGGTTCGAGCGAAGCCGAGAACCGGGGGATGCCCGAGACACCCGCGCAGTGCAGCCATCACCCACTGGCACCGCCGCCACAACCTGCCCGTGTACCGACCGCCGAGGGGTCCCGTTCCGTGAGTCTGCATCCCGCCCTCCAGCCCTACGCCGACGCCTGGTCCCACTCCATCGAGGCGATATCCGAGCTGGTGCAGCCGCTGCCGGAGGCCGACTGGAACCGGCGTACGCCCTGCCCGGGCTGGTCGGTCCGTGACGTGGTCTCGCACGTCATCGGCCTCGACTCGGAGATGTACGGCGACCCCCGGCCGATCCACACGCTGCCGCGCGACCTGTTCCACGTCACCAACGACCACCAGCGGTACATGGAGATGCAGGTCGACGTGCGCCGCCACCACACGGCGCCGGAGATGACCTCCGAGCTGGAACTGATGATCATCCGGCGCAACCGCCAGCTGCGGAACGAGTCCCGCGACCCGGGCACCAAGGTGCGCGGGCCGCTGGGCACGGAGCTGACCCTGGAGGAGTCGATGCGCCGGCACGCCTTCGCCGTGTGGGCGCACGAGCAGGACCTGCGCACGGCCCTCGGCCGCCCCGGAAACCTCGACTCCCCCGGCGCCCATGTCGCCCGCGACGTCCTGCTCGACGAACTGCCGCGCGTCGTCGCCGACCTGGCGCAGGCGCCGCGCAGCTCCGCGGTGGTCGTCGACGTGCACGGCCCGGTGGAGTTCCTGCGCACGGTCCGCGTCGACATCCAGGGCCGCGGCACGCTGGAAACCGCCCCGGCCCTCGGCCCGGCCGCCGCCCTCACCCTCGACTGGGAGACCTACGTCCGCCTGGCCTGCGGCCGCGTGACGCCGGAGTCGGTCACGGACCGGGTGAAGACGGAGGGCGACCAGGACCTGGCCGCGGCGATCCTGCGCCACTTCGCGGTGACGCCGTAACCAGGGGCACGACCCCTCACCCCGTCCGGCCCGCGGCCCTCGCAGCCCGCGGGCGGTCGTGCCGCTGAGACGGCACGGGCGGGCGCGGGCGGTACCCCGGCGGCACCGAGTCGTGTGCGACGCCGTACGGCCACCCGGACGCCGGGTGCCGGTTGTACGTGGCCGCTCGCGCGGTTCCCCGCGCCCCCGAGGCGACTCGGACAGCGGGTGGTCGTGCCGCCGGGGCGGCGACTGTGGGGCGCGGGCGGCACCCGGCACGCGCTCAGCGCCCGGACGCACCCGCCACGCGGAACACCGGGGTGCCGGTGAACGGCCCACGGGCCGCGGCCCAAGGCGGCAGGGCACCTCCGCGAACCGTCCCGTCCGGCCCGGTGGCCTCCGGGCCGTCAGGCCGGGACGTGGACCGTGGAGACCCTGCTGGCGACCAGTCGTTCCCGTTCGCGGCGGGCCGCGCGGCGGCGGAGGCGGAGGATCTGGGTGACGCCCAGCGCCTGGAGGACGAAGACCGCCGAGAAGGCGACCGTGTAGTCGTCGCCGGTGGCGTCCAGCAGCACGCCGATCGCGAAGAGGGTCGTCATGGAGGCGACGAAGCCGCCCATGTTGGTGATGCCGGAGGCGGTGCCCTGCCGCTCCGGCGGGTTGGCCGGGCGGGCGAAGTCGAAGCCGATCATCGACGCCGGGCCGCAGGCCCCCAGCACCGCGCACAGCACGACCAGCAGCCACATCGGCGCCCTGTCCCCCGGCCAGGCCAGCGTCACGGCCCACAGCAGGGCCGTCGCGCCCACCGTGCCGAGCGCCAGCGGCAGCCGCGCCCCGTGGTGCCGGGCGACGACCTGGCCGTAGACGAGACCGACGGCCATGTTGGCCAGCACCACCAGGGTGAGCAGCTCACCGGCCACCGCGCGGGACAGCCCCTGCGCCTGCACCAGGAACGGCATGCCCCACAGCAGCAGGAACACCATCGCCGGGAACTGCGTGGTGAAGTGCACCCACAGTCCCAGCCGGGTCCCCGGTTCCCGCCAGGACCGGGCGATCTGCCGGCGGACGTAGGCGGCGCCCTGATGGGAGACCGGCTTCGGCTCGTGACCCTCGGGATGGTCCTTGAGGAACAGCAGCACCAGGACGAGGACCACGACACCCGCGAGCGAACTGCCCGCGAACGCCGGCGTCCAGCCGATGCCGTGCAGCAGCCGGGCCAGGACCAGCGTGGAGACGAGGTTGCCGGCCATGCCGATCAGTCCGGCCATCTGCCCGACCAGCGGCCCGCGCCGCGCGGGGAACCACCGCGAGCCCAGCCGCAGCACGCTGATGAAGGTCATCGCGTCGCCGCAGCCGAGCAGCGCACGGGCGGCGAGCGCCATGCCGTACGACGGGGAGAGGGCGAAGCCGAGCTGTCCGAGGGTGAACAGCACCGCGCCCAGGCTCAGCACCTTCTTGGTGCCGAGCCGGTCCACCAGCAGGCCGACGGGTATCTGCATGCCCGCGTAGACCAGCAGCTGGAGGATGGAGAACGTCGAGAGGGCTGAGGCGCCCACGTCGAAGCGGTCGGCCGCGTCGAGACCGGCCACGCCCAGGGACGTGCGGAAGATGACGGCGACGAAGTAGACGGAGACGCCGATCCCCCAGACGGCGAGCGCGCGCCGCCCCCCGGGAGGGTCGCCGGGCAACGTGCCGGCGCCGCGCATGGTGGTGCCGCTCATCGCACCTCTCCCCGGGCGAGGTGGGAGAACCAGCCGACGTGCCGGTGGACGACCTCCACGGCCGCGTCGGCGTCCCCGGAGCGCAGGGCGCGGAGGATCTCCTCGTGCTCGGCGAGGGTCTTGGCGATGCGGTCGGGATGGGAGTGCATCACGGCCTGGCCCATGCGCAGCTGACGGTCGCGCAGCTGGTCGTAGAGGCGGGAGAGGATCTCGTTGCCGCCGCTGCGGACGATCTCGGCGTGGAAGCACCGGTCGGTGACGGAGGCCGCGGCGAAGTCGCCGGCGGCCGCCTCCTCCTTCTGGCGCGCGAGCAGCTCCTCCAGGCGCGCGATGAGACCGGGGGGCGCGGGCACGGCCTTGCGCGCCGCGTGCTCCTCGACGAGCAGCCGCGTCTCCACCACGTCGGCGATCTCCTGCGCGGAGACCGGCAGCACGAGCGCGCCCTTCTTCGGGTAGAGCTTGATCAGCCCCTCCGCCTCGAGCCGCAGCAGGGCCTCGCGCACGGGCGTGCGGGAGACGCCCACGGCCTCGGCCAGCTCGCCCTCCGTGAGCAGCGTCCCGCCCTCGTACGTGCGCTCCAGGACGCCCTGCTTGACGTGGGCGTAGACGCGGTCGGCTGCGGGGGGACGCTTTGCGGGGGGACGCTTCGCGGGGGCGGACACACTCATGCGGACAGCATAGATACAACACGTACGCATGGAGGGGCGCGTCCACGATGCGGAACGGCGCACGCCGGAAAATGCGCCCTTCCCCCGTACAACCATCTCTTCGCCGTGCGCGTCAGACACGTGCGGCCCCTTCCGCGCGGCCGCTCCTCAACCCGGCCGAGCAGCACGGCCATTCACGGTAAATCGGGGTATCTGACTTGAATATCGGCATCCAGGGCATCCGTTTCCGCAGAGCCGCCGGCGTCGTCGTCACCACCGGCGCCGTGCTCGCCTCCGGAGCGCTCTACGCGGCGCCGGCGCAGGCCGCCGCCCCCGTTCCGTCCGTCGTCGCCAAGGGCGGCTTCGTGATCAACAACGCGAACGGCAAGACGCTGTACACGAAGCTCGGGGACACCCGCCGCGCCACCGGCTCCACCACCAAGATCATGACCGCCAAAGTGGTGCTCGCCCAGAAGAACCTGAACCTGAACGCCACGGTCACGATCCAGAAGGCGTACAGCGACTACATCGTGTCGAAGAACGCCTCGTCCGCGCGGCTGATCGTCGGCGACAAGGTCACCGTCCGCCAGCTCCTGTACGGGCTGATGCTGCCGTCCGGCTGCGACGCCGCGTACGCGCTGGCCGACAAGTTCGGCACCGGCTCGACCCGCGCGGCCCGCGTGAAGTCGTTCATCGGCAAGATGAACGCCGACGCGAAGAAGCTGGGCCTGAAGAACACCCACTTCGACTCGTTCGACGGCATCGGCAACGGCAAGAACTGGTCGACGCCGCGCGACCTGACGAAGATCGCCGGCAGCGCGATGAAGAACGCCACGTTCCGCGCGATCGTGAAGACGAAGAAGTACACGGCGAAGACGAAGACCAGGACCGGCGGCACCCGCACGATGGCGCCGTGGGTCAACACCAACACCCTGCTGAACAGCTACAGCGGCACCATCGGCGTGAAGACCGGCTCGGGCCCGACGGCCAAGTACTGCCTGGTCTTCGCCGCGACCCGGAACGGCAAGACGGTCATCGGCACCGTCCTCGCCTCCTCCTCCGCCGCCCAGCGCGAGAAGGACGCGAAGGCCCTCATGAACTACGCGTTCAGCAAGATCTGACCCATCCGGATCCCCCGGACGCGCGGAGGGGCGCCGCACACCAGATGTGCGGCGCCCCTCCTGTCGTACGGCCGGCCGTCAGGCCCAGGTGATCAGCCGCTTCGGCTGCTCCAGGACCGCCGCCACGTCGGCGAGGACCTTGGAGCCGAGCTCGCCGTCGACCAGGCGGTGGTCGAAGGAGAGGGCCAGGGTGGTGACCTGGCGCGGCTTGACCTTGCCCTTGTGGACCCACGGCTGGAGCTTGATCGCCCCGACCGCGAGGATCGCGGACTCGCCCGGGTTGAGCAGGGGCGTGCCCGTGTCGACGCCGAAGACGCCGACGTTGGTGATCGTGACCGTGCCGCCCTGCATGGCGGACGGGGAGGTCTTGCCCTCCCGGGCCGTGGACACCAGTTCGCCCAGGGACGCGGCCAGTTCGGGCAGCGTCTTGGCGTGGGCGTCCTTGATGTTCGGCACGATCAGGCCGCGCGGGGTGGCCGCCGCGATGCCCAGGTTCACGTAGTGCTTGACCACGATCTCCTGCGCCGCCTCGTCCCAGGAGGCGTTGATGTCGGGGTTCCGCCGGATGGCGACCAGCAGAGCCTTGGCGATCAGCAGCAAGGGGTTCACGCGCAGGCCCGCGAACTCCTTGTCCTGCTTCAGCTCCTCGACCAGCTTCATCGTCCGGGTCACGTCGACCGTCACGAACTCCGTGACGTGCGGCGCGGTGAACGCCGAGCCGACCATCGCCGCCGCCGTCGCCTTGCGGACGCCCTTGACGGGGACGCGCGTCTCGCGGGCGGAGTCGTACGACACCGGGGCCGCGGGCCGGTCGGGGGCGGAGACGGCCGGGGCGGCGGGCCGGTCCGCGGGGGCCGCCTGCTGCGGGGCCTGGGCCGCGGCGACGGCCGCGTGGACGTCCTCGCGGGTGATGACCCCGTCCGGGCCGGTCGGGGTGACCGTGGCCAGGTCGACGCCCAGGTCCTTGGCCAGCTTGCGCACCGGCGGCTTCGCCAGCGGACGCTGCGCGGGGGCCGCCGGGACGGCCGGAGCGGGCGGGGTGACCGGAGCGGCCGGAGCGGCCCCGTGCCCGTTCAGCTCGGACTGGACCGCGGAGGCGGCCTGCCCGGCCGCGGTGTCCGGCGCCTGCTTGCGCGGGCGGCGGCGGGTGGAGGACGTGGCGACGCCGTAACCGACCAGCACCGGCTGACGGGCCGGGGGCTGCTCGGCGGGCTTCTCCGGCTCCGCGGCGGGGGCGGGGACCGCGGGGGCCTCCTGCTGCGGCGGGGCCGCGCCGCCCGCCACCTCCACCGCGATGATGGACGTGCCCACGTCGACCGTGGTGCCCTCGGGGAAGTGCAGGGAACGGACCACGCCGTCGTAGGGGATGGGCAGCTCGACGGCGGCCTTCGCCGTCTCCACCTCGCAGACCACCTGGCCGTCGGTGACGGTGTCACCGGGCTGGACGTACCACTTGAGGATCTCGGCCTCGGTGAGGCCCTCGCCCACGTCCGGCATCTTGAACTCGCGTACGGACGCGTTCGTCATCGTCGTCACGACCCTCTCCTCAGTACGCCAGCGAGCGGTCGACGGCATCGAGCACCCGGTCCAGGTCCGGGAGGTAGGACTCCTCCAGACGGGCCGGCGGGTACGGGGCGTGGTATCCGCCCACCCGGAGCACCGGGGCCTCCAGATGGTAGAAGCAGCGCTCCGTGATCCGGGCGGCGATCTCCGCGCCGGAGCCGAAGAACACCGGCGCCTCGTGGACGACGACCAGACGGCGGGTCTTCTCCACCGACGCCTGGACGGCGTCGAAGTCGATCGGGGAGACCGAGCGCAGGTCGAGGACCTCCAGGCTGCGGCCCTCCTCGGCGGCCGCGTCGGCGACCTCCTGGCAGAGCTTCACCATCGGGCCGTACGCGGCGAGGGTCAGGTCCGTGCCCTCGCGCACCACGCGCGCGGCGTGCAGCGGGCCGGGGATCGCCTCGGTGTCGACCTCGCCCTTGTCCCAGTAGCGCCGCTTCGGCTCGAAGAAGATCACCGGGTCGTCGCTCTGGATGGCCTGCTGCATCATCCAGTACGCGTCGGACGCGTTCGACGGCGAGACGATCTTCAGACCGGCCACGTGCGCGAACAGCGCCTCGGGCGACTCCGAGTGGTGCTCCACCGCGCCGATGCCGCCGCCGTAGGGGATGCGCACGACGACGGGCATCTTGACCTTGCCCAGCGCACGGGCGTGCATCTTCGCGAGCTGCGTGACGATCTGGTCGTACGCGGGGAAGACGAAGCCGTCGAACTGGATCTCCACCACCGGGCGGTAGCCGCGCAGGGCCAGGCCGATCGCGGTGCCGACGATGCCCGACTCGGCGAGCGGCGTGTCGATGACACGGCTCTCGCCGAAGTCCTTCTGCAGGCCGTCCGTCACCCGGAACACGCCGCCCAGCTTGCCGACGTCCTCGCCCATGACGACGACCTTCGGGTCCGCGTCCAGGGCGCGCCGCAGCGACTCGTTGATCGCCTTGGCCAGAGCCATCTTCTCAGCCATGTCACTTACCCCCGTCTTCGTCCGCGAACGACGCCTGGTAGGCGGCGAACTGCGCCCGCTCCTCGTCCACCAGCGCGTGGCCGTCCGCGTACACGTTCTCGAAGATGGCGAAGTGGTCCGGGTCCGGCATGGCACGGACCGCTTCGCGCACTCGTTTGCCCAACGCCTCGGACTCGGTCTCCAGTTCCGCGAAGAATCCCTCGTCCGCGTGGTTTGCGGCCTCGAGATGGCGGCGCAGACGCAGGATCGGGTCCTTCGCCTCCCAGGCGATCCGCTCGTCGTCCGTGCGGTAGCGGGTCGGGTCGTCGGAGGTGGTGTGCGCGCCCATGCGGTACGTGAACGCCTCGACGAGCGTCGGTCCCTCGCCGGCGCGGGCCCGCTCCAGGGCCCACTTGGTGACGGCCAGGTTCGCCAGCACGTCGTTGCCGTCCACGCGCACGCCCGGGAAGCCGTAGCCCTGCGCGCGCTGGTACAGCGGCACGCGGGACTGCTTCTCGGTCGGCTCGGAGATCGCCCACTGGTTGTTCTGGCAGAAGAACACCACGGGAGCGTTGTAGACCGCGGAGAAGGTGAAGGCCTCGGCCACGTCGCCCTGGCTGGAGGCGCCGTCGCCGAAGTACGCGATGACCGCGCTGTCGGCGCCGTCCTTGGTGATGCCCATCGCGTAACCCGTGGCGTGCAGCGTCTGGGAGCCGATGACGATCGTGTACAGGTGGAAGTTGTTGCTGTTCGGGTCCCAGCCGCCGTTGTTGACGCCGCGGAACATGCCGAGCAGGTTCGTCGGGTCCACCCCGCGGCACCAGGCGACGCCGTGCTCACGGTAGGTGGGGAAGACGTAGTCGTCGTCGCGCAGCGCCCGGCCGGAGCCGATCTGCGCCGCCTCCTGCCCGAGCAGCGAGGCCCACAGGCCCAGCTCGCCCTGGCGCTGGAGCGCCGTGGCCTCGGCGTCGAAGCGACGGGTGAGCACCATGTCGCGGTACAGACCGCGCAGATCCTCGGCCGTGATGTCGGCGACGTACGTGTCGAACTCGGCGTTCTTGACGCGCTTGCCCTCGGGCGTCAGCAGCTGGACGAGGGCGGGCTCGGCGCTCTTCCCGGCGCCGGTGGCCTTCTTGGTGGTGCTGGTGGTGCGCTTGGTGCCGGTGGTGCCGGCCTTGTTTCCGGCGCTGCGTCGCGGTGTGCGCGCGGCAGTGCTCTCCACGGTCACGTGTGCTCCTCCGTCGGTCCGGCCCCCGGGGTTGCCGGTAGGCCAGTGCGGCTCACCTGTTCCGACCACCGGGCACGGGGTGGGTGCCACTCGACCGGGAACAGGCGTGACAGGTGCCCCGGCGAGCGCCCTGCACACAGCACGTTACCCAGTGCTCCACATTTCTGTGAAACCCCCTCTGACCTGCGATTTTGCTTGGATATCCAAGTAAATCGGGGTAGGCCCGGAAGGCGCGCTGGTCACAGCCTTGCAGGAGGCCGGAGCAACGGCACGTTATCCCGGCCGAGCCGGGCACGGGAAGAGCAAACTTCCCCGGCGGCACGGGGTGCCGCCGGGGAAGTCACGGGGTGCCCTCGGCGAGGGCGAATTGTTCGGTTGGGGGGCGATAACGCCGGTCAGCCGCCCGAGCCGCCGGGCACTCCGGCGCTGAGCCCGCCCGCGTCGGCGCCGCCTGCGTCCGCACCGCCGGGACCAGCACCGCCGGTCTCGGTGCCGCCGGTCTCCGTGCCGCCGTTCTCGGTGCCGCCGTCCTCGGTGCCACCGTTCTCGGTGCCGCCGTCCTCGGTGCCGCCCGTCTCGGTGGGCTGCGTCGCCGTCGGCTCCTCCGTCGGCTGCTCCGTGTCCGGCTGGGTCGGGGTCCAGGACGGCTCGTAGCTGGGGGTCCAGCCGCCGTTGCCGCCGGAGCCGGAGCCCGGGTCGGTGTCAGGACCGGTGGTCTCCTCGGTCTCCTCGTCGGTCGGCGACTCGCTGGCCGGCTCTTCCTTCGTGCTCTGCGAGACGGACGGCGAGGTGTCGGTCTTGCCTCCCTCGCCCCCGCCGCCGCCGTTGTTCAGCGCGAGGGCGACGCCGGCCGCGACGGCGATCACCGCGAGCACGGCGAGGATCCACAGCTTGCCGCGGCCGCTGCCCCGGTCGCCGTGGCCCTCGAAGCCGCCGTCGTCACCGCCGCCGTACCCGCCCGGCAGGATCGGCTGCGGGATGGCCGTGGTGCCGGACTGCTCCGGGTGCGGCATGGCCGCGGCGCCGGCGTATCCGGCCGCGGGCGTGCGCGGCCCCTCGTGCATGTCGACCGGGCCGGTGTTCCAGGTGCCGGTGTGGCCGCCCTGGTCGTAGAGCATCTGCAGCGCGTACTGGACCAGCCCGCGCATCTCCTCGGCCGTCTGGAACCGGTCGTCCGGGTCCTTGGCGAGGGAGCGCATCACCAGCCCGTCCAGCTCGGGCGGACAGGCGTCCGAGGCCTCGGAGGGGGGCGTGGGGATGTCCTGGACGTGCTGGTAGACCACCGACAGCGGCGTCTCGCCGGTGAACGGCGGGCGCAGCGCCAGCAGTTCGTACATCAGGCAGCCGGTGGCGTACAGGTCGGAGCGGTGGTCGACGGCCTTGCCGAGCGCCTGCTCCGGGGAGAGGTACTGCGGGGTGCCCATGACCATGCCGGTCTGCGTCATCGTCGTGGACGCGCCGTGCATGGCGCGGGCGATGCCGAAGTCCATCACCTTCACGGCGCCGTTGTGGGTGATGATGACGTTGGCCGGCTTGATGTCGCGGTGCACGATGTTGTGCTGGTGCGAGTAGGCCAGGGCCTCCAGGACGCCCGAGACGATGATCAGCGCCTGCTCCGGGCCCGGGGCCTCCGCGTTCATCAGCAGATCGCGGATGGTGCGGCCCTCGACCAGCTCCATCACGATGTACGGCACGGACTGGCCGCCGATCCTGTCCTCGCCGGAGTCGTACACGGCGACGATCGCGTGATGGTTGAGGCCGGCCACGGACTGGGCCTCGCGCGTGAAGCGCGCCTTGGACACCGGGTCCTCGGCCAGGTCGGAGCGCAGCAGCTTCACGGCGACGGTACGCCCGAGGCGTACGTCCTCCGCGGCGAACACCTCGGCCATGCCGCCCCGGCCGAGCCGGTGCGTGAGCCGGTACCGGCCGTCGCCGACCAGCCCGCCGTTGCCCCAGTTGTCCGGCGCGTCCGACATGCCGCCGCCAGTCGCCTCGGGGTCGGACGGGCCCTGAGCGCGCTGCTGCTGTGCCATCAGTCCTCGCCGTCGTTTCTGCCCGCGGTGCGCGCGGTGTTGTTACGGTCTCCGTCGGCCACGCTACAGCCTTTGCCGGGGCCTCCGGTCCGGGACGGGCTGCCGGATCCGGCACGCGACGGACCGGTCATCAAACCCGCTCTCCGTACTGTCGTGCAAATTCCGTGTACCGGCCGTACGACCGCTGTAACGCTTCCGCGACGCTTCTTTCGCGTACGGTCACGGAACGGGCACCGCGCTTGACGTGTCGGTGCCCTGGGGCAGACTTGGCCGGGAATAGCACTTTCGATCTACGACGAGACAAGTCACCGACGGCGGCGCCGGACGCCGGAGAGGCTACGGGGGACGCGGAACATGAGCCAGGACGGCGCACAGGGCCGGCACACGGGGCGGGCGCTCGCGGGCGGACGCTACCAACTGCGGGACCTGCTCGGCCAGGGTGGCATGGCCTCGGTGCATCTCGCCTACGACACGGTGCTGGACCGCCAGGTCGCCATCAAGACGTTGCACACGGAACTCGGCCGGGAGCAGGCCTTCCGTGAGCGCTTCCGCCGCGAGGCCCAGTCCGTGGCGAAGCTCACGCACACCAACATCGTCTCGGTGTTCGACACCGGCGAGGACGATGTCGACGGGATGACGACGCCGTACATCGTCATGGAGTACGTGGAGGGCCGCCCGCTCGGCTCCGTGCTCGACGAGGACGTACGGCACCACGGCGCGATGCCCGCCGACAAGGCGCTGAAGATCACCGCGGATGTGCTGGCGGCGCTGGAGATCAGCCACGAGATGGGGCTGGTCCACCGCGACATCAAGCCGGGCAACGTGATGATGACCAAGCGCGGCGTGGTCAAGGTGATGGACTTCGGCATCGCCCGCGCCATGCAGTCCGGCGTGACGTCGATGACGCAGACCGGCATGGTCGTCGGCACCCCGCAGTACCTCTCCCCCGAGCAGGCGCTCGGCCGGGGCGTCGACGCCCGCTCCGACCTGTACTCGGTCGGCATCATGCTGTTCCAGCTGGTCACCGGCAGGCTGCCGTTCGACGCGGACTCGCCGCTCGCCATCGCCTACGCGCACGTGCAGGAGGAGCCGCCGGTCGCCTCCTCGATCAACCGCTCACTGCCGCCGGCCGTGGACGCGCTGATCACCCGCGCCCTGAAGAAGAACCCGAACGAGCGTTTCCCCAGCGCGGAGGCCATGCGCGGGGAGTGCCTGCGGGTGGCGCAGTCCTTCCAGGCGGCCCCGCCGAGCATCGTGCCCGGCAGCCAGACGCCCAGCGGCGCCGGCGTCGGCTCCGCGGTGTTCCCGCCGGTCGACCAGTCCGGCCAGGCGCCCGCCGGCAGCGTCCAGACGCCTTACCAGCCGACGCCCCCGCCGAACCCGTACGGCACCCCGGCCCCGGCCACGCCCGCCCCGTCGTACGGCTACCCGCAGCAGGGCGGCTACCCGACACCGACGCCGTACGCCCCGCAGGGCCCGTCGACGCCCGCGCCGTACACGATCTCGCCGCAGGGCTCCGGCGGCGGCGCCCAGGGGCGCCGCCGGAACACCCCGGTGATCGTCGCCTCCGTGCTGGTCGCCGTGCTGGCGGTCGGCGGTCTGGTCACGGCGCTGGCGCTGAACAACGGGGGCGACAAGGACCCGAAGGCGGGCGGCGGCAGCGCGTCCGCCACGGCGAAGCCCGAGGGCTACCGCGGCCCCGACACGTCCAAGACGATCGACCCGGAGAAGTGCGAGGAGCCGCAGGAGTCGTACAACGACCCCGAGCTGGTGCGGCTGCCCGACTTCAAGTTCAAGCACATCGCCTCGGTGAAGGCGTGCTTCCAGGCGGCCGGCTGGGGCGGCAACCTCAAGATCGTCACGGTGGACGAGAACACCTACGGCGAGGGCTCGGTCCGCGAGCAGTTCCCGCCGGCCGGCACCGACGTCGACCCGGAGGACATGCCGGAGATCACGCTCAAGGTCTCGACGGGCAACCCGCCGACGTCCTGACCCGGCCCGCCCCGCCCCCGCGGAGCGCCGCACGCATGCGGACGTCAGGCATACGGACATGACGTCAGGCATAGGGACATAAGGAAGGGGCCCGGCATCCGTGCCGGGCCCCTTCGGTGCGTCGGGGCGGGGGGCGTCCCCCGCCGCGTCAGGCGCGTTACAGGTAGGGGCCGCCCGAGCGACCGCCCGTGTGGGGGGAGTCCTCGGGTCCCTCGCCGACGCCGGGCGGCAGGGCGCGGCGCATCTGCTCCAGCTGGGCCCGCGCCGCCATCTGCTGGGCGAAGAGCGTCGTCTGGATCCCGTGGAAGAGCCCCTCCAGCCAGCCCACCAGCTGGGCCTGCGCGATGCGCAGCTCCGCGTCGCTGGGGGTGGCCTCGTCCGTGAAGGGCAGGGAGAGCCGCTCCAGCTCCGCGACCAGCTCCGGCGCCAGGCCGTCCTCGAGCTCCTTCACCGAACTGGCGTGGATCTCCTTGAGGCGGTTGCGGCTGGCCTCGTCGAGAGGGGCCGCCCGCACCTCCTCCAGCAGCTGCTTGATCATGCTGCCGATGCGCATGACCTTCGCCGGCTGCTCCACCTGCTCCGTCACCGGGGTCTCTCGGGAGTCCTCGTCCCCCTTGCCGCCGCTGAGCGCCATACCGTCCTGGCCGACGACCAGGATCTGCGGATTCTCCGGCGACCGTTCGTTCCTCGGCATCTCCATTCGGCCATTGTCGCGCACACCCCCTTCACGGCACGGCGCGCCCCCGGAAGCGGCCCCGGCGGCGGGTCCTCCGTACGGCCCTGTCCGGCATGCCGGTCCCGTCCTCCGGTGCCAGGCTGGTGGGCGTCCATCCGTCCCAACTTGCCGACGGTGCGGCCGAGCACCGGCCGGCGCGGGAGGTCCCGGCCGTGACTCCATGGCTGCGCACACTGGGGGCGACGCTCGTTCTGGGGGCGGGGGCCGTGCTGCTGCCCTTGCCCTACGGCCCGTTCGCAGGCCCGCCGGGTGCGGCCGGCGTGGCCCACGGCGCGGAGCGGACGCCCCCGGGCTCCGACGCCGGCGACCGGGCCCGCGCGGAGTCCCGCTCCCCCTCCGCCCCGGCCTCGCCCTCCGCGTCCCGGCCCGGGAGCGGGCCGGACGAGGGACGGGACCGGCCCGGGCGGCCGGAGACGGCACGGGAGGAGTCCCGGGACACACGGGAGGAATCCCGGGACACCGCGCCGCCCCGGCGGGGCCGTGCGGACGAGGAGCACACGGGTCCCCGCGAGGAGGCCGGACGGCCGGACGGCCACGGGGTGCGACGGCCGGACACCCGGCTCGACGCGTCCGCCCCGGCCGACGACGACGCGGCGGAGCAGTCCCCGGCCGGCGACTCCGGCGGGACGGCGCCGTCGGGGTCCGACTCCTCGGCGGCGGCCCCGGCGCCCGCCACGTCCTCGCGGGCCGCGGAACCGGACACGGTCGCGGGCACCGCCGTGGAGCCGGTGCTGCGGATCCTGCCGCTGGGCAGCGGCCTGGTCCTCATCGGCCTCGGGTTCGCCCTCGCCTTCCTCGGACTGCGGATGCGTCAGGAACACGGGGCGCGCTGACCGTCGGCCCGAACGGGAGTCAGCTCGGCGTGACCAGCAGGACCTTGCCGATGTGGGAGCTGTCCTCGACGATCCGGTGCGCCTGAGCGGCGTCCGGCATGGGGATCTCCCGGTCGATCACCGGACGGACGTGACCGCCGGACACCAGCGGCCACACGTGCTCCCGTACGGCCGCCACGATCGCGGCCTTCTCCTCCACCGGCCGTGCGCGCAGGGTGGTGGCGGTGATCGCGGCGCGCTTGGCGAGCAGGGCGCCGATGTTCAGCTCGCCCTTCACCCCGCCCTGCATGCCGATGATCACCAGCCGGCCGTTCACGGCGAGGGCCTGGACGTTGCGGTCCAGGTACTTGGCGCCCATGTTGTCGAGGATGACGTCCGCGCCCTTGCCCCCGGTGGCCTCCCGCAGCTCGGCCACGAAGTCCTGCTCGCGGTAGTTGATCAGGACGTCCGCGCCCAGCTCGGCGCAGCGCTCCAGCTTCTCCCTGGTGCCCGCGGTCACGGCGACCTTCGCCCCGACCGCCTTGGCGAGCTGGATGGCCATGGTGCCGATGCCGCTGGAGCCGCCGTGCACGAGGAACGTCTCGCCGGGACGCAGGTGGGCGACCATGAAGACGTTCGACCAGACCGTGCACACCACCTCGGGCAGCCCGGCGGCGCGGTCGACGGCGATCCCCTCGGGGACGGGCAGCAGCTGCCCGGCGGGGACGGCCACCTTCTCGGCGTAGCCGCCGCCGGAGAGCAGCGCGCAGACCTCGTCGCCGACGGCCCAGCCGCTCACCCCGGGTCCGATCTCCGCGACCCGGCCGGAGCACTCCAGGCCGGGGTACGGGGACGTGCCGGGCGGCGGGTCGTAGAAACCCTGGCGCTGCAGGATGTCGGCCCGGTTGACGGCCGTGGCCACCACGTCGACGAGGACCTCGCCCTCGCCGGCCACCGGGTCGGGGACCTCGTCCCAGACCAGCGCCTCGGGTCCACCGGGTTCGGGAATCGTGATCGCATGCATGAGGGGGACGGTACTCCCGCCCCCGCGCCCATGCCCGGGACGCCCCGCACGCCCAAGGACGCGGGGACTGCACCCCCCAGGGGCGCGGGGAACTGCGCAAACGGGGGTCCGGGGGCGGAGCCCCCGAACGCCCCCGCACACGGCGCGAACGCCGATAAATCCGCGTGCGGAACCGATGAGTTTGCGCGACGGTAAAAGTCCCTCCATGCGTAGCCCAAGCACGCGGAAGGACCCGAAGCATGAGCACGCAGACGTCCGGCCCGGCGATCGAGACCGCCGGCCTGGTCAAGACCTTCGGTGAGACACGGGCCGTCGACGGCGTGGACCTCACGGTGCCCACCGGCACGGTCTACGGCGTCCTCGGACCGAACGGCGCCGGCAAGACCACCACCGTGAAGATGCTCGCCACCCTGCTGCGCCCGGACGGCGGTGAGGCCCGTGTCTTCGGTCACGACGTCGTGCGCGACGCGGACGCGGTCCGCTCCCGGGTGAGCCTCACCGGCCAGTACGCGTCGGTGGACGAGGACCTCACCGGCACGGAGAACCTGATCCTGCTGGGCCGGCTGCTCGGTCACCGCAAGGCCACGGCCCGCGAGCGCGCCGCCCAGCTGCTGGAGGCGTTCGGTCTCACCGAGGCGGCCGGCAAGCAGGTCAAGCACTACTCGGGCGGCATGCGGCGCCGCATCGACATCGCCGCGTCCATCCTCAACACCCCCGACCTGCTGTTCCTCGACGAGCCCACCACCGGACTCGACCCGCGCAGCCGCAACCAGGTGTGGGACATCGTGCGCGCGGTCGTCGCCCAGGGCACCACCGTGCTGCTGACCACGCAGTACCTGGACGAGGCCGACCAGCTCGCCTCCCGGATCGCGGTGATCGACAAGGGCCGGGTGATCGCCGAGGGCACCAAGGGCGAGCTCAAGGCGTCCGTGGGCGCCGGCTCCGTCCATGTGCGGCTGCGCGACCCCGAGCGGCGCGCCGACGCCGAGCGGCTGCTGCGCGACCTGCTGCTCGCGGAGGTGCAGCTGGAACACGATCCCGTGGCCCTCACCGCCCGGCTCAACGCCGCGACCAGCGACAGCGCGGCCGACCAGGCGGCACGGGCGCTCACCGAGCTGTCCCGGGCCGGCGTCACCGTCGACAACTTCTCCCTCGGCCAGCCGAGCCTCGACGAGGTCTTCCTCGCGCTGACCGGCCACGACACCGGCGCCGCGGACGGCGCCGACAACGACCCGAAGGACGAGGTGGCGGCATGAGCACGGCCACGAGCACGGAGACCAAGGAACTCGCGCCCGTCAGCACCGAGTCCCTGGCGGCACTGCTGGTCGCCAAGGAGCGGCCGCAGCGGCCCAGCTCGCTGTCCACGTCCCTGACGTTCGGCTGGCGCGCCATGCTGAAGATCAAGCACGTGCCTGAGCAGCTGTTCGACGTCACCGCCTTCCCGATCATGAACCTGCTGATGTTCACGTACCTCTTCGGCGGTGCGCTGGCGGGTTCGCCGACGGACTACATCCAGTTCGTCCTGCCGGGCATCCTCGTGATGTCGGTCGTCATGATCACCATGTACACCGGCGTCTCGGTGAACATCGACATCGAGAAGGGCGTCTTCGACCGCTTCCGCTCGCTGCCGATCTGGCGGCCCTCGGCGATGGTCGGCTATCTCCTCGGCGATGCCCTGCGCTACACCATCGCGTCCGTGATCATGCTGTCCATGGGCCTGCTGCTCGGCTACCGCGCCGACGGCGGCTTCCCGGGAGTCGTCGCCGGGATCGCGCTGCTGCTGCTGTTCTCGTTCGCCTTCTCGTGGATCTGGACGATGTTCGGGCTGCTGCTGCGCACCGAGAAGTCGGTGATGAGCGTCAGCATGATGGTGATCTTCCCGCTCACCTTCCTGTCCAACGTCTTCGTCGACCCGCGCACCATGCCCGGCTGGCTCCAGGCCTTCGTCAACAACAGCCCGGTGACCCACCTGGCGTCGGCGGTCCGCGGGCTGATGGCCGACGACTGGCCAGCCGCGGACATCATGTGGACGCTGGGCTGGTCGGCTCTGTTCGTGGCCGTCTTCGGACCTGTGACGATGCGGCTGTACAACCGCAAGTAGGGCGGGCACGGCATGGCGCGGCCCCGAGGAGCGGATCCTCGGGGCCGTTTCTCCGTTCGGCCGGGCCGTGGCGTGTCTCAGCCGCGCAGCGGGCGGACGTCCGGGGCGATCTGGGTGACCGGTGTGGCCCGCACGATCGTGATCAGCCGGTCCGTCAGCTCCAGCGTCCCGAGCTCACGGTCGTCGTAGCCGAGCACCCGGTGCCCGCGCACCACGCTCACCACCAGGTCGTCCAGCTCCCGCGGGGTCTTGCCCACCTCGGCCTTTATGACCGGCCGCTCCACGACGTCCAGCCCGGTGCCCTGCTGGATCAGGTCCTCCATCACCATGCCCGCCGCCGGGCTCAGCACGGAGAGGCCCAGCAGCCGCCCGGCCGCGCTGGCGCTGGTGATGACCGCGTCGGCGCCCGACTGCTTGAGCAGCGGCGCGTTCTCCTCCTCGCGGACCGCGGCGACGATCTTGGCGTTGCGGTTGAGCTGGCGGGCCGTCAGCGTCACCAGGACCGCGGTGTCGTCGCGCTGGGTGGCGATGATGACCTGGCGGGCCCGCTGGAGCTCGGCCCGCTTCAGCACCTCGCTGCGCGTCGCGTCCCCTATGACGCCCGCGTACCCGTCCGCCGTGGCCGCCTCGATCGCCTTGGCACTGGGATCGACCACCACGACCTGCTCCTTGCGAAGCCCTGTCGCACAGACCGTCCTGATCGCGGACCTGCCCTTGGTCCCGAACCCGACGACTACGGTGTGATCGCGCAAGGTGGACCTCCAGCGGTTCAGTCGCCATTCCTCCCGGGTGCGTTCGGTGAGGGCCTCGAGGGTGGTGCCGACCAGGATGATCAGGAACATCACCCGCAGCGGCGTGATGACGAAGATGTTGGTGAGCCGGGCCGCGTCCGTCACCGGCGTGATGTCGCCGTAGCCCGTGGTGGAGAGGGTGACGGTCGCGTAGTAGAACGCGTCGAGCAGGTCGAGGGAACCGTCCGAGTTGTCGTTGTACCCGTCCCGGTCGGCGTACACGATGAATGCCGTCACCACGAGCACCAGCAGGGCCATCGACAGTCGCTTGGCGACCTGGCGGATCGGGTGTTCCACCAGTTTGCGCGGCAGCTTGACCCGATACGTGACCAGATGTTCGTCGGCCTGACGGGCGATGGCGTCCTGGCCCGGAAGTTTCACGTGAAACACACCCCGATTCCCCCGGACGCCCAGGGCAGATCCAGCAGTTCCGCCTCGTGCCCGGGCTTCGCGCCCCCGGGCGGCACGACGGCCAGCGCGTCCGCCGCGGCGATCCCGCGCAGCATCGCCGGCCCGTTGTAGAGCAACGGCAGTGCCCGGTCGCCGCGCAGGGCGACGGGCACCAGCCGCGTGTCGTGCGGATGCCCCTGCACCGCGTCCCTGAGCGGCAGCGTGTACCCCTCAGGGGCGGGCCGGGCCGCCAGGGTCCGCAACAGCGGCTCGGCGAGCGTGACCAGGCCGGACACGGCGGCGAGCGGGTTGCCCGGCAGTCCGACGAGGTACTGCTTCTCCGAGATCCTCGCCAGCAGCATCGGGTGACCGGGACGCACCGCGACCCCGTCCACCAGCAGCTCCGCGCCGAGCCGCCGCAGAGTGGGATGGACATGGTCGACCGGGCCCGCGGCGGTGCCGCCGGTGGTGACCACGACATCGGCGTCACAGGCCGTCAACGCCTGGTGCAGGGCGTCCTCCTGGTCCCCGACCCGCCGTACGTCGACCACGTCCGCGCCGAGCGCGCGCAGCCACGGCGGCAGCAGCGGGCCCAGCGCGTCCCGGATCAGCCCGTCGTGCGGCAGCCCCTCCCCGAGCAGCTCGTCACCGAGCACGAAGACGGCGGCGCGCGGCCGGGGGACGACGGTGAGCGTGTCGTAGCCGGCGGCCGCGGCCATGCCGAGCACCGGCGGGGTCACCAGGGTGCCCACGGGCAGCAACTGGTCGCCGTTGCGGCACTCCTGGCCGCGGGGGCGGATGTCCTGGCCGTGCGAGACGGTGTGCGGCGCCCGGGTGGCGGCGGTGGCGTGCAGCCGGCCCTTGTCGTCCGTACGGCCGTGCTCGCTGCGGAGCACGGCGGTGGTGTCCGGCGGGATACGCGCGCCGGTGGCGATCCGCACGGCCTCCCCGTCGGTCAGCGGCGCGTGCACGGTGTGCCCGGCGAGGACGCCCTCCTCCCGTACGTCCCAGGGGCCGGGGCCGGAGACCGCCCAGCCGTCCATCGCCGAGGTGTCGAACGACGGCAGGTCGGTCAGCGCGACCAGCGGCGCGACCAGGGTGAGCCCGAGCGCGGAGGACAGCGGGACCGAGACGGGCGTGAGGTGTCCGGCGCGGTGCCCGCCGCCCCGGCGGGGGGCGCGTTCGGCGGTCGCGCGGGCCTCCGTCCAGTCGGCGCCCTCGCGGTGCGCGGGGGCACCGGAGGCGGGAGTGCCGTGCGTGCCGTCGCCGTGCGTGCGATCGCCGGAGGGCCGGTCGCCGGGGGCGTGTGCGTCGTTCACGAGGGCGAGCGCCTCCTCGACGTCGAGGTCGTCCGCGTCCTCGCCGGCCCGAGGCGTGCGCGGGGTCATCCGGCGTCCGTGCGGGGTTCGGGTTCCGCGCCGCCGGACGGGGTCGCGGGCGCCGCGTCCTGGGCGTCCTCCTCGGCCCAGCGGTTGGCCAGCGCGACGGCCTTGCGGGCCGCCTCGGCCACGGCGTCGGCGTCACCGCCCGCCCGCGCGGCCGCGTAGCCGACGAGGAAGGTGGTCAGCGGGGCGGCCGGCCGTGCCACGCCGTGGGCGGCGTCACGGGCGAGGTCGAGCAGCACGCCGGTGTCGACGTCCAGGTCGATGCCCAGCTCGTCCTTGACTGCGGAGATCCATTCGTCCAACACGTGTCCATGCTCCCTGATGCGTGCCCTGGCAGTGGCGATGTCGTCCCAGGTGTCGCAGTCGAAGGACGCCACCGGGTCGGAGATGCGGTGAAGATCGAGGGCACCGGTGAGCCGGCGCAGGGGGAGTCCGGCCGTACCGCCGTGCGCGGCGGAGAGCGCGGCCAGCTCGCGGCGCAGGGCCGGCGTGCGGTACGCGGCCACCAGCGGCTGGTCCCGGCCGTCGGAGTCGGTCAGCAGCACGCCGTCGGCCGCGCCCGGACGGAGGGTGTCCAGCAGCGCGGCGACCGTGCGGCCGTCGAGGAAGGGCAGGTCGGCGGAGAGCAGCACGACATGCTCGGCGGTGACGTGCCGCAGTCCGGCGTCGAGCGCGGCGAGCGGACCGCCGCCCGGCGGGTCCTCACGGGCCCAGGTCACGGGGCGCGCGGTGGGACGGGGACCGGCCACGACCACCGTGGTGCGGGCACCGGCGCAGGCCGCGAGCACCCGGTCGAGCAGCGGCCGTCCGCCGACCCGCACGGCCGGCTTGTCGGCGCCGCCCAGCCGCCGGGCCGCACCGCCGGCGAGCACGACGGCGTCGTACGCGACGGCGCGCGCCGCGTCGTCCGGGGCGCCGGGCGCGGTGCCGTGCGCGGCGGGTGGCTGGTACTCGGTCACCCCCCGAGTATGCGTGCCCCCGCGATCACAGGGAACGCAGGGGCACGTGGGAAGGGACGAGCGGCCCACCGGGGGACGGGTGAGGCCGGGCGGTGACGGTCACACCGTCCGCAGCAGCACCGCCGGCTGTTCCACGCAGTCGGCCACGTACCGCAGGAAACCGCCCGCCGTGCCGCCGTCGCACACCCGGTGGTCGAAGGTGAGCGAGAGCTGCACGACCTGCCGGACCGCCAGCTCGCCCTCGTGCACCCACGGCTTGGGGACGATGCGGCCGACGCCCAGCATGGCGGCCTCGGGGTGGTTGATGATCGGCGTGGACCCGTCGACGCCGAACACCCCGTAGTTGTTCAGGGTGAACGTGCCGCCGGTGAGCTCCCCGGGCGTCAGCGTCCCCGCCCGCGCCGCCTCGGTCAGCCGGGCGAACTCCGCCGTCAGCGACTCCGCGTCCCGTGTGTGGGCGTCGCGGACCACGGGGACGACCAGCCCTCGCTCGGTCTGCGCCGCGAACCCGAGGTGCACGTCCGCGTACCGGACGATCTCCCTGGCCCCGGTGTCCACCGAGGCGTTGAGCTCCGGGAAGCGGGCGAGCGCGGCCGTGCAGATCCGGGCCAGCAGCGCCAGCACGGAGATCTTGGGCCCGCCCGCCGCGTTCATCGCGGCCCTGGTCCGCATCAGCTCCGTCGCGTCGGCGTCCACCCAGCAGGTCGCGTCCGGTATCTCGGTGCGGCTGCGGGAGAGCTTGTCGGCGACGGCGCCCCGGATGCCCTTGAGGGGGACCCGGGTGACCGAGGCGGCGCCCGCGGTGGACCGGCCCGACCCGCCGGTCGCCGCCGGGGTCGCGGGGGTGGTCGCGGCCGGTGCGGTGGCGGCCGTCGTCTCCGTGCGGTCCTGGGTGCCCGCGGCGCGCAGCGCGTGCTCCACGTCCGCGCGCAGGATCAGCCCGTCGGGGCCGGAACCGGCCAGTTTCCGCAGATCCAGGCCGTTCTCCCGGGCCAGCCTGCGCACCAGCGGGGAGATCACGGGGACCGGGCCGTCCGCCGGCGCCGTGCGGCCGGTCCGCGCACCCGGTGCGGCCTGCGGGGTGCCCGCCGGCCGCGTCTCCCGCACGGGCTCCGGCGCCCTGGACCGCCCGTTCACCGCGGGGGCGGCGGGGCGGACCCGGCGGCGCCGGGCCGGGGCCTGCGAGGTGCCGTAGCCGACCAGCACGTTGCCGGAGCCCTCGGCGGCGGACTCACGACCGCCGCTCGCACCGTCCCTCGCGCCGTCGGCGGCCGCGGTGCCCGCGCCGCTCCCGTCCCCGGCCGGGCGTCCGTCCGCCGTCTCGCCGACGGCCACCGTCAGCAGCGGGGCGCCGACCGGCAGTTCGGTGCCCTCCGCGCCGAAGCGGGCGGTGACCACACCGCCGTAGGGGCAGGGCACCTCCACCATCGCCTTGGCCGTCTCGACCTCGACGACCGGCTGGTCCACGGCGACCACGTCGCCGACCTCGACCAGCCAGCGCACGATCTCCGCCTCGGTGAGCCCCTCACCGAGGTCGGGCAGCTTGAACTCCAGCACCTGTGCCATCAGCTCCCGGCCTCCCACTGCAGACGCCCCACGGCGTCCAGGATCCGGTCCACACCGGGCAGGTGGTGACGCTCCAGCATCGGCGGCGGGTACGGCAGGTCGAACCCGGCCACGCGCAGCACCGGAGCCTCCAGGTGGTGGAAGCAGCGCTCCGTGATCCGGGCGGCGATCTCCCCGCCCGGGCCGCCGAAGCCGCCCGACTCGTGGACGACGACCGCGCGTCCCGTCCGCCGCACCGAGGCGCACACCGTCTCGTCGTCGAACGGCACCAGCGAGCGCAGGTCGACGACCTCGAGGTCCCAGCCCTCGGCCTCGGCCGCCTCGGCCGCCTCCATGCAGACGGGGAGGGACGGCCCGTAGGTGATGAGGGTGGCGCTCCGCCCGGAGCGCCGCACCACGGCACGGCCTATCGGCTCCACGGCCGTCGGCCGCTCCGGGTTCCAGACGTCCTTGGACCAGTAGAGCCGCTTGGGCTCCAGGAAGACCACCGGGTCGTCGGAGGCGATGGAGGCGCGCAGCAGGCCGTACGCGTCGGCGACGGTCGCGGGCGTGACGACATGGAGCCCCGGAGTCGCCATGTAGTACGCCTCGGACGCGTCGCTGTGGTGCTCGACGCCGCCGATGCCGCCGCCGTAGGGGATGCGGATGGTGAGGGGGAGCGGCATCGTGCCGCGGGTGCGGTTGCGCATCTTCGCCACGTGCGAGACGAGCTGCTCGAACGCGGGGTAGGCGAAGGCGTCGAACTGCATCTCCACGACCGGCCGCAGCCCGTACATGGCCATGCCGACGGCCGTGCCGAGGATGCCCGCCTCGGCCAGCGGCGTGTCCGTGCAGCGGTCCTCGCCGAACTCCCTGGCCAGGCCGTCCGTGATGCGGAAGACGCCGCCGAGCGTGCCGACGTCCTCGCCCATGACGTGCACGGACGGGTCGTCGGCCATGGCGTCGCGCAGCGCGCGCGTGAGGGCCTGCGCCATGGTGGCGGGCTTCACGGCGACGGTGGTCATGGCCGCGCTCCTTCCGACTCGGCCTCGGCCGCCAGCTCGGCCCGCAGCTGCTCCCGCTGCTCCAGCAGCTGGGGCGTGGGCTCGGCGTAGACGTGCGTGAACAGGTCCATGGGGTCGAGCTCCGCGTCCTGGTTCATGCGGGCGCGCAGATCGGCGGCCATGGTCTCGGCGTCCTGCCGGGCGGTCTCGGCGCCGGCCTCGTCCAGCAGGCCGCGGCCGGTCAGCTCCCGCTCCAGCAGGGCGATGGGGTCGTGCTCCCTCCACGCCTCGACCTCGGCGTCGCCGCGGTAGCGGGTCGCGTCGTCGGCGTTGGTGTGGGCGTCCACGCGGTAGGTGATGGCCTCGACCAGGGTCGGGCCGCCGCCCGCGCGGGCACGGCGTACCGCGTCGGCGAGGACATCGTGCACGGCGGCCGCGTCGTTGCCGTCGACCAGGCGGCCGGGCATCCCGTAGCCCACGGCCTTGTGGGCCAGCGACGGGGCCACGGTCTGCTTGGCGAGCGGGACGGAGATCGCGAAGCCGTTGTTCTGGACGAGGAAGACGACCGGGGCCTGCCAGACGGCCGCGAAGTTCAGCGCCTCGTGGAAGTCGCCCTCGCTGGTGCCGCCGTCGCCGACCATGGCGAGCGCGACCACGTCGTCGCCCTTGAGGCGGGCGGCGTGGGCCAGCCCGACCGCGTGCGGCAGCTGGGTGGCGAGCGGCGTGCTCAGCGGGGCCACCCGGTGCTCGTAGGGGTCGTAGCCGGTGTGCCAGTCGCCGCGCAGCAGGGTGAGCGCCTCGACCGGGTCCACGCCGCGCGCGACGACCGCGAGGGTGTCGCGGTAGCTCGGGAACAGCCAGTCGCGCTCCTCGAGCACCAGGGCGGCGGCGACCTCGCACGCCTCCTGGCCGGTGCTGGAGGGGTACACCGCGAGACGGCCCTGCTTGGTGAGGGCGGTGGCCTGCGCGTTGTAGCGGCGGCCCTTCACCAGTTCCGCGTACAGCCGGCGCAGCAGTTCCGGGTCGGCCTTCGCCGCCGCCTCCGTGCCGAGCACGCGGTACGGCTCCGCGTCGGGCAGCAGGGGGGCGGGGTCGGTACGCGGCTGCCAGGCGGGCGGCGGGGTCGGCCGGTAGGCCCCCCGCTGCTCCATGACCGTCATGACGGCACCTCCTCGTGGGACGACTGACGGAGGCGCGGCGTCTGTGACGCGCCTCACCAACCGATTGTTCGGTCGTCGGCACATTTTGGCTACGGGTGGCGTCAGGCTGTGGACAAACGGTTCTCCACACCGTGGGATGGATGCAGGACGTCCACGGCTGAGAGGTGGGGGCGGGTGGCATCTGAACAAATGGCCGAGGGCCGGGAGGGGACGGGGCCGCTGCCGCCGGCGCGGCCTCTCGACGCGATCGACCAGGACATCCTGCGCATGCTGCAGGCGGACGGCCGCGCGTCGATACGGTCGGTCGCCGAACGGGTGCACGTGTCCCGCGCGAACGCCTATGCGCGGATCAACCGGCTCGTCGAGGACGGCGTCATCCGGGGTTTCGGCGCCCGCGTCGACCACGAACGCGCCGGTCACGGCACGTCGGCGTACATCACGCTGAAGATCGTGCAGAACACCTGGCGCACAGTGCGCGAGCAGCTCAGGCAGCTCCCCGGCGCCTCGCACATCGCCCTGGTGGGCGGGGACTTCGACGTGCTGCTCCTGGTGCACACGCCGGACAACCGGGCGCTGCGCGAGCTGGTGCTGACGCGCCTCCAGGCCATCCCCGAAGTGCTCAGCACCCGCACGCTGCTGGTGTTCGAGGAGGAGGACCTGGAGCCGCAGTGGTGACATCTCCGCCGGCAGCGGGCCGGCCTCCTGCCGCCCGCCGGTCCCTCCCCGTCGCGACCCGCCCCGACGGGGCCCGCGTCACCCGCGCCCGTCGCCCGCCTTGCGCAGTCCCCCGAAGGCGAGCCGCGCCACCGCGTCGGCCACCTCGCGCTCGTTCATGCCGCGTCCGTCCGGCCGGTACCACTCCACGATCGAGTTGATCATGCCGAAGACCAGCCGGGTCACCAGCCGCACCTCTATGTCCTCGCGCACGTCCCCGTCGGCCGCCGCCGCCTTCAGCAGCTCGGCCACCCGGTGGTCGAACTCGCGCCGCCGCTCCAGCGCCCACCGCTCGGTGTCCGTGTTGCCCCGCACCCGCAGCAGCAGCGTCACGTACGGCAGCTCGGCTATCAGGACCTCGACCATGCGCCGTACGACGTACTCCAGACGCTCGGCGGGGCGCCCCACGCGCGCGTCGTCCTCGTCGAGGATCCCGAAGAGACCGTCGAGCGCCCGGCTCACCGCGCGGCGCAGCAGCTCCTCCTTGCCGGCCACATGGTGGTAGATCGACGACTTGGAGATGCCGGCGGCCTTGGAGAGGTGCTCCATGGACGTGCCGTCGTAGCCGCGTTCGTTGAACACCTGGACCGCCACGGACAGCAGCGTCTCCGGGGTGTAGGTGTCCCGCTTGACGGTGGTCATGGGGTGTCCTCCCGCTGGTCGGTGGCGCACGCGTACCGGTAGAGCGCGAGGGACGCGCCGTATCGGCCGCACGGGTCCACCTCGCGCATCTCGTCCAGCAGTGCCCCGGCCCAGCCCCGGCCGAGGCGGCGGCTCCACTCGAACGGTCCGAGGGGGTAGTTCACACCGAGACGCATCGCCGTGTCGACGTCCTCCTCCGTGGCGAGGCCTTGGGCGACCGCCTCGACGGCGAGGTCGATGATCCGGGCCACCGTCCGCGCCACGATCATCCCGGGGACGTCCCCGATGACGCTGACCTTCTTGCCGAGCGCCTGGAACAGCCCGGTGGCCTGCGCGACGGTCGCCGCGGAGGTGTGCGCGGCGTGCGAGAGGGCGATGCGCGTGGCCCTGCGGTAGTCCAGCGCCAGGTCGAAATAGACGACGTCGCGGAACTCCGCCGAGATCTGACCGTCGGCCAGGACGAGCTGCCCGCCGCTCGGCAGCACCAGGCGGGTGCCCTCGTCCTCCTCGGCCTCCCGCACCTCGACGCCCGCCTCGCGGATCAGGTCCAGCAGCTCCGCGGCGGGCCCCAGAGCGCCCTCGGCGACGACGTACGCGGGCGGCTCGGCGGGCTCGGCGGTGTGCGGCTCGGGGCGCTCCGCGCCCTCCCGGTGGTCGTACCAGCCACGGCCGGTCTTGCGGCCGAGACGGCCGGACTCGACCAGCCGGCGCTGCGCCAGGGACGGCCGGAAGCGCACGTCCTGGAAGAACGCCTGCCACACCGAGTGCGTCACCGACTCGTTGACGTCCTGCCCGATGAGGTCGGTCAGCTCGAAGGCGCCCATCCGGAAGCCGCCGGACTCGCGCAGCACCGCGTCGATGGTGGCCGGGTCCGCGCCCTGCGTCTCGTACACCGCGAAGGCCTCGGCGTAGAAGGGGCGTGCGACGCGGTTGACGATGAAGCCGGGGGTGTCGGCGCAGGCGACCGGCGTCTTCCCCCAGGCGCGGGCGGTCTCGTACGCGCGCGTGGCGGAGGCGACGTCGGTGGCGAAGCCGGAGACCACCTCGACCAGCGGCAGCAGCGGCGCCGGGTTGAAGAAGTGCAGGCCGACGAAGCGGCCGGGGACACGCAGCGCGCCGCCGATCGCGGTGACCGACAGGGACGAGGTGTTGGTGGCGAGGAGGCAGTCGTCGGCGACGACGTCCTCCAGCGCCCGGAACAGCTCCTGCTTGACGTCGAGGCGCTCCACGACCGCCTCGACGACGAGGGTGCAGCCGGCGAGCCCGGAGAGGTCGTCGACGGGAGTCAGCCGGGCGCGCGCCGCGTCCCGTTCGTCCGCGGTGAGGCGCTCCTTCTCCACCAGCCGGTCGAGCCGGGAGCCGATCGTGTCGGCGGCCTTGCGGGCCAGGCCCGGGGCGGCGTCGTAGAGCCGCACGGGATGGCCCGCGACCAGCGCGACCTGGGCGATTCCCTGCCCCATGGTGCCGGTGCCGACCACGGCCACGGGACTGCTGAGGTCGAGTGCTGTCATGTGCGCGATCCTCCCGCACGGTGTTTTCCACAGATGCGGCGGACCCCCTTGTCCCGACCGATCGTTCGGTTACTCTAACTCTGACCGCCGTTCCTGACTACGTTTCCGCACAGGTCCAAGAGCTCGACGAAGAGTTCTCCAGACGAGGAGTTGGTCCCGCATGGCCGCCGAACTCACCGCGCACGAGCTGATCGCCCGCCACCGTCCCACCCTGGACCAGGCCCTGGAAGCGATCCGCACGCGCGCGTACTGGTCGCCCCACCCCGAGCACCCGAAGGCGTACGGGGAGAACGGCAGCCTGGACATGGCCGCGGGCAAGGCCGCCTTCGACGCCCTGCTCGGCGCCCGCGTCGACCTGGACCAGCCGGGCACGGACGGCTGGGTGGACGGCGAGACCTCCCCGTACGGCGTAGAGCTGGGCGTCAGCTACCCGCACGCGGACCTGGACGTGCTGCTGCCCGCGATGAAGGCCGGGATGCGCGCCTGGCGGGACGCGGGCGCGGAGACCCGGGCGGTCGTCTGCCTGGAGATCCTCAAGCGGATCAGCGACCGGACCATGGAGTTCGCCCATGCGGTCATGCACACCTCAGGCCAGGCCTTCATGATGGCCTTCCAGGCCGGCGGGCCGCACGCGCAGGACCGCGGCATGGAGGCCGTCGCCTACGCGTACGTGGAGCAGGTGCGCACGCCCGACACCGCGGAGTGGACCAAGCCGCAGGGCAAGCGCGACCCGCTCGCCCTCACCAAGCGGTTCGTCCCGGTGCCGCGCGGCATCGGCCTGGTCATCGGCTGCAACACCTTCCCGACGTGGAACGGCTACCCGGGCCTGTTCGCCTCCCTGGCCACGGGCAACGCGGTCCTGGTCAAGCCGCACCCGCGCGCGGTGCTGCCGCTCGCGCTCACCGTCCAGGTCGCCCGCCAGGTCCTCGCCGAGGCCGGTTTCGACCCGAACCTGGTGGCGCTGGCCGCCGAGCGGCCCGGCGAGGGCATCGCCAAGACGCTCGCCACGCGCCCGGAGATCCGGATCATCGACTACACGGGCTCGACGGAGTTCGGCGACTGGCTGGAGAGCAACGCGCGCCAGGCGCAGGTGTACACGGAGAAGGCCGGCGTCAACACGGTGATCGTGGAGTCGACCGACGACTACAAGGGGATGCTGTCCAACCTGGCGTTCTCCCTGTCCCTGTACAGCGGCCAGATGTGCACCACCCCGCAGAACCTGCTGGTCCCCCGCGACGGCATCACCACCGACCAGGGCCCCAAGTCCTTCGACGAGGTCGCGGCCGACCTGGCCAAGGCGGTCGACGGCCTGCTCGGGGACGACGCCCGCGCGGGCGCCCTGCTCGGCGCGATCGTCAACCCGGACGTCAAGGCCCGTCTGGAGGCCGCCGCCGGTCTCGGCGAGGTCGCGCTCGCCTCCCGTGAGATCACCCACCCGGAGTTCCCGGGCGCGGTGGTGCGCACGCCGGTGATCGTGAAGCTGGACGGCGCCAAGCCGGACGCCGAGGCCGCCTACATGAGCGAGTGCTTCGGCCCGGTCTCCTTCCTGGTCGCCGTGGACTCGGCCGCCGACGCGACGGAGCTGCTGCGGCGCACGATCCGCGAGAAGGGCGCGATGACCGTCGGCGCGTACACGACGTCCCCGGAGGTCGAGGAGGCCGTGCAGGAGGTCTGCCTGGAAGAGGCCGCCCAGCTCTCGCTGAACCTCACCGGCGGGGTCTATGTGAACCAGACGGCCGCCTTCTCCGACTTCCACGGCTCCGGTGGCAACCCGGCGGCCAACGCGGCCCTGTGCGACGGCGCCTTCGTCGCGGGCCGCTTCCGGGTGATCGAGGTGCGCCGGGAGGCCTGAGCCTCCTCAGGCGGGTGCGCCCCCGGTGGCGCTCCAGTGGTACAGCGTCATGGCCACACTGGTCGCGAGGTTGTAGCTGGAGACCTGGGGGCGCATCGGCAGCGCCACCAGATGGTCGGCCCGCTCCCGCAGCTCGGCCGTGAGTCCGGTCCGCTCGGAGCCGAAGGCGAGCAGCGCCTCGTCCGGGAGGATCAGGGAGCGGATGTCCTCGCCCTCCGGGTCCAGCGCGAAGAGCGGCCCGGGCGGCAGCTCGTCCACGCTCAGGCGCTCCACGGCGGTGGCGAAGTGCAGCCCCGCCCCGCCGCGCACCACGGTCGGATGCCAGGGGTCCAGCGTCCCGGTGGTGACGACGCCGGTCGCCCCGAAGCCGGCGGCCAGCCGGACCACCGCCCCCGCGTTGCCCAGATTGCGCGGCTGGTCCAGGACCACCACCGGCGCGGTGCGCGGCGCGTGCGCCAGCTTCGCCAGATTGCCCGCGCGGTCCGGCCGTACGGCGAGCGCCGCGACGGCCGTGGGATGCGGCCGCGGCACCAGCGAGGCGTACGTCCCGTGCGGCACCTCCGTGAGCAGCGCCGCCAGCGTGTCCCGGACGTCCGCGGCCAGCTCGTCGGCGAGCGCCAGGGCGGCGGCCCGGTCGGCGGTGACCGCGACGAGCACCTCGGCGCCGAAGCGCACGGCGTGCTTGAGGGCGTGGAAGCCGTCGAGCAGCACCGCGCCCGGTGCGGCCCGGCGCCACACGGCCACCGGGTCCACGGAGTTCACCGGGTTCACCGGGTTCACCGGGGAAGCGACGGACGGGTCGTGGGCGGGGTCGGTCATGCCGAGCAGCCTACGTGCGCGGGCCGGGCACCCTGCCGGTCACCGGGGCGGCCTCCGCCGGAGCCACGGCGGGCGGACCGGCGGGCGCACCGTCCGGGCGCCGCCGCGGCGGAACGGGGGCCGCCTCCCCGCGCGGCCGCAGCCGCTCCCGCGCGCGTGCCGCCAGGCGGCCGGTCCGGCGCAGGAAGGACGTGGGGAGGAAGACCGCGTCGGCCGCGATCATCGCCAGGGAGAAGAAGGGCAGTCCGAGCACCACGGCGATCACCGCGTGCTCCAGGATCATGAAGCTCAGCAGGACGTTCTTGACCCGCCGGTTGAACAGCGTGAACGGGAAGGCGACCTGCACCACGACGGTCACATAGGTCACCAGCATCACCAGGGTGCCGCTCGCGGTGAGCAGCTCCGCCAGCGACGGCCAGGGGGAGAAGTACTCCAGGTGCAGCGGGTAGTGGACCGCGGTCCCGTCCTGCCAGCGCGAGCCCTGGACCTTGTACCAGCCCGCCGTGGCGTAGATCAGGCACGCCTCCGCCATGATCACCAGCAGCGCGCCGTTGTGCACGACGTTCGCGACGACGTCCAGCAGGATGCGCGGCTGGTCCGTCCTCGCCAGGCGCCCGGCCAGCCACCACACCGCCTGCCCGAGCCACACCGCCCACAGCAGCGCGGGTATGAACCAGTCGCCGTCCGTCCGGCCCGCCAGCGACCCCAGGAGCAGGACCAAGCCGAGGACCGCCCACAGCGCGGGGCCCACCCGGTCGCGCGTCCGCTCCCCCCGCGCGCGTGCCTGCTCGGCCCGGCGCGCGCGCCGCGCGTCCAGGGACCAGACCTGGCCGCAGCGGGTGAAGACCAGATAGACGGCCATGATGTGCAGGACGTTGTCGCCGCCGTCGCCCATGAAGACGCTGCGGTTCTGCAGGGTGAGGACGCCGACCATGAACAGCGCCGCCATGGTGCGGGTGCGCCAGCCGAGCAGGAGCAGAAGGCTGAACAGCACGGCCAGCGCGTAGACCGCCTCGAACCAGACCTGGCTGTCCGACCAGAGCAGCACGGTGAAGGCGTCGTTCGACCCGACCAGCTGGGCGGCGAGGTCCCAGGACCAGGGGCTGTCCGGGCCGTAGAGCTCCTGCCGGTGGGGGTACTCCCGCAGCAGGAACAGCAGCCAGGTGAGGCCGAAGCCGATGCGCAGCACGGCTGTCTGGTAGGGGGCGAGAGCGGAGTCGGCGACCCGGGCGATCGCCCGGGAGACCGCCATCGACGGGCGGTTCATCCGATGCCTCCCCGGGCCTCGTCCTCCGGCAGCAGCCACCAGGGCAGCACCCGGTACACGGCCTTGTCCGACACCTTCTCCCCGCTCCACGACGGCGGCGGCACCTGGGTGGTGCGCGAGCGCACCTGGACGCGCGCGACCTCGCCGTCCCGCCCCGCCGCGTCCGCCCGGTCCAGGCGCATGACCATGATCCGCCGCAGGTACGACTCGGACAGCGCCCCGCGCAGGCCCACCGGGCGGTTGTCGTCGTCGTGCGTGGAGAGGTAGAAGTCCCAGGCCCGGCGCAGCTCGTTCTGCTGGGTGTGGCTGGGCGCCGGGTTGCCGTCGATGTCCCGGCCGTCCTGCGCCGACAGGTCGTACCAGCCGGTGGTGCGGCTTCCGCCGTCCGGCGTGCGGATCTCCGCCCTGACCTGCACGGAGACGTTCTGCTGGAGCGGGTTGGGGGCGAACAGCTTCCAGTTCTGCTCGAACTCCGGGTAGATCCAGTCGGCGATCGTCTCGCTGTGCTTCTTGCTCACCGTGTTCGGCGGCGCGACGTGCAGGAACGTCATGCCGAGGTGCACGCAGACCGCGACGGCGACGACCGCGAGGGCGAGCGCGGCGCCGATCCGGTAGCGCAGGGAGAGGGCGGCGACGCCGGTGCGGGGTTCGTCGGAGGGGTCGCGCGGCGGCTCCTCCGCGCCGGCCGCCCGCTCGTCTTCCGGGGGCGTCGCCGGCTCCGGCCCGGAAGGCCCGTCCGCCGGCGGCACGGGGCCGGGCAGCGGGGCGCGCGGTCCCGGCACGCCCGGCTCCGCGGGCCCGTGCCGGGCGTCCGAGCCCTTGTCCTGCGCGTCCATTCCGCCCCGATCCCCGAGTCCCCGGTCCCTTGCCGCGTCCGCCCGGCCCTCGGGCCCTCGCCGCGCGGGGCCACGACCGCTCCGCCGCGACGCACGGAACGGTACTCAGCCCCGGCCGCCCGGGCACAGTCCCGTCGGCGCTCCGTTCCGTGGCGGTCACCACATCCCGCCACCCGTCGGGCGCCGGCGGCCGGCAACGGCAGGTTATCCACAGCGGTTGACACCTCGCGGCCCCCGTCTCACCATGGAACCGCACGAACCGAACGATCGGTCGGGAGCGTGCTCCGGGAAGCATCCAGGTCGAGGGGGACCCCATGGCGACAGCAGCCGCCCGCGATACGGCCGGCGGTCCGACGGCGTACGACGCACCGGCGGGCCCCGGCGACACCGACGCGTTCCAGCGCGCCTTCGACGCGGCCGTCGCCGCCGACGAGCGGATCGAGCCGCGCGACTGGATGCCCGACGCCTACCGCGCCACGCTCGTGCGGCAGATCGCCCAGCACGCGCACTCCGAGATCATCGGCATGCAGCCGGAGGCCAACTGGATCACCCGCGCCCCCTCCCTGCGTCGCAAGGCCATCCTCATGGCGAAGGTCCAGGACGAGGCCGGGCACGGGCTGTATCTGTACAGCGCGGCCGAGACCCTCGGCGTGAGCCGCGACGAGCTGCTCGACAAGCTGCACGCCGGCCGCCAGAAGTACTCCTCGATCTTCAACTACCCGACGCTGACCTGGGCCGACGTCGGCGCCATCGGCTGGCTGGTGGACGGCGCCGCGATCACCAACCAGGTCCCCCTGTGCCGCTGCTCCTACGGCCCGTACGCCCGCGCGATGGTCCGTATCTGCAAGGAGGAGTCCTTCCACCAGCGCCAGGGGTACGAGCTGCTGCTGGCCCTCAGCAAGGGCACCCCGGAGCAGCACGCGATGGCGCAGGACGCGGTGGACCGCTGGTGGTGGCCGTCGCTGATGATGTTCGGCCCGCCCGACGACGAGTCGCAGCACTCCGCGCAGTCGATGGCCTGGAAGATCAAGCGGCACTCCAACGACGAGCTGCGCCAGCGTTTCGTCGACATCTGCGTCCCGCAGGCGGAGTCCCTCGGCCTCACCCTCCCCGACCCGGACCTGCGGTGGAACGAGGAGCGCGGGCACTACGACTTCGGCGCCATCGACTGGTCGGAGTTCTGGGACGTCCTCAAGGGAGACGGCCCGTGCAACGAACAGCGCCTGTCCCGGCGCAGGCAGGCCCACGAGGAGGGCGCCTGGGTCCGGGAGGCGGCAGCGGCCCATGCGGCCAAGCACAGCAACGACGAGACGGGAGCGACGCGCGCATGACCCACACCGACTGGCCGCTGTGGGAGGTCTTCGTGCGCTCGCGCCGGGGCCTGTCCCACACCCACGCCGGCAGCCTGCACGCCCCGGACGCGGAACTCGCGCTGCGCAACGCGCGCGATCTGTACACCCGGCGCGGCGAGGGCGTCTCCATCTGGGTCGTGCCGTCCTCCGCGATCACCGCCTCCTCGCCCGACGAGAAGGACCCCTTCTTCGAGCCGGCCGCCGACAAGCCCTACCGGCACCCGACCTTCTACGAGATCCCCGAGGGGGTGCAGCACCTGTGACCACGACACCCGCCGCGGACACGGTCCCCACGGCCGCCGCGCTCGCCCTCGGCGACGACGCCCTGGTGCTCTCCCACCGCCTCGGCGAGTGGGCCGGGCACGCGCCGGTGCTGGAGGAGGAGGTCGCCCTCGCCAACATCGCGCTCGACCTGCTCGGCCAGGCCCGAGTGCTGCTGTCGATGGCCGGCGACGAGGACGAGCTGGCCTTCCTGCGCGAGGAGCGCGCCTTCCGCAACCTCCAGCTGGTGGAGCAGCCGAACGGCGACTTCGCCCACACCATCGCCCGCCAGCTGTACTTCTCGGTGTACCAGCACCTTCTGCACGACCGGCTGGCCTCAGGCGACGGCCCCTTCGCCCCGCTGGCAGGCAAGGCCGTCAAGGAGGCCGCCTACCACCGTGACCACGCCGAGCAGTGGACCCTGCGCCTCGGCGACGGCACGGACGAGAGCCACGCCCGCATGCAGCGGGCCGTGGACGCCCTGTGGCGCTTCACCGGCGAGATGTTCCAGCCCGTCGAGGGCCTCGACGGCATCGACTGGCCCGGCCTGGAGCGCGCCTGGCTGGACGCGGTCCAGGACGTGCTGGGCCGCGCCACACTCACGCCGCCCGAGGGCCCCCGCTCGGGAGCCTGGAGGGCCGGCGCGGGCCGCCAGGGCCTGCACACCGAGCCGTTCGGCCGGATGCTCGCCGAGATGCAGCACCTGCACCGCAGCCACCCGGGGGCGACATGGTGACCACCACGCCCCTGGAGGAGCGGCTGCTGGAGCTCGCCGGCTCGGTGCCCGACCCGGAGCTGCCCGTGCTGACCCTGCGCGAGCTGGGCGTGGTCCGCGCGGTGCGGGCGCACGGCACGGACAGCGTCGAGGTCGACCTCACCCCGACCTACACCGGCTGCCCGGCCGTCGAGGTGATGAGCCTCGACATAGAGCGCGTGCTGCGCGAGAACGGCGTGCGCGAGGTCACGGTGCGCACGGTCCTCGCCCCCGCCTGGTCGACCGACGACATCACCGACGAAGGTCGCCGCAAACTGCGGGAGTTCGGCATCGCCCCGCCGCGCACGGGCGCCGCCTCCGGGCCCGTCCGGGTCGGGCTCGGCCCCACGCGGACCCGCGAGGGCGGCCGCCCCGCCGACGGGCCGGAGCCCGTCCGCTGCCCGCACTGCGGCTCCGCCGAGACCGAGCTCCTCAGCCGTTTCTCCTCCACCGCGTGCAAGGCGCTGCGCCGCTGCCTGGCCTGCCGTGAACCGTTCGACCACTTCAAGGAGTTGTGATGGCCCGCTTCCACCGGCTCCGGGTGGCCGCGGTCGACCGGCTCACCGACGACTCCGTCGCCCTCACCCTCGCCGTCCCCCCTCAGCTGCGCGAGGAGTACCGCTACGTGCCCGGGCAGCACCTCACGCTGCGCCGCGTCGCCGACGGAGACGAGATCCGCCGCACCTACTCGATCTGCTCCCCCGCCCCCGACGGTGAGGCGCCCGGCACCCTCCGCGTCGGGGTGCGGCTGGTGGAGGGCGGTGCGTTCTCCACGTACGCGCTCAAGGAGATCGGCCCCGGCGACGAGCTGGAGGTCATGACGCCCGCCGGCCGCTTCACCCTCCCCCCGGCCCCGGGCCTGTACGCGGCCGTGGTCGGCGGCAGCGGCATCACCCCGGTGCTGTCGATCGCCTCGACGCTCCTGGCCCGTGAGCCGAAGGCCCGGTTCTGCCTGATACGCAGCGACCGGACGACCGCCTCCACGATGTTCCTGGAGGAGGTCGCCGACCTGAAGGACCGCTACCCCGACCGGTTCCAGCTGGTGACGGCGCTCTCCCGGGAGGAGCAGCAGGCGGGACTGCCGTCCGGGCGGCTGGACCGGGAGCGGCTGGCCTCGCTGCTCCCGGCGCTGCTGCCGGTGGACCAGGTCGACGGCTGGTTCCTGTGCGGGCCGTACGGGCTGGTGGAGGGCGCCGAGCGGGCGCTGCGCGGGCTGGGCGTCTCCCGCTCCCGCATCCACCAGGAGATCTTCCACGTGGACTCCGGACCGGCGGCCTCCGCGGGAGCCCCGGCCGCGCCCGCGTACAGCACGGTGACGGCGCGGCTCGACGGACGCGGCGGCACCTGGCCCGTCCAGGCGGGCGAGTCCCTGCTGGACACGGTGCTGCGCAACCGTCCGGATGCGCCCTACGCCTGCAAGGGCGGCGTGTGCGGCACCTGCCGCGCGTTCCTGGTCTCCGGCGAGGTGCGCATGGACCGCAACTTCGCCCTGGAGTCGGAGGAGACCGAGGCGGGTTACGTCCTGGCCTGCCAGTCGCACCCGGTGACGGAGAAGGTCGAGCTGGACTTCGACCGCTGACACGGCCGGTCCCGCCCGGCTGGGCGCGCCAGGCGCCCAGGACGCCCCCTCTTGGCCGTCCTGGGCGCCTGCTAGAGCACGTGGCCCGGCTGTCCGTCGTCCGTGACGACGGGACGCCCCGCGGCCTCCCACACCTGCATCCCGCCGTCCACGTTCACGGCGTCGATGCCCTGCTGGGCCAGGTACATGGTGACCTGGGCCGACCGTCCGCCGGAGCGGCAGATCACATGAACCCGGCCGTCCTGCGGGGCGGCCTCGGTCAGCTCGCCGTAGCGGGCGACGAACTCGCTGATCGGGATGTGCAGCGCGCCTTCGGCGTGACCGGCCTTCCATTCGTCGTCCTCACGGACGTCCAGCAGGAAGTCGCCGTCCTTGAGGTCGCCGACCTGGACCGTGGGCACACCAGCTCCAAAACTCATGCCTCCGACGCTACCGGACCGGGCACGCCCGCCGGTTCCCATGCCGCGCCGTCCTGGCTTCCGTCCCGCCGGGGGCCGGCTCAGCCCTGCAGCGCCGCCAGCTCCGCCTCACGCTCGGCCACCTGGGCCCGCAGCTGCGCGGCGATGTCCTCCAGGAGCCCGTCGGGGTCGTCGGGGGCCAGCCGCAGCATGGAGCCGATGGCGCTCTCCTCCAGGTTCCGGGCGACCAGGGTGAGCAGTTCCTTGCGCTGGGAGAGCCATTCGAGGCGGGCGTAGAGCTCCTCCGCGGGGCTGGGGGTGTGCTTCAGCTCCGGTCCCGCGGCCCACTCCTCGGCGAGCTCACGCAGCTCGTCCGCGCTGCCGCGGGCGTAGGCGGCGTTGACGCGGGTGATGAACTCCTCGCGGCGGGCGCGCTCCTTGTCCTCCTGCGCCAGGTCGGGGTGCGCCTTGCGGACCAGCTCGCGGTACAGCTTGCGGGCCTCCTCGCCGGGCCGCACCCGCTGCGGGGGCCGCACCGGCTGGTCCGTGAGCATGGCGGTGGCCTCGGGGAACAGGCCGCCCCCGTCCATCCAGCCGTTCATCAGCTCTTCGACGCCGGGGATCGGCATCAGCCGGGCGCGCGCCTCGTCGGCCTTCCGCCGGTCCTCGGGGTCGTCGCTGCGGGCCGCCTTGATCTCGAGGATCCGGGCGTCCAGCTCCTCGATGCGGGCGTACATGGGGCCCAGCTTCTGTTCGTGCAGCCGGGAGAAGTTCTCGACCTCGACGCGGAACGTCTCCACGGCGATCTCGAACTCGATCAGCGCCTTCTCCGCCGCCCGCACGGCCTGTTCCAGCCGCTCCTCGGGCCGCGTCGCGCCACCGCCGACGGGCGTACGCTGCGCGCCGGCGCCTTCACCCTGGTCACCTTCCGAGGTCGTCACCCGGACAGCGTAGGCCACCTGCGGGGAGGGGCACGTCCCGTCAAGCGACGTGCGTCCCTGTGGGCCGGGGCGTCCCGTGGCGGGCCGGCTCAGACGCCCGTCTCCGCTGCGATCCGCCCGGCGCGCACCGCCGCGACCAGGTCCGTGTGATCGGCCTCGGTGCGGTCGGCGTAGGCGACGGCGAACGCGGCGACCGCCTCGTCCAGCTCGTCGTTCTTGCCGCAGTACCCGGCGATCAGGCGGGGGTCGGCGCTGTGGCTGTGGGCGCGGGCCAGCAGGGCGCCGGTCATACGGGCGTAGTCGTCGATCTGGTCGGCGGCCAGCGCGGCCGGGTCCACGCTTCCCTTGCGGTTGCGGAACTGGCGCACCTGGTACGGCCGCCCGTCGACGGTGGTCCAGCCGAGCAGGCTGTCGCTTATCACCTGCATCCGCTTCTGGCCCTCGACCACGCGGCGGCCCTCGTGCTCCGCTCGGGGGGCGTCGAAGCCGGCGGCCGGGAGGTGCGGCACCAGCGCCGAGGGGCGGGCCTCCTTCACCTGGAGGACGAGCGGCTCGCCCCGGTGGTCGAGCAGCAGCACGACGTAGGAGCGGGTGCCGACGCTGCCGGTGCCGACGACGCGGAACGCCACGTCATGCACCGCGTGGCGGGCGAGCAGAGGGTGGCGGTCGGCCGGGAGCGTGGCGAGGTACTGCTCGAGGGAGGAGGCGACGGCGAACGCCTCGGCGTCCGGGACGCGGCGCAGCACGGGCGGGGCGTCGACGAAGCGGCGTCCGCCGTCCTCGGTGCGCTCGGTGGACTTGGCGGCGAAGCGGCCGCTGGTGTTGGCGCGGGCCTTCTCGGCGACCCGCTCCAGGGTGCCGACGAGGTCGTGCGCGTCGGTGTGGGAGACCAGTTCCTCGTCCGCGATGGCGTTCCACGCGTCCAGGGCCGGCAGCTTGGCCAGCAGCCGCATGGTGCGGCGGTAGGCGCCCACCGCGTCGTGGGCTGCCGCACGGCAGACGTCCTCGTCCGCGCCGGCCTCCCGTCCGGCGAGCACCAGGGAGGCGGCGAGCCGCTTGAGGTCCCACTCCCAGGGGCCGTGCACGGTCTCGTCGAAGTCGTTGAGGTCGATGACCAGGCCGCCGCGGGCGTCGCCGTAGAGGCCGAAGTTGGCCGCGTGGGCGTCGCCGCAGATCTGGGCGCCGGTCCCGGTGACGGGCGTGCGGGCGAGGTCGTGGGCCATGAGGCCCGCCGAGCCGCGCAGGAAGGCGAACGGGGTGGCCGCCATCCGGCCGACGCGGAGGGGCGCCAGCTCGGGCAGCCGGCCGCGGCTGGACGCCTCGACGGCGGTCACGGCGTCGGGCCGGGCGGCGTCCAGGTCCAGGGCGGCGTGGGCGCTGCGGGGGACCCGTGCGCGCAGCGCCTTGCCCTCCTCCTTGGGCGTGCCGGCGGCGGGCCAACGGCCGAATCCCGGCACCTGCGGCAGCCGTGGTCCGGCCCCGGCGTCCCCTTCGGCCACTCCGGCGCGGGCGTCGCTCATCACGACCGCCTCCCCTGCACATGCGTGCGATGCACACGTGTCGACATCGATCGAGCAGACCGTACAGCCGGGGGGCACGCGGGCGGCAGCCCTGTGGACAATCCACATCCTGTGGACAACCGCGGACGAACACCCCGTCCGGCCGGATCCCCCCTGTTCGACTCCGCTGTTCGACCATGCCCGGTCACCCGCTCCGGGCCCGCGATCCCCAACGGTCCGCCCCACGGTCCGTTACGACCGGAGTTCACCCCTCTTGCCGCCCCCGCGCACCCATTTCGATCATGAGATGTTCCTCACACACCCACCCGCCGCACGGAGATCCGGACATGCGAAAGGGCGGCATCCGATGGATGCCGCCCTTTCGACGGTGTGCGCGAGGGGGGAGTTGAACCCCCACGCCCTTTCGGGCACTGGAACCTGAATCCAGCGCGTCTGCCTATTCCGCCACCCGCGCATTGGGTGTGTCTTCCGGCCCTTGCCCCGTGGGGCCTGGCGCCTTCCGACATCGAGAACATTAGCACGCTGGCCGGGGTGGATTCACATCCCTTCTCCGGGCACCGCCTCCGACCGGGGACGACGCCGTGACCACCCCCTCGGGCCGCCCCGCCGACGTCCCGTCCACACCCGCACCGCCCTCCCCGCGGGAGCCCGCCGCCGTTCACAGAGGCGTCCCGCCCGCCCGTTCATGTCGCGGCCATGACCGCCCCACGTATCAACCTCGTACCGGTGGCGCCCGTCTCCCCAGGAGGCGGACGGAGACCACCGCCGGGTGCGGGACACTGGTCTGTGGCCCCCTCTACGATCCATGGCAGAACGACGGGCACCACCACGGCCGACGGAGTTCGAAGAGGAGCCTCGGAGGGAACTTCGTCAGGCGTCGACACCCGGCGGCCGGGCGGACAGGGGGAACCAGCCGATCGGGCGGCGCGTGGATACGATCAGTAAGCAGTACCAGGTAAGCGGTGCACACAACGGTGCACGGGGCAGTACACAGGACGGCAGCGACGGAGGAGGTGCCCCATGGGAGTCCTGAAGAAATTCGAGCAGCGTCTCGAAGGTCTGGTCAACGGCACCTTCGCCAAGGTGTTCAAGTCCGAGGTCCAGCCCGTGGAGATCGCCGGTGCGCTCCAGCGGGAGTGCGACAACAACGCCACCATCTGGAACCGCGACCGCACCGTCGTGCCCAACGACTTCATCGTGGAACTGAGCACACCGGACTTCGAGCGGCTCAGCCCGTACTCCGGGCAGCTCGGCGACGAGCTCGCGGGCATGGTCCGCGACTACGCCAAGCAGCAGCGCTACACGTTCATGGGTCCGATCAAGGTGCACCTGGAGAAGGCCGAGGACCTCGACACCGGTCTGTACCGGGTGCGCAGCCGCACGCTCGCCTCCTCCGCCAGCCAGGCGGCGGCCCCCGGCGCGGCCGCTCCGGCCCCGCCCGCCGGCCGTCCCGGAGGCTACGGCTACCCGCCGGCCGCCCCCGCGGGCGCCCCGCCCATGCCCGCCGCGCCGCCGCCCGGCCGCCCCGGCGGGTACGGCTACCCGCCGGCCGCGGCCCCCGGCCCGGTGCCCGGCGGACGCACCCGCTACTGGATCGAGATCAACGGCACCCGCCACCAGATCTCCCGCCCCACCCTGGTGATGGGCCGCAGCACCGAGGCCGACGTGCGGATCGACGACCCCGGCGTCTCGCGCCGGCACTGCGAGATCCGGACCGGAACGCCCTCGACGATCCAGGACCTCGGCTCCACCAACGGCATCGTGGTGGACGGGCAGCACACCACCCGCGCTACGCTCCGCGACGGCTCGCGGATCGTCGTGGGCAGCACCACCGTTATCTATAGGCAAGCCGAAGGGTGAAGCGGGGGCAATGTCAGAGCTGACCCTCACGGTCATGCGGCTGGGTTTCCTGGCCGTTCTGTGGCTGTTCGTGATCGTGGCCGTGCAGGTCATCCGGAGTGACCTGTTCGGCACTCGCGTCACCCAGCGCGGATCCCGGCGCGAGGCCGGCCGGCAGCAGGCGTCCCGCCAGGCGCCGCCGCAGCAGCGCCAGCAGTCCGGCGGCGGCCGCCGCGGCCGCAACACCCCCACCAAGCTGGTCGTGACCGAGGGCACGCTGACCGGCACCACCGTCGCGCTCCAGGGCCAGACCATCACCCTGGGCCGGGCGCACGACAGCACGATCGTGCTGGACGACGACTACGCCTCCAGCCGCCATGCCAGGATCTACCCGGACCGCGACGGTCAGTGGATCGTCGAGGACCTGGGCTCCACCAACGGCACCTACCTGGACCGGACCCGGCTGACGACCCCCACACCGATTTCGCTGGGCGCACCGATCCGCATCGGCAAGACCGTCATCGAGCTGCGGAAGTAGTACGAGAATGAGCGAGCGGAGCGAGCACGCGGTGGGGGTCCTCACCCAGGGTCCCGGCGCGCTCCCGACCGGAGGGTGGGCAGTGTGGCTCGACACGACCGGCTGTACCCGGAGCCGACGGGCGAGGTGCGCATGAGTCTGTCCCTGCGCTTCGCCGCCGGATCGCACAAGGGCATGATCCGGGAGGGCAACGAGGACTCCGGTTACGCCGGTCCCCGCCTGCTCGCCATCGCCGACGGCATGGGCGGCGCCGCCGCCGGTGAGGTCGCCTCCTCCGAGGCGATCTCCACCATCGTCGCCCTCGACGACGACGTGCCCGGCTCCGACCTGCTCACCTCGCTCGGCACGGCCGTCCAGCGGGCCAACGACCAGCTGCGCATGATGGTCGAGGAGGACCCCCAGCTCGAGGGCATGGGCACCACCCTGACCGCGCTGCTGTGGACCGGTCAGCGCCTGGGCATGGTGCACGTCGGCGACTCCCGCGCCTACCTCCTGCGCGACGGCGTCCTCACCCAGATCACCCAGGACCACACCTGGGTGCAGCGTCTGGTGGACGAGGGCCGGATCACCGAGGAGGAGGCCACCACCCACCCGCAGCGGTCCCTGCTGATGCGGGCCCTGGGCAGCGGCGAGCACGTCGAACCCGACCTCTCCATCCGCGAGGTGCGGGCCGGCGACCGCTACCTGATCTGCTCCGACGGCCTGTCCGGCGTGGTCTCCCACCAGACCCTCGAGGAGGCCCTGGCCAGCTACCAGGGCCCCGAGGAGACGGTCCAGAACCTGATCGAGCTGGCGCTGCGCGGCGGCGGGCCCGACAACATCACCGTGATCGTCGCCGACGTGCTCGACCTGGACACCGGGGACACCCTGGCCGGTCAGCTGTCCGACACCCCGGTCGTGGTCGGCGCCGTCGCCGAGAACCAGAACCAGCTGCACGACAACGGCATCATGCAGACGCCCGCGGGCCGTGCCGCCGGCCTCGGGCGGCGGCGCGGCGGGGGCGGCGAGTTCGGCCCGCCCGGCAGCGGCGACGTCACCGGTTTCATCCAGACCGACGGCTTCGGCTACGGCGACGACGACTTCGTCAAGCCCGCCAGGAACCGCCGGTGGATCAAGAGGTCCGTGTACAGCCTGCTCACGCTGGCCGTCATCGGCGCCGGCCTGTACGGCGGATGGCGCTGGACGCAGACGCAGTACTACGTCGGCGCCAAGGGCGAGCACGTCGCGCTGTACCGGGGCATCAACCAGGACCTGGCCTGGGTGTCCCTCTCGAAGGTCGAGAAGGACCACCCCGAGATCGAACTCAAGTACCTGCCGCCCTACCAGCGCAAGCAGGTCGAGGCGACCATCGTCGAGGGCGATCTCTACGGCGCGCGGGAGAAGATCGAGGAACTGGCCGTCCAGGCCTCCGCGTGCAAGAAGCAGGCCGAGCGGCGCGCCGCCGACAGCGAGAAGAGCACGCGCACCGGCGAGGGCGAGGCAGGGGGCACCACGGGAACCACTCCCGCCTCCTTCGCGTCCAAGGCATCGCCGTCGCCGAACCCTTCCGGCTCGGCGAAGGCCCCTGACCCGGAGCAGTCCACGCCCCCGTCCACGACCGCACCCACTACCAGCCCCGGCCCCAGCCTCTCGGAGGAAGAGCAGAAGGTCGTCTCGCTGTGCGGTAAGCAGTAGGCAAGCCGTGAGAGGCCCTGTCACACGATGAGCAGTACTACCAACCCGTCGACGCAGCACACGTCCACGATCGGTGCCATCGGCGCGCCCAGCCGCCGCAACACCGAGCTGGCGCTGCTGGTGTTCGCCGTCGTCATCCCGGTCTTCGCCTACGCCAACGTGGGCCTCGCCCTCGACGACCAGGTGCCCGCCGGGCTGCTGAGCTACGGCCTGGGGCTCGGCCTGATGGCGGGCCTCGGCCACCTCGCCGTGCGCAAGTTCGCCCCGTACGCGGACCCGCTGCTGCTGCCGCTCGCCACGCTGCTCAACGGCCTGGGGCTGGTCGCCATCTGGCGCCTGGACCAGTCCGAGCGCCTCCAGCAGAGCCGGACCTTCGTGGAGGCCGCGCCGCGCCAGCTGATGTACTCGGCGATCGGCGTGGCCCTGTTCGTGGCCGTGCTGTTCTTCCTCAAGGACCACCGCGTCCTGCAGCGCTACACCTACATCTCGATGGCGGGCGCGCTGGTGCTGCTGCTCCTGCCGCTGGTCCCGGGCCTCGGCCACAACGTCTTCGGCGCCAGGATCTGGATCAAGATCCCCGGCCTCGGCACGCTGCAGCCCGGTGAGTTCGCCAAGATCGTGCTGGCGGTGTTCTTCGCCGGCTACCTGATGGTCAAGCGGGACGCGCTGGCCCTGGCCAGCCGCCGCTTCATGGGGCTCTACCTGCCCCGCGGCCGTGACCTCGGTCCGATCATCGTGGTCTGGATCATCTCCATCCTGATTCTGGTCTTCGAGACCGACCTCGGCACCTCGCTGCTGTTCTTCGGCATGTTCGTGATCATGCTGTACGTCGCCACCGAGCGCACCAGCTGGATCGTCTTCGGTCTGCTGATGTCCGCGGCCGGCGCCGTCGGCGTGGCGAGCTTCGAGCCGCACATCCAGACGCGTGTGCAGGCCTGGCTGAACCCGGAGCGCGAGTTCGACCTCAGCCGCGCCGGCGTCCAGGACGGCATCGTCCACTCCGAGCAGGCCATGCAGGCGCTGTGGGCGTTCGGCTCCGGCGGCACCCTCGGCTCGGGCTGGGGCCAGGGCCACTCCGACCTCATCGGATTCGCGGCCAACTCCGACTTCATCCTCGCCACCTTCGGCGAGGAGCTCGGTCTGGCCGGCGTCATGGCGCTGCTGCTGCTCTACGCGCTGATCGTGGAGCGGGGCGTGCGGACCGCCCTCGCCGCCCGCGACCCGTTCGGCAAGCTGCTCGCCATCGGCCTCTCCGGCGCCTTCGCGCTCCAGGTCTTCGTGGTGGCCGGCGGCGTCATGGGCCTCATCCCGCTGACCGGTATGACCATGCCCTTCCTGGCGTACGGAGGTTCCTCCGTGATCGCCAACTGGGCGCTGATCGGCATCCTGCTCAGGATCAGCGACACCGCCCGCCGTCCGGCGCCCGCCCCCGCCTCCAACCCCGACGCCGAGATGACCCAGGTGGTCCGCCCGTGAACAAGCCCCTGCGCCGGGTCGCCATCTTCTGCGGCCTGCTGATGCTCGCCCTGCTCGTCAGGAACAACTGGATCCAGTACGCCCAGGCCGACAAGCTACGGACGGACGAGAAGAACCGCCGCGTGGCGATCGAGCGCTACGCCACCCCGCGCGGCGACATCATCGTCGACGGCGAGCCCATCACCGGTCACAAGGCGACCGGCGGCGACTTCGCGTACAAGCGCACGTACAAGAACGGCGCCATGTGGGCGCCGGTCACCGGTTACGTCTCCCAGGCCTTCGGCGCCAACCAGCTGGAGTCCATCGAGGACGGCATCCTCACCGGCAACGACGACCGGCTGTTCTTCCGCAACACGCTCGACATGCTGACCGGCAAGAAGAAGCAGGGCGGCAACGTCGTCACCACGCTCAGCGGCGCCGCCCAGAAGGCCGCCTACAACGGCCTGAAGAAGCAGGGCGGCAAGGGCTCCGTCGTCGCCCTGGAGCCGTCCACCGGCAAGATCCTCGCGCTGGCCTCGTACCCGTCGTACGACCCGTCCACGATCGCGGGCAACAGCCTCGAGACGGACGCCAAGGCGTGGGAGAAGCTGCAGAAGAAGAACAACCCGGACGACCCGATGCTGAACCGGGCGCTCCGCGAGGTGTACCCGCCCGGCTCGACCTTCAAGGTCGTCACGGCCGCCGCCGCGCTGGAGCACGGCATGGTCGAGGACGCGGACCAGAAGACCGACACCCCGCTGCCCTACATCATGAAGGGCACCACGACCGAGCTGAAGAACGACGGCGACCTGCCCTGCAAGGACGCCAGCCTCCGCGAGGCGCTGCGCGTGTCCTGCAACACCGTCTTCGGCAAGCTCGGCACCGACCTCGGCAACGACAAGATGCTGGAGACGGCCAAGAAGTTCGGCTTCGGCGAGGAGCACTTCACGCCGGTCCGCACCAGCTCCTCCCTGTTCGACAAGGACATGGAGCCGTCGCAGGTCGCGCTGTCCTCCATCGGCCAGTTCAACACCGCGGCGACCCCGCTGCAGATGGCCATGGTCGCCGCCGCCGTCGCCAACAACGGCACGCTGATGAAGCCGTACATGGTCGACGAGCTGCAGACGCCCGGCCTGGACACCATCGAGAAGACCGACCCGGAGAAGTTCAGCGAGCCGCTCTCGCCGGAGAACGCCCAGATCCTCCAGTCGATGATGGAGACCGTCGTCAACGACGGCACCGGCGGCAACGCCAAGATCGACGGCGTCACGGTCGGCGGCAAGACCGGTACCGCCCAGCACGGCGAGAACAACAGCAAGAACCCGTACGCCTGGTTCATCTCCTACGCCAAGACCGACGACGGCAGCGCGCCCGTCGCCGTGGCGGTCGTCATCGAGGACGAGAACGCGGTGCGAGGTGACATCTCCGGTGGCGGCCTCGCGGCCCCGATCGCCAAGAGCGTCATGGAGGCGGTCCTCAAGAGCAAGGAGTGACCCCGGTCACGTCTGCTTCACATCGGTGCACGTTGCGGTACCGGTCCTGTATCGGCTGACGCACTTTGCCAGGGCACAGAAAAAGAGCCGGGTACGGTAGGCCCGGAACGCAGCCTCCGACCGCACAAGGGTGCCGGTCGGGACCGACGGAGAGGGCTGGTAGGTAGCTATGGAAGAGCCGCGTCGCCTCGGCGGCCGGTACGAACTGGGCCAGGTGCTCGGTCGCGGTGGAATGGCCGAGGTCTACCTCGCTCACGACACCCGCCTCGGCCGCACCGTGGCAGTGAAGACGCTCCGCGCCGATCTCGCGCGTGACCCGTCCTTCCAGGCCCGGTTCCGCCGGGAGGCCCAGTCGGCCGCCTCGCTCAACCATCCCGCGATCGTCGCGGTCTACGACACGGGCGAGGACTACATCGACGGGGTCTCCATCCCGTACATCGTCATGGAGTACGTCGACGGCTCCACGCTCCGTGAGCTGCTGCACAGCGGTCGCAAGCTGCTGCCGGAGCGGACGCTCGAGATGACCATCGGCATCCTCCAGGCGCTCGAGTACTCCCACCGGGCCGGCATCGTCCACCGCGACATCAAGCCGGCGAACGTCATGCTGACGCGCAACGGCCAGGTCAAGGTCATGGACTTCGGCATCGCCCGCGCCATGGGCGACTCCGGCATGACGATGACCCAGACCGCCGCCGTCATCGGCACCGCCCAGTACCTCTCCCCGGAGCAGGCCAAGGGCGAGCAGGTGGACGCGCGCTCCGACCTGTACTCCACCGGCTGCCTGCTGTACGAACTGCTCACCGTGCGGCCGCCGTTCGTCGGCGACTCCCCGGTCGCGGTCGCGTACCAGCATGTGCGGGAGGAGCCGCAGCCGCCGAGCGTCTTCGACCCCGAGATCACGCCCGAGATGGACGCGATCGTCCTGAAGGCACTGGTCAAGGACCCCGACTACCGCTACCAGTCGGCCGACGAGATGCGCGCCGACATCGAGGCCTGCCTCGACGGCCAGCCGGTCGCGGCGACCGCCGCCATGGGCGCCGTCGGCTACGGCGGCTACCCGGACGACCAGCCGACGACGGCGCTGCGCTCGGACGCCGGCGCGGGCGCCACCTCGATGCTGCCGCCCATGAACCCGGACGACGGCGGTTACGGCTACGACGACCGCCAGAGCCGGCGCCGCCCGCAGAAGAGGAACAACACCAGCACGATATTGCTGGTCGTGGCCGGTGTCCTGGTCCTGATCGGCGCCATTCTGATCGGCCGGTGGGCGATCAGCGGCGAAGGAGTGGACAACAGCACCGTCGCGGCCCCCAACTTCGTGGGCGAGACGAAGGCGAACGCCCAGAAACTCGCCGCCAACAGCGAGTTGAAGCTGAGCTTCACGGAGGAGCCCTGCGAGAAGCAGGCCAAGGGCAACGTCTGTGAGCAGGACCCGACGGCCGGCACCAAGGTGGAGAAGGGCGACACCGTCAACCTGGTGGTCTCCACCGGCGCGCCGAAGGTCGCGGTGCCGAGTGTGATCGGCGACAAGCTCGAGGACGCCAAGGCCGAACTCGAAGGCGAGAAGTACGGGTTCGTCGTCGAGGTCGAGGAAGAGATCAGCGGCGAGGAACCGGGCACGGTCATCGAGCAGAACCCGGATCTCGGCGAAGAGGTGGAGAAGGGCACCACCGTCACCCTCACGGTCGCCAAGGCCGAGGAGAAGTCCACGGTCCCGGACGTCGTCACCAAGAGCTGTGAAGAGGCCACGGCCCAGATGACGGCGAACAACCTCACGGGCAGCTGCGTCGAGGAGGAGACCGACGACCCGAACCTGGTCGGCAAGGTCATCCGCACCTCGCCCTCGGCGAACACCGAGGTCTCCAAGGGCACCCAGGTGCAGATCTTCATCGGCAAGGCGAAGGCACCCGAGAAGGTGGCCGTGCCCAAGGTCAACGGCCAGAAGCTCGAGGACGCCCAGCGCATGCTCCAGGAGGCGGGCCTCTCCGTCGCCGGTGTTCAGGGCCCGGGCGATCCCAACGCCCGCGTGATCACCTCCAACCCGCCCCAGGACAGCCAGGTGGACAAGGGCACGGGAGTGACCCTGTTCACGGTCGGCGGCGGTGGCGGCGACGGCGGCATCTTCGGCTGACCCGCGGGTCCCCGTACGACAGGAGCCCCGGCCCCCTCTTCGGAGGGGACCGGGGCTCCTTGCTGTTCCCGTGAGGGCAGGCGCTCAGCGCAGCTCCTCCGGCGGCGTGCGGTTCTCGTCCACCTTCTCCTTGCGGACCAGTTCGCCCCAGACGATGTAGCGGTACTTGCTGGTGTAGATCGGCGTGCAGGTCGTCAGCGTGATGTAGTGGCCGGCCTTCTCGCGGCCGGACTCCTCGGGGACCTTGGCGAGGACGCCGACGTTGTACTTCGAGGTCTCCGGGAGGATGCCGTAGACCTTGTAAACGAACCACGTGTCCTTCGTCTCGAAGACGACCGGGTCACCCTTCTTGATCTTGTGGATGCCGTGGAACTTGGCGCCGTGGCCGTCCCGGTGCGCGGCGAGGGAGAAGTTGCCCTTCTTGCCGGACGTCGGCAGCGTCGCCTTCACGGGGTCCGTGTAGTAGCCGGCGACGCCGTCGTTGAGGACCTTCATCGACGTGCCCTTCTCCACGAGGATGTCGTCGTCGCTCATCGTGGGCACGTGCAGGAAGCCGATGCCGTTCTTGCTGTCGTAGACGGCGGGCGCGTCGCGTTCGGCGCCGTCGGACTCCTGCGCCCAGGAGTCGCGGACCTTGTCCGCCTGCCGGTCCGCGGCGCGGTCCGCGACGACGTTCGTCCACCACAGCGAGTAGACGACGAACAGGCCGAGCACCACCCCCGCGGTGATGAGCATCTCCCCGAAGAAGCTGATCACCATGGCCACCGGCCCCAGACGGCGGCGCCCCCGGGGAGGCGGGGACGCGTGCGTGTGCTGTGCGGTGTCGTCGGCGGTCGCTGCCACGTTTCCTCTGCCCTTAACTGACGAGCGCATCCGGCTTGCCCTTGCTGCGCGGCCGTTCCTCGACCATCTGACCCCAGACGATCAAGCGGTACTTGCTGGTGAACTCAGGTGTGCACGTGGTCAGCGTGATGTAGCGGCCCGGTCCGGTGAAGCCCGATCCCTTGGGCACCGGGTCGAGGACGCTGACGTTGCTCGGCGGCGTCACCGGCAGCATCGACGCCGTCTTGTAGACGAAGTACTTGTCCTGCGTTTCCACGACGATCGGATCGCCCGGCTGCAGCCGGTTGATGTACCGGAACGGCTCCCCGTGCGTGTTGCGGTGCCCCGCCAGACCGAAGTTGCCGGTCTTGTCGTAGGGCATCGCCGTCTTCAGCGCGCCCTCCGCGTAGTGGCCGACCATGCCCCGGTCGAGCACCTTCTTGCTGCTGATGCCCTCGGCGATCGGGACCACCACGTCCAGCTTCGGTATGTGCAGCAGCGCGAAACCCTGCCCGGGCTCGAACGCGCCGGGCCTGCGCTCGCCGTTCTCCCAGTCCTGCTGGAGGTCGCTGGCCTCCTTGCCGGCCTGTGCCTGCGCCCGCACGTTCGTCCACCACAGCTGATAGGTGACGAACAGCAGCATCAGCACACCGGTGGTGATGAACACCTCGCCGATGGCGCGGCTCGCCACGACCGCCGGGCCGGGCTTGCGCGCCCGTGCCTGGCGGCGCGCCTCGACCCGGGACAGCGGAGCCCGTGATGCCCCCTCAGAGGCCCCGTCACCTGCTCTTCCGGCCGGTGACCCGTCCCCCGCCTTGTGAGAGCCTCCACGGCGCCCGTGGCGCTTCCTGGCCGCCTTCCTGCGGGCCGCCCGGCCCCCGGTCGGCGGAGCCTCCTCACGCGCCGTCCGCGGGGGCGGGTCCGGGATGCGCAGCGCGACGGTCTCCTCGTCGACCGGCGGGAGCTGCGCGGTGGCGTCGTCGGCGCCGCCCGCGAAGGGGCCGGGCGTCGCCGCCTCGCCGTACCAGCCGTCCCCGTACGCACCCTGGACCCCGTACGGCTGCCCGCCGTACGAGGTGCCCTGGTCGCCGGCGCCGTACCCGTGGGCGCCGGACTCGCGCTCGGGGCGCAGCGCCGTCACGCCGAGGACCTGCCCACCACCGGGGCGAGCCCCGCGGACCTCGCCACCGCGTCCGGGTCACCGCACTCCGCGAGCCAGTTGGCCAGCATCCGGTGGCCGTGCTCGGTCAGCACCGACTCGGGGTGGAACTGCACCCCCTCCACCGGGAGCTCACGGTGCCTCAGCCCCATCACGATGCCGTCCTCGGTGCGGGCCGTGACCTCCAGCTCGGCCGGCACCGTGGCCGGCTCGGCGGCCAGCGAGTGGTACCGGGTGGCGGTGAACGGGGAGGGCAGCCCGGCGAAGACGCCCTTGCCCTCGTGCGTCACCGGGGAGGTCTTGCCGTGCAACAGCTCGGGGGCGCGGTCGACGACACCGCCGTAGGCCACCTGCATCGACTGCATGCCGAGGCAGACGCCGAAGACGGGCACACCGGTCGCGGCGCAGTGCCGCACCATGTCCACGCAGACTCCGGCCTTTTCGGGGGTCCCGGGGCCGGGGGACAGCAGCACGCCGTCGAAGCCGTCCTGGGCGTGGCCCGTCGACACCTCGTCGTTGCGCAGGACCTCGCACTCGGCGCCCAGCTGGTACAGGTACTGGACCAGGTTGAAGACGAAGCTGTCGTAGTTGTCGACGACGAGAATGCGCGCGCTCACTGGTTGTCCACCGTCACATCGTTGAAGGGCAGCAGCGGCTCCGCCCACGGGAAGACGTACTGGAAGAGGACGTAGACCACGACGGCGATCAGCACGAGTGAGATGAGTGCCCTCACCCATCCGTTGCCCGGCAGATGCCGCCAGATCCAGCTGTACATGCCGTCCCTTCCGTCGTACCACGGCACCTGACCCACGCCGTACGCCACCAGACTAACGGCGCAACGCCCTCTGTTTCCCGGCCTCCACAGGCTGTGTGACAAGCCGACCGGTCCGCTGTAGGCACCCCTGAGTACGTGCCGCGGGGCCGATCGCCTCGATAGCGGGCGCATGTTCCACGTGAAACCGGCCGGGCGGGGGACGGCGGGTGTCAGTCCAGGGGTTCGGCGTAGTGCAGGTCCACCGTGCCGGAGTAGCCGGGCAGGGTCGTGGTCCCCTCGTCCTCGACCTTCCAGCCGAGGCCGTAGACATTGACGTAGACCATGTAGTTCTGGATCGCGGGCGAGGCGGCGAGCGCCTTCTTCAGCTTCTCCGGCTCCCCGACCGCGGTGATCGTGTACGGCGGCGAGTAGACGCGGCCCTGGAGGATCAGGGTGTTGCCCACGCAGCGGACGGCGCTGGTGGAGATCAGCCGCTGGTCCATCACCTGGATGCCCTCGGCGCCGCCCTGCCACATGGCGTTCACCACGGCCTGGAGGTCCTGCTGGTGGATGACCAGGTAGTCCGGCTGCGGCTCGGGATAGCCGGGGAGCTTGGCGGTGGCGTCCGGCGGCGCGTCGTTCAGCGTGACGGTGACCGCCTCGCCCTTCAGCTCCTGGGTGCCGGCGCGCTCCTCCAGCGCGGCCAGCTTGGCGTCCTCGGCCTCGGTGCTGCCGTCGTCCCGCTCGGCGAGGGCTTCTATGTCCTTGCGCAACGCGCCGTTGGACTCGTCGAGCTCGGCGTTCTTGCGGCTGCGCTCGTGGATCAGGTCGGACAGCTTCAGCAGGGAGGCGTCCGTGCGGATGTTGGTGCCCTTGGCCGTGTCGAAACTGACGAAGAAAAGGAGGCCCGCGAGGGCGAAGATGCCCGCGGTGAGCACCCGCACCGGACGCGGACGGCGTGGGCGGGCCGCGGGACTGGATTCCGTCCCCGGGAAGTCGGCAGAATTGCTCAACGTACCCTTATCTCCTTCGGCGCCGTAGAAGCACTACGCTAACGGACGCCCGGGGGAGCACTCAGAGTCCCCTTGTACGCTGCCCCGAGCCCGACCCAGACCCTGCGCGGCCACGCAGCGCATCGACAGGAGAGACCCTCGTGCCGAAGTCACGTATCCGCAAGAAGGCCGACTACACGCCGCCGCCGGCCAAGCAGACGGCCGCGATCAAGCTGACCAACCGCGCCTGGGTCGCGCCGGTGATGCTGGCGCTGTTCCTCATCGGCCTGGCCTGGATCGTCGTCTTCTACGTCACGGACGGCTCGCTGCCCATCGACCAGCTGGGCAACTGGAACATCGTGGTGGGCTTCGGCTTCATCGCCGCCGGGTTCGGCGTCTCCACGCAGTGGAAGTAGCGCCGGACCGGGCTCCGCGCACGGCTTCGGCCGGGCGCTGAGCCCTGCCCTGCCCGGAGGGGTTCACAGCTCTGGGCAGGGTTATCCCCTGAGTTATCCACAGCCCTTGTCCACATGTGGATAGGCGACCCGATCTGTGGATAACCCCCTCCGGGGTTGACGCCGGTGTGACAGAAACACCACCAACCGAAAGCCTGTTCGTATACAGCCTGACCTGCGGAAACAGCGGTCAGCAACCGGATCCGGCACGCTTCTCGCACGGTGTGCACAAGATCCGGCACCGTCTGTGGACAAACTCCGGCTCAGGTGAGCTGCGCGGTCCTCACCAGCGTGATCAGCACGACCAGGCCCAGCACCAGCGCACAGGTGCCGTACTGGACCAGCGCCCGCCGCCCACGCGGGGCGTGCACCATCGCGTAGCCGACGACGACACCGGCGACCAGCCCGCCGATATGGGCCTGCCAGGCGATGCCGCTCCAGCTGAAGGTGATGACGAGGTTGATCACCAGCAGCGCGATGATCGGCCGCATGTCGTAGCGGAGGCGGCGCATCAGCACGGCCGTCGCACCGAACAGCCCGAAGACCGCGCCCGACGCGCCGAGCGAGGCCGTGCTCCCCCCGGCCAGCAGATACGTCAGGGCGCTGCCCGCGAGACCGGAGATCAGATACAGCGCGAGATAACGCGCCCGGCCGAGATGCTGTTCCAGCGGGCCGCCCAGCAGCCACAGGCTGAGCATGTTGAAGCCGATGTGCCAGGGTTCCTCGTGCGTGAACATCGAGGTCCCCAGGCGGTACCACTCGCCGTCCGCAACGCCCTGGGTAGGCATGAACGGCGCCGGCGGCCAGGCCCCCACCAGGTAGAGATCGGCCAGCAGCGACTTCTCGATCGTCACGGCGAGGAACACCGCGACATTGATCCCGATGAGGATCTTGGTCACCAGCCGGGGGTCCGCGGCGATGCTCCCGCCGGCCAGCGTGCGGGGCATGGAGGCGGACGGCGCGTGCCCCGTGCCCCCGCCGCCGCGGACGCACTCCGGGCACTGGAAGCCGACCGAGGCCTCGACCATGCACTCCGGGCAGATCGGCCGCTCGCACCGGGTACAGCGGACACCGGTCTCGCGGTCCGGGTGGCGGTAACAGCCCGGGACGCGCTGGGCGTCCTGCCGGCCGCCGGCGGCCTGCTCGTCCATGAGATCCCCTAGGTCGTTGGGAAAGCCCCGCCCCGCCCATCCTTACGGATGAGCGGGGCGATTGGTTCCCTTGGAGGCTTTCGCACCCGGGGAGCGAAGGACTCAGCCCTCGCGGATCTCGACCGACTCGATGACCACGTCCTTCACCGGACGGTCGGTGCGCGGGTTGGTCTGCGTCGAGGCGATGGTGTCGACGACCTTCTGGCTGGCGGCGTCGGTGACCTCGCCGAAGATCGTGTGCTTGCGGTTCAGCCAGGCCGTCGGGGAGACAGTGATGAAGAACTGCGAGCCGTTGGTGCCCGGGCCCGCGTTGGCCATCGCCAGCAGGTAGGGCTTGTCGAAGCGCAGGTCCGGGTGGAACTCGTCCCCGAACTGGTAGCCGGGACCGCCGGTGCCGTTGCCCAGCGGGTCACCGCCCTGGATCATGAAACCGCTGATCACCCGGTGGAAGACCGTGCCGTCGTAGAGCTTGTCCGTGGTCTTCTGCCCGGTCTGGGGGTGCGTCCACTCCCGCTCGCCCTTGGCGAGCTCGACGAAGTTCTTGACCGTCTGCGGCGCGTGGTCCGGGAAGAGCTGGACCTGGATGTCGCCGTGATTGGTCTTCAGGGTGGCGTAAAGCTGCGTAGCCACGATGTGCCTTCCGTTGTCTTTCCGTGACTCCCTGATCCTCGCACGGACCGGCCGCGCAGTCGCCCGGCCTCCGTACCCCCGGGGGCGTCCCGGGCCGTACCGCTCGCGGAAACCGTCACGAGTTCTTCCGCGCCGCGGGCGCATCGTGCCGATCCGTGGCATCGTCGGCGACAAAGACCCGTTGCACCGTATTCGCCCTCTTGCCCTCGATATCGCCGTCGGTCACCGAGGGCGGCACCCGTTCGCCCGTCCACGCATGCCGCGCGCCGACCCGGCAGGCATGATCCGGAAAAGGGTGGAAAGTCGAAATACCGTACGCCACCGAGGAGGAGGAACTCGTGACCCGCATCGACAGCGTGCGCGCCGCGACCGGTTCGGCGAAGGACAGCGTGCTGCACGCCGCGGAAGTGGTGGCGCCCTACGCCGACACGGCCAAGGTCAGGGCCGCACACTACGCACAGGAGGCCCGCGTACGGCTCGCGCCCAAGGTGACGCAGGCCGCGGAGCAGGCACGCGTGGCCGCGGAACAGGCGCGCGTGCAGTACGACGCCCGTGTGCAGCCGTACCTGGAACAGGCCCGGACCCACGTGCCGCCGAAGGTCGACAAGGCCGCCCACCAGGCCGCCGTCCGCACGCGCCTCGCCGCGCGCCAGGCCGCGGAGTACTCCCGGCCAGTGCTCGAGCAGGCGGTGGCCGCCGCCGGTCCCGCCCGGGAGGAGGCCGCGGCCAGGAGCGCGGCCGCGCTCGCCGCTCTGCGGGGCCAGGTCACGGCCCGGCAGATCCAGAAGCTCGTGCGCAAGCAGCAGCGGCGGGCCGCGGCCGGCCGTGCGGCCAAGGTCGTGCTGATCGTGGGCGCCGTGGCAGGAGGCGCCTACGCCGCCTGGAAGTGGTGGGACAAGCAGGCCAACCCCGACTGGCTGGTGGAACCGCCGGCCGCGACGGACGTGTCCGGCTCGACCACCCTGACCTCCGTGGACGGCAGCGACGTGGGGACCCTGGACCCCGAGGTCGCGGCCAAGGAGGCCGAGGAAGAGGCCGCCAAGCGCGACGAGGAGTGACCGCAGAAGCTGACCGTCAGCACGAGGAACGGCGCGAACGACGCGGCGGGACAGAGGAATTGGCCCTCTGTCCCACCGCGTCGTTTCACGTGAAACAAGACCCCTCACACCGCGTTTCCGCAGGCGGAGGGGTCTTCTCTGTGGAGCCTAGGGGAGTCGAACCCCTGACATCTGCCATGCAAAGACAGCGCTCTACCAACTGAGCTAAGGCCCCGGAGGGAATGCGTCCACCAGGACAAACACATCCCGGCAGGCGTCCGGGACAAGAGTACCGGGTCCCCCCGGGGATTCCGCAAAAAGATTGGGGGTCCCCGTGACCAACCACTCTCCGTAAGATGCGTGGCGTGGTTCGCTCTAGCGAACCCACGGTTCATGGGGAAGCGATGGGGAGACGCAATGGACGCCGCACAGCAGGAAGCCACCGCCAGAGCGCGGGAACTGCAGCGGAATTGGTACGGGGAGCCGTTGGGGGCGCTCTTCCGTAGGCTCATAGACGACCTGGGTCTCAACCAGGCCCGTCTGGCGGGGGTGCTCGGACTGTCCGCGCCGATGCTGTCGCAGCTGATGAGCGGCCAGCGGGCGAAGATCGGCAATCCGGCGGTGGTCCAGCGCGTGCAGCTGCTCCAGGACCTGGCGGGGCAGGTCGCGGACGGCAGCGTCAGCGCGGCCGAGGCCACGGAGCGCATGGAGGAGATCAAGAAGTCCCAGGGGGGTTCCGTCCTCACCAACACCACGACCACCACGAGCAGTTCAGGTGCTCCCACGGTCAAGCGCGTGGTCCGTGAGATCCAGTCCCTGCTGCGTTCGGTGGCGGCCGCCGGCGACATCCTCGACGCCGCGGACTCCCTCGCACCCGCCCACCCGGAGCTGGCGGAGTTCCTCCGGGTCTACGGCGCCGGCCGCACGGCCGACGCGGTCACGCACTACCAGGCGCACCAGAGCTGACGCACCACCCCGGCGGCCGAAGGGGGCTCGGCCGCCGGTGACACGTGAGGGCCGGGGGGACACCGGGGCACAGGGGGAGTCGCACCGCTCGGCGTGGGGGAGAGACAGGGGGACACCTCAGGGGGAGGAGCGACGCACAGTCATGGGTGAGGTCTTCGCCGGCCGGTACGAGCTGGTCGACCCGATCGGACGCGGGGGTGTGGGCGCGGTCTGGCGCGCCTGGGACCACCGCCGTCGCCGTTATGTCGCGGCGAAGGTGCTGCTGCAGAGCGACGCCCATTCACTGCTGCGCTTCGTGCGCGAGCAGGCGCTGCGGATCGACCACCCGCATGTGCTCGCCCCCACCAGCTGGGCCGCCGACGACGACAAGGTCCTGTTCACCATGGACCTGGTGGCCGGCGGTTCCCTGGTGCACCTGGTCGGGGACTACGGTCCGCTGCCGCCCGCGTTCGTCTGCACCCTGCTCGACCAGCTCCTCTCGGGACTCGCGGCGGTGCACTCGGAGGACGTGGTGCACCGCGACATCAAGCCCGCCAACGTGCTGCTGGAGGCCACCGGCCGGGGCAGGCCGAAGCTGCGGCTGTCGGACTTCGGCATCGCCATGCGGCTGGGCGAGCCCCGGCTGACCGAGACCGACCTGGTCGTCGGCACCCCGGGGTATCTGGCCCCGGAGCAGATGATGGGCTCCGAGCCGGACTTCCCCGCCGACCTGTTCGCCGTGGGCCTGGTCGCCCTGTATCTGCTCGAGGGCGCGAAGCCGGACGCCAAGGCACTCATCCAGTACTTCGCCGATCACGGGACGCCGGGGGCGCCCCAGGGCATCCCGGAGCCGCTGTGGCAGGTGGTGGCCACCTTGCTGCAGCCCGATCCGGAGGCGCGCTTCCGCACGGCGACGGGGGCGCGGAAGGCGCTCGCCGCGGCGGCGGAGCTGCTGCCGGAGCCCGGCCCCGACGACGAGCTGATCGAGATCTTCGACCAACTCGGCCCGCTGCCGCCCGGGTTCACCGAGGACGGCCCCGAGAAGAGGGCTTCCGGGCTCCACCCGGCGGCCGGCGGGCCGGTGGGTGTGGGCAAGGGCGGGACGGCGGGGCAGAGTGCCGGAGGCAGCGGGGCGCCGCCGCGTCCGGCCGGGGAGGGGGCGGGCGCGGGAGCCGGGGCGTCTTCCGGTGCCGCGGAGGGCGGCCCGCCCGAGCCTCGCCCGGCATGGAGCGCGGCACCTCCCGACCCGCGGCACGGGACCCCGGCCGGCACCGCCACCGGATCCTCCACCACGCCACCGGACGCCGCCCCGCGGCCCGCCGCCCTGTCGGACACCGGCAGCTTCCCCCTGCCGCCGCCCCAGCCCTCCTCGGTCCCCACTCCGCGCTCCCCCGAGCACCGCCCACACCCCCCGCAGTACGTACCCCACCCCCCGTACGGCCACCAGCACCAGGCGCCCGAGGTCTCCCCCTACGAAGCGACCCATCAGCTGCGCTCCCCCCTGCCGCCACCGGCCGTGCGTCCCGAACCCTCCACTGCTGAATACACCGCCCGGTCGTCACAGGTTCCGCCTCCGGGCACAGGGCGCGCGCAGCCGGCTCCGGGCCCCCGCTCCCACCGCCGGCGCGGCACCCGCAGACCCGGCCCTCCGGCGCGGGTCGCCGTGCCCGTGCTGCTGCTGGCCCTGGCGTGCTACGCCGTGGGCTTCTGGGCGCTCACCCGCATCTGACTGCGCCGCACGCACCACACCACCGACGGCGACGGCGTCACCGGGTCACTCGGGAAGGGCCGCGGCCCGCCGCCGGGCCACCACCGTCCATACTCCGAGCCCCACCACCAGGGCGCTCCCGGTGCCGATGCCGCCCGCCGCGAGCGCCCGGTACAGGGTCTCGTCACCCGCGCTGCCGTCCTCACCCGGGGCCGCGCCGCCTCCACCGCCGTCGACGGTGAAGACGTCCGACGGCACGGTCCCGCCCGCGTACTCCGGCCCGTCCTGCGCCGCCCCTCCCAGCCCCACGCGCAGCGTCAGCGGCACCGGTCCGTCGCCGAACTCCTCCGCGACCTCCGGGGAGAGGTGCGCGACGAGGTAGTAGGCGCCGGCGAACCGCACCGCGGAGACCTGCTGCCCCGACGCGTGCCGGTTCTCGTACGCGACCGGAGGCAGTGGCTTGAGCGCCTTGGACTTCTGGCCTCCGCCGTAGCCGACGGACAGGTCCTCGACGTGGCCGCGCACCGGGTTGTAGAGGTCCAGGGTGAGCGCGGAGGCGACGTAGCCGGAGGCGTCCGTGCCGGAGCTGCCCAGTTCGGCGGTGGCGTGGAGCTGCCGGCCCCAGTCGACGGGGACCTGGTAGAAGAGCGTCTGGCCCGGCCGTATGTCGTCGCGCCACACTCCCTCGCCGAGCGGGGCCGCCCGCGCGAACCCCGCTCCGCCCGCGCGGCGCCGGGCGGTTCCCTGGACGGGCGCGGGGGTGGCCGAGTCCCATACCTCGGGTGCGGCCGTGCCGTCCGGCGTCCTCGTCCCAGGTTCCGACACCGTGCTGAGCTCCAGCTCCCAGGGGTCGGGGGAGGCGCCGCGCGCGTCGGGGGCGGCCCGCTCGACGGTCACGTAGTACGTCCCGGCCTCGGCGCAGAGGCTTCTTCTGGGGGAGATCTCCCGCATGGCCCACGCGGCGACCGGATGGGGGCTGCCCGGCGCTCCGAAGGTCGTCGTGTCCGTGTCGCAGGAGCGGCCGTCGGCGTCCTCCACGGTCACCTGGACGCCGTCGGCGACGGAGACGCCGGCTCCGGACGGCGGAACGGCGGTGGCGGAGGCATAGGCGGTGCCGGTGTCGTCCAGTTCCAGGCGGTAGTACACCTTGCCGTCGGGCGGGAGGGTGCTGCGGTAGGTCCGGCCGGGCTCCAGCTCCACGGCGTCCGCGGTGCTCCCGGCGCCCTCGACCCGGCGCGCGTCCTCGGCGAAGGCGTACGCGTGGGCGGTGTCCTGGCCGGCGGCCTGGGCGGGCTGTCCCGTGAGAACGGTCCCCAGTCCGAGCGCGGCCGCCAGGCCCAGACGCCCCGCGGCGCCGCGCCGGCTCCGTGCCGTCGTCCGCCGCGCCTCACCCTGCCGTCCCCTCACGCGCCCCCCTCGTCGCCGCCGGTCCCGCTCGGTGCCGCCGCCCATCCTGCACCGGGGACGAGGCCCGGTCACAAGGTCCCGGCCACACGAAACCCCGACCGCGCAGGCGGCCGGGGTCTGTTCAGCGTCGTATGTCGGTACTCACGAACCCGTGGGCACGGAGTCAGTCGCCTCCGTCCACAGATCCTGCTCGGCGCGATCCGCCTGGATCTGGCGGTACACGAGGAGCCCGCCGATGGCGGCCAGTGCGACCAGGAGAAGCTTCTTCACCGCGCGACCTCGTCTTTCCTTGACGTAGGGGACCTCTGGCGCCCGACTATACACACCGGGCGATACCGATCGGTGACCTGCGTCGCCGCCTCCAACTGCCTTCGGAGACAACCGGATCGACGCGACGCGGACGGTCCGATCGGAGGGTGATCACACCCGCACGCACGGTGTTTTCGTTCCGTTTCCTCCCGTAACCAGGGTTTTCTTCGTTCATGCGCCCATCCGAGTGGTGTTCATCTGAACATCCACGCGGCACGGGCGTCGGTCCACCACTTCGGGGCCCTCATACACATCATGAGGAAAGTACGCAAATCGCCCAACCCGAAAGTGAGGGGTCATGGCCAGGAACAAGGTCATGCAGCTGTGGAACACCGTTGTCACCGCCTTCCTCGCGCTGTGCACGGCGCTCGGTCTCATCACCACGGCCGCCGCGGCGGCCGTACCCCAGACCCAGAAGACGCGCAACAGCGACAGCGCTCCGAAGACCGAGGCGCCCGCGCCGACGGCCTCCCCGTGGTCCTGGTCCTCGATCAGGGCACTGCCCCCCACGATGAAGCAGCGCATCCACGCCGAGGCGCACGGCAAGTCCCCCAGCTGCCGGCACCGGCCCCTCTCGGACACGACCGCGGAACCGGACACCGAAGCGGAGCAGGGCACCGAAGCGGAGCAGGACAGTTCCTCCGAGCGACCGGAGTCCGAACTGGTCCCCGCGCACTGCTCGCCGGACACGGCGTCCACTCTGCCCGCTCCCGCCTCCGCCCGGATCCCCCTGCAGCGCTGAGGCCGCCGCGCCCCGCTGCCCTTTCGACCCGACCCTCCTCGTGCCGTCGCTGCTTCCCCGGAGTCCTGGCGAACTTGCGTACAGCACAACGGCACGACACGAGCAGAGAGAACGAAGACCCCGGTCGTCCGCCGACCGGGGTCCGGGTCATGTCCGGAACCCCGCGCCCGCACACAGCGGTGTGAGCCTCTGTGAGGCTTCCGTAGGACTTCCGGGCGCCTCAAGCCCGCGACAGGCCCTCAGAGCGGGTCGAGACGCCTCCTCAGCAGGCAGAACACGTTGCCCTCGGGGTCGGCGAGCACATGCCACGACTCCTCACCGGTCTGCCCCACGTCGGCCGGCCGCGCCCCGAGCGCCAGAAGGCGTTCCAGCTCGGCGTCCTGGTCGCGGTCGGTGGCGTTCACATCGATGTGCAGCCGTGTCCTGTCCGGCTGCGGCCGGTCCTGCTTGCTGAGGACGATCGTCGGCTGCGCCCCGCCGAACCCTTCCCGCGGGCCGATCTCGATGTCGTCCCCGTCGCGGTCCAGCTCCACGAAGTCGAGCACCTCGCACCAGAACCGCGCGAGCAGTTCCGGGTCACGGCACTCCAGCACCAGTTCACTGATCCGACTCGCCATGAAGCCCCACCTTCCCGTCACGAGCAGAAGTCCGCGACCGTACCGCCCGGCCCCGCGCGACGCGAGGAGTTTCCGGATCGCGGCTCAGCCGGCGGGGCGAAGACGGCTGACGACGCGGAAGCGCTCCAGAACGACCGGCGTCGTGTCGTCCACGACGAAGTCCGGGTCCTCCAGCGCCGCACGCATCTGCGCGCTGCCCCAGAACCGCTCGTGGCCCGCGCGCCACTCGGCCACGCCGGTGTACCCCTCCCCCTCGTCCACCGCATGGGCGAGATCCACCCGCGCGAGCGGGACGACACGCACGCCGGTCACCTCGACGACCGCGACCGGCCGGTCGTCCGAGTCGACGACCACCGAACGGCCCCCGACCTCCGGCAGAGGCTCCCCCTCGTGCTCGTACTCGGCGACGAGAGCTGCCGTTGCGGTCTTGGAGCCGTCGAGGATCGCCGCGACCAGCCGGTCGCGCAGCGGGCCGGGGAAGGCGAACTCCGCCCTGGGCAGCGACGTGACGTCCGCGGCGGACGACGTGGGATCGGATGCCATCCGACGACCGTAACCCGCAGACACCGACCGCGGAACGAGAAAACCCCCGGTCCAAGTGGACCGGGGGTCTTCTCGCTGGTGGGGCTAACAGGATTTGAACCTGTGGCCTCATCCTTATCAGGGATGCGCTCTAACCAACTGAGCTATAGCCCCGCCGCGCTTTGCGGGGGTGTGTCCCGCGCGCTGACTCCTGAAGATTAGCGCACGACCGGGGCAGTCCCAAAATCGGTTCCCCGCGGGCCGTCAGCGCGGCCGGGGCGCGCCCGCCGAGCAGGTCACTCGTCCTCGGCCAGGGTCAGCTCGACGCCGCCCACGAAACCTGCCGACAGGTTGTAGATGAACGCGCCCAGGGTCGCCAGCGCCGTCGCCAGGATGACGTCGATGACGGCGATGACCGTCGTGAACATCAGGACGTTGGGCAGCGACAGGAACGACTGCAGGTCAAAACCGTTGGACCCTTCCGAGCCTGTCGCCTCGGAGATCGTGCCGCCGACGGTCGAGAAGACGCCCATGGCGTCCATGACCATCCACAGCACGGCGGCCGCGACGATCGTGCAGATGCCGAGCGCGATCGACAGCAGGAAGCTGACCTTCATGACCGACCACGGGTCGGCCTTCGCCACGCGCAGGCGCGCCTTGCGCACGCGCGGGGTGGTGCTGGCGCCCGTGCGGGGACGGCGCACCGCGCCGGTGCGGCCGGCGGCGCCGGCCTCGGCCGGGTAGGCCTGCGGCGGGTGGTACGGGCCCGCCTGCTGCTGCGGCTGCCGTTCCCCCGGCAGCGGTGAGGCCGCCTGAGCGGCCGCACCCTGCCCGGGTGCGGCCTGCGGGCCTCGGGTGTCCGTCACGGTTCCCCCCTGGGATCCCCGCCTGGTGGACGAGGAGGCGTCGGAGACCGGCGCCTTGATCGCTTTGAGATTGGTCGTGTGCGGATCTGTCGCCCGCGCGGCGGAGCCACGGCCGCCGCCGTCCGTTCCCGTACTGGTACCGGCCGGTCCGGCGCCCGTGGCTCCGCTCACGCTGACTCACTCCTCGTGCTACTCGGACGAGGGCGCCTCGCCCAGGTCCGTACCGGTGGTCGCGTCCCCGTCGGCGGACTCGTCCACGACCACGTCGCCGTCGACTTCCTCCGCCTCGCGTCCCGCTTCGGCGTTACGGGCGATGCCGACCACGGCATCGCGCTTGCTCAGGTTGATCAGTTGGACGCCCATGGTGTCACGGCCGGTTTCCCTGATCTCGTTGACTCGCGTGCGAATCACACCACCCGACAGCGTGATGGCGAGGATCTCGTCGGTCTCCTCGACCACCAGCGCGCCGACGAGGGAACCACGGTCCTCGACGATCTTGGCGGCCTTGATGCCGAGGCCGCCGCGGCCCTGGACGCGGTACTCGTCGACAGCGGTCCGCTTCGCGTACCCGCCGTCTGTGGCAGTGAACACGAACGTACCGGGTCGAACAACATTCATCGAGAGCAGCTCGTCCCCTTCACGGAAACTCATGCCCTTGACGCCCGAGGTGGCACGGCCCATGGGCCGCAGCGCGTCGTCCGTCGCCGTGAACCTGATCGACTGCGCCTTCTTGCTGATCAGCAGCAGATCGTCCTCGGCCGAGACGAGTTCGGCGCCGATCAGTTCATCGTCGGTACCGTCCTCCTGCTCACGCAGGTTGATCGCGATGACACCGCCGGACCGCGGGGAGTCGTAGTCCTTCAGCGGGGTCTTCTTCACCAGGCCGGCCTTGGTGGCCAGGACCAGGTAGGGCGTCGCCTCGTAGTCGCGGATCGCGCGGATCTGGGCGATGGTCTCGTCCGGCTGGAAGGCCAGCAGGTTCGCCACGTGCTGTCCGCGCGCGTCCCGGCCCGCGTCGGGCAGCTCGTACGCCTTCACGCGGTACACGCGGCCCTTGTTGGTGAAGAACAGCAGCCAGTGGTGCGTGGTGGAGACGAAGAAGTGGTTGACGATGTCGTCTTCCTTGAGCTTCGCCCCGCGCACCCCCTTGCCGCCGCGCTTCTGCGCCCGGTAGTCGTCGGTCTTGGTGCGCTTGATGTAGCCGCCCCGCGTGACCGTGACGACGATGTCCTCCTCGGCGATCAGGTCCTCGATGGACATGTCGCCCTCGTAGGGGATCAGCTTCGTCTTGCGGTCGTCGCCGTACTTCTCGACGATCGCGGCCAGCTCCTGGCTCACGATGCCGCGCTGGCGGACCGGGGAGGCCAGGATCTCGTTGTACTCATTGATCTTCGTCTGGAGCTCGTCGTGCTCCTGGACGATCTTCTGGCGCTCCAGGGCGGCCAGCCGGCGCAGCTGCATCTCGAGGATGGCGTTGGCCTGGATCTCGTCGATCTCCAGGAGGTCCATCAGGCCGCCGCGCGCGACCTCGACGGTGTCGCTGCGCCGGATCAGCGCGATGACCTCGTCGATGGCGTCCAGGGCCTTCAGCAGACCGCGCAGGATGTGCGCCCGCTCCTCGGCCTTGCGCAGCCGGAAGCGCGTACGGCGGACGATGACCTCGATCTGGTGCGTCACCCAGTGGCGGATGAACGCGTCGAGCGACAGCGTGCGCGGCACGCCGTCGACCAGGGCCAGCATGTTGGCGCCGAAGTTGGTCTGCAGGTCGGTGTGCTTGTACAGGTTGTTCAGCACGACCTTGGCGACCGCGTCCCGCTTCAGCACGATGACCAGGCGCTGGCCGGTCCGCGAGGACGTCTCGTCGCGCACGTCGGCGATGCCGCCGATCCTGCCGTCCTTCACCAGGTCGGCGATCTTCTGCGCGAGGTTGTCGGGGTTGGTCTGGTACGGCAGCTCCGTGACCACCAGGCACTGGCGGTTCTGGATCTCCTCGACCTCGACCACCGCGCGCATGGTGATCGAACCGCGGCCCGTGCGGTACGCCTCCTCGATGCCCTTGCGGCCCACCACCAGGGCGCCGGTCGGGAAGTCGGGGCCCTTGATGCGCTCGATGAGCGCGTCCAGCAGCTCCTCGTGCGACGCCTCGGGGTTCTCCAGGTACCACTGGGCGCCGGCGGCGACCTCGCGCAGGTTGTGCGGCGGGATGTTGGTCGCCATGCCGACCGCGATACCGGCCGAGCCGTTGATCAGCAGGTTCGGGAACCGGGCCGGCAGGACGGTCGGCTCCTGCGAGCGGCCGTCGTAGTTGTCCGTGAAGTCGACGGTCTCCTCGTCGATGTCACGGACCATCTCCATCGACAGCGGCGCCATCTTGCACTCGGTGTAGCGCATCGCCGCCGCCGGGTCGTTGCCCGGGGAGCCGAAGTTGCCGTTGGAGTCCACCAGCGGCATCCGCATCGACCACGGCTGCGCCAGGCGGACCAGCGCGTCGTAGATCGAGGAGTCGCCGTGCGGGTGGTAGTTGCCCATGACGTCGCCGACGACGCGGGCGCACTTGTAGAAGCCGCGCTCCGGGCGGTAGCCGCCGTCGTACATCGCGTACAGCACACGGCGGTGGACGGGCTTGAGGCCGTCACGGACGTCGGGCAGCGCACGCGACACGATGACGGACATCGCGTAGTCGAGGTACGAGCGCTGCATCTCCGTCTCGAGCCCGACGGGCTCGACGCGCATGCCGGCCGCGTCCGCGTCCTCAAGAGGCGTGACGGGAGTGTTCTCGTCGGTCATTGCTGGTGAAGGTCCTTCCTGGTGCGGTCAGCTGAGACCGACTCAGATGTCGAGGAAGCGGACGTCCTTGGCGTTGCGCTGGATGAACGCGCGGCGGGCCTCGACGTCCTCGCCCATCAGGACGGAGAAGAGGTCGTCGGCCTGGGCGGCGTCGTCCAGGGTGACCTGGCCGAGGACCCGGTGCTCCTGGTCCATCGTGGTGATGCGCAGCTCCTCGGCGTTCATCTCGCCGAGACCCTTGAAGCGCTGGACGGAGTCCTCACGGATGCGCTTGCCGGCGTTGCGGCCCATCTCGATCAGCGCGTCGCGTTCGCGGTCGGAGTACGCGTACTCGAAGTCGTCCTTGCCCCACTTGATCTTGTAGAGCGGGGGACGGGAGAGGAACACGTGCCCGGCCTCGACCAGCGGCCGCATGAAGCGGAACAGGAACGTCAGCAGCAGGGTGTTGATGTGCTGGCCGTCGACGTCGGCGTCCGCCATCAGGATGATCTTGTGATAGCGGAGCTTCTCGATGTCGAAGTCCTCGTGCACGCCGGTGCCGAACGCGGAGATCATCGCCTGGATCTCCTGGTTCTGCAGGATCCGGTCGATGCGCGCCTTCTCGACGTTGAGGATCTTGCCCCGGATCGGGAGGATCGCCTGGTACTCGGGGTTCCGGCCGGACTTGGCCGAGCCGCCGGCGGAGTCACCCTCGACGATGAAGATCTCGCACTTGGTCGGGTCGTTCGACTGGCAGTCGGACAGCTTGCCCGGCAGCGACGCCGTCTCCAGCAGGCCCTTGCGGCGCGTCAGGTCGCGCGCCTTGCGGGCCGCCACGCGCGCGGTGGCCGCCGCGATGCCCTTGCGGACGATGTCCGCGGCCTCGTTCGGGTTGCGGTCCAGCCAGTCGGCGAGGTGCTCGTAGACGACCTTCTGCACGAAGGTCTTCACCTCGGTGTTGCCCAGCTTGGTCTTGGTCTGGCCCTCGAACTGCGGCTCGCTCAGCTTGACCGAGATGATCGCGGTCAGGCCCTCGCGGATGTCGTCACCGGTGAGGTTGTCGTCCTTCTCGCGGAGCAGCTTCTTGTCGCGCGCGTACTTGTTGATCAGCGAGGTCAGCGCCGCACGGAAGCCCTCCTCGTGCGTACCGCCCTCATGGGTGTGGATGATGTTGGCGAAGGAGTACACGCCCTCCGTGTAGCCGCCGTTCCACTGCATGGCGACCTCGAGCGACAGGTGGCGCTCCCTGTCCTCCGCCTCGAGGTCGATGACGGTGGGGTGAATCACCTCTCCCTTGCGGGAGTTGAGGTACTTCACGAAGTCGACGATGCCGCCCTCGTAGTGGTACGAGACGCTCTTGACCTCGTGCTTCTCGTCCTCGCCCGCCTCGTCCGCACCGGCGGTCGCCTTCGCCGACTCGCGCTCGTCGGTGAGGTTGATCCGCAGGCCCTTGTTGAGGAACGCCATCTCCTGGAAGCGCCGGGAGAGCGTCTCGAACGAGTAGTCCGTGGTCTCGAAGATGTCGCCGTCGGCCCAGAAGGTGACCGACGTGCCGGTCTCCTCCGTCGCCTCGTGCCGCTGCAGGGGCGCGGTGGGGACGCCCAGCTTGTACTCCTGCGTCCAGCGGTGGCCGTCGGTCTTCACCTCGACGGCGACGCGCGTCGACAGCGCGTTGACCACGGACACGCCCACGCCGTGCAGACCGCCGGAGACCGCGTAACCGCCGCCGCCGAACTTGCCGCCCGCGTGCAGCACGGTGAGGACGACCTCGACGGCGGGCTTGCCCTCGGAGGGGACGATGCCCACCGGGATGCCACGGCCGTTGTCGACGACGCGGACGCCGCCGTCGGCCAGGATCGTCACGTCGATGGTGTCCGCGTGGCCGGCCAGCGCCTCGTCGACCGAGTTGTCGACGACCTCCTGCACCAGGTGGTGCAGGCCCCGCTCGCCCGTCGACCCGATGTACATGCCGGGTCGCTTACGGACCGCGTCCAGGCCCTCGAGGACGGTGATGGCACTCGCGTCGTACGACGTGGCGGCGTCTCCGGTCGAGGAGCTCGCCGCGTCGCCGGCGGCGGTGTCGGTGGACGGGATGTTCTCGTTGGGGTTGCCGGAATCGGCCACGAAGCGCCCTTTCTGGCACAGCACGAGCCGGGCTCGTCGGCAGGTTGCCGGAGCGGCTGCGGCATGTTGCGTTGGTAAGCCTTGATCAGCGTTGCTCAGCGTCTTCCCGGGCGGTCCCCACGATCGGGGCGGGATTGTGTTCCAGTCTACCGGTAGCGCTGACATCGATGGGGGTTTGCGGGCACCTGAGTCCGCATGTGCCGCCCGGAAACGGCCTCGCCCGACTCCCGATATGCGGATGGGGGCTCCAGAGGCCCCACGAGGGCACTCAGCGCTTCCGGCCGTCAACCCTTGGCTACTTAGGAGTCAGGTGGCGATTCGCCTCCGCGTCCGGCAGTACGGCGAAGCGGGCATCCGGCCCGCGAAAGCAGCGCTCGAACGCCCGGATGTGATGTCTCTCACGTGTGCGTGGCACGGCAGGGAAAGGGCCCCGGATCACCCGTACGTGTCGCCGGGACCGGTGCTGCCCGGGGCGCGCAGCGGCCCGTAGCGGCGGGCCGGACCGGTGGGTCCGACCACCTTGATCAGCCGCACGGTGCCGTGCCCGAGGTCGTCGTTGAGACGGGCCACGAGCGTCGGCGCCAGCAGCCGCAGATTGGTCGCCCACGCCGTCGAGTCGCAGCGCACCACCAGCACCCGCTCGTCCTCGTCGTAGCGCTCCGGCTCACAGTGCTTGGCGAGGTCCTCGCCGACGATCTCCGGCCAGCGCCCCATCACCCCGCCGACCGCCGCCGGGGCCTCCCAGCCGCGCTCGGTGAGCAGCCGGTTGATCGCCGCGCCCAGCGCCATCGGATCGCGCCGGTCGGTACGCGCGCCGGAGCGCAGGCCCCCGCGCCGCGCCTGCTTCCTCTGCTGCGCCGCGTCCCCACGCGCGCGTGCCGCCTCACGGGCCGCGCGCAGCGCCACGCGCGCCAGATCGACGCCCGACGGCTCGGGGTCCTTGCCGGTACCGTCGGCGGGCGGCTGCTGCCCGCTCACGCGCGCTCCACCGTCCCCTCGGACACGGTGAACCGCGCGCCCGCCAGCACGTGCGGCACGTCGTCGTCGACGGCGGCCGTCACCAGCACCTGCTCGCCGGGGGCCACCAGCTCGGCCAGCCGCTCCCGGCGGCGCGCGTCCAGCTCGGCGAAGACGTCGTCGAGCACCAGCACCGGCTCGTTGCCCTCGGCCCGCAGCAGGTCGTACGAGGCGAGACGCAGCGCCAGCGCGTACGACCACGACTCGCCGTGCGAGGCGTAGCCCTTGGCCGGCATCTCGCCCAGCTTGAGCGACAGGTCGTCGCGGTGCGGGCCGACCAGGGTGACCCCGCGCTCGATCTCCTGCTTACGGACCTCCGCGAGCGCGGCGATCAGCTGCTCGAAGAGCTCCTCACGGGTGTGCGCCTCGCCGGGCGCGGACGGTTTGTACTCCAGCGCCACCGGACCGCCGCCCGGCGCCAGCTGCTCGTACGCCTTGTCGGCCAGCGGCTGGAGCGCGGCCAGCAGGTCCAGCCGCTGCGCCAGCAGTTCGGCGCCCGCGCGGGCGAGGTGCTGGTCCCACACGTCGAGCGTGGACAGGTCCAGGGTGCGGCCGCCGTGCCGGCGGGCCAGCGCCGCCGACTTCAGCAGCGTGTTGCGCTGCTTGAGCACCCGGTCGTAGTCGGAGCGCACGCCCGCCATGCGCGGGGAGCGCGCCGTGATCAGCTCGTCCAGGAAGCGCCGGCGCTCCCCCGGATCGCCCTTGACCAGCGCCAGGTCCTCCGGCGCGAACAGCACGGTCCGCACGATGCCCAGCACGTCACGCGGCCTGACCTGCGAGGACCGGTTGATGCGGGCGCGGTTGGCGCGGCCCGGGTTGAGCTCCAGCTCGACCAGCTGCTGCCGGTCACCCTGCCGGACCTGGGCCCGGACGATCGCGCGGTCGGCTCCCATGCGCACCAGCGGGGCGTCGGAGGACACCCGGTGGCTGCCGAGGGTGGCGAGGTAGCCGACCGCCTCGACGAGGTTCGTCTTGCCCTGCCCGTTGGGGCCGACGAAGGCCGTCACCCCGGGGTCGAGCGGAACCTCGACCCGGGGGTAGGAGCGGAAGTCGGCCAGCGACAGACGCGTGACGTGCATGGCTTCCGCCGACCTCCTCCGGCGTTGTGGACCGCCGCGCGGTCCTGTGGACAGGTGGCGTCTCTGTGGACTACTTCTTCTCGACCGCGTGGCCGCCGAACTGGTTGCGCAGCGCCGCGATCATCTTCATCTGCGGCGAGTCCTCCTGGCGCGAGGCGAACCGCGCGAACAGCGAGGCGGTGATCGCCGGCAGCGGGACCGCGTTGTCGATGGCGGCCTCCACAGTCCAGCGTCCCTCACCGGAGTCCTGTGCATAACCCCGGAGTCCGTCCAGGTGCTCGTCCTCGTCGAGGGCGTTGACCGCCAGGTCGAGCAGCCAGGAGCGGATGACGGTGCCCTCCTGCCAGGAGCGGAAGACCTCCCGGACGTCGGTCACCGAGTCGACCTTCTCCAGCAGCTCCCAGCCCTCGGCGTAGGCCTGCATCATGGCGTACTCGATGCCGTTGTGGACCATCTTCGCGAAGTGGCCCGCGCCGACCTTGCCGGCGTGCACCGAGCCGAAGTCGCCCTCCGGCTTGAGGGCGTCGAATATCGGCTGCACCTTGGCGACGTCCTCCTTCGAACCGCCGTACATCAGCGCGTAGCCGTTCTCCAGGCCCCAGACACCGCCGGAGACGCCGCAGTCGACGAAGCCGATGCCCTTGGCCGCCAGCTCCGCCGCGTGCTTCTCGTCGTCGGTCCAGCGGGAGTTGCCGCCGTCCACCACGACGTCGCCGGGCTCCAGCAGCTCGGCCAGTTCGTCGACCGTGGACTGGGTCGGCTCCCCGGCCGGGACCATCACCCACACCACGCGGGGGCCGCTGAGCTTGCCCACAAGCTCCTGCAGGCTGTGGACGTCGGCGAGGTCCGGGTTGCGGTCGTAACCGAAGACGGTGTGGCCTGCGCGGCGCAGACGCTCGCGCATGTTGCCGCCCATCTTGCCGAGACCGACGAGACCGAGCTCCATCAGATGTGTTCCTTAAGGGTGCGACGGGATGTGACGGCACTTGCGTACCGGCGTCCGAGCCTAAACCCGGACGCTCGCGCACATCTGTGGGCATACGCGCTCACACGCCCGTCCCCACCTGCGGCTTCGCCGCGGCCTGTGGATCAGCCGCTGAGACGCACCGGCATGATCAGGTACTTGTAGGCGTCGTCCGCCTCCGCGTCCATCGCCGGGCGGCCGCTGAGCAGCGCCGGCTTGGTCGACGTGGTGAACGACAGCTGGGCCACCGGGGAGTCGATGGCGCTCAGGCCGTCCAGCAGGAACGTGGGGTTGAAGGCGATGGAGATGTCGTCGCCCTCGAGCTGGGCGTCGACCCTTTCCACAGCCTGTGCGTCGTCGCTGGAACCGGCCTCCAGGATGAGCACGCCCTGCTCGAAGCTCAGCCGCACCGGGGTGTTGCGCTCGGCGACCAGCGCCACGCGCTTCACCGCCTCCACGAACGGGGCGGTCTCGATCACGGCGACGCTGTTGAACTCCGTCGGGAACAGCGTGCGGTACTTCGGGAGGTCGCCCTCCAGCAGACGCGTGGTGGTGCGGCGGCCCGCTCCCTCGAAGCCGATCAGGCCCTCACCGGCGCCGGAGCCGGACAGCGCCAGGATCACCTGGTCGCCGCTGGTCAGCGCCTTGGCGGTGTCCAGGAGCGTCTTGGCGGGCACCAGGGCGACCGCGGAGGCCTCCGGGTTCTCCGGCTTCCACAGGAACTCGCGGACCGCGAAGCGGTAGCGGTCGGTGGAGGCGAGCGTCACCGTGTCGCCCTCGATCTCGATGCGCACACCGGTGAGGACCGGCAGGGTGTCGTCGCGGCCGGCCGCGATGGCGACCTGCTGCACGGCGGAGGCGAAGACCTCGCCGGGGACCGTGCCCGTCGCGTTCGGCATCTGCGGCAGGGCCGGGTACTCCTCCACAGGCAGTGTGTGGAGGGTGAACCGCGAGGAGCCGCAGACCACCGTGGCCCGCACACCGTCTGTGGAGATCTCCACCGGACGGTTGGGCAGGGCGCGGGAGATGTCGGCCAGCAGGCGGCCGGAGACCAGGACCGTGCCCTCCTCCTCGACCTCGGCCTCCACCGACACGCGCGCGGAGACCTCGTAGTCGAAGCTGGACAGGCTCAGCTGGCCCTCGTCGGCCTTGAGCAGCAGGCCGGCGAGGACAGGCGCCGGCGGACGGGCCGGGAGGCTGCGAGCCGCCCAGGCCACTGCCTCCGCGAGTACGTCGCGTTCCACCCGGATCTTCACTGTTGCCGCCTCCTGCTGTTGCCGGCGCTTCTCGCCCTGCCTGGCTTCGTCGTCTGACTCGGTGTCGTCGGCCCCTCGGAGGGGAAGGACACCGGGGTCCAGTCTGACGCACCGCACTGACAGTAGGTGCCCGTCGGGGTCAAGTCGTGACGAGTGGCAGGCGGGGCCGAGACAGCGAGTTGTGCACAGGACCCTCTTCGAAACGAATTCCTCGCTCTCTATGGTCGGGAGTAGTAGTAGGGCCTGTGGATACCGTGGATAACCTCGTTTGCGCAGCTCAGCGCCGGTTTTTTGTCCACTGGCCCTGTGGGCGGGGGCGGTGGACAACCGGGCCTCTCTGTGGAGAACGGAAAGTTCTGCACATCCCGTGCACAGGGGAGGCCGAGTTCTCCCCAGACGCGTCCCCAGGTTTGCGCTCCTTTCCCACAGCCCCCTCCGGCAGCTCGATGTGACGGCTTTCACTCGGGGCGGTGAGAAGGCGCGTCGCGTTGCCGAACAGTGGACAGTCATGTGGAGAAGCGGCCGATCACTGGGGACAACCGGCCGCAGCCTGTGGGAAGCCCGTGGACAACTTCATGCACAGGCTGTGGATCATCTCGTCGTCCACAGTCTGTGGAGATCGTTCGTCCACGGGTCCACAGGCAGGTGACCTGCGCAGACAGCTTCTCATCAGGGGCGACTGTGGACGGCGTCGGGACAACTTTCCGGTCCCCAGCGTGTGGACGGAAAAAAGTCACCGAATCTGTGGAGGAAGGCCGTGACCCGCGGCGGGAATCGAACAGCGGGAGTCGTCGCGGTTCCTTGCGGGGCGCCGGAACAGCCTCGGTCCGCGTGAGCCCCCGGCCGGGGAGGCGAGGCCCGGGAAGGCGGGAGGCTCATCGGGAAGCCGGGACACGAAGAAGGGCGCCCCTGGATCTCTCCAGGGGCGCCCTCAGCCACGCGTGCGGGCCGTCAGCCGGCCTTGATGCGGTTGGTCAGCTCGGTGACCTGGTTGTAGATGGACCGCCGCTCGGCCATCAGATTGCGGATCTTCCGGTCGGCGTGCATCACCGTCGTGTGGTCCCGCCCGCCGAACAGCGCGCCGATCTTCGGCAGCGACAGGTCCGTCAGCTCACGGCACAGGTACATGGCGATCTGCCGGGCGGTCACCAGCGCGCGGCCGCGCGAGGTGCCGCACAGATCCTCGACGGTGAGCCCGAAGTAGTCGGCGGTCGCGCTCATGATGGCCGTCGAGGTGATCTCCGGGGCCGAGTCGTCGCCGCCGGGCATCAGATCCTTGAGGACGATCTCCGTGAGCCCCAGGTCCACCGGCTGCCGGTTGAGCGACGCGAAGGCCGTCACCCGGATCAGCGCGCCCTCCAGCTCGCGGATGTTGCGCGAGATACGGGAGGCGATGAACTCCAGCACCTCCGGAGGGGCGTTGAGCTGCTCCTGCACCGCCTTCTTGCGCAGGATCGCGATGCGCGTCTCCAGCTCAGGCGGCTGGACGTCGGTGATCAGACCCCACTCGAAACGGTTCCGCAGCCGGTCCTCCAGCGTCACCAGCTGCTTGGGCGGCCGGTCGCTGGACAGCACGATCTGCTTGTTGGCGTTGTGGAGCGTGTTGAACGTGTGGAAGAACTCCTCCTGCGTCGACTCCTTGTCCGCCAGGAACTGGATGTCGTCGACGAGCAGGATGTCCATCTCGCGGTAGCGCTTGCGGAAGCTGTCGCCCTTGCCGTCGCGGATGGAGTTGATGAACTCGTTGGTGAACTCCTCCGAGCTCACGTACCGCACGCGCGTGCCCGGGTAGAGGCTCCGCGCGTAGTGCCCGATCGCGTGCAGCAGATGCGTCTTGCCGAGGCCCGACTCCCCATAGATGAACAGGGGGTTGTAGGCCTTCGCCGGCGCCTCCGCGACGGCCACCGCGGCCGCGTGCGCGAAGCGGTTGGACGCGCCGATGACGAACGTGTCGAAGAGGTACTTCGGGTTCAGCCGCGCCGTCGGCTCGCCGGGCCCGGTCGCCGGGGCCGGCTGCGCCGCCAGCGGGCCGGGCGCGCCGGTCGTCGGCAGGTTCGGGCCGACCGGGCCGCCGCGGTGGACGTGCCCCGAGCCGGGCGGCGGCTCGGGCAGGTCGCGGCGCCGGTCGTCGCGCTGGTCGTAGTCGCTGCGGGACGTCTCGTAGTCGGAGCGCTGGTCGTAGGACGGGCGCTCCACAGGCTGGGGACGGTAGTCCTGGGAGGACGGACCGCCGTAGGAGTCCGAGCCGTACGAGTCCTGCGAGCCGTACGGATCCTGCGAACCGTACGCGTCCTGGGACGGCGAGGCGTACGGGTCACGGTCGGGGAAGCCGAGCCGCTGCTGCTGCCACCCGTAGTCGTCATGCGAGGGACGCGGCCAGGAGCCGGGCTCGGGGCGCTGGTACTCCGACGGGTAGGCGGGGCGGGCGGAGGGCAGCTGGTCGTCCGTCCGGCCCTGCTGCTCGCCCCGGCGGCGGTCGTACCCGCCGTACGGCTCGCGCTCCTGCCGGTCGCGGTGGTCCGGACGCTCACGGTGATCCGGGCGCTCCGGGTGGACGGAGGGCAGCTCCGGCTCCTCGTAGCGCGGCTGCGGACGGGGAGCGGGCGAGGGTGTGGCCGGCGGTTCGCCGGCGGTCTCGTCGACCGTGATCGCGATACGGATCGGGCGGCCGCACTCGCGGCTCAGGCTCTCGCTGACGACCGGGGCCAGCCGGCCCTCGAGCACGCCCTTGGCGAACTCGTTGGGCACGGCGAGCAGGGCGGTGTCGGCGACCAGGGCCAGCGGCTGGCAGCGCCGGATCCAGTGTTCGTCCTTGCTCTCGACACCTTGACCGCGGCCCTCGCCGAGCAGTTGCTCCAGTACGCGTGGCCACACTGCGGCAAGATCGGCAGGTACGTCAGCCACAGGGCACGCTCTCTCACAGGTCCCTCGATCGTGTGATGCGAGGGACGGGTCGGGATGTAAATCGGGTGGTGGAGGGTCAAGGGAACGAATCGGAGTCCAGTCACGGTAGTCAGCGCGACCGGTACGGTTCAAGTTGTTGTCCCCAGGCTGTGGACAAGTGTCTCCCGGCGCCCGTCGGTTTGACCGAATGGCGCAGCCGCGCGTACCGTAACCAGGTCGAGTTGTCGATGGCTGCTGCCGCCTGCCTCCGATGGGCACAGATCGCAAGATGATCGGTCAGCGGTGCACTCGGGCGTAACGCGAGCTACTCGTGGGCGCACGGTGACAGCCAGGACGGCACCCCGCAACCACCGATTCTTTCTGGAGCCCCCGAGTGAGCAAGCGCACCTTCCAGCCGAACAACCGTCGTCGCGCCAAGACCCACGGCTTCCGGCTGCGTATGCGCACCCGTGCCGGCCGCGCGATTCTCGCGTCCCGCCGCAGCAAGGGCCGCGCCCGTCTGTCCGCCTGATCCCGGTCAGGTCATGACGTCGTGCTGCCCACCGAGAACCGGCTGAGGCGGCGCGAGGACTTCGCGACCGCGGTACGACGAGGACGCCGGGCCGGGCGCCAGCATCTCGTCGTCCATCTTCGTAGCGGTGCAACGGACCCGCATGCGCCTGGGGAGAGCGCTCCCCCGACGCGTGCGGGTTTCGTCGTGAGCAAGGCCGTGGGCGGAGCGGTGGTGCGCAACAAGGTGAAGCGGAGGCTTCGCCATCTGATGCGCGAGCGAGTCGACCGGCTGCCCCCCGGTAGCCTGGTAGTGGTACGAGCGCTGCCCGCCGCGGGCGACGCCGACCATGCACAGCTGGCCCGAGACCTGGACGCCGCTCTGCAGCGGCTGCTGGGAGGTGGCGCGCGATGAAGTACCCGCTGCTGGCTCTGATCAAGCTCTACCAGTGGACGATCAGTCCGCTGCTGGGCCCGGTGTGCAAGTACTACCCGTCGTGTTCCCACTACGGCTACACGGCCATTGACCGGCACGGTGCCGTCAAGGGCACAGCACTCACGGCCTGGCGCATCCTGCGCTGCAACCCGTGGTCGCTCGGCGGTGTGGACCATGTCCCGCCGCGCAAGCGCCCGCGGTGGCACGAAATGCTGCGTAACGCCTGGCGTGCACGCAAGGGCGGGACCTCCGCCGCCGAACCGGCCACCGAGGGACAGGCTTCTCCCACGAGTCCTACGAGTCCGTCGAGCCCGGCCGCAGAGACCTCGTCCCATGCCCAAGGAGCATGATTAGTGGACACGATTGCCAGCCTCTTCAGCTTCATCACGACACCTGTCTCCTGGGTCATCGTCCAGTTCCACAGCGTGTACGGCTCCATCTTCGGCCCGGACACGGGGTGGGCCTGGGGCCTGTCCATCGTGTCCCTGGTGATTCTGATCCGCATCTGCCTGATCCCGCTCTTCGTGAAGCAGATCAAGGCGACGCGCGCCATGCAGACGCTCCAGCCGGAGATGAAGAAGATCCAGGAGCGCTACAAGAACGACAAGCAGCGCCAGTCCGAAGAGATGATGAAGCTCTACAAGGAGACGGGCACCAACCCGCTCTCCTCGTGCCTTCCCATCCTGGCGCAGTCGCCGTTCTTCTTCGCGCTGTACCACGTGCTCAACAGCATCGCGTCGAACGACACCATCGGCGTGATCAACGAGCGGCTGCTGGAGAGCGCCCAGAAGGCCCACATCTTCGGTGCCCCGCTCGCCGCGAAGTTCACGGACAGCCCGGAGAAGGTCGAGGCGCTGAACTCGACACTGCTCGACGTCCGCGTCGTCACGGCGATCATGATCGTCCTGATGTCGCTGTCGCAGTTCTACACGCAGCGCCAGCTGATGACGAAGAACGTCGACACCACGGTGAAGACGCCGTTCATGCAGCAGCAGAAGATGCTGATGTACGTCTTCCCCGTCATCTTCGCCGTCTTCGGCATCAACTTCCCGGTCGGTGTCCTCGTCTACTGGCTGACCACCAACGTGTGGACCATGGGCCAGCAGATGTACGTCATCCACAACAACCCCACCCCGGGTTCCAAGGCCCAGGCCGCCTACCTGGAGCGCCTCTCCAAGCACGTCGCCAAGCACGGCAAGACCCGCAACCGCCGGGAGCGCGCCATCGTCAAGGCGATCGTCGCGAAGGGCCGTGACCGCAACGAGTACGAGCGCAAGTTCATCAACGGCCTGAACAAGGCGGGTCTCGCCGCCCAGGCCGACGGCACGGTGATCAAGGGTGAGAGCAGCGCCGCCGCTCAGGCCGAGGGCGGCACGACGACCGCCACCGTCGCCCCCAAGCGGCAGCAGCCCAAGCGGCAGCCCAAGTCCAAGCGCCACTCCGGCGCGGCCAAGCCGGCGGGTGAACCCACCTCGCTGACCAAGGCCGACGACCCGCAGGACCAGGACCCCAAGCCCGCCGCCAAGAAGGGCGACGCCAAGCCCGCCGGCAACGGCTCCACCCGCAGCAGGGCCCAGTCCGGACAGCGCAAGGGCCCGCAGCGGCCCAAGTCCCCGTCGAAGAAGTAAGAAGGAGTCCATCCCGTGACGGAAGGCACCACCGCGGCCGCTGCCGAGGGCGCAGACACCCTGACCCGCCTCGAGCAGGAGGGCGAGATCGCGGCGGACTACCTGGAGGGTCTGCTCGACATCGCCGATCTCGACGGTGACATCGACATGGATGTCGAGGCCGACCGGGCCTCTGTCTCGATCATCAGTGACACGGGCAGCCGCGACCTGCAGAAGCTCGTGGGCCGTGACGGCGAGGTGCTGGAGGCTCTCCAGGAGCTCACGCGTCTCGCGGTCCACCGGGAGACCGGCGACCGCAGCCGTCTGATGCTCGACATCGCCGACTACCGCGCCCGCAAGCGCACCGAGCTCTCCGACCTGGGTGCCAAGGCCGCGGCCGAAGCCAAGAGCAGCGGGCAGCCCGTAAGGCTCGACCCGATGACCCCGTTCGAGCGCAAGGTCGTGCACGACGCGGTCAAGGCGGCCGGCCTGCGCAGCGAGTCCGAGGGCGAGGAGCCGCAGCGCTTCGTCGTCGTGCTTCCCGCCTGATCGGCTCCACCGTTCCACCGGCCCCGTCTGTTGCGCAGGCGGGGCCGCTCTTTGTCAGCCTGGTAGTTCTGGTCTGGTGTCGGCGCCCGTCGGCACGGTACGGAAGGACGGTCCCCCGTGACGGAGGCAGCGGAGCTTCCCCCCGCGCCCGAGCAGGCCCATGAGGTGTTCGGTGAACGCTTCGCGGACGCGGTCCGGTACGCCGAGCTGCTCGCCGAGGCGGGCGTGCAGCGCGGTCTGATCGGCCCCCGCGAGGTGCCCCGCCTGTGGGAGCGGCATCTGCTGAACTGCGCGGTGCTCTCGGAGGTCGTGCCCGAGGGCGTCACCGTGTGCGACGTCGGCTCTGGGGCCGGTCTGCCGGGCATCCCGCTGGCCCTGGTCCGGGAGGACCTGAAGATCACCCTGCTGGAGCCGCTGCTCCGCCGTACCAACTTCCTGACCGAGGTCGTGGAGTTGCTCGGGCTGGAACATGTGACCGTCGTGCGAGGACGTGCCGAGGAGGTCATGGGCAAGCTGCCTCCGGTACATGTGGTGACCGCACGAGCCGTGGCGCCGCTCGATCGTCTGGCCACCTGGGGCATCCCCCTGCTGCGGCCGTACGGGGAGATGCTCGCGCTCAAGGGCGACACCGCGGAGGAAGAACTGAAGAGCGCGGCCACCGCCCTGACCAAGCTCGGCGCCGTGACCACGTCGATCGTGCACGTCGGCGAGGGCGTCGTGGATCCCCTGTCCACGGTGGTACGGGTCGAGGTCGGGGAGAGCCCCGGCGGTGTGCGCTTCGCCGCCAAGCGCGCCAAGGCCGCCCGTACCGGACGGGCCCGGCGTCGACGCGGATAGCCTTACCTCCCTCGCCGTGGAGTGCGAGGGGGCCTGTACGACGGAGACGCACGACGGGGCGATGCGCTCGGCCCCCAGGGGCCGGGCGTACTCCACACAAGCTGCCTCACCTACGCACGCCGGAGTGTCGCGGCAGTGCCGCCTCCGCTGCTGTGCATCGTGTTTCACGTGAAACGTCGCTCACTGCTGCACGGCATCATCAGTCGGGGCCGCGCTGCGGCCGAACCGCGCGAACGGAAGCCCCTTGGCTCCCTCGGCGAGAACTCCGCTCCACGTGAGTCACCTCTCCCCTCGCGGGGCACGGAGATGTCCACAGAGGTGGATTTCTCCATAGAACGTCAGGCCTCACTGGTTCGCGACCCCGAAGACATGGGAGGCTCTGTTCATTGCGAGCCTGAAGTCGAGGAGAGTGAATCCTTGCGGTCCGACGCCAACATCGCGGGACCGATGACCGATCCGGTCCCCGGTCCCCGTACCGAATCGATGGGGGCGGATGTTTCACGTGAAACACCGCCTCCGATGGACGACACTCCCATCGGTCGCGCCGCCCAACTGGCGGTGGAGGCTCTGGGCCGTGCCGGTGAGGGGCTGCCGCGACCCGAGCAGACCCGAGTCATCGTGGTCGCCAATCAGAAGGGCGGTGTCGGGAAGACGACGACTACCGTCAACCTGGCCGCCTCACTCGCTCTGCACGGCGCCCGCGTCCTGGTGATCGACCTCGACCCGCAGGGCAACGCGTCCACCGCCCTGGGGATCGACCACCACGCCGAGGTGCCCTCCATCTACGACGTACTGGTGGAGAGCAAGCCCCTGGCGGAGGTCGTCCAGCCCGTCCCCGATGTCGAGGGTCTTTTCTGCGCCCCCGCCACCATCGATCTCGCCGGTGCGGAGATCGAGCTGGTGTCGCTGGTAGCGCGGGAGAGCCGGTTGCAGCGGGCCATCCAGGCCTACGAGCAGCCGCTGGACTACATCCTCATCGACTGCCCGCCGTCGCTCGGCCTCCTCACGGTCAACGCCCTGGTGGCCGGCCAGGAGGTGCTCATCCCGATCCAGTGCGAGTACTACGCGCTGGAGGGACTTGGGCAGCTGCTGCGCAACGTCGACCTGGTGCGGGGCCACCTCAACCCAGCGCTGCACGTCTCGACGATCCTGCTCACCATGTACGACGGCCGGACGCGGCTCGCCTCCCAGGTTGCCGAGGAGGTGCGTACGCACTTCGGCGACGAGGTCCTGCGCACCAGCATCCCCCGCTCCGTCCGTATCTCCGAGGCACCGAGCTACGGGCAGACGGTGCTGACTTACGATCCTGGATCGAGCGGTGCTCTCTCGTACTTCGAGGCGGCACGCGAGATCGCGCTGAGGGGTGTCGGTGTCCGGTACGACGCGTCGCAGGCGCACATCGGCGCACAGCAGACTGATCCGAACATGGTGGAGGGCGTGCAGTGAGTGAGCGACGGAGGGGGCTGGGTCGTGGGCTCGGAGCGCTGATCCCCGCTGCCCCGACAGAGAAGACGGTGCCGCCGGCCGGATTGGGCGGGACGGCCTCCCCGTCGCCCGCAGCGGTCCCGGTACTGCCGAACGAGCGTGGAGTGGCGGCCGCGAAGGTGGCCACGCTGTCCTCTGTTTCACGTGAAACGGAGGACACCGCGGCGGCGAGCCCCTCGGTGCCGTCCGCGCCGGTGGGCGCTCACTTCGCCGAGATCCCCCTCGACGCCATCACGCCGAATCCGCGGCAGCCCCGTGAGGTCTTTGACGAGGACGCCTTGGCCGAGCTGATCACCTCCATCAAGGAGGTCGGTCTGCTCCAGCCGGTCGTCGTACGGCAGGTGGGCGGCGGCCGCTACGAGCTCATCATGGGTGAGCGCCGCTGGCGTGCCTGCCGCGAGGCCGGCCTCGACGCCATCCCGGCCATCGTGCGCGCCACGGAGGACGAGAAGCTCCTCCTGGACGCGCTGCTGGAGAACCTGCACCGTGCGCAACTGAATCCGCTGGAAGAGGCCGCCGCCTACGACCAGCTGCTCAAGGACTTCAACTGCACGCACGACCAGCTGGCCGACCGCATCGGCCGGTCCCGTCCCCAGGTGTCCAACACCCTGCGTCTGCTGAAGCTGTCCCCGACCGTGCAGCGTCGCGTGGCCGCCGGAGTGCTGTCCGCCGGACATGCCCGTGCTCTGCTCTCCGTGGAGGACTCCGAGGAGCAGGACCGGCTGGCTCACCGCATCGTGGCTGAGGGCCTCTCGGTGCGAGCCGTCGAAGAGATCGTGACCCTGATGGGCTCGCGGCCGCAGAAGGCTCAGCGCTCCAAGGGACCGCGCGCGGGCGCCCGGGTGTCCCCGGCTCTGTCCGACCTGGCGACGCGGCTCTCGGACCGCTTCGAGACGCGGGTGAAGGTCGACCTCGGCCAGAAGAAGGGCAAGATCACCGTCGAGTTCGCCTCGATGGAGGACCTTGAGCGCATCCTCGGCACCCTCGCCCCTGGAGAGGGCCCGGTGCTCCAGAAGAGCCTGGTGGACGAGGACGACGCCGAAGAGACCGATTCCTGAGAAGTCGCTCCCCTCGGCCTGAGAACCGGTCAGGGCGGATCGTGTCCGGTGTCTACCGGAACACGGTCCGCCCTTTGCCTTGTGGCGGTATCGGGGGAATCGCTTCCTGGATACGATGCGTTCGTAGAGAGCGCATCCACCCGGCACCACCTCTGAGAGCTAGGCAGGGGCCATGCGAATGACGAGCCGCACCGGACTGATGAGCGCGGGGCTGGGGGTGGGCGTCGTCAGCGGCTTCATCGGCAGCCTGCTCAGAGAACGGAGTGCTCTGACCGCCGCCCGTGTGGCAGCGGGTGAAGGAAGCGAGGAACAGCCTTCATGGGCCGTCGGCTCGTACCGCTCACGCTGGACAACCTTCCGGACCTCCCCCAGCGCTGCCGCTCATGCGTCTTCTGGGAGCTCGACCCCGTCAGCGGCGAAGCAGCGATAAAGGCGGGCACCGCAGCGCTCGAGAAGGAGTCCTGGATCTCGGCCGTCCTGCTCGACTGGGGCTCCTGCGGACGCGTGGTCTACGTGGACGAGGTCCCCGTCGGCTACGTCCTCTACGCGCCCCCCGCCTATGTGCCGCGCTCCATGGCGTTCCCCACCAGCCCGGTGTCTCCCGACGCGGTGCAGCTGATGACCGCCTTCATCCTGCCCGACTACCAGGGACAGGGACTCGGCCGCGTCATGGTGCAGACGGTGGCGAAAGATCTGCTGCGCCGGGGGTTCAAGGCGATCGAGGCCTTCGGCGACGCCCGGTGGAAGGAGCCGGCCTGTGTGCTGCCCGCGGACCATCTGCTCGCCGTGGGCTTCAAGACAGTCCGCCAGCATCCCGCCCACCCCCGGCTGCGTCTGGAACTGAGGTCGACACTCTCCTGGAAGGAAGACGTGGAGATGGCACTCGACCGGCTGCTGGGTGCGGTGCAGAAGGAGCCGGCCCTGCGTCCGCTCTGATCCCGCTCACACGAATGGGCCGACCCAAGAGGGTCGGCCCATTCGTGTTTCACGTGAAACATGCACCGCCGTGGAGGCGGCCCACCGCTTTACTCGGCGATGAAGTCCTCGAGGTCGCGCACGATCGCGGCCTTAGGCTTGGCGCCGACGATGGTCTTGGCGACCTCGCCGCCCTGGTAGACGTTCAGGGTCGGGATGGACATGACGCCGTACTTGGCGGCCGTGCCCGGGTTCTCGTCGATGTTGAGCTTGACGACCTCGATCTTGTCTCCGTACTCGGCGGCGATGGCCTCGAGGGACGGAGCGATCTGACGGCACGGACCGCACCAGGCAGCCCAGAAGTCCACCAGGACAGGCTTGTCGCTCTTCAGGACGTCCTGCTCGAAGGAGTCGTCGGTCACGTTCTTCAGGGTGCCGGCCACAGCGGGCTCCTTAATCGTTGGTGCGTGGGGAGAGGGGTCAGACAGTGGTCTTCTCGGGCTCGGCCTTGTCCTCGTCGGCGAGAGCGGCGAGGAAACGCTCCGCGTCGAGGGCCGCCGAGCAGCCGGTACCGGCCGCGGTGATCGCCTGGCGATAGGTGTGGTCCACCACGTCACCGGCCGCGAAAACGCCCGTGACGTTGGTGCGCGTCGAGGGCGCGTCGACCTTCAGGTAGCCCTCCTCGTCCAGCTCGAGCTGGCCCTTGAAGAGCTCGGTGCGCGGGTCGTGACCGATCGCGATGAACAGGCCGGTCACCGCCAGGTCGGAGAGTTCACCCGTCTTGACGTTGCGCAGCTTGAGACCCGAGAGCTTCTGGTCGCCCTGAACCTCCGCGACCTCGCTGTCCCAGACGAACGAGATCTTCGGGTCGGCGAAAGCGCGCTCCTGCATTGCCTTGGAGGCGCGCAGGGTGTCCCGGCGGTGGACGATCGTCACGGACTTGGCGAAGCGCGACAGGAAGGTCGCCTCCTCCATGGCGGTGTCACCGCCGCCGATGACCGCGATGTCCTGGTCCTTGAAGAAGAAGCCGTCACAGGTGGCGCACCACGAGACGCCGCGACCGGAGAGGGCGTCCTCATTCGGCAGCCCGAGCTTGCGGTGCTGCGAACCGGTCGTGACGATCACGGCCTTCGCCTGGTGGACCGTGCCGGCGGTGTCCGTGACGGTCTTGATCTCACCGGTCAGGTCGACGGCCACGACGTCGTCCGGAACGAGTTCGGCGCCGAAGCGCTCCGCCTGGGCCCTCATGTTGTCCATGAGCTCGGGACCCATGATGCCGTCCTGGAAACCGGGGAAGTTCTCCACCTCGGTGGTGTTCATCAGTGCACCGCCGGCGGTGACAGCGCCCTCGAACACCAGGGGCTTCAGCGACGCGCGGGCAGTGTAGAGCGCCGCCGTGTAGCCGGCGGGCCCCGAGCCGATGATGATCACGTTACGGACGTCGCTCACGGCTGAATTCCTCGTCTCTGGTCTGGCATCGTTCGACCGGTGGGAGCCTCTTTCGGAACTCTCACCCCACCCAACGGATCCTAAGGGGCCCGCATTCCCGCCGTGCCCGGGCACACGCAGACGGTGCTCCGACGGGCAGGCTGGGGCCACACACCGTACGGGATACCACGCGGAGCGAAGACCACGCGTGTGCGGTCAGCGCGCGTAGGAGTGCTCCAGCAGAACCTTCGCGGTCGTGGACGGAGAGGTGTTCTCCACGCAGGTCGCGTCGACGATGTAGGCGGTGACCCGTGTGACGTCCGAGGCGTCGGGCAGCACCACGAGCAGAGCCGCCTTGCCCTGATAGACACCCTGCTCGGCGGCCAGGGCGGCGTCGTTGCGGCCGATGCCCTCCTGGACGCATTCCGGGACCGCGGGCGCCGTCAGCACCCTGGGGTTCGCTCCGGAGGAATCCGACTCCAAGCCGAAGGTATGAGGGGAGCGCGCTCCCTTGTCCTGCTCGGGGTTGCGTGCGAGGAGATCGTTGACCTGCTTCTCCAGCTTCCCCTCGGAGAAGGTGTCCGCAGCGGTCGTCGTCCGCTGCTCGGCGTCCGGGCCTCCGCCGCCGTTCAGCGACGACAGCACCACGGAGCCGAGGCCGAGAGCGGCCACGGCGAACGCGGCCCCGAGGACGGCGGCCCGGCGGCTCCTGGCCCTCAGACGCGGCTTGCGGCCCGGCCCCGTGGTCGAGGAGCGGGGGCGGCCGGCAGGGCGGTCGGAGGAGGGCGCCGATGTCTCACGTGAAACATGAAGCGGTGCGCCGTCGGCGGCCGCCGTTCCGGCGGTGACGTTCTCGTCCTCGCCGTCGGTCACGGGTGCGGTGGCGTGCAGCAGGGCCTCGGCGGCCAGCGCCGCGTCGATGCGCCCCGCGACGTCCGCCGGCATCCGCGGCGGGCCCGGGACCGTGCCGAGCAGTCCCCTGATGTCCTCCAAGGAGGCGTGGACGTCGGCACAGAGCTCGCACCGGTCCAGGTGCCTGCGGACGGCGTCCCTGCGGTCCGCCGGGAGGAGACCCTCGGTGAGGTCGGAGATCTCCGCGACGTCCGGGTGCTCCGCCTTGTCGTTCGTCGACGTCACGCTCGCCCACCTCCGCCCTTCACTGCAGCCGGGTCGTTCGATCCTGTGTCGGGTGGGTCCGGTTGCCGTGGACCCGCTGCGGGTGGGACGGATGTCTTCCCTTTCCGGTTCCGTCCCCCGCCTCTGTGCTCCTCCTCACCGGTGCCTCCCGGGCGCAGATGGGTGAGCAGGGGCAGGAGTCTCGCGCGGCCCCGGGCACACCGGCTCTTGACCGTGCCGGTGGGCACGTCGAGGACGCGGGCCGCCTCGGCGACCGGGTAGCCCTGCATGTCCACCAGGACGAGCGCGGCCCGCTGGTCGGGCGGGAGGGTGCCCATCGCCTCGATGAGCTGCCGGTGCAGATCGTTGCGCTCCGCGGGCGCCGAGGCGGACTCGTGCGGCTCGAGCAGCTGCTCCAGACGCTCGGTGTCGTCCACCGGCGCGGTCTTCCGGGATGCGGCCTTGCGGGCACGGTCCAGGCAGGCGTTCACCGTGATGCGGTGCAGCCACGTCGTGACGGCCGACTGACCGCGGAAGGTGTGGGCGGCCCGGTAGGCGGAGATGAGGGCGTCCTGGACGGCGTCAGCGGCTTCCTCGCGGTCCCCCAGCGTCCGGAGGGCCACGGCCCAGAGCCGGTCGCGGTGCCGCCGCACGATCTCGCCGAAGGCGTCGGCGTCGCCCTCGACGTGCCGGGCGAGCAGATCCTGATCGCTCACTCCGTCGTACACGGCGCCGTCCGCCATCGGATCCCCTCCCTCGACGCAGCCGGCCTCAGCTGGTCACCTTGATGTCCGTGACTCGGCCACGCCACTGGCCGTCGTCGGCCTGCATGGGCAGCTCGGTCAGCCAGACCAGGAGGTAACGGGTCTTCACCGTGCCCTTGGGCGCGAGGGAGACCGTGGTGCCCGATCCCTCGGCGACCTTGCTGTACGAGTCGAAGGAGGTCGGCCGGGACTCCGCGTCCCCGGGCGCGGCACGGAGCTCGACGGACGTGCTGCCGATGAAGGTGACGGTGACCTTGCCGACGTCCTGGCTCTTGCCGAGGTCGACGACGACTCCCACGCCCGGCTTCAGCCGGCCGAAGTCGGAGCTCGCGTAGTAGCTGGTCTGCCAGTAGCTCTCCGGATCGCCGTCCAGGACCTTGGGCAGGTTCTCCGGGTACTCGGACCCGTCCGAGCCGAAGGGGTCGAAGTCGTGCAGCTCCGAGATGGCGATCGGCTTGCCGCGTACCGGCTTCTGGGCCTTCTTGTCGTCACCGTTCGTCGTCTGGGTGTTGCTGGTGTCGTCGCCCTTGCCGCCCTGGTCCATGAGGGCGTCCGCGAGCTGCCAACTGCCCAGGCCCAGAGCGGCGATCAGCAGCGCCGAGACGGCCCACTTCAGGGCCTTGCCCGTGCGGCTGTGCAGGGGCGGAGGAGGCACCGGCGTCGGCTGGGTGGCATGGGCAGGAGTGGCGGGGCGCCCGTAGGAACCCTGCTGGTACGTGGTGCGCTGGTAGTCCGGCGGGGCGGTGAAGGCGGGCTCCGGCGGCCGGATGCGGGGCATCTCGCCGATCGCCTTCACCAGCTCCTCAGGAGTGGTGCACGGCGACTCGTGGCGGGAGGCGGTGGCGCCGTCGTTGGCGAGTGCGCGCATGGCCAGTTCGGACAGACCGCGGTGGACGCCGGCCCGGACCTGGTCGGGCGGGATCAGACCGATGTCCTTCGGCAGACCTGACATGCCGTAGGCGTCGCTCTCGTACGGCCAGCGCTGGGTCAGCGCCGCGTACAGGAGGGCGCCGATCGACTCGGTGTCCGTGCGCTGCGGGGTGTCCGAGCTGACGCCGCGCAGCGCGGCGTTGACGGCGAGACCGCGGATGCGCCACTGGCCGGTCGAGGTGCGCAGGACGGCGGTGGGATTGAGGCGCAGATGGGCGAGGCCCTCACGGTGGGCCGCCGCCATGGCGCTCGAGACCTGACTGACCATCTGGTAGGCGTCGTACACCTCCAGCGGGCCGGAGGCGAGAAGGGTGGTCAGCTCGGTGGCGTCGGGCAGCCACTCGTGGACGACGTAGACGAGGTCGTTCTCCTCGACGGCGTCGAGGACCTGGACGAAGCGCGGATCGCCCAGCAGGGCCGAGGAGCGGGCCGCCGCCAGCACGGACCGGGCACGCGAGTGGTCCGCGGGCAGGACGTGCACGCCGACGGCACGGCGGAGCTTCTCGTCCACGGCACGCCAACTGCTGAATCCGTCCAGACGGGTGACGCACTCCTCGAGGCGGTAGCGTCTGGCTAGCTTGTGGCCGCTGTGCAGCTCCGGTGGCGAGGTCGTCGCGGGACCCTCGGTCCCGGTGCTCTCCTGTGCCTCGTCGTTGTCCGTGTCCCGCTCCCGGTTCTTGGCCACCCCGTCGGCCGTGGACTGGTCCGCCTCCGCGGTCAGCGACTGCTCGCCGCTGTCGTCTGCCACGTCGACGGCAGCTGTGCTCCGTTCCGCCACCGTCGTTCCCTGCCTCCCCATCCATTGCGCGCCGGCCCGGCGTCCGTCGCGCGCAGTCCGACGCCGAACCCAATTGTGCCCACAGTCCGCCGCTATGCACGACACGCGGGGGCCGATGATGGTTGTGCGCCTACCCCCGGCCTCAGCGTCCCAGGCGTCCCCGGACCATACCGACCAGCGAGTTGACCTCCTCGATGCGCATCCGGCGCGCGGCGACGTAGAAGACGCCCAGCAGGACGGCTCCGCCGCCGAGCAGCGCGGCGAACGAACCCAGGACCTCCTGGCCCAGCACCTTGCTGATGCCGTAGCAGGCCGCGCCGCTGAGCAGGGCGGCCGGGACGGAGGCGATGCACAGCCGGGCGTAGGTCCGCAGCACCCGGGCGCCGTCCAGGTCGCCGCCCAGCCGCTTGCGCAGCCGGCGCCAGGCGACGCCGACCCCGAGGGCGTAGGCGACGCCGTACGAGGCGGCCATGCCGACGACGGCCCAGCGGGCCGGCAGCACCAGGAAGCAGACGCCGGAGGCGATCGCGTTCGCGGCGGCCACGATAACGGTGTTGTAGAAGGGGGTCCGGGTGTCCTCGTAGGCATAGAAGGCGCGGAGGACGACGTACTGCACGGAGTAGGGGATCAGGCCGAGGCCGAACGCCATCAGCATGTAGCCCATGTTGGTGGCCTCGCTGGTGCCCGAGGACCCGAAGATCAAGGTGCACATCGGGATGCCGAGCGCGAGGAAGCCGAAGGCGATGGGCACGATCGCGACGGCGGTGGTGCGCAGGCCCTGCGAGATGTCGTCGCGGACGGCGCCTCCGTCGTCCTCCGCCGCCGAGCGGGAGATGCGGGGCAGCAGAGCGGCCATCAGGGACACCGTGATGATGGCCTGCGGCAGACCCCAGATCAGCTGAGCGTTGGCGTAGGCGGCGAAACCGGTGCCCTCGACGTCCGAGTCCAGGCCCGCCGCGGTGGACAGCTGGGTGACGACCAGCGCGCCCGCCTGGTTGGCGAGGACGAACAGGATGGTCCACTTGGCGAGCATCGCCGCCTTGCCGAGGCCGTGGCCCTTCCAGTCGAAGCGCAGCCGCATGCGGAAGCCGGTCTCCCGCAGGTACGGGATCATCGCCAGGGCCTGCACGACGAGACCCAGCAGAACGCCGATGCCGAGGAGTCGCAGACCCTCCGGCGGAATGTTCGAGACCTGCAGCTTCGAATCCGCGGCGGTGCCGTAGACCCAGATGAACGTGCCGAGCGTGACGATGATGACGATGTTGTTCAGGACCGGGGTCCACATCATCGCGCCGAACCGGCCGCGCGCGTTGAGGATCTGACCCATCACCACATGGACGCCCATGAAGAAGATCGAGGGCAGGAAGTACCGGGTGAAGGTGACGGCGACCTCGTTGGCCGCGGGGTCCGAGGCGACGGGATTCGACAGCGCGCGCACCAGCAGCGGCGCGGCCAGCCAGGCGGCCGCGGTGAGCACCGCCAGCGCCACCATCACCAGCGTCAGCAGCCGGTTGGCGTAAGCCTCACCGCCGTCCTCGTCGTCCTTCATGGCGCGCACAAGCTGCGGCACGAAGACGGAGTTGAGGCCGCCGCCGACGGTGAGGATGTAGATCATCGTCGGCAGCTGGTAGGCGACCTGGAAGGAGTCGCCGAGCAGGCCGAGGCCCAGGGCCGACACGATCAGCGCGGACCGGATGAAGCCCGTGAGGCGGGACACCATCGTGCCCGCCGCCATCACGGCGCTGGACTTCAGCAGGCCGCCGGCGCGGCCGCCCTTCTTCGGCGCGGGCGCGGACGCGGGTTCCGGGGCCGCCGACTCCGCCGCGGGGGGCGGAGTGGCGCCCGCGTAGTGACCGGGCGTGGGGGACGCGGGTCCGGGCACCGGCGCGGAAGCGTACTGCTGCGGGCCCCCCACCGGCTGTCCGGGATGCGCGCCGCCCTGGGGACGGGCGTGCCCGCCGTGCTGGTCGGGGAAGGCGCCGCTCTGCTGCTGGTCGCGGAAGAGGTGCGCGAAGGCGTCCGGCTCGTGGCGCTGCTCCCCGGCCTGGCCGACGAGGTCGTCCACGCCGACGTACTGCGTGGTGCGCGGGTCGTCGCCGTACGGCAGGTACTGGGTGGGGCCGTCCGGCTCCGGGGCGGGCGTCCGGGCCCACACCCGGGGGTCGGGCGCGTACGGCGACTGCGGCGGCTGCCCGTAGAGGGGCTGCTGCGGCTGCTGCGCGCCGGGCGGGGGCGGCGGGTGCGCCGACCGGTCGTAGAGCGCCTCGGTGACCGGGTCCTGGGCGTCGATGTGCTGCGCCCGGTAGGGGTCCTGGGCGTAGGCGTCCTGGACGTACATGTCGGCGGGTGGCTGTGACGCCTGGTCGTGCCCGGGCGGCGGACCCCCGGCGGGGTCCGACTCGGGATGGCCCGAGTTGGCCGCGGCATCGCCGCGGTCACCGTCGTACGGCGCGTTCATGGTTACCCCACCTCATCGTCCCTGGCCCACCGGCCACGACCTTCTCAACGGTCCACTCTCTCACCCGTGCCGGACGGGTCGGCGCTTTCCGGTGCGGTGTCCGGGGCCGGGTCACTCGGCTGCTCCGGGGCGTCCTCCCGGGTGTCCGGCGCGGACTCCTGGGTGGGACGCCTCTCGGAGGCTTCGGGGTTCTTCGCGTCGCCTGCGTCCGCGTCCGCCGCGTCCGCCGCGTTCTCCTGCTCCCGCTCCTCGGCCTGGCGGGCCGCGGCGCGCTTGCGCTGGGTGTACATCCGGAATCCGGCCAGGACGAGCAGCAGCACGCCGCCGCCGATGACCAGCATCACCGTCGCGGTGATCTCGGTGACCTTCACGTCGAAGGTGACGGGCTGACCGTAGGGCCGGCCGTCCTGGGTGTACAACTGGGCGACCACGGTGGCCCGGCCGTTGGCGTTGGCGTTCGTGGTGAACTTCACCGACTGGCTGTGTCCGCCGGAGACGGCGATGGGCTGCTCCTCGTAGGCGTTGCCGTCGATCTCCAGGCGGGTCGGGTTGGTGGAGGTGAGCCGGAGCACCAGGTGCTCGACGCCCTGCACCAGGTTGTTCTGGACCGTCACGGGGATCGTGGCGCTGCGGCCGGAGAGCTTGGTATCCGACTTCTCGATCAGCCGGACCTGGCTGCTCAGCGTGTCCAGGTACGCCTCGACGCCGCTGCGGTAGATCGCCGCCTCGGCCGGCCGGCCGCGCCAGGACGCCGCCATGCCCCGGTTCAGGGCGCGGCCGAAGGGCGTCACCACGCGGGACGGGTTGGACAGGATCACCTTGAAGCGGTCGAGCTTGTCCTGGGACCTGGCGATCTGCTCGAAGGCCGACCGCGGGAGCTCCTGCTTGCGCAGCGACTTCGGGTACGCGGACGCCGGGGGCACCTCGGTCCCGGCGTCCGGGTCCGGCTTGGACTTCGCGGCCGCCGTGAGGTCCTGCGGCTGCGACCAGGTGCTGTCCTGGAGGGCGCCGATGGCCTCGGCCATCGTCTGGGCCTGGGCGGCGGACGGGGTGCGCTGCGGGGCGATCACGACGCTGCGCGGACGGTCCGTCTGCAGGGCGAGAGTGAGGCTCTGGGCCAGGAAGCGCTGCACTGCCTGGGTGGAGGCGGAGGCCCTGGCCATGTCGCCGTCGAACACGGTGGACAGCCGTGCGTCGGCGACCACGGCCGTGGTGCCGCCGCCGATGGGGCGAGGCGCGGTGGGCGTGTAGGTCAGGTCGCGGCCGCCCTCGAAGGTGTCGCCGCGGGTGATCACCTTGTCGGCCCCCGCCGAGGTGGAGACCTTGATGATCGAGGGATCCACGGCGCCCTCGACGGGCCAGGCGAAGTCCGTGCTGGCGGTGACGTGCAGGATCGACTCGACGGTGCCGGCGGCGACGTCGGTGGCCTCCTTGAGGTGGCGCAGCGAACCGGTGACCGACGTGCCGTGGTGGGCGAGCGAGGCGAGGTCGGGGTCGCCGAACGGCAGCGCGACGACCTCCTTGTCCGCCACCGCCTTCTGCACCTCGGTGAGCCAGCGCTTGGCGACCGCCTGGTGGCCGCCCACGGCGTTCTTGTCGTCCGCGTTCTCGCCGGGAATCTCGTAGCGGGTGGTCATCGCCTCCACGGAGGCGAGCAGGTCCGGGTCGATCACCCAGGTGACGTCGAGGTCCTTGCCGAGGGCGACCATCCGGTCGAGACGGCCGCCCGGGGAGATCTCCTCGGCGAGCTCGTCGTCGTGGAAGACAGGCGTCTGCTCCTCGTCCGAGCCGGTCTCCGCCGTCATGTGGACGGTGGAGATCAGCGGCCACATGAAGGTCGTCTTCGTCTTGGTGTCCGCCTCGTCCGGCTGCCACGGCAGGAACGTGTGACGGACGCCGAGCGTCTGCTCCCAGGGCTGGTCGGAGGTCTCTCCGGTGAGGGTGACGGACAGGTCGTAGACACCGTCCTGGCCGAGGTCCAGCTCGTCGGCCGGCACGGAGATCGTGTAGGGCTGCGAGACGCCGGGGGTGAGCTTGGAGAACTTCTCGGTGTACTTGTCGTCGATCTCCGCCCCGACGGGGCTGCCGATGTCATCGGAGTTCTTGGCGACCGTGTCGATGCTCGAGCGGGTGTCCAGCAGCGACCCCACCCGCAGGCCGACGGAAGCGTCGGTGACGGTCTTCTTGCCCTTGTTGGTGACCGTCCCGGAGACGGTCACGGTGTCACCCTCGGCGGGAGCGCCGGGTGTGAGGGAGTCCACGGAGACGGCCACGGAGCCGTCGTCGGAGGCGGCCCGTGGCGCGGCCGGGGCCGCGGCCTCGGCGGGGGACGCCGCGGGCAGCTGGAGGAGCCCGGTCAGGAGGGGCGTCCCGGCGAGCACGGCACCGGTGCGCCGCAGCCAGCGGCGGGCAGGTGAGGGACTGGTCCCCTGGAAGTCTGCCGCCTCGGCCACGCGCTCGCCCGTCCCTTGTCGTCGTCAGTGGTCGTCGGAATGTGCGTCCAGGCATGGTAACGAGGTGCGAGGAGGGGAAGTGCCGCGGACCGGTGCCCAAGAGCGGGCGGCGCACGCCTTGTCCATGATCGCCACAGGTGTCCGTCCCCGAGCCTTTTTCCGGGCGCTCGGGGCCGTGCGGGCCACGTACCCTCTTCTGTTGTGCCGAACGCCAACGAAGCAACCAGTGCCCTGAGCCAGGTGCAGGACCGCGCCGTGAGTGAACTGCTGCGGGTCGCCCCTGTCGCCGACGACCTAGCCCGCCGTTTCCAGGAGGCGGGGTTCTCACTGGCCCTGGTCGGCGGCTCGGTGCGGGACGCGCTGCTCGGCCGCCTCGGCAACGACCTGGACTTCACGACGGACGCCCGCCCGCAGGACGTCCTGAAGATCATGCGGCCCTGGGCGGACGCCGTCTGGGACGTCGGGATCGCCTTCGGGACGGTCGGCGCCCAGAAGGAGGCGCGGGTCGGTGACACCGACCGGAGCTTCCAGATCGAGGTGACCACCTACCGGTCCGAGGCGTACGACCGCACGTCGCGCAAGCCGGAGGTGTCCTACGGCGACTCCATCGAGGACGACCTCATCCGCCGTGACTTCACCGTCAACGCGATGGCCGTCGCCCTCCCGGAGAAGAAGTTCATCGATCCCCACGGCGGTCTGAAGGATCTGGCCGAGCGGGTGCTGCGCACGCCGGGGACGCCCGAGGAGTCCTTCTCCGACGACCCGCTGCGGATGATGCGGGCCGCACGCTTCGCCGCCCAGCTCGACTTCGAGGTGGCCCCCGAGGTCGTCGCGGCCATGAAGGACATGGCAGGGCGCATCGAGATCGTTTCCGCCGAGCGGGTCCGGGACGAGCTGAACAAGCTCATCCTCTCCCCGCATCCCCGCAAGGGCCTCACCCTGCTCGTGGACACCGGGATCGCCTCCTACGTGCTGCCGGAGCTGCCGGCCCTGCACCTGGAGCGCGACGAGCATCACCGGCACAAGGACGTCTACGAGCACACCCTGATCGTGCTGGAGCAGGCGATGGCCCTGGAGGAGGACGGTCCCGACCTGACCCTCCGCCTCGCGGCCCTGCTGCACGACATCGGCAAGCCCCGCACTCGCCGCTTCGAGAAGGACGGCCGCGTCTCGTTCCACCACCACGAGGTGGTCGGGGCGAAGATGACCAAGAAGCGCATGACCGCGCTGAAGTACTCCAACGAGCTGGTGAAGGACGTCTCCCGGCTCGTCGAGCTGCACCTGCGGTTCCACGGCTACGGCACGGGAGAGTGGACGGACTCCGCCGTCCGCCGTTACGTCCGTGACGCGGGGCCGCTGCTCAGCCGGCTGCACCAGCTGACCCGCTCGGACTGCACCACGCGGAACCGGCGCAAGGCCGCCGCGCTCTCCCGCGCGTACGACGGGCTGGAGGAGCGCATCGCCCAGCTGCAGGAGAAGGAGGAGCTGGACTCCATCCGCCCGGACCTCGACGGCAACCAGATCATGGAGATCCTGGGCATCAAGCCGGGCCCGGAGGTCGGGAAGGCGTACAAGCACCTGCTGGAGCTCCGGCTGGAGAACGGCCCGATGGAACACGACGAGGCGGTCGAGGCCCTCAAGCAGTGGTGGGCTGCACAACAGGGCTGACAACGGAGGCGGGGTCATGTTTCACGTGAAACATGACCCCGCACACGATGCGGGGGCGGTGTTTCACGTGAAACACCGCCCCCGCCGTTGTTCTTACTTGTCCTTCAGGCAGAGCAGGAAGCTCTTGCTGCCGTTGGTCTCCGTGTAGACGTACTCGAAGTCCTTGGACTCGGCCTCGCACTTGCTCTGGGCCGTCAGGCCGGAGAAGTTGCCCTCGACCTTGGCCAGCACCTCGTACTGCGCCTTCGCGTCACCGCAGTCCACGACCTCGAGGTCCGGGTCGTTGTCGTCCGTGCTGCCGCGGTGCATGCAGTCACCCACGGCGGCCGTGTTGGCGTCGTCGCGGCTCGCGAGGAACCCACCGATGGCCACACCCGCGACGATCAGAACAATCACGACGTTCTTGATCGTCTTGAAGCTGATCTTGCGGCCCTGCTGCTGCGGGGGCACCGGGGCTCCCGGCGGCGGGAAGCCGGGCTGACCGGCCTGCTGCGGGAAGGGGGCCTGGCCCTGAGGCTGCTGCTGGCCCTGAGCGAACGGGTTGCCCTGGGGCGGCGGAGTGGTCACTTGGGGGTCCCCCTAGTACATAGGCATGTGACGCGAAAGACGCGTTGATAAGACGCACGTAAGCTACCGGCCCGCGCTGACAACTTCGTAGCGAGATAGGGCTCTGTGGCTCTGATGTGACACTTACTGGCGCTCAAACCGGGCCATAGCCGCCGCTACCGCTCCGTAGATAACGGCGATTGTTACCACCAGCGTGACCGAACGGCCGTCCGGAGGGAGCAGCAGGGCGGCCACGGCCGCGGCTCCGACGAACGCCACGTTGAACAGCACGTCGTAGACGGAGAAGATCCGGCCGCGGAAGTCGTCGTTCACGGAGGCCTGGACGATGGTGTCCGTGGAGATCTTCGCGCCCTGGGTGCTCAGGCCGAGGACGAACGCCCCTGCCAGCAACGGGCCGGAGGCGAACGGCAGGCCGAGCGCCGGTTCCAGCACGGCGGCCGCCGCGGCGCACGTCACGATCCAGCGGCCGGGCCCCATTCGCCCCGCGGCCCACGGTGTGAGCAGGGCCGCGGCGAAGAAACCGGCGCCGGACGCCCCCAACGCCAGCCCCAGCAGGGCGAGTCCCTCGTCCGTGGTCGACGTCAGGTGGTACCGGCAGAGCATCAGCAGCATGACGAGCATCCCGCCGTAGCAGAAGCGCATCAGGAACATTCCCGTGAGCGCCCAGGCCGCTTCCCTGCGCGCGGGCGCCGCGAGATGGCGTACACCCGCCGCCAGGTCGGCGACCGTGCCGGAGAGAGCGGTGGACAGCCGGGGGTGCTCCAGCGCGCGGTCCGGGCCGAGCAGTTCCTTGGCGATGCGCAGGGCCGCCAGCGCCGCGCACAGGTAGAGGGCGGCGCCCACGAGCACCACGGCCGTGTCGGAATCCGCGACGACCAGGCGTACCACGAAGGCCAGGCCGCCGCCCGCGGTCGCGGCGAGCGTCCCGGCGGTCGGGGAGAGGGAGTTGGCGATGACGAGCCGCTCGGTGTCCACCACGCGGGGCAGCGCGGCGGACAGCCCGGCGAGGACGAAGCGGTTGACGCCCGTGACGCACAACGCGGCCACGAACAGCAGCCAGTCGGGGACCTGGACGAGGATCAGGAGGGCGGTCACGGACGCCATCAGGGCGCGCAGCAGGTTGCCGTAGAGGAAGACCTGGCGGCGGCGCCAGCGGTCCAGCAGGACGCCGGCGAAGGGGCCGATCGCGGAATAGGGCAGGAGCAGGATGGCCATGGCCGAGGCGATGGCCGCGGCCGAGGTCTGCCGCTCGGGCGAGAAGACGACGTAGGCGGCGAGTGCGACCTGGAAGACGCCGTCGGCGCCCTGGGAGAGCAACCGGACGGCGAGCAGGCGCCGGAAGCCTTGGAAGCGCAGCAGAACGCGCAGGTCACGGACGACGGCCATGGGGCACAGCCTCACATACGACGGGGGTCTCCGGGACACACGACCCGGAGACCCCCGACTGCCCGCGGTGGTCGCGCTTAGCGCTCGACCTCGCCCTTGATGAACTTCTCGACGTTCTCACGGGCCTGGTCGTCGAAGTACTGCACCGGCGGCGACTTCATGAAGTACGAGGAGGCCGACAGGATGGGGCCGCCGATGCCCCGGTCCTTGGCGATCTTCGCGGCGCGCAGGGCGTCGATGATGACACCGGCCGAGTTCGGGGAGTCCCAGACCTCGAGCTTGTACTCCAGGTTCAGCGGGACATCGCCGAAGGCGCGGCCCTCGAGGCGGACGTAGGCCCACTTGCGGTCGTCCAGCCAGGCGACGTAGTCGGACGGGCCGATGTGGACGTTCTTCTCGCCGAGCTCCCGGTCGGGGATCTGCGAGGTGACGGCCTGGGTCTTCGAGATCTTCTTCGACTCGAGGCGGTCGCGCTCGAGCATGTTCTTGAAGTCCATGTTGCCGCCGACGTTCAGCTGCATCGTGCGGTCCAGGATGACGCCCCGGTCCTCGAACAGCTTCGCCATCACGCGGTGCGTGATGGTGGCGCCGACCTGCGACTTGATGTCGTCGCCGACGATCGGGACGCCCGCCTCGGTGAACTTGTCCGCCCACTCCTTGGTGCCGGCGATGAAGACCGGGAGGGCGTTGACGAAGGCGACCTTGGCGTCGATGGCGCACTGGGCGTAGAACTTCGCCGCGTCCTCGGAACCGACGGGCAGGTAGCAGACGAGGACGTCGACCTGCTCGTCCTTGAGGACCTGCACGACGTCGACCGGCTCCTCGGCGGATTCCTCGATGGTCTCGCGGTAGTACTTGCCGAGACCGTCGAGCGTGTGGCCGCGCTGGACCGTCACGCCGGTGCGGGGAACGTCGCAGATCTTGATGGTGTTGTTCTCGGAGGCGCCGATGGCGTCCGCGAGGTCGAGACCGACCTTCTTGGCGTCCACGTCGAAGGCGGCGACGAACTCGACGTCACCTACGTGGTATTCGCCGAACTGGACGTGCATCAGGCCCGGCACCTTGGCCGCCGCATCGGCGTCCTTGTAGTACTCGACTCCCTGCACCAGCGATGCGGCGCAGTTGCCCACGCCGACGATGGCTACGCGAACCGAACCCATTCCGGTTGCTCCCTGTGTGTACGAGTGAGGTCCTTGCGGACTCTCACGTGGCGGTGTCGCCGGGCGTATCCGGCCGGGGGTCGTCCCCGGACCGGGGCAGGTCGCCCGTCGCTCCAGATGTGGTGTCCTGCTGAGCGGGCCCCCCGGCGGCGGACCCCTTGAGGTCCCGGCCGGCCCGCTCGCTCTCGATGAGCTCGTTCAGCCAGCGCACTTCGCGCTCCACGGACTCCATCCCGTGGCGCTGGAGCTCAAGCGTGTAGTCGTCGAGGCGCTCCCGGGTCCGGGCCAGGGAGGCGCGCATCTTCTCGAGGCGCTCCTCCAGCCGGCTGCGGCGGCCCTCGAGCACGCGCATGCGGACGTCGCGCGACGTCTGCCCGAAGAAGGCGAACCGCGCGGCGAACGTCTCGTCCTCGTACGCGTCCGGTCCCGTCTGGGCGAGCAGCTGCTCGAAGTGCTCCTTGCCCTCGGCCGTCAGCCGGTAGACGATCTTGGCGCGGCGCCCGGCCAGCGGAGCGGCGAGGGCGTCCTCGGTGGTGTTCCCCGGTTCCTCGATCAACCAGCCGTTGGCGACCAGCGTCTTGAGGCAGGGATAAAGCGTCCCGTAGCTGAACGCACGGAACACACCCAGTGACGTATTGAGTCGTTTGCGCAGCTCGTACCCGTGCATCGGGGCCTCGCGGAGCAGGCCGAGTACGGCGAACTCAAGGATTCCGGAACGCCGGCTCATCGTCGCCTCCCCTCTGCCCCGGTCGTGCCGCGATGGGCTCGTGTGCGGCTCACGGCCGCCTTTATGTCGTGCTGATGTATCGACTCGATACATCAGCACGATAGAACGAGCTACCGGGGGCGACAAGAGGGAGGAGAGTGAACGGGATCACATCACCGTTTCATTGCGAGCAAGTTGCCTGATTTGAGGTGAACTTCTGCACCCGGGGGGTTTTGGCGGTGCGTAGTCTGTGCGCCATGCAGACCACCGGGAACCGAGTGACGACTGGGGGCGTCCCTGTCCCCGGTGCAGTACGGATGAATGCGCCGAGCGCCGCATCCGTACTTCGGGGGGACCGGAAACCAGCCGCCGTTTCCAGGCGCGCAGAGGTGCGCCTGCCCGAGGAGTAGTCGTTCGATGAGCGAGCACCGTCGCAAACCGCCGCAGCCGCAGGGAGGCGGACGTGCCGCGGCCCGACGCGGCCAGTCCGGCTCGTCCTCCGGCCGCCGAGCGGCACCGCGAGGCGCCACCGGATCTCCGTCCGATGCCTATGGGCCGGGCACCCGCGGCGCGGGGGATGAGGCCCGTCCGTACGGCAGCCGTGCCGAGGCACGTCGCGCGGCACAGCGGGGAGGGTCCCGCCGCGCCGCCGGGCCCGGCCGCGGACGAGGGCGCGCGGCCCCTCCGGCCAAGAAGAGAGTCATCGACTATCCGCGCTACGACAAGGACGGCTGGCGTCGCTGGATGCCGTCCTGGAAGTTCGTGTCCGGCCTGTGCCTCGCCTTCTTCGGCGGCCTGGTGGCCGTGGCCGGCATCGGGTACGCGATGGTGAGCGTGCCCACCGAGGAGAACGCCGCGGCGTTGTCCGAGAACAACGTCTACTACTGGCATGACGGCACCCAGATGGTCGCCACCGGCAGCGGCCAGAACCGGCAGAACATCAGCTTCGACCGGATCCCCGAGGCCATGCGCTGGGCGGTGATCTCGGCCGAGAACAAGAGCTTCTACAGTGACTCGGGCATCGACCCGATGGGTATCGCCCGCGCGCTCGGGAACATGGCGCGCGGCGGTGACACCCAAGGTGGCTCGACGATCACCCAGCAGTTCGTGAAGAACACCTATCTGAGCCAGGAGCAGACGCTCTCCCGGAAGTTCAAGGAGATGTTCATCTCGATCAAGGTGGGCACCAAGCTCTCCAAGGACGAGATCCTCCAGGGCTACCTGAACACCTCCTACTACGGCCGCGGTGCCTACGGCATCCAGGCCGCCGCCCAGACGTACTACGGCAAGGACGCGGTCGACCTCACGCCGAGCGAGTGCGCCTTCCTCGCGGCCCTGCTCAAGGGCCCGACGTACTACGACCCGGCCGGCAACGAGAGCATCGACAGCTCGGCCTCGGCCGAGGCCAACCGGAAGCGCTCCGAGGAGCGCTGGGCCTGGATCCTCGAGCAGATGCACGCCGACGAGCACCTCTCGACCGCCGAGTACCAGAAGGCGATCAAGAGGTACCCGATGCCCCAGGGCCGCAAGGCGACCAAGGGCATGACCGGTCAGATCAGCTACCTGGTCGACACGGCCAAGCGGTACGTCCTGAAGAACTCGGACATCACCGAGGCGCAGTTCGACCAGGGCGGTTACCAGATCTACACGACCTTCGAGAAGTCGAAGGTCGAGGCGCTGGCCAAGGCCGTGAAGAAGGTCGAGAAGGAGAACATCGACCCGAAGCGCGAGAAGGACCAGCACGTCCAGTTCGGCGCGGCCACGGTGAAGCCCAAGGACGGCGCGATCCTCGCCCTGTACGGCGGCGCCGGCTTCGAGAACGGTCACTTCGTCAACAACGCCGACACCTCCGGTGTCCCGGTCGGTTCGACGTGGAAGCCCTTCGTCCTCGCCGCCGCGATGCAGCACGGCACGTACAAGACCAACGGTGTGGGCGTCTCGCCGGCGAGCAAGTACAACGGCAACGACAACCTGAAGATCCTGAACAACGACGGCTCCTACGTCCTCAAGAAGGACAACACGCCGTTCTTCCAGAAGAACGAGAGCGACAAGCCGTGGGGCTACATCAGCCTGCGGAAGGCGATGGAGCAGTCGGTCAACACCCCGTTCGTGCAGCTCGGCATGGACGTGGGGATGAAGAAGGTGGCGGACGTCGCACAGAAGTCCGGCATCCTCAAGGACAGCTTCGCCGGCCTGAACGCCTCGTTCGCGCTCGGTACGTCCACGCCCAGCGCGATCCGCATGGCGGACGCGTACGCGACCTTCGCGGCGTCGGGCAAGCAGGCCGACCCGTACTCGGTCACCGAGGTCAAGTACCGGGGCTCGGAGCTGCCCGGCTTCGAGAAGCCGCGGGTCAAGCAGGCGATGCCCGAGAACGTGGCGAACAACGTCACCGACGTGCTCGAGAACGTGATCGAGAACGGTACGGCCCAGTACGCCAAGGAGCTGGGGCGCCGGGCGGCCGGCAAGACGGGTACCACGGACGAGAACAAGTCCGCCTGGTTCGTCGGCTACACCCAGCAGTTGTCGACCGCGGTCGCGATGTTCCGTGAGGACCCCAAGAGCCACAAGCTGCTCTCCATGAACGGCACGGCGGGCAAGGACTCCATCCACGGTGGTGACATCCCCACCCAGGTGTGGACCGAGTTCATGAAGGTCGCGCTGAAGGGCGCGTCGGATCCCGGATTCCCGGAGGCCGAGAAGATCGGTGAGGTCGCCGACGGTGTCGGCGCACCGTCGCCGACCCCGACCGAGACGGAGACCGAGGAGGCGAAGCCGTCCGAGACGCCGTCGCCCTCCGAGACGGTGACCACCCCGCCGCCGCCCACGGAGACCGAGACCTGTGGTCCCTTCGACTTCCGTTGCCGGGACGAGGGCGAAGCGGACGGCGGAACCGGAGACGGCGGTGGCGACAACGGAGGCACCGACGGAGGCGTGAGCTCGTCACCCGATCCCAGCACGTCCGAGGACCCGGGAGGTACCCGGGGCGGCGGCAACGGTGGCGGCTTCCTCGGAGGCACCGACGGCTGAGCCGTCCCTTGCCCGATACGGGCGTTTCACGTGAAACATGGGCCGCCGTACCCGACGGGTACGGCGGCCCTCGCCGTATCACCGGAGAGGTACGGCAGGATGTGCGGCATGCCCAGTGGAAAAACGACGAGCGTCCACGAGCCGGACCCGGTGCGGCCGACGGAGGAGGACCGGGTCGCAGCAGCCGGCAGCGAACTGATCGGGGGACCGATCGGACGGCGTGCCCTGCTCGGCAGATCCTGGTGGACCCCGGTGCGGGTGATCGCGCTCGTGGCGATCGGTGTGTTCGCCCTCGGGCTGGTGCAGAAGGCGCCCTGCTACAACGGCGCCTGGTTCTTCGGTGCCAGTTCGCAGTACACGCACGCCTGCTACTCGGACATTCCGCATCTGTACCAGGGACGCGGCTTCGCCGACGGGCTGGTGCCGTACTTCGACCGGCTTCCCGGGGACATGGAGTACCTCGAGTACCCGGTCCTGACGGGCGTGTTCATGGAGGTCGCGGCCTGGCTCACCCCGGGCAGCGGCAGCATCCAGGACCAGGAGCAGTGGTACTGGATGGTCAACGCCGGGATGCTCATGGCGTGCGCGGCGGTCATCGCCGTGTGCGTGACGCGGACCCACGCCCGGCGGCCCTGGGACGGTCTGCTCGTCGCTCTCGCCCCGGCCTTCGCGCTGACCGCGACCATCAACTGGGACCTGCTGGCGGTCGCTCTGACGGCCGCCGCGATGCTGATGTGGTCACGGGGCCGCGCCCTCGCCTTCGGCGTCCTGCTGGGCCTCGCCACGGCCGCCAAGCTCTACCCGGTGCTGCTCCTCGGCCCCCTGCTCGTCCTGTGCTGGCGCGCGGGCCGATGGCGGCAGTACTGCACGGCGCTCGCCGGGGCCGCCGTCGCCTGGACCGTCGTGAACGGGCCGGTGATGCTGTTCGCCTTCGACGGCTGGTCGAAGTTCTACACGTTCAGCGAGGAACGCGGCGTCGACTTCGGGTCCTTCTGGCTGATCCTGGCCCAGAACTCGGACGACCCGATCGCCACCGAGACGGTGAACACGCTCGCGACGCTGCTGATGCTGCTGTGCTGCGCGGGCGTGGCGGCCCTGACGCTCATGGCGCCGCGCCGGCCGCGCTTCGCCCAGCTGGCCTTCCTGATCGTCGCGGCGTTCATCCTCACCAACAAGGTCTACTCGCCGCAGTACGTGCTGTGGCTGGTGCCCCTCGCGGCGCTGGCCCGGCCCAAGTGGCGGGACTTCCTGATCTGGCAGGCCTGCGAGGTGGCGTACTTCCTGGGCATCTGGATGTACCTCGCGTACACGACCAGCGGGGACGCCCACAAGGGCCTGCCCACGGACGGCTACCACTGGGCCATCGGCCTGCACCTGGCGGGGACGGCCTTCCTGTGCGTCATGGTCGTCCGCGACATCCTGATGCCGGAGCGGGACCCGGTGCGCCGCTCCGGCGGTGACGACCCCTCAGGAGGCGTGCTGGACGGCACCGAGGACGTCTTCGTGCTCGGCCCCGCGGCGCGTCCCGCGCGGCACGCGGCCCACGTCGAGGCGCCTCAGGTCGACTGGGGCAGGACGAAGGCCGAGGGCGGTTCGCTCTGAGCGAACCGCCGGGAGGCGTCGCCATCGGTTCCCGGACCACGCGAAGGGCCGTGCACGGACGTTTTCCGTGCACGGCCCTTCGCGTGGTCCGGGTGTCGTCTCAGCGGTCGACGAGCCGGTCGAACTGGGTGGTGGTGTGCCGCAGATGGGCCACCAGCTCCTCGCCGACCTGGGGCTCCGGGGCGTCGGCCGGCACGAACAGGATGGACACCTGCATGTGCGGCGGCTCGGCGAACCAGCGCTGCTTGCCGCCCCACACGAACGGCGAGAGGTTCCGGTTGACGGTCGCGAGGCCCGCGCGGGCGACGCCCTTGGCACGCGGCATGACGCCGTGCAGGGCCTTGGGGGCCTCCAGACCCACCCCGTGGGACGTTCCGCCCGCCACGACCACCAGGAAGCCGTCGGAAGCGGCCTTCTGCTGCCGGTAGCCGAACCGGTCCCCCTTGGCGACCCGGGTGACGTCCAGGACCGCGCCACGGTACTCGGTGGCCTCATGGTCCCCGAGCCAGAGCCGGGTGCCGATCCGGGCGCGGAAACGGGTCTGCGGGAACTGCTGCTGGAGACGGGCCAGCTCGTCGGCCTTGAGGTGGCTGACGAACATCGTGTGCAGCGGCAGGCGCGCCGCCCGCAGGCGGTCCATCCAGCCGATGACCTCCTCGACGGCGTCCGAGCCGTCGGTGCGGTCCAGCGGGAGGTGGATGGCGAAGCCCTCCAGCCGGACGTTCTCTATCGCGGAGTGCAACTGGGGCAGATCCTGCTCGCTGATGCCGTGCCGCTTCATCGAGGACATCACCTCGATGACGACACGGGCGCCGACCAGGCCGTACACGCCGTCGACCGACGACACCGAGCGGATGACCCGGTCGGGCAGCGGCACCGGTTCCTCGCCCCGCCGGTACGGCGTCAGCACCAGCAGGTCACCGCCGAACCAGTCCTTGATCCGCGCGGCCTCGTACGTCGTGCCGACGGCCAGGACGTCCGTGCCCAGCCGTGTGGCCTCCTCGGCGAGCCGCTCGTGGCCGAAGCCGTAGCCGTTGCCCTTGCAGACGGGGACGAGCCCCGGGAACTGCTCCTGCACGTGCTTGTGATGCGCCCGCCAGCGCGCGGTGTCGACGTAGAGCGTGAGCGCCATGGCCGGACCTGGAACCTTTCTCGTGGCTGCGGTGTAACAAAGGTATGGGAGGCGACGAAGCCGTCGGGCTACGAAGACGAATACCGCGGCGAAGCGCGGGTCAGCGGCGGGACATGTAGATGTCGAGCGCCTTGTGGAGCAGCTTGTTGAGCGGGAAGTCCCACTCGCCGAGGTACTCGGCCGCCTGGCCGCCGGTGCCGACCTTGAACTGGATCAGACCGAAGAGATGGTCGGTCTCGTCCAGCGAGTCGGAGATGCCGCGCAGGTCGTAGACGGTGGCGCCGAGCGCGTAGGCGTCGCGCAGCATCCGCCACTGCATCGCGTTCGAGGGGCGGACCTCACGGCCGATGTTGTCGGAGGCGCCGTAGGAGTACCAGACGTGCCCGCCGACGATCAGCATGGTCGCCGCGGACAGGTTCACGCCGTTGTGCCGCGCGAAGTACAGCCGCATGCGGTTGGGGTCCTCGGTGTTGAGGGCCGTCCACATCCGCTGGAAGTACGACAGCGGGCGCGGCCGGAAGTGGTCGCGCACAGCGGTGATCTCGTACAGCCGCTGCCACTCGGGCAGGTCGTCGTAGCCGCCCTGGACGACCTCGACGCCGGCCTTCTCGGCCTTCTTGATGTTGCGGCGCCACAGCTGGTTGAAGTTCTTGTGGACCTCTTCGAGCGAGCGGTTCGCCAGCGGCACCTGGTAGACGTAGCGCGGCTGGACGTCGCCGAAGCCGGCGCCGCCGTCCTCGCCCTGCTGCCAGCCCATGCGGCGCAGCTTGTCCGCGACCTCGAAGGCGCGGGGCTCGATGAAGTCGGCCTCCAGGTCACGCAGGCGCTTGACGTCCTGGTCCTGGATGCCCCGCTTGATGGTCGAGGCCTCCCAGCGGCGGATGATCACCGGCGGGCCCATCTTCACGGAGAAGGCGCCCTGCTGCTTCAGGTGGGCGAGCATCGGCTCGATCCACTCCTGGAGGTTCGGCGCGAACCAGTTGATGACCGGGCCCTCGGGCAGATAGGCGAGGTAGCGCTTGATCTTGGGCAGCTGACGGTAGAGCACAAGACCCGCGCCGACCATCTCGCCGCTGCGGTCGTCGAACCAGCCCAGGTTCTCCGAGCGCCACTCCGCCTTGACGTCTGCCCAGGCCGGGACCTGCATGTGGCTCGCCGACGGCAGGCTCTGGATGTATGCCAGATGCTGCTCGCGACTGATGGTCCTCAGGGTCAGGCTCATTCGGGGCGCTCCTCGGGCTGGTGTGTCCCCATGGGTTCAGGGGCTCCGGCTCTCGCGCGAAGCCTACTGCGCCCCGGGTGCGGCCCGTCTGGGCGCACGGGACCTTCGCCCCGGCCGGCGGTCGGCCGGGGCGTCCGACGGTATGTGGTGGGCGGGTGGTGGGGACGTCAGTCGACGACACCGCCGAAGAGGCCACCGTGCGCCATGCCCAGGAAGAAACCGACCGCCGACAGGCCGAGGCCCAGGATCAGCCCGAAACGCTCGCGCGTCGTGACGGAGATCCACTGACCGTACGCCCCGGTGAGGATGCCGACCAGGCCGGTCCAGGAGCTGAGCAGGTGCAGGTGGTGGAACTGCGCCGAGACGAAGGCGGTGAGCCCCAGCACCAGGGTCACCGCGAGCAAGGTGTCCTGGAGCGGATGGGGCTTGCCGTCGGTGGCGAAGAGTCCGCCGGCGGAGTTGGGTCGCATTGCCTGTGCCATGGGCACCTCCTGCGAAGGGCGGCGCATCGTAGCGCCGTACACACCCGATGTGTCCAGATTGACGGTCCTCACCGCCGGATTTCAACCGGAAGCCACTGTGCGGGTACTCTGTAGCGTCTGCACCGGTGTCTGTCCGGACAGAGCCAGGCGGGAGCAGGAGAGGGCCACGGCCCCTCCGTCCGGCCCGGAAGACCGCCGCCCGACCCATTGTCAGTGGCGGCTGTTCTACTGACAGGCAACGTTGCGCAACGCATCACGACCCTCCTGCCACGGAACGACCGTGGCCGCTGAGTCCAAAGGAGGTGGGTTCCACATGCGTCACTACGAGGTGATGGTCATCCTCGACCCCGATCTCGAGGAGCGCGCTGTCTCCCCGCTGATCGAGAACTTCCTCTCTGTCGTCCGTGACGGCGGCGGAAAGGTCGAGAAGGTCGACACCTGGGGCCGTCGTCGTCTCTCGTACGAGATCAAGAAGAAGCCCGAGGGCATCTACTCGGTCATCGACCTGCAGGCCGAGCCTGCGGTCGTCAAGGAGCTCGACCGCCAGATGAACCTGAACGAGTCGGTCCTCCGGACCAAGGTCCTCCGTCCCGAGACCCACTGAGCTCCGCTCAGCTGATCCCGGGATCCGAGTAGCAGCACAAGCAGCCAGCAGCAAACCCGCCGAGAGGTTCCCCCATGGCAGGCGAGACCGTCATCACGGTCGTCGGCAATCTTGTCGACGACCCCGAGCTGCGCTTCACCCCGTCCGGTGCGGCCGTCGCGAAGTTCCGTGTCGCGTCGACCCCCCGCACCTTCGACCGTCAGACGAACGAGTGGAAGGACGGCGAGAGCCTGTTCCTGACCTGCTCCGTCTGGCGTCAGGCGGCGGAGAACGTCGCCGAGTCGCTCCAGCGAGGCATGCGCGTCATCGTGCAGGGCCGGCTGAAGCAGCGGTCCTACGAGGACCGTGAGGGCGTCAAGCGCACGGTCTACGAGCTGGACGTCGAGGAAGTCGGCGCCAGCCTGCGCAACGCCACGGCCAAGGTCACCAAGACCACCGGCCGCGGCGGCCAGGGCGGCTACGGCGGCGGTGGCGGCGGCGGCCAGGGTGGCGGCGGCTGGGGCGGCGGCCCCGGCGGCGGCCAGCAGGGCGGCGGCGCTCCCGCCGACGACCCGTGGGCGACCGGTGCTCCCGCCGGTGGCCAGCAGGGCGGTGGCGGCGGCTGGGGCGGTGGCTCCGGCGGCAGCGGCGGCGGCTACTCGGACGAGCCCCCCTTCTAGGACGGGCCGTACCCACACTTCTTGATCACACAGGAGAATCACCATGGCGAAGCCGCCTGTGCGCAAGCCGAAGAAGAAGGTCTGCGCATTCTGCAAGGACAAGGTCACGTACGTGGACTACAAGGACACGAACATGCTGCGGAAGTTCATTTCCGACCGCGGCAAGATCCGTGCCCGCCGCGTGACCGGCAACTGCACGCAGCACCAGCGTGACGTCGCCACGGCCGTGAAGAACAGCCGTGAGATGGCGCTGCTGCCCTACACCTCCACCGCGCGATAAGGGAAGGGTGACCCACTCATGAAGATCATCCTTACCCACGAGGTCTCCGGCCTCGGTGCCGCGGGCGACGTCGTCGACGTCAAGGACGGTTACGCTCGCAACTACCTGATCCCGCGGAAGCTCGCGATCCGCTGGACCAAGGGTGGCGAGAAGGACGTCGAGCAGATCCGTCGTGCTCGCAAGATCCACGAGATCCACACCATCGAGCAGGCCAACCAGGTGAAGGCCCAGCTCGAGGGCGTCAAGGTGCGCCTGGCCGTCCGCTCCGGCGACGCCGGTCGTCTCTTCGGTTCCGTCACCCCGGCCGACATCGCGTCCGCGATCAAGGCCTCCGGTGGCCCCGAGGTCGACAAGCGCCGTATCGAGCTCGGTGCGCCGATCAAGACGCTGGGCGCCCACGAGACGTCGGTGCGTCTGCACCCCGAGGTTGCCGCCACGGTCAACATCGAGGTCGTCGCCGCCTGAGGGCAGCGCTCGCTGAAGCAGTGAGCATGGGGGCCGTACCCGTCAGGGTGCGGCCCCCATCGCATGAGTGCGGTGTTTCACGTGAAACGTTCAGCGCGCGGCGCCCGTGACGACCCAACGACCGGAGCGGGAACGCAGCCACAGGGTCAGCATCCGCACGGTCATCATCAGCGTCATCGTGGCCCACAGCGCGGTGAGTCCGCCGCCGAGGACGGGCACCAGCAGGGCGGCCGGAGTGAACACGGCGAGGGTCACCAGCATGGCCCAGGCCAGGTACGGCCCGTCTCCCGCGCCCATCAGAACGCCGTCGAGCACGAAGACGATGCCGCAGATCGGCTGGGACAGCGCCACGATGATCAGGGCAGGCAGCGCCGCGTCCTTCACGGCGGCGTCGCTGGTGAACAGCGGAAGGAACACCGGCCGTGCCAGGACGACCAGCACACCCAGGACGACACCGACGGCCACGCCCCACTCGACCATGCGACGGCACACGTCCCGTGCGCCCTGGGCGTCCCCGGCTCCGAGGTAGCGACCGATGATGGCCTGCCCCGCGATCGCGATGGCGTCGAGGGCGAAGGCGAGCAGGCTCCACAGGGAGAGGATGATCTGGTGGGCCGCTATGTCGGAGTCGCCCAGACGGGCGGCCACCGCTGTCGCGATCATCAGAATCGCCCGCAGCGAGAGCGTCCTCACCAGAAGCGGAGCGCCCGCCTGGGCTGACGCCCGGATCCCCGCGGCGTCAGGCCGCAGGGAGGCTCCGTGTCGGCGTGCACCCCGCAGCACCACGGTCAGGTAGACCGCGGCCATGCCCCACTGCGCGATCACGGTGCCCCAGGCGGACCCGGCGATGCCGAGGCCGACGCCGTAGACCAGGACGACGTTGAGGATGCCGTTGGCGACGAAGCCGGCGACGGCCACGTAGAGCGGGGTCCGGGTGTCCTGCAGTCCGCGGAGCACTCCGGTCGCCGCGAGCACGATCAGCATGGCGGGAATGCCGAGCGACGAGACCCGCAGATAGGTGACGGAGTACGGGGCGGCGGTCTCGGAGGCGCCGAAGAGGTCCACGAGCGCGGGCGCCGTGAGGAGGACGACAGTCATGACCGCGGCACCGAGCAGCAGCGCCAGCCAGATGCCGTCCATGCCCTGACGGATGGCGGCGGGGAGGTCACCGGCGCCCACCCGCCGGGCGACGGCCGCCGTGGTCGCGTAGGCGAGGAAGACGAAGACGCTGACCGAGGTCACCAGAAGGGCCGACGCGACACCCAGTCCGGCGAGCTGGGCCGTACCGAGATGGCCGACGATGGCGCTGTCCGCCATCACGAACAGGGGCTCGGCGACGAGGGCGCCGAAGGCCGGGACGGCCAGCATGACGATCTCGCGGTCGTGCCGTCGGCGGGCGGCCTTGGGGCGCGCGGGGGCCTGTGTCATGTGCACCAATCTAATCATCCACAGGTAAGAGATGCCAGCGGTTTACGACCCTTACTTTGTGGCTCAGGGTGTGGGGTTGCGTACACCCGCTGAGCCGATCTTGATCCCTGCGGGAAAGTTTTTCTTCTGCACAGCCCGTGGATGGCAAAACGTCAGGTCAGAAGCGCCTTCACAGGGCGTTCACGGGCTTGTTCACAGCGCTGTCCACCGGCTCGTGCACAGGTTTCGCGGAGTTCTCCACAGCTCTGGGCCCGTCGTCCACACGGCCTGTGGATAACCAGATTGGCTGACGGTGCCGACGGGCCTACGGTGGTCCGGCACCTGCTCCGTCCACCGGTTTCGGAAACGTCACAGAACCGGCGCCCGACAAGCGGAGTTGGGCCCCTTATGTGTCAGTGCCGTGCCGTAGAACTGAGAGGCACGGCGAGATCCGCTCCGGCGGACGGGAGGAGGTGGCTCGGTGAGCATTTCCGAGCCCTTGGACGACCCGTGGGCCGACAGCGGTCCCAGTGATCGTCTGCCCGCCTCCCGTCGTACGGGCGACCAGCACGGCAGAGGACGGGACGAGCAGCACGACCGGGGTCCGGACCGGGGCGTGTGGGACGGCGGAGGCTCCGCCTTCGAGCGGGTCCCGCCCCAGGACCTGGAGGCGGAACAGTCCGTGCTGGGCGGCATGCTGCTGTCCAAGGACGCCATCGCCGACGTCGTCGAGATCCTCAAGGGCCACGACTTCTACAAGCCGGCCCACGAGACGATCTACACCGCCATCCTCGACGTCTACGCCAAGGGTGAGCCGGCCGACCCCATCACCATCGCCGCGGAGCTGACCAAGCGTGGCGAGATCAACAAGGTGGGCGGGGCGTCGTACCTGCACACCCTCGTGCAGACGGTGCCCACGGCGGCCAACGCGGCCTACTACGCGGAGATCGTGCACGAGCGGGCGGTCCTGCGCCGCCTGGTCGAGGCGGGCACCCGCATCACCCAGATGGGATACGCGGCCGACGACGACGTCGACGAGATCGTCAACCGCGCCCAGGCGGAGATCTATGCCGTCACCGAGCAGCGCACCAGCGAGGACTACCTGCCGCTCGGCGACATCATGGAGGGCGCCCTCGACGAGATCGAGGCGATCGGATCACGCAGCGGTGAGATGACGGGCGTGCCGACCGGGTTCACCGACTTCGACTCGCTCACCAACGGACTGCACCCCGGCCAGATGATCGTCATCGCCGCGCGTCCCGCCATGGGCAAGTCGACGCTCGCGCTGGACTTCGCGCGGGCCGCCTCCATCAAGAACAACCTGCCCAGCGTCATCTTCTCGCTCGAGATGGGCCGCAACGAGATCGCGATGCGTCTGCTGTCCGCGGAGGCCCGCGTCGCCCTGCACCACATGCGGTCCGGCACGATGACCGACGAGGACTGGACCCGCCTGGCCCGCCGGATGCCGGACGTCTCGGCCGCCCCGCTCTACATCGACGACTCGCCGAACCTGTCGATGATGGAGATCCGCGCCAAGTGCCGGCGGCTGAAGCAGCGCAACGACCTGAAGCTGGTGGTCATCGACTACCTCCAGCTGATGCAGTCGGGCGGCTCCAAGCGGGCCGAGAGCCGTCAGCAGGAGGTCTCGGACATGTCCCGTAACCTCAAGCTGCTGGCCAAGGAGCTGGAGCTCCCGGTCATCGCGCTGTCCCAGCTGAACCGTGGTCCCGAGCAGCGCACGGACAAGAAGCCGATGGTCTCCGACCTGCGTGAGTCGGGCTCCATCGAGCAGGACGCCGACATGGTCATCCTGCTGCACCGCGAGGATGCCTACGAGAAGGAGTCCCCACGCGCCGGAGAGGCCGACCTGATCGTCGCCAAGCACCGAAACGGCCCGACGGCCACCATCACGGTCGCCTTCCAGGGCCACTACTCGCGCTTCGTGGACATGGCGCAGACCTGAGGCGCCCCGACACACCCCGCGCGCGTCGGCCCGACGCGCCTGCTGAACTGGTGTCATGACGTCACCTCAGGAAGAACTGCTGCCCGGCACTCGGAGGGCGCTGCTGCACCGGATCGCCGCCGCGCAGCGGGAAGGGCGGGCGCCGTCACTCGTCGCGGCCGTGGTGCGGGGCGGGAAGACCGTGTGGAGCGGGGCCCGGACCTCGGTGGAGGGAGAGGTCCCGGACGGCGACGTCCAGTACCGCATCGGTTCGATCACCAAGACGTTCACCGCCGTCCTGGTGCTGCGGTTGCGGGACGAGGGCCTGCTCGACCTCGCCGACCCGCTGGAGAAGCACCTGCCGGGCACCGGCGTGGGCGAGGTGACCGTCGTCGACCTGCTCGCGCACCGCGCCGGACTGGCCGCCGAGACGCCCGGCCCCTGGTGGGAGCGGACCCCCGGCTCCCTGCGCCCCGAACTCGTCGATGTCCTGGGCGAGCGTCCCCTGGTGCACCCGGTGGGCCGACGCTTCCACTACTCGAACCCCGGATACGCGCTCCTCGGCGCGCTGGTCGAGAAGGTGCGCGGGGCCCCGTGGGAGGACGTCCTGCGGCGGGAGGTGCTCGACCCTCTGGGACTGCACCGCACGACCGTGGGGCCCGTGGCGCCGCACGCGGGTGGCTGGGCCGTGCATCCGTGGGCCGACGTGATGCAGCCCGAGCCGCTGGAGAACCTGGGCGTGATGGCTCCCGCCGGGCAGCTGTGGTCCACCACCGACGACCTGGCCCGCTTCGCCGCCTTCCTGGCCGCGGGGGACGAGCGGGTGCTGAGCGCCGAGTCGGTGCGGGAGATGCGGACGCCGGCGGCACCGTCCGAGGCGGCGGACGTGGCCGACGGCTACGCGTACGGCCTGGGCCTGGAGCTGCGCCATCAGCACGGCAGGGCGCTCGTGGGCCACACCGGCTCGCTCCCGGGGTTCCTGGCCTGCCTGACGATGGGTCTCGCGGACGACGTCAGTGCGGTGGTCCTCGCCAACTGCACCTCCGGGCCCGCGCCGTTCACGGTCGCCGCGGACCTGGTGCGGATCGTCGCGGAGGCGGAACCGCGTATCCCGGCACCCTGGCGACCGCTCCGGGAGGCCAATTCCACGGTGCTCGACCTGGTGGGGCAGTGGTACTGGGGGACGTACGCCTTCGGACTGCGGCTGTCGGCCGACGGGCTGCTCGCGCTGGAGCCGCTCTCCGGAAAGGGGCGGCGCTCACGCTTCCGTCCGGACGGTGACGGCGGCTGGGTGGGGCTCGAGGGCTACTACGCCGGGGAGGTGCTGAAGCCCGTACGGCGCTCGGACGGCACGGTCAGCCACCTCGACCTCGGCTCGTTCGTGTTCACCCGGCAGCCGTACGAGAAGGGCGCCCCGGTGCCCGGCGGCGTGGACGCGCAGGGATGGCGGGGCATCCCGTAGCCGATGGCCCGAGGGCCCGACCGGGTCCGGTGAGCGGCCGTACGCATGCAGAAAAGCGGCCGTGTTTCACGTGAAACACGGCCGCTTCGTCACAACGCAAGCTTGAAGCCCACGTGCGACGCCGTGAAGCCGAGCCGCTCGTAGAAGCGGTGGGCGTCGGTGCGGGTGTTGTCCGAGGTCAGCTGGACCAGTTGGCAGCCCTCGCGGCGAGAGGTGCCGATCGCCCACTCGATCAGCCTGCTGCCCAGCCCACCGCCGCGTTCGTCCGCGTGGATGCGCACACCTTCGATGACCGACCGCGTGGCACCACGCCGGGACAGTCCCGGGATGATCGTGAGCTGGAGCGTCCCGACGACCCGCCCTTCCCGGACGGCGACGACAAGGTGCTGGTGGGGGTCGGCGCGCAGCCGCTCCATCGCGGTCAGATAGGGCGCGAGATCGTCCGGCGACTCGCGCTGCGCCCCCAGCGTGTCGTCCGCCAGCATCGCGACGATCGCCGGGATGTCATCGATGGTCGCGGGCCGTATCGCAAGATCTCCCATGCCGGCACCCTATGCGGGCATCGGCGCCTTCAGTGTCTCCACGACGCGGACCAGAGGGGCGAGGTCGGGGTTCTTCGCCGCCTCGTCGAGCGCCTCGCGCAGCGCGGTGTCGTTGGTGGGCCGCGCCTCTTCCAGCAGCTTGAGGCCGGCCTCGGTGACGTCGGTGTAGATGCCGCGCCGGTCGGTGGGGCAGAGGTACCGCTCCAGCAGACCGCGGTCCTCGAGCCGGGTGACCAGCCGGGTGGTGGCGCTCTGACTGAGCACGACCGCGTCGGCGACCTGCTTCATCTGCAGATGGCCCCCCTCGCCGGCGTGCTGCCGGCTCAACACGTCGAGCAGGGAGTACTCCCGCACGCTCAGATCGTGCCGGGCCTGCAGGACGCGCTCGATGTGGGTCTCGATCCTCCCGTGCAGCAGCGAGAGAGCGCACCAGCCCTGGGCGAGGGCGGTGAGTGCGGGATCCGTGGCTGTCATGGGGCGATTCCTCCGTCCAGCAGCGTCTGACACCAGGGTAGAGCACAGATGAAATATCCCGCGCTTGCAAGTAACCCGCGTGTGCAACTATTGTCGGGTCTTGCTAAGCGCTCCTGCAATCTCTGGAAGGTCTGTGTCCTCATGCCTCTCGCGCTTCTGGCCCTCGCGATCGGGGCCTTCGGGATCGGCACCACCGAGTTCGTGATCATGGGTTTGCTGCCCGAGGTCGCCGGCGACTTCGGTGTCTCCATCCCCACCGCCGGTTATCTGGTGACCGGCTACGCCCTGGGTGTCATGTTCGGCGCCCCCCTGATGACCGTGCTCGGCACCAAGATCTCCCGCAAGCGCATGCTGATGCTGCTGATGGGCCTCTTCGTCGTCGGGAACCTGCTCTCGGCGCTGGCCCCCGCCTTCGGCCTCATGCTGGCCGGGCGGGTGGTCGCCTCCCTCGCCCACGGCGCCTTCTTCGGCATCGGCTCCGTGGTCGCCGCCGACCTGGTGGCGCCGGACAAGCGGGCCGGCGCCATTTCCCTGATGTTCACCGGCCTCACCGTCGCCAACGTCGTCGGCGTGCCGCTGGGCACCCTGGTCGGCCAGTCCCTCGGCTGGCGCGTCACCTTCGGCATCGTCGCCGTGCTCGGCGTGATCGGTCTGCTGGGCGTCGCCAGGCTGGTGCCCGACATGCCGGGGCCCCAGGGCGTCAGGCTGCGCCACGAGCTGGCCGCCCTGAAGAACGTGCAGGTCCTGCTCGCCATGGCGATGACCGTGCTCGGTTTCGGCGGCGTCTTCGCGGCGATCACCTACATCGCACCGATGATGACGCACGTCGCGGGATTCGCCGACGGCTCCGTCACCTGGCTGCTGGTGCTGTTCGGCCTCGGCATGGTCGGCGGCAACCTCGTCGGCGGCAAGTACGCCGACCGCGCCCTGATGCCCCTGCTGTACGTGGCCCTCGGGGCCCTCGCCGTCGTCCTGGCGCTGTTCACCCTGACGGCCCACCACAAGATCGCCGCGGCCGTCACCATCACGCTCGTCGGCGCCCTCGGCTTCGCCACCGTCCCCCCGCTGCAGAAGCGGGTCCTGGACCACGCGCACGGCGCTCCCACCCTGGCCTCGGCCCTCAACATCGGCGCCTTCAACCTGGGCAACGCACTGTCCGCCTGGCTGGGCGGGCTCGTGATCGCCGCCGGGCTCGGCTACACCGCCCCCAACTGGGTCGGCGCCGTCCTCGCCGCGGCCGCCCTGGCGCTCGCCGTCCTCTCGGCCGGCCTGGAGCGCCGCGAGCGGGCGGCCGGTACGCCGGCCGCCGGCACGGTCCCCGCGGAGCGGCCGACCGTCGCCACGCACTGACCGCGGTACCTCAGGGCGCGGGGCCAGGGCCGTCCCCGCGCCTACCGACCCCCCTCCCGTCCCTCACGACGGACACCGCACGCACCGCAAGGAGAACCACCTCATGACCACCACCGCCGTCGCCCCGCTGACCACCGCGGACGCCGAAGCCCTCGTCGCCGCCGCGGTCGAGGCCGCCGAGAAGGCCGGTGTCACCGTCAGCGTCACCGTCCTCGACGCGGGCGGGCAGCTGCTCGCCTTCCGCCGGGACGACCGGGCCGTGCTGATCTCGGGCGAGACCAGCACGCGCAAGGCCTACACCGCGCTCCAGCTGGACACGCCCACGGCCGACCTGGTGGACGCCGTGCAGCCCGGCGGTCTCTTCCACACCCTGCCCACCGCCCTCGACCGGCCGCTGCTCTTCATCGCCGGCGGCGTGCCCGTACGGCGTGACGGCCGGCTGATCGGCGCCGTCGGCGTCGGTGGCGGCGCCCCGGAGCAGGACCACGGCTTCGCCGTCGCCGCCGTGGAGTCCCTCGTCTGACGACGGACGGGCGCGCCGCACCCCGTACGACGCACAACACGCTCGCACGACGCACCGCACAGCGACGCCGGTCCCGCAAGCACGCGGGACCGGCGTCGCCGTCTGCGCACACCGTCAGGCGGCCGCCACCGTGACCGGGGCGAACCGCCGGCTCCAGTCCCCCGGCAGGTCCGTGATCCCGTGCGTCATGACGGCGTTGAACGCGACCGGGGCGAGGCCGTGCTCCTTCACCCAGTCCAGCAGCTCGTGGTGCCGGACGTCGATGTCGGTGCGCAGCGGCCGGTTGGTGTGGGCGGCCAGTGAGGCGATGAGCGCCTGGGCGGTCGCGGTGTCCCGGGCGATCAGCGGACCCACGACATGGGTGTCCATGTTGGGCCAGGCGGCGGCGTAGCCGATGATCCGTCCGTCCTCCTCGGCCACCCGCAGCTGGTCCGCGAAGGCGGGCAGGCGGGTCACGATGTGGGTCCGGTCCGTGCCGAACACCTCCTCGTCGAGCCGCAGGATCGCGGGGAGGTCGTCGGCCGTGGCCGTGCGGGTCAGGATGTCCGGCCGCCTGGACGGGACGAAGTGGCCGCGCACCATCTCGGCCTGCCCGGTCACCTTGAAACCGAGCTCCTCGTAGAGAGGCCGGCCCAGGGGTGTGGCGTGCAGGGTGAGGGGAGTGGTGCCCGCCTCCTCGACGACGTGACGCATCAGCCGGCGTCCGAGGCCCTGACGGGAGTGGCGCTCCGCGACGAGCACCATGCCCACGGCCGCCAGGGAGGGCCGCTCGCGGGGCCCGTACTCGGTGACGACGCAGGCGGCCGCCAGACCGCCGTCGGGTGCTTCGACGCCATGGCCGCGTCCGGCCGCGAGAAGGAGTCCCCACTTGTGCTCCTCCCGGGGCCACCCCCGGTCCTCGGACAGGTCGGCGCAGGCGGTGAGATCGCGGAGCGTCAGACGGCGGATGGGCAGGGAGTCGAGAGAAGGTGTCGGCACGCAGGTCAGGCTGTCCGACCGGAGCCTTCGGCGTCCACCTGTTTCCGCAGATGTGTACGTGCTTTTGGCCATCCCGTCCAGGCCGGGATCAGCCCAGGTCGGAGGCGTGCAGCGCACGCACGCCCTCGATGTTGCCGTCGAGGTAGTGCCGCAGGGACAGCGGTACGAGGTGGACGGAGGCGATGCCGACCCGGGTGAAGGGCACGCGCACGATCTCGTACTCCCCGGCGGGCTCCTCGACCTCCGGGCCGTGGCGCAGGGAGGGGTCCATGGACTCCAGTCGGCAGACGAAGAAGTGCTGCACCTTCACGCCGGTCGAGCCCTCGTCCTCGCCGATGTGCTCCACCGTGTCCACGAAACACGGCACCACGTCGGTGATCTTGGCGCCGAGCTCCTCGTACACCTCGCGGTGCAGGGCGTGGACGACGGTCGCGTCCTCCGGCTCGACTCCGCCGCCGGGGGTGACCCAGTAGGGGTCCACGCCGGGTTTGGTGCGCTTGATCAGGATCAGATGATCGCCGTCCAGCAGAACGGCTCGGGCGGTGCGCTTGACCACGGGTCGGACGGTCATGGGGGAAATGTGGCCCAGCTGGTTCCACGTGAAACATCGCCGGAACGCCCTTGCTCCGGCCGCCGGGACCCCGGGCCGCCGACACCCCCGTCAGCACCAGTCGGCGGCCGCCCGTTCCAGCCACTCATGGGCCCGTGCGATGTGCGGCATCGCCAGGGTGCCGGTGCGGACGGCCAGGAAGTAGGTGCGCAGCGGAGGCACCGTGGGGTGGTGCAGGGCCACCACCTCACCGCGTTCCAGCGCATCCGCGCAGAGGTAGCGCGGCAGCACGGCGAGGCCCGCCCCGGCGGTGGCGCACGCCAGCACGGCGCGCAGGTCCGGGACGATCACCGTGCCCGGACGGACCGGACGTGAGTCGAACACGGAGGCCCAGTAGCGGGCGACGAAGGGGAGCGACTCGTGCACCTCCAGGACCGGGACCCGCTCGAGGGCGGCCGGGCCGGTCCGGGGCAGCGTCCCGGTGCCGATCCGCTCGGCCCAGTGCGGGGCGGCGACCAGGATGTGCTCCTCGTCGCAGAGCGCGGTCGCCGAGAGCAGCGCGCCGCGTGGCCGGACGGTGCTGATGGCCAGGTCGTGGTGGCCGGCGGAAAGCCCTTCGAGGACCTCGTCGGCGGTGCCGAAGGAGGCGCGGAGCGCGAAGCCCTGACCATCCTCGCCGGCCGGCTCCGTGAGCGCGGGCAGCACCCGCTCGGCGGTGAACTCGGGGGGCCCGGCGAGATGCAGGGTGCGTAACGAGGAGTCCTCCTCCAGTCCGGACTCGGCTATCTCCACCAGCGCGTCCAGGTGGGGCGCCGCCTTGTGGGCGAGCTCGTCGCCGATCGTCGTCGGCGTCACCCCCCGCGCCTGCCGCAGGAACAAGGGCCGCCCGATCTGTCGCTCCAGGGTTCTGATCTGCGAGGTGACCGCCGGCTGCGAGAGGCCCAGCAAGGCGGCCGCGCGCGTGAAGGACCCGGCCCGGTGCACGGTCACGAAGGTCCGCAGCAAGGCCAGATCCACGGCACGCACCCCTCTCTCGTCGCCCCGCCGGGGACCGGACGGGTCCCACTATAAATTTGTCGATAGGTCGCTGCCGCTCCTGTGATTGGACACTGACAGTAAGTCAACTAGCCTGAGTCGCGCGGTTCTTCGCACGCAGAACCGAGGACGGTCCGAGCCACGAGGGGGGAGGCTCGGACCGTCCGCAGAGGTGTCGTCCGTGCAATGTCCGCAGGTCAGTCCGCGGTCACGTCCAGCGCCCGCAGCACGTCAGCGATCAGGTCCTCCGGGTCCTCGGCGCCCACCGAGAAACGGACGAAGCCCTCCGGCACCGCGTCCCCGCCCCAGCGGCCGCGCCGCTCCGCCGTGGACCGCACGCCGCCGAAGCTCGTCGCGTCGTCCACGAGCCGCAGGGCATCGAGGAAGCGGTCCGCCCGCTCGCGGGTCGGCAGCGTGAAGGACACCACGCACCCGTAGCGGCGCATCTGCTGCGAAGCGATCTTGTGCGACGGGTCGTCGGGGAGCCCCGGATAGCGCAGACCCGTGACCTCCGGCCGCTCACGCAGCGCCTCGGCGAGCCGTAGCGCGGTCGCGTTCTGCCGCTCCACCCGCAGCTGCAGTGTGGCGATCGACCGGTGCGCGAGCCACGCCTCCATCGGCCCCGGGATCGCGCCGACGATCTTGCGCCAGCGCCGGACCGCGGCCATCGCCTCGGCGTCGCGGCCGCTGACGTATCCGAGGAGCACGTCACCGTGGCCGGTCAATTGCTTGGTGCCGCTGGCCACCGCGAAGTCCGCGCCGAGCTCCAGCGGGCGCTGGCCCAGCGGCGTGGCCAGGGTGTTGTCGACGGCGACCAGGGCGCCCTGCGCATGGGCCGCGTCGGCGAGCCGCCGCACGTCGCACACGTCGAGACCGGGGTTCGAGGGCGTCTCGATCCACAGCAGCTTCGCGCCGTCCAGCACCTCCAGCTGGGCGTCGCCGCCGGTCGGCGCGGTGCGCACCTCGATGCCGTACGCCTCCAGCTGGGCGCGCGCCAGCGGCAGCGCCTGGTAGCCGTCGTCGGGCAGGACGACCGCGTCCCCCGCGCGGAGCTGGGAGAACAGCACCGCGGAGATGGCGGCCATGCCCGAGGCGAACACCAGCGTCTCGGCGTCGTCCCGCCCCGGGGCCTCCAGCTCGCCGACGGCCCGCTCCAGCAGGGTCCACGTCGGGTTCTCGTCCCGGCCGTAGGTGTAGGGGCCGGTGGGGTCGCCCGGCAGATGGAAGTGGGCCGCGAACACCGGCCCGGGCAGGGTCGGCTCGTGCTTCACCGGCTCGGGCAGCCCGGCCCGCACCGCTCGGGTGCCGTCGCCCGGCCCGCCGACCGTGCCTCTCGTCGTGTCGCTCATGCCGCCCGTCCTTCCACCTGCTCACGTACCGCGGCGAGCAGTCCGTGGCTCGCCGCCTCCACCATCTCAAGACACGCGTCGAAACCCTCGGGACCCCCGTAGTACGGGTCGGGCACGTCGAGGTCGTCACCGGCCGCCGGGTCGTACGACAGCAGCAGCCGCACCTTCTCCGCGTCCCGCTCCGTGGGGGCGAGGCGGCGCAGCGCCCTGAGGTGACCGGCGTCCAGGGCGACGACGAGATCGAGCCGGCTGAACCAGGACGGGTCGAACTGCCGGGCCGTGTGCTCGGCGTCGTAGCCGTTCTCCCGCAGCACGGCGACGGTACGGGGGTCCGCGCCCTCGCCTTCGTGCCAGCCGCCGGTGCCGGCGCTGTCGACCTCGACCAGGTCCTCCAGTCCGGCCTCGGCCACGCGTGCGCGGAAGACGAACTCGGCCATCGGGGAGCGGCAGATGTTGCCGGTGCAGACGAAGCAGACGCGGTAGGTCATGGTGGTCAGTCCCCGTCGGGCAGGATGACGTTCAGGGCCCAGGAGACCACGGAGATGACCAGGCCGCCCAGGACGGCCGTCCAGAAGCCCTCCACGTGGAAGCTCAGGTCGAGCTGGTCGGCGAGCCAGGAGGTGAGCAGCAGCATCAGGGCGTTCACCACCAGGGTGAACAGGCCCAGGGTGAGGATGAGCAGCGGCAGGCTCAGCAGCTTGACAACCGGCTTGACCAGGGCGTTCACCGCACCGAAGATCAGCGCCACCAGGAGTAGCGTGCCTATCTCCTTGCCGGTGCTGTCCCCGGTCAGGGTGATCTCGTCGAGCAGCCAGACCGCGACCGCGAGGGCTCCCGCGTTGGCGATCGTCTTGACTAGGAAATTCATCATGTGTCTGATCGTGGCAGACAGCTTCGTGATCGGGCAGTGAGGGCAGGGGCGGGACCGGTGAAGGCATTCAGGCTGGACGAACTCGAAGCGGAACGTGCCGCGAACGACGGGGCGTACCTGCAGTTCCTGCGGGAACGGAACATGTCGGTCGGACTGTACGCCCTGGACGCCGGCGCCCAGGACCCGCAGCAGCCGCACGGCCAGGACGAGGTGTACTTCGTGGTCAGCGGCCGCGCCTCGATCACCGTCGGCATGGAGACCACCGAGGTCGCGCGCGGCAGCGTCGTCTACGTGCCTGCCGGGGTGCCGCACAAGTTCCACCACATCAGCGAGGACCTGCGGGTCCTGGTGGTGTTCTCTCCGCCGGAGAGCTGAGGCCCGGCCTCGGGGTTCCCTAGGGGACGGGTCAGGGGAGGACAAGGGATCCGAGGCCCCCGCCGGACCCCCGGCCGCCCTAGCATCGAGAGCGGACATCATCGACAGGACCCGGCAGGCAGCGGGCGGAGAGGTAAGGACGAGGCCATGCGAGAGATCTTCACGGGACTGCCGTGGTGGGTGAAGTGGATCGCGGTGCCGGTCATCGCCCTGGTGGTGTTCGGCGGCCTGATAGCGAGCGTGGTCGGCTTCGTCATCGGCCTGCTCTTCAAGGCGCTGGTCTTCGTCGCCCTGGTGGGCGGACTGATCTACGTGGTGCGGAAGTTCACGGCGAGTTCCTCGTCGCGCGACTGGTGAGCCGGCGGGAACCGGCGGGGCGGTAACAGGAAGCGCCGGTTCCCTCGGGTGGGGGAAGTTTCCGCGCAGGGCCTCCTGCGTGCGGTGACGGCCGGTTAGAGTCCGGAACTCGACGCGGGGCCGGTCCCCGCGAGCGGCGACCCCACCACCCGTGTTCCCCGCACGGGCTGCCCCCTCGCGTTACGGGAGTGACCCTTGGCCACGACTGGCACCGCCCCCGCCCCTCGGACCGCGGTCCCCCCGCAGCCCCGTTCGCCGACGGCGCCCACGTCTCCCCCCGGCGCGACCCTTATCGGCTCGGTCCAGCGCGCCATGCGCCTGCTGGAGACCGTCGCCGCCCATGAGCACGGCGCCCCCGCCAAACAGCTCGCCAGGGAGACCGGACTGGCGCTCCCCACGGCCTACCACCTGCTGCGCACCCTGGTGCACGAGGGCTATCTGCGGCGCGACCGCGGGCTGTTCTTCCTCGGGGATGCCGCCGAGCGGCTCAGCAGGAGCGGAGCCCAGCAGAAACGTCGCAGCACGGTGACCGACACCCTCGCCCGCTGGCGCGACGCGGTGGGCGTCCCCGTCTACTACGCGGTCTACCGCGACGGCGAGATCGGTCTGGTCGGCGTCGCCGACACCCCGGCCAACCCGGCCGTCGAGGAGTGGGCCGACTTCCGGGAGACCGCCCACGCCCACGCCCTCGGTCAGTGTCTGCTCGCGCAGCTCGACGAAGCGGCCCGGCGCGACCATCTCGACCGCTACCCGGTGCGTCCGGTCACCCCGTACACGGTGCGCGACGCCGCGAGCCTGCTGCGGCGCCTGGAACGGGCGCGGGAGACGGATCTGGTGATCGAACGTCAGGAGTACGCGCTGGGCACGGTGTGCGCCGCGATTCCCCTCAGAGTCGGCGCCATGGCGGCCTCCGTGGCCGTCTCGCTGCCCGTGCACCAGGCCGACCGCCTCCTCCCGACGGTCCAGCGGCTGCAGGCAGAAATGCGCTGCCTGCTCGGCTCGCTCGCGCTGTCTATCAGTATCTGAAAACTCACTCCTTGTGATCTGCTGTGTACGTTCAGCAAGATTCCCTCTAGTGTCAGGGTCCATGCCCGGCCAGTCCGCGGCGAATGACGGGGTAGGCGATGCGCGAATCCGTACAGGCAGAGGTCATGATGAGCTTTCTCGTGTCGGAAGAGCTTTCTTTCCGCATTCCGGTGGAGCTGCGTTATGACACCTGCGATCCCTACGCGGTGCGGCTGACCTTCCATTTGCCCGGAGACGCCCCGGTGACGTGGGCGTTCGGCAGGGAGTTGCTGGTCGACGGAGTGGGCAGGCCGTGCGGCGAGGGCGATGTGCGGGTGACGCCGGTCGACCCCGACACCCTGGGCGAGGTGCTGATCCGGCTCCAGGTCGGCAGCGACCAGGCGCTGTTCCGCTCGTCGACCGCCCCGCTCGTGGCTTTCCTCGACCGCACCGACAAGCTGGTGCCGCTGGGGCAGGAAGGGGCGCTCGCCGATTTCGACGCCCACCTCGACGACGCGCTCGACCGCATCCTCGCGGAGCAGAGCGCCGGCTGACGCGTTGAGCCGACCGGTGGGCCGGTGGCGTAACGCTTCAGCGTCCCCCGCCCCCGGGCTCGCCCCCGCGGGCGGGGTGGCTCAGCGTTTGCGTCGCCGGCCCCGCCCGCCGCGCGCCATGGCCGGCCGGGATTCCGGCGCGTGACCGACGGCCTGGTCGTGTGCCGCTGTCTGCCCGGGCACCGGGGTCCGAGCAGGCGGGCGGTCGGCCGAGACGACCAGCGCGGCCAGGGCCGTGGTGACCGGCACCGAGGCCACCAGGCCGATCGAGCCGATCAGCGTGCGCACGATCTCCTCCGCGACCAGTTCGCTGTTGGCGACCGTCCCCACGCTGCTCTGCGCGACCGAGAACAGCAGCAGCAGCGGCAGCGCGGCGCCCGCGTAGGCGAGGACGAGGGTGTTGACCACGGACGCGATGTGGTCGCGGCCGATGCGGATGCCCGCGCGGTACAGCGCGCGGCGGCCCATCGCCGGGTTGGCCTCGTGCAGTTCCCACACGGCGGACGTCTGGGTGACCGTCACGTCGTCCAGGACGCCGAGCGAGCCGATGATGACGCCCGCGAGCAGCAGGCCGCTCATGTCGATGTCCGGATAGAGACCGTGGATCAGGCCGGTGTTGTCGTCGGTGTTGCCGGTGAGGGCCGACCAGCTGATGAACACCGAGCCCAGGAGGCCGATCAGCAGCAGCGAGACCAGGGTGCCGAGCACCGCCACCGAGGTGCGGGCCGACAGCCCGTGACAGAGGTACAGGGCGAGCAGCATGATCAGGCTCGCTCCCACCACCGCCACGACCAGCGGGTTGGCGCCCTGCAGGATCGCAGGCAGGATGAAGAAGTTGAGCACCAGGAAGCTGACCGCCAGCGCGACCAGCGCCATGACGCCCCGCAGCCGGCCCACGGCCACCACGGCGAGCGCGAAGACACCGGCCAGCAGCGCCAGGGGGAAGCGGCGGTTCACGTCGGCGACCGAGTACTGCAGGTCCTCCGGCGCCGAGGGCTCGTAGGCGACGACGACGCCCTGGCCCTCGCTCAACTGCCGGGACTGGTCCGGCTGCACGATCTCGGTGAACGTCCGGCCCTTGTCCTGGCCGGTGTCGACCCGGATCGTCGCCTTCTTGCAGGTGCCGTTCGCCTGCTGCTGGGCCGAGGAGCCCTCGGCGGTGGAGGTGTCACCGGTCGGGACGCCGGCGGAGGGGTTCGCCGAGGCGCAGTCCACCGCGACGACCTCGGTGACCGTGGCCTGCTGTGTCTGGCGGTCGAAGCCGACACCGGTGCGCTCGTGGGCGGGGGCGCCGCCCGGCCACAGGACGGCCAGGCCGACGAGGACAGCCGCCGCGAAGGGGATGAGGACCGCGGCGATGACCTTGCGGAGGTGGCGGGAGACGGGGGCGGCCGGGCCGTGACTGTGGCTGTGCCCGTGGCTGTGGATCTGAGCGTCCCCGTGGCCGGGCCCTTGAGTGCGCCCGTGGTTGTGCCCGTCCGTCGTTCCCGGGGTGTTCAAGAGCCGGTGGGAGCCCGTGTGTTCGTGCGCGCCCGTGCGTCCCTGCCCGGGACCGTGCCCGTGCCGCTGCCCAGGACCGTGCCCGGGCTGGGCGTCGGCACCGTGCGGTGGCTCGGACGGCGGGTACGGAGGCGGAGAGTTCGAGGTCACCGACCGATCATCGCAAGAAGAAAGGGGGCCCTCTGTTCACCGCGCCAGAAATGACGCTAGCGTGGAGGCACCTTTTGTACACGCGGGAGCTCGGAGCACCGGGCTGAGAGGGCGCTGACCTCCGTCTCAGCGATGTTCCACGTGAAACATCACCGACAGCGGGTGATGTTTCACACGGAACGTCGGCAGACGGAAACCGCTGCGTCGACCGCCGAACCTGTTACCGGGTAATGCCGGCGTAGGGAGTAGGTCTCATGACCAACAAGGACGCACGCACGCCTGCCTCCACGCAGAACCCGACGGAGATGTCGGAGGCCTCGGAGGCTGGGAAGTCCATCGGCTGGCACAAGGCGTACATCGAGGGCAGCCGCCCCGGCCTGCGGGTGCCGGTTCGCCAGGTGCATCTCACCAACGGGCAGTCGGTCACCCTGTACGACACATCGGGCCTGTACACCGATCCACTCGTCGACACCGACGTCCGCCGGGGACTGGCCCCGCTGCGCGAGAACTGGATCGTCGCCCGCGGCGACACGGAGGAGTACGCGGGTCGTCCCGTCCGGCCCGAGGACGACGGGATCAAGCACACCTCACCACGCGGAGGGCTGCGCAACCTCGACGCTGTCTTCCCGGGCCGCCCGCGCCTGCCGCGCCGGGGCCGCGAGGGGAAGGCCGTCACACAGCTGGCGTACGCGCGCCGGGGCGAGATCACGCCCGAGATGGAGTTCGTGGCGATCCGGGAGAACGTCTCCCCCGAGGTGGTCCGCGAGGAGATCGCGGCGGGCCGCGCGGTGCTGCCCGCCAACGTCAACCACCCGGAGAGCGAGCCGATGATCATCGGCAAGCGGTTCCTGGTGAAGGTCAACGCCAACATCGGCAACTCGGCGGTCACGTCCTCCATCGAGGAGGAGGTGGAGAAGATGACCTGGGCGACCCGCTGGGGCGCCGACACGGTCATGGACCTCTCCACCGGCCGCAACATCCACACCACCCGCGAGTGGGTGCTGCGCAACTCCCCCGTCCCCATCGGCACCGTGCCGCTCTACCAGGCGCTGGAGAAGGTCGACGGCAAGGCCGAGGAGCTGACCTGGGAGATCTACAAGGACACGGTCATCGAGCAGGCCGAGCAGGGCGTGGACTACATGACGGTCCACGCGGGCGTCCGGCTCGCGTACGTGCCGCTCACCGCCAACCGCAAGACGGGCATCGTCTCGCGCGGTGGATCGATCATGGCGGCGTGGTGCCTGGCGCACCACAAGGAGTCGTTCCTGTACGAGCACTTCGAGGAGCTGTGCGAGATCCTCGCCGCGTACGACGTCACGTACTCGCTCGGCGACGGTCTGCGGCCCGGGTCCATCGCGGACGCCAATGACGAGGCCCAGTTCGCGGAGCTGCGCACGCTGGGTGAGCTCAACAGGATCGCCAAGCGGCACCATGTGCAGACCATGATCGAGGGCCCGGGACACGTCCCGATGCACAAGATCAAGGAGAACATCGACCTTCAGCAGGAAATCTGCGAGGAGGCGCCGTTCTACACGCTGGGCCCGCTCACGACGGACGTCGCCCCCGCGTACGACCACATCACCTCCGGCATCGGCGCCGCGATGATCGCCTGGTGGGGCACGGCCATGCTCTGCTACGTCACGCCCAAGGAGCACCTGGGCCTGCCCAACCGGGACGACGTGAAGACCGGCGTGATCACCTACAAGATCGCGGCTCATGCGGCCGACCTCGCCAAGGGGCACCCGGGCGCCCAGGAGTGGGACGACGCGCTGTCCGACGCGCGCTTCGAGTTCCGGTGGGAGGACCAGTTCAACCTGGCCCTCGACCCGGACACAGCCCGTGAGTTCCACGACGAGACCCTCCCGGCGGAGCCGGCGAAGACGGCCCACTTCTGCTCCATGTGCGGGCCGAAGTTCTGCTCGATGAAGATCTCGCAGGACATCCGCCGTGAGCACGGCGGCAGCCGCGCGGAGATCGAGGAGGGCATGGCCCAGAAGTCCCGCGAGTTCGCGGCAGCGGGCAACCGCGTGTATCTGCCGATCGCGGACTGACGAGGGGAGACGGTGCCGGCGGCCACGAGGGCTGTCGGCACCGCGCCGTGGGTCACCTCGTGCTTTCGGGCGGGGATGGGCAGACTGGGGCCATGGCTGTGTGGGCGATGAGCAAGGGGTCCAATCTTCCCGTCGAGGCGCCCGTGGTGCGGGCCGAGCTCGCCTGGGCGGCGGGGCCCGGGGTGCCCGACATCGACGCGTCGGCCCTGCTGCTCACGTCGGTGGGGCGGGTGCGCGACGACGGGGACTTCGTGTTCTACAACCAGCCGCGCCACGCCTCCGGGGCCGTGCGGCACCTGGGCAAGCAGTACGCCGACGGGGCCGCCACCGACACCGTCGAGGTGGATCTGCGCTCCGTGGAGCCGGCCGTCCAGCGGATCGTGCTCGGGGCGTCGGCCGACGGCGGGACGTTCGGGCAGGCGCCCGGGCTCGTGCTGCGGCTGCTGGACGCCGGCTCGGGCACCGAGCTCGCCCGCTTCGACATGGCGGCCGGGTCCGAGACCGCCTTCATCGGCGGCGAGCTGTACCGGCGGCAGGGAGCGTGGAAGTTCCGAGCGGTCGGACAGGGGTACGACTCCGGCCTCGCCGGACTCGCCACGGACTTCGGCATCACCGTCGACGACCCCACCCAGGCGCCTGTCGTCGCCGTGCCCCTGCCGCCTCCGCCGGCCGCCGCGGCACCGCCCCCGTCCGGCGCCACCCGCCTCACCAAGGGCGAGGAGCGGCTGCCCGTCGACATGCGCAAGCGGCTGTCCCTGCGCAAGGAGCAGGTCGCGGTCAGCCTGCGCAAGCACGGGGCCGCCGACGTCACCGCACGCGTGATCCTCGTGCTGGACGCCTCCGGGTCGATGTCCTTCCTGTACTCCAAGGGCGTCGTCGCCGACGTCGTCGAGCGGATGGCGGCGGTCGCCGCCCAGCTGGACGACGACGGGGAGATGCAGGCCTGGACGTTCGCCACCAACCCCGCCCGGCTGCCTGACCTGCGGCTCGGCGAGCTTCCCGAGTGGCTGCGGCTCCACGTCCGCGTGGGGGAGATCTCCCTGTTCCGGCGCAAGCGCAAGAAGGGTCTCGACCCGGGCCAGGTCGACATGCGTGACGTCGGCATCCAGAACGAGGAGCAGAAGGTCATCGCGGAGGTGCGCGCGTACGTACAGGAGCACCCGACGTCCGCCCCCACGCTCGTGCTGTTCTTCTCCGACGGCGGGGTCTACCGCAACGCCGACATCGAGGCGCAGTTGCGTGAGGCCGTCGAGGAGCCCGTGTTCTGGCAGTTCGTGGGGCTCGGGCGCGCCAACTACGGCGTGCTGGAGCAGTTCGACACGCTGCCCGGGAGGCGCGTCGACAACGTCGGCTTCTTCTCCGTCGACGACATCAGCACGGTCCCGGACGCGGAGCTGTACGACCGGCTGCTGTCCGAGTTCCCGCAGTGGATCAGGGCGGCGCGCGGGGCGGGCATCCTCTGACGCCCCGCCCCCCGGGACGTACGCCGGCCGTCCGGCGTGCGCCCCCGTCGCGCTGCCGTGGCGGCTACTCCGGCTGGTGTTCCGGTCCTCCGAAGTCCGGGCTCGAGTAGTCCGGGCTGGAGTAGCTGGGGCGGGTGGCCCGGTGCGCCCCGTCCTCGGGGCTGGAGAAGCCCGGCCGGTCGTACCCCAGGTGCGGGATGCGGCTGGTCGGTGCGGGCGGCGCGGTGTGCTGCAGTGCCGTGGCCCCCGCCGGGTCCTGAAGCGCCTCCCGCAGGAACGGCACGATGCCCCGCTCCCGCAGTGCCTCGCGCCAGGCGTCCCTGGCCTGGGCCACCTCCTCGTCGAGTTCCCGGTACGTCCCGCCGAGCGCCGAGGGCTTGTTGCGCAACGCGGTGAGCAGCAGGCCCGCCCCGGCGACGAGGATGGCGACCGCCGTGACCGCGCCGAACACCCAGCCGGTGGTCAGCATCGTCCCAGCGAACTCGTTCTTGGAGTCGAGCGTGCGCAGGACGAAGCCGACGAGCAGGAATATCGCGGCGGCGGTCCCGGCCAGGACCGGCGCCAGGACGGCGACGACGGCCGCTACCCCCGCTCCGGCGGCCTCGGCCATCTCGCCCATCGACGCGGCGAACCCCGCCGCGCCGGTGGCGCCGGGCTCGCCGCTGCCCGCGTCGCGCATGGCCGGGGTGACCGCGGGCGGCCTGCGTGCCTCCTCGCGGACCTTCACGTAGTGCTGGTACTCGGTCGCCGCGGCCGCGCTGATGAGCGCGGTGGCGTTCAGCGCCATCGTGCGCAGTTGCTCCGAGTTGAGCCGCTGTCCCACAGCGGCCAGCTCCGGGTTGTGTGGTGCGGAGCGCAGCGCCTCATCGAGAATCCGCTCGTAGTCCTGGCGGTCCTCGCTCAGCAGGTGCTGCGGAACGCTGTTCATGTGCATCCCCCGATGCTCCGTAGGGCTTGGGGCTCGGCATGCTGACGAGCCGTCGGGCAGAAACGGAGGGGAGCCTGCTACGGATAAGCCGATGGTAGAGCGGTGATGGCGCGCGGTGACAGGGGGTCTGCGGAAATTGCCGTTCCCGGGATGCGGTCGCGGGCCCTCTCAACACGGCCCGCGAATCTCTCAGTTGCCCAGCGGCAACTGCCGTACCAGCAGTTTTCCTGCCATCGTCACGCCGCCGTCCATCGCGATGGCGAGTCCGTCGGCGTACACGTGCGGTTCGGCCACCGCGGGGCCGCTGTCGTCCTCGCCGTCCTCGGAGCCGACCTCGCCGAGCAGATACGGGATCGGGCTGTGGCCGTGAACGACCCGGGTGCCGCCGTACGTATGGAGCAGGGAGCGCACCGCGTCGGCGCCGCCCTCGTCCCGGAAGGAGAACCGCTTGGTGAACTTGCGGAACAGGTCCCAGACCTCGTCGGCGTCGTTGCGCGTGAGGGTCTCGCGGACCGTGTCGTTGACCTCTTCGATCGAACGGCCGTAGTCGAGGTAGGCGGTGGTGTCGGAGTGCAGCAGCAGATGTCCGTCGACCTCCTCGACGGCGTCGAGGCGGGCCATCCACTGCAGATGGTGGTCCTGGAGGCGGTCCATGTCGGTCTTCTGACCGCCGTTCAGCAGCCAGGCCGCCTGGAAGGTGGCGGTGCCCGCCCCGGAGTTGACGGGCGTGTCTCCGAACCGCTTCGCGCCGAGCAGCAGCAGCTCGTGGTTGCCCATGAGGGCCTTGCAGTAGCCGCCCGCCGCGGCGGCCTCGGCGGACAGCCGCATCACCAGGTCGATGACGCCGATGCCGTCCGGGCCGCGGTCGGTGAAGTCGCCGAGGAACCACAGGCGCGCGGTGCCGGCGCACCACTTGCCCGCGGAGTCGATGAGGCCCTGCTCCTGGAGGGCGGCCACCAGCTCGTCCAGATAGCCGTGGACGTCGCCGACCACGTACAGCGGGCCCTTGCCGGTGGCGGGCTGCGGGGCGGGCGCGGTCACGGGGTCGACGGTCACCTGGACCGTGTCGCCCCGGTTGATGACGGGGAGGTCCCGCTGGGTCGGTGTGTACCCGTCCGGGTACGCCTCCTCGGCCGGCGGGACGACGTCACCGTGGTGCGTGCTGCTGTGGACGTACGGACCGGTCTCGTGGACGTACGCGGGTACCCGGAAGTCGCGCAACGTCGCCGTCCGCTCCACCTCGGGTCCCTGACCGGCCCCCTGAGTCATCGACCCCTCCACCATCGCGCCGCATCTGCACCGCGTCGGACTGCCTGGTCGCAGCGGCCCGCGGTGTCGTGGGCCCATCATAGGAATGCGGATCGCGCCGTGTGATGACCCAGGGGTGGTGAATCAGAACAGGACTCCGGTTCACCGGGGCTTTCGCCCTGTTTGCGGTGATATTCGGCCCGTCGAATGGTGTTCGACACCGATGCGCGGCCATCGCCCGAACGCTCCGCGAACGCCCGGTCGGGCTCCGCCCGGCACCCGGCCGGTGGCCCGGATTCCGGTTCCGGGCCTCCGGCCCTTCGTGCCCCCGGGTTCTCATGTCCCCTGCGGCGACCTCGGCGGGCTGACCGTCGTGCGGGGCGGCCGGCGCTGCGAGGACGTGCGCACGATCAGCTCGGTCGGTATCACCTGCTCGACCGGCTGGTCCGAGGCAACCCCCTCGATGGCGTCGATCAGCAGCTGCACCACCGCCGTGCCGATGCGGCGGGGTTTCAGGGAGAGCGTGGTGACGGGCGGTTCGGTGTTGGCGTAGACCGTGGACTCGCTGCAGCAGACGAGAAGCAGGTCTTCCGGTACGCGGAGCCCGTAGCGGCGGGCCGCGGCGAGCAGGTCGGTGCCGTTGGGGTCGAAGAGGCCGTAGACCGCGTCGGGGCGGTCCGGGCGGGCGAGCAGCCGGTCGGCGGCGACGGCGCCCGCGCACGGGTCGTGCGCCGGGTACGCCTCGTACACCGGGTCCTGGCCCACCTGCTCGCACCAGCGCAGATAGGCGGTGGTCGACAGGTGGGTGTACGTGTCGGTGGTGGTGCCGGTCAGCAGGCCGATGCGGCGGGCGCCGGCGTCGGCGAGGTGGTCGAGGATGCCGAGCACGGCGGCCTCGTGGTCGTTGTCGACCCAGGCCGTGACCGGCAGGGAGCCGGCCGGGCGGCCGTCGGAGACCACGGGTAAGCCCTGGCGGACCAGCTCGCTGACCACCGGGTCCTGGTCGGAGGGGTCGATGACCACCGTGCCGTCCAGGGCCACGTTGGACCACACGTCGTGACGGGAGGTCGCGGGCAGGATGACGAGGGCGTAGCCGCGGGCGAGCGCGGCGGAGGTGGCGGCCCGCGCCATCTCGGCGAAGTACGCGAACTCGGTGAAGGTGAAAGGTTCATCCCCGTACGTCGTCACGGTCAGGCCGATGAGTCCGGACTTCCCGGTGCGGAGCGTTCGGGCGGCGGCCGAGGGGCGGTACCCCAGTCTGTCGGCCACCTCGCGGACGTGGCGCCGGGTGGCGTCCGGGAGCCGGCCCTTGCCGTTGAGGGCGTCGGAGACGGTCGTGATGGAGACTCCGGCGGCGGCGGCCACGTCCCTGATGCCCGCTCGACCCGGCCGGCTGCCTCGGCGTGAGGTTTCCGCGCGGCTCACCTGGTGCTTCCCTGCTGCTGTCATGGCGAGCCGATAGTAGGGCTCATGCGGTGGGGTAGGGCGGACGCATATGCACGCATTGACAGGCACGTTTCTGCATGATCATCCGGGATCAATTGCCATGGAAACCATGGGTGTTGAACGTTCCAATACCAGTCCCTGACGTGTCGGTGCATGCGTGCCTGGCGAGGGTGCGATGTTGCGAAGAGGTCTCAACTCACCTGCACGGGTGACGCGCGCCACGGCGTGAACCACCGGCGCGTAGATATATGTGCGGCGCGCCCCTGGCACGCACGCCCTTCGCACCCGTACGGGTGATGTTGCCTGTGTTGTCCCTGTGACGCATGAGGAGGAAGGCCCCGTCGTCGCCCCTATACGCAGCGACGCCGAATCCTCATAAGGTGAGCAGTATTGGATGTCGGCGGCGGTCATGAGCCGCCGGTCTTCGCGAGGAGGACTGCGGTGAGCGAGACGAGCCCCAAGCTGCGCGCCGAGCTGGAGGGGATCCCCACCTACAAGCCGGGCAAGCCCGCGGCGGCCGACGGACCGGTGGCGTACAAGCTGTCCTCCAACGAGAACCCCTACCCGCCGCTGCCGGGCGTGATGGAGACGGTGACGGCCGCCGCCTCCTCCTTCAACCGCTACCCGGACATGGCCTGCACCGCCCTCACGGCCGAGCTGGCCGAGCGGTTCGGGGTGCCGGCGTCCCACGTCGCCACGGGCACCGGATCGGTCGGCGTGGCCCAGCAGCTGCTGCAGGCCACCTCCGGCCCCGGCGACGAAGTGATCTACGCCTGGCGCTCCTTCGAGGCGTACCCGATCATCACGCAGATCAGCGGCGCCACGTCCGTGCAGGTTCCGCTGACCGAGGGCGATGTGCACGACCTGGACGCGATGGCCGACGCGATCACCGACCGGACCCGGCTGATCTTCGTCTGCAATCCCAACAACCCGACCGGCACCGTGGTACGCCGGGCCGAGCTCGAACGCTTCCTCGACCGGGTGCCCCGCGACGTCCTGGTGGTGCTGGACGAGGCCTACCGCGAGTTCATCCGCGACCCGGAGGTGCCGGACGGCGTGGAGATCTACCGCGAGCGGCCGAACGTCTGCGTTCTGCGGACCTTCTCGAAGGCGTACGGTCTCGCCGGGCTGCGCGTCGGTTTCGCCATCGCCCATGAGCCGGTGGCCGCGGCCCTGCGCAAGACGGCCGTGCCGTTCGGCGTGAGCCAGATCGCCCAGGAGGCGGCGATCGCCTCGCTGCGCGCCGAGGACGAGCTGATCGGCCGGGTCGGCTCCCTGGTGTGCGAGCGCAACCGGGTGGTCGACGGGCTGCGTGCCCAGGGCTGGACGGTGCCCGAGACCCAGGCCAACTTCGTGTGGCTGCGGCTGGGGGAGCGCACCGTGCCGTTCGCGCAGGCGTGCGAGCAGGCGGGCGTGGTCGTCCGTCCGTTCCCCGGTGAGGGTGTGCGGGTCACCGTCGGCGAGACGGAGGCGAACGACATCTTCCTGAAGGTCGCCGAGGAGTTCCACGACCAGGGCTGACCTGCGGCCACAGCAAGCCTGACCTGCGTACACGAGGAGCGGTCGGCGGTTCGTCCGCCGGCCGCTCGCATATGTCCGGGACCGGCCGGCGGTCCCCGTCGGGGTGATTTCGGCGAAGGGGTTGACGTCACACGGGACCCCCCTTCCGGGTCGGAAAAGCAGTAGGTCATAATTGCTTGTGAATGTGAACGCGTTCACAAGCGCATCCCGTTTCTCCCGAGATGGCCGGGGACGGAGCGGGACCCGCGCGGCTGCTGCACCACGGCGAAGTAAGGAGCGACGACGTGGATCTGGCTCTGGCGCCGGAGACCCTGGCGCGATGGCAGTTCGGCATCACCACCGTCTACCACTTCCTCTTCGTTCCCCTGACGATCTCGCTCGCCGCCCTCGTCGCCGGGCTGCAGACCGCCTGGGTGCGGACGGAGAAGGAGAAGTACCTCAGGGCGACGAAGTTCTGGGGCAAGCTTTTCCTGATCAACATCGCGATGGGCGTCGTCACCGGCATCGTGCAGGAGTTCCAGTTCGGCATGAACTGGTCCGACTACTCGCGCTTCGTCGGTGATGTCTTCGGCGCCCCGCTCGCCTTCGAGGCGCTGATCGCCTTCTTCTTCGAGTCCACCTTCATCGGCCTGTGGATCTTCGGCTGGGACCGGCTGCCGAAGCAGATCCACTTGGCCTGCATCTGGATGGTGTCGATCGGCACGCTGCTGTCGGCGTACTTCATCCTCGCCGCCAACTCCTGGATGCAGCACCCGGTCGGCTACCGGATCAACGGGGAGAAGGGCCGCGCCGAGCTCACCGACTTCTGGCTGGTGCTGACCCAGAACACCACGCTCAACCAGGTCTTCCACAGCTTCTCGGCGGCCTTCCTCACCGGCGGCGCCTTCATGGTCGGCATCGCGGCCTTCCACCTGATGCGCAAGAAGCACATCCCGGTGATGCGCACCTCGCTGCGGCTCGGCCTGGTCACCCTGGCGGTCGGTGGACTGTTCACCGCGATCAGCGGCGACACCCTCGGCAAGGTCATGTATGAGCAGCAGCCGATGAAGATGGCCGCCGCCGAGGCCCTCTGGGACGGCGAGGAGCCGGCGCCCTTCTCCGTCTTCGCCTACGGCGACGTCGACAAGGGGCACAACAAGGTCGCCCTGGAGATCCCCGGCCTTCTGTCCTTCCTCGCCCACAGCGACTTCGAGTCCTACGTGCCCGGCATCAACGACACGAACGAGGCGCTGCAGGAGAAGTTCGGGCCCGGCGACTACAAGCCCATCGTGCCCGTCGCCTACTGGGGCTTCCGCTGGATGATCGGGTTCGGCATGGCCTCCTTCTCGGTGGGTCTGCTGGGGCTGTGGCTCACCCGGAAGAAGTTCCTGCTGCCGGCCGCGTACCGCACCGGCGAGGACGAGGTGCCGCGTCTGGTGCTGCTGAAGCGCCCGCTCGGCTCCCGGCTGACCCGGCTGTACTGGCTGGCCGCGGTGTGGACGATGGCCTTCCCGCTGATCGCCAACGCCTGGGGCTGGATCTTCACCGAGATGGGCCGTCAGCCCTGGGTCGTCTACGGCGTCATGCGGACCGAGGACGCGGTCTCCCCGAACGTGTCGCAGGCCGAGGTCATCACCTCGATGACCGTCTTCACCCTGCTCTACGCCGTGCTGGCCGTCATCGAGGTCAGGCTGCTCGTCAAGTACGTCAAGGCGGGGCCGCCCGAGCTGAGCGACCCCGACCTCAACCCGCCCACGAAGCTCGGCGGCGACCTCCGTGACGCCGACAAGCCGATGGCCTTCTCGTACTAGGCCGAGGGAGCTGCACTGTCATGGAACTGCACGACGTCTGGTTCGTCCTGATCGCCGTCCTGTGGACCGGCTACTTCTTCCTCGAAGGGTTCGACTTCGGGGTCGGTGTCCTCACCCGGCTGCTGGCCCGTGACCGGGCCGAGAAGCGGGTGCTCATCAACACCATCGGGCCGGTGTGGGACGGCAACGAGGTCTGGCTGCTCACGGCCGGCGGCGCCACCTTCGCCGCCTTCCCCGAGTGGTACGCCACCCTCTTCTCCGGCTTCTACCTGCCGCTGCTCGCCATCCTGGTCTGCCTGATCGTCCGCGGTGTCGCCTTCGAGTACCGGGCCAAGCGGCCCGAGGAGAACTGGCAGCGCAACTGGGAGACGGCGATCTTCTGGACCTCGCTGCTCCCGGCGTTCCTGTGGGGTGTCGCCTTCGGCAACATCGTGCGCGGGGTCAAGCTCGACGCCGACTTCGAGTACGTGGGCACCGTCTGGGACCTGCTCAACCCGTACGCCCTGCTGGGCGGTCTGGTCACGCTCACCCTGTTCACCTTCCACGGCACGGTGTTCACGGCCCTCAAGACGGTCGGGGAGATCCGGGAGCGGGCGCGGAAGCTGGCCCTGAAGGTGGGTCTGGTCACCGCCGTGCTGGCGCTGGTCTTCCTGGTGTGGACGCAGAGCGAGAGCGGCGACGGGGCCAGCTTGGTCGCGCTCGGTGTGGCGGTCGCCTCGCTGGTCGCCGCCCTGGGGGCCAACCAGGCGGGGCGCGAGGGATGGTCGTTCACCCTGTCCGGCGTCACCATCGTGGCCGCGGTGGCCATGCTCTTCCTGACGCTGTTCCCGAACGTCATGCCCTCCACCCTGGACCCCGAGTGGAGCCTGACCGTCACCAACGCCTCCTCGGGCCCGTACACGCTGAAGATCATGACCTGGCTCGCGGTCATCGCCACCCCGCTGGTGCTGCTCTACCAGGGCTGGACCTACTGGGTCTTCCGCAAGCGGATCGGCACCCAGCACATCGCCGATCCCGTGCACTGAGGGTGTGTTTCACGTGAAACCAATCGACCCCCGCCTCCTCCGGTACGCGCGTGCCACCCGGGGCTTTCTGGCAGCGGTCGTCGGTCTCGGGGCCGTCGGCGCGGGGCTGGTCGTCGCCCAGGCCATGCTCATCGCCGAGATCGTCGTCGGCTCCTTCCAGGACGGACGGTCCGTCGGGGAGCTGCGCACACCGCTGCTGCTGCTCGTCGCGGTGGCGGCCGGCCGGGGCCTGGTCGGCTGGCTGACCGAGCTGGCCGCGCACCGGGCGAGCGCCGCTGTGAAGTCGGAGCTGCGGGGGCGGCTGCTGGACAGGGCCACGGCACTGGGGCCGGGGTGGCTGGACGGGCAGCGCACCGGGTCGCTGGTCACCCTGGCGACCCGGGGCGTCGACGCCCTCGACGGCTACTTCTCGCGGTATCTCCCCCAGCTGGGCCTCGCGGTGGTCGTCCCGGTCGCCGTGCTGGCGCGGATCGTCACGGAGGAGTGGGTGTCGGCGGCGATCATCGTCGGCACCCTGCCGCTCATCCCTGTCTTCATGGTGCTGATCGGCTGGGCCACGCAGAACCGGATGGACCGTCAGTGGCTGCTGCTGTCGCGGCTGTCCGGGCACTTCCTGGACGTCGTCGCCGGGCTGCCGACGCTGAAGGTCTTCGGGCGGGCCAAGGCGCAGGCCGAGTCGATCCGCAGGATCACCACCGAGTACCGGCGCGCGACCATGCGGACGCTGCGGATCGCCTTCATCTCGTCGTTCGCGCTGGAACTGCTCGCCACCCTCTCGGTGGCGCTGGTCGCCGTGACCATCGGCATGCGCCTGGTCCACGGCGAGCTGGACCTGTACACCGGTCTGCTCATCCTGATCCTGGCGCCGGAGGCGTATCTGCCGCTGCGTCAGGTCGGGACGCAGTACCACGCGGCCGCGGAGGGACTCGGCGCGGCCGAGGAGATCTTCACGGTGCTCGAGACACCGGTGCCCGCGACGGGGAAGGGCGCGGTGCCGCAGGGTGCCCTCTCCTTCGAGAACGTGACGGTCCGTTACCCCGGCCGTTCCACGGACGCCGTGACGGACGTGTCCTTCACCGTCGCCCCCGGCGAGACGGTCGCCCTGGTCGGGCCGAGCGGAGCCGGGAAGTCCACGCTGCTCAGCACGGCGCTGGGCTTCGTCCGCCCCGACGCGGGCCGGGTGAGCGTCGGCGGGGCCGACCTCACCGGGCTCGACCTCGCGGAGTGGCACCGCCGCGTCGCCTGGGTACCGCAGCGGCCGCACCTGTATGCGGGGACGATCGCGGAGAACGTCCGGCTGGCCCGCCCCGACGCGGACGACGCGGCGGTGCGGCGCGCGCTGCGGGACGCGGGCGCGCTGGACTTCGTGGACGCCCTCCCCCACGGCGCCGGCACCATGCTGGGCGAGGACGGGGCGGGCCTCTCGGCCGGGCAGCGGCAGCGGCTCGCGCTGGCCCGGGCGTTTCTCGCGGACCGTCCCGTGCTGCTGCTCGACGAGCCGACGGCCGCCCTCGACGGGGCCACGGAGGCCGAGGTCGTGGCGGCCGTACGGCGCCTGGCGGAGGGCCGGACGGTTCTGCTCGTGGTGCACCGCCCGGCACTGCTCGCCGTCGCCGACCGCGTGGTCCGGCTGACGGCGCCCGAGCCTCACGACGAGGTCGTGGCCAGTGCGGTCGGCTCCGGCCGGACGGACGCGGACACGGTGTCGGGCGGCGCCCCCGAGAAGCGTGCGGAGCCCGAAACGGTCCCCGACGCGTACCCCGAACCGGCCCCCGGCCGCATACTCGCCCGGGTCCGTGCCCTCTCTGGCGCCCGGCGGGGGAGGATCACCCTCGCGCTGCTCCTCGGCACGCTCGCCCTGGGCAGCGCCGTCGGTCTCATGGCCACGTCCGGCTGGCTCATCTCCCGGGCCTCGGAGCAGCCGCCCGTGCTGTACCTGATGATGGCCGTCACCGCGACGCGCGCCTTCGGCATCGGCCGGGCGGTGTTCCGCTACGCGGAGCGGCTGGTGTCCCACGACGCCGTGCTGCGCATGCTGGCGGACACCCGGGTCGCGGTCTACCGGCGGCTGGAACGCCTCGCGCCCGCCGGACTGCGCGGCACCCGCCGGGGTGACCTGCTGACCCGGCTGGTCTCCGACGTGGACGCGCTCCAGGACTACTGGCTGCGCTGGCTCCTGCCGGCAGGCGCCGCCGTCGCCGTGTCCGCCCTGTCCGTCGGCTTCACCGCGTGGCTGCTGCCCCAGGCCGGTGCCGTGCTCGCGGCCGGACTCCTGGCGGCGGGCGCAGGTGTCCCGCTGCTCACCGCCGCCGTGGCGCGGCGCACCGAGCGACGACTGGCCCCGGCCCGCGGCGACCTCGCCACCCGGGTGACCGATCTGCTCACCGGCACCGCGGAGCTGACCGTCGCCGGGGCGCTGCCCGCGCGGTCCGAGGGGACGCGGCGGGCGGACGGCGTCCTGACCCGCATCGCCTCGCGCTCCGCCGCGGTCACCGGTCTCGGTGACGGGCTCACCGCGCTGATCTCCGGGCTGACCGTGGCCGCCGCCGCCCTCGTCGGGGTGCAGGGCGTGACCTCCGGCCGGCTCGACGGCGTGGCCCTGGCCGTGGTGGTCCTCACGCCGCTCGCCGCGTTCGAGGCGGTCCTCGGCATGCCCCTCGCCGTGCGCTACCGGCAGCGCGTGCGCCGCAGCGCGGAGCGCGTGTACGAGGTGCTGGACGCCCAGCCGCCCGTGCGTGAGCCGGAGACGCCCCGGCAGGCGCCCCTCTCGCCGTTCCCGCTCACCCTCAGGGGACTCGGCGCCCGCCACCCTGGGCAGGACCGGGACGCGCTCGCCGGGCTGGACCTGACGCTGGAGCGGGGCCGCCGCGTCGCGGTGGTCGGCCCCTCCGGCTCCGGCAAGACGACGCTCGCCCAGGTGCTGCTGCGGTTTCTGGACCCCGGCGCCGGCTCCTACACGCTCGCGGGTGTGGACGCCCGCGCCCTGGACGGGGACGACGTACGGCGCATGGTCGGGCTGTGTGCGCAGGACGCGCACCTGTTCAACAGCTCCGTCCGCGAGAACCTGCTGCTGGCGCGGAAGGACGCGACCGAGGCCGACCTGCGCGACGCGCTCCGCCGGGCCCGGCTGCTGGAGTGGGCGGACGGACTGCCGGACGGCCTGGACACGCTCGTCGGTGAGCACGGTGCACGGCTCTCCGGGGGCCAGCGGCAGCGGCTCGCCCTGGCGCGGGCCCTGCTGGCGGACTTTCCCGTGCTGGTGCTGGACGAGCCCGCCGAGCACCTCGACCTGCCGACCGCGGACGCGCTCACGGCCGATCTGCTGGCCGCCACCGAGGGCCGCGCCACCGTCCTCGTCACCCACCGGCTGGCCGGCCTGGAGGCGGTGGACGAGGTGATCGTGCTGGACGCGGGACGGGTGGTGCAGCGCGGACCGTTCGGGGAACTCCGATCCGTCGAGGGACCGTTGCGGGACATGGCGCTGCGGGAGGAGGAGGCCGGAGCACTGGTGGCGGTGTCCTAGCCGGCGCCCGTGCACGCACGAGGGGGCCGCCTCGACGCAGCGTCGAGACGGCCCCCTCCGGCACGTCAGACGAGCCAGCCCACGAGGTGGGCGACACCGGCGAGCAGCTCGGTCAGAACGTTCATGGAGATCCTCCTGTGATGTGCATCGCGTGCGTGGGACTACGCACGCTCCACGCGCCGCAACGCGTGGGGGACATGCACAAGACCCCGGTCTGCAGCCCGCTGCTTGTGCACTACAAGAATCGCCGGGCCACTGCACCACGGCAGTCACTTGGGCATCAGGCACCCGATCTGAGGAGTGCGTGGCCTCCAGTTCGATTCCCGAGAGACGGCGCAGCCGCGGAACCTTGACGCACCGTCAGTCTCATCGGCGCGTCCGGACGGCCGTCGAAGCATCCGTACGGGGGCGTGTCCTCCCCCATGTGTACGACGTGAACGCGCCTCCCGCCCCGGGGCGGGGACAGGATCGCAGGCATGCGTCTCACCCGCCGTCCGCTGCTCGTCGCCGTGCTGTTCTGCGCGCTCGCCGTGCTCGCCGCCCGGCCCGCCGACGGCGACGGATCCCACGCCCCCGGTCACGGCTCCGCCTCCGTCAGCGCCGAGGTGGCGCGGCTGTACGAGGAGGCGGCGAAGGCCACCGAGCGGTACGAGGCCGGGCGCGAGGAGGCGGAGAAGCAGCGGGATCTGGCGCAGCGGCTGGAGGAGCGGCTCGACCGCGAGCGGCAGGAGGCCGCCGGACTCCGCGAGGACCTGGGGCGGATCGCCAGATCCCAGTACCGGGACGGCGGCGGGCTGCCGCTCACCGCGCACATGCTCCTCGCCGACGACCCCGAGCAGCTGATGCGCGGTCAGCGTGTGGTGCAGCACGCCGAGGTGACGCTGGACCAGGCGCTGGGCCGCAGCGAGCGGGCCGAGGCGCGACTCGCCCGGGACGAGGCGAGGGCCGCGGCGGCCTGGGAGAAGCTGGAGAAGCGGAACGAGGGCCTCGCCGCGCTGAAGCAGGACATCGAGGAGAAGCTCGAGACGGCGCGCTGGAAGCTCCAGGGCGAGGCGGACGACTCGGTGGCGGCGGGCTCCTGCCGCGGCGCCGTCCGGCTCGACCAGCCCCCGGCGCAGTACACCACCCCCTGGGTGGCCCCCGTGGAGACGTACGAGCTGTCCGCCTCCTACGGCAGCGGCGGCGCGCGCTGGGTGAACCGGCACACCGGGCAGGACTTCGCGGTGCCGATCGGGACGCCCGTACGGTCCGTGGGCAGCGGCACGGTGGTGAAGGTGTCCTGCGGCGGCGCGTTCGGCATCGAGATCGTGGTCGAGCACCCGGGCGGCTACTACACCCAGTACGCGCACCTGGCCGCCGTCGCGGTCGACCAGGGGGAGCGGGTGTCCCCCGGACAGTGGATCGGCCAGTCCGGCACCAGCGGCAACTCCACCGGCCCGCACCTGCACTTCGAGGTGCGGGTGACCCCGGAGACGGGGTCGTCGGTGGACCCGGTGCCGTGGCTCGCCGGGCGCGGGGTGACCCTCTGACCGGCCCTGCGAGCCGCGGGAGAACCTATATGCGCCCGTTCAGCAGCTGCTCGATCACCACGGCCACGCCGTCGTCGTTGTTGGCGACCGTGCGGCCCGAGGCGGCGGCGAGCACGTCCGGGTGGGCGTTGCCCATCGCGTAGGAGCGGCCGGCCCAGGTCAGCATCTCGACGTCGTTCGGCATGTCGCCGAAGGCGACGACCTCCTCGTGCGAGATGCCTCGCTCGGCGCAGCACAGCGCGAGGGTGCTCGCCTTGGAGACGCCGGGCCCGCTGATCTCCAGCAGGGCGCTCGGGCTGGAGCGGGTCACGGTGGCGCCGCCGCCGATGGCGAGCCGGGCCAGGGTGAGGAACGCGTCCGGCTCCATCTCGGGGTGGTACGCCAGGATCTTGAGCACCGGTTCGGCGGTGGCGGGGGAGTCCGCGGCGAGCAGGTCCTCGGCGGGCGCCAGGGCGTCCGGGACCTCCATGTGCAGCTTGGGGTACGTGGGCTCCTGGTAGAAACCGTAGGTCTGCTCCACGGCGTACACCGTGCCCGGGGCGGCGTCGCGCAGCACGCCCACCGCGTCCAGGGCGTTGTTCCGGGGCAGCTCGCGGACCGTGACGAAGCGGTGCGCGCCCGGACCGCCGTGCAGGTCGACGACGGCGGCGCCGTTGCCGCAGATGGCGAGGCCGTGGCCGTGCACATGGTCGCTGACCACGTCCATCCAGCGGGCCGGGCGGCCGGTGACGAAGAAGACCTCGATGCCCGCCTCCTCGGCGGCGGCCAGGGCCGCGACGGTCCGTGGGGACACCGACTTGTCGTCGCGGAGCAGGGTGCCGTCGAGGTCGGTGGCGATGAGCCGCGGTGGGGTGGCGGCGGCCGGGGTCTCGGGCTCTCGGATCGCTGAGGTCACCCGCTCATTGTCCCGCATATGCCCGCACGGCCGTGCGGGACTCCGCACATCTGAGTGATTACCGACGTCACCAGCGGCTTCTCGTCCCGCCTTGGAGGGGCGGCGCCCGTTCTCGTTCACCGCAGCTGTGCCGGGGCCTCCATCGCGATCCGTTCGAAGACCTTCTGGTCCGCGGCGAAGTCGGAGTCCGGGATGGGCCAGTGCAGCACGATCTCGTCGAACCCCAGCTCGATGTGGCGGCCCGCGAAGTCGACGAAGGCGTCCAGGGACTCCAGCGGACGGCCCCGGTCCGGGGTGAAACCGGTGAGCAGGATCTTGTCCAGTCCGGTGACGTCCCGGCCGATCTCGGCACAGGCGTCGGCGAGCATGTCCACCTGACCGCGAATGGCCTGAACCGACTGCTCGGGTGTGCCGTCCTCGTACAGCTTCGGGTCGCCGGTGGTCACCCACGCCTGCCCGTACCGGGCCGCGAGCCGCAGTCCGCGCGGGCCGGTCGCCGCCACGGCGAAGGGCAGCCGGGGCCGCTGGACGCAGCCGGGGATGTTGCGTGCCTCGTGCGCCGCGTAGAAGTCGCCCTCGTACGACACGGCGTCCTCGGTGAGCAGCCGGTCCAGCAGGGACACGAACTCGGCGAAGCGGTCGGCGCGTTCGCGCGGGGTCCACGGCTCCTGGCCGAGCGCGGTGGCGTCGAAGCCGGTGCCGCCCGCGCCGATGCCGAGAGTGACGCGCCCATGGGAGAGGTCGTCGAGGGAGATGAGCTCCTTGGCCAGGGTGACCGGGTGCCGGAAGTTCGGCGAGGTCACCAGCGTGCCCAGACGCATCCGCTCGGTCACGCCCGCGGCGGCGGTCAGGGTGGGGACGGCCCCGAACCACGGGCCGTCGCGGAAGCTCCGCCAGGACAGATGGTCGTAGGTGTAGCCCGCGTGGAAGCCCAGCTCCTCGGCCCGCACCCAGGCGGAACGGCTGCCTTCGTGCCAGCGGCGGTACGGGAGGATCACGGTGCTCAGGCGCAGGCTCATGTCCCCGAGCCTAAGCGGCGCGTCCGGTTTCACGTGAAACACACCCTGCGCACGCGCCCGCGGGGCCGTCCCTGTCCCTACGGCTCCCCTGTCACCGCGCCCGGGCGCTCAGCCAGGGCGTGAGCACGACCATCGGGATGAACTCCTTGTACGTGCGGTCCCCCGGCAGCGGCACGACGAGGAAGTAGCCCGGCGGGAACCGTCGCGCCTTCACATACGCCAGCCCGTCGAACAGCGAGCGCAGGAAGGCGGGCACATCGTCGCGGGGGACATCGGGGCACTCGACGCCCTCGACGTCGATCAGCGCGTCGTCCTCCGGGAACAGGCGCACCCGGACCCGGGGCAGGCCGCCGAACTCGGCATGGGCCTCGTGCGGCAGGGAGCCGTCGGGGTCGGTGGTCACGCCGACGCCGGCCGCGGTGCGGCGCGAGGTCTGGTCGGCGCCGATGTCGTGGGTGACCTCGATCTCGCGTCCGTACCGGTCGGCGAGCTCACGGAGGGCGGTGACGGCGGCCTCGGTGGTGGGCAGATGCTCCATGCCGTCGATCATGGCCTACCGGCCCTCGCCGAAGCGCAGATACCGGCTGGGAACGGCCTCGGTCAGCCAGACGCCGTTGGCGCTGACGTGGAAGACATGGCCGTCGCGGTGCATGGCGCCCGCGTCGACCGACAGCACCACCGGCCGTCCCCGGCGGGCGCCGACACGGGTGGCGGTCTCGCGGTCGGCGGAGAGATGCACGGCATGCCGGTTCATGGGCCGCAGGCCCTCGGCCCGGATCGCCTCCAGGTTCCGGGCGACGGTGCCGTGGTACAGCCAGGCCGGGGGCACGGCGGTCGGGAGCTGGAGGTCCACGGGAATGGTGTGCCCCTGGCTGGCGCGGATCCGGGTGCCTTCCACGGCGAAGCGCCGCTTGTCGTTGGCGGCGACGACATGGTCCAGCTCCTCCCGGGTGAACGGGAAGCCGTGGTCCGCCGCCGCGGCGATCAGCGCGTCGATCTCGACCCAGCCGGCCGCGTCCGGGGTCAGCCCGATCCGCTCGGGCCGGTGGCGCAGGTGCTTCGCGAGGTACTTCGACACCCGCACGGTACGTCTTTCGTCCATCTGTTCAGACTGCCGGGAGAGACGCGCATCACGCGATCGATTTACATCCGAAGGTTTGATCCACAGATAAGTGAGGTTATCCACAGCGGAACGAGGGATTCTGTGGACAACCCGCTCACACCGGCGGCCTCACCCGCGCCACCCTCCGTGTCACGCCCGGCAGCCATCGCGCCAGCACGTACGCGGCCCGCGCCTCCGGCGTGACCGGCACGACCGCCGCGTCGCGCACCACCGCCCGCAGCACCGCGGCGGCGACCTTCTCCGGCGGGTAGTTGCGCAGCCCGTACAGCCGCGCCGCCTTCCGCCGCCTGCGCCGCTCCTCCGCCGCGTCCGTGCCGGCGAAGCGCGCGGTGGACGTGATGCCCGTGTTGACGAAGCCCGGGCACACCGCTGTCACGCCGATCCCCCGCCCCGCCAGCTCGGCCCGCAGGGACTCGCTGAGCATCAGCACCGCCGCCTTGGACGCCCCGTAGGCGGGCAGCGCCCGCGACGGCTGGAACGCGGCCGCGGACGCCACGTTGACGATGTGGCCGCCCTGCCCGCGCTCCGCCATCCGCCGCCCGAAGTGCAGACAGCCGTGGACGACGCCCCACAGATTGACGTCGAGGACCCGCTTCCAGTCCTCCGTCGTGGTGTCGAGGAAGGCGCCGCCGAGGCCGACGCCCGCGTTGTTCACCAGCACGTCCACCACCCCGTGCGCCGCGGTGACCCGTTCGGCGAGCTTCTCCACGGCCCGCTCGTCGGCCACGTCCGCCGTCTCCGCCCAGGCGTCCGCCGCGCCCCGCGCCCGGGCGTCCCCGGCGGTGCGGAGCGCCGCGCCGGCGTCCCGGTCGACCGCCACCACCCGCGCGCCCGCCTCGGCGAACGCCAGCGCGGTGGCCCGTCCGATGCCGCTGCCCGCGCCGGTCACCAGCACCAGCTGCCCGCCGAACCGGTCGGCGTACCGGCCCCGGACCCGCCCCTCGGACCGTCCGTCCTCCACGGACGTCACGAAGTCGGCGATCCAGGTGGCCAGCTGGTCGGGCCGGCTGCGCGGCACCCAGTGGCCCGAGGACAGCGTGCGCCGGGTCAGCCGGGGCGCCCACTGCTCCAGGCCGTCGTGGAGCCGCGGCGAGAGGAACCGGTCCCCCAGCGGCGTGACGAGCTGCACGGGCGCGTGCGCGTAGGCGTCGGGACGCGGGTCGCGCAGCCTGGACCGCACGTTGTCCCGGTAGAGCCAGGCGCCGTGCGCGGCGTCCGACGGCAGGGACGCCGTCGGGTAGCCGTCGCCGGGCACCCGCTCCATGCGCTCCAGCATCCGCGGCCAGCGCCGCCCGAGCGGCCCGCGCCAGGCCAGCTCGGGCAGCACGGGCGTGTGCAGCGCGTACACGTACCAGGACCGGACGCCCTGGCCCAGCAGATGCCCCGCCCGGCGTGGGGTCGGGCGGGACACCCGGCTCTTGATCCAGTGCCCGAAGTGGTCCAGCGAGGGGCCGGAGACCGAGGTGAAGGACAGGATCCGCTCCCGCGCACGCGGCGCCGTGACGAACTCCCACCCCTGCACCGAGCCCCAGTCGTGCCCCACCAGGTGGACCGGCCGGTCCGGGCTGACCGCGTCCGCAACGGCCAGGAAGTCGTCCGTCAGCTTCTCCAGCGTGAACCCGCCGCGCAGCGGACGGGGCGCCGTGGACCCGCCGTGCCCACGGACGTCGTAGGCCACCACGTGGAACCGCTCGGCGAGGCGCGGAGCGACCCGCGACCACACCTCCTTGCTGTCCGGGTAGCCGTGCACCAGGACGACCGCCGGCCGCTCCGGGTCCCCCAGCTCGGCCACGCACAGCTCGACCCCGCCCGTCCGCACCCACCGCTGCCGCGCACCCTCGAGTCCTGTCACAGCGGCGAATCTCGCAGCTGTGAGACAAGCCGTCAACAGTGCGCCCCGAGCTGTGCATAACTCTCAGGCAGGGTGTCCCCTACGGGCGCGTACGACTCCAGACGGACCCCAAGACGGCCCCGCGGTCTGACGACCGCAGTGGTACGGGTCACTACCTTCATGGATGTGACTGTGATCGCGACCGAAAGCCTGAGCAAGCGGTTCCCCCGGGTGACCGCGCTTGACCGGCTCTCCGTGGACGTCGGGCCCGGTGTGACCGGGCTCGTCGGAGCCAACGGGGCCGGCAAGTCCACGTTGATCAAGATCCTGCTGGGTCTGTCCCCCGCCACGGAGGGCCGTGCCGAAGTGCTCGGACTCGACGTCGCCACCGAGGGCGCCGCCATCCGGGAGCGGGTGGGCTACATGCCCGAGCACGACTGCCTGCCCCCGGACGTCTCGGCCACCGAGTTCGTCGTCCACATGGCGCGCATGTCCGGTCTGCCGGCCACCGCCGCCCGGGAGCGCACCGCGGACACCCTGCGCCACGTCGGCCTGTACGAGGAGCGCTACCGGCCCATCGGCGGCTACTCGACCGGCATGAAGCAGCGGGTGAAGCTGGCACAGGCCCTGGTGCACGACCCGCAGCTGGTCTTCCTGGACGAGCCCACCAACGGCCTCGACCCGGTCGGCCGCGACGAGATGCTCGGCCTGATCCGCCGCATCCACACCGACTTCGGCATCTCGGTCCTGGTCACCTCCCACCTGCTGGGCGAGCTGGAGCGCACCTGCGACCACGTCGTCGTCGTGGACGGCGGCAAGCTGCTGCGCTCGTCCTCCACCCGGGACTTCACGCAGACCACCACGACCCTCGCGATCGAGGTCACCGACACCGACGAGCACCCCGACGGCACCCGCGCGGTGCGCGAGGCGCTCCACGCGCGCGGGGTGACCGTCCAGGACGGCAGCGGACTGCCGGGCGCCGGGCACATCCTGCTGCTCACCGCGCAGGGCGAGGACACCTACGACCTGGTCCGCGACGTGATCGCCGACCTCGGACTCGGCCTGGTGCGCATGGAACAGCGGCGGCACCAGATCGCCGAGGTCTTCACGAACGACACGGACGACGCACAGCGGAAGGAGGCGGTCGGCCATGGCGGCTGAGCAGTCCCCGCAGGCACCAGCCACCCCGTCGGGTGACACCCGTATCCACAACATCGGCTACCGCTCCTACGACGGTCCCCGTCTGGGCCGCTCGTACGCCAGGATGTCGCTGTACTCGCAGTCCCTGCGCGGCGCCTACGGCCTCGGCCGCTCGGCGAAGTCCAAGGTGCTGCCGATGCTGCTGTTCGTCGTGATGTGCGTGCCCGCCGCCATCATGGTGGCCGTCGCCGTCGCCACCAAGGCGAAGGAACTGCCGCTCGACTACACCCGCTACGCGATCGTCATGCAGGCCGTCATCAGCCTGTACGTCGCCTCGCAGGCGCCCCAGTCGGTCTCCCGCGACCTGCGCTTCAAGACCGTGCCGCTGTACTTCTCGCGGCCGATCGAGACCGGCGACTACGTCCGCGCCAAGTACGCCGCGCTGGCCTCCGCCCTGTTCATCCTCACCGCGGCGCCCCTGCTGGTGCTGTACGTCGGGGCGCTGCTGGCCAAGCTCGACTTCACCGACCAGACCAAGGGATTCGCACAGGGACTGGTGTCCGTGGCCCTGCTCTCACTGCTCTTCGCCGGCATCGGCCTGGTCATCGCGTCGGTCACACCGCGCCGCGGCTTCGGCATCGCCGCCGTGATCGCCGTGCTGACCATCTCCTACGGCGCCGTCTCCACCCTCCAGGCCATCGCCGACGTCCAGGGCAGCGGCGATGCCGGCATCCTGATCGGCCTGTTCTCGCCGATCACCCTCATCGACGGGGTGCAGTCCGCCTACCTGGGCGCGAGCTCCGCCTTCCCCGGCGGGGTCGGCCCCGACCGGACCGAGGGCATCCTCTTCGTCCTGGTCACCCTGGGCCTGATCGTCGCCTCCCACGCTCTCCTGATGCGCCGTTACAAGAAGGTGGGCCTGTGACAACCCTCAGCATCGACCACGTCTCCCGCTGGTTCGGCAACGTGGTCGCCGTCAACGACGTCACGATGACCATCGGCCCCGGCGTCACCGGTCTGCTCGGCCCCAACGGCGCCGGCAAGTCCACCCTGATCAACATGATGGGCGGCTTCCTCGCCCCCTCCACCGGCACCGTCACCCTCGACGGCGAGCAGGTGTGGCGCAACGAGAAGATCTACCGGCACATCGGCATCGTCCCCGAGCGCGAGGCGATGTACGACTTCCTCACCGGCCGTGAGTTCGTCCTCGCCAACGCCGAGCTGCACGGACTGGGCGCCAAGGCCGCCCAGAAGGCGCTCGCCACGGTGGAGATGGAGTACGCGCAGGACCGGAAGATCGCCACCTACTCCAAGGGCATGCGGCAGCGCGTGAAGATGGCGTCCGCGCTGGTCCACGACCCGTCGCTGCTGCTGCTCGACGAGCCGTTCAACGGCATGGACCCGCGCCAGCGCATGCAGCTGATGGACCTGCTGCGGCGCATGGGCGACGAGGGCCGCACGGTGCTGTTCTCCTCGCACATCCTGGAGGAGGTCGAGCAGCTCGCCTGGCACATCGAGGTCGTCGTCGCAGGGCGGCACGCGGCCAGCGGCGACTTCCGCCGGATCCGCCGTCTCATGACGGACCGCCCGCACCGCTATCTGGTGCGTTCCAGCGACGACCGCGCCCTCGCGGCCGCGCTGATCGCCGACCCGTCCACCTCCGGCATCGAGGTCGACGTCACCGAGGGCGCCCTGCGCGTCCAGGCCGTCGACTTCGGCCGCTTCACCGCGCTGCTGCCGAAGGTCGCGAGGGAGCACGGCATCCGCCTGCTCACGGTCTCGCCGTCCGACGAGTCCCTCGAGTCCGTGTTCTCGTACCTGGTCGCGGCGTAGGAGGCCCTGATGTACGACCCCACAGTCGCCCGGCTCACCTACCGGGCCCTGCTCGGCCGTCGCCGGGCCCTCATCCTGGGCGCCCTGCCCCTGCTGCTCGTCGTGATCTCCCTGGCGGTGCGCGCCCTCGCCGGCGCCGACGACCAGACCGCCGCCGACGTCCTCGGCGGGCTGGCGCTCGCCACGATGGTGCCGATCATCGGCGTCATCGCGGGCACCGGCGCGATCGGCCCGGAGATCGACGACGGCTCGGTGGTGTACCTGCTGTCGAAGCCGATCAAGCGGCCCACGATCATCTACACGAAGCTGATCGTCGCCGTCGCCGTCACCATGGTGTTCTCCGCGGTGCCGACGCTGATCGCCGGCTTCATCCTCAACGGAAACGGCCAGCAGGTCGCGGTCGCCTACACGGTGGCGGCGCTGGTCGCCTCCATCGCCTACGCGGCGCTGTTCCTGCTGCTCGGCACGGTCTCGCGGCACGCGGTGGTCTTCGGCCTGGTGTACGCGCTGATCTGGGAGGCGCTGTTCGGCTCCCTGGTGCCGGGCGCGCGCACACTGAGCGTCCAGCAGTGGTCCCTCGCCGTGGCGGAGAAGGTGGCCGGCGGCGAGCTGATCACCTCGGACGTGGGCCTGACCACGGCGACGGTCGCGCTGGCCGCCGTGACGGTGCTGGCCACCTGGTACGCCGGCCAGAAGCTGCGCACGCTGACGCTCGCCGGCGAGGAGTGAGGGGCACCCCGAGGGGCGTGAGGGCGGTGCCGCCGGTGTCGGCGGCACCGCCCTTCGTCATGTCCTGCGGTGATTTATTCGGTGGCGCCGGACGTGCCCGGCCGGGCACAGTGAGGTGTCCGCGCCGCCGGGAACGTCCGGCGGCCGAGAGCCGGGAGAGGAGCGGGACCATGCCCATGCACGGCAGTACGTTCCGCTTCCGTCGGGGCGGCCCGAGGCGGACTCCGGAGTAATCCCTACTGCTCCGTCGAGTCCCCCTGAGGACCTGCCCGGGGCGGCCGCTTCGAGCGCGCGCACCGCGCGCGGGCCGCCCACCCGGAGGATTGGCCGAGTGGTAAGGCACCGGCTTGCTAAGCCGTGGTCGGGTGAGAGCCCGCGCACGTTCGATCCGTGCATCCTCCGCCGAACGCCGTCCGTGTCCCTCGCGGGACGCCGGACGTCAGCCCAGCAGACGCTCCAGCACCACCGCGATGCCGTCGTCCTCGTTGGACGCCGTCACCTCGTCGGCGACCGCCCGCAGCTCGCGGTGGGCGTTGGCCATGGCGACGCCGTGGCCGGACCAGGCGAACAGCGGGATGTCGTTGGGCATGTCGCCGAAGGCGATCGTCTCCGCCGCCTTCACGCCGAGCCGGCGGGCGGCGAGCGACAGCCCGGTCGCCTTGGACAGCCCGAGCGGCAGCAGCTCCACGATGCCCTCGCCCGCCATGACGACGGTGACGAAACCGCCCGCGGTGCGCTCGGCGGCCGCGGCCAGCTCGTCGGAGGTCAGCTCCGGATGCTGGATGTACAGCTTGTTCAGCGGGGCGGCCCACAGGTCGGAGGCGTCCGTGAACGGCGTCGCCGGCAGCTTGCCGACGACGTCGTAACCCGGCCCGACCAGCACCTCGCCGTCCAGGCCGTCCCGGCTCGCCGCCAGGTGCAGCGGGCCGACCTCCGCCTCGATCTTGGCCAGCGCCACCCCGGCGAGCTGCCGGTCCAGCGTCACGGAGGTCAGCAGCCGGCCGGCGCCGGCGTCGTACACCTGGGCGCCCTGGCCGCAGACCGCGAGGCCCTGGTAGCCGAGGTCCTCGAGTATCGGGCGGGTCCAGGGCACCGCGCGGCCGGTGACGACGATGTGCGCGGCACCCGCCGCGGTGGCCGCGGCGAGCGCCTCACGGGTACGTCCGGACACCGAGTGGTCGTCACGCAGCAGCGTGCCGTCGAGATCGGTGGCGACGAGCCGGTACGGGAAGGGGGACGACGCGCCGCTCACCTGGCGACCGGTTCCAGGATCTCCCGGCCGCCCAGGTAGGGACGCAGCACCTCGGGGACGCGGACCGAGCCGTCGGGCTGCTGGTGGTTCTCCAGGATCGCCACGATGGTGCGCGGTACGGCGCACAGCGTGCCGTTCAGCGTGGCCAGCGGGCGCACCTTCTTGTCCTCACGCACCCGGATCTGCAGGCGGCGCGACTGGAACTCGGTGCAGTCCGAGGTCGAGGTCAGCTCGCGGTACTTGCCCTGGGTCGGGATCCACGCCTCGCAGTCGTACTTGCGGGCGGCCGAGGAGCCCAGGTCGCCCGAGGCGACGTCGATGACGCGGAACGGCAGCTCGAGCGAGGTCAGCCACTGCTTCTCCCACTCCAGCAGCCGCCGGTGCTCCTCCTGGGAGTCCTCCGGGGTGACGTAGGAGAACATCTCCACCTTGTCGAACTGGTGGACGCGGAAGATGCCCCGGGTGTCCTTGCCGTGCGAGCCGGCCTCGCGGCGGAAGCAGGGCGAGAAGCCCGCGTAGCGCAGCGGCAGCTTGTCGGCCTCCAGGATCTCGTCCATGTGGTAGGCGGCCAGGGCCACCTCGGACGTGCCGACCAGGTACAGGTCGTCCTTGTCCAGGTGGTAGACGTCCTGCGCGGCCTGGCCGAGGAAGCCGGTGCCCGCCATCGACTGGGGGCGCACCAGCGCCGGGGTCAGCATCGGCGTGAAGCCTGCCGCCGTGGCCTGCGCCATCGCGGCGTTCACCAGGGCCAGCTCGAGCAGCGCGCCGACACCGGTGAGGAAGTAGAAGCGGCTGCCGGAGACCTTGGCGCCGCGCTCGACGTCGATCGCGCCGAGGAGCTGGCCGAGCTCCAGGTGGTCCTTGGGCTCGAAGCCCTCCGCGGCGAAGTCGCGGACGGCGCCGTGCGTCTCCAGGGTGACGAAGTCCTCCTCGCCGCCGACGGGCACGTCGGGGTGGACGAGGTTGCTCAGCTTGAGCAGGAGCTCCTGGGTCTCGGTGTCGGCGGCGTCGCGCTCGGCGTCGGCGGCCTTGACGTCGGCCTTGAGCTGCTCGGCCCTCTTGAGCAGCTCGGCCTTCTCGTCGCCGGTGGCCCTGCCGATGAGCTTGCCGAGCGACTTCTGCTCGGCGCGCAGCTCGTCGAAGCGGACGCCGGACGACCTGCGCCGTTCGTCGGCAGACAGGAGGGCGTCGACGAGCGCGACGTCCTCTCCACGGGCGCGCTGCGAAGCGCGCACACGGTCGGGGTCCTCACGGAGCAGGCGAAGGTCAATCACGCGGTCAAGGCTACCGGTGCGGGGTGACGGCTCACGACTCACTATTGCGGTGACGCGTTACGTGTCCCTTTGCTGATGAATTGTTCCTTGTGTTCCTCAAGGTCAATAAAAGGGGGCGCCACCGCTTGAAAGAGTCGGTCGCGCGGCTCAGGGTTGACCGGAAACCCTTGTGCCGCACGGTACTTGGAGCCGCGCTGTCCACAGGTGTCCACATCGCACGAAAAGTTATCCACAGGCTGTGGGGAAGATCTGTGGATGCCGGAATTGATCACTCCGAAAGGCTCGGCCGACAACGGGGATTCGCCGCACAAACGCGTTCCGCCGCCACTTTCGAGTGGAAAGACCTCCCCCTAAAGGATTGATCCCTTCAAAAAGGTGGACGAAGGGTGAGGTGCGACCCCATGAACGTGATCAGGGCTTGTCGGGCGATTTGTCGACCGAAGGCCGACTGGGTGTCGACTTGTCCCCAGGTCGAGAAGCGGACCTGTGGATAACTTCTGTGGATAACGACAATCGGCAGGTAGGACCGGCGGCGGACCGGTCAGAACCGGCCGTCCTGGCAGCGCGCCACCCAGTCCGCCGCCCCCACGAACTCCTCGTCCGACGTCCCCGGGAACGGCGGGCGCGCCTCGCCCGGCTTCACGTCCGCCCTCGGGTACGAGCCGAGGTAGCGCACCTGGAGGCAGATGCGCTTCAGCCCCATCAGCGCCTCCGCCATCCTCCGGTCCGAGATGTGCCCCTCGGCGTCGATGCAGAAGCAGTAGTTGCCGATGCCGGCGCCGGTCGGCCGCGACTGGAGCAGCATCAGGTTGATGCCCCGGGTGGCGAACTCGCCCAGCAGGTCGCGCAGGCCGCCCGGGTGGTCGTCGCGCTGCCACAGCACCACGGAGGTCTTGTCCGCGCCGGTCGGCGCCGCAGGACGCGCGGGCCGGCCCACCAGCACGAACCGGGTCTGGGCGTTCTCCGCGTCGTGGATGCCCGTCTCCAGCGCCTCCAGCCCGTACCGGGCCGCCGCGAACTCGCCGGCGAAGGCGGCGTCATACCGGCCCTCCTGGACCAGCCGCGCGCCGTCCGCGTTCGAGGCGGCCGACTCCCAGACCGCCTCGGGCAGGTGGGTGCGCAGCCAGTTGCGCACCTGCGGCTGCGCGGCGGGATGGGCGGTCACCGTCTTGATGTCGGACAACTTGGAGCCCGGGCGGACCAGCAGCGCGAAGGTGATCGACAGCAGCACCTCGCGGTAGATCATCAGCGGGGTGCCCGCGACCAGCTCGTCGAGAGTGGTGGTGATCCCACCCTCCACCGAGTTCTCGATGGGGACGAACGCGGCCTCGGCCTCGCCGGCACGTACCGCGTCGAGGGCGGACTGCACGGACACGTACGGGACCAGCTCACGCGTGGCCGCCTCGGGAAGCGTACGCAGAGCGACTTCGGTGAACGTGCCCTCTGGGCCGAGATACGCATAGCTCGCTGGCATGACCTCACCCTAATGGGCCCACGCGGACGCCCCCTCCTGAGACTGCTCGCGCGGGTGACACCGGGCGGTTCTCACCCCTCCAGCAGCGCCTGACCGACATACTCGCCCTCCGCCGCCCCGCCCGGGACCGCGAACAGCCCGCTCGCCTCGTGGCGGACGAACGGCGTCAGCGCGTCGCCCCGGTCGAGCTTGCGCTGCACCGGCACGAAGCCCCGCAGCGGATCGGCCTGCCAGCAGACGAACAGCAGGCCGGCGTCCGGTGCCCCGTCCGCGTCGATGCCGTCGTGGTACGAGAACGGCCGGCGCAGCATCGCCGCCCCGCCGTTCTGGTCGGGCCGCGTGATCCGTGCGTGCGCGTTGAACGGGACGACCAGATTGCCCTTGGCGTCGGTCTTCTCCAGGTCCATCTCGGTCGTCTCGTCACCCCCGGAGAGCGGGGCGCCGTCCGCCTTGCGCCGCCCGATGACGCCTTCCTGCTCCCTGAGCGACAGCTTCTCCCAGTCGTCCAGCAGCATGCGGATACGGCGGACGACCACGTAGGAGCCGTTCGCCATCCAGGCGGGCTCGCCCTGCTCCGGCACGAAGACCCGCTCGCCGAAGTCGGGCTCCTCGGGCTTCGGATTGCGGGTGCCGTCGACCTGGCCCATCAGATTGCGGGTGGTCATCGGGCGGGCGGTGGCGCCCGGCGAGCGGTTGAAGCCGTTCATCTGCCAGCGCACCCGGGCCGCAGCACCCGCGTCCTTCTGCACCGCCCGCAGGGCGTGGAACGCCACCAGGGCGTCGTCCGCGCCGATCTGCACCCACAGGTCCCCGTCGCTGCGGGCCCGGTCGAGGCGGTCGGAGGAGAAGGCGGGCAGCGGGTCCAGGGCGGCCGGACGCTGCTTCTCCAGCCCGGTGCGCGCGAAGAAGCTGTGCCCGAAACCGAAGGTCAGGGTGAGCGAGGAGGGCCCGGCGTCACGGGCCACGTCGCTGTCGCCCTCGGCGTCGAATTCCCCGGCCATCAGCCGCCGGGCGGTGTCGGACCAGCGGCGCAGCAACGCGGCCGCCTCCTTGCGTCCGGCGCCGGGCACCAGGTCGAAGGCGAGGAGATGGCCGCGCGACTGGAGCGGGTCGGTGATGCCCGGCTGGTGTTTCACGTGAAACGGCACCTTTGTGGCGCCGACCGAGGTGAGCGGGGTGGCCCCGGAGGGCGCCGACGCGTACCCGACGGCACCCCCCGCTGCCCCGAGGACGAGCCCGGTGGCGCCGGCCGTGCCGAGCAGGCGTCGCCGCGAGATGCCCGATCCGGAGGCGGCGGATTCCGGCCGGGGCTCCTCCTCGGGAGTGAGGGTCTGCGACAGGGAAGGGTCAGCCATGGTGGTTCAGCCGATCTGAGCGTTCTTGGAGACGGTCACCTGGTCGATGTCGGAGGTCCGCACGGTCACCTCGACCTTCCAGTCGCCCGCCATGGGGATCTGCACTCCGCTCGCCGACCAGTGTCCGGTGGTGATGCGGTCGGGGGCGACGGGCAGCGGCCCGATGTCCTGGGCGGCGAGGGTGAGGGCGATCTTCACCTCGGGAACGTCGACCGGCGTGCCGTCCGGTCCCTCGACGTAGACGTGCAGGGCGTTGTCGCCGGCCTGGGCGGGGTCGAGGTCGACCGAGACGACGCCCTTGCCGTTCGTGCCGCCGGTGTCGAAGGGCATGGTCAGGCTCACCGCACCACTGCCCTGCCCGGTCGCCGGGGCCGAGGACGAGGTGGCGGCGGCCGCCCGCGCGTCCTGCTCGGTGCGGCCCGGCTCGGTCTGCGTCAGCACCGTGGTGACGGCCAGCAGCACCACGGCGACGCCCGCCTCGGCGAGCACCGAGCGGCGCAGGCCGAAGCGGTTCGGGTCGGCGTCCCGCAGCCGCTTCTGCCGGGCGGCCTCCGTCGCGGCCCGCTGCCGGGCGAGCTGCGCGGCCCGTACGGCATCGTGTCCGGCCTCGGTCTTCCCCGCCTCGGAGGTCTCGGACGCCGTGGCCGGAGCGGTACCGGCAGGCTGCTTCTCCTCCTCGGCCCTCTCGGCCTCCTCCGCCGCCGCGGATCCGCGCGCGTCGGCCAGCCGCCGGGTCCAGCGGCGCGACATGAAGGCCACGGCGACCATCACGGCCACCAGCGCGATCTTGGCGAGCAGCAGCTGTCCGTACCGGGTGTCGGTGAAGGCGGACCAGGAGCCGAGCTGCCGCCAGCTCTGGTAGACGCCGGTGACGGCCAGCGTCACCACGCTGCCGAAGGCGAGGCGCGAGAACCGCCGGACGGCGTCATGTCCGACCGGGGTCTCCACGGGCGCGCGGTGGAGCGCGACGAGAAGGGCGGTGAGCCCGCCCAGCCAGGCGGCGACCGCCAGCAGGTGCACCACGTCGACCGGCATGGCCACGCCCGCCTGGAGCCCTTGCGAGGCGTGCTCGGACATGGCCCAGCTCGCGGCCAGACCGGCCGCCACGACCGTCCCGCCGAGGGCCAGCCCGAAGGTCAGGTCCCGCTTGTCCGGCTCGCCGCCGTCACCGTCGCCGGGGTGATCCGGGGCAGCGTCCGCCGTCCGGGCGTACGCCCCGAACAGCACCGCGATGAACAGCGCCGCCGTGGCGAGCAGCAGCAGCCGCGACACCAGGGCCGCGCCCGTCTTGGTCTGGAGCACGTCGCCCAGCAGCTCCAGGTCGAAGACGTCGCCGACCCTGCCGGAGGTGGTGTACGAGCCGCGCAGCATCAGCAGGCCCAGCGTGGCGGCGGTGAGCGCGAGCCATCCGGAGACGACCAGACGCTGGACCGCCCGCACCCGGGCGCCCGGCGCCCAGCACGCGAGGACGAAGGCGGCGCCGCCCGCCAGGACGACGAAGCCCGCGTAGGAGACGTAGCGGCCGAAGCCGTAGAGCCACCCCACGAGGCCGTCGTCGGAGGCCTGCGCGGAGACCGAGACGGTCGTCTCCGAGGGGGCGCCGATGGAGAAGGTGAAGGCGCCGGCGACCGGATGGCTGTCGGCGGACACCACCTGGTAGGCCACCGTGTACGTGCCGTCGGGCAGCCCGCTCACCAGCGGCACGCTGTACGTGGTGCCGCTGGGGTTGGCCGGGTCGCCCTTGTCCACCCGCTCGCCCTTGGGGTCGAGCACCCGCACCGAGTCGTCGCCCACCGCGACCGGCTCCGAGAAGGTGAGCGAGACCCGCGTGGGCGCCGTGTCGACCACCGCCCCCTGCGCGGGGTCGCTGCCGGTCAGCGCGGCGTGCGCGGAGGCGGGAGCGGCCCCGGCGAGAAGCGCGCCGGCGACGGCCAGGATCAGCAGCACCAGGATCCGTACGCGGGGGGCGATGATCTGGGTCACGGGGGTGTCTCCCTCAGTGTCCGGTCGTCGGGCGGTAGGTGGCCGGCTTCACCGGGACCTCGACCGTGACAGGGTCGGAGTGGGCGAAACGCAGCTCGACGGAGACCTTCTGACCCTGCTTCGGCTTGCGCTTCAGCTGCTCGAACATCAGATGGTTGCCGCCGCTCTCCAGCACGAGGCTGCCGTGGGCCGGGATGTCGAGGGACTCGACCTCGCGCATCGACCCGTCAACGGTCTCGTGCACGGTGACCTGGCCGGCGACGTCGCTGCTGACCGCGGTCAGCCGGTCCGCTGCGTCGCCGTCGTTGGTGATCGTGAGGAAGCCCGCGGCCAGGTCCGACACCGGCTGCGGCATGTACGCGGCTCCGACCGACAGCCGTGCCGAGCCGTCGTCCGAGCCGCCGCACGCGGTCAGGGCCAGGGCGCAGGACACGGCCAGGGCGGCGGCCGCGCGGTGCCTCACGGGTTCTCCCCCTTGATGATCCTGGGCAGGTCCTGGGCATAGTCCTCGACGGTGGCGTCCTCGCCGTAGAGGACGTAACCGCCGTCCGTCTTCGGGGAGAAGGCGATGACCTGGGTGCCGTGGTCGGAGACGGTCTTGCCGTTGTCGTCCTTGCGCGGCGGGTCGATGGAGATGCCGAGGGTGCGGGCGCCGGCCTGGATGGTGGCGAAGTCGCCGGTCAGACCGACCACCTGGGAGTCGATGCCCTTGAGCCACTTGCCGAGCTCGGCGGGGGTGTCCCGTTCGGGGTCGGTGGTGACGAAGACAATCAGCAGCTGGTCCTGCTGTTCCTTCGGGAGCTGCTTCTTGGCCACCGCGATGTTGTTCATCGTCAGCGGGCAGACGTCGGGGCAGTGCATGTAGCCGAAGTAGATCAGCGTGGGCCGGCCCGCGGTCCGCTCTCGGAAGTCGTACGGCTTGCCCTGGGTGTCGGTGAGGACGAGGTCGGGCTTCTCGAAGGGCTTGTCGAGGACGGTGGCCGCCTTCTGGCCGCCGGTCTCCTCGGAGACCACGGAGACGGGCGAACCGCTGTCGCCGTCGTCACCGCCGCAGGCGGTGAGGGTCAGCGGGACGACGGCGAGCAGAGCCGCCGCCACGAGGGTCTTCTTGCGCATGGGATGGTCCTGAAGGTGGGTGTGCGGCGCGCACCGGGAGGCCGCGGGGCCGCGGCCGGCCCCGGCGCGCGCCGTGGAGAGGGGAGGCTCAGGCGGTGCGCCGGCGCCCGGCGAGCACGCCGTACGCGACGCCCGCGGCGCCGACCACGATGCCGACGACGCCCAGCACGCGGGCGGTGGTGTCGGTGCCGCCGGAGTCGTCGCCGGACGCGGCGGAGGTCTCGGCGGAGGCCTTTTCCGCGTCGTCGGACGCCTTGTCGTCGTCGGCGGCGGCGCCGTGCCCGTGGCCGTCCTCGGCGGGCGCGGTCAGGGCGAGCACCGGAGCCGGGTTGTCGGGCTCGTCCTGGCCTTCCTGCGGCACCTCGATCCAGCGGACGACCTCCTTGCTGGAGTACGTCTGCAGGGCCTTGAAGACGAGCTGGTCGGTGTTCTCGGGCAGCGTTCCGACGGACACCGGGAACTTCTGGAAGAAGCCCGGCTTGATCCCCTCGCCCTTGGCGGTCCAGGTGACCTTGGTGACGGCCTCGTCGATCTTCTTGCCGTGCACCTCGAGCGGCTCGGCCAGGCGCGACTTGGTGACCTTGATGTCCCAGCCCTCGACGGGCTGCGGCAGCACGGACGACAGGGGGTGGTCCGACGGGAAGGTGACCTCGAGCTTGGTGGTCGAGGCGTCGTCCCGCTCGTTGGGGACCTTGAAGCCGACGACCGCGTAGCCGCCCTTGGCGGCCTCACCCTCGGGCTGCACGCTCACGTGCGCGAAGCAAGGGGAGGACACGGCGAGGACGGCGGCGCCGGCGACGGCGCCGGCGGCGGCGATACGGGAAGCCTTCATGGCAGAAGCACTCCGCTTCGTTAGAGGTTTCACTGACGGTGAGGATTGCGCGGCGCGGACGGCCGGTCGTTCCTTCGGCGGGACGACGGCCGGGCGCACGCGGCGGAACCGGCGCACACGCGTGCTGCACGGAGGCGCCCCTCAGCTCGTCCGGAAACCCCGGAACGGTGGGTCGCCCCGCGTCAGGCGGCGAGCGCGAGTGCGGAGGCGGAGGCCGGGGGACCGCGGCGGACCACCGTGTGGTGCAGCCCCGCGGAGCGCGGCGGGAGCGGTGCGAGCAGCGCGGTGCGCGGGGTGATCGGGCCCGCCTCGGGCGCGCCGGGGAGTCCGGCGCGCAGGGCCCGCACCAGGGCGAGCGCCCCGCGGAGCGACCGCACGAGGGCGCCTTCGGCGACACCCTGCGCGGACAGGTCGGCCAGGCGCAGCAGCGCCAGGTCGCCCCGGCGCAGCAGCCATCCCGCGGCCAGCGCGGCGAGGACATGGCCGAGCAGCATCGGCAGCGACGGCAGCAGCGACTCCGCCGGTCCGGCCGTCACGGTCCCGGCCGCGTGGGTCCCGGTCCCGTGCGGGGTGATCCGGGCGTCGGCGAGGAGCCGCTGGGCCTCGGCCGGGCTGATCGCGCGGGGCCCGCACAGCAGGCGGGCGGCCTGGGCGACCAGGGCGGCGTCGGACGCGGTGCCCGTGGGCGTGCCGTGCTGCCCGAGACCGAACAGGGTGTGCAGCGCGGTCTGCCCGCCGGCCAGCAGCGCGGTGATCACCGGCAGCGGGCGGGTCCGCCCGGCGAGCGGCACGGCGACGGCGACGGCCGCGAGGAATCCCGCGCCGAGCGTCCACAGCGGGACGGCGTCGCAGGAGGCGAGCGAATGGCCTGCCCCGGCCAGCACGACACAGACCGCGGCGAACACCGCGGCCCGCAGGATCCGGAGTCCTCGTCCGGCGCGCGTCGTGCGCGGATAAGGGGCAGACATGGCGGCCTCATCATCGCACCAGCCGCCGGGGCGCCGTACGCCAGGTCCGCAAGATGAGGTACGACCGTAAGATCACCTGTGCGGTGCGGTGTCCCGCATACACCGATCGGCTCCCCGGTGCACCCGCCATATGGGCGGTCTCACGTCAACTTCGCGCTTACAGGTGACCACTCAGGGCAATACGTAACGGTATGTCGAGCCGCAGCCAGGAGGCTGGAGCATGAGCATCTGGTGGTCACTCCATCTGCGGCGTGATGCCGCCAGCGTGCCGCTCGCCCGGCGCCTGCTGCTCGGCACCATGGAGACCGCGGGCGTCGACCCCGAGATCTCCTACGACCTGTCCGTCGCCCTCAGCGAGGCCTGCGCGAACGCCGTGGAGCACGGCGGAGGCGGCACGCGCGACCACGCCTCCGAGGCGTTCCGGGTGACGGCCTACCTCGACGGCGAGAAGTGCCGCATCGAGGTCGCCGACGCCGGCCCCGGTTTCCCCGCCGCCGGGACCCGCCCCCGCCCCCAGCCCGTCCCCGCCGAGGCGGAGCACGGCCGCGGCCTCTGCCTCATCGAGCAGCTGGCCGACCACGTCCACATCGGCAACAAGCCGGGCCGGGGCGGCGCGGTGGTGAGCTTCGACAAGATCCTGAAATGGCGCGAGGACGCGCCGCTGACGGCGGTGTAGCGCACAGGACGAGGGCCCCTCCCGGGTGATGCGGGAGGGGCCCTCGGCCGTACCGGCTGTCGTGCGGGTCAGCCGTCGGTGTTCGCCCTGCGGCGTCGCCACCAGACGAGTCCGGCGCCGGCCGCCACCGCCGCGGCGGCGATACCCGCGATCAGGCCGACGGGTGTGGTGTTACCGGTGTCGGCGAGGCCGCCGTCGGGGTCCTTCGGGCCGGGTGCCGCGGTGGCCGGGGAGGATGCGCTCGGTGACGGCTCCGGAGCCGACGGGGAGGGGGTCGGCGTCGGGTCCGGCTGTTCCGTACCGCTCGGGGTCGGGGTAGGAGTCGGGGTCGGTGTGGGCGTGCCGCCCTCGGAACGTCCGGCGCTGTTGCCGCCGAACATCAGGTAGCCCTCCTTGTGCGGGTCGTCGGCGATCGTGTCCACCGCGAAGCCGACCGTGCGGGGCTTGTAGCGCTGCTCGGTGCGGAAGCGCAGTTCGTTCATGTTGCGCTTGGGCTGCTTGGAGAAGTCGACTCCGCCCACGGTGTAGACGTAGACCTCTTCGCCGTTGCTCCACTCGTACTTGAAGGTGCCCTCGGTGAACGCCTTGTAGTACCGGTCCCAGACCTGCTTGCCCGTCCAGTCCTGGTGGGGCGCGCGCAGCGGCCAGCGGGACACGTCGTTGCTGTTGATGATCCTGCGGTACTCGGCCGGCATGTCCGCGGCGTTCTGGCGGACCCACTCGGCCGCCACGCGGGCGGTGTAGACGCGGCGCAGATCGGCGTAGTAGTCGCCCTCGTTGACCTTCTTCTCGACCAGCGGGGTGATGTAGCGGTCGAGCACACGGTCGGACTGCTGCTTCTCCGCCTCGGACAGGTCGCAGCCCTCCCCGCCGGGCGGCTGCGTCGTGGTCTCCTGCGGCACCGTGGAGAGCTTCAGCGGTGTGTCCAGGATGTGGATCCCGCCGTTCTCCTCCCGCACGACGGCGGTCTCCGGCTCGATCCAGTACCGGAAGCCCGCCCAGCAGGGGAAACCGTTGCGCTGGGGTAGCGCGTTCATGAAGTCACGGCCCGCGTCGGTCTTGGGATCCATGGCCTTGAAGATGTCGTGCTTCAGCTCGAGGTCGGCCTCCAGCAGCACCCGGCCGGCATCCGTGCTGCCGAACTTCGCGTCGATGATCCGGTCCGGCTCGTCCGGGTTCAGGTTGACCCAGAACGTCGACGGGTCGAGGGCCAGCCAGGTGAAGAACGAGTCGGAGATCAGGTTGCCCTTCTCCTGGCCGCCCCATCCGGCCGCGTACTCGTCCTCCACCGTCTTGGCGGAGAACGCGTAGTTCAGCCCCTTGCCGCCCTTGCCCTTGCCGATGTACCGCAGGTCGAGCGTGGTGAAGTCGATGCCGCCGAGACCGCGGTTCATCAAGGAGCGCTGCCCGGTCCGGCCGAGGCGGTCGAGCTGCTCCTTGAGCGTCTGCGGGTTGGGCGGTGACTGGCGGATGACCTGGTTGCCCGAGCCCCGCGAGCCGGTGGAGGTGCCGTTGCCGGGCGACATGGTCGTGCCGTTCGCGCGGTACGGGCCGTTCTCGGTGCCCTTAGGCGGCACGCCCCGGTGGTGGGACTGGTAGTCGTAGGACCGGACCCGGTCCCGTCCGAGCGTGTCCTGGCCGGCTGTCCCCTTCAGCTCCGCCATGAACTTCTTGGCGTCGCTGGTCTGCTTCTCGGCGAACACGTAGGTGTACTTGTACGAGCGCCAGCCGGGGTTCTTGGCCCAGGCGCGGTCCGCGGGCTTCTCGCGGCCGTCGGGGCTGCCGTTGGACTTGACCTCGACGATCTCCCTGGTGCGCTTGTTGTAGGCGTCCAGACGGCGCAGATGACGGTCCCCGGTGTCCGGGTCCGTGAAGTAGAACTCCTTCTCGCAGATCCAGTCCGGCCCCGTCAGGCCCATCTCCCGCACGACCTTGGCCATGAACGCCTTGCCGCGCGCGTCGAAGCCCTGGTTGGGGATGTAGACCTTCGACAGGTAGTCGGCGAAGTTCTTCCACCGCTTCTGCGCGTTGAAGCGGGCGTAGATGCGCCGGGGGTCGTCGTGGCCGTACTGCTTGTAGTCGGTGCCCGCGGCGTCCAGTTCCGCCTGGGTGGGGTTGAGGCCGTCGAACTGCAGGCCAGGGTTGACGTAGTCGTAGGTGTCCCACCGGTCCACCGCGCGAGAGGCGTCCCCTTGCGGCAGGCGGCCGGTGGGGACGTTCTTGATCCCGTACATCTCGTCGCAGCGCTTGCCGGGCTTGGGACGCGGCAGCGGTGCGGCCTCGGCGGTGTCGAGCAGGGGCAGGCCGGTGACGGCCATGACGGTGGCGCAGGCGAGCGCGATCACACCGCGGCTCACCACGCGCCATGAGCGTGCGCGTATGCGTGGTTTCACGTGAAACATCCCCCGGGGACCCACAGGTCCGTGCGTGCCCCGCGCGACCCCGGGCCCCCGTTGGTCGATGGTGTCGCGCAAGACCCGTCACACTAGGGCCTGGCTTCGCTCACGCAACCGGGTTTCACCGGCATGGCATGTGTCAATTCCGTGCAGACGCCGGGACGTTCCGGTCGCGGCGGGCGACTAGGCTTGGCAGGCGTGAGCGAGGACATGCAGGACGGGGAAGACGAGCACGCCGTCGCCGAGCGCATCGACACGGCGCATGCGGACAACCCGCGCCTGTCGGCGTGGCTGGCCGAACAGCAGGGCCGCTTCGCCGAGTGGGCCCAGCGGTACGGCGGCGGCTGGGACTTCTCCGAACGCTCCCTCGACCGGCTCGAGAGCCTCGTGCGGGAACACTTCACCGGCGTGGACGACCTGCTCGCCCAGGAGGACACGCTGTTGGCCCAGGTGGCCTGCTGGTACCTCGGAGAGGTGCACAACCGGTGCCGCGGAACCCAGTGGCGCATGGACCCGGACCCCGTCGGCACCCACCCGTGGTCCCGGCGTCCGTACGTGATCGTCCCGTTCGAGCGGATCGACGACTACCGGGACGAGGAAGGCATCGACTACGACGCCCGTCCTCAGCACGCCCCGCTGTCCAGCCTCATGAAGGTCCTGCGCGCACCCGCCGACCGCACCGGGGACGCTGCCGGAGTGCCGTCCCTCCGCGCCGAACTCGACGACTACGGTCCGCACGCCTGACGGTCCCCGCCCAACGCCCGACGGCCGGGCACGCCTGCATGCCCGGCCGTCGTACTGCGGTGATGTGCGTCAGCCCTTGAGGCCCGCCATCCACGCCTCCACCTCGTCCGAGCGGCGGGGCAGGGCGGACGACAGGTTCCGGTTGCCGTCCTCGGTGACCAGGATGTCGTCCTCGATGCGGACGCCGATGCCCCGGTACTCCTCGGGCACCGTCAGGTCGTCGGCCTGGAAGTACAGACCCGGCTCCACGGTGAGGACCATGCCCGGCTCGAGCGTGCCGTCGACATAGGTCTCGGTGCGCGCGGCGGCGCAGTCGTGGACGTCCATACCGAGCATGTGACCGGTCCCGTGCAGCGTCCAGCGGCGCTGCAGACCCAGCTCCAGCACCCGCTCCACCGGGCCCTCGACCAGGCCCCACTCGACGAGCCGCTCGGCCAGCACGTGCTGCGCGGCGTCGTGGAAGTCGCGGTACTTGGCGCCCGGCTTCACCGCCGCGATGCCCGCCTCCTGGGCGTCGTACACGGCGTCGTAGATCTTCTTCTGCAGTTCGGTGTAGCGGCCGTTGACCGGCAGCGTCCGCGTGACGTCGGCGGTGTAGTACGTGTGCGTCTCCACGCCGGCGTCGAGCAGCAGCAGGTCGCCGGAGCGGACCGGGCCGTCGTTGCGCACCCAGTGCAGGGTGCAGGCGTGCGGGCCTGCCGCGCAGATGGAGCCGTAGCCGACGTCGTTGCCCTCGACGCGGGCGCGCAGGAAGAACGTTCCCTCGATGTAGCGCTCGCTGGTGGCCTCGGCCTTGTCGAGGACCTTCACCACGTCCTCGAAGCCGCGCACGGTGGAGTCGACGGCCTTCTGCAGCTCGCCGATCTCGAAGTCGTCCTTGACCAGCCGCATCTCGGAGAGGAAGACGCGCAGTTCCTCGTCGCGCTCGGCGGTGACCTTGTCGGTCAGCGCCGCCTCGATCCCGGCGTCGTAGCCGCGCACCACGCGGACCGGGCCGGTGGCCTCGCGCAGCGCGCCGGCCAGCTCGCGGACGTCGGAGGCGGGGATGCCGTACCGCTTCTCGGCCTCGGTGAGGGAGTGGCGCCGGCCCACCCACAGCTCGCCCTGCCCGTCCAGCCAGAACTCGCCGTTCTCGCGGTTGGAGCGGGGCAGGAGGTAGACCGTCTCCTTGTGGCCGTCGGCCGTCGGCTCCATGACGAGGACGCCGTCCTCCGTCTGGTTGCCGGTGAGGTAGGCGTACTCGACGGACGCGCGGAAGGGGTACTCCGTGTCGTTCGAGCGGGTCTTCAGGTTGCCCGCGGGGATCACCAGGCGCTCACCGGGGAAGCGGGCGGACAGCGCCGCGCGGCGGGCGGCGGTCTCGGCGGCCTGCGGGATCGGTTCCAGGTCGCGCAGCTCCGTGTCGGCCCAGCCGCTCTTCATGTTCTCGGCCAGCTCGTCGGACACGCCCGGGTACAGGCCGTTCTTCCGCTGCTTGACGGGCTCCTCGTCGGCAGTCTCCGGGGTCTCCGGCAGCTCCTCCGCCACGGTCATCCTCCTCGATACGGCACTGGACCACCCCCATCGTACGGTCGGGTGGAAACGGACGAACCGGGGAAGTGCCTGTTACCTCGGGGGCACGCGGAGTGAGCGGCGCGTGTGCCGGGCGGGTCAGTCGAAGCGCGCCGCGAGCAGCACCACGTCCTCCGAGGTGTCCGACTCCTCCGCGCCCTCGGGCAGCACCGCCCGCAGCACGTGGTCGGCGACGGCGCCCGGGTCGCGGCGCAGCGCCCGCGGCACCCCGGCCGCGGCGGCGTGCAGCCGGGCGAAGGCGCGGTCGGTCGGGTCGCCGGTGCGGTGCAGCAGCCCGTCGGTGTAGAGCAGCACCGTGTCGCCCGCCTCGGCCTGCACCTCCACGCTGGGCGCCTCCCAGCAGGCGAGCATCCCGAGCGGGGCCGAGACGGAGGTCTCCACGAACTCGGTGCGGCGCTCACCGAGCAGCAGCGGCGGGCTGTGTCCCGCCCCGGCCAGGGTGATCCGGCGCACCGCGGGCTCGCAGTAGCCGAACAGCGCGGTGGCCGACCGGGCCGGCTCGGTCAGCCGCAGCAGCAGCTCCAGGTCGGACAGGACGGCGACCGGGTCCTCCCCCTCCATCACGGCGTACGCCCGCAGCGACGCCCGCAGTCGGCCCATCGCGGCGACCGCGCTGGGGCCGGAGCCGGTGACGGAGCCGACGGCGAGACCGAGCGCGGCGTCCGGCAGCGGCAGCGCGTCGTACCAGTCGCCCCCGCCGCTCGGGCAGGTGCGGTGGCGGGCGGCGAGCTGCACGCCGGCCACCCGCGGCAGGCGGGAGGGCAGCAGCTCCTCGGTCATCGTGGCCATCGACGCGCGCGTGTGCTCCAGTTCGAGGAGCCGGGCGAGGTGCTCCGCGGCGTGCCGGACGTACAGACCCACGAGGTGGCGCTGCCGCTCGGCGGGTTCGGCGGGCTCGTCGTAGAGCCAGACGACGGCGCCGAGGCGTCCGGCGGAGTCGGTGGCGAGGGGAAGGGCGTAGCTCGCGGCGTAGCCGAGGCGGGCGGCGACCTCGCGGTGCCGGGGGTCGAGGCCCTTCTCGGCGAACAGATCGGGCTCGGTGACACCGTCGTCCCCGCCGGGCAGCCCGTCGAGGATCCGGGTGTGCGGCAGGGCGGCGCGCGGCACCGTCTCCATGTGGCCGAGGTCCGCGCGGCCCAGGCCGTAGCCGGCGGTGGTGGACGGCCCGCGGCCGTCGGCGGGCTCCAGGGCGACGAGTCCGCGCCGTGCGCCCACCAGGGCGGCGCCCGCGCGCAGCAGTTCGTCCAGCGCGGCGTCGAGCGTGCCGGCGCGGACCAGGCGCTCGGTCAGTTCATGGAGGGTCGTGAGGTCCGAGACCCAGCCGGCGAGGCGGTCCTGGAGCAGCGCGCCCGGAGCGTTCTTGGGATGTGCCGCGGTCGACGGGGCGGTGCCCGTGGCGGGCGGGACAGTGTGTGCGGGGGAGGGAACCGTTGAATCGATTCCGGCCACTTTCGGAGGGTGCGGAGCGTTCATGGCGTCCGGCTTTCCGGCCGGTGCATACTGCTCAAAAGCATCGCAAACCCCCATGTCGTTCTGCGTCGCCGGCAGTGTCTCCACATGTACACGTACTCGTGAGGAGATGTCCAGCATTGTCCTGCTGGAATTCCTGGTGTCCGTGTGACGGGGGAGAACTCCCGGCGGACCTCTTGCCGAAATTCAAAGTTGGCTTGAAACTGCCTCAGGGGGAGGCTTACTGCGGTCGACTGGCCTTGCTCGACGGAGCGTCACAGCGGTCGTGATGGGTACGTACTCGGGGAAGGCCGGGGGCGGTTGGGGAATCGCCCGGGAACCTGGCGACGGACCCGGGCGTCTTAACCACTGACGACCGTGCCCCATCCTCCCGTGGCGGAGGCGGAGAGAACCACGCGCGACGGTAAACGCCAGACTTCGCCACCCCACGCCGTACCCGTACTTCTGATAAACGCTGTATGGGTGGAACGGCCGCGGAGGCAGCCCATGCCCGGCCCTTAGGGGTTCCCCCTGCCCGGCACGGGGGTGTGATGCGCCAACAGGTACGCACAGTGAAGTGATCGACACATGACGTGAGTGGTCCACGGTGTTGCCAGGCGTGCAACGGAAAGGAACGAGCGCTCATGCGCGAGATCCTCGGAAGGCGACGCAGGCTCCTGTCCCGGCGCGGTGACGAAGGGCCCGATCTGATCGGTGCGGCCCTGACCTTCGCCGCGGAATGGCAGTGGCCCGTCCTCCCCGGCGTGGCGGCCGACCCGCAGGACGGGTCCCGCTGTGCCTGCCCCGACCCGGAGTGCACGGTGCCGGGCGCCCATCCGTTCGACCCCGGCCTTCTCGCCGCCACCACCGACGCGCGGATGGTGCGCTGGTGGTGGACCAACCGGCCGACTGCGCCGATCGTGCTCGCCACCGGCGGCAAGGCCCCGTGCGCGGTGTCCCTGCCCGCCCTGCCGGCCGCCCGCGCGCTCGCCGCGCTGGACCGCCGGGGGATGCGGCTCGGCCCGGTCGTCGCCTCGCCCTCCCGCTGGGCGATCCTCGTCGAGCCCTACTCCCTGGAGCAGCTGGGCGAGCTGCTGTACGCCCAGGACTTCGTCCCCGGCTCGCTCCGCTTTCACGGCGAGGGCGGTTATCTGGCCCTGCCCCCGTCCGTCACCGCACAGGGCGAGATCCGCTGGGAGCGGGCGCCGCTGCCCGGCTCGGCGTCGCCCTGGGTGCCCGGCGTCGAGGCCGTGGTGGACGCGGTGGTCGACGCCCTCACCCGTACGGGTGTGAGCGCCCCCGAGATGTAGGCGCCGTCGCGCGCCGCGCCCGGCACCTGGTGCCGGGCCGCCATCTTCCCGGGGCATGCCGCGTCATGCCGGGGGCCGTGCCAGGACGTCCCGCAGAGCCCGGGCGGCGGCCCTCGCGGCCGTCGCGGCGGCCTGCGCGCTCGCGCTGCCGGTGGCCTGCGCGGGCCAGGACGACGACCGGCGCCCCACCTCGGCCGGGCCGGATGATCTGCGTCCGGTTTCCGTCCCTGAACGGCGTGCTTCCGCACCCGCTTCGGGCGGGGACACTTCGTCCGCCGGGGACGGGCACGCCCCGGCGCGGGCGCCGAAGGCGGACCAGGCGCCGCCCGGCGCGCATCTGGCGACCGGCCTGCGCTGCGGCCCCGCCCTGTCCTCGCCGGACGGTGTGGAGGCGCAGACGTGCGTGGCGGTGCATGGGGAGGACGTGTGGGCGCGGACGTACTACCGCAACACCACCGGCGCGTCCCTGGACGCGGCTCTCTCCCTGCTCGGCCCGGACGGGCACAGCGTGCGGAACCGGTGCCTGGCGGGGGCCGGGGACGACCCGTCCCTGTGCGAGACGCCGCGTGTGCGCCTGAAGGGCGAGCCGGTGCGGTACTCGGCGGTCGCGGAGTTCGCCGCCCACACGGGCGGTGCGGAGGGGGCTCGGCTGCTGCTGCGGGCCGGGAGCAACTCCCCGTCGGGGCAGAACCGGTGAGGTGAGACCCGGAGGGCGGGCCGGGCTTCTCCTGGTGCGGCGGGTGCCGGGCGCCCGGAACGGCCGGCGCCGGAGATCCGTACGGAGGGCGCGCGGCGGGTACGTAAAGACCCGGTTGCTGGCGACGGGGGATGCACCAGCAACCGGGCTACTCGAACGGTAACAAGAGATCGGCGGTAAGCAAATTCGATCTCGGCGTTTCCGGTCACCGACTGGCTTGTACGAACGGGGAGTTACGCGAGCGTAAGGAAATGCGTCCCGGGCGGTTCGGCCGCCCGGGAACATCCGTGAGGAGCCGGGTGCGGAGCGCCTCAGCTCAGTGTGACCTGGCGGTTCGTCAGACCGCCGCGCGCCCGGCGCTCGTCCGCAGTGAGCGGGGCGTCGGTCGCCAGCGCGGCGGCGAGCCGTTCGGCGAACTCGGCGGCCGGCTTCTCCACGTCCTCCGCGCGGACCTCGCTCGGCAGGTCCCAGACCGGCACGGTGAGCCCGTGAGCGCGGAAGGAGCCGACCAGACGGGTGCCCTCGCCCAGGGAGGAGCGGCCCGCCGCGTGCAGCCGGGCGAGAGCGTCCAGAAGCTGCTCCTCCGGGTGCGGCATGACCCACCGCAGGTGGTTCTTCTCGGGCGTCTCGCACCAGTACGCGGAGTCCACGCCCGTCAGCTTCACGGTCGGGATCGCCGCCGCGTTGGCCCGCTCCAGGGAGGCGGTGACGTCCGGGGTGGCGTTCTCCGGGTCCGGGACCCAGAACTCGAACCCGTCGTGCACGACCGGCTCGAAAGAACCCTTCGGGTCGAGCAGGTCCTGGAGCCGGGGGCCGTCGGCGGGCGCGCGACGGGCTTGGACCGGGGTGCCCGGCTCGGCGGTCAGCGCGCGCTGCAGCGTGTCGGCGAGGTCGCGGCTGAGGTCCCCGGAGGGGGTGTCGTTCTGCAGGCCGAGCAGCACCGAGCCGTCGTCGCGGCGCAGCGCCGGCCAGGCCATCGGGAGCACCGTGGCCAGGGTGACGGACGGGACGCCCTCGGGCAGGCCGTCCTTCAGGGTGAGCTCGACGGTCGCGGCCGGCACCAACTCGCGCAGCGCCACCCAGTCGCACTCGCCCGGAAGGCCTTCGAACGGGCGGTGCACCAGCTCGGTCACGGCCTGGGCGGCGGCACGGCCGTGGCACGCCTTGTAGCGGCGGCCGCTGCCGCAGGGGCAGGGTTCGCGGGCGCCGACGACCGGGATCTGCCCGTCCGTGAGCTGCGGGCGCTTGGCCTTCGTCTGGGGTCGCTTCTTGGCCATCGTGGGTGTCTCCCGGTTACGGCTCGTCTCGTACGGCGCGAGCCTAGCCGTTCGCGCCACGGCCGACGGGAACCTGTGGACGACGGGGTGGTCCGTGGACGGCCGGGGGCGCGTCGACGGGCTCCCTTCCGGAAGCGCCGGACCCGGTGCCGCCGTCCGGGAGAGCCGACGCGGTGCCGCCGTCCGGGAGAGCCGACCCGGTGCCGCCGTCCGGGGGGAGCCGGACCCGGTACCGGCCCGCGATCCGCCCGGCGGCCGCGCCGTCAGTCCAGGTCGTCGAAGACGTCCGCGAAGTCCAGGCCGGTGAGGCGCGCGACCGGCGGCGCTGTCACCCGTGCGGCGAAGTCCTCGCGGCGGTGGCAGCTCCCGGCGTCCGGGTCGTGCACGTCCTCGTGGACGACGACCCACACCGTGACCTCGCCGGGCACCTCGTCGCGCACGCCCCAGTCGTCGGAGAGCGCGGAGATGATGTTGAGCCCGCGGCCGCCGTGCGCGGTGACCGACGGGGTGGCAGGCGCTGGGCGGGTCGGGCCGCCCCCGTCGGTGACCTCGACGACGAGCCGGCCGCGCGGATCCACCCGCCAGGCCGCACGCACGTCGCCGTCCCCGGCCAGGCTGTCGCCCAGTGGCCGGCCGTGTTTGCACGCGTTGCTCAACAGCTCGGAAAGGATCAGCACGGCATCGTCGACGACCGATTCCGGGACGCCTCCGTCGCGCAGCTGCGCGCGCATCCGGCGCCTCGCCTTCCCCACGCCCGCAGGGCCATGGGGCACGGCCATGCTCGACGACGTGGGCACCTCCTGTGCCACCACCAACGCCACCCCCGAGACCTCCTTCGCCCCACGCCACGGTGTGGATGCCCCATCGGCCTGAACCGGAAACCGGCCGATCCGTGCGCGGTGACGCACTCGGAACGATCGAATACGCACCGAACGCGCCGGAGCACTCCCTGTAGTCGCATGGCTGGATTTCGTCGATGTGGCCGAGATATGAGGATGTGGGCGACCGACCCCTGGGTCAAGAGGCGGGTGGGAACCATCGGGCCACACGGGACGGATGTGACGGCCGCGCAAGGGCCGGGGTGCGCTTTCCGGCCGGTCCGCCCGGGCCGGCGCTCCCATCGTTCCGCCCTGGTCAGCGCCCCAGTCGGTCCAGCACCGCGCGAGGCCGGTTGGTGATGATGGCGTCCACGCCGAGGCTCACGCACAGGTCGACGTCCGCCGGCTCGTCGACCGTCCAGACGTGCACCTGGCGCCCGGTCCGCTTCAGACGCTCGACGTAGGCGGGATGGCTACGGAGGATGCGGACCGACGGGCCCGCGATGTCCACGCCCTCGGGCAGTCGGCCGTCACGCAACCGCGGTGTGACGAATTGCATGAGGTAGACGGTCGGCAGCGTCGGGGAGGCGGTCCGCACGCGGTGCAGGGAGCGCGCGGAGAAGCTCATCACGCGCACCTGCGAGTCCTCGCGGGAGGCGGGCGCGTCCAGGCCGAACCGATTGAGCAGGGCCAGCAGCCGTTCCTCCACCTGTCCCGCCCAGCGCGTGGGGTGCTTGGTCTCGATCGCCAGTTCCACCCGGCGGCCGGCGTCGGCGACGAGCTCCAGCAGGCGCTCCAGGGTGAGCACGGAGGTGGCCTCGCGGTCCTCCGGGCGGTGCTCCCAGTCGGGCTCCTCGACGCGGGGTCCGCCCGCCGCGTCCCGGGTCTTCCACGAGCCGAAGTCGAGCGCGGCGAGGTCGGACAGCTCGAGCGCCGAGACCGCACCGCGTCCGTTCGACGTACGGTTGACGCGACGGTCGTGTACACAGACCAGGTGTCCGTCGGCGGTGAGGCGTACGTCGCATTCGAGTGCGTCCGCGCCGTCCTCGATCGCCTTGCGGTACGCGGCCAGGGTGTGCTCGGGGGCGTCCTCGGAGGCCCCGCGGTGTGCGACGACTCGGGTCAGGTGCTGACGTGCGTGGGTCACCGCGTCATGGTGCCACCGCTCGCCGGTGGACGGGCGGGCGGTGTGGCGTGATCGGTACGGCAGTCCGGTCGGAGTCATCGAGTGGCGCACCTTACGTGAGTAATGCCCTATATAAAGAATGACCCCGGACCCACAGGAACGGCTTACGGTGCCCTGACGGCGTGTGGGAAAAGCTGACGTCATACAAAGAGACGTGCACAGCTCCAGCTGCATCGCGCCGGACGTCAGGCGCGCGTGACATGCGGGCCCGAGTGCGACCGAGACCGAAAAGCCGTGGATCGAGGAGAGAAGCTGTGAGCACCGAGAACGAGGGCACCGCGGTACCCCCGGCCCCGTCGGCTCCGCCGCCCCCGGCGGATGCTCCCGCTGCTTCCGCACCCCAGGGCGCACACCCGGGGTCGGCTCCGGCGGCCGGCGACCCCTACGGCCCGCCGGCCGCCCAGGCACACCACGACGCGGGCGCGGGCGAGTCCTCGTCCGCCCCTGACCCCTCCTGGCCCCCGCCCCCGCCGCCGTCCACCCCGGCGTACGGCGGTGACGGCGGCGCCGGACACGGTGCCGCGGGCCACGGGGGTGGCGGCTGGGGCGCCGGCTGGGGCACCACGCACCAGCAGCCCGCGCCGAAGAACGGCCGTGGGCGCGGCGGGCTCGTCGCCGCGGTCCTGGTGGCCGCGCTGGTCGCGGGCGGCCTGGGCGGCGGCCTCGGCTACACGCTCGCCCGGGAGAACGACAGCGGCGGCTCGACGACCGTCTCGTCGGCCACCAGCGGCGGCAACGTCAAGCGCGACCCGGGCACGGTCGCCGCGGTCGCGGCGGCGGCGCTGCCCAGCACGGTCACCATCGAGGCGGCGAGCAGCAGCGGCGAGGGCGGCACCGGCACGGGCTTCGTCTTCGACAAGCAGGGCCACATCGTCACCAACAACCACGTGGTGGCGGACGCCGTCGACGGCGGTAACCTCTCCGCGACGTTCCCCAACGGCAAGAAGTACGAGGCCGAGGTCGTCGGCAACGCGCAGGGATACGACGTCGCCGTCATCAAGCTGAAGAACGCGCCGTCAGACCTCAAGCCGCTCACCCTGGGCAACTCCGACGACGTGGCGGTCGGCGACTCGACCATCGCCATCGGCGCGCCCTTCGGTCTGTCCAACACGGTGACCACGGGCATCATCAGCGCCAAGAACCGCCCGGTCGCCTCCAGCGACGGCACGGGCAGCAAGGCCTCCTACATGAGCGCGCTGCAGACAGACGCGTCGATCAACCCGGGCAACTCCGGCGGTCCGCTGCTGGACGCGCAGGGCAATGTGATCGGCATCAACTCCGCGATCCAGTCGACCAGCAACGGCGGCTTCGGCACGGGCCAGGCCGGCTCGATCGGTCTCGGCTTCGCCATCCCGATCAACCAGGCCAAGTACGTCGCCCAGGAGCTGATCAGGACCGGCAAGCCGGTGTACGCCAAGATCGGCGCGTCCGTCTCCCTGGAGGACACCACCAACGGCGCGAAGATCACCGAGCAGGGCGTGGGCGGCACCGAGCCCGTCGACCCGGGCGGCCCCGCGGACAAGGCCGGCCTGAAGCCGGGCGACGTCATCACCAAGCTCGACGACCGGGTCATCGACTCCGGCCCCACCTTGATCGGCGAGATCTGGACCCACAAGCCCGGCGACGAGGTCACGATCACCTACGAACGCGGCGGCAAGGAGCACACCACGGAACTCACCCTGGGCTCCCGCGTGGGCGACAGCTGACCCCACCCGCCACCCCCGAACCCGTTACCCTTGTCCCCGCGCCGCCGATCACCGGCCGGCGCGGGGAGGCGTGCCCGAGCGGCCTAAGGGAACGGTCTTGAAAACCGTCGTGGCAGCGATGTCACCGTGGGTTCAAATCCCACCGCCTCCGCACTGAGAACAGTGAGAATGGCCCCTGACCTGGATGTCCGGTCAGGGGCCGCTCTCTCGTCTGCGCGCTGTGACTGCCCGGTGTTCCCCGGGGTTTCCCGCTCGATCGGGCACGGTTGGGGCACGCCCACCTTCTGATCCGTAGCTCGATGGGGGATCGGTCGGTCACGGTCATACAGGCCGCTTCATGGCCCCTCTTAGGCGCTATTGGTCGAGGCTGGTTGGTGCGGTTGCTGTACTTCCTTGCTGTACAGCTTGCCTTGTCGCCATGTTCTGGGTATGAGCCTCACCCTGCAGTCGACGCTCATAGTCCGCCCAGCCCTACTAGACCCCGATCACGATCGGGAGCGCGTCCGGTCGGCCGTAGGAGAGGATGCGGGTGAGTGCCTCCCTCATGCGAGTTGTGTCCGCAGCCGGCGCATGTAGGACTGCCTCGACTACCGGGTCGTCCAGGAACAGGGCCTCCAGGGAATCGGGGTCGAGCGTGACCCGCAGGGTGTCCCCTTCCAACTCCACCGTGCGCACACATCCGTACGCGGTGCCCTGGTTGGGGGTGACAACACAGTACGAGTCGCTGCCGTTACGGATGTTCTGCGCATCGGGTTCCTCGAAGGAACATTGGAACTGAAGCTCGAAGCTCTCTCCGCCTTCTGACTCGGCAACTCCAGCCGTCATGGCAGGGTCAGGGTTGTCCGGCCCCGGCTCGTGCCACCCGTAAGCGATATTTGCAGTGAATCTGTAGGTCACACGCGTGTTCTATCAGGGCCTGCAACGGGACAATAACGTGAGGGCTCCGAAGTCAATGGCCGATTCAACTGGATACCTAAGGGCTTTCCCGCAATCCCACGAGGCTGAGGGTCATGCCGTGTCCGGGTCGGTGCCGATGGCACCGGCCGAGCGAAGCGAACTCCCGAGATCTCCGGTGAGGATGCGGGGGTGTCGCCGCCACCACCACAGGTCGGGGCCGGGCAGCCAGTGGAACTGGTCGAGTGCTTGGCCGTCGTCGTCGATGGTCGCGGCCTTGTACCGGTCGTCCAGAGCTTTGATCTGCGGGGTCCAGAGCTGGACGATGTGTTCGTCCAGCAGGAGCCACGCCTCGTGTAGCCAGTTTCGGCAGTAGAGATCGTTGGTGTACTCGTAGATGTCGTCGCCGTAGCCGCGCTCGATGGCGCTCACCAGGGCGGCCCACGCGTTCGCTTTTTCAGCGACCGTGAATGCCGTCCGCCAGCCGCGCTGGTGCAACAGCTCTCCTACCTCGGTTTCCGTAGCCACGGGCGTGAGGCTCTCATGCCGAATCGGTCCGGGCGACCGAGATGTGTCCCGCCAGAGGCTGGTGGGCGCCGCAGATTGGTCAAGATGAGACGATCTCGCCGTGGCTGGTGTGATCACGGCGTCGGAGCCGTCCTGAACAGCCCCGTTCACCGGGCTCAGCCCGCGGCAGTTCGGGAAGCTGGTGACGGTTCTGCGGCGCGAGGGTGCGGACGCGGTCCGCAAGGGCCGGCCGTGGAGCCTCCCGCTGGAGGACCGGGCACTGCTGGTGGCCGCGTACTGGCGCACGAACCTCACCATGCGGTAGCTCGCCCCGCTGTTCGGGGTCTCGAAGTCGGCGGCGGACCGGATCATCGACCACCTCGGGCCGATGCTCGCTCTCCAGACCCGCAAGCGGTTCGCGAAGGACGCCGTGCTCATCGTGGACGGCACCCTGGTCCCCACCCGGGACCACACTGTGGCCGAGCGTTCGAAGAACTAGCGACTGCAAGGCGTGGGAGGAATCCGGCGCCAAGTCCGCCGTCGGCAAGACCGCCACGATCGCGGACGGCGGCTACCCGGGCACCGGACTCGTCATCCCGCACCGCCTCGAGACCGCCTCGAGCGCGGCCAGGACGAACTGCCGGCCTGGAAAGATGAACACATCAAGTCCCACGAGCAGGTCCGCGCCCGCGTCGAGCACGTCTTCGCCCGCATGAAGACCTGGAAGATCCTCCGCGACTGCCGCCTCAAAGGCGACGGCGTCCACCACGCCATGCTCGGCATCGCCCGCCTGCACAACCTCGCTCTCGCCGGATAAGCGAGCGGGCCGCACGGCGGGCGGCCAACCGTGCCGGGCAACGAGAGGATCATTTACGGGACAACCCTTAGTCCTCGACCTACGACTCAGCCCAGCTCCCATCCCGTCCGCCGTCGACCCACACACTGTGCCGCGTCCGCTCGGCTCTGCCTGGGTCGATGGCGGACGGGAGGCCCTCGCCGGATCGACGTTCGGCGATCAACTCCGCATGGGGCAGGTCGGACAATATGTGACGTTCTCACTACGTCAACGGTGGCATGCGTACAGATCGGTCATTCAGGTCATGGGTGTGCTGGCGGAGCGTCGGTACGGCTGCCGCCACGCCGTAACGGCCTCAGTGACGGAGCATCAGGTCCGGCCTGGTCGGGCCCGGCCGTGACGGTCGACGTAGCTGTGCGGAACGGCGTGGACCGGCTGAAGGGGTCACATCCGGTCCGTCCGGATGACCGTGACGACAAGGCCCAGATGGGCTGTGGGCAGGTCCGCGCGGAGTGCTTACCGTGTCGAGCGGCGGGACGCCCGCATGTCCGGGGTGTAGCGCACTCTCGCCGCGTCCGGGCCAGCGTGTGGTCCCTCCGGCCATTGCTGGTGCACGGCCACTCGCCCGTCCGTCACCCCCTGCGGACCTCAGACGCCGCCCGCCGGCGGGAGCGGGCCCAAGCAGGTCGTCAGGCGCATGCGGAGCAGTTCGTATGCGGGGTGGCGGCGCGGTGGAGGGCCCGGCGGGCGTATCACCGTGCGAGGGGGCGAGAGGACCTCGCCGGCGCGGAACTGTTCCAGGGTGAGGTCGAGTTCGACGCCGTTGGGGAGGCGGTTCCACCAGTGGTAGCCGTGCGGGGAGCCGTCCCGGCGGACGTCGGCGACCAGGAGGTCGCCGCCGAAGAGGTCGTTGACCACCAGGGTCGTGATGTCGCAGTGGCCCACGGACGGGTTGTCCGGGCGCCAGTCGGGCAGGTCGTCGGGTGAGCAGGTGTCGGCCGCCCAACAGGAGCGGAACGCCTTGTCGAGGACGAGCAGGGACCACGGGGGCCGGGGGGCGGCGGCGTCACCGTTCATGACGCCGCCCGCAGCATGCGGAGTTGGCCGATCTCCGTCGCGTTCTTCATCAGCTCCGCGTTGACCCAGGCCAGCATGTGCGCCTTCGTGCGGGACGGGTCGTCCGGCCAGGGGAAGGGAGCCGGGGCGTCCAGGTCGGCGTCCGTGAGGGTGTCGAGGTGGGCGAGCCACTCCGTGCGCAGGGAGCGGAGCCAGGCGATCGTGGGTTCGCCCTCGCCGGGCCACACGATCTCGGTCCGCTCCCGCGGGCGCTCCCCGCGGGCGTGGTCCAGCGTCACGCTCCACCACCAGCCTATGTGCCAGCTCACCCAGGCGACGGTGGGCACCGGCACGGGGTCGGGCTCGGTGTCCGCCCAGTCGGGGACCCAGGCGCCCTCGGGCGACCGGCGGACCGTCCAGCAGAGCGGGGCGGGCTCCCAGAGGAAGTCCTCCGGCTCCAGGCGCTCCAGGTGGTACTCGAACAGGGACCAGGTCAGGTCGAACTGCCAGCGGAGCAGATCGGCCCGGCCGGCGGAAGGGGCGGGTACGGTCACAGTTCCTCGTCGGTGGCGAGCTGCTCCCAGTCCATGTCCAGCAAGGCCGCCTCCGCGTCACACCCCGAGGGGATGCGCGGCGTCGGCTGGAACCAGACCACGGTGAGGCGGGAGCGGTACAGGGCGCGGTCGTGTCCGGGGTCGAGTGCCTCGGAGCGGAAGCTGCCGACGCAGGTCACCCTGGGCAGCACCTCCACCGGGCCGAAGCCGCCCGCGAACTGGTCGGGGTACTCGCGCGGCGGCGGGATCAGATGCACCGGGACGCCCGGGTGGACGTGTTCGGCGGACCGCAGCGACCCGGTGATCGCGAGGTCGTTCAGCAGCTTGCACGGGTATCCCTCGAGCACGTCTCCGTACGTCGCCGACAGGCGCAGCTCGATCAGGTCCACGGAGCGGCCCGAGGTGAGGAGGACGCGGGAGAGTGCCATGGTCGGCACTTTAAGGCGCTGGTGCATGCGGGTCTTTCGAATTTCGGGCGCGTGCGCGGGAGGGCGTGGGGGGAGGAGGAACGGCAGGCCTCAGTGGCCGGTCCTGCGCGCGGCCGACGCGATCGTCGCGCGCGCCTCGCGTTCGGACAGGCCCGTGGCGCGGGCCGCGTCGACCAGGGGCTCCACCAGTTCGGGGCCGATGCCGTCCTCGTAGGCGCGGCAGGCCGCCCAGAACAGACGGGTGTTGCGCAGGCCCTCGTGCGCCGCGAGGACGAACTGGACGAGGCCCTGCCCGTGGTCACCGGCCGACGGGGGCGTCGGGTGGTGGGCGCGGGGCGGCGGCAGGAGCAGGCGCAGCAGGGCGGGAGGACAGGGCGCGGGCGCCAGGCCGGCGGTGCCGGGCGCGGCCCGGTACCTGCCGTGTTCCGTACGGGAGCCGGGGCCGACGAGGTAGCCGCCGGCGCCCCGGATGTCGACGGCGGGGGCGAGGCGGCCGGCGGAGTTGGGGACGACGACGTCGGGCGGGCCGCTCAGCCAGAGGTGGCGGCCGCCGCTCGGGGTGAGGACGACCACGGTGGGCGGGACGGTGAAGCCGTGCCGGGAGGCGAGGGCGCGCAGGGCGGCGCCGGGGTCGGTGCCGTTCTTGGTGTCGAGGTCCACGCCGATGAGGTGGTGCGGGGGCAGGCCGCAGGCGATGCCGTAGCCGGTCGCGCGGGGCGCGGCGGCGAACAGGGCGCGGATGCGCGCCGGGTCGGTGGTGGCGTCGTACACGCCGTGGCCGAAGCGGCCGCACTCGCCGTGGCAGGGCGGACGGGACGGGTCGTCGCGGTGGGGGGAGCGCAGGGCCGGGAGCTTGGTGCGGGACAGCGGGATGACGGCCAGTCCGCGTTCGGCGGCTGACAGGGCGTGTGCGAGGGCCAGCGTCGTGGCCTGCCGGTCGGTGGTGGCCATGCGTCCATGTTCGTACACGCGTTCGAAGAAGGGAAGGGGGTGTGGGGTGGCGCCCCCAGGGCGCCGGGGGTCGGCCGGGTGGGCGCCGAAACGCTTCCTCCCTTGGGGCGCCGGGGCTGCCGCGACCCGGGAGCCCGTAAGCGCCGAATCAGGGTCGACTCGGGGTTTATCGGCGGCTTCTCACGCTTGCGTGCGAATCACGGCTTCCGAGGTGGTTCCGCGGCGTCCGCTGGGCAATCCTGATCTTGCGACGTCGTGCACAGCGCCAGGGCGGGGGGCCAACTTCCCTGGTGAAAGCCGTAGTTCACGCATGGACGGCCTTGACCCGGTGCGTCCTTGGTTCTGGAGGGAACACAACATGGCAAGCATCCGTACCGCCCGTGTCATCGCCGCCGCCGCCGCGCTTCCGCTCGCGGCCGCGCTCTTCGCGGGGGTCGCGACGGCGGACAACGGCGTCGGCGCCCTCGGTACCGGAGTCGGCGGGGACAACTTCGGGACCTCCGCCACCACACAGCAGCAGGCCGTAGGGGCCGGCGCCGAGAACGAGAGCAATACCGCCCAGGTCAACGGCTCCGCGTTCACGACCGTCAACCAGGGCGAGGACAACGTGGCCATCAGCTTCGCCCCCTTCTGGTGGCCGGCGCTCTGACCGCGTAGGCAGGGGGGAGCAGGGGGGAAGGGGGGACGCCGGACAGGGGGAGGAGGTCCGTGCGGCGGCGCTTCGGCGCCGCCGCGCCGGGCGCCGGTCCTCAAGGCGGCGCGCCGGACATCAGGGGCGACCCGCAGGATCCCTCATCCGCTCGTCCACCTCTGGGAGGTGAGGTGAGCCCCACCCCTACAACCTGAGGGGGATCCGGCTTCGGGACCTGCGGGCGATCCGCCGGGCGGGCCCCGCTCCTAGCGTGGACGACATGACCACACCCGTCTGCACCAGCGCTTCGAACGCCGCCGCCCCGGCGACGCAGACCCTCCCGTACGCGTCGTTCTCGTCGTACATGAGGGCCCGCCAGCCGGTGCTCCTGCGGACCGCCCGGTCGCTGACCGGAAACCCCAGCGACGCGGAGGACCTGCTGCAGACCGCGCTCGCCAAGACGTACGTCGCCTGGGAGCGGATAGAGGACCACCGGGCGCTGGACGGCTACGTCCGCCGGGCGCTGGTGAACACGCGCACCTCGCAGTGGCGCAAGCGCAAGGTCGACGAGTTCGCCTGCGACGAGCTGCCCGAGCCGGACCCGGTGCCGGTCCGCGACGACCCCGCCGAGCAGCAGGCCCTGCGGGACGCGATGTGGCGGGCGGTCATGCGGCTGCCGGCGCGCCAGCGGGCGATGGTCGTGCTGCGGTACTACGAGGATCTCAGCGAGGCCCAGACGGCAGAGGTGCTCGGCGTCTCGGTCGGGACGGTGAAGTCGGCCGTGTCGCGGGCGCTCGGCAAGCTTCGGGAGGACGCCGAGCTGGGATTTGTCAGGAATTGAGGAGGAATGAGCGGAACCTGGCGGGACACGTCGTCCGCCCGAGCGTGATCGATCATCCGCTCCCCTAGTGACATACCGCGCGGTATGTGCGCAGAATCAGCGCAACCCGTACCGACGCCAGGCAATGTCGCCCAGGAGGACGCCGTGCTGAGCACCATGCAGGACGTACCGCTGCTGATCTCGAGGATCCTGACCCACGGGTCGACGATCCACGGCACTTCGCAGGTGATCACCTGGACCGGTGAGGGAGCCCCGCAGCGCCGTTCCTACGCGGAGATCGGCTCCCGGGCCGCCCAGCTGGCGCACGCTCTGCGCGAGGACCTCGGCGTCAGCGGCGACGAGCGGGTCGCCACCCTGATGTGGAACAACGCCGAGCACGTCGAGGCGTACTTCGCGATCCCCTCCATGGGCGCCGTGCTCCACACCCTGAACCTCCGCCTGCCGGCCGAGCAGCTCGCGTGGATCGTCAACCACGCCGCCGACCGCGTGGTCATCGTCAACGGCTCGCTGATCCCGCTGATCGCCCCGCTGCTGCCGCACCTCAAGACCGTCGAGCACGTCGTCGTCTCCGGCCCCGGCGACCGCTCCCCCCTGGCCGACACCCACGTCCAGGTGCACGAGTACGAGGAGCTGATCGCCGGACAGCCCGTCGCCTACGACTGGCCGGAGCTGGACGAGCGGTCCGCCGCCGCCATGTGCTACACCTCCGGCACCACCGGCGACCCCAAGGGCGTGGTCTACAGCCACCGCTCGATCTACCTGCACTCGATGCAGGTGAACATGACCCAGTCCATGGGCCTGACCGACCAGGACACCTCCCTGGTCGTCGTCCCGCAGTTCCACGTGAACGCCTGGGGCCTGCCGCACGCCACCTTCATGACCGGCGTCAACATGCTGATGCCGGACCGCTTCCTGCAGCCCGCCCCGCTCGCCGAGATGATCGAGGGCGAGAAGCCCACGCACGCCGCCGCCGTCCCCACCATCTGGCAGGGCCTGCTCGCCGAGCTCACCGCCCGCCCCCGGGACGTCTCGTCCCTCACCCAGGTCACCATCGGCGGCTCCGCCTGCCCGCCGTCGCTGATGGAGGCGTTCGACAAGCTGGGCATGCGGGTCTGTCACGCCTGGGGCATGACGGAGACCTCCCCGCTCGGCACCATCGCCCGCCCGCCGGCCCACGCCGTCGGCACCGACGAGGAGTTCGCCTACCGGCTGACCCAGGGCCGCTTCCCGGCCGGCGTCGAGGCCCGCCTCACCGGCCCCGGCGGGGAGCGCCTCCCCTGGGACGGCGAGTCCGCGGGCGAGCTGGAGGTGCGCGGCCCTTGGATCGCCGGCGCCTACTACAACGGCCCCGACGCCGAACCGCTGCGCCCGGCCGACAAGTTCAGCGAGGACGGCTGGCTCAAGACCGGCGACGTCGGCACCATCAGCGCCGACGGCTTCCTCACCCTGACCGACCGGGCCAAGGACGTCATCAAGTCGGGCGGCGAGTGGATCTCCTCGGTGGAGCTGGAGAACGCGCTGATGGCGCACCCGGACGTGGCCGAGGCCGCCGTGGTCGCCGTCCCCGACGACAAGTGGGGCGAGCGCCCGCTCGCCACGGTCGTCCTCAAGGAGGGCTCCACCGCCGACTTCACCACGCTGCGCGCCTTCCTCCAGGAGGAGGGGAAGATCGCCAAGTGGCAGCTGCCCGAGCGCTGGACGGTGATCGAGGCGGTGCCGAAGACCAGCGTCGGCAAGTTCGACAAGAAGGTGCTGCGCCGCCAGTACGCCGAGGGCACGCTGGACGTCACGCAGATCTGACCGGGGCCCGGCCGGGACCCGGACGAACGCCGGGCGGTGGACGCGACTTCCGCGTCCACCGCCCGGCGTTCCGCTTGTCTTCCGGAGCGCTCCGGCCCCGCGCGGAGGACCGTCAGTTGGTCCCGATCCGCGACAGCAGGTCGACGATCCGCTCCTGCACCTCCGGGCTGGTGGACCGCTCCGCGAGGAACAGCACCGTCTCCCCGGAGGCCAGCCGCGGCAGGTCCGCCGCGTCGACGGCGGCCGTGTAGACGACCAGCGGGGTGCGGGTGAGCTGCCCGTTGGCCCGCAGCCAGTCGACGATCCCGGCCTGCCCGGCCTGGCGGTGCACCTGCATCAGGTCCATCACCACCAGGTTCGGCCGGAACTGACCCGCGAGCGTCACCGCGTCGGCGTCGCTCGCGGCCCGCGCGACCTGCATCCCGCGCCGTTCCAGCGTGCCGGTCAGGGCCAGCGCGATCTCCGCGTGCTGTTCGATCAGCAGTACGCGGGGCGGGTGCTGTTCGCTGTCGCGCGGCGCGAGCGCCTTCAGCAGCACGGCCGGGTCGGCGCCGTACGCGGCGTCGCGGGAGGCCTGGCCGAGTCCGGCCGTGACCAGCACCGGCACCTCCGCCGCGCCCGCCGCCTGACGCAGCGACTGCAGGGCGGTACGGGTGATCGGCCCGGTCAGCGGGTCGACGAACAGCGCCGCGGGGAAGGCCGCGATCTGCGCGTCGACCTCCTCACGGGAGTGCACGATCACCGGCCGGTAGCCGCGGTCGCTCAGCGCCTGCTGCGTCGACACGTCCGGCGCGGGCCACACCAGCAGCCGGCGCGGGTTGTCCAGCGGCTCCGGCGGCAGTTCGTCGTCCATCGGCTGCGGACGCGGCGGGTCCGCCACCTCCACGGCCCCGCCGGGACCGTCCAGCGGCTCGGGACCCTCGGCGGCGTCCGCGTCCGGCGCCCCTATCGCGTACGAGCGTCCGGCGGCCTCGGCGGCCGGCGCGAGCCGGGACTGTCCGGCCGGCGCCGGCGCCGCCTGCGCCGGGGGCTGGGCGAGGGCGGCGGCCGGGGTGCGGTCCTGCTGAGGCGCGGCAGCCTGGCCGGCGGGCGGCACGGACTCGGCCGGGTGCGGGCGGGCGCCCTGGGCGGCGCCGGGTGCCTGCCCGGCGGAGGTCTGGCCGTTCGCGGCGGTCTGCTCGCTGCGGGTGCCGAGCTTGCGACGGCGGCCGGAACCGCCCGGCTGGTGCGGGGGCGGCGTGGCCGACGCCGGCGGCTGCTGGACCTGGGCGGCCTGTCGGTTGAACGGCACGCCCTGCCCCAGCGTCCGCACGCTGATCGCACGCCCCTGCGTCGAGTTCGGGTCCAGGGGAGCGGCGGCCTCGGCGGGCAGCGGCTGGGCCGCTCGCCGGTCCGGCGCGGGCGTGCCCTCGGGCGGCAGCGGGGTGCCGCCCGACGGCGTGGGCTGCGGCGCGTTCGGCGCGGGCGCACCGGGGACGGAGGTGTCACCGGCGGCGGGCCACTGCTGCGGGGCCGGGGTCCCGGCGGGCGGGGTGGCCGCCCCCGGCACGGGCTGGGCGGACCGCGGCGCACCCTGTGCGGACGGTGCCTCGGCGGGCAGCGGCTGGGCCGGAGGAAGCGGGGCAGCGGCGGGCGCGCCCTGCGCGGGCGCCGTCCCCCACTGCTCGGGAGCGCCGGGCGCCTGCGCGGCATCGGCGGGCAGGGCGACCGCACGCCGACGGCGGCCGGTGGGCGCGCTGGTGGGGTGCGGCTGCGGCGGGGTGTGGTCCTCGGACTGGTCCACCGGCACGGCGTCGTGCTGCCCGGCATCGGCGCCCGGAACGCCCTGCGGGGCAGCAGCGGGGGCGGGCTGCGCGCCGGCCTGCGGGGCTTGAGCGGCGGCGTCGGCGGGCTGCGGGGCCTGCGGGTTCGGGTTCGGCGGCACGGGCTGTGACGCGTGCGCGTGGGGCCCGGCCGGCTGGAGCCCTGGCGCCGCGGCGGGTGCGTTGGGCGGCACGGGCTGCGGGTTCGGGCCGACGGGTTGGAGGTTGGGCCCGGGCGCCTGGTGCGCGGCCTGCTGGTTCGGCGAAACCGGCTGCGGAGCCTGCGGGTTCGGACCCACCGGCTGGAGTCCTGGCGCGGCGGGCTGGGATGTGGGCCCTGCGGCGGGTGCGTTCGGGCCGGCGGGCTGGAGGTTGGGCCCGGGCACCTGGGCCGTGGCCTGCTGGTTCGGCGGAATCGGCTGCGCGTTCGGCCCGACCGGCTGCGGACCGGGCATGGCCGGCTGAGGCGCGCCCGCAGGCGCGGCGTTCGGTGGCACGGGCTGCGGGTTCGGGCCGACGGGCTGGAGGTTCGGCCCAGCCGCCTGCGGCGCGGCCTGCGGGGTCGGCTGCGCGTTCGGCCCGACCGGCTGAAGACCGGGCGTGGCCGGCTGAGGCGCGCCCGCAGGCGCGGCGTTCGGCCCGGCGGCCTGCGGGTTCGGGGGAACGGCCTGCGGCGCGACCGGCGCCGCCTGCCCGTTCGGAGGTACGGCCTGTCCGGCGGCGGGAACCACAGGCTGCGCGCCCGGAGCGGCGGGCTGCGGAGCCGGACCGGCCGCCTGCCCGTTCGGCACGGCGCCCGGCGCCACCGGCGCGACCCCCTGAGCACCCGGGAGTTCCTGACCACTCGGCACCTGACCCGGCGCCACGGGAGTCTGCGCGACCGCCGGGGGCGCCTGTGCGGCGACCGGCTGCCCGGCGGCCTGCCCCGCGACCTCAGCCGCCTGTGCCGTCCGCCCCGCCTGCTCGCCCTGGTCCGCCTCGGCAGGCGGCAGCGCGAACACCGTGCGCGGCGCCGCCTCCTGCGCCGCCGCCCGCTCGTTCGCGGCGGCCAGCGCACGCCGGCGCCGTCCCGTCGGCTGCTGCTGGTCGGACCCCGCGCTCTGGGCGGGCACGTGCACGGCGAGCGCGCCGGGAGCGCCGTTCGCCTCGCCGGCCGCGGGCAGCGCCGGCGCGAGCGCCTGCTGCTCACCGGCCGCGCGCCGGGCCCGGCGTCCTGAGGGCGCGGGCACACCCTGCGGCGGTACGGTCCCGCCCAGCCCGGTGTTGGAGGCCGCGGCGCCCGCCGCGTGCTCGGCCGCGGTGACGACGGCGCCCTCGGACACCCCCGCACCCGCCGCAGCACCGGCGAGTTCGACCTCGGCGCCCGCCGCGACCGCCGCGTCCTCGGCAGGGCGGCCACGTCGCCGTCCGGTCCCGCCGGACATGGCCGCGCCCTCACCGGACGCCTGGGCCGGAAGCTGTGCCTGCGGCTGCGGCTGCGGGTGTGCCAGCGCGGGCTCGGCCGAAGCCGCCCGCCGCCTGCGCCGCCCGGTGGGCTGCGGCGCCTCGGCCGGAGCCGCAGCCGGAGCCTCACCGTCGCCCGGTACGTCGCTCTCCAGGAACGCGTCGACGGACGCACGCCGCGCCCGGCGCCGTCCGCCGCTCGGGGCGGGTTCGGCGGGAGCGGCGGCCTCCTCGGGCTGTGCCGCCTGCTGCGGTACGGATCCCGCCCCGCCGCCTATCGGCACCTCGAGGACGAACGCGCTGCCGCTCATCCCGGGCACCTCGTGCGTCTGGAGCACCCCGCCGTGCGCGCGGACGATCCCGCGCACGACCGGCTCGTGCACCGGGTCGCCGCCGCCGTACGGGCCGCGCACCTCGATGCGGACGACCTCGCCGCGCTGGGCCGCCGCGACGACGACCGTGTTGTCCAGGTAACCGCCCGCCGACAGGGGCGTGTTGCCGGTCGCGTCGACGCCCGCCACGTCCGCGACCAGATGGGCGAGGGCGGTCGCGAGCAGCCGCGCGTCCACCTCGGCCTCGATGGGCGGCGCGTGCACCGCGAACTGCACCCGGCCGGGGCCGATCAGCTCCACGGCCCCGTCGACGCCGGCCGCGACGACCGCGTCGAGCATCACGTTCGTACGGGAGATCTGCTCGGTGCCCGCGTCGAGCCGCTGGTAGCCGAGGACGTTGTCGATGAGGGTGGTGATGCGGGAGTAGCCGGCCGACAGATGGTGGAGCACCTGGTTGGCCTCGGGCCACAGCTGGCCCGCGTCGTCGGCGGCCAGCGCGGACAGTTCGCGGCGCAGCTCGTCGAGCGGGCCGCGCAGGGAGCGGCCGAGGAGGGTGAGCAGCTGCTCGTGCCGGGCGGCGAGGGCCTCGTAGCGGTCCTTCTCGCGCTCGCCGAGGGCCGCGTACCGCTCCTCGTACGCGGCGAGTTCCTCCGCGTGCTTCTCGCGGAGCTCCTCCACCTCGGTGACATGGCTCTGGCGCAGGGCGGTCAGCTCGGAGCCGTGCTCCTCGGCGAGCCGCTCCAGCTCCTCGGCGTGCTCCCGCTCGGCGGCCTCCTTCTCCTTGACCAGCGCGTCGTAGGGGCGGCGGTCGAGGAACGTCATGACCGCGCCGACCAGCTGGTCGCCGTCGCGCACCGGGGCGGTGGTGAGGTCGACCGGCAGCTTGTCGCCGTTCTTGGCGTAGAGGACCTGGCCGCGCACGCGGTGCTTGCGCCCGGAACGCAGCGTGTCGGCGAGCGGGGACTCGGAGTAGGGGAAGGGGGAGCCGTCGGCGCGCGAGTGCAGCACCAGGGTGTGCAGCTCGCGGCCGCCGAGCTCGCCGGCCCGGTAGCCGAGGATCTGGGCGGCGGCCGGGTTGACCAGGACGATCCGCCCGTCGGTGTCGGTGCCGACGACGCCCTCGGACGCGGCCCGCAGGATCATCTCCGTCTGCCGCTGCGACCGGGCGAGCTCGGCCTCGGTGTCGACGGTGCCGGAGAGGTCCCGGACGACGAGCATCAGCAGCTCGTCGCCGGTGTAGCCGTAACTGTCGTAGGTGTGCTGCGTGTTCTCGAGGTTGGCGCTGGTGACCTCGACGGGGAACTCGGTGCCGTCGGTACGCCGGGCGGTCATCCGGGTCGGCTTGGTGCGTGCGCGGGGGTCGATGTGGTCGGGCCGCCGCATGGAGCCGGGGATGAGCTTGCTGTCGAACTCCGGCAGCAGGTCCAGCAGCCCGCGCCCCACCAGGGCGGTGCCGGGCGCCTCGAAGGCCTCGAGGGCGATGGTGTTGGCGTTGACGACGGTCCCGTTGGCGTTGACCAGCACCAGGGCGTCGGGAAGCGCGTCCAGTATGGCTGCGAGGCGAGCAGCGCCTCGGGATGGCCTGCTGCTCACGAGACGCTTCCTCCCTGTTACCGCGACGTGCCGACCGCTCGGGCCATCTTGCCAACGGGCCCGCAACGTGTCACGGGAGGGAGTCTAAGGGCTGGGGGTGCGCCGGGGACGTCGGATGGGACGTACATCGCACCCCGAGGTGACGGTGATGTGACGCCCGGTACGTCCGGTGCCGCGCCTGCCTGGGCCGACGCACCGTGAACCTTCGCGGGACCTTTACGCCCCGGGTGCGCCCTCCGCCCGGCCCGCCTCGGGCAGCAGCGGCACGAGCCGGTCCCACCGCTCGATCGCGCACCCGTTCGTCCGGTCGTACGTCGCGTCGACGCGGCGGCCCGCCCAGGTGCCGGTGATCCGGGCGGTGGCGGGGCCGCCGTACTGCATGGTGCACACGGCGTCCCGCGGCACCGGCGCGAAGGCGTCCTGCCCCCAGCGCGTCCGGCGTTCGACGGCCGCGCAGGCGCCGTCGGGGTCGGGATGCGTCCCGCCGCTCGGCCGGCACCGCACCACGTACGTCCCGTCCGCCCCGCCGCCCGCGTCCCACACGGTGACGGTGAGCCGGTCTCCGTCCGGCGCCGGTTCCCCGGCCCGCGCCGGGGAGGGGGACGCGGCGAGCGAGGCGAGCACCGCGACGAGCGCGGCGCTCCCGGCGAGGAGCCGCCGCCGCGTGGACGTCGGAAGAGGGGACGTCGGGGAAGGGGACGCCGAAGAGGGGGACGTCCGAGAAAGGAAGGAGGACAGGGCAGTCATGCCGTGATCAACGCGCCGGGACGCGGGACGTTGCGCCACGACGGCGTGCCGGTTCCTCGGGGCTTTGCCCTGCGGGCTCCCTGCCTAGTACCGTGGGGGGCGATTGGTGACACCCCACACGGTTGTGTCATCATCGGCACGCACCACCCACTCGCGCCCGCGCGCAGCAGGTTGTGCATGGAGGCGTCGCCTAGTCCGGTCTATGGCGCCGCACTGCTAATGCGGTTTGGGCCTTAAAGCCCATCGAGGGTTCAAATCCCTCCGCCTCCGCCCCGAACACGAAGCCCCGGCCCCAGTGGCCGGGGCTTCGTCGTTCTCCCCGCCGACCCGGGCCTCCCAGTGCGTTTCCGCAGGTCACAAGGGGTAGGGCAATCGGATTTCACATGGCGGCGGCAGTCATGTAATGTTCTTCCTGTCGCCGCGAGCGGGCCGAAAGGGCCGGGAGCGGCGAGACAAATGAAGAGACAAGCACTCGTAGCTTAACGGATAGAGCATCTGACTACGGATCAGAAGGTTGCAGGTTCGAATCCTGCCGAGTGCACACAGTTCAGAGGCCCCGGAGAGATCCGGGGCCTCTGGCGTTGCAGGGTCGTACAGCAGCGAAGTACAGCAACCGCGTCAGCCGGTACCGCCCATGACGTCGGACAGCTTGCCGATCGCGGCCCGCACCTCTTCCTCGCTCGCCTCCGCGTAGACCTCCATCGTCATGGCGATCTGCGAGTGCCGCAGGATGCGCTGCGCCACCTTCGGGTGGACCTTGAGCGCCACCAGGAGCGAGCTGCACGTGTGCCGGGTGTTCCGGAGTGGGATCTCCCGGAGCCCGGCGCGGCGAGCCCGCAGCGCGAACATGCGAGTCAGGTTGCCCGGTTCGATGGGCGTGCCGTACTTCGTGGTGAAGACCAGGTCGTGACTGTTCTGCCAGAGCTCCCCGGCGGCCTTCCGGTCCCCGATCTGCTGGGCACGGCGCATCCGCAGCGCCTTGAGACAGAGTGCCGGCAGGGGGAGGAAGTCGTCGGAGTCCTCCGTCTTGGTCTCCCGATGCAGGATCTGACGCCCGGCTCGCTGGATCTGGTGGTCCACGTACAGCTCGCCCCGCTGGAACTCCACGGACTTCCACGTCAGCCCCAGGACCTCACCCCGCCGAAGGCCGAGGCAGAGCACCAGGACCCAGGCCGCGAAGAGGTGGTCGTCGCGCGCGGCAGCATCCGTGAGGAACTGGCTTGCCTCAGCGACGGACCAGGGCTTGATCCGGCGGCGCCGCGGCTTGGGCACCTTCACCAGCGAGGCCACGTTCTTGTTGATCAGTTCCTCCGCGACCGCGTGAGTCAGGGCGGCCCGCAGAGCATCACGAGCGGCCTGGACCACTCGACGGGATGGGTACGACTCGCAGCACTCCCCGACCGCGCAGCACCTACGACGGCGGGGCTCGCGTTTGGCGTCCTTGCTCTGGGCACAGCACTGGCACACCGTGGACAGCTTGGTCACCCACTCGCGGACATCCCGGACCGTCAGCCGGTCGAGGCGCTTCGAGCCGAGGTGCGGAGCGATGTACAGCCGGACGGAACCCTCGTACGAGACGTAGGACAGGGGAGCCAGGTTCGGCTTCACAACCGAGTCCAGCCAGTACGAGAGGAACGCGCCCACCGTCGGATGCCGGGTGGCCACCGGCCCGCGCTTGGCCTCCGCGTGGAGGTTGAGCCACTTCTCGTGGACCTCTTCGCGCGTCTTGCCGTAGGCGTATTTCCGAGCCCGCTTGCCGTCCGGCTTGGTGACCCAGACGTAGGCCGCATAGCCGTTCTTGTAGGGGTAGATCGAGCCTTCGCCGTTGGCGCGCTTGCCGCTCATACCGACCACCCGGTGACGTCAGCGGTGACGCGCTGGACGTACTCGTCCAGCGCGTCACCGGGCAGGATGCGGCGGTTGCGGCCGACCTTGACGGAGCGGATCTCTCCGGTGAGGACGAGCATCTTGGTCTTGGACAGGCCGAAGCCGAGCATCTCGGCGACCTCTGCCGTGGTGTACCACTTGCGCGTGATCACAGCCGTCGTCATGTAGCGGTTCCTTCCATGTCGAGCAGGGTGGGTAGTTCCTCGCGGGCGGTGTCGCGGTTGTGCTGGATGTCCCGGCGGATGTTGGCGGCGAGCCAGGACTCACCGGGGGTGTGGCCGTGGCCGGCGTAGGTCCAGTGGGCGAGGGTGAGGGTGGTGGCTTCCTCGTCGTCGGGGTCGGGCAGGCCGAGGGCGGCGCGTTGCTGGGCGGCGCGGTAGTCGGCGCGTGCCTGGCGGAGTTCGCCGAGGGTGGTGGAGTAGCGGCGGGACTTGGTGGAGAAGTGGCCGCGGAAGCCGAGCATGTGGGCCCAGTCGCGGAGCTTGCGGTCCGGGTAGAGCGGGTGGAGGCCGAGGCAGGCGGCGATGAGCCGGGCCGGGTGCTCGGGGACGTCGAGGAGGACCAGGGCGTCCTTGTTGCCGATGCGGCGGTCCACGGTGCCGGTCGTCTCAGCCGCCTTGGTGGCGTACTTGGCGACGTAGGAGGCGACCGCCTGCTCGGTGATGTCCTCGCCGTCGCCGAAGGCCCGGATCGGGCGTACGTCGAGCTGGGTGCCCCATCGCAGGGTGCGGGCCGGTTGGTCCCCAGACGGGGGCACGTCGACTTCCACGCGGGCGGCAGCGGCTCGGATGGAGTCGGTGAGCAGGTCGAGGGTGGCCCACGCCGGGGGCGGGTCGTCGGGGCCGGCCGGGCCGTCGAAGCGGATCACGGCATGGAAGTGCACCGCCCCGCGCTTCTGGTACTCGGCGACCTTCCCGAACGACACCCGCGACTGCTCGCGGGCAGCCTTCTGCGTGAGTCCGGCCCGCTTGGCGATCTCCCGGCGCAGGTAGATCGTGAAGTAGCGCCACAGCTCGGAGGCGTGGTTGTTCCACAGCACCGCGCCCGCGTAGTCGTAGGCGTCGGGGTCGAGGGGTGTGCCCAGCTCGGGGGCGTCCTCGGCGTGGCGGGTGCCGCAGCGGCAGGGCCGGTTGCCGGGTCGGTTGTGGACCGGTCCGAACGACGGCGCGGTGAGCGTGGCGAACACGCGCGGGTGGTCGCGGATCGTCTCGGGGGTGCCCTTGGCCGGGTCGCCGACGAGGCCGGCGCGGATCAGGTGGTAGGTGTCGCCCGCGTAGGTCCAGGCGCAGGCCGGGCAGCGGGAGGCGCGGCGGTTGCCGCAGGCGACGCGCAGGATGCCGCCGGGCTCGGTGTCGGTGGAGTAGGAGTGCAGCACCTGTCCCGTGGCTGCGTCGCGGGTGACGGTCGAGCCGGTCAGGCGGATGGGGTCGGTGCAGCCGCCGGTACGGCGGATCTGGTCTTGGATGCGGTCGAAGCCGGGAGACCCGGCCAGCCTCAGCACGTCGGCGAGGGTGGCCGGGTCCAGGCCCGCCATGGTGGCGGTGTCGGTCACTTGATCACCGCCCCCAGCGGGCGCACACGGCGGGCGGTGCCAGTGCCCTTGCAGGCCGGGCAGGCGACACGGAGAGTGGCGCGGGTCCCGTCGCGGTGTGGGGTGCCGGTGGTGATCGCGGCGGTGGCGAAGCCGTCGCAGTCGCGGCAGACACGCGTGTTCTGGGCGTGCTGGGGCATGATGAGGCTTCCCTTTCGGGTCCTTTGGATCTGGAGGGGTGGAGCCGTCCGGGGTGGCGGAAGTTTGGCGACCGAGGCCGCCCCGGAGGGCGTTACTTGCTGCGGCCCTTGTGCTTGGCCGCGCGGTTGATCGAGTAGGTGAGTCCGCTGGTGGCCGACAGGACGGCGACGGCGGCACCGGCCACAACCTGGGCGACGAAGGCGATGACCAGCAGCACCGCGATCGACCCGGTGACGACGACGAGCGTCAGCACGATCGGCCCGGTGTAGGAGCGGGGTGCTTCCTGCACGATCACGACCTTGTGCACGTCGGCGCCGGGCGGGAGCCGCCGGTAAACGTCGGCGGGGATGTGACCGGCGCGAAGCTGGTCCTCGGGGAGCTGCATGGCGGTGTCCTCCTCTCAGGTGCAGCGGTGGGTACGGGCGGCGAGTTCGGCCGCCGAGCGGTCGCGGTGCTCGGTGGAGAAACCGCACTCCGGGGCGGTGCAGGCGGCCGTGTGCCGGGTCTGGCCACGGCCGTTGTTGAACGTGCCGACCCTCACGGGTCCGATGCGGATCACGTCGTAGAAGCGGTTCGGGCGCACCTGGTCACCTCCTTTCAGGCGAGTTGGGCGACGATCGCGCCGGCGAGGTCTTCCGGGATGCCGAGGCGAGCGCGCAGGGTGGCGGTGTCGATGTCGGTCCCGGTGCGGGTGCGGTGCTCGGTGGCGACCTTGCGTGCGTGGTCGACCAGAGCCGGGGGCACCACCGGGGATGGGGCCGGGGCTTCCGGCAGAGCCGGGACCGGTTCGGCCGGGGCGATCTCCGGTCCCTCGTCCGCCACGTCGGGGCGGTCGATGACCGGCGCGGGATCGGCAGAAGCCGCGGGCGCGGGTGCCGGTGCCGCTGTCGGTTCGGGTTGGGTGGGTTGGTGGACGAGGAGGGTGCCGCCGAGGAAGGCCAGCGCGGGCCAGCCCGCGACGAGGATGCGCAGCCAGGCGGGAACGTTGGCCAGGTCGAGGAGTCCGGCGGTCGCGACGTTCGCGCCGAGGGAGGCGACCAGGGCGATAACGAACCACGTCCAGGCCGAGCGATCCCGACGGGCGCCGCGCAGTCGACGCCAGGCCGCCACCAACAGCAGGTCGACGGAGACCGGGTAGGCCCACGCCTTCCAGCCGGACTGTCCGGCCGCTTCGGCGAGGTCGTGCAGGTGGGCGAAGGACAGGGCACCGGCGATCACGGCCTGAATGAGCACGGCATCGATGCGGACCGAGCGGAACACGTCCTCACCTCCCCTCAGTGGTTAGGGTTGCGGGACGGACGGGGGTGTGGTGGGCATCGGCGGGATCGCCACGGGCGGGCGGAACGAGGCCAGGAACGGCAGGTCCGGGGTCAGGTGGGCGTACTCCCGGCAGACGGCCGCCGCTTGCGCCGGCGTGGTTTCCGGGGTGCGGATGCGCGACCAGCCACCGGAGGTGTCACCGGCCACCGCGACACCGGGACGGTCCACCCGGATCGAGGTCGCGGACACGACCGCCTCAGGCGCGATGTCGCCCAAGCCCATCTCTGCCGTCTGCTTGTCGTTGACGCGGTGCACCACACGGCCGGTGAGCTGAGCCCGCAGCGCGGTCGCACCACGGCCCAGGTCGGAGCCGAAGCGCTGCCCGCACACCTCCAGGTAGATCCCGACCGCGCGGGCCATCTGCCCCAGCCGCACGAGCTGCATGACCGTCCGGTCCCGCGCCGCTTCCTCCTTCTTGGAGGTGACGAAGAACAGCTCCGCCACCTCGTCCACGAGGACGACCAGCGGCACCGGCCGAAGCTTCTCGGGCAGGTCCCACAGGTCCGCCACTCCGTGCAGGGCGAGGAGATCGAACCGTTCGCTCATCTCCAGCACCAGCGCGTCTATCAGGCGGCCGGCCATGTCCGGATCGGTGGCCAGCGCCGACAGGCGCGGCAGATACCGGCTGTGCTCGACACCGCGCTTGCAGTCGATCCCCACCAGGCCGACCGGGAGCTTCGCCAGGCCCATCACCAGGTTGCGCTGGTACATCGACTTCCCCGACGAGTTCGCCCCCAGGGTCAGGGCGTGCGGCATCTTGCGGTAGTCCCGCTCGAAGACCGTGCCGTCCTCCCGCAGCGCCACCGGCACCACCAGGTCACGCGGGAGGGCCTTGCGCGGCAGACGCACCCGGCGCAGCACGTCGTAGCCCGTCATCCGAAGTTCCACGTATCCGGGCTTGGTCTCCGCCACGGTCACCGACTGCACCCCGAAGGCGTGCCGCAGCCGCTCCGAGGACACCGCCACGTCGACCGGCTCCAGACCGGCCGGCAGCCGCAACGTCACCCGCAGACCCGTCGAGGTCGGGCGGATGCGGCGGACCTTCGGCGCGACGGGCCGGACCTCACGCCGGGCCAGGTTGCGGGTCATGAACGCCCGCAGCCCCGTCGGCTGCACCGTCAGCCCGCACACGTCCATCGTGGACCGGTACGACCAGGCGAACCGGCCCCACGTCAGCGGCAGACCCACCGTCGACCAGTACACGCGCGGAGCCCGAGCCTTGGCGTAGCCGACACCGCCGGCCCCCGCTAACGCCCCCGTGGCCTCCAGCCACAACGACCAGTCGCTCATGGTCAGGCCGCCGGGGTGATCGCGACCGCACGGAAGGAGATCCCGTGCCGCTTCTGGCCGTTGAACTCGTTCTCCCAGTCCCGCGCCTTGAGCCCGACGACCCGCACCGGCATACCCGGCTGGAGCCCTTCCGGCAGGCCCGTCTCCGGGATGGTCACCTGGTAGAGGTTCCCCTCCCCCTCGTCCGAGACCAGCAGGCCCACCGTGGACAGCGCGGCCCCGGACTCCCGGTCCAGCGCCCGCTCCCCGGTCTTGGCGTTGGCCAGCTTCGGCACCGGCGCGGTCGCCACGAACACCACAGCGGTCGAAGTGTCGATCTTGAAGGACGGCATCAGTTCTCCCAGCGTTGAAGACGAGGCAGCCCAAACCGGACTGCATGACGCTCGCTGTCCTAGGACTGCGAGTCGCTGAGAGAGATAGTGCACCGCAGTCCTAGGACTGTCAACAGTCCTAGGACTATGTTTCACTAGACCTCGGTGAGAGGGGTTCGAGATGGCGTCCAAGTGGCGGGAGCTGGCGGACAAGCTGGCCGAGCAGATCAGAAGGGGTGACTACGCCCCTGGCCAGCGTTTGCCTCACATCCGAGAACTCGTCGACGCCGGCGAAGGCTCCAAGGCAACCGTGCACGCCGCCTACAAGGCACTGGAAGCCGAAGGCCTGGTCACCTCTTCACGCGGCCACGGCACTGTCGTGCGCCAGCAGGTCCCCCTCAAGCGCTTGGGCATTGCCCGCTACGACAAGGCCAAGTGGCGAGACGGCGACGAGGTCGCGTTCATCGCGGACCGCGTGGCATCGGGCCGCACCTACCGTCGGAACGAGCAGACCCAGACGGTGAGCCGCGTCGTGGCACCGCCGGAGGTCGCAGCCGCACACGGGCTGCCGGAAGGCGCGGAGGTCTACGCACGCGCCCGCCTAGTCAAAGAAGGCGACCAACCGACGCACACGCTGACCAGCTACTACCGGCCCGAGCATGTGGAGGGGACGCGACTGGTCGACCCCACTCCGGGCCCCGCCGGCCGAGGCGGCGGATTCCGCGTGCTGTACGACGCGGGGTACGAGATCGACCACATGAAGGAGCAGCTGTTCGCTCGCGCCGCCACACCGGACGAGGTGAAGCAGCTCCAGTTGCCGCCTGGCGAACCGGTGGTCGAGCTGCACCGGACGACATACACGGCGGACGGCACCGTCGTGGAGTTCGCCATCGGGGTACACGCGGCATCACGCTTCGCGTGGGAGTACGACTTCAAGGTGCCCGACTCGGCGAGGGACGGAGAAGGACAGCAGTGATCTCGACGCAGGATTGGGCCGACGCCCGGCGCGTATGGGACTACCACCAGATGGGCCATGCACCCCAACCGTGCTCGGTGGCCATCGGACTGGGCAGTCACGACCTGGGGGTGGCTGACACCGCCGTGGACCTGTACAAGCGCGGCCTGGCCCCCCTGCTCGTGTTCACCGGAGCCACCAGCCCGACGACGCGGGAGCGCATGCCCCGCGGCGAAGCCGTCCACTACCGCGAGCGGGCATTGGAGCTGGGGGTTCCCAGCGAGGCCATCCTCGTCGAGCCGCACGCGCGGAACACCGGTGAGAACATTCGCTTCTCCCGGAAGTTGTTGGAGGAGAGCGGGGTGGAGGTCTCCTCGGTGCTGCTGATCAGCAAGCCGTACGAGGAGCGGCGCGCGTACGCCACGGCACGCAAGCTCTGGCCCGGGGTCGACGTCGTCAGCGCTTCCACGCCCATGACCTTCGCCGAGTACGTCGACTCCATCGGCGACGCCCGCTTGGTGATCGACATGCTGGTCGGCGCCCTGCAACGACTGATGATCTATCCGGATCAGGGCTTCATGATCCGCCAGCCAGTACCCGGCGACGTGGCCGAGGCGTACGAGCGCTTGTGCCAAGCCGGGTACACAAGCCGACTCACGGCCGCCGCGACATCTTCGACCTGACCAGCGGAACGATGTCGGGTCCCAGGGGATGCCTGACGATCTGGTCCCAGGTGATGGTTGACGCTGGGCCTAGAC
>BMVA01000004.1 GCA_014650475.1 Streptomyces albogriseolus
AGGCCCTCACCCATTTCAAGATCACACGGCAGTGATCGCTGTCACCAACCTCCGTGGGCAGAACAACTAGGGCGCCGGTCGCCTTGGCGGGAGTCGCGCTCGCGGCTCAGGCGGTGAGAATCACGTCGTCTTGCGTGAGGGTCTCGCGGATCGTTTCGGTGAGCCGGTCGGCCGCGATCGACGCGTAGTGCTCGGTCTTCTCCACGCCGATGAAGTCTCGGCCTTCCAGCAGAGCGGCGACGCCCGTGGAGCCGGAGCCGGCGCAGAAGTCGAGCACCGTGCCGCCCACGGGGCTGATCTTGACCAGCTCGCGCATCACCTCGACGGGCTTCTGCGTGATGTGCTGGCGCTTCGCCCCCGAGGGCTGCGAGGCCGAGTACAGGCCGGGCAGATAGACGGGGTTCCGGGAGCCGTCGATCGCTCCCTTCGACGCCCAGACGATGAATTCACAGTTCTGAGTGAACCGGCCCTTCTGGGGCCGTGCCTGTGGCTTGTGCCAGGCCAGCACCCCGCGCCACAGCCACCCGGCCGCCTGAATCGCGTCCGTCGTGATCGGGAGTTGACGCCAGTCGGTGAACAGCAGCGCGGTCCCGCCGGTCTTCGTAAGGCGGTGGGCTTCGGTCATGATCTGCGTCAGCCAGAACCCGTAGCTGCGCTGGTCCATGTTCTCGCCGGTGAAGTCCGGCAGGGTGTGCTGGGCGTCGGCGGAGGTGTACTTCTGCTTCGCGGAGCGCGTGGTGCGCTCCTTCGCGGTCCTACCGCCTGAGTTGTACGGCGGATCGGTGATGACGGAGTCGACGCAGCCGTCCGGAAGGCCGGCGAGAACACTGAGGGCGTCGCCCTGATGCAGGGAAAAAGGCAAAGAGGAACCCCTATTCGGGTGCGGAATCGCGGAGGGAACTAACCGCCTCGCACAGAAATCCTCGCGGGCCGCAATTGGGCATGCAGAAGCCCAGGGCCGCAGACCGAGGAGGGCGAGGGGGAGTCCAAAAACTGTAGAGGCGAAAGCGCCGACGACCAAGAAGTGCGCTGCTGAGGTGCCGGATTCCGGCACCTCACGCCGACTTTTTGGTCAACCGCCGATTCGCGCCTACTGTTTTTGAACCGCCCGGCGCACACCGCCGCTGGCTACTCCCCGACACACCTCACGGAGGTACCCCCTGCCCCGGCACACCTAGCTCACGGCCCGGCCACGCGGAGCGAGCGGCAACTCGCCCACACAGGCCCGTCCTGATCGCCCACCCCGGCCGCCGCGCCCTTCCAATCACGCCTCGCGCACGCGGCACGCCGGACACCGCACCCCGAAGGACACGCTCATGACGTCTCGCTACCCACCCATGCCCGAAACCGCTAGCCCCCGTGCGGTCCGCTCCGATTGAAGTGGCTCGCCGCCGGCATCGGCGTCGTTTTCCTCTCCCCGATCCTGATCGGCGGCACCGGCATGATGCTGGCCTCCTCCGCCGACGCCGTGAAGAGCAGCGGCTCCTTCAGCAGCTGCCTGACCGACATAAACACCGACAAGGTCTCCGAGCAGGTCACCAAGATTCTCGACGGCGCATCCGGCAAGAACGTCCACGTCGAGGGCCTGGACCTGCCCGCCGAACAAGTCCCCAACGCCCAGACGATCGTGGCCGCCGGCCTCTCGCTCGACGTCCCCAAGAAGGGGCAGATCGTCGCGCTCGCCACGGCGATGCAGGAGAGCCGGCTGCGCAACCTCAACTACGGAGACCGGGATTCCCTCGGCCTGTTCCAGCAGCGTCCCTCGCAGGGCTGGGGCAGTGCCCAGCAGATCCGTGACCCGGTCTACGCCTCCGAGCAGTTCTACAAGCACTTGCTCAAGGTGAGCGGCTGGCAGCAGATGACTGTCACCCAGGCCGCCCAGGCCGTGCAGAAGTCCGGCCTGCCGGACGCGTACGCGCAGTGGGAGGACCTGGCCACCGCACTGCAGGAAGCCATCGCCAAGACCTTCCCCGGCGGCAACGACGCGGACGGCAAGGATGCGGACCAGGGCGAGCAGCCGTCGACTGGCACGACCGGCTGCGCGCCGGGCCAGGACGGATCCGGCTTCGGCCGCATCCCCGAGGGAAGCGTCCCGAAGGGCTACGCGATTCCCAAGAACGCCGATCCGAAGGCGCGCAAGGCCATCGAGTGGGCGATGCACCAGCTCGGCACGCTCTACCAGTGGGGCGGATCCTGCACCAACTCGCACGGCCCCGACCCCATGGGCCGCTGCGACTGCTCCAGCCTGATGCAGCAGGCGTACGCGCATGCCGGCGTCACGCTCACCCGCACCACCTACACGCAGGTCAACGAGGGTAAGGCGGTCTCGCCCGCCCAACTTGAGCCCGGTGACCTGATCTTCAGCCGTGGCACGGCCGCCCAGCCCGAGCACGTCGGCATGTACATGGGCGAGGGCCTCGTGATCGAGGCGCCGCGCACATCGAAGCCTGTCCGGATCACCCCGATCAAGGACTGGACGATTCTCGCCGCCCGCCGCGTCTTCTGACGCCGCCCCGTCCCGGCACCGCTCCGGGCGGGCCGCCGCCGCGGCCACTTCCGCGCCCCGAGCGCACCTCCCCCTCCGCTTCCCCACCTTCCCGCGGGCCCTCGCCTGGCCCGCGTATGCAAGGAGCCCCGCCACCCCTATGTCCGTCCCTCTCTCCGACCGCGTCATCCAGCTCGCCTACGACCCAGGAATCTCGCCCAAGGGCGGCGGGTTGCCCGGGCTGAGCGTGCTGAAGAACGTCGTCAACTCGATCAATCTGTTCGGGATCATCGCCGTCGTCGGCGCCCTCGCCGTCTCGCTCGGCGTGTGGGCCTGGGGTCACCACACCGGTGGTCACCAGGCCGAGGCCAACGGCAAGAAAGGCGCGGTCGTGGCCGCGGGCGCCGCCCTCGGTCTGGGTGCCGCGAACGGCATCGTCGCCTTCTTCTCGGCCCTCGGCTCGCAGGTCCGCTAATGCGGAAGCGATTCTCCTCCTTTTCGCTGTCCTCGTACGGCGCAGGCTGGTCGGCCAACCGGCGCATCGCGATCGTCGCCTCCGTCGTCGCCGTCCTGCTCGCCATCGCCGGGATCGTCGCCCTGCTGACCGGCGGCGGGAACGGCCACCCGGCTCCCGACACCGCCGCACCCGCCCCAGCTGACAGCCCGTCCTCCTCAGAGGCCGCCCCGAAGCCTTCCTCCGGATCCGGGTCGGTGCCCAAGCCTCCGCAGATCGCCGAGCCGGTCGCCTACGCCAAGGCGGCGGCCCAGATGCTGTGGTCCTACGACACCCGCGACACCAGCCGCGACCAGCAACTCGCCGGCATGCGCGCCTGGATGACCACCGAGACCAAGTACGCCGACTGGGCCTCGGTCTCCGGCCAGGTGCCCGATCCGGTGCCGTGGTCACGGATGGCCGACCAGGACCAGCACGCCACCGGCACGGTCACCGAGGGCCACTACCCCTCCGCGTTCAAGGCGGCCCTGGCCGACGACCCGTCCGCGATCACCCAGGCATACATCTACGTCGTCACCGTCAACGGCAAGCAGCAGATCGCCTGGAGGAAGGGCGGCGGCGGAGCCGAGGAACGCGCCGTGACCCTCGCCGTGCAGTGCCGCCCGAATCACGACTGCACCTTGGCCGCCATCGCTCCGAGCGTCACGCAGTGACCCGCGCCTGACATAAGAATGGAGGAGTAACTCCCCGTGGGTTTCTGTGATATTCCCCTGGCAGACAAGCTGTGTGCCGTCGGTGACGCGGTGGATTTCGCCTCGGACCCCGGCAAGGCCATCGGCGACTGGATGGCGAAGTCGGCAGGTGAACTGGCAGCCGCCGCTGCCGATCTGGCGGCCGAAGCGGTCAACACCACCACGAAGGTCGACCTGAACGCCGGCTGGTTCCGCGACAACTACGAGATGCTCTTGCCGCTGGGCCTGGTCCTGCTGGTCGCGACGTTCTGCGCGCAGCTGGTGCGGGCCGCGGTCAGACGCGACGGACAAGCCCTCACACAGGCATTCACCGGCACCATGTCGGGCGTTCTGTTCGCCTTCTGCGCCATCGCCCTGACCACGGTTGCCGTCGAGGTGGTCGACGCCGTCTCCGACGGCCTGTTCAAGGCCGCGAAGCTGGACATCGCGTCGGCGGTTCGCCGCATCGTGAAGGTGAACCAGATCGCCGGCCTGTCCGGACTGGGCTGGCTCGTCGCGGTCGTCGCCGGTCTCGGCGCCGCCATCGGCGCCTTCCTCTACTGGTGCGTGATGATGGTCCGCAAGGTCGGCATCCTCGTCATGGTCACCCTGGCGATCTTCGCAAGTGCCGGCGGCGGCTGGGAGGTCGCACGCCGCTGGCGCAAAGGCTGGATCGAAGCCACCGCCACCCTCGTGGTCTCCAAGCTCCTGATGACCGTGATCTTCGTACTCGGTATCGCTGCCATGGGCAAGACCGAGGCCAAGGACGGCATCGCCGCTCTGGCCGACGTCATGTCCGGCATCGTGATCATGATCCTGGTCCTGCTGTGCCCGTACGCCGTCTTCAAGTTCGTGCACTGGGCGGCCGACGGCACCGACGGAGAGTCCATCCACCGGGCCGGTGGCGCTGGAGCCCAGATCGCCAAGGCCCACGCCGAGAAGGCCGCCCGCAAGGCCACCGCAGCTGCGGCCACCGCAGGAACCGGTGGCGCTGCAGCCGGAGCAGGCACCGCACCACAGGGGCCCGACGCCGCTGGCGGGGGCGGTTTCCCCGGCGACGTCGCCGCCAACCCGACCGGTGGAGGCGCAGACGGCAGGGAAGGATCGCAGGGCGACGGCGGAACGGGCGTCTCGCCCGGTGGCGATGCCGTCAAGTCCGGTCTGGAGAAGGCCGTCCAGCCCGGGCCGACGAGCGTGTCGGACGACACCACCGGCCAGGTGGGCGGCAGCCCGGGTCCGGGCGGATCCGGCGCAAGCGCCGCGTCCGGCCAGGGCGGCGGATGGCAGTCCACGGCGCCGACCACGACTCCGCCGCCGCAGGGCGCACCCCCGTCCCCCGGCTCACAGAACGCCACGTCCAGCGGGTCGGCCTCACCGCCGCCGCCACCGACCGGCCTCTGATCCCCTGCCCGACTCCCGGGGGTGGGATGTGCACGCCACCTCCCACCCCTGGGTTCCACCCGCGCCTCCAGGACCCGCCCCTTGACTGATCTCTCCGTCGCCCCGGTCGCGGTGAAGTTCCCGCACCGGTCCCGCCGCGGCATCCTCCTCGGCCTCTCCTTGCCCCAACTCGTCCTCGTGTCGTGCACGTTGGCGCTGCTGCTGATCACGGTGATCTCCACCGGACTGCTCGGCGCCGTCGCCCTGGCCCCGCTGTGGGCTGCGTCGGGGGCGCTCGTCGCCATCCGCCGACACGGCCGCTCCTTGATCGACTGGGCGCCGATCGTCGCCCGCTACGCGCAGCGCCGCCGCACCGGCCAGATGCTCTGGCTCGCCCGGCCCGTCACCCGTCCCCGGCAGGACGGCATCCTTCACCTGCCCGGCACCGCCGCCTCGCTCAAGGTGGTCACCCCCGGCGACTCCGCCAACGGGGCAGCCGCGGTTTACGATCCGCACCGCCAGACCCTGACCGCCGTCGCCCGCGTCACATCCCGAGCCTTCGCCCTGCTGGACGCCGCGACGCAGAACTACAACGTGAACGGCTGGGGGCGTGCGCTGGCGGGCATCGCCCGCACCGGGCACGTCGCCACCGTGCAGGTCCTGGAGCGCACGGTCCCCGACTCCGGCGACACCCTCGTCCGCCACTGGGCCCAGCACGGCCAGCCCCAGACCCCGGTCGCCGGGCAGATCTACTCCGAACTGGTCGCCTCCGCCGGCCCGGCCGCCGCCCCGCACGAGACGTACCTCGCCATCTCTCTCGATCTCAAGGCCGCCAGACGACTGATCTCGCAGGCCGGTGGAGGGCTGCCGGGCGCGTTCACCGTCATGGAGCAGACCACCGCCTCCATCGCCCAGGCCGCCCGCAACGCCGGACTGCTGGTCACCGGGTGGCTGAGCGCCCGGGAGATCGCCGCCGTGATCCGCACCGCCTACGATCCGAAGGCCCTCGCCGCGCTCCAGCAGTGGTCCGACACCGGCCACGCCGAGGCGGACCCGGCAGCCGCCGGGCCCGTCGTCCAGGTCGAGGAGTACGACCGGCTCGCCACCGACACCGCCCGCCACGCCACGTACTGGGTGGAGAACTGGCCGCGGACCGAGATGGGGGCCGGGTTCCTGCACCAGATCATGTTCACCGCCGGCATCCGCCGCAGCCTCTCCCTTATCTACGTGCCGCAAGCGCTCGAGTCCGCGCTGCGGGACGTCCAGCGCAAGAAGGCGGCGATCATCGCCGACGCCAACGAACGCGCCCGCCGCGGCCAAGTCGACAGCGAGGAAGACTCCGTCGAGTACGCCGACGTCAAACAACGCGAGCGCCAGCTCATCGCCGGGCACGCCGACGTCGCCCTGACCGGCCTGGTCACCGTCACCGCCGACACCGATGCCCTCCTCGACGCGGCCTGCGCGCAGATCGAGACCGCCGCCGTCACCGCCGGCGTCGACCTGCGCCGCCTCAACTACCAGCAGCCGACGGCCTTCACCCTCGCCGCCCTGCCCCTCGCCCGCACCGCTCTGTAACGCCCTTCCAGACTCCGGGACATGCGCTGACATCCATCAACGACGACGAACTGAGACGCGAACTGCGCGCCCTGCTCACCTCCTGCCAGGAACTGGCCGCCCGCCACCGCGCCACCCTCGATCAGTACCGCGACAGCGCCGGCAACGTCACCGAGGGGAAGTACGCCGACTACGACGAGGCCAGGATCAATACCGCCCTTGAGGCCAGCGACCGGTTCGACACGGTGCTCGAACGCCTCGCCGACCTCGTAGGCCCGCCGACTCCCCGCGCGTTCACGCTCACCTTCGCCGGACGCGAGCGGCACGAAGGCCAGGCCCCGACGCGCTTCGTCGTCAACGCCGCCAACCTCGACGACGCTGCCCCCGCCTCCCCGGCGGCAAGGACCCCCATTGCCCCAACCCCGCACCACTGAACTCGACGCGCACCCCTACCTCCGCGCCGCCAGCGCCGGAGTCCGCCACCACACCCGGGCCCTGGCCCGGTCAGCGCCCGCCTCCCCAGCGCCGGTGGATCGCGTGCACCTCGACGTGGTCCACGCCCATCTGGCCGCGCTGCACCAGCTGCTCGACCAGCTCGCCGATTCCACCCAGCCCCCGCACCCCGCCGCCGGACGGCACCTCGCCACCGCGCGCACCCGGCTGTTCCAGGCCGCCGCCGGCGTGCACGACGCCTTCCATCTCCTGCCCGTCGCGGACGAACCCCCGACGGACACGGAATGCCGCCCCGAGCGGCTGCCCGAGGGACCTCCCGTCCTGACCATCTGCCAGCGCCACCTGACCGCAGGCCACGTCGTCCGCCGCAAGACCACCCCGAGCGACCTCAACACCCCACTGCACGGCCACACCACCACCTGCAGCCAGTAACCCCCACCACCGAAAGGCCCTCAATGCGCGCCCTGAAGCGCTCCACCTGCGCTGCCGTCATACTCGCCGCACTCGCCGGCACCGCCGCCCTGGCCACCGCCACCCCGGCATCCGCCGCCAGCTACCAGTGCAAGACCAGCAGCCACTCCGTCGACGACCCGTCGTACAACGGCCCCGACTCCGACAACTGGGACTTCGACGTGACGCTCTGCGCCATGCGCTCCGGCGGCAATATCTACACCACCGCCACCGTGTACTGGGACGGCCCGTACACGGCCAAGAACCGCAATACGTACACCTTCAACAAGGCCAAGTTCCAGCTCCAGACCAAGAAGAGCGTCAGCGGCACGGACCCGGTCGTGAAGTCCGCTGCCTACACCGGACTTGAGTACGCGCTCGAACACAGCAGCAGCCACGGCAACGGCTCCTACTCGACCGGAACCCTCAAGTACCCGGCAGGCTCGGGCCGTTACCTCGCCGACGGCTACATCCAGTTGGACTGGTCGGGCGACGGCAAGGACTACCGCAGCCCGGTTCTGTTCACTGCCTCACCGGTCGTCTGACCCCCACGCCACATCCGGACCGCAGTCACGTGAAAGCCGCCCCACCATGAGCCACCGGCCCGCGCGCCGAGCCCGCCGCGCCAGCGCCAGCCCCCTGTTCACCCCACACGGCACCGACCGTGCCTCCCGCAGGGCCGCTCGCCGACAGCTCGCCGAGGCAACAGCGAAGGCCCGCGCCGAAGCCGCCGCACACACCAGCAGCGCCGGCGTAGAGGAACAGGAGATGCCGCCGCCCCTCTTCCCGCCCGCCGGGCGGCCCGGCCCCGCGTCCTCCCGCAACAACAAGCTCAAGCTGCCCGCCCACCGCATGACCACCGCCACCGCCTCTGGGGCGTACCCGTTTCTCGCCGAAGGCGGCCTCGGCGCCGAGGGCATCTACATCGGCCGCGACGTCCACGCCGAAGCGAGCTTCGTCTTCGACCCGTTCGCGCTGTACGGCAAGGTCGAGGGCTTCACCAACCCCAACGTGCTGTTGGCCGGCGTGATCGGTCAGGGCAAGAGCGCGTTGGCCAAGAGCTTCGCGCTGCGATCGATCGCCTTCGGATACCGGGTCTACGTCCCCTGTGACCCCAAGGGTGAATGGACTCCGGTGGCACGGGCGCTGGGCGGCACCTCCATCGCGCTCGGGCCCGGGCTGCCCGGCAAGCTCAATCCCCTGGACGCGGCGCCGCGACCGCCGTCGGTCTCCGAGACGGACTGGGCGGGTGAGATCCGCAAGCGCCGTCTGCTGCTGCTCGGCTCGCTGGCCCGCACCGTGCTCGGGCGGGACCTGCTGCCGATGGAGCACACCGGGCTCGACGTCGCTCTGGACGCCGTGGTCACCCGCGCTGCCGAAAGCGGACGCACCCCGCTGCTCGGCGACATCGCCGCCACCCTCAACAACCCCGACGAACTCGACACGGCCGGCGGCCTGATGTCCGGCCGCCTCGGCGACGCCTCCCGCGACCTGGCCCACGCGATGCGCCGCCTGGTCCACGGCGACCTCGCCGGGATGTTCGACGCCCCCAGCACTGTCACGTTCGACCCCAACTCGCCGATGCTGACCATCGACCTGTCCCGCCTGGGCGGCTCCGGTGACGACACCGCGCTCGTCCTCGCCATGACCTGTGCCTCGGCATGGATGGAGTCCGCGCTGTCCGACCCGAACGGCGGGAGGCGCTGGATCGTCTACGACGAAGCCTGGCGCCTGATGCGCCACCCCGGCCTGCTGCAGCGCATGCAGTCCCAGTGGAAGCTGAGCCGCGGCCTGGGCATCGCCAACCTGATGGTGATCCACCGGCTGTCCGACCTGCTCACCGCCGGCGACGCCGGATCCCGCGGACGTGCCCTGGCCGAAGGTCTGCTCGCCGACTGCTCGACCCGCATCATCTACCGGCAGGAGACTGACCAACTCCATGCCGCAGCAGCGCTGTTGGGCCTTACCTCGGTGGAGACCGAGGCCATCTCTCACCTCAACCGCGGGCGGGGGCTCTGGCGGGTCGCCGGACGATCTTTCATCGTCCAACATCAACTCCACCCGCACGAGCTGGCGCTCTTCGACACCGACGCCCGCATGCACTGAAACGCAAGAGGCTCATGAAACCCGATGTCCAGCGCGAACTGATACCTCGCGACGACACCCTCCGCCTGATCGGCGCGCTCGACGCCCTGAAGGAAAAGCTGCTCGACGCCTCCCAGCAATGGGAACTGCTGGACGAGCACGGACATGTGCCGGCCGAGCCCTCCTACGCGGAACTACTCCAACACGCCGCCGACGCGCAGGACCTCTCCCGCGACGTCCTCCGGCTGGCTGCCGACTTCGCCCGGAGCCCTCACAGCACGAAACGCGCTGGCAGCGCCGTACTCGCCCACCTCGCGACAGCGGCCACCCTGTCGAGCCACGCCGCACCGCACTTCACCGAGACTGCGGAGACCGCCCTATCCCTGTCCCGGCCCTTTGGCCCGACCGACCGGACGTACCCGGAGAACCGCATGGTCATCGACCACGCCACGGCCCGCGCCTATCTGCGGCGCACCTCGGAATCCCTCCGTGACGCGGCCAAGGAACTCACCGCGCACCTCGACTTCCACCGCTTCTTCCCCACGCCTTCCCGACAGCAGAGCCCGGCGCCTGCGCCGCCCAGGCCGAGCGCACGCCACCGGTAGCCCGTGCCGAGGCATCTACGTCGGCATCCCACCGCAAGGAGTCCCCTGAACCGCCCCGCCCATTTCAGCGACGCCGACTGGGCCGAGTACCAGCAGTGCCAAGCCGAGCACGACGACCTCATGGCCCAGGTCGCCGAGCGCGAAGCCCAGATGGAACACGGCCTGATCGACGCCTACGACGAGTACGAATTCGACTTCACCCCTCTTGCGGAGCCAAAGCCCAGTCCCACTCGCCGGACCCCGCCGCTGCGTCGCACACCCTCGCGCGGGAGAAGCCGTGGTCGCTGAGGACAAGAACACCCCGACCGCCTCCCACGCCGACGCCCGCCGCACGTCCGCCGCCGCGTCCGCGCTCGCGCCGCTCCCCGACCACCGCAACGTGGACACCGCCTGGTGGCAGGAACTGTGGCGCCGCCACGCGCACATCACCACGCCACTGCGGCAACGCGGCCTGGAGTGCGACATCGAGTTCGGCCTCAGCGCGTACATCGTGCGCGTATCACTCCCCGACGACAGTTACCTGATCATCGGCCCGCCGCAGGAGCCCTCCTGCGACCGTCCTCCAGGGGACCCGCAGGGGTGGATCGTGACCCGCCAGCATCCCGACGAGCAGGCGCTGTTCGAAGTGATCTACGACTCGGCCCCCTCCGCCGACCCACGTGCCCCGGAGCGGCCCGAAGCCCGCCACGGCGGCAACGCCACGCCCCTGATCGAGGCGATCGACCAGCGGCTCATCCAGCTCGGGCTGCTGCCCGCTCCCTCCTCGTCCACCGCAAGCGCGCTCTTGTCCGCAGCCACGCCGACGCTCCGCCCGCCCAAGACCCTGGACGTCTCCGACAACGCGGACCGCACCTCCGTCTACGTCTACGGCAACGCGCTCCTCGCTCTCACCGACCGGCTCAACGCAACCGAGTCGCATGCGGACGCCGCCGCCCTGCTGCACCAGGTCCTGGACCCCACCAGCGGCCTGCTGGAGCGGCTCGGCGAGTTCTTCGAAGCAGCCGGGGAGAAAGCCAAGGAAGCCGAGCAGGACGACGGATTCGACCTCCACTACGACCTTGAGGACGCCGCAGCCACCTTGCGCAGTCTCGGTGAGGGCCTGCACACCGCCGTCGACCGCATGCGTGCCCTGGCCCCCGCGCGCCAGACCACCAGTGCTGCCCTCCCGTCGGGCCCAAGCCCGGGGCTGCCAACATCACGAGGTCCACGTGCCAGAACCCGCTGAACAGTCGACGCCGCATCGGGTGGCAGCAGCTGTCCCTCGAACTGCGCGGCGCCTCCGAGCCCCTCGGACTGCTCGACCACACCGGCCACGTCCTCGCCCCCTGCCCGTGCGCACGTCGCGGACGCGGACCAGGGCGGGGCGTCGGCCAGAGCTTCATCGTCCAACATCAACTCCATCCGCACGGGCTGGCGTTGTTCGACACTGACGGCACTACAGACAAGACAAGCACATGCCCTCTATTAGCCTCGGCGATCACGACCAGATCGGCGTCATCGCCCTCACCAGCAACGACGCCCCCGCAGCAGCCCACACACTCCTTGCCGAGCACGGCTTCTGGCGCCCACGTGGCGTCTTCGGCTACATCCTGATCCACGACAGGTACGACCACGACGTTCCGGCCCGGCTCGAGCGGTTCCTTGCCGCTGCCGCCCGGCAGGGCATCGGCGTGGAATACCACTTGCCCCGTATCCTCCCGGACGCCGGATCTCCCGCGGCGGGGAAGCGCGTTGAGGAACTGTGGCGCGAGAACCAGGAACGGGAGTACCGCCGTTCACGGCGCCAGGCCGCCCGGATCATCACCTCCGGCAGCGATCTGGAATCCCTTGCCCACGGCCTGTCTCGCCGCCTGCCCGGCGAATGGACGTTCCACGTAACCGACTTCGTCGATCCGGGCAGCCAGCTCGACTTCTTCGACGACCTGTGGGACAACGCGTGCCTTGCCAGCGCCTGGATGCAATTCCGCGTTCCCCGCGCCGCGATTCTCTCCGGCCCCAGCCGCCTGGAGCTGGTCGTGATCGACCGCCCGCTGCACCGCGAACAGGTCCTCGTCGGCGCGCTGTCCCTGCACGGCATCACCCACGACTACTTCGGCGACGACAACGCCCCGCACGCGATCGCGGTCCCCTCCGAGGCGGTCCGCGCCGCACACACGGTCACCCGACGGCTCCTGTCCCGCTACCACCAGGCCGCCCGCCGCCTTAGGAACCCATGCCCGCAACCCGCACCGACCTGTCCGTCTTCGCCACCGCCCTCGCCCAGCACCTGCCTGGACAGTGGTACCGCAAGTACGAAGGCTTCCCTCCTCCCAGAAACCACCGGTTGATCGCCGACCGCGTGTGGGACTGCGGTCCCGCCAATTCGGCCGTCCAGGACTTCCCCGACGCCCCCATCCTGCTCCTCGAAGGGCCCGACGACGCACAGCTGTGTGTCATCGAACGGCCCCGCCACCCCCGCCAGTACCTGGTCGCCCCGCTGGAGCCCGAGGGCTTCAAGCCGCACCACTTCCGCATGGTGGACGAGCCGAACGGCATCGCCGTCCCCGACGATCCGGTCCGAGCCGCCGCCGCGGTCACGCGCCGCGTGCTGCCCCACTACCGGCAGGCCATGGACGCGGTCCGTCTCAACGCCCGCACCCAGCCCGAGCCCCCGCACCGGCTGCCCGCACCGGAGGTCGCCCAGACCCTCACGCTGATCTGGTACCCCGACGGGGTCGTGGGCGCACCGTATAAGTCGGTACCGAAAGACGCCCGCACGGTGCTGTACGGCTGCCGTTTCCAATACCGCCCGCACGAGTCGGCGTTCGTCCTGCCTGCCTCCTACAGCACCAGCGACCGCGCCCTGCTCATCCAGAGCGCCGTGCGGCTGCTCACCGCTCAGGGCATCGGCGTCAACTTCCGCCACGCCGCCCCCGCCTCCGCGGGCTCACCGACCCGCCCGCCCACAGCGGCGCTGGGCACGCAGCTTCCGGCGGGCGGGCCGTCCGCGGCACGGAGGTAGACGCCCCCACTCATCCTGGAGTTGCCGCTGTCCGATCCTGACCAGCGGATGCTGCTGCACGACGTGGCGGACCGGCTCAACACCGTGGCCGAGCACCTCCCGCTCCCCGACCAGATCCAACCCGATCCCGGGCTGAGCGAGATCCTGGACGACGAAGTCCGCCACCTGGCCCGGCTGCTGACCTACCTCGCCGGCGAGACCGCCTTCCGCCACCGGGCCGCCGGCCGCTACCCGACCCGCGTCACGGCCACCCACCGCCGCACCACGCTCGCTCTCGCCCGAGCGGCCGAGCCCACCGGTGCCGCGCTCGCCGCCCTCGGAGCCGCCGTCCACCACCTCGGCCTCCTCGCCGACCACACGCGCCAAGCGCCTGGTCCCGCCCGCACCCGGGCGATCGCCTCCGCGCACCAGGGTCTCGTGGACCGGCTCGGTGAGAGCCGCACCCACCTCGCCCGCGCCGCGAAGCAACTGCGTGCCGCCGCCGATATCCGGGCGACACCAGCCGTGACCGCGCCGTCCCCGCGAGCGGCATCCGCCACCGCATCCCGTACCCGCTAACCCGCTATTTTCCCGGAGCTCCCTGATTCCCCTGCACACCTCCGCCCGCCGCACCGCCCTCCTGCTCACCGCTGTATCCGTCGCGCTGACCGCGTCCGCCTGCGCCACCTCCGACAGCCCGGACGCCGACACCACAGCCACGGCCACCCGCAGCGCCTCCCCCACCCCGACCGCCGAGCCGGCGCTGACGAAGAAGGAGGCCCTCGCCCAGATCGCCCACTACTCCAAGATCAACAATCAGGCCAACGCCGACCGGAACCGCGCCCTGCTCGACACGGTCGAGGACGGCCCGCTGTACGCGATGTCCATCTCTGACTACATAGAGACCGAGGGGCTTCCCGCGGCAGACCGCAAGCCGTACAAGCCGTGGTCCTACGACTCCGCGAACGCCAAGCTGTACATCCCGCGCCTGGCCGCCGGGCAGGACCGCTGGTTCGCCGCCGCGCTTTCGGACCAGAAGGGCAAGGCCCCCTCGCGTCTGGCGGTCTTTGCCGAACAACCCCAGCACAGGCGCTGGGAGTTGGTATCCGTCGTCGACCTCGACAGGCAGAAGCTGCCCGACGTCGCCCTCGACCTGGATGGGTACGCGACGGCCGTCGCCACCGACGGCAACAAGCAGCTGGCAGCCGGTGCCGACCTCCTACGCACCGGCGTGCTCGACAACTTCGCCACCGGAGGCGCGAACACCGGGACGAAGGTCTTCGCCCCGACCAGGGCGAGCAAGCGGCAGATCGAGGTCCACGACAAAACCGGCACCCGCTACGGGAACCAGGGCACCACCGTCTTCGCCGGCGCCGCCAACCGCTATACGGACGCCTACGCCCTCAAGACCACCGACGGCGGTGCGCTGATCCTCTTCTCCCACACGCACACCCAGACCGACGCCGTCGCGCACCCCGGCCTGCAGATCAACCCCGGCAAGGACGACCGCGCCTGGCTCCACGACGTGCCACGCACCTCCATCACGTACACGTTCGTGTGCAACGACGCCGCCACCGTCCCCGCGAAGGCCGAACCATCCCGGCTGATCGGCTACACCTGCGCCCGCACCGACGCCTCCGGCCCCCCGGTCGCCTCCTGGTCGGACCGCGCGTAGACGTGTCCCGTCCCAGGCGCCGCACGCCACCTTGATGGCCGCCGAACGTCCCCTCGCCCTTGCTCAATCTGGAGAACTCCCTGTCCACACGTTCCTTCATTGCCCGCCCCACCGTCGGAACGGGGTACAGCGGCATCCACGTACAGCTCGACGGCGTACCCAGTCACCATCTCCCGCTGCTCCTGGCCGCGTACCAGTACAAGTTCGGACGCGACGTGGAGGCCATGTCCCGGCACCTCATCGACGACGTCGCCGTCGGCTGGGACGAGCTGGGCACCGATCTCCTCGACGGTGCCCCGCCCGCGCTCGTAGCCGCGCTGACCGGCGGCGAGCAGTGGCCCAGCCGTACCCTCGACCACCTGATCACCCCGGACGGCTCCCCGCCGGTGCGCATGTCGGTCACCGACGGGACCGCGGACGAGCAGGACATGCAGTGGGGCTACGTCCTGCACCAGCAGGGCATCGAGGTGATCAGCCTCCTCCATGAGGACATCGGCCCCGTCGTGGACTGGGCCACCGACCCGTGCACCGCCTTCAACGACCACCCGGCGGCCTGGTCCTCCCTCGAGCCCGCACCGGCTATCCGGGCATCGCGCAGCACGCCGCCCCGGAGCGCACCCGCCGCAGCCCCGGCGAAGGCCGGCACCCCACACCCCGCCACGCGCCGCTAGTCCCCCTCTCGTCTCCCCGGAGCCTTCCCTGCCCCCGCACACCACGCCCCTGATCACCGTCGTCATCGCCAGCCGCCTGCGCGAAGACCGGCTCGGCTACCTGACCGCCATGCACGCCAGCCTCACCCGGCAGTCCGTGCCGTGGGAGGCCGTGATCGCGCTCGACGGGGCCTCACCTGATCGCCTGCCGGCCCCGCTCGCGCAGGATTCCCGCGTCCGCACGCTGGTGCTGCCCCGTCCGGTCGGCGCCGCCTGCGCCCGAAATCTGGCCCTCGCCCACGTCCGCACCCGGTACACCAACTGGGCTGATGACGATGACGAGTTCACCGACGACGCCATGTCCGTGCGGCTGAACGCCCTGGAGTCCACCGGGGTCGGCTGGTGTGCGGGATGGAGCGAGGACCAGCACCAGGACGGCTCGACCACCCTGTGGCGATGTCCCACTCCGCCCGGCCGCCACGAGGCGGGCGATGTGTGGACGTACTGGAAGTCGCCGACGGACACCATCCCCATCGGGCCGACCACGATCCTCGCCCGCACCGACCTCGTGCGCGCCGCGCCGATGGGCGGCCTCGTCCAGGGCGAGGACTACTGCGCGGCCCTCGGCGTAACCGCCCTCGCGCCCGGAATCCTGCTGCCGGTCCCCGTGTACAGGTATCGCAAATGGGACGGGCAGATGACGGCCCAGGTCGGATACGACCAGCTGGAGGCGGCGGCCCGGGAGCACGCTTGGGCCTACGGCCGCAGCCTGCGCTCCGTCCTGCGCCGCGGTGAGGACCTGGTCCATGGCTGAGGCGCAGATCATCCTGTCGCACAGCCGGGAGTCCGGGATCGTCGCCATCGCCTCGGGCGAGCAGTACCCGTGGGCGCACACCGCCCTCGTGGAGAGCGGATTCCGGCGGGACGACGAGGGCGTCTACCACCTGCCTGCGGACGGCACCGGGACCACCGTGGTCGACCTGGTCAAGTGCGCGAAACGGCACCGCACCAGCGTGCATACGAGCAGCCGGCGCTTCATCGGCGACGTGGCCCGCGACCTCGCGCGCCACCTGCCCGGCCAGTGGCACGCCTCGGTCGAGATCTACTCACACCCCGCCTGGCAGGAAGACCTGGTGCCCTGGATCTGGGACAGCGGCGAACTCGGCCGTGCCCTCCAGAGCGAGCGGATTCCCTACGCCGCCACGCTCACCGACATGGTGCAAGGCACCATGCTGCTGTTCGTAGAGCGCCCCGGCCGTCAACTCGACTATCTGGTCGGCGCCTTCGCTCCGGAAGGACTCGAAGAAGGCTACGGAGATCCCCACGCTCCGCGCAGTGTCGTCGTGCCCCCGTTCGCCGGCCGGGCGGCCCAGGCCGTCGCCGACCGGTACCTGCCCTCCTACGAGCAGGCCGTCCACGCACGCCGGACCGCAGCCATCGCCGCCGTGCTCGGGGGCATCCGCTCCGAGCACGACACCTGGCAGTCCATGGTCGCCTCCGGCCGCTACAGCGACGCCACCCCGCTGAGCGCCGCCGCCCTCGGCTCCGCGACCGACGAGTTCCTCGACCACGCCTGGCGCCGTTTCCTCACCGTCGTCGACCACGCCCCGACACTGATCGACCGGTGCCGTCCCGCCAGCAGCCCGTGGCCCGACGACGCCACGACGTTGTCCCGCCTGGCCGGCGCCGTGCGCGATGCCGAGACGCTGCTGGACGACGTCGTCCAGGGCAGCCCCCTCGCCCCGCAGGAACGGCGTGCCCGCACGTGGCCGGCCATCGAGACCTGGCTCACCGACGGCGAGATCTTCCTGCGCCAGGCCCGCGTGAGCACACCGCACCGCCGACCGGCCCTCCCCGTCGCCGCGCCGTCCCGCCCCCTTGCCACCGCGGCCCGCCCCGCCCAGCGAAGCCACTGACAGCTTCACCCCGACAGCGTGAGGAGAACCCCTCCCCCTTGCAACCCGGCACCCACTTCGTCTTCGGCGACCACGACACGCACGGCTTCGTCGCCTCCTTCACCGCCTCCATGCCCGCGCACCTCGCCCACTGGTACCTAGAATGCGAGCAGTTCGAGCCCGTTCCCGGAGAACCCGGGCTGTACCGGCTCAGCGAGCCCGAGCGCGACGGCCCCCGCCGCACCCGCCAGGCCGTCCACGATCTGCGCCGCCAGGGCTACACCGTGCGGGCCGACATTCGCCTCGACCCGTCCCTCTCCCCCGGCCCACCACGCCCGGTCCGGCCGAACGGGCTCCAGGAGCGCCGCAGCCGTGCCGCCCAAGCCGCCGCCGGCCGAACGACGCAGCGCTCCACACCGCCCACCACCTCCCCGCCAGCTGCCCGGCCGATCCCGCCGAAGCCCACCTACGCACCGACCGTCCACCTGACGGCCTCGGGCAGTGGACGGTCCCGATGACGCCCGCGAGCAATCCGACCCCGGACGGCTCCGTCCCGGTGACACCGGAACTCACGGACGGTGCACGCAACTTCCGGCTGCGGATGGCGGTCATCGACCGCGAGAGCGAGGTCGCGCTCGACATGACATGCGACCGCTACGGTCGCACCGTCCACGCAGACGCCGCGGCAGCCGCTCGCGCCCACCGCAACAGGGCAGCGGTGGAGGCGTACACCACCCACCTCGCCCCGCACGCCGACACTCTGCTCGACGCCGCCCGCCGTGCGCTGGACGAGTTGCCACCCGCCCGGCACCTGGCCGGGTGGCGGGCCGTGTTGGACGGCCTGGCCGCCTCCGCCGCCGAGATCCGCCGGGCCCTCGACCGGCCGGCTGCCCCCGGCTCCCCGGCCGAACGCGCTCAGCACTCGGCCCTGTGGCCGCACCTCACCGCCTGGGCGGATCACAGCTTCATCGCCAGCGACCTCGCCGACCAGAACAAACACCACCATCACAAGGCCCCGCTGACCGACGAGGAACAGCAGATGTGGACCGAGATGGCCCAGGCCGCGCAGAGGCGAGGCGAGCTGGAGCTGACCGAGTCGTGGTACGCCGCCGACGGCCAGCCGATCACCCTCGCCCACCTCATCGAGAACGACGACTCGACGCTGGTCGCGCTGCGAGGCGACCCGGACGCGCCGGGCTGGCAGGTGATCGGGCACTACGCCCACGAATACGAGGCAGGAAAGGTACTACCTGCCCCGGTCCCGCCCGGCGTACTGCGCGCGGACGTCTCCCGGTTCAACCGCCCAGCACCGGTCCCGGAGCTGTCCCTGCAGGAACTCATCCGCGACGTCGTCGAAGGCCAGACCGCAGGAGACGCCTCCGAAGCTCTCCTCGGCGCCGTACAGCGCGGCTACGACGCGGGCCCGATGGTCCGTCTCCAGGAACTCCTGGAAACGAGCAGCCAGTTCGCCAGCGCGCTGGAGACCGTGCAGGGCCGCCAGATCGCCGCCCGCCTCTCGGCGCTGGGCCGGCAGATCGAGTTCCTCACCCGCGAAGTCGAGGAGGCGGCCGAGGACCTCGGCGCGACCGTCGCCGTCCTGCCCCCACACCGCACCCCCGTACTACGCGTCCGCCCGCGCCCCGCCGTGGACACCGCGCCACCCACGCCGCCGGCTCGCGCCAGCACGACCGCCCGCCACCGCTAAGCGTCGGTGCGTTCCTGACCGTCGTGGTCGCCCTGCGCCCACGTCATCACCGACGCTCTCACCCCTGCGGGCCGCACCAGCGAGGCGTACGCGTGGCTGATCCTCTCGATCGGCGCCGGGCAGTCCGCCGGCACTGCCCTCGCCGGACGCCTCGCCGAGCAGTCACTCGCCAGCGCCGCGCTCCCCGCCACCGGCGCGGCCCTCGCTCTCACCGTCCTTCTCGCCACGCGCCGATGTCTCGGCCCCACCAGACAGCCGCCGCGCGGCCGGCACAAGACGCCCTGATCAGGGCGCAACCCCACTACTTACCGACCCCTTTTGAGGAGATCCATTTATGGCCGTCCGTACGCATTGGACCGTAGAGCACGCCTGCTCCCACCAAGTGGTTCATGACCTGTCCGGCCGTCCTGCCGACAAGCGGGCAGGATTCGCCCGCTGGCTCGCAGCCAAGGACTGCACCGACTGCTGGAAGGCGGCGCGCGACGCCGACACCGAGTCCAAGGAGGAGTGGCTCGCAGCCAAGCGCGCCGCTGAGCAGGAGGCTGCCGTCGCGTGGGCGAAGCAGTTCGACATGCCGCCGTTGGAAGGCCCGGCCAAGGCATTGGACTGGGGCGAGCGCTCCCGCCACCAGCTGATGACGGCCGCGCACACCGCGCTGGTCGTGGAAGGGGCCTGGGACGAGGCGGACTGGGCGGAGCTGGAGGAGAAGGCCCGCGCCATCACCCGCGCCGGATGGTGGATCGACCAGCGCGACACCGAAGGCACTGACCTGCTCGAACTCCTCGACGCCGCAGGCGAGAACGACCGCGGTACGGAGAACCCGTTCCGCTGACGGCGGGGGAACATAGCCGGGAAACGCCGGTTAGCCAAACCGGCGTTCCTCCGGACCATTGTTCCTCCCACCCCGCACCCGATCGCGTGGAAGGAACCCATGTCCCAGCCCCAGCCCACTTCGGCCTTCGCGCCCACGCCCGACCCGCTCACCCCCACCCGGGACATCACGCACCAGCACTTCCAGGCCGGCGACACCGTCGTCGTCCTGAAAGGAGTGGCCGGCGGGGAACTGTGGGGCGACGCGATGCGCGTCGTCGCCCCGTCCTGGCACACGCCGACCGACGAGGACGGGTGGCGGCTGCGTGATGCGACCGGCGGCGCCCAGTCCTACGTCACCGGCCACCCCCGCTACCTCGTGCACCTCTCGCGCCGCTGCCCGGACTGCCTGATCCACCTGCGGGCCATGGAAGACGCGCTCCTGCCGCGGTACGCGGGCCGTGACGAGCTGATCGACTGCGGCTGGTACACCACCACCGCCCTCAACCAGTTGGTGCACATCGCCGACGTCCGGGGCGGCCGGTGATTCCCCGCCTGCACGAGCGGACCCACACGCCGCACGGCCCGCTCGCCGAGGCGCTGGGGCGGCCAGTTTCGCCGAATGAGGGCCTGACGGAGTACACGGTCGTCGCCCACTGGCCGGGCCTGGATTACTTCACACTGGACGACGAGCAGAAGACCTGGACCACCGTCCAGTGGGCCGAGCACCTTGAAGACCCGTACCTGGAGCACCCGTTCGCAGCCAGCCCGGACGACGACCGGCGGGCGATCCTCCACCTCGACCTCCGGCTTCACCCGGACGACCGGGAGCTGACCGGCCCCGAGTGGGCCGAAACAGCCCACCGGCTCGCCCGGGCCGCCGGCATCGAGATTCCGGGCAAGGAGCACGGCTGCCGGTGGATCGCCGTTCAGGCCCAGCCCGGACGCCTCGACCTGATCGCCAACCTGATCCACCTCGACGGCGCGTGGCACGCCCCGCCCACGGACATCCTGCGGCGCCTGTCGGACGAGGCACGCCGCATCGAGCAGGACCTCCACCTGATCCCCGTTCGCACCGGCCCCACGGCGCGGCCAGCCATCCGCACGGCACCCACGGCATCGGCCCAGCTCGCGCGCGTCCTCACGCAGCTCGCCGACGAGCAGGCCGGTCCGCTGGCCACGGTCCGCGGACTCGTCGAGCACACCGCGCACCGGATCGCCCGACAGCCCGGCGCCGCCGGCACCGACGCGGCGCACCGTCTGGAGCTGATCGCCCGCCGCCTCCACGCCATCCAGCAGGACCTGGACAGTACCGCCGCGCAGCTGGTCCAGCCCCGGGTCGCCGCCGTACCGCCCGCCGCTCGGCGCACCGGCCACCGATCGCCGTAGGAGAAACGTCTCTTTGCCCCTTGCCGACCGCTTCCTGGACATCCGCCGTGACCCGCACTCCGACGAACTCATCGCCCGCGGCGGGGACTCCGAGGCGCACAGCGTCCTACAGCGCGCGGGTTTCATCGCCGTGGTCCGCGTCCACGAGACCTACCACCGCGCCCCCACCGGCCTCACCAAGGACGACGAGTCCGATCTCGCCATCGACGCCGTCGCCCGCCTCCGGGCCGCCGGATACCACGTCGACTGCGACACAGACTTCGACACCGACTACCGCCCCGCCAGTTACCTGCCGCTGGGCTCCTCCGTCGCCCACCTCGCCGAGCGCATTCGCCAGGCCACCACCACGGAAGAGGCGGCCGACGCCCTGACCGAGTTGACGGCCGCCCACGACGGCGTCCTCGCCGCTCTGGGCGATGTCCTCACCGCCACCGCCGACTTCCACGACGGGCTCGGCCAAGCGGCCGACCCCTACATCGCCCGGCGGCTGCGCTACCTCGCCGACGAGCACCTCCACATCATGCGCACCGACCTCGCCGACACCCGCAACACCCTCGCCGACCGGCACGCCCCGCACCCCGGCCGCAGCACCTGCACCGGGGAGGTCCCCGCCACCGAACGCGAACGCTCCGCCGTGTGCGCCTGCCCGCCCCCACCGCGCACGCTCCCGGCCCCGCCGCCACCGGTAGCCGCCGGACTGCGCCGCTGACCCCCACCTCGCCCAAGGACACCATGAACGACCACGACACCTCCGAGCGCCTCGCCTCATACGCCGACGTCCTCGCCGGCGAACTCCCCGACACCTGGACCAGCACTCACCTCCCGCCGGAGGCCAAAGACGACCTCGCCGAACTGGCCGACCGCATCTGGGACCTGGACCTGGTCGCCGCCTCCCTCGCCGAGCACCCGCTTCGGCAGGCAGCCGTCCTCAGCCGCCCCGACGGCGCCCAGCTCGTCCTTCTGGACCGGCACGACGAACGCGACGGCTTCCTCATCGCCGCCGTCGCCCCCCGCGCCCTGCCCGACGAGGCGTACCGGGCCGTCCCCGAGCCCAACGGCATCGCCCTGGCGGACGACCCGTTCCTGAGCGCCGAGCAGATAGCCAGCGACCTGCTCGCCCGCTACGACAGCGCGCTCGCCCAGGTCCGGCACAACGCCCTGGGCGGCATCCAGCCCTCCCAGCCGGACCGGGTCGTCCTGACCTGGCAGCCGGACGGCAGCGTCGCCACCGCCCCCATCGACGACCGGGCCAGCACGATCCTCGTCGCCAACGGCTTCGTCCAGGACCCGCAGAGCGGCATCTACCGCCTGGACGGCGACGACACCCAGGCTCAGGCCCGCGCCCTGCGCGAGATCGGCCCGCAGCTGGACGCGCTCGGCATCGGCACCGCCCTCCAGCACCCCGCAGGCCGGATCGCGCCCACCTCCGCCCCGGCTTCCACACCGCCGGTTCCCGCCGGCCCCCGTAGGCCGGCCACCCGGACTCGATGACGTTCAAGGAGCCCGACTTCTGGGTGCTGGAGTACGTCACCATCACCAAGGACCCCCGCACCGGCCTGGTCGTCGCCATCGGCGGCACCGAGAAGGCGGCGGACATCCTCCAGCGAACCGGCGGGTTCCTCTCCGCTCCTGGACCGCGCGGGGACTACCACCGGCTCCCCCACGGCCTGCCCGTCGAGCAGCAGCGCCTCAAGGCGACCACCGCCTCGCACGCCCTGTTCGCCGCCGGTCACAGCGTCCACCTCGACCCCGCTCTGAACGCGCTGGCCACGCCGGACAGCGAACATGACGCGGCCCTTCGCTACCTCGCCCATCTCGCCGAGCGAGTCGCTGCCGCCGAGACCAGCGAAGAGATCGCCGAGGTCCTGACCGAGATCGCCGCCCCCGTCCACGGGCTGCTGCCACTCACCAGGGAAGTGGTCGTCCGCGCCTGGATCGCCGCCAGTGACCTCCAGGGGGCTGCACCCGGCGAGGAACCCGAACCCCTCGCACGGCTCGGGGACACCGCCAGCTCCATGAGCCAGGCCGCGCACGTGATCCTCCGCGCCCGCAACCACGCCGCCCGCGTTCCGCACCCGGCGGCCCTCACACCGCCGCCGAGCACCGCCCAGCCCTGGCCATCCTGCCGCCGTTGAACCCGGAGAGAATCACATGGCCAACCTGGCTGACGAGTACGGCACGGACGTCGAGATCTACATCAAGGCCCTGACGACCACCATCCACGCCGACACCCCCTCCGGCGCCCCCGCCAAGCTCCACGACCTGCTGGAACAGCTCGGCCTGGAACGCCACGAATACCCCATGGGCGCGCCGCTCTACATCTGGCACACCGTGCCCGAACACCTCGGTGCCGACGAACAGAAGCGCCTGGCGACCCGTGCCATCCCCGCCCTGCTCCTGGCCGGGTACGAGGTCAACTGCACGCCCGACGTCTTCGACGAAGCCGCCTACCGACAGGCCGTGCATGAGGCCCGCACCCGCGCAGCTCGCCTCGCCGTGCAGAGCCCGGCACCGACCCCCTGCCCTTCGGGCCCCGCACCGGCCCGACGCACTCCGTAGGACGCCCGGGTGGCCCCGGCACCACGCCGGGGCCACGCCCCGCCCCGCTCGATTCCCGGAGGAACCAGTAACACCCCGTACACCCCCACCGATCAGCCACCGGCTCAAGCCCCGACTCGCAACAGCCCTGTTCCGCCGCTACCTGCGCGCCTGCATCCCGACCGGCCCAGACCGCGCCTCCCCGCTGGCCGGCGCCCGCCCGGAGGCCGTCCTCGCCGAGACGCAGCGCGTCGGCCACCGCCACCACCACTGACCGTCCACCGACCCGGAGGAGCATGACCCACCCCGCCCCCTACCCGGTGAGACTGGCCGACGAGATCACCCGCCAGCTCGGCCAACTCGCCGACCACCTCGCTCAGCTCCCCCCGCCCCAGGCCGCGCAGGTCATCGCCCGCGTCCTCGACCCGGAGGCCGGAGTCCTCGGCGGCATCACCCACCTCGTCGCCACCGGCAGCGTGTTCGCCAAGGACCAGGCCGAACGAGGCGCCCTCCCCGCAGAGGTGTGGCTCGCTCTGGGCCGCGCCTCGAACGAATTGCACGACATCACCCTCGACCTGGACGAACACAAGGACACCCTGCAGCACGTCGGCACCCAGCCCGCCACCACCGCGGCGAAGCCCCCGGCACCGGCACCGCTCGTCGTCCGGCGGCACCGATGAAGAAGAAGCAATGGCAGGGCTGGGGGCCAGGCGAGCAGGCCGAGCAGCACTACCTCGTCCAGCCTCGCGCGCTCGCCGGCGGCGGCGACGTCCGGCACATCTCGGAGTTCCTGCGCGCCTCGGGATGGCGGGACAAGTCCAAGACGAATGGCCCTCTGCTCACGGAGAGCCCGGATCGCACCGTCCGTGTCGCCTACGACCCCTACGTCCTTCCCGGTGGGTGGACCATCCACGGCCAAGCGGACGGCCCCAACGGCGAGTGGACGGCGCACCTGGGCCCGCAGACCCCGGTGGAGATCGTCGCCGGCCTGACCGACGCCCTCACCCGCCCCCGCTCCGCCCACGCCCCCAACGTCTGGACACCGTTGGAGGAGCAGAACTGGCACACGCGGCTCGAGGGCGAGCACTACACCGCGACCAGCCCGGACGGCACCGCGTGGATGCAGTACCACCACAACTCGGACGGCTCGGCGATGTGGTGGACCGGAGCGAAGGACAAGCAGGGAAACGGCTGGACGGCCAACTTCACGCCCAACACCCCGATGCACCTGGTGCAAGCCTTCTCGGCCGAACTCGCCAACCCGGATCCCGTGATGCGCCCGCGCGGGCGCGTCCCGCACAGCGCACAGATCCGCACCTGGTCGGTCTCCGTCACGCCCTCCCAGCTCAGCGCGTGGCAACAGGCCCGGATCACGGCCGCCCGCGCCGCCACCTGGGCCCGCAACAGCGCCCGAAGCACACGGCCACGCACCACCGCCCGTCCCTATACCCACGCCGGCGGCGCCCGGACCCGCCGCTGATCCGACGCCCCCGTCCCAAGGAGCCCGATGCCCGCAATCACTCCGGACACCATCCACGCCGCGACCGAGACCCTGTCGGATCTGACCGACTACCTGCGCGAGAACCCTGACCCCGTCGAGGCCCTCGCCCTCGTCGAGCCCCTTTTCGATGAGTACACGGGCCTGCCCGTTCAGCTCGCCGACACCCTGCGCGCCCTCGCGCGTGCCCTGCAGGAGCACCCGGACGTCCCGCGCACCGCGCAGGTAGACCTTCTGATCACCGAGTTGCGCACGGCCGCGTGGGAGCAGGCCGACCAGCACGCCCTCCACTACGTCCTGGACGACCTCCGCGACCTGTACGGCAGCGCCGGCACAAGCGAGCGGGGGAGTGCCCGGTGCCCCTGAGCGAACGGCAGCTCGCCGCGTTCGCCGACAAGCACGCCTGGCAGATCCCCTTCGACACCAGCCCCCGCCATCTCGCCGGCCCCGGAGACGCCCGTCACGTCACCTACGGCCTGGCTGCCGCCGGATGGAGCGCCGTCTCCGACCCCCTGAGTGCCGAGATCGTCCTGCGCAGCCCCGACCTGCGCCACCGCCTCCAGTTCGACCCGCAGTCCACCACCTCCGCGTGGTGGCGGCTGCGGGCGGAGCCCACCGACACCGAGCCTGGCTGGTACGCCGAGTTCGGCGAACTCGTGCCCGCCGAGGTCCTCGCCGGCTTCACGGACGCCCTCATCGTCCCGCCGCAACAGCAGCCGGACCCGTGGCAACCGGTGACCTCGGCGGGGTGGCACCGCGACTCAGACGGCACAGCGCGCTCGCCGGACTCCATGTGTCACATCGAACTGCGCCCGTTGAGCGAGCTCCACGACCGGCCGTCCTGGCACGTCGAGACCCGTGAGCCCGGCCACGGAGAGTTCCACGGCCCGCGCATCTGGCACGCCTACTTCGACGAGCGCACCCCCGCCCACCTGGTCGGATCGTTCCTCACCGCACTGGCCGACCGTAGCCCGCTCCAGCGCGGCATGTACGACCGCACCGGCCACTACAGCGCCGTGCAGGAGCCCAGCCCACTGCGCCCACAGCAGGTGGTCGACGCCCACGCCACGCGCCTCAAGTCCCTCCGCGCGCAGGCACGCTCCGCCCGCCTGCGGCAGACGAAACCCGCGACGACCCCGGCGAACGTCGGCCCAGCCCAGCCGGCCGCTCGCCGCTGAACCGACAGGACTCCACCTCATCTCCACCGACCACCACGCACACCGCGACTTCCTCCGCCACCTCGACCGCTACGTGAGGGACAGCAAGAAGATCCTCGACGCCTGGGACTCCTACTCCGACGAGCACACCGACCTCGACGGCTGGCCCCACGACGACCACGCCTACGGCATGCGCGCGAGCCAGCGCGACGCCGACACCGCCGAGGCGTTCGAGCCGCTCCGCTACGGCGCCCGTCACCTGCTGGCCACCGCCGAGACACAGCTGGCCCAGCTGACGGAGAACACGGTGCAGAGCCGCTGGGTCTACCAGTTGGGCGTCCTGCGCGACGCCCTCGACCGGCTCGACGAACTGCACGAGCAGTGGCTGGAGACCCGAGACGCCCTCCCCACCACCGCCAAGCCCGGCACCGCCGACTTCGACGACGCCCTCGCCGAGCATCACGCCGAATCGTGGAGCTACCTCGATGACTGGGCCACCCACGGCAAGGCACTCCGGGAGATCAACTCCGCCGCTCGCAAGGCCCGTTCGCCTCTGGCCCCCATACCGGTCCCCGCACCCGCCCGGCGGATTGCGGCACGGAAGTGAACATGCCGCCGGCTCCCGAGACCGTCGAGGTCGACGTCATCGCCCCGCACCACCCCGTCGGCGGCGGTGATCCCGCCTGGATCACCGTCCCGTCGACCAAACCGATGCCCTCGGCGCCTCCGCCGGTCAAGAACGGCCGCAGCCGCTGATCCCCTCCGTCCCGCCAGGAAGCACGTAGCCCTTGCCCCCTTCCTCCTCCTCGAACAGTTCCACCGACGGATACGACCTCGTTCTGCGCCTCCTCCTCGGCGTACTCGCGATCGTCGTCCCCCTCGCCCACTTCGCCTGGCTGTCGGGCAACATCACCGCCTACCTCACCGGAGCCGACTGGGTGCCCTACCAGCCGACCGCCGCCCTGCTCCACCCCGAGCAGGTCTGGCCCCGCACAGGAGAAACGTCCCTGCTGATCGGCGCCCGCATCGTTCCCGTCCTTCTGCTCCTGACCCTCGGGGTAGCGGTAGGCGTCGTATGGGCCCGGCACACGAGCCGCAGCGGAGGCCGGAAACAGAAGATCACAGACATGGCCAAGGCCCGGGACATCGAGCCCCTGATGGCCAGGGCGATCACCGACAAGGCCCGCTCCCTGCGGCCGAGTCTGAAGGACGCCAAGAACATCGACGCGAAGGACACCGGCATCCTCCTGGGCAACCTGCAGGGCACCAAGCACGAGGTGCGCATGGGGTTCGAGGACGTCGCCGTCGCGATCATGGCACCCCGGTCCGGCAAGACGACCTCACTCGCCATCCCCTCCATCCTGCACGCCCCCGGACCGGTGCTGCTCACCAGCAACAAGGCCGCCGGCGATGCCTTCACCACGGCCTACGAAGCGCGGGCAAAGGCGGGACGGGTGTGGACCATGGACCCGCAACAGATCGCCCACGCTGCCCGCGAGATGTGGTGGAACCCCCTGGCCAGCGCGACCACCCTGGACGGGGCGAACCGGCTGGCCGGCCACTTCCTCGCCGCGAGCGTCGATGCCTCCCAGCAGGGCGACTTCTGGTCCAAGGCTGGCAGCAACATCCTGTCCCAGCTGCTCCTGGCCGCGGCTCTCGACGAGCGACCGATCACCGACATCATGCAGTGGCTCGCCTTCCCGGCCGACCGGACCCCGCTCGACATCCTCCGTGATCACGGTTTCACCGCCGTCGCCGCCCAGCTCAAGGGCACCGTCGAGGGACCTCCCGAGACCCGCGACGGCATCTACGAGACCGCCCGCCAGTACGCCGCCGCGCTGCTCAACTCTGAGATCGCGGCCTGGGTGACGCCGCAGAAGGACGTCCCCGAATTCCAGCCGGCGCAGTTCGTCACCTCCACCGACACGCTCTTCCTGCTCAGCAAAGACGGAGGCGGCGGCGCCTCCGCGCTGATCGCGGCGTGCGCGGACGCGGTGATGCGAGCCGCGACCGCCCAAGCCGAGCGCGCCGGCGGACGCCTCGACCCGCCCATGCTGGCGATCCTCGACGAGGCCGCCAACGTGTGCAAGATCAGCGACCTGCCGGACCTGTACTCCCACCTCGGCTCGCGCGGGATCATCCCCATCACGATCCTGCAGTCCTACCGCCAGGGCCAGAAAGTCTGGGGTGACGCCGGCATGGACGCCATGTGGTCCGCCTCGACTGTGAAGGTCATCGGCAGCGGAATCGACGACCCTGACTTCGCCGACAAGCTCAGCCGCTTGATCGGCGACCACGATGTCGAGACCACCTCAACCTCACACTCGGAGTCCGGCAAGTCGACCTCCGTGTCAATGCGGCAGGAACGGATCCTGCCCCCCGACGCGATCCGCGCCCTGCCCAAGGGCACCGCCCTGTGCTTCGCCACCGGCATGCGGGCCGCCATGCTCGACCTGCGCCCGTGGTACCTGGAGCCCGGCGCAGCGGACCTGTCGGCGGCGTCCGCCCGCGCATCGAAGGCCATCACCGCCCGCGCCGTCGCGAAGCACGCACCCACCCAGACCGACTTCGGACCAGCGGCGTGACACACGCCGCCCGCACCCCAGTCCCCCGACACCACGTCCGTCCCTTCTCCATCGCGGAGTTCTTCTTGCAGATCATCGACTTGGCCGAGCAGACCCGCCTCCTCGGCCAGGTGGCACCCGCGCTGGAAACCCTGCGCGACGACGTACGAAAGGTCCGCGAGGGAGAGATCCTCAAGCCCGTCCGGGAGATCGCCCCCTTCGCTCGGCGCACGCAGCAGCTGGCGATGCAGTGCACGCAGCAGCTGCACGACCTGTCCATCAGCCAGTACGCCGCCATCAAGGACGGCCGCCAGAACCTGGCCCAACTGGCTGGTGCCTGCGCGCAGGTCTCTCTGGCCGCCACCCTGTGCACGCTCGCCATCAACAGCCGCACCGAGATCCTGCTGTACGAGGACGCCGACCCCAACCCCGCGGCCAGCCGCGACAACCTGCGACGCGCCGCCGACGAAATGGACCGTGCCCGTACTACATACCGCTCGCTGACACAGCACCTGTCAGGGCGCCTCGCCTCGGCCGCCGCCCGGCGAGAGGACGAGCAGCTCATCGACCGCGCGCTCGTCGGCCCCGGCATCACGACCGCGCACTCGCCTGCACCGTCACCCGCCAGCACTGCGTCCAGTCCAGTCCCGCCCAACTCCCCGACGAGCTCCCCTGCGCCAAAGACGCGCTGACCGCGACCCGCTCAACGGCTCGATCCACCCAGTGCGTTGTGGCCTCAAACCCGGGCCCCCACGGACATCACCATCCGCGCGGTCGCCAAACATGCGCACCGGCAAGGCGGCTTCGGCACGGCCGCGTAACCCGGCTGCGCCCCACTCGCCGGCTCGCGCTCACCGCCCAACCATCCGGAGCACCATGGCTCTCATCGACCATTCCGATGTCTTCATAGGCTCGACCGGCGATGGATGGACCTTCGTCGTCCTCAACCGCCCTATCCGCAATGCCTCCCGCATCCTGACCGGGGCGGGGTTCACCGCTCGCGAGCACCAGGGCCGCACCCTCCATCTCCTGCCGCCCGAGACTGCCGAGGACGCGCACGAGCGCGCCGGTGTCGCGGCCTACGGGCTGCTCGCGCACACCATGGACTTCGTCGACCTCGCCTGGACCACGCGCCAGCGCGGCGCGATCCCGGCCGCCCAGCCCGACGTGAGTTTCCGTTTCACCGACCACGCGGTCACCGCGACCGCGGCCACGGACCGAGCACGCGCCATCCTGGCCCGGCACCGCTTCACACCCTCAGCTGACGGCTCGCTGTACGTGCTTGCGGCCGGCCTCAGTGAACGGGCCGTCGTCAGCAGCGTGGTGCAGACCGAGGCCCACCTCCACGCCGACGGCATCAGCGTGCGCATCGACCTCGGCATCGCCACCCTGCAGGACATCCCACCGGCACCGCCCCGCCCCGGCGCCGCCCCCTCTCCGCCGTCCACCACACCGGTCAAGCGGCGCAGCCGCTGACCACCGTCCCTCTCACCCGGAGCAGCAGCATCCGCCAGATCGACCTTCAAATCGAGATCTCCCGCCTGCGGCAACTCGGCAGCGACTTCGAGGACTTGCACAGCGAGATCCGCTCGCTCACCCTGACACCCGGCACCGACGCCCGCCAGCAGCTCACGTCGAAGATCGTGGCCACGAACCAGCTGGTCCAACGGGCCATGGAACGCCTCGCCGCCCTCGATGGCAGCCAGTACACCGCCGTACCCGGCAGCCGCCCGTCTCTGGAGGCGCTCGCCTCCGTCGTCCTGGCCGCCAGTCTCGCCGCGTCCGACCTGGCTTGCGCGCTGGAGGCCAATCCCCTGGAGGGCGCGGCGTTCCCCGGCCCGCCGGCCGATGAAGCAGCCGTGCGCAAGGCACGGCATGCGGAGGCGACCCCCGTCATGGCGGAGCACCTCGCCGACGCCGCCCATCAGCTCGTCCTGGCCCACACCGGCTGCTACTACCTCGCCAGCGGCATCACCCGAGACCTGAAGCAGCACGCCGAACAGAACCAGGCGACACCGGCGCCGAGGATCACGGACAGTCAGTGTGCCGTCCTCGCCCGGCTGTCCGCAGGGGGCGGCAGCCGTCACGTGATCAGCCGGTACGGCGTGCTCCGGGCCATCGACAAGGACCGGGCCACCGTGAACGTCGCCACCCTCAACGCCCTGATCAAGCGAGGACTCGTCGCGGTGGACACCACCACGTCCCTGCACCAGGGCCAGCGCCTGAACGTCACCGCCGCAGGCCACCGGGCCCTCGCCCAGCACAAGCCCACCACGGCCCCCGCCCGAGCAACGGCCGTGACGCCCCCAGCGACGAAGCAGACAGCGGGACGCACGCGATGACCAGCACCACCCCACCCAACCCGCCGTCTCATTACCCGGAGCTCAGCGTCCCCTGCCCCCCGGTCCTGCCGAACCGCCGTTCTCCACACCCGAACTGTCGGCCATCGCGCGCCGACTGACCTGGCAACAGCGCGCCGCCCTCCGGGTTCTGGCACGGACACCCAGCCGAGTCCGGCAACGGGACAACGGCCCGCAGTATGTGGACACCCAGACCTCGTCGCACATCGCGTTCACAACGTGGCACGCCCTGGAACGCAAGGGCCTGGCCTACCGCGACCACACCGCCCACCCCGCCTCCCTCCTCGGACAACGCCTGGCACTGACCGGCAAGGGACTGGCCGTCCTCAACCACCTCTCCCGGGCCAGCTTCCCGCCCTCGGCAACCCAACTGTGGCCACCCGCTCCGCCGCGGCATTACACCTCAGCCCCCAGCGCCCCAAACACCCCGCGCCACTGACCGCGCCGCCGCGCATGCAGCCTCCGGCCGCCCGACCACCTTTCCCCACCAGGAGCCCCCCTGCGCGTCTACGAACCGCACGACCTCGACGACATGACGCTGGAGGAGGCACTCGACGCCGTCCTCGCCGACCTGCACGACCACCGGATCACCGGTGACGCGGTTGGTCTGTTCAACGTGATGCGGCACATCGACCTGCTGTGCCACATCACCTCCCGCGTGACCGGCGAAACCCAGTACTGCCTGTTCTACGACCACGCCGACGCCGCAGACCAGGCTCGGGCCGAGCCGCTCAGCCAGGCAGCCGGGCACCTCGGCCGTGCGACCGCCCACTACGCCCAAGCCCTGGCCCTCGTCGTCACCCTGTGCAAGAGCAGCGCACACACGACGCTGCAAAAGCGACTGGACGCGATCGACGTCCACAGTCACCTCGGCGCGCACCGTGCCGATGCCTTCCGCGCGTTGTCCGACGCCCGCCGCTACCTGACCGAGCCGCGCCCGGCCGGCGGAGACACCGCGCCAACGCCACCTCCCGCCCAGCAGCCCCGCGCCAGCCCTGACCGCCAGCCCGCTCGCCCCTGAAGTCCTCCCCCTGATGACGACATCGCCCGACCCCGATCACACCCCCCTGTTCGACGTGGACGTGCCCGAGCCGCTGACCCCCGTGGCGCGGCTGCTGGCGCTTGCCGACCTCTACACCCGGCACAACGACAGGCTCGACATCCTGGTCTTCGGCCGCACCCCTCAGTGCGAGCCGGATGCCTACGCGGCCTCCGCCCGCCGTCTGGAGCGCGAGGCCCTCGCCTGCATCAAAGCGGTCCGGCAGCAGCCCCTGCCCGCCATCGAACCGGTGACCAGCGCCGTCGTACGCCTGAAGCAGATCGCCTACCTGACCGGCGGAGCCACTCGCTACCTCACCGCCGCACAGCACGTCTGGCCCCCCGACGGTGCGCAGCACGAGCGCCCCGACCCCCGGCGCGGGTTCGGCCAGTACGTGCGGCTGGCCCGCGAACTCACCGCCCTCGCGCCCTTCGCCGTCATCGAGTCCGCCATCCACATCGCCGGCAGGCTGCCCCGCAGAGCCCGCACCGACGCCACCGTCCCCGGCATTGAAGAAGCCCATCGCGGCGTGCTGCTCGACGTGGCCCGCGGCAACATCACCGTCACCGAGTACGACGGGCATCAGCGCGCCTATTGCCACGACGTGGGTGTAGACGGCGAGATGCTGCGCCACCTGGAATCCCAAGGTCTGGTGACCCGCGAGCCCGGGTCCGCACCCCCGTTCTTCCGAGGCGGGCCGCCACGCGACCGCGCACGTCTGACCGCCCCCGGAATCTCGGCCCTCAGCGCTGTCATCGATTCCCCCCTGCGCATCAGCCTGTCGGCGGCCCGCCCCGTGCCCGCCCCCACTGCGGTCAACACCGCCCGCGCACGGCGCTGACAGCGCTACCCGCTCCCCCAGCGGCTGCCGTCTTCTCGTTCATACAAGGAAATCCCGATTCACGCCTCTCCCACCCTCATCTGCATTTCGCTTGGCGCCGGCGTCCAATCCAGCGCCATGCTTGCCCTCTCCGCCAACGGAGTGCTCCCCAAGGCCGATTACGCCATCTTCGCCGACACCGGCTGGGAACCCCGCGCCGTCTACCAACATCTCGACCGCCTGGAACGGGAAATCGCAGAACCGGCCGGAATACCCATCCTTAGAGTCTCCTCGGGCAACATCCGAAATGATGCGCTCGACCCGGCGCACAGATTCGCCTCCATGCCCCTCTACGTTCTCAATCAGAACGGAAAGCAGGGGATGACCAGGCGGCAGTGCACTGGGGAATATAAAATCAAGCCGATCAAGAAAAAGGTCCGCGAACTTCTCGAATATCCCTATCCCGCGCGCATCCCGAAGGATGTCTTCGTCGAGCAGTGGGTGGGCATCTCCACGGACGAATTCCACCGCGCCAAGGACGCAGACGTCAAGTACATGCGCAACCGGCATCCTCTTCTGGACCTCTCTTGGAGCAGGGCCGACTGCGTTCGTTACCTGACCTCGCTCGGGCTTGCCGATACGCCGAAATCAAGCTGCCTGGGATGTCCGTTCCACGGAAATGCGCAGTGGAGGCATATCAGGGACACATCGCCGTCCGAGTGGGCGGACGTCGTTGAATTCGACGCGGCCATCCGGCAAGGCAACGCCCGCGCCAACGCGGCGGGCAGCCGACTGCTCGGCGAGGCTTTCCTGCACCGCTCTCGCGTCCCGCTGAGCCAGGCGCCGATCGACCACGTCACCGCCGCGGAACGGGCCGCTCTGCGCATCGACGCGGACGAGGCCCACGCGCTGGAGAACGGCGTTGAGGACGGCTGCTCGCCCTGGACATGCCGCGGAGATGCGGATGCGTTGACGCAGGACGACTTCGGGCTAGCCACGTGATACTCGACCTCTTCGCAGGTCCGGGCGGCTGGAGCAGAGCACTGGGCGTCCTCGGCGTACGGGACGTGGGTCTGGAATGGGACGAGTGGGCCTGCAAAACCCGTGCCGCTGCCGGGCAGTTGACGATCCGGACCGACGTGGCGATGTATCCGACGTGGCCCTTCATCGGCCGCACGCGCGGGCTGATCGCTTCCCCTCCGTGCCAGGCGTGGAGCATGGCCGGCAAACGCCTCGGCCTGGTGGACCAGCCGCTGGTGCACGCCGCGGTCGAGGACCTGGCCGCCGGACGCGACACCCGCGAACGCCTCCTTGCCGCGTGCCGTGACGAGCGCTCCCTGCTCGCAGCCGAGCCGATGCGCTATCTGCACGCCCTCAACACGGTCGGCGAGCCCGACTGGGTCGCGATGGAGGAGGTGCCGGACGTCCTGCCCCTGTGGAAGCAGTACGCAGCGATCCTGCGCACCTGGGGCTACTCGGTATGGGCCGGGATCCTCAACGCCGCCGACTACGGCGTCCCCCAGACGAGAAGGCGGGCGATCCTGCTCGCGTCACGCACCCGTACCGCCGAACCTCCCCCGCCCACGCACGCCAAGACCGCCGAGCCGGAGAGCCTGTTCGGGCCGGGCCGCGCCCGGTGGGTGTCCATGGCCGAGGCCCTCGGCTGGGGCGCCACCGACCGCCCGGTGCCGACCGTGTGCGCCGGCGGCGGCCCCGGTGGAGGGCCCGAGCCATTCCCATCCGGCTCCCGCAAGACCCTCATCGACGCCCGCAACCGCGGCACCTGGACACCACAGCCCGGCCCGGACAACGTCCTGCAACGCCATCGCGACGGTACTGGCCGGGCACACCCGCATGGTCCCGGGGTGAACGGTCCGGCACCGGCGCCCACCTCCGCGAAGCACCGCTGGTCCTGGTCTCTGCGCAGCAACAACCAGTCCAACGCCACCATCCGCAGCGTGGACGAGCCTGCCGGCACCTTGTTCTTCGGACACCGCGCGAACGAGTGCACCTGGGTCGCCGAACCCACACTCGCCCCGGACGGCAACTCACCGGCACCGGATCCGATCCGGATCACCGCCCAGGAAGCCGGCCTCCTGCAGTCCTTTCCCGCCGACTACCCGTGGCAAGGCAACAAAGGCCAGGTCTTCAGCCAGATCGGCAACGCCGTCCCGCCACGGCTCGCAGCCCACCTGCTGGCCCCACACCTGGGCAAGACCCTCACCCCCGACGACTTCACCCTGGCCGCCTAGATGCCCCACCCCGCCGACCCGTACGAGGATGACGACCTCGACGACCTGCCCGACACTCATCCGCCGCAACCCGTGCGCTACGCCGAGCAGGCCCTCCTCGGTGCCCTCCTCCTCGATCCGCACCGCCTCGGCGAGGTGACCGGCATCGCCGCCGACTCGTTCTCCACCGCCGCACATGCCGCCCTGTTCGACGCGATCAGCACCCTGCCGCCGCCCGACCCTGCCGAGCACGCGAGGAACACCACCTGGCTCAACCAGGTGCTCGCCACGGGACGCGAGCAGGCGCGCGGGCTGACCGCCGCCTACCTGCACACCCTCATCCAGGTCTGCCCCTGGCCCCGCCACGCGTCGGCCTACGCGCGGATGGTCGAGGCCGAACGCGCCCGCCGCCGTCTGCAGAGTGCCGCCGAACACCTCGTCCAGACCGTCCACGACGCCTCTCTCCCTCACCCCGTCCAGACGGTGCTCGCCGCAGCCGACGCCCTTGCCGCGGTGGTGGACGACATCGCGAGCCGCTTCCCCCCGCGCGCCGGCGTCCTGCCCCGCACTGCGGCACCACCGCCGGCCCTCGCGCCCGACTACGCCGAGGCGGTCGAGGAGGAGCAACTGCTACTCGCGACCGCCACCGCCCACCCCACCGACATCGAGTCCGTCCGGTGGCTGCTCCCCGACGACTTCCACCTGCCCCTGCACGCCGGCCTTTGGCAATGCCTGACCGCCCTGGCCCGGCGCCGCGAGCCCGTCGATCCCGTCACCGTCCTGTGGGAGGCCCAACAGCGCGGCCTGCTGAACGGCGGCAGTGAACCGGGCGAAGTGCTGCGCATGCTGGCAGACCCGGCTGGTTCCGTGGAGCACTGGGGCGAGCGCGCCCTGAAGCGTTCCCTCCTGGCCACCGCCGATTACACCGGCCGGCGCATCGAGGCGTACGCCGGCGACCCGGCGAACACCCCGTTCCAACTCGTCGTCGGCGCCCGCCGCTCCCTCGCCGACATAGGCGCCATCCGCACCCGCTGGCAGCACGCCACCGGAGCAGTCCCGACGCCACGACTGCGCCCCGCGCCCACCACCCGCGCCGGCCCACCGACCACCACAGCCGCGCACACCGCCCGCACCGCGCGAGCAACCCGATAGCACCCCGCATACGCGGGTGGCCGGACCCGAAGGCCCGGCCACCGCCAGAGACGACACCCACATGACTCCCACCATCGACGCCCACGTATGCCTCGACACCCACCCCACCCATCCCAGCGCCGTGACCGCCGTCCTGACCGGCACCCAGGCACACGTTGCCCACCTGGGCCTGGAAGCAGCCGACTGGACCGTCATCGCCGACAACACCTTGGTCCTGGTCCGCATCGACCACGAGGAGACCTACTGGGCCAAGGACGCGGCCAAGCACCTGGCCGCCGAAGGCATCACCGTCGAGATCACCCCTCGGCTCCAGAAGGCCATGGACGAGGAATGGACCTGGGCGAACTACCCCATGCCCTGGTGCACCCGCAGCGAAATCCGCGAGGTCTCCAATCAGGCGCAGAAGATCCACGACGACATCCGCCACGGCCAGCTCCTCATCCACGCCCACGCCCACGACGGCCACACCACCGTCGCGGTCGGCACCTACCTCGGCCGCAGCGGCAAGTCCGTCTACCTCCACGGCGAGGACCACCTGCGCCAGGTCGCCGACACCTTCCACTCACCCGCTGGGGCCATGCTCGCCTTCGAGAAGCTCCACGGCTCAGAGATGCGCCCCGGCCCGGCGCCCCTGACCGACACCGAACGCGCCGCCGCCGAAGCCCGCGCCCCACTCGCCCTCCCCGCAGCCAAGCCCGAACCGGCCCGCCCCGAGCCGGAGACCGTCCCGGCCTACCTGGCCGATGCCGACGACCACGACGCCCTCCTCGACGCCTTCCTCGATGCACACGGCGATTGGGAGAAGTGGCGCACCTGGTCGGACGAGACGACCCACGCGATCCACGAGTCCCAGACCCTGCGCATCGAGCGCGCCCACGAAACCCCCGCGCACGAAACGGCATGGACCGTGGCCGCCTACGAGACACCCGTATCCGACCGCATGTGGGTCCTCACCGCGACCGGCGCCACCCCCGCCCCGGTGATAGAGGAGCTTCTGAATCACCTTGCCGACGGCGACGGCTGGGACACGGCCATCGGCGCCCCGGTGGACGAAAAGATGGTCACCGCGGCCACGCAGCCCCTCACCGACGCCGGATGGAAGCACACCGTGGACGGGCGATGGATCCGCTGGACGTCCCCCGGCGGAGACGCGGGCGTCCAGTTCGACGCCTTCACCGCCCAGCACCCGAGCCAGAACCTGGCCACCTGGACCGTCTGGGCCGGTCCCGACCCTGACCGGACCACCTGGGCCGTCACCGCGTCCCCGCACACCCCGAGTTCGCTGCTGGCCGATCTCTCCGAGACGCTCGCCTATGGAACCGGCCTTCGCCGCCCACAGCCCGCCAGCCCCGAACGCAGGACGAGCCTCATCACCAGCCCGCCGGCCCCTCCCGTGGACGCTGCCAACCCCGCTGTCAGCCGTTCACGCTGATCATCGGCACACAAGAGCGGGGCAACATAGCGCGGGATCGCCGGTTAGCCAAACCGGCGATCCCGCGCATCATTGGTAGTCCACCGCCACGCCCGACTCGCACGTCGAAAGGCATCACCCCACGACCACAGAGCAGCCAGAGGCCGGCAGGCGATCACGCCGCCGCGTAGCTGGCCCGGAACAGATCCTGCGCCCGCTCCACGTCCTTCGGAGTACGAAGCTGCACCTCCAGATCACCCGTCCCGTGGTGACCGAGACCGGACACGTCACGGGTGAATCCCGGAACCAGGTCGACGTCCTGCGGGTCTACCTTCAGGTAGACCAGCAGCTTGCTGCGCTGCGGCGGGCAGAGGCAGGCGAAGTTCCGCAACCGCTGATACGCCCGGTACTGCTTGCGCTCGACACGGTTCACACCGTCCCCGAGCCCGAGCAGCGCCTCGTCGACCGCGCCCGCCAGCTCCACCATCGACGCACCCTCGGCGTCGGCTGCCGCCCGAGCAACTGCCTGGCGGCGCGCCCGGCGTGCCACCTGCATGCCGCCACTCACGGACGCCACGGTCTCAAGCCCGAGCAGGTCGCTGCCGAAGAGTCGGTAGCGGACCAGGTCGATCGACCGCCGGTGCTCACGCACGGCATGCACGTCGTAGCGCGTGAAGTCGCCGGCGATACAGATCAGGCGCGGGCCGCTCCACAGCACCTGGGACGCGGCCGTCACCCCGAGCCGGTCGCGGACCAGGTGCTCGAACTCGGCGCGATGGTCCATCAGCCAGGCCAGGTAGAACAGGCCCTGGTTAATGACGCCGGCGTCGACACCGCGCTTGTACTCGACAATGACGGGCGATCCGTTCTCGTCCAGCCCGAGCGAATCGATTCGCCCCCCGTGGACTGGCCCAGTGCCGTACTCGCTCGCCAGGAACCGGACGCCCAACAGCGTCTCCATATGCGCCTCGACAAGGCCCTGCACATCTGCCTCGACCTCAGCAAGACGCGGCGTGACCTCGGTCACGCCGCTATTCGTCGTATCCGTGCGGAACAGCTTCAGGCCCGACACCTTCCCCTCCTCGGCTCGGAGATCGTCAACGCCGAGCCGGGGCAGGATTGTTTCCGCGAGGGGCTTCGGGAGAGTGAAGACGGTGTGAGAAGCTACCTCCGGGTCGCCGCGAGGAACCCGTCGTCCCACGGCTCCCAGGGATCGCCCAGATCCCACATACGTCCCACAGGATCGCGGGACGAGCGCCTGGAAGACTGCGTTTGCGCAGGTCAGCCCCCGTAGCTCAGTGGATAGAGCACGTGCCTTCTAAGTGCTTGGCCGCCCGTCCACGCAGCTGAAGAACGGGCGGCTAGCGGCCCCCTCCCTCCCCTCTTCCGCCTGCAGTTCGAAGCCGTAGCGAGAGGAAGAGGTGCCGCCGGCCACCTCGATTGACCATGTTCGCGCTCGGCCGAGGGCAGGCCATGGTCTCGGACCTAACGGCAAAATCGTCAGGTCGCTCGGTTCGGTCCGAACATCCTGTTCGGCGATCAGTGCCCTCGCCCCAGCGGAGCGGAGTCGCCGCCTTGAAAGGAGCAAGGACGCGAAGCGAATAGCGAACCGTCAGGGCGCCCGCCGGACCGATCCGTTCGATCAGCGAGTCGGACACGAGTAGAAGATCCGGAGGAAGCGCTGCGAGCTGTGCGGACCTGACCGCAGTAGGCCCACTGCCCCCGTGTCTCCCAGTACGCCCTGTTTCCGCAGGACAGCCCCGATTGTCAGACCCTCCCCGTAGCGTTGTGAGTCCTACTCGTGGCGGCTGCGGGGAGCACCAATGGACGACGACATTCAGATCGACAGCGACGAAGACCTCTTCCGCAACCCCGTCTTCTACGAACCGGCCGGCCGCAACCTCGACCTGGACCGCCCCGACCTCGGCGTCCCGCAAGGCCAAGACCTCCTGAACGTGCTCCTGCGCATGCGAGGACGTGTCCCCGTCGAAAAGCGCGGGCTCATCTGCCCCGACTGCCGGGATCTCCGCGGCCGGCGCGTCCCCATGTACCTCGTCCAGCGTGACGGCGTATGGCGTGCCTCCCACTACCGGAAACCCGGGGAGAAGCCCATCAGCCACGAGTCCGACGAGCACCTCGCCCGCAAGGAACGCGTCGCGAAAGACTCCGAAGATCACGGCTTCCACGCCGACATCGAGTCGCAGACCGCCGACGGGCACGCGCGCCTCGATGTACGCATCAACGGCGCCAACGGCATCGTCCTGGGCTACGAGCCTCAGCTGAGCGCCCAGACAGCCCGCGGAATGCGTGCACGGGAGAGGTTCCGACGCCGCGGCGGTATTCAGTCGGTCTGGGACTTCGCCGACCCCGACCACGCAGGCATCGGCACCGTCCCTTACGTCCGCACGCCCAACCTGCCGGCCTCCGTCATCCGCGTGCAGAAGAACCCCATCGCGGTCCAGGACGGCAACTTCGTCCTGGAGGAGGGCCAGTGCAGCCAAAACGGCGCGCTCACCCGGTGCCCGGAGAAGCCCTACGACCCGGAGAACCCCACCGACGCCGGGTACTGCGGGGGCTGGCACCGCGTCCTCATGCCCGCCCATCAGTCGAGCGCCTTCACAGGGGAAGGCGGCCTGACCCTCACCCGGTTCATCGTGGAAGCTGCGGCCGGTGAGCGGATCCCGTTCCAACGGGGCGGCCACCACGGTTGGCTCCCCGCACAGCAGTGGCAGCAGTACCTTGAGGCGAACGGGCCCGCCCTGGACGACAAGGAGCGCCAGCCATCCGTACGACAGGGGGACCGGCGCGACAGGTGCACCGAGGACCGTCCGGCTTCGGAGGAGCGGGCTGAACCGAAGCAAAGACGTGGCAGCCGCGCGATCGTCCTTGAGTCCCGCCCCCGGGAAACCGAGGCCGCCAGGGTTCCGGTCGACGCTTCGGGTCGAGCGATCCCGCTCTGCCGCTTCGGCTGCGGTCAGCCCGCAAGCCTTCCAGGACCCGAAGGGCTGCCCGAGCACTTCTCGTGCCGCAGGAAGCATGAGGCGTGATCTATTGGCCACCGCTGACCGCCCCTCGCTGCGACACCTCGTGCCAAAGCCCCTATCCGGTTCAGGTGGGGTGTGTCGTGTTTCCGCCCGACACGTCAGTCCCCGGTGCCACAGTCGGCGCAGCACACCCAGCACCCCTTTCGTGGCAGCTCACCGCGCTGGCTGGTCTCTTCCGGAACATCTGACCTGCAGGGCTCAGTAGGTCTGCGCTCAGCGTCGCCCGCCCTCGGCGCCCCATCGGCCTCCGCATGCGCCTCCCCCGCCGTGCTCCACCTCCGAGCTCAGCTCCTCGCGACCTGACCCTGCCGGCCTTGGTGCATCCAGGCGACGACGTCGAACACACGCAGGACGCCGATGTCCTCACCGATACCCGCCTGATCGCGGAGATGGACCAACTGATCATAAAAAGCACCGTTGTCCACCCGCAGGGTCGCAGCCAGCGCGGTCCAGAAGGATTGGTCCGTCTTCGGTCGCTCGAACAGTTGCTTGATGCGGATGTCGTAGATGGGGATGAGGCGCGGCCGCTTGCGGGCCAGCAATTTGCCTGCGACAACCGGGCCGCTGCCGTCGGGTTTGCCGGGGTACTGCTTGGTGCCGGCCAGGCGTTCCCACAACTCCCATGCGGGTCCACCCTCCTCCATGAGCGCATCGCTTCCAGGATTCTCCAAGCGCGCGTCACGAGGGATGAGCGACAGCAGACGCGCCCAGTGCCCCTCAGGGTCGGTCAGCAAGTTCATCGCCCCGTGCGGCTCGAGGGACACACTGAGCGTGGTGATGGCCACCAGATCGTTGCTGTCAAAGGAGTCCGCGACGTGCTCAGCGTCCCCGCCCCCGCCCAGGCGCTCGAAGTGTGCGCCGGAATAGAACAGGTCACCGCGTGAGCGTCGTCGGGTGAAGTACTCAACCAGCAGGCTCACGGCGGCCTCGTCATCCCAGTAGATCTCCGGGATCTTCAATTCGATCACCGAGAGGCCCCCAACTCCCTTGCCGTCCAGCGATAAGTCGGTGGACTGTACACCAGCTGAGATCATGCAGTGGCTCGGGCGGAATGCGCCGCTAACACGCGCACCTGTGCTGCGCCGTTGAGATGTGGGCTGGCTCCTGGAGTTGGTCCAGGCATAGGCGTCGGTGTCGTTGCCGACGGAGCAGTGGAAGGCCGGACCGGTGGCGGAGCCAGCGCTGCAACAGTCGACTACACGAGCGGACGCACATTGCGCGGGCATGTTGCGAAGCGAAGCAACATAGCGCGGGATCGCCGGTTAGCCAAACCGGCGTCTCCCCGGATCATTGATGGTCCACCGCCACTACCTGCACCTACGTCGAAAGGAATCGCCAAGACGGCTGTCAATTCAAAGCGTCGCACGGCTGTCAGCTCTCTGCGCTGCCGCAGAGCTCCTGTGGAACAGGTGCCGTGGGCGCTCAAGATCCCGCGATGCGCGTAACGGCATCCCCACCTTTCCCGTACCGCACGGGACCGGTTTCTATCGCATCCGGGAGTGCACCCGGGAATGAAGTTGACATGCAGCTGTTTTGATCATTCGGGTCGGCACTCTACTGGCCCTGCCACAGGCATTGGCGCCAGACGTTTTCAGCAGCATCAAACGCCATCAGCTGCGCGCAAGCCGCACCGCCTTAGCAACTGGAGAATCCGAATTGCACGGACAGACCAACGAGGTGCAAGGCACCCGTTACAGCCCTACACACATCCGCGCCACCTGGGACGGAACGGGCAGCGTGGAAGACGCTTCCAGGGCGTTGGGGTTCTCTCGGGCGAAGGGCTACGACCTCGTGCGTCGCGGAGAGTTCCCGTGCCGCGTGCTACGCATCGGACGTACCACGCGTGTCGTCACTGCGTCCTTGCTCCGCGTGCTCGAAAGCGGAGAGCCGGAGTACAACGGTGCCCACACCAGCCGCTGCACTCCGTCGTAGCCCCTGCGCACAGAAGCCCCGCCGAGCCGGCGGGGCTTCGTCGTGTCATGAGCCCCTACAGCGAGCGCCTACAGGAAGCGGACCGCACTGTGGCACAACTGCCCTGACGTTCCAGGCCAGGTCCCGGGTTGCGGGCAGCGTTCGACAGCGGGCGACGTGTAGGGATGCCACCCGCTACAAGGCCAGCGGAGCGATGCGGCCGCGCGGTGAAGCGGGCAAAGTCCTCCGCGGTGACGCGTGACAGGCTGGCGACCGTCGCCTCCGGCAATGCCGTCGCGGTCGCTCCGGGCGGGCCGCGCAACATCGGAGGGAACAGACAGTGCCGCTGGCGCCTCCACAGGCGTTGGGCTTTGCAGACGTGAAGGCTACAACCTGATTGGGCGCGAAGAGTTCCCGGGTCGGATGCTGCGCGTCGACCGTAAGACGCGTGTCGTCACCGCGTCCTTGCTTCGGGTGCTCGAGAGAGGAGAACCCGAGTGCAACGGCGCCCACGACGGACACTGAATCCCACCTACTCAGAAGCCCCGCCGGGCCGCACCTGCGGGGCTTCTCGTCGCACGGACGCCCCTATAACGCGGGGGCGAGGGAGACCGGTCTGACCAGGTTGAAGACCTCTCGGGCGGCATACCGTTTGAGGCATCGGATGATCTCGCGTCGGGTCTTGCCTTCCTGGGTGCGGCGTTCGTAGTACGCCTGGGTGCGCGGGTCGTGACGCAGCCGGGTGAACACGATGCGGTGCAGGGCGGCGTTCGCCTGACGGTCGCCGCCGTAGTTGAGCCGGCGCGTGCTCCGACGGCCCGACGAATACTCGACGGGGCTGACTCCGCAAAGGGCAGCAAAGGATGCCTCCGTGTTCAGCCGCTCGGGGTTGTCCCCCATGGTGATCAGCAAGGTGACTGCGCTGTCCGGGCCGATGCCCACCGGGACGAGTAGCTGTGGGGCGTGGTGTTCGACGAGCTGGGTCAGGCGTTGGTTCAGCTCATTGATCTGCCCGGTGAGCTGTTCGATCCGCTCCGCGAGCATTCTCAGAGTCATATGGGTGGCCTGGACCACCGCGCTCTCGCCCTCCTCACCGTCGTCTGGCCCGAGGCGTGCGCAGGTGCGGAACAGCTCGCGGTTGCCCAGGCTGGACAGTCGTTCCCGCAGTACGGGATCGGCGATGACCAGGACGGCTTTGAGCTGGTTGATCGCCTGGGTACGGGCCTTGACCGCGGAGTCCTTGGCGAGCTTGAAGATCCGGGCGCTGTGCACCGGACCGTCGCCGGACTTGGCGCGGGCCCGGGCGCGGCCACTGAGCACGGCTCGCGCGGCGGCTTGCGCGTCGAGCGGGTCCGACTTCCCGAGCAGCCGGCGGGCCGAGCGGTCGGGCCGGTTCACTTCGTACACCTGGATCTGCTGGGCCAGCAGGTAGCGGGACAGGCCCGCGCCGAAGGTGCCGGTGCCCTCCACACCGGCCCGGCGCACCGTACCCCGCTTGCGGGCCCACACGAGCAACTGTCGGTAGCCGGCCGCCGTCGCGGGAAAGCACTCCGTTCCCAGGCTCTTCCCGAGCGGGGAGATCACGGCGGCAACATGCACCTCGCCGTGCGTGTCCACGCCCAGGACGACCTCGCGCCGAACGGGCGGATCCGTGCTCGAGGAGGTGCTGCGCTGTCGGGTCGTCATGATGGTTCGCCTCCCACGTGGCGTGCTGGCTAGGGTGAATGGCACCGGCCTGCTCGGGCGGTCTGAACCGTGATGGCGCCTGAAACTCGGCAAGGCCCCTATGGGGACACGCCCTGTGGCTCGGTGGCAGGCAGCATCCCGCAACGGCAGTCGACAGGTCCGTGACTGGACACTTCGGTCATAGATCTCACGAGTCAGACCCCGTCCGGGATGGCACTGCACAACCGTCCCATCGATCCCGGTACAGCGGCATGACTCGATCACTGCCGGAAGGCTTCGAACGAACCGGCCCTCAACCTGGCCATGACGCACTGAAACGGCGTTGACTCTCCGTCTACTCGTGACCGGCATTGACGGGCAGCCGTGTGGCCCGCCTTATCTTTGCGAAGCCTCTGATGGGTGTGGGTGGGCGGCTGTATCCGTGTGGTGTGCGATATGCGGATGGGGGCGGGCTGCCTCCTGCGGGACGTCGGCGCCGTGAGTCAGTACGGATGCAGGCGGCTGAGTGGTTCGAGCAGGAGATCAAACCGTCTGAGGTCGCGCGGCGGCTGCGGGTGAGCGTGAAGTCGGCTAACCACTGGCACCAGTTGTGGCGGGTCGGCGGTCGTGAAGCTCTTGCTTCCCGTGGCCCGAGCGGATTCCGTTGCCGGTTGTCCCCGCGCTGCCTGGAGAAACTGGCTGCGTACCTCGATGAGGGCCCCGGCTGCCCACGGCTGGGTGGAGGACCAGGTGTGGACCGCATCGAGGGTGGCCACGCTGATCGGCAGGAAGTTCCACGTCTCCTACAGCGTCTCCGGCGCGAGGAGGCTGATCCACCGGCTCGGCTTCAGCCCGCAGGTCCCCGCGCCGCGGGTCGCCAAGCGCGACGAGCAGGCCGTGACCGCGTGGAAGGAGGGGACCTGGGCGGAGGTAAATGGGCCCGGGCGGCCTGCGGGGGCTACATCTGTTTCGAGGACGAAGCCGGGTTCACCCGCCGGCCGCCCAAAAGACGAACCTGGGCTGGCGCGGTCACACCCCGGTCGTGACCGTCAGCGGGCGCCGCTCGGGGCGTCTGTCAGTGGCCGGGCTGATCGCGATACGGCCAGGCTCGCGCACCCGGCTGTGCCACCGTCTGCGCGTTCACCGGGCGGGCAGCAGCGCACGCCGCAACATGGGCGAGCGGGACTTCATCGCGCTCGCCGACGGCGTCCACCAGCTCGTCAAGGCACCGATCGTGCTGGTCTGGGCGTCTGAACACCCACGTCTCCCACGCCATGCGCGAGCTGATCGCCGAGCGTGAGTGCTGACGGTGTTCCTGCTGCCCGCCTATGACCCGACCTCAACCCCGTCGAGTGGGTACGGGCACACGTTACGCGCAGCCTGACCAACCTCGCCGTGGTCGCGCTCGACCGGCTCGAAGCCCTCGTCCGTAACCGGCTCAGCGCCTTCAGTACCGGCCCGGCACCCTTGACGGCTTCATAGCCGGTACCGGCCTGATCCTCGACGAACCCACGTCACCCTGACCAGCCGAAGTCAGTAACGGGCGGCGGTGCTTGCCGAACCCGTGCAGTGCCCCGGTGTTCTCCATGGGCTCTCCCGTCACAGGCTCGCTCCCTGGCAGTCACAAACCCGCCGCACGGAGACAGATCTTGCTGTAGCAGGCACGAGCGGGCCCAGCTCTCCGTCGACCTCGACATCGCGGGCGCCCACCCTAACTCGAACTCGCCCGCCCCCTGGATCTGCGCCTCCTGCTCGCCGACCGCCTCGACGCACTGCTGTACTTCTTCGGGACGAACGTCGACAAGGGCACGATCGCGTGGCGGCACGGGCACGGTAGTGACCACCTTCCGTATTCCGTACGCGGCTTGCAGTCGCCCCCGAGGGGGTGGGCGCGATAGAAACCGGGGCATGAGGTTGAAGAAGGTATGGTCGGCAGTGATTGTTGTGCTGGGCGCGGCCGGGCTGGCGGGGGTGCTGGCCCTGATGTTCACTCCGCTGAGCCAGCGCCTGGCACGCTGGCTGGCCGGGCAGGACTGGTCGTCGATGGATGCCACGGCCCGGTCTGCGGCGCTGGGGCAGGTCCGGCTGGCCGTGGTGCAGGCCGTTGCGGGCGTTGGTGCCGGCATCGCCTTGGTCTATACGGCCCGGTCCTACCGGTTGAGCCGTCGCGGGCAGGTGACAGACCGTTTCACGAAGGCGCTGGAGCGGCTCAGTTCGGCTGAGCCGTATGTGTGCATCGGGGGCGTTCTAGCACTGGAACAGATCGTCCAGGATGCCCCTGACCAGGGAAGGCATGCCGCGCGGGTGCTGAATGCGTTCGTGCGCCGCCATACGCAGCCTGCCGGTGCGCCGGGCGGTCTGGCGTCCGTGCAGCTTCCGGAGGAACCCGACGAGATGGTTCAGGAGGCGCTGCGGGCGCTCACCGCACCTGGTTCACGGCGTCGAGGAGGTTCCTGGCCTCCGGTCGATCTCGCGGGGCGTCATCTCGCGAAGGCCCGGCTGCCGGGGGCTGACCTGCGGGGCGCCCTTCTTCGAGGGTCAACGCTCAGGGGCGCCGTTCTGTGTCGGGCGCGGCTCGACGGTGCGGACCTGGCGGATGCCGATCTGGTGCGGGCGGACTTGTCCGATGTGCGGGGGCTGAGGGTCGAGCAGGTTCTCGCAGCCCGCGGTCTGCACAACTGTGTGCTGCCGGAGCCCGTGCGCAGTGATTCCCGGGTCGTGGAGCGTGTCAGCCGGGGTGAGTGACGTCGGTGGCTTACGAAAGCTGTGTGTCAGGCTTCAAGAGCCCAGTCCGCGACGTGTTCGGGAAGCCTATCCAGGACGTGGGTGCGGGTGGTCAGTTCGCGCAGGTTCTGCCAGAAGCGCCGTCTGACGTCTTCTGGTGTCATGCCGTGGAGTTGGGCGAGCCGCTGTTCGAGCCGGTCGACGTGGCCGGGGCGTGATGCGCCGGTGGCGCGCCGGCTAGCCGGGAAGTCGGTCTCCGGTAGCACGCGCGTCAGGGGCAGGGAGGTCAGGATGTCGTCGGGCATGGCGGCGTTGACGGAGAAGTAGGCGCCCAGGTCGATAGCATGTTGCCGCTCGGGGGGGTTGCCGAGGAACCAGTGCAGAATCATTCCGGGGTGCGGCTGGTCCGTCAGCAGGTCGAGGAGGGGACCGGTGCGTCCGGTGCTGTGCAACGACAGCAGAACGGCCTCGTCCTGTGCGGCATGGAGGATCTGGGCGAGTACGGTGCGTTGCCGCTCGAGGTTGCCTCGGCGGTCGAGGCCGACTTCCCCGATAAGGCAGCTGTTCCGCAAGGTAGCGCGGAACAGCTGCCGATCGAAGGCATCGAGCGCTTCGGGTACTCCGGGGTGTACGCCGGATCCCCACACCAGGCGCGCGTCACGGCGCCGGCCGACGCGGTGTGCTTCGGCCGGGGTGCGGGTGACGGCGAAGACGACGGCTCCCTGTAGGGCCCCGATCTGCGCGGGGGTCACATCGGGTGCGATGTGGGCGTGGCAGTCGAGCGGTGGCAAATCGTCAGGGAAGGGGGACATGGTTCAGCTCCTGCAGACCTCGTCGGCACATGTCCACGACGGCGTCGAGGTCAGTGTCGGGGGGGAGTTCACCGACGGCGAGGATGTCGGTGTCGTCGATGCCGCGGGCGATGGCCTGCCGCACGTCGTGGACGTCTTTACGACGGCGGTCCAGCAGCAGCTGGTGTGCTGCGCCGGTGAGGTGGTGGACAAGGTAGGTGGTGGCGTCGTGGTGGGGGGTTGCGGTGAATGATCCCCTGCGTACCAGGCAGGCCAGGCACAGGCCGCAGTTGAGGGTGGGGTCCCCGCCGGAGTACCAATTGCCGTCGAGTTTGCTACACGAGAGAGTTTCCGCCCCCGCCAGCAGCAGGGACTGGCCCGCACGGTCCAAGGCTCGCGCCAGGAGCTGTCCCTTGGTGAGGTAGGCGTAGGGGTTGGCCACCGTCACGGGGATGTCCAGGCTCGCCAGGAGCTCGTTGATGCGAGCGAACGTGCCCGGGTGGGTCGAGCGGGTGGACAGGGCGCCGCCCCGCGCTGCGGTCAGGGGCGGGTTGATGCTGGTGAAGCCGTTCTCGGGCACGGTCACCTGCGGGCTCGAAGCGCCAGCGGCGACCGCTGAGGCCAGGGCGGCGAACAACAGGCTGCGGCTGCGCGAGGAGGATTCCGCGGCGGAATGGGTCTGGCAGAGCTTCACGCTGAGGTGGTGCAGCGGCTGCCGCCCACGGCCGTTGAGCCAGGCACTGGTCTGTTGCTGGGCGTGGCGGATGACGGTGCTGCCGTCGTAGTGGCTGAGGTGGATTCGCTCTGCCGTGTCACCGAGGTGGTCCGCGGCGCCGCACAAGGAGTCCAGTCCGCCGCTGAGGAGCATCACGTCGTCGGCATCGGGAATTGGTGCCGGACGGTGGCCGCCGGGAACGGCGGGTACGGCGTGCAGGTGCCAGGCATCGCCGGTGAGCCAGGACAGCAAGTCTTCGGCGAGCCGGCCGGATGAGGCGGTCCAGGGGTCGGGGTCGACGGTGTGGACGGTGAGGTCGATGGTGCGCGCGAAGGTGGTGGGGCGGCGGGCGCTGCGGTCAGCGAGGTAGGCGGAGGCGGCGATCCGGACGAGGTCGGCGGCAGCGGCCGGTGCGGGGCCCAGGAGGTCGAGGTCCCAGCCGAGTGTGCAGGTGACGGTCGGCGTGGGGCTGTGGGCTCGGGTGCGGGGCCAGTGCAGGGCGGTGGCGGAGGGCTCGTGCTGCTGTCCGTCGTGCGGCAGTACTTCATAGGCGGTCGTCATGAGCGTCCTGCGCGCAGAATGCGCAGTGCCTCCCTCGTCACTCTCGCTGCTGTGGCGGTGAATTCCTTGACGGTCATGCGTCGTGTGTCGGGCACGGAGATGTGGCGCACTCGGCGTTGCAGCCAGGACCGCAGCCAGCCCTGTTTGCGGACGGCTTCCTCCGGGGTGAGGTTGTCGCTGGCCTTTTGGGACTGGAGCTCGACCAGGCCGAGTTCATAGATCCATTCGGCGACGAGGCCCCGCAGGCTGTCTTCCGGCGTGGGCGGCTCGACCGCGAGGAGGACATCTTTGACGTGCTTGACGGTGGCCCTGCGCAAGGCCGCCTCGTCGGGGTGTCCGGCGTCACCGAGGACGGCCTGCAGGATGCGGGAAATCTGAGTGCGCCGTGGCAAGCTGCTCAGCTCGCGGAAGTCCAGGCCGAGTTCCCGCAGTTGCGCGGCGTCACCGTTACGCAGTGCGTAGGCTCCCGCGAGGGCTGCGGCACCGCGGGAGGAGCCTTTGAGCACCTGGCGCTGCGATCCGCCGCCGATACGGCCGGGGCCGGCCGCGCCCCCGGCTCCTCCTCCCCCGCCGCCACCGCCGCTGCCGCGGGCAGTGGCGATCAGGGCAGAAAGGGGATAGCCACCGGCCGGCACCGTTCCGTGGTCCGCATCGTCCTTGCTCAGCGCGGTGGCCAGCGCCTGCACGACATCGTCGAGGAACTGCTGGCCGTCCGGCAGATCCAGAGTGTCCGCAGGTCCCGTTCCTACGCCGGGCAGGGCGTCGAAAGCGTCATGCGCCGCGCTCCACTCCGCGGAGCCGCTGCCTCCGTAAGAGCCCGATGTCCCCATCAGCGGCCCTCCTGTTCCACCTTGGCTGCTTCCTGCACCATCGGGTCAATGTCGGTGGCGCCTGCCAAGCGTGCCGCCAGGTCGCGCAGTTCCTCGCTGTCGCTGTCGGCGATGTCCAGGGCGGAACCGGGGGTGAGGTTGTGGCGCATATTCCACAGGCCGTCGGCGATGCGGCGGCGTAGGTCCTCGGTGGCCTTCGCGATGTACAGGAGGGACTCCACGAGCGGCTCACTCTCCTGTTCCCGGCGGCCGCGCTCCAACAGGGCCTCGACGACGGCCTGCTGCTCCGTGACCGGGCGTGCCGTCACTTCCTGCTGCGCGCTGCGCCGGTGCGGCTCGGCCTGACCGGCGAGGTGGGAGACCCAGGTGACCTGCTCCTGGGTGAGGGACGCAGCCGCAGTGAGGCTCACGAGAGAAGCGGCCAGGCTGAGATAGGGGCCGATCGGGGCCGTGGTGAGGTCGGGTTCGGAAGCGGCCCAGTGCCTGCTCGCCTCACTGACCTGGTCCGGCCTGTCGTCACGTTCCCCCTTCCCCCATGCCTGCCAATGCTCAAGGAGTTCACTGCGCGGGACGTCCTGGAGTTTGACGAGGGTCTCGAAGTCCTTGCCGGGGCTGTCTTCCAGCAGCATGAGCTTGACGATCACCGAGGGGTCGATGCTGATGCCCTGGCTCTCCGCGATCCGGGTCCGCAGGGCGAACGCGTTGAGAAAGCGTTTGATGCTGCGCGGGCTTCCGGACCGGTCGGCAGACAGACCGGTGGCCAGCCGGCTGGCCAGAGCGAGCGAGGCCCCGTCGGGCTGCCACGGAAGACTCTGTAGATCCGACAGAACCGGCGACTGCCCAGCGGCCCGCCGCTGCTGGGCGTGCTCAACCAGCCGTGTGTAGTGCTCCGGCGAGCACTGGTGGGCCGAAAGCAGCAGAGTGATGAAGGTGGCCGCCTCGTCGGCGCCGATCCGCGGCAGCGACAGGGGCACCTGGACGATCTTCTCCAGATAGCGGTGGGCGAACCGCTCCCCCCTGCCCGTGGCGTCCAGACTGGCCGCGATCGACTCGCGCACCATGTCCTGGTCCGCCGCTAGGACGAACGCGACCTTCTCGACGGACAGGAACAGCTTGATGGCCTCCAGCGTGGCCATCACCGCGTCGGGCAAACAGCGGTCCAGATCGTCGACCAGCACGACCAGACGCTTCAGCTGCGTCAAGTCCCTGAGCAGGCAGGCGAACTCCTCCCGGAAGCCCGCCAGGCTCCTGGCATCGCTCTTCGAACGCGGCGTGAGGGCCTCGACCAAGTCCTCGGACTGGGCGACCAGCGATCCCCTCGCCATACTGACCGCAACACGTGACCAGCTCACACGCTCAAGAAGCCCATTGATCTTCTCTGGCAGGCCCTCCTGCGCCCCGTAGGCCGACAGAATATCCTGCAGGACTTCACCGATGACGCCACCGCGCACATCGAACTGGTCGTCGAACTCCCAGGGATCGAGACGGATCACCCGGTACCCGTCTCGCCCGTCCAGCTCCTCATGCAAAAGCCGCAGCACCGTCGACTTCCCGCCGCCCCAGGGCGCAGCGATCCCGATCGTCACCGGGTCCAGATACGGGATTTCGAGCGTGGCCACCACCGTGTGGACGATGGATGCGAAGCCCAGCAGGTCCACACCCGTGGGATTGTCGTCCCACAGTCTCATGTCGCTCATCACACGCCCCCCAGCCCGCTGCAATGCTCCGCCGACGCCGCGCGCACAGCGCAATCGGTGATCGGGCGGTCGGCCAAACGGCCGCTGCATGTACCGTCGGCCCCGGGCCGTCAACGCCCCAGCGTCACCCGAGAGCGGACACCCCGACCGCATCGCGCGGCGACTCCCCTTCGACCGTCATACTTACCACAACAGTAGCAATGACCACAGCAGCTGACATACTGCAACAAACACTTCCCCCTGTCACAGGATCACTCCGTACCCTCCCGGCGCCGACACCATAAGCGCCACATCGCGTCCCCCGCTTCACGCACCGGCACCCAGGGCCTTCGACGTGGTACGGCACTATCGCAGGTGTGTCGCGTCAGGTAAGGGCGAACCTGCGCCCGCCTGGAAGCGGCACCGAACTGCCGAGCGACCGGACTTCCAGTGGACGCCCCGGCGATACGCTGGAGAGCCACAACCAGCCTCTCGCGTAGGAGACTTACCCTTGCCGCAGCTCGCCTTCGTGCACACTTTCTGGACCGACTACGAGCAGTTGGACAAGCCCGTCCGGGCCGCGGTTCGCAAGGCGATGGCCAAGTTCCAGTCGCTGACGGTGGCCGAGCTGTACGCGGACAAGGGGCTGGGGTTGTCCGTCGCGCGCACGGCCCGTGATCCGCGGATGAGGACGATGCGCATCACGGCCTTCTGGAGGGGCGTGCTCCTCGCGCCCGACGACGGAAGTGAGACCTTTCTCCTCCTCAAGGTGTTGCCGCACGACGAGGCCCTGCAGTGGGCCGCCACCAGACTCGCCTCTGTGAACTCCGCGATGGGAAAACTGGAGTTGCGGAACGTCGCGGCCATGGAGCAGCTGGTCACTTCGCGGCCCGCTTCCCACGCTCCGACGACTCTCTTCGCTCGGTTCTCCGCCACCGAACTCGCAAAGCTGGGTATCGACGGCCAGACCCTGGAGGCCATCCGCACCATCGCGGACAGGGCACAGTTCGACGCCTTCCAGCCACTACTTCCCGAGGACCAGAGCGAGGTGCTCCAGTACCTCGCGGAGGGGTTCGATCCTGCGGAGGTCTTCCAGAACGTCGTCGCTCCCCGGCAACCGGCTGACGCTAACTCGAAGGCTTCGACGAGCATCGCGGACGCCATCGCCCACACGAGCGACCGGATCACCCTCTTCTCGGAAGCCGGGGAGCTGGAGGAGCTCGCTGGCAAGCCGCTGGTCGCGCCAACGAGAGAGCTGGTAGGCCCATCCAGGCGGGGCGAGCGCCAGGATTACCGGTGTGAACGGCTGCCCCTCGCCGATGGCGGCCAGGCGGACGTCTTCAAGGCGGTGCATAAGCCGAGCGGCGAGGTCGTCATCCTCAAGAAGCTTAAGGACAAGTACCCGCCCAGACGTCAAGTGGCCCGCATGCGACGGGAGATTGAATGCGGGCGCAGTCTGGTCGGGAATCCGCACGCGATGCCAGTCCTGGACTTCGATCCCAAGCACACCTGGTTCGTCATGCCGTACGCAGAGGCCACCGCCGAAAGCTGCCTAAAGGAATTCTCTGATGATGCGGCCCTGCGAGAGCTATTGGAATCCCTATGCTCGGTCCTCGCGGTGGCGCACCGTATCGGATGGATCCATCGGGACATCAAGCCGGCCAACGTCCTACGCCTGAACGGCCGCTGGGTTCTGGCGGACTGGGGGATCGTACGGCGGCCCCTGGGGCAGACAACCGATCCGCAGCGGACCCGCGTGGGGGTCTTCCTCGGCTCCGAGGGGTTCGCGGCACCTGAGCACTACAGCGACGCCCATCACGTGGGCCCCGCTGCCGACATCTACAGCCTGGGACAGCTCATCGGGTGGGCCGTAACGGGCGAGACACCCCTCGTGAACGTCCCATTGCTCCCCAAGTCGGGACCCTGGCGTGCGATCGTCCGGGAGGCGACCCAGAGGGACCCAGAGCGACGCCCAGCCACGGTGTCCGCCTTCCTCGACTTCGTCGCACATGAGCTGGACGGGCCGACGGAGCCCGTCGCCCTACGCGGCGAGCACCTCCAGGAGGAACTGTTCGCCGGGTCGACGGAAGCGGGGGCCGACCTCCTGACGCTGGCCGCTACGCATCCCGATGACACGGCTCTCTACTTCGACGTGCTGATCAAAATCCCCGTCGCCTCGATAATGACGGATCTGCTGGCCGACGCCGCTCGCGCGGTCGAGGTCGTGTCCGCGATGGCGACACTCTTCGGTTCGGACGTCTCCCACGGTTTCGAGCAACTCGACGCTACCGTCAGGTGGCTGGCCGGAATCGCCGAGGAGGCGGCCCGCGTAAGGGAGCTCGATCTCCTGGAAGCGTGCTGCGGTGGCGCGTTCGAATGGATCCCTCTCCTGGACGACCAGAGCGGCCAGGCCGAGGTCTTCTCCTGGTGGACGACCCTGAGCGCGGACGCCGCCAGCTCGGTGGCGGCGATGCTTCGACAGCATCCGGAGTGCGTGACGTACTTCGGTCACCTGGCGCACGACATCCGCGTCGACCACCGGATTCGCGCGGCCATCGCCCAGCAGTAGACCGGTACGGCAGTGCCCAGGATCTTCCAAGCAGATCTCGTAGTAGTGGCGAGCGAGAGTGAGCGTCGGCACCAGACTCGTTTGGGGCCGATAGGGTTTCGGGGCAGGTTGGGAGGCTCCGACTCTTGCGTCCGCGATGTTGCGTTGTCGGCCTCCAGGCAGCGACGGCTTAGACCGTGTCCTACGTGGTGAGGCGTCGTTGTTTCGTTCATGGGGCGGGGTACGTGGAGTTGGATTGTTCCGGACGGGTTGTGGGAGATCGCGAAGCCGCTGATCCCGCCGTCGAAGGTGCGGCCGCAGGGCGGCGGAACACAGGACACGCCTGATGAGACGCTGTTCGCCGCGATCATCTACGTCCTGGTGTCCGGCTGCGCCTGGCGTGCGTTGCCGCCCTGCTTCGGCGTCTCGAAGTCGACCGCCCATCGGCGGTTCCTGATCTGGTCGAGAGCCGGTGTCTGGGGGCGGTTGCACGAGGCCGTGCTGCATCGGCTCGACGACGCCGGCCTCCTCGACGTCACCCGCGTCGTGCTCGACACCGCCCACGTGAGGGCGAAAAAGGGGGCGAACACACAGGTCCGAGCCCCGTGGATCGGGGCAAGCCGGGTTCCAAGATGCACATCCTGTCGGACACGAACGGACTGCCCCTCCTCGTCGGCGTCTCGGCCGGCAACATCCACGACAGCGAAGGTCTGAAGCCGATGGTGGAGGGTCACCAAACGAGACACGACCCCTACCGCGGCCGGTACTTCAAGCCCCAGCGCCTGCATGCGGACAAAGCCTACGACCGGGCCGACCTGCGCAGATGGCTCCGGGGCAAGCGGATCGGCGTGCGCATCGCCCGCAAGGGCATCGAGTCCAGCGAACGATTAGGGCGTCGCCGCTGGGTCATCGAGCGGACGATGTCCTGGCTGTCCGGCTACCGCCGCCTGAGTCCTCGCTACGAGCGAGATCCCCGCAACTACCTGGCCTTTCTCGGACTCGCCGCCACCCTGTGCTGCTACAAGCGGCTCGTCCGCCTCACCACGTAGGACACGGTCTTAGTACGCCTGGGCTGCGGGGATCGACGCGTAGGCGAGTGAACACGATGCGGTGCAGGGCGGCGTTGGCCCGATGGTCGCCGCCGTAGTTAAGCCGACGCGTACTCCGCCGGCCGGAGGAGCACTCGATGGGGCTGGCTCCGTAAAGGGCAGCAAAAGACGCCTCGGTGCTCAGTCGCTCGTGATTATCCCGCATGGTCATCAGGAGAGTGACGGCGCTGTCCGAACACATGCCCGCCGGCGCGAGCAGCTGTGGGGCGTGACGTTCGACGAGCCGGGTCAGGCGTCGATTTCTCCGCCACCGTCGAGTGGGCCGAGGGTCGCGCAGGTGCGGAAAAGCTCGGCATTTCCCAGGCTGGACATTCGTTCCCGCAGGAAGGAGTCTGCACGACGATGCCTGATTCTTCAGGACGAAGCTTCTACCGGTGGGCGCACCATGTCACCGGGGTAACTGTGATCCTCTGAAATTTCGTCGGATTCAGGGACGTATGTAAATCCGAGCTTAAGCCAGACTCCGTACAGCTCCCGGTCCCACGCAGACAAGATGATCTCTTGATCGGGCACCCGAGCGAACAACTCATCGACCAAGGCTCGTGCCACGCCCCTTTGTCGGAACTCGGGAGAAACGTGGAGCTTATAAAGCCTGACGTAGCCGGGCTCGCCGCCTGCCGCGCGCTGCAGACTTGAGTGAAGCCATCCCATACGCACGCCTTGGTCGAAATCCTCTGCGATCAGAGCGTGCAGCGCCTCAGCCAGGGAGGCGGCCCCCTCCTGCTTCTCGACGGTGACCGTCCAGCCCTCGGTGTTGTTGCTCATCCATTTGACGTCCGCTGGATGAGCGTCCCGGACCCTGATCTTCATGCTTCGTAGCCTACGACTGCATTTTTAGTGGGCATCATGGCCGTGTGAGCCTGACCTCAGATGATCATCCGTGGTCTCGGACAGAACGGCACGGCCTCGTCGCACCCAATGTCGGATGTCGTCGATCGCGCTGAGCGCCGCTTCACGGCCGAGCTCGCGCGTGGCGACGTGGTCGATCTCCGAGAGCAGCGGCGGGGACATCACCAGGAGCCCCGCAGCCATGATGGCTTCGTTTGACGCACGCACGCTGCCCCCCGCGATCGCCCCAGCGTGCCTGCGGTATCGCCGTACCGTCCACCGATTGCGCTCCGCCCGTTGACGCACGCCCGGGACGCACTCCCGGCTCACGGCTCCAACCCAGCTCCGTACGCGCAGCCTTGCCAGCTTGTCACCAATCTACCTACATCCACTGGTGTTTGCTGCTTGAGATGTCATGGGCATTCTTTATGGGTCTGATCGTCGGCGTGGGTGCAACCTTGGGGGGCCGATGGCAAGAGGGGACGTCTGGGCGGGAAAGGGCACGACCGGATCGGTCGCGGACCTCGTCGCCCAGTTCGGCGAGGAGGTCAGGGCCAAGCTGCAAGGTCCCGCAGGGGCGGTCAGCAGTAAGGAGGACAGCCTGACCGCGCCGGTGGAGCATCTGCTGCGCGGCATGGCCTCACGGCAACGCCTCAAGCTCATCGTCCACGGTCAGAGTCGCATCAAGGAACTCGGGATCCGGCCCGACTTCGCCATCGCCTGCGGCGGCAGGACCCTAGGGCACGTCGAGCTGAAGCAGCCGGGCTCGGGGGCCGATCCGGAGAAGTGGTCTGTGAGGAGCCACGACCGCAAGCAGTGGGAGAAGATCAAGGCACTCCACAATGTGCTGTACACCGACGGATACCAGTGGGCGGTCTACCGTTTCGGCGTACAGGTCGGCCCGACCGGAATCCTGGTCGGAGACCTCGATTCCGGTAGTCGGCAACTCGTCGTCGCGGACACCGGGTTCGAGCGTGCCCTCACGCACTTCTTCCTGCCGGCGCCCATCGTCCACGACAGCATCAACGAACTGGTCAAGCGCATCGCAGGAATCTGCGCCCTGTTGCGTGACGAGGTCACCGAGCGTCTCACCCGCGAGGAGCACGGGGAGGCTGACGCTGCGTTCTCGATCCTGGCCGACAACTGGAAGGACCTGCTCTTTCCCGATGCTCGCCCGGAGGAGTTCGCGGACCAATACAGTCAGACGCTGACGTTTGCCATGCTGCTGGCTCGCCTTGAGCACATTGATCTGGGCAGGCTCACGCTTCCCGAGGTCGCGATCCGACTGGGCAAGCGGCATTCCTTGATGGGCAAGGCGCTCGCGGTGCTGACGGACGACGCCCTCGACGATCTGCGGGGCATCATCGACCCGCTGATCGACGTCTTATCGGCCGTCGACCCCGAGATGTTCAAGGACGAGACCGGAGACGCCTATCTCCACCTGTACGAGGGCTTTCTGGGCGCCTACGACCCGGAACTGCGACGGCGGACGGGTACTTACTACACGGCCGGCGAGGTCGTCCGCTTCATGGTCGGCTTCACCGACGAGGTGCTGCGTGACCGGCTCGGCCAGGAGGACGGCTACGGAAGCGAGGACGTCACCGTCGTCGATCCTGCCATGGGCACAGGGACCTTCCTCATCAACATCATCGACCATGTCGCCAAGTCCCTGTCACTGAAGCACGGAAGCACGCTCAAGTCCGGGCTTCTCCGGGAACTCTCGGGCCGACTGGTCGGGCTGGAGAAACAGACCGGGCCGTACGCCGTCGCCGAACTCCGTGTGCACCACGCCTTCCGGTCCCACGACGCCGACATCACGCGCCGCCCGCCAAGGCTTCTGGTGGCCGACACACTCGACGATCCCGCCGTCGAGCACCACCTCGGCTTCATGTACGAGGCTATCGCCCGCCACCGCCGAATGGCGAACAAGATCAAGGCGGACGAGAAGGTGATGGTGGTCATCGGCAATCCGCCCTACCTGCGGGGCGCGAGACAGTCGGGCGTCGGACGCTGGGTCACCGAGGGCAACCCGAACGGCCAGGGCCCGATCCTCGCCCGCTTCCACCCAGAGGACAACGGACGCGTCGGATACGCCCTCGACAACCTCTACGTCTACTTCTGGGCGTGGTCCACCTGGAAGGTCTTCGACCAGTTGACCGCCTCGGGAACACCGAAGGCCCCCAGCGGGATCGTCGCCCTCATCACCAACTCCGGATACCTGGACAGCGAGGGCACGGCCGGCATGCGCCATTACCTTCGCGAGGCCGCCGACGAGGGCTGGGTCATCGGTCTCTCCCCCGAGGGCGCCTACTCCGACACGCGCACCCGAGTCTTCCAGGATGTCAAGCGGGAGATCTGCATCGCCGTCTTCGTCCGCCATGGCGCCCCGGACGCGGGTACACCGGCGCGCGTCTGGCGACTCGACGTCCCCGCGGGCACACGCGAGGAGAAATTCAACTGGCTGGAAGGGCTTGGCCTCGACGGTCATCGCGACGGAACCTCCTGGCAACTATGCCGCACACAGTGGACCGCGCCTTTTCACGTCCTGTCCGACTCCGAGTGGTCGGCAATGCCACCGGTGGACGCCCTGCTGCCCTGGACGAGTTCCGGCAACAAGAACAACCGCAGCTGGCCCGTCTCACCCAGCCGGGACGTCCTGGAGAAACGGTGGCGTAGGCTCATCCAGGCTCCGGCAGACGCCAAAGCGGAGCTGATGAAGAGCACCGGAGACCGCCGTCCGGACAAGCTGGAACCACCACTGCCCGGCCAGCAGGAGACGGGCAGTCTTGCCGCAGAGAAAGAGAGGGTTCCAGTCATCGTCAAGTACGGACGGATGACGTTCGACCGGCAGTACATCATCGCGGACCGAAGAGTAATCGACCGACCTCGGCCGGCCTTGTGGTTCGCCCACAACGACCAGCGCCAGATCTACCTGTCCGAACTCCACACGGAATCAGGCCGTCCGGGGCCGGCGGTGAGTTTCACCGCCCTTCTGCCCGACATTCATCACTTCAAAGGCACCGAAGGCGGCCGCGTCGCCCCTCTTTACCGTCACCCCCACCAGGCTGAACCAAACGTCACCCCTGGCCTGCTGCGGCTGCTCACCAAGACGCACGGCGTGACGGTCACCGCCGAGGACCTCTTCGCGTACATCGCGGGAACAGCCGGCCACAGCGGCTACACCCGCCGCTTCGCCGCGAACCTCGCCGAGCGCGGTGTCCGTATCCCTATAACACGCGACCCGGCTCTGTGGGCGGAGCTCGTGGAAGTGGGCAGGCGCACGGTGTGGATTCACACGTACGGCCAGCGCTTCGCATCCCACCACGACAGTTCACCTGGCTCGTCCCCGAGGCTTCCCCCGGAGGAACAACCGGAATGCGTCGTCGTGATCGGAGAGGACGACGGGTTACCTGCGGACATCTCTTACGACGCGTCCACGCGAACCCTCACGGTGGGTACGGGCTGCATACGTCCCGTGGCGCCGGAAGTCTGGGACTATCGGATCGGCGGGGTGCAGGTGATCCGCAAGTGGTTCAGCTTCCGCAAGCGGAAGCCAGACGTGGAACGACAGACCCCGTTGAACGACATCCTGCCCCCGACCTGGCCTGCCCGGTGGACCGTTGACCTGCTTGACCTCATCAACGCGCTCGGGCTCCTCGTAGCCCTCGAACCCCGACAGGCCCGGCTGCTGGACGCCGTGAGCAGCGGCCCGCTCATCACCACCGACGACCTACGGGGCGAGGGCATCCTGCCCGTACCTGCCTACGCAACCAAGGAACCGAAACCGCCGCGGAAGTCTCGACGCGCCCCCGGCCCTGGTCAGGAGAGCCTCGACTTCTCGGACTGACACCCGCCCGGCCTGAGTGCCTGACGCCCGCAACATTAACGGAATACTGGCACGATGACGCCCCGCCGCAGCAGGCCAGCGGGGCGTCGTTGTATCAGGTCCCCGCCTACGCAGGCCCCCCGCCGGAGCGATCCGACGGGAATCCTCACCACCCGATTGGGCAGATCCGTGCTCGAGGAGGTGCTGTGCTCTCTGACGGAACCGGCTCTTTCGACGCATGTGCGAGTGCAATCGCAAAGTAGGCGCACCCCAGAACGTCACAGAGACACGGGCCGCATGAGACGCCGACCGCATCGTGCCCGACAGCGCAGCCGATTTCACGACGAGGCGCGCCGGAGCTCTCTGGTGCGGCTTCGTCGTCTCGCGGCCCACGCATAGCCCCCAGGCGGGGCCCACGCCGTATCACTCGTCTATCACACTGCAATCACTAACTGGGCGGACCCTCCGAGACCAGCAGGACCTGACCTGCTATTTCATGCCCGCGCTGGACTGGCGTAGACGCCCCTGGACGGTCTCTACAACCTGTGCCAGGTGGTGCCCAGTGAGGGACCGAGGATCAGGACCGGGGCCTCTTCCGGCCCGTCGAAGCGGTATTGCAGGGTGTTCGGCGGTGTCTCACTCACGCCCCGCACCCTCTCACGTCTCACGGACGCCGCTGTAACGCGGGGCGTGGGAGACCGGTCGCCCCGGTTGACGACCTCGCGTGCGGCATGCGCGCGCACCCGGTCCGGCCACCGACGCCCGGGGTCCCGCCGCAGCCGGAACCGGGCGAGCCGGTCGCGGCCGTGCCGGCGGATGCGGCCCCCGTGGGGCGGGAGGCCGTGACCGGAGTGCTGTCGCTCCGGCCACGGCCCAGTGCCGTGTCGCTCACGCGCGGGTCCACTTCTGGTTGGCCTGGCCGTTGCAGGTCCACAGCACCAGCGGGGTCCCGTTGGCGGTGCCGGCCCCGTTGGCGTCGAGGCACAGTCCGGAGTGGACGTTGCGGATCGAGCCGTCGGAGCCGACGGTCCACTTCTGGTTGTTCTGGCCGTTGCAGGGCCAGGTGATGACACGGGTGCCGTTGGCGGTGCCCTGGTCGTAGGCGTCCAGGCACTTGTCGCCGTAGACGCGGATCTCGCCGCCCGCCCATGTGGTCCACAGCTGGTTGGCGGCCGTGTGGCAGTCCCACAGCAGAGTCGCGGCTCCGGCGGCCGTGGAGGCGCTGTCCACGTCCACGCAGCGGCCGGAGGCGTTGCCCCGCAGGCGTGAGGTGGTGGCGGCCAGCGGGCTGCCGCCGCTCACCCGGTACGCGGCGACACCGTGCGCGGGGACGCTCGCCGAGATCTGCCCGGACGTGCTCGACGTGCCGCCGGTCCACAGGTCGGTGAGGGTGAACGGCCCTCCGCCCAGGCCGATCTGGGCGGCCGTCGTGGTGACCGTCGCCGCGCTCCCGCCCCGGTTGAACAGCCCCACCGCGACCGAACCGTCCGCCAAGGGCTTGGCGAACACCTCGATGGCGCCGTCGTCGCGCACCCTGCGTCCGCCGGCGCCGAGGGGGTCCTGGTTCACCGCCAGCAGGCGCGGGTTGCGCAGGATCGCGCTGACGTCGGCGGACATCGTGCGGATGTCGTTGCCGGCCATCAGCGGGGCGCTCATCAGCGCCCACAGGGCGAAGTGGGAGCGGGACTCGGTCAGCGACAGTCCGGGGCGGCCGACGACCAGCATGTCGGGGTCGTTCCAGTGCCCCGGGCCGGACTGTGCGGCCAGCGGCGCGTTGACGTCCAGGACGTTGCCGACGCCCATCGGGTAGCTGTTGGTGTTACCGTTCTGCCAGATGTCGAGCAGGTCCTCGGTCGTCCGCCACAGGTCGGCGACCTCGCCCCAGTTGTACGTGGATCCCGTGATGGCGTGGAAGCTGTTGGGGTTGATGCTGTAGACGATCGGCCGGCCGGTGGCGCGCAGAGCGTCACGCATCAGCGTGAACCGCGCGACCTGCTCGTCACGCGTACCGCTCGAGGAACACCAGTCGTACTTGAGGTAGTCGACCCCCCACGAGGCGAACGTGCGGGCGTCCTGGACCTCGTGGCCCCTGCTGCCCGTGGAGCCGGGGTAAGTGCCCACCGTCTGCGCGCAGGTGCGCTCGCCCGGCACCTGGTAGATGCCGAACTTCAGGCCCTTGCCGTGGATGTAGTCCCCGAGGGCCTTCATCCCGCTCGGGAACTTCGTCGGGTTGGCCCGCAGGTTGCCCTGCGCGTCGCGCTGCGGGTCGAACCAGCAGTCGTCGACCACCACGTACCGGTAGCCGGCGTCCCGCATGCCCGAGGACACCATGGCGTCAGCGGCCTGGCGGACCTGGGCCTCGGTGATCCCGCACCCGAAGCTGTTCCAGCTGTTCCACCCCAGCGGCGGGGTGAGCGCCGGACTGCCCGGCGCGGCCGTGGCGGTGGACTGCGCCGAGGCCGTCACGGACGCGGTCACCGTCAGCGCGGCGGCCGTGAGGAGGCGGAACAGTCGTCCGCGTAATCGTCTGGGCACCGGGACTCCTTCGGCAGGGAAGGGGGAGGGAGAGGTTCGAAATTTCGATCGCCGTTCGGAAACTTCGGACGCCCCACGGATACTAGAGAGGCGGCCGGTCATGTCAACACCTCCCCGAGAAGCGTGATGTGTCGCGTGCTCGGCATGAGGACAGGGCAGCACGACTTACGGAAGAGGGGTTGACGGCGTACGCCACCCTCCTATCATCCAGAATGCTCGACACCTCGCACCACGTTCGATATCTCGAATGCGACAGAGTCACTCCGACCGACGAACTCGAGGTGAGCACCTCCATGGATCTGTCATGGTCACATCAACCCCTCACTCGACGCCGCACCCTCGCGGCCGCCACCGGCCTGGCCGCCGGCGCCCTCCTCCCCCATGGGCCCGCCCTCGCGGCCGCGACCCAGTACACGAACCCGGTGATCTGGCAGGACTTCGCGGACATCGACATCATGCGCGTCGGCGACACCTACTACGCCTCGGCATCGACGATGCACTACTCGCCCGGCGCGCCCGTTCTGCGGTCGTACGACCTGGTGAACTGGGAGATCGCCGGCCATGCGGTACCCGTCCTCGACTTCGGCGCCAAGTACGACCTGAACGGCGCCCGCGGCTATGTCAGGGGAATCTGGGCATCGTCACTGGCCTACCGGCCCAGCAACAGGACCTTCTACTGGCTCGGCCAGATCGACTTCGCCCGGACGTACCTCTACACCGCCACCGCGGTGGAGGGGCCGTGGAGCAGGCTGACGACGATCAGCACCCCCTACTACGACGCCGGCCTGCTCGTCGACACCGACGACACCCTCTACGTGGCGTACGGCAACACCACCATCAGCGTGGCCCAGCTCTCACCCGACGGCCGCAACCAGGTCCGTACGCAGGAGGTGTTCAGGACACCGTCCAGCGTCGGCACCTTGGAGGGCGCCCGCTTCTACAAGATCAACGGGCAGTACTACATCTTCCTGACCCGCCCCGCGAACGGTCAGTACATCCTCAAGTCCTCGAGCGGCCCCTTCGGCCCGTACACGATGCGGCAGGTCTTCCTCGACCTGCGCGGACCGATCCCCGGCGGCGGCGTCCCCCACCAGGGCGGGCTGGTGCGGACGCAGAGCGGCGCCTGGTACTACATGGCCTTCGTCGACGCCTACCCCGGCGGCCGCATGCCCGCCCTGGCGCCGGTCACCTGGACCGCGGACGGCTGGCCCGTCGTACAGCTCGTCAACGGCGCGTGGGGCACCACATATCCCAGTCCGGCCGTGCCCACTCCGCCCCGCCAGGTCACCCCCATGACCGGCGTCGACACCTTCGACGGTACGAGCCTGAAACCGCGATGGGAGTGGAATCACAACCCCGACAACACCAAATGGTCGGTCGGCAACGGCCTGACGCTGCGAACCGCGACCGTCACCCACGACCTCTACTGGGCCCGCAACACCCTCACGCACCGCATCCAGGGCCCCACCTCCACCGCCACGGTCCAGCTCGACCACTCCGCGATGCGGGACGGCGACCGCGCCGGGCTCGCGCTGCTGCGTGACTCCTCCGCCTGGATCGGCCTCAAGCGCGACGGCGGTGCGACACGGGTGGTGATGGTCACCGGGCTGACCATGGACGGCAATTGGAACACCACCGGCACCGGCACCGAGCTCGCGAGCGCGCCCGTCTCCGGCGGCCGCATCTGGCTGCGCGCGAACGCGGACATCCGCCCCGGCGCACCGCGCCCCGGGACCTTCTCCTACAGCACCGACGGCATCACGTTCACCCGTCTCGGACCCGCCTTCTCCATGGGCAACGACTGGCGGTTCTTCATGGGTTACCGCTTCGCCCTCTTCAACCACGCCACTCAGGCCCTCGGCGGCGCGGTCCGTGTCACCCGGTTCGAGGTGTCCACGCCCTGAACCGATCCATCAACCGCACCGCCCGGCCCTCGCCCCGACCAGGAGAACCGTGAGCCCCCTGAAACGGCTCGGTCCCCTGACCGGCTCCCCCGGACGCCCGGCGCCGCGTCGGAAGCGACTCGTTCGGGCCGGGGCCCGCTCCTCGGGACGGCGAGGAGTCAGGCGCTGGCCCGGACCGCCAGGCGGGTGGGGAGGACCAGCGGGGTGGGGTCCTGCCCGTTGACGAGCGCGACGAGCATGCGCGCCATCTCGCGTCCGAGGGCCTCCACAGGCTGATGGACGGTGGTGAGCGGCGGATCGGCGATCTGGGCGGCCATCAGGTCGTCGAAGCCGACCACGGCGACGTCGGCGGGGACCCGTCGGCCGGCCTCGCGCACGGTACGCAGCGCTCCCGCCGCCATGTTGTCGTTGGCGGCGAACACTCCGTCCACGTCGGGGTGTCCGGCCAGCAGCGCGGCCATGGCGGCGGCTCCGCTGCGCTCCGTGAAGTCCCCCTCCAGCGGCGGGTACGGATCGAGACCGGCGCCCAGCATGGCGTCCCGGTAGCCGCGGTACCGGGCGCGCCCGGCCTCGGTGTCCAGACGCCCGCAGATCACGGCCACACGCCTCCGGCCGAGTGAGATCAGATGCTCGGTCGCCTCGCGCGCTCCGCCGACGTTGTCCACGTCCACGTACCACCGGGGAGCCGAACCGACCGGGCGCCCGCCGAACACGACGGGCATCTGCGCCTCGTCGGCCATGCGGGTCAGCGGATCGTCCTCGCGCAGCGCCATCAGCATCACACCGTCAGCGCCCCTGGACCGCATGAGCTCCTCGACCCGCTTGCGGCCCCGGTCGGAAGCGGCCAGGCACAGCATCAGATGCAGGTCGGCCTCGTCCAGGGCGGCCGACGCCCCCACGATCACCCGGGCGAAGAACGGATCGGCGAAGATCGACGGATCCTCTCCCGAGACGACCAGGGCGGCCGCTCCCGTCTGGCGGGTGGCCAGCGCGCGGGCGGTCGGATTGGGTACGTATCCGAGTTGCCGCACGGCCCGTTCGACGGCCTCGCGCTTGGCGCGGCTGACGTGCGGGGCGTTGTTGAGGGCGCGGGAGGCCACGGAGCGGGACACGCCGGCGCGTTCGGCCACCTCGTCGAGCGTCGGATGCCGACGCGGCGCTGCTTCTGCCATGGCTCGTGAGTCTTTCACACGCGGGAGGGGCGCTCACGGACGCACGGGATGGGACCGCTTCCAAACAAGTGCCGGCAGCGCGCCAACTATTGACAGTTCATCAGCCCGCCCACACGATTGGGACCGCTTCCAGTGGGAGCGCTCCCAAGCACGCCTCCTCCGAATCGAGGTACTGTCTTGAGCCGCAGACTCCGCACCCTGATGGCAGCGCTCTGTGCCCTGCCGCTGGCGTTCGCCGCCGCACCCTCCGCCCACGCGGCCGACCCCACCACCATGACCAGCGGGTTCTACGTGGACCCCGACTCCAGCGCGAAGAGGTGGGTGGCCGCCAACCCCGGTGACGGCCGGGCCGCCGCGATCAACGCCTCCATCGCCAACACCCCGATGGCCCGCTGGTTCGGCTCCTGGAGCGGGACCATCGGCACCGCCACAGGCGCCTACGCCGGGGCGGCTGACCAGCGGGACAAGCTGCCGATCCTCGTCGCCTACAACATCTACAACCGCGACTACTGCGGCGGCCACTCCGCGGGCGGAGCCGCCTCGCCGTCCGCCTACGCCAACTGGATCGCCCAGTTCGCCGGCGGGATCGCGGGCCGCCCGGCCGTCGTCATCCTCGAACCGGACTCCCTCGGGGACTACGGCTGCATGCCCCAGGCCCAGATCGACGAACGCGAGGCCATGCTCACCGGCGCCCTCGCCGAGTTCAACCGCCAGGCCCCCAACACCTGGGTCTACATGGACGCCGGGAACCCGCGCTGGGCCGACGCGGCGACCATGGCCCGGCGTCTCCACGAAGCCGGCCTCCGACAGGCCCACGGCTTCTCGCTCAACGTCTCCAACTACATCACCACCGCCGAGAACACCGCCTACGGCAACGCCGTCAACAACGAACTGGCCGCCCGCTACGGCTACACCAAGCCCTTCGTCGTGGACACCAGCCGCAACGGCAACGGCACCAACGGCCAGTGGTGCAACCCCTCCGGCCGCCGCATCGGTACGCCCACCCAGAAGGGCGGAGGCGCCGAGATGCTCCTGTGGATCAAGACGCCGGGCGAGTCCGACGGCAACTGCGGTGTCGGAACCGGCTCGACGGCCGGCCAGTTCCTCCCCGAGGTCGCCTACAAGATGATCTACGGCTACTGATCCAGGACTCCCGCCGCCCGCACAGGCGACCGACAGCCCGCCGGGGCGGCGGGTACTCCTCAGGCCGGAGCCGTGTCGTAGGTCCAGCGCAGGAGGGCGCCCAGGCCGCCTGTCGGAATGTCCGTGGCGTCCGCACCGTCCTCGTCCGCCGGGGGGACGACCAGGACGTCGGCGGCGGTGACGGCGGCTGCGCGCAGCAGTGCGTCGTCCGCGCGCACCGGCGTAGGATCGCTCTCCCCCAGGGTCCGGGCGTCGCTCCGGCGTGCCGCTACCTGGTCGGGCCGGGCGCCCACCCAGGTCTCACGGTCCAGTTCTGGTCCGTCGGGCCGGACGAGCAGCGTGTCGATGCGGTGTTCCCGGGCCGCTTCCACCAGCGCCGGGATGCCTTCCACCGCTTCCGTGGGCCGGTCGGCGCCCACGCGGCCGGCGCGGAAGCGGTCGAGCGCCTCCTCGACACGGTGACGCGTGTGCCGCCGCCGGGCCTGCTCTATGGCCTCCTCCAGCGCGGGGGAGGCGGACCCGGCGGCGCGACCGCCGTGTTCGGTCTCCGTCGTGACCCGGCGGACCGCTTCGGAGAGCTTCTCGTGCACGGCCGGCCGCTCGCGGGGGTCACCGACCAGGACGACCAGGTCGGCACCGGACTCCTCGTAGGCCGCGTTCAGCGCTTCGGCGATCTCACCGGCGTTGTGCTCCCAGGTGTTCTCGACCTTGAGCTGGAAGTGCCGCTCGGACCAGTCGGACGAAGCCGTGCGGTGCACGGGGTGTCGCTCCCCCTCGACCTGTCCCGCGGGCCGCGGACCGGCCGCCCCGCGCAGTTCGAGGTCGGCGCCCGTCCGGTCGATGTACGCCACGAGGCAGACGGGGTCCTGACCCGCCAGTTCCAGCAGCGGCGTCAGCCGGGGCAGCGGGGCCCAGCAGCTGATCTGCCGCCGCGGGGGGCGGGAGAGCCGGTGGCTGAGCACCACCTCGCCCCCGGCCGCGAAGACCACACGGCCCGCCGGGTCCTCCGCCGGCCCGATCCGCAGCAGAGCGTCACGCACCGCTTCCGTGGTGGCGGCGTCGGCACCCTCCTCCTCGAGCGTCCGGCACGCTTCGCGCACGGACAGCTCACGCCGCTTGGCACCCGACTCGTCGTTCTGCAGGGGGTCGAAGTACACGGTGGCCCACGGGCCCGGGCGGTCGAAGAGCGGTTGCAGGAAAGACAGCTGCACTTTTCCTCCTTCGGTCCGTTGCCGGCCGGGTGCCCGAAGCGGCGCGGGAGACACACGGGAACCCGGTGACGAGAAGGCGGGGAGGGAGCCGTTACCAGCCGTAGCGCTTGGGAACCCACGTCGCATCCGCTCAATCGCCGCCCCCGGCCCGCGTGCGGGAGGCGGCAACACCGAAGAAGGGAAGTCCATGACCAAGGCGCGAGACATCATGACCGGCGGAGCCGAATGCGTCGGCGCCGAGGAGACGGTGCTGGACGCGGCACGCAAGATGAAGGACCTCGGGGTCGGCGCCCTGCCGATCTGCGGCACCGACAACAGGCTGAAGGGTGTCCTGACCGACCGGGACATCGTGGTGAAGGTCCTGGGTGCCGGCAAGGACCCGGCCACCTGCCCGGCCGGCGAACTGGCCCAGGGCGAGGCCGTCACCATCGGTGCCGACGACGACGTGCGGGAGATCCTGCGCACCATGTCCGCGCACAAGGTGCGCCGCCTGCCGGTGATCGACGGGCACGACCTGGTCGGCATGGTCGCTCAGGCCGATGTCGCCCGCTCCCTGCCCGACCCCCAGGTCGGTGATCTGCTGCAGGCGCTGTCCACCGGCTGACGCCGTCCCTGTCCCGGGCCCCGTCCGTCCTCGTCCCGCACGACGTGGGACTGCGGGCCGGCTCGGGGCCCACCTGCTGCCCGCCGCGGCGTGCTCGCCCAGTGCCGGGGCGGGCCGGGCGCCGGGCTGTGGGAGCTGGGGAACCGTTGAGAGGTCCGACCGGGCCGGACCACCCGCTGACTCGAGCCGCACGACCCGTGTCGCGGAGCTGACGTCAAGGCCCCGGCGCGCGTCGGCGCAGTTCGCGTCAGGGCAGGAGTGGTCCCGTGGTGAGGGGGAGGACGGCCCCGCCCGCGATGCCGAGGAGGAGGGAGGCGGCGCCCGCGGTGTAGGCGGTGGCCGCGGACCAGCGGCCGGAGACGGCGAAGGCCCGGGCCGACGGCTCGGCGGGGGCGAGCCGGAACAGGGGAGCGAGCCAGCGCAGGTAGTAGAAGAGGGAAGCGACGGTGTTGGCGACGGCGAGCGCGGCGAGCCAGGTGAGGCCGCCGTCGACGGCTGCGCTGAAGATCTCCAGTTTCCCCAGGAAGACGCCGGTGGGCGGGGTGCCGACCAGGCCGAGGAGACAGACGACGAGGACGGCGGCGAGACCGGGGTGGCGGCGGGCGAGGCCGCGGTAGTCGCCGAGGGTGCGGGCGTGCGGGAGTTCGGTGACGACGGCGAAGGCGGCGAGGTTGGTGGCGGCGTAGGCGGCGAGGTAGAACAGCAGGCTCTTCTGGGCGAGGTCGGTACGGGTGGCGACGGCCAGGGCCATCAGGAGGTAGCCGACCTGGCTGATGGTGGAGTACGCGAGCAGGCGTGTGACGGAGCTCTGGAAGAACGCGGCCAGATTGCCCAGTGTCATGGTGACGGCGGCGATGACGGCCAGGAGCAGGGGCCAGTTGACGTCGGTGCCGGGCAGGGCCTGGTGGAGCAGGCGGAAGCCGGCGATCAGGCCGCCGATCTTGGGCAGGGTGGTGACGTAGGCGGCGACGGGGGTGGGGGCGCCCTCGGTGACGTCGGGGACCCAGAAGTGCGCGGGTGCCGCCCCCGCCTTGAACAGGAGGCCGGCCAGGACGCCGACGAGTCCGACGGCGACCAGCCCGTAGGCGGCGGCGGGCAGCGCGCTGTTCAGTTCGCGGTAGAGGGTGGCGTGGCCGGCCGCGTACAGGAGAGCGGTGCCGGCGAGCATGGCGGTGCCGAGCAGGGCGCCCATCAGGTAGTACTTCAGGGCGGCTTCGGTGCCGCGTGCGTCCTTGGCGTAGGCGGCGAGGGCGTAGGCGGGAATGCTGGCGAGCAGGTAGGCGGCGAACAGCGTCAGCAGGTCGTTCGCGCCGATCAGGGCCAGGGTGCCGGCCCCGGTGAGCAGGAGCAGCACCCAGTATTCGGTTTCGCGCTTGTGGCCGTGGACGGTTTCCACGGACATGCCGACGATCAGGAGCAGGGCGCCGAGGACGGTCAGGCGGCCGAAGCCGGTGGCGGTGTCGACGGCGAACACGTCGGCGAAGACGGTCTGTTCACGGTCGGTGGCCATGGTGACGCCGGTGGCGACCAGACCGGCCGCGCAGGCGGCTGCCGCCAGGACGGCGATGATCCACTGCTGTCGGCGGGGCAGCCAGGAACCGGCGAGCAGGCCGATGACGGCGGTGCCGAGCAGGGCGAGTTCGGGGACGAGGGCGGCGAGGTTCTCGTTCACCGGGCCACCAGTTCGATCACCGTGCGGCTGGCGGGCTCGATGACGTCCAGCAGCCAGCGCGGCATGACGCCGATCACCAGGGCCACCGCCAGCAGCGTCACCGTCGGGAGGGTCTCGGTGCGTTCGAGGTCGCTGATACCGGCGGTGGGGATGGTGCTCGGCAGTCGCGGGACGCCGAGGAACATCGCGCGCAGGGCGCGCAGGAACAGGGCGGCGGTGATCAGGATGCCGGTCAGGGCGATGGCGGTGGCGACCGTCCGGGAGGCCAGGGAGCCGGTGAAGATCTGGAACTCGGCGATGAACCCGGAGAAGCCGGGAATGCCGATACTGGCGAACGCCGCGACGGCCGTGACGCCGGCGAACCGCGGGGCGTGCGCGGCCAGACCGGAGTAGGCGTCGATCGCGTAGGTCCGCCCCCGGTCGTGGAGCACGCCGGACAGCAGGAACAGGGCGCCGGTGATCAGGCCGTGGCTGACCATCTGGGTGACCGCCCCGGTGACCGCGAGGGAGCGGGCTTGGGCGTCGGTGCCGGCCAGCGTCCCGGCGGCGCCGACGGCGAGGACGACGTACCCCATGTGGTTGACCGAGGTGTAGGCGATCATCCGTTTGAAGTCGGTCTGTGCCAGGGCGACCAGCGCCCCGTAGACCACGGAGACGGCGCCGACGACGACGAAGACCAGGGCGTACCGGCGCCAGCTGCCCGGCAGCAGGGGCATGGCGATGCGGACGAATCCGTAGGTGCCCATCTTCAGCAGGATCCCGGCGAGGATCGCCGAGCCGGCGGCGGGGGCGTCGGTGTGGGCGGGCGGCAGCCAGGTGTGGAACGGCACGGTCGGGGTCTTGACCGCCAGCCCGACGCCGATGGCCAGCAGCACGAGACCGGCGTACGGGCCGCGGCCGGCGAGCGGGTTGGCGCGGGTGAGGTCGACGAGGTCGAAGGTGTGGGGTTCGGCGGCGAGGTACAGGCCGATGAAGCCGAGCAGCAGCGCGAGCGAGCCGATGAAGGTGTAGAGGAAGAACTTCAGCGCCGCCGCCCTGCCCCGCTCGCCGTGGCCCCATCCGGCGATCACGAAGAACATGCCGACGATGGACAGGTCGAAGAAGACGAAGAACAGGATCAGGTCCTGCGCGACGAACAGGCCCAGGCTGACGGTCTGCAGGAACAGGAACAGACACACGTAACTGCGCACCCGCTGCCGCTCCTTGAGGGAGTACACGGCGACGGCGAGGAACAGCAGGCAGGTCAGCGCGACCAGGGGCAGGGACAGGCCGTCGACACCGACGTGGTAGCCGACCCCGGCGCCGGGGATCCACGGCACCCGCTGCCGGTACTGCATCCCCTCCCCCGGGTCGAAACCGGTCCATACGGCGACGACCAGGGCGAGGTCGACGGCGGCCGTGGCGATCCACACCCGGATGTACGCCCGGTCCGAGAGCGCCCGCGGCAGGAGCAGCAGGAGCACGCAGACCAGCAGGGGCAGGAACGTGACGACACTCAGCACAGGGCTACCTCACCAACAGCACGATCAGGACGAGTACGGCGAAGCCCACGGCGGCCTGGGCGTAGTACTGGTGCAGCAGCCCGGTCTGCGGCCGGCGTGCCGCCCGGCCCAGACCGCGGGCGCCGGCGGCGACCGCGTCCACGGCGGCGTCGATGCCGCCGTCGTCCACCCGCCGGGCGAGCCGGGCGCCGGCGAGCCCGCCGCGGGCGGTGTGCCGTACCGCGGCGTCGATGCCGTCGTCGTCCACCCGGCCGGCGATCCTGGCCGTGGCGAGCCCGCCGCGCCCGATCTGGCGCACCGCGCCGTCGACGACGCGGTCGTCGAAGACGGCCAGGGCCCGCGCCAGCCCCAGGACGGGCCGTACCACCACCGCGTGCGCGGCCCGCTCCAGGTGCAGCCATCCCCGCGCCCATCGCACCACCGGACGCGGCACGGGCGCCGGGCGGGAGGCCCACCACCAGGCCAGGCCCGCGGCGGCGAACGCGACTCCGGCGCTCAGGCCCACCTCCCACGGCTTCGGCGAGGGCTCGTCCGGCTGCCCGACCAGCCGTTTCAGCCAGGACGCCGGTCCGGGCAGGGCCAGCACCCCCAGCACGGCGGCGGCGAAGGTGAGAGCGAGCAGCGGGGCAGGGGTGGTGCGGGCGGTACGCCGGGTGCCGTCCCGCTCGGTGTCGTAGCCGGCCTCCGGGTCGTCGGGCAGCGGCCGGGTGACGTACCACAGGGCCTTGATGCTGTACACGGCGGCGACGGCGGCCGCCGCCAGCCCCACGGCGTACAGGCCGGTGCTCTCGGCGTACGCGGAGGCGAGCACCTCGTCCTTGGCCGCCCACAGCGACAGCGGCGGCAGTCCGGCGAGTGTCAGCGCGCCGACGGCGAAGGCGGTGCCGACCAGGCGGTGGGTGCGGGCGGCGCCGCGCAGGGCCGGCAGGTGCTTGGTGCCGAGCGCGGTCAGCCAGGCGCCGGCGGCGAGGAACAGCCCCGACTTCGTGGCGGCGTGCGCGACGAGCTGGGTGGTGCCGGCGGCGATGCCGCCGCTGCCCGCGGCCAGCACCATGAACCCGAGCTGGGAGGAGGTGGACGCCGCGAGCAGTTGCTTCAGGTCCCGTTGCGCTACGGCGACCACGCCGAGGAGGAGCGCGGTGACGGCGCCGGTCCAGGCCACCAGCGGGCCGGCCCAGCCGGTGGCGGCCAGCAGTGGATGCAGGCGCAGCAGCAGGTAGGCGCCGGCGGCGACCATGGTCGCCGAGTGCAGCAGCGCCGACACCGGACTCGGGCCCTGCATGGCCCGCGACAGCCAGAACGAGAACGGCAGTTGCGCCGACTTGCCCAGCGCGGCCACGACCACTCCTCCGGTGATCACGTGCAGCCATGGCGAGGTCGCGTCCGGGAGGGCCCGAAGGTCCAGCGAGCCGGCACCGCCGGCGATCGCCGCGCCGGCGGCCAGGTACAGGCCGAGGTCGGCGGCACGGGTGGTCAGGAACGCGGTGTCCGCTGCCCGTACCCGCTCCGGACGGCGCCACCAGTAGCCGATCAGCGCCCAGCTGGTGGCGCCCATCACCTCCCAGGCCATCAGCAGCAGCGGCAGCGTGGTCGCCGTGACCGTGGCCAGCATGGACCCGGAGAAGACCAGCATCAGGCCGAAGAGCCGTCCCCGGTTCTCGTCCGGTCCGAACTCGCCTGCGGCGAAGGCCAGGACGGCGGTGGTGACCGCCGCCACCGTGACCACCATGAACGCCGACAGCCCGTCCACCGCCAGACCCGCCCGCAGCCCGGCGAACAGCGGCGCGCTCGATCGAGGCCGGGCCACCGAGACGGCGACCGCCACACCGAGCGTCGCCACGGCCACCGCCACACCGAGAGCGGGAACGTGCCGGTCGTAGCGAACTCCCGTCACGCCCAGGACCGCTCCCGCGCCGAGGGGGAGGGAGATCAGCAGCCAGATCACCGCGCTCATCCCTTCAGCTCGTCGGCCATGTCGGTCATGTCGACCTGACGGGCGCGGTAGATCGCGGTGGTCACGGCGAAGCCCATGGCCATCTCCACCGCCATCGCGACCACGGCCGCCACGATCACCACCTGGCCGCTCGGCGCCCCCGGGGCGAGGAAGTGCCAGAAGTCGGCGGCCGCGACGATGACGCCGCCGATCATCAGCTCGATCCCCATCATGATCATGACGATGGACTGCTGGGACAGCGCACCGAAGAGGCCGGTGGAGAACAGGCCCGCGGCCAGCACCAGGATCAGTTCGAAGGTCACCGGCCCACCCCTCCGCCGACCGGGTCCTCGGCCGGCCGTTGGTCGAGGTCGTCGCCGAAGCGGTCGTAACGGCCCCGGTGCGTGGCGAGGACGGTGGCGCCGACCATGGTGGCCAGCAGCACGAACCCCAGGATGACCATGGTCAGCATCTGTTCGGTCATCAGCGCGCTGCCGACCTGGAAGGTCGTGTCCCGGGGCCGGGACGCGGTGCGGTCCGGCCAGGGCACGAGGAAGATCCCGGCGACCAGCGCCGCGAAGACGGCGCCGCTGACGGCGAGCGCGCCGCGCTTGTTGTGCAGCATCGACATCGGCATCAGACCTGCCGGGTTCATCATGTAGGCGATCATGAACACGGCCATGATCACCATCTCCATGACCATCATCAGCACGATGACCACGCCCAGGTAGGGCAGGCCGAGTACGGCCGTGACGCCGCCGACGCAGACCAGGGACGCCAGCAGCGAGAAGGTGACCCGGGCCATCGAGTTCAGCGTGAACACCAGCACGCCGAAGACCGGGGCGAGCACCCCGAGAGCCACCAGCAGCACGGTGTCGGTCGTGCCCATGACGCGGCCCCTCCCTCTGTCCTATCGGTGGAGATTCACCAGAGCCGGCACCAGGGCCTGCACGATCGTCAGCGGGATGAGCACCACCCAGGCGAACTCCACGTACCGGTCCGCGCGGACCACCGGCAGCCGCCGCGCCACCCACACCAGCAGACCGAGTACCAGCAGCGTCTTGACCAGCGACCATGCCCAGGACGGCAAGCCCGGCCCGGCCCCACCTCCCAGGAACAGCGGCACGGCCATGGCCGCGCCGGACGCCAGCCACAGCCACCGGCCGGCCTGGAGCAGCAACCGGTCCGCCCCGGACACCTCGCCCAGGACACCGCCGGCCAGGTCGCGGCCCGCCGGATAGGCGAACGGGCCCAGGAAGCTGAACGCCAGCACACCGGCCAGATAGGCGGCGAAGGCGAGCGGCATCCACACCGCGTACCACAGCCCGTCCTGCGCGGCGGCGATGTCACCCACCCGCAGCGACTCGGCACCGGTGGCCGCGGAGATCAGCGCGAACATCAGCGGCAGCTCGTAGGCCAGGCCCTGAGCGAGGAACCGGTACCCACCGATCAGGGAGAACGCGGCGTCGGGTCCCCAGCCGGCCAGCCACAGCCCGGCCCAGGTCAGCACCTCCATGGCGTTGAACCACACGACCCCGACCGACGGGTCGGCGACCACACGGCCGCCGAAAGGGACGACCAGCGTCGACAGCACCGCCGCCACCGGCACGGTCACCACCCCCGTCCGCCACAGCAGCCGGTCCTGGGCGGGTAGCCGCCGCGGCTGCGCCACCAGCGCCCGGGGCACTCCGAGAAACGGTCGGACCGCGCCGGCGACGCCTACGAGCCGGCCCGCGTCTCTCGCGTCCAGCACCGCGTTCCCGGCCACCGCCAGCGCCGCCAGGACGACCAGCAGTCCCGGAGCGGCCAGCAGCGTCCACCACGCCCCCGCCTCAACCACGCGCCACCTCCACCACGCCGCGGGAGACCAACTCGTCCGGGTCGGGGTCGAGACTGGCCACGACGAGGCGGGCGGCAGCCAGCTCGGTCCCCTCCAGCAACCGGGGCAGCAGCGCGATCAGGGCGGCCGACGGCGGATGTTCGGCACTCCAGGGACCGCGCGGGCTGTCCTCCACCGCCACATCCAGAGGCGCGGGGTCCTCCAGCCGCGGCAGGTCGCGCCGGATGTCGGCGAGCCACTGCCGGTAGCGGGAGGTCACATCCCCGCCGGCCCGCGCCGCCGGACCCCCCACCCCGGCCTCCCGCGCCTTCTGCGCCGTGACGACGCCGATGCCGCGGGTCAGCCACGCCAGGGTGCGGGACCTGCCGACCCTGCGGGTGAAGCGCTCCAGCCGAGGGGCGACCGCGGCACGAGGCGCGCCGGACAGCAGGTCGTCCCGCAGCCGCCACGCCCGGACCGCCTCGGCGGGCCAGCCCGCCACCGCCAACAGCCGCCCCAGGCTGTCGAGATGCGCTGCCGCGCGCCGGCGCACCGCCTCCCCCACCGGCACCGGCTCACCCGAGGCCGCCCGGAGCCAAGGCTGCACCCAGAAGGCTTCGGCCGCCGCGTCGTCAATGGGCCTTGCCGGTTCGTCGACGTCGACCCGCTGGACCACGTCGCCCTGCAGCACCAGGCGGACCGTCAGGCCCGCGGGCCAGTCGGCCAGGAGCGGCCCCAGCGGCAGATGCAGCTGGTCCAGCGTCAGGCCGTCACGGTCCGCCCCTTGCCCGGCCATCGGCAACCCGCCCGGCATTTCCGTCTGTCCGCCGCTGTGACCGCCGTGACCGCCGTGTCCTCTGTGGTCGCCGTGACCGTCGTGGCCGGGAGTCTGGTCATCACCTTCGTGCCGCTCCCGTGCGCCGTGATCTCCCTCCCGATGTCCGCCCGCGTCGGCCGGGGGCGCGGCCGACGCGTGCCGGACGGCCGGTGGACCGAGGAGGGCACGGCCGGCGTTCAGCGCGTCCTCCACCTCGTCAGCCGTGCGGGCGTGCACCCGGGCGCGCGGTGCGGGCATGTCCCGCCACAGCCGCTCCAGTGGCGTCCGCAGCTCCGGGAGGTCGGGACCGGCCACGAGGAGGAGATCGGCCTGCGCCGGAGTGGACGCCCGCGGCCAGTCGCGCGCTCTCAGCAGTCGCTCGGCGGCCAGCCGGACCGCTGTTCCGCCCGGCACGGCCGCCAGCAGCACGTGCGGTCGCGCCGCGGCGACACGCAGGGTCAGGCCGGTCAGGTCCATCGCAGCGCGCCCTCCCGCCACGCGTAGACGACCCCGCTGACGAGGACGGCGAGGAAGACGAACATCTCGATCACCGCGCTCGGCCCCATGGCGGAGATCACGCGCGTCCACGGGTACATGAAGACCATCTCCATGTCGAAGGCGAGGAACAGCATCGTCACCGTGTACCAGCGCACATGAAACCGGCTCACCGCGTGTTCCGTGGGCTCCAGCCCCGACCCGAACGGCGCCGCGTCCGCCGCCCCGGAACCGATCCGCGCCGCCCACGCCGCCCCGTACACACCGACGACGGCGATCAGGGCGATGCCGAGCAGCGACAGCGCCGCTGTCGTCCCGCTCACACGCCCTCACCCGGCCGGGCGGCGACCGAACGGCCGGGCCGGCCCGGCAGGATCAGGTTGCCGCGCGCCGCTTCGGCTGACGTCCTCTCACTCATGGCCATGCGATGCCTCCTTGTGGCATGACTGGCGCGCCGCGTACCCCTGGGGTGTGGGGTGCACCGGGCATTCCTTCCAGGGCCATCCGGCCGCTCACGAGCCGGCCCGCGTGCGGTCGGGCGGCCGCGACCGGAAGTGAGGGGGGTTTGTGTCGGTCCGGGGAACCGGTCAGGGCGTCGCACGCGTCGCCCGGATCCGCGGACGGTGGCGCACTCCTCCGCGCGGCTGCTGTCGGCGTCGTGGCCGGCGTGGGGGCACAGGACCGCGGCGATCCTGGGGACGCGCTTGGTCAGTTCACCGGCTGTTCCTGCAACAGCCCGGCATCAGCGGACGCGGTAGCCCGGTCCACCCGCCCGGATCGGCGGAACAGGTATCGAGCGTGCCTTGACAGCAGTGGTCACGACGGAAGCCTCCAGCGGTGTCCAGCGACGGCCTATGCCGTCCACGTAGGGGTAACACCGCGCAGGACGCCGCAAACCGCCGAGCGCCCCGTCGACACCGCTCGGCCTCGGCCGTCGTCGGGGGGCGGTGAACCATCGGCGGGACACGCGCAGGCGCGCCTGCGCGTGTCCCGCGCGGCACCACGGGTACCCGAGTAGCACCACATCCCAGTACCAGTGAACGCGTTCCGTTCGAAGGGATGATCCGGATGCTCATACTCGGACTGCTCCTCCTCGCCGCCGCAGGAGCCTTCACCGGCCTGGTGATCGCCGACAATCTCCCCGGTGGCCCCGAGTACACCGTGTCCGTACTCGGCCAGGACATCGCCACCATGAACACGCTGGCCGTCTTCTGCTCCGGCCTGGCCCTCGCGCTCATCTTCTGCGCGGGCCTGAGCGCGGTGGCGAGCACGGCCGCCCACCGCCGCCGCGAGCGCCCCCGCACGCACGCGACTCACCCCGATGGCCCCGGCCGGTGAGACCGGCTCGGCCGGTCGCCGGGTCCACGCGGCCCGGCGACGGGAGCCCTTGACGGGGCTCGGCCGCAGTCGCGGGCTTCCGTGACGCCGTCGGTGTGGAGCAGAAGCCGCTCACCCGGCGCGAAGCTCACCTGGTGGGGTTTCGTCGTTCCGTGCCGGCCGGACACAGCCCGGCCGGCTGAGGGCGTGGTCGGTCGTTGATCGGGAAATGTCGATCAGTTTCTGTCCTGGCGGGGTCAGCGGGATTCGGGGAGGTGCGGCGCGGGGAGCATGAGAGGCCGGAGTGGCGTGGGGTCGGGGTGCGGGAGGTGCCGATGGGGGGCGTGCGAGGGCTGCGGCGGAGTCCGGTCGTCGGGGCCGCGTTGCTCGGTCTGGGGCATACCACGCGCTTTCTGGGGTTCGCCCTGGGGGCGGGCGCCGGTTCCGGGCTGGCGCACGCCTTCTTCGTCGATCCGGGTCCGGATGCCGAGGGCATCCACTGGTCGGTGCGCGTGCTGCTGGTCGTGGTCGTCCCGTTCATCGGGTGGCTGCTCTTCGCCGCCGGGCGCCGGCTGGTGGTGCGGGGCGCGCGGCACCGTGCCCCCGTCATCGAGTCCTTCGAACAGCTGCGAGGCCAGCGGTATCTGCTCTACCTGCGTCCCTTCGACATGGACAGGAGGATGGCCGAGCCGCCCCCGGAGGCTCCCGGCGGCGGGATGCGCTCCCCCTTCGAGATGCCCGGGCACACCACGGAGGACTTCGTCCTCGGCCAGTTCTCCGGGCTGGGGGAGGTCGTGGCGGTGGGGCGGCCCGGGGAGGAGCTGCCTCTGCTCGGTGCGCGGCGGGGCTATCTCCCGCTCGAGGACTGGAAGGCGCCGGTGAGTGCCCTGCTCCAGGGCGCGCACACCGTGCTCCTGTCCGTCGCCCCGGGGCCCGGCACCGAGTGGGAGTTCACCGAGGCGCTGCGCACGGTCGCGCCTGAGCGGCTGGTGCTCATGGTGGCCTGCGGAGCCGGGGAGTACGACACCTTCCGCAGTGGGGTGGCCGCGCTGTACGACGCCAGGAGGCGTCGGGAGGGCGGCAGGACCTGGGCGCCCCTTCCCGGTCTGCCGGACTGCCCCGCACCGCCGCCGGGCGGGAAGCGGCAGTGGGTTCTGCCGGTCAGGGCGTTCATCACCTTCGACCGGGAGTGGCGGCCCACGGTGTTCCCGTTCGTCGTCCGTGTCCCGTGGCTGCGTCATCTCTGGACGGTCCGGCGTCTCATCCGCGGCGAGCTGCGACCACTGGTGGCGCGGATCGGTGGTCTGCCGGCACGGGGGGCGGTCGACATCATTCCGCTGCCTCGGCCCGCCGGGGCGCCCCCGGATCCGTCGCGCCCGGCCGCTCCCCCGTCGGTCCCCGTTCCGCGGCAGCCCCTCCTGGGCAGCGTCCACGTCCCTCACCAACAGCCTCCGCGCAAGCGGTGGCGGGGAGGCCGTGGGCGGCGCAGCTGACCCGCGCGGTTCTCAGCGGGTCGCCAGGCCCTCCAACGCGTGCACCGTGTCGGCCAGGCCGTGGGGGCGTGCCGTGCCGGGGACGGGGCGGCCCGACCAGCCGGGGCCGAGGGTGAGGACCAGGGGGCTGCGGCGGGCGCCTCGTACGCCCCATTCCATGGAGGCCACGTGCTGGGCCAGGGGGCGGCTCGCCGTCGTGCGGGACTGGGCCCACAGGGCCACCGCCGCCGGGCCGGTCCTGCGGACCGCCGCGAGCAGTGACTCCACCGGGAGCGCGCCGCCGAACATCCTGACCGGAATCCCTCGTTCGGTCAGTGCGGCGGACAGCACCTCCAGGGCGAGCGTGTGGTGGTCCCCCGGTACGCACGCCAGCACCACGGTCGCGCCGGGGCGGTCGGGGACCGTGTCCGGTGCGGCGCGGCGGAGGGCGCCGGAGACATGCCAGGAGAGGAAGTGCTCCACCTCGACGTACCGCTCCCCCGACGACTCCCACTTGCGTCCCACGGCCTGCAGCGTCGGCACGATCACCTCCGTCCAGGCGGCGACCAGGCCGTGTTCCCGGATCGCGTCGATCAGCAGCCGGTCGAGTGCGGCCGCGTCGAGGCGGAGGGCGGCGCGGGCGATGCCCTTGCACTCCTGGCGTGCGTCGCCCAGGCGTAGGCCGCTTCCGGCGCGGGAGGGACGGGCGGGGGCGTCCGGCGTCGCCGGGCCGGCCGGGGGCTCGGCGGCCCGCGTCTCGTCGCGGGCCAGGCGTGCCGCCTCCGCAGGGGGGATCCCGGTCGCCGTCAGCGCGCACATCCGCTCCAGGCGCGCCACGTCCGCCGGGGTCCAGCGCCGGTGCCGGCCGCCGGTGTGCCGGTCGGGGCCGAGGCCGTAGCGGTGGTCCCATGTGCGGACCGTGGTCGGGGCGACGCCCAGGCGGCGCGCCACCTCGCCGGTGGTCAGCCCGCCGCCGGGTCCGGCCGGTTCCGTGCTCTCGCTCATGCCTCCACCGTACGCCTTACGACGCACAAACGACGCATGTTGTCTGCGTCGATTTGCCGCATCAACACTGGGGCCAGTTCCGCAGTGAGCGGTACTCCTTCGAAAGGGATGGTCCCCATGCGCACCCGTTTCCCCGTCGCCGTCGTCGCCTCCACCGGCGCCTGCGCGCTCGCGCTCGGCGTCGCCGCACCCGCCGTGGCGGCCCCCGCCGCCGATCAGGACATGGCGACGGTCTCCGTCGTCCACGGCATCCCCGACATGACGGTCGACGTGTACGCCAACGGCGACGAACTGCTCTCCGACTTCGAGCCCGGCACCGTGACCGACCCGCAGTCCCTCAAGGCCGGCACCTACGACATCCAGATCTTCGAGGCGGGCCAGGGTCCCGACGGCACCCCGGCCCTGGAGAAGAAGGTCGAGGTCGGCGAGGGCGACACCGCCACGGTCGCCGCCCATCTCAGCGCCGACGGCAAGCCCCAGCTGACCGCGTTCGCCGACGACGTCTCCAAGGTCGACGCGGGCAAGGGCCGGCTGACCGTCCGCCACATCGCGGCCGCGCCGGCCGTGGACGTACGGGCCGGCGGTGAGCCCGTCTTCACCGGTCTGACGAACCCGAACGAGGACAGCGCCGTGGTCGACGCGGGCACCGTCGAAGCCGACGTGGTCCTCGCCGGCACCGACACCGTGGCCCTCGGCCCGGCCGAGCTGAACGTGGCGGAGGGCGCCAGCACCGTCGTCTACGCCTGGGGCAGCGCCGAGGACGACAACCTCGCCCTGGCCACGCAGAAGTTCAGCGGCATGGACTCCATGCCGAAGGCCGTGCACGCGGGCGGCGACGGCACCGCCGTCTCTGCCAACTCCACCGAGTGGGGCGCGGGTTGGATCGCCCTCGGCGGTGCGGCCGCCGTGGCCGGTGTGCTGGCCGCCCGCCGCTTCGCGGGCAGGCGTGGCTGACATCTCGCGGCGGCGCGGGGGACGGGCCGTGGCGGTCGCCGTTCTTGCGGCCGTCACGGCGGTCGTCCTCGGTGTGCTGTGGCTGGCGCAGGGGCGGCAACAGGCCGCCCCGACCGCCGACTTCGGCGCCGTGCCCTCGACGGCCGCCGGCGCTGCCGGCGGGCCCTCCGGCACCGCGCCGCCGCTCCCTGCGACCGAGCAGGCGGCCAGGACGGACGCCGCGCCCGAGCGCGTCGTCGTGCCCGGTGTCGGGCTCGACGCCCGGGTCGAGGGCGTGGGCGTGACCGAGCGCGGGGACATGACCGTGCCGGACGACCCGGCGGTGGCCGGCTGGTACCGGTACGGTCCCGCTCCCGGCGGCGCCGAGGGGTCGGCCGTGCTGGTGGGGCACCTCGACAGCGAGACGGGTGACCTGGGCGAGTTCGCCGCGCTCAGGGACGTACGGGCCGGGGACACCGTGGAGGTGCGGCGAGCGGGGGCCGAGCCCGTCGCCTACCGGGTCACCGCACGCGCCACCGTCCCGAAGGACGAGCTGCCGCCGTCCGCCTTCCGCCGCACCGGGCCCCCGGTGCTCACCCTGATCACCTGCGCGCCGCCGTTCGAGCCGGAGCGCGGCGGCTACACCGCCAACCTCGTCGTGACGGCCGAGCCGATGGACACCCGCTGAGGTCCGCGACGGGCGAGTCACCTGATCGTGTCTGTCGCTGTCCGTTCGTTCGGCACTTTTTCGAACTGGCCGCGACCAAACGGTCGTTCCCTCACGTAAGCATTCGATCATCACAGGTCATCCATGAAAACCCCCGCACTCCGACACGTTCCGTCCGCCTACCGTTCGAGCGCGGCCAGGGATGGAAGGGCTGCCCCTTGAGGCCGCCGCGACCACGTAACGACTGGAGAGGGAGACGCCCGTGGCAACTGTGGAAGTGTCGATGAAGGACATGATGACCAGCGTCGAGGGGGCCCTGGGTGCGGCCGTCGTCGACTACTCGAGCGGCATGGCGCTGGGGACGCTGGGAGGGGGGAAGGACCTGGACCTGACCGTCGCGGCGGCCGGCAACACCGACGTGATCCGCGCCAAGGTGCGCACGATGGAACTGCTGGGCCTCACCGGGCAGATCGAGGACATCCTCATCACCCTGGAGTCCCAGTACCACTTGATCCGGCTGGTCACCGGACGCAGCGGCAACGGCCTGTTCCTGTACCTCGTGCTGGACAAGTCCCGTTCCAACCTGGCGATGGCCCGTCACCAGCTCAAGCGGGTCGAGGAACAGCTGGAAGTGTGAACCGCCCCGGACCCCCGCCGACGCGCGCCCATGATGTGAAGACTTCTTCAAGTCGCGACATGAACATGGTCCCAAGCCGTGGGCGCGCGTCACGCCGGGCCACAAGGATCGGCGGCGAAGGACGGCACATCGTGCGGCGGCGCCCGCCCAGGGCGCCGCCGCATTCCGGAGAACATCCCCGACGCGGCAGGGAGCGCGCACCCATGCAAGTCCCCCTCTACCAGGCCAAGGCAGAGTTCTTCCGGATGCTGGGGCACCCGGTGCGCATCCGGGTGCTGGAGCTGTTGCAGCACGGGCCGGTGCCGGTGCGGGACCTGCTCGCCGACATCGACATCGAACCGTCCAGCCTCTCCCAGCAGTTGGCGGTACTGCGCCGGTCCGGCATCGTCGTCTCCATACGGGAGGGATCCACCGTGACGTACGCCCTCGCCGGCGGCGACGTCGCCGAGCTGCTCCGCGCGGCCCGGCGGATCCTCACGGAGCTGCTGGCCGGGCAGAGCGAACTCCTCGCGGAGCTGCGGCAGGTGGACGTGCCGGTGCCGTCGGCGCCCGGGGGCGGGCAGGAGTAGAGCGGGCGCCTCCCGGGCGGACCGCGTCAGTCGTGCGCCGTGGGGTCGAACCCCTCCGGCGCCCGGTCGAGGAAGGCGGAGACCGCGCGGATCCGGCCGCCCTCGTCGAACTCGATCACATCGGTGCCGGTGGCGAAGGACATGCCGGCTCCGGTGAGGATCTCCCACCGGAGCCGGGCCCGCCCGTGGTGCACCTCGGGCTCCTCCCGGCGGCGGACCCTCGCGGGGCCCACGTGGGACACGAACTGGTCCCGGAAGTCCGCGAGGGCCGCCGCGCCGCGGAGGAACCCGACGAGGGCGCGGTACTCGACCTCGCCGGTGAAGACCACCGAGGCCAGGCGGTCCCGCTCTTCCCCGGGGCCGGTGTTCCAGAAGCGCGTGTAGCGCTCCAGCTGGGCGAACTCGTCCGCGGTCATGGCGTCGGTCATGACAGTTCCCTTCGTCCGGCGCGGCGCCGTGCGGCGGACCGCGCTCCTGTCTTCCGACTGTGCGGGGGCGAGGGGCGCGGAGTCGATGACCTGCGAGGTCATTGCCGTCGTGCGCCCGGCCCGGCAGCCTGGGCCTCATGACGACGACCACCGCACCGGTCGGGGCGCTGCTACGGCGCTGGCGTGAGCGCCGCCGCCGCTCCCAGCTCGACGTGGCGCTCGCGGCCGAACTGTCCACCCGCCATCTGAGCTGCGTCGAGACCGGACGCGCGCATCCGAGCCGGGACATGATCCGGCGGCTGTGCGACGAGCTGGACGTGCCGCTGCGGGAGCGCAACCCGATCTATCTGGCCGCGGGCTTCGCGCCCGTGCACCGGGAGCGCCCCTTCGACGACCTGGGGGCGGCGCGGGCGGCTGTGGAGGCGGTGCTGACCGGGCACGAGCCGAACCCGGCCCTCGCGGTGAATGTGCGCTGGGAGCTGCTGGCCGCGAACCGTGCCATGGGCCTGTTCCTCGGGGACGTGCGGCGGGGGCCGTCGGACCCGCCGTTCAACGTGCTGAAGGCGACCCTGGGCCCCGACGGCATGGCGGGCCGCGTCCTCAATCCGGCGCAGTGGCGCGGGCACGTCCTGCGCCGGGTCCGGCGTCAGCTGGAGCGGACGGCCGACGCCGGTCTCGCGGAGCTGCTCGCCGAGCTGGAGAGCTACCCGGCACCGGACGGGGCGGACGCGCCCGGCCCGTCCGGGGAGGCGCAGGACCTGGTGGTTCCGCTGCACCTGGCGTCTGAGTACGGGGACCTGGCGCTGCTGTACACGACGACCGTGTTCGGTTCGCCGCGGGACGTGACGCTCGACGAGATCGCCATCGAGACCTTCTTCCCTGCGGACCGGCGCACGGCCGAGCTGATGCGGGGCCTGGCCGGCTGAGGCCGGGGCGCGCGGGGTGCGTACCGTCAGGCGTCGCCGAGGGTGTCCAGGCCGGTGAGCGCGCCGACCGGATCGGGGTCGGGGGTGCCGCGCGGCCACCAGTCGTCCTGGCCGGGCTCCGACTCGTACGCGTACCAGAGGTGGTCGCGGCCGAGACGGAGCTGGACATGGCCGCGGGGGTGGGTGAGGCGGTTGCGCCACGGCCGGAAGGCGGGGAGGTCCGCCGCGAGCAGCAGCGGGCGGGCGCGGTCGAAGCGGCCGGCCGGCGGGTCCCACGGCTCCTCCAGTACGGCCAGTCCGCCCGGGCCGCCCTGCCGCCACGCGGCGACCGCGCGCGCCAGGTCGCCGGGCGTACGGCCGGCCGCCCGGGCGAGGGACGCGTACAGCGCGCGGCTGCCGGCGGTCAGCCCCGAGCCGGGGCGGGCGGCGGCCAGACGCACCGCGTCGTGCCACAGGGAGAGCGGGCCGACCGGGTCTCGGCCCGTGGTGAGCAGGGCGTGCGCGCGGGCCGCCGCGTCGGTGGCGAGCTGGTCCAGCGCGAACGGGTCTGGGCCGCCCGGGGACGCCGGATGGACGGGCGGCTGCTCCGGGTGGGAGGGGGGCGGCAACGGCGTGGGCAGCGGCGGGAGGCCTGGACCGCGGCGGGACACGGCGTCGGTGGCGCGTATGCCGGGCAGCGGCTCCGGTTCCCGTCCCTGGGCGGCCCGTGCGGCGCGGGCCGCGCTGAGGCGGGACAGCGCGTCGATCACCTCGCGCTCGCCGCGACCGCGCAGCAGGAGCAGCACGAACGGGTCGGCGTCCAGCAGCCGGGCCGTCTGGTAGCAGAGGGCGGCCGCGTGCTTGCACGGGTGACCCGAGTCGGGGCAGCTGCAGCGGGGGGCGAGGTCGCCCGGGCCGGGCAGCAGGGGGACGCCGCAGTCGGCGAGGGACTGCGGCATCTCCTTGTCCAGCAGGGCCGCGATGTGACCTGGGCGGTCGGCGGCGGCGTCCAGGAACCGGTCCCAGTCCTCGTCGTCGAACGTCCGCAGGCGCACCTGTACGCGGTAGGGCCGGGGGCGGCTGCCCTGCACGTACGCCAGGACCAGGCCCGGCGTGACGGTGATGGCGTCCACATGCCCCTGCTCGGCGTAGCCGCGTCCGCGGGCGAGGCGGGCGGGGTCCAGCGCGCCGTCCTCCAGCGCGGTGACCCACGCCCTCCCCCACCAGGTCTCGGCGAAGGGCTCCCCGTCACCGGAGGGGCGAGGCGGGAACTGCGGGAAGGTACGGCGATGGTCGCCGTCGCGCGCGGGGGCGCCCATCGACGACGGCGCGACCGCCACCTGCTTTGCGGCGGCGTGCGCGCGTCGGGGGTGTCGCGGGGCGGAGGGGGAGGGAGAGGGAGACGTGGGCGCCGGTTCCTGGCCGGCGGCCGGAGTCGGTTCGGGCGACGTGGGGGTGTCAGGGTGCTCGGTGGCGGGGGCGTGGCTCGGGGTGCCTGCGGGCAGGGCGGCGTCCGCGTCGGCGGAGGCAGGGGGCGTCGTGTCGGGCATGCGGAAGGCGTCGGCGAGGGCCTCCCGGATCTCGCGGGCACGGCGGTCGGCGGCGCGGTCGCCTCGGGTGGTGCGCGGCACGCGGGGCGCCGGGTCGCGACGGGGTCGCTTCGCCGCTTCCACCTGGTCGCGGGCGCGGGCCCGTGCGCGTTCCTCGCGGGCGGCGCGCAACGCCTCGCGTGCGAGGTCTCCGGGGCGGGAGGACGCGCGGGGCTCCTCGTGGCCGTCCGGGGCGGGGGGCGACGTCCGGTCTGCGGCTCCCGTGGCGGCAACCGACGCGTCGCCACCGCAGGTGGTTCCCTCGGGGCGCGGCGCGCCGGTCGGGGCCTTGTTCGACGCCGACGCGGCTACGTCCGCCGCGTCGGGCGCTTCTCCCCCGGCGGGCACGACCTCGCTCACCGAGGACGGTGACGCCTCACCCACCGCCTCTCCGGAGGAGGGGATGGGCGCGGAGCGTGCCTGCTCAGCGTCCCGCGGCCAGTCGCCCGCCTCTCCCCCGGCGGCCGTGTCCGAGGTCGCCGGGAGACGACCGGCGTCCGCACCGGACGAGTCCGCCGCAACCCCGCGCCGCTCCCGCAGCGCGCGGTGCAGTGCCTCCCGCGCCGCGTCGGACGGGCGGGGCCCCCGGTCGGCCGGGGACGCCGCACCCGTCGGCTCCTCCGCGGACCCCCCGTCCCGGGACGGGGACACCTCTCCTCCCGGCACCCGCTCCCGCGCCGCGCGCAGCGCCTCCCGCACGTCGGCCGCCGACCCCGTCGGCTCCCCCGGAGCCCCCGCCTCCCCGGCGGGAGACACCGCGCCCCGGGACGGGGACCCCTCCCGCGCCGCCCGCAGCGCCTCGCGCGCCTCCTCCGACGGACGGGGCGTCATGTCGTCCTCCTGAGGGACACCAGGTCGGACAGCTCGCGGTCGGTGAGTTCCGTGAGGGCGGACTCGCCCGAGCCGAGGATCGCGTCGGCGAGGGCCCGCTTGGACTGGAGCATCTCGGCGATGCGGTCCTCCACCGTTCCCTCGGTGACCAGCCGGTGGACCTGGACGGGCTGGGTCTGGCCGATGCGGTACGCGCGGTCGGTGGCCTGTTCCTCCACCGCCGGGTTCCACCAGCGGTCGAAGTGGACGACGTGCCCCGCGCGGGTGAGGTTGAGGCCGGTGCCGGCCGCCTTGAGGGACAGCACGAGCACCGGGACCGCGCCGCTCTGGAAGCGGTCCACCATCCGCTCCCGCTCGGGCACCGGCGTCCCGCCGTGCAGCAGGTCGACCGGGACGGCGTGCTCGGCGAGGTGGCGGGTGATCAGGCGGGCCATGCCCACGTACTGGGTGAAGACGAGGGCCGAGTTGTCCTCGGCGAGCACCGTGTCCAGCAGCTCGTCGAGCAGGGCGAGTTTGCCGGAGCGGGCGGCGAGGCGGTCGCCGGCCGGGGCGTGCTCCTCCTTGAGGTACAGCGCGGGGTGGTCGCAGATCTGCTTCAGCGAGGTCAGCAGCTTCAGCACCAGACCGCGGCGCCCCATCCCCTGCGCGGTCTCGATGGCGGTCATCGACTCGCGCACCACCGCCTCGTACAGCGCGGCCTGTTCGCGGGTGAGCGGCACCGGGTGGTCCGTCTCCGTCTTGGGCGGCAGCTCGGGGACGATTCCCGGGTCGGACTTCTTGCGGCGGAGCAGGAACGGGCGGACCAGGCGGGCCAGCCGCTCGACCGCCTGCTCGTCCTCGCCGGTCTCCACCGCACGCGCATGGCGGGCGCGGAAGGACTTGAGGGGGCCGAGGAGGCCGGGGGTGGTCCAGTCGAGGAGGGCCCACAGCTCGGAGAGGTTGTTCTCCACGGGCGTGCCGGTGAGGGCCACCCGGGCCGGCGCGGGGATGGTGCGCAGGGCCTTGGCGGTCGCCGAGTGCGGGTTCTTCACGTGCTGCGCCTCGTCTGCGACGACCATGCCCCACCGCTGCTCCGCCAGGGTGGGCGCGGCGGAGCGCATGGTGCCGTAGGTGGTGAGGACGAAGCCGCCGTCCAGCCCGTCGAGGGTGCGGTCGGGGCCGTGGAAGCGGCGTACGGGCACGCCGGGGGCGAACCGGGTGATCTCCCGCTGCCAGTTGCCGAGCAGGGAGGCGGGGCAGACCACCAGGGTGGGTTCGCGGCGGGCACGCTCGAGGTGCAGGGCGATGAGGGTGACGGTCTTGCCGAGGCCCATGTCGTCGGCGAGGCAGCCGCCCAGGCCGAGGGAGGTCATGAGGTCCAGCCAGGCCAGACCGCGGAGCTGGTAGTCGCGCAGGGTGGCGTCGAGGCCGGGCGGGGGCGCGGCGGGCCGCACGCCGGCGGTCAGGCGGTCGCGAAGGACGGCCAGCGCCCCGGCGGGCACCGCCTCCACCGTCTCGCCGTCGACCTCCGCCTCCCCGGTGAGGGCGACGGACAGCGCGTCGACGGGGTCGAGCAGCCCCAGGTCGCGTTTGCGGGCCTTGCGGACGAGGGCGGGGTCGACCAGCACCCACTGGTCGCGCAGCCGGACAACCGGGCGGTGCGCCTCGGCCAGGGCGTCCATCTCGGCCTCGGTCAGCGGGTCGCCGCCCAGGGCGATCTGCCAGCCGAACCGCAGCAGGTCCTCGCTCTCGAAGAAGCCGGTGCCGTCGGTCGCCGAGCCGGGGGCGGGCCGGACGACGGCCGTGGCGGTGAGGTCCTGGGCGAGGTCGCGCGGCCAGTGCACGGCGACCCCGGCCGCCGCGAGCCGGGTGGCCGCCACGCCGAGCAGGTCGCTCAACTCGTCCTCGGACAGCGCCAGTACGTCCGGCACGTCCTGGTCGGCGAGCCGGTCGAGCGGGGGCCAGACGCGGGCGGCGCGGCGCACGGCCAGGGCGGCGTCCACGCGCGCGCGGGGCCCGAAGCCGTGGTCCGCCTCGCCCGACCACAGGGCCGCCGCGTCGGCCACGAGCGTCGGGTCGGACAGGCTGTGCACCTGCACGATCGCGGCGCCCGCGCCGCGCGCGCCGCCGTCTTCGCCGCCCGCGGTCCCCCCGGCGTCGAAGAGGTCGTGCGCGGACAGGTCCAGGCGGAGCGAGATCCGTACGCCGGCGTCCATGCCGGCGGCGACCTCGGCGGCCCAGTCCCGGGCGTCCGGAAGCCGTTGGGGCCGCCGCGCGGCGAACGCCGGCCCGGAGGCGTAGGGCGCGGCGGGCGTGCGGGGCAGGGTGTCGGCGACCGCGTCCAGGAAGGCGCGGACCAGCGCCTCCGGCTGGGGCAGGCGCAGGGGGCCCGGGCCGGGCAGCGGCACCGCGTGTCCCTCGTACGGGAGGGCGGCGGCCACCGCGCGCAGGTGTCCCACGTCGTCCGGTTCGAGCGGGCCGGCGCGCCAGGCGTCGTAGCCCTCGGCGGTGAGGCCGGGCAGCAGGCGGCCCCGGGCGGTGAGCCGCAGGGCGTGCAGGGCGGCGGCGCCCCAGCAGGCGGTGGCCGGGTGGGCCGCCGGATCGTGCCGGGCGCGGACCAGCAGGGGCAGGGCCTCGTCCACGGGCAGGGCCAGCGCGGGGACGGTACGGCGGCGCACGCCCGCGCCGTGGGGGCGTACGACGGTGAGGTCCGTGCGCCGGGCGCCCGCGGCCTCCGGGGGGATGTCCGCGCCCTCGGGGTCGTAGAAGGCGATCCTCCCGTCGCGTGGGAGGGGTGCGGGAAGGAACACGGCCGGCAGCGACGACGCGACGAGCCCGTCGGCCGTCACGGCGCCCTCGGCCGTCACCGTCGCCTCGCCCATACGCCTTGTCACCTCCCCGCCCGTCCGTCGGGCCAGTCGTCTTCGACTCTACGGGCGGGGTCCGACAATCGGCTCCGGCGGCCGGGTCAGGGCACGGTGCGGGCCACGACGTACACGCGCGGGTAGCCGGGTTTGTCGTGGTTGACGACGACGTCGTGCGTGGGCGCGGGGTTCTTCTGCTCGTGCACCAGACCGGACCAGGTGCCGGGGCCGTCGAAGGTCCAGCCGGTGACGTCGCGGTCGCGCTCGCCGATGGGGAGGCGGTCCTTCTTCAGGTCCTTCTCCGACATGCCCATGCTGGTGAGGAAGGCGGTCAGGCCCGCGTCGCTGGTCTCGAACTCGACGTAGAGGCGGCTGGTCTTCCAGTTGTTCGTCTCGTACGAGGCGACCCACCAGGCCGGGTGGGGCACCGGCACCTGGTAGATGCGGCGCTGGAGCTTGGACGGCCAGCCCTCGGTGAGGCCGGTCGCCGAGTACTTCGCCTCCTTGTCCTTGCCGCTGGCCCGGCTCTGGTTGGCGGAGATCACCAGGTAGCCGGCCGGGACGCCGATGAGCAGGACGATGATCAGCAGGGTGAGGGCGCGGCGGCGGATCATGTGCCGCCGGTCCTCACCGGGGTGCGCCCCGCCCTGCCCGTCGGGGCGGCCGGGGTCGGTCGTCAGCGGAGGAAGCTCGTCCGTCACAGCGACTCCGAGGTGGAACGGCGGGCCCCCGCGAACCGCTCGTAGCGTTCGTACCGCTCGACCCGGCGGCGCTTGGCGCGGCGGAAGCGGCGGGCGACCAGCCGGGCCAGGTCGGCGGCGCCGACCATGCCGGCCTCGGGGCCGAGCTGGGCGCGCACGACGCGGGCCTCCGGGCGGTAGCCGCGCCCGGTGAGGTGCCGCTTGAAGGCGTCCCGGGCGGGGCCGATGAGCAGGTCGTCGGCCGCGGAGACGCCGCCGCCGATGACGAAGCAGGAGGGGTCGAGGGCGGCGGCCAGGTTGGCGATGCCGACGCCGAGCCACTGGCCGATGTCCTGGAGCAGCTCGATGCACATGGCGTCGCCCTCGCGGGCCAGCTCGGTGATCATCGGGCCGCTGATGTCGCCGATGTTGCCCTTGACGTGCTCGATGATCCCGTAGGCGACCGGGGAGTCGGCGGCGGCCAGTTCGCGCGCCTCGCGCACCAGCGCGTTGCCGGAGCTGTACTGCTCCCAGCAGCCGCGGTTGCCGCAGGGGCAGCGGTGTCCGCCGGGGACGACCTGCATGTGGCCGAACTCGCCGGCGACGCCGTACTTGCCGCGCTTGACCTGGCCGTCCTCGAGGATGGCGCCGCCGATGCCGGTGCCGAGGGTGATCATGACGAGGTTGTCCTCGCCGCGTCCGGCGCCGAAGCGCCATTCGGCCCAGGCGGCGGAGTTCGCGTCGTTGTCGACGAGGACCGGGACGGCGAGGCGGCCGGCGAGACGGTCGCGCAGGGGTTCGTTGCGCCAGGACAGGTGGGGGGCGAAGAGCACCCGGTTGCGGTCGGCGTCGACCCAGCCGGCCGCGCCGATGCCGACGGCGTGGACGTCGTGCCGGTCGGACAGGTCCAGCACGAGCTCCACGATGGTGTCCTCGACGACCTTCGGGCTCTTGGACTTGTCGGGGGTCTCCGTGCGGAGCTTCTCCAGGATGTTGCCGTCGGCGTCCACGACGCCCGCCATCACTTTGGTGCCGCCGATGTCGATGCCCACGGTCGGCACCCGGGGCGCCGACAGGTGGGAGCGGCGCTCCCGCGTGCCGACCGTTCTCAGGACGGTCGCGCGCCGGGAGCCGATGGGGGCGGTGAAGTCGCGGTAGGTGCTCATCGGGTGCGATTGTGCCGCACGGGTGCCCCGATCGCGGTACCGGGCAGGTGACGGCGTTCGTCGGATCCGGCGCCGGACGCGGGTGGAGGCGGGCCCTCCGCCGTTCGCGTCCGCACCGGTCGCCGTGCTCCCACCGTACGCCCGCGGACCGCGTCACATTGTCCGGACAATGCGACGACCGGGCGTCGGCGGCACGGCGGACCGGGCGTGCGAGGCGCGGCTCGGTCGGGCATCCGGGGCGCGGCTCAGTTCCGTACGAGCAACTGGAACTCGAAGGAGTACCGCGAGGGCCGGTAGGTGTGCGTGCCGTACTCCACCGCGCGGCCGGTGTCGTCGAAGGTGACCCGCTGCATGGTGAGCAGCGGGGCGCCGGGCTGTTCGCGCAGCCGCTCGGCCTCGACGGCGGTGGCGGCCCGCGCGCCGATGGTCTGGCGGGCGCTGTGCAGGGTGATCCCGGCGGCCCGCATCAGCCGGTACAGGCCGGTGGCCTCGAGCTGGCCGGTGTCCAGGTCGAGCAGGCCGGACGGGAGGTAGTTGCACAGGTACGCGATGGGCTCGCCGTGCGCGGAGCGCAGCCGCTCGATGCGGTGCACCTCGCCGCCCTCGGTCACCCCGAGCGCGGCGGCGACCTCGGCGGACGCGGCGACCACGGTGTTGACCAGCACGGTCGTGGTGGGGCGCTGGCCGGCGGACTCCAGGTCGTCGTAGAGGCTGCTCAGCTCCAGCGGGCGTCTGACCTTGCTGTGCACGACCTGGGTGCCGACGCCCCGGCGGCGCACCAGCAGGCCCTTGTCGACGAGCGACTGGATGGCCTGGCGGACGGTCGGCCGGGACAGGCCGAGGCGCGCGGCCAGCTCGATCTCGTTGCCCAGCAGGGTGCCGGGGGTGAGGGTGCCGTGCTCGATGGCGGACTCCAGCTGCTGGGCCAGCTGGAAGTACAACGGCACGGGGGAGCCGCGGTCCACGCTCAGGTCCAGCCGCACGGTCGGGTCCACTTCTGGTTTCGGCACGGTGCGAGCGTATCCGCGTGGGCTGTTGACGGGAAGTCGTGTAGTTCGGTTGTCCGGACATACGCATTGACAGGGAGCGGCGCGAGCCCCACTTTGTTTCCATGCGCATCGGGGTCATCGGTACGGGCCGTATCGGCACCATTCACGCCCACACACTCAGCAGGCACCACGAGGTCGGATCCCTGATTCTCACGGACGTCGATCCGGCGCGGGCCCAGGCCCTCGCCCACCGGCTCGGCGAGACGGCGGCCCCGGGGGTGGACGAGATCTACACCTGGGGCGTCGACGCCGTGGTGATCACCACGGCCACCTCCGCCCACGCGGACCTGATCGCGCGGGCGGCGCGCGCGGGTCTGCCGGTCTTCTGCGAGAAGCCCATCGCCCTGGACGTGGCGGGCACGTTACAGGCGATCACGGAGGTGGAGACCGCCGGGACGGTGCTGCAGATGGGCTTCCAGCGGCGGTTCGACCGGGGCTACACGGGCGCCCGTGAGGCGGTACGGGCGGGCAGGCTGGGGCGGCTGCACACGGTGCGGGCGACGACCAGCGAGGCGGAGCCGCCGGACCCCGCTCACCTGGCGCAGTCGGGCGGGCTGTACCGGGACACGCTCATCCACGACTTCGACATCCTGCGCTGGGTGACCGGCCGGGAGGTCGTCGACGTGTACGCCACCGGGTCGGACGCGGGGCCCCAGATGTTCCGCGAGGCGGGCGACGTCGACACCGGCGCGGTGCTGCTCACCCTCGACGACGGCACCCTCGCCACCGTCACCGGGACCCGGATGAACGGCGCCGGCTACGACGTGCGCATGGAACTCGCCGGGGAGCGCGACCAGATCGTGGTCGGCCTCGACGACCGTACGCCCATCGCGTCCACCGAGCCGACGGGGCCGCCCGCCGCGGACAAGCCGTGGACCGGCTTCCTGGAACGGTTCGGACCCGCCTACGAGGCCGAACTGATCGCGTTCGTCGAGGTGGTGCGGGGCGAGCGGCCCAACCCCTGCGACGGCCGTGAGGCCCTGCGGGCGCTGGTGATCGCGGAGGCGTGCGAGAGGTCGCGGCGCGAACGCAGACCCGTCCGGCCTGCGGAACTTCTGGGCGGCGCCCAGGAGGCGCTGACGTGAGACTCGGGGGGTGTCGGGTGACACCCCCCTGATGACGTGATGCCTATCTATGGCGTCCTTATGGCGTCCGGGCCGTCACCGGAAGGACGGTTCCCTGCGCGACCGCGCACAGCGTCTCCTCGTCGTCCTCCGTCACCGTGAGGAGGTCGCAGCGGGTGACGGCCTGGCGTCTGCCCGCGTGGACGACGGTCGCACGGGCGCGGAGGGTGCGGCCGGTGGCCGGACGCAGGTACTGGACGGAGAAGCCGCCGGTCAGCACCGACGGGCCGAGGACCGCACCGGCGGCGAAGGTGAGCGCGTTGTCGGCGGCGTAGGCGAGGACGCCGCCGTGCAGGAAGCCGTTCTGCTGGTGCAGTTCCTCCCGGATGTCGATCTCCAGGGTCGCCCCGCCGTCACCGAACGCGGTGAGCCGGGCGCCGAGGAGCCTGCTGAAGGGCTGGGCGTCGAGCAGCTTCCGGGCGGCGGCGAGGTCGAGCACGGGCGGCGGGGTCATACGGCGGGCCTCCTCGAAGTGACCGGCGGACGTCAGAGGGTGTCAGTGCCCTCCAGCAACCCCGCGTCATGGGCGAGCAGCGCGATCTGGACGCGGTTGTTGAGGCCGAGCTTGGCAAGGATGCGCGAGACGTGCGTCTTCACGGTGGCCACGCTCATGTACAGCTCGGCGGCGATCTCCGCGTTGGCGAGACCCCGGCCGACGGCCACGGCGACCTCGCGTTCGCGGTCGTTGAGGGCGGCGACGCGGTCGCGGGCGCGGGCCCGCCGGGTGTCTCCCGGGCCGCCGGCCGCGTGCGCCATCAGCTGCCGGGTGACCGCGGGCGACAGCACCGGGTCGCCGGCCGCGACGCGGCGCACCGCGGCGACGATCTCGGCGGGCGGGGTGTCCTTCAGCACGAACCCGGCCGCGCCCGCGCGGAGCGCGCGCAGCACCTGGTCGTCGGCGTGGAAGGTGGTGAGCACGACGACCTGCGGGGCGTCCTCGCGGCGGCGCAGCGCCTCGGTGGCGGTGAGGCCGTCGACGGAGGGCATGCGGATGTCCATGAGGACGACGTCCGGGCGGGTGCGGTCGACGAGCGCGTCGACCTCGGCGCCGTCGGCGGCCTCTCCGACGATCTCGATGTCCTCGGCGCCGCCGAGCATGAAGGAGAGGCCGGCGCGGACGAGGGGGTCGTCGTCGACGAGGAGCACTTTGATGGCGGTCATGGGGGGTACGTAATCATGCACCGGGGTCGGTGCGGGGCGGGGGTGTCTGCGCTACTCGGCGCTTGCGAGGTGCCGCCTTCACTGCCATGGCAAGCGCGCCCTCACCTCGAAGCCGCCCTCCGGGGTCCGGCCGTGTTCCAGGGAACCCCCAGCCAGCGTGGCTCGCTCCGTGAGGCCGATCAGGCCCTGGCCCGCGCCGGGAACCGGGGGGACGTCCCCCTCCGGGGGCGGGTTGTGGACCCGCACGGTGAGGTCCTCCCCCGGGCCGCCGGCGACGGAGACGGTGACCTCCGTGCCGGGGGCGTGCTTGCGGGCGTTGGTCAGGCCCTCCTGGGCGATCCGGTAGGCGGTGCGGCCGACGGAGGCGGGGACGGAGCCGGCGTCGGTGACCCGCTGCTCCAGGGTCACCTTCATGCCCGCCTGGAGGGACTCGGCGACGAGGGCGTCGAGCGCCGCAAGGGTCGGCTGCGGGCGGCCGGCGTCCTCGCTGTCGCCGGCCCGCAGCACCCCGATGATCTCCCGCAGGTCCTGGAGCGCCTCGTGGGCGCTCTCCCGGATCACGCCGGCCGCCCGCGCGATCTCGTCGCGCGGGGCGTCGGGCCGGAACTCCAGCGCGCCCGCGTGCACGCTGAGCAGCGTCAGCCGGTGCGCGAGCACGTCGTGCATCTCCCGCGCGATGGCCTCGCGGGCGAGCCGCTGCGCCTGCTCGGCCCGCAGCCGCGCCTCCGTCTCGGCGCGCCGGGCCCGGTCCCGCAGGCTGAGCATGAGCTGCCGCTTGGACCGCACGAACATGCCCCAGCCGACCGTGGCGCCCGTCAGCACGAGAATGAGGACGACGGCGGCGGCGTACGGCAGGTCGGGATCGGGGCGCCACCAGAAGTACAGCGGCGCGAGCACCAGCTGCGCGCCGGCCACCCAGGCCACGTACCGGAACGGCCGGTGCACGGCGAGCGTGAACAGGGCGATGACCGCGACCCCGCCGGAGGTCTCGGAGAGGAAGCTGACCGGCAGCATGGCGACGGCCAGGCCGAACGGCCACCGGCGGCGCAGCCAGACCGCGGCGCAGGACAGCGCGCCGAGCATCTGGTCGGCGGCGCTCAGCGCCCTCGGGAGGTCGGAGTTCTGCAGCGTGTCGGCGCCGAGCAGTCCGATCAGCACGGCGAGCAGGAAGCAGGAGAAGTCGACGACCCAGTCGCGGGCGGTGCGCCGGGGGCGGCGGCCGGAGCGGCCGGCGTCGGGGTCGAGCTCGTGGATGAGGGCGGACGGGAAGAACCACCTGGGCCCCGTGTACACGGGGGCGGTCCTCGCCGCCTTGTCATCAGTCACAGCCGACGAATCTACGCAGGGGACGCCCGGTGCGGTCCCTCGCGGGCGGAATCGTCGACCGAAGTCGTGCGGCCTCAGACTTTCGGCGACCCGGTGGAGGAGGGCCGCCCCCTTCGGTCGGAAAGGCCTCGCCCCGCGGCCGATGTGGGTGGGGGGTCCGCGGGGCGAGAGTCGGGGGCATGAAGAAGCTGCTGGAGATCGTGGGGTTCGTGGCCGTGCTGCAGGGCGTGGCCGGTCTGGTGACGGAGTTCACCGACTGGCACTGGGGCCTGGTGCGGCGGGCCGGGTTCCTCGACGGCTACGAGATCTACGCGAGCGTCGCCCTGCTGGTGCTGGGCATCGCCCTGTTCGCCCTCGCGGAGACCCGGAAGCCGGGCGACTGAGCCGCCGGCCGGCCAGGAGCCGCCGACCGGTCAGCAGGAGTGGTCGACCAGGTCGAACGAGGCGTAGTGGTCGGCGGTGTAGTAGTCCTCCTGGTACTCCTCACCGGTGACGATCCGGCGGGCGCCACGGGTGGGGGAACCGGGCGTGATCACCGTGTACTCGTGGTAGTAGCCGGTCTCCTGGCCGGGGAGGATGCCCTCCCGGTTCTGGAAGACCGTGCCGTCCTGCTCGAACGGGAAGGGGCCGCCCTGTTCGATCAGGTCGAGGGTGTCGTGCGCCTCGGACGGCAGGTCGCTGAAGCAGATGTCGCCGACCGCCAGGACGGACGGCGCGGCGGACGCGGTGACGGGGAGGGCGGGGGCGGCCTGCGCCGCCGGGGCGGAGAGCGCTCCGCCGCCGCCCAGCAGAAGGACGGACAGAAGGGCTGCTGCGGCTCCGGACCGGGCCGCGCGTGGGGGGAATCGCATGCCCCATGATGACGCGCGTAGACGCTGGCATGTCAATGTCAAGTACATGGATTTTTCGGTGTGGTCCGATGAGTTTCCCGTGACGTGACACGGGGGCGCGGCGGCCGGCTGACGGTACGGCAGGTCGACGTCCGATCGCCGCCAGCACCGTGCGGTCCCGGCCGCTGGGATGGACGCATGACCACACAGATGACGGAGAAGACCCTGCTCGGCCGGACGGCACTGGTGACCGGCGGCAGCCGTGGCATCGGCGCCGCGACGGCGCTACGGCTCGCCCAGGAGGGCGCGGACGTCGCGGTGACGTATGTGAACGGAAAGGAGGCGGCGGAGGACGTCGTACGGGCCGTCGAGGCGCTGGGGCGCCGCGCGGTGGCCTTGCGCGCGGACGCCGGCGATCCGGAGGAGGCCGCCTCGGCGGTGACCGCGGCCGTCCGGCACCTGGGCCGGCTGGACGTGCTGGTGAACAACGCGGGCGTGGGCGTGATGGGCCCGCTGGAGTCCCTCTCCCCCGCCGACGTCGACCGGGTGCTCGCGGTGAACGTGCGCGGTGTCTTCCTCACGTCGCGTGCGGCGGCCGCGGTGATGCCGCGCGGGGGCCGGATCATCACCGTGGGCTCGTGCCTGACGCAGCGGGCGCCGGGTACCGGCGGGACCCTCTACGCGATGAGCAAGGCGGCGCTGGTGGGGCTGACCAAGGCGCTGGCGCGGGAGCTGGGCGAGCGCGGGATCACCGCGAACATCGTCCACCCGGGGCCGACCGACACGGACATGAACCCGGCGCACGGCCCCTACGCGGCCGGCCAGGCGGCGGTCACCGCGCTGGGCCGGTTCGGCACGGCGCGGGAGGTGGCGGAGACGATCGTCCACCTCGCGGGCGCGGCGTACATGACCGGGGCGGAGGTGGCGGTGGACGGCGGTCACGCGGCCTGAAGCCGGTCGCCGAGGGCGCTCGACGGTCCCTTCCGGGGTCGGGCGCCCTCGGCGCGTCAGCCCGCGAGTTCCTGCCTCCGTGCCTCCAGCGCGGACGTCCCCTGGTCCGTCAGGGAGCCGAAGAGGCGCAGGCGGGAGATGCCGCCGTCGGGGTGGATGTCCACGCGCGCGTGGGTGCCCACCGCCGGGTCCGGGAGGACGAACCGGTGGTTGGTGTCGGGCTGGAGGCGGGTGCGGGGCAGGACCTCCCGCCAGTCGCCGTCCTCGCCGTCGCGCACCGACACCGACGCCCACCCGGCCGCGTTGCCCTTCAGGTAGGCGGTGTCGATCTCCAGGGCGCGGATCCGGGCCTGGGCGACCAGGCGGTACGTGATCCAGTCGTGGCCGTGGTCGCGGCGGCGCCGGGTCTCCCAGCCGTCGTCCATCTTCTGGGAGCGGCCGGGCCGGATGGTGTTGGCGGCGGGCGAGTAGAAGCGGTCGGAGGCGTCCTCGACCCGGCCGCCGTTCTCCAGGGCGACGACGTCGAAGGTGCCGAGCGCGGTGAGCCACGCCAGGTCCGGGACGACTTCGCCGTGGACCCGCAGGCGGGCGATGCCGCCGTCGGGGTGCTGGTTGAGGCGCAGGTGGGTGAAGCGCTGTTCGGCGGTGACGGCGAAGCCGTTGGCCGCGTGGCCGCCGATCCGGGTGCGCGGGACCAGCGTCGTCCACTTCACGTCGCCGGAGAGCAGTTCCGCGGGCGACGGGGAGCCGTCGACGGCGGTGCCCTCGACGGAGACCGCCTGCGGGTAGTTGCCCCGGAAGTGGGCGGTGTCGACGACGACGCCGCGGACGACGCCGGGCGTGCCGAGGCGGATCAGCGCCCAGTCGTGGTCGTCGTCGGCCGGCCAGGGGTGGTCGGCCGAGGCGCCGCGCCGCCGGCGGGTCTCCCAGCCGTCCATGATCTTGCCCTTGTGGCCGAAGCGTTCCGGGTCGAAGACGGCGCGGCCGGGCAGCAGGAGGTTCTCGCGCTGGGCGAAGAACTCGTCGTTGGCGGCGATGACTCCGGCGCCGAGCCGGCGGTCGGCGAGGTCGGCGAGGTGGGTGAAGGGGAAGTCGGCGGTGCGGTAGTCCGCGTACGGGTCGCCGCCGCCGTAGGGGCTCGCGTCGCCGGTGAAGGTCTCGATCGCCGTCACGGTGATGTGGTCCTGCCTTTCGGGTGTGGATCAGGGTCGGGTGAGCAGGCGGCCCTTCGGCGCGGTGAACTCCCCGTCGGCCATGACGCGTTCGCCGCGCAGCCAGGTGGACCTCACGACGCCGCGCAGGGTGCGTCCGGCGTAGGCGGTCACGCGGTTGCGGTGCTGGAGCGCGGCCGGGTCGACGGTGAAGGTCTCGTCGGGGGCCAGCACGGCGAAGTCGGCGTCGTGGCCGGGCGCGATGGCGCCCTTGCGCGCTTCGAGGCCGGCCAGCCGGGCCGTGCGCGTCGCCGTCCAGCGGACCACGTCCTCCAGGGTGTGCCCGCGTCTGCGGGCCTCGGTCCAGACGGCCGGGAGGCTGAGCTGGAGGCCGGAGATGCCGCCCCAGGCGGTGGCGAAGTCGTCCGTCTTGAGGTCGGCGGTGGACGGGGAGTGGTCGGTGACGACGCAGTCGATCGTGCCGTCCGCCAGGGCCTGCCACAGCTGGTCCTGGTTGGCGGCCTCGCGGATGGGCGGGCAGCACTTGAACGCGCTGGCGCCGTCCGGGACTTCCTCCGCGGTGAGGGTGAGGTAGTGGGGGCAGGTCTCGACGGTGACGCGGACGCCGTCCGCCTTGGCCTCGGCGAGCAGGGGCAGCGCGTCGGCGGAGGAGAGGTGGAGGACGTGCACGCGGGCGTCGAACCGCCGGGCCTGCTCCAGGAGTCGCGCGATGGCGGTGTCCTCGGCGCGGCGGGGCCGGGAGGCGAGGAAGTCGGCGTAGCGGGGGCCGCCGCGCTGCGGGGCGCCGGCGAGCTGTCCCGGGTCCTCGGCGTGCACGATCAGCAGGCCGTCGAAGGACGCGATCTCGCGCAGCGCGCGGGCGAGTCGCCGCTCGTCGAGGTGGGGGAACTCGTCGACGCCGGACGGCGACAGGAACGCCTTGAAGCCGAAGACCCCCGCCTCGTGCAGCGGGCGCAGGTCGGCCACGTTGCCGGGCAGGGCGCCGCCCCAGAAGCCGACGTCGATGTGGGCCTTGTCGGCGGCGGTCTTCCGCTTGACGCGCAGGTGGTCGACCGTCGTGGTCGGCGGCAGGGAGTTGAGCGGCATGTCGATCAGCGTGGTGATGCCGCCGGCGGCGGCCGCGCGGGTGGCGGTCCAGAAGCCTTCCCACTCGGTGCGGCCGGGGTCGTTAACGTGCACGTGGGTGTCGACCAGGCCGGGCAGCAGGACGTCGTCGCCGAGGTCTTCCAGGCGGGCGCCGCCGGGGACGGGCGCGTCGTGCGGCAGGACGGCCGTGACGGTGCCGCCGGCCACGGCGACGGACGCGGCGCGCGTCCCCTCGGGGGTGATGACGCGGGTCGAGCGCAGCACCAGTTCGACGTCGGGCACCCGGAGCCTCCTGCAGGTCCGCCGGAAATTTCAACGTTCTGTTGAAGGAGTGTTGCCCTCGGGGCTCCACCGCGTCAAGGGTGCTCCTGGCGCCGCGGCGGCGCGATCGCCACCTCTGGACGTTTCCACACAGCGGAACTAGAATTCCGGCACACAGAACGTAGCTCCGTACAAGCGGGCCGCCGGCCGGCCGCCGGGTAGGCTTCTGACCTCCTGACAGCCCCGAAAGGAACGCGCCGTGCCGACGTCCAGCGCCAGCACCACCGACTCCGCCCGGCCCGCCGCCAGTGGCGGCGTGCAGTCCCTCGAGCGCGCCTTCGACCTGCTGGAGCGGATGGCGGACGCGGGCGGCGAGGTCGGTCTGAGCGAGCTGTCGGCCGGCAGCGGCCTGCCGCTGCCGACGATCCACCGTCTGATGCGCACGCTCGTCGCCTGCGGCTACGTACGCCAGCAGCCCAACCGGCGGTACGCGCTCGGCCCGCGCCTGATCCGCCTCGGCGAGTCGGCGTCCCGGCTGCTGGGCACCTGGGCGCGGCCGCACCTGGCGCGACTGGTGGAGGAGACCGGCGAGACGGCGAACATGGCCCTGCTGGACGGGGACGAGATCGTGTACGTGGCGCAGGTGCCGTCCAAGCACTCGATGCGGATGTTCACCGAGGTGGGGCGGCGGGTGCTGCCGCACTCCACCGGGGTGGGCAAGGCGCTGCTGGCCGGGTTCCCGCCGGAGGAGGTGCGGGCGCTGCTGGGCCGCACCGGCATGCCGGCGGCCACGGAGAAGACCATCACCACCCCCGAGGGCTTCCTCGCCGCGCTGGAGGAGGTGCGCCGGCAGGGGTACGCCATCGACGACAACGAGCAGGAGATCGGCGTGCGCTGCCTGGCGGTTCCGGTGCCGGACGCGCCCACGGCGGCGGCCATCTCCATCTCGGGCCCGGCGGGCCGCGTCACGGAGGCGGCGACGGAGAGGATCGTCCCGGTGCTGCAGGAGATCGCGCGCGAGCTGTCCGACGCGCTGGCGAACCCGGGCGGCCCGGGGGCCTGAGGACGCGTCGCGGTGGTGCCGGGTGCGGGGCGCGCCGCGGTCACTCCGGGTCAGAGGCGCGCCGCACAGACCACCCGCGAGGACGACACCCCGAACGCCCTTACGTCACGCCCGCGGTGACACCCCGAAAAGGTCGACCGCCTCCCGGAGTTGACGCAGGCCGTCCCCCAGCGCGCTCACCGAGCCGATGGCTCCGGCGACGAGCAGCAGGGAGCGGCGCAGCATCGGGATGTCGGGGCGGTCGGCGGCGGCCAGTCCGGCCAGCGTGGCGAGCGCCTCCTCCGCGATGCCCCGGTCCCGGAAATCAGCACGGTGTGCGGCCAGTTGGCGGCGTAACCGGGACACGGCGGAGCGCAGCTCCGTCACCCGCGGATCCACCTGGCTGCCGGGCACACACCTCTGGTCCACGCCTCGCACCACAGTCCTCCCCCTGGCGGGTCGTCGTGCGCCTCCCCTGACCGGTCCCACGCGCCCCCGCGGACCGGTGCGCGCCAGTAAACGCCACCACGGGGCCTTTGCGCCAGTCCGCTGCGTCATCGACTTGTTCCACAGCGTGACACCGTGGCCCGAGGCACCGTTCCGCCGGGCGCCCGGACGGGCGGTCGCGGGTGGGGTATGCAGGACGCATGACGGACGACGAGAACGGGGTGGCCGGCCTGTTGCTGGCGGCGGGCGGCGGACGCCGGCTCGGCGGGCGGCCCAAGGCCCTGCTGGCGCACCGGGGACGGCTCCTCGTGGAGTACGCGGCGGAGGTGCTGCGCGTGGGGGGCTGCGCGCGCGTGCACGTGGTGCTGGGAGCGCGCGCCGAGGAGGTGCGCGCCCGCGCCGCGCTGCCGGACTGCGTGCTCGTGGACAACCCGGAGTGGGAGCAGGGCATGGGCACGTCCCTGCGGACCGGACTGGACTCGCTGGCCGGCACGGGTGCGCGGGCCGCGCTGGTGCTGCTGGTGGACCAGCCGGGGATCGGCCCGGAGGCGGTCGCCCGGGTGCGGCGCGCGTACCGGTCGCCGCGCTCGCTGGTCTCGGCGGCGTACGACGGCGTACGCGGCCATCCGGTGCTGTTCGGCGCCGCGCACTGGGCCGGCATCGCCGCGACCGCCACCGGCGACCGGGGAGCCCGCGCCTACCTCAAGGACCATGCGGACGCCGTGGAACTGGTCGAGTGCGGCGACGTCGCGGAGGCGTACGACATCGACACGGAGGCCGATCTGGCGCACCTCGAGTGAGCCGGGGCGCCCCCGGCGCGCGGGTCGGGCACCGCGCGCCGGGCTCCCTCGACCCGGAGATTCTCGACATCAACAAAACATTGAACTTCCACCATGAGGAAACTAGTATCCACTGATCAGAAGCCCTCTGCCCGCCGAAGGAAGTGACAGCTGATGTCCGCACCAGCGCCGTCCCCGCTGGCCATCGTCGACGCCGAGCCCCTGCCGCGGCAGGAGGAGGTCCTCTCCGAGACGGCACTCGCCTTCGTGGCCGCACTGCACCGGCGGTTCACGCCCCGGCGTGACGAACTGCTCGCCCGGCGCGCGGAGCGCCGGGCCGAGATCGCCCGCACCTCCACCCTCGACTTCCTCCCGGAGACGGCCGCGATCCGCGCCGACGACTCCTGGCAGGTGGCCCCGGCCCCGCCGGCCCTGGAGGACCGCCGCGTCGAGATCACCGGCCCGACCGACCGCAAGATGACCATCAACGCGCTCAACTCCGGCGCGAAGGTGTGGCTGGCGGACTTCGAGGACGCGTCCGCGCCCACCTGGGAGAACGTGGTCACCGGCCAGCTCAGCCTGATCGACGCGTACACCCGGAGCATCGACTTCACCGACGAACGCACCGGCAAGACGTACGCGCTGCGGCCGGACGAGGAGCTGGCGACGGTCGTGATGCGCCCGCGCGGCTGGCACCTGGACGAGCGCCACCTCACCGACGCCGACGGCACCCCGGTGCCCGGCGCGCTCGTCGACTTCGGCCTGTACTTCTTCCACAACGCCAAGCGGCTGCTCGAGCTCGGCAAGGGCCCGTACTTCTACCTGCCGAAGACGGAGTCGCACCTCGAGGCGCGGCTGTGGAACGACGTCTTCGTGTTCGCACAGGATTACCTGGGCATCCCGCAGGGCACCGTCCGCGCCACGGTCCTCATCGAGACGATCACGGCCGCGTACGAGATGGAGGAGATCCTCTACGAGCTGCGCGACCACGCCTCCGGGCTGAACGCGGGCCGCTGGGACTACCTGTTCTCCATCGTCAAGAACTTCCGCGACGGCGGGCCGAGGTTCGTGCTGCCGGACCGCAACGCGGTGACGATGACCGCCCCGTTCATGCGCGCCTACACCGAACTCCTCGTCCGCACCTGCCACAAGCGCGGCGCGCACGCCATCGGCGGCATGGCGGCGTTCATCCCGTCCCGGCGGGACCAGGAGGTCAACAAGGTCGCCTTCGAGAAGGTGAAGGCGGACAAGGACCGCGAGGCGAACGACGGCTTCGACGGCTCGTGGGTCGCCCACCCTGACCTGGTGCCGATCGCCATGGAGTCCTTCGACAGGGTGCTCGGCGACAGGCCGAACCAGAAGGACCGGCTGCGCGAGGACGTCGACGTCAAGGCCGAGGACCTGATCGCGATCGACTCGCTCGACGCCAGGCCGACGTACGCGGGTCTGGTCAACGCCGTGCAGGTCGGCATCCGTTACATCGAGGCGTGGCTGCGCGGCCTGGGCGCGGTCGCCATCTTCAACCTGATGGAGGACGCGGCCACCGCGGAGATCTCACGCTCGCAGATCTGGCAGTGGATCAACGCGGGTGTGGTGCTGGACAACGGCGAGCGGGTCACCGCCGAGCTGGCCCGCAAGGTCGCCGCCGGGGAGCTGGCGGACATCCGCGCGGAGGTCGGCGAGGAGGCGTTCGCGGCGGGCAACTGGCAGCAGGCGCACGACCTGCTGCTGAAGGTCGCCCTCGACGAGGACTACGCGGAGTTCCTGACGCTGCCGGCGTACGAGCAGCTCAAGGGCTGACGCGGCCGTTCGGGCGGTTCGCTTCCCCGGGCCGCCCGTCAGCGCAGGTGCACCGTCCCGTCCTGTTCCACCGCCGGCCGGCCGTGCAGGTCGGGCACCTGCTTGAGCCAGTCCGGGCGGCCCTGCTGCGTCCGTGCCGCACGGACGGCGTTCTCCGCGGCGATCTCCTCGGCCGTGGGGAAGTCGAGGGGCAGCCACGCAGCGGACGCCCGCGCCCGCGCGAGCAGATGGCTCACGTAGGCCGCGCGGACCGCCTCCGGTGAGCCGAACCCCGGCTCGCCCGCCAGCCAGGCGTCGGGCACCTGCGCCACGACGGACCGCAGCAGGTCCTCGGTCACCCGGGGCGCGAGCTCCGCGTCGGCGGCGCCCACGTCGGGCCCGTACCGGCCGAGGGCGTGGTGCCGGACGTCGTACGCCCTCGTCGGGTCGCCGGCGTCCCAGCGGTGGTGGAAGACGAGCGCGGCGCCGTGGTCGATCAGCCACAGCCGGGGCGGTGCGACGCCGAGGGTCGGCCACAGGAGCAGGTTGGAGCTGTGCACGGTGCGGTCGACGTTCGCGGTTAGCGCGTCGAGCCACACGATCCGCCCGGCCTCCAGCGGATCGACGGCGAACCCCTCGGCCGCCTCGGGGGTGAAGTCCCGCGCCCCCGGAAGGTAATCCATGCCGAGATTGACCCCGGCGCTGGAGGCGTGCAGTTCGCGGACCTCCTGGTGGGGCTCGGCGTCGGCGATCGCCGGGTCGAAGTGCACCAGCACCAGTTCCGGGAAGCGCAGTCCGAGCGCCCGCGCCAGTTCGCCGACGATCACCTCGGCGACCAGCGCCTTGCGGCCCTGCGCGGAGCCGGTGAACTTCACGACGTAGAGGCCCAGGTCGTCCGCCTCGACGACGCCCGGCACGGAGCCCCCGGAGTGCAGGGGCTCGACGTAGCGGGTGGCGGTGACCTGCTTCAGCATGCTCCGGGCCACCCCATCCTCGTACGACGTCGGACAGGCATCCTAACCGCGCGCGGACGGGCGACGGCGGGGCCGGTCAGGCGGACGGGCCGGCCTCCTTCTCGCGTTCCTCCGTCCGCCGCTCACGGTCCTCCGCCCGCGGGCGGAGGGTGTCCGCCGGGACCATCTCGGGGACGTAGTCCACGCAGTCCGGGTTGTGGCACGGGCCCGCCCGCCAGTGGGGGACGTTGATGCCCATGGTCTTGTGCCGGGTGACGACGGTCTCCACCGGCCGGCCGCACGAGCCGCACAGCAATTCGGTGGTCCGGGTCCTGTCGCGCTTGCGGTCGCTGCTCATGCTTCCACTTTACGCCCACTTTACACAGGTTTGTCCTCCTCTGCCGGTGGTCGCAGCACGCTCACCGTGATCGACACGGCCAGGACGACGACGATGACGGCCAGGCTGACCAGGGACGGGATCTCGGGGATGGCGGTGCTGACCGTCTTGTGGGCCGCCTGGAGGACGAGCTTGACGCCGATGAAGCCGAGGATCAGCGCCAGTCCGACGCTGAGGTAGTGGAAGCGGTCGAGCAGGCCGGCCAGCATGAAGTACAGGGCGCGCAGGCCGAGGATGGCGAAGGCGTTGCTGGTGTAGACGATGAACACGTCGCTGCTGACGGCGAGGACCGCGGGCACGCTGTCGACGGCGAAGACGAGGTCGGCGGCCTCGATGGCGGCGACGACCGCGAGCAGCGGGGTCGCCACCCGCTTGCCCGCCTCCTTGACGAAGAAGTGCGGGCCCGCGTACTCGTCCCTGACCGGGATGACCTTGCGCAGCAGCCGGACCGCGACGCTCTTCCCCGGGTCGAAGCTTTCGTCCTCCCCCTTGAGGATCTTGTAGGAGCTCCAGAAGAGGATCGCCGCGAAGACGAACAGCACGGCCGTGAAGCGGCTGACCACGGCCACGCCGGCCGCCAGGAACAGACCGCGGAAGACCAGGGCGCCCAGGACGCCCAGGAACAGCACGTGGTGCTGGTAGGCGCGCGGCACCTGGAAATAGCTGAAGATCAGGGCGAAGACGAAGAGGTTGTCGACGGACAGGCTCTTCTCCAGCAGCCACGCCGTGGTGTACTCCACGCCCGCGTCGGTGCCGACGACGAAGAAGACGACGACGCCGAACAGCACGGCCAGGGAGATCCACGCGGCGCTCCAGAGGGTCGCCTCGCGGAAGCCGATGACGTGGGCCGTGCGATGCGCGAACAGGTCGACCGCGAGGGACGCCACGACGACGACAACGAACACGATCCACAGCCAGAATGGCACGTCATGCACGATCCCGCCTCCTCTGGGCGCGGTCGGACGGCGGTCCCCCGGGGGGCTTTGGCCCTCGTCCCGAGTCTGGGGCATCCGGTCGGCCGTCGCCTCTCGTCGGGGCCCGCCCGGGATGCGGTCACCGGTCGGGCGGCCCGGCGGCCAGCGGGTTGGGCAGCGGCCGGTAACGGGCGTCGGCGCCGTCGGCGGCGGTCCAGCGCAGGAGGAGGTTGGTCTTGGCGGGCAAGGTCGGCGCGGTCAGCAGGGCGGGGATCTCGGGGAGGGCGTGACGGGCCAGTTCGCGGCGGACCGCGGGCCAGGGGTCGAGGCCGGGGTGGTGGTCGGCGAGGGCGGCGGCGATCTCCATAAGGTGGTTGACGACCAGGCAGTACACCAGCCGCTCCCACCCGGCCTCCCGCGTCACCGTCGGCGGGCCGTCCGCGCGGTGCGGGGACGCGAGCAGCTTCACGCCCTCCGCGTCGCGGTAGAGCGCCTGCACCGGCATGCCCGCGCCGTCGACGGCGATCAGCGTGTTCTGCAGATGCGCCTCCAGGACGACGCCGTGCCGCTGGAAGGCGGTGAGCGCCGGGGGCACCACCCGGGCCAGGTACGCCTCCCACCAGGCGGCGGGCCGGCCGGTGGCGGTGAGCGGGTCGCCGTCGAAGCCCTCGACCAGGGCGGCGGCCAGGCAGGGGGTGGCGCCCGGGACCAGACGGCCGCGGAACCCGTCGCGGACCACCACGGCCAGCTGCTCGACGGCGAAGTCCGCGGTGCGGTGCCCCCGGTCGCTCAGCCAGGCCCCGCCCGCCGGGCCGCCTGCGGCGAAGGCGTCCCGCACGGCCGTGTCGGTGGCGCGCAGGCGCGACAGGTCGTGCCGCCACAGCCGCCGGACGTCGTTGGTGATGCGCACGTCGAGGCTGAACTTCAGGAAGAGGTCCTCGCCGGGCGCGTACACGGTGCGGACGGCCGCGGTGGGCCACACCGGCCAGGGCGTCTCGCCGAGCCGGACCAGACGGCCGTCGGCGAACGCGGGGGCGAGATCGTCGGCGGCGAGGTCGAGCTGCCAGGGGTGGGCGGGCAGCAGGCGGTAGCCGGGCGGGGCGGTGCCGAGGCGGTCCAGGGCGGCGGTGTCGCCCTCGTCCACCAGGGTGTCCTCGCGCACGCCCAGCAGGGTCAGCGGGAAGCGGGCGTACGCCTCGGGCGCGTACGGCAGCCAGGCCGCCGCGGGGCCGCCGCCGCGGGCCTTGGGGGCGGGGTGGTGGGTGTGTCCGGTGAGCAGGGACTGCTCGGAGCGCAGATAGAGGTCGTCGGGCGGGTCGGCGCGGTCGCGGGCGGCGAGCAGGGCGGCGACGGCGTCGCGGCTGTCGAGCATCTCGGCGGGCAGTTCGTGGTTGGAGCGGCCGGTGTGCCGGCGGAGCTCCTCGGCGACGAGTTTGACCAGTTCGGTGTGGGTGAGGCGGCGCCAGGACCCGGCGGTGTGCACCTCGGGCGCGGTGGGGCGGCGGGCGCCGCGCACGCGCAGCAGCCGCCGGCTGTGGGGCAGTCGGTAGATCCGCGGGCCGTCCGGGCGGGCGGGCGCGGGCAGGGGTTCGGCCACTTCGCGCAGCAGGCAGTTCAGCAGCGGCACGGCCGCGTGGGTGTCGGCGCGCCCGGCCAGGCCGGCGGGGCTCGCCGCGTCGTCGTCTGCGGGCGGGGGCATGAGGTCCACGCGTTCTGGTTCCCTACGGTCTGTCCGGCGGAGACGATCAGTATGTCTGGCATCGTCCCCCCGTACGTCCCACCTTTCCGCCGATCCGAGGAGTGTGCCCGTGCCGCGTCCCCCCACCGCCGAGGCCGGGATCGCCGAGGAGTTGGCCGTCGTACGGCCCGCTCTGCTGCCGGCGTACACGGGGGCGCTGCCCGGCGCGCGGGCGGCGGTGCTGGCCCGGCTGTGGCGGGGGCTGACGCACGACCCGCTGCCGTGGATCACCGGGCGGGAGGACACCCGGTCGGGGGCGGTGCTGCGGCTGGCGGACGGGCGGCGGCTGGAGGGCCCGCCCGCGGACCCCTACGCGACGGACGCCCGCGTGACCGCCGTACGGCTGGACGGGACGGAGTACGACGATCCGGCGCGGCTGATGACGGACCTGGCGGTGCCGCACTCGGCCGCGTTCGCCGCCGAACTGGGGCACTCCACGGCGTCGCTGGCGCTGTCGCGGGCGGGGCAGCGGGGCGTCGGGGACGCGGCGCCGGTGCGGGACTGGGAGTGGGAGCAGCGGGTGGTCGACGGGCACCCCTTCCATCCGAACTGCCGTTCCCGTCCCGGCTTCTCGGCGGCCGAGCAGCTCGCGTACGGCCCCGAGCACCGGCCGGTGGTGGAGCTGGTGCTGCTTCCGGTGCCGGCCGGGGAGTGCCTGGTGTCGGGCGTGTGGCCGGAGTGGCTGCGGGACGGGGACCGGGTGCTGGTGCCGGTGCATCCCTGGCAGGCGGCGCATGTGCTGAAGCGGCTGGGCGAGGGGGCGCTCGCGGCGCATCCGCTGATGGCGCTGCGTACCCTCGCACTGCCGGACGGGCCGCACGTCAAGACGGCGCTGAGCGCCCGGCTGACGTCCTCGGTGCGGGACATCTCGCTGGGGTCCGTCGCCGCGTCGGCGGTCCTGTCGGACTTCGGGCAGGCGGTGGCGGAGCGCACGGACGGGCTGCTGCGCATCACCCGCACGCTGGGCGCGGTGGCGGCCGGTTCGCCCGATCTGGCGGCGCTGCTGCGCGAGTCGCCCGAGGAGTACGCGGGCCCCGGGGAGCGGGTGGTGCCGGTGGCGGCGCTGGCCGGCACGGACCTGCCCCGCTCCCCCGCGCGGCTGGCCCGGCTCGCCCGGCTGGCGCTCACCGCCGGGCTGCGGCTGCTGGACATGGGGGTGTCCCTGGAGGCGCACGGGCAGAACCTGCTCGTGGTGATGTCCCCGGAGGGGGAGCCGGCACGGCTGGTCTACCGGGACCTGGCCGATCTGCGGGTCTCACCGGCCCGTCTCGCCCGGCACGGCATCCCGGTGCCGGACGTGCCGGACCGCATGGTCACGGACGACGCCCTGGCGCTGCGCCGCAAGCTGTTCGGCTCGCTGGTGGCGGGCGCGCTGGCCGGGACGGCCGGGTCCGGCGCGGCGCTGCGGGCGGCCCTGGAGGACGCCGTCCGGGATCTGCCGCGCACCCCGGACCTGGCGGCGCTGCTCGGCGGACCGCTGCCGGCGAAGGCATTGACGCTGATGCGGCTGTCACCGGGCGCGGCAGGCGATCAGTGGGCAGACCTGCCCAATCCCCTGCGGTCCGGGTCCGGGTGACGGACCGTTTTGGAGTGGGGTGCCTCTGATCAATAGGATCCGCCGATGATCAGAAGAACACGGCCGGTGGCAGGCGCCCTAGCCCTGCTCGCCGCCCTGACGGCCGGGATCGCCTTCCCGGCCGGGGCGGCCGCCGGTGAACCCACGGGCCAGGACGCGCCCAAGGTCGATCTCGTCCTCGACGTGAGCGGCTCGATGCGCGCCAGGGACATCGACGGCCAGTCCCGGATGGCGGCGGCGAAGCAGGCGTTCAACGAGGTGCTGGACGCGACGCCGGAGGAGGTGCAGCTCGGCATCCGCACCCTCGGCGCGGACTACGCCGGCGACGACCGCAAGGAGGGCTGCAAGGACACCGCGCAGCTCTACCCGGTCGGCCCGCTGGACCGCACCGAGGCGAAGACGGCGGTGGCGACCCTCGCCCCGACCGGCTGGACCCCCATCGGACCGGCGCTGCTCCAGGCGGCCGACGACCTCGACGGCGGCGACGGCTCCAAGCGGATCGTGCTGATCAGCGACGGCGAGGACACCTGCGCCCCGCTCGACCCGTGCGAGGTGGCCCGCGAGATCGCGGCCAAGGGCATCGGCCTGACCATCGACACACTGGGCCTGGTGCCGAACGCCAAGCTGAGCCGGCAGCTCAGCTGTATCGCCGAGGCGACCGGCGGCACGTACACCTCCATCGAGCACCAGGACGAACTCACCGACCGGGTCAACGAGTTGGTCGACCGTGCCGCCGAGCCGGTGGTGACTCCGGTGGCCACCGAGGGCGCCGGCTCGTGCGACAAGGCGCCCGTGCTGCGGTCCGGTCTCTACACCGACCGCGAGGAGTTCGGCCAGCAGCGCTGGTACCGCGTGGAGCTGCTCGCCGGGCAGGAGCTGCGCGCCTCGGTGAGCGTCGCCGCGGACCGCGCCGTGCGCCCCGACCACGGCGTGCTGATGCGCGCGGTCACCGTGCACGGCCGGGAGATCGTGCGCGGCGAGGCCACGGGCAGCGGCCGTACGGACGTGGCGTCCACGGGCCTGCGCTACCCGAAGCCGGAGATCGACGACGACGACAGCGGCAAGCCCGCGGCGGAGACGGTGTGCCTCGGGGTGACCACCTCCTTCTCGGCGGACGCCGGCGTGAAGACCACGCCCGGACTCCCGCTGGAACTGACGGTCGACGTCGTGGACGGCCCCGACGACGCGGCCGACGTCGCCTCCTTCGGCCTCGGCCGGGGCTGGTGGCTGCTCGGCGCCCTGATCGTGACCGGCTTCCTCGCCGGTCTCGTCTGGGGCTGGCTGTCCCGCTGGCGGGTCGCTGTCTGGAGGACCAACTGATGCGCGCCGTACGAGTACTCAGTGCCGCCCTGCTGACGCTGGGCCTGGCCGCCGTGCCCGCCGCGGCGGACTCGTCACCGTCCCCGGAGGCTTCGGGCGACAGCGGCGGGCCCACCCGCGCGGGGACGTCGTTCCGCACCGCGACGGAGGTCGAGCAGGGGCAGACCGCCACGGCACGGGCCTCCACGGGTGACTACCTCTACTGGTCGTTCCCCGCGGACGCCGGGCAGCGGCCCACCGTCCGCGCGACGGTGAAGCTGCCGGAGAGCCACGCCGCCGAGACATGGCAGGTCGACGTGTACGACGGGCTGCGCCGCCGCCAGGCCTGCCAGTACGGCGCGCAGACCCGCACCGCCGGGCCGGGCACGACGAGCGTGGAACTGGCGTGCGTGCTGCGCACGGTCCGCGCCTGGTCGGAGCCGTGGGCCAACGACCCGCTGCCCGGCACGTACTACGTGCGCCTGACGGCGCTGAAGCTGTCGGCCGACGACCTGGGCCAGCCGGTCGACGCCGAACTGCGCGTCGAGTCGAAGGACATGGGCGGCGCGGCGGCGGTCGACGGCTCGCTGTCGGAGCCGTTGGTACCGGGCATCGCGTCCCGTCCGGAGGACGAGTCGGACGACTCCTCCTCCGCCGTCCTGGCGGGCCTCGAGCCAGAGGACGGCTGGACGTCGGGCTGGTGGTCGGACCGCTGGGTGTGGACGGCGATCGGCGGAGCGCTGGCCGCCCTGGCCGGCGTCTTCGGCTACCGCCTGACGCGGGGGCCGGGCCGTCCGCGGCATGTCCCGCCGGGGGCGTGAGCCTCGTCTCGCGTTTCGGTTCGGAAGGCCCGCCGTGTGCGGGCCTTCCGGCTGTCCGGGGCCCTCAGCTGCGGGTCGGGACGCCCTCCGGAGTGAACGGCTGAGGGAAGGTGAAGCGCTGGGGTGCGGGGCCATGGCGGTGGAGGCGCTCCAGCTTGTCGACGCCCTCCCGCCAGGTGGGGGTCGCGTCCTCGGGGACCCACCAGAGCACGTGCGTCGGGTGCGGCGACCTCTCGAACCAGTCGTGGCGCCTGGTCAGCGCCTCGCGGTGGAGACCGGTGTGGACGGCGTCGCGGGCGGAGCGCAGGTCGGTCCAGAGGGAGAGGGTCGCGGCCAGGGCGGTAGTGTCGGGGGTACGGCCCTTGGCGTACCACGCCGGTACGGCGAACTCGCCCCACGCACCCCAGTCCGCCCCGAAGAGCACGCCGTGCTCACCGCCAGCCGGCTCGGCCCGGGCAAGGTAGCCGGGGTGCGCGCTGATCCTCCGGTAGACGACCTCACCGATGTCGTAGAACTCGCGGGTGGTGGGACCGGGGTCGGAGAGGGGGGACTTGAGGACGCCGAAGGTGTAGAGCGCGAGGCGGGGCATGCGTCTCCCTGGTCGGGGCGGCGGAAGAAGGCTCCGGAGCGCGAACTCGCTCGGAAAGAGCAGAAGTTAGCCGCCTCGCCGGGGTCTGTCGAAGTTGCGTTCCGGTGCTTTGCGTGGCCGTCCCGTGCGCGCGCCCGGAGGGAGCCCGGGGCGTGGTCCGCCGAGGCGTGAGACCTCACGCCTCCCTGAGCTGCTTGGCGAGCGGGCTGTCGCCGGTGACCTCGACGTGGCCGTTTCGGACCGCCTCCGGGAGGGACAGGTCGCCTCGGCTGAGGGCGATGCACGTGGGGGTGTCGAGGGTGAGGACCGCGTCGGGGTCGGCGGGGGCCGGACCGTCGCCGTGGACGGGGCCTTCGGTCGCGCCGGCGTGGACGTGGAAGCAGCCTTCGTCGAGGCGTACTTCGACGAGGCCGTCCCCCTCCAGCGCCCGCAGCAGCGGCAGGGCGAACCAGTGGGCGCGTACCGCGTCGGTCGGGCGGCGCTCGCCCAGCTCCGCCTGGCCCCAGGTGCCGAGCGCCTGGAGGACGGGCAACAACTCACGTCCCCGAGCAGTGAGTTCGTAGACGTAGGCCGCGCCGGGCGGGGGGAGGCGGCGGCGGGTGGTGAGGCCGTCGCGTTCCATGTCCTTCAGCCGTGAGGCCAGTACGTCCGTGCTGACGCCCGGCAGGTCCGCGTGCAGGTCGGTGTAGCGGCGCGGCCCGGCCAGCAGCTCCCGGACGATCAGCAGGGTCCAGCGGTCGCCGACGACGTCGAGCGCGCGGGCGGCGGAGCAGTACTGGTCGTAGCTTCGGCGAGGTGGCATGCCCCGCAGTCTAGACATGTCGTTGGACTTTCCAAGCAGCCACTTGGTAAAACCAAGTAACACCAGAAACCGGAGGGGCGCATGGAGTTCCGGCAGTCGAGCAAGCTCAGCGAGGTCTGTTACGAGATCCGTGGTCCGGTGATCGAGCACGCCAACGCGCTGGAGGAGGCGGGGCACAGCGTGCTGCGCCTGAACACCGGCAACCCGGCCCTGTTCGGTTTCGAGGCGCCGGAGGAGATCCTCCAGGACATGATCCGGATGCTCCCCCAGGCACACGGCTACACGGACTCACGCGGCATCCTCTCCGCCCGCCGCGCGGTGGCCCAGCGCTACCAGACGCTCGGCCTGGAGGTGGACGTCGACGACGTCTTCCTGGGCAACGGCGTCTCCGAGCTGGTGTCCATGGCGGTGCAGGCCCTGCTGGAGGACGGCGACGAAATCCTCATCCCGGCCCCGGACTTCCCGCTGTGGACGGCGGTGACCACCCTGTCCGGCGGCAAGGCGGTGCACTACCTGTGCGACGAGCAGGCCGACTGGTACCCGGACCTCGACGACATGGCCGCGAAGATCACCGACCGCACCAAGGCCGTCGTCCTCATCAACCCGAACAACCCGACGGGCGCGGTGTATCCGAAGGAGGTCGTCGAGGGCATCCTCGACCTGGCCCGCCGCCACGGCCTGATGGTTTTCGCCGACGAGATCTACGACCAGATCCTGTACGACGACGCCGTGCACCACTCGGCCGCCGCGCTCGCCCCCGACCTGGTCGTGCTGACCTTCTGCGGCCTGTCCAAGACGTACCGCGTGGCGGGTTTCCGCTCCGGCTGGCTGGTGGTCACCGGTCCGAAGCAGCACGCGAAGGACTACCTCGAGGGTCTGACCATGCTGGCGTCGATGCGGCTGTGCGCCAACGCGCCCGCGCAGTACGCCATCCAGGCCGCGCTGGGCGGCCGGCAGTCCATCCGCGACCTCACCGCCCCGGGCGGCAGGCTGCGCGAACAGCGGGACGTGGCCTGGGAGAAGCTGAACGAGATCCCTGGCGTGAGCTGTGTGAAGCCGAAGGGCGCGCTGTACGCGTTCCCGCGTCTCGACCCGAAGGTGCACAGGATCCACGACGACGAGAGGTTCGTCCTGGACCTGCTGCTCCGGGAGAAGATCCAGGTGGTCCAGGGCACCGGCTTCAACTGGCCCTCCCCCGACCACTTCCGCATCCTCACCCTGCCCCACGCGGAGGACCTGGAGGCGGCGATCGGCCGCATCGGCCGCTTCCTCGGCGGCTACCGGCAGTAGGCGACGGCACACGGCCCGGCCTCCCCGGCCCCGGGGGACGCTGCTAGCTCGACATGCTCACGGCATGGCGTGCGGCGAGCACCGGAAGGACGTTCGCGCAGGTGCCGCCCAGCTCCTCCAGCTCGGCGTGCGACCTGATGAACGCGATGCGATCCAGCTCCGGAGTACGGCCCCGAGCCACCTCGTCGGCGACAAGCCGCGCGTACTGCTCGGTGAGCGCGTCGGCCGGGCGGGCTGGAGCGCGGAAGTGCACCCCCACACTGCCGTTGTGTCCGCGGGTCACCGTCCAGAGCTCCAGGTCCTCGGGGGCGACGACGTGCCCGACCTCCTCCGCGAGCTCACGTGCGGCGTGTCGAAGCAGGCACGCCGTGTCCAGGGCAACGCCTGTCCCGGCCGGCTCCATGGTTCCGCCAGGCAGCTGCCACGCTCCGGGATGCGAGGTGGACGACGCACCGCGCCCCACCAGCAGCCGCCCGTCGTCCGTGGGCTGTGCGACGGACACGAACAACGAGGGGACAGGCAACCCGTGCTCCGGGTCCTGCCGCAGGAGGAACAAGCGGTAGGTCGCGCGGTACCAGGTCAGAAGAAGAGTCTCCGGGTCTTTCCAGCTCACGCCGGCGCACACCACGGTAGGACCGTCGAAGAGTGCCGGATTGGCTTCGACGGCCTCTGCCCATCTCCGGTTCATCGCCGCGGTCTGCGCCTCGCGCAGTGGAGGCGGATCCACCTCGGTCAGGAGCAGGTTACGGACGCCCGGCAGTTCCCTCGCAGGGGTTTGCGGTGAGGTGGGCAACTCGACCTCCAGATCTGGTTGCATCAGGCCATCAGGCCGTAGAACCGCATCGGGGAATTGGGCCGGAAGCCGATACGGGGGTAGACGGGCGCTCCGGCGGCGGTCGCGTGCAGGGTGGCGCGGGTCGCTCCCGTGGCGCGGGCGCCCTCGTACAGGGCCTTGCGCGTCACCGCCTCGCCGTAACCCCGGCGCTGCCACTCCGGGTCGGTCGCGACGAGCAGGACGAAGAGGCGGCCACGCGCCTCCACCGTGGCGGCGCAGGCCACGGGGGCGCCGTCGCGTAGCCCCAGGTAGGCGTGCACCCCGTCCTTCCACAGCGTGGAGCGGGCGAGGCCGTCACGGCCGTCCTCGAGCGGGAAGCCGTAGGCGCGTGAGTTGAGGTCCGCGTAGGCCCGCAGGTGCTCCTCGGAGGTCACCCGCTCGAACGTCAGGTCGGGGTGGTGCGGTTCGGGGAGGGGCGGCAGGTCGACCGCCATGCCGGTACCGGGGAAGGCGTACGCGAGGCCGGCCTGCTCGGCGGCCGCGTCCAGCGCGGCGCGCGCCCCGTCGTCGAGGAGGCTCTCGAAGACCCACAGGAAACCGGGCCGGCTCTTCGCCCGCATGATCTCCGCCGCGTTCCTCAGGCGACGCTCCAGGAGACCGGCGCCCGTGCCGACGTCGGTCAGGGTGACGCAGTTCCAGAAGGCGAACCGGCAGTCGGCCCACCGGACGGCGATGCCCGGCAGGTCCCGGACGTCCGCGTCCGGATCGCGGTCGAGCACCACGGTCCGCCAGACGGCGGCAAGCTGTTCCATCGACTCGACCGAGTCCGCGAGATCGTGCACAGGTGTTCCCCTCCGGTCGCTAGGTGTACGGGCCCTCCGGGCGGTACGAGTTGTACACGCCCGCCGCCGCGCGGGGGGCCCGCCGGCCCGGCTCCGGCGCGCCGTGTCGCCCCGCGTCACCCGGTCGTCGGGGAGCCCTGCCGCATGCCGGGCCGGCACAGACGGTCCAGTACCGCCCGCATCGCACGGCGCACCGCGTCGCGGGACTCGTCGGTGCGGTCCACGGTCTCGAAGGCATGCCGGCCGTGCGGCACGTCGACCACCTCCACGTCCGCCCCGCACTCCCCGGCCGCCGCGAGGAACTCCTCGACGGTGGCGGCGATCGCGGGCGTCTCCCGTCCGACGCGGGTGAGGACGACCGGCAGGGCGCCGGCGTTCGCCACGGCGCGCGCCGGGTTGAAGCGACTGTCGGTCAGTCCCCAGCCGGGCAGCGGCCCGAGGACCGGGTAGGTGGCTGCCAGGCAGCGCAGCCAGGGCGGGGGCGCTTCCAGCCATCGGGCCGCGATCGGGCCGCCGCCGGAGAAGAACCACAGCGCGGTCCGGTCCGCGTCCACGCGTGGATCGGCCCGCACGTGGTCCAGGGCGGCGGCGACGTCGGCGGCCGCGCGCTCGTAGTCGTCCAGGCCGTGCAGACGGTGGTCGACGACGGCGGCCACCGCGCCACCCGCCGCAGCGCAGTGTGCGTACCCCCTCAGGGTCGGCCAGTCCCTCGGTGTGGGGCGGGCGTCGGCGGGGACCGGGCCACCGTGCACGAACAGCACAGCGGGGCGCGGCTCTTCGGCGTCGGGCAGGTACAGGTCGACGTTTCCGTGCCGCTCCCGCGTGGCTTCCGGGACGTCCAGCAGGAAGGGACGCAGGTGTGCGGGCGGCTCCGACGCGTCGACGGGCACCAGACGTTGACCTTCACCGGACGCGGCCCGCAGCAGTACGTCCGTGAGTTCGGCGGGCCGGGACAGCATCGGCCAGTGGCCGGTGCGCAGTTCGAAGAAGGTGGCCGGGGAACCGGCCAGTGCCCGCAGCGCCGGGTCGCCCCGGTCCGCCATCATCTGGACCATCTCGATGTTCGCCCCGTTGCCGGTGCACAGCACGCCGGTGACGGGCACCGAGTCCACCGCGCCGGTCAGCCGGAGCGGCTGGAGCAGGGTCCCCACGGGCTGCGGCGCGGCCAGGGCCGTGAGCCGGTCCAGCGCCGGTCCTGGCACGCCCTCGGTACTGCCCCACCGGCGCCAATCCTCGGGTGTGGCCGGAGGCGGGAGCGCGTCGCCGTCCGTCGCGGCCGTCCGGTCGCGCAGCGACCGGTCGGGCACCGCGGCCACGGCGGGAACGCCGTTCCTCGGCATGCCCGCATCCAGGGACACGATCCGGTCGACGCGTCCGGCCCTGCGGTCGGCCGCGCCCATCGCCGGATGGATGCCGTAGTCGTGGCCGACCAGCACGAGCTTCCTGTCGGTCCCGCCGACGGAGTCGATCACCGCGACCACGTCCGCGATGTGGGCCTCCAGATCGACGCCTCCGCGCGCCGGGCCGGGCGAAGCGTCGATCCCGCTCAGGCGGACCGCGTGCGCCTCGGCACCCGCCGCGGTCAGGCGGTCGGCTGTCTCCCGCCAGACATGCGCGCCGGTGAACATGCCCGGCACCAACACGAATACGGTCATGGACCCTTCCCTTCGAGCCTCGACGGTCCGGCCCCGATCACCGGCCCTCGGTCGCCGGTACCGTAGGAACTCCCCCTGAGGGAGGTTCAAGCGTGCGTGCGGGGTACGACGATCTGTGGGGCATCGGGGAGCTGGCCGCGCGGGCGGGCGTCACCGTGAAGACCGTGCGCTTCTACTCCGACCGCGGTCTGCTGCCCGAGACCTCCCGCAGCGCCGGCGGGCACCGGCGCTACGGCTCCGGCGCACTCGGCAGGCTCCGCCTGATCCGCTCCCTGCGCGCGCTCGGCCTCTCGGTCGCCGAAGTGCGGCGCGTCCTCGACGACGAGGAGGCGTCCGGCGGCGTGGGAGAGGCACTGGAAGGCGCGGTCGCGGAACGACTGCGTGAACTCGGCGACGAGATGCGGACGTTGCGCTGGAGGGAGGCGGCGCTCCGGCTGGTCCAGGAGTCCACGCCTGAGGACAGAGCCGACCGGCTTCACCTGATCGGGGAGCTGTCCGTCCCGCCCGGCACGGCCCCGCTGGTCCGGTTCTGGCGCGGCTGGCTTCCACCGCGGATGCCCCGCCGGTCGGTCGACGCGTTTCTCGACATCGCGGTGCCGCAGCCACCGGAGGACCCCGCTCCGGAGCAGGTCCTGGCCTTCGCCCGCCTCACCGCCCTCACCCTCGCCCCGTGTCCGGGCACCGCACAGCCCCAGCCCGAAGCGCACCGGGCCGTCGGCGCCCGGGGGGCCGCCGTGCTGTACGCGGGGCTGGCGGAGGCGTACGAGCTGGCGGGTGTCCAGTTGCGGCGGGGCCGGGGTCCCTGGCCCGGCGAGGCGCTGGACTGCTTCGTCGACGCGTACACCAGCGCCTACGGCGCCCTGGACAGCCTGCGGTTCCGTCGCGGACTGGCCCGGCAGCTCGCGGTCGATCCGCGGATCGACCGGTACTGGGAGCTGGTGGCCGAGGTCGTCACCGAGCCGGGCCGGCGTGCGGAACCGACACCCGGCACCGCCCATGACTGGCTGCTCTCCGCCCTGGCCGTACAGACGGGGACGCCGCCGCCGACGGGCGTGTGACCGTGCGTGAGTTGGTCGTCCGCGTGACCGAGACGTGGGTGATCGATGACAGCAGCCTTGTGCCTGTGTCGTCCGCGACCGTGGTGCGGGGACTGCGGTCGAGGATCAACTGCGGGCATCTCGAGACGTGGATGACCAGCTCGTTCGGACGATCGCTGGCCTTCGTGACGAACAACGACCGGGCCATGGTGATGCTGTTCGAAGAAGAGGGCGGTCCGGGCGAGCATGCCGTGGACCCAGGGGCCGAGGGATCGAGTGACGGATACGTCCTCTCCAACGGGCAGCGCGACGCGTACCTGGACGCGGACACCGTCCCCGTGCACGAGGCGTTCAGGCTCGTGCAGCGGATCGTAAGGACGGGGTCCTGGCCGGAGGAGACACGCCGGGTTGTCGATCGCTGAGAAGCTGTTGCCGTCCCCATTCAAGAGGTGTGCATCGAGCGGACGTCCTGGCCTTGGGCACTACTCCGGCGGCCGGGCCCTGTTGCACGGTCTCGACGCAGAGGGCCCCCTTGTCGACAACTGCCCTACTGTCCAGTAACGTACGCGTGCACATTTTTCATCAAACGGCGTCTCCGGCCTGCCTCCCACTCCCTGACCAGGAGTGACCTCCTACGGGGGTGCGAGCGCAGTCGTGATGACGCGGGGGAACAATTGAGACAGAACAACCATGAAGCGCTCCAAGCAGCCGGGCACGCGGCTGCTCTACTCCGACGACGGCCTGCTGTACGTGACCACCGACCACTACAAGACCGTCGATTATGTCGGCACCTACTGAAAGATCCTGGCCGTAATGACGGACGAGACAAACGGAACAAGCGAAGCGGAACCCACGGTCCCCGACTCACTGGTCATCGACCTGACCGAGGTGCGGGACGCCGAGGGCCTCCAACGGCTCCTCCAGCGGGAGCTGCAGTTCCCCGACTTCTACGGCCGGAACTGGAACGCTTTCTGGGACGCGGTCACCGGCCTCGTGGACCTCCCGTACGAGCTGACCTTCACCGGGTGGGACGCCTTCTCGGCGTCGCTCCCGGCAGAGGCCGGAACACTGCGTGAACTCCTCGACGATTACCTGAGCGAATACGGCCAGTACCTCGCTGTCCCCCGCCGCATCCGCTACCAGTAGTGCCGACTCATCGCTCCGCGGTGGGTGCCGGGCCTCAGGCCCGCACCCACCGCGGGGCTCATCCGGCCGGGTCCAGGGCCCGGACGGGTTGGCGCGGTACGTCCACGCGACGGCGTCAGAGTTCGGGGGTGGTCGCCGTCGCCGGGTGGAAGTTGACCCGTTCCCTGACGACCGGGAAGCCCGCCTTGGCGAAGCACGCGGCCATCGGGACGTTGCCGCGGTCCGTTGCCGCGCTGACGTACTCCGCGCCCTGCTCGACCAGGTGACGCGTGCATTCCACGAGCAGGTCGTAGGCGTAGCCGTGGCCGCGGTGTTCCGGGACCACTCCGATGAAGCCGATGGTGGGGCCGGAGGGGTTGTGGGCGGGGATGTGGATGCCGGCCAGGTCGCCGTCCGGGGTGTGCGCGGTCCGCCACCACTCGCGCGGGGACGGGCACCAGTGGAAGAAGTCGAGTTCCTCCTGCGCGGCCTGGTCGAGGCCGCCCTGCTGGACGGCCTTGAGCGCGTGGGCGTCCAGGGTCACGGAGTGGATGCGGCGCAGCGCGTCGAAGAAGACGGTGTCGTCGCCTTCGGCGCGGAAGCTCAGGCGTCCTGGGCGCTCGGGCAGGCCGCTCTCCGGGGTCCAGCGGTACAGGAAGCGTTCCACCAGGAGTTCGTAGCCGGCGGCGCGTGCGGCGGTGAAGCGCGCCTCGGCGGCCGCGCGCAGGACGGGGTCGTCCCGCCAGCCGCCGGGCAGGTTGATCTCGAGTTCGACCTGCCGGGGCGTGGAGCGCAGCAGCTCGGCTCCCGCCTCCTCCTCGCCCTCCGCCACGTCGAACCAGTTGATGTTGACGGGCTCCGGGTCGTCGGGCCCGCCCCACCACGCCCCGCGCGCCACGACCTCGCCGTCGCGCAGGGCGACGCGCTTCCAGTCGGGGCGGAACCGGGTGCGCCGGTGGGCCTCACGGGCGCCCAGCGGGTCGGGGAGCGCGTCGAAAAGATGGGCGTCGCTCGCGGAGAGCGTGCGGATGACCAGACCGGTCATGGGATCCTCCAGGATGCGTGCAGCAGGCTCGCTTGCTGCTGCTCGGAGCGCTCCCGGTCAGAACTCGTCGCGCACGCCGGGACGGTGGAAAAGGGAGCGCTGGAAAGGTGTGCACGGCACGGCACTCGCCTCCTTCCGTCCGAGTCAGGGCGTGGGAGCACACGCTACGGGGACGTCCACGGTTCGTCCACGGGTTTTGAGGGCTTCCAGGGCCGCCGTCGAGGGCGAGCCCGGTTCCGCCGTGAAGGTGACCAGGGACTGGTGCGGCTCCTTCGGGACGTCGAACGTCTGCTGGGTGACGGTCAGTTCGCCGACGGCCGGGTGGGCGAGGGTGTGCACGTCGCGGCCACAGGGGGCGACGGTGTGGGCGTCCCACATGCTCCTGAACTCCGCACTCCGCGCCGCCAGTTCGGCGATCAGCGCGGCGAGGTGGGTGTCGCCCGGGTTGCGGGCGGTCAGGATACGGAGGTTGCCGACCACCGCACGCGCCTTCGCCGGCCAGTCGCGGTGGAGGGCGCGGGTGGGGGCGTCCAGGAAGACCATGCGGGACAGGTTGGGGCGGCCGCCGGGATCGTCGGGCGCGGCGAAGTCGAGGTGGGGGGCGAGGAGGGCGTGGCCGGTGCGGTTCCAGGCCAGTACGTCGTTACGGCGGCCGACGACCAGGGCGGGCACGTGGGCGGCCATCGTGGTCAGCAACGTGCGCAGGTCGGCGGACACCCTCTCGTCATCACCGGATACCGCCGGGCGGTGACCGGTCGTCGAGGACAGGTCGTACAGGTGGTCCCGCTCGGCCGGGGACAGGTGCAACGCCCGTGCCAGCGCGTCGAGGACCTCCGGTGAGGCGTTGGCCTGCCTGCCCTGTTCGAGCCGCGTGTAGTACCCGGCGCTGACGCCCGCGAGCAGCGCGACCTCCTCCCGGCGCAACCCGGGGACGCGCCGCCGGTCCCCGTACCGGGGCAGGCCGACGTCGTCGGGGCTCAGCCGCGCCCGCCGCGCCTTCAGGAACGCTCCGAGCGGTGATGTGCGGTCCATGCGCCCAGTATGCGCGGGGGTGGTGTCCCGCAGCCTGCACCTGTCAGGGGTAGGCAGGGGCGGGGCTGGTCCCGCGAGGCGGAGGGCCGCAGAGTCGGTCGTACGGCCGCCCCGCCCTCCGCGGAAGCGGTCCGCCATCCTGCCCCTGCCCCGTACGAGGGAGACCCATGCCCACCGCCCGCACAGCGTCACCCCAGGTCACCACGCTCCGTCTCGGAGACGTCGAGATCACCCGGGTGATCGAGTTCTCCGACATCTCCCCGATGACGACCGACGTCTTCTTCCCCGGCAGCACGCCGGAGGAGTGGCGGCGGCACGCCGCGCTGCTGGACCCGGACCACTGGGACGCCCGTACCGATCTCACCCGGGTCGCCACCCAGTCGTGGGTGCTGCGCAGCGAGGGCCGGGTCGTCGTGATCGACACGGGGGCGGGGAACGGCAAGTACCGTCCCCTGCAACCGATCTGGTCGTACCTGGACACCGGCTACCTGGCCAGCCTCGCCGCCGCCGGCGTCCGCCGGGAGGACGTCGACCTCGTCGTCAACACCCATCTGCACGACGACCACGTCGGCTGGAACACGTACCTCGACGGCCGCGACTGGGTGCCCACCTTCCCCAACGCCACGTATCTGATGCCGGCGATCGACGTGACGTACTGGCATCCCGACAACCTGCACCGCACGCAGTTCGGGCGGGGCAACCAGAACGTGTACGAGGACAGCGTCCAGCCCGTGATCGACGCGGGGCTCGTCACGACGTGGGAGGACTCCTTCGTCATCGACGGCAACCTCCGGCTCGAGCCCGCCCCCGGCCACACCCCGGGTTCGGCGGTCGTCCACCTGGAGTCCGGGGGCGAGCGTGCGGTGTTCGCCGGGGACCTGCTGCACGGCGCGATCCAGATCCACGAGCCGCATCTGAACAGCTGCTTCGAGGAGGACGAGGAGGGCGCCCGCGCCAGCCGCGCACGGATGTTCGCGTACGCGGCCGACCACCGCGCCCTGGTGTTCCCCGCCCATCTGCCGGGGCAGGGCGCCTTCGAGATCCGGCGGGAGGGCAGCGGTTTCGGCCTCGCCCGGTGGGCGCCGTTCTCCCGCACCTGACCGCCGGTCAGTGGCCGCGTCGCAGCGGCTCACTGCACGCTGGTGCGGGCCACGGTCACCAGTTGGCCGGGGTTCACCGGTTGATTGAGGTAGACATCGCGACCCGGCAATCGGTCGAGCACGCCGTGTTGTCCAGCTCCCGGACGTCCGCGCCGGCCGCGACGGCGACCCGGGCGAGGGCGAGCGATGTGGACCCGACGCGGGGCCGTCGCGCAGCGCCACGTTGACGGCGACCAGCATGGCTGGGGCACGACGAGGGCGGCGCGGGCGAGCCGGGTGATGGCCGCAGGGGCGAGGCTGACCCGGCGCAGGGCCTTGAAGGTGACCTTCAGCCCGCGCCGTCAGCTCGCCTCACCGAGATCGCCGCCGAGTGGCGCGAGACTCTCCGCGCCCGCCGGCCGGTTCTTGGTGAGCTGGGCCAGGTGCGCTTCGAGGACGGCGAGCTGCTCGGCTCCGATCTGCGCCGCCCAGCGGTCACGCACCTCGGTGAAGAGCGTCGCGCCGAGAGTCATCATGTCGTGGCCGCGGGCCGTGACGCGAAGTCGCTTGACCCGTGCGTCGCTCGGGTCGGTCTCCCGCTCGACGTATCCGAGTCGCTCGAGGGCGGCGATCGTCTTGGCGGCGGCCTGCTTGGACACCGACAACCGGCGGCCGAGTTCCGCGGCCGTGTCCGCTCCCTCCTCGATGGCGCGCAGGGCGAACTCGTGGGACGCACGCACGCCTTCATGTCCGCGGCTCGCCAGTTCGCCGACCACGTCGTCCACCATCGACTGGAAGCCGCCGAGCAGCAGCAGCGCAAGCTCAGCGCCTGGTGACCGTGTCATAAGGCGCATCATACGAGAATCCCTTCAGGGTAGACAACCCGGTTGTCGACCTATAAGCTGACAACCAGGTTGTCGATCACATGGAGGAAACCAATGGCCCCCACGACCCCCGGCGCCACCCTTCCCGCCCTCGAACACCACCGCGTCAGCCTCAACGGCACAGAGCTTCACTACGTCTCGGCGGGAACCACCGGATCCCCCGTCATGCTGGTCCACGGCTTCCCGGAGACCTGGTGGGTCTTCCACAAGCTGATCCCCCTGCTCAGCGCGCACCACCGCGTGTTCGCTCCCGACCTGCGCGGTTTCGGCGACTCCGCCACCGCCACCGGAGAGCACGACAGCGCCACCGCAGCCCGAGACCTGAGCGAGCTGATCACCCTGCTCGACGTCGGCCCCGTTCACCTGACGGGCCAGGACATCAGCGGTCCCACCACCTTCCGTGTCGCGGCCACACACCCCGACCTGGTGCGCAGCTATACGGGGATCGAGACCGGCCTGCCCGGGTTCGGCCTGGAAATGCTCGCGGACGTCACCCGCGGCGGTGCCTGGCACATCGGCGTCCTCGCCGCCCCCGGCGTTCCGGAGATGCTGCTCGCCGGACGAGAGCGCGCATTCCTCTCCGAATACGCCCTGCCCACCCTCAGCGCCACCCCTGACGCGTTCACCGACCAGGACATCGACGAGCTCGCCCGCTCCTACACGCGACCCGACGCGTTCAAGGGCGCGGCCGGGCTCTACCGGTCCATGCTCCGCGAAGGCGAGGAGATCCGAGAACTGGCCGCCGGGCAGCTCGCCATGCCCGTACTCGCCATCGGCGGCGGGTCGGGAGACTTCACGCCGGCGACGCTGCGCCAAGTCGCCAAGGACGTGAGTTCCGCATCGCTCGACGGCATCGGCCACTACGCGGCGATGGAAGCACCCGAACGGCTCGCGAACGCCCTCCTCGCTTTCTACCGGAAGATCGACAGCCCGGAGTAGACCCCGGGCCCAGCCCTCCCTTGAGCACGGAACAGCGCGCCTACAGAGGCGGAGCGTCCTTCATCGTGCGCGAGATCGCGTAGGTTGCGGCTCTTCGATGATCTACGTGAAGGAGTGGACGTGGGCGGGACCTCTGGTATTGCGGCGCTGGCGCAGGTCGTGCAGGCGACGCACGGCGTGGACGAGCAGATCGAGTGGCGTGAGCTCGAAGAGATCTGGGGGACGCGGTTTCCCAGCCTTGGACGTGGACCCTGACTCCATCCTGGCCTGGGGCGTCACCAGGGGCGCGGACATCTACTGCTGGCTGACCACGGGCGACGATCCCGACCTGTGGCCCGTGCTCGTCTACGGGCGGCACACGAACCCCCACTTCCAGGTCCACCCCTTCGGAATGGCGGAGTTCCTGCGCAGACTGCTCACCAATGAGGCGTTCCAAGAGGAAACGATCAGTGTCGTCCTTCCGAGCAGGCCCTCTTTCGTCAACTGGCGGGAGCAGAAGCGGCGTTTGGACGCGGGGCTCGACCCTTCCACGGGGGAGCCCTGGTAGTTGCAGCAACGTCGACCGGGCCCTGGACCAGTTCGCAAGGACCAACGCTTGTCAGTGGGGGCCACTACCGTGCCCGCGTGACTGGACTTGAAGTGGTGGCTCGTGGGCCGGTTCGTGGTGCGCGTGTTCTTGAGCGGTTGGTGTGCCATCCTCGGTTGCCGCTCGCGGCGGGGCTGGACGTCGGGCGTCCGGCTGTCCATGTCTGGGAGTTCGAAGGAGGGGAACTCCGCGGGCTTGGCTCCGTGGGGCTCTCGTCGGCGCCTTACGCACATGCCTTCGGCTGGGAGCGTATGCGGCGGACGCCCACTGTGGCCTGGCATCCGGAGCGGCCGCTCCTCGTCGTGACGGGCGAGGACGGGCTGCTGCAGTGGACGACCGACGGTGTCCGCGCACTCGACGGTGCCCCGGACACGGCCTCCTACCGCGGTCTCGCGTTCAGCCCGGACGGACAGACCCTCTGGGGCTCACCGTCCTGCCGCGTCGAGGGCGAGGACTGGGAGAGCTCCGACGCCCTCCACCTCGCCTCCGGGGGCCTCGAAGCCGGGCCCCGGTGGGACACGGGCGTCGCCGAGCACCCCGGGGGCGGGCTCGTCGCCACACTCGCCAGTGATCAGGGGGCCACACATTGCCTCTTCGCACGCGTCGACCAGGGGCCGGCATCGGCCCGGATGCGGGTGCTCAACCGGGCGTTGATCCTGGACTGCGACGGATACGGCACACCGCTCTTCAGCGCGGACGGGCGTCACATGGCGATCCGCGGAAACGCGTACGACCACTCGGTGGGGATCTTCGAATTCCCCTCCCTGCGCCGGGTGCTGGCCACCACCCTCGGTGACCCCTGCCCTGGTTATCCGTACCCGCAGGAGTGGCTCGACCAGCTGAAAACCTGGTCGCGGCACAACCTCGCCTTCGGCTCACGACCGGGCGTGCTGTGGATCGGCACGCCCGCCGGAACACTGGTCGAGGTGGACATCGCGACCAGACAATCGGTCGAGCACGCCGTGTTGTCCGGGTCCGGGACGTCCGCGCTGGCCGCGACGGCGACCGGCGCCCTGCTCATGGCCGGCAGTGCGGGGGAGTTGGTGCTCCTTTCCGAACCGGCCGCCACCACTCGGTCCTACGCGGTGCATCGGGACGTCGCCAGAGCCGCGGCCCACGAGTTCATGCGGACGGCGACCGAAGTCCCCGACGGCGAAGCCGAACCGGACACCCACTTGGTCGTGACCGACGGGACCCGCGTGTGGGACGCGGACGCTCTGGCGACGGTGAACGAGACCGACGCGACCGACCCCACCTGGCTCCGGATCCAGGCAGCCGTCAACAACGCTCGGTGAACCGGTCGGCCCGCATCGTGCGGGAGACATGAGCGCGCGGCGGTGATCCCCCAACTCGTCAGCAGAATCGCACACTTGCAGGTGTCCCGCAGCCGATTCGAAGCACAGGGACACAGGCCACTGGGGAGGGGTTTCATCATCATGCGCAGAGTCGGCCAGGTTCTCGGACCATCCGCCGACCCTGCCGTCCCGCGCGTCGACGAACCGGCCCGTCCAGCCGTCCTGGACCGTCGAAGCCGTAGCACTGCACCTCCTCTGCGATCGTCGACAGCCTTCACCCCAGCGGGACTTCGCACCACACCGTCTTCGTGTACGGGTCCCCCGCCGTCGCGCCCCAGTGGGTGGACAGGGACTCGACCAGGAGCAGGCCCCGGCCCGACTCCGTGTCGGGGTCGGCGGGCGTGAGCGTGCCGGGGAGCGGGGGGCTGTGGTCCGGGCGGGCATCCGTCACCTCGATACGCAGCGTGGCGTCTTCCGCGTACAGGGTCAGGCGCAGGGCGAAGTCCCGGCCCCGTACCTGCCCGTGCCGTACTGCGTTCGCGGCCAGCTCGGCCACCAGCAGGGACGCCGTGCGGTTGCCCTCGGAGTCGTACGGCCAGCCCCATGTGGTCAGTTGCTCAGCCGTGAGGTGCCGGGCCAGCCGGGCGCCCCTGGCCGTCGCCGACAGGCGGATGCGGAAGTGGCGGGCGGGGCCGGTGTGTTCGTCCACCGGGGCGATCTCGACGTTCATGTCACTCAGCGTGGTCAGCCGGCTCCTCCGTGAAAAGTCCCGGCGGCCGGACCCGCGGCCGCCGTACGGAAGCTGTCCGGGCCTGTCCGGGTCGCGACGCGTGACATCCCGCGCCCGCCGTGAGTTGAGCACCCGGAGGTGTGGGGACATGAGCGTGGAGCCTTACGGGGCGGACGAGGAGTCGGCGGCCGTGCTGCGGACCGTCGGCCGCGTCATCAAGATGTGCCGCGAGCGGGCGGGGCTGACACAGGCCGCCCTCGGCGCGCAGATCGGGTACAGCGAGGAGCAGGTCTCCTCCGTCGAGCGGGGGCGGCGGGCGCCGATGGAGGAGTTCCTCGACGCCGCCGACCGGGTCCTGGAGGCCCACGGCCTCATCAGCGCCCTCAAGGGGGACGTGGAGAAGGCCCGCTTTCCGAAGAAGGTGCGGGACCTGGCCAAGCTGGAGGCGCAGGCGGTCGAACTGTGCGCCTACGCCAACCATGTCGTGCATGGCCTTTTGCAGACACCTGAGTACGCGCGGGCGCTGTACAGGATGCGGCGGCCGCCCTATACCGACGAACAGGTCGACGAACTCGTCGAGGCCCGCCTGGTGCGCCAGCGCGTCTTCGCCGAGCAGCCCGCACCGATGTTCAACTTCGTCCAGGAAGAGGTCACGCTGCGCAGGCCGCTCGGGGGCAAAATGGTCATGCGCAAGCAGCTCGAACATCTGTTGGAGGTTGGTCGACGGCGGAACGTGGAGATTCAGGTGCTGCCCACAGATCGAGAGGACCACGCGGGCCTGGCAGGGGCGCTCCAGCTGCTGCGACTCAAGGAGGGGCTCACCGTGGGGCACGTCGAGGTTCAACTGCTCAACCGGCTGATCTCCGACCCGAAGGAGATCCAGATCCTGGAGATCCGCTATGGCATCATCCGGGCGCAGGCCCTCACACCCCGTGAGTCGCTGGCCTTCATCGAGAAAGTGCTGGGAGAGACATGACCGCGAAGTCCCGCACGGAACTGACCTGGTTCAAGAGCAGCTACAGCACGAACGACGGCCCCGAGTGCGTGGAGGTCGCCCTCGCACCTGCCGCCGTCCACGTACGCGACTCGAAGCGGATACCGGGCCCCCACCTCACCTTCACCCCCACCCAGTGGACCGCCTTCCTCCCCTACGCGTCCGGACGCCGATGACCCGACCGCTCACCGCCGCCCAGCGCCGGCTGATCGAGGCCGCCGATCCCGGGACCGGGCGTCTCAAGGGGACCGAGGCCCAGCTCACCGCGCTGGTGAAGCGTGGCCTCGCCTTCCGGCATCCGCGGCCCCCGCACGACCACTTCCTCACCCCCGCCGGGCACCGGGCGCGCGAGGCCCGGAACGAGCCACCTCGACAGGCCGAGGTGGAGGCGCCCGCCTCCAGCACCGGCGTCTTCGCCGCCCGCGCGGGCGGGGAGCCCGTACCCCCCGCCGCCGAAGGGCCCGCCCGCACGCGGGAGGTCGGAAGCGCATGGCAGGGCATGCTCGAACTGCGCCGCATGACCAACCCCGACGCGTCGACGGAGCGGCCTTGCGCGTGGGAGCGCACGCACCTCGTGCAGGCCGCCGCGCTCGCGCTGGAGGCGGCCGGGCACCGGCCGGCGGGGGCGGACGGCGAGGACGGCTACCGGGTGCGGGACACCCCGCAGCCGGACGCCGTCGCCGTGTACGCGCCGGACGCCGCCGTGCTGCGGGCCTGCGCGGAGACGCTGGAGGGGGCGGGCTGGCAAGCCGGGGAGTACACGGAGCCGAGGACGCGGAGGCGTTACGTCCTGGCCTCTCCGCGCCGTGTCTGAGGGGCGTGCCAGGATCGGTGGATCGGGCGACGAACCGAACCGGCGTGAAGGGGACGCAGTGAGCAAGCCGTATTCCGTCCGCGTGACCGTGCGCGGATACGAGACCGACGTGCAGGGCCATCTGAACCAGGCCGTGTATCTGAACTACGCGGAGCACGCGCGCTGGTCGCTTCTCCAGGAGGCCGGGATCACCCAGTCGCGTCTTCAGGCCCACGGGGTGGGGCCGGTGGCCCTGGAGACCACCATCCGCTACCGGCGGGAGCTGCTCGCCGGTGACGAGGTGGACGTGAGCTGCGTCTTCGTCTGGGGCGGGGGCAAGACCTTCACCATCGAGCAGACCGTCACGAAGACGGACGGCACGGTCGCGGCGGAGGTCAGCGCCGTGGGCGGTCTGCTGGACCTGGAGAAGCGCAAGCTGGTGCCGAACCCGCAGGAGGTGTTCCGCGAGCTGACGAAGGACACCGCCCTCTTCGGGCTGTAAGGCTCTGTCGCGTCGTCAGAGGACGGCCTTCCGACCGGGTTCCGGGACACCGGAGCCCGGTTTCCTGCTTTCATCCGATGAAACTTTCCTCCGTTCGGCTCCCAAGTTTCCTGGCCATCCACTCCTACAGTGGACCAGACCACCAGAGGAGCAAGGAGACTCTTTACACGCTGTGAATCTACGTGCGTAACTAATGACGCGCGCACGTCAAACAAGCACGGAACTGCCCAGGTGGCAGCGGCCGACGTCACCTCCTTCTCATCCCCACATGTGTCAGGAGGCAAGTCCATGCACGTACTCCCCCTCGTCTCCCGCCTCGGGAGACGCACGGCCACCGCGCTCGGCGTCCTCGGCGCCGCCCTCGCGCTCACGGCCACGTCCGCCGCCGGCGCGGGCGCCGCACCGCAGCCCGACCCGCAGCCCCTCACCATCAAGCCCGGCCAGGCCTACATGGGCGTCGGCGCCCGCATCCACGAGGGCGTCCCCGCCGCCGAGGAGCCGTCGCGCGGGCTGCTCGCGCCCACCGACGGCGTGCAGGGCATCGACGTCTCGCACTGGCAGGGCAGCATCAACTGGACCTCCGTACGCAACGCGGGCATCCAGTTCGCCTGGATCAAGGCGACCGAGGGCACCACCTACAAGGACGACCGCTTCAACACCAACTACGTCGCCGCGTACAACGCGGGCGTGATCCGCGGCGCGTACCACTTCGCGCTCCCCAACGCCTCCAGCGGGGCGACGCAGGCGGCCTACTTCGCCGGCAACGGCGGCGCCTGGTCGCGCGACAACCTCACGCTGCCCGGCGTGCTGGACATCGAGCACAACCCGTACGGGGCGATGTGCTACGGCCTGTCCACCACGCAGATGCGCACGTGGATCAACGACTTCTACACCGCCTACAAGGCGCGCACGGGCCGGGACGTCGTCATCTACACGACGGCGAGCTGGTGGAACACCTGCACCGGAAGCTGGACCGGCATGTCGACCAAGAGCCCGCTGTGGGTGGCGCACTGGACCACCGCCTCGTCGCCGACCATCCCCGCCGGCTTCCCCACCTGGACGGTGTGGCAGTACACCTCGACCGGATCGGTCTCCGGCGTCTCGGGCAACGTGGACCGCAACAAGTTCAACGGGTCCCGCGACCGGCTCCTGGCCCTCGCCAACAACACGTGACGCACTGACAGGCCCGTACGCACGCGGCCACGCGGAGGGGCCGGACGTCCTCGGACGCCGGCCCCTCCCCGCTTTCCCCCCACACCCCCTCTCCCGAGGAGTGATTGTGCATCCCAGCAACCGCTTCCGCCGCCGTCTCCTGCTCGCCGGCGCGGCCGGGCTCGCCGCCGGCGCCGTGCCGGGTGTCGCGCACGCGCGCGGCGCCGCCGTGCAGCCGGACATCGACGGCACGAAGGTCTGGGGCGCCCGGCCCCCGCAGGGGACCGTCAGCGTCCTGCAGTACCGCCCCAGCCGGATCGTGGTCCACCACACCGTGTCCGCCAACTCGACCGACTACTCCCGCGCCCAGGCGCACTCCCACGCCCACTGGGTGCAGGACCTGCACATGGACGACAACGGGTGGGTGGACACCGGCTACCACTTCCTGGTGAGCCGCGGCGGCTGGATCACCGAGGGCCGCACCGGCAGCCTCACGGCGCTCACCGGCGGACGGACCTTCGTGCTCGGCGCCCATACCTCCGGGCAGAACACCCAGGCCCTCGGCATCGCCTGCGAGGGCGCATACCACGCGGGCGCGCAGCCGCCGCAGGCGCAGTGGGAGGTCCTGGTGACGCTGTGCGCGTACGCCTGCGACCAGTACGGGATCGCGTCCACGCAGATCTACGGGCACAAGGACTACGGCACGACCCAGTGCCCGGGCGTCTACCACGACATGCTGCCGCAGCTGCGCGCGGAGGTGGCGGCGGCCCGGTCCTGACCGGGCCGCCGGACCGTCAGGAGGCCGCCGGCGCCTTTCCCGTGGGGGCGGCGAGATCCTCGCCCGTCTCCATCGGGTGGGTGACGTCGGCGGCCTCGCGGCCGCCCCGGCCCAGGTGGTTGAAGACGAGGTTCAGCAGGACCGCGACCACGCAGCCGGTGGAGATGCCGGAGTCCAGGACGATACGGGCCGTCTCCGGGAAGGCGTGGTAGAACTCGGGCGCGCTGATCGGGATGCCGCCGACCGCGAGCGACACGGCGACGACGAGGACGTTGTTGTCCTTGTCCAGGCCCGCCTTGGCGAGGGTCTGGATGCCGCTGGCGGCGACCGACCCGAAGAGCACCACCCCGGCGCCGCCGAGCACCGGGCGCGGCACGACGGCGATCAGCGAGGCGGCGACCGGACACAGGCCCATGAGGACGAGGAAGCCGCCGCCGGTGGCGACGACGAACCGGCTGCGGATCCGCGTCATCGCGACGAGCCCGATGTTCTGGGCGAACGCGCTGCACATGAAGCCGTTGAACAGCGGGGCGATCGCCGAGCCGAGGGTGTCGGCGCGCAGCCCGGCCGCGATGGTCCTCTCGTCCGCCGGACGTTCGACGATCTCGCCGAGGGCCAGCATGTCGGCGGTCGACTCGGTCATCGACACGACCATCACCACGCACAGCGAGAGGATCGCGGCGAGCTGGAACTGCGGGGCGCCGAAGTGGAACGGCGTGGGGAAGCCGATCAGGTCCGCGTCGGCGACCGGGGAGAAGTCGGTGACGCCGAACGGGACGGCGATCAGGGTGCCGGCGACCATGCCGAGCAGCACGGCGATCTGCTTGACGAAGCCGCGGGTGAAGCGGCGCAGCAGCAGCACGACGAGCAGCGTGACCGCGGCGAGGCCCAGGTTGACGGCCGAGCCGTAGTCGTCCGCGTCGGGGCTCGCTCCCTGCGCCCAGCCGAAGGCGACGGGCAGCAGGGAGACGCCTATCAGGGTGATGACGGTGCCGGTGACCACGGGCGGGAAGAAGCGGACCGCCTTGCTGAAGAAGGGCGCGGCGAGGAAGCCGAGCAGCCCGGCGACGATGACCGCGCCGAAGATGACCGGCAGGGCGTCCTTCTTGTCGTCGGTGGAGGCGACGATGGCGGTCATGGGGGCGACGCCGGCGAAGGTGACGCCGTTGACGAACGGCAGCCGGGCGCCGATCTTCCAGACGCCGACGGTCTGGAGGAACGTGGCGAGGCCCGCGGTGAACAGGCAGGCGCCGGTGAGGAAGGTCAGTTCGGCGGAGGTGAGACCGACGGCCGCGCCGACGATCAGGGGCGGGGCGACGACGCCCGCGTACATGGCGGCCACGTGCTGCAGGCCGGTCGTCGCCATCTTCGGCGCGGGCAGTTTCTCGTCTACGGGATGGTCGGCCACTGCGGTGTTCCTCCGGTCGGTTGCACGCCGGGGCCGGCGTGGTTGTCAGGGAGGTGCGGGCGGGCGTGGGGTACCTCCCGCTCGAGTGCGGCCGAGCGTGGGGAGGGAGGGTGACGTCCGGTGGTGGAGCGGGGGTGCGTGCCGTTCCCGGGGCGCGCCTGGGCGCGCCCCGAGACGGCCTCCGCGGATCCCGTACGGGGTCCGCGGTCTCCGGGCCGGGAGCCGTCCCTCCCGGCCCGGAGACGTGCGGGGGTCAGACCTGGCCGGCGATCCGGGCGAGGCGCCGCGCCTCGGCGCGGGTGGTGCGGGCGACGGCGTCCTCGTCGGCGGTGAGCAGCCGGCCGTTCTCGACGATCTGACGGCCGTTCACGAAGGACGCGGTGACCGGGGCGGCGGCGCCGAACACCAGGGCGGTGACCGGGTCGGCGATGGAGGCGTGGGCGAGGGTGTCCATCCGCCAGAGCACCAGGTCGGCGAGCTTGCCCGGCTCCAGGGAGCCGATCTCGTCCGCCCGGCCCAGCACGCGCGCGCCGCCGTGGGTGCCGAGGCGCAGTGCCTGGCGTGCCGTCAGGGCCTTCTCGCGGTGGGCGCCGAGGCGGTTGATCAGCAGGGCGTTGCGCAGTTCGGTGTGGAGCTCGCCGGACTCGTTGGAGGCGGTGCCGTCCACGCCGAGGCCGACGGGGACGCCGGCCGCGAGCATGTCGGGGACGCGGGCGATGCCGGCGGCGAGGCGGGCGTTGGAGGACGGGCAGTGGGCGACGCCGGTGCCGGTGCGGGCGAAGGCGGCGATGTCGGAGTCGTTCATGTGGACGCAGTGCGCCATCCACACGTCCTCGCCGAGCCAGCCGGTGGACGCGAAGTAGTCGGTCGGGCCCATGCCGAACAGCTCGTGGCAGAACTTCTCCTCCTCCACGGTCTCCGAGCCGTGGGTGTGCAGCCGTACGCCGAGGCGTCGGGCCAACTCGGCGCCCTGACGCATGAGTTCGGTGGAGACGGAGAACGGGGAGCAGGGGGCGACGGCGATCTGGGTCATCGCGCCGGGCGAGGTGTCGTGGTGGCGGCGCACCGTCTCCTCGGTGGCGGCGAGCGCGTCGTCGAGGGTCTCCACCGCGAAGTCCGGGGGGAGCCCGCCGTCCGACTCGCCGCGGTCCATGGAGCCGCGGGCGAGGGTGAAGCGGACGCCCATGTCGCGGGCGGCGGTGATGATCGCCTCGGACAGGTCGCCGGAGCCCCGCGGGAAGACGTAGTGGTGGTCCATGGCGGTGGTGACGCCGCCGCGGGCCATCATGGCGAGGGACCCCTGGGCCGCCGCGTGCACCATCGCCTCGTCGATGCGCGCCCAGGTCGGGTAGAGCGCGACGAGCCAGTCGAAGAGGTTGTGGTCGGTGGCCAGGCCCCGGGTGAGCCACTGGTAGAAGTGGTGGTGGGTGTTGACCAGGCCGGGGGTCGCGAGATGGCCGGTGGCGTCGATCCGGCGGGTGACGTTCTCCAGGCCCTCGGGGGCCGGTCCGGGGCCGAGCGACTCGATGCGGTCGCCTGCGAGGACGAGGTGTCCGGTGGCGTACTCGGTGTCCGCCACGTCGACGGTGGCGATCGCGCAGTTCTCGATGACGGTGCGCCGGTCTGCTGCCATGGTGCGTCCTTGTCGCGTACGGGGAGGAGGGCACGGCAGGACCCTGGGGTTTGAGTGCCGTGGCCGGGCGGGTGCGGGGCCCGGGTACCCGGCCACGGGTGCCGATGTGGGGGTGCGGTCAGAGGTTGGTGAGGTCCACCGGGATCCGTGCCTCGCAGCCGTCGCGCAGGACCGTGGCCTCGATCAGGCCGTAGGGGCGGTCGGCGGCGAAGTACACCGCTCCGTCGGGGGTGTCGTTCTTCAGGCCGAACGGCTCCAGGTCGACCAGGAAGTGGTGGCTGTTGGGGAGGGAGAAGCGGATCTCGTCGACCTCGGCGCACTCCTCGATGACGCGGGAGCCCATCTGGTAGAGCGTCTGCTGGAGCGAGAGGGAGTAGGTCTCGGCGAAGGCCCGCAGCATGTGCTGCTTGACCTGGGCGTACGAGGTGTCCCAGTCGGGCGTCGGCTGCGCGTCGTCGGTCCAGTTGAACCGCCAGCGGGAGGAGACCGAGGTGGCGAGGATCCGGTCGTGGGCCTCCTTCAGCGTGGTGTAGCGGTCCTTGACGTAGCCCCAGAACTCCGAGTCGGTGGAGTTCATGACGGTGAGGTCCTTCAGACCGGAGACGACCTCCCAGCTCTCGCCGTCGTAGGTGACCTGGGTGAGCCGGGTCTCCTGGCCCGTGCGGACGAAGGAGTGTTTGGCCTCGCCGGACGTCTCGATGCGCTCCCAGGCGTACTCCTCGATGCGTATGCGCGCCCGGTGGATGGGCTCCTGCGAGGTGACGAAGTGGCGGGCGAGGTGGATGCCGAACTGCTCGGCGGACTCGATGCCGTGCTCCTTGGCGAAGGCGAACACCGTGTTCTTGGTGGTGTCGGTCGGCAGGACGTTCGCGTTGGAGCCGTTGTAGTGGACGTCGTCCATGTCGCCGGACAGGGCGACGGAGACGTTGAGGTCCTTGATGTGGTGGGTGGCGCCGTCCCGCGTGATCTTGACGACTCGGTTCTCGGCCTTGCCGTACTGGTTCTGTCCCAGGATCGTGGGCATGGGTGTCAGCTCCCTCGGTAAACGGAGTAGCCGAACGGGTTGAGCAGCAGCGGTACGTGGTAGTGCTCGCCGGCCGTGACGGCGAAGGTGATCGCCACCTCGGGGAAGAACACGGCACCGCTGTCCCGATGCGCGGGGGCGTCCTGCTGAGCCTCGGCCTTCTTCTTCAGGAAGTACGGCTCCACCTCGAAGTCGAGCCGTACCTGGGTGGTTCCCTCCGGCAGGGCCGGCAGGTCCTTGCACCGCCCGTCCGCGTCGGTCGCGGACCCGCCGAGCTCCTGCCAGGCGGCGTGCCGGCCGGGGCGGGCGGAGAGGTGCACGGCGACGCCCTCGGCGGGGCGGCCCGCGCTGGTGTCCAGGATGTGCGTGGACACGGAGGCGGTGGTGTCGGTGCTCATGCGACGTCAGTCCTCTTCGACGAGTCGGGTCAGCCGGATGCGGTTGATCTTCCCCAGTTCGGTGCGGACGATCTCGCGTTCCTTCTCCGGCGGGTTGCCGAGGCGCTCGCGCACGGCGTCGCGCATCTCCTCGGCGGTGCGGCCGGTGGCGCAGATCAGGAACACGTGGCCGAACCTCTCCTGGTAGGCGAGGTTCAGTTCCAGCATCTCGGCCCGCAGCTCGTCGGGGGCCCCGGCCATGCCGCGCTGCTCCCGCGCCGAGGTGGGGTCCCCCGGCCTGGGGCGGCCGATCGGCGGGTGCCCGGCCATCGCCTCGGCCAGGTCGGCCTCGGTGAGGGCGGCCATGGCGGCGTCGCTCGCGGCGTACAGCGCGTCGGGGTCCGCGTACGGGCGGGCGGCGAGCAGCCGCCGCGCCCAGGCGGTGGAGGCGCAGACCTCGAGGAGCGCGGTGTGCGCCGCCTGCTCCTCCAGGGCGTTGAACCGGGCCAGGCCCGGGGGCGTTGCTGTCGACGTCACGTGAGCCTCCGTGGCCGCGAACGGCCGTGTGCTGCGAACGGGCGTGCCGACAGTGAACGCCGTCACGCCCCAGGCGTCAACAGTTTGTTGAAAATTCCGTGTGACGTTCGGGTGCGGGGTCCGAACCGGGCTCGTGAGGGCGACCGCGCCTCGGCTCAGGCGCCCTTCTCACGGTTGAGGTAGTTGTACACGGTGAAGCGGCTGACGCCGAGCGCGCTCGCCACGGTCTCCACGCCGTGCCGTACGGCGAACGCCCCGCGCGCCTCCAGACTGCGCACGATCTCCTGCTTCGCCTTGCGGTCCAGCTCCGCGAGCGGCATGCCCCTGCGCCGCTCCAGCGCGGCCAGGATGTGGTCGAGGGAGTCCGCGAGCTGCGGCAGCCGTACGGCGACGGCGGCGGCGCCCTCCCAGGAGAGCACCACGTCGTCGGGGCCGGCCTCGTCCGGCGGGATCATCTCCCCGCCCATCGCGTCGACCAGCGGCTTCACGGCCGCGATGAAGGCGCCCTGGCCGGTCGCGCTCACCGGTCGCCCTCCTCGACCACGTTGATCTGGAGGGAGACGCGGGTGGCGCCGGCGGCCAGGGTGCGGCGCAGCAGGGTGTCCACGGCGGCCAGCACCGCGTCGGCGCCGCCCTCGGCGGTGTTGCCGAAGGGCCCGACGTCCACCTCGTCCAGGCCGGCCGTCTCGATGACCTCACGCGCCACGACGGCGTGCCCGGGCGCCTCGTCGAGGTCGAAGGGCTCGGTCGTGAACTCCACTCGCAATCGCACGGGGCCAACCTACCGACCTCTTGACAGCCCTTCACCGGTACGGGCAGTCTTCCAACAAGCAGAAACTTAATTCCGCCATACGGAAATTCTACAGAACCAAGGAGAAGGGAGCGCGGCCCGATGGGATTCGCAGACCAGCGCTTCACCGTCAACCTCTCGATCCTCTTCACCGAGCTCCCGCTCCTGGAGCGCCCTGCCGCCGCCGCCGAGGCCGGTTTCGGCGCGGTCGAGCTGTGGTGGCCGTGGGTCGACTCCCCCGAGCCCGCGCAGTCCGAGCTCGACGCGCTGCGCACGGCGATCGAGGACGCGGGGGTGCGGCTCACCGGCCTGAACTTCTACGCCGGGCGGCTGCCAGGGCCCGACCGGGGCGCGCTGTCCGTACCGGGCGAGGAGTCCGCCCGTTTCCGGGCGAACGTCGAGGTCGCGGCCGGTTTCGCCGAATCCCTCGGCTGCCGCGCGCTGAACGCGCTGTACGGCAACCGGGTCGACGGCGTGAACCCGGCCGAGCAGGACGCGCTCGCGCTGGAGAACCTCGTCCTCGCCGCGCGGGCCGCCCACGGGATCGGCGCGGTCCTGCTGATCGAAGCGCTCAACCAACCCGAGTCGCCGCACTACCCGCTGGTGTCGGCGCCGGCCGCCGTCGGCGTCGTCGACCGGGTGAACGCGGCCACCGGACTGGACAACGCGCGCTTCCTGATGGACCTGTACCACCTGGCCATGAACGGCGAGGACCTGCCGGCGGTCATCGACCGCCACGCCGGCCGGACCGGGCATGTGCAGATCGCCGACAGCCCGGGACGCGGCGCCCCCGGCACCGGGTCGCTCCCGCTGGAGGAGCTGCTGGACCGGCTGCGCAAGGCCGGTTACGACGGCCGGGTCGGCCTGGAGTACAAGCCGGGCGACCGCCCGAGCGCGGAGGCCTTCGACTGGCTGCCGCGGGAGGCCCGCCGAGGCGCTTCCTGCTGACGCACCCGATTTCGAGACGTACCGAGTCGTACCGAGAGGCACCCTCATGAGCACCCTTCCCAAGGTCGCCTGGATCGGTCTCGGCATCATGGGCTCCCCCATGTCCGAGAACCTGGTCAAGGCGGGCTACGACGTCACCGGCCACACCCTGGAGCGGGAGAAGCTGGACCGGCTGACCGCCGCGGGCGGCACCGCGGCCGCCTCCGTCGCCGAGGCCGTGCGGGACGCCGACGTGATCATCACGATGGTCCCTGCCTCCCCGCAGGTCGAGGCCGTCGCGTACGGACCCGACGGCATCCTGGAGAACGCCCGGCGCGGCGCCCTGCTGATCGACATGTCCTCGATCACCCCACAGACCTCCGTCGGCCTGGCCGCCGCTGCGAAGGAGAAGGGCATCCGGGTACTCGACGCGCCCGTGTCCGGCGGTGAGGCCGGGGCGATCGAGGCGGTGCTGTCCATCATGGTCGGCGGCGACCAGGCCGACTTCGACGAGGCGAAGCCGCTGTTCGAGGCGCTGGGGAAGACGATCGTGCGGTGCGGTCCGCACGGCTCCGGGCAGACGGTGAAGGCCGCCAACCAGCTGATCGTGGCCGTGAACATCCAGGCCTGCGCCGAGGCCGTGGTCTTCCTGGAGAAGTCCGGCGTCGACCTGGCCGCAGCGCTGGACGTCCTGGGCGGCGGGCTGGCGGGCTCGACCGTGCTGGCCCGCAAGAAGGACAACTTCCTGAAGCGGGACTTCACGCCGGGCTTCCGGATCGACCTGCACCACAAGGACATGGGCATCGTCACCGACGCCGCCCGCACCGTGGGCGCCGCGCTGCCCGTCGGCGCCGTGGTCGCCCAGCTGGTGGCGAGCCTGCGCGCCCAGGGCGACGGCGGGCTCGACCATTCCGCGCTGCTGCGGGCCGTCGAGCGGCTGTCCGGCGCGCGGGTCTGATCCGTTCCCTTCCCTGAGACCCCGGGCGGCGCCGGCGCCGACATCAGTCCCGTCGCGCCCGAGGCGGCGGCGCCGCCCGGAACCCACGGCCCGCACCGCGGCGCCGTACGGCCCGGATGACCCGGATGAGGGGTGGTCGTACGGCACGGCGGCGGTGCGGGCGGGGCGAGGGCGCCGCGGCGGCGCGCGAGCCAGTGCGGTGGTCAACGCCGCGGCCCGTCTCCTACGACCTGAGGGGAGACGCCCCGCGGCCGTCGCCGCCGCCGCGGCCCCGAGCCAACCGTCCTCCCGGCGTGCGGAACCGCCCGGTCCGCAGCAGCCTGGGGGCATGGCACATCCGACGGAGCATCCGCACATCGTGGTCCACGCGCCCGCCCTGGACGGCTCCCGGCGGGTCACCTCCGACGACGAGACGCTGGGGGTCGCCACGCACACCGACGACGTGGGCGAGATCCTGCGCCTGGCCGACCTGTACGTCACCGACGTCGAGGACGCGGACTTCATCGAGTGGCAGGGCGGCGGCCCGGACGACTGGCCGGGACTGTCCGAACACCACGAGTCGTGACGGCCGGCGTACGGCAACGTCCGTAGGGCGGCTACGGCACCCTCAAATGAACCTCTGAACCCCGCCTCCCGAGGCTTCGGCGGGCCCCGCGCGCGGAACCATCCCCGCACACGGGGCCCGCCGGCACGGGGGCGGCGGGCCCCGTGCTCCGAGGGGGTGTCCTGTCATGGCCGACACCGCGCGCGTCCGGGAGACGCCGCACGAGATCGCCCTGCTGGCCGGGGGGCCGCGCGCCGCCGTCATCGTGACCGTCATCGGCCTGCACCTGCGCGGCGCCGTCGAACCCGGCGCCTCGCACACGGTGGTGGCGGTCGACAACGAGGCGGGACGCGCGCTGCCGCCGCTGCCGGCGCCGGAGGACGTCCCCACGCCGGAGGACGACGTCCCGGCGGAGCTGAGGGTGCCGTACCTGGAGAGCGCGGTGCACCGAAGGCTGCACAAGCCCTGCCACGTAGGGGAGTTGCTGCGCGACCCGGACGTCCGCTGGGCGGTGGACACGCTGAAGACGGGGCTGGCGGAGACGGGCATGGTGAGTCCGCCGGCGCTGGGGACGACGCGGGCGGCACGCCGTCGCCTGGAGGTGCTGCGCACCGCGTATCCCGTCCCGGCGAGCCGGGACGGCCTCTCCGACGAGGAGAAGCTGCTGGCCGTCGCCCTGCACGGCCAGGCGGCCCTCCGCGCCGTCGTCCCCCGCTTCGCCCTCCGCGCGGGCCTCACGGCACGGGTCCGCCTGCGCCACAAGCGCGCCCTGCGCCGCTTCTCCGGCGCCTCCGGCAGCTCCGGCGGCTCCGGCGGCGGCTACAGCGGCCGCCTCTACTGCGGCGGCGCGGACGGCTGCGGAGGCGGGGGCGGATGCGGCGGAGGTTGCGGCGGAGGCGGCGGGGGCGGCGGCTCGTGAGACGCCGAGGCGGTGAGCGCCGAGGGCGGGCGCGAAACCTCGGCGCCGAGGGCCGGATCCGGCTGCCAGGGGATCGTCATGTGTGGGAGAGGGCGAAGGAGACCAGGAAGCCGCAGACGGTGACCAGGCCGATGGCCAGGTGAGCGTCATGGAACGCCTCGGGAATCATGGTGTCCGCGATCATCGCGAGAATCGCTCCGGCCGCGACGGCGGTCACGGCGGCGATCACCGCCGGGGAGAAACCGCCGACCACGGTGTAGCCCAGCACCGCGGAGAGGGTGCTCGCCGCGGCGATGGCCCCCCACACCCCGAAGACGTACGCCTTGCCGCGGCCGGCCTTCTTCATCCCCGCCGAACTGGACAGCCCCTCGGGGACATTGCTGATGAACACCGCCGCCACGGTCACCAGGCTCACCCTTCCGCCGTCGAGCAGACTCACGCCGATGACCGCCGACTCCGGAACACCGTCCAGCAGCGCCCCGAAGGCCAGCGCGAGACCCGAACCGCTCTGCTGCTCCTCGGAGGGCTGCTGCTGGCCCTCGTGGTGACCGGAGCGCTTGCGGTGCCGGGCGCCGCGTCGGGCCAGCCACACATTGCCCGCGGTATAGGCCGCGGCGCCCGCCAGCGTGCCGATGGCCGCCGGGACCAGACCGCCCTGCTCGTAGGCCTCCCCGACCAGCTCGAAACTGACCGCCGACAACAGCACCCCCGCCCCGAACGCCATCACCGTCGCGATCACCTTCTGCGGCACCCGCAGCCCGAACCCCGCCACCGCCCCGACGAGCAGCGCCGAACCTGCCACCAGCCCCCACGCGCCCGCCTGCACGACCTCTGTCATGGCATCGTGAGTACCCGGCACCCGCCCACATCATCGGCGGCACGCCGTGACACCTCTCAGGACGCGGCGGGCGGGGCGCGGCCCGGGGCACGCACGTGTGGGGGTGCCGCCGGGCCCGCCCCCGGCTCGCGTGGTCAGACCCGCAGGGGCCTGACCGCCGTCGGTGCGTGGCCCGGCTCCGTGGCCACGGGTTCGAACTCGGTCACGTCGCTGATGTCGTTCGTCGTCGACATCGCGATGTCGGTGACGCGTTCCAGGATCGCCTCCACGATCACCGGGACGCGGTGTTCCGCCGCGAGTTTCTTCGCCTGCTCGAAGGCCGGGCCCAGTTCGCCGGGGTCGGTGACGCGGATCGCCCTGCAGCCCAGGCCCTCGGCGACCTTGACGTGGTCGACGCCGTAGACGCCCAGTTCGGGGGTGTTGATGTTCTCGAACTCCAGGTTGACCTGGAAGTCGATGGCGAAGGCGCGCTGTGCCTGACGGATCAGGCCCAGGTAGGCGTTGTTGACCAGGACGTGGACGTACGGGATGCGGTGCTGTGCGCCGACGGCCAGCTCCTCGATCATGAACTGGAAGTCGTAGTCGCCGGACAGGGCGACGACCTGGGCCTCCGGGTCGGCCTTGGCCACGCCCAGCGCCGCGGGGACGGTCCAGCCGAGGGGGCCGGCCTGGCCGCAGTTGATCCAGTGGCGCGGCCGGTAGACGTGCAGCAGCTGCGCGCCGGCGATCTGGGAGAGGCCGATCGTGGTGACGTACCGGGTCTCGGGCCCGAACGCCTTGTTCATCTCCTCGTAGACCCGCTGCGGCTTGATGGGGACGTCGTCGAAGTGGGTGCGGCGCTGCATCGTGGCGCGCCGTTCCTGCGCGGAGGCGGCCCACGCGGAGCGGTCGGGCAGCCGGCCCGCCGCCCGCATCTCCTCGGCGACCTCGACGAGGAGTCCGAGCGCGGCGCGGGCGTCGGAGGCGATGCCGTAGTCGGGGGCGAAGATGCGGCCGATCTGGGTGGGTTCGACGTCGATGTGCACGAAGGTGCGGCCGGCGGTGTAGACGTCGAGGCGGCCGGTGTGGCGGTTGGCCCAGCGGTTGCCGATGCCGAGGACGAAGTCGGACTCCAGGAAGGTCGCGTTGCCGTAGCGGTGCGAGGTCTGCAACCCGACCATGCCGGCGTTGAGTTCGTGGTCGTCGGGGAGGACGCCCCAGCCCATCAGCGTCGGTACGACGGGCGTGCCGGTCAGCTCCGCGAACCGGACGAGCAGGTCCGCCGCGTCGGCGTTGACCACGCCGCCGCCCGCGACGATCAGCGGGCGCTCGGCGGCGTTGAGCATGCCGAGGGCCTTCTCGATCTGCGCGCGGGTCGCGGCGGGTTTGTAGACGGGGAGCGGCTCGTAGGTGTCGGGGTCGAACTCGATCTCCGTGAGCTGCACGTCGATCGGCAGGTCGATCAGCACGGGGCCGGGACGGCCGGAGCGCATCAGGTGGAACGCCTGCTGGAAGACACCGGGCACCTGCGCCGCCTCCAGCACGGTCACGGCCATCTTGGTGACCGGCCGGGCGATGGACGCGATGTCGACGGCCTGGAAGTCCTCCTTGTGGATCACCGCGGTCGGCGCCTGGCCGGTGACGCAGAGAATCGGGATCGAGTCGCCGGACGCCGAGTACAGGCCGGTGATCATGTCGGTGCCGGCCGGTCCCGACGTGCCGACGCACACGCCGATGTTGCCGGGACGGGTGCGGGTGTAGCCCTCGGCCATGTGGGAGGCGCCCTCGACATGGCGGGCGAGGGTGTGGCTGATGCCGCCGGACTCCTTGAGCGCCGCGTAGAACGGGTTGATCGCCGCGCCGGGGACACCGAACGCGACGTCGACGCCCTCACGCTTGAGGATCTCGACCGCCGCGCGGGCAGCCGTCATTCGAGCCATGGAGTACTCCTGCTTCGGACTTCTCGGATTCGCACGCCCGTCGCGCCCGCGGTGAGCCGCTTCCGTTTATTCCGTATAGCGGAAAATTACTTCTGCTATCTGGAATGAATGTAAGAGCGGCGGAAGGAGGGCGTCAAGAGTGGCGCAACCGCGGGACACCGGCCGGCGGGAGGAGGACGATGGCCCCCCGCCTCGAGACCAACGGGAGTGGACCGATGTCCGAGAGCCTCCCGGTGCGCTGTCCCGCCTGTCGGCGCTCGCACCGCTTCACGGCCCCGGCGTACCCCTGCGCCTGCGGTGCGCCCGTCGCCGCGCCGCTGGACCCTGACCGGGTGCCGGCCGCCGTCGGGCACCGCTCCTGGCGCGAGGAATGGGTGACCGTGCGCTGCGGCGGCTGCGGCACGCGCGGCGAGTGGCCGCAGCCCGAACTGGGCTGCCCCTGCGGGACGGTGCTGCGTATCCCGGTGACGGGCGAGCGGGCCGGGGCGCCGGCCGCCGAAGAGCCGCGGCGGCCCGCCGTCCCCACCGTGCCGATCCGCACCGCGCGCGACGCGGTCACGGCCGCCGTGCTGTATCTGCGCCGCCTCGGCCACGACGACATCCGGCGCGCGGACCAGCGGCCGGCGTCCGGCATCGGACTGGCCGGCCGGGGCGTGCTGGCCCAGCTCGACCCGTCGGCGCGGCCCGCGACCCCGCGGGACGTGGAGTGCCTGTGGCTGACCGCCATGACGGAGTCCGCGACCTGCCTGTACTTCTCCCTCACCGGCTACACCGAGGAGGCCGTCGCCCGCGCGGACGCCCTGGACGTCCCCCTGTTCGTCCTCGAGCCCTCGGGCGCCGCCCGCCCCGAGAACGCCCCCGCCGTGGCGCTGGACGCGGACGCGTCCTGAAACTCCGGCGACGTGCGCGCCGGGTGCGTCCGATACTCGTCGGATGCGCATCCGCCCCGCCGCCCCCGGTGAACTGCCCGCCCTCCAGGACGTCGAACGGGCCGCCGGCACGCCGTTCCGCGACCTCGGCATGGAGGAGATCGCCGACGACGACCCGCCCGCCCTGGACGAGCTGGAGCGCTACCGGAAGGCCGGCCGCTGCTGGGTCGCGGCGGACGAGGGGGACGACGAGCCCCTGGCGTATCTGATCGCCGAACCGGTCGACGGCGCCCTGCACGTGGAGCAGGTGTCCGTCCACCCGGACGCGGCCCGCCGGGGCGTGGGCCGCGCCCTGCTCGCGCACGCCGCGCACCGGGCCCGCGAGGAGGGCCTGACCGCCCTCACCCTGACCACGTTCGCCGAGGTCCCGTGGAACGCCCCGTACTACGCCCGCCTCGGCTTCCGCGTGCTGGACGATTCCGAGCTCACCCCGGGCCTGCGCCGCATCCGCGCCGAGGAGGCCGCACACGGCCTGGACCGCTGGCCGCGCGTGTGCATGCGGCTCGAACCGCCCATCGCCGACGAGACGTTCGGCGGACCGTCGTGATGACGATCAGGCCGGCACGCGCGCACGACTTCCCCGGATTTCTCGGCCTGGCGGCCCAGGTGGAGCAGTGGTTCGGGCCGATGGTCGAGGAGCCCGGGTTCCACGACGCGGTGCGCGAGCACATCCACGGCCGGCACGGCCACGCGGCACTCGTCGCCCCGTCCTCCGGCCCCGATCTCCTCGGCGGGCTGCTCCTCGGCACGGAGGGGCCGACGTACCGCGTGCACTGGCTCGTCGTTTCGGGCCGGGCCCGCGGCACGGGCGTCGGGCGCGCGCTGGTGGAGGAGGCGGTGCGCCGCTGGGTACGCGGCCCCGGCGTGATCGAGGTGGTCACCTTCGGGGCCGACCACCCCGGCGCCGTCGTCAGCGGCGCCCGCGTCTTCTACGAACGGCTCGGCTTCTCCCCCGCCGAGGCCGCCGCTGAGGGGCCGGAGGGCGGCTCCCGGCAGGTCTACCGGAGAGCCGTGGGCTGAGGACACTTCAGCCCGTCGTGAACCGCTCGCGGAGTTCGATCTTGCGGACCTTGCCCGAGACCGTCATCGGGAAGGTCTCCAGGAGTTCCAGGCGGCTCGGGACCTTGTAGTGGGCCAGGCGGCCGTCGCAGAAGCTCCTCAGCTCGTCCAGGGTGAGCGGGTCGGCCGGGTCACGGGGGATGACGCAGGCCAGGACCTCCTCGCCGTAGCGCTCGTGCGGTACGCCGACGACCTGGACGTCCGCGACCTTCGGGTGGCCGTGGAGGAACTCCTCGATCTCGCGCGGGTAGACGTTCTCGCCGCCCCGGATGATCATGTCCTTGATGCGGCCGACGATCTCCACGTAGCCGTCGTCCCGCATCACCGCGAGGTCGCCGGTGTGCATCCAGCGGCCCCGGTCGATCGCCTCGGCGGTCTTCTCCGGTTCGTCCCAGTAGCCGAGCATCACGCTGTAGCCGCGGGTGCACAGCTCGCCCGAGGCGCCGCGCGGGACGGTGACGCCGGTGGCCGGGTCGACGACCTTCACCTCGATGTGCGGCAGGACGCGGCCCACGGTGCCGGTGCGGTGCTCCAGGTCGTCCTCCATGCGGGTCTGGAGGGACACCGGGGAGGTCTCCGTCATGCCGTAGCAGATGGAGACCTGCTCCATGTGCATCTCGGCGACCACCCTCTTCATCACCTCCACCGGGCAGGGCGAGCCCGCCATGATGCCGGTGCGCAGCGAGGTGAGGTCGTAGGAGGCGAAGTCGGGCAGGTTCAGCTCGGCGATGAACATCGTCGGCACGCCGTACAGCGAGGTGCAGCGCTCCTGCTGGACCGCGCGCAGGGTGGCGGCCGGGTCGAAGGACGGGGCGGGGATGACGATGCAGGCGCCGTGCGAGGTGGCCGCGAGGTTGCCCATCACCATGCCGAAGCAGTGGTAGAACGGCACCGGGACGCACACCCGGTCCTGCTCGCTGTAGGCGATCAACTCCCCCACGAAGTATCCGTTGTTGAGGATGTTGTGGTGGGACAGGGTGGCGCCCTTGGGGAAGCCGGTGGTGCCCGAGGTGTACTGGATGTTGACGGGGTCGTCGCAGGACAGCTCGGGGCGGGCCGGATCCGGCGTGGCGCGGGCGACCAGGGCGTCCCAGCTCGGGTCGCCGATGTACACGACCTCCCGCAGCCCGGGGCACCTCCCGCGCACCTCCTCCGCCATGGCCCGGTAGTCGCTCGTCTTGTGGCCGAGGGAGGCGATCAGCAGCCGGACGCCGGACTGCTTGAGGACGTACTCCACCTCGTGCGTGCGGTACGCCGGGTTGATGTTCACCATGATCGCGCCGATGCGGGCGGTGGCGTACTGCGTGAACACCCACTCGGGACAGTTGACCGCCCAGATGCCGACCCGGTCGCCCTCGGTGACACCGGAGTTGAGCAGCGCGGACGCCAACTTCTCCACCTGCTCGCCGAATTCGGCGTAGGTCCAGCGCCGTCCTGACGGCACGTCGACGAGGGCCTCGCGGTCGGGCCAGGCGGCGACGGTGCGGTCCAGGCTGGCGCCGATGGTGTCACCGAGCAGGGTCGTGGCGCTGGTGCCGTGGCTGTAGGAGAGCGTGGTCACCGGAAGTCCTCCTCGCGGTACTCGGCGGTCGAACCGGCCGCCGTGGCCTCGCGCAGTTCGATGCGGCGGATCTTGCCGGAGACGGTCTTGGGCAGCTCGCCGAACTCCAGGCGGCGGACGCGCTTGTAGGGGGCGAGCACCTCGCGGGAGTGCTCGAAGATCACCTTGGCGGTGTCGGGGCCGGGCTCCCACCCGTCGGCGAGCACGACGTACGCCTTCGGCACGGCCAGCCGCAGCGCGTCCGGCGCGGGCACCACGGCCGCCTCGGCGACCGCCTCGTGCTCCAGCAGCGCGCTCTCCAGCTCGAACGGGCTGATCTTGTAGTCGGACGCCTTGAACACGTCGTCCGCGCGCCCGACGTAGGTGATGTAGCCGTCCTCGTCGCGGGAGCCGATGTCGCCGGTGCGGTAGTAGCCGCCGGCCATCGCCTCCGCCGTGCGGTCCGGGTCGCCGTGGTACCCCGTCATCAGGCCCACGGGCCGCTCCGACAGGTCGAGCGCGATCTCGCCCTCGGTCGCGCCGGGCGCGCCGGAGACCGGGTGGAGCAGCTCCACGCGGTAGCCGGGGCTGGGGCGGCCCATGGAGCCGGTCTTGAGGACCTGGCCGGGGCTGTTGGACACCTGCACGGCGGTCTCGGTCTGCCCGAAGCCGTCCCGGATGGTGACGCCCCAGGCGCGCCGCACCTGCTCGATGACCTCCGGGTTGAGGGGCTCCCCGGCGGCGACGACCTCGCGGGGCGGGGTGCGCAGCCGGCCCAGGTCGGACTGGATGAGCATGCGCCACACGGTCGGCGGGGCGCAGAAGGTGGTGACGCCCGCCCTGTCCATCTCGGTCATCAGGCGGGGCGCGTCGAAGCGGGTGTAGTTGTGCAGGAAGACGGTCGCCTCGGCGTTCCACGGGGCGAAGAGGTTGGACCAGGCGTGCTTGGCCCAGCCGGGCGAGGAGATGTTGAGGTGCACGTCGCCGGGGCGCAGGCCGATCCAGTACATGGTCGCCAGGTGCCCGATCGGGTACGAGGTGTGGGTGTGCTCCACCAGCTTGGGGCGGGCGGTGGTGCCCGAGGTGAAGTACAGCATCAGCGGGTCGTCGGCGAGGGTCGGCCCGTCGGCGGCGAAGGCGTCGGACGCGCCGTGGGCGTCGGCGTACGGCAGCCAGTCCCCGCCGGGCTCCTCCCCCACCGCGATACGGGTGTAGTCGCCGGGCACCTCGTCGAACTTCGCGGCGTCGGCGGAGCGCACGACCACATGGCGGACCCGGCCGCGGTCGACGCGGTCGCGCAGGTCGGCGGGGCCGAGCAGCGGCGTGGCGGGGATGACCACGGCGCGCAGCTTCATCGCGGCCAGGGCGGTCTCCCACAGCTCGGCCTGGTTGCCGAGCATCACCAGCACCCGGTCCTCGGCGGCCACGCCCCGCTCCCGCAGCCAGTTCGCGACCCGGTCGGAGCGGCGCGACAGCTCGGCGAAGGACAGCCGGGTCTCGCCGCCGTCCTCCTCGACCAGGTGCAGGGCCGTGCGGTCGTTTCCGTCGGCGATCACGTCGAACCAGTCCAGGGCCCAGTTGAAACGCCCGGGCCGGGGCCAGGCGAAGTCCCGGTAGGCGGTGGCGTAGTCCTCACGGTGTTCCAGCAGGAAGTCCCGGGCCCTGCGGAACTGCTCCGTCGCCGTCGTCATGCGTCCTCCTCGGTGCCGGACCTTGCCGGGCGGCTCACCGCCATCGTGTAATCCGTGATGCAGGTCTCACTACCCCCGAACGGGGGTGTGCGCCCGCACAGGGCCGCGGTGGAGGGGCGAACAGGTGACAGCAGACCCGACGAGGACGGGCGAGGCGGTGGAGATCCGGGGTGCGCTGGCCCGGCTGCGGCGCGCGACGGGACTGCCGGTCGCGTTCGGCGGGCTGGTGGAGCCGGGGCGCCGGCACGTGCGGATCAGCGAGCTGAGCGGCACCGCCACCCCGGCGCTCAGCTCGCTCGCTGTGACCCCGGGCAACGGCCTGGGCGGCAAGGCGGTCGCGCTCGCCCGGCCGTGCGCGGTGACGGACTACTCCGTCTCGCGGCAGATCAGCCACGAGTACGACGTCCCGGTCGCCGCCGAGGGCCTGCGCGCCGTGGTGGCCGTGCCGGTCGTCGTACGGCGGCGGGTGCGGGCGGTGCTGTACGGGGCGCTGCGCACCGCACGGCCGCTGGGCGACCGCACGCTCGGGGAGGCGGTGCAGGTCGCGCGGGACGTGGAGCAGGCGCTGCTGGTGCGGGAGGAGGCGGCGGAGCTGCTGGCGGCCGCCGGCCCGGCGCCGAGAACGGGCGCGGAGTCGTGGCGGGAGCCCGGAGCGGGCGCCGAGCGGGAGCGGGTGCGGGAGGCGCACGCGGCGCTGCGGGCGCTGGCCCCGCGGATCGCCGACCCGGCGCTGCGGGCGGAGCTGCTGGACGCATGCGCCCTGCTCACCCCGCGGGAGACGCCGTCCGGAGCGGTGCGGCTCGCGCCCCGGGAGGTGGACGTGCTGGCCTGTGTCGCGGCGGGGGCGACGAACGGGGCGGCGGCCGGCCGGCTGGGGCTGACGGCCGAAACGGTCAAGGCGTATCTGCGGTCCGCGATGCGGAAGCTGGGGGCGCGGACCCGGGGCGAGGCGGTGGTCGCCGCCCGCAGGGCGGGGTGGTTGCCGTAGATTTGCGGTGTTCTCCCACGGACGGCAATAGCACGAGTACACCTTTGATTAACAGTTGATCGGAACGTTGTCATTCACCTCACTCCACCGTCCGCCGGAATTGAGGACCCTGTTGCCTAATATTGGCCAGGACACGCCACACGGAGGGGAGCGGTGACCGTGCGACGGGACGACAAGGAGCCTGCCAGGTACCGCTCCGACCTGGTCATCGGCCGGGAGGAGCTGTTCGCCGACGCCAGGGCGCAGCTCGCGCGCGGCGGCAGCGTGCTGCTCCACGGCCCCGCCGGAATAGGAAAATCGACCGTGCTGCGGGCACTCGCGGCGGAAAACGCGGCGGCGACCTCGCGCGTGTTGCGCTGCTCGGCCACGGAGTCCGAATCCCATCTGCCGTTCCTCGCGCTGGCCGACCTGTTCGGTCTGGTGCTGGACGAGGTGGCCCCCCGGCTGCCCGCCGCCCAGCGCACCGCCCTGGAGTCGGCGCTCACCGGGCGCGGCGAGTCCACCCTCCAGCGGGACGGCCTGGCGCTGCGGCTCGCGGTGCTGTCCACGCTGCGCGCGCTGTCCGCCGAAGGCCCGGTCCTCGTGGTCGCCGACGATCTCCAGTGGCTCGACCCGGCCAGCGCCGAACTGCTCGGCTTCGCCGCCCGCCGGCTGGGCGACAGCCCGGTGCGCATGCTCTGCGCGGTGCGCACCGCGGGCGAGGAGTACGACCGTCATCTGCGCGCCTGCCCGCCGGACACGCTGGCCGTGCGGCTGGGCCCGTTCTCCCGCACCCAGGTGTCCGCGCTGCTCGACCACCGCGGCTACACCGCCCTGTCCCGCTCCACCGTCCGCGACATCCACCGCACCAGCGGCGGCAACCCGCTGTTCGCGCTGGAGCTGGGCCGCGCCCTCGCGGAGAGCCCCACCCGGCCCCGGCCCGGCGAGCCGCTGCCGGTGCCGACCTCGCTGCGGGCGCTGGTCCTCAGCCGCCTGGAGATGCTGTCCGACGAGGCCCGCCGCACCCTGCTGGTGGCCAGCGCGGGCGCCCGGCCCACCCTCGCCCTGCTGCACGCGGCCGGCCGGGACAACGCGGAGGCCGAGACCGCCCAGGCGGCCTCCCTCGGGCTGCTCATCACCGATCCCGAGGACCCGGCGCTGCGCTTCACGCACCCGCTGATCTCCGCCGCCCTCTACGCGGAGGCCCCCGCACAGGAGCGGCGCGCCGCCCACACGGCGCTGTCCACCGCGGCCTCCGACCCGATCGAACGCGCCCGGCACCTGGCGCTCGCCTCCACAGGACCCGACCCGGAGGTCGCGGCGCGGCTGGCCGAGGCCGCCGCGATGGCCCGCGACCGGGGCGCCCCGTCGGTCGCCGCCTCCCTCGGACTGCTCGCCGCCCGGCACACCCCCGCCGACGGCGCACCCGCCCCCGACGAGCGGCGGCTCCAGGCCGCCGAGGACGCCATCACCGCCGGCGAGGTCGACCTGGCCCGCGACATCGCCCGCGAGGTGCTGACCCGGGCGACCGTGCCGGCCGAGCGGGTCCGGGCGTGGATGGTGGTCATCGAGGCGGCCGGGCAGGCGCTCGGCGAGGTCGACGCCGTGTTCCCGCAGGTGCTCGCCGACGCCGGGGACGACCCCCGGCTGCTCGCCCTGGTCCACTACCAGCTCGCCTGGCGGGAGGTCGTCGTCAACGGCGACTTCGCGAAGTCCCGCCAGGAGGCCGCCCACGCGGCGGAGCTGGCCGCCCGCGGCGGGGACCGGCGCACCGAGCTGATGGCGCTCGCCTTCCAGTCGTCCACCGAGACCCTCATGGGCCACCCGGACGCCCCCGCCACCATCCGGCGCGCGCTGCAGGAGCCCCAGGACCCCGACGTCGCCAGCCACCACAACGGCGCCGCGATGTCCCGGTTCCGCTGGCTGCTGATGAGCGACCAGCTCCCCGAGGCCCGTACGGCCATCACGGCATTGCTGCGGGAGGCGCGGCGGCGCGGCATGGTCGAGAGCGAGGTCCACTTCTCCCGGCTGCTCGCCGACACCGAGCTGCGCTTCGGGCACTGCGGGCGCGCCCTGGACCTGGCCGGGGAGAGCCTGCGGCTGGCCCGCGACTCCGGCATCGGCGAGAGCGCGTCCGCGATGCTCGCCTCCGTCGCGGAGGCGTCCGGCGGGGACGTGGACCGGGCGCTGGCCCTGGCCCGCGAGTCCGCCGACCACGCCGAGGTGGACGGCGACCAGCTGTACCTGTCTCTGGCCCTGGCGGCCCTGGGGTACGCCCAGCTGGTGTCCGGGGACGCGCAGGCGGCGGTGCGCTCGCTGCGCCGGGTGCGTGAGCTGGAGCAGGGCATGGGCATCACCGACCCGGCACGCGGCCGCTGGCAGGGCGACCTCGCCGAGGCGCTGGTGCGGATCGGCGAGCCCGGCGAGGCTCAGGAGCTGATCAACGTCACCCGGGTGCACGCGCTGCGGCTGAACCGGGCGAGCGTGCTGGCGGTCCTCGACCGCGCGGAGGCTCTGGTGCGCGCGGCGCGCGGGGAACACCAGGCCGCCGTCGCCCAGTTGACGTCGGCTCAGGAACGCCTGGCGAAGCTCGGTTACGGCCTGGAGGAGGCGCGGGCCGCCTTCGCCCGGGCCCGGCTGCGCTCCCGGGGTCCTGGTCCGGCCGGGTACGACGAGGCGGCGCGGCTGTTCCGGCGGTGCCGTGCGCTGCCGTGGCTGCGGCAGGTGGACGAGGCCGTGACGGCCGGACCGGCGGAGGCGGACCCGGTGCCCTCCGCGACGCCGGCCGCGCTGGACGGGCTGGCCTCGATGGAGCGTCAGGTCGCGGCGCTGGTCATGGAGGGGGCGACCAACCGGGAGATAGCCGGGCGGCTGTTCATCAGCGTCAAGACGGTCGAGGCGACCCTCACCCGGGTCTACCGCAAGCTGGGCATACGCTCCCGCGTGGACATCGTGCGGCTCGCGGCGGGGCGCCGGGCGCCGTAGGTGACCCGGGTCACGGGGCGTGCGTGACGCGTGCCACGATGGGTGCCCCTGCTTGTGCCGCAACGGCCCTCCGAGGGTGCCGTAATCGGCCGGCCTGGCCGGAAACCGGCGGCTCAGCCGCCGGTGACCGAGGGTTTTCCCTGGCCCGCTTCCCTTAGGGGGTTCCCTCATTGGGACGGCCCCGGGACCGGTTCTAGCGTGTGACACGTGCCGATCGCTCGGGCACATCGGGGCTCGCCCCGATGCCCGGCCCCCACCCCCGTGCGACCCCCACCGGCAACTGGAGGAGACCCATGTCAGGGCTCGCCCGCACCAGACGGTCCGCCCCCGGACGCGCCACTGTCGCCGCGACCGCTCCCGTCTCCTTCTGCGCCTCCCCCGTCCGCCCCGACGTCGTCCGGGGCTGACCCATGATTTCCTGAGCAACCCTCAGGTCACGACCAGGGGGCGTTGCGGGCTTCCACGAGCAGCCCGCAGCGCCCCCTCTCCAATGCCGGGGCCTGCTCAGGGTTCCCGCACCGTCCCGAAGCGGATGTCGTACGCCGTCCCCGGGTGCAGCACCCCGAGCATCCGCTCCGCCTCCTCCGTGATCTCCGCCCGCCGCGCCCGGTCGAGGCGTCCGAAGGGCTCGATCACGAGGGCGTCGTCGTCCAGGCGCCACAGTCCCGCCAGCACGCCGTCCACCAGCAGGGTGCGGTAGGCGATGTTCCCCTGCCAGTGCCGGCCCTTCAGTTCGGGCGGCACGACGCGGGTGCGGTCGGCGTGGGAGAGCAGCAGGTTGTCGAACTCGGGCAGGAAACGGGGCGGGGCCGGGGTGTCCGGGTCCGGGCGGGGCGCGTCGGGGAGGTCGAAGAGTTCGGTGCCGTTCTCGTCCCGGAAGGTGACGAGCCGGGGCCTCAGCCGTTCGAAGGCCTCACGGAGCCGGGTGAGTCCCGCCCAGGTCTGCATGTCCTTCACGGACGCGGGACCGAACGCGGCGAGGTAGCGCAGCACGGTGCCGTCCGGGCCGGGCACGGGCTCGGCGGGCCGGCCCAGCCAGCGCTCGGCGGTGGTCAGCCGGACCTGGCCGCTGCGGCCCCACAGCCCGCGCGGGGTGACCTGTACGAGCGGCAGTCTGCAGCGGGCGGCGACGGAGAGGGCCTGCGGGTCGGCGTCCGGCCAGTCCTCCAGAAGGGCCTCGCGCAGCTCCTTCATGGTGCGCGGCTCCTCCTCGACGAGGGCGCGGGCCCTGGCGGCGAGGCGGTCGAGGTCGACCCCGGCGAGCCCCGCGCGGAAGTGGTGCAGCTCGCGGTCGCGGGCGGCCTGCACCAGGGGCCGCAGGGTGAGGCAGTCGTCGGCGGTGTGGGTGTGGATGGTCGAGCGCAGGGTGACGATGCGGACCACCTCGCGGTCGGCCATCGGCCGGGACAGCGCGTGCGGGGTGAAGCCGTCGAGGCGGGCGGCGAGGGCGTAGTAGGGCGGCTTGACGTTCTGCGCCTGGAGGCCGACCAGGTGCTCGACGGCGGCCGTCGCGGACATCGGGGAGCGGCTCAGCAGGAGCTGCCGGGCCAGGGTCGCCCGGTTCAGCGCGCGGGGGCCGAGGACGGGCGGCGACGGCGGGGCGGCGGCGGTGGTCCGCTTCGACTTCGTCATGAGGTCACGCTAGCGAGGATGTAGGACGGATACCGTCCTCTTTCTCCGTTCCGGACAGCTGCCTCTTTCCTGGACAAAACACGGCGGCATGTAACGCCGTGGCCGTCCGGCGGCGCTGAACGTCTGGGGCCGGACTCCGGCCCGGCCCCGTGCACGACATCCCCCCACGAAGGAAAGACCCCCATGACTTCCTCCGCCCCCTCCCCCGACGACCTCCCGGTCTACGACAGACTCGTGCGTGAGCGCGGTGACGTCGTGGCCGAGGTCCGCGAGGTGGCCGAGCGGACCCAGTTCGAGGTCCGCCAGGCGCTGGCGGGCACCGTCCGTCCCCGGCCGCCGCAGACGGGCCCGCGCCAGCAGCAGGGTCCCGGCGGCCCCCGCCACCCCCAGACCGGCCCGCGCCAGCCGCAGGGCGGACCCCGCCAGCAGCAGGGGCCGGGGCTGCCGCAGGGGCAGGGTCCTGGGCCGGCCCAGGGGCAGGGGCAGGCACAGGCACAGGGCCCGGAGCACGCGCACGGGCAGCCGCACGGGGCGGGGGCCGGGCAGGCGCACGGCGGTCAGCGGCCGCCGCAGGGGCTCGGCCTGCCCCAGAGGCCCGGGCAGCCGCAGAGTCCCGGCCCGCGTCCGCAGGAGGGTCAGGACGGCCCCCGGCAGGACGGCGCCGGGAGCCAGGAGGAGCCGCGGCGTCCGGACGGCGACTGATCCCTGGTCCCTGATCCCTCATCCCGCGCGCGCCGATTGCCGACCCGCCGGGAGGGGCACTCGGTGCGCCGTGCAAGAGCAACGTCGAAAAGCACCGCGCAGGGTCCTGCTGACCGGATGGTTCAGCTTCCGCGACGGGGAGGCAACCGCCGGGGACGTGCTGGCCCTGCACCGGGTCGAGACGGTCCTGCGCGGGTCCGGCACGCCGTACGACATCGCGTGGAGCCCCGGCTTCCGGCCGGACGCGCTGCACCTCGAGGCCGTGCGGTCCCACGACTACTCGCACCTCGTGTTCGTGTGCGGGCCGCTGCACGGGCCGCAGGTGGAGGAGCTGCACCGGCGCTTCGCGCACTGCGTGCGGATCGCCGTGGGGACGTCGGTGATCGACCCGGACGAGCCGGCGGTCACCGGGTTCCACCGGGTGCTGGCCCGGGACGCGCCCGGCCGCGCCCCCACCGAGGACCTGGCGGCCCGCGCCCCCGCCGTGCCGCCGCGGCCGGTGGTCGGGGTGGTCCTCACCCACGGGCAGCACGAGTACGGGGCGCAGCGACGGCACGGGGAGGTCGCCGAGCGGGTGACGCACTGGCTGGCCGGGAAGGACTGCGCGCGGCTGGAGCTGGAGACGCGGCTGGACACCCGGGACTGGCATCTGAACGCGACGCCGGCGCAGGTGCAGTCGGTCCTGGCGCGGCTCGACCTGGTCGTCACCGACCGGCTGCACGGGCTGGTGCTGGCCCTGCGGGTCGGCACGCCGGTGATCGCGATCGACCCGGTGGCGGGCGGCGCGAAGGTGACGGCGCAGGCGCGGGCCTGCAAGTGGCCTGCGCTGCTGCCGGCGGAACAGGTGGACGAGCGGCGTCTCGAGCGGTGGTGGGACTGGTGTCTGACCTCGGGCCGGGTGGCCGCGCGGCAGGCCCGTGAGACGTTCCGCGAGGGCCGGCTGCCGGACGGCGCGGACCGTCTGCTGGAGGCGCTGACGTCCCGCGCGGGCGCCGGTTAGGGCGCATGTCCGCCGGGCACCCGGAAGCACGTCCACCCTGGCGGTCGTTGGAGGAGAGACGGTGTCCCTCGGTCGGCTCCCTGAACACGAACAGCACATCCTCGACGAGATCGAGCGGTCGCTGCGGCGCGACCGCCGCCTCAACCGACTGCTGCGGGCCGGCCGGACCCGGCGCGGCCCCGATCCGAAGCGGTTCGCGGCCCGCGTGGCCCGCTGCGCCCCGCGCGGCCGGACGGTCGCCCTTCTGGTCGTGGTGTCGGTGGCCCTGATGGTGACCGGACTCGTCACGGGGGCGCCGTGGGCGATCTGGGCGTTCGCCACGGTGTGGCCGGTGGCCGTGTTCCTGGGGTTCCGGCTGCTGTCCCGGTGGTCGGGCGACGCAGGGCCGGGAGGACCGCCGGACGGGCGGTGAGGAGCCGCCCCGGGCCGCGGAGCAGCACGCTGCGGGCGCGGCGGGGTCAGCCCGTGTAGCGGCGGGCCTTCGACGCGCGTTGGGCCGGTTCCAGCAGGCGGAGGCGGGTTTCGACCTCCGCCGGGAGTACCCGGCGTTCACGGAGGATCCACGGGAGGGCGGCCGCCGCCTCCGCGAAGGCGAGGAGCGACGTCGTGTCGCGCGGGACCGTGCGGGCCAGGTTCAGGGTGCGGCGCAGGGCCGGGCCGACCGGGCGGCGGAGCCAGGTGAACCACAGGGTGTTGCGGATGCCGTGGCGGCGGCGCAGGGTCGCGTCGCGGGCCTGAGAGGCGTGGTGGTGGATCGTGAGGTGGTCGGCGTAGACGAGCCACCAGCCGTCGGCGGCGAGGTCGACGGCGAGCAGCTCCTCCTCCCCGCCGAGCCACAGCTTGGGGTGGAAGCCGCCCGCCTTCCGGAAGGCGTCGGCGCGCAGCACGGTCGCGGCGGCGAGGAAGGAGCCGAGGGCCGGACCGGGCAGCCACGGCGGCCCCGGCACGGGCGACTCCCGCAGCTCGCGGACGATCGGGTCCTCCGTGCCGTGCGGCTCGACGACGATGCGGGCGGTGACGGAGACGACGGCCGGGTGACGGTCGAGCAGGTCGGCCGCCCCGGTGAGGGAGCCGGGCGCCCACCAGGAGTCGTCGTCGCAGAAGGCGACGTACGGGGTGGTGACCTCGCGGACCGCGAGGTTGCGGCCGACCGCGCCGAGGTTGCGTCCGGGGCGCAGCAGCCGGACCTCAGGGTGGTGGCGGGCGACCGCGTCGGCGGTGCCGTCGGTGGAGCCGTTGTCGGTGACGATCACCTCGGGCCCTTCGGGGAGTTCGGCGAGCCGGTCGAGGGTCCGCAGCAGTTCCCGGCGGCGGTTGTGGGTGATGACGACGACGGTCGTGCGGAGGTCGGTCATGCGATCGCCCCTTCCAGGTCCAGCAGCCGGGCGGCGCGTTCCACGTGCGGGGGGAGCGGACGGCGGGCGCGCAGGGCGGCGGGCAGCAGGGCGAACGTCTGGCGCAGGGCGCGCCGGGCCGTCGTGTCGGCGCGGGCCTCGGCGGCGAGGGCGCCGGTGCGGGCCAGGGCGTGGCGGACGGGGCGGCGCAGCCACGCGGTGAGCACCTCGTTGCGGCGCTGCTGGACGGGCCGGCCGGGGCGGCCCGAGGTGGCCGGGTGGTGGTGGGCGACGACGTCGGGGCAGTGGGTGACGCCCCAGCCGCGGGCGGCGAGGTCGTAGGCGAGGCAGGTCTCCTCGCCGCCGAAGAACAGCACCCGGTGGAAGCCGCCCGCGTCGAGGTAGGCGGTGCGGCGGACGACGGAGGCGCAGGCGAGGAAGCCGAGTACCTGGACGCCGGGGAGGTCGGTGGCGGGGCCGAGCGGGGAGCGGGCGAGGAGGTCGTTGAGGGGGTCGGGGGCGTTGTCGGGGCCGACGAGGGTGCGCGCGGCGATCAGTCCGAGCCGGGGGTGGGCGTCGAACAGGTCCGCGGCGCGGGCCAGCGCGCCGGGCGCCCACCAGGAGTCGTCGTCGCTGAACGCGACGTACGGGGTGTCCAGGGCGCGGGCGCCGTGATTGCGGGCGAGGGCGCCGTGGTTGCGGCTGAGGGCGAGGACCCGTACGTGGGGGAAGTCCCGGGCGACCATGGCGCGGGTGCCGTCGGTGGAGGCGTTGTCGGCGACGAGGATCTCCGGCCGTTCGGGCAGGCCGCCGAGGTGCCGCAGGGTGACCGCGAGGCGGTCGCGGCGGTCACGAGTGGCGATGACGACGCCGACGCGGCGGTGGCCGGTCATGAGGCGGGCTCCTCGGGTGCGGGAAGGCGGTGCAGGGCGTCCAGCACCTCGCCGGGGGTGATGCGCAGCAGCGCCGGGTCGGGGCGGCGGGCGTGCGGGTCGCCCTCGGGGCCGTGCCACAGGGCGATGTGGCGGGGGTGCGCGGGCGGGCCCCAGTGGCTCGGCGGGACGGGACCGAACAGGGTGACGGTGGGCGTGGCGTGGGCGACCGCGAGGTGAGCGACGCCGGTGTCGCCGCTGACGACCGCGCGGGCGCCGGCGACGAGGGCGGACAGCCGGTGGAAGGGCAGGCCGCCGGAGAAGACGTCGGTGTCGGGCAGCCGGGCCTCCTTCGCGAGCCGGGCCACGAGGTCCGGCTCGTGCGCGCCGCCGGTGACGACGACCCGCAGCCCGCGCGTCCGCAGGGCGGCGGCGACGGCCGTGTACCGCTCGACGGGCCAGCAGCGCGCGGGCGCTCCCGCGCCGGGGTGCAGGACGACCGCGCCGGGGGCGGGCGAGGGGGTGTGCGGGCGGGGCAGCCGCAGGTCGGCCGGGTCGGCGTCGAGGCCGTAGAAGCGCAGCAGCCGGCACCAGCGGTCCCGTTCGTGTTCGTCGCGGTACCAGGGCGGGCCCTCGATCCCGGGGGTGTCCGGGTGCGCGAAGGCGAACAGCCGCACGGGGCGCAGGGATTGCAGCAGGCGGTGGCTGGGCGGGCCGTTGCCGTGCAGGTCGACGGCGACGTCCGGGGGCGGCCCGGTCCAGTCGAGTGCGCGGGGGACGGCCCGGCCGGGCGCGGAGGCGGGCAGCAGCCGGTCGACGGCCCCGGTCGCCTCGGCGACGGGGGCGAGTCCGGCGGGCGCGGCCAGCACCGTCTCGTGGTCCGGGAACCCCCGCCGCAGCGCCCGCAGCGCGGGCACCGCGGCGAGCAGGTCCCCGAGTCCGAGCGCCCGCAGCACGAGCACCCGGGGGGACCTCATCGGGTGACCTCCTTGAGGAGACGTTCCCAGTCGTCGAGGAAGCGGGGCAGGCCGTGGCGGGCGAGGGCGGCGGCGCGGGCGAGCTCGCCGGTGCGGCGGGCGCTCAGCGGGTCGGCGACGAAGTCCCGTACGGCGTCGGTGAGGACGTCGATCCGGTTGGAGACGACGCCCGCTCCGGGCGGCACCGCCTCGGTGACCTCGGTGGTGGCGAGGGCGACGACGGGCATGCCGAGGTGCATGGCCTCCAGCAGGGACAGGCCGAGGGAGGTCCAGCGCACCGGGTGGACGTAGACGCGGCGGCGGGCCATCTCGGCGTGCAGGCGGGCCTGGGTCAGCTCGTGGGAGCGGCACCGGTCGGCGGGCAGGCCGAGGTGCCCGGCGAGTCCCTCGGTGCCCATGCCGAACACGTCCAGGGGCGCGGCGGCGGCGAACACCGGCAGCAGGTCGGTGCCGGTCGTACGGCCGCGTCGCACCGGCTCGTTGACGACGACGGCGGCGTGCGGCAGCTCGCCCGTCCACAGCGGGCCGGGGTCGACGATGCCGTGCTCGATCACCGTCGTGGGGGTGGAACCGGCGTCCCACATCAGCCGGTTGAAGTGGGTGACGTGCACGAGGGTCACGCCGGGGACGTCCGCCGCGGGGTGCCGGGTGTCGGGGACGTCGCCGTGCGGGGCGTTGTGCTCCAGGTAGACCAGCGGCGGGCGGCGGCGCAGCAGGCGGTCCACCAGGCCGAGCTCGTGCGGGCGTTGCAGCACGACCACGTCGATGTCCTGCTCGGCCAGGCGTTCCGGCGGCACCTCGACGACCGAGTCGGGCCAGTCGAAGGTGCGGGCGCGGCCGAGTCCGTCGGGTCCGCGGTCCGGGGTGACGGGGACGACGTAGGTGTGCGGTCCCTGCACGAAGGCCGTGGTCCACGACCCGTGCACATGCCACAGCAGGATCCTCATGCCACCTCCACGAGCTTGTCGACCGCGGCGACGACGTCGAACGCGGTCACGGTGTCCAGGCAGGGATGGCCCGGTACGGGGCAGCGCCGGGCGCGGCTTCCGGCGCACGGGGCGTCCTGGTCGCCGAGCAGCAGGTGGGGCACGCCGTAGGGGCGCCACCGCTCGGCGGGGACGACCGGCGCGAACAGCGACACCACGGGGGTGCCGACGGCGGCGGCCAGATGGGCGGGTCCCGTGTTGCCCACGACCACGCAGTCGGCCGCGGCGAGCACCCCGGCGAGCCGCGCGGCGTCGGTGCGGCCGCCCAGGTCGACGGCCCGGCCGCCGGCGACGTACGCGGTGAGGTCGCGTTCCCCCGCGCCGCCGGTGACGACGACGCGCCGTCCGGCCGCGGTCAGTTCGCGCACCGCCTGGGCGCAGCGTCCGGGGCTCCAGGCGCGGGCGGGCACGCTGGCGCCGGGGTGGACGACGACGTACGGCCCGTCGCCGGTCAGCCCGTCGGCGGCGGGCGGCGGGAGGACCCGCAGCCGGCCGTCGTCGACGCGGGGGAAGCCGGCCGCCTCGGCGAGGTCGAGGGCGGCTTCGGCCTCGTGGGCGTGCGGGGCGCGGTGATGGCGCACGTCGAGGAGGCTGCCGGGGTGGTCCTCGCTGTCGGCGGCGACGAAGGGCACGCCGGCCAGCCGCAGCAGCAGCGCGGTGGGCAGCGGCGACTGGTGGTAGGAGGTGAGGACGAGCGCGGCGTCGGCGTCGACGGACGCGACGAGCTTCTCGATGTCGTCCCGGTCGACGGGCGGCGGCCGGAACCCGGTCCACGGGGAGTCCCAGACGAGCACCTCGTCCACCCCGGGCAGCAGCCGCGCCGCGGGCTCGCCGTGCGGTCCGCACAGCAGGGTGACGTGGTCGGCGCGGGCGGCGACGGCCCGTACGGCGGGCCCGGCGAGCAGCACGTCGCCGAAGCTGTCGAGCCGGGTGACGAGGGCTCTCACAGGTACCTCCCGGTCCGGGGCGGCGCCGCGTCCGGGCCGGCCGGCAGGCGTCGCGCACGCCCGGACGCCACCCGGGCGTGTTCGGCCCCGGCGTACAGCCCCAGCGCGGGGGCGCCGCCCGGGGCCTCCCACGGAGGGCCGTCGAGAATCAGCCGGACGGCGGCGGGCAGGTCCCGCGCCACGTGCGGGGCGGCGGCGGTCTCCTCGGGGCGGGTGACGGACGTGGGGACGAGGACGGCGTGCGCGCCGGCCCGGCAGGCGGCCTCGACGTCGGAGCCGATGTCGCCGACGACGACGCAGTCCGCGGGGTCCGCGCCCAGCCGCCCGGCGGCGTCCAGGATCATGCCGGGCCGGGGCTTGCGGCAGGGGCAGCCGTCGTCGGGGCCGTGCGGGCAGAAGGCCCAGACGTCGAACGGGCCGAGGAGTTCCTCGACGCGCCGGTTGACCTGACGGACGTCGGTCTCGGTGAGCAGGCCGCGGGCGACGCCGGACTGGTTGGTGACGACACCGGTGCGGATGCCGTGGGCGCGCAGCGCGTCGAGCGCCTCGCGCGCCCCTTCGACCGGGCGCACACGCTCCGGGGCGGCGTTGTAGGGCACGTCGTGCACCAGGGTGCCGTCGCGGTCGAACAGCACCGCCCGCACGGGGCTCATCGGGCCACCTCCGGCCAGGCTCGGGCGTGCCGGTGACGCCAGGCGCCGGCCAGGCGGTGCCAGGTGGCGGCGGGCGGGATGACCACGCTGGTGGCGAGCACGGTCGCTACCTCCTCGGGGGTGCGCGGCCCGGGCGCGATCCGGGCACGGGCGAACTCGGCGGTGCCGGCCGCCCATCCCGCCGCGCAGGCCGCGGCGGCTCTGCGGTGTCCGGTGACGGCGAGCGCGCACGCGGCGGCGCCGGCGGCGGTGATCGCGGCGTGCCGGCGGATGCGGCCGCGCGGCGAGACCGTCCTCTCCCACCAGTCGGGGCCGTGCAGCCGCCGCATGAGGGCGTCGTCGGCGTGGCCGCGCTGCCGGCGGACCGACGCCCAGCGGGAGGCGGCGCGCACGGGGTGCAGGGTGGTGCGGCAGCCCCGGCGGATGCGCCAGCCGGCGTCGAGGAGCCGCAGCGCGAGGTCGGCGTCCTCGCGGTGCGCGCGGGGGAAGCGTTCGTCGAAGCCTCCGGCCCGGTGGAGCACCTCGGTGCGGTAGGCCATGTCGGCGGTGATCCAGCGGGCGCGGGCCAGTACCGCGGTGCCGCGTTCCCAGTCGGTGGGGCGGCGTCCGCCGGGCAGCGGCACGGTGATGACGCCCGGCACGCCCGCGGTGTCGGGCGTCGCCTCGTCCAGGTCCCGCTGGAGCTGGGCGCACCAGTGCGGCCCGACCTGGACGTCGTCGTCGACGAACACCACCCAGGGCTCGGTGACGGCGCGCAGTCCGGTGTTGCGGGCGGCGGCGGGGCCGCGGGCCTCTCCCGGCAGCACGGTGGTGCGGGCACGCAGGTCGCCGAGGACGCTCAGCGCGTGCTCCAGGGGCTCCGGGTCGGGGACGGGCGTGGCGGGACGGTCGTCGACGAGGACGATGCGCTCGGGGCGCGGTCCGTACGCGGCGGCCAGCGCGGCGAGACAGTCGGCGAGGGTGTCCCGCACCAGGGTGGGGATCACGACGGCGTACGGCGTCGTCACGGCGCCCTCCCTCCGCGCCCGGCGCACGGCCCGCCCGGACGCCGGCCCGCGGGGGCGGGGCGGCGCTCGGGGAACGGGGCGTGGTCACCGGGGTCGTGCATGGGGAGTGGGCTCCGTCCCTGTGTCGGGCGAGTACTGCGGAGAGCGGGTGCCGCACCCGATCTGCGTCAAACCGTTGGACACGGCCTGTCCCGTTCCGTGTGGATATGCGGTTCTCCGCACCAGCGTGCACCGAGTCGGAGGTCGGCGCAGGTCGGAGGGCGGGACGGGTCGGAGGGTTGCCCAGCGGCCCGGTGACAACTCTCACAGGGCGCGATCACCCGTTCGGAGGCACGCGACAGCGGACTATAAACACGGTGTATAGACCGTGTGTACAGTCCGCGCATGCCTTTTCCGACCAGGAAGACGACGAGAACAGGGGCCGCGTTCCGCGCCCTTGCGGCCGGAGCCGCGGTGGCCGCGCTGGCGCCGGCGCTGACCGGGTGCGCGCGCGTGGAGTCGACCGCGCCCAGCACCGTCCGCGCGACCGACGTGCAGGCCCGGTTCGGCACCGTGGACTGCCGCGAGGCCAAGTGCATAGCGCTGACGTTCGACGCGGGGCCGAGCGAGCACTCCGCCCGGCTCCTCGACATCCTGGAGGAGGAGCGGGTCCCGGCGACCTTCTTCCTTCTCGGCAAGCGGCACATCGACACGTACCCGGAGCTGGTGCGGCGGATGGCCGACGAGGGTCACGAGGTGGCGAGCCACACCTGGACCCACCGCATCCTCACGGAGCTGGAACCGGACGCGATACGTGAGGAGCTGAAGCGCACCAACGACGAGATAGAACGCCTCACCGGCCGCCGCCCCACCCTGATGCGCCCGCCGCAGGGCCGCACGAACGACACGGTGCACGAGATCAGCCGTGAGCTGGGGCTGTCGGAGGTGCTGTGGAGCGTCACGGCGAAGGACTACAGGACCACCGACTCCGACCTGATCACGCGCCGGGTGCTGGCCCAGTCCTCCCGCGACGGCATCATCCTGCTCCACGACCTCTACGACGGGACCGTGCCCGCCGTGCCGGGCATCATCGACGCGTTGAAGAAGCGGGGGTACGTCTTCGTGACGGTCCCGCAACTGCTGGCGCCGGGGAAGGCGGAGCCGGGGGCGGTGTATCGCTGAGGGCGGGAGCGGCGAGGGACTCCTAGGATCGGGGCGTGGCCACCTTCGAGCTCCAGCGCACCGTGTCCCTGCCCCCCGCCGAGGCCTGGCGGCGGGTCACGACGTGGCCCCGGCACGGTGAGGTGGTCCCGCTGACCCGGATCACCGTCACCACTCCCCCGCCCACCGGCGAGGGCACCCTGTTCGTCGCCCGCACGGGCGCGGGTCCGCTCGGCTTCGACGACCCGATGGAGGTCACGGCGTGGCGGCCCCCGGCGGGCGACTCCCCCGGGTTCTGCCGGCTGGAGAAGCACGGGCGGACGGTCCTGGGGTGGGCGGAGATCGAGGTGCACGCGCGTCCCGGCGGACGGTGCCGGGTGGTGTGGCGGGAGGACGTCCGTGTGCGTTTCCTCCCCGCCGCGTGCGACGGGCTGCTGGTGCGGGCGGGGCGCATGATGTTCGGGCGGGCGATGGACCGGCTGCTGCGGCGGGGCTGACGTCCGCGGCCGCCGCTCAGGCGACCGGGCCGGTGCGGCGGGCCGGAGTCCGCGCGTCGTGGTGGATGGGGGTGTCCGCGCCCGTGAGGGCGATGCCGGTGCCGCCTCGGCGCTCGGCGACGATCTCCGCCGCGATGGAGAGGGCCGTCTCCTCCGGGGTGCGGGCGCCCAGGTCGAGGCCGATGGGGGACCTGAGCCGGGCCAGCTCCCGCTCGGTGAGGCCGGCCTCGCGCAGGCGGGCGTCGCGGTCCAGGTGGGTGCGGCGGGAGCCCATCGCGCCGACGTAGGCCACCGGCAGGCGCAGCGCCAGCTTCAGCAGCGGTACGTCGAACTTGGCGTCGTGGGTGAGGACGCACAGCACCGTGCGGGCGTCGACCGCCGTACGGGCCAGGTACGCGTGCGGCCACTCCACGACGACCTCGTCCGCCTCGGGGAAGCGGGCCCGGGTCGCGAACACGGGCCGCGCGTCGCACACGGTGACGTGATGGCCGAGGAACTTGCCGACCCGTACCAGCGCCGCCGCGAAGTCGATCGCGCCGAACACGATCATCCGGGGCGGCGGCACCGACGTCTCCACCAGCACGGTGACCGGCGCCCCGCAGCGCGAGCCCGCCTCCCCCGTCTCCACGGTGCCGGTGCGGCCCGCGTCCAGGAAGGCGCCCGCCTCGGCGGCGACCGTGCGGTCCAGGTCCGGGTGCGCGCCGAAGCCGCCCTCGTACGCACCGTCGGGGCCGACGGTGAGCGCGCGGCCGCGCAGGTGCTCGGGGCCCTCGACGACGCGGGCGAGCGCCGCCGCCCGCCCGCCGGCCGCCGCCGCGAGCGCGGAGGCCAGCACGGGGCGGACGGGGTCGGCCGCCCGTACCGGGGTGACCAGGACGTCGATGATCCCGCCGCAGGTGAGGCCGACGGCGAAGGCGTCCTCGTCGCTGTAGCCGAAGCGCTCGAGGACGGTCACGCCGTCCTCGAGCGCCCGCACGCACAGCTCGTACACCGCGCCCTCCACGCACCCGCCGGAGACCGAGCCGACCGCCGTGCCGTCGGCGTCGACCGCGAGCGCGGCGCCGGCCCCGCGGGGCGCGCTGCCGCCGACGGCCACCACGGTGGCGACGGCGAAGTCACGGCCCTCGGCGACCCACCGGTCCAGCTCCTCGGCGATGTCCAGCATGTCGCTCTCCTCACCTGCGGTGACGTGAATAGCAGGAGACCGGGCTCAGCGCACGCCCAGCCAGCTCTCGATCGGGGCGAGGGCGAAGAACACCAGGAAGACCAGGGCCAGCCCCCACATGAACGGTCCGACCTCCCGCGCCCGGCCCTGGCCGGCCTTGATCGCGACGTACGAGACGACGCCGGCGGCCACGCCCGCGGTGATCGAGTAGGTGAACGGCATGACCACCACGGTCAGGAACACCGGGATCGCGGTGGCGCGGTCGGCCCAGTCGACATGGCGGGCGTTCGACATCATCATCGCGCCGATCACCACCAGGGCCGCGGCGGCGACCTCGCCCGGGACGATCGCCGTCAGCGGGGTGAAGAACAGGCACGCGGCGAAGAACAGCCCGGTGACGACGGAGGACAGGCCGGTACGGGCGCCCTCGCCCACCCCGGTCGCGGACTCGACGAACACCGTCTGGCCGGAGGCGCCCGCGACGCCGCCGATCGCGCCGCCGGCGCCGTCGATGAACAGCGCCTTCGACAGGCCCGGCATCCTGCCCTTGTCGTCGGCGAGCTTCGCCTCCGTGCCGACGCCGATGATGGTCGCCATCGCGTCGAAGAACCCGGCCAGGACGAGGGTGAAGACGATCATCCCGACGGTCATCGCGCCGACCTCGCCCCAGCCGCCGAACTCCACGTGCCCGAACAGCGAGAAGTCCGGCATCGACACCGCGCCGCCCTTCAGCTCGGGCGGTCCGCTCGCCCACTGCTTCGGGTCGACCACGCCGAACGCGTTGAGCACGACGGCGAGTACGGTGCCGCCGACGATCCCGATGAGGATGGCCCCGGGGACCCCTCGGGCCTGCAGCACGAAGACGGCGAGCAGCGTCACCGCGAACAACAGCACGGGCCAGCCCGCGAGTTCACCCGACGGGCCGAGGGTGACCGGGGTGGACTCGCCCTGGTGGACGAAGCCGGCCTTGTAGAAGCCGATCAGGGCGATGAACAGCCCGATGCCCATGGTGATCGCGTGCTTCAGGGCGAGCGGGATGGCGTTCATGATCATCTCGCGGAGGCCGGTGACGACCAGCAGCATGATGACCACGCCGTACATCACGCACATGCCCATCGCCTGCGGCCAGGTCATCTCCGGGGCGACCTGGGAGGCGAGGACGCCGGACACGGAGAGGCCGGCGGCGAGGGCGAGGGGTGCTTTGCCGAAGAAGCCCATGAGGAGCGTGGAGAGGGCGGCGGCGAAGGCGGTGGCGGTGATGAGGGCGGTGGGGGTGAGGGTGTTCCCGGCGGCGTCCTCGCCGGACAGGATCAGGGGGTTGAGGAGGAGGATGTACGCCATCGCCATGAAGGTGGTGGTGCCGCCTCGTACCTCGCGGGCGAGGGTCGATCCTCTGTGGGTGATGTGGAAGTAGCGGTCGAGCCAGGACCGTCCTGACGGGACGCGGGATCCTGTTCCCGCGTTCTCGGCGGTGGTCGTCGGTTGCAGTGACTGTTGGGTCATGTGGGCCTGCTCCCAAGGTTCATAGGGGCACCCGGTGCCCACCGTGGGCGGTGGGGACGGGATTTGGGGAGGTGCACGACCCGGGGGACGGCCCGAGACGAACGAGGTGGGTGGTACCGGGGGGATGGTCACCTGCCCCGGCGTCGGGGGTGCCGCTGCGCCCACCCGTGCCGCCCTGCGGCACGACTGCCCGCAGCGGCGGCGGAAGCGCCCTGAGGGGCGCGGGGAACTGCGCGACCAGCCACGGACCACCCGCACCCGGCGTTGCAAGCCAGGGCGTTACGACATGCCCGTCAGATGTTCCGGCCGGACCGGCGTTCTGTTCAGCTCCAGCCCCGTCGCCGCCCGGATCGCCGCCAGCACCGCCGGCGTCGAGGACAGCGTCGGGGCCTCGCCGACGCCCCGGAGGCCGTACGGTGCGTGGTCGTCGGCCAGTTCCAGGACGTCGACCGGGATGGTCGGGGTGTCGAGGATCGTCGGGATGAGGTAGTCCGTGAAGGACGGGTTCCGTACCTTCGCCGTCCGCGGGTCGACCAGGATCTCCTCCATGACCGCGACGCCCAGGCCCTGGGTGGTCCCGCCCTGGATCTGGCCCACGACCGACAGCGGGTTCAGCGCCTTGCCGACGTCCTGGGCGCAGGCCAGCTCGATCACCTTCACCAGGCCGAGTTCGGTGTCGACCTCGACGACGGCGCGGTGCGCGGCGAAGGAGTACTGGACGTGTCCGTTGCCCTGGCCGGTGCGCAGGTCGAAGGGTTCGGTCGGCCGGTGCCGCCACTCCTCCTCGACCTCGACGGCCTCGTCGCCGAGGACGTCCACCAGGTCGGCGAGGACCTCCCCGCCGTCGGTGACGACCTTGCCGCCCTCCAGCAGGAGTTCGGCGTGCGCCCAGGCGGGGTGGTAGGAGCCCAGCTTGCGCCGGCCGAGGTCGAGAACCTTCTCGCGGACCAGCTCGCAGGCGTGTCGGATCGCGCCGCCGGTGACGTACGTCTGGCGGGACGCGGACGTCGAACCGGCCGAGCCGACACGGGTGTCGGCCGGATGGATGGTCACCTGGGCGACGCCCAGCTCGGTACGGGCGATCTGGGCGTGGACGGTGACGCCGCCCTGGCCGACCTCCGCCATCGCGGTGTGGACGGTGGCGACCGGTTCGCCGCCGACGACCTCCATGCGGACGCGGGCGGTGGAGTAGTCGTCGAAGCCCTCGGAGAAGCCGACGTTCTTGATGCCGACCGCGTAGCCGATGCCCCGGACGACGCCCTCGCCGTGCGTGGTGTTGGACAGGCCGCCGGGGAGCTGGCGCACGTCGGCGCCCTCGCTGGACTCCCACTGGCGCTCGGGCGGCAGGGGCATCGCCTTGACGCGGCGCAGGAGTTCGGCGACCGGCGCCGGGGAGTCGACGGGCTGCCCGGTGGGCAGGAGGGTGCCCTGCTCCATGGCGTTGCGCCGGCGCAGCTCCACCGGGTCCATGCCGAGCCGCGCCGCCAGCTTGTCCATCTGCGCCTCGTAGGCGAAACACGCCTGGACCGCGCCGAAGCCGCGCATCGCGCCGCAGGGCGGGTTGTTGGTGTAGAGGGCGATCGCCTCGATGTCGACGTCGTCCACGGCGTACGGTCCGACGCCGAGCGAGGAGGCGTTGCCGACCACGGCCGGCGAGGCGGAGGCGTAGGCGCCGCCGTCGAGGACGATGCGCGCCTTGACGTGGGTCAGCGTGCCGTCCGCGGTGGCGCCGTGTTCGTAGTACAGCTTGGCGGGGTGGCGGTGGACATGGCCGAAGAAGGACTCGAAGCGGTTGTAGACGATCTTGACGGGCTTGCCGGTGCGCAGGGCGAGCAGGCAGGCGTGGATCTGCATGGACAGGTCCTCGCGCCCGCCGAACGCGCCGCCGACGCCGGCCAGGGTCATGCGCACCTTGTCCTCGGGGAGGCCGAGCACGGGCGCGATCTGGCGCAGGTCGGAGTGGAGCCACTGGGTGGCGATGTAGAGGTGGACGCCGCCGTCCTCCTCGGGCACGGCGAGCCCGGACTCGGGGCCGAGGAAGGCCTGGTCCTGCATGCCGAAGGTGTACTCGCCCTCGACGACGACGTCGGCGCGCTCCCGGGCCGCCGCGACGTCGCCGCGCACGATGGGCTGGCGGTGCACGATGTTGGGGTGCGGGACGTGCCCGACGTGGTGGTCGTCGCGGTGCTCGTGGACGAGGACCGCGTCCGGTGCGGTCGCGGAGGCCTCGTCGGTGATCACCGGCAGCTCGCGGTACTCCACCTTGATCTTCGCGGCGGCGCGGCGGGCCGTCTCGGGGTGGTCGGCGGCGACGATCGCGACGGGTTCGCCGTGGTGGCGGACCTTGCCGTGGGCGAGGACCGGGGTGTCCTGGATCTCCAGCCCGTAGTGCTTCACCTCGGTGGGCAGGTCGTCGTACGTCATGACGGCGTACACGCCCGGGGTGGCGAGGGCCTCGGCGGTGTCGACGGAGACGATCTCGGCGTGGGCGACGGTGGAGCGCAGGATCTGGCCCCAGAGCATGTCCTCGTGCCACATGTCGGAGGAGTACGCGAACTCGCCGGTGACCTTGAGCGTGCCGTCGGGGCGGAGGGTGGACTCGCCGATGCCGCCCTTGGTGCCGGAGCCTTGTGTGATCTTCGTGGGAACGCCGTTCGTGGGCATGCTCAGACCCCCTCGGACTGGCGGGCGGCGGCGAGGCGGACCGCGTCCATGATCTTCTCGTAGCCGGTGCAGCGGCACAGGTTGCCGGAGAGCGCCTCGCGGATGTCCGCGTCGGACGGGTCGGGGTTGCGCTCCAGCATCTCGTCGGCGGCGACCAGCAGCCCGGGTGTGCAGAAGCCGCACTGGACGGCGCCGGCGTCGATGAACGCCTGCTGCACGGGCGAGAGTCCGGCGCCCTCGCCGGTCTGCGCGTCGGCGCCGTCGGCCCGCCACCCCTTGGCCTCGTCGAGGGAGGTGCCGCAGGCGCCGTCGGCGTCACCGCTGTCGCGGGCGCGCAGCCGGGCGTACTCGGCGAGGCCCTCCACGGTGACGACCTCGCGGCCCTCGGCCTGTCCTGCGGCGACCAGGCAGGAGCACACGGGCACGCCGTCGAGCCGTACCGTGCAGGAGCCGCACTCGCCCTGTTCGCAGGCGTTCTTGGAGCCGGGCAGCCCGAGGCGCTCGCGCAGGACGTAGAGCAGGGACTCGCCCTCCCAGACGTCGTCGGCCTGCTGGGGGCGTCCGTTGACGGTGAAGTTGACGCGCATCAGGCGACTCCCTCCGTGGTGCGGTGGGCGCCTCGGTACGACTCCCAGGTCCAGGTCAGCGTGCGGCGGGCCATCACGCCGACCGCGTGACGGCGGTAGCTCGCGGTGCCGCGCACGTCGTCGATGGGGTTGCAGGCGGCGGCGCACAGGTCGGCGAACCGCTTCGCCACGGACGGGGTGATGATCTTCCCGTTGTCCCAGAAGCCGCCCTCCTCCAGGGCCGCGTTCAGGAAGTCCTCGGCGGCCCTGGCCCGGATCGGGGTCGGGGCGGCCGAGCCGATGCCGGTGCGGACCGTGCGGGTGCCGGGGTGCAGGGCGAGACCGAAGGCGCAGACGGCGATGACCATGGCGTTGCGGGTGCCGACCTTGGAGTACTGCTGCGGTCCGTCGGCCTTGTCGATGTGGACGGCGCGGATCAGCTCGTCGGGCGCGAGCGCGTTGCGCTTCACGCCGGTGTAGAAGTCGTCGATGGGGATGCGGCGGGACCCGCGTACGGACTCCACCTCGACCTCGGCGCCGGCCGCGAGCAGGGCGGGGTGGGCGTCGCCGGCCGGGGAGGCGGTGCCGAGGTTGCCGCCGACGCCGCCCCGGTTGCGGATCTGCGGGGAGGCCACGGTGTGGGAGGCGAGGGCGAGACCCGGCAGCTCGGGGCGCAGCCGCTCCATGATCGTCGCGTAGGGGACGGAAGCGCCGAGCCGTACCGTGTCCTGGCCCACCTCCCATGCGGAGAGTTCACCGATGCGGGTGAGGTCCATCAGGTAGTCGGGACGGCGATGGTCGAAGTTGATCTCGACCATCACGTCGGTGCCGCCCGCGATCGGCACAGCGGTGGGGTGCTCGGCCTTCGCGGCGAGCGCCTCCTCCCAGCTGGCGGGGCGAAGGAAGTCCATGACCGGCTCTCTTCTTCGTCTCGTGAGGGGCGTACAGATTGAGCCAATCCGTGTGCGGCGGGCCCGGCTCGTTCCTGCGGTGTTCACGTGGAGTGCGCCCAGTACACCGCCGCCTGCTCCACCCGGGTCAGTCACGGAAACCATGAAGGAGTTGGCTGGCCACTGCGGGCATCTTGTAGATTCGTATGAACGGAGAGCCCCTGTAACCTTCCGGTCTTCCTCCAGCAACGCGGGAGGCGATCGGAAGCGGACCACGTATGTCCGCAGGCCAGTCCCACGGGCCCCTCCCGACCATTCTTCACCCTCCTCACGGGTACCGAGACAAGGAACGGCGGCGACGAGAATGCGGCTGCGCGCACTGCTGGACACCGACGCGCTGGGCCTGAAGCTGCTCGGCGGGGAGGACGAGCTGGACCGCGGTGTGCGCGGGGTGATGACCACCGACCTGCGCGACCCCAGCCGCTATCTGTCCGGCGGCGAGCTGGTGCTGACCGGTCTGGCCTGGCGCCGCGACGCCGCCGACTCCGAGCCCTTCGTACGGATCCTGGTGCAGGCCGGGGTGGCCGCGCTGGCAGCGGGCGAGGCGGAGCTGGGGGACGTCCCCGACGACCTGGTCGTGGCGTGCGCGCGGCACCGGCTGCCGCTGTTCGCGGTGCACGAGTCGGTGGCCTTCGCGACCATCACCGAGCACGTCGTGCGCCAGGTCTCCGGCGAGCGCGCCGGGGACCTGGCGGCCGTGGTCGACCGGCACCGGCGGATGATGACCTCGGGACCGGCGGGCGGCGGCCCCGACGTGGTGCTCGACCTGCTCGGCTCCGACCTGGACCTGCGCGCCTGGGTGCTCTCCCCCACCGGCCGGCTGATCGCGGCGCCCAAGGGGACCACGGGGGCGCGCGGCACCGTGCCCGCGCTGGACCCCGAGGCGTGCGCGCGGCTCGCGGCGGAGCATTTGGCGGCCGTGCGGACCGGGCGGCGCGGTCCGCACCGGGTGGTGCTGGACCGGACGACGTACAGCCTCTTCCCGGTGCGGGGCAGCGGGCGCGGTCCGTCCTCGGAGCCGGGGGACCCGCGCGGGACGATGCTGTCGGACTGGCTGCTGGCGGTCGAGGCGGACGCCGGGGACTGGGCCGAGGAGCGGCTGGATCTGCTCCAGGGCGTCACCCAGCTGATCGCCGTCGAGCGGGACCGGCGGGACGCGGCGCGCACGGTGCGGCGACGGCTCGCGCAGGAGGTGCTGGAGCTGGTGCAGACGGGCGCCGCGCCCGCGGAGATCGCGGCGCGCCTGCGGGTGGCCGCCCCGGTGCTGCTGCCCGGTCTCGGCACCGCGCCGCACTGGCAGGTCGTGGTCGCCCGGGTCGAGTGGGAGGACGGGCGCGGCGACGGCGGCCCGGTCACGCAGGCGCTGCTCGAGGAGATCCTGGTCGACCCGGCGTCGACCGGGCCCGAGCCGTCCGACCGGATCGCGGTGGCGCACACCGGCGACGAGGCGATCGCGCTGGTCCCGCTGCCCTCGGTGACCGACGAGCACGACGAGGCCGGCCCGGGCGTGCAGGCCGACGCGCTGCTGGAGTCCGTGCGCGGGCCCCTGACGGCGGGCCTCGACGGCGACGGACGGCTCACCGTCGGCGTGTCCGCCGCGGTGCACTCGGCCGAGGGGCTGCGCGGTGCGCTGGAGGAGGCGCGGCACGCCCGGCGGGTCGCCGCGGCACGCCCCGGCCGGGTCTGCGCGGCGGGACACCAGGAGCTGGCCTCGCACGTGCTGCTGCTGCCGTTCGTCCCGGACGACGTGCGGCGCGCGTTCACCGCCCGGCTGCTGGACCCGCTGCGCGAGTACGACCGCCGGCACCGCGCCGAGCTGATCCCCACCCTGGAGGCGTTCCTCGACTGCGACGGCTCCTGGACCCGCTGCGCCACCCGCCTCCACCTGCACGTCAACACGCTGCGCTACCGCGTCGGCCGCATCGAGCAGCTGACGGGCCGTGACCTGTCGCGCCTGGAGGACAAGCTGGACTTCTTCCTGGCACTGCGGATGAGCTGAGCGCCGTCCGGCCCGCGACCGGGCCGGCCAGGAGTGCCACACCCCCAGGGGCGCGGGGAACTGCGCGACCAGCCACAACCGACCCGCACCCGGCACACGACGGATCCAGCCGCGCAGGTGCCGCCCTCCCCCACCCGGCCCACAGGCCGGACTCCCCGGTTCCGTCCCGCTCCCCATGACTTTGTGAAATCCTTCACCCGCCCTCTTGGCCGGGCCGGGTGGTTCGTGCTGAGATGCGGCCACCACTCAACAGCTCGATGGCGTGCTCGGGGAGGGCAACGTGGCGCATACCGCCATGTCCGGTGACGGAACGACCGCCGAAGACGATCCCCTCCAGACGGCGGTGTGGCGGCTTCGCTCCCGCGCCTGCTGGGTGGACGCGGCCGCACTGCTCACCCCCGCCACCCCTCAGGCGGCCCTCCAGCGGGCGTCGCTGCTGGTGGAGCGGTGCCTGTACACCGAGACGGGGTGGGAGGACGCGGAAGACGCGCTGCGCACGGCCGAGGCGCTGGCGCACACCGACGACGAGCGGGGCGCCGCCGCTTGTGAACGCGGGTACTTGGCCTACGCCGCCACGCTGTTCCAGGTCCGGGACCGGGCCGACGAGGCGCGTGCCGCGCTGGGCCGGGCCGCCGCGCTGATCGCGCCGGGCGCGAAGGGGCGGCCGCTGCTGGACTTCCGGCGCGGGCTGATCGCGGAGAACCTCACCGGCTCCCCGCAGGCCGCCCGCGCCGCCTACCGGCGGGCCCACGCGGGCGCCACCGCCCACGCCGACCCGCTGCTGCTCTCCGCCACCTGGCGCCACCTCGCCGGACTCGCCCTGCGCGAGGGCGAGCTGACGGAGGCCCGGCACGGGTTCGCGGAGTCGCTGCGGATCCGGGAGGAGCTGGGCTACCTGGTCGGCACGGCGCCCGCGCTGGTGTCCCTCGCGGACACGGAGACCGAACCGGAGGCCTCCCGCCTGCGCGAGGAGGCCAGCCGCCTGTTCCGCCTCCTGGGCGGAGTCCCCACCTGGCTCGCCCACCGCCTGACTCCCCCGGAGACGGATGCGGCGACGGCGTGAGGCACGGTGCGGGTGCCTCGTTCGGGTGAACCGGGGGTTCGGGGGCGCGTGCTCGGATTCCGGGGCTCAGGGCGCCCGGAGGGTGCCGGAGGGGACGCTCCTTCTACTCCGCCCCGTTGAAGTGCTCCCCCACCAGCGCCCGCACCACGTCCAGGTCGCCCGCGACCAGCGCGTCCAGCAGGGCCGTGTGTTCGTGGGCGTCGGCGACGAGTTCGGCGCGGGTGCCGCCGCCGGGGGCGCCGCCGCCCACCAGGGGCCACTGCGCGCGCCGGTGCAACTCCTCCGCCACGCCGACCAGTTGCTGGTTCCCGGCGAGGGCGAGGACCGCGCTGTGGAAGGCGCGGTCGGCCTCGGCGTACGTGGCGCGGCAGCCGGAGGACGCGGCGCGGACGGTGGCCTCGGCGAGCGGGCGCAGTCCGGCCCACCGCTCGGGCGGCACCGTACGGGCCAGCCGCAGCATCACCGGCACCTCGATCAGGGCGCGCACCTCCGCCAGCTCCGCCAGCTCGCGCGCACTGCGCTCGACGACCCGGAAGCCCCGGTTGGGCACGACCTCGACCGCGCCCTCCTGGGCGAGCTGCTGCATGGCCTCGCGGACGGGCGTGGCGGAGACGCCGAAACGTTCGGCCAGTACGGGCGCCGAGTGGACCTCGCCGGGCCGCAGGTCTCCGGTGACCAGCGCGGTGCGCAGGGCGGCGAGGACCTGACCGCGTACGGAAGGCCGCTGGACGGCGGGCCGAGGACGGGGAAGGACGGGCTCGCCGTGGGTGTGCTCGCCGCGTACGGAACCCTCGCGACCGCCGCCGGCGTCACGGCGGCGGTCCGCCTCCCCGGCGGCCGGCTGGGCGGGCACCCGGTAGCGGCTCCCCGCGGTCCCGGCGGCGGCCTCGGCGGCCGCCGCCGCCTCGCCCGTCGTCGTCCCTGCGGAGCCCTGCGTGCCCTGCTTCACAAGGTCCTCCTGCGGACGTGTCGGTACTTGGGGTCATTACGGCGGGTTGGCACCTGTGCGTCAAGCACCATAAGCGCATCGGACGCCAGTTCACATCTCCGCGATGTTGGGTAAGGTGAGGCTTACCTTTTATTGCCCGGCTCCACGAGACGTGAAGGGGTGGTCCCATGGCCGTGCCCGGTTCGGCCGTCGCGGACGCGTACGCCCGTCTGGCGGAGGCCTTCCCCGCCTTCGCCGTCACCGAACTCGGCGCCGGAGAGGCGGCCCCCCGGGGCGGCGGCTGGGTCGCCGCCGCCGACCTCGCCGCAGGCGGGGACGGACTGGACGCCTTCCTCGCCTGGGACGACACACAGGTGCGGCGGGACTACGGGCAGCAGGGCCGCCCGGACGTCATCGCCAGCTTCGGTCTGCACCGCTACGCCTGGCCGGCCTGTCTGCTGATCACCGTGCCGTGGTTCCTGCACCGCCGGGTCCCTCGCTACCCCGTGACGCACGTCTCGTTCGACCGCACCGCCGCCGGGCTCGCCGTCGGCCGCATGGCCGTACGCCCGGCCGGCTTCGCCTGCCTGCCGGACGACCCGGCCGCCGCCCTGCCCGGAGCGCGCGTCGTGCACGGCGAGGAGGCGCTGCGGGCGGAGGTCCGCGCGGCGGTCGCCGAACACCTGGAGCCCGTGCTGGCCGGATTCGGCCCCCGGATGCGCCGGCGCGGCCGGGCCCTGTGGGGCATGGCGACCGACGAGATCGTCGAGAGCCTCTGGTACGTCGCCCAGCTGCTCGGCGAGGAGGAGCGGGCCCTGCGCGAGCTGGAGCTGCTGCTGCCGGGCGCGACGAAGCCGTACGTCGGCGCGGCGGCGTTCCGCAGGCCGTCCGGACCCGGCGGGGAGCCGGCCGCCGCCACCCGGGACCGGGTGAGCTGCTGCATGTTCTACACCCTGCGCCCGGCGGACATCTGCGCCACCTGCCCGCGCACCTGCGCCAAGGAGCAGACCGCGGCACGGACCCACGAGCGGGAGAAGGAGCTGGTCGGGCAGGCTAGTTGACGCTGCGTGGGACAGGGCGGGGCGGCCGGACGAGGTAAGATCGTCCGGCCGCCCCGCCGTTGTGTGCGCCGGGGACGCGCGCCGCGCGGGGCCGTGAGGTCACGAGCACTTCACAATTTCCCCACCGCACGCGGGAAGTGTCCGCGGAACCACCCGTACGGGTAGTCTTATTCGAACTCAACTCCCGCCCCTCATGCGGCAGTTCGAGCAGAAAGCCGCCCAGGGCACCCCCCTCGCACTGTATTGGCGGCCTCTTGCCCCGAAACCCCCTGAGGGACGCCGGGATTGGGCCACTATGGCGGGCGTTACGCCCTATCCCAATGCAAGGGACCCCTAGATGAGACTGACCGACATATCGCTGAACTGGCTGCTTCCGGGCGCCGTGCTGCTCCTGGGCATGCTGGCGGCGGTGGCGGTGCTGGCGCGCGGCAAGCGCTCCTCGGTCAAGGACACGAGCGCCGACGACTCGTGGGAGCGCAGCGAGGAGCGCCGCAGGCGCAAGGAAGCCCTCTACGGCACCGTCTCCTACGTGCTGCTGTTCTGCTGTGCGGCGGTGGCCGCCGCCCTGTCCTTCCACGGCCTGGTCGGCTTCGGTGAGCAGAACCTCGGCCTGTCCGGCGGGTGGCAGTACCTCGTGCCCTTCGGCCTGGACGGCGCGGCGATGTTCTGCTCGGTGCTCGCCGTGCGCGAGGCCAGCCACGGTGACGCGGCCCTCGGCTCGCGCATACTCGTGTGGACGTTCGCCTTCGCCGCGGCGTGGTTCAACTGGGTCCACGCGCCGCGCGGCGCCGGCCACGCGGGCGCCCCGCACTTCTTCGCGGGCATGTCCCTGTCCGCCGCGGTGCTCTTCGACCGCGCGCTGAAGCAGACCCGCCGCGCCGCGCTGCGGGAACAGGGCCTGGTGCCGCGCCCGTTGCCGCAGATCCGCATGGTCCGCTGGCTGCGCGCGCCCCGGGAGACCTACCGCGCCTGGTCGTTGATGCTGCTGGAGGGCGTGCGCAGCCTCGACGAGGCGGTCGAGGAGGTCCGCGAGGACAAGCTCCGCAAGGAGCAGGAGAGGCGGCGCCGTCGCGAGCAGGAGCGCATGGAGCGGGCCCGCCTGAAGGCGATCAGCCGCGGTCACCGGGGCTTCGGCGGCCGGGGCGGCGGACGCGAGCTGGAGACCACGGTGGAGCGGGACTCCGACGTGGTCGCCGCGGAGCCTGCCATAGCGACGCCGGAGGCGCTGCCCGCCCCCGCCCCGCGTCCCTCCCTGCAGCCGGTCCGCCGCTCCGGCGGTGAGGCGCGGACGGTCGATCTCACGGCCGAGGACGACACCCAGGCGCTGCCGCGTCTGGACAGCCTCGAGCGCAAACTCAAGGAGATGGAGCAGCAGTTCGGCTGACGTCCGTACGACTCGGCCGGCGCCCGTACGACGGCGCGACGCGGCGTGAGGGACGCGGTGGAAAACCGCCTCCCTCACGCCGCGTCGGCGTCCGCCTCCGTTTCCGGGCCGAGCGCGAACCAGACGGACTTGCCCACGCCGTGTCTCCTGACGCCCCAGGCGTCGGCCAGGGACTCCACCAGCACCAGACCCCGCCCGTTCGTGGTGTCGTTGCCCGTCTGCGGGCGCGGCCGGGGCTCGCGGGCGGTGAAGTCCCGTACCTCCACGCGCAGTCCCCAGGGGCCGACGTCCGCCGTGAGGACCGCGTCGCGGTCGGTGTGGACGAGGGCGTTGGTCACGAGTTCGCTGGTGAGCAGCTCCGCGACCGCGGACCGCTCCGGATCGCACCGGTGGCGTAACAGCTCGCGCAGGGCGCGGCGGGACTCGGCCACCGCCCGCAGATCCGCACGCCCCAGTGTGCGCCTCAGCCGATCCGCCGAAGCCTGACTTCTCATGACCCCCGCCCGCGTGCCGATGCCGATTCCCCCACCTGCTCGAACACCTACAGGGAATGCTTGCCCGGTCGGTCACACGGCAGTCATACGGAGCGGCCGTGAGCCGTTGTTGGCCGAAGTGCAACGGCCACACACCCGTGTGCGGGGCCGTCCTCCCGACCCCCGTGGCGAGAGGACGACCCCGGCTCTCACACGGTGGTCGCGGAACTCAGGAACCTCAGTAGAGCTTGGTGACCGCCTTCTTCGCGGTCTTCTTGAACGCGGCGAGCGGGGCGTCGTCGAAGTCGCCCATCTGCCCCCAGCCGACGACGGTCACGGTACGGCCGTCACGCCCCACGGACAGCAGGTTGACGTCCGTGGCGCCGTACGACGTCTCGGTGTGCAGGCCGTGCACCGTCGCCCCCTCCTCGACGGGCAGCGTGCCGAAGAACCGGCCCTCGGCCTCGATCTCCGGGTACAGCCGCTCCAGCCGGGCCGCGCAGGTGCGGATCTCCTTGTTCAGCCGGTCCGCCAGTGCCTTGCCCTTCGCGGCGGACCCGGTCACGACGGTGACCTGCACGGCGCTGGTGTCCAGCTCGGTGTGGAACAGGCGGTGCCGGTAGTCGTAGGCGGGCACGCCCTCGCCCAGGCAGTACGCGAGCTGCTCCGGGAAGCCGTCGGTGACCGGACCCGCGGTCCAGCCGGTCGGGTGCGGAGGCAGCTCGGACGCCGCCAGGAACCTGGGGGCGGCCGCCTTCTTCGGTGCGGACGCGTTCTTCTGTACGGACGCGTTCTTCTGCGCGGTGCCGCCCGGCGCGGCGCCGGCCTGTGCGGTGGCGGCCGCGCCCACGGCGAGCGCGGCGGCGGTGAGCGCGGCGAGTGCCGCGACACGGGTGCGGATGGGCATGGGTGTCCCCCGTGGGATGTGCGTGGTGGAATGACGACACGTGCACCGCGACGGCCGGGATGGTCCGTCCGGGACGTCGGGGCGGTTCGCCGTGGTCAGAGCATCCGCCGCCGCGGGCGACCGGCGCAAGCGTCGCCGCCCGATTCCCCGGCATGGAACCATCCCAGCCCCTCCGACGTGCAGTGATACAGGGTGCCTGGGATGCCCTGGGACGCCCGGTCGAGGCGGACTCGGACGAGTGACGGGGAGACGGAGCCGGTGTCGGCACAGGACGAGGTGACGGAGTTCGCGGCGCTGCTGCGGAAGCTGAAGGGACGCACGGACCGCAGCTACGGCCAACTGGCCCGCCGTCTCGACATGAACACCTCGACCCTGCACCGCTACTGCGCCGGCGACGCGGTCCCCGTGGACTTCGCCCCCGTCGAACGCTTCGCCGCCCTCTGCGGCGCGACGGACGCGGAACGCCTCGAACTCCACCGCCTGTGGCTCCGGGCGGCAGAGGCGCGGCGCCGGCACCGGGGCGGGGCGGCATCGGACGCGTCCGATGCGCCATCCGGCACGGCCGGCGCACGGCCGGACGCCCCGCGCCCCGGAGCCGCGTCGGGAGATGCGCGTCCACCGCACGACGACCGGTCGGCCGCCGCCGAGCAGGCGAACGATTTCAGCCACGCCGAGGGACCGAGCGAGCACGACACGCATGTCGTGAGCGGGCCCGTGGGTCACAGCCACAGGCCCACGCAACGGCGCTGGCGGCGCAAGCGCGTGGCCGTGGCCGCCGCTGTCGCGTGTGCGTTGCTCGCCACCGTCGGGAGTCTGTCGTTCCTGCCGGACGACCGGGAGACGTCCGGGAGCGGGGCCGTCGGGGCGGCGGAGGGAAGCCGGGAGAGCGGTGCCGGGGACAGTGCGGGCCCCGCTCGGTCCGTCGCGCCCACCGGCTCCCCCTCAGCCTCGACGTCGCCCTCTCCGTCCCCTTCCCCATCCGCCCGTCACGGCGGGAACGGCGCCGCGTCCGAGGCGCCGCGTCCCACCGGCTCCGCCACCGCACCGGATCACGCGCCCGCGGGGCCCCCGCCCCTCACCTGGTCGGTGAACGACCACGCCTGGGCATACGGCTGCGGGCACGACTACGTGGTGGCGAAGCCTCCCGCCCAGGTGCCTCCGCCGCCCGCCCCGCAGGACGCCCGGACCTGGGCGGCCACGCAGGGCGCCGTGCACGGCGGGAAGACGCTGGTGGAGCTGTCGGTCCAGGGGACGTCCGACACCGCCGTCGTCCTCACGGCGCTGCGCGTCCGGGTGGCCGGCCGTTCGGAGCCGGCGCCCGGCAACGCGTACGCGATGGACCAGGGCTGCGGCGGCGCGCTGACCCCCCGCTTCTTCGACGTGGACCTGGACAAGGACCGGCCGATCGCCCGCGCGGTCGCCGGGAACGACGCGGGCACGCCGATCCCGGCGGTGCGGATGCCGTACCGGGTGTCCGCGTCCGACCCCGAGGTGCTGATGATCACCGCCCGCACCGAGGGCTGCGACTGCCGCTGGTACCTGGAGCTGGACTGGTCCTCGCAGGGCCGCACCGGCACGGTGCGGATCGACGACCGGGGCCGCCCCTTCCGCACCAGCGCCGTCGAGGGCCTGCCGCACTACGAGTACGACACCCTGAACCGCTCCTGGCGGACCGGGAACAGCTGAACCCGCCTACGGGCGCGGCACGTTCCGCAGGTTGGAGCGGGCCATCTGGACCATCCGGCCGACCCCGCCGTCCAGCACGATCTTGGAGGCGGACAGGGCGAACCCGGTCACCATCTCCTTGCTGATCTTCGGCGGGATGGACAGCGCGTTGGGGTCGGTCACGACGTCCACCAGCGCCGGCCCCTTGTGCTTGAAGGCCGCCTTCAGCGCGCCCGCCAGCTCCTTCGGTTTCTCCACCCGCACCCCGTAGGCCCCGCAGGCGCGGGCCACGGCGGCGAAGTCGGGGTTCTTCATCGTGGTGCCGTACGAGGGCAGTCCGGCGACCAGCATCTCCAACTCCACCATGCTCAGCGAGGAGTTGTTGAAGAGGATCACCTTCACCGGCAGGTCGTACTGCACGAGCGTGAGGAAGTCGCCCATCATCATGGTGAATCCGCCGTCGCCTGACATCGACACGACCTGCCGGTGCCGGTCGGTGAACTGCGCCCCGATCGCCATCGGCAGCGCGTTGGCCATCGAGCCGTGGGAGAACGAACCGATGATCCTGCGGCGGCCGTTGGGCGAGATGTAGCGCGCGGCCCAGACATTGCACATGCCGGTGTCGACGGTGAAGACGGCGTCGTCGTCGGCCATGTCGTCCAGGACGGACGCCACGTACTCGGGGTGGATCGGCACATGCTTCTCCACCTTGCGGGTGTACGCCTTCACCACCCCCTCCAGCGCCTCCGCGTGCTTCTTCAGCATCCGGTCGAGGAACTTGCGGTTGTCCTTGGTGCGCACCCGGGGCGTGAGACAGCGCAGCGTCTCCTTCACGTCGCCCCACACCGCGAGGTCCAGCTTGGAGCGCCGCCCGATGATCTCGGGCCGCACGTCCACCTGGACGATCTTCACGTCGTCACCGGGCAGGAAGGCGTTGTACGGGAAGTCGGTGCCGAGCAGGATCAGCAGATCGCACTCGTGCGTCGCCTCGTACGCGGCGCCGTAGCCGAGCAGCCCGCTCATGCCGACGTCGTACGGGTTGTCGTACTGGATCCATTCCTTGCCGCGCAGGGCGTGCCCCACCGGCGCCTTGATCTTCCCGGCGAACTCCATCACCTCGGCGTGCGCGCCCTTGGTGCCGGCGCCGCAGAACAGGGTGACCTTCTCGGCGCGGTCGATCATGTCGACGAGCTTGTCGATCTCGTCGTCGCCGGGGCGGACCGTGGGCCGGGAGGTGACCAGCGCGGTCTCGGGCGCCTGGTCGGGGGCGGGTTCGTCGGCGAGGTCGCCGGGCAGCGAGACGACGCTGACGCCGGAACGGCCGACCGCGTGCTGGATGGCGGTGTCCAGCAGCCGGGGCATCTGCCGGGGGCTGGAGATCAGCTCGCAGTAGTGGCTGCACTCCCGGAACAGCCGGTCCGGGTGGGTCTCCTGGAAATAGCCGAGGCCGATCTCGCTGGACGGGATGTGGGAGGCGAGGGCGAGGACGGGCGCCATGGAGCGGTGGGCGTCGTAGAGGCCGTTGATGAGGTGGAGATTGCCGGGCCCGCAGGAGCCGGCGCAGGCGGCGAGCCGGCCGGTGACCTGCGCCTCGGCGCCTGCCGCGAACGCGGCGGTCTCCTCGTGCCGGACATGGATCCAGTCGATGGCGGGGTTGCGGCGCACGGCGTCCACGACCGGGTTGAGGCTGTCACCGACCACGCCGTACAGGCGTTTGACTCCCGCGCGGACGAGGATGTCGACGAACTGTTCCGCGATGTTCTGCTTGGCCATGGTGTCCGTCTGCCCCTCGGGTGCCGGAGATGCCTGACGGGTTCCATGAATTCACACCGGGCGTGCTCACGCCTCCCAGACGGCCACGGCCGTACGGTCGTCGGCGTACCCCTTCACCCGTACCTGGGTGTCGGCCAGATACGCCGTCAGCCCCGGGGGCTCGGGACCTGACCACCGGTCGGCGAGGTGGGCGCGCAGTCCGGGCTCGCCGCGCAGCGGTTCGGCGAAGCCCGTGCCGCACATCAGCAGCACATCACCCGGGCGGGCTACGGAGGTACGGAAACGGAAGGGCTCGCGGGGCGGTTCGGGGGCCGGCTCGTACGGGCTCGGGGGCGTGGGGATGCCGAGGTCCATGGTGAGGCGGTCGCCGTCCGGCGTCTCGTGCGGCGGCGAGCCGAAGCCGAGCACCGGCTCGCCCTTCACCTCCGTCACCTCCGGCTCGATGTCCTGCCACTCGCGGTCCCGTAGCCGGAACAGCCCTCCGGGGCCGACCCCGAAGAACACCCGGGTGCGGCACTCGGGGTCGCCGGACAGCAGCAGGCAGCGCAGGGTGGCGGCGTAGTCGTCGGGGTCGAGGCCCTGCTCGGTCGCGGCGGCGCGCAGCTTGCCGAGGCCGCGGTCGGTCAGGCGGTGCAGGCCGGCCTTGAGGTCGGCGCGGCGGGCGGCCCGGATGTCGGCGGTGAGCCGCTCGTGGCTGCGGCCCACCGCCGCGCCGATCCAGCGGCACACCTCGGCGGCGGCCAGGTGCGCCCCCGGGGCGGTCCGCACACCGGTCGCCAGCGCCACCAGCACCAGGGCCCGCTCCCCCGCCCCGAACCGCGCGGTCAGCAGCGCGTCGCGGCGGGGCTCGCCCCGGTACCGGGCGGAGTCTCCGCGCACGGAGACGGCCCGCAGGGTGCAGGCGCCGTACCGGGCCCCGTCCAGCACGGTGTCCGGGACGAGCGCGTCCAGGTCGTCGGGGTCGGCGGCGGGGAGGGCGGTGGGTTCCGCGTCGTAGGTGGGCGGGCGGGTGCCGACGTAGGCGCGGGAGGGGAGCGGCGGCGGGAGCGGCCCGAGTCCGGACGCGCGGGCGGCGGCGGCCGCCTCGTCCTCCGGTTCGTCACCGGCCGGGGTGAAGGGCTCGGGCGCGACGGGGGTCCAGGCGCCGTAGGCGGGGGCGGCGGTGGGACCGGAGGGGACGGCGGGGGCGGCGGTCGCCGCGTCGGGACGCGGGGGGTCCGAGGGCGGCTCCGGCGCGGGAGGGGAGCCGGTCGGGGCGCCGGTGCCGGACGACGGGGTGGGCGGCGCGGCCTCCGGTGTCGGCGGCGGGGTCCGGCGCTGGGTGGGGAGCAGCGGGGTGCCGGGGGCGTCCCGGGGGTCGGGGGCCGGCGGGGGCTGCGGCGCGTCGGCCCCCGGCCCGCCCGCGTTCACCGCTCCCGCCGCCGAGGCGAAACGGTCGTCCAGGGAGTCGGCCGCGGGCGCCGGCCCCGTGTCGTCGGAGGCGTCGTCGTACAGCTGACCCCACCAGTCGTCCTCGGGACCGGGACCGGTGGGCCCGGTGGGCGTTCCCCCCTGCTGACTCATGCCCTCAATTGTCCACCGGACGGGCCGGATGAAAACGGGGCATCGGGAAAATCGCCGCCCCGCGCGGCAGTCGCCGCGCCGCCGATCTGCGCCGTCCCCCGCCCTCCTGCACCCTGGACAGATGGGAGCGTGGGACCTCCTGCTCACCGGACTGGTGCTCCTGTTCGGTCTGTGCGGAGTGCTGGTGCCCGGGGTGCCCGGGTCCTGGCTGGTGTGGGCCGCGGTCCTGTGGTGGGCGCTGAAGGACCCGCAGGCGGTCGCGTGGTGGGTGCTGGTGGGGGCGACCGTGGTGCTGTTCCTGTCCCAGGTGATCCGCTGGGCGCTGCCGCCCCGCAGACTCCGGGAGGGCGGCGTGGACGCCCGGCTGCTGACGTACGCGGGCGGCGGCTCGTTCGCGGGTTTCGTGCTGCTGCCGGTGATCGGCGCGGTCCCCGGCTTCCTCGCCGGGGTGTACGTCCACGAGCGGATCCGGCTCGGCCGCCGCGGGGAGGCGAAGGCCGCGGTGCGCACGGTGATGCGGTCGGGCGGGTGGAGCCTGCTGACGGAGCTGTTCACCTGCCAGCTGATCGCCGCGGCGTGGATCGGCGCGGTGTTCTGGGGCTGAGCGGGTTTGCCTCACGTGGTCAGGCGCGGGGCAGCACGCCCTCGTGGGTGAGCAGCCGCACCTTGCGTTCCAGTCCTCCGGCGTACCCCGTGAGGGAGCCGTCGGCGCCGATGACGCGGTGGCAGGGGCGGACGATGAGCAGCGGGTTCGCGCCGATCGCGCCGCCGACGGCCCGCACGGCGGCCCGGGGCGCCCCGACGCGCGCGGCGATCTCCCCGTAGGTGACGGTCCCGCCGTACGGCACGTCGTCCAGGGCGGCCCACACCTTCTCCCGGAAGGGGGTGCCGACGGCCCGCGTCGGCAGCCGGAACTCCTTGAGGTCGCCGGCGAAGTACGCGGCGAGCTGCCGTTCCGCCTCCCGGAAGGGCCCGGGGTCGTGCGTCCAGTCGTCCCGCACCACGGTCGCCTTCTTCTGCCCGGGCACGGTGAGCGAGGTCAGCTCGCCGCTCGGTGCGGCGGTGAGCAGCAGCGGCCCGAGCGGGCTGTCCACGTGGGTCCAGTACGTCGTCGTCATGAGGGTCACTCCAACTCCCCTGCGGCTCGCAGGTGGTTCAGGGCGTACGAGCGCCAGGGGCGCCAGCTGTCGGGGGCGTCGAGGCCGGGCGGGGCCACGTCGGGGTCGCCGAGCGCACGGGTGCGGATGGCGGCGATCGTAGGGTCGTCGAGGCCGGGGACGGCGGCGAGGGCGTCCCGCGCCGCGTCCCGGTCGGCGCCGGGGCCGAGCCGTACGGCGCCGTCGGCGAGGGCGGCGGTGAGCGCGCCCAGGGTGCCGTCGGGCTCGGCGCCGGCGAGGACGGCGGCCTCCGGGAACAGGTGGGTCAGCGCGCCGCAGGGCGCGTCGAGGCGTTTGCCGTAGCGGCGGACCAGCTCGGCGGCCGTGTCGCGGCCGACGAGCGCCCGCACGGCGACCTCGTCGGGGTCGGCGGCGCCGGGCGAGCGCAGTCCGGGGCGGGCGGCGACCAGCGGGGCGAGCCGGGCGTCGGCGCCGAGGCGCTCGTCGACGGCGTAGGGGTCGGCGTCCAGGTCGAACAGCCGGCGCAGCCGCTGCACCGCGGTGGTCAGGTCGCGCAGGTCGGTGAGGTGGACGCGGGCGTCGAGCCAGCCGCCGGGGCGGGCGCCGGTGCCGGTGTGCGGGCGCTCCTCGACGGCGGCGATGCCGGTGCCGTAGGGCAGGCGCAGGGTGCGCCGGTAGGTGCGCGCGCCGGGCGTCCCGGTGATCTCCTCGACGCCGGGGACGGCCTCCCGTTCCAGCAGGTCGAAGACGGGGCGCGCCTGGTAGGGGCCCCGGTGGGCGAGCCGCAGCGGCACGCCGGCGGTGGGGGTGCCGGGGCGGGCGCGGCCCCTGCGGGGCGCGGCGGCGCGCAGTCCGGTGGGCGTGGTGGCGTACACGGCGCGGACGGTGTCGTTGAACTGCCGCACGCTGGCGAACCCGGCGGCGAACGCGATCTCGGTGACCGGCAGGCCGGTGGTCTGGAGCAGGACGCGCGCGGTGTGGGCGCGCTGGGCGCGGGCCAGGGCGACCGGTCCGGCGCCCAGCTCCGCGGTGAGCTGCCGCTGCACCTGGCGAGGGCTGTAGCCGAGGCGCGTGGCGAGTCCGGCGACGCCCTCACGGTCGACGACGCCGTCGGCGATGAGGCGCATGGCGCGGCCCACGGCGTCGGCCCGTACGTTCCACTCGGCGGAGCCGGGCACGGCGTCGGGGCGGCAGCGCCGGCAGGCCCGGAAGCCCGCGCCCTGCGCCGCGGCGGCGGTCGGGAAGAAGCGCACATGGGCGCGTTTGGGGGTGACCGCGGGGCAGCTGGGCCGGCAGTAGATGCCGGTGGTCTCGACGGCGAAGAAGAACGCGCCGTCGAACCGGGCGTCCCGGCTGCGCACCGCCTCGTACCTGCTGTCCTCGTCCGTCATACGGTCCAGTGTCCCCTGGCGGGGAAGGCCGGGCTGGCGGAAATCGGACATGGAACCTCAGGGGGTCTCCCCCGGGTTCTTGACCTTGACACGGTGAGAAGGTCTTCACTGGCGGGCCTGGAGGTGCTCCGATGACCACGCCCAAGGCGGAGACGATGACATCACGGGTGCTCGCGGGACTGCGGCACGACGATTCCTCGGTGCGGCTGCGCGCGGCGCTGGCGGCCGGGTCGGACCCGGACCCCGGGTTCGTGGGGCCGCTGGTGGAGCGGTGCGGGGTGGAATCCGTGTTCCATGTGCGGGACATGCTGACGTGGGCCCTGACCCGGCACCCGGGGACGGTGACGGTGCCGCGGGTCGTGGCCGAGCTGCGGTCGCCCAACGCCCGGGCGCGGAGCCAGGCGCTGCACACCCTGTCCAAGATCGGGGACCGGAGCGTGTGGCCGGCGATCCCCCGGTCGCTGCTGACCGACCCGGACGACGAGGTGGCGCGGACCGCCTGGCGGACGGCGGTGCTGCTGGCGCCGGAGGGGGAGGCGGCGGAGCTGGCGGAGGTGCTGGTGTCGCAGCTCGGGCGGGGCGGGCGAGAGACGCAGATGAGTCTCAGCCGGGCGCTGATCGAGCTGGGCGAGGCGGCGGTCCCGCCGGTGCGGGCGGCGGCGGACCATACGGACCCGCGGGTACGGGGCCACGCGCTGGCGACGGAGCAGTTGCGGCGCGACCCCGAGGCGGGGTTCGCGTACGCGGTGGAGGAGGCGAAGCGCGTGGTGTCGCTGGGGCCCGACGGACCTGGCGGTGCGGAGGGGTGAGGCAGGGGTGCTGATCGGTGAGGTGGCGCGGCGGTCCGGGGTGAGCCCCCGGATGCTGCGGCACTACGAGTCGCTGGGCCTGGTGCGGCCCACGGGCCGTACGGCGGCCGGGTACCGCGCGTACACGGAGGAGGACATCCGGCGGATCTTCCACGTGGAGAGCCTGCGGTCGCTGGGGTTGTCGCTGCGGGACGCGGGCCGTGCCCTGGACGACCCCGGCTTCACCCCGTCCGGTCTCGTCGCGGACCTGGCCCGGCGGACGCGGGAGCGCATCGCGCGGGAGACGGAGCTGCTGACCCGGCTCCAGCGGATCGACGCGGCGGAACCCGCCGACTGGCAGGACGTCCTCCAGGTCGTCGCGCTGCTGCGGAACCTGCGGTCGGGGGACGCGGGGATGCGGCAGCGGGCCGCCCTGTCGTCGGTGGACACGGCGCCGGTGCCGGTGGAGGCGCTGGTGGAGGCGGTGCTGAGCGAGACGGACCCGCATGTCGCCGGCGCCCTGCGGTGGGCGCTGGCGCAGGCGGGCGAGCGGGGCCCGGAGCTGCTGGCGGCGGGGCTGGGGTCGGCGCTGCCGGAGGTGCGGGGGCGGGCGGTGCGGTGCCTGGCGGAGATCCCGGGCGAGCGGGCGACGGCGCTGCTGCGGGACGCCCTCGGGGACCCGGACCCGTCCGTGCGCCGGACCGCGGCCCTGGAGCTGGGGGCGCGCGGGGTGGCGGACGCGATGCCGGAACTGGTCGGCATGGTCGTCGAGGAGGCGAACGACGTCGACGCGGCGGACGCGCTGGGCACGCTGGCGGGCGACGCGGCGGTGGCGGACCGTATCGGGGCGGAACTGGCGGACCGCCTCGCCGATGCCGCCCTCGACCCGTCCGCGCGCCGCCGTCTGACGCAGGCCCTGGCCGAGATCCCGGGGCCGGCGGCCACGGACACGCTGAGGTCGCTGACCGGGGACGGGGACCGGGCGGTGGCGCTGACGGCGCGGTACGTGCTGGAGCTACGGGAGTCGGGCTGACCCTGTTCCGCCCCGCCGGGTGCCCGCTGAGGGCACCCGGCGGAACAGGGGTGTCAGCGCATCCGCCCCCGCTTGGCCTCCATGGCCGCCTTGCCGATGGCGCCCTTGCGCTTCCAGTCCTTGCGGAGTTCGGCGCGGACGCGGGCGTCGGTCTTGGCGACGATGTACTGGTTCTCGCGGAGCAGCTTGCGGTAGCTGTCCAGGCGGCGCTGCGGCAGCTCACCGGCCTCGATGGCGTCGAGGACGGCACAGCCCGGCTCGCTCTCGTGGGCGCAGTCGTGGAACCGGCAGTTCTCGGCGAGATCCTGGATCTCGGAGAACACCTGGCCGACACCCGTGCCGGCGTCCCACAGGCCGACGCCCCGCAGGCCGGGGGTGTCGATCAGGACTCCCCCGCCGGGCAGCAGGAGCAGGTTGCGGGTCGTGGTGGTGTGGCGGCCCTTGCCGTCGACGTCCCGGGTGGCCTGGACATCCATGACGTCCTCGCCGAGGAGGGCGTTGGCCAGGGTGGACTTGCCCGCGCCGGACTGCCCGAGCAGGACGGAGGTCCCGCCGGACACGACCGCGGCGAGCACGTCGAGCCCTTCGCCGTCCTGCGCGCTGACGGTGACGACGGGCACGCCCGGCGCGGTCGTCTCGACGTCCTGCACGAGGTACGCCCGGGTCACCGCGTCCGGCACGAGGTCGGCCTTGGTGAGCACCACGACCGGCTGCGCCCCGGACTCCCACGCCAGCGCGAGGAACCGCTCGATCCGGGCGAGGTCCAGCTCGACGGCGAGGGACACGGCGACGACCGCGTGGTCGACGTTGGCGGCGAGGATCTGCCCCTCGGACCGCTTGGAGGAGGTGGACCGCACGAACGCGGTACGGCGCGGCAACAGCGTCCGCACGTAACGGGGGCGGGCGCCCTCCGGGTCGACGGCGGCCCAGTCGCCCGTGCAGACGACCTTCATCGGATCGCGGGGGACGACGTACTCGGTGTCGGCGCGGATCACGCCGTCCGGGGTGGCCAGGTCGCACAGCCCCCGGTCGACCCGGACCACCCGGCCCGGCACCAGCCCCTGCGCGGCGTACGGAGCGAAGGCGTCCGCCCACTCCTCGTCCCAGCCGTAGGGAGCGAGGGCGTGCGAGGAGGCGGAAAGAGAGGAGAGATTCAAGGGAAACCCTTCGAAGGGCGGCCCCGGCGGCACGCGTTCAGGAACGCGCGAGAAGAGGAGAGGTCAGCCGGTGGCCACGGAGGTGAATGAAACGATCGACTGAATGCGGGCACGGCCCATCACAGAGACAGCCATCGGTCACACCTCCCAAGAACCTCGTCACGAACAGCGCCCGTGGGCGCCTTGCCGACTCGGCACAGACTAGAGGGCCCGGCGGCGGCCCGCCATCTAATTTCCCGGCGCATCCGCGTGGGGCGCGCCAGGTGGGCGGGGTCGCCGTCCCACCGCCCCGCTTCTGGTACTTGGCACTTCCCAACCGTTCATCAGGCACGTCGATTGCCGGATGAAGGGCTGTCGGGTCTTGCGTCGCCGATCTTCAGCCGACTGTCGTCGTCGCCAGTGACGGTCGGATGTTCCGTGCGCCGATACATCCTGGCAATGGCTGCGCACTGAAGTGCCATGGCCAGCGCCATGGCCAGACAGATTCCGGGCAGCCCCCAACCCGACAGGCTGTATGCGAGTGCGAGTTGGAGCGCCGTGCCGCACACCGTGATCCGCGCAAGGGCGGCGCTGCCACCGCTGCCCTCGAAAACCCCGCCCAGTGCGATGAAACAAGCGAGAAGCACCAGGTACGGCCCCAGACAACGCAGATAGAGTGCGCCTGCCTCGGCCACCTCTCCCTCACTGCCGAAGACCCACATGATCCACGGCCCGGCGGCGAGCAGTATCAGCAGAGCCGCGAACCCCAGCGATCCGGCGACGAGCAACACCTGTCGACCGATGGCCCGCCGCTCGTCGCGTCCGGCACCGAGCAGATGGGCGGTGCGGATGGCCGCGGCCTGGCGTACCGCGTAGAAGGCCATGGTCGCGACGTACATCGCCTTCGTCGCGATCCCGTACGCGGCGACCTCGCTGACGCCGATCCGGGCGACGACGGCGACGAGCGCGAGCGCCCCCGCCATGCGTGCGACGAAGTCGGCCGACATGGGAAGCCCGGTCGCAGCGGTCTTGCGCGCATCGGCGCTGAGCGAACCGGCCCGGTACGGGGCCGCCTGAGCTGCCTGCCGCAGTACGCCGTTGCGGTGCAGCGCCACGAACCCGCAGATGAGCGCGACTGTCCGGCCCAGCACTGTGGCGATCGCCGCTCCGCGCACCCCGAGGTCGAATCCCAGGATGAACAAGGGATCCAGCCCGAGAATCAGGCCGTTCGCGAGGATCGCCAGCTTCATCGGGGTGCGGGTGTCACCCGCACCCTTGAGGATGCCGTCGACGACGTTGGTGGCGAAGAACACCGCGATTCCTGGCAACGCGATCGAGAAATAGCCAGTGGCGAGGGTCAGCGAGTCGCCGCCGCTGCCGCCGAGTACGAGGTGGGCGAGCGGTTCGCGGCACAGGTACCCGCCGATGGCGACCACGGGTGTGACGAGTGCCCACAGGACCCATCCGCCGCGCACGGCGGAGCCCATCGCCGCCGGATCCCCCGCTCCTCTGGCTCGGGCGACGAGCACCGTCGTGCCCGAGCCGGCGACGAGGATGACGCCGAGCAGCAGGTTCTCGACATTCGTGGCGACAGCCACCGCGGCAACAGCGCTCCCGCCGAGCCGGGCCACCCAGACCATGTTGATGATCCCGGCCGTGACCCCCGCGAGTAGCTCGAAGTAGACCGGATACGCGAGCGACACCAGCCTGCGCCGGTGTTCTGCTGCCCCCATGACCGCACCCCTCTTTTCGCTGTACCTCTAATCGAGGTACAGCGAAAAGAGATAGCATGGCAGGGTGGAGCGAGCAAGCGCGCCGACAGGCGCAGGAAGGAGCTCGGGGCGTGCTGGAGCTGTCAATTCTGGGTTTCCTCTTCGAGGAGCCCCTGCATGGATACGAGCTGAAAGCCCGCATCCAGGGCCTCAGCGGCCACATCCGCCCAGTGAGCGACGGAGCGCTCTATCCGGCCATCTCCAGGCTCGTGAAAGCGGGTCTGATCGAGCAGCGCACCGAGCCCGGAAGCGGTGCCGCGCCCCGCCGGATCCTGTCCCTCACCGAGGCGGGCCGCGCCGAACTGCTCGCCCGGTTGCGGCACCCCAAGGATGCCGACATTACCGATGGGCAGCGCTTCTTCACCCTGCTTGCCTTCCTGCACCATCTCCCGGACCGTGCCGAGCAGGCTGCGGTGCTGCGCCGGCGACAGGCCTTCCTCAACATCCCGGCGAGCTTCTTCTACCGCGACGGGGAGCCCGTGCGAGCCGAGGAATCGCCCAGCCTCTTCCGGCAGGGCATGCTGCGCATCGCTCGCGCAACCGGCACCGAGGAAAAGAAGTGGCTGGCCGAGGCCATCGGCAGCCTGGAGGGTTGAGCACGGCCCGACGACGAAGCCCATCCCGCCGCAGGGCGTGGTGGACGCCGTCGCCTCTGAGGCGGCGGCCACGCAGCGGGCGAGAGTCGCAGCGGGTGACCGGCCACTCGGAGGCCGCCGTGCGGTTCAGCCTCGGGCGACGGCCAGGAGGGCGAAGGCCGCGGCGATCAGGGCGAGGCGGCCGTAGTGGTAGCGGGCCCAGCGGTTGAGCTGCTCCCTCCAGTCGGCGGGGCGGTTCTCGGGCGTCCAGGTCTTGTTGCGGTTGTTGATCGGGACGAGCAGCAGCAGCGACATGATCACGCTGAGGACGAGCAGTGCGGCGGCGCTCACGAGGAGACCGGTGCCGGGGCCGGGGTCGCCCCGTCCCGCGACGGCCCATACGGCGACGAGGACGAGCGAGCCGATGTACCAGACCGGCATCACCGCACCGAGCATGCGGCCGCCGTGGGCATGAGCCTGTTGGGCGCTGTCCTCGGGCAGTGCGTCGATCACGCGGTTCAGGACGAAGGCGACGGAGAATTCCACGCCGACCATCAGGCCGACGATCACGACGGTGGCGACTTCGAGTGTGCCGAGCATGCGATCTCCCTGATTTTCTAGCGTTGCTAGCTGATGGGTCAACGCTAGATCTGTCGATGCTTGATTGTCTAGCAGTGCTAGGATCGGTCTATGTCGGTACAGGAACGCAAGCAGCGGGAGCGGGCGGAGCGGGAGCGGCTCATCGTCGCCACGGCGCGGCAACTCGCCGAGGAGCAGGGGTGGGACGCGGTCACGACCCGGCGGCTCGCCGAGCGCATCGAGTACAGCCAGCCTGTGCTGTACAGCCACTTCCGCGGGAAGCGGGAGATCATCGGCGCCGTGGCCCTGGAGGGGGCCGCCGAGCTGGCGGCGGAGTTGCGGGCCGCGTCCGGGTCCGCGTCGGCGGAGGGGGCGCGAGGGCGGGTCACCGCCCTGGCCCGGGCGTATCTGGACTTCGCCGAGCGGAATCCTGCTGTCTACGACGCGATGTTCCAGCTGGACGGTGGGCTGGTGTTCGCGGCGGAGGAGACGCCGGAGGCGTTGAAGGACGGGTTCGCCGCGTTGTTGGAGACGCTGAAGGATGTGGCGGGGGAGGGTGTCGAGGCGGGGTTGCTCACCGAGGTGTTCTGGGCGTCGTTGCACGGGTTGGTGACGTTGAGCCGTGCGGGGCGGTTGCCGGTGGGCGATGCGGAGCGGAGGGTTTGGCTGTTGGTCAGCCGTCTTGCCGTTGTCTGAGCATCTTGGCGGGTCGCTGCGTCACCCGTGTCGCAGTGGGCCGGGGGGTGTGGCGCAGCCCGGCGCCGACGGGGTGCCGCCGCGCCCACCCGTGCCGCCCCAGCGGCACGAATGCCCGCTAGTTGCGGAGCGCGCGGCCGCGCGGGCGTCGGTGCTGCCGGGGTGCTCGGAGCGCCCGCCCCCTCACGCCACCGCGCAGGCACGCCCGTTGAGCGTGAAGTCGGACGCCAAGGTGTCCGAGCCCTGCCGGGCCGTGAGGTAGCCGAAGGCCAGGCGGCTGCCTGCCGAGACCTTGGCGTTGTAGTCGGCCGCGGCAGCGGTCACCCGTGTGTCCGTCTGGTGCACCGACGCATCCCACATGTGGGTGACGCGGTGGCCCTCGGGGACGGTGAAGGCGACGCGCCAGCCGTCCAGGGCGTGGCGGGTCGTCACGGTGACGGCGGCCTGGTAGCCGTCCGGCCACTGGTTGAGCACGTCGTAGTCGACCACGCACGCGGCAGGCGAGTCGTCCCCCGGCGTGGCGGCGGCGCCCGAGGACGTGCCCTGCGGTTCCGGGTCGGGCTCGGGCGTCGGGTCCGCCGTACGGGAGGGCGGGGCGGCGGCGCTGCTCGGCGGGGAGCTGGGGGTCGGGGGTTCCGACGGGTCCGCGCCGGCGGAACCGGACGGCGCCGTGCCCACCGGCGGCAGGGAGGGCGCGGGCGCGGCCACGGGGCCGCCGCGGTCGTTGTCGGCGGCGGGCGTACCCGGGTCCCCGCCGTCCCCGAACGGCATCAGCGACACCGCGAGCGCGAGCAGGGAGACGACGACGGCCGCGGCCATGGGCCCGTGCCGGACGACCCGCGCCTTGCGGTCCCGTCCGTCCGCCGGGTCGTCGTGGTCCGCGTCGGGCCCCTCCGGGCGCCCCGCGCCCAGCCGGACCTCGGCGGCGCGGCGGCGGCGCTCCAGGTAGGCGAGGCCGCCCCAGCCGATGACGCCGCCGGCCAGCGCGCCGGGCAGGGTGCCGCCGTGCAGACGCAGACAGGCGGCGGCCTCCGCGCACTGGCGGCAGGTGGCGAGGTGCCGGGACAGGTCCTCGGGGGTGTCCGCGGCGGGCGAGCGGGTGACGGCGTCGAGCAGCCGGGCGTAGCTGCGGCACTCGACGTCCATCGGCGAGTCGAGGTGGTTGCGGTGGCAGCGGTCCCGGAACAGGCGGCTGACCTGGGCGAGTTCGTCGGCCGTGGTGGCGGGGTCGAGGCCCAGCCGGCGGGCCACGAGGGGCAGCGGGAGCGCCTCCGCCTCGGCCAGCCACAGCAGTTCGGCGTCCGCCTGCTGGAGGTCGCGCAACCCCCGCAGCGCGATGGGCCGTTCGAGCGGCGGGCCGGTGTAGCGGGCGGCCTCGTCCGAGTGCAGCCACAGCCGCAGTTCGGGGTCGAGCTTGTGGCCCTGCCCCTCCTTCTCCCACGCGGCGGCCGTGTTGCGCACGGCGGTCAGCAGGAGGGGGATGCGGGGCAGCCGGGAGGAGCGGCGGCCGGTCCCGCGCACGCTTCCCGACTCGGCCGCGCGCAGTTCCCGTATGCCCTCGGCGAAGGCCTCGCGGGCCAGTTCCGCGGCGGCGCTCGAGCCCGCCGTGCACAGGTCGGCGTAGGAGAGCACCGCGTCCCAGCATTCGGTGAACAGGGCCGCCTCGGTGGCGTCCTGAGGGCTCGGCAGGTCGGGCATGAGACTCCTGCATCCACAAGCGAGGTCAACTCGCCATACCGGCGGGTGGAGTTGAAGGGAACCTCGCGGCAGTGGACGAGAGCTTTGCACGTCTCCGACACAACTGACAAGCGCTGTCTTCACTTTGTGTGGCGGTGCCGCGACCCCTCGCAGGGACCATACGCGGAGAAGGCCGGAACGTCTCGGTTCCGGCCTTTCCCGAACGCCTCGACGGGCTCCTAGACGGGCTCCTCCACGGGCTCCGTGGCGGGCAGGCTGTCCATGAAGGAGCTCACGGAGAACACCGCGCGGCCGGGTCCGGGCGGGCCGTAGCCGGGGGGCGAGGCGAGACCGAAGTCCTCCATCGTCTGCCGGTACGCCTGGAGCAGCCGGATGTGGTACTCCAGCGGCGCGCCCTGCGGGTTGGCCTTGCCGAGCGGGGTGGTCGGCTCCGGGCACCAGGTGGTGAAGCGGGGCGTGATCCCCTTCGACATGAAGAAGCGCAGGCCCTCCGTGGTGGACGCGATCGCCTCGTCGACGGTCTTGAACCCGAACGGCTCGGCCATCTCCACGCCGGCCACGAAGTTGGGGATGACGTTGCGCGCGCCGAAGATCTCCGCGGAGTCGAGGATGCGGCGGTGCCACTCGTCGCGGCCGACGTACCGCTCCTTGCCGGGGCAGTACATCTTGAACAGGTACTCGTCCCACACCTCGTAGTTGGGGTGGTAGATCTGCACGCCGTAGTCCTTGAAGCGCTGCACGTCGTCCTTGGGCAGCGCCTGGGCGACGACCTTGCCGATCCAGCGGCCGGGGAAGCGCTCCTCGATGGCCTTGGCGTAGTGACCGTAGAAGTCGGCCTCGTCACGGCCGGAGACGGTCTTGGTGATGGCGCCGCCGGTGAGGGTGTAGGCGGTGGACGCCTTCGCCGTGTCGTACCGGTCGATGATCTCCAGGGCCTCGAGGACCTCCTCGACGTCCTTCACCCCGGTGTAGGGCCGGCCGGCGGCCTTGTGCTGGCGCCAGTTGTGGTTGATGTCGCAGTACTGGCACTCCTCCTTGGCGCCGAAGTACTGGCAGACCCGGAAGACCGTCAGATAGATCAGGTAGCCCCACTGGATGGTGGGGGCGACCTCCATCACCGACTTCCCGTTGGACAGCTTGTGCCGGTAGTACTCCGGCATCGGCGGCACGCCGACGTCGGAGATCCGCTTGCCGTCCAGGTAGAGGCCGAGCATGCCGTGCTCGTCGGCGGCGACCCGGTACGGGGACGACGGGTTCACCCGGACGGACACGACCGTGCGGCGCAGGTCGTACGGTCCTCCGGTGAGGATGATCTCCTCCGGCGGGCGGCGCAGCGCGGCCTCGCCCAGCTCCGGCAGGGTGCCGTGGTCGAAGGAGAAGATGAAGTACGACTTCGGTTTGACCTCGCCGCCCTCGTTGTCGCTGAGCGCGGAGGGGTCGAAGGCCACACCGCCGCGCAGCAGGTCCTCCTTGAAGACGGCCTCGCGCGGAACGTGCGGGAACCGCTCCATCAGATCCTCGACCAGCGCGGTACGGCTGCCCATCGCGTGTTCTCCTCCCGGTGCCGACGTACGACTCCTCACGGTATGCCCCCGGCCGGGCATCCTGGGCGCCGGGTCCCCCCACATGGCGTGGGTCACTCCCGAGGTAGGTTCCGTCGGGGCCCTTCCGCGGGTCCGCAGGCGGGAAGGACGAGGGATGACCGAGAGCGTGACCAACTGGGCCGGCAACATCACGTACGCCGCCAAGGAGCTGCACCGGCCGCGCACGACGGACGCGCTGCGCGCGCTGGTGGCGGACTCCGCGCGGGTGCGGGTGCTGGGCAGCGGCCACTCCTTCAACGACATCGCCGACGCCGGCGAGGACGGCGTCCTGCTGTCCCTGGCCGCGCTGCCCCCGGTGATCGAGGTGGACGCGGAGTCGCGCACGGTGCGGGTCGGCGGCGGGGTCCGGTACGCGGAGCTGGCCCGCGAGGTGCACCGGCACGGTCTTGCGCTGGCGAACATGGCGTCGCTCCCGCACATCTCGGTCGCCGGGTCGGTCGCCACCGGCACGCACGGCTCCGGGGTCGGCAACGGGCCGCTCAGCTCGTCGGTGCGCGCGGTGGAGCTGGTCACGGCGGACGGCTCGACGCTCACCCTGGAGCGCGGCGACGAGCGGTTCGGCGGCGCGGTCACCGCGCTGGGCGCGCTCGGCGTGGTCACCGCGCTCACCCTGGACCTGGAGCCGGCGTACGAGGTGGAGCAGCGGGTGTTCACCGAGCTGCCGCTCGACGTGCTGGACGCGGGCACGTTCGACGCGGTGATGTCGGCGGCGTACAGCGTGAGCCTGTTCACCGACTGGCGGGAGCCCGGCTTCCGACAGGTGTGGGTGAAGCACCGCACCGACCGGCCGCGCACCGGCTTCCCGTGGGCGGCGCCCGCGACGGAGAAGATGCACCCGGTGCCGGGGATGCCGGGGGTGAACTGCACCGAGCAGTTCGGGGCGCCGGGCCCCTGGCACGAGCGGCTGCCGCACTTCAGGGCGGAGTTCACCCCGAGCAGCGGGGCTGAGCTCCAGTCGGAGTACCTGCTGCCCCGGGAGACCGCGGTGGACGCGCTGCGCGCCCTGGACGCCGTCCGGGAGACGGTCGCGCCGGTGCTGCAGACCTGCGAGGTGCGCACGGTGGCCGCCGAGGAGCAGTGGCTGGGCCCCGCGTACGGCAGGGACACGGTGGCCCTGCACTTCACCTGGATCGAGGACACGGCGACGGTGCTGCCGGTGGTGCGGCGGGTGGAGGAGGCGCTCGCGCCGTTCGCGCCGCGCCCGCACTGGGGCAAGGTGTTCGCCACCCCGCCGGCCGAACTGCGGTCCCGTTACCCGCGCCTGCACGACTTCCGCGCCCTGGTCCGCGAGCTGGACCCGGAGGGCGTGTTCGGCAACGCGTTCGTGCGGAGTGTGCTGGGCGGCTGACCGGGGCACGGGGGCCTGCCCGGCCCCCACGCCCCGGCCTGCTTCAGCGGGTTCAGTGGTCGGCGCAGCAGGGTGTCGGGTCCGGCGCCTCGAAGGGCACCAGCGTGTCCCCCAGGGCCGGGGTGGCGGCGAGGACCAGGGCGCCGCCCTGCCACTGGGGCCGTACATGGTCGCGGGTCACCATGCGGGTGTCCGGCTCCGGCGGCAGGGGGGAGCCCAGCACCGTCACCCGGTCGATCGCGGAGCGTTCCAGCAGCTCCGCGACCGTCAGGGTGCCCGTGAGCCGGGACGCCCCCGGGTAGAGCACCGCGTGCCCCGACGGGTCCGGCAGTCCCGCCGAGACGGCGCCGTACTCCCCCGCCGCGAGCCGCTCCCGCACGGTGTCCAGGAGCGGCGCCGAGGGCAGGGACAGCGACACCACGACCCGCGGGCGCCCGTCCCGCACCAGGTGGGTGCAGCCGACGGTGTCCCCGGGCAGGGCGAGCCGGTCCGCCAGCGCATGGAGCAGATGGTCCGCCGCCCGCAGGTCCCGTGCGCCCGCGTCCACGGTGAGCGCGTACGCCGTCACGACGGCAGCACCCACACGGGGTTGGAGTAGAACCACAGGTCGCGCCAGGGGTCGGCGTCGCCGACGACGTCCAGGGCGGGACCGGCCGGGTCGACCTCGGCGCCCATGACGCCGACGGCGGACCGGTTGCCGTCGGTGCCGCGCAGCCGCAGGTACACCGGCCGGTCGACCCGCCCCAGGTCGAAGGTGAGCCGCACGCTGCCCGTGGACTTCCTGACGTCGTACGACCGGACGACGGCCGCCGTGGGCGCGGTGAACGTGTCCTTGTCGGCGACCGGGCCGGTGACGTCGCCCCGGATGACGTCGACGCGGGCCAGTTCGGGCGTGAAACCGGCCCAGTTGGGGCCGCCGGCCAGGGTCACGTCGGCGGTCAGCGTGACCCTGGCGCCCTTGCGGACGTGCAGGGCGCCGCCGAGGGTGGCCCAGCGGCCGCCGCCGGAGACGCGGACGTCGAGGCCGGAGATCAGCTGCCCGTGGTCGACCCAGATGCGGCCGGCGCGGATGCCGTCCATGACGGCGGCGTAGGAGAAGCGGTCGGCGCCGACGTGGGTACGGCTGTACTGGCCGGGCCAGAAGTCGCCCTGCCGGGTGTCGATCTTCCCGGCGTAGACGGGGTCGCCGTAGCGGCCGTCGGCGGCGAAGTCGCCGGCGCCGCGGGCGGTGGTGTCGGCGTACACCTGGTGGGAGTCGGAGTTGGCGGTGATCCACCAGGGGCGGCCCTCGGCGAGGAGGCTGTCCCACAGGCCGCCGACGGTGGCGGTCATCCAGTCGAAGCCGCCCCAGGTGCGGTAGCTCTCCAGCGGGTAGCCGGGGAAGGAGTTCGGGCCGGGGCTGCCGTCGTAGATGCCGCGGGCGCCGCCCGGGCCGAGCGGGCCGGGCAGTCCGGCGGCCTGGTGGCCGGGGGCGCCCTCGAAGCCGACGGCGATCTGCCGGTCCCGGCCGGTGGCGTCGCGCCAGGCGCGGATCTCGTGCGGGGAGTCGATGCCCTTGCGGGAGGGGTGGTTGGCGAGCATCAGCGCGTCCTCGACCTTGCGGCGCCTGACCTGCTCGGCGAGGAACCGGAGACCGGCGACCGCGAGGGCCTCGTTGGCGGGGGTGGAGTCGCCCGCGCCCTTCACGCCGCCGTCGTAGTCGTTCTCGAACTGCTTGAGGACGGCGACCTCGTTGCGTCCGGGGTGGACGAACACGGTGCCGTGCTCGGCGGCCGGGATGTTCCACTCCAGGCCCTGGAAGACGAGGGTGTCCCGGTGGGCGGCGCGTGCCTGCTTGATGTCGGGGTTGACCTTCTCCACGCCGATCCTGGCGTGCGTGGCGCTGCCGTGGTCGGTGATGACCAGCCAGTCCATGCCGTGCCGGGCGCCCTGGCGCACCTGGTCGACGACGCGGTACTTGCCGTCGCTGCTGTAGTGGGTGTGGATGTGGTGGTCGCCGGCCAGCCAGAGGTACCCGCCGCGCGGGGTTCTGCTGTCTCCTCCGCGGTCGTCCGCCGCGGCGGTGCTTCCGGTGAGCACGGTGCCGGCGGCCAGGCCCGCGCCCAGCAGGCCTGTGCGGCGCAGGAGGGCGCGGCGGGACGCCTGTTCGGGGGTCAGTGCCTCGTCGGGCACGGAGGTGTCGAAGGCGGCGGGCAGGGAGGCGGGGGCGGTCGCGCCGTGCGCGTGGTCGTGGTTGTGGCCCATGGGGGGAGGATCCGGGGGGTGCGTGAATCGAGGGCGGCGGTGGGGTGGCCGGTGGGTGCCGTCGTCACGACAGGTGCGGGCCGTCGGGAACCGCGGGCGAGCCGCGAGCCGCCCACGTCGGCTACATTCACGTGTCCCGAACCCCGCCCGCCCGACCGCCGGAGGCCCGCATCCCCCGCGCCGGACTCACCGCCGACCGCCTCGTCGCGGCCGCCGCCGACCTCGCCGACGAGGCCGGTTACGAGAACGTCACCCTGTCGGCGCTGGCCCGGCGTTTCGACGTCAAGGACGCGAGCCTGTACACGCATGTGCGCGGGCTGCGGGACCTGCGCACCCGGATGGCGCTGCTGGCGGGCGGCGAGATGATCGACCGGATCGCGGCGGCGGTCGAGGGCCGCACCGGCAAGGAGGCGCTGGCCGCCTTCGCCGGCGCGTACCGGGGCTACGCCCTCGCCCACCCCGGACGGTACGCCGCCACCCAGATCCCCCTGGACGAGGCCACGGTGACGGACTCCCCCGTGCTGCGCCGCACCGCCGAGGTCACCTACGGTCTGCTCCGTGCGTACGGTCTGGAGGAGCCCGATCTCACCGACGCGGTACGGCTGTTGCGCAGCTCCTTCCACGGCTACTGCGCCCTGGAGTCCGCCGGCGCGTTCGGCGCCCCGCGCGACCTGGAGGCGTCCTGGGACCGGATGATCGACGCGCTGCACCTCACCTTGCGGAACTGGCCCCGCAGAGCGGCGGGCTGACCCCCGCGGGCGTCAGCCCACGAACTCCTGCACCTCCCGGTACGACGGCACCGTGCCCTCCGCCACCGTCCGCCCCTCCCGCACCGCGACCACCGCGTCCAGCGCCGCGCCGAGCGCCCGCCGGTACAGCAGCGAGCCGAGACTGACGCGCCGCACGCCGAGGCCGGCGAGCCGGGCGAGGGACGGCCCGCCGGGCGCGTACAGGACGTTGAGGGGGCACCCCTCCAGGGCGCGCACCAGGACGGCGATCCCGTCCGGATCGGTGAGACCCGGCACGAACACGCCGTCCGCACCGGCATCCCGGTACGCCCGCACCCGCTCCAGGGCGCCCTCACCGTCACCGAGCCAGTACGTGTCCGTCCGGGCGTTGACGAAGAGACCGGGCGCGGCGGCGCGCACGGCCCGGATCTTCGCCACGTGCCGGTCGACCGGCCCGAGCCCGTCCTCGAGGTTGATCCCGACCGCGCCGCGTGCCTTCAACTCCGCCGCAAGGGCGCCCACTTCGCCGGGATCGTCGCTGAAGCCGTCCTCCGCGTCGACGGAGAGGAGACACGGCAGCGCGCCGAGGGCGCCGGCGAGGCGCAGGGTCTCCTCGCGGGTGGCCCGGGCCCCGTCGGGCAGCCCGGCCGCCGCGGCGACGCCCAGGCTGGTCGTGCCGACGGCGGGGAAGCCGTGGGTGTGGAGGAGGGCCGCGGAGGCGTGGTCCCAGGCGTTGGGCAGCAGCAGGGGCGTGTCCTGGTGGTGGAGCGCGGCGAAGGTCTCCGCGCGCACGGCGGCGTGGTCGTCGGTCATGCGGGCCACGCTAGGCCCTTGACGCTTCGGCGCCCGCCGAACCGTCGGCGGGGTGCGCGGCCGGCTCACTCCGGCGCGAAGGTGTGCATCTCGTCGCCCTCCGCCTGCACCACCCCGTACGAGCTCTCCGGGACCTCGTTCCAGGCGCCGGGCAGGTCGCCGAGGGGTTCGGAGACGATGAGGCGGGCGTCGTCCGCGATGTCGCGCAGGAACGCCACGTCCGGGTGGAGGGACTTCAGCGTCTCGCCGCGGGTGCTGTAGAAGAGGGAGCGCGACTGACGCCGGGTGGAGTAGCGGAACGCCCACAGCCGTACCCCGTCGGTGACCGCGACCGTCATCTGTACGGGATGGTCGACGCCGTGCCGGCGGCCGGTGCGCTCGACGAGGCCGGCCATGCGGGCGACGGCGCCGCGCGGGTCGTCCTCCAGGCCGAAGGTGAGCGCCAGGTAGAACATCATCTCGGAGTCCGTGGACCCCTCGATGTACGGGAACAGGTCCGGGCGGACGGCCAGGGCGAGGTCGCGCCGCAGCAGGGGGAAGCCCTCGATGGCCCCGTTGTGCATCCACATCCAGCGGCCGTGCCGGAAGGGGTGGCAGTTGGTCTGCTGCACCGCCGTACCGGTGGAGGCGCGGATGTGGGCGAAGAACAGCGGGGAGACGACGTGCCCGGCGATCTCCCGCAGATTGCGGTCGCTCCAGGCCGGCCCGATGTCCCTGAACACGGCGGGGCTGTCCTTGTCCGGCATGTACCAGCCGATGCCGAAGCCGTCGCCGTTGGTGGTCTCCACGCCCATCCGGGCGTGCAGGCTCTGGTCGATCAGGGAGTGGACCGGCCGGTAGAGCAGGTTCTCGAGCAGGATCGGCGTGCCCGAATAGGCGAGCCAACGGCACATGTCCACCGCCTTCCCAGTGGGGACGGACCCCGTGTACGCACCGGCGGGCGTGAGCCGCAGGGCCCACGCCCGCCCGGGACACCGCACGCCGCACCGGGTACCCATCGCGCCGGACGGGACGCGTCCGGCGTCAGGTGCGGGAGCGGCCGCCCACGCACAGCGCCCAGATGACGAAGCCGGAGAAGGCGATCATCACCACGGACCAGACCGGGTAGTACGGCAGGGACAGGAAGTTCGCGATGACGATGAACCCCGCGATCACCACGCCGGAGACGCGGGCCCACAGGGCTCCCCGGCCGAGGCCGAGGCCGACGAGCACCGCGATCGCGCCGAGCACGAGGTGGGTCCAGCCCCAGGCCGTCAGGTCGAACTTGAAGACGTAGTCCTGTGTCGTCACGAAGACGTCGTCCTCGGCGATGCCCATGATCCCGCGGAAGATGTCCAGCACCCCCACGAGCATCAGGGTGACGGCGGCGAAGACGGTCAGGCCGCCCGCCCACTCGCGCTTCGCGGACGGCGCGTGCGCCCCGTGTGTCGGATGTGTGGCTGTCATGACTGTGCCTCGGTTCCGTGTCGTGTCCGCGGCGTGGCGGACGGTGTCCCCCGCGCGGGCGGGCGGGGCGTCCCGGTCACGAGTGGGGCCCGTGGCCGCTCAGGACCAGCTCCTTGGCCCTGCGGAACTCGTCGTCCGAGATGTCCCCGCGCGCCTTGATCTCGGAGAGCCGGGCCAGTTCGTCCACGCTGCTGGTCCGCTCCCCCGTCCCCTTCGCCGTCTCCCGGATGTAGCTGTCGAGCGCCTCCTGCTGGGCGCGCGCCTGGGCCATCTCCCGGCTGCCCATGTTCCTGCCGCGGGCGATCACGTAGACGAAGACGCCCAGGAAGGGCAGGACGATCGTGAAGACCAGCCAGCCCGTCTTGGCCCAGCCGCTGAGGGAGTCGTCGCGGACGATGTCGACGATCACCCGGAAGAGCAGGATGAACCACATGATCCACAGGAAGAACACCACCATCGTCAGCAGTGCGCTGAGCAGCGGGTAGTCGTACGCGAGATACGTCATGCCGGTCATCTCCTCCTCGCTCGCGGGCCCTCTGCGCCCGCCCGCGCCACGCCGGCGCGTCGTGCCGGTCTCAGCGTGGCCCGTACGGCGTCCCGGCCGCCTCACCCGGCGCGGGTGATCCGGCGGGCGGGTCGCACGGGGTGGGATGGACGGCGTGGAGTCGTGGTCATGCGCGACGGGAGGACGGCGATGGCGGTACCGGACGTGTTCGACGCCTCCCTCTCCCCGGCCGCGCGGGCCTCGTACGGCAGGCGGGCGCGTGGCCGTGCGCCCCGCTCGTCCCATGCCGGGTTCGCTCCGGCCCCTGGACGGCCGGACCCCGTGGACGTGCTGGAACGGCGGTCCGCGACCCGGCTGCCCGAGCTGGTGCCGGTCCGCTACGGGCGGATGCTGGAGTCGCCGTTCCGCTTCTACCGGGGCGCCGCCGCGATCATGGCGGCGGACCTCGCGCCGCTCCCGGACGCCGGGCTCGTCGTGCAGCTGTGCGGGGACGCGCATCTGTTGAACTTCCGGCTGCTGGCCTCCCCCGAGCGGCATCTCGTCTTCGACATCAACGACTTCGACGAGACCCATGCCGGCCCCTTCGAATGGGACGTCAAGCGGCTCGCGGCCAGCTTCGCCATCGCCGGGCGCGCGAACGGCTTCACCGTGGCGGAGCAGAGCGACGCGGTGCGGGCCTGCGTCGCCGCGTACCGGCTGCGCATGCGGGAGTTCGCCGGGATGCGGACGCTGGACATCTGGTACGCGCAGGACGACGCCGACCGGCTGCCCGAGGCGGCGGCCTCCGCCCTGACCTCCGAGGCCCGGCGGCGTACGGCCGAGGCGGCCCGCAAGGCGCGTACCCGCACCCATCTCCAGGCGTACGCGAAGCTCACCCGTGCCACGCCGCAGGGGCGGCGCATCGCGGCGGACCCGCCGCTGATCACCCCGCTGCGGGATCTGCTGGACGGCGCGTCGGCCGAGGAGAAGGGCCTGCGCGCGGTGCTGGACGGCTACGCGCGGTCGCTGGCGTCGGACCGCCGGCATCTGCTGAGCCGTTACCACCTCGTGGACATGGCCCGGAAGGTGGTGGGGGTCGGCAGTGTCGGCACCCGCTGCTGGATCGTGCTGCTGCTCGGCCGGGACGACGACGATCCGCTGTTGCTCCAGGCCAAGGAGGCGCAGGAGTCGGTGCTCGGCCCGTACACGGACGGCGAGGAGACCGGCCACCAGGGCCGGCGGGTCGTGGAGGGGCAGCGGCTGATCCAGACGACCAGCGACATCCTGCTCGGCTGGACGCACGCGACGGGCCTCGACGGCAGGCCCCGCGACTTCTACGTACGGCAGCTGCGGGACTGGAAGGGCATCGCCCGGCCCGAGACGATGGACCCCGGTCTGCTGCGCCAGTTCGCCCGCCTGTGCGGGGCGAGCCTGGCGCGGGCCCACGCGCGGTCCGGCGACCCGGTCGCGATCGCCGCCTACCTGGGGCGCGGCGACCGCTTCGACCGGGCGCTCGCGACGTTCGCGCAGGACTACGCCGACCGCAACGAACGCGACTTCGCGGCGCTGGGCGAGGCGGTGCGGTCCGGCCGGGTGCGCGCCGAGGGGCATCCCTGACCTCAGGCGTCCCTGACCTCCGGCGTCCCGCCGGGTGGCTCACTGGGGCATCTGGCGCAGCTCCAGGACCCGCAGGCCGAGGGACTGGCAGCGGGCCAGCAGCCCGTAGAGGTGCGCCTCGTCGACCACCTGCCCGAACAGCAGGGTCTGCCCGGACATCGTCACGTGGTCGAGCTCCGGGAACATGCGGATCAGCGGTTCCGACAGCTGCCCCTCGACGCGGATCTCGTAGCGCATGAGCCGCTCCCCGGGTGGTGCCTGAACCGGGCGGACCACGCCCGCACCTTCCGATGGTCCAGCCCTCGGCGGCGGCGCGGCTCACCCCGGGCAGGTGAGAGCGGCGCCCCGGGGCGCGCTCAGTGGTGCTCAGTGTTTCAGCCACAGTTTGCTCGCCAGGATGACCAGTCCCAGGACGAGATTGACCAGCGCCGACAGCACCAGCAGCCGCCCCGGCGCGCCCGCCTGCCGGGCCGCGGCCACGGACCATCCCACCTGCCCCGCCACGGCGACGGACAGCGCGAACCACTGGCCGCCCTGCACACCGAAACCCAGCACGGGCCCGACCCCCACCGCGACCGCAGGCGGCACCGCCGCCTTGACGATCGTCCACTCCTCCCGGCACACCCGCCGCACGACGGCGCGGTCCGGCGGACGCTGCGCCAGCCGCGCCCCGAACAGGTGGGCGTGCACATGGGCGATCCAGAACACGACGCCGGTGAGCAGCAGCAGGAGGACGAGTTCCAGCCGCGGGAAGGACCCGAGCGTGCCGGCACCGACGATCACCGAGGCGGCGAGCATGGATCCGTAGACACCCCCGGTGTAGTCGGCGTGGGGGCGGCGGGGTGCGGACGCGTCGTCCGCCACCGTCGCGGAGTCGCGCGCGTCCGCCGGGCTCCGCGCGGGACGCCCGGGTCGGCCGGGTGGCCGCGGGGTCCGTTCGCCGGTCATGGCCGTCGTCGCCTCACAGGAGGCCCAGTTCCCGGGCTCGGCGTACCGCCTCGCTGCGGCGGCCCACCGACAGCTTGCGGTAGGCGTTCTTCAGGTGCGTCTTCACCGTGTTCACCGAGACGTACAGATCGGCGGCGATCTCCTCGGTGGACATCGCCAGGGCGAGCCGCCGCAGCACGTCCCGTTCGCGGCCGCTCAGTTCCTCGACCGGCGGGGGCGGGCTGCCGGCCGGGCGGGGCGCGGCGGGGCGGCGGTGGCGTGGGGTGGGCGTCAGGTAGGGGCGGATCCATGACCCCGCCTCGGTGAGGGGCCGTCGCAGTCCTTCCCGGTGGGCCTCCGTCACCGCGTGCGCGACCAGGCGGCGGGCCGCGGCGGCGTCCCCCGCCCGGTCGGCCGCCCGTGCCCGTACCAGCGCGGCCCGTACGGTCACGGCCGGGCCGGCGTGCTCGTCGACGGCCGCCCGGTCGAGCAGCCGTACGGCCGCCTCGGGCCGTCCGGCGGCGAGCAGCACCCGGGCGGCGCCGACCGCGCACGCCGGCTGGTCGGGAGGCACCTCGGGCAGCAGCGCGGCGGCGTCCTGCGGCCGTCCCTCCGCGAGGTCGGCGGCCGCCGCGACCAGGGCCGTCTCGCCCCGCGCCCACGGTGAGACGGCGTGGGCCGGCACCCCGGTCTCCACCGCCTTCCGCGCCGCACCGGGCTCGCCCCGCGCCAGGTGCAGACGCGCGGCGACCAGGGCGCGCCCGGCCTCCAGGACGGGGTCCCGCAGCGCGGGGTGCGACTCGCCCGCCGTGCCGAGCAGCGCCCGCGCCTGCCCCAGCTCCTCGCGCTCCACGGCCACGGCGGCGAGGACGAGCCGTTCCACGCCGGAGGCGGCGGGCCGGGCGAGCCCGGACCGTTCGGTCTCCGCGAGGGCCTCGCGTGCCGTGCGTTCGGCGCGGCCCGGCCAGCCGTGCAGGACGTCCAGGAGGGCGAGCCGGGCCAGCGCGTCCTCACGCGGCAGGGCGGTGACGGCCGCGCCGGGGGCGCTCTCCGCCGCCCGTGTCAGCGCGGCCCGCGCCCCCGTGAAGTCCCCGGCCCACAGCCGGGCGGACCCCAGGTGGTCCAGCAGCAGCGCGAACAGCTCGGGGTGCCGGTCCAGCAGTTCGGCGGGAAGCAGGTCCCGCAGCTCCTCGGCCTCGCGTACGGCGTCCTCCGCGCGGCCGGGCGCGCCTTCCAGCCGGGCGACGAGGGCGTCCAGGAGGGCGCAGCCCATCCGGACGGCCGCCGTGTCGGGCTCGCCCGCCGGGCCGTCGTACCGCGCCATGCGCTGCCGCGCCCGGCGCAGCCGCACGGCGCCTCCGGCGAGGTCGCCGCGGGACAGCCGGGCGGCGGCCCGCACGAGTTCCGGCGCGGGGCCGTCGCCGCCCCGCGGCCCCATCCGGGAGAACAGCGCGGCGAGCGTGTCGGCGCGGGGGCCGGTGAAGAACTGGCCGAGGGCGAGGTCGTCGACCAGGGCGGAGGCGGTGAACTCCCAGTCGTCGGCGGCGGCGCCGTGCCCGAGCGCCGCCGGGAGCGCCCCGGACGTACGGAGGCAGACGGCGGCCCGCCGGTGCAGTTCGGGTTCCAGTCCGGGCCGGCGCATCCGCAGATGGGCGCGGAGGATCTCCGCGAACAGGGGGTGCAGCCGGTACACGCCGTGGCCGACGTGCTGGACGAAGGCGTTGCTCCGGTGCAGCCGGGCCAGCGCGTCCTCGGCGTCCGCGCGTCCCGTGACCGCGTCGGCGAGCCGCGGGCCGAACCGGTCGAGGACGCTGACCCGCAGCAGCAGTTCCTGCGTCCCTGCGTCCTGCCGCTTGAGCACCTCGGCCAGCAGGAAGTCGGCGACGGCGCTCCGATCGGCCTCGAACTCCTTGAGGCAGAGCTCGGGGTCCGGGGCCTCCTCGGCCGCCAGCGCGCACAGCCGCAGGCCGGCGGCCCACCCCCGGGTCCGCTCCACGACCCCGCGCACCGCGGCCGGGGACAGCCGCAGGCCGTGCGCCTCCATCAGCCGGGCCGCCTCGCCGGGCGTGAAGGCGAGTTCCGCGTCGCGAATCTCGGTCAGTTCGCCGGCGGCGCGGTAGCGGTGCAGGGGCAGCAGCGGCTCGGTACGGGTGACGAGGACCAGCCGCAGCCCCGGCGCGGAGTGGCGCAGCAGGAAGTCGAGCTGAGCGGCGATCTCCGGGGCGGTGACCCGGTCGAACTCGTCCAGCACCAGGACCACCGGCCGGTCCCGCTCGCCGAGGAGGGCGGCGAGCCGGACCGGCAGGGCGTCGCCCACCCGGTTCGCGTCGGCCGGGGAGGCGATGTCCCCGGGCAGCGGCACGCCGGAGGTGCGCAGCGCCTGGAGGAGGTACGCCCAGAACATGCCGGCGCCCTGCCCGTCGGCGTCGGTGGTGAGCCAGGCGACGGGCAGCTCGGGGTGCCCGGCCACCCAGTCCGCGACCAGCAGCGTCTTCCCCGCGCCGGCGGAGCCGTTCACCATGGTCAGGGGGGTGCGCAGGGCGCCTTCGAGGTGCCCGGCCAGCCGCTCCCTGCGCAGGAACGTGTCCGGCGGCGCGGGGACGGCGAAGCGGGTGCGCAGGAACGGGTCGCCGCGCGGGTCGCACGGCCCGCCCTGCGGATCCTGGGGGCCGTCGTGTCTCTCCACGGCCGGGCGGTCGTCGCCCTGATGTGCGGTCGTCACGGCACTCACCGCCCTGGTCGGGCCACACTTGCTTTCAGCATCCCAGCAGCCGGGCCGGGGGGCGCGCCGAGGCCGGGGCCTCGGTTAACGTCACCGTATGAGCACCACGGAGTCCCTCGCCGCGGCCCTGGCGGACGGCGCGGTCGTCCTGGACGGCGGCATGTCCAACCAGCTCACGGCGGCCGGTCACGACCTGAGCGACGAGCTGTGGTCGGCGCGGCTGCTCGCGGACGAGCCGGAGGCGGTCACGGCGGCGCATCTCGCGTACTTCGAGGCGGGCGCGGACGTGGCGATCACGGCGAGCTACCAGGCGACGTTCGAGGGGTTCGCGCGGCGCGGCGTCGGCCGGGAGCGGGCCGCGGAGCTGCTGGCGCTGAGCGTGGAGTGCGCCCGTACGGCGACCCGGCGCGCCCAGGGTCCGCGCCGCCCGCGGTGGGTGGCGGCCTCCGTCGGCCCGTACGGCGCGATGCTCGCGGACGGCTCCGAGTACCGGGGCCGCTACGGGCTGTCCGTGGCGGAGCTGGAGCGGTTCCACCGCCCGAGGATGGAGGTCCTGGCGTCCGCCTCCCCGGACGTCCTCGCGCTGGAGACGATCCCCGACACGGACGAGGCCGAGGCGCTGCTGCGCGCGGTGCGCGGGCTGGGGGTGCCCGCCTGGCTGTCGTACTCGGCGGCCGGCGGCCGCACCCGGGCGGGCCAGCCGCTGGAGGACGCGTTCGCGCTGGCCGCGCGGGCGGACGAGGTGATCGCGGTCGGCGTCAACTGCTGCACGCCGCAGGACGCGGACCACGCGGTCGCCGTCGCCGCGCGGGTGACGGACAAGCCGGTGGTGGTGTACCCGAACAGCGGCGAACGGTGGGACGCCCGGGCCCGCGCCTGGACCGGCGAGCCCACGTTCTCGGCGTCCCGGGTGACGGCCTGGCGGGATGCGGGGGCGCGGCTGGTCGGGGGGTGCTGCCGGGTGGGGCCGGAGGCGATCACGTCGATCGCGCGGACGCTGCGGGGGTCGTAGGGGCTGTCGTCGGACTCCCGCCTGCCCGCGGGACCCTCTTGTCCCGGGCCCGCCCCGTGGTACGGTGCCATGAGTGCCGTGCAGCGCCCGTCGGGCGCCGGGCCGGTCTCCACCGCCGACATCATCGTCGGTTCGGCTTCTCTCTCAGCCGTCACGTCGGCTCTCGCACCGCCCGCGTACGGCTTTCCCCCACGGTCGCACGGCGACCGCAGCGAGGTTCCCACCGCTGCGAGGCGCGGACGCGCCCTCCCGAAGACCGCGGTTCCCCCCTTCCTTGCCGTTCCGCTCTTCTTCTTTCCGTCCTTCGAAAGGACCGACCACATGACCACCGCTCTCGACCGCCCCGGCCGTCGGACTTCCGGCCGTCAGACATCCCACCGTCAGCAGCCGCAGTCCGTGACCGTCACCGGTGTCCTCGACACCGACGCGACCGGGAAGGGCTACCTGCGCGGCGCCGGCCTCGTGGCCGGCTCGTCCGACCCCGTCGTCTCCTCCGCCCTGGTGCGCCGGCACGGCCTGCGCAAGGGCGACCTGGTGGAGGGCGTCCTCGGCGACCGGCGCGCGCTCACCGACATCGCCCGCGTCGACGGGCGCACGCCCGGCTCGCTCGCGGGCCGTCCCGACTTCCGCGACCTGACCCCGGTCCACCCTCATCGCCGGCTGCGCCTCGAACACCGGGCCTCCGGGCTCGCCGGCCGCGTCGTCGACCTGCTGGCGCCGGTGGGCAAGGGACAGCGCGGCCTGCTCGTGGCGCCGCCCAAGACCGGCAAGACGGTGCTCATCCAGCAGCTCGCGGCGGCCGTCGCGGGCAATCACCCCGAGTGCCGGCTGATGGTGGTGCTGCTCGACGAGCGCCCTGAAGAGGTCACCGACATGCGGCGCTCGGTGCACGGCGAGGTGTACTCCTCGACGTTCGACCGGCCCGCCAAGCAGCACATCGCGCTCGCCGAGCTGGTCGTGGAGCGGGCCAAGCGGCTCGCGGAGGCGGGCGAGGACGTGGTGATCCTGCTGGACTCGCTGACTCGGCTGTGCAGGGCGTACAACAACGCGGCGGGTCCCGGCGGCCGCACCCTCAGCGGCGGCGTGGACGCCGGTGCGCTGACCGGCCCGAAGCGGTTCTTCGGCGCCGCCCGCCAGACGGAGGAGGGCGGTTCGCTGACGATCCTCGCCTCCGCGCTGGTGGACACCGGTTCACGTGCGGACGAGTTCTTCTTCGAGGAGCTCAAGGGCACGGGCAACATGGAGCTGCGGCTGCACCGCGAGTCGGCGTCACGGCGGCTGTTCCCGGCGGTGGACATCACCACCTCGGGCACCCGCCGCGAGGAACTCCTCTTCACCCCGGAGGAGCTGACGGCCACCCAGGGCCTGCGCCGCGCCCTGACCTCCCGCGACTCGGCGACCGACCTGGAGACCCTGCTGACACGCCTGCGGGAGACCCCGGACAACGCGACGTTCCTCCGCCAGGTCCGCCCGACCCTGCCGAACACCTGACGCTCACCGGAGGGTTACAGCCGCTCCCCCGGGGTCGGTATGTCCGGCGGGTGCACCCCGCCGCCGTCCTTCATGTCGTCCTCGCAGGTCCGCCGGTCGTGGTCCGACTGGTCGTTGGGGATCAGCAGGACCTCGGCGACCTGTTCGGGGCGGTCGACCGCGAGGTAGTAGTCACCCGTGTAGGGGCCCTTCGGGCCGAACACCTCGGCCGAGTAGACCGTTTGACAGCCCAGCACCACGCGCTTGTCGTCCACCGCGCAGGCGTCGACCGCGGGTTCGTCTCCCTGCCCGGCCCCCTCGAAGCGGATCTGGAAGTGGATCTCATCGCCGTCCGCGGGCACCTGCGGGTGAGGTTCCCTGCGCCAGCCGGGCACCTCGGCGGTGACGCCGACGGGCCGGCCGCTCTCGTCCACGATGTCCACCCGCACACCCGCCTCCCCGCGCTCCGCGGTCGTGTCGGTGCAGCTCCACAGCATGCCGCAGCCGGACAGGGTGAGCATCGCCAGGGCCGAACCGGCTCCGGCGACCATCCGTGCGATGACCACTCGGGTGACCTCCCGTCAGACGAAGCGGGGAGTCTATGCCCTACCGGGGAGCGAGGGATGCCTCAGCCCCGGGGCGTCAGGATCTCCAGGGTCCCCGTCTCCGTGTCGAAGCTGCGCAGGGTGGTGAGGCGGGCCGACAGCGGGGGCGGCGGGAGGATGCCGGGGATGCGGCGGCTGGTGAAGGCGCCGGGGCGGCGGGTGCGGCCGAGGGTGATGTGCGGGCTCCAGCCGCTCGGTGCGTGGAAGGGGTTGAGGGTCTCGGGCCGGTAGTCCGAGGTCACCGCGTCCCACACCTTCCGGTGCAGGTCGGCCAGCGCGGCGTCGAGCGCCAGCGACCAGGCCAGGACGGACGTGGGCCGCTCGAAGCGGATCAGGCCGGCGAAGCGGACCGGCAGGGGCAACGCGGCTGCCGCCTCGGCCAGTTCCCAGCGGATCGGGGCCGTCAGCTCCGGGCAGGCGGCCAGGGTGAGATGCGGGCCGTTGGTCGGTGAACGGTGGCGCGCCTGACTCGGCAGTCCGGCGTCCGCCAGCCGCCGCCAGGCCTCCCGTACCGCCGACTCCGCCGCCTCGTCCAACAACAGTTCCACCGTGCGCACCGCAGCAGCCTACGTGTGCGCCGGTGCGCCTCCCTCCGCATCGAACAGCGCGTTGCGGGTGGGTCAAGTCCGCGACCACACGCGCGTCCGCGGAGACGGCGGTCGTCGGGGACGAGGTCGAGATGGTCGCGCCGGTCCACGGGTCGGGCTACCGCATCGCCGGATGCTCCGGGGGCGGCAGCGTCACGTCGCGGGGCGGCGGAGGCGTTCGGCTCCGGTGCGGTGAGGGGCCCGCGGCGACCCTGGACGACGCCATGCGCCTCACGGTCGTCGAGGTGCGGGGCACGACCGCCGTGCTCCGTGTCGCGCCCGCCTCCTGAGCGGCCGCCGGGAGCGGCGAAAACCATTGGCGGCCGGGACCGTCACGGTCGAGCATGGGCCGCATGACCGACGCACCCGCGCGATGGACCCAGGCCACCGTCTACCCCGACATGTGGACCGACCCGGACGACGACCCCCGGAACAACGAGGGGCCAGGGCCCGACGGTGAGCTGCCGACGCTCAAGGACGTCCTCCACAACTACCGGCTGACGCTGCTCATGAAGTGCGAGGGGCTCACCCCGGAGGAGCTGGCGCGGCGGTCGGTGCCGCCGTCGACGATGTCGCTGCTCGGGCTGGTGCGGCACGTCGCCGAGGACGAGCGGGACTGGCGGAACTGGATCACCCACGGCGAGCCGCTGCCGAAGCTGTACGGGCGGCGGGACGCGGACTTCGACGAGGCCGTCGGCGAGCAGGCCGTGGTCGACGCCGCGTACGCGGACCTGAAGCGGGAGCAGGAGGCCACCGACGCCGTCCTGGACGCGCATCCGGACCTCGGCGAACGCATCGGGCGGGAGAGCATCGCCGTGCGCGAGCTGCTCGTGCACCGGATCGAGGAGTACGCCCGCCACTGCGGCCACGCCGACCTGCTCCGGGAGTGCGTCGACGGCCGCGTGGGGCAGTGAGCGAGGCGCCGCGGTAGCGGGGCCGTCGCCCCGGCAGCACCCGGGTCCGCCCGCGCGCGACGGCATGCCGATGGCGTACCAATGGGGGAAATGACCGCTTTGCCCGTGTCATGCTGTGGTTTTGGTCGAGCACGGGCGTGTCGGGAGGCCGGGTGTACCCCTCGCGTGGAGGGCTGGATGGGCGGACCAGCCGTGGCCGGCGTGCGGCTGCCGCCGGGGCGTCGCCGAGGGGGACGCGTTGAGCGAGCAGGAAGGGGAGCGGGAGGGGCACGGTCCCGCGCCGCAGCCTCCCCAGGACCCCGGCCTCCGGCTCCGCCTGGACGGCGAGCTGGAACGGATCGGCACCCAGCTGCGGGCCCTGGCCGACGCCAAGGACCGGCTGCAGGGGCTGCTCAACGCAGCCCTCGCCATCAGCAGCGAGCTGGACCTGCCCGCCGTGCTGCGGCGCATCGTCACCACCGCGATGGACCTCGTCGGCGCCCGCTACGGCGCCCTGGGCGTGCTCCACGAGTCCGGCGAGTACCTGAGTGAGTTCATCACCGCGGGCCTGAGCGAGGAGGAGCGCGCCGCGCTCTCCGGTGTGCCCTTCCCGCACGGCCGCGGTGTGCTGGGGCTGCTGATCAACGACCCGGAGCCGCTGCGCGTCGAGAACATCCCCGCGCATCCCTCCTCCGCGGGGTTCCCGCCCGGCCATCCGCCGATGCGGACGCTTCTCGGCGTGGCCATCAGCGTCCGCGGCGAGATCTACGGCGACCTGTACCTCTCGGAGCGCCACGACGGCCGGCCGTTCGACCGGGAGGACGAGGACATCGTCGTCGCCCTGGCCGGCGCGGCCGGCATCGCCATCGAGAACGCCCGCCTGTTCGGGCACGTCCGGGAGAGCGCCGAGCGCTTCCAGCGGCTGCTGCTGCCCACCCTCCCCGACCTCAGCCCCTTCGAGGCGGCCACCGTGTACCGGCCGGCCGCCCGGCCGAACCAGCTCGGCGGCGACTGGTACGACGCCATGGTGCTGCCCGACGACACGGTCGGCGTGGCGATCGGGGACGTCGCCGGGCACGATCTGGACGCGGCCGCCGCCATGGCCCGTATCCACAGCATGCTGCGCGCTCTGCACTACGACCGCCGCACCCCGCCCAGCCAGGTCCTCGTCCAGCTGGACCGCACCCTGCAGGCCACCGCGGACATCCCCGTCACCACCGTCTGCCTGGCCCGTGTCGAGCCGCACGAGACCGGCTGGGTGCTGCGCTGGAGCACCGCGGGACACTTCCCGCCGCTGTTGATCACGCCGGACCTGGAGACGGCGTACCTGGACGCCGAGCCGGGCGTGCCGCTCGGGGTGAGCACCGGGATCGAGCGGCCCGACCACACGCGCGAACTGCCCGCCGGCTCGCTCCTGCTCTTCTTCACCGACGGGCTGGTCGAGCACCACGCGCGCTCCATCGACGAGGGCCTGACCGCGCTCGCCGGTCTCGCCGCGACCCACGCGGAACGCCCGCTGAAGGAGTTCGTGCGGGTGCTGGCGGACCACCACCCGAGCGACGGCCAGGACGACATGGCGCTGCTCGCACTGCGCATCCCGGCCGGCACGCGCCGCCCGGAGCCGGATCCACCGGGGGACCCGGCTGTCTGAGCGGTACCCCTGGAGGGTGGGCCTCAGCCGCGGCGCAGCGCCCCGCTGCGGCGGAGCCGGCGGATCACCGAGCGGAGTTCCGGCGACTGCGGTGTGCGCGCGGCCCGCTCGGCGTCGGGGGCGCTCCACAGGGCCAGTTCGCGGTCGCGGGGGCCGTGCACGACGTGCGGGACGCCGTCGCCGTACACCTGGACCGGGTGGTGCGGGCCCCACGGCTCCCAGCCGGGGGCGCCGTCGGTGGCGAACCGTACCCACGCCCCGTGCAGGGCGTCCGCCAGTTCTTGCGGTGCTCCCTCGCCCGCGAGCTTGCGCGCGTCGGGGCTGTCGCCGCTGTCGAAGACGAAGCCCAGCTCCAGGGCGTGGCAGGCGCCCATGCCGGGGCGGCGGGAGGGCCAGGCGAACTCGTAGACGTACGAGGGTTCCGCGCGGCCGTCGGACAGACGGTGCAGGGGGCCGCGCAGGAGGTGGTCGGTGACCATCTGGCCGACGGTCTCGGCGATGCCCGCGTCGGGGTGCAGGGCGCGGTAGCCGCGCGGGACCTCGCTGCCGCAGCGGCAGCGCGCCATCGCCCCGGCCAGGGCGACCGCGCCGAGGCGGTCGATGCGTTCCGTGAGACCGCCCGGGACCAGCCAGAGGCGGTACTCGTCGCGGGTCCAGCCGGTCATCAGGGTGACACCGGGGGCCGCGCCGTCGGTGAGGGCCTCCAGGGGGTCGCGCGGGACGAGGTCGCCGTCGACGACGATGCCGAAGGCGGGGCCGCCGAGCACCGGGCCGCCGAGCCGGCCGACGTCGGCCTGGGCGCGCAGCAGCTGCCGGCGGTCGACGGCGGCGAAGGCCTCGGCGGTGGCGGGCACCTTGAGGCGGTTGGCCATCCGGCGGACCATGCGCCGCACCTTGTCCCGCTCCAGGGACTCGGGCGGTCCGCTCTGCAGGACGGCCCGCCGTACCAGCCCCTGGGACTGCGGTGCGGCGACCAGCGCGCCCGCGCTGATGGCTCCGGCGGACTGCCCGGCCAGGGTGACCCGGCCGGGGTCGCCGCCGAACGCGGCTATGGACTCGTGCACCCACCGGAGCGCGGCGAGCTGGTCGCGCAGGCCGGGGTTGGCGGGGGCGTCCGGGAAGAGCCCGTACCCCTCGACGCCGAGGCGGTAGTTGAGGGAGACGAAGACGACGCCGTCGCGGGCGAAGGTGCTGCCGTCGTACACCGGGACCGCGGAGGAGCCTCTGGTCAGCGCGCCGCCGTGCAGCCACACCAGGACGGGCAGCCGGGCGCCCGGGGCCGGGTCGGGGGTCCAGACGTTCAGGTTGAGACAGTCGTCGCCCTCGATGTCGGGGTCGGAGAGGTACGCGGCGAAGGCCGGGGAGTACGGGGGTTTCGGGGCCGTGGGCCCGAAGGCACCCGCGTCCCGCACGCCGTCCCAGGGCTCCGGGGGGACGGGCGGCCGGAAGCGGCGCGGCCCGAAGGGGGGCGCCGCGTAGGGGATGCCGCGGAACACGGCGACCCCCCTCTCCCACCGCCCCCGCACGGCACCGTACGCCGTCGTGACCACGGGCTTCTCCCGCTCCGCCGGCACCGTCATACGCCCACCGCCCTTCACCCCGCGCGTACGCCCGCGCCGCACGCGCTCCGTGCCCCTCGGCCGCTGAGGGCCGGCGCCACGGACCGAACCCGCCGGTAACAACAAGAGCACCACACCGCCCACCGTTATTCCTGCCGGAACAGGACGCGGCCCGGGGCCGCATGACGGGGTTCTTCCCGCCCCGCGGCCGCGGATCTACAGTAGGAAGCGCTTTCTATCCGGCGGGAGAGGTGGGTGGGCCCGATGGGCCGAACGGGGCGTGCGCGGACGGCGGCCGGGCCGACCCTGGCGGTGGTGGCCCGCGAAGCGGGCGTCTCCGTGCCGACGGCGTCCAAGGTCGTCAACGGCCGCGAGGACGTCGCCCCCGAGACCCGCCGCCGCGTCACGGAGGCCCTGGACCGGCTCGGTTACGTCCGCCGCCACCGGTTCGACGGGGCAGGGGCGACCCCCCTGGTGGACCTGGTGGTCAACACCCTGGACGACTCCGCCTCCGGCGCCGTCCTGCACGGCGCCGAGACGGCCGCGCACGACGCCGGCCTCGAAGTCGTCGTATGCGCCGCCCGCACCCGCACCGGATCGGAGCGGCCCGGCCGCGCCTGGCTGGAGCGGCTCGTGCTGCGCGGTTCGGCGGGCGTCCTGTTCCACCTCGCCGAGCCGAGCCCGGCGCAGTGCGTCCGGCTGGAGCAGCACCGCGTGCCGTTCGCGCTGATCGACCCGGCCTGCGAACCGCCGTCCGGCGCGGTCTCGGTCGGCGGGGCGAACTGGCAGGGCGGGGTGACGGCGACCGAGCATCTGCTGGCGCTGGGCCACGAGCGCGTCGCCGTCCTCGCCGGTCCCCCCGGCCGCACGCTGTCCGGCCGCGCCCGCCTCGCCGGTTACCGCTCGGCGCTCGCCTCCGCCGGGGTGCGTCACCGCCCCGAGTACGTGCGCCACGCGGACGGGACGGACGACGCCGCGGCGGGCCACGTCATGCGTGAGCTGCTCGGCCTGCCGGAACCGCCGACGGCGGTCTTCCTCTGCTCCGACCGGATGGCGCCCGGCGTGTACGGGGCGTTGGCCGAGCGCGGCCTGCGGGTGCCGGAGGACATGAGCGTGGTGGGTTTCGACGATCTGCCCGAGGCCCGCTGGCTCTTCCCGCCGCTCACGACGGTTCGCCAGCCGCTCGCCGAGATGGCGGCCACCGCCCTGCACCTGCTGCTGCGCATGCGGGAGGGGCACCGCCCGGAAAGCACCCGCACCGAGCTGTCGACCCGGCTGGTGGAGCGCGCCAGCACGGCCCCTCCCCCGGCGCCGCCGCTCGGCCGTCCGGCCGCCGTGCTGCTCGGCGGTGCTGCGCCGTGGCGCGAGGTCAGCGGCCCGCGGCCCAGGTGATCCCGCCGCGCAGATGGGCGCGGAAGAGCGGGTCGTCGTAGGCCTCGACGGTGTGGCCGAGGGCGGTGTAGAAGACGCGGCCCGCGCCCTGTGCGCGGCACCAGGCCAGGGGGTGGTCGTCGCCCATCGTGCCGCCGGTGTACGACGACTCGTCGGCGCGGAGCAGGACGTGCGCGGTCCGCCGCGGGCAGGCGCGGAAGTCGTACCACTCGTCGGTCACCTCCCAGACGGGAGGCAGGTGCCGGGTCGCCGGGTGGTCGCGGTCCTCCACGAGGACGCGCCCTGGCTGGACCGGAGGGTGCCCGGCGAAGCGGGCGCCGAGGAGGTCGCCGTAGTAGGGCCAGTCGTCCTCGGTGCAGGCCGCCGCGTGCACGCCGACGAAGCCGCCGCCGCCCTCGACGTACGCCGCGAGGCGCTCGCGCCCGGCCGGGGTGAGCACCTCGCCGCTGGTGGAGAGGAACACGACCGCCGCGTACCGGTCGAGCGGCTCCTCCAGCGCCGCCGGGTCCTCGTGGGCGTGGACCTCGAAGCCGCCGAGGGCGCGCAGGGCGGCGACGCCGGCCGGGATGGAGTCGTGCCGGTAGCCGGTGGTGCGGGTGTAGACGAGGAGCGCGGGGTCGGCCATGCGCCGGAGCCTACGCGCGCGCGCGGACCCCGGCCGCGGGGGCCCCGCGCCTACGATGGCGGTCAGCGCGACCGCACCACGGGAAAGGGGACGCCGGAGCCGATGAGCCTGCGCCAGTACGAGTACGCCCTGGCCGTCGCCGAGGAGGGCTCGGTGACCGCGGCCGCCGAGCGGCTGCGCGTGGCCCAGCCGTCGGTGTCCCAGCAGATCCGCGGCCTGGAGCGGGAACTCGGGGTGAAGCTGTTCGCCCGCACCCCGACCGGGCTGGTGCCCACCACGGTCGGCCGGGCGTTCCTGCGGGAGGCGGAGGTCGCCGTCAGCGCGTCCCGGCGGGCACGGGCGACCGCCCGGGCCGGCGCCGAGGACCTGGTGGGCGAGCTGGTGGTCGCCGTGCAGATGGGTTTCGGCACCCGTCAGCTGCCCCGCGCCCTGGGCGAACTGCGCCGTCGGCACCCCCGGTTGGAGATCACGGTCTTCGAGGAGCCGAGCGCGGCCGAGCTGGACCGGCTGTGCCGCCGGGGCGCGCTGGACTTCGCGCTGATGGCGGCCTGCGACCGCACCCCCTCCGACGCCCACCGCCTGGGCGACGAGGAGCTGGTCGTGGTGCTGGGCGAAGGACATCCGCGACTGGAGTCGGAGCGGGTGGAGCTGAGCGAGCTGAAGGATGAGCCGTGGGTGCGGTTCGACCGGGACAGCACGCTCGACGCCGTCCTGGTGGAGGTGCTCAAGGACCACGGACCGATGCCGGCCACCGCCGCCCGGGTGTCCCAGGCGGCGACGGCCGTGCGCTGGGCCGCCGAAGGGCTGGGCGTGACGCTGCTGCCCGCGTCGGCGGTGCCGCCCGGTCACGGGCATGTCGTCCGCCCGGTGTCCCCGGCCCTGTCCCGGCCGGTCATCGCCGTGCTCCGGCAGGACGCGGGCCCGGCGGAGAGGACGCTGCTCGCGCTTCTGCGGAAGGAGAAGTGGTCGGGGTCCGCGCCGGATGCCGTGCCGCTTTCTCAGCGTTTCTGAGGCGGCCGGCCGGGAAAGGACCGGGAATCGCACCACGGGCATTTATCGCGGGAATCCATCGCGGGAATTCATCGCGGGAATTCCCCGCCGTCCACCACGAGATTGGTGCCGGTGACCCAGCTCGCCCGGTCGGAGACCAGGTACAGCACCGCGTGGGCGATGTCGTCCGGCAGGCCCTCGCGGCCGAGCGGCGGGGTCGCCGTGGCGCCGGTGGTGTCGCTCAGGGCGGCCCACTGCCTGCGCGTCTCCTCGCCGCCGGGGGTGGCGGTGCGGCCCGGGGTCACGACGTTGACCCGGACGCCGTCGGGGGCCAGCTCGGCGGCCAGACCGCGGCTGTAGTTCTCCAGGGCCGCCTTGGCCGCCGTGTAGTGCAGGAACAGCGGACCGGGAACCGGCACCACGGCCGACGACACGTGCACGATCGCCCCCGCGCGCCGCTCCCGCATCCCCGGCGCGAGCAGCGCGTCCAGCCGCACCGCCGACAGGTAGTTGAGGTCCAGCGCGTCCTGCCATTCCGCGTCCGGGATGGCCAGCGCGCCGGGGTGCGGGGTGGCGCCGCCCGCGTTGTGGACGACGATGTCCACGCCGCCGAGCCCGTCCCGCACAGCCTCCGCGAGCGCCTCCGCGCCCTCGCGGGTCCGCACGTCGGCCGCCGTGAACCGGGCCCCTTCCGGGACGGTGCCGGAGGCCGAGCGGGCGGTGGTGAGCACATCGGCGCCCGCGTCGAGGAGCCGGCGCACGACGGCCGCCCCGATGCCGCGGGTGCCGCCCGTGACCAGGGCCCGCTTTCCGGTGAGCTCGGGCGTTCCGGCGGCCGTTTCGTTCCGCGGTGCGGTGGACATGCGAAGGTCCTTTCTCGGAGGGGAATTCCGCGGAGGTGAACGGTTCCGCGGAATGAGAAGACCGTACGCGCGCCGCGAAACGAGAATCAAAGACGAAAAGTGAGCGGAGGGTATAGGCGGCGCCTATGCCCTCCGCCGGGCCCCGTGTCCGATTCGTTCAAGACACCCCGGCCGCCCCCGCCCTACCGTCGGCCGCATGAGCACACGATTCGATGCCATCGGAATGGTCGTCTCGGACATGGCCGCCTCCGTCGCCTTCTACCGGCGGCTCGGTCCTGCGTTCCCGGAAGGGGCCGAGGCGGAGGGACATGTGGAGGCGGAACTGCCGGGCGGGATGCGGTTGATGCTGGACACCGAGGAGACGGTCCGGTCGTTCCACCCGGGGTGGCGGCCGCCGTCGGACGGGGGCCGCACCTCCCTGGCCGTGCGGTGCGACAGCCCCGCGGAGGTCGACGCGCTGTTCGCGGAGCTGGTGGAGTCCGGCGCCCGTGCCGAGCTGAAACCGTGGGACGCGGTGTGGGGGCAGCGGTACGCCGTCGTGCTCGACCCGGACGGCAACGGGGTGGACCTGTTCGCCCCGCTCCCCGCGGGCGACTAGGGTCTTTCGTTTGGATCAGGCTGGCGGTGAGGCGCGGTGCGTCTTCGGCCGACCCGAGCGGGGTCTGGTGCGTGCAGCTGCAAGGCGGAGGAGGGCGTCAACGCGGAGCGTTGGCAACCGACGACAACGCCGCAGATGGGCGTGCCAGACCCCGCGACGACGGGATGATCCAAACGAGAGACCCTAGGGGCAGGCCCGGCGGACCGGCGGACCGGGCGGCACGAGCTCCCGCAGCGCCACCCCCGTCAAGCTCCGTACCTCGCGTGACAGATGGGGCTGGTCCGCGTAGCCGGCGCGGATCGCGGTCTCGGCGAAGGGGACGCCCGAGCGGGCCAGGGCCAGGGCGCGGCGCATCCGGAGGATGCGGGCCAGGGTCTTCGGGCCGTAGCCGAACGCGGTGAGCGAACGGCGGTGCAACTGGCGGGCCCCCAGACCGAGTTCGTCGGCGGTCCCGGCGACCGGGCGGCCCGCGTCGAGGGCCGCGACCAGGCGGGTCAGCAGCGGGTCGGGCGGGGCGGCCGACGCGGCCAGGCGGAGGGCGACGTCCTCCAGGCCGCGCGCCGGGTGGTGCGCCGCGTGCACGCGGGCGGTCGCGTGCCGCACCTCCGCCGCCGGCCACAGGTCGGCCAGCTCCACGCGGCGGTCACGCAGTGCGTGGGCGGGCACGCCCAGCAGGGTGGGCGCGGTGCCGGGGTGGAAACGGATCCCGGCCCAGGGGCCGGCCGCTCCCCCGTCGACGTGGGCGTGGGTGTCGGGGCCCGCGACCAGCAGGCGGCCGTCGTGCCACAGCAGGTCCATGCAGCCGTCGGGCAGCACCCGGCCCGGCCCGTCGTCGCCGGAGGGGGTGCTGGTCCACACGGCCGCGCCCGGCAGCCGTGACGCGCGCTCCCTGTACACGGGGTCCAGGCTACGCGGCGGCCCGGTTCCGCCACTCCTGCGGACTGACGCCGTAGGCCCGTTTGAACGCCGTGGAGAGGGCGAAGGCGCTGCTGTAGCCGACCTGGCGGGCGAGGGCGGCGAGGGTGTCGTCGGTGTCGCGCAGCCGGTCGGCGGCGAGGGCGAGACGCCAGCCGGTGAGGTAGGACATCGGGGGTTCGCCGACGAGCCGGGTGAAGCGGCGGGCGAGGGCGGCCCGGGAGACGCCGGCCTTCTCGGCGAGCCCGGCGACGGTCCAGGGGCGGGCCGGGTCGTCCTGGAGGAGCCGCAGCACCGGGCCGACGACCGGGTCGGACAGGGCCTCGTACCAGGCGGGCGGCTCCGCCTCGGGGCGTGCGAACCAGGCCCGCAGGGCGGCGATGACGAGAAGGTCGAGCAGCCGGTCCAGGACGACCTCCTGGCCGGGTGCGTCCCGCGTGACCTCCTGCGTCAGCAGCGGGGTGAGCGGGCAGTCCCACACGTCGGCGCCGAGGGAGAGCAGCGGCGGCAGCGCGTCCAGCAGCCGGCCGCCGATCTCGCCGCGCATCTGGTAGGCGCCGATGAGCAGCACGGTCTCGCCGTCGGGCCGGTCGCCCCAGGTGCGGACGCCAAGGTCCATCGAGCCGTTGAGGGGCCGTCCGTCGGGGTAGTGGCAGTCGCCGCCGGGCAGGATCAGCGCCTGCGGCGGGGTGCCGGGGGCGTCGGCGCAGGTGTAGGGGTCGGGGCCGCGGGCGACGGCGAGGTCGCCGGCGCGCAGCCGGATCCGTTCGCCCCGGTCGGGCAGCAGCCAGGCGTCACCACGAACGACGAGCATCACCGTCAGCGGGGCGCGGTCCTCCACCCGCACCGCCCACGGCGGGTCGAAGCACGCCCGGATCATGAACGCGCCGCGGGCGCGGGGACCCTCCAGCAGGCCGGTGAGTGCGTCCATGGGGCCAGCGTAGACGCGGGCGTATGCGGGCGCGCCGCTCGACGATGGTTCCGGGCGCGGAACGGCAGTTGACTCGGAGGCATGAACGGGACGACACGTACGAACGACATGACACTGGTGGTCACCGGGGCCTCGGGGCGGACCGGGAGCCGGGTGGCGCGGGCCGCTCGGGCGGCCGGGATGACGGTGCGTCCCGCGTCGCGGGCGACCGGCTTCGACTGGGCGGACCGCGCGACGTGGGAGGGCGCGCTGCGCGGGGCCGACGCGGCCTATCTGGTGCACCCGGCCGACGTGGGCGCGCCGGGGACGGCCGAGGCGGTCGGCGAGCTGGCGGCGGCCGCCCTGGGCGTGGGGGTGCGGCGGCTGGTGCTGCTGTCCGCGCGGGGGGAGGACCAGGCGCTGCCCACGGAGGAGGCGCTGCGGGCGTCCGGCGCGGACTGGACGGTGGTGCGGTCGGCGTGGTTCGCGCAGAACTTCGGCGAGGGACCGCTGGCCGGGGAGCTGCGCCGCGGGGAGCTGGTGTTCCCGGCGGGCGAAGTGGCGGAGCCGTTCGTCGACGTGCGGGACGTCGCGGACGTGGTGGTGGCCGCGCTGGCCGGCGGGGAGCGGTACGCGGGGCGGACGCTGACCGTGACCGGACCGCGGCTGCTCACCTGGGCGGAGGCGGTGGCCGAGATCGCGGAGGCGACGGGACGTGCGCTGACGTACCGGGCGGTGCCGGCGGACGCCTACCGGGAGACGCTGACCGGGTTCGGGGTGCCGGACGAGGAGGCCGCGTTCCTCGTCGGGGTGTTCGCGACCCTGCTCGACGGGCGCAACGCGCGCGTGGAGGACGGGGTGCGGCGGGTGCTGGGCCGGGAGCCGCGGGACTTCTCCGACGTCGTGCGGGAGGCCGCGACGGACGGGGCCTGGAAGGAGTGACCTCCCGGAGGCCCGCCCCCCGGCAGGTCAGTCGCGGCGCTTGTCGTCGTGACCCGGCCCGTCCCCGTTCCCGTTCACGTCGCGGGGCTGGACGGACTTGGAGTGGGTGCGGAGGCGGGCCGTGACGTCCTCGGGGGGCAGGAAGCGCGACCAGCGTTCGGGGAACTCGGAGGGCATGTCGGGGTCCGCGTCCCCGGACGCCGTGGTGCGGGCGACGTACTCGGCGACCTGCGCCTGCCGCTGCCGCTCGTTGGCCTCGCGGGCCGCGGCGGTGGCGGCGGCCGGCCACACCCGGTCGATGGCCGCGTTGACGGCCGCGCCGACGAGCACGGCGAACGCGGACACGCCGATCCACAGCAGCACGGCCACGGGCGCCGCGAGGGAGCCGTAGATGGTGGGGCCCTCGACGGTGTTGGTGAGGTAGATGCGCAGCAGGAAGCTGCCGAGCACCCACATGGCGAGGGCGACCAGCGCGCCCGGCACGTCCTCGATCCACGGGGACCGCACGGGCACGGACACGTGGTAGAGCGTGGTCAGGAAGGCCACGGAGAGCAGGATGACGACCGGCCAGTAGAGGATCTGCACGAGCGTCGTCGACCAGGGCACGACGTCCACCACCGCGTCCGGTCCCGCGACCATCAGCGGCAGCGCGACCGAGCCGATCAGCAGGGCCACGATGAACAGCAGGAAGGAGAGCAGCCGGGTCCTGACGATGCCCCGGACGCCGTCGAGGCCGTACATGACGGTGATGGTGTCGATGAAGACGTTCACCGCGCGGGACCCGGACCAGACGGCGATCAGGAAGCCGAGGGAGATCACGTCGGGCCGGCCGCCCTTGGTGACGTCTCTGAGGATCGGCTCGGCGATCTCCGTGACGCCCCGGTCGGACAGCACCGTGCGGGAGGCGTCCAGGAGGTTGCGCTGCACGCTCTGGATGGTGTCCGCGCCGGTCCAGGCGTCGACGTAGCCGAGCAGGCCGATCAGGCTGAGCAGCAGCGGGGGCACCGACAGCAGCGTGAAGAACGCCGCCTCGGCCGCCAGGCCCAGGATGCGGTACTCCATGCACGAGTTGACGGTGTCCTTGAGCAGCAGCCAGGCCGTCCTGCGTTTGGACACGTTCCGGTACAGGGCACGGGCCCGGTGGAGGCGACCGGAGGGCGCGTCTGGGGAATCACTTGCTGGCTGCACGAACCAAAGGTATCCGCCACGCACGGCGCCACTCACCCACAGGCCCGGTCCTCGCGTGAGGCGGGGCGGGGGGCGGGGTAGGTTCGCCTCATGGCAGGCATCACGCACACCGTGACCAACCAGGTTCCGCCGCTCGTCCAGTACGACGTGTTCGGCTCGGACCGGGCCCTGGTGGAGGCGGTCGAGCGGCACCTGACGGCCGAGGCCCGGGAGGACGGGCTCGCGGAGCTGTCGGCGCTGGGGCACACGTGCGGGTCCGCGCAGGTGCAGGAGTGGGGGGTGCAGGCGAACGAGAACCCGCCGCGGCTGCGCACCCACGACCGGTACGGCCACCGGATCGACGAGGTCGACTTCCACCCGGCCTGGCACCGGCTGCTCGGCAAGGGCGTCTCGGCGGGTCTGACGGCGGCCTGGGGCCGGCCCGGCGGGCATGTGCGCCGGGCGGCGGCCTTCCTGATGTGGACGCAGGTGGAGGCGGGCAACTGCTGCCCGCTGTCGATGACGCACGCGGCGGTGCCCGCGCTGCGCACCGACCCGGAGCTGGCCGCCGTGTGGGAGCCCCGGCTGACGTCGATGGTCTACGACCGCGCCCTGCGGCCCGCCGGACAGAAGCCCGGCGCGCTCTTCGGCATGGGGATGACCGAGAAGCAGGGCGGCAGCGACGTCCGGGCGAACACGACGGCCGCGCGGCCGCTGGCCGAGGACGGGACGTACGCGCTGACCGGGCACAAGTGGTTCTGCTCGGCGCCGATGTCGGACGCCTTCCTGGTGCTGGCGCAGGCGCCCGGCGGACTGACCTGCTTCCTGGTGCCGCGGGTGCTGGAGGACGGCAGCCGCAACGTGTTCGCCCTGCAGCGGCTCAAGGACAAGTTGGGCAACCGTTCCAACGCCTCCGCCGAGGTCGAGTTCGACGGCACGTGGGCGCGCCGGGTCGGCGAGGAGGGGCGCGGGGTGCGCACCATCATCGGGATGGTGGCGGCCACGCGGCTGGACTGCGTGCTGGGCTCGGCGGGGCTGATGCGGCAGGCCGTGGCGCAGGCGGTGCACCACTGCGCGCACCGGGCGGCGTTCGGCGGGAAGCTGCTGGACAAGCCGCTGATGCGCAACGTGCTGGCCGATCTGGCGCTGGAGTCGGAGGCGGCGACGACGCTGGCGCTGCGGCTGGCGGCGGCGTACGACGACGGCGGCGAGCAGGAGCGGGCCCTGCTGCGGATCGCGGTGCCGGCGGCGAAGTACTGGGTGACGAAGCGGTGCGCGCCCGTCGCGGTGGAGGCGGCGGAGTGCCTCGGCGGCAACGGCTACGTGGAGGAGTCGGGGATGCCCCGGCTGGTGCGGGAGTCGCCGCTGAACTCGGTCTGGGAGGGCGCGGGCAATGTGCAGGCGCTCGACGTGCTGCGGGCGCTGCGGGACCCGGCGACGCTGGACGCCTATCTGCGGGAGGTCGGCCGGGCGCGCGGGGCGGACCACCGGCTGGACGCGGCGATCAAGGACCTGCTGACCGACCTGGCGGACCTGGAGGGCGTCGAGGGGCGGGCGCGGCGGCTCACGGAGCGGCTGGCGCTGGTGCTGCAGGGGTCGCTGCTGGTGCGGCACGCGCCGCCGGAGGTCGCGGACGCGTTCTGCGCGGGGCGGCTGGGCGGCGACGCGGGCGCCGCGTTCGGGACACTGCCGCCCACCCTGGATCTGGCGTCGGTGGTGGACCGGGCCCGCCCGTTGTCCTGAGGCCCTTGACCCGAGCGCCCAAGGGGCGCGGGGAACTGCGCGACCAGCCACGACGGACGCGCACCCGCCGACGCGCATCAAGCCGCACCCCGTGCCGCGCACCGCCCAGCTGCCGCAGGCATGCCGCGGGGGTGGTGCTGCGCCGACACGGCACCACCCCCGCCGCCACGGACTCCCGAAGAGCCGTGCACGCCGCTCGGGACGGCGTCGTTCGAGTTTCGGACAGTGAGCGCTTCTGTCACCAGAGTTGCAGGGGGTTGCAACGTGCTGTCCTCGTGCCGGTACTGAGCGTCCTCATCGGGGGCAGACGGCAGTATTGGGGTCCGACAGGTTTTCTCCCGGGAGGTCCGGTGGCGCTCTCGCCGATGGACGTGTCGCATCTGGCCGCCGTCGACACCGTGCGCGCGGCGCGCGTGCTCGACGAGGTCCGTTCCGCCGCGCTGTCGGGGCGGCCCGCGCCCGTTCCTCCCCGCCCGGTGATCGGGCAGTCCTGGGAGCGGGTGCTGCGCAGCGGGGTGGACCCGGACCACGGCCGGCGCAGCGGGCTGCTGTCGATGGAAGAGGTGCGCCGGCGCCGGGAGGCCTCGCCGCTGAGGCATGTGCTGCCGGTGCTGCGCGAGGGGCTGTTGTCGGTCGCGGACGTCGCCCGCCACATCATGGTGGTGGCCGACGACGAGGGCCGGGTGCTGTGGCGGGAGGGCAGCGCGCCGGTGCTGCGCAAGGCGGACGGGCTGGGCTTCGAGGTCGGCGCGGACTGGCGGGAGGACGTCGTCGGCACCAACGGGGTGGGCACGCCCGCGGTGACCGGACGCCCCGTGCAGGTCTTCGCCTTCGAGCATTTCGTACGGTCGCACGCCACCTGGACCTGCTCGGGCGCGCCCGTCACCGACCCGCGGGACGGGCGGCTGATCGGCGTGGTCGACGTGAGCGGCCCGCTGGAGACCATGCACCCGGCGACGCTGGCGTGGGTGGACTCGGTGGCGAAGCTGGCCGAGGCGCGGCTGCGGGAGATGCACGTGCGGTCGCTGGAGAGGCTGCGGGCGGTGGCGGCGCCGGTGCTGTCCCGGACCGACGGACGGGCGCTGGTCGTCGACCGGCACGGGTGGACGGCGGCGGTGACCGGGATGCCGTACACGGAGCGGCTGGCGCTGCCCAAGTCGGTGTCCGCGGGCCAGCGGTGGCTGCCGGCGCTGGGGCGGTGCACGCTGGAGCCGCTCGCCGGGGGCTGGCTGGTGCGGGCGGCGGACGAGCCGTCGCCGCGTCCCGCCGCGCGGATCGTGCTGGACCTGGGCGGGCCGGGCCGGCGGTCGGTGCGGGTGTCCGACGGGGCCGGCTCGTGGACCCGTGAACTGAGCCCTCGGCACGCCGAGTTGCTGTATCTGCTGGCCGTGCACCGTGCGGGCCGCAGCGCCGCCGATCTGGCCCGTGACGTGTTCGGCGACCCGGCCCGCACGGTGACGGTCCGCGCGGAGATGTCCCGCGTACGGCGCTATCTGGGGGCGCTGCTGGAGCACCGGCCGTACCGCTTCACGGAGTCCGCCGAGGTGGAGGTGGTGCTGCCGGACAGTCCCGGGGACCTCTTCCCGCGCACGGGGTCCGCCCCGGGCCTGGTGCGCGGCCCGCGCTGAGGATCTGGCCGGAAACCGCCGCGCCGACGGGGTACATCTGTACGTGGGTACGTGCCCTTGGGCGGCCCACGCGTGAAATTGCAGGGTCTTCGTCCCGTCCGGCCTCCGGCTGTCGTAGCATCCGGGGACGGGCCGTCCCATCTGCTCCACGGTCAACCCGCGGATCACCGGACGCAGTTGGCTTGCTCGGGAGGACGTCATGAAGCATCGCGGCAGACATCGCCGGCGCCGCAGAGGCAGGGCGCTGCGCGCCACGCTGGCCGGTATGGCCCTGGCGCTCACCGCGGCCGCCACCATGATCAGCACCTCGCAGGCCACCGACGCCGACGACCCCGGCGCCCTGAAGCCGCTCACCGCGGCCGCCGACACCGCGCCGCTGCGGCTGACCGAACACGCCGTCCCCGGCGCCGAACTGGACCGTCTCACCGCGTCGATGGGTCCCGCCGTGGGCGTGGGCGCCGTGCTCGCCGACCCGGACGGGGCGCTGAAGGACGCCGACGACTGCACGGACGACGACCGGCGGGCGCTGCCCGTCGAGCCGGCCGTGACCACGGCGTACTGCTGGCCCGAGCGGGACACCGACGGCTGGCGGGCCGGCGCGGTCACCACCTCGGGGGACGCCGACGAGGACGGCCGCTGGGGCCCGCACCGGGTGATCCTCTCCGGGTGGACCCGCAGCTCCGGCACGCCCGCCGAGCAGGGGCTCGCGCGGATCGCCTTCGTGGCCGCCGACGACGACCGGGCGCCGCGCTACACCTGGGCGCTGCTCGCCGTGCCGGAGGACGGCGGACGGGACTTCCGCGGGCTGGGCTCCGACGTGTCGGGCATGGTCTGGTACCAGGACAAGCTGCTCGTCACCGCGGGCCGGGGCGAGGGCGGCGCGCTGTACGTGTACGACCTGGACCGGGTGCAGCGGGCCTCGGTGGACGCCCGGGCCGTGGGGCGCGTGCCCGGCGGCTGGTCGGCGGCGGGCGCCCGGTACGTCCTGCCGGCGGTCGCCTCCTACGGGACGGCGGGCGCCGGCGCGCCGCGGCCCGGCGGGATCGCCCTGGACCGCAGCACCGCGCCCGACAGCCTGGTGGCGCACGAGGCGACGGCCCCCGAAGAGGAGGGCCCGACCCGGCTGTGGCGGTACGCGTTCGGTCCCCGCCCGGAGCGCGGCGCGCTGCTGCGGACCGATCCGGTCGAGGTGTACGCGACCGAACTGACGGACGTGCGCGGGGTGCTGGCGCACCGCTCGGACTGGTACGTCAGCCGTGCCGCGGGCGCGCCGGAGGAGCGCGGCACGCTGTGGCGGCAGGACGCGAAGGGCGCGAGCCCGGTGCGCTGCGGCGCGGACGAGACGTACCGCTGCTGGAGCGGTCCCGCGACGTCCCTGTCGTACTGGCAGGCGACCGGGGACGTGTGGGCGCAGTCGGGGCGGATGCTGTTCGCGCTGCCGCTCGCCGCGGTCGACGAGGCGCTGGAGCGGTAGCGGACCCACGGGTGTCCGGCCTGTGGGCAGGCGTTCGACACGGACGGGCGGCGGATGGTTGTCTTTCGGACATGACGACCCTCTCCGTGACCACCTGGTCCCTGGAGCAGACCGCGCCCACCGATCTCCGTCCGGCCGCCGTGCCCGAGGGGGACGTGCGCGTGGTCCGCTCCGAGGTGCCCTCCCCCGAGTTCAGCCGGTTCCTGTACGCGTCGGTGGGCGGCGACATCCGCTGGACCGACCGGCTGGGCTGGACGTACGCGCGGTGGCAGGAGCATCTGGAGCGGCCCGGCGTGGAGACGTGGGTCGCCTACGACCGGGGCACCCCGGCCGGGTACGTGGAGTTGGAGGCGCAGGACGAGGGGGTCGTGGAGATCCTCTACTTCGGGCTGCTGCCCGCCTTCCGCGGCCGGCGCATCGGCGGTCATCTGCTGTCGTACGGCGTGGCGCGCGCCTGGGACCTGGCGGACCGCCGGCCGGAGGTGAAGCCGACCACGCGGGTGTGGCTGCACACCTGCAGCAAGGACGGCGAGCACGCCCTGGACAACTATCTGCGGCGGGGTTTCCGGCTGTTCGACACCACGGTGGAGGACGAGCCGGAGGTGGCCACGCCGGGCCCGTGGCCGGGGGCCTACTCCGCCTGAGCGGCTCCGGCAAGACCGCTCGCACCGCGTGTGACCAAGGACACCCTTGTCTCGTATACCGGGACAAGGGTGTCCACATTTCGGATGACGGTGGACTGCCTCCATTTCGCCGTGCCACGCTTCCGTCATGCCTGGAACTGGAATCGCCTTGGTGAGTCGGCGGCACGTCGACCTCGGCCGCATGTCCAGCGCCATCTGTCCGGCGCGCTGAGAGCACCCAGCAGCGCCCGACACCCCTCTCCCTTCCTTTGCTGCGCAAGGACGCGCACAACTCTGCCCGCGTGCGCGTAAGCGCAGGTCAGAGCCGCTCCGCCAGCATGGCGCCTCGCGCCGAGAGACCATCCACCGCTGTCCCGAAGGACGTATCAACCATGGCCGCCACCCCGCAGAAGCCTGCCGCCGCGCAGCAGCCTGCCACCGCGACCCCCCGCCGCAGGGCGAGCCGTCACCGCGGAGAGGGACAGTGGGCCGCGGGGCACTTCACCCCGCTCAACGGCAACGAGCAGGTCAAGAAGGACGACGACGGTCTCAATGTGCGGACACGCATTGAGACGATCTACTCCAAGCGGGGCTTCGACTCGATCGACCCCAGCGACCTGCGCGGCCGCATGCGGTGGTGGGGCCTCTACACCCAGCGCAAGCCCGGGATCGACGGCGGCAAGACCGCGGTCCTGGAGCCGGAGGAGCTGGACGACACGTACTTCATGCTGCGGGTGCGCATCGACGGCGGCGCGCTGACCACGCGGCAGCTGCGCGTCGTCGGCGAGATCTCGCAGGAGTTCGCGCGCGGCACCGCGGACATCACGGACCGTCAGAACGTCCAGTACCACTGGATCCGCATCGAGGACGTGCCCGAGATCTGGGACCGCCTGGAGGCCGTCGGCCTGTCCACGGTCACCGCCTGCGGCGACACGCCCCGCGTGATGATCGGCTCCCCCGTCGCGGGCATCGCCGAGGACGAGATCATCGACGGCACCCCGGCGCTGGAGGAGATGAAGCGCCGCGTCCTGGGCAACAAGGCGTACTCGAACCTGCCCCGCAAGTTCAAGACGGCCATCTCCGGCTCGCCGGTGCTCGACGTGGTGCACGAGATCAACGACGTGGCGTTCGTCGGCGTCCGCCACCCCGAGCACGGGCCCGGTTTCGACCTGTGGGTCGGCGGCGGCCTGTCCACGAACCCCAAGCTGGGCGTGCGGCTCGGCGCCTGGGTGCCCGTCGAGGACGTGCCCGACGTCTACGAGGGCGTCCTGTCCATCTTCCGCGACTACGGCTACCGCCGGCTGCGCAACCGGGCGCGGCTGAAGTTCCTGGTCGCCGACTGGGGCGCGGAGAAGTTCCGTCAGGTGCTGGAGGACGAGTACCTGAAGCGCAGGCTGACCGACGGCCCGGCGCCCGCCGAGCCGGTGTCGCGCTGGCGCGACCACATCGGGGTGCACCGCCAGAAGGACGGCCGCTACTACGTCGGCTTCGCGCCGCGCGTCGGCCGGGTCGACGGCGCCACCCTCACCAAGATCGCGGACATCGCCGAGGCGCACGGCTCGGGCCGGGTGCGCACCACCGTCGAACAGAAGATGATCATCCTCGACGTCGAGGAGTCCCAGGTCGACTCCCTGGTGGAGTCCCTGGAGGCGCTGGACCTCAGCGCCCGCCCCTCGCCGTTCCGGCGCGGCACCATGGCCTGCACCGGCATCGAGTTCTGCAAGCTCGCCATCGTCGAGACCAAGGCGCGCGGCGCCTCGCTGATCGACGAACTGGAGCGCCGCATGCCGGAGTTCGACGAGCCGATCACCATCAACCTCAACGGCTGCCCGAACGCCTGCGCCCGTATCCAGGTGGCGGACATCGGTCTCAAGGGCCAGCTCGTGCTGAACGACAAGGGCGAGCAGGTCGAGGGCTACCAGGTGCACCTCGGCGGCGCGCTCGGCCTGGAGGCCGGCTTCGGCCGCAAGGTGCGCGGCCTGAAGGTCACGGCGGACGAACTGCCGGACTACGTGGAGCGGGTGCTGAAGCGTTTCCAGGAGGAACGCGAGGACGGCGAGCGATTCGCGTCCTGGGCCACCCGCGCCTCCGAGGAGGCCCTGTCGTGAGCGAGCGCGCGGCGCCGTTCTACTGCCCCTACTGCGGCGACGAGGACCTCCGCCCCAGTGAGGAGGGGCACGGCGCCTGGGAGTGCGCGGCCTGCAACCGCGCCTTCCGGCTGACGTTCCTCGGGCTGCTGGCCCGGGGTCTGGACCGATCCGACACGGGAGGGGACCCGGCATGACGGCCGTTCCGGACGAGCGCGGCACCGTCGAGTTGCGGGAACTGGCCGAGCAGGCGGGCCGGGACCTGGAGGACGCCTCCGCGCCGGAGATCCTCACCTGGGCCGCCGAGACCTTCGGCAGGCGCTTCTGCGTGACCTCCTCCATGGAGGACGCGGTGGTCGCCCACCTCGCCTCCCGGGCGCTGCCCGGGGTGGACGTGGTGTTCCTCGACACCGGCTACCACTTCCCCGAGACCATCGGTACCCGGGACGCCGTGGAGGCCGTGATGGACGTCAACGTCATCACGCTCACCCCCCGGCAGACGGTCGCCGAACAGGACGCCGAGTACGGGCCGAGGCTCCACGACCGCGACCCCGACCTGTGCTGCAGGCTCCGCAAGGTGCGGCCGCTGGAGGAGGGCCTGAAGGACTACCTGGCCTGGGCGACCGGCCTGCGCCGCGACGAGTCCCCGACCCGGGCGGACACCCCCGTCGTCGGCTGGGACGAGAAGCGCCGGAAGGTGAAGATCTCCCCCATCGCCCGGTGGACCCAGGACGACGTGGACGCCTACGTCGCCGAACACGGCGTCCTCACCAACCCGCTGCTGACGGACGGCTACGCCTCCGTGGGGTGCGCCCCCTGCACCCGCCGCGTGCTGGAGGGCGAGGACGCCCGCGCCGGCCGCTGGGCGGGCCGCGCCAAGACCGAGTGCGGACTGCACGGCTGACCCCCATGACCGCGCCTTCGACGAACCAGGAGAACCACGTGACGACCGGAGCCACCGTCTGGCTCACGGGTCTGCCGAGTGCGGGCAAGACCACCATCGCGCACGAACTCGCCGCCCGGCTGCGCGAACAGGGCCGGCCGGCCGAGGTGCTCGACGGCGACGAGATCCGCGAGTTCCTCTCGGCGGGCCTCGGCTTCAGCCGCGAGGACCGGCACACCAACGTGCAGCGCATCGGCTTCGTCGCCGAACTGCTCGCCCGCAACGGCGTGCTGGCGCTCGTCCCGGTGATCGCCCCCTACGCCGACAGCCGCGAGGCCGTCCGGGCCCGGCACGAGGCGAACGGCACCCCGTACGTCGAGGTGCACGTGGCGACGCCGGTGGAGGTGTGCTCCGTCCGTGACGTGAAGGGCCTGTACGCCAAGCAGGCCGCGGGCGAGCTGTCCGGGCTCACCGGCGTCGACGACCCGTACGAGGAGCCCGAGAAGCCCGATCTGCGCATCGAGTCGCAGCACCAGACCGTGCAGGAGTCCGCGGCGGCCGTTCACGCCGTGCTCAGCGAAAGGGGACTGGCATGACGACCGCCGCCACCACCGTCGAGGAGGGTACGGACAGCCCGTACGCCCTCTCCCACCTGGACGCCCTCGAGTCCGAGGCCGTGCACATCTTCCGCGAGGTGGCGGGTGAGTTCGAGAAACCGGTGATCCTGTTCTCCGGCGGCAAGGACTCCATCGTCATGCTGCACCTGGCGCTGAAGGCGTTCGCGCCCGCGCCGGTGCCGTTCGCGCTGCTCCACGTGGACACCGGGCACAACTTCCCCGAGGTCCTCGACTACCGCGACCGCACGGTCACCGAGCACGGGCTGCGGCTGCACGTCGCCTCCGTGCAGGACTACCTCGACCGCGGCGTCCTCAAGGAGCGCCCGGACGGCACCCGCAACCCGCTGCAGACGGTGCCGCTCACGGACACCATCCGCGAGCAGGGCTTCGACGCGGTGTTCGGCGGCGGCCGGCGCGACGAGGAGAAGGCCCGCGCCAAGGAGCGGGTGTTCTCGCTGCGCGACGAGTTCTCCCAGTGGGACCCGCGCCGCCAGCGCCCCGAGCTGTGGAACCTGTACAACGGCCGGCACGCCCCCGGCGAGCACGTGCGCGTGTTCCCGCTGTCCAACTGGACCGAGCTGGACGTGTGGCAGTACATCGCCCGCGAGAACATCGAACTGCCCGAGATCTACTACGCGCACGAGCGCGAGGTCTTCCAGCGCGGCGGCATGTGGCTCACCGCCGGCGAATGGGGCGGCCCCAAGGACGGCGAGACGGTCGAGAAGCGCCTGGTGCGCTACCGCACCGTCGGCGACATGTCCTGCACCGGCGCGGTCGACTCCGACGCCGACACCATCGAGAAGGTGATCACGGAGATCGCCGCCTCCCGGCTCACCGAACGCGGCGCCACCCGCGCCGACGACAAGCTGTCCGAGGCCGCGATGGAAGACCGCAAGCGCGAGGGGTACTTCTAAGCATGAGCACGATCACGACCGAGGAGCTCTCGGCCACCACCCTGCTGCGGTTCGCCACCGCCGGCTCCGTCGACGACGGCAAGTCCACCCTGGTGGGCCGGCTGCTGCACGACTCCAAGTCGGTGCTCGCCGACCAGCTGGAGGCGGTCGAGCGGGCCTCCGCCAGCCGTGGCCAGGACGCCCCCGACCTCGCGCTGCTCACCGACGGCCTGCGCGCCGAGCGGGAGCAGGGCATCACGATCGACGTGGCGTACCGTTACTTCGCCACGCCCCGGCGGCGGTTCATCCTCGCCGACACCCCCGGCCATGTGCAGTACACGCGGAACATGGTCACCGGCGCCTCGACCGCCGAGCTGACGGTGATCCTGGTCGACGCCCGCAACGGCGTGGTCGAGCAGACCCGCCGGCACGCGGCGATCGCCGCACTGCTGCGGGTGCCGCACGTGGTGCTCGCCGTGAACAAGATGGACCTGGCCGGCTACCAGGAGCCGGTATTCGCCGCGATCGCCGAGGAGTTCACCGCCTACGCCACCGAGCTGGGCGTCCCCGAGGTGACCGCCATCCCGATCTCGGCGCTGGTCGGCGACAACGTGGTGGACCCGTCCGCGCACATGGACTGGTACGGCGGCCCCACCGTGCTGGAGCACCTGGAGACCGTGCCGGTCAGCCACGACCTGACCCGCTGCCACGCCCGGCTGCCCGTGCAGTACGTGATCCGGCCGCAGAGCACCGAGCACCCCGACTACCGCGGCTACGCCGGGCAGATCGCCGCCGGCACCTTCCGGGTCGGCGACGAGATCACCGTGCTGCCCTCGGGCCGCTCGACCACGATCACCGGCATCGACCTGCTCGGCAAGCCCGTCGACGTCGCCTGGACGCCGCAGTCGGTGACGCTGCTGCTCGCCGACGACATCGACATCTCCCGCGGCGACCTGATCGTCCCGGCAAAGGACGCCCCGGCCACCACGCAGGACCTGGAGGCGACCGTCTGCCACGTCGCCGACGAGCCGCTGAGGGTCGGCCACCGCGTGCTGCTCAAGCACGGCACCCGCACGGTCAAGGCGATCGTCAAGGACATCCCGTCCCGGCTCACGCTGGACGACCTGTCCCTGCACCCGCACCCGGGCCGGCTCTCCGCCAACGACATCGGCCGCGTCACCCTCCGCACCGCCGAACCGCTGCCCGCCGACACCTACGCCGACTCCCGCCGCACCGGGTCGTTCATCCTGATCGACCCCAACGACGGGACCACGCTGACCGCGGGCATGGTCGGCGAGTCCTTCGCCTCCCCCGACCCGGTCGACGACCAGGCGGACGACGACGGGTGGGACTTCTGACCGCCCGCCGGCCCCGCCCCGCACCCGTACAGCTCTGAACCCGCCGACGGCCCGGCCGCGCACCGACCGCGCGTGACCGCCGGGCCGCCACCGAGAGGAACGTCTCCCTTGCCTGCCACGACCGCCCTGCGCCGCGCCCTCGCGGCGTTGGCCATGCTGCCGTTGCCGGCCCTGGCCGCCTGCGGTTACGGGTCCCAGGCCAAGGACACGGACCCCGCGCGGGTCGTCTCGGGCGCCAGGACCGACGGTCTGGACGCCGTCCGGATCGGCTACTTCGGCAACCTCACCCACGGCACCGCCCTGGTCGGCGCCCAGAAGGGGTTCTTCCAGAAGGAACTCGGGGGCACCGAGGCGAAGTACGCGGTGTTCAACGCGGGCCCCTCGGCGATCGAGGCGCTCAACTCCGGTTCCCTGGACATCGGTTTCCTCGGCCCCTCCCCCGCGGTCAACGGCTGGGCCAAGGCGGACGGCAAGAATCTGCGCATCGTGGCCGGTTCGGCGTCCGGCGGGGTGAAGCTGGTCGTGAACCCGGACAAGGTGAGGTCGCTCGAGGACGTCGAGGGGAAGCGGATCGCGACCCCGCAGCTCGGCAACACCCAGGACGTGGCGTTCCTCAACTGGGCCGCCCGGCAGGGCTGGAAGGTCGACCCGCAGAGCGGCAAGGGCGACGTCACCGTCGTCCGCAGCGACAACAAGGTCACCCCGGACGCGTTCAGGTCCGGGTCGGTCGACGGGGCCTGGGTGCCGGAGCCGACCGCGTCGCGGCTGGTCGCGCAGGGCGGAAAGGTGCTGCTGGACGAGGCGTCGCTGTGGCCGGACGGCAAGTTCGTGATCACCAACATCGTCGTCCGCCAGGAGTTCCTCGACAAGCACCCCAAGGCCGTCGAGGCCGTGCTGCGGGCGTCCGTCGCGTCCAACCGGTGGATCAACGCCCACCCGGAGGAGGCCAAGGAGGCCGCCAACGCGCGGCTCGCGGCCGACACCGGCAAGCCGCTGCCCGCGGAGGTGCTCGACCCGGCCTGGAAGTCGATCACCTTCCTGGACGACCCGCTGGCCGCCACCCTCAGGACGCAGGCGCGTCACGCCGTCGAGGCGGGCCTGCTGGAGCAGCCGGACCTGAAGGGCATCTACGACCTCTCCCTGCTCCGCAAGGTCCTCCAGGCGGCCGGCCGGCCCGCCGTCGACGACGCCGGACTCGGCGTCCGGTCCTGACCCGCACGCATCCCAGGAGGTGACGACCATGGCCACGACCCTCGCCAAGGCCGCCGACGGCACGCAGTCGGCCACGCACGCGGCCCGTGTCGAGCACGTCTCGAAGTCCTTCGCGGGCCCCGCCGGGCGGCAGCTCGTGCTGGACGACATCAGCCTCGACGTCGCCCCCGGCGAGTTCGTCACCCTCCTCGGCGCCTCCGGCTGCGGCAAGTCCACCTTGCTCAACCTGGTCGCCGGCCTCGACCGGCCCACCGCCGGAGCCATCACCACCGACGGCCGGCCCGCCCTGATGTTCCAGGAACACGCCCTGTTCCCCTGGCTCACCGCCGGCAAGAACATCGAACTCGCCCTCAAACTGCGCGGCACCCCCAAGAACGAACGCCGCGAGCGCGCCGAACAGCTCCTGGAGCTGGTCCGCCTCAAGGGCGCCCACGGCAAGCGCGTCCACGAGCTGTCCGGCGGCATGCGCCAGCGCGTCGCCCTCGCGCGCGCCCTCGCCCAGGAGAGCCGGCTGCTGCTGATGGACGAGCCGTTCGCCGCGCTCGACGCCATCACCCGCGACGTCCTCCACGACGAACTCACCCGCATCTGGCGCGAGACCGGCCTGTCGGTGCTGTTCGTCACCCACAACGTCCGCGAGGCCGTCCGTCTCGCCCAGCGCGTCGTCCTGCTGTCCTCCCGCCCCGGCCGCATCGCCCGGCAGTGGACCGTGGACATCCCGCACCCGCGCCGCATCGAGGACACCGCCGTAGCCGAGCTGTCCGTCGAGATCACCGAGCAACTCCGTGGGGAGATCCGCCGACATGGCCAGCACTGACACCACCTCCAAGGACGCCGGCGACCTCGCCGGACTGGAAGCGGGCCTGGACGCGCTCGAGACCGTCCAGACCACCCGCACGCCGCTGCGGCAGACCCTCACCCAGAAGATCCTCCCGCCGGTCGTCGCCGTCGCGCTCGTGCTGACCGTGTGGCAGTCGCTGATCACCTTCAGGATCGTCGACGACCCCACCAAGCTGCCCGCGCCCGCCGACGTCTGGCACGTGCTGGAGAAGGCCTGGCTCCAGGGGGAACTCCTCGGCTACATCTGGACCTCCGTCTCCCGCGGCCTGCTCGGCTTCTGCCTCGCCCTCGTCATCGCCACCCCCCTCGGCCTGCTCCTCGCCCGCGTCAAACTGATCCGGGCGGCGATCGGCCCCATCCTGTCGGGCCTGCAGTCCCTGCCCTCGGTCGCCTGGGTCCCGCCCGCCGTCATCTGGCTCGGCCTGAACAACCAGATGATGTACGCGGTCATCCTCCTGGGCGCCGTGCCCTCCATCGCCAACGGACTGCTCTCCGGCGTCGACCAGGTTCCGCCGCTGTTCCAGCGCGCCGGACGCACCCTCGGCGCCACCGGCCTCAAGGCCACCTGGCACATCACCCTGCCCGCCGCCCTCCCCGGCTACGTCGCCGGCCTCAAGCAGGGCTGGGCCTTCTCCTGGCGCTCCCTGATGGCCGCCGAGATCATCGCCTCCTTCCCCGACCTCGGCGTCGGCCTCGGACAGCTCCTGGAGAACGGCCGCAACGCCAGCGACATGGCGATGGTCTTCGAGGCGATCCTGCTCATCCTCACCGTCGGCATCGCCGTCGACCTGCTGATCTTCAGCCCGCTCGAACGCCGGGTCCTGCGCACCCGCGGACTCCTGGTGAAGAGCTGAGGTGCGTGTGATGCGTCGTCCCGTCCTGCTCGTCGTCGCCCACGGCAGCCGCGATCCGCGGCACGCCGCGACCGTCCACGACCTGGTGCGCCGGGTGCGCGCCCAGCGCCCCGGACTGCGGGTGGAGACCGGGTTCCTGGACTTCAACGTGCCGTCCGTCGGCGCGGTGCTGCGGTCCCTGGACGCGGAGGGGGTGCGCGACGTGGTCGCGCTGCCGCTCCTGCTCACCCGGGCCTTCCACGCCAAGGCGGACATCCCCGCGGTGCTGGCCGAGGCGCCGCCGCGGCTGCGGATCCGCCAGGCGGACGTGCTGGGCCCGTCCCCGCTGCTGCTGGCGGCCCTGGAGCGCCGGCTCCACGAGGCGGGCCTGACGCCCGCCGACCGGTCCTCGACCGGGGTCGTGCTGGCCTCGGCGGGGTCCTCCGACCCGGAGGCGATCGCAGTGATCGCAGACGTCGCGCGGGAGTGGCGGCACACCGGTTGGTGCGCCGTGCGGCCTGCGTTCGCCTCCGCATCCCTTCCCCGCACCGAGGACGCGGTGCGGGAGCTGCGGGAGCTCGGCTGCGCCCGCGTCGCCGTCGCCCCGTACGTCCTGGCGCCGGGCCGGCTGCCCGACCGGATCGCCCGGGGCGCGGCCGGGGCGGACGTCCTGGCGGACGTGCTGGGCCCGTCCCCGGAGGTCGCCCAGGTCCTCCTGGAGCGCTACGACGCGGCCCGGACGCCGCTGCTGACGGCGCTGGGCGCCTGAGCCGGGGCTCAGTCCGCGGTCATCTCCGCCAGCTTGCGCACCGTGTTCCAGTTGCGGCTGGTGGCGACGACGCCTCGGGCCAGGCGGGGCTTCGACAGATGCTCGGCGAGCTTGGAGCGGCCGAGGCCGTCGGGGACGTACAGGTAGAGGGCGCGGTCGCCGAGGCGGAAGTCCTCGGGGAGGTAGGTCTCGCGGTCGATCTCCGCGAACCGGTCCTCGGTGACGGGTGCGGAGTAGTAGGTGACGTGGAGCTGCTTCGGCTCCAGATCGCCGGCCGGGAAGGGGCAGGCCTCGACCACGCCCCTCAGATAGGCGTGGTCGCGGACGATCACGTCCACGTCGAAGCCGAAGCGGCCGGCGAGCGCCCCGGACAGATCGGCGGCCAGGGACTCCTCGCCGCCGTGTCCCGCGGTGAACGCGGCCTGGCCGCTCTGCAGATACGTGCGGACGTCCCTGAGGCCGAGGCTCTCGAGCAGGCCCCGCAGCTCGGCCATCGGGACCTTCTTGCCGCCGCCCACGTTGATGCCGCGCAGCAGCGCCGCGTATCTCGTCGCCATGGCCCCGACTGTAGTGCGGCCGTCGTGCCCCGTGGGGGCGGGCACGACGGCCGGGGCGCCCGCGCGCGGCGGGCCTCGCAACTCTGACCGACGGGCGGGGCCCGGAGCAACCTGAACACACAGCTGTGACTTGTTCAACAAGGTTGCGGAATGGCTGTGACCGGTTTCCGTCCCCCCGCCCCCCGACCCTGATCCACCGTGCCGGTGTCCCGGACATGTGTAGGGGGCCACGGTCCTCCCCTGTGCGGAGAAGGGGCGCACCACAGGGATGACCACGGGCCCGGCAGCTTCACCGGGCAGCACGACGAGACGCGCTCACACCGCCCCTACCGTCGAAACGTCAGGTGGCGGCAGGGGGTCGCCGCCGCGGACGAGGGAGCGGACCCGTCATGGGGAACGGAGACACGCGGGTACGGGGGCTCGCCGCCCGCGCCGGCGGCTGGAGCGCCCGGCACCGCTGGGCGGCCGTCGGCATCTGGGTGCTGTTCGTGGTGCTGGCGATGGGGCTCGGCTCGGCCGCGGGCCGGGTCGACGTCGAGGACAGTGAACAGCTCAAGGGGGAGACCGGCACCGCGGCCCGCATCATCGAGGAGGCCGGGATCGAGGAGCCGGCCGCCGAGACCGTGCTCGTCCAGGCGAAGGACGCCGGGCTCACCTCCGCCGACGCGGAGTTCCGCTCCGCGGTCGCCGCGGTGATGACGGCCGTGGAGCGGACCGGCGAGGTCACGGACGTCACCTCGCCGTACGACAGCGGCACGGTGTCGAAGGACGGGCGCAGCGCGCTGGTCCAGTTCGACGTGCGGGGCGACCCGCAGACGGCCGGTGAGCGGATCGAGCCGGTGCTGGACGCGGTGGCGGACGTCCAGAAGGAGCACGGGTCGCTGCGGATCGAGGAGATCGGCGGCGCCAGCATGATGAAGACGTTCGACGACGCGTTCGGCGACGACTTCAAGAAGGCCGAGTACTCGGCGGTGCCGGTCGCCCTCGGCATTCTGCTGATCGCGTTCGGCGCGCTGGTGGCGGCGCTGCTGCCGGTCGCCCTGGCGATCACCGCGATCATGGCGACGATGGGCCTGATGGGGCTCGTCAGCCACCTCCAGCCGATGAGCGACACCGCCAACTCGGTGATGCTGCTGGTGGGTCTGGCCGTCGGCGTCGACTACTGCCTCTTCTACCTGCGCCGTGAGCGCGAGGAGCGGGAGGCGGGCCGGGACGCGCGGACCGCGCTGCGGATCGCCGCCGCGACCAGCGGCCGGGCGATCGTCGTCTCCGGTGTCACGGTGTGCGTGGCGATGGCGGGCATGCTGTTCACCGGGATCGCCGAGTTCGAGGCGATGGGCCTGGCCTCGCTGATGGTGGTGGCCGTCGCCATGGTCGGCTCCGTGACCGTGCTGCCCGCGCTGCTGTCGCTGCTGGGCGAGCGGGTCGAGAAGGGCAAGGTGCCGTTCCTGCGCCGGCGGACGAGCGGCGGCAACGACAGCCGGTTCTGGTCGGCGGTGCTGAAGAGGGTCCTCGCCCGGCCGGTGCTGTCGGTGGCGGTGGCGACCGGTGCGCTGCTCGCGGTGGCCGCGCCCGCGCTCGGCATGAAGACCGAGAACCTCACGCTGGACCAGGAGTTCGGCGACTCGCTGCCGATCGTGCAGACGTACAACCGGGTCAACGAGGCGTTCCCGGGCGGTTCGGAGCCGGCCGAGGTGGTCGTCAAGGCGGACGACATCAACGCGCCGGAGGTGAAGGCGGCGCTGGCCGACTTCCGTGAGCAGGCGGTCAGTTCGGGCGCCTCGCGCGGCCCGGTCGAGATCAAGCTGCACGACCAGCAGAACCTGGCGTTCGTCTACGTACCGCTGGTGGGCGGCTCCGACCAGGACGCGGCGGGCGCCAGCCTGGAGAAGCTGCGCGACGAGGTGCGGCCCGCGACGCTCGGCGAGGTCGACGGGGTCGAGGCGCCGATCACCGGTCAGGTGGCGGGCAACAAGGACTTCAACGACCAGCTGGTCGGCTCGGTGGTCCCGGTGTTCGCGTTCGTGGTGGTGTTCGCCTTCCTGCTGATGCTGCTGTCGTTCCGCTCACTGACGGTCGCGGTCACCTCGATCGTGCTGAACCTGCTGTCGGTGGGCGCCGCGTACGGCATCCTCGTGGCGGTCTTCCAGCACGGCTGGGGCGCGTCCCTGGTGGGCGCGGAGGGCGTGGGCGCCATCATCACCTGGCTGCCGCTGTTCCTCTTCGTGATCCTGTTCGGCCTGTCGATGGACTACCACGTGTTCGTGGTGTCCCGGATCCGTGAGGCGCGGGCGCGCGGGCTCCAGACGCGGGACGCGATCCGGCACGGGGTGGTCACCACGGCCGGCGTGGTCACCAGCGCCGCGGTCATCATGGTCGCCGTGTTCGCGATCTTCGGGACGCTGTCCATGCAGTCCATGAAGCAGATGGGCGTGGGCCTGGCGGCGGCGGTGCTGATCGACGCCACGGTCATCCGGGGCGTGCTGCTGCCGGCGGTGATGGCGCTGCTGGGCGAGCGCAACTGGTACTTCCCGAAGTGGCTGCACCGGCTGCCCGACCTGACGCACGACGAGGCGCCCGCGGCCGTCACGCCGAAGGCGCGGGACGACGAGGGCGAGAAGGTACCGGTCTGACCGGCACGGACGGCACGGCCCAGGGCCCGGCGGCTGCCACCGCCGGGCCCTTCCCGTGCCGTCGGGCCCGGGAACGGCGGGCGTGGGCCTCAGCCGTGGGCGGGGAGTTCCGCCTCGATCAGGTCGGCGGCCCTGCGGGTGCCGCCCTCCTCGGCCATGTCCGCCTGGACGGCCTTGAGGCGGCGGGCCACCTCCGGGTCGTCGACCAGGGCGAGGGCCGCGGTGCGCAGCGCGTCGGCCGTCGCCTCCTGGGCGGGCAGGTGCCGGGCCACCCCGAGCGCCTGGAGCATGTCCGCGTTGCCGAACTGGTCCACGGCCTGCGGCACGGCGATCATCGGGGTGGCGGTGGCCAGTCCCTCCTGGCTGCCGCCCGCACCCGCGTGGGTGACGAACAGGTCGGCCTGCTTGAGGACCGCGAGCTGCGGCACCCAGGACCGCACCTCGACGTTGGACGGAACGTCGTCGAGCTCGGCGGGGTCGACGTGCTTGCCGATCTGCAGCACCAGATGCCAGCCGGGCAGCCCGGCGAACGCCTCGACGCACGCCCGGTAGAAGGCCGGCTGCTTGGTGAAGGAGGAGCCGAGCGACACCAGGACGACCTTCTCCGCCCCGGCCGGCCGCTGCCAGTCCCCCTCGGCGCCGCGGTCGCCCTGGCAGGCGCCCACGAAGGAGTACACGCGCTCGTCGACCCGGTCGGCGTTCGGCTGGAGCGCCTTCGGGATGAGCACGAGGGAGCGGTCCGGACGGCCGGCGAAGTCGTCGGGGTGCAGGGAGATCCCGTTCTCCTCCAGCCAGGCCTGGAAGCGGGCGTAGTACGCCTTGCCGCGTGCGGTCTTCTTGGGCTCCTCCCACATCGGCTCGGCGATCTCCTTCTCGTAGCCCTCCCAGGCGACGAGGTTCGGCGAGAGGGAGACGGCGGGCACGCCCCAGCGGTGGGCCAGCACGCGGGCCGGGTAGGCGGTGATGTCGTGCAGCACGAGGTCGGGGGTGTCGCCCTCGTACGCCTCGAGGAGCTGCGGGAGCGCCTGCACGGCGTCCGCGAGGAAGGGCTCGACGTTGTCGAGGAGGGTGGTGCCCCAGGCCTCGGGGTCGTCGTCGGGGCCGGGCAGGGTGGAGTTCCACAGCTTGGGCTCGGCGCCGGTCTCGGCGACCTTGTCGGCGAACAGGGGCGGGATCGCGTACGTCACCCGGTGCCCGCGCGCCACCAGCTCGCGGATCACCTCGAGGCTGGGGTTCACGTGCCCGTGGGCGGCGATGGAGAACATGGCGATGTGCGCGGGAGCGGTCATGCGACGACCTTAAGCGAGACGAGACGTCTCGTACAACTCAATAACGCGCGCACTGCTCACCGCTGGTACCGGGCGAGGACCAGGTTGCCGTCCTTCTCCAGCCTCTTCCGCAGCTCGTCGAGGCCGATCGCGCCGCTGTAGTACTCCTGGAGCGCCGGGGTGGCGACCTTGTCCTTCCACTCCGGGTAGCCCCGTACGGACTGCGCGGGCGCCGGGCGCAGACGGGCGGCCAGCGCCGTGCCGGTGGCCCACCCGTGTTCGGGGGTGCGCAGGGCCGGGTCGGCGAGGGCCTGGCGGCCGGTGGGCAGCATCCAGTCGCCGAGCGCCAGGCGCACCATGTTCCGCGGCTGGAGCAGGAAGTCGAGGAAGGCCACGGCCTCCTTCTTGTGCGGGCAGTCCTCGGCGACGGACAGCGTCTGCGGGCTGACGCCCTGGGCGAGTCCGCCGGCCCCGGCCGGTGCGGGCAGCACCTGCCACTCGAAGCCCTCCGGCGCCTGCTGGACGATCTGCTGGCGGTACGAGAAGCCGAGCGGCACCATCGCGTACGTGCCCGCGAAGAGGCCGGGCAGGGTGTCGGAGCCCCCGCTGCCGAGGGTGGTCGGCGAGGCGCTGCGGTCAATGTTCACCTGCTCGTGGATGGTGCGCGGGACGACCTCGTCGCCCTCCTCGAACCGCACGGTGACCTTCCCGCCGGCGTCGCGGTGGAAGAGCCGGCCGCCCGCGGAGAGGGACAGGTTGAGGGTCGCGGACACCGGCTCCTTGAGCGGCCAGGCCACCCCGTAGCGGCCGTCGCCGGACAGCTCCTTCGTCACCTCGCGGAACTCGTCCCAGCTCCAGGGGTGTTCGGGCGTCGGGACGCGGACGCCCGACTCCCTCAGGCGGGCGGCGTCGGCGATGAGGACGCGCGGCTCCTGGAGGAAGGGCACGCCGTAGACGCCGTCGCCGAAGGTGACGGACTGCCAGGCGAGCGCCGGGATGTGGGAGGTGAGCCGCTCGGGCAGCAGCTCCGTGAGGTCGGCGAGGTGGCCTCCGTACGCGAAGTCGGCGAGGTCGTCGGAGGCGTCGTGGACGATGTCGGGCGCCTCGCCGCCCTCGAAGGAGGTGAGGAGCTGGTCGTGGACGCTGTCCCAGCTGCCCTGGACGTACTCCACGCGGACGTCCGGGTGGAGGGCGTTCCACTCGTCGACCAGTTCCTTGGTGGCCTCGACCGACTCCTGCTGCCAGGCCAGGGACTGGAAGCGCAGGGTGACCCGGCCGTCGTCGCGGGTGGGTCCTGAGGAGCAGCCCGCGAGGAGCAGGGCCGACGCGAGGATTCCGACGAGCATCCTGGTGCGGGTCATGCGGGTCATCAGCCCTTCACCGCCCCGGCGAGGAGGGAGCCGGTGATGCGGCGCTGGATGAGCGCGAACACCAGCAGGGAGGGAAGCGTCGCGAGGAACGCGGCGGCGGCCAGCGGGCCGAGGTCGGCGACCCCCTCGGCGCCGATGAAGCGGGTGAGGAGCACCGGCAGCGTCTGCTGTTCCGGCGTCTTCAGCAGCACGAGGGCGAAGAAGAACTCGTTCCACGCGGTGACGAAGGCGAACAGCGCGGTCGCCGCGATGCCCGGCGCGAGCAGCGGCGCGGTCACCGACACCAGGGTGCGCAGCCGCCCCGCGCCGTCCACGGCCGCCGCCTCCTCCAGCTCGGCCGGCACGGCACGGACGTACCCGGTGAGCATCCACAGGGCGAAGGGCAGCGACCAGACGACGTAGACCAGCACCAGGCCGGGCAGCGAGTCGATGAGCCGCAGGTTCTTCAGCACCAGGAACAGCGGGATGATCAGCAGCACGAACGGGAACGCCTGGCTGACCACCACCCAGCCGGTCGCCGCCCGCGCCAGGGCGCCGCGGTGGCGGGCCATGACGTACGCCGTCGGGGTGGCCACGGCGACCGCGACGAGGGCCGCGGCGGACGCGGTGAGCAGGGAGTTGAGGGCGGCGCGCAGCAGCGGCTGCTCGTCGAAGGCCTGACGGAAGTTGGCCAGGGTGGGGTCCCGCGGGATCCAGGTGGGGTGCAGCCCGGCGAGCTCGGTGGCCGGCTTGAACGCGGTGGACACCAGCCAGACGAACGGGAAGGCCAGGAAGACCAGGTACGCGAGCAGGGCGGCGTACTGGCCGGCGCGGGCGGCGGGACGGGTCCTCAACTCTCGTCGCCTCCCCTCAGCCGACCCACGAGGAACACGGCGAGCGACACCGAGATCAGGGCGACCATCACACAGCCCATGGCGGCCGCGTAGCCGAACTGCCCGTACCGGAAGGCCTCTTCGTAGGCGAACAGCATGGGCAGACGGGTGCGTCCGCCGGGGCCGCCGTTGGTGAGCACATAGACCAGGGCGAAGGAGTTGACGTTCCAGATCAGGTTGAGCGCCGTGATGGCGAGGGCCACGGGCCGCAGCGCGGGCCAGGTGACCGTGCGGAAGCGGCGCCAGGCTCCCGCGCCGTCCACGGCCGCGGCCTCGTGCAGTTCGCGCGGGGTGTTCTGGAGTCCGGCGAGCAGCGCCACCGTGGTCTGCGGCATGCCCGCCCACACGCCGACGACGATCACCGCGGGCAGGGCGGTGGCGAGGCCGCTCAGCCAGTCCCGGTCGCCGCCGAACCCGAGGTCGCGCAGCGTCTCGTTGAGGATGCCGGCGTCCGGGTTGTAGGTGATGCGCCACATGATGCCGACGACCACCTCGGGCATCGCCCAGGGCACGATCGCCAGGGCCCGGGCCGCCCAGCGCAGCCGCAGGTCCTGGTCGAGCAGCAGGGCCAGGCCGAGCGCCAGCAGGAACTGCGGGACCGTCACGCCGACCGCCCACACCAGCCCGATGCGGAACGACTCCCAGAACAGGGTGTCCCGCAGCAGGTCCTGGAAGTTCAGCGTGCCGATCCAGCGGGTCGGCTCGGTACGGCCGGACTGGGCGTCGGTGAAGGACAGCAGGATGCCGTAGAGCAGCGGGCCGACGCTGAGCACCAGGATCGGGATCAGCGCGGGCAGCACCAGGAACCACGGGCCGTGATCGACGGCACGCCGTCCCGGGCGGCTCGGGCCGGGCGCGCGGGGCTCGGATCTCCTCGCCTCGGTGACCGACGTCACGGCATCAGCCCCTTCGCACGGTGGGGGGTGTGGCCTCGGTCATGGTCGTGAACACGACACCGCACGTCAAGGGCCCGCGCACACCACCCGACCTGTGCGAATGCGAGACTGACCGGCGAACGGCCGGACGGAGGCGCCCGGCGGGGCCGGCGGGCCCGGTACGGACACGGAGGCGGAAGCGATGGACGAGGCGCGGGCGCGGGAGGTTCTGGAGGCCGCGGGGGTGCTGCCCCAGGACGCCGGGGACGTACGGCTGCTGGCGCTCGGGGAGAACGCGGTGTTCGCCGCCGGGGACCTGGTGGTCAAGGTGGGCCGGGACGCGGAGTTGAGGGAGCGGGCCCGCCGCGAGCTGGCCGTCGCCGGATGGCTGGCCGAGCGGGGCGTGCCCGCCGTGCGGCCTGCCGTGTCCGAGGCGCTGCTGGTGGAGGGGCACCCGGTGACCGTGTGGCACCGGCTGCCCGACCCGGTGCGGCCCACCGAGCCGAAGGACCTCGCCGCGCTGCTGCGGCAGGTGCACGCGCTGCCCCCTCCCCCCTTCACCCTGCCGCCCCGCGCGCTGCTGGACGGCGTCGAGCGCTGGCTGCGGCTCGCGGGCGACGCGATCGACCCGGCGGACGCGGCGTATCTGCGCGAGCGGCGCGACGGGTTCGCGGCGGCGGCCGCCGCGCTGACGCCCCGGCTGCCGCGCGGGCCGATCCACGGCGACGCGCTGCCGCGCAACGTGCACGTCGGCCCGGACGGTCCCGTGCTGATCGACCTGGAGACCTTCTCGTCGGACCTGCGCGAGCACGACCTGGTGGTGATGGCCCTCTCCCACGACCGCTACGGGCTGCCGGACGAGGCCTACGACTCCTTCACCGAGACCTATGGCTGGGACGTGCGCGAGTGGGAGGGGTGCTCGGTGCTGCGCGGGGCGCGGGAGACCGCCAGCTGTGCCTGGGTCGCCCAGCACGCCCCGGGCAACCCCAAGGCCCTGGCCGAGTTCCGCCGCCGGGTGGCGTCGCTGCGGGACGGGGACGAGACCGTGCGCTGGTACCCGTTCTGAGCGGGGCGCGTCAGAGGGCGGGCCGCAGGGGCTGCTCCGCCGGTTCGCGCAGCGGCCAGGTGCTGTCGACCACGGCGGCCGGGTCGCCCTTGCGGCGCAGGAAGTCCTGGAAGTCCGCCGCCCAGGCCGCGTACCACTCGATCTGACGGCGGTGCAGCTCCGCCGGGCCGAGGGCCGCGACCTTCGGGTGGCGGTCGGCTATCGCGCAGGCCAGGCGCGCGGCGGCGAGGGCGTCGGCCGTCGCGTCGTGCGCCGCGTCGAGGGGGACGCCGTACTCCGCGCAGACCGCCTCCAGGGTGCGCTTGCCACGGCGGTAGCGGTCGACGGCGCGGTCGATGGTGTACGGGTCGATCACCGGGGCCGGGTCGGCGCCGAGGCGGTCGCGCAGGGACGGCAGTCCGTACCGCCGCAGCTCGGCGGAGAGCAGGCTCAGGTCGAACGAGGCGTTGTAGGCGACGACCGGGACGCCGGTCTTCCAGTAGGCGGCGAGGACGCCGGCGATGGCGTCGGCCACCTGGTCGGCGGGGTGGCCCTCGGCGGCCGCGCGCTCGTTGCTGATGCCGTGGACCGCCACCGCGTCGGCGGGGATCGGCACACCCGGGTCGGCCAGCCACTCCCGGCGCCCCAGCGTCTCCCCCGCCCGGAGCTCGATCACGGCTCCCGTGACGATCCGCGCCTCGCGCGGGTCCGTCCCCGTCGTCTCCAGGTCGAAGCCGATCAGCAGCTCCCGGTGCCAGCCCATGGGCTGCCCCCCTTCTGTGCGGTGCGTTCCCCCAGTGGCTTTCACCCTCGCACGCGCCACTGACAACCAGAGGATCGCATTCCGTTTGCCGAGCGGACCGGGCGGCCCCGGAACACGCGCGGACCTGGAGGTTCAGGACACCGGCCGTGAATCCGCCCACATCTGCTCGAACTCCTCGCGGTAGGTGGGAAAGAGACCGCCCTCCTCCGTCTCGCCCGGCTTGACCACCTTCGCCCCGTTGCGCAGGACCAGCACCGGCGCCTCCATGCCGCGGGTGCGGCGCAGATGGTTCTGCACCACGGCGATGCCGTCCGAGCCGTCGCCGTCGACCAGGTAGGCCGTGCAGCGCGGCGTCTCGTCGTAGACCTGGATCTCGAAGGCGCCCGGGTCACGCAGCCGGGACCGCACACGGCGCATGTGGAGGATGTTCATCTCCACGGACCGGCCCAGCTCGCCCCGTTTGATGCCCAGTTCGCGCTCGCGCCGCTTGACCGCGCTGGAGGCCGGGTTGAGGAACAGCAGCCGCACCCGGCAGCCGGACTCGGCGAGCCGCACCAGGCGGCGCCCCGAGAAGTTCTGCACGAGCAGGTTCAGCCCGATGCCGATGGCGTCGAGCCGCCGGGCCCCGCCGAACATGTCCTCGGCCGGGAACTGGCGCAGCAGCCGCACCCGGTCCGGATGCACGGCGACCACGTCCGCGTACCGGTCGCCGACCAGGTCCTCGACCGCGTCCACCGGCAGCCGGCGCGCCGAGGGCACGTCGCCGCCCGCGCCGAGCATCTCGAGGAGCCGCGCGGAGGCCCGCTCGGCCTGGTTCAGCACCGCCTCGGACAGCGCCCGGTTGCGGGAGACCACGTTGCGGGTGACCTCCAGCTCGTCCAGTGCCAGCTCGACGTCCCGGCGGTCGTCGAAGTACGGCTCGAAGCAGGGCCAGTGCTGCACCATCAGCTCGCGCAGCTGCGGCAGGGTGAGGAACGACAGCACGTTGTCGTCGGCCGGATCGAGCAGATAGCCCTTGCGGCGGCTGACCTCGCGCACGGCGACCGCCCGCTGCACCCACTCCTGTCCGGCGGGTCCCGCGGCGGCGACCACCCAGTCGTCGCCGTGCACGGGCTCGTAGACCGGCCGCAGCACGGCGGCGACGACCGCGCGCAGCCGCTGCTCGACCAGGTTCAGCCAGATGTAGGCCCGGCCGGCCCGCTGCGCGCGCGTGCGCACCTCGCGCCACGCGTCCGCGCCCCAGTCCAGCTCCGGTCCGATCGAACCCGCGTCCATCGGCCGTGCCAGGGACACCGCACCGGGCGGGACGTCCGTGGAGCCGCTCCCCTCGTGACCCTCGTCACCAGGGGGCAGTTCCAGCCCTCCCGAGCCCACCCGCGCACCGCCTTCCAGTCCCCCGAGCACTCCCCGTCCAACGATCAAGGAGAGTACTCCGCATGCGGTGCGCGATGCAGCCCGATGGACAGGGTCGTTTCCCAACTTCCCCCGTCCAAGCGACCGTTCCGTTCCGCGCGGGCCGGCGAGTGAGCATGTTCATAGCGGGAATCACAGGAGGTGCGGTCCGCGGCGGCCGGGGCATGGGTAGGAAGGTGGACCCGCCCTCGATCCCGCCCGTTCGGGGAGACACGGGGACACTCGGAGCCCAGGCGTCCCCACCGGCGCCGTACACCTGAAAGAGTCGTGTCCATGCAGGTCTGGCCTGGCGAGGCGTATCCGCTCGGTGCCACGTACGACGGCGCCGGAACGAATTTCGCGGTCTTCACGGAGGCCGCGGACCGAGTAGAGCTGTGTCTGCTGCACGACGACGGCTCCGAAACCGCGGTCGAACTGCGGGAGAGCGACGCGTTCGTGCGGCACGCGTACCTGCCCGGGGTGATGCCCGGGCAGCGGTACGGCTTCCGTGTGCACGGGCCGTACGCCCCCGAGCGGGGGCTGCTCTGCAACTCCGCGAAACTGCTCCTCGATCCGTACGCGCGTGCGATCAGCGGCTCGGTCCAGTGGGGCGAGGAGGTCTACGGCTACCACTTCGACGACCCCGGACGGCGCAACGACCTGGACTCGGCGCCGCACACGATGACGTCGGTCGTGGTCAACCCGTACTTCGACTGGGGGGACGACCGCAGCCCCCGGACGGAGTACCACCACACGGTGATCTACGAGGCCCACGTCAAGGGCCTCACCATGCGTCACCCGGGGCTGCCCGAGGAGCTGCGCGGCACCTACGCGGGCCTGGCCCACCCGGCGATCATCGAGCACCTGACCGCACTGGGCGTCACCGCGCTGGAGCTGATGCCGGTGCACCAGTTCGTGAACGACCACCGGCTGGTCGACATGGGGTTGAACAACTACTGGGGCTACAACACCATCGGCTTCTTCGCCCCGCACAACGCCTACGCGTCCTGGGGCGACCGGGGCCAGCAGGTGCTGGAGTTCAAGTCCGCGGTCAAGGCGCTGCACGAGGCCGGGATCGAGGTGATCCTCGACGTGGTCTACAACCACACCGCCGAGGGCAATCACCTGGGCCCCACGCTGTCCTTCAAGGGCCTGGACAACCCCTCCTACTACCGGCTGACCGAGGACCCCCGGTACTACATGGACACGACGGGCACCGGGAACTCGCTGCTGATGCGGTCCCCGCACGTGCTCCAGATGATCATGGACTCGCTGCGGTACTGGGTCACCGAGATGCATGTCGACGGGTTCCGTTTCGACCTGGCGGCCACCCTGGCCCGGCAGTTCCACGAGGTGGACCGGCTGTCGTCGTTCTTCGACCTGGTGCAGCAGGACCCGGTGGTCTCGCAGGTGAAGCTGATCGCGGAGCCCTGGGACGTCGGCGAGGGCGGCTACCAGGTGGGCAACTTCCCGCCGCTGTGGACCGAGTGGAACGGCAAGTACCGGGACACCGTGCGGGACCTGTGGCGGGGCGAGCCGCGCACGCTCGCGGAGTTCGCGTCCCGGCTGACCGGCTCCTCCGACCTCTACCAGGACGACGGGCGGCGCCCGCTCGCCTCGATCAACTTCGTCACCTGCCACGACGGCTTCACCCTGCACGACCTGGTGTCGTACAACGAGAAGCACAACGAGGCCAACGGGGAGGACAACCGGGACGGCGAGAGCCACAACCGGTCCTGGAACTGCGGGGCCGAGGGCGACACCGACGACCCGGACGTGCTGCGGCTGCGGGCCCGGCAGATGCGGAACTTCATCGCCACGCTGATGCTCTCCCAGGGCGTGCCGATGATCAGCCACGGCGACGAGCTGGCCCGCACCCAGCGCGGCAACAACAACGCCTACTGCCAGGACGACGAGCTGGCCTGGGTGGACTGGCCCGACGGGGAGGAGGGTGCGGGCGAGGGGGCCGGGGAAGACGTCCGGCGGCAGCTGCTGGAGTTCACGCGCGCGATGGTGTGGCTGCGCAAGGACCACCCCGTCTTCCGCCGCCGCCGCTTCTTCCACGGCCGCCCCGTGGAGGGCACCCACGACGACCTCTCCGACATCGCCTGGTTCACCCCCGAGGGCGCGGAGATGACCCAGCGGGACTGGGAGTCGGCGCGGGCGTCGGCGCTGACCGTGTTCCTCAACGGCAACGCCATCTCCGAGCCCGGACAGCGCGGGGAGCGGATCACCGACGACTCGTTCCTGCTGATGTTCAACGCCTCCCCCAAGCCGCTGGACTTCGTGGTGCCCGTGGACCACGGCGCGCAGTGGCAGGTGGTGGTCGACACCGCCCGCGCGGACGGCGTCCCCCCGGGTACGGGTCCGAAGGTGTCGGCGGGCACCCGGCTGACGCTGGCCGACCGGAGCATGACGGTGCTGCAACGGCCGGCGTGACCGCGCCTCCCGGGGGGGGCGCTGCCCCCCGCTCCTCGAACGCCGGAGGGGCTGGAAAGCAACCCCCGAACGGAGCAGGAAGGGCACGAGACGCGGCCACGCGGGTACGTACGTCCCATGACCACCCCTGAGCGTCCTGACCCGGCGGTGCCCACGGCGACCTACCGGCTCCAGCTCCAGCCCGGCTTCCCGTTCGCGGCGGCGGCCGAGGCCGTGCCGTACCTGGCCTCGCTCGGCGTGTCCCATCTGCATCTGTCGCCCGTCCTGGAGGCGGTGCCCGGCTCCCCGCACGGCTACGACGTGGTGGACCCCGCGCGCGTACGGGAGGAGCTGGGCGGCGAGGAAGGGCTGCGGGAGCTGTCCCGCACCGCGCGGCGGCACGGGCTCGGGCTGGTGGTGGACATCGTCCCGAACCACATGGCGATGTCCCCGCGCCACAACCCGGCGCTGTGGGAGGTGCTGCGCGACGGCCCGTCCTCGCGCCATGCCCGCTGGTTCGACATCGACTGGGAGGCGCAGGGCGGGCAGGTGCTGCTGCCGGTGCTCGGCGGGCCGCTCGGCGAGGAGGCGGACCGGCTGAAGACCGACGGGGACGTGCTGCGCTACTACGACCACGTCTTCCCGCTGCGCGAGGGCACGGCCTCCCTGCCGCTGCCGCAGCTGCTGGACGCCCAGTGGTACCGGCCGGTGTGGTGGCGGCTGGCCCGCACCGAGCTGAACTACCGGCGGTTCTTCAGCATCTCCGAGCTGATCGGGGTGCGGGTGGAGGACCCCGAGGTGTTCGAGGCGACGCACGCGAAGATCCTGGAGCTGCTGCACGAGGGCGTGGTCGACGGGCTGCGCGTCGACCACCCGGACGGGCTCGCCGACCCCGGCGGCTATCTGCGGCGGCTGCACGAGGCGACGGGCGGCCGCTGGACGGTGGTGGAGAAGATCCTCGCCGACGGCGAGGCGCTGCCCGCCTCCTGGCCGGTCGCCGGCACCACCGGTTACGACGCCCTGCGCCACGTCGACGGGCTGTTCATGGACCCGGACGGGTTCGGGGAGCTGCTGGGCCGCTACCGGGCGTACGCGGCCCCTCAGACGGACCGGGGCGGCGACTGGGACGCCACGGTGCGGCGGGCCGCGTACAACGTGCTCACGCACGAGCTGGCCGCCGAGACCGAGCGGCTCACCCGGGTGGCGAGCCGGCTGTGCGCGACCGCCCCCGAGACCGCGCTGCGGGACCGCGCGCCGTGGGCGCTGCGCACCGCGCTGACGGAGCTGCTGGTGCGGCTGGAGGTGTACCGGCCCTACTCCCCCGAGGACGCGGCCACGGTGGTGACCGAGGAGGCCGCGGCCGAGGCCCGGCGCGCGTTCGCCGTCCCGGAGGAGGCGGGCGCGGTGGACGTCGTGCGGGACCTGCTGCTGGGGCGGTACGGGGACGGGCCCGCGCATGTGGAGTTCCGTACGCGGTTCGCGCAGACGGCGTCGGCGCTGCGGGCCAAGTCCGTGGAGGACACGGCGTTCTACCGCTACGTGCCGCTGCTGTCGGCGACGGAGGTGGGCGGCGAGCCGGGCGGCCCGGCGGTGGCCCCGGACCGCTTCCACGCGTACTGCGCGCGCGTGCAGCGGGACTGGCCGGCCACGGGGACGGTGCTGTCCACGCACGACGCCAAGCGCAGCGCGGACGTGCGGGCGGCGCTGCACGTGCTCACCGAGTGCCCGGAGCGCTGGGCGGACGTCCTCACGGAGGTGTCCCGCGCCGGGCAGGCCGTGCCCGACGGGCAGACGGCGTGGGCGGCCTGGCAGACGGTGTTCGGGCTGGGCCCGGCCGAGGAGGAGCGGGTGCAGGCGGCGCTGCTGAAGCATGTGCGGGAGGCGGGCCTGTTCACCAGCTGGACCGAGCAGGAGCCGCCGTACGAGGAGGCGGTGGCGCGCTTCGTGACGGCGGGGCCGTGCGGGGTGCCGGGGCGGAAGGTCGCGGAGCTGCGGGAGGCGCTGGAGCCGCACATCCGGGCGAACGTGCTGGGGGCGGCGCTGGTGCACCTGACGATGCCGGGCGTGCCCGACCTGTACCAGGGCACGGAGCACGAGTACCGGGCGCTGGTCGACCCGGACAACCGGCGCCCCCCGCGGTTCGGCGAGGGCGGCGGCGACAAGGAGGCGGTGACCCGGGCGGCGCTGGCGCTGCGGGCGCGACGGCCGGAGGGCTTCGGCACGACGGCGTCGTACGAGCCGCTGACCGCGGTGGGGGCCGCGGCGGACCACTGCCTGGCGTTCGCCCGCTCCGGCGAGGTGGTCACCGCGGTGACCCGCCTCTCGCTGCGGCTCGCGGAGTCGGGCGGCTGGGGCGACACCCGGCTGCCGCTGCCGCGGGGGCGGTGGGCCGATGTCCGGGAGCCGGGGCGGGAGTTCACAGGGGAGGCGCGGGTGGCGGAGCTGTTCGCCGCGTCGCCGGCGGCGCTGTTGGAGCGGGTGCCGGAGTGACGGTGGTTCCCTCGGTGGGGGCGCTGTGCGGAGTCGGTGCGCGGTCGGCGCACGGCCGGTGCGGACCCGTGGGGGACGCGCGGCGGGCGCGGGACGGCCGACGTGCGGGAAGAGGGCCGTGGTGTGCCTCCGAGCGCCCCCTGGCGGCTCCCCCGCGCCGCCCTTGACACCGTCTCGCGGCCGTGGGGTACTGCGCAGTGCGAGTGCGGGCGGTGACGGGGGGTGGGTCCGCTGCGGGAGTCGCGCTATCCGACGGTGGCCGAGCTGGTCTTCTCCGCCCGGGCACTGGCCGTCCAGTGGCCGGGTCTGTGTGTGCTGCGGCAGGTGGGGGTGTCCCGTGGCGGACGGCCGCTGCACCTGCTGTCCGTGGGACGCGCCCGGCACGCCGTCCTGGTCGTGGCGGGCGCCCACGCCAACGAGCCCGCGGGCAACGGGACGCTGCTCGCGCTGGCCCGGCGCGCCCTGCTCGAGCGGGAGCTGCGGGACGGCGTCTCCTGGCACTTCCTGCTGTGCGCGGACCCCGACGGGGCGAGCCTGCACGTCACCCCGGCGCCGCGCAGCCTGTACGACTACCACCTGGGCTTCTTCCGCCCGGCCGGGCCCGAGCAGCCGGAGTGGGCGCCCTCGGTGCTGCCCGCCGACCGGCTGCCCCCGGAGACGCGGGCGCTGACCGGGGTGATCGACGAGCTGCGGCCCTTCCTCCAGGTGTCCCTGCACGGCACCGATCTGGGCGGCAGCTGGGTGCAGTTGACGCGGGACGTGCCCGGACTGGCGGAACCGTTCGCCAAGTCCGCGGCGGAGCTGCACATCCCGGTGGAGACGGGCGCCTCGGACGCGGCGGGCTGGCCCGCGTCGGGGCCCGGCGTGCATGTGATGCCCGCGCCGGAGGCCGCCCCGGCCTACCCGAGCCTGACCGACGACGCCCGGCACAGCACCTGGTACCACGCGCACCGGTACGGCGGTCTGACCGCGGTGGTCGAGGTGCCGATGTGGGCGAGCGACCTGGTCGACGACCCGGCCCCGCACCCGGCGCCCGACACGGCGATGCACGCGCTCGCGGAACGCCTGCTGCGGGACGCGGGCGAGGTGCGGCACGTGCTGGAGGACGTACGGCCCGGACCGCCGTCCGCCGAGGCCGGCGGTCCGCTGCTGCGGGCGGCCACCTGGGCGCTGGAGCTGGTGCCGGGGCTGGCCGCCGACCTGGTCCGCACCCCGCCCGCGGACGGCACCCGCGCCTACGTCGGCAGCGTGGACGCCTTCGCGCGCCGGGTGCCGCTGCGGGCGGCGGCGATGCTGCGGCGCGCGCTGCGCGACACCGACGCCGAGGCGGCGGCCCGCCTGGACCGCCTGGTCGCCCACTGGAGCGACGCCTTCGCCGCCCGCTTCCGCGCCCGCTGGGTCCCGGTCCGCCACCAGGTGGAACACCAGTCCCGCACGGTGGTGGCGGCCGCACGGCAGGCGCGGGTGGGGTTGAGGTGAGGGGGTTCAGGCCCCGTCCAGTGCGAACAGCGCCCCCGTGCGGGCCCGCAGCGCGCAGGTGTTCGGGAAGGTTTCCTTCCAGGTGACCGGGCGGTCGCGCCACATGCCCTCCGCGTGGGCCGTGACCGGGGCGTAGATCATCGGGCAGAGCGCGTCCTGTGCGGGGAGGGCGGTGATGCGGCCGTCGGCGGCCGACAGCTGTGCGCAGGCCTCCTCCGCGTGGGGGTGGCCGCCGCCGGGCGGGTCGCAGCGCAGCAGGGTGCCGTCCTCCGCGCTGGCCGGGGCGTCCCCGTGGCTCACGCCGAGCATCAGCCAGTTCCCGGGCTCCGGCGCGGTGTCCGCGCGGGCCGCGGGCGTCGCGCCGGCGAGCAGGAGCAGGGCGGCGGCGGACAGCCCCGCCCCTACCGTCTTCACTGAGGTGTGCGTCATTCCCGGTGCATCGGCACGGCGGGCCCGGGACCCCAGCCCGGCTCACCCGAACGGGAGGCTCCGGGTGTCCTCCGTACCGCCACCGTCATGTGTCAACGGCGGCGGGCGCCACGTCAGTTGGCGGCGAGACGGTAGGTGATCCGGCCGAAGCCCACCTGGTCGCCGTCGCGGACCACGGCCGCGCCGACGACCCGGCGGCCGTTCACCGTCGTGCCGTTGGTGGAGCCGAGGTCGCGCAGCACCCACAGGCCGCCCTGGTGGGTGAGTTCGGCGTGCACGCGGGATACCGTCTCGTGCGTGAGCCGCAGCCCGTTGGCGGGGTCGCGCCCTATCCGCAGCGGATGCCCGTGCGCGGGGTGCGGCAGCAGCAGCTTCGGCAGCTTCTCGGCCCGCCAGGCGCGGCGCAGCCGGACGGTGAACCCGGAGACGGCCTCGACCGTGCCGAACACCGCGCGCGAGAGGCGGCTCTCGCGCGGGAGGTCGGCGGTGAGCGCGGCGAGTTCGTCGGCGCGCCGCGCCACGAGCGCCAGCTCCATGCGCCGGATGAACGTGTCGTGGGACAGGCGGCCCTTGGCGACGCCGTCCCGCAGCACGCTCAGCGCCTTGTCACGCTCCGCGTCGGAGAGCCGCGCGGGGTACGTGGAGAACTCGAAGGACGACGTCACGCGGTGATTGTCGGTCAGCCGGGGGCGAGCTGTCCAGAAACCCCGTGAACGGAAGACCCGTCCCCGTCCGTGCCGGCCGCCCGGCACGCGTACTTCGGGCGACACCCGCCGCAAAACGGCGGATCCCCCGTCGCATTGATCTCCGATGCCGCACGATGGAGGCGCTTCATCACGGTGAGCAGACGAAGGGGAACCGTCCGTGCAGTTCGAGGTGTGGGCACCACAGGCCGGCCGAGTGACGCTCCGGTGCGACGGCGTCACGCGGGCATTGGAGCGCGATCCCGAGCGGGAAGGGTGGTGGCGGGGGGAGACCGAGGCGCACGACGGCTCCCGGTACGGCTTCGCGCTGGACGACGGACCGGTGCTGCCCGACCCCCGGTCGCGCCGCCAGCCCGACGGCCCCGACGGGCTCAGCGCCGTCGTCGACCACGACCGCTTCGAGTGGAGCGCCGAGTGGACCGGGCGCCCGCTGCCCGGCGCGGTGCTGTACGAGACGCACGTCGGCACCTACACCCGCGAGGGCACCTTCGACGCCGCCGCCGAACGGCTCGGGCATCTCGCCGACCTGGGCGTGACGCACGTGGAGTTGATGCCGGTGTGCCCGTTCCCCGGCCGGCACGGCTGGGGGTACGAGGGCGTCTCGCTGTGGGCGGTGCACGAGCCGTACGGCGGTCCGGAGGGGCTGAAACGGTTCGTCGACCGGGCGCACGCGCTGGGGCTCGGCGTCGTCCTGGACGTGGTGCACAACCACCTGGGCCCGTCGGGGAACTATCTGCCGCAGTTCGGCCCGTACTTCACCGACACGCATCACACGCCGTGGGGCGCGGCGGTCAATCTGGACGCGCCCGGCTCGGACGAGGTGCGCGCGTACCTCGTGGACAGCGCGCTGGCGTGGCTGCGCGACTACCGGATCGACGGGCTGCGCCTGGACGCGGTGCACGCGCTCGCGGACACCCGCGCCCGCCACTTCCTGGAGGAGCTGTCGGAGGCCGTCGACGAGCTGGCCGCCGACACCGGCAGGCCGCTGTTCCTGATCGCCGAGTCCGACCTCAACGACCCGCGTGTCATCACCCCGCGCGAGAACGGCGGCCTCGGCATCCACGCGCAGTGGAACGACGACTTCCACCACGCCCTGCACACCGCCCTGACCGGTGAGTCGCAGGGCTACTACGCCGACTTCGCCCGGGCCCCGCTGACGGCCGTGGCCAAGACGCTGACCGGCGGCTTCTTCCACGACGGCACGTACTCCAGCTTCCGGGGCCGCCACCACGGGCGGCCGCTCGACCGCACGCGCGTGGCCGCGCACCGGCTGCTCGGCTACAGCCAGACGCACGACCAGATCGGCAACCGCGCCCAGGGCGACCGGCTGGCCGCGCTGGTCTCCCCCGGGCTGCTGGCCTGCGCGGCCGCGCTGACGCTGACCGCGCCGTTCACGCCGATGCTGTTCATGGGCGAGGAGTGGGCGGCCGGCACGCCGTGGCAGTTCTTCACCGACCACACCGACCCGGAGCTGGCGAAGGCGGTCAGCGAGGGGCGGCGCCGGGAGTTCGCGGCGCACGGGTGGGCGGAGCAGGACGTGCCCGACCCGCAGGACCCGGCCACCCGTGACCGTTCCTGCCTGGACTGGTCCGAGCCGGAGCGGGAGCCGCACGCGCGGATGCTGGCGTGGTACCGGCAGCTCCTCGCCCTCCGCCGCGACCAGCCGGACCTCACCGATCCGGACCTCGCCGACACCAAGGTGGCCTACGACGAGGACCGGCGCTGGCTGGCCTTCCGCCGCGGCGACGTCCGCGTGGCGGTGAACCTGGGCGCCGGCCCGGCCGACATCCCCCTGGGCTCCCGCGAGGCCCGCGTCCTGGCGGCGTGGGAACCGGTGGACGTCCCGGGCCGGGACGGTCTGCTGCGTCTGCCGGGGGAGTCGGCGGTGGTGCTGCTGCAGGAGTGAGGGGGGCGGAGGGCGAGCGCGGGGCGGCACGGCGCCGCTTCTACGGGGCCGCGTCGCTGTCCCGCAGGTCGGTAACGCGCTCCAGCATGATCGGCTCCCAGGCCCGGCGGAGGCGCGTGCGGAGCAGGGGCAGGGACGCCGTGGCGTGGTGGACGAGCGCCTCGGCGAGGTGGATGACGCAGTCGCAGCGGGCCAGCCACAGGCCGCGCAGGCAGGGGCGTGCGCCGTAGCCCGCCAGCGTGGCCGCGCGGACCGCGGCGGGGGCTCCGACGGCGCGGGCCAGGCCCGCGATGTCCTCGGCCGGATCGCCGACCACCGCCGTGTCCCAGCCGAGCACCCCCCGCACCCGGCCGTCCGCGCCGACCACCAGGTTCCCGCCCGTGAGGGCGTGGTGCACGAGCACCGCCGAACCCGCCTGCGCGGCGAGCTGCACCGTCGCGGCCTGGGTGAACTGGCGCAGCCGCGCCGCCTCGAACTCGTCGGCCTTGTCGAGCAGTTCGACGGCCTCCGCGGCGGCCCGCCGCAGGGTCTCCAGCGATCGCGGAGGCACGCGGGGCACGCCCAGTGACTCGGCCTGCCGTACCGGCACCTGGTGCAGCCCGGTGAGCAGGCCCGCCAGGTCCGTCTCGCCGACGGCGGACACCGTGTTCTCCTCCGCCGTGCCGCCGGGCAGCCGGGTGTCGAGCGAGCACAGCAGGCCGGGCGCCCACTCCCCCTGCGCCACCCCGACGGGCAGCGCGACGGGCACGTGCGGGCGCACCACCTCGCGCAGCCGCAGCGCGCGGCGCCACCGCACGCCGGTCGCGCGGTCCGGGGCGAGGTGCAGCACGTACCGGGTGCCCACCAGCCAGGTGGTGGGGTCGGCGCCCTCCCCGGCGGGCCGCACGTCGGGGGCGGCGGCGGACGCGCCGCCCCCGTGTCCGCTGTCCTTGAGCAGGGAGCGGGCCAGTCGGCGGACGGTGTCAACGGTGGGTGTCGGTGCCTGGGTCATGGTCGCGCCATCGCCGTTCGGAGAGAGGCAGGGTGGGGACGGGGCGGAAGGGCCGGACGGTGCCGCTCAGTCGACTGTCACCATCCCCCGCTCCGTGTCGTTCAGCCGCCGTCCGCCGTCCTCCGTGACGGTCACGATGTCCTCGATCCGCACCCCGAACCTCCCCGGCAGATAGACGCCCGGCTCGACGGAGAAGCACATGCCGGGGACGAGCGGCTGCTCCTCGCCCTCGATCATGTACGGCGGCTCGTGGGTGGTGACGCCGATGCCGTGTCCGGTGCGGTGGATGAAGTACTCGCCGTACCCGGCGTCGGCGATGACCGCGCGGGCCGCCCGGTCGACGTCCTGGCAGGCCGCGCCCGGCCGCACCGCGCGGAAGCCGGCCTCCTGCGCCTCGCGCACCAGGTCGTGCACCCGGCGCTCCTCCTCCGTGGGTTCGCCGACGTGCACCGTGCGGGAGGTGTCGGAGCCGTAGCCGTCCCGGAGGCCGCCGAAGTCGAGGACGACCATGTCGCCGCGCTCGATCCGGCGGTCGCCGGCCTCGTGGTGCGGGTTGGCGCCGTTGGGGCCGGAGGCGACGATGGTGAAGTCGACCTGGGAGTGGCCGAAGCGGCGCAGCAGCGCGGCGAGGTCGGCGGCCACCTCGGACTCCCGGCGGCCGGAGAAGCGGACGTTCCTGATCTCCTCGAACGCGGCGTCGGCGGCGGCGCCGGCCGCGGCGAGCCGCTCCAGCTCCGCGGCGTCCTTCACGGCGCGCAGCATCGGCAGCGCCTCGGTGAGGGAGACGTACGAGGTGCCGGGGAGCGTCGTCTGGAGTCCGAGCAGGTGCAGCGCCCAGGCGTTGTCGCTGACGCCGAACCGCCCCTGGGCGTCGAGCAGGGCGGCGGTGAGGGCGTAGGGGTCCTTGCCGTCGGTCCAGTCGCGCAGGGCGAGGGCGGGCGCGCCGGTGGCCTTCTCGGCGTCCGGGGCCTCCAGGGTGGGGACGACGAGGACGGGTTCCCGCCCGGCGGCCAGGACCAGCAGGGTGAGCCGCTCGGTGACGGCGGGCGGTGCGTACCCGGTGAGCCACACCAGGTCCGGGCCGGGGGCGACGAGCAGCCCGGCGAGTCCGGCGTCGGCGGCCTGCCGCGCCGCCCGGTCCATACGGGCCTTGTAGTCGTCGGCGGTGAAGGGCACGGGCGCGGTGCCGGTCATCCGGATGCCTCCCAGGGCGGACGTCGGGGCTACGGGCAGCATCCTGCCCGCCGAACGGGTACGGCGCGAGCCGGTTGCGGGGGGTTGCCCCCTCCGGGGGGGCGGAATCTCCGGCTCCGCCCCGCCCCGCTCCGCTCCGCCCCGCTCCGCTCCGAGCGTCCGGGCGTTCGTTCGGCCGCGCGCCCTCGCACACCTCCTCACGTGAGGATCCCGGGAACCGCCGTCAGCTGCTGGTAGCCGCCGGTGGGGTGCCGGACGGTCAGGCGGATCTTCGTGCCCGGCGGGGTGCGGGACACCGCGTGGGCCAGGTCCGCGGCCGTGTCGACGCGGGTCGTGCCGACGGCGAGCAGCAGGTCGCCCTTCCGGAGGCCGGCCGTGAAGCCGGGGCCGGGGTTCTGCACGCCGACCACCAGGGCCCCCGGCCGGCCGTCGTCGGTCACCTCCACCCCGAGCCGGGCGGAGAGGGCCGGCGCGGGCACCGGGACCGGGCCCGCCGGTGCGGTGACCAGTACGCCCAGGCCGGCTCCGGCCAGCAGCACGAGTGCCGCCGCCGTGCCCAGCAGCGCGGCCGTCCGCCGGCCCCGCGGGCGCCCGGAGGGCGGCGTCCCCGGGGCGGCGGGCACGGGTTCCGGCCGGGTGCCGGCGCGGTCGCCGGGCATCGGCCGGGGGCGGAGCGCGGGAGGTTCCATGGCGGCCGGCCGTCAGACGAGGACCGGGAGTGCCGGGGACCGGTGCGGCAGGAAGCCGTGCACGCGCCGGGACAGGTACTCGTCCTTGTACCGGTCCACGCTGCGGTGCCAGTTGAGGATGCCCGCCATCCAGTTCTGCAGGTCGGCCACATAGCCCCGCATGACCGCCCGCGCCTCCTCCGACAGCTGGAAGTCGTCGTAGACCACGGGCAGTTCGTGCGCGACGACATGCTCGAACTGCCGCATGCGCTGGTTCATCAGGTCCGCGACGACGGGCAGCGCGGTCGCGTAGTCGACGCCGAAGAAGTTCTGCACGACGAGGACCGCGTTGTGCATCTCCCCCTCGAACTCGATCTCCTTCTGGTACGAGAACACGTCGTTGAGCAGGCACGCGAAGTCGATCGCCGCGTTCTCCAGGGAGCGGACCGGACCCGTGCGGTAGACCTCGGGCGGGACCGCGGGGCCGTGTCCGGCGCGGCACAGCCCGAGCGTGAGGTCGGAGCCGAAGGTGGCGCGGCGCATCTCCAGGTAGTCCACCGGGTCCGGGACGCGGTTCTGGATCTGGTTGGACAGCTCCCACACCCACGACTCGGTCATCGTGTCGACGGCCGCCCTGAGGGGACGGCGCTGCTCGGGCGTCATCCCGGCCGTCGTGCGGGCCCACAGGTCGATGAGGGCCCGCTCCATCGCGTTGGCGGGCGGCGGGACCTCCTCGCCGTCCAGCGGCATGCAGGCCGACAGCCGGGCCGTGGTCAGCCGGGCGGCGGCCAGGTCGCGGCGGTGGCCGTGGACCAGCGGGTAGTAGTCGTCGCCGTAGGTGCCGAAGGCCAGCCAGCCGGAGGCGAGGTCGAGCTGCTCCTGGGTGGCGTCCGGGTCCAGGCCGGCCGCGCACAGGGGCAGGTCGCAGCCGGCGAGCCTGTCCTCGTCCCAGACGCCCTCGCTGAGGATGCCCATGCGGTGCGACCACTCCAGCAGATGGAGCCGGGAGCCTTCGAGGGCCGGGCTGAGGGACAGCGGGAACGGCATCCGGATCTCCGGGACGACCGAAGGCCCGACCTTCTGGTACGGCACGTGCCGGTAGGGACGCAGCCGCTCCGAGGCGGCGCGGGCGAGCAGCGCGCCGGCGTCGGCGGCGGACGTGCCGGGGCCGGTCAGGGTCTGCCAGGCGGGGCCGGGGCGGGCGTTCTCGTTCATGTAGCGGCTGGAGCGCAGGTGCCATTCGTGGCCGCCGGCCTGCCAGTCCTGCAGCCCCTTGGCGTACGCGGCGACGGCGGCCGTCCCGGCCGGGGTGAGCCCCTGCTCCAGGGCGACGGCGGGCACCTCGGTGAACGCGGTGTGCTCGAACTGGTGCAGCCGGGAGGTGAGGACGTCGTTGACCAGGTCGGCGGCCTCCTGGGTGGTGCAGCCGAAGAAGGTCTCCAGGACGAGGACCCCGTTGCTGAGCTCGCCCTCGTCCTCGACCTCCCGCTGGTAGGAGAACAGGTCGTTGCGCAGGTGCACGGCGTCGGAGAACGTCTCCATGAGCACCCGCAGCGGGCGGGTCCCGGCGACGGCGGCCGGCACCTCGGCGGTGGCGTACTCCACGAGCCCGGCCGACCAGGGAGCGCCGCCCACCTTGCGGCGCATCTCGATGTACTCGACGGGGTTGGCGATCCGCCCCTCGTTGATGTTGGACAGCTCCCACAGGGACTCGTTGAGGAGGTGCTCGGTGGCGACGGCGAACCTGCGGCGCCAGTCGGCGGACATGGCCGGCACGGTCCGCGCCCACAGGTCGGCGAGCCCCGCCTCGGCCGGGTTCTCCGGCTCGGGGACGGGCGTCCCCGGCTCCAGGGGCATGAACAGCGGCAGCCGGTCCAGGTGGGCCTTGCCGCCGGCGCGGTCCTGGGTGCGCTTGTACTTCTCCAGGAAGTGGTCGTCGAAGAAGAACACCCACACGTACCAGTCGGTGATCAGGGACAGCGCGGGGCCGTCGCAGTCGGGGTGCGTATAGGCGCAGAGCAGGCCGTAGTCGTGCGCGTCGAGGTCGGCCCGCTCCCAGACCCCGCTGCCCTCCAGCATGCCCATCTCGCGCGCCCAGGCCGCGGAGTGGGCCCGGGCCTGGTCCACGTGCGGATTGAGGCGCGCGGGGTGCGGCATGTAGAAGTGCGGGAGTGTGAAGGGCTGCGTCATGGCCGGGGGCTACCCGTGCCGGTCCGGCGGCATCCGCCGGCCGCTCGGTGATCACACCTTCGCGTGAAACCTGCACCAAAACGGGAGTTGAGGGCTCAGGTCCGTACCTGGACCAGCGCGTGGGTGCCGCTGGTGCGCCAGCGCCCGCCCTCCTCCGCGTCCAGCGCCGCCCCCGTCCCGGGGTCCAGTCCGGTGATCACGTCGGACTTCAGGGTGCGCAGGGCGGCGACCGGTCCCGGGAAGTAGGCGGTGACGTCGGCGAACGAGGTGGTCGGGGGCCAGTACCGGTCGCCCACCAGGCGGCGGTAGTTGAGGTCGCCCTTGAGGACGGTGACGGTCGCCGCGGCGAAGTCGGCGCGCAGGTCGTCCGGCATGTCGGCGTACGGCAGGGGCGCGCAGGAGAACGGGTGGGCGCGCAGTGCGAGCCGCCCGTCGGTGAGGGCGGCGCGCAGGCGGTGTCCGTACGCCCCGGCGGCGCCCTTGGCGGCGGTGAGGCGGCGCACGGCGTCGAGGACGTCGGCGGTGGTGGCGTCGGAGACGTAGTACGGGTGCGGCTTGACGTGCAGAACGGCGCGGGCGATACGGCCGTGGGCCAGCAGATGGGCGATCAGCAGCAGATCGGGGACGAGTTCACGGCCCGCGTTGTCGGCGACCAGGCAGAGGGCGCCGGCCGGGGAGCCGTCGAGCAGGGACCACAGGCGCTCGCTGTCGTCGGCGACGAGGGCGGGGACGGCGGCGGTCTCCTCGGCGCCCTCGGCGGACATGCGGAAGCCCAGGTCGGCGCGGTTGCCCCAGAGGGAGCCGTGCAGCAGGGCCCGGGCGCGCGCGTCCTCGGGCAGGTCCTCGAGGGCGTCGAGCGCGGCGAGTTCCTCGTCCGTGGCGGGTGCCTCGAGCTCGGCGAGCTTGGCGGGGCGGAAGGGGTCGACGCCCTGCCAGGGGCCGGGCTCGAAGTAGCGGACGGCGTGCAGCAGTTGGCGGTAGAACCAGCTCTCGGACCACAGCCAGGGCACGTCGTGCCAGGAGCGGCCGGCGTGGGCGTCCATGCCCCAGGCGGCCCAGCGGTCACGGTCGTGGGCGCCGGCCGGCAGGGGTGTGACGGCGCCCTCGGTGCAGTTCACCAGCAGGGCGTCGAGCGCGCGGCGCTGCTCCGGGCCGTAGGGGGTGTCCTCGGCGACCTGGCGGAGGATCGCGGGGTGCCGCTCGGCCAGCACGCCGTACGGGAAGGTGCCGGGCTCGTCGGCGACGATCACGGGGGCGGCGGGGGTGTCGGGCATGAGGTTCACCGTAACCCGCCGGGCGCCCGCGCGCCGGGCGTCACAGCGGGGCGGTCTCCCGTTCCAGCCGTGCGGCGAGGGAGAGGTAGCGGGCGCGGCGGGTGACGGGGACGAGGCCGCGGAGGAGGAGCTGCCACATCTCGGCGGTGCGGCGGGGCTGGCGGGTGACGGGTTCGCGGGTGCGGCCGACGACCCGGGTGCCGACGAAGAAGCAGACCAGGGAGTGAGCGACGACGTCGATGTCGGTGTCCGGGTGGATGTCGGACTCCTCGACGGCGGCCGCCAGCCGGGCCGAGACGATGTCGAGCCACTCGGTGAAGGGGTGGCTGAGCGGCGGGCGCGGCCGGGTGGCGCCGGTGGCCAGCCGCAGGCCGGCCCGCAGCACGGGGTCCTCGGCGAACATGCGGGCCATGCAGAAGGTGAGGCGCATCAGCGCCTCCAGGGACGTGCGGCCGCGCGCTCCGGTGTCGCGGGCGAGCCGGCGGCAGGTCGCGGACTGGAGTTCCAGGATGGCGTGGGCGAGGTCCTCCTTGGCGGCGAAGTGGAAGTACAGGGCCCCTTTGGTGACCCGGGCGTGCTCGACGATGTCGCTGAGACTGGTCGCTTCGTAGCCCTGCCGGTCGAAGAGGTCCGCGGCGGCCGTGATGATCGTCGCGCGGGTCTTCTCGGCGCGTACCTGCCTTGCCATCGACTGCACTCCTATGGCCGGAAAGCGACGGGCCATGCCGTTTGTTTCTAACGCCCCGTACACGATAACTCACCGTGTGATGACGTTCATCACCCCGGCGGGCGGGCCGAGTTGACCATACAGGGCATACAGGGCGTACGCCGCGAGGTGAAACAGCGCGCGAGGTATCCATGCGCGCGCCCCCTCATGCCGTACGGAGCCTGCAGTTCCGCTTCCCACGTTCTCACGGTTCATCACAATGCGGCAGCGGCACCTCACTTCGCGTGGCTGTTCACTTGACGACCAGTGGTTCCACGCGATTGGCTCCGGCCAGCGAGAGTCACCCGGATGGCCGCACGCCGCGGTGGCCCGAATCCGTCGGTGTCTCTCCCCCGCACTTAGCTCTGCCGCACAGCGAGGTCCGCGCTCCTCATGAACACTCGTCCCCGCCGCATCCCGAGACGCCGAACGGCGGTCCTGGCGGCCGCGATCGGTCTGCTGGTGGCGGGCTGCTCCTCCGGCACGGACGAGAGGGCCGACGGCGCGGGCGCCGCGCGCGGCTCCGGTGACCTGCGGGTCGCGCTGGTCACCCACGGCAGCGAGGGCGACGAGTTCTGGGACCGGGTGCGCAAGGGCGCCGAGACCGCGGCCGCCAAGGACGGCGTCGAACTGACCTACCTCAGCGACCCGGACGGGGCCGGACAGGCCGACCTGGTGCGCCAGGCGATCAGGGACGGCGTCGACGGCATCGCGCTCACCCTGGCCAAGCCGCAGGCCATGAAGGACCCGGTGAACGAGGCGCGGGCCGCGGGCATCCCCGTGGTCGGCCTCAACTCGGGTGTGGACGCCTGGAAGAAGGCCGGGCTGCTGGCCTTCTTCGGCCAGGACGAGAGCCTGGCGGGCCGCGCCGTCGGCGAGAAGCTGAACGACCTGAAGGCCCGGCACACGCTGTGCCTCGTGCACGAGCGCGGCAACGTCGGCCTCGAGGCCCGCTGCGCCGGCGTGAAGAAGACGTTCCGCGGCACGACCGAGAACCTGTACGTCGACGGCACCGACGAGCGGGCCGTCTCCGGCATCCTCACGGCCCGGCTGCGCCAGGACCCCTCCATCGACCAGGTGGTCACCAACGGGGCCGACTTCGCACTCACCGCGGTGGACGCGGCGGCCGAGGCGGACAGCGACGCCGACGTGGCCACCTTCGACCTGAACGAGGAACTGCTGGACGCCGTGCGCGGCGGCAACGTCCGGTTCGCCGTCGACCAGCAGCCCTACCTCCAGGGCTACCTCGCCGTGGACGCGCTGTGGCTGTACCGGACCAACGGCAACGTCAGCGGCGGCGGGGCCGCGCCCGTCCTCACCGGGCCGGCGTTCGTCACCAAGACGGAGGCGGACTCGGTCGCCGGGTTCGCCGCCGCCGGAACCCGCTGACGGCCGCCGTGCGTACCGTCCCGACCACCCGACAGCTCTAGGACCACGATGTCTCCACGGACAGGTGCCCGGCGCCGTCTCGGCTCCATACGCCTCTCGCTGATCCTGCTCGCCCTGGTGCCCTGCGTCGCCCTCGCCGGGCTGTGGGGCGTGACCACGATCCGCATGTTCTCGGAAGGCCTGGAGCTGCGGTCGCAGACCCAGCTGAGCCGGTCCACCGGCGCGATGGGCACGCACGCCGCGCTCGACCTCCAGCGGGAGCGGGCGCTGACCGCCGACTGGCTGTCCGCACCGGACGGTTCACGGTCCGCGCTGGACACCCAGCGGCGCGCCACCGACCGGTCCGTGGCCCGGCTCATGGGGCAGGCGGACGCGATAGCCGAGGCGCCGGCGCGCATCTCGGACCGGCTGTACTCGGTGCTCGGCTCGGTGGGCAGCCTGGAGTACTACCGCGCCCAGATCGACAACCCCCGCGACATCACCGCCGAGGAGGCGCTGGAGCAGTACACGTCGGTCATCGACGACCAGATCCACGCCTTCCAGGAGCTGTCCCAGGTCGACGACGGCGACCTCACCTCCCAGGCGCAGCCGCTGGTGTCCCTGGAGCACGCGGCGGAGCTGGTGTCCCAGGAGGACGCGCTGCTCACTCTCGCCTGGCCGTCCGGGCGCCTGGACGCCGAAAGCTGGCAGGAGTTCGCCGAGCTGGTGCACACCCGGCGCTGGCTGGTCGCCGACCAGATCAAGCCGTCGCTGAGCGGCGACCTGAAGACGCAGACCGAGCGGATCCTGTCGAGCCCCGAGTGGCGCGCGCTGGAGGCGGTGGAGGACCAGGTGCTGGCCACCCCGGCCGAGGGGGAGGCCCGTGAGGTCGAACTGCCGGACCTGCGGGACCGGTGGGCCGAGGCCATGGACAAGGTCACCCCGCAGTACAGCGCCATGATCCGGCAGCAGACCGACGCGCTGCTCACCCGCAGCGCCGACGAGGCGCGCAGCCTGCTGGTGACCGCCGCGTCGCTGAGCGCCGCGGGGCTGCTCGCGCTGCTGCTGTGCGTGGGCCTGTCCTGGCGCATCACCCGCTCGCTGTCCCGCCGGCTGCGCGGACTGCGGCTGGCCACCCTCGGCCTGGCGCAGGAGCGGCTGCCGGACGTGGTGGCCCGGCTGGAGCGCGGCGAGAAGGTCGACCCCGAGTCGGCGACCACGCCCCTGGACTACGGCGACGACGAACTCGGTCAGGTGGCGCAGGCGTTCAACACCGCGCAGCGCACCGCCGTGCACACCGCCGTCGAACTCGCCGACACCCGGCGCGGCTTCCAGAAGATCATCCTGGGCATCGCGCGGCAGAGCCAGAACCTGGTCAACCTCCAGCTCAGCAAGCTCGACGCGCTGGAACGCCGGCACACCGACCCCGAGGTCCTCAAGGGTCTGTACGAACTCGACTCGGCGGCCAGCCAGTTGCGCCGGTACGAGGAGAACCTGGTCATCGTCAGCGGGGAGCGCCCCGGCCGCAGCTGGAGCGAACCGGTCGCGCTGATCGACATCCTGCGCAGCGCGGTGGGCGAGGTCGCCGAGTACCAGCGGGTGGAGGTGTTCGCCGACGAGGAGGTGTCGCTCGCTCCGCCCGCGGTGGCCGACGTGATCCATCTGCTCGCCGAGCTGATCGACAACGCGACGGTGTACTCGCCGGCGCCGAGCCCGGTCACGGTGCGGGCGGCGATGGTCGCCAAGGGCCTCGCCGTCGAGGTCGAGGACCGGGGGCTCGGCATGTCCGAGGAGGACTACGCCTCCCTGAACGCCCAGTTGGCCCAGGAGCCGCAGTTCGACGTGGTGGCCCTCGCCGACGATCTGCGGCTCGGCATGTTCGTGATCTCCCAGCTCGCGCACCGCCACGGCATCGCGGTCACCCTGCGCCCGTCGCCGTACGGCGGGACGACGGCGATCGTGCTGCTCCCGCACGAGGTGGTCGTCGTGACCGACGAGCCGTCGGACGCCGGGCGGGAGGCGTCCGCCTCAGGCTCCTCCCCGCAGGACGCCTCCTCCTCGCCGCGCCCCCTCCCGGCCCGGGACCGCTCGGGCACGGCGCGCGGGGGTTCCGGCGCCGCGGCCGAGGACGCTTCCGCGGGCCGGGACGAAGCCACGGACGGCCCCGGGGCCGCCGGGGAGGGGTCCGCGACCGACCGGGACGACGCGGCTGCCTCGGAGGCCGGTCCCGCGGCCGCGCGGGCCGGCTCCCGTCCCGCACGGGGCGTTTCCGGCTCGGCACGGGCGGAATCCGCGTCCGCGGACGGAGACACCGCGACTCCGCGGGCCGGCTCCGCGACCCCGCCGGACGGCGCCGGCACCCCGCGGAAGGCCGCCGCGCCCGAGCCGGACGACGGCGGCGCCGCCCGTAAGGGCGGGCTGGCGCCCCTCCCCCGGCGGGTGCCGCAGACCAGCCTCGCCGCCGAGCTGCTCGAGGAGCCCTCGGCCGCCGACCCGTGCGACGACGAGTTCACCGCCGAGCACGCCGCCTCCTCCCTGGCCTGTTTCCAGCAGGGCACGCTCCGGGCGCGGGACGCCGTCGGCGACGTGCCCGAGGACGGGCCGCCCCGCGTGCCCGCGCCCGCCTCCGGGCACCCGACCGCCGAAGCCGACCGCTGACCGCCGACCGCTGACGAAGGAACACCTCCATGACACGCCCCCTGCCCGCCACCCACACCCAGCTGGACCAGCTGCTGACCGGACTCGTGGAACGGGTCGCCGACGTGAACCAGGCCGTCGTGCTCTCCGAGGACGGCCTGGTGGTCAGCAAGTCCACCGGCTTCCTGCGCGACGACGCCGAGCGCCTGGCCGCGACCGCGTCCGGCCTGATGAGTCTGAGCAAGGGCGTCAGCATGGACTTCCGCGGCGGCCCGGTGCGCCAGGCGCTCATCGAGATGGCGCACAGCTACCTGATCCTCACCTCGGCGGGACCCGGCGCCCATCTGGTGGTGCTGACCGGCCCGAAGGCGGACGTCGGCGTGGTGGCGTACCAGATGAACATGCTGGTGAAGAAGATCGGCGAGCATCTCAGCGCGGCCCCGCGGGACGCCGGCGGTCCCGCCGAAGACCCAGGCGTGTGAGGTGGGCGGCAGCGACTCGGCGGGCCGGCTGGTACGGCCGTTCACCCTGACCGGGGGCCGCACCCGGCCGAGCCGCGCCGACTTCACGCTCATCACGACGGTGACGGCGGCGGACCCGCAGCCCGAGACGGCCGCCCGGCCGCAGCCCGAGCACACGCGGATCCTGCGGCTGTGCGCCCGTCCGATGGCGGTCGCGGAACTGGCCGCGCGGCTCGACCTGCCGGTGAGCGTGGTCGTCATCATGCTCTGCGACCTGCTGGAGGCGGGCCGGATCACCGTCCGTCCACCGCGTTCCGTCACCACCCCGGATCCGGACCTGCTGCAGAAAGTGAGGGAAGGCCTTGGCCGGCTCTGACACCGACGCCCGGGCGTCCGCCGACGGCGGCGCGCCCGACACGGTCAAGATCCTGATCGCCGGCGGTTTCGGCGTGGGCAAGACGACCATGGTCGGCTCGGTCAGCGAGATCAGGCCGCTGCGCACCGAGGAGCCGCTGACCATGGCGGGCCTGGACGTCGACGATCTGGACGGCGTCGAGGAGAAACGTGTCACCACGGTGGCCATGGACTTCGGCCGGATCACCGTGTCCGACGATCTGGTGCTGTACCTGTTCGGCACGCCGGGGCAGCAGCGGTTCTGGTTCATGTGGAACGACCTGGCCCTCGGCGCGCTGGGCGCGGTGGTCCTGGTCGACGTGCGGCGGCCGAAGTCGAGCTTCGCCGCGATCGACTTCTTCGAGCGGCGGGGCATCCCGTTCGTGGTGGCCGTCAACGGCTTCCACGGCGAGCACCCGTACCCGGTGGAGGACATCCGGGAGGCGCTGACGCTGCCGGCGGAGGTGCCCGTGCTGCTGTGCGACGCACGGGAGCGGGAGTCCTCGCGGGACGTGCTGATCGCGCTGATCGACCTGCTGATCGCGCAGGCGGCGGCCGCCGCGGGATGAGCACGCGGGGTGCGGCGAAACGATCCGCCGCACCCCCCGGCGGGTCTCAGCCGAGACCGGCGGACTTCAGCCAGGCCTTGGCCACGTCCAGCGGGTCCTTCTTCTCCAGCTGCACCTGGGCGTCCAGGTCGAGCAGCGTCTTGGTGTCCAGCTTCGCGGAGACCGCGTTCAGCGCCTCGACGCCCTCCTGCGGCAGCCCGTCCTTGCGGACCAGCGGGGTGACGTTGGCGAACCCGAAGAGGTTCTCCGGGTCCTTCAGGACGACGAACTTCTCCTTCACGATGGTCGGGTCCGTGGTGAACACGTCCGCCGCCTGCACCTCGTTCTGCGCCAGGGCCGCCTGGGTCAGGGGGCCGCCCGCGTCCAGCGCCTTGAAGGCCTTGAACTTCAGCCCGTAGACCGCCTCCAGACCCTTGAGGCCCTGCTGCCGGGTCTGGAACTCGGGCGAGCCGCCGATGACCAGCTCGGGCGCGACGTCCTTGAGGTCGGCGAGCGTGGACTCGGCGGTGAGGCCGTGCTTCTTCGCCGTCGCCGCGTTGAGGGCGACCGAGTCCTTGTCCTCGGCAGGCGACGACTCCAGCAGCGTGAGCTGCTGGTCCAGCTTCGCCTTGACCGCCTCGTCGACCGCGTCGGCGGAGGTCTGCTCCGCCTTCGGGTCGAGGTAGGCGAGGAGGGAGCCGTTGTACTCCGGGAGGACCGTCACCGAGCCGTTCTTCATCAGGCCGTACGTGGTCTCACGGCTGCCGATGTTGTGCTTGTAGGTGACCTTGAGGCCCTTGGCGCGCAGCGCCTCGCCGTAGATGTCGGCGAGCAGGGTGGATTCGGCGAAGTTGTTCGAGCCGACGACGACCGTGCCCGCCTCGGCCTTGTCGCCGTCGAGCGGATTCTCCGAGGTGTCCCCGGAGGAGCACCCCGTGAGCAGCGCCGCCGCGGCGGCGAGCGCGACCGCCGCCGCCCCGTGGTGCCTCGTCCTCGTTCTGCTGCTTCTCGCCGTAGAAGTCATTCACCGATCCAATCCAGCCGTCTCACGCCCGGTCAAGAACGTCAGGGTCACATTTGTCGTACAACTGATCGAATGTCAGCGGCGGCGCACTCCGGGCGACACCACGAGCCGTCCGACGCCCCAGAAGAGCGCGAGGGTGATCAGGGAGAGGACCGCCACCAGCGTCGCGCCGCCGACCACCTTCTCGTAATTGCGCTGGTAGAGCCCGTCGATGATGTACCGGCCCAGCCCGCCGAGGCTGACGTAGGCGGCGATGGTGGCCGTGGACACGATCTGGAGGGCGGCGGTCCGCAGGCCGCTGAGGATCAGCGGGAGCGCCACCGGCACCTCCACCCGGAACAGGACCCGCGACTCCCGCATGCCCATCCCGCGGGCCGCGTCGACCGGGGCGGGGTCGACGGCGCGGACCGCCTCGTAGGTGGTCACCAGGACGGGCGGCACGGCGAGCACGACCAGCGGGATCATCACGGGCAGCAGGCCGAAGCCGATGAGCAGCACGGCCAGCACCAGCAGGCCGAAACTGGGCAGCGCGCGGGCGGCGTTGGCGACGACCGCGATCGCGTTGCCGCCGCGTCCGGTGTGCCCGGTCAGCAGTCCGACGGGCAGGCCGATCGCCGCGGCGATCGCGAGGGCGAGCAGCGAGTACTGGACGTGTTCCAGGAGGCGGGACGGGATGCCGTCGTAGCCCTGCCAGTGGGCGCTGTCGCTGAAGAACGCCTGGACGAAGCTGAGGACGTTCACCGGGCGGCGCCCTTCGTGAGGAGCTCCTCGCGCGGGGCGGCGGTCCGCTTCCGTCCGGAGCGGGGCATCCAGGGCGTCAGCACGCGGCGCAGGGCGACCAGCGCGGCGTCGCACACGACCGCGAGGACCGCCGTCGTCAGCACCGCGTTCGCCGCGAGTTCGGGCCGGTCGTACTTCTGCGCGGCGGCCATCAGATTGCCGAGGGCGCCCTGGTTGCCGATGAGGGCGCCGACGCTGACCAGGGAGATGCTGGACGCGGTGGCGACCCGCAGGCCCGCGATGACGGCGGGCGCGGCGATCGGCAACTGCACCTGGAGATACCGCCGTACGGTGCCGAAGCCCATGGCGGTGGCGGCCGAGAGGGTCTCGTCCGGCACCGAGCGCACGCCGTCGGCGATCGCCGGGACCAGCACCACCAGGCTGTACAGGGCCAGCGGGATCATCACGGTCAGCTCGGTCTGGCCGGTCCAGTCGATGAGCACGACGAAGAAGGCGAGGGACGGCACCGCGTAGAGCACGGTCGTCACCCCGAGCACCGGCGGGTACAGCCAGCGGAACCGGTTGCACAGCAGCGCCAGCGGCAGCGCGAGCAGCAGCCCGGCGGCCACCGGCAGCAGGGCCTCGCGCAGATGCACCCCGATCAGGCCGGCCCAGCTGTGCTGGAGGTCGCTGGGGATGTCGAAGAAGCCGTTCATCCGGCGACCTTCTCGTCCTCGCCGCGCGCCGGGGCGGAGTGCGCGCCGGCCGCGGTGTGGGCCGAGCGGATCGCCTCGCCGATGGTCTGCTGGGAGACCACGCCGGTCACCCGGCCGTCCGCGTCGACGGCGACCGCCCAGCCGGTGGGCGAGAGGACCGCGCAGTCCAGCGCGGCCCGCAGCGAGTCCGTCCCGGGGCGGAACGGCCGCCCGTACGGCAGCAGTCGCTCCGTGCCGCCGGTGCTCCCCCGTTCCCTCCAGCCGAGCGGGCGGCCGTCGGCGTCGGTCACCAGCAGATACGGCGCCCCGGCGGCGGTGAGGCGTTCGGCGGGCGCGTCGGCCGGGACCACCGGGTCGGTGGTGAGTTCCAGCGCGTCGGAGGCGAAGAAGGACAGCCGGCGGATGCCCCGGTCGGCGCCGAGGAAGTCCTCGACGAAGGCGTCCGCTGGGTCCGACAGCAGCTCGGCGGGCGGGGCGTACTGGGCGAGCCGCCCGCCCTCGCGCAGCACGGCGACCATGGTGCCGAGCTTGATGGCCTCGTCGATGTCGTGGGTGACGAAGACGATGGTCTTGCCCAGCTCGTCCTGGATGCGCAGCAGTTCGTCCTGGAGCCCTTTGCGCACCACCGGGTCGACGGCCGAGAACGGCTCGTCCATCAGCAGCACCGGCGGGTCCGCGGCGAGCGCCCGTGCCACGCCGACGCGCTGCTGCTGGCCGCCGGACAGCTGGTACGGGTACCGCTTGGCCAGGGAGGCGTCGAGCCCCACCCGCTCCATCAGCTCCGCCGCGCGCTCCCGGGCGCGCTGCTTGCCCCAGCCGAGCATGCGGGGCACCGTCGCGATGTTGTCGGCGATGGTGCGGTGCTGGAACAGGCCCGCGTTCTGGATGACGTAGCCCATGCCGCGGCGCAGGGCGGTCACCGGCCGGCGCTGGACGTCCTCGCCGTCGAGGAGGATCCTGCCCTCGGTGGGCTCGACCATCCGGTTGATCATGCGCAGGGTGGTCGTCTTGCCGCAGCCCGAGGGGCCGACGAGGACGGTGATCGAGCGGTCGGGGATCTCCAGCGACAGCCGGTCGACCGCCACCGTGCCGTCCGGGTACCGCTTCGTGACTGAGTCGATCCGTATCAAGACGCCGCTTGCCCTTCGGGTGGCAGAAGATGGTCGGCCGAGGTCGCCCGCGCCGTGTGCCGGTCGAGTGTAGACGTCGGCACCGACGAGGCCCCGGGAAAAACACGGGACCCCGGCGTCGGGGCGGCCGGGGGCCACGCCGCCACCTGCCCGGATCCCGGCGGGCCAAACCACCTGCCGCGACCGGACCGTGTGCCGGACGGCTGCCGGCTTCCTGTCGTTTCGCTGTCGATCGGGTTCCGGTCGTGCAGCGGCCTCGGGCGGGAGGGGCGCGGTGACGCAGTATGGGCGGGTGGACAGAGTGCGACTGCTCGTGGTGGACGACGACCCTCCGATAGCCGACCTGGTGGCGACGGTCGCCCGGTACGAGGGGTGGGAGGCGGTCACCGCCCACACCGGCGCGGAGGCGCTGCGCCGCGCCGACGCGTTCCGCCCGGACATCGTCGTGCTCGACCTGATGCTGCCGGACGTCGACGGCTTCGGGGTGCTGGACGGGCTGCGCCGCTCCGGGCGGATGGTGCCGGTGGTGTTCCTCACCGCGCGGGACGGGGTCGCCGACCGGGTGGCGGGGCTGACCCGGGGCGGGGACGACTACCTGGTCAAGCCGTTCGCGGTCGAGGAGCTGATGGCGCGGCTGCGGACGGTGCTGCGGCGCAGCTCGGGCCCGGACGTCGCCCGGTCGGTGCTGCGGGTGGGCGACCTGACGATGGACGAGGACACCCGGGAGGTGCGGCGCGGCGAGCATCCGCTGGCGCTCACCCCGACCGAGTACGAGGTGCTGCGGTATCTGATGCGCCGCTCCCCCACCGTGCTGACGAAGGCCCAGATCCTCGACCATGTGTGGGAGTACGGCTTCGGCGGCCGGTCCAACGTGGTGGAGCTGGTGGTCAGCCGGCTGCGGCGCAAGCTGGACGCCACCGGCGCGCCGCTGATCCGGACCGTGCGGGGCTTCGGGTACGTGATCCGCCAGGCGGCGGAGTGAGGACCGCCGCCCGGCGGCTGCGGGACACCTACCGGCGGATGCGGCTCGGCACCCGACTGGCGCTGGGCCTCGGGGTGCTGTCGCTCGCGGTGTTCGCGGTCGTCGGCACGGCGCTCACCGCGTACATGCGGGACTATCTCGAACAGCAGCTCGGCGAGCAGCTGAAGCTCATCCAGACCGTGCAGGCCAAGGACGCGGCGGCGCACGGCACGGTGCGGCGCAAGCCGTACTACGGCTGGTACACGGCGGTGTACGACGTCAGCGGCGGCTCGGTCTCGCTGCGCCGGCCCGCCGACGTGCCGGACGACACCCGGCCGCTGGCCGATCTGGCGCGGGCGATGGCGCACTCCGACACCGAGCTGATGCGCACGGCGCGGATCGACGGGGAGGGCACGTACCGGCTGCGCGGCTGCGAGGTCGAGCCGGGGGTGGTGCTGGTGAGCGCGGCCCCGGTGGAGGACGTGGAGGAGACCGTCGAACGGCTGGTCACCGTGCAGGTGGTGGTGTTCGCGCTGGCGCTGACGGCTCTGGTGGTGTTCGGACGGCGGATGCTGCGGCGCGGTCTCAAGCCGCTGAGCGACATGGCGCACACCGCGCACGGCATCACCTCGCACGACCTGACCGAGGCGGCGGCCCGGCTGCCGCTGCGCGCGGACGGACGCGACGGCGGGCGTGAGGTGGCCGAGCTGCGCACCGCGTTCAACACGATGCTGGAGCACATCGACGACTCCCTCGCGGTCCGTGCGGAGGCGGAGCTGCGGCTGCGCCGCTTCGTCGCGGACGCCTCGCACGAACTGCGCACCCCGCTGATGTCGGTACGCGGCTACGCGGACCTGTTCCAGTACGCCGCCGCCAACGAACCGGCCGAGCGGGAGCGGCACCTGGCGCGGCTGCGGGCCGAGGCGGCGCGCATGGGGATCCTGCTGGACGACCTGCTGCTGCTCGCCCGGCTGGACGCGGCGGAGGCGGAGACGCCGCTGCGGACGGCGGACACCGACCTGACGGAGCTGGTGCAGCAGGCGGCGGACGCGTTCCGTGCGGGCCGTCCCGCCCATCCGCTCACGGTGACCACGCGCACCACCGGCCCGCTGGTCCTGCGCCTCGACCCGCAGCGGATACGGCAGGTGCTGGACAACCTGCTCGCCAACGCCGCCGTGCACACCCCGCCCGGCACCCCGGTGACCGTCGAGCTCGCCGCCGGCGCCGGCACGGCCCTGGTGCGGGTCGCCGACGCGGGCCCCGGCATCCCGGCGGACCACCGGGACCGGGTCTTCGACCGCTTCTACCGCGTCGACAAGGCCCGCACCCGCGACCGCGGCGGCAGCGGACTCGGCCTGGCGGTCGCCCGCTCCCTGGTCCGCGCCCACGGCGGCGACATCGACCTGACGAGCGGACCGGGGGCGACGGTGTTCACGGTGCGGCTGCCGTTCCGGGGTCTTACGGAGGTGTGACGTGCCGGGCGCCAGGCCGCGTCCGAAGCGGGCGCGGGCTTAGCGTGAGGGCATGCGTGTGCTGGTCACCGGCGGTGCCGGGTTCATCGGGTCCCATGTCGTGACGGCGTTGCGGGAGCGCGGGCACGAGCCCGTCGTGTTCGACGTCCGCGGCGACCCGGCGGCGGACGTGCGCGCGCCGGACGCGGTGCGGGCGGCGCTCGACGGCGTGGACGCGGTCTGCCACCAGGCGGCCATGGTCGGCCTCGGCACCGGTTTCGCCGACGCGCCCGAGTACGTCTCCCGCAACGACCTCGGCACGGCCGTCCTGCTGACCGCGATGGCCGACGCGGGCGTACGACGGCTGGTGCTGGCCGGCTCGATGGTGGTGTACGGCGAGGGCCGCTACGAGTGTGCCGGGCACGGGGTCGTACGGCCGGGCCCGCGCGCCGTGGAGGACCTGGCGGCCGGGCGGTTCGAACCGCCGTGCCCGGTGTGCGGGGCCGCCCTCGCCCCGGGCCTGGTCGCCGAGGACGCCCCCGCCGACCCGCGCAACGTGTACGCCACGACCAAGCTGGCGCAGGAACACCTGGCCGCCGCGTGGGCGCGCGCGACGGGCGGCTCGGCGGTGTCGCTGCGCTACCACAACGTGTACGGTCCGGGCATGCCCCGGGACACCCCCTACGCCGGGGTCGCGTCCTTCTTCCGCTCCGCCCTGGCCCGCGGGGAGGCCCCGCGCGTCTTCGAGGACGGCGACCAGCGCCGGGACTTCGTGCACGTCCGGGATGTCGCCTCGGCCAACGTGGCGGCCCTGGAGGCGGATCCGCCGGCCGGCGCCCTCACCGCGTACAACACGGGCAGCGGCACGCCGCACACGGTCGGCGAGATGGCCCGCGCCCTGGCCGAGGCCCACGGCGGCCCGTCCCCCGTCGTCACCGGCGACTACCGCCTGGGCGACGTCCGCCACATCACCGCGGACTCCACCCGCCTACGAGCCGACCTCGGCTGGAAGCCGGAGGTCACCTTCGAGGCAGGAATGAGAGAGTTCGCAAGCGCCCTGTAGGGGCGCGGGGAACTGCGCGCTCAACCCCCACCGCCCCGCGGTGAACACTCGACGCCAACCCCCACCCCCTCAGGGGCGCGGGGAACTGCGCGCCCAGCCCCCACCGGCCCGCGCCGAACCCTCAACCGCACGCCCCCGAAACCCTCACCCCGCCACAGGCAACGTCACCTCGAACCGGCACCCGCCGGAAACGTTCCGCACCGTCGCCCTCCCCCGATGCGCCTCCACGATCCCCCGCACGATCGCCAGCCCCAGCCCCGCCCCCGCCGGAGGCGTCCTCGCATGGGTCCCCCGCCACCCCGTGTCGAAGACACGGTGCAGGTCCTCCTCGGGAATCCCCCCGCACCCGTCCGTCACGGACAGCACCACCCCCTCCCCCGCCCGCCGCGCGGACACCGCGACCGTGCCGTCCGCCGGCGTCCGCCGGATCGCGTTGACCAGCAGATTCCCCAGCACCCGGCTCATCTCCCGCCCGTCCACCTCCACCGGCACCGGTTCCACCCCGTCCCCGACGAGCCGCACCCCGTGCTCACGAGCGAGCGGATCCGCCCCCGCGAGGGCGTCGCCGACGAGGTCGTAGACGCTCATCCGGGCCGGCGACAGCGACAACGCCCCCGCGTGGATCCGGGACAGCTCGAAAAGGTCCCCGACCATCTCGTTCAGCCGCTCCACCTCCGTGCGGATCTGCCGGAGATAGCGGTCGGGATCGGCGGCCACCCCGTCCTCCAGCGCCTCGGCCATCGCCCGCAGTCCGGCGAGCGGGGTCCGCAGGTCGTGCGAGATCCAGGCGACGAGCTCCCGCCGGGAGGTCTCCAGGGCCCGCTCCCGGTCCCGCGACTCCGCGAGCCTCACACTCGTGGCCTGCAACTCCCGGCTCAGCGCCGCGAACTCGGCCGCGGCGGGCCCGTCCGGCGCGGCGAAGTCCCCACCGTCCCCGAACGACCGTGCGGCCAGCGTGAGTTCATGGCTCCGGGCGACGACCCACCGCCCCAGCAACAACGCGGTGACCAGCGAGACCACCGCGGCCATGGCGACGACGGTCGTCACCACGCTCAGATCGTGCGCCGAAAGGAACATCGCGCGGGCGACGGCCAGCGTCCCCGCCAGCATCGCCGCGACCGCGACGGCGGCGACGACCGCGAGGTGCGCGGTCAGCGACCACCGCCGGATCAGCAGCAGGACGCCCGCGCCGAGCACACCGGCCGCGGTGGCGCCGAGGAACGCGAACAGGGCGATGAGCAGAGCGTCGCGCACCGTCTCACCCCTCCTCGGTCGTCGCGGGGTCGAAGCGGTAGCCGACGCCCCACACGGTGCGGATGAGCCGGGGCCGCGCCGGGTCGTCCTCGACCTTGCCGCGCAGCCGCCGCACATGGACGGTCACGGTGGACAGGTCGCCGAAGTCCCAGCCCCACACCTCCCGCATCAGCTCCTCCCGCGCGAACGCCCGTCCGGGGTGTGCGAGGAAGAACGCGAGGAGGTCGAACTCCCTCACGGTCAACGCGAGTTCGGCCCCATTCTTGACGGCCCGCCGGGCCTCCGGGTCGGCGGTGAGCCCGGCCGCCCGCAGCACACCGGAACCGGCGCCGGGACCGGACGCGTCCCCCGCCGGCCGCGCGCGGCGCAGCACGGACCCCACCCGCAGCACCAGTTCACGCGGGCTGAACGGCTTGGTGACGTAGTCGTCGGCGCCGACCTCCAGGCCGAGGATGCGGTCGTCCTCGTCGCCCCGCGCGGTGAGCATGATGACCGGCACCGGCCCCTGCCCGCGCATCCTGCGGCACACCTCGAGGCCGTCCATGCCGGGCAGCATGAGGTCGAGGACGACCAGGTCGGGCCGGTGGGCGGCCGCGCGGGCGAGGGCGTCGGGGCCGTCGCCGGCCCGGTCGACGACGTACCCGGCGCGGTCGAGGTAGCCCGTGACGATCTCGGCGACGGTGGGGTCGTCGTCGACGACGAGGACCCGGGCTCCGGCCCCGCCGCCGGTGGGTGGCTGCTCCATGCCGTCCAGCCTCGCACCCCGTGCGCGCGAACCGCCGGGGCGGGCGGCGACGTCCGAGTTTCGTAAGGAGCCGATGCCCGGTATGCCCGTTTCACGTTCGTAGGGTGAGAGCCGTGACCACCTCCCCCTCCTCCCCGGAACCACCGCCGGGCGGCCCGGCCCTGTCCGTGGACGTCGTCCTGCCCTGTCTCGACGAGGCCGCGGCGCTGCCGTGGGTGCTGCGGCGGATCCCGCCCGGCTGGCGGGCGCTCGTCGTGGACAACGGCTCCACGGACGGCTCCGACCGCGTCGCCGGCGAACTCGGCGCCACCGTCGTGCGCGAGGCGCGGCGCGGCTTCGGCGCCGCCTGCCACGCCGGACTGACCGCGGCCACGGCCGAGTTCGTCTGCTTCTGCGACTGCGACGCCTCGCTGGACCCGGCGGACCTGGTGCCGTTCGTCGACGAGATCCGCTCCGGCGCCGCCGACCTGGTACTGGGCCGGCGCCGTCCGCGGGGGCGGGGCGCCTGGCCGCCGCACGCCCGCGCGGGCAACGCGGCCCTCGCCCTGCTGCTGCGCCGCCGCACCGGACTGCGGCTGCGCGACCTCGGCCCGCTGCGGGCGGCCCGGCGCGCGGAGCTGCTCGCGCTCGGCCTCGCCGACCGGCGCAGCGGCTACCCGCTGGAGATGGTGGTGCGCGCCGCCGACGCCGGCTGGCGGATCACCGAGCACGACGTGCCGTACACCCCGCGCACCGGCGCCTCCAAGGTGACCGGCACCTGGCGCGGCACCTGGCACGCCGTACGGGACATGAGCCGGGTGCTGCGGGAGCCGTCCGCACGCGAGGGGGTGACGCCGTGACAGTGCCGGAGCTGACGCTGCTGGTCATCGCGAAGGAGCCGCGGCCGGGCCGGGTGAAGACCCGGCTGACCCCGCCGTTCACGCCGGAGGAGGCGGCGGCGCTCGCCGAGGCCGCGCTCGCCGACACGCTCGACGCGGTGGCGCGCACGCCCGCGCGACGCCGGGTGCTGGTGCTGGACGGGTCGCCGGGTCGGTGGCTGCCCGCCGGTGTGGAGGTCGTGCCGCAGTGCGCGGGCGGCCTCGACGAGCGGCTGGCCGGCGCGTTCGCCGGGTGCGACGGCCCCGCCCTGCTCATCGGCATGGACACCCCGCAGGTGACGCCGGAGCTGCTCGCGGTGGACTTCGCGGACTGCGACGCCTGGTTCGGCCCGGCCGCGGACGGCGGCTTCTGGGCGCTGGGCCTGGCCGACCCCGACCCGGACCTGCTGCGCGGGGTGCCCATGTCGACGCCGCACACGGGGGCCGCGCAACGGCGGCGGCTGGACGGGCTGCGGGTACGGGACCTGCCGCTGCTGCGGGACGTGGACACGGCCCGGGACGCGGCGGCCGTCGCGGGTGCGGCGCCTGACGGACGGTTCGCCGCGCGGCTGGCCCGGCTGACGGCGGGCCGCCGGTGAGCGGGGCACGGGCGACGGCCGCGCCCCGCCTCGGAACGCAGCGCGCCCCCGGCCGTCCGCTCCCGGCCGCGGACCCCGCCTGGTCGGCCGACCCGTACGCCGACGCCCTGCGCGCGGGACGGGGTCCGCTGTTCCTGCGCCGCACCGACGGATGGCTGCTGCCGCTGGACGTGGAACGCTGGTGCGCGGAGCCGGACCCGGCCGACCTCGAGGTGCTGGGGCGCTGCGAGGGCGCGGTGCTGGACGTGGGCTGCGGACCCGGCCGGCTGGTGGCCGCGCTCGAAGGGCAGGGGCGCCGGGCGCTCGGCGTCGACGTCAGCGAGGCCGCGGTGGCGCACACCGTCCGGCGCGGCGGACGGGCGCTGCGGGCCTCGGTGTTCGACCCGCTGCCCGGCGCCGGGCGCTGGGGCACGGCGCTGCTGATGGACGGCAACATCGGCATCGGCGGCGACCCGCACGCCCTGCTGACCCGGCTGGCGGGGCTGCTCACCGCGGACGGCCTGCTCCTCGTGGAGACGGCGCCGCACCCGGACGTCGACGAGCGCCTCACGGTCCAGCTCACCGGTCCCCGCACCACCCCGGGCGCCCCCTTCCCGTGGGCCCGCCTCGGCACCCCGGCCCTGCTGAGCCGCGCCCGCGCGTGCGGCTGGCGCGTGGCGGACCAGTGGTCCGCGCACACCCGCACCTTCGTGGCCCTGCGGGCGCCCGCCGCGGAGGGCGGGCCGGGGTCCGCCTGACCCCGGCCCGCTTCCGGCGCCCGAGGGCTCATCCCGCCCCCGGCCGCCGCCTTCCGACACGCACCGCGAACAGCACCGCCGACACCCCGAACAGCGCCGCCGTGATCAGCAGCCAGCGGGCCGCGAAGCCGTCGGCGGAGAGGGCGGTGACGGCCGCGTAGCGCTGCGACACCCGGCCGGAGATCAGCGGGAACCACACCAGGAGCAGCAGCCCGGACAGGGCGGCCGGGACGCGGACGTGGTTCACCCAGGCCGCGCGCCCGGCCGTGACGGTGACCAGGGCGCGGTCGGCCGCCGCGTACAGCGGCAGCAGCACCAGGTCGTGGACCAGCGCCGCGCCCACGAACCACAGGGTGATCATCGGCCAGTCGCCGTCGAGCAGCCGCACCCCCGCGTACGCGCACAGGGCGAACGAGCACAGCAGCACCAGGAGAGGGAAGGGGCTGCCCGGCACCGGCCGGGGCATCCGCTCGGGCACCGGACGTCTCCTCACAGTTCGCCGAAGGTCAGCCGCGCGACCCACTTGGTGTTCAGCACGCCCGGCGCGGCCGGGACGATGACGCGGGCCGGGTGGCCGTGGTCCGGGGTCAGATCCGCGCCGTTGACGGACAGGGCCAGCAGTGAGCGCGCGTCGGCGACCTGACCGGCGCTCAGGGCGGCGTGCCGCCAGGTGCCGCGCGACTGCAGCGATTCCACGTACACGTCGGCCGGGTCGTCGTGTCCCACCAGCGCGGCGAGGTCCCGCAGCCGTACGCCCCGCCAGGCCTGGTCGGAGGTGGACCAGCCCTCGACGCAGGCGATGGGCAGCGCGGCGTCGTGCTGGTCCATGGCGAGCAGGTCGGCCCTGCTCAGCCGCACGGTGCCGGTGCGGCCGGTGACGGTCAGCCGCCAGGCCTCCTCGGTCGTGTCGTCGGGGCGGATCCCGGCGTACTCGGCCGTCTTGTTGACCTGGAAGGCGCCCGGCCCGCTGCCCGGTTCGGACCCGCCGTGCGGGGAGAGGACGGCGGTGTGGCGCAGCGGTCCGTCGAAGCTGCGCCCGGCGGAGGTGGCGACGAGCAGCAGGGAGCCCCCGCCGACCAGGCCGAGCGCCCCGCGCCGGGACACGGTCGGCGGGCCGGGCCGCGCCGCGGCCAGTTCCTGGTCCGGCTCCTCGCCCTCCCCGCGCCGCATCCCGCGCAGGTTCCGGAAGGCGGCCGGCGCCTTGAGCGCCACGTGCGCGAGGAACGCCCCGAAGAAGACCCACGCGCCGTAGAAGTGCAGCGGGTAGAACGAGCCCGGGAAGACGTAGTCCAGCTGGATGTTGAGGATGCCGGTGACGAACTGGAACAGCGCGCCGCCGACCAGCAGGAGCAGCGAGATCCGCTCCAGGGCGTGGGTGACCGAGCGGGCCGGCGGCAGGGTGAACAGCTTCGGCACGACCGACCACAGCTTGGCCAGCAGCACCGGTACGAGCCCCAGGCCGAGGGTGACGTGGACGCCCTGGGTGAGCCGGTAGAGCCACGGCGGGTCGGTGGGCCAGGAGAACAGGTAGAAGCCGAGGATCCCCTTGCCGGGGGTGCGGTCGTTCACCGGTGACAGATCCGGGTTGTACGCCGCGTACGACACCAGGCCCGTCACGAACAGGATCGTGATGCCGGCGAGCAGCACCACGCCGAGCACCGAGGTGAACCATGTGCCGCGCAGCGGGCTGCGCCAGAAGTCCGGCGAGAAGGGGCCGCGCGGGAGGCGGCCGGGGAGGGAAGACCGTGCCATGTGCCGACGGTAGGTCGGCACAGCGCCCGGAAGGGGTCCGCGACCGGTGACGAAATGCTGACGTCGCCGCTCGTCAGCCGCTTGCCGCAGGCCGGGCGGCCTAGCGTGTGACGACGTGAAGCGCACTCCTCCCCGCACGGATCTCCGTGACCCGGCCGTCCGCCCCGGCGGCGCGGCGGCCGACGCGTACGCCGTGGCCGCCGCCGCGCTGCTGGTCCTGGCCGCCGCCCTGGTCGGCACGCACCTCCAGAACCGCTACGGCACCCTTCGCGTCGGATGGCCGCCCCTGGTGGGCGGCTGGATGCCGCACGCCGGCCCGGGCACCCCGGCCGCGCTCGCGGTCGCCGTGGCGGTGGTGGCGTACGGACCGTCGCTCACGGCCCGGCTGCCGTGGCGGCCGCTGCTGCTCGCCGTGTGGGGCGGGGCGCTCGCCTGGACATGGTCGCTGGCGCTGGTCGACGGCTGGCAGCGGGGCGTCGCCGGGCGGCTGACCACCCGGCACGAGTACCTCCAGGTGATCGACCGCTTCCAGGACGTCCCGGAGACTCTGCGGGACTTCCACGCGCACATCCTCATCGGCGCCCCCGACAACTGGCCGGCGCACGTGGCGGGGCATCCGCCGGGCGCCACCCTCACGTTCGTGCTGCTGGACCGGATCGGGCTGGGCGGCGGAGCGTGGGCCGGGGCGTTCGTCGTCACGGCCGGCACCACTGCGGCCGTCGCCGTCCTGGTCACGGTGCGGCGGCTCGCCGGCGAGGACCTCGCCCGCCGGGCCGCGCCCTTCCTCGTCCTGGCCCCCGCGGCCGTGTGGACGGGCACCTCCGCCGACGGCTGGTTCGCGGCGGTCGCCGCCTGGGCGCTCGCCCTGCTGGCCCTCGCCGTCACCGGCCGCCGCCCGGCCTGGACGGGCCTGGGCGCCGGGCTGCTGTTCGGGGTGACGGTGTACCTGTCGTACGGGCTGACGCTGGTCGCGGTGATCGCCGCGGCGGTGCTGCTGCTCGGCGCCCGCCGGCTGCGGCCGCTGCCGTACGTGGCCGCCGGGTTCCTGGTCGTGCCGGCCGTGTTCACGGCGCTGGGCTTCGACTGGTGGGAGGCGTACCGGCTGCTGGTGACCCGCTACTACCAGGGCGCGGGCGGTGTGCGCCCCTACGGCTACTGGGTCTGGGCGAACCTGGCGTGCACGGTGCTGGTCGTGGGCCCCGCGACGGTGGCGGGGCTGCGCAGGGGCGGCGGCGTGCTGCTCGGGACCGCCCGGGCGGCCCTCCTGCGGGGTCCCGCGCCCCGGCTGGCGCTGCTGGCGGGCTCCGCGCTGCTGGCCCTGCTGATCGCCGACCTGTCCGGGATGAGCAAGGCGGAGACGGAGCGGATCTGGCTGCCGTTCGCGCTGTGGCTGCTGCCCGCCTGCTCCTTCCTGCCCGGTCCGCGCGGCTGGCTCGCCGGGCAGGCGGCACTGGCCCTGCTCCTCAACCACCTGGTGCTGACCGGGTGGTGAGGAGCGGGCGTCGGATCAGGAATCGGCGGGCTGCAGGCTCAGCGAGATGCTGTTGATGCAGTACCGCTGGTCGGTGGGCGTCGGATAACCCTCACCCTTGAACACGTGCCCGAGATGTGAGCCGCAGCGGGCGCAGCGCACCTCGGTGCGCACCATGCCGTGCGAGCGGTCCTCGACCAGCTCCACGGCGTCGGTGTCCTTCGGGTCGAAGAACGACGGCCAGCCGCAGTGCGACTCGAACTTGGTGTCCGAGGTGAACAGCTCGGCGCCACAGGCGCGACAGGAGTACACGCCCTCGGTCTTGGTGTCGGTGTACTCACCGGTGAAGGCGGGCTCCGTCGCCGCCTGGCGCAGAACCGCGTACTCGGACGGCGACAGCTCCGCGCGCCACTGCTCGTCCGGCTTCTCCACGTCGTACGGCATGAGGTTCCAGCCCCTTAGTTCGACAGACGGTCCAGGATGCGCGGGCCGAGGTCGGTGACGTCGCCCGCTCCCATGGTGAGAACCAGATCGCCGGGCTTGGCCATTCCCGCCACCGCCGCGGGGACCTCCGCCGCGTCGTGGACGGCCGTCACGTCCGCGCCGGCCGCGCGGGCCGCCTCGATGATCAGCTCGCTGGTGACGCCGGGGATCGGGTCCTCGCGGGCCGGGTAGATGTCGAGGACCAGCGAGGCGTCGGCGAGGGCGAGGGCGTGGCCCATCTCCTTGCCCAGCTCGCGGGTGCGGGAGAACAGGTGGGGCTGGAAGACGACGAGGATGCGGGAGTCCCCGGCGGCGGAGCGCATCGCGTCGAGGTCCGCGGTCATCTCGGTGGGGTGGTGCGCGTAGGAGTCGATCACCTGGACGCCGGCGGCCTCGCCCTTGAGCTGGAGGCGGCGCTTGACGCCGGTGTACGCGGCCAGCGCCGGGGCCAGCTCGGCGGCCGGGACGCCCAGTGCGACGCCGGCGGCGAGCGCGGCGACCGCGTTGTGGGCGTAGTGCTTGCCCGGCACCGACACGGTGAAGGTGAGCGGGGCGCCGTCCAGCTCGACGGTCACCTCGCTCTTCAGCCCCTGCGGGACGACCGACAGCACCCGCACGTCGGCGTCCGCGGACTCGCCGTACGTCACGGTCCGCACCGAGCCGTCCAGGCGGCGGGTCAGCTCGCGGGCGCCCTCGTGGTCGGCGGAGATCACCAGGGTGCCGCCGGGGACGATCCGGCCGACGAACGTCTCGAAGGACTCGTGGATCTCCTCCATCGACGCGTAGTTGGCGTGGTGGTCCAGCTCCACGTTGAGGATGATCGCGACCTCGGGCGCGTACCTGTGGAAGCTGCGGTCGGACTCGTCGGCCTCGGCGACGAAGATCTCGCCCGCGCCGTGCAGCGCGTTGGAGCCGGGGGCGTCGAGGTCGCCGCCGATGGCGTACGACGGCCCGCGGCCCAGCTCGGTGAGGGCGACCGCCAGCATGGAGGTGGTGGTGGTCTTGCCGTGGGTGCCGGCCACGGCGATCGGGCGCAGGCCGTCCATCAGGGCGGCGAGGGCGTCGGAGCGGTGCACCACGGGGATGCCCAGCTCGGCGGCGCGCCGCAGCTCCGGGTTGTCCTCGCGGATCGCGGAGGAGACCACGACGCAGCTCGCGTCGTCGGCGAGGTGCGCGGCGGCGTGCCCGAGGTGCACGGTGACGCCCAGGCCGCGCAGGGCCTGGGCGGTCGCCGAGTCCTTGGCGTCGCTGCCGGCCACCCGGGCGCCGCGCTGGGCGAGAATCTTGGCGATGCCCGACATCCCGGCGCCGCCGATGCCGATGAAGTGCGGTCGGTCCATGGCGGTAGGAAGGCCGGGTGCCATGCGTGTTCTCCCAGTGGTGCGACGAGCGGGACGACGGTCTTCGCGCCCTCGCGTGCCGAGCCGGAAGAGCGCGGCCCCAGCCTATGCCTTGCTGTGGGAGAAGAGTTTCAGCACCGGCACCCCGACCTTGTGGCGGGCCCGGGAGGCCCAGTCGCGGTGGAAGAACTCCTCCACGTAGTGCGGGTCGGTCAGGACGATCACCTCGTCCGCGCCGACCTCCTCGACCATCGTCCTCAGCGCGTCCAGCGGGTGGTCCTCGACGAGGCGGCCCTCGGCGGTGTCGCCGGTCGCGCGCAGCGCCTGGAGGGAGACCGCGAGCGCCCGTTCGCCCGTGGAGCGGGCCTCGTCGCCCTCGGGGGTCTCGCCCTCGCGCACGGCCTCGTCGAGTTCGCCCAGCGCGACGTCGTCGATGGCTCTCAGCAGCCGGTCGGCCTGTTCGCCGCGTGGCTGGAGCAGGACGTGGAAGGCGACCGGCTCGTCGCCGTGCAGGGTGGTGACGAACTCCACGTCGGCGGACGTCAGGGCCTTCTCGATCATCAGTACGCTTGTGAACACCAGGCGCCCCTTACTCCTCGGAGGACCTGTGGGCCCTCGCTGCTCCGTGGGCCGAGCCAGGCCCCCGGAGATGATCCTTCCCCGTGCGGGCGCGAGTACGGCCGGATTCAGTCTTGCCCGTCACCGCGCGGGACGGGCGGATGGTTCCGCCGATCGCCGGACCGGCGGCGGCGTCGTCGTCGTACCGGTTGTCCTCCCTCCGGCGGTTCCACACCCGGCCGGGCCGGTCAGGCCCTCCGGTAGCGCGTGAACAGGAATCCGTCCTCCTCCAACACCGACGACAGCGTCATGCGCCGCGGAAGTGTCACTGAGGGCCCACCAGCGATGCGCTGAGCGTCACCGGCCGTGACCATCGGCGCGACGGTGAGGCAGAGCTCGTCCAGCACGTCGGCGGCGATCAGCCGGCCCAGCAGCCGGGGCCCGCCCTCGGTCAGCAGCCGGGTGTGCCCCAGCTCGGCGAGGGATCGTACGGCCCGCCCGGGGTCCACCCCGGCGCCCTCCCCGGCGACGACCACGCGGGCGCCCGCCTTCTCGGCGGCCGCCCTGCGCTGCGGGTCGGCGGCGGCGCCGGTGAGGACCAGGGTGGGCACCAGCGGGGAGGTGAACAGGGGCAGCGAGAAGTCGAGGTCCAGGCTCGCCGAGACCACCGCGATCGCGGGCGCCGGGCCCTGTCCTGCGGCCTCCCGGGCCGCGGCGAACTCGGCGCGGGCGCGGGCCGGGCGGTAGCCCTCCCGCCGTACCGTTTCCGCACCGACCACGACCACGTCCGCGAGGGCCCGCAGCACACCGAAGATCCGCATGTCGGCCGGGCAGGAGATGGGCTGCGAGCGGCCCTCGTGCTGGGCGGCGCCGTCGAGGGTGGAGACCATGTTGCCGCGCAGCCAGGGAGTGGGGCCCTCCGGACCGGGCTCGGGGTAGGCGTAGGCGGCGGCCAGCTCGGCCAGGCTCCACTCCCGGCCGGCCGGGCCGCCGGCGGCTGCCGTCTCGTCGGTCACATCGGTCACGGGGAACAGGCGTCGCATGTCAGGCAGTCTTCCACGCCCCGTACGATGGGGGACCGTGTCGTCCTCCGCAGCCTCCCGCCCCGGTCCCATAACCGACGTGGCCCCGCTCTCGCTGTGCGCCCGCGAGCCGCACGTCCCCGCGGACCGGCTCGTCGCCGAGATGGTGCCGCCGCCGCGGTTCGACGCCGTCCGCTTCGGCACGTACATCCCCGACCCGAACCAGCCGAGCCAGACCGAGGCCGTGCGCGTCCTCGAGGGCTTCGCGGCGGGTCTCGACGGGTCGCCGGCCGGGGAGCCGGGCCGGCGCCGGCTGTTCGGCTTCGGCAAGGCGCCGAAGAAGGCCCCGTCCGGGCCGCGCGGCGTCTACCTGGACGGCGGCTACGGCGTCGGCAAGACGCACCTGCTGGCGTCGCTGTGGCACGCCACCCCGGCCGAGCCGGCGCTCAAGGCGTTCGGCACGTTCGTGGAGCTGACCAACCTGGTGGGCGCGCTCGGCTTCCAGCAGACCGTGAAGACGCTCTCCGGGCACCGGCTGCTGTGCATCGACGAGTTCGAGCTGGACGACCCGGGCGACACCGTGCTGGTCTCCACCCTGCTCGGCAAGCTGGTCGAGGCGGGCGTCGCGCTCGCCGCCACCTCCAACACGCTGCCGGGCAAGCTCGGCGAGGGCCGGTTCGCGGCGGCGGACTTCCTGCGCGAGATCCAGGGCCTGTCGGCGCACTTCCGGGCGCTGAGGATCGACGGCGAGGACTACCGGCACCGGGGGCTGCCCGAGGCGCCGCCGCCGTACTCCGACGACGTGGTGACCCGGGTGGCGCACGCCACCGAGGGCGCGTCGCTGGACGCCTTCCCCGATCTGCTGGACCACCTCGCGCGGGTCCACCCCAGCCGCTACGGCGCCCTCACCGACGGCGTCGGCGCGGTGTGCCTCACCGGGGTGCGGCCGGTGCCGGACCAGTCGACCGCGCTGCGGCTCGTGGTCCTCGCGGACCGGCTGTACGACCGCGAGGTGCCGGTGCTCGCGTCGGGGATGCCGTTCGACCAGCTGTTCAGCGAGGAGATGCTGAAGGGCGGCTACCGCAAGAAGTACTTCCGCGCGATCTCACGCCTCACCGCTCTGGCCAGGGACGCCAAGCGGCTCGCGGACACCGTCTGACCCAGGCGTCGAGGGCCCGCCGCACGGACGTTCCCCCTTCGATCGGATCACCGGTGACGACGGGAGCGTTCGCGCCATCCCACCCGTCCTTTTCGGGCTCTCTCCGGCGTGGCTCACCGATGTGACCCTGCAAACAGCCACGCGGGGTTACGGTGTTTCTTGACCAACCGTTGACCAAACGTATGCCTGCGCCTTGAGGTGCGAACCACCGTCGCAGGTTTGCATGTTGCGAGGTCGGGCGACCGGCGGCCACACCCCGGCCCTTGCCGTCGCTTTACCTCCGCCGCGCCCGCCCGCGGACCCTGCGGACTTTGCACCCGCTCATACGGTCCGTCAAGCGCGGGCCATGGATCAGCGGACCGGTCCTCGTCATGCCCGTCCGACGCGTCCCCACACGCGCCAGGAGGAAACAGATGCACCGCCCTTTCGCCGACCGCCGCCGTACGTCCGGCCGACGCCCTGACCCGACGGCCCGCCGCGCCGGGGACCGGCTCCCCGGCGCCGTCCTCCCTTCCGCACTCCCCTCCGCCGACGTCGCGCGCGCCGCCACCGGCACGCGCCGCACCCGGTGAGGGCGCGCGTGCTCCGCTTACCTCATCTGCGGCAGGACGTCGCCGCCTCGCTCGTGGTCTTCCTCGTCGCCGTCCCGCTGTGCCTGGGCGTCGCCGTCGCCTCCGGGGCCCCCGCCGAACTCGGCCTGATCACCGGGATCGTGGGCGGCCTGGTCGCCGGACTGCTGCCGGGCAGCAGCCTCCAGGTGTCCGGCCCGGCCGCCGGCCTGACCGTGCTGGTCTACGAGGCGGTGGACACCTACGGACTGCCCGCACTCGGCGTGATCGTGCTCGCCGCGGGACTGCTTCAGCTCCTCATGGGCGCCCTGCGGCTCGGGCGCTGGTTCCGGGCGATGTCGTTGTCCGTGATCGAGGGCATGCTGGCCGGCATCGGCCTGGTGCTCATCGCCGGCCAGCTCTACACGGCGGCCGGGCTGACGGCGCCCGCGGGCGGCGTCGACAAGCTTCTCGGACTGCCGGGGGCCGCCGCGGACGTGCTCGCCGGGACAGAGGCGCTCGCCTCGCTGGCCGTCGGCGTGGGCACGGTCGTGGTGATGGTGCTGTGGCGGCGGCTGCCGGGACCGGCCGGGGCCGTACCGGGGGCGCTCGCCGCGGTGCTGCTGGCGACGGCGGTCACCGCGGCGTTCGGCGTACCGGCCGCGACCGTCGAGGTGCGGGGGCTCGTCGACGCGGTCCAGCCGCCCGGCGCGGACGCTTTCGGGACGCTCGCGGACATCGGGATGCTCGGCACGGTCGTGGCCTTCGCCCTCATCGCCTCCGCCGAGAGCCTGTTCAGCGCGGCCGCGGTGGACCGGATGCACACCGGTCCGCGCACCCGGTACAACAAGGAGCTCATGGCGCAGGGCGCGGGCAACACGGTGTGCGGGCTGCTCGGCGCGCTGCCCATGACCGCGGTCATCGTGCGCAGCTCGGCCAACGTCCAGGCGGGCGCGAGGACCAAGGCGTCCCGGGTGCTGCACGGGGTGTGGCTGCTGATGTTCGCGGCGCTGCTGCCGTCCGCCCTCGCGCTGATCCCGCTGCCCGCGCTGGCCGGCATCCTGATCCACGCCGGCTGGAAGCTGATCCCCTTCCGGGGGCTGGTCTCGCTGTGGCGCGGCCAGCGGGGCGAGGCCCTGGTCCTGGTCGTCACGGCCGTGTCGATCGTCATGGTGAACATGTTCGAGGGGGTGCTGATCGGGCTGGCCCTGTCGGTGGTGAAGACGGCCTGGGAGTCCTCGAAGGTCAAGCTGGAGGTCATGGACAAGGGCGCGGGCCCCGTCCAGGTCCACCTCTCGGGCAACGCGACGTTCCTGCGCCTGCCGAAGATCCTGGACACCCTGGAGTCCCTCCCCGAGGACCGCCCGGTCGAACTCGACCTCACGGCCCTCCACCACCTGGACCACGCCTGCAGCACGGCGCTGCACCACTGGGCGGAACGGCACAGCGGGGCGGACACACCGCCGGTGCGGCTGACGATGCGGTGAGGGCGCCCCCTGGGGGCACCGGGTCGGGCTGCCCGGCCCTGGGCCGGGCCCGCGCCGCCAGTCAGCCGGACGGCCGGACCGGCACCCGGTGGCAGCGGGGCCGACGGCGCCCCGTGTGGGTCCACGCGGGCGGGCCCGCCCGGCGGGACACGGGCGGTCTGCGTGGTTCACGGGATCGGCGGCAGGTGATAGACACGGCGGGGTCACAGTTCCTGTCCGCCAGCAGGAAGGTTTCCCCATGTCAGAAAACGGGTCCCCCCACGGCTCCACGGCAACAACCCGACGCCAGATGCTCGCCCGTTCCGGCGCCGTCGGTGCCGGCATCGCCTTCACCGGCGCCCTCTCCGAACTGTTCGCCGGCACCTCCGCCGCGCAGAACCTCGGCCACCACGGCTACGGCGAGCTGGTCCCCGACCCCGACGGACTGCTCGACCTGCCCAAGGGCTTCCGCTACACCGTGCTCTCCAGGGAGGGCGACCAGCTCCGCTCCGGTGAGGGCCCCGTCCCCTCCAACCACGACGGCATGGCCGCCTTCGCCGGCCGGCAGGGCCGTACCCACCTGGTCCGCAACCATGAGAACCGCGCCACCGGCAGAGTCCCGGTCCCGGTGATCGACGGGCTGACGTACGACCCGCAGGGCAAGGGCGGCTGCACCGCGCTCACCCTCGACCGGAGCGGCCGCGTGGTCGACGAGCGGGTGGCGATCGCCGGCACGGCCGTCAACTGCGCGGGCGGGCCCACCCCGTGGAAGACGTGGCTGACCTGCGAGGAGACCGAGGACAAGGCCGGCACCAACGGCTACACCAAGGACCACGGCTTCATCTTCGAGGTGGACAGCGCCGACCCCCGCCGCACCGGCGCCGTACCGCTGACCGCGATGGGCCGCTTCGCGCACGAGGCGATCGCGGTGGACCCGCAGCGGGGCGTGGTCTACGAGACGGAGGACGCCTTCCAGCGCCCCTTCGGCCTGTTCTACCGCTTCCTGCCGAAGAAGCCGCTCGGCGGCACGGGCTCGCTGCGCGCGGGCGGCAAGCTCCAGGCGATGCGGGTGCCCGGCGTGCCGGACCTCTCCTCGATCCAGGAGATCGGCGCCCGATTCGACGGCATCGAGTGGGTGGACGTCCCCGACCCGCTGGCCGTCGGGACGCCCATCCGTCTCCAGGACTTCGGCCCGAAGGGCATCACCCACGCGCAGAAGCTGGAGGGCTGCTACTGGGGCGGCCGCTCCGTCTACTTCGTGTCGTCCTTCGCCCGCGCCTCGGACGGTTCGGCCGCCGACCACTACGGACAGATCTGGCGCTACGACCCGGACCGCCGCCGCCTCACCCTGGTCGTCGTCTTCGGTCCGGACACCGACATCCAGCTGCCCGGCGAGTCCCCGGACAACATCTGCCTCGCCCCCAGCGGCGGTCTGATGGTGTGCGAGGACGGCGGCGGCGCCCAGCACGTCTACGGCGTCACCCGGCACGGCGACGTCTATCCGATGGCCCGCAACCGCCAGAACACGGGTACGGAGGACAAGCCGGACTGGGGCGAGTTCGCCGGCGTCGCGTTCTCCCCGGACGGCCGGACGATGTACGTCAACGTCTACGACCCGGGCACGACGTTCGCCGTGACCGGCCCCTGGCGCCGATGACACCGGGGCGGGGAGGACGGGCGCGGCACGCCCGTCCTCCCCGCCCCCGCCGCTTCAGCCCTCCAGCAGCGCGTCCATCTGGCCGACGGCCTGGCTCATGCCCTCGGCCATGCCCATCTCGGCCAGCCGCTCCATCTGCTCCCGGGTGTCGAACACGGACCGCAGTTCCATCCGCGTCCCGCCCTCGCCCCCGGTGAGGGTCATCCGGACCGTGGTGACCGGCATCTCCGGGTCCGGCCGCCCGTCCTGGTCGGCGAAACCGTCGGTGAACTCGAGGGACGTCGGCGGCGTGACCGACGAGACCCGCCACCAGCCGCCGTACTTCTCGCCCTCCGGCCCGGTCATGTAGTACTTCACGCCTCCGCCGGGGGTGAGGTCGTGCTCCTCGACGGTCGCCGGGAATCCGGGCGGGCCCCACCAGCGCTCCAGCAGCCGCGGGTCGGCCCACAGCCGCCAGACCCGCTCCACCGGTGCGGTGAAGTCCGCGACGAGGGTGAGCGTGAGGGTGTCGACGTCCTTGTCGACACGGGTGACAGTCATCCGTCCGGTCCTTTCCTGTCGCTTCCGTTCGCGGGGCCCCGGCCGGCGTCCGGGCCGTCCTCCTCCTCGGAGAGCAGGCCGGACATCCGGTCCACGCGGGCCCGCCAGGCCGACTCCAGCGCGTCGAGCGCCTGCCGCGCGCGGGCCACCGCGTCGGGGTCGGTGCGCACGAGCTGCTCCCGTCCGCGCCGCTCCTTGGTGACCAGCCCCGCCCGCTCCAGCACCGTGACGTGTTTCTGCACCGCGGCGAAGCTCATCGGGTACGCGGCGGCCAGCCGTGACACGGACAGCTCACCGCGGACACAGCGGCGCAGCATGTCGCGCCGCGTCGCGTCGGCGAGCGCGTGGAACAGCCGGTCCACGGCCCGGTCGGCCTCGTCGATCCCATCTACAACCATTTGGTTGTACGTTATCCCCGCGCCCCCACGCCCGCAACCGCACACCGCCGTGAAGCCTCCGCGCCGGGGTACCCGCCCCCGCATGACGGAGAAGCAGCACTCGGGTGACTCGTACTGGCTGAACACCGCGCCCGGCGGGGAGCGCCGCCCCGCACTGGCCGACGACCTCGACGTCGACGTGGCGGTGGTCGGCGGCGGGATCGCCGGTCTGTGCACGGCGTGGGAGCTGGCCCGGGCGGGGCGCAGTGTCGCCGTGCTGGAGGCGGGCCGGATCGCGGCGGGCGTCACCGGGCACACCACCGCCAAGGTCACCGCGCTGCACTCGCTGGTCTACGACAAGCTGCGCCGCACCCGCGGCGGCGAGGGCGCGCGGCTGTACGCCAGGTCGCAGGCGGAGGCGATCGAGCGGACCGCCGGGGTGGTGGAGGAGCTGGGTGTCGACTGCGAGTGGGAGCGGCGCGGCTCGTACACGTACGTCACGGACGCGGACCGGGTGGACGAGGTGCGCGCGGAGGCGCGGGCCGCGCGGGAGGCGGGCCTGCCCGCGTCGTTCGTGACGGAGACAGGGCTGCCGTTCCCGGTGGCGGGCGCGGTGGAGGTGCCGGACCAGGCGCAGTTCCATCCGCGCAAGTACCTGCTGGCGCTCGCGGACGACATCGAGGCGTACGGCGGCCGTCTGTACGAGGACACGACCGTGCTGGGGCTGGAGGAGGGCGAGCCCTGCCGGCTGTCGACGTCGGCCGGGGCGTTCGTGACGGCCCGGGACGTCGTGGTCGCCACGCACTACCCCGTCTTCGACCGCGCGCTGCTGTTCACCCGCCTCTCCCCGCGCCGCGAGCTGGTGGTGGCGGGACCGGTGCCGGCCGAGCTGGACCCGGAGGGCATGTACATCACCCCGTACGGCGGCTCCCGCTCGGTGCGCACCGCGCCCTACGGCGACGACGCCTCCCGCCGGCTGCTGGTGGTGACCGGCGAGCACTTCACCCCGGGCACCGGCGACACCCGCGCCCGCTTCGACCGGCTGGCGCAGTGGGCCCGCCGGCACTTCCCGGGCGTGGAGCTGACGCACTTCTGGGCCACGCAGGACAACGACCCCACCGACACGGTGCCGCTGGTGGGGCCGCTGCACCCGGGCGCCCGGCACACCTACGTGGCCACCGGCTTCGGCGGCTGGGGCATGAGCGGCGGCATGATGGCGGGCCGGCTGCTCACCGCGCAGATCACCGGCGGGGAGTGCGCGTGGGCCGGTCTGTACGACCCGCGGCGCCTGGCCTCGGCCGTGCGGGAGGCGCCGGCCTTCCTCAAGCACCAGGCGCAGGTCGCGGGGCACTTCGTCGGCGACCGGCTGCGCCCGTCGCCCCCGGTGGAGGCGCTGCCGCCGGGCGAGGGCGCGGTGGTGCGCACGGAGAGCGGCCGGCTGGCGGTGTACCGGGACGACGAGGGCGCCCTGCACGCGGTGTCCGCCCGCTGCACGCACATGGGCTGTCTGGTCGGCTTCAACGCGGCCGAGCGCGCGTGGGAGTGCCCGTGCCACGGGTCCCGCTTCGACACCGACGGGAAGGTCGTGCAGGGGCCGGCGACCAAGCCGCTGGAGCGACGGGACATCTGAATTCGCCCCGGCCGGAGCGGCGGCGCCTCCGACCGGGTGAGCGCGCCGCCCCCTCCGCCCGAGCCGCGACGGTCACCGCCGACCGTCGCCCTATTTTCATACGGTGATCACATTTTCACGTCGTGTTATCGCCGTCTGTGCCCTCGCCTCCGCTCTCACCGCGTGCGGCGCCTCCGCCGGTCCCGCCGCGCGGCCGCCCGCGCCCGCGCCCTCCCCCGCCGTCCCGTCGGCTCCGCCCACGCTCGCCGCGGGCCCCGCGGGGCTCACCCCGGTCTTCGAGCACGGTCCCCGGGCCGCCGGGAAGGTCGTCTCCCTCACCTTCGACGCCGACATGACCGCCGACCAGGGCCCGCGGGCCGCGGCGGGCGAGCACTTCGACCACCCGCGGCTGATCGGGACGCTGCGGGCGCTGAAGGTGCCGGCGACGGTGTTCATGACCGGCCGGTGGGCCGAGGAGTACCCGGACCAGGCCCGCGCCATCGGCCGGGACCCGCTCTTCGAGGTCGCCAACCACTCGTACAGCCACTACGCCTTCACCGCCGACTGCTACGGCCTGCCCACGGTGCCGAAGGAGCGGATGCGGGCCGACGTGGAGCGGGCGTACCAGGCGTTCCGCGCGGTGGGCGTGCCCGACCCGATGCCGTACTTCCGTTTCCCGGGCGGCTGTTACGACCGGCGGGCCCTCGAGGCGCTCACCCCGGCCGGCGTCACGGCCGTGCAGTGGGACGTCGTCGGCGGCGACGCCTTCGCCACCGACGCGGACGCGGTGGCCCGGCAGGTGCTGGACGGGGTGCGGCCCGGCTCGGTGGTGGTCCTGCACTGCACCCGCAGCGCCGCCCCGACGACGGAGGAGGCGGTGCGGAGCATCGTCCCGGAGCTGCGCCGGCAGGGATACCGCTTCGTGAAGGTCTCCGAGCTGATCGGCGCGGCGAACGGACGCGGCTGACCGTCCTACGCTGGTGTCATGAGCGACGACGTGACCGACCGCGACTACTGCCTCGTCGGCACGGGCCGACCGCCGAAGGCGGACGGCCCGCCGTACGCGGCGTGCGTCCAGTGCCAGGAGCCCACGGAGTACCCGGAGGCGTACAAGGGCATCACGCTGTGCCCGGTCTGCGAATGGCGCGAGGCGGAACGCACGGCCTGCTCCGGCTGACCGGCGCCGTCGGGCGGGGCCCGCCGCCCACGCCGCTACCGTCGCCTCGGTTCCCCGCGAGCCGACTGGAACGCCTCGGCGACCGTCTCCGCGGCGCCGGACAGCAGCCCCTTGGCCGCTCCCTTGGAGCCCGACTCGCGCATCTTGTCGGGCAGTTCGGTCAGCCCGGCGGGCTTGCGCGGCCCGGACTCCAGGTCCAGCCGGTTGCACGCCTCGGCGAAGCGCAAGTAGGTGTCGACGCTCGCCACCACGATACGAATGTCGATCTTGAGAATCTCGATCCCGACCAGCGACACCCGCACGAACGCGTCGATCACCAGCCCTCGGTCGAGGATCAGCTCCAGTACGTCGTAGAGACCGCTGGAGCCTCCTCCGCCACGCTGCGGCACCGCCTGAGTCATCGCGCATCAGCCCCTTCCCTCCACCCTGGTGCCCCCTCGGCGCCCCTTGATGTCCGTCGGTGCCGCCCGGCGCCGTCCCCGTCCCGCTTGGCACACTGGGCGGGTGAGCGACGACCGGACGACACCCGCCCCCGACAGCCCCTTCCGACCCGACCCGGGCGACCGCGACGCGGCGCCGCAGTTCGTGCTGCCGCTGGTGGTCCGTATCGAGCGCGGCTCGCCGCCCGCGCGGACGGACGCGCTGGAGACGGCGGCCCGCGCGGTGCTGGTGATGCTGACCGACGAGCGGTCGGTGGGCGACGGCGCGTGGGCGCGGGCGATGCGCGACTGGCAGGACGCCCGGATCCGCAAGGTGGTGCGGCGGGCGCGCGGCGCGGAGTGGCGGCGCGCGGAGGCGCTTCCCGGGATCACCGTGACCGGGAAGACGGCCGAGGTGCGGGTCTTCCCGCCGGTGCCGCTGGACGGCTGGCCCAAGGACCTGGCCCGGCTCCAGGTGTCCGGCACCGACCTCGACGACCCGGACCCGGTGCCGCCGGCGGACCCCGGCGTGCCTGTGCTCTGGATGAATCCGGACCTGGAGATGTCGGCCGGCAAGGCGATGGCCCAGGCCGGGCACGGCGCCCAGCTCGCCTGGTGGGAGCTGCCGGACGCGGCTCGCGAGGCCTGGCACGCGGCCGGTTTCCCGCTCGCCGTGCGCACCGCCGACCCGGCCGGCTGGCCGGCCCTGACCGGAGGCGGCCTGCCGACGGTGCGCGACGCGGGCTTCACGGAGATCGCCCCCGGCTCGTGCACCGTGGTGGCGGACCACCCCGCGCTGCGCTGACCCAGGGCGTGCGCGCACGACTCTTGCCGTGTTCATGACGGCCGGTGTACCAATGAGGCGCGGAACTTGAATGTTGTTCATGTTTCTTCGCCGGGGGCCGGCCGAGCCTGAGGAGCAGCGTATGACCGCGGAACGTCGTCCCTTGCGCAGCCGCCGGACCGTCCTGAGGGCGGGCGCCGTCACCGGCCTGGGCCTCGCGGGCGCCCGTCTGGTCGCCCCGGGCGCCGCGGCCGCCGCCCCGGGAAGCGGCGGCGGGTATCTGGTCGGCCGGGGGATCTCCGACGCCACCGGCGAGGTCGCCGAGGTCGGCATGATGGGGTACGGCCGCTTCGACCAGCAGGCGGCCGGTCTGCACACCCGGCTGCGGGCGCGGGCGTTCGTCGTGGCCGAGCAGGCGGGCGGGCGCCGTGTGCTGCTGATCGTCGCCGACTCTCCCATGATCTTCGAGAGTGTGCACCGGGCGGTGCTGCGGCGGCTGAGGCAGGCGTACGGCGATCTGTACACCGAGCGGAACGTCCTCATCACCGCCACCCACACCCACGCGGGCCCCGGCGGCTACTCGCACCATCTCCTCTACAACACCACGACGTTCGGTTTCCACCGGGCGACCTTCGAGGCGGTGGCGGACGGCCTGTTCGAGGCGGCGCGCAACGCGCACGAGGACCTCGCCCCGTCCGAACTGCTCCTCAGCCACGGCACGTTGACCGGCGCGAGCGTCAACCGCTCACGGACCGCCTTCGACCGCAACCCGAAGGCCGACCGCGACCACTTCCCGGACGGCGTGGACACCCTGACCACCCTGCTGCGGGTGGAGCGGGAGGGCCGCACGGTCGGGGCGGTCAACTGGTTCCCGGTGCACGGCACCAGCATGTCCGGCGACAACCGTCTGATCAGCGCCGACAACAAGGGCTACGCGGCCTACCACTGGGAGCGCGAGGTCCACGGAGTGGACTATCTCGCCGACGGCGACCCGGCGTTCGTGTCGGCGTTCGCCCAGACCAACAGCGGCGACATGTCGCCCAATCTGGACCTGGTGCCGCCCACGACGCCCGCCGACTTCGAGGCCACCCGCACCAGCGGGCTGCGGCAGTACGAGGCGGCCGCGGCGCAGGCGGACAAGCCGGGCGTGCGGCTGTCCGGGCCGGTCGACTCGCGGCTGGTGTACGTGGACCTCTCCGACGTCACCGTGCGCCCGGAGTTCACCGGTGACGGGAAGACCCACCGCACGTCGAAACCGTGCGTGGGCGCGGCGATGGCGGCGGGCAGCCTGGAGGACGGGCCCGCCTTCCCCGGCTTCGACGAGGGCGACAACCCCTTCTGGGACGCCATTTCGAACTCGGTCATCTACACCGTCTCCCCCGAGCTGAAGCAGGCACAGGCGCCGAAGGACGTCTTCGTGCCGATCGGGGAGATGAACCGGATCTACCCGTGGGTGCAGGAGCGGGTGCCGGTGATGCTGGTGCGCATCGGCGGCCTGTACCTCATCGGCATCCCCGGCGAGGTCACCGTCTGCGCGGGGCTGCGGCTTCGGCGCACGGTCGCCGGGATCGTCGGCGCGGACCTCGACGACGTGCTGGTCGCCGGGTACAGCAACGCCTACTTCCACTACGTGACCACGCCGGAGGAGTACGACGCCCAGCAGTACGAGGGCGGCAGCACCCTCTTCGGGCGCTGGCAGCTCCCGGCGCTCCAGCAGACCGCGGCCGAGCTGGCGGTCTCCCTGCGCGACGGCACGGACCTGCCGCTCGGGCCCGAGCCGCCGGACCTGACCGGCAAGGCGCTCTCGCTCCAGCCGGGCGTGGTGCTGGACGCGCCGCCCCTGTTCCGGAGGTTCGGCGACGTGCTGGTGCCGCCGCGGGAGAACTACCGGGCCGGGGAACGCGTCGAGGTCGTCTTCGCCGGCGCCCACCCGGGCAACGATCTGCACCGTGGCGACACGTATCTGCGGATCGAGCGGCGGGACTCCGGCGGCGCGTGGCGCACCGTCGCCGACGACGGCGACTGGGCGACCCGCTTCCACTGGGCCCGCGACGGCATCGCCGCGTCCAAGGTCACCATCACCTGGGACATCCCCCAGGGCACCCCCTCGGGCACCTACCGCGTCGTCTATCACGGCGACGCGAAGAGCCTGGACGGGAAGGTCTCGTCGATCGAGGGTGTGTCGACGGCGTTCCAGGTGCGGTGAGCCCGTCCGAGCCGACGGGGGGGCCTCGGCTCAGCCGGTGATCGAGAAGAAGATCGTGTCCTGGTCGTACCAGTCGATGGCCTTCGTCGCGTACTCCCACTCGTCGTGCTCACGCTCCAGCAGGACCACGAACCCGTACACCTCGCTGCGGAAGTCCGGTGACACGGCCTCGTACGCCGCGCGGTAGGCGTCCGCGGCGGGCTTGGCCTTGGCCAGCGGGAACATGCCGATGTGCGGGCCGTCCACCGCGTGCGGGAAGAAGAACGGTATCTCCTTCGGCGGGCCCGAGAACACGTGCGGGTACAGCAGCAGGTCCTCGCTCACCCCGACGCGGCGCAGCTCCTCGTCCAGGGCGAGGAAGAAGGTGGCGGGCTTGGAGTAGACGCCCAGCTCGTACGGGTCGGACCCGTTGATGTCGATGATGCACTGCAGGGCCGTGGCGTAGGCGCCGGCCGCGTAGTGCGCGGTCGAGTCCGCGCGGCCGTCGAGGAGATGGCCGAGGGCCTCCGGTATCGCCGGCCCCCAGTCGACGCGCTGTGCGTCCAGGTCCCGCTGGGCGGCCTCGGCCCGGTCCCGCACCATGCCGAGGACGCGGTGCTGCTCGGCCGTGAGCTTCTCGCCCGCTCCGAGGTACGACAGGACGTCGGCCTTCGCAGCCGTGTTGTACGTGATCACGCGACTCATGGTCCTCATCCTGCCGCACCCCACTGACAGGGCATCAGGCGCTCGTGCCCCGGAAGCGCTCCCCCAACCTCAAATGTTCCTCTGAAGGCGGCCGGAGCACGGTTCGGGCGCGGTTCCGTGGGTCATATCCCCGGCACGTCCGGAACGCCCGTGCGGACGGATCGGGGGCCGGGCGGGAACGCCGGGGTGAGGGAGGGGACGGGGATGACGACGGTGCGGCTGGGGACCGGGATCGGGTGGCGTCCGGAGATCGCGGACGCGGTGGAGGCCATGCCGGGCATCGACTGGGTCGAGGTGGTGGCGGAGAACGTCTGCCCCGGACATCTGCCCGCGTCGCTGACGCGGCTGCGCGAGCGCGGCGTGACCGTCGTGCCGCACGGCGTCTCCCTGGGGCTCGGCGGGGCCGCACGCCCCGACGAGCGGCGGCTCACCGCGCTCGCCGAGCGGGCCGCGGCGCTCGGATCGCCCCTGGTCACCGAGCACATCGCGTTCGTGCGGGCGGGCGGTCCGCTGACCGCGTCCCCCGGCATCGAGGCCGGGCACCTGCTGCCGGTGCCGCGCACCCGCGACGCCCTCGACGTGCTGTGCGAGAACGTCCGCATCGCCCAGGACGCGCTTCCGGTGCCGCTCGCCGTGGAGAACATCGCCGCGCTGTTCTCCTGGCCCGGCGAGGAGATGACCGAGGGGCAGTTCCTGTACGAGCTGGCCGACCGCACCGGGGTCCGGCTGCTCATCGACGTCGCCAATCTGCACACCAACCACGTCAACCGCGGCGAGGACCCGGCCAAGGCGCTCGCCGAACTGCCCCTGGAGGCCCTCGCGTACGTCCATGTCGCGGGCGGGTTCGAGCGGGACGGCGTCTGGCACGACAGCCACGCCCACCCGGTGCCGCGTCCGGTGCTGGACATCCTCACGGACCTCGCCTCCCGGGTGTCGCCCCCGGGCGTGCTGCTGGAGCGGGACGAGAACTTCCCGCCCCCGGCGGAGCTGGAGCGCGAACTGGGCGCGGTCCGCGGGGCGGTGGAGGCGGGCGCCCGGGCCCGCGGGACGGCCCCGGCTCCGGAGCGGGTACGGGAGCCGGTCGCCGTGGAGGCCGCCCCCGGGGCCACCCGGGAACGGCTGGCGCTCGCACAGACCGCGGTGCTGTCGTCGCTGGTCGCGGGGACGCCGGTGCCGGAGGGGTTCGACCGGACGCGGATGCGGGTGCAGGCGCGGGCGCTGGCCGCCAAGCGGGCGGACGTCGTGGCGAAGGTGGCCCCCGAGCTGCCGGAGATCCTCGGCGACGCCTACCGCCCGGCCTTCCTCGCGTACGCCCAGACCCGCCCGATGACCGGCGGGTACCGGCAGGACGCGATGACCTTCGTGGAGCAGCTCCTGCGACCCGGCCGCCTCGAGGACCCCCGGACGCGCCGCGATCTGCGCGAGTGGCACCACGACCGCTCGGGCCCCCGCCCCCGGTCCCACCGCCCGGCGATCCGCCTCGCCCGCGCCACCCGCCGGGCACTGCTGCGCCGCTGACGCCGTCCGGAACGCCCGCCGGGGATGTCTCCCGGGAGGTCACCTCCCCACGACGCTGTGTCCGGATCGTGAACAAGGCATGGTGTTCGTGCGACCGTGTCCCTTACAAACAACTCATGTTCTGGGTTCCTCTCCTGCTGTTGGCCTGGGCGATCGCCGGGATCGCGGGGTTGCGGCTGTGTCGTGCCGCGGTGCGTGAGGCGGCGGCTGCCGGTGACGGTACGGGAGGGCGGCGGGGGCTGACGCTGTACGAGGCGGCGTTCCTGTCCGGCGGGCCCGCCCGGGTCGCCGATCTCACGCTCGTCGCGATGGCCCGTCAGCGGCGGCTGCTGCTGGCCCACACCGGCTGGGCCACCGTCGTCGATCCGCGGGGGCGGGACGACATGGAGCGCACGGTGATAGGGGCGATCGGACCGGAGGGTCAGTCGCCCATAGCTCCGGTGCGGAAGGCCGCGGCGACCGCGGAGGCGGTGCGCGCGCTGGCGGAACGGCTGGTGCGCGCCGGCCTCGCGGTGCGCGAGGGCGACGGCCGGACCGTCGCCCAGGCGCTGCGCCGGATGCGGCTCGCGGTGCCGGCCGTGGCCGGTCTCGCCGCCGTGGCGCTGCTCATGCCCGTGCCGTCACCGGTGCCGCGCCCGCTGGTCGCGCTGTGGTTCGCGCTGCCGCTGGCGTTCACGCTGGGCTGCCTGGTCATCGCCCGCTTCGAACTGAGCCCCGCCTCGCCCTGGGCGTCCCCGGCGGGGCAGCGGCTGCTGGCCTCCGCGCGCCGGGCGGCGGCCGGGGACACCGACGACGACCGCGCGTACCTCACCTCGGTCGCCGTGCGCGGGGTGCACGCGGTGGGCGAACCGCAGGTGCGCGCGGCCTTCGCGCACCGGGAGCCGCGCGTGGAGTGGTGACAGGGCGACCCCGGAGGCGGTGAACCGGTCGCCGACACCCGGCGGACGGTCCTTGCCCAGCTCTACGCCTGCCGAAAACATCCCTTTTGTCGCCGCAGCGCACCGAAGGGATCACCTCACCGATGAGAACCGCCGCCGCCCTCGTGGCCGCCGGGTCCTTGCTCCTCGCCACCCCGTCAGCCACCGCCCGCACCCCCGTGTCCGCGCCCGCGTCCGAGGCGCACGGCACCGCGGTGGCCGCCGCGCGCGCCGCGTCCGAGGGGATCGACTTCGGCCGGTGCTCCGAGGAGCAGGACCTGCCGCCCGCCGTGGAGTGCGGCACGCTGCGCGTCCCGCTCGACTACGCCCGCCCGGACGGCGAGCAGATCCTGCTGACCGTCAGCCGCTCCCGGGCCACCGGGGAGGACCCCGCGACCGGGCGCGCGGTGCCCCGGCAGGGCTCCCTGGTGAACAACCCGGGCGGGCCGGGCGTCAGCGGCATGTACTTCCCGATGCTGGGCGTGGTCCCGGGCTGGAAGCGGCTGGCCGCGGCGTACGACCTGGTCGGCTACGCGCCGCGCGGGGTGGGCCGGTCCGCCCCGCTGTCGTGCGCCGACCCGAAGACCTTCCACCAGGGCCCCGCGCCGGCGCCCCGGCATCCGTCGGCGCGGGTCAAGCGGGAGCGCGCGGCCCGCGCCGCGGCGTACGCGCGGGGGTGCGCCGAGCGGACCGGCGACGCGCTGCGGCACTACACCTCGCCGAACAACGCCCGCGACCTGGACGTGCTGCGCGCCGCGCTGGGCGAGACCCGGCTGACGTTCCTCGGCTCGTCGTACGGCACGTACATCGGGGCGCTGTACGCGACGCTGTTCCCCTCGCACGTGCGGCGGATGGTGTTCGACTCGGCGGTGAATCCGGCCCCGGAGCGGATCTGGTACCGCAACAACCTCGCCCAGTCGGCCGCGTTCGAGGACCGCTGGGCGGACTTCCGGGCCTGGGTCGCCCGCCACCACGACGTGTACGGTCTCGGCGACACCGCACGGGAGGTGCGGGACAGCTACGACGTGGTGCGGGAGCGGCTGGCGGGGGAGCCGGCGGGCGGGAAGGTCGGTCCGGCGCAGCTGCACACGGCGATGCTGAAGGCCGCGTACTACGACGACCACTGGCCGCAGCGCGCGTACGCCCTGTCGGCGTATCTGAAGGGCGATCCCGGACCGCTGGTGGAGCAGGCGGAGGAGCATCCCGAGGCGGCGGCGGAGGCGGAGAACACGCGCGCGGTGTATCTGGCCGTGGAGTGCAACGACGCGCCCTGGCCGACGGACTTCGCGGTGTGGGACCGGGACAACACGCGGCTCGCGCGCCGGGCGCCGTTCGAGACGTGGGACAACGTGTGGACGAACCTGCCCTGCGCCTACTGGCCCGCGCCCCGGCTGAAGCCCCTGGACGTGCGCGCCGGGAAGGGCGAGCTGCCGCCCACGCTGATCCTGGCGGCCGAGCGGGACGCGGCCACCCCCTACGACGGGGCGCTGGAGCTGCACCGGCGGCTGGCCGGGTCCACCCTGGTGACGGAGCGGGACGCCGGCAGCCACGGCCTCGCGGGCGGCGCCAACGCGTGCGTGAACGCGCACCTGACGGCGTATCTGCTGGAGGGCCGGGTGCCGGGGCGGCGCGCGTCCTGCGCACCGCACCCGGCGCCCGAGCCCACCACCTGAGAGATCAGGCCAGTCCGGCGACCAGGTCGGCGACGTCCTTGCGGCGGCCCGTGAAGAACGGGACCTCCTCACGGACGTGCATACGGGCCTCCGAGCCGCGCAGGTGACGCATCAGGTCGACGATGCGGTGCAGCTCGTCGGCCTCGAACGCGAGGATCCACTCGTAGTCGCCGAGGGAGAACGAGGCGACCGTGTTGGCGCGCACGTCCGGGTAGCCGCGGGCCATCTTGCCGTGGTCCGCGAGCATCCGGCGGCGGTCCTCGTCGGGCAGCAGGTACCAGTCGTAGGAGCGCACGAACGGGTAGACGCTCACGTAGTCGCGGGGCGTCTCGTCGGCGAGGAACGCCGGGATGTGCGAGCGGTTGAACTCGGCGGGGCGGTGCAGCGCCATGTTCGACCAGACCGGCTCCAGCGCGCGGCCCAGCCTGGTGCGGCGGAAGAGGTTGTAGGCGTCCTGGAGCTGGTCGGCGGTCTCGGCGTGCCACCAGATCATAAGGTCGGCGTCCGCGCGCAGGCCCGACAGGTCGTAGGTGCCGCGGATCGTGACGTCCTTGGCGGCGAGCTGGTCGAACAGCTCCTGGACCTCGTCGGCGTAGCCGGCGCGGTCCTCCGGCAGGACGTCCTTCAGCTTGAACACGGACCACAGGGTGTAGCGGATGACCTCGTTGAGGTCCTTGGCCAGCTTGCCCTTGTTGGGGATCCGGTCGGGCGCGGGGGTGGTGGCGTCGTCACTCATGTCCCTTATTCTCCTGCTCCTCCGTGAAGGCTTTGCACCGGGTGCGCGGTGAGCTCCTCCACACCGCGCAGGTCACCCTGGATCTGGTCGGCCGCGGCGTACGCGCTCGCGATGCAGGCGGGGACGCCGACGCCGTCGTAGGCGGCGCCGCACACGGCCAGCCCGGACAGGCCCGCGAGGTGGGCGCGGACGCGGGCCACGCGCGCGTGGTGGCCGACCGGGTACTGCGGCAGGCCGTCGTCCCAGCGGGTCACGCGGGCGGCGACCGGGGCGGCGTCCAGGCCGGTGGCCGCCTTCAGGTCGTGCCGGGACAGCTCCACCAGCTCGTCGTCGTCGCGGCGCAGGATCTCCGTCTCGCCGTGGCGGCCCACCGAGGTGCGCACGACGGTCAGGTCCGGGTTCTCCTCGGCGATCCAGCCCCACTTGCGGGAGGCGAACGTGGACGCCTTGATGTCGCGGCCCTCGACGGGTGGCACCAGGAACCCGCTGCCCTCGGGCAGCCGCGCCTCGTCGCGCCGGTAGGCGAGGGTGATCAGCGCCATCGAGGCGTACTCGACGGCGGACAGCTCGGCGGCGGCGCCCGGCGCCTCGGCGCGCAGCAGGTGGGCGGCGGCCGGAGCGGGCACGGCGACGACGACCGCGTCGGCGTGCAGCACCTCGCCGCCGGCGACGAGCCGCCAGCCGTCGCCGGGTTCGCGGCGCAGTTCGGTGACCGGGGTGCCGGTGAGGATGCGGGCGCCCCGGGAGCGCAGGGAGTCGGCGACCGCGAGCGGCAGGGTGCCCACGCCGCCCGCGACGCCCGTGAAGACGGGCCCGGTCTGCCGGGCGGCGGCGGTCTTCGCCTGGACGGCGCGGACCGCCTCGGTCAGGGTGGCGTGCGCGCGGGCGGCCTCGAACAGCTGCGGGACGGCCGAGCGCATCGAGATGCGGTACGCGTCCCCCGCGTACACCCCGCCGAGCAGCGGCTCCACCAGCCGGTCGACGACCTCCCGCCCGAACCGCTCGGCGACGTACTCGCCGATGGCGACGTCGTCGCCGATCTCGGTGGGCGGCAGCTCGGCGTCCCGCCCGATCCGGGCGAGGCCCTCGTCGGACAGCACCCCTGCGAGGGCGGCGGCGGTGCCGGGCACGCCCATGACGTGCCCCTTCGGCATGGGGCGCAGGGCGCCGCGGGTCCACAGCGCGGCGGAGGCGGTGGCGGGCGGCTGGAGCCGGTCGGCCAGTCCCACCGCGCGGGCGAGTCCGACCGCCTCGGGGCGGCGGGCCAGCAGCGACTCGGCGCCGAGGTCGACGCGGGCGCCCGCGATCTCGCCGGGCAGCAGCTTGCCGCCGACCCGTTCCGAGGCCTCCAGCACGGTGACCCGCGCCCCGTGCTCCAGCAGCCGGTGCGCGGCCGCCAGCCCGGCGATGCCCGCTCCGACGACGACGGCGTGCCGGCCGCCGTCCCTGTGTGATCCGCTCATGCCCTCCACCTTCTCAAATGCCGCACGCCGGTCCGCCAGGGCCGTGTGGCCCTGCCGAGTCCCTACCGTGACCCCATCGCGACCGTACGGCCCGAACGCCCGCCCCCCTCACGGCGTCTGAGGAGCGTCAGCCGTCAGGTCACGAGGGGGAGCCCCGCATGCGCACACGACGAACCGTACGATCCGCCCACGCCCTGGCCGGGGCCCTGCTGGCGGCGGCCCTCCTGGTCACGGGGTGCAGCGGGGCGGGCGACAGCGCCGACAGCAAGGCCGGAGCGGGGGTGGCCGCGGACGAGAGGGCGGACGCCCAGGCGGGGCCCGAGTCCGCGAAGCAGGGCGCGCCCGGCGGCACGGCGGACCGGTCCGCCCCGTCGGCGCCCCGGATCGCGGCGGAGCACATCATCCGCACCGCGTCCCTGACGGTGCGCGTCAAGGACGTGCCGACGGCCCTCGACGAGGCCCGCACCGCGATCACCGGCGCGGGCGGCTACGTCGGCGACGAGACCACCCGCCGGGACAGCCAGGGGCATGAGCGCACGCGCGTGGTGCTGCGCGTCCCCGTCGACGCGTACGACAGGGTGCTGGCCACGCTGGAGGGCACGGGCACCCTGGTCGAGCGCAACGCGAGCGCGGTGGACGTCACCGACCAGGTGGTCGACGTGGAGAGCCGGATCCGGTCGCAGCGGGCGAGCGTGGCGCGGATCCGCGAGCTGATGGACCGGGCGACCCGGCTCAGCGACGTGGTGACGCTGGAGGGCGAGCTGAGCAGCCGCCAGGCGGACCTGGAGTCGCTGCTCGCCCGGCAGGCGTCCCTGAAGGACCGCACCAGCCTCGCCACCATCACGCTCACGCTGTCCGAGACGCCGGTGAAGAAGGCGGCGAAGGCCGACGACGACCCCGGTTTCCTGGACGCGCTCGCAGGCGGCTGGGGCGTCTTCCTGACCCTGCTGCGCTGGCTGATGCTGGCGCTGGGCGCGATCCTGCCCTTCGCGGCCTTGGCGGCGCTGGTGGTCCTGGTGTGGAGCAGGCTGATCGGCCCCCGGCTGCCGCGCCGCCCGCGGCCGTCCCCGGACGCCGGCAACGGCGACGCCTGAGCGACCGCGCCCTGTCCCTCCCCCGTAGCGTGGGCGTCATGAACACGAGCGCTGCGCACGGGGCGAGGGAACGGCTGGTCGTGATCGGCGGCGACGCCGCGGGCATGTCCACGGCGTCGCAGGCCCGGCGGATGAGGGGCCCGGACGAGCTGGAGATCGTGGCGTTCGAACGCGGCCACTTCACCTCCTACTCCGCCTGCGGCATCCCCTACTGGGTGGGCGGCGACGTCGAGGACCGGGACCGGCTGATCGCCCGCACCCCGGAGGAGCACCGCGCGCGGGACGTCGACGTGCGGCTGCGCACCGAGGTCACGGAGATCGACGTGGACCGGGGCCGGGTGCGCGCCCGCGACCTGGAGTCGGGCGCCGAGTCCTGGACGTCGTACGACAAGCTGGTGATCGCGACCGGTGCGCGGCCGGTCCGCCCGGACCTGCCCGGGATCGACGCGTCCGGGGTGCACGGGGTGCAGACCCTGGACGACGGGCAGGCGCTGCTGGACACGCTGGCCCGTACGGGAGGGCGCCGCGCGGTGGTGGTGGGGGCGGGCTACATCGGCGTGGAGATGGCCGAGGCGCTGATCAGACGCGGCTACGAGGTGACGGTCGTCAACCGGGGCCGGGAGCCGATGGCGACGCTCGACCCCGACATGGGCCGGCTGGTGCACGAGGCCATGACCGGACTGGGCATCACGATGGTCGACGACGCCGAGGTGACCGCGTTGCCCACCGGCGCCGACGGCCGGGTGCGGGCGGTCGCCACCGCGGACGCCGAGTACCCCGCCGACGTCGTCGTCCTGGGCATCGGCGTACGGCCCGAGACCACCCTCGCGCGGGACGCCGGGCTGCCCCTCGGCGACCACGGCGGACTGCTCACCGACCGGTCGCTGCGGGTGCGCGGCCAGGAGAACGTGTGGGCGGGCGGCGACTGCGTGGAGGTCCTCGACCTGGTCTCCGGGCAACTGCGGCACATCCCGCTCGGCACCCACGCCAACAAGCACGGGCAGATCATCGGCACGAACGCCGGCGGCGGCTACGCGACCTTCCCGGGCGTGGTCGGCACGGCGGTCAGCAAGGTGTGCGACCTGGAGATCGCGCGCACCGGACTGCGGGAGAAGGACGCCCACCGCGTGGGCCTGCGCTTCGAGGCGGTGACGATCGAGTCGACCAGCCGTGCGGGCTATTACCCGAACGCCGCGCCCATGACGGTGAAGATGCTGGCCGAACTGGGCACGGGCCGCCTCCTCGGCGTGCAGATCGTCGGCCGCGAGGGCGCGGGCAAGCGCGTGGACATCGCGGCGGTGGCCCTCACGGCGGGCATGACGGTCCACCAGGTCGCGGCCCTGGACCTGGGCTACGCCCCGCCGTTCTCCCCGGTGTGGGACCCGATCCAGGTGGCGGCCCGGAAGGCGGCGGCGAAGGTGAGGGCGACGGACTGAGCGCGCTCCACGCTCCCGGCAGGCCGGTGCGGTCGGCGGGGCAGTGCCCGGCTCACGACGACACGACGCGGCTGACGGCCTCGGGCGAGCACCGGAGGGCCGGGGCCGCCGGCGGGGCGCCCCGCCGGGGACCGAGCGGACCGGCGCCGGCGCACGACATGCGTGGGCCGGGGCCGTGCCCCGGCCCCGCGGGGTGCCGGGTCCGCATCCGGCCGGGGCGGCTCATGCCGGGGTGCGGATCCGCCCCGGCCATCCGGCCCTTGGCCCCGGGACGTCGCACCGGCCTGCGGCCCGGCGGAACGAGCCCGGCGCACGGCACCCCTGGGCCTGGGCCGCGCCCCGGCCGCGCAAGGCCCCGAATTCGCATCCGGCCGGGGCGGCTCACGCCCGGCATGCGGATCCACCACCGCCGCCCGGCCCGTGGTCCCGGAACGTCGCACCGGCCGGCGGCCCGGCGGAACGAGCCCGACGCGCGGCCGCCGTGCGGGACACCGCGCGTGCTCACCCCGCCCCCGCTCGACGGGACGGCGTCACGCCGTCCCGTTGATCCGTTCGATCGCCTGGCGGGCCTGTTCCGCCGGCGGGCGGGACGGGAGGGAGGAGACCGAGCCGGCCGTCGGGGTGGCGGTGGCCGGCGGGACGGCGGGCGGCTGTTCGCCGGCCGTCGGGCGGGCGTGCGCGGCGGTGGCGCGCACGGACCGCAGGCGGTGGCCGACCGCCTCGTCCAGCGTCACCGGCCGCTGCATCTGCGAGGCGAGCCGCCCCGCCTCCTGGCCGAGCCGGGCGACGTCCTCCCAGGGGAGGCGGACCACGAGCGTCAGCTCGGCCTCGCCGTCGGGCAGCGCGTGCACGGGGACGGTCACTCGGTCGTTCATCGCCTGTGTCCTCACGTCGGCCCCGCGGCGCCTTCCCCGCGCCGCGGGCGGTTGAGGAGACATACGCACGGCGGACGGGCGGCGTTCAGGGGCCCCTTGATTGACCGGCGGCCGTCCGGGCACCAGTGGGATGTGGTCATCCCCGTCCATGACGTGAACCCCGCGCGCCGCACTCCCTGGGTGACGTACGCGCTGATCATCGCCAACATCGTCGTCTTCGTGGCGCTCACGCCCGGTGTCGTCGGCTCCCTGACCGGGGGCGGCGGCAGCCTGGCGGACCTGTGCCACCTCCAGGCGTTCCTGGAGCGGTGGGCGGTGGTGCCCAGGGAGCTGATCCACCATCAGATGCCGAACCTGGTGCCCACCGGCGCCACCGGCGTGGGCCCGCAGGGCGCCGGATGCGTGATCGGCCCGCCCCGCTACGACAAGTCGCCCGAACTGAGCGTGCTCACGGCGATGTTCCTGCACGGCGGCTGGCTGCACCTGCTGGGCAACATGCTGTTCCTGTGGATCTTCGGCAACAACGTCGAGGACCGCATGGGCCACGTCCGCTTCCTGCTGTTCTACCTGGTCTGCGGCTACGCGGCCGCGTACGGCTTCGCGGTGCTGAACGCCGGCTCGGGCGAGCCGCTGATCGGCGCGTCCGGCGCCGTCGCCGGCGTCCTGGGCGCGTACCTGGTCCTCTATCCGCGGGCCCGGGTCTGGGTGCTGGTGCCGTTCCTGATCTTCCTGCCGCTGCGGCTGCCCGCGTGGACCGTGCTGGGCCTGTGGTTCGGGCTGCAGGCGGTGTACTCGGCCGGCCAGGGCGTCACGGACGCGGGCACGGTGGCGTACGCGGCGCACGTCGTCGGCTTCCTGGTCGGCATGCTGCTGGCGTGGCCGCTGAAGCCGGGCACTCCCCCGCCGCCCGAGCCGCGCGGCGTCCTCTTCGGCAGGCGGGCGCGGCCCGGCCGCTAGACGGCCGAACCGCCCGATCGGCCGCCCGCTTGATCGTCCGCGGGCCTAGACTCCCCCCAGCGGCCCGCCGTTCGATGGGGAGGACCATGTTCGACCACACGTACGACAATCCGGTGATCAGCGGTTTCCACCCCGACCCGAGCGTGTGCCGGGTCGGCGACGACTACTACCTGGTGTGCTCCAGCTTCGAGTACGTCCCCGGGCTGCCCCTCTTCCACAGCCGGGACCTCGTGCACTGGGAGCAGATCGGCAACGTGCTCGACCGCCCCGCCCAGCTGCCGCTGCCGCTCCCCGGCTCGAAGGCGTCCGGCGGCCTCTACGCCCCGACGATCCGTCACCACGACGGCCGCTTCTGGGTCGTCAACACCAACGTCGACGGCGGCGGCAACTTCGTCGTCACGGCCGAGCGGCCCGAGGGGCCGTGGAGCGACCCGGTCTGGATCGGCCTGGAAGGGATCGACCCCGACCTGGCGTGGGAGGAGGACGGCACCTGCTGGTGCGCCTTCTCCGGTCCCGCGGGCGGCGTCAACCTGGCGCGGATCGACCCGGTCGGGGGCGCGGTGCTGGAGGGGCCCTTCCCCACCTGGTCGGGCAGCGGCCTCAAGTACCCCGAGGCGCCGCACCTGTACCGCATCGGCGACTGGTGGTACCTGCTGATCGCCGAGGGCGGCACGGAGCGCGGCCACGCCGTGTCGGTGGCCCGTGCCCGCTCCCCGCGCGGCCCCTGGGAGGCCGCGCCCGGCAATCCGCTGCTGTCCCACAGCGGCACCGGCCGCGCGATCCAGAACACCGGCCACGCCGACCTGGTGCGGGCGCCCGACGGGAGCTGGTGGATGGTGCTGCTCGGCGTCCGTCCGCGCGGCTTCACGCCCGATGTGCACGTCCTGGGCCGGGAGACGTTCCTGACGCCCGTGGAGTGGGACGAGGACGGCTGGCCGGTCGTCGCGCCCGTGCCCGAGCGTCATCCGGCGCCGGGCGGCGCCTGGCACCCCGTACCGGCCCCGCCCGCCCGCGACGACTTCGACGGAACCGTTCTCGCACCGCACTGGATCTCGCCGTTCACCCGCCCGGAGGGCTCCTGGTCGCTCACGGAGCGCCCCGGATCACTGGTGCTGCACGCCACCGGCCCCACCCTGGACACCCCCGGCTACACCTTCGTCGGCCGCCGCCAGCAGCACCACGACTGCCGCGTCACCGCCCTGGTCGACCCGGGCACGGGACGCGGCGGGATCTGCGTACGGCTGGACGAGGCCCATCACTACGAGGTGGAGGCCGGCGACGGGGAGGTCCGCGTCGTGGCGCGGATCGGGCCGCTGAGCGAGACCGTGGCCCAGCGGTCCGCCCCGCCCGGTCCGCTGGTCCTCGGGGTGACCGTCCGCACCTCGGACCTGGTGCCCGCGTCGCCCCTGCTCACCGACGGCCACGCCACAGGACCCGACACCCTCGCCTTCTGGCTGGGCGACCCCACGGCCCCGGGCGCCCACCCGCTCGCCGAACTGGACGGGCGCTACCTGTCCACCGAGGTCGCCGGCGGCTTCACCGGCCGCGTCATCGGCATGTACGCCACGGAGGGTTCGGTCGCCTATGACTGGTTCGAGTACGTCCCGGCGCCCGCCGTGTGAGGGGCGGCGCGCGACCGGAGGGCCGCCGCGCCGGTTCGGCTAACCTGTCCCCCATGCCACCCCGACCAGCCGGAACGCGCCCCACCCTGTCCCTGGTCGCCAAGACCGCCGGCACAAGCGTGCCGACCGTGTCGAAGGTGCTGCGCGGCGGGACGGACGTCTCGGCGGAGACCCGCGCGCGGGTCATGGAGGCCGTGCGGGCCGTCGGCTACACCCGCAGGGCCGGGGGCAGGAGCGAGGGCGTGCGGGACGAGAACGGCTGGTCGCACGTCCTCGACCTGGTGGTCACCCACTTCGAGGGGTCGTGGGCGAACCTCCTCGTCGCCGGGGTCGGCCGCGAGGCCGCCGCGGCGGGGCTCGACGTCGTGCTGACGCTCGCCGAGCCGCACGGCGACTGGGTGTCGCGGGTGCTGCGCAGGCGCACCCTCGGCGTGGTCGGCACGCTCGTCGACCCCGCCTCGCCGCAGTTCGGCGCGCTGTTCGCGGCGGGCGTCCCGGTGGTGCTGATCGACCCGATGACCACACCGCCGGCGGGCGTGACGAGCGTCGGCGTGGCGAACTGGGAGGGCGGCCGCATGGCCGCCGAGCATCTGCTGTCCCTCGGCCACGAGCGGTTGGGCGTGGTCGCCGGGCACGCCCGCCATCTGTTCAGCCGGGCGCGCGTGGACGGCTTCCGCGGCGCGGCCGACACGGAGACCGGGGGGCGGGCCACGGTGACGGTGACCCACGGCGGCTGGAACCGCGCCAAGGCGGCGGCCGCCACCCACGCGCTCCTCGACGAGGATCCGGGCGTCACGGCGGTCTTCGCCTGCGCCGACTCGATGGCGCTCGGCGTCTACGACGCGCTGGGCGAGCGGGGCCTGCGGGTCCCCGGCGACATCAGCGTCATCGGGTTCGACGATCTGCCGGAGGCGCAGTACATCACCCCCGGTCTGACGACCGTCCGCCAGCCCAGCACCGAACTGGGCGCCGCGGCGGTCAAGCTGCTGCTCGACCTCTCGCGGGGCGAGGACGGCGGGAGCCGGCCCCCGGCCCGGATGAAGCTGGCGACCGAACTGGTCGTCCGCGCCTCGACCGGCCCCGTGTCACGCCGGTGACGTGACGACGTCGAGGACGAGCCGGCTCGGGTGGCCGGGTCCCAGCAGGACCGTGTGCTCCGCCACGACGGGCTGGGCGAACTCCCCGTCCGGTGCGAAGGCGTTGACGCCCACGTCCCAGCGCGGTGACGAACTCGGCGCGATGTCGACGCGTATCCGGTGGCCCGGCGGGAAGGCGTGCGCGGTCGACCAGAGGTCCACGGTGATCTCGTACACCCGACCCGGCTCCAGCGGCCCCCTCTCGCCCCGGCCCGTCACCGGGTCGACGGACCGCGCCGACCCCCGCCGCACGCCGTCGGCGACGACACGGCTGGTGCCGTCGGGGTGTTCGTCGCACAGCCGGACCACCACGTCCGCGTCCGTGCCGGTGGTGCTGAGATGGACCACGGCGTGGACCGCGCCCATCACCGTGAGGTCCTTCTCCAGCGGCTCGGTGCGCCACGAGACGACGTCCGGCCGCGCCTCGACCGCCGTCTGATCGGCGGGGCCCGCCCCGAACGGCGCGAACAGCAGGACCGCCCCGCCGCACGTCGGCACCGGGGTCGCCGGATCGCTGACGAACCGCAGGCTTCCGCTCCCCGCCGGCTCGGGCGCGAGGGCGCCGCCGGCGTGCAGGTACAGGTCGAGCGTCCGCGCGTCGCGGGGCGGGAACCCGTCCGTCTCGACCCAGCGGCCGGCGCCCATCAGGAACACCCGGACCGGCGCCGGGTCGAGCGCACGCCCGCGCAGCACCGCGTCGAACCAGCGCAGGTGCAGTCCGGTGAGGTCCGCGGCGTCGGCGGACGCCCCCGGCCCGAAGTCCAGGCCCGCCGCCCGGCCGGACAGGTCGTCGTGCGTCCACGGGCCCACGACCAGCCGGGGCGCCGGCCCGCCCGTGTCCTCCGCGCGGCGCCGCAGCCGCCGGTACAGCTCCAGGGTCGGCCCGAGGAACACGTCGAACCAGCCGCCGGTCAGCAGCACGGGCACGTCGACCGCGTCGATCCGGTCGACGATCTTCCCTTCGCGGTGACGCGGCGAGTCCAGCGGCTCCCGCAGGCGGTCCAGCCCCCACCGGACGCTCCCCTCGGCGTCCCGTCCCGCGTGCAGGGCCCCGGCGCCGTACGCCTCGCCCGTCGTGATCGCGCGCTCGGTCGCCTCCCAGCGCCGGCGCTCGGTCTCCCGTTCGCGGGCGGAGGCGGCACGGGCGATGGCGTCCGGGGCGATGGCGTAGTGCGTCCACGCCAGGGTGCTGCCGAGCTCCGGCACGCCGCCGCGGAACCGGAACCCGTCGAGCGCCGACAGCGCCGGCGTCATGGCCGGGGCGAGCGCCCGCAGCGCCGGGGCGCCGCCGAGCAGCGCGGCGAACTGGGTGTCGGAGGCGTAGGACGCGCCCCACATGCCCACGGTGCCGTCGCACTCGGGGCGTCCCGCGAGCCAGGCCACGGCGTCGGCGCCGTCCGCCTCCTCCTGGGCGCACGGTTCGAAGACGCCCTCGGAGCCGAAGCGGCCCCGCACGTCCTGGAGCGCGACCAGGTAGCCGGCGGCGACGAGGCGCCGGACGTCCAGGTGGCCGTCGTCCTCCTCGCGGGTCACGTCGTAGGGATGGCGGGTGAGCAGGGACGGCCAGGGTCCGGCGCCGTGCGGGAGGAGCAGGAGGGTCCGCAGCCGGGTTCCGTCGCGCAACGGGCAGGTCACCTCCCGGCGTTCGGCGACCGGGTCCGGTGTCGGCCGGGAGGTGACGGGCACGGCCGCGGTTCCTTCCCTCAGCCCTTCACCGCGCCGGTGAGGCCGCCGACGATGCGCTTCTCGAAGACCGAGAAGAACACCAGGGCGGGCAGCATGGCGAGCGAGGTGAAGGCGAGCACCTTCGCGGTGTCCGTGGAGTACTGCGAGGAGAACACCTGCACGCCCAGCGGCAGGGTGAAGTTGGCCTGCGAGTTGAGGACGTACAGGGGCAGCAGGTAGTTGTTCCAGCTGCCGACGAAGGCGAGGATGCCGACGGTGACGACGCCGGGCAGCGACAGCGGGACCACCATGCGGAAGAAGAACCCGAGCCGGCTCAGCCCGTCGAGCGCGGCGGCCTCCTCGATCTCGTCCGGGACGGCCCGCAGGAACGGCACCAGGATGATGACCGTCGTCGGCAGGCCGAAGGCGATCTGCGGGACGATCACGCCGAGCAGGTTGTCGACGAGACCGAGGTCCTTGATCACCAGGTACAGCGGGGTGATCGCGATGACCATCGGGAACATCAGGCCCGCCGCGAACAGGGAGTACATCGCGCCCTTGAACCGGAAGTCGTAGCGGGCGATGACGAAGCTGACCATCAGCCCGAGCGCGACGATGCCGGCCGTGCTGGCGAGCGCGACGATCAGGGAGTTGGCGAACTCGCCCCAGAAGACGGACGACTTGAGGACGCCGAGGTAGTTGGCGCTGACCCAGGGGTCGGGCAGCGCGGCCGGATCGGTGGTGATCTGGGCGTTGGTGCGGAAGCCCCCGAGCACGATGTACAGCACCGGAGCGACGCAGACGCCGACGAAGAGCAGCGCGACGAAGTAGGTGACCGGGCCGCCGTCGCGCCCCGTGGGCTTCCGGGAGACGGTGGTCGCCGCGCTCATCACACGGTCCTTTCGGTGACGGCGCCCCTGAGGTCGCGGCGCAGGACGAAGCGCTGGTAGACCAGCGCGACGACCAGCGAGATCACGAACATCACGACGGCGACGGCGCTTCCGTAGCCGTAGTTGCCCGCGTTGCGGCCCTGGGCGAGCATGTAGATCGCCATGGTGGAGGTCCCGGCGGTGCCCGAGACGTACTGGCCCCAGATGATGTAGACGAGGTCGAACAGCTGCAGCGAGCCGATGATCGACAGGAACGCCCAGATGCGGATCGTCGGTCCCAGCAGCGGCACGGTGATCCGGCGCTGGATCTGCCAGTAGGAGGCGCCGTCGATCTGCGCGGCCTCGAAGATCTCGTCCGGGATGGACTGCAGGCCGGCGAGCATCAGGATCACCGCGAAGCCGAGGTACTTCCAGGTGATGACGGCCATCAGGGTCCAGAGGGCCAGGCCCGGGTCGGAGATCCAGTCGGCCTCCAGCGAGCCCAGGCCGATCGCGCGCAGCAGGCCGTTGACGGCGCCGTCGCTCTGCAGCATCAGGCTCCACCCGGTGCCGACGATCACCTCGGAGATGATGTACGGCACGAAGACCAGGACGCGGATCGCCGAGCGGCCGCGGATCCGCCGGTTGAGCAGCAGGGCGAGACCGATGGCGAGCGGCCCCTGGACGACCAGGGACAGCACCAGGATCAGGCCGTTGTGCCACAGGACGTCGTGGAAGGCGGGGTCGGTGAGGATCAGCCGGTAGTTGTTCAGGCCGACCCAGTCGGTGGGCTCTCCGTAGCCCTTCCACCGGTAGAAGCCGTAGTAGGCGGCGAGGGCGACCGGGAAGATCACGAACGCCAGGAACACGATGACCGCCGGTGCGGACAGGACGGCGATCTCCAGTCGCGTCCTGCCCCGGCGGCGTGCGGCCGCGCGCCGCGGGGCGAGGGTGTCGCTCATGTCTGCCTGGTCAGCCCTTCTCCGCGGCGGCCTTGACGTCCTTGACGATGTCGGCTGCGGAGCCCTTGCCGGCCAGCAGGTTCACGACGGCGATGTTCATGGCGTTGCCGACGTTCTGGCCGTACACGGTGTCGAGGAACTGCATGGAGTAGGCGGCCTTGTTGAAGGCCTGGAGCGCCGAGATGTTGTACGGCTCGGTGACGACGCCCTGGGCCGCCTTGTTCACCGGGATGGTGTCGAACGCCTCGGCGTAGGCCACCTGTTGGTCCTTGGTCACCACGAACTGGAGGAAGCCGAGGGCCTCTTCGGGCGCGTTCTTGGACAGGGAGTAGCCGCCGGCGCCGCCCATGATGGCGGTGGGGTCGCCCTTGCCGCCGGGGACGGCCGGGAAGGGGAACCAGCCGAGGTCGGGCAGCGGCTTCTTGTCCGGGGTGAGGTCGGCGATGACACCGGGGTTCCAGTTCCCCATGAGCTCCATGCCGGCCTTGTGGTTGGCCATCAGGCCGGCCGACGATCCGGCGCCCTGCTGCGAGGTGGCCGTGAGGAAGCCCTTCTGGAAGGGGTCGGCGCCCAGCAGGTCCGCGAGGTCCTCACCGGCCTTCGTCCAGCAGGGGTCGTCGAAGGTGAGCGACTTGGCCGACTCCTGCATGGTCTCCTGGCTGCACTCGCGCAGGGCGAAGTTGTAGTACCAGTGCGCGGCGGGCCAGGCGTCCTTGGCGCCGACCGCGATGGGCGCGACCTTGATCGCCTTCAGCTTGGCGACGGCGTCCTTGAGCTCGTCCAGCGTCGTCGGCGGCGCGTCGATGCCGGCCTTCGCGAAGAGGTCCTTGCTGTAGTAGATGCCCTCGGGCTGGGTGTCGAGCGGCATGGCGTAGACCTTGCCGTCGAGGGAGGAACCCTCGAGGGCCGCCTCGCCCACGTTGGCCCGGTCGGTGTCGGTGAGCGCCAGTTCCCTGATCTGGCCTGCGTCGACCATGGCCTGCATCTTGCCGCCGCCGCGCTGGAGGAAGACGTCCGGCGCCGAGCCCGAGTTGAGGGCGTTCTGCAGCTTGCCGTCGAGGTCCTCGTTCTGCACGGACTGGATCTTGATCGTGACGTCGGGGTGCAGCTTCCGGTACTCCTTCGCGGCGTTCTGCCAGAACACCAGGCCGCGCCCCTCCATCGCGTTGGTCCAGACGGTCACCGTCGCCTCGCCGCCGCCGGATGCGCCGTCGTCGCCGCCACCGGCGCATCCGGCGGCGGCGAGCGCGAGGCAGCACAGGCCGATCGCGGCAGCCGTCGCGCTGCGGGTCTTCCTCGTCATCGGGCGCTCCTGATCTGTCGTCAGTGATCCAAAGGGTGATGAGTTTGCGCAAACTAACGAGCCGTCCGCGAAGTTGGGCAAGGTCTATCGCCGAAAATGTCGGTGCGGCAACAGAAAGTTTTCGCAAGATGCCCAATCGTTACCGACATAGCGACCGCCGTTCGGAATGCCGAACAAGGCAAAGGAGAGTCGGTTCGGTGGGTGCCCGGGAACGCGAAAGGCCGGTGCCGCGCGCGGGGGCGCGCGGCACCGGCCTCGACGAAGGTCAGCCGTATACGGTCAGCGGGCGGAAGCCGTGTGGACGTACTCCACCAGCCGGGTCAGGGCGTCCGGGTCGGTGGACGGCATGACGCCGTGGCCGAGGTTGAAGACGTGGCCCTCCAGGCCGGCGGCCGCGTCCAGGACCTCCTGCGCCTTGGCCTCGACGGCCTCGCGGCCGGCGAACAGCACGGTCGGGTCCAGATTGCCCTGGAGCGCCTTGCCGGGGCCGACGCGGCGGGCCGCCTCGTCCAGCGGGACGCGCCAGTCGACGCCGACGACGTCCGCGCCGGCCTCGCCCATCAGCCCGAGCAGCTCGCCGGTGCCGACGCCGAAGTGGATGCGCGGCACCTCGTAGGAGGCCACCGCGTCGAACACCTTCGCCGACGCGGGCAGCACCGAGCGGCGGTAGTCGGCGGGGGCGAGCGCGCCGGCCCAGGAGTCGAAGAGCTGGACGGCCGAGGCGCCGGCCTCGATCTGCACCTTCAGGAAGGCGGCCGTGATGTCCGCGAGCCGGTCCAGCAGGTCCGCCCACAGCTCCGGGTCGCCGTACATCATCGCCTTGGCGTTCTCGTACGTGCGGGACGGACCGCCCTCGACGAGATAGCTGGCGAGGGTGAAGGGGGCGCCCGCGAAGCCGATCAGCGGGGTGGCGCCCAGCTCCCGGGTCAGCATCCCGATCGCCTCGGTGACGTACGGGACGTCCTCGGGGGTCAGGTCGCGCAGCCGGTCGAGGTCGGCGCGGGTGCGCACCGGCCGCTCGACGACCGGCCCGACGCCCGGCTTGATGTCGAGGTCGATGCCGATGGCCTTGAGGGGCACGACGATGTCGCTGAAGAAGATGGCCGCGTCGACCTGGTGGCGGCGCACCGGCTGGAGCGTGATCTCGGTGACCAGGTCGGGACGCATGCAGGAGTCGAGCATGCCGATGCCCTCGCGCACCTTGCGGTACTCCGGCAGGGAGCGCCCGGCCTGCCGCATGAACCACACCGGGGTGTGCGGCACCGGCTCACGCCGGCACGCCTTGAGGAAGGCACTGTCGTACGTCGAAGTCGGCTGGCTGCCCGTCGGGCTCACGTTGGCGCTCACACCGGCCAGTCTCGCATGTCGCCGGAACCGTCCCGGCCGCCGGGATCCAGGGGCGCGGGGAGCGGCGGCGCGCGGCGGGGGTACGGCGTGATCCGGACACCCCCGGACGGCGCGGGTGTCCCTCCCTGCGCCGACGGCCCGTTCCGCTTAATCTTCCCCGCATGGCTGCGGCTCAGGGACGACTGTCGGACGGCGCTGGCGAAATGGACGAACCGAAGGGGGCAGGGGACACCACCGGACCCGGGGGTACGCCCCCGCTGCCCTTCCGGGCCGCTGTCGACGCGCTGCGCGGCGCGCGGCTGCGGCCGCAGATCGAGGTCGATCCCACCCCCGCGCCGAAACGCCTCGCGCCGTACGCGTACGCGCTGGAGGCGGCGGTCGTGGACGACGAGGAGGACCTCGCCGACGGCCGGCTGGTGCTGCTGCACGACCCGGCCGGGCACGACGCCTGGCGCGGCACGTTCCGCCTGGTGACCCTGGTCCGCGCGGAGCTGGAGCCGGAGATGGCGGCGGACCCGCTGCTGCCGGACGTGTGCTGGTCCTGGCTGACGGGTGCGCTCACCGCGCGCGGGCTGGCGTTCGGCGAGCCGAGCGGGACGGTGACACGGGCGAGCTCCCACTACTTCGGCGGGCTGTCCGAGCGGCCGGCCGCCTCGCAGATCGAGATCCGCGCCTCCTGGACGCCGCGGGAAGGGCTGGGCGGGGTTCCGGACACGGCGACCCATCTGGTCGCCTGGTGCGATCTGCTCGCGCAGGTGGCGGGGCTGCCGCCGGCCGCGCCCGGGGACGCGTCGGTGGTGACGCTGCCGCAGCGGCGGGGGCCGCAGTCGCGCTGAGGTTCGCCGGCCGGCCGGATGCCCCACGGATGCCGCATGCATGCCGCTTGCATGCCGCATTGGCCGTCTCTTTGTCGATACGGCCACATTCGGAAGCGTTGCGACGCAGACCGAAACCGTTCGATCTTCGAATGATCGATCGTGCGTCCGAATTGCCCGGATTGTTACTCACCAGATCGTGATCATTTCCTAAAGGACATCAGGTTTGCTGCCGAAGACGACTGTGACCTTGAAAGCACGGTTCGTCCCGGCTTCACCCCCACGAGCCGGCCCCGTCCCGCACCCCAGGAGGCCTGGTGTCCGTTCTCCTCGAGCAGCCCTCAAGCCTGGTCGCCTACCGCCCGAACAAGCCGACCGCCATGGTGGTCGTGGCCGACCCCCGCGTCCGTTCCACCGTCACCCGCCATCTGTGGGCCCTCGGTGTGCGCGACGTGATCGAGGCCTCGTCCGTCGCGGAGGCTCGTCCCCGCATCGGCAACCCCCGCGACATCTGCGTCGCCGAAGTCCACCTGCCGGATGGTTCCGGCCTCACCCTCCTCTCCGAGACCCGCGCCGCGGGCTGGCCCAACGGCCTCGCCCTCTCGGCCGCCGACGACATCGGCGCCGTGCGCAACGCCCTCGCCGGCGGCGTGAAGGGCTACGTCGTCACCGGCACCCGCACCAACCTCGGGCTCCCCACCCGTCCCGGTGCGGCCCCCATCGGCGCGGCGGCCGCGCGCCTGCACCGTCGTCCCCCGGGTGCCCCGAGCCACCCGGGTGGCTACCGCGAGCTGTCCGGCCGTGAGGTCGAGGTGCTGCGGCTGGTTGCGGAGGGCCAGTCGAACAAGGCGATCGGCGTCTCGATGGGCCTGTCCGCCCTGACCGTGAAGAGCCACCTCGCCCGCATCGCCCGCAAGCTCGGCACGGGCGACCGCGCCGGAATGGTGGCGGTGGCCCTGCGCACCGGCATCATCCACTGATCCCTCCTTCCCCACTGTCTGATCGCTCCTTCCCCACCGTTCCCGGACCCGTCCCGACCGTCCCTGCCCGCGCCCGCCGATGCCCCCGCGTCGGCGGGCGCTCCCGCGCGCACGCCCGCACGAGGGACCTCACAGGACCCGGAGCGGCCTGTTCTCGCTGGTCGGCGGGGTCACCGGGCGGAGAGGAGGGCCGGGTACCGGCCCGTACGGATACTCTTGACAGGTGACCGACGCCCACGACACCGCAGCAGACAGTTCACTGCGCACCACCGGAGGCGCCCCTCCGGACGACGGCGGATCCTCTGCTGCACAGGCGCCGATCCCCTTGCTGGAGCCCCGCGAGGGCATCCCGCCCGTGGTGGCCGACGAAGCCGCCCTCGCCGAGGTGGTCGCCGCCTTCGCCGCGGGCCGCGGACCCGTCGCCGTGGACGCCGAGCGCGCCTCGGGCTACCGGTACGGACAGCGCGCCTACCTCGTCCAGCTCCGGCGCGAGGGCGCGGGCACGGCGCTGATCGACCCGGTCGCCTGCCCGGATCTGTCCTCCCTCGGCGAGGCACTGTCCGGCGTGGAGTGGGTGCTGCACGCCGCCACCCAGGACCTGCCCTGCCTGCGCGAGATAGGCATGGTGCCGACGCGGCTCTTCGACACCGAGCTGGCGGGCCGGCTGGCCGGGTTCCCCCGGGTCGGCCTCGGCGCGATGGTCGAGAGCGTGCTCGGCTATCTGCTGGAGAAGGGGCACTCCGCCGTCGACTGGTCCACCCGCCCGCTGCCCGAGCCGTGGCTGCGGTACGCCGCCCTCGACGTCGAGCTGCTGGTCGACCTGCGGGACGCGCTGGAGAAGGAGCTGGACCGGCAGGGCAAGCTGGACTGGGCGTGGCAGGAGTTCGACGCGATCGCCTCGGCGCCGCCGCCGGAGCCCCGCAAGGACCCGTGGCGCCGCACCTCCGGCATGCACAAGATCCGCCGCCGCCGGCAGATGGCCGTCGTACGGGAGCTGTGGCAGACCCGGGACCGGATCGCGCGGCGCCGTGACGTCTCCCCCGGCAAGGTGCTGTCCGACGCGGCGATCGTCGAGGCCGCCCTCGCCATGCCGTCCGGCCCTCAGGCCCTGGCCGCGCTGAACGGCTTCGGTCAGCGGGTGGGCCGCCGCCAGCTCGAGCAGTGGCAGGCGGCGGTCGACCGGGCGAAGGCGCTGAGCGAGGACCGGCTGCCCCAGCCGGGCCAGCCGGTGACCGGTCCCCCGCCGCCGCGCGCCTGGGCCGACAAGGACCCGGCGGCCGCGGCCCGGCTGACGGCCGCGCGGGCGGGCGTGACCGCGCTCGCGGAGCGGCTGAACATGCCCGCGGAGAACCTGATCACGCCGGACACCGTGCGCAGGGTCTGCTGGGAGCCCCCGGCCCCGGCCACGGCCGAGTCGGTCGCCGCGGCCCTGACCGCCCACGGCGCCCGCGCCTGGCAGGTCGAGCAGGTCACGCCGGTGCTGATGGCCGCGCTCACCGCCTGAACACCCCTCCACCCCGGGCCCGGCACAGGGCACACCGCAACCGGGGTGAGCGGTGCCGGGCGGGCCGCCGGTGGGCGTGCCACGATGCAGGCATGCGGGTCGTCGTGGTGGGTGCGGGCCAGGTCGGTCACACCGTGGTCAAGTCGCTCGCCGAGGCGCACGAGTGCACGGTGATCGACATCGACCGGACACGTCTTGACGCCCTGTCGCACGCCTACGACGTACGGACGGCGCACGGCAGCGGCACCCGCCGCGAGACGCTCCTGGACGCCGGCGTGGCCGGCGCGGACCTCGTCCTGGCGTGCACCTCGCGGGACGAGGTCAACCTGGTCACCGCCATGCTCGCCCGCCGGCTGTCGTCGGCGCGGACGGTGGTGCGGGCCACCGGGACGGACTACCTGGACGCCTGGCGTGCGGGTGACCTCGACGTGGACCTGCTCGTCTCGACCGCGTTCGAGACGGCGAGCGCCGTCGAACGCGTCCTGCACGTGCCGGGCGCACGGCACGTGGACTTCTTCGCCCGCGGTGAGGTCGTCGTGCTCGGCGTCGACGTCCGCGGGACGGCGTCACCGCGGCTGGCCGGCCGCCCGCTGCGCGAGGCGGGGCTGCCCGCCGCGTCGCGGGTGGTCGCCCTCGTGCGCGAGGGCACCTGGACCGTGCCGGCCGCGCACGAGGTGGTGCTCCCCGACGACTGGATCATCGCGATGGCGTCCCCCTCGGCGGCGCGTGCCTGGAGCCGTCTGGTCACCGGGGCAGATCCCGTCGACGACGTGGTGGTGTTCGGCGCCGGGCGCATGGGCCGGGCCGTGGCCCAGGTGCTGCTCGACCGGGGCGTCCTGGTGCGGATCGTCGAACCGGACGCGGCCCGGGCACGCGCGGCGGCCGCCGCGCTCGACCGTGCACGGGTGTTCCGGGCGTCGGGTCTGGACCCGGCGTTCCTGAGCCGGGAGCGTATCGGCACGGCGGGGGCGGCGGTGCTCGCCGGCGGGGACGACTCGCGCAACCTGCACGCGGCCGTGCTCGCGAGGCTGCACGGGATCGGGCTGACGATGGCGGTGCTCGAAGACCCCGCCGCCGCCCGGGTCTTCGAGGCCGCCGGCACCGATGTGACGATCGACCCGGGTGACGAGACAGCCGAGAAGATGGCCCGCTTCACGTTCGACGAGCGCACTCGCCAGATGGCGATGCTGGGGGACGACCGCTTCGAGGTGCTGGACGTCACCGTGCGGCCGGGCAGCCGGTTCGCGTACGGTCCCGTCGACGCGCTGCCCGGCGCCGGTGTGGGCGCGATCGTGCGGGACGGCACCGTGCTCTTTCCCGATGGGCGGGACGAACTGCTGCCCGGCGACCGGGTGGTCGTCCTCACCGAACCCGCCCGCGTCCCGTCGATCGAGCACGACCTGTGAGGCGGCCGCGTCCGTCGCCGGTCCGGCGCCGGTGGAGCCCACGCGGACGGACCGGCGTCGACGTGCGGATCGCGCTCGGGGTCGTCGGCGCCCTGCTCACCTGGTTCGCCTTCGCGTTCACCGCTCCGGCGGCCGTCGCGCTGGCGGCAGGCGAGCCCCCGTGGCCCTTCCTCGTCACCGCGGCGGCCGTGGCCGTGACCGGCGCGGTCCTCAGGCGCCTGACGGGCAGCCGGCCCCCGTTGGGCGTCCGGGAGGGGTTCCTCGTCGTCGTCGCCGTCTGGCTGCTCGTGCCCGCGTTCGGCGCGATGCCGTTCCTGCTCGGTGACGTCCCGCAGCTCGACCACCCGGCCGATGCCTGGTTCGAGGCGATGTCGGGGTTCACCGCCACCGGTGCGACGGTGCTGACGGACGTGGACGCGCTGAGGCCCGACATGCTGTTCTGGCGCCAGTTCACCCACTGGCTGGGGGGCGCCGGGATCATCGTGCTCGCGCTCGCGGTGCTGCCCCGGCTGCGCATCGGAGGGCGCGAGCTGCTGCGCTCCGAGCTGCCGGGCCCCATCGAGACGGAGCCGCTCGGCGCGACCGTCCGCGGGACCGCCCGCCGGCTGTGGAAGGTCTACCTCGCGGTGACGGCGGCCGGCGTCCTGGTGCTGGCCGCGCTGGGGTGGGCCGGGCTGGACCGGCGGATGGGCCTCTTCGACGCCTTCTCCTACGCGACGTCCGCCGTGGCGCTCGGCGGGTTCACGCCGGACGACGACTCGGCGCGGAACCTCGCCCCGGTGACGCAATGGGCGCTGTGCGGGCTGATGGCCGTGGCCGGGCTGAACCTGCTGCGACTGTACCGCCTGGCCGTGCTGCGCCAGGTCAGGGCCGTCTCCCGCGACGAGGAACTGCGCCTCTACCTCGGCCTGCTGCTCGTGGCGTCGTGCGTCGTGGCGGCCGAGCTGTTCGCCGCGGGCACCGTCACCGGGCTCGCCGGTGTGCGGCACGGCGCCTTCCAGGCGGTCTCGGTGATGACCACCACCGGCTTCGCGACGCTTGACTGGTCGGACTGGGGAGCCCTCGCGACGCTGACGCTCCTGACGCTGATGTTCGCCGGGGCCTGTGCCGGTTCGGCGAGCGGTTCGATCAAGGTCGTCCGCCATCTCGTCCTCTTCCGTTTCGCCCGCCGCGAGCTGGAACAGGCAGTGCATCCGGACGCCGTCCTGCCGGTGCGGGTGAGCGGCCGGGTGGTCGGCACCCCCGTGCTCCGCTCGGTCCTGCTCTTCGTCCTCCTCTACCTGTTCGCCCTCGCGCTCGGCACACTGGGCCTCGCCCTGGACGCGGGGGCCGAGAAGGGAGGCACCAGTGCGTTCACCGCGCTCGGCGCCGCCGCGGCCTGCCTGGGAAACGTCGGCCCGGCCTTCGGCGAGCTCGGCCCGTTCGGCTCCTACGCACCGCTCGGGCAGGCGTCGAAGGTGCTGCTGACCGCCCTGATGCTGCTCGGCCGCATCGAGATCGTGCCCCTGGCGGTGCTGCTCCGGCGCGGCTACTGGCGGGCGTAGGCGCGCCCGGCACAACGGGCCCTCACTTCGTCGCCCCCCGCATGAAGCCGTTGTAGATGAACCGCTGGAGGAACAGGAAGACGACCAGCGTGGGCAGGATGACCAGGATCGCGCCCGCCGAGATCGTCTCCCAGTGCGCCCCGAAGGGGCCCTTGAAGCGGAACAGGGACGTCGAGATCACGCCAAGGTCCTCGGACGGCATGTAGAGGAAGGGGATGTAGAAGTCGTTGTAGACGTTGATCCCCTTCACGATGACCACCGTGGCGATCGCCGGCTTCAGCAGCGGCAGGATGACCTTGCGGTAGACGGTGAAGGCGTTCGCGCCGTCCAGGCGCGCCGCCTCGTCCAGGGAGACCGGGATGGAGCGGATGAACTGCAGGAAGATGTAGATCGACACGATGTCCGTGCCCATGTAGAGGGCGATGGGCGCCCACAGGCTGTCGAACATGCCGAGGCTGTCGACGATCTGGAAGGTCGCCACCTGGGTGGTCACCCCGGGCACCAGCGCGGCCAGCAGGAACAGCGCCACCACAAGCTTGCGGAAGCGGAAGCGGAAGCGGTCGATGGCGTATGCGGTCATCGAGCCGATGAGGATGGTGCCGCCGACCGCGACGACGAGGACGACCGCCGTGTTGGCGAAGGCGGACAGCATCTGGCCGTCCCGGAACGCGGTCACGTAGTTGGCGACGTTCAGCGGGTCGTCGGGCAGGGCGAGCGCCCCGCTGCCGTCCGCCATCTCGCGGGGGGTCTTCAGCGAGGTCAGCAGGACCACGGCGAGCGGCAGCAGCACCACCAGGGTGGCGGCGGTCAGCGACAGGTACACCAGGGCGCGGGCCACGGTACGGCGGGTCATACCAGGTCCACCTTCTCGTCGGGGACGATGCGCCGCTGCACCCAGGTGACCGCCAGGACGATCAGCAGCAGCACGACGGCGGCCGCGGAGGCGAGCCCCGTCTTGTTGAACTGGAAGGCCAGCTTCACGGTCTGGATGACGAACGTCTCCGTGCCCGTGGCGCCGCCGGTCATGATGTACGGGATCTCGAAGACCGACAGCGAGCCGGAGACGGACAGGATCACGCTGAGGCTCAGCACGGGCCGGATGCCGGGCGCGATGATGTGGCGGAACTGCTGCCAGCGGCTCGCCCCGTCGATCTCGGCCGCCTCGTACAGCTCGCCGGGGATGGACTGGATGGCGCCCAGGAACAGCACGAAGTTGAGGCCGAGGTAGCGCCAGACGGAGACGCCGGCCAGCGAGGTGTTCGCGGAGAACGGCGTGCCCAGCCAGGCGTGGTCGGTCTCCACGCCGAGCAGGCGCAGCACGGAGTCGAGGGTGCCGCCGTCCTGGAAGAAGTAGAGGAAGACGAAGCCGATCGCCACCCCGTTGATCAGGTACGGGAAGAACAGCACGCCCTTGAAGAAGTTCCGGAAGCGGACGTTGAAGCTGAGGACCGTGGCGAAGTACAGGGCGAGGACGATCTGCACCACCGACGCGACCAGGTAGTAGCCGCTGACCAGGAACACCTCGAACAGCTCGGAGCGGGTGAGGAGTTCGGTGTAGTTCTCGGCGCCGGTCCAGTTCAGCTCCGGGCTCACCCCGTCCCAGTCGGTGAAGCTGTACGCGGCCATGTTGGCGATCGGCGCGTAGGTGAAGGTCAGCAGCAGGGCGAGCGGGACGGCGAGGAACAGCCAGGGGGTGACGCCGGCGCGGGCCCGCCGCCGGGTGCGGCGGGCGGCGGGCGCCGCGCGCCCGGGGGCCGGGGGCGCGGCCGGCGCTTCCGGCCGCGCCGCCTTGCGGGTGGTGTCGGTCATCACGACCCCAGCGCGTCGCGTGCCTCGGCCCAGCGCTCGCCGAGGCCCGCGAGGTAGTCGTCGAGGCTGCCCTTGCGGGCGCCGCGGGCGAGGTCGACGAGGTCCTGGCGGTAGTCGGGCTTGAAGATGCCGACCTCCGAGGAGTTGTCGATGGACTTGACCTCGGCGCCCTTGCTGTCGTCGAGGTCGAGCAGCTTCACGCCCGCCTTCCGGTAGGGCGCGAGGACGTCGGGCAGCGGGGCGTCCTTGAGCGGGGACAGCGCCAGATTGGCGTCCGCGTAGCCGGACTTGTCGGTGAACCAGTCGATCCAGGCGCGCGCCGCCTGCTTGTTGTCGGAGTTGACGTTCACGGCCTGCTGGTAGTCGGGGGACGTCACCGCGCAGAAGACGCCGTTCTTCTGGACGGGGAACGGCATGAGGCCGATGTCGGCCGGGTCGGCGCCGGCCTGCTCCGCGGCGTCCCGCATCTGCACGACGGCCCAGGAGCCCAGCCACATGGTGGCGATCTCGCCCTTGGCGAGGCGGGGCTTGGACGCCTCCCAGTTGGTGGTCGTCGGGTCCTTCTCCGCGAGTCCGCCGCGCACGATGTCGTGGAGCAGGGTGTCGCCCACGCGCAGGTCGGCGCCCTCGGCCCACGGGTCGCCCTCGGCGAGCCTGGTGGTGGCCCGGGTGTCGCAGCTGACGGAGCCGTTGACGTTGGTCCACTGGGTCAGCGGCCACATGTCCTTGAAGTTGGTGTAGTACGGCACCGCGTCGGTCTTCGCCCGGATCGCCTTGAGGGCGTCGAGGAACTCGCCGGGCGTGGTGGGCCAGTCGGTGACGCCGGCCCGGCTCCAGACCTTCTTGTTGTAGAGGAAGCCGGGGACGACGCCGAGGGGGCTCTGGCCGTAGACCTTGCCGTCGACGGTGGAGTAGTCGGTGTAGCGGTACTTGGCGGAGCGCTCCTGTCGTGTGCCGAGCGAGGCGAAGAACTTGGGGTAGTCCTTCTTCTCGATGACCGCCGGGATCATCAGGACGTCGCCGTAGTTCTCCGTGTTCATACGGATCTTGACCTCGCCCTCGTAGTCGGTGAGGCCCTCGAACTCGACCGTCACGCCGGGGTAGGTCTTCCGGAACTCGGCCGCGTACTTCTTCATGGTGCCGTCCTGCACCAGGTCGGTGCGGTGGGTGAGGACGGTGATGGAGCCCTTGACCTTGGACGGGTCGTCGGGGGCCTCGGCGTCCGCGCCCGTCGTGGAACCTCCCGACCCGGTGCAGGCGGAGGCCAGCAGGGCGACGACGGCGGCGATCGATCCGGCGAGTGCTGTGCGGCGGTTCATGTGCACCAGCTCCGTTCACGGGGCGGACGAGCACGGGTGGGTTGGCTGGTTCGGCACTCTGACAGCCCCTCACTGAACCGGTAAAGTCTCAATTGCGCCAACGATACGAAAACGTTGCCCGCCCAGGGCTCAACCGGTTTAGGGAGTGTGCATGCGTCAGGTCACACCGCTCACCGACGGATGGATCCTGCGGCACCCGGACGGCACGGGGGAGGCGCTCCCCGCCTCGGTGCCGGGGTGTGTGCACACCGACCTGCTGGCGGCCGGCCTGATCCCCGACCCGTTCCTCGGGCGGGGCGAGACCGAGGTGGCGTGGGTGGGCCGCCGCGCGTGGACCTACGAACGGGACCTGGCCGCGGGCGACCCGGCGCACGAGCGGACGGACCTGGTGTTCGACGGCCTCGACACGGTCGCCGAGATCCTGCTCGACGGCCGCCCGCTGGGCCGGGTGCGGAACATGCACCGCTCGTACCGCTTCGACGTGACGGGGCTGAGCGGGCGGCTGACGGTGCGGTTCGCGTCCGCCTACGACGAGGCGGAGGCGGTGCGGGCCGCGGTGGGCGACCGTCCGGGGGCGTACGCCGAGCCGTACCAGTACGTGCGCAAGATGGCCTGCTCGTTCGGCTGGGACTGGGGGCCCACCCTGGTCACCGCCGGGATCTGGCGGCCGGTGCGCCTGGAGCACTGGTCGACGGCCCGGATCGCCCGGGTGCGTCCGCTGGTCACCGTGGAGGACGGCACGGGCGTGGTCGACCTGGCCGTCGACGTCGGGCGCACCAAGGGCGGGGCGCCGCTCGAGGTCGAGGCGTCCGTCGGCGGCGTGCGCGCCCGCGCCCGGATCGGGGGGACGGCCGGGACGGTACGCCTGCGGGTGCCGGACGCCCGCCTGTGGTGGCCCCGCGGTTACGGCGAACAGCCGCTGTACGACGTGGAGGTGCGTCTGCTGCACGACGGGGAGGCGGTGGACTCCTGGCGGCGGCGGATCGGCTTCCGGACGGTGGAGCTGGACACCTCGGCCGACGCGCACGGCACCGGGTTCACCCTGGTGGTCAACGGGGAGCGGCTGTTCGCGCGCGGGGTCAACTGGATCCCGAACGACGCCTTCCCGTCCCGGATCACCCGTGACCGCTACCGCCGGCGGCTGGAGCAGGCGGCCGCGGCGGGCGTGGACCTGGTGCGGGTGTGGGGCGGCGGGATCTACGAGAGCGAGGACTTCTACGACGCCTGCGACGAGCTGGGCCTGCTGGTCTGGCAGGACTTCCCGTTCGCCTGCGCCGCCTACCCCGAGGAGCAGCCGCTGCGCGGCGAGGTGGAGGCGGAGGCCCGGGAGAACGTCGTACGGCTGATGCCGCACCCCTCGCTGGTGCTGTGGAACGGCAACAACGAGAACCTGTGGGGCTTCCGGGACTGGGACTGGGAGCCCGCGCTGGCCGGGGACTCCTGGGGCGAGGGCTACTACCTGGGCCTGCTGCCGCGCGTGGTGGCCGAGGTGGACCCGACGCGGCCGTACACGGCGGGCAGCCCGTGGTCCGGGTCCTGGCTGCGTCACCCCAACGACCCGGCGCACGGCACGCACCACTCCTGGGAGGTGTGGAACCGCAGGGACTACGCCGACTACCGCCTCGACGTGCCGCGTTTCGTCGCCGAGTTCGGCTGGCAGGCGCCGCCCGCGTACGCCACGCTGCGGCGGGCGCTGCCCGGGGAGGAGCTGGCGCCGGACTCCCCCGGCGTGCTGCACCACCAGAAGGCGGAGGACGGCAACGGCAAGCTGGAGCGCGGTCTCGCCCGGCACTTCGCCCTGCCCGAGGGGGATTTCGACCGCTGGCACTATCTGACGCAGCTCAACCAGGCGCGTGCGGTGGCGGCCGGGATCGAGCACTGGCGCTCGCACTGGCCGGTGTGCGCGGGAACGGTGGTGTGGCAGCTCAACGACTGCTGGCCGGTGACCTCGTGGGCCGCGATCGACGGCGACGGCCGGGAGAAGCCGCTGTACCACGAGCTGCGCAGACTGTACGCGGACCGGCTGCTGACCGTGCGGACGGACGGGGACCTGCCGGTCGTCGCGGCGGTGAACCAGGCCGCCGAGGTGTGGCGGACCTCCCTGCGGCTGCGGCGGATGACGGTGGACGGCGCGGTGCTCGCCGAGGCCGAACCGGAGCTCGCCGCGGACGCGCGGACCGTGGCGCTCGTCGAGGTCCCGGCCGGGCTGGTCCCGGCCGGTCCCGAGGAATTCCTGGTCGCCGACGCCGCGGACCCCTGCGCACAGGAGCCGCTGCGGGCGCTGCACTTCCCGGCGGCGGACCGCGACATCCCCTACCCGCGCCCGGAGTTCGAGGTGGCGCTCGCGCCCGAGGGCGTGACGGTCACCGCGCGCACCCTGGTGCGGGACCTGCTGCTCCAGGCCGACCGGCTGGATCCGGAGGCGGCCGCCGACCGGGGACGGGTGACGCTGCTGCCCGGGGAGCGGGTGACCATCGGGGTGCGGGGCTGGAAGACTCCTGACCCCGAGACCGCCCGCACCGCCCTGTACTGCGTGGAGCCCACTCGATGACGGCAACGCCGACCCCCCGCGTCACCATCAAGGACGTCGCCGCACGCGCCGGCGTGTCCAAGGGGGCCGTGTCCCTCGCGTTCAACCGGAAACCCGGACTGTCCGAGGCGACCCGGGACCGGATCTTCGCGGCGGCGCGCGAGCTGGGCTGGTCGCCGAGCACGACCGCGCGGACGCTGGCCGGGTCCCGGGTGGACGTGGTGGGGCTCGCGGTGTGCCGGCCCGCCCGGCTGCTCGGCCTGGAGCCCTTCTACATGGAGTTCATCTCCGGGGTGGAGAGCGTCCTGGTCGAGCGGTCCTGCGCGCTGCTGCTGCGGCTGGTGCGCAGCCCCGAAGAGGAGGTGGGGCTGCTGGAGTCGTGGTGGCGGGGGCGGCAGATCGGCGGCTCGATCCTGGTGGACTTCCGCTCCGACGACCCCCGCCCGGCGGTGGCGCGGCGGCTGGGGCTGCCCGTGGTGGCCGTGGGGCACCCCTCGCTGACCGGCGGGCTGACGTCGGTGTGGACGGACGACGCGACGGCGGTGGCGGAGGCGGTGCGGTACCTGGCGGCGCTGGGGCACCGCGCGATCGCCCGGGTGGGCGGCGCGGCGGAGCTCGGGCACACGTCGATCCGCACGGCCGCGTTCGACGAGGCGGTGGGGGCGCTGGAGCCGGCCACGCGGGCCTGGCAGGTGGCGACGGACTTCTCCGGGGACGCGGGCGCCCGCGCCACCCGGACGCTGCTGGCCGCGCCGGCCGGGGAGCGGCCGACCGCGATCGTGTACGACAACGACATCATGGCGGTGGCGGGGCTGTCGGTGGCGGCCGAGATGGGGCTGCGGGTGCCGCAGGACGTGTCGCTGCTGGCGTGGGACGACTCACAGCTGTGCCGGCTGACCCGGCCCACCCTGTCGGCGATGAGCCATGACGTGCACGGCTTCGGCGCGGAGGTGGCGCGTACTCTGTTCGGAACGCTCACCGGGGACGGTCCGGGCTCGCATCCGGTGCCGACGCCGGTCCTCACCCCGCGGGGCTCCACGGCCCCGCCGTGACCCGGACCGGGGACGGCGCCGGCCGCGCGGGGAAGTGCGCTGTCACCGGGGTCACTTGAACCCGCATTCCGGCGCGCTGTCCGCATGCGCCGCGGGTGAGCGGGAATACGCGGAACGAGGCACAGGTCGGCCTCTCGCTCCGCGGCGGGGACATGGGTTAGCCTCGTCCCGGCTGCTCTTCCTGCGAAAACGCCCGTACCCCACGTCGGAGGAGTTTCCTGCGGAGCGGCCCGAACTCCGAACGGAAAATCTCTGACAGGAACAAGGGGCACCATTTCATGGAACCCACCCAGGTCCGCCCGGCCAACCCGCAGCATTCGGACACACTCCCCCACACGTCCGAAAACTACAGGACAGCGACGATCCGCACGCCCGAGATACGTGTGGAGAAATACGGCAACTGGGAGATCGAGTACGAGTTCACGCCCGCTGCGGGCGATCACGGCAACCTGCTCGTGGTGTTTTCCTCCGTGGGCTCGAAGTACGGATTCGGCGCCGCCCTTTCGGGCGTCCAGTGCAACGTGCTGAGAATCCGCGACCGGTTCGACGGGGGCCCGTCGTACTACGTGGCGCGGGCGATGGACTTCTCCGTTTCGGACGCCGTCGAGGAACTGATTACCCATTATCGGGAAAAGCTGGGCCTGGCCCGGGAGACGGTGGTTCTCGCCGGTTCCTCGAAGGGCGGCAGCGCCGCCATTTTCTACGCGCTGAAGTACGGCTACCGGCACATCGTCGCCTCCACGCCGCAGTACTTCATCGGCAGCTACTCCCAGGGGCACGGCGTGCTCGGCGAGTGGGTCCTCGGCGAGGGCCAGCCGCAGGAGAACGTGGACCGGCTCGACTCGGTGCTCCCGGAGCTGCTGGCCGAGACCACCGACCTGGACCGCAACATCTACCTGTTCTCCTCGACGAAGGACTACCAGTACGAGGAACACGTCGTCCATTTCCTCCCGGCTCTGCGGAAGTACTCCAACTTCAACTTCTTCATGGTGGAATCGCCCGCCCTGGTGAAGCACGCGGAGGTGACGCGGCAGGGTCTCTCGGTGATCCTCAGCGTCATCTACGCGCTGACCGAGGGGACGGTGCCGCGGTTCGGCGAGGTGCAGGTCGGCTCCAACGAGGTGGACGGAGCCGCCGCCGGCGAGCACCTGGCGGAGTTGCGGGCGCGGGACACCGCGGCGGGCGTGCTGACCGCCGCGCAGCTCACCCCCGAGCGGGCCACGCTGTCCGGGCACGCCTTCCTGCCCGGCGTCTCCGCCGAGCAGGGCGAGGAGGCCGGCGCGCGGGAGACCAAGCAGCTCGTGCTGGTCCGCGACGACCAGGCGTGGGTGGCCGACGCGGAGACCGTGCCGGTGGACCAGCTGTACCTGAAGTACTTCGACACGCACTTCGCGTCCTACAAGGACGGCGGCTTCACCTGCGAGGCGCGGGAGCTTCTCGACGCGCTGCCCGACGGCGTGTACGACGTGTTCGCCCGGGTGACCAGCGAGAACGAGGACATCGACCGCAGGGTGCCGCTGGTCGCCTACCGGCCGCTCGACCGCCGCGCCGCCTCCGCGGGGCGCGAGGTGGTCCTCAGGGGCGACGCGAAGAGCGTCCGGGTGATCAAGCGCGACCTCACGGCGGCCGGCCCCGGCGGGTCCGTGTTCGCGCTGAAGCGGTTCGCGATGGAGGGCCCAAGGCTCCGGGTGTACGGCGTCCTCTTCCTCCCCGGCCGCAACGCGGACCGCGCCACCCACTCGACGTACTACCTCACGCTGCGCGGCGCGGACAGCACCCACACCGTCGCCCTCAAGGCGGTGAAGCGGGAGGACAAGGTGCGCCCGCACATGGCGCCGGGCGACTTCGGGTCGTACTCCTTCGGGTACTTCACCTCGGTGGACAAGGAGGGCGTGGACCTCTCCGACGTGCCGCCCGGGACGTACACGGCGCAGATCGCGATGAGCACCGGCGGCGGGCTGTTCACGCACCAGGCCGGTGAGCTGGAGGTGCGGGAGAACCGGGCCGCCTCGGTGGCCCGCCGGATCTCCGGCCGCAACGAGCGGATCTCCACCCGGGCGCGGCTGCGGCGGGGCCTGCGCAGGCGGCTCTGGCGGTCGTAGCACCGCCCGCGGCATCACACGGCCGGCCCCCGTTCGCGGGGGCCGGCCGTGTGATGTTCGCCGCTCCGGCCGACGGGGGTGTGCAGTGACGTTACCCGCAAGTAGCATGGGCCGTAAGCAAGCGCTCAGCATCCCGTACCTGGAGGAGAGCCATCGTGCCTCGTACCGTCAGGGACGTCGTCTTCGTCGACGGCGTCCGTACCCCGTTCGGCAAGGCGGGCCCGAAGGGCATCTACCACGAGACCCGTGCCGACGACCTGGTCGTCAAGGCGATCCGGGAGCTGCTGCGCCGCAACCCGGGTCTCGACCCGAAGAAGATCGACGAGGTCGCCATCGCCGCGACCACGCAGATCGGCGACCAGGGCCTGACCATCGGCCGCACGGCGGGCATCCTCGCGGGCCTGCCGCAGTCCGTGCCGGGTTACTCCATCGACCGCATGTGCGCCGGCGCGCTGACCGCCGTCACCACGGTGGCCGGCTCCGTCGCCTTCGGCGCGTACGACGTCGCCATCGCGGGCGGTGTCGAGCACATGGGCCGCCACCCGATGGGCGAGGGCGTGGACCCGAACCCGCGGTTCGTCTCCGAGAAGCTGGTCGACGAGTCCGCCCTGTTCATGGGCATGACCGCGGAGAACCTGCACGACCGCTACCCGTCGATCACCAAGCAGCGCGCCGACGAGTACGCGGTGCGCTCCCAGGAGAAGGCCGCCAAGGCGTACGCCAACGGCAAGATCCAGGCCGACCTGGTGCCGATCTCCGTGCGCCGCACCTCGCCCGAGGCCGGCGAGACCGGCTGGGGCCTGGTCACCGCCGACGAGCCGATGCGTCCGGGCACCACGCTGGAGAACCTGGCGGGCCTGAAGACGCCGTTCCGCGTGCACGGCCGGGTCACCGCGGGCAACGCGGCCGGTCTGAACGACGGCGCCACCGCCTCGGTCATCGCCTCCGAGGACTTCGCCCGCGAGAACGGGCTGCCGGTCAAGATGCGCCTCGTCTCCTACTCCTTCGCCGGCGTGGAGCCCGAGGTCATGGGCTACGGCCCGATCCCGGCCACGGAGAAGGCGCTCGCGCAGGCGGGCCTGTCCATCTCCGACATCGGCCTGTTCGAGATCAACGAGGCCTTCGCCGTCCAGGTCCTCGCGTTCCTGGAGCACTACGGCATCGCCGACGACGACGCCCGCGTCAACCAGTACGGCGGCGCCATCGCGTTCGGCCACCCGCTGGCCTCCTCCGGCGTCCGCCTGATGACGCAGCTGGCCCGCCAGTTCGAGGAGCAGCCGCACGTCCGCTACGGCCTGACCACCATGTGCGTCGGTTTCGGCATGGGCGCGACGGTCATCTGGGAGAACCCGCACTTCGAGGGGGACAAGTGAGCACCACCGCTGAGCTTTTGAAGGGTGCGGCCGAGCTGTTCCCGGGTGAGGTCGTCACGCAGGCGCACGTGCGCCACTTCGACCTGCCGCTGGGTGCCGGGCGCTTCGCCCTGATCACCCTGGACAACGGCCACGACCACACCAAGCCGACCACCCTCGGCCCGCAGTCGCTGGCGAACATCGACGCCGCGATCGACCAGGTCGAGAAGGAGGCCGCGGACGGCGAGATCGTCGGCGTCGGCGTCACCGGCAAGCCGTTCATCTTCGCGGTCGGCGCCGACCTCAAGGGCGTCGAGCTGCTGAAGCGCCACGAGGACGCGCTGGCCATCGGCAAGGGCGGCCACGACGTCTTCAAGCGGCTGGCGAAGCTGGCCGTGCCGACCTTCGCGTACTACAACGGCGCCGCCATGGGCGGCGGCGTGGAGATCGGTCTGCACTGCACCTACCGCACGGTGTCCGCGGCGCTGCCCGCGTTCTCCCTGCCCGAGGTCTTCCTCGGCCTGGTGCCCGGCTGGGGCGGCTGCACCCTGCTGCCGAACCTGATCGGCGCCGAGAAGGCCGTCTCGGTGATCATCGAGAACAGCCTCAACCAGAACCGGCAGCTCAAGGGCAAGCAGGTCTACGAACTCGGCATCGCGGACGCGCTGTTCGAGGGCGCGGACTTCCTGGAGCAGTCGCTGATCTGGACCGCGTCCGTCCTCAAGGGCGAGATCACGGTCGAGCGCCCGGCGGTCGACCGCGGCGAGGCCTGGGACCAGGCCGTCGCCAAGGGCCGCTTCGTCGCGGACTCCAAGGTGCACGGCGCGGCCCCGGCCGCCTACCGCGCCCTGGACATCATCGCCGCCGCCAAGGACGGCGACCTGCAGAAGGGCTACGACGCCGAGGACCAGGCGCTCGCCGACCTCATCATGGGCGGTGAACTGCGCGCCGGCATCTACGCGTTCAACCTGGTGCAGAAGCGCGGCAAGCGTCCCGCGGGCGCCCCGGACAAGAACCTGGCGCGCCCGGTCACCAAGGTCGGCGTCGTCGGCGCCGGTCTGATGGCCTCGCAGCTCGCGCTGCTGTTCCTGCGCCGCCTCGAGGTGCCGGTCGTCCTCACGGACATCGACCAGGAGCGCATCGACAAGGGTGTGGGCTACGTCCACGCCGAGATCGACAAGCTGCTCGGCAAGGGCCGGATCAACCAGGACAAGGCCAACCGCCTGAAGGCGCTGGTCACCGGTGTGCTGGACAAGGCCGAGGGCTTCGCGGACGCGGACTTCATCATCGAAGCCGTGTTCGAGGAGATGGGCGTCAAGCAGCAGGTGTTCGCGGAGGTCGAGGCGGTCGCCCCGGCGCACGCGATCCTCGCCACGAACACGTCGTCCCTCTCGGTGACCGAGATGGCGTCGAAGCTGCGGCACCCCGAGCGGGTCGTCGGCTTCCACTTCTTCAACCCGGTCGCGGTCCTCCCCCTGCTGGAGATCGTGCGCGGCGAGAAGACCGATGACGCGTCGCTGGCCACGGCCTTCGGCGTCGCCAAGAAGCTGAAGAAGACCGCGGTGCTGGTGAAGGACGCCCCGGCGTTCGTCGTCAACCGCATCCTGACCCGCTTCATGGGCGAGATCCAGAACGTCATCGACGAGGGCACGCCCGTCGAGGTCGCGGAGAAGGCGGTCGAGCCGCTCGGCCTGCCGATGTCCCCGCTGGTCCTCCTCGAGCTGGTCGGCCCCGCGATCGGCCTGCACGTCTCCGAGACGCTCAACCGGGCGTTCCCGGACCGCTTCACGGTCTCCCCGAACCTGAAGGCGGTCGTCGAGGCCGGCAAGCGCGGCTTCTACGTCTACGACTCCGGCAAGCCCGAGCTCGACCCCGAGGTCGCGGCGCTGCTGAAGCAGGGCGACACCGTCCTCACGGAGGAGCAGGTCCGCGACCGGGTGCTGGACGCGGTGGCCCAGGAGATCGGCCTGATGCTCGACGAGGGCGTCGTCGCCGAAGCCCAGGACATCGACCTGTGCCTGATCACCGGCGCCGGCTGGCCCTTCCACCTGGGCGGCATCACCCCGTACCTGGACCGCGAGGGCGTCTCCGAGCGGGTGACCGGGAAGCGGTTCCTGGAGCCGGGGGTGGCTTCGGTTCCGGCGTGACGCGCCCGTGACCGGTCATCGACGGAAGGCCCCGACACCTCGCGGTGTCGGGGCCTTCCCCGTTACGGCTCGACCCGCAGCCGGGGCCTGGTGCCGAGCGTGCGGCCGTTCACCACGTCCCGGCGAACGGCAGGTGCTCGCACTTCTCGCCGCACGGTTCGCGCGAGGAGACGGAGGTCCTGATCCAGCTGTCGTCCGGCAGGCCGTGGATCCGCAGGGTCAGCCGGGCCGGCCGGGAGTGGAGGGCGCTGAACACCGAGACGAACTCCACCTCGTACCGCCCGGGCTTCCAGTCGTGGGGGTGACGCACGCTCCACGTGCCGTCGTCCCGCACCGGCGCCTCGGCGATCAGACGGCCGCCCTCCAGCACCATGACCTTGGAGACGTCGGGGCCGGCGGTCCCGGAGAAGCGGGGCCGCGGGCCGCTCCACGCGCCCTCGCGCGGGCCCAGCACCACCGGCGGTTCGACGTGGTCGCGGACGGTGAAGGGCACGCCGGCCGCCGCCGTCACCCCGGTGTCGGTGATGCCGACCACGCGCAGGAAGTGCTCCCCGCCCGGCCAGGCGACCGCGCGCCGCCACAGCCAGCGGCCCTCCTGGTTGACGGAGGTGCCGCCCAGGTAGGTGTCGCCCTCGAAGAACAGCAGGTACGACGTCCCGGGCGGGGCCTCGCCGGAGAACTTCTGCAGCGGGCTCACGGTTGTCGACGGGGCGGGCGACGTGACGGCCGGGGGGCCCGCGACGGGGTCGCCGTAGAGCGCCGACTCCGGGTTCGTGACGGTGAACTCCAGCTGTACGGGCGGGTACACGCCTTGCCGCTGCAGCGTCTCGGGGGCCACCACCCCGGGCGGCAGGCCCGGCAGCCCGTGCAGCGCCGAGGCGAAGATCCGCGCCACCTCACGTGCGCCCGCCTCGTTGAAGTGGGTCGAGTCGACGATGCCGTCCGGGTGGTTCGGGTGTTCGCCCGCGTCCGTCCACCGGTAGAGGCCGCGGGCCCGCGTGGGACCCAGTTCCTGGAGCAGCCGCGTCGTGTAGTGGTTCAGGTCCACCAGCGGGGCCCCCGTGGCGGCCGCGACGTCGCGGATCAGCGCGGGAAAGCCGTCGTGCGAGTCCATGACGGCGCCGTGCACGTCGAAGGTGCAGCGTGCGGTGGGTGTCACCAGTACCGGTACCGCTCCTTCGCCGCTGATCGCCTGCACGTAGGCCGTCAGGAGTTCGGTGAACTCCCGTGGGCTGTGGTAGCGGAGGGGCACGTTGATCCGCTGTTCCACCGCACCGAAGTCGATGGCCACCACGTCACCCGGTCCGAGCATGTTCAGCAGCTTGATCAGCCGCTCGGTGTAGTAGGCGCGGGCGGTCATGGCGTCACGGGCGAAGTTCTTCAGCTCGTAGCGGTCGCCGAGGAAGTCCGGGAGGTACTGCCCCCAGCCGGCCAGCGGGGCTTCGGCCGGGGTGCGCGACGTCGCCACGGAGTTGCCGATGATGCAGAACGTGTTCATGGTCTCCTGGACTTCCCTCACAACGGCCACGCGGGCAGTCGCCCCGCGTGGAACAGCTGGTTGCGGGGGGAGCCTGCTTCGAACTGGCTGGCGATCGGGAAGTAGCTGGGCAGGAACGCGGCGAGCGTGGCGTCCTGTTCGTCCTCCGAGATGTCTCCGTCGTGGAAGTCGTTGAGACAGAAGACGTCGTTGGAGCGGGACGCGAGCAGGTGGTTGAGGTTCTTGACCTGCTCGCTCAGACCCACGTTGACGAACCCGCTGGTGATGCTGCCCGGCACACTGCGGCCCGTGTAGTAGCCGAAGTAGTGGTGCAGCGACGAGGCGACCGACACGTCGGTGCTGTCCCGGAGCTGGTTGTGCGCGGTGGCGCGCAGGGCGTCCGGGAAGTACTTCTCCAGGTCGTACATGACGCTGCGGCGCAGCGGATGCGGTGCGTGGATGAAGGAGTTCACGAGCGTCCGGCCGAACATGCCGGACACGAGCGCGCGGTTGTTCTTCGCCGCCATCCGGCTGAACTCGTCCAGGCTCGAGACGGGGCTCATCGGGATGGCGTTGGACGACATGAAGTGCTTGGACTGCCCGTTGCCGAGGAAGAAGAGGCTCGGCAGGACGGCCCGGGCCGCGAACACGTCGTCGTTGAAGTAGAGGAAGTGTTCGGCCAGACCCTCGATGTGGTGCAGCCGGCTCTCGATGGCGTGCGAGTTGTAGGTGGGCAGCGCACCCTCGCTGCCGAAGATCTCGGTGTGGTCCACCACGCGGACGCGCGGGTGCGAGACGTCCAGCCACTGCGGCACCTGGCGGTCCGTCACCACGTAGATGTTCCGGATCCACGGGGCGTACATGTCCAGCGACCTGAACGAGTAGCGCAGCTCGTCGCGGTTGCGGAAGCGGGCGGCGCTGGTCGCCGCGTCCTCGGTCTCGACGCCCTTGGCGGCGAGCACCGCGTTCTTGCGTTCCAGCCAGGCGACGTCGGCTCCGTCGACCCAGGTGTAGACGGCGTCGACGGGAAAGTCGACGTCGTGGTGGAGCGTCTGGTTGAACGCCTGGAGCGTGGGGTAGCGGCGCCCGCCGAGGACCGTCGGCTCGCGCAGCAGCGCGGACTTGGGGATGCGGCTGCCGATGAGCGTGCGGTAGGAGGAGACGATGCACTCGTCGTCGTCGGGGTCGTCGTCCCAGAAGGCCACGGTGCAGCCGTAGGCCGCGCCCAGCCGGAGGGTGCGGGACTGCGTGACCGCGCTCTGGTACACGCGGACGCCGGGGCAGGCGGTCCGCAGGTGGTCGGTCGCGAAGCCGGCGAGCGTGGTGGCGACGGCCTGGTCCGCGCCGTTCAGCACCGCCATGTACACGGCCTGGTCCCGGCAGCTCTCCGCCAGGCTCTTGAGGGTCTCCTCCCGCAGGCTCGCGTGCACGGCGACGGTGTGACGCACCTTGTTCGTCCGGCTGACGAAGTACGGGATGCGGGCCGCCTCGAGCGCGTCGGCCACGATGCGGAGATTGGCGTGGACGATGTCGAACGGCGTCTCCGCCTGAACGACGCGGCACACCTGCCCGCCGGCCCGCGCCAGCGAGGCGTCCCGCTTCAGCAGGCGCTCCTCGGCCGTCGCCAGCTTCCGGGTGTGCTGCGTGCTCTGGGGGACGGCGGTGGCGACGGAGGCAGCCCCGCCGAAGACGCCGGAGACGAGTGCGTGGGCGGCCACCCGTCGTGCCCTCTCCTCGGCGCGCCGTCCCGAGCGCCGGTCGGCGTCCAGGGCGGTGAAGAGGTCGTCCCAGGGCGCGGGACGGCGGAACCGCTCCGCCGCCTCGACCGCGGCGTCGCCCATCGCCGCGCGCATCTCGCTGTTGTCGATCATGTGCAGCAGCGCGGAGGCCAGGGCCTCGGTGTCGCCGGTCGCGGTCAGCAGGCCGGTCCGGCCCTCGGCCACCACCTCACGTACGGCGTTGGGGCTGTCGTAGGCGACCACGGGCACGCCCGCGGCCTGTGCCTCCATCAGCGACAGGCCGACGGCGTCCTCCTCCGCGGTGCTCAGGGCGATGCTGGCCTTCGCCCACTCCTCGGCGACGACGGCGGGCGCCTCCCCGACGAACTGGACACTGCCCTGCAGCGCCATCTGGTCGCGCTTGCCCACCAGGCTCCGGGCCAGCGGGCCGTCCCCGATGATCCGCAGGGTCCAGGTCGGCCGGTGCTCCAGCACCCTGGCCCAGGCGGACAGCGCCTCGGCGACGCCGGACTGCTTCTCCAGCCGCGCGACGAGCAGCACCATGCGCGTCTGGAGCGTGGACCGGGGGCGGAACCCGTCGTCCAGGAAGGGCGGGGCGTCGACCAGGGGCGGGACCCCCTGGCCGAAGGTCTCCGTGAACCACTCCCGGCTGCGGGCGCGGGGCAGGGCGACGGCGTCGCACCGGGTGATGTGCCGCAGCAGCGGCTCGACCCGGGGCCCGCCCGTTTCCGGCGCGGTCGTGCCGTAGTACACGGTCATCGTCTGCGGGGGCGCGAAGCGTGCCGCGTAGGCGAGCAGCGCCGGCGAGGTCACGACCAGGACGTCGGCGTCCAGGCCCCGCAGGGCGTACTCCACCTCGATGTCGGCGAGCCGGTGGAAACGGTCGTCCCACCGGCGCTCGACCACCTCGCTGGGCAGCGCGGCGAGGGCGGCGCCGGCGGCCGCGTCCGGGCCCTCCCGGCGTACCGCCCTGGACTGCAGGGACTCGACGAGGAAGCTGACGGCGACCCGCGGACCGGGCGCCGTGAACCGACGCCGGCGTGCCTTGAAGACACTGACGACCTGAACCTCGTGCCGCGTCGCGAGCTCCGACGCGTGCTGGAACAGCGTCCGTTCGGCGTCGCCCATGACATCGGCCTGGGTCAGCAGGAATGCGACCTTCATCTGTTCCTCACTCGGCCCCGGACCCGCGTCCGCAGGTGAACCGGAAGTTGCCCGCCGGCGTGTACCGGGGCTGGATCGTCATGAGCGTGCCGCGCACCGGGGACACCTGGATCTTCCGCATGGCGAAGACCCGTTCCGGGGTCCGCACGTCGTGCAGCCTGCGGGCCAGGCGCAGCGGCGGGTGGCCGTCCGTATGGACCATGACGTTCCAGTGCTCGGCACGGTCGGTGGACGGGAGCATCTCGGCCAGCGGCGCCCTCAGCCGCCACACGCCGGGCTCCACCTCGGCCAGCGGGCACTCCACGCTGCGCCCGGCGGCGACGAGTTCGGCCCAGGGCCGGCCGGCGTCGGTGCCCAGCACGCGCAGGTCGACCTCGATGCGCGCGTGCTCGAGGTACACGTTGACCACCTCAGCGGCCGGTTCCGCCTCGACGCAGACGAGGCGCGCGTCACCGCGCAGCGTGCGCCCGAGGCGGTAGCGGTCGGCCGTCAGCGGGGCGTACTTCATGGGGCCCGTGCTCCCGCGGACCGGAGTGGTGTGCTCCACCAGCAGCAGCGGAAGGGTCCGGCTGCCACGCCCCGAACGCACCCGGAGCCTCATCTTCCAGCGTCCGGGGGTGACGGACGCGCCGCCGACGGCGGCGCCGAGGAGCACTGCGGCGCTCATCAGCAGGCGCCCCTCCCGGTCCGTGTGGATCCGGGCGGGGACCTGGAACGTACGGCTGCGCCGGCCGAGAAGGATCTCCGCCTCCCGCACGTCCCGCATCGTGGCGGGCAGTTCCGCGTGGAGGTTGACGGTCTGTCCGTCGAGCACGGCCGCGTAGTCGAGGCGTGCCGTGGTGCCGACGCGCCGGGGGATGAAGAAGCGGGTCATCAGGCGGGAGCGCGCCGCCACGAGCCGGGCTCCGGCACGTCGGCGCATCCGCCTCAGCTGCTTGCGTCGAGGGATCATGCCTGTGCCGTCTCCAGCTCTGTGGGGCGGCGTGCGGCCGCGTGGTCGGGTCGCGGTCCCTCGTAGGGGCTCGGGACGGGGAAGTAGGCGTCCAGGAAGTCCGCGACCATCCGGGACTGGGCCGCCTTGTCGGCGGCGGGCACCGTGTCGTTCATGCAGAAGGTGTCGAAGTCGCGCCGGGCGAGCAGGTTGTCGAGCCGGCGCCGGGCCGTGTCGGCGGCCAGGTCGACGTAGACGTAGCGGATGTCGCCGACCGTGGCGCGGGCCGAGTGGTAGGCGTAGTAGTGGTGCAGCGACGAGGCGATGGGCACGTCGTGCGGCGAGCGGAACCGGGAGTGCTGGGTGACCCGGTGCGCCTTGGCGTAGACCTGCTCGATCTCCGCGAGCACGCTGCGCCGCAGGGCGTGCGGGGTGTGCTTCATCTTCTGGGAGATGACGGTGCCGAAGTGCTGGGCGACCAGGCCGCGGCTGTTCTTTCCCGCCGCGTCGACGGGCAGGTCCGCGGTGCTGGCGCGGCCGGACGGGATGAGCGCCTTGGACGGGAAGAACTTGGTCAGGCCGTTGGCGTGGAAGAACTGGCCGGGGTGCGCGGGACGGCCGAAGAACACGTCGTCGTTCAGGTAGAGGAAGTGCTCGGCGAGTTCGGGTATGTGGTGCAGCTGGCTCTCGATCGCGTGGGAGTTGAACGTGGGCAGCGCGCCCGGGTCCGAGAAGATCTCGCGGTGGTCCACGACCCGCAGGCCGGGGAAGTCGGTGCTGAGCCAGGAGGGCACCTGTCCGGCGGTGACCAGGAAGATGTTCCGCACCCACGGGGCGTACTGGTGGATCGAGCGCAGGGAGTACCGCAGTTCGTCGCGGCTGGTGTAGCGGGAGTCGTTGGCCGCCAGGTCGTGCAGGCCGCCGCCGGGGACGCCGGTGAGCCGTGCGCGGGCGGCGTCCCGGCTCGCCCGCCAGCGCGGGTCGGAGTCGTCGACCCAGGTGTAGACGACGTCGATCGGGAAGGTGTGGTCCTCGGGCAGCGTCGCCGCGAACTCGGGCAGGGTGCGGGCGTGGCCGGTGTTGTAGACGGCCGGAATGACGCTGAAACGATTCTGTTCCGCCCAGCACCGCCCCGCGTCCACCGGGACCTCGGTCACCACCTTGTTGGGGCGGGGGGCGACCAGCCGGCCGTCCCGCTCCGCCCAGAACTCGATGTCGCAGCCGTCGTCGGGGCCGAAGACCAGACGTCCCGTGGGGTCGCAGACCACCCAGGTCATGCGCAGCACGCGCTGTCCTCGCAGGGCGCGCCAGGAGCCCTGCGCCGAGGCGGGCCGCGGCTGCCCCCGGGAGGGCAGGCTCACATAGCCGGGGTGCTCCGCGCAGGTGACGCGCAGCAGGTCCTCGACGTCCGCCCGCCACCGTGCGGGCACGGCCACGCTGGGCGTCCGGGAGCCGTTGCCCCGCACGCAGAAGTAGTCGATCCCGGCCTCTTCCAGGAGGGCGACGAGGATGTGCAGATTGCGGGCGCGGGCGGCCCAGGCGGTCGCCCCGGGCACCTCGACGGCGCGCAGGTGACGCCCCGCCAGGCGGACGACCCGCACACACGGTTCGGCTTCCTGCTTGCCCGCCTTGCGGGCGCCGCCCAGCGCCCGGACGACCACGGCCGAACGCACGGCGTCGGCCGAGGCGAGCGAGCGTTTCACCGAATTGCGTACCGGCCCCGGCACCCGACGGACGATCCGGCGCCTCGCCCCTACGGGCACCAAAGATCGATATGTCGATACGAGCGCGCTCGCCTCGGGGTTGTTGAGGCTCACCAGACTTCCGCACCATTCACATCAAGGCCGGAGCTGATCGCTCCGGGAAATGACCCCACCCTGGCCGGCGTGCCCACCCGCGGCGTGCTGTGTACGGGGACCGGCTCGAACCGGTCTGTTCACCGTCAGCACCACCAGTTGTCACGCACTGCTCACCGACCTGGCGGAATGTTTACATTACAAACACTGCATGTCTACCGATGATCACGCTCGCCGACGATCTGTCAGACATGCCACATCGCTACAACCTTTTCGGCTGCTGCCGTATCCGCGTGCGAGCGTCACGGCGACATCCGCAGCCAGTCCGTGAACGACAGCCCCGGGCCGTCGCCCTGCCGCGCCACCCAGAGCTCCCCGCCGGATCCGAGCGCGGCGAGCACGGCCCTGCCCCGGGCGTCGTGCGCCAGCGCCGGGTCGCCCACACAGGCCCGCCCGGTGTCCCCCCACCACAGTCCCAACGCCTCGGCCTCCGTCCCGCAGACGCCGACGAGCACGGTGCCGGTACGGCCCCGGTGGGCGATGACCGTGCAGTCGTACCCGTCGAGCGTCTGACGCAGCAGCACATTGGCCCCGTCCGAGGGGGTGCCGCTCAGCGGCACGGCCCACGAGCCGGGCCGCAGACAGACCAGACCGGCGCCGGCCGGGTCGGTCCAGAACCAGGTGAGCCGGCCGGGCGCGGTCTCCAGTGCGGCGGCCGATCCCGGCAGCGCACCGGGCCGCACGTCGGGGAACCGCCGTGGCACGGCGCCGGGTTCCTGCTGGCCCCAGGTCAGCGTGACGCCGCCGGCCGGGGCGAACACCTCCACCCGTCCGGCCGCGGCGGTCGCGGTCAGGCCGTCCCGCAGACCGGCCCCCCTGAGGTCGGCCCAGGGCTCCCACCGGCCGCCCCGCCCCTCCCTGCGCATCATCAGCCCGCCGCCCGCGTTGCGTGCGAAGACATGGACGTCGCCGGACGGGGCGACCGCCGCCGCCGGCGGCCCGAACAGCACGGCGCGCTCGGGCGTGCGGTGCGGATTGCCCAGGGAGCGCCACTCGGTGAGGGGCCGTCCGGTCTGGTACTGCACCGCGTGCACCACGTCGACCTGGACCGCGCCGTCGGCCTGCCGCTCGCGGCGGCCCAGGAGGTGCACATAGGTGTCGGCGCCCTGGGCCACGGTCAGGTGGGTGAGGTCGTCGACGGGGAAGAAGGCGGGTTCCGACCAGTCGGGGCCGCCCGGCCGGTGCTCGGTCCAGCGCAGCAGGCCGCCTTCGCAGGGCGCGTAGGCGGTGAGCCGGCCGTCCTTGCCGCGGACCAGCCAGGACCCGGTCGCCGTGCCGGTCACCGGCGGGCGGACGGACGCCGCGGCGGCTCCGCCGGCACGGCCGCGGCGCGGCGTGCGCGCGGACCGATCCCGTATCGCCATGTCGGACTCCCTGGAACGTTCACCCGATATGGACACGGGAGCTGGAACGGACACATGATATGCACACTGCATACATGTATCGGACACCCAGAGGCGGCCGCGCCGGTCCGTGACGGACGAGAGCCGCTCGCCCCGCCACGCCCCCGCCGCCGACGACTTCCGTGATGTGGATCACTGTCGTACAACGCCCGGGCGGGGTCGTGGGTCTGTCCGTTCGCCCGAGCAGCCGCGTGCCGGGCACCCCCGCGCCCGGCGCCACCGCCCGGCCGAACCCCTGCAGTTGTCGCATCACCCGCACCGGCACCATGCGCCGCGCACAGACGAGGACACCCATCGGATGACGACCCCAGCCACCGACACCCCGAGCACGTCGCGCCGCCGGCGCGGGCAGGAGGCGCCCCGCCGGCGGCGCACCGGCCGGTGGATCCTGCTGACGCTGGCCGTTCTCCTCGTCGCGGGCGCCGGCGCCGCGTACTGGCTCTGGAGCGATCTCGACGGCAACATCAACGGCGTCGACATCAACGAGGCCATCGGTGACGACCGCCCCGAGAAGCTGCCCACCTCCGGCCAGAACGTCCTGATCCTCGGCTCCGACTCCCGCGCGGGCGACAACGCGGAGCTGAAGACCGGCAAGATCGCCGGCGCCCGCTCCGACACCGCGCTCGTGATGCACATACCCGAGGGCCGCACCCAGGCCGTCGCCGTCAGCATCCCGCGCGACACCCTGGTGACCCGGCCCGAGTGCAAGGACGCGGACGGCTCCACCGTGGCCGCCGCGGAGCGCGTGATGTTCAACTCCATCTACTCGCAGGTCGGTCCGGCCTGCGTGGTCAAGACGGTGGAGAAGATGTCCGGCGTCCGCATGGACCACTACGTCGAGATCGACTTCGCCGGCTTCAAGGACCTGGTGGACGCCATCGGCGGCGTCGAGGTCACCGTCGACCAGGACATCCGCGACACGTCCAGCGGCCTCGACCTGACCGCCGGCACCCACCGCCTGGACGGCACCGAGTCCCTGCAGTTCGTCCGCACCCGGCACGGCATCGGCGACGGCAGCGACCTCGGCCGCATCGGTCTCCAGCAGGAGTTCATGGTCGCCCTGCTCGGCGAGATCAAGAAGCAGGACCTGCTGGGCAGCCCCGCCAAGACCTACGAGATCGCGGACACCCTGACCGCGGCGCTCACCACCGACTCCGAGCTCGCCTCCCTCACCGCGCTCGCCGAGTTCGGGCGCAGCATGAACGGGGTCGACCCGGGCTCCATGGAGACGATCATGCTGCCGGTGGCGTACGACACGAAGGACCCCAACCGTGTGGTGGCCGCCGAACCGCAGGCGTCCACGCTGTGGAAGGCCATCCGCAGCGACCAGGAGATCCCGGAGTCGGCCAAGAAGTCCCCGGCGACCGGGGGCGGTTCCTGACCTCGCGGCCGGAGCCGGGAGACGCCGGAGCCGGCGTCTCCCGGCTCCGGTCTCAGACCTCCCGCCACCCCTCCAGCGCCAGCCCCGCCTCCTCCTTGCGCCGGGTGACGCGGAGGGTGGCCGTCGTGGGGTCGAGGGTGGCGGCGACCAGGGCGCCCTGGGCGTCGACCGCCAGGGCGACCTCGGCGGCGGACGGGAGGGGCGGGCCGGACTCGGTCCACCAGGCGCCCGCCTGCTCCTGCTCCGTGGGGTACGCCGCGAACGCCACCCGGCCGCTCGCCGAGCGCTGCGCCAGCACCGTGCAGTCGTGCCCGTCTATCTCGCAGCGCACCGCCGCGACCGGGCCGGGGCCCGCCGCCTGAAGCAGCGGCACCGGCTTGCCGCCGGGGCGCCAGGCGCACAACTCCCCGTCCTGGCCGGTGAAGAAGAGGGTGGTCCGCTCGGCGGACGTGCGCAGCGCGCGCAGGGTGCCGGGGCGGGCGGCCACGTCCGCCGTCTCGTCGCGCGTGGGTGTCCTGCCGGGCTCCTCCTGACGCCAGTGCAGAATCCGGTCGGGCGTGGACGCGTAGACCTCGACCAGGCCGGACTCCCGGCTGGCGGCGACGAGTTGGTCCTGGACGCCGGATCCCCTGAGGTCCCGCCACGGGTACCAGCCGCCCCGCTCCTTCTGCACCAGCAGGCTGACCCCGCCGCCCGCGTTGCGCACGAAGACGTACGCGCGCCTGCGGTCGTCCACGGCCACCGCCGGCGTGCCCGTGCGGTCGCCCTTGCCGTTGGGGTGGCCGACCGGGGACCAGTCCAGCGGGGCGAGCAGCGGACGGAAGTGCGTGGAGTGCACCAGCCGGGACTCCCCCGGCCCTGCCTGCCGCCACGCCGCCAGATGGGCGTACCCGTCGGCGCCCTGCCCCACGGCCGCGGGTCCCTGCCGGAGCCCCAGATCGCCGCCGACCCGGCGGAAGGGCTCCCAGGGGCCGCCGGGGGCGAGTTCCGCGCGGCACAGGACGGCGTCGTCCGATTGCAGATAGACGGTGAGGCGGCCGTCGCGGCCGCGGAGAAGCCAGTCGCCGTTCACCTGTTCACCTTACGCACTGCGGTCCGTGCCGCGGGCGCGGGGATCCTGTCGTACGGCCTGACCCGCGGGTGGATTGCCCGGGCTTGCGTGGGACCCTGACCGTATGGAAGACGCCGGTTCCCTGCTCGTGATCGTCGACGCCGCGAACGTCGTGGGGTCGGTGCCCGACGGGTGGTGGCGGGACCGCAGGGGCGCCGCCGAGCGGCTGCGGGACCACCTCGCGGCGCAGGGGGTGCCCGGGCATGAGGGTCCCGTGGACATCGTGCTCGTGGTGGAGGGCGCGGCCCGGGGTGTGGAGCCGGTCCCGGGGGTCCGGGTGGCGGCCGCGCCCGGCAGCGGGGACGACCACATGGTCGCCCTGGTGGCCGAGGCGGGCGACCGCCCGGTCCTGGTCGTCACGGCCGACCGGGAGCTGCGCCGCCGGGTCGAGGAGCTGGGCGCCGACGTCGCCGGGCCGCGTGCCGTACGGCCCGCCCCGCGCCGGGGCTGAGCCCCGGTCACGGCGCGGGGCCGCGGGGCCGTGCGGCGGGTCAGGACGCCGGCGGCGCCGGCGAGGTGTCCTTCTCGCGGGCCATCCGGCTGTGCGTACGGCTGTACAGGAAGTACACGACGATGCCGATCGCCATCCAGATGCCGAACCGGACCCAGGTCTCGGCGGGCAGGTTGAGCATCAGCCAGAGCGAGGCGCCCACCGACACGATCGGCAGCACCGGCACCCACGGGGTGCGGAACGCGCGGTGCAGGTCGGGGCGGGTGCGGCGGAGGATGATCACGCTGATCGCGACGATGACGAAGGCGAACAGCGTGCCGATGTTCACCAGCGCGGCCAGTTCGTTGAGCGGGGTGAAGCCGGCCAGCACCGCGATGACGACGCCGAGCAGGATGGTCGGCCGGTGCGGGGTCCGGAAGCGCGGGTGGACCCGGGAGAAGAAGGTGGGCAGCAGACCGTCGCGGCTCATCGCGAAGAAGACGCGGGTCTGGCCGAGCAGCAGGATCATGCAGACGGTCGTCAGGCCGACGGCGGCGCCGAAGCTGATGAAGCCGGCGAACCAGGGATGCCCGGTGGCCTTGAACGCGTCCGCGAGCGGGGCGTCCACGGACAGTTCGGAGTAGTGCTGCATTCCGGTGACGACGAGCGACACCAGGACGTACAGCACGGTGCAGATGAACAGCGACCCGAGGATGCCGCGGGGCATGTCACGCTGCGGGTTGCGGGTCTCCTCGGCGGCCGTGGCGACGATGTCGAAGCCGATGAACGCGAAGAACACCACCGAGGCGGCGGTGAAGATGCCCATCACGCCGAAGTTGGCCGGGGCCCAGCCGAACATGAGCTGGATCAGGGGCGAGTCGAGGCTTTCACCGGCCGGCACGGGCTGGGATTCCGGGATGAACGGGTCGTAGTTGTCGGCGGTGATGAAGAAGGCGCCGGCGATGATCACGACCAGGACGACGGTCACCTTGATGGCGACGACGACCGAGGTGACCCGGGCGGACAGCTTCATGCCGAGGACGAGGATGCCGGTGAGCACCAGGACCAGGACGGCGGCGAGGATGTCGAAGCCGAAGACGTCGGAGCCCTCGCGGCTGCCGAGGGCGGCGGGCATCTCCCACCCGGCGTTCTCCATGAGCGACTGGATGTAGCCCGACCAGCCGACGGCCACCACCGCCGTGCCGAGCGCGAACTCCAGGACCAGGTCCCAGCCGATGATCCAGGCCGGCAGCTCGCCCAGGGAGGCGTACGAGAACGTGTACGCGGAGCCGGCCACGGGGACGGTCGAGGCGAACTCGGCGTAGCAGAGCGCGGCGAGCGCGCAGACGACACCGGCCACCACGAAGGCCAGGGCGGTGGCCGGGCCCGCGTTGTCCTTGGCGACCGTGCCGGTGAGGACGAAGATGCCGGTGCCGATGATGACACCGACACCGAAGACGGTCAGGTCCAGCGCGGACAGGGATTTCTTGAGGGCGTGCTCGGGCTCCTCGGTGTCGCGGATGGACTGTTCTACCTTCTTCGTCCGGAAGAGGGGGCTTGTCACGGGTACCTCCCACGCTTGTCGTCCTCGACATGATCGAGAGGGGGCGTGGTTCGTATGCCCCGGCGCGGGCGCCTTCACGCGAACGGGCCGCGCGCGCCACACTTCACAGTGGCACGCGCGGCCCGTTCGGACCACGTGCGCGCGGCCGGACCGGTGACGGCGGTTCGCGCGCGGACGGCGTCAGTCCCGGGCGGGCTCCACCGAGTCGACGGCGTCCGCGGAGGAGCGCTCGTACTTTCCGTCCAGCTTGGCGACCAGGCCGGTGACCTGGCGGGCGACGTCCGGGGCGGTCAGCCCGATCTCCGCCATGACCTCGGCGCGCGAGGCGTGGTCGAGGAAGCGCGGCGGGATGCCGAAGTCGCGCAGCGGCATGTCCACCCCGGCGTCGCGCAGCGCCTGGGCGATCGCGGAGCCGACGCCGCCGACGCGCGAGTTGTCCTCGACGGTGACGACGACGCGGTGCTTCGCGGCGAGCGGGGCCATGGCCTCGTCGACGGGCTTGACCCAGCGCGGGTCGACGACGGTGGTGGAGATGCCCTGCCGGTCCAGCAGCGAGGCGATCTCCAGGCACATCGGTGCGAGCGCTCCCACGGAGACCAGCAGCACGTCAGGGGTGTCGGTGCCGGGCTCGCGCAGGACGTCCATGCCGCCGACGCGGCCCACGGCGGGCACGGCGGGGCCGACGGCGCCCTTGGAGAAGCGCACCACGGTGGGGGCGTCCTCGACCGCGACGGCCTCGCGGAGCTGGGCGCGGACCTGGTCGGCGTCGCGCGGGGCGGCGAGCCGCAGGCCGGGCACGACCTGGAGGATCGACATGTCCCACATGCCGTTGTGGGAGGCGCCGTCGGTGCCGGTGACACCGGCCCGGTCGAGCACGAACGTCACGCCGCACCTGTGCAGGGCCACGTCCATGAGCACCTGGTCGAAGGCGCGGTTCAGGAAGGTGGCGTACACGGCGAAGACGGGGTGCACGCCCGCGTGGGCGAGGCCGGCGGCGGAGACGGCGCCGTGCTGCTCGGCGATGCCGACGTCGTAGACGCGGTCGGGGAAGCGCTTGGCGAACTTGTCCAGGCCGACCGGCTGGAGCATGGCGGCGGTGATGGCGACGACGTCCTCGCGCTCCTCGCCGAGCTTGACCATCTCCTCGCCGAAGACGGACGTCCAGTCGGCGCCGGAGGTGGCGATCGGCAGGCCCGTGTCGGGGTGGATCTTGCCGACGGCGTGGAAGCGGTCCGCCTCGTCCTGGAGGGCGGGCTGGTAGCCGCGGCCCTTCTCGGTGATGCAGTGGACGATCACCGGCCCGTTGAACCGCTTGGCGCGGGCCAGCGCGGACTCCAGGGCCTCGATGTCGTGGCCGTCGATGGGGCCGACGTACTTCAGGCCGAGGTCCTCGAACATGCCCTGCGGGGCGATGAAGTCCTTCAGGCCCTTCTTCGCGCCGTGCAGGGTGTCGTAGAGGGCCTGGCCGACGACCGGGGTGCGCTCCAGGAGGTCCTTGGTGCGGGTCAGGAAGCGCTCGTAGCCGTCGGTGGTGCGCAGGGTCGCCAGGTGGTTCGCCAGGCCGCCGATGGTGGGCGAGTAGGAGCGCTCGTTGTCGTTGACGACGATGACCAGCGGGCGGTCCTTGGCGTCGGCGATGTTGTTGAGCGCCTCCCAGGCCATGCCGCCGGTGAGGGCGCCGTCGCCGATGACCGCGACGACGTGGCTGTCGTCCCGCCTCATCAGCTGGTTGGCCTTGGCGATGCCGTCGGCCCAGCCCAGCACCGTGGAGGCGTGGCTGTTCTCGATGACGTCGTGCTCGGACTCCGCCTGCGAGGGGTAGCCGGACAGGCCGCCCTTCATCTTCAGCTTGGAGAAGTCCTGCCGGCCGGTCAGCAGCTTGTGCACGTAGGACTGGTGGCCGGTGTCCCAGAGGACCTTGTCCTTCGGGGACTCGAAGACCCGGTGCAGGGCGATGGTGAGCTCCACCACACCGAGGTTGGGGCCGAGGTGGCCGCCGGTCTTGGAGACCGCGTCGACGAGGAAGGTCCGGATCTCCCCGGCCAGCTGGTCGAGCTCCTCGAGGGTGAGCCGGTCCAGATCGCGCGGTCCCCTGATGCGGGTCAGCAGCGGCACCCGTGCCTCCTTGCAGTAGAGCTGATCGAGCTGTTGCCGGGCGGGTCGAGTCTAATCTTCCGCTCAACCGATCGTTCCCGGGGCGGTGCGTCGTACATCACCCGTTCGGCAGTACCCCCGTACGACGCCCTCACGACACGACTGTGCCCGGCACCTGAAAGGCGCCGGGCACAGTCACACCCGAAGGGGGCGCGGGACCGTACTAGGCCTAAGCCCGCCCCGCGGTCTTCTGCGTCTTCCGGGTGACGGCGTCGATGACGACCGTCGCCAGCAGCACACCACCGGTGATCATGTACTGCACCGGCGAGGCGATGCCTTCCAGCGCCAGCCCGTACTGGATGGACACGATGACCATCACACCGAGCAGCGCGTCCCACGTGCGGCCACGTCCGCCGAAGAGCGAGGTACCGCCGATCACCGCGGCCGCGATGACGTTCATCAGGAACTCACCGGTACCGGCGCCCTGGTTCGCGGAGGCGATCTTCGACGCCACGAACAGACCGCCCATCGCGGCGAACGTACCGGCGATCGCGAAGACCGAGATCCGGATCAGCTCGACGTTGATGCCCGCACGGCGGGACGCCTCGACGCTGCCGCCGAGCGCGAACACCTTGCGGCCGTACGAGGTGCGGCGCAGCACGAAGTCCGTGAGGACCAGGAAGGCCAGGAAGATCACCACGGCCAGCGGCAGGCCCTTGTACTGGTTGAACACGATCGCGACGGCGAAGGCCAGGATCGCGAGCAGCGCCGTCCGGACGATGATCTCGTTCAGCGGGCGGGAGGGCACCCCGGCGGCCTCACGACGGCGGTTGTCGAAGAACGACGCCAGGAAGTACGCCACGGTCGCGAACAGCGCCAGACCGTACGCGGCGGCCACATCGCTGAAGTAGTAGCTGGTCAGCTTGACGACCAGGCCCTCGGAGTCCAGGTTGATGGTGCCGTTGTCACCGAGGATCTGGAGCATGAAGCCCTGCCAGAACAGCAGGCCGGCCAGGGTGACGGCGAAGGCGGGCACGCCGATCCGGGCGAAGATGAAGCCGTGGATCGCGCCGGCGACCGTGCCGGTGAGGATCGCCAGTACGAGGGCGAGTATCTCGTTCATGCCGTGCGTGATGTTCAGCACGGCGAACGTGGCGCCCGCGACACCGCTGACGGAACCGACCGACAGGTCGATCTCGCCGAGCAGCAGGACGAAGACGATGCCGACGGCGATCATGCCGGTGCCGACCATGGCGACGGACATGTCGGAGAAGTTGCCGGCGGTGAGGAAGTTGCCGTTCAGGCTGGTGAAGATCGCCCAGATGACCAGCAGGCCGACCACCACGGGGATGGAGCCGAGGTCACCCGCCTTCATCTTCCGCTTGAACTCGTTCCAGTAGCCCATCAGGCCCTGTTCGCGCACCAGCAGCCGGGGGTCGACCGCGGTGACCGCCTTGGCGGCCGCGTCGGGGTTCGCCACGGAGTGTTCCTCGGCGGTGGGGGTGGAGGTCTTCTCGGTGCTCACTTCGTGATCTCCCCATTGGTGCGCGCCGCACGACGGGTCACGGCGTTGTCCGTGGCGCCCGTGATGGCGGAGATGATTTCTTCCTGCGAGGTCGACTTGACCTCGAAGACGCCGTTGTTGCGCCCGAGGCGCAGGACGGCGACCTTGTCCGCCACGGCCTTCACGTCCGCCATGTTGTGGCTGATGAGGATGACCGCGTGGCCGCGCTCGCGCAACCGCTCGACCAGGTCGAGGACCTGCGCGGTCTGCTCGACGCCGAGGGCCGCGGTGGGCTCGTCCAGGATGACCAGCTTGGGCTCGCCGAGCATGGACCGGGCGATGGCGACCACCTGGCGCTGACCACCGGACAGCGAGGCGATCGGGATACGGACGCTGGGGATGCGGATCGACAGGGTGTCGAGGAGCTCGCGGGAGCGGCGCTCCATCTCCACCTCGTCCAGGACGCCGCGCCTGCGCAGCTCCCGGCCCAGGTAGAGGTTGCCGACGACGTCGATGTTGTCGCACAGCGCGAGGTCCTGGTACACCGTCGCGATGCCCAGGTTCTGGGCGTCGTGCGGCCTGTTGATCTGGACGGCCTTGCCGTCCCACTCGATGACGCCCTCATCGATGGGGTGCACGCCGGCGATCGTCTTGACCAGCGTGGACTTTCCGGCGCCGTTGTCGCCCACCAGGGCGACCACTTCACCGGCGTGGACCTCAAGCTCGACGTCGGTGAGCGCCTGGACGGCACCGAACCGCTTGGAGACCCCGCGCAACGCCAGCACGGGCGTAGCGGACACGTGAACCATCTCCTTCGCCGCCTGACCCGGCGGGAGGTTGTGCAAGGGATTGGGGGGTGTTCCGTCCGGCGCCCCGCGTAGCTTGCGGGGCTGGTGTGTGCGGGGCGCCGGCGGAAGCGTGTGGCAGTCGTCCCGTCGGGGAGTCCGGGTCTGCGGACTCCCCTTGAGTCACGGGATGGGGGACTGCTTACTTGAGGCCGATCTTGTCGCAGGCGGCCTTGTACTTGCCGGTGCAGATCTCCTGGACGGTGTAGATGCCGTCCTTGATCACGGTGTCGTTGATGTTGTCCTTGGTCAGCGAGACGACCGGGACGATCACCGAGGGGATGCCCTTGGTGGTGGGGCTGTCGACCTTGTCCTTGGCGAGGGAGTCCAGCGACTTGCCCTGGGCCAGCGCGACGGCCATCTCCGCGGCGACGTTCGCCTCCTGCGGGTACGGCTTGTAGACGCTCATGTACTGCTCACCGGTCACGATGCGCTGCACGCCCGCGAGCTCGGCGTCCTGGCCGGTGACCGGGATGTTCTTCAGGCCGGCGGCCTTGAGGGCGGTGATGATGCCGCCCGCCATGCCGTCGTTGGCGGAGTAGACGCCGACGATCTTGTCCTTGCCGAGGGCGGAGATGGCGCCCTCCATGTTGGCGTTGGCGTTCTCGGGCTTCCACTCCTTGGTGTCGTACTCGCGCCCGATCTTGACCTTGCCGTCGAGGACGGAGTGCGCGCCCTCCTTGAACATGGCGGCGTTCGGGTCGGTGGAGGAGCCGTTCATCATGACGATCTGGCCGCTCTTGGCCTTGTCGCCCAGCGCCTCGAGCAGGGCCTCGCCCTGCGTCTTGCCGACGGTCACGTTGTCGAACGACGTGTAGGCGTCGATCGGACCCTCGGCGAGGCGGTCGTAGGCCACGACCGGGATGCCCGCGTCCTTGGCCTTCTTCACGGAGCCGGCGATGGCCTTGGAGTCCACCGCGTCCACGATGAGCACGTCGACCTTGTTGGTCACCATCGTGTCGACCTGCTGGTTCTGCAGGCTGGCGTCCTGCTTGGCGTTGGCGTAGACGACCTCGCCCTTGTTGTTCGTGAGCTCCTTGACCTTCTTCTCGATCAAGGGCTTGTCGAGCTTCTCGTACCGCGCGGTCTGGTTCTCCGGCAGGAGCAGACCGACCTTGATGTTGTCGCCCTTGGCGGCGGAGTCGCCCGAGTCGCTCTTCTTGTCGCCGGACTCGGCGGCGCTGCCACAGGCGGCGAGCGAGACGGCCATCGCACCCGCGGCGATGGCGAAGGCGGCACGACGCATACGCGTGTTCACTTCTACAAACCTCCCTGACGAGGCCGCGTCGTTGCGGCCGAGGTGGCTGGAAGTCAACTCGGCCGCACGTGCGACGTCAAGAAGTAAATCCTTAACGAGATGGCAACGGTGCCATCCGTTCTCTAAGTGAAGGCAGGGGTGGAGGCGGCGAGGGACCCCGTCGCGGTTCCGTCCAGAAGGGTCGAATCGCCCATTTCGCTCAGCGCCAGCGCGAGGGCGCCCAGCACCTCCGCGCGGCCCCCAAGTGCCCCTGGAAGCACGGAGAGTTGGCGCGCGGCGCTGGGTATGGCGTAGCGTCCCACGGACTCTCTTATGGGGCCCAGGACCAGCTCCCCGGCCTCCGCGAGATCACCGCCGAGTACGACCCGGCTCGGGTTCAGGAGGTTGCAGAGATTGGCGACACCGCTGCCGATGTGGCGGCCCACGTCGGCGATCACCCGGCGGCATCCCGGGTCGCCGTCCCGGGCCATCCGCACCACGCTCTCCATGGTCAAGTCCGTGCCGTGACTGGGCTGGAGCAGCGGCAGCACGTAGCGCGCGGCCGTGAAGGTCTCCAGGCAGCCCCGGTTGCCGCAGCGGCAGACCGGGCCGGACTCGTCGAGGGTGATGTGCCCTATCTCGCCGGCGGTGCCGCCCGGGCCGCGGTAGATCTTCCCGCTGATCACCAGACCCGCGCCGACACCGCTGGCGACCTTGATGTACGCCAGGTCGCGCACGCCCCGGCCGCTGCCCCAGACCATCTCGCCGAGGGCGCCGAGGTTGGCGTCGTTGTCCACGTGCACCGGCACGCCGAGCCGCCCCCGCAGCTCCTCGGCGGGGCGGGTCCCGGACCAGCCGGGCAGGATCGCGGTGGACCCGAGGGTGCCGGACTCCACGTCGATCGGTCCCGGCACGCCGAGCCCGACGCCCGCGACCTTGGACCGGTCCACTCCGGTGGCCTCGATCAGCCGGTTGACCAGCTGTTCCGCCCGGTCGAAGCCCTGCGAGGAGGAGGCGTCCACGTCCAGCGGCTCGGACTCCTCCGCGAGCACCTGGTGGGCCAGGTTGCCCACCGCGACCCGCAGGTGGGTGTGGCCGAAGTCGACGCCGATCACGATGCCGGCGTCCCCGCTGAGCGAGACGCTGCGGGCCCGGCGTCCCCCCGCCGACGTGGGGGTCACCTCGACCGTGCCGCCGTCCTTCAGCTCCCGGACGATGTTGGAGACCGTGGCCGCGGACAGTCCGGTCGTCCTCGCGATCTCCGCCTGGGTCAGGGACCCCGCCAGACGTACTGCTCGGACGACCCGCTCCAGGTTGGCTCGGTGCAGCGACGACTGCGACCCCGGAGTCTCCATTGACTCTCACCCTCATCCCTGGGCCCGCGTCACCTTGGGGCGACGGGACCTTGTACAAGTTATGAAGTCCAAACTCCGCTGAATCGCCCAGTGCCGTCAAGACCTTGACAGAAATCGGTTCCAGCCTGTGTCCGGCCGACTACCCGGGGTGCGCCACAGGGGTCCGGCCCCGGAGAGCTGTCTCTCCGGGGCCGGACCCCTGCGTACGACGGGTGGAGCGGCGGTGTGCGTCAGCGGAAGGTGCCCTGCGACACCGAACCGGCGATCCGCCGCTGGAAGACGCAGTACACGATCAGTACGGGCACCACCGTGATCACGATGGCCGCGAACAGCGCGCCGTAGTCGATGTCGTAGACCTGCGAGGACGCGTAGGCGGCCATGCCCTGGGTGAGGACCCACATGTCCTGGTCGGTGTTGAGCGCCACCGGCAGCAGGAACTGGTTCCACAGGCCCAGGAAGTTGAAGATCGCCACTGCCGCCATGCCCGGACGGGCCATCGGCAGCATCACCTGGAAGAACGCCCGCCAGTCCCCCGCACCGTCGATCAGCGCGGCCTCGTACACGTCGTGCGGAAGGGACCGGAAGAACGAATAGAGGAAGAACATCGTGAACGGCAGCGCGAACGCGACATAGGTGAGGATCAGTCCGGGACGCGTGTTCAGCAGCCCGAAATTCTGCAGCTGGAAGAAAAGCGGAACGATCGCCAGGAAGACCGGGAACGTCAGGCCGGCGAGCATGACGTAGTAGATCAGCCGGCGGCCGGGGAACTCGAACCGGGCGAGAATGTAGGCGCACATCGCGCCGAGCAGCATCACCAGGATCAGTGCCGAGACCACGACGATCACGGAATTCAGGAAATACCTTCCGATGTTCGCGTCGGTCCACGCGTTCGCGTAGTTCTCGATCCGCCAGTGGTCCGGCAGCGAGAACGGCGACGAAAGGATCTCGCCGGTCGATTTGAACGACGACATCAGCACCCACAGCATGGGCACGATCACGATCACGGACCACAGGATCAGCAGGGCGTGCGAGATCGCCGCGAATCTGCGGTCGCTGCTCGCGGCGACGCGCGTCAGCCTCCGGTCTCTCGCCGGTTCACGGTCACTGGCCGGCTTCCGGTCGGCGGCGATGACGCTCACCCGGCACCTCCCTCGGCTGCGGCACGCCGAGGCTTGGACCCAGGTGCCTTCTTCTTGCTCTCGCCCTCGCCGCCGCCCGTGAGGCGGTTGACGAGGAACACCAGCGCCGCGAACACCAGGGTGACGACGGCGAGGACGACGCCCATCGCGGTGGCGTAGCCGAACTGCTGCTTGGCGAAAGCGACGTTGAACAGACGCTGGCTGATCGTCAGGGTCGAGTTGTCCGGGCCGCCGTTCGGCACCATCGCCTGGACGTAGACGAACGCGTCGAGGGCGGCGATGCCCAGGTAGATGTACGCCGTCTGGACGCTGTCCCGGATCGCCGGCAGGGTGATCGAGACCGTGGTGCGCAGCCGGCCGGCCCCGTCGATCCTCGCCGCCTCGTACAGCTCGGCGGGAACGCCCTTGATCGCGGCGATGAAGAGCACCGCGTAGAACCCGACGAGCCCCCAGATGATGACGAACATCACGGCCGGCATCGCCGTCGCCTTCTCGCCCAGCCACGCGAACGTGTCGAACCGGTCGAGGCCGAGGCCCGTGAGGACGCCGTTGAGCAGGCCGGCGTTCGGGTCGTACATCTGCGCCCAGATCAGACCGACGATGATCGCCGGCACGACGTAGGGGAAGAACGAGACGATCCGGTAGAACGACGCCCCCCGGATCCCGCGGACGGGGCCCTTGCCGGGCCCTCCCAGGGTGATGGCCACGGCAACCCCGAGGGCGAGCGTCAGCGTCACCAGCGGCACGAAGACCGCGAGGAGGGCGACGTTGCGCAACGCCTTCAGGAAGATGTCGTCCTGGAACATCTTCGTGAAGTTGTCGAAGCCGACGAAGTTGTAGTCCGGGCTGAAGCCGCGCCAGTCGGTCATCGCCCAGAAGATCGCCTGGCCGAACGGGATCAGGACGAAGATCACGAAGATGGCCAGCGGGACACCGAGGAACGCGAGGAAGAACGTCACCCGGTCGAAGGTGAGCTTGCGGCGCCGTGGCCGCCCACCGCGAGCGGCCGGCTCGGGCCGGCGGCTCGCGGTCTCGGCAGTGGGGATCGTGTCCTTCATCGCGGTGCTAGCTGACCTTGACCTTGTCGACGGAGTCGTCCTCCCGGACCTTGTCGGAGATCTTCTGCAGGGCCGAGGTCAGCCCCTTGGCGTCGAGGTCACCGGCGAGGAACGAGTTCCACGGCACCAACTGGTCGGTGTTCATCCCGTAGGTCTCGACGAACATGTAGTTGAAGATGTTGGTGCCCGCGGCCTCCAGCATCGTCGTCTGCGAGACGAGGGCCGTCGATCCGTAACCGTCGGCGGGCACGGTGCCCTTGACGATCGTCGGGGCCAGCTTCGTCTTGGAGAAGTTGGCGGCCGCCTTCTCCGACAGCATCGCCCGCAGCACCTCCTTGGCGCCGGCCGGGTTCTTGCCCTGCCGGGGCACGATGAACGGCTCGCCGGCGGCCGCGCGGAGCGACTCCCAGGGCAGCGCCGGCTTGTCGGTGAGCGTCATCGACGGGAAGCCGGTCATCTGGAAGTCGGCCTTCGTGGCCTTCTTCATCTCGTTCTCGATCCAGCCGCCGGACGGGTAGAGCAGCGCCTTCTGGTCGTTGCTCCAGATCGCCTGCGCCTTCTGGAACTGGGTGCCGGAGCCGCCGGGGACGAACATCTTCTGCTTGACCATGGTCTCCATGACCTTGATCACGCCCTGGACGGCCGGGTGCGACCAGCAGCCCTTCTCCAGGTTCTCCAGGGCCAGCCGGACCTCGTCGCCGCCCTCCTTGATCGCCGAGTCGATCAGGAGCGTGCGGTAGTAGGTCGCCGCCTCTTTGCCGTGGACGAAGAGGTACTTGCCCTTCTTCTTCGCCTTCTGGCCGAGGTCGAGCGCCTCGTCCCAGGTCTTCGGCGGGGTCCAGCCGTTCTGCTCGAAGAGGGTCTTCGAGTACCAGACGCCGTACACGGTCATCACGTAGTTGAGCGCGACGAACTTGTCCTTGAACGTGCCGGGGGCCTTGACGCCGGGGTAGACGATGTCGGCGATCTTCTTGCCCTCGTAGGTGTTGGCCTCGAAGAGGTCGTCGAGTTCCTCCAACTGGTCGAGGATGCCCAGGAAGCCGATCTGGTCCTCACCGGAGTTGTCGATGAGGTCCGGCGGGTTGCCGCCGACGAAGCGGGGCTGGAGCTGGGGGGCGATGTCGACGACCGGCTCGACCTGGACCTTGAGGCCCTTGACCTGGCTGCCGAGCACCTGGTTGGTGTAGTCGACGTAGTCGGTGCCGTAGCCGCCGTCGAAGATGGCCGCCTCGACCGTGGAGTTCGCGGCGACGCCGAACGGGTTCGTGGCGCTCTTCTCGCCCTTCGGGCCGCCGTCGCCGTCGCTGTCCTTGCTGGAGGGAGAGCTGCACGCTACCGCGAACGAGCCCATCGCCGCGGTGGCGATGGCCCCGCGCAGGAGCGTCCGCCTGTCAAGAGAGCCGGCACGAATGGTCATCTGCATCCTCACTGATCGATGGGCTCTGTACGGGTGTGCTGCGTGTGCGCCCGCCGTGGCCGGACCGGTCCTGAGCCGGCCGCACGGGGGGCGTTGTCGCCGTCGTCTCGGAGCCGCGGTGCGGCGCCGGTGATCAGCTGAGCGATGCCGGCACCACAGTCGCCGGGGCCGGAGCGGCGGTCGCACTCCACCAGATCGGATCGCGGTGGCCTACGCCGGAAGTGGATCCCATGCTCAAGTCCTCGCCTTCTCCAGGACTCAGGCGGTGAACCGGATCCTTCCCGGCACCGCGTTCGGGTCACGCTGGGTCGTGCAGGAGGTGCGGCTGGTACTGGTCGGGAGCGGTGAAGACTGTCCCGGAGTGCCGACAGGTATAGTCCACTTCACGCCGACGGAGCAAGATCGAATGCAAGGTTCCCCATACGTCTTTTCCGAGTTGAGACCTCGCGGAAATAAGAGCCTCGGGCACCTTGCGCCACGGGAAAGTCCCCGCCATCGCTCCTGAATGCCACAATCAACCCCTTGACATCACAGTCCACTTGACCCACTACTGGTCCTTGCGCACTGCAATTGACAACGTTGTCCAGGGCAGGGAGGGTGCTCGCGCATGCAACAGAGAGTTCGGCACAGATGGGGAACGGCGGTCGTCGCGACGACCGCCTTCGCTTTGGCCGCGGGCTCACAGGGCGTCGCCGTGGCGCTCCCCGAGGCGCCGCCGGGAACCGACCGGGAGTTCTCCTCGTCGTTCGAGTCCGGGGACCCCGCCCCGGACTGGCAGAACACCGTCGACACCACGCGGGGCGGCGAGAAGCGCGCCTCGGGCGTGGACGGCGGCTACAGCTCGGGCATCCCGGGCAACGTCACCGACCATGTCACGGACGTCCGCGCCAGCGCGGAGAACACCGGCGGCGGGGAGGTGAAGGAGAACCTCGTCGACGGCGAACCCGGCAGCAAGTGGCTGGCGTTCGAGTCCACCGGCTGGGTGGAGTTCGACCTGGACGCCCCCGTGAAGGTGCTCCGTTACGCCCTCACGTCCGCCAACGACGCCGCCGAGCGCGACCCGAGGGACTGGACCCTCAAGGGCTCCACCGACGGCGAGAACTGGCAGACCCTCGACACCCGCTCGGGCGAGACGTTCGCGCAACGCTTCCAAACCAAGATCTACGACATCGACGCCTCCGCGGTCGCCGAGTACCGGCACTTCCGGCTGGAGATCACCAAGAACGGCAGCGGCGGCATAGTCCAGCTCGCCGACGTCCAGTTCTCCACGGGTGACGACGAGGCGCCGATACCGCAGGACATGCTCTCGCTGGTCGACCGCGGCCCCACCGGCTCGCCGACGGCCAAGGCGGGCGCCGGGTTCACCGGCAAGCGCGCCCTGCGCTACGCCGGCCGGCACACCAGCGACGGGCGGGCGTACTCGTACAACAAGGTGTTCGACGTCAACACGAAGGTCGAGCGGGACACCGAACTGTCGTACCGTATCTTCCCGTCGATGGCGGACGGCGACCTCGACTACGACTCCACCAACGTCTCCGTCGACCTCGCCTTCACCGACGGCACCTATCTGAGCGACCTGCGCGCCACCGACCAGCACGGATTCCCGCTCACCCCGCAGGGGCAGGGCGCGTCGAAGATCCTCTACGTCAACCAGTGGAACAACGTGGTCTCCCGGATCGGCTCGGTGGCCGCCGGCAGGACCGTCGACCGGATCCTGGTGGCGTACGACTCCCCCAAGGGCGAGACCAAGTTCCGCGGCTGGCTCGACGACGTGTCGCTGAAGCCGGTCAGGCCCGAGCGGCCGAAGGCCCATCTCTCCGACTACGCGGTGACGACCCGGGGCACCAACTCCAGCGGCAGCTTTTCGCGCGGCAACAACTTCCCCGCGACGGCCGTGCCGCACGGGTTCAACTTCTGGACCCCGGTCACCAACGCCGGTTCGCTGAGCTGGCTGTACGACTACGCGCGCGGCAACAACGCGGACAACCTGCCGACGATCCAGGCGTTCAGCGCGAGCCACGAGCCGAGCCCCTGGATGGGCGACCGGCAGACCTTCCAGGTGATGCCGTCCGCCGCCTCCGGCACCCCGGACCTGGGCCGTGAGGAGCGCGAACTGGCGTTCCGGCACGAGAACGAGACCGCCCGGCCGTACTACTACGGGGTGCGGTTCGAGAACGGCCTGAAGGCCGAGATGGCACCGACCGACCACGCGGCGGCGATGCGCTTCACCTTCCCCGGCGACGACGCGAGCGTGCTCTTCGACAACGTCACCGACCAGGCCGGCCTGACCCTCGACGAGGAGAACGGCACCTTCACGGGCTACTCGGACGTCAAGTCCGGGCTGTCCACGGGCGCGACCCGGCTGTTCGTCCACGGCGAGTTCGACAAGAAGGTCGTCGAGGGCGACGCGAGCGGCGTCAAGGGATATCTGCGCTTCGACGCGGGCGAGGACCGCACGGTCACCCTGCGCCTGGCCACCTCGCTGATCAGCGTGGAGCAGGCGAAGGACAACCTGCGCCAGGAGATCGGACCCAAGACCTCCTTCGAGAAGGTCAAGCGGGACGCCCGGAAGCAGTGGGACAAGATCCTCGGCAAGGTCGAGGTCGAGGGCGCCACGCCGGACCAGCTGACCACGCTCTACTCCAGCCTGTACCGGCTGTACCTGTACCCGAACTCGGGCTTCGAGAAGGTCGACGGGACGTACAAGTACGCCTCGCCGTTCTCCCGGATGCCGGAGCCGGACACGCCGACCCACACGGGCGCGAAGATCGTGGACGGCAAGGTGTACGTCAACAACGGCTTCTGGGACACGTACCGGACGACCTGGCCGGCGTACTCCTTCCTCACCCCGACCAAGGCCGGTGAGCTGGTCGACGGGTTCGTGCAGCACTACAAGGACGGCGGCTGGACCTCCCGCTGGTCCTCCCCCGGCTACGCGGACCTGATGACCGGCACCTCCTCGGACGTCGCCTTCGCGGACGCCTACGTCAAGGGCGTCGACGGCTTCGACGCGAAGGCCGCGTACGACGCGGCGGTGAAGAACGCCACGGTGGTGCCCCCGTCGTCCGGTGTGGGCCGCAAGGGCATGGCGACCTCGCCGTTCCTCGGCTACACCAGCACCGAGACCCACGAGGGCCTGTCCTGGGCCCTGGAGGGCTACCTCAACGACTACGGCATCGCCAAGATGGGCGAGGCGCTGTACCGGAAGACCGGCGACAAGCGCTACCAGGAGGAGTCGGCGTACTTCCTCGACCGGGCGCAGGACTACGTCAACCTGTTCGACTCCGAGGCGGGCTTCTTCCAGGGCCGTGACCTCAAGGGCGACTGGCGGGTGAAGTCCTCCGCGTACGACCCCCGGGTGTGGGGCTACGACTACACGGAGACCAACGGCTGGGGCTACGCGTTCACCGCCGCCCAGGACAGCCGGGGCCTCGCCAATCTGTACGGCGGGCGCAAGGGCCTCGCCGAGAAGCTGGACGAGTACCTCTCCACGCCCGAGACGGCCTCCCCGGACCTCAAGGGCTCCTACGGCGGCGTCATCCACGAGATGATCGAGGCGCGCGACGTCCGGATGGGCATGTACGGCCACTCCAACCAGGTGGCCCACCACGCCCTGTACATGTACGACGCGGCCGGGCAGCCCTGGAAGACGCAGAAGAACGTGCGCGAGGTGCTGTCCCGCCTCTACACCGGCAGCGAGATCGGGCAGGGCTACCACGGCGACGAGGACAACGGCGAGCAGTCCGCCTGGTACCTGTTCTCCTCGCTCGGCTTCTACCCGCTGGTGATGGGCAGCGGCGAGTACGCCATCGGCTCACCGCTGTTCACGAAGGTCACCGTGCACCTGGAGAACGGCCGCGAGCTGGTCGTCAAGGCGCCGAGGAACAGCGCGAAGAACGTGTACGTGCAGGGGCTGAAGGTCAACGGCAAGCGGTGGAACTCCACGGCGCTGCCGCACGCGGCCATCGCCAAGGGCGGCGTGCTGGAGTTCGACATGGGTCCGCGTCCGTCGTCGTGGGGCACCGGCAAGAACGCGGCGCCGGTGTCGATCACCCAGGACGACGAGGTGCCGGCGCCCCGCAAGGACGCCCTGAAGGGCGAGGGCGAGCTGTTCGACAACACGTCGGCGACCGGCGCCACGGTGTCCACCGTGGAGCTGCCCGTCACCGGGGACACCAAGGCGGTGCAGTACACGCTGACGTCCTCGGACCACACCAAGGCGCCCAAGGGCTGGGTGCTGCAGGGTTCGGCCGACGGGGAGCGGTGGACGGACCTGGACAAGCGGACGGACGAGTCCTTCCGCTGGGACCGGCAGCTGCGTGCCTTCTCCATCGACGCGCCGAAGGCCTACGGGCACTACCGGCTGGTGCTGACCGGTGAGGCGGCGCTGACGGAGGTGGAACTGCTGAGCTGACCGCCGGCGCACAGGGGGGTCCGGGCATCGCCCGGACCCCCCTTCTCAGTGGATGGTCCGTCCCCGCTCGTCCGGCACCCCGGACTTGCGCAGGAAGTAGCTGTTGATCTGGTCGCGCCACTCACGGGCGCTGCGCAGCTGCTCCTCGAAGCGCTCGGCCACGCGGGCGTGACGTGCCGGTTCCACCAGGTCCGCGAGGCCCGCCCACACCCGGCGGGCCTCCTCGGCCTCCTCGACACCCTCGAAGTGGGTGTCGTAGATGTGCTGGATCACCGTCTTCCCGCCGGCCAGCACATGGCCGTACGGCACATGGTGGAAGAACAGCAGCAGCTCCTCCGGGCAGGTGTCCGGGAACTCGTACACCTCGGCCCACGGTGGGGCGTACTGCCCGGTGTACCCGGTGCCGGTCGCCGTGGAGCGGTCGACGCCGACGCCGTCCCGGTCGGCGAAGTGGTAGGTGCCCCAGGGGCTGTACTCGTAGCCGTCGACGCTCGGCCCGTAGTGGTGGCCGGGCTGCACCATGAAGCCCACGCCGAGCGGCGCGGTGTACTTCTCGTACGTCGTCCAGGAGCCGTCCAGCACCGCGTGCAGCCCTTCGGCCAGCCGCTCCGGTGCCCCAGGGTGGGTCAGCGCGATCCACTCGTCGAGGACGGCCCGTGGATCCGCCGCCGGGTCCCAGGCCAGCCGTCCGAAGGTGTAGAGGTTGGCCTGGGCGAGCGGGTGGCCGGTCCAGAACGGGTCGTCGCCCGCGTTGGACACGGCCACCAGCCCGTCCGCCAGCCGCCCGGTGCTCACCTCGCCGTCCGGCCGGAACCGCAGCACCTCGCTCCACATCGGCCCCAGCCAGCACACGTGCCGCTGCTGTCCGGTGTACTCCTGCGTGACCTGCAACTCCACCGCGAGCCGCGTGTCCGGCATGGCGCCGATCAGCGGGGAGACCGGCTCGCGCACCTGGAAGTCCATCGGCCCGTGCTTGACCTGGAGCACCGCGTTGGGCGCGAACGCGCCGTCCAGCGGGGTGAAGTGGTCGTACGCGGCCCGTGCGCGGTCGGTCGTGCGGTCCCGCCAGTCCTGGTGGTGGTCGTAGACGAAGGCCCGCCAGTGCACCGTGCCGCCGTACGGCTCCAGCGCGGCGGCCAGCATGTTGGCGCCGTCGGCGTGCGAGCGGCCGTAGGCGAAGGGGCCGGGCTGCCCCTCCGAATCGGCCTTCACGACGTACCCGCCGAAGTCGCCGATCTCCTCGTACACCCGGCGGGTCGCCTCCGCCCACCAGTCGCGGACGGCCTCGTCCAGCGGGTCGGCGGTGGGCAGGCCGCCCAGCACCGTGGGCGCCGCGAAGGTGACCGACAGATGGGTGCGGATGCCGTAGGGACGCAGCACGTCGGCGATCGCGGCCACGTCACCGATCCGGTCGGTGAGCAGACGCGCCTCGGTCGCGTGCACGTTCACGTTGTTGACGGCGAGGGCGTTGACTCCGCACGCGGCGAGCAGTCTGCCGTACGCCCGCACCCGGTCCAGGTCGCCGCGCGCCCTGCCGTCCGCCCAGAACAGCGAACCGCCCGCGTAGCCGCGTTCGACCTGGCCCATGACGGGGTGCACGGCGACGTTGTCCCAGTGGTCGAGCATGCGCGTGGCGTACGCCGGCCGGTGCTCCTCGCGAGCCCGTTCACCGGCGAAGGCGTCCTCGCCGAGCCGTACGACGTGGAACAGGCCGTACAGCAGCCCGCGTCCGCCGGACGCGGTGACGGTGGTGACGCCGTCCCGACGTTCGAGCGTGAAGCTCTCGTCGTCCGGTGCGTCGGCCGCTTCGAGGACCAACTCGGCGTCCTCGCCGCCGTCCCGCACGACCCGGCCGCCGAACCGCACACAGGCGTCGGTCAGTTCGCGGTGGACCGTGTCGGTCCACAGCCCGTCGCCGGCGCGGATCAGCGTGCGCCGGCTGCCGACCGCCCGGAACGCGGCCGGCGGCAGCCAGGCCGCGTCGAAGTCCCCCGAGTACGTCGTCCCGGTCATGCGGTGAACTCCTCCCGGGTCTCGGTGATCAACGGGCGGCCGGCGCGCAGCAGGGAGAGCAGCAGCGGGGCGGCGAGGAGGGCGGGCAGCGCCTCGGTGAGCAGCGCTGTGCCGGCGGCCGTGAGGATCAGCAGCGAGAGGGCGCCGAGAGTGGCACGGGGGTGCCTGAACAGGAAGTACGCGGCGAGGCGTGCGGTGTCCCGGGCGCGGAACGCGAACAGGGCGGTCAGCACCAGCGCGTGGGCGCCCCACAGCAGACTTCCCACGCCGGTCACGGCGAGCAGGAACGCCCACCAGCGGGGCAGTCCGGTGGCCGGGAAGTGGGTGAGGGTGAACGCGATGACCGTGAGCCAGCCGAGCAGCGGCGCCCACAGCTTCAGCGCGGGCCCGGCGCCCAGCCGCCAGCCGCGCAGGAAGACACGGGACGGGCGGAGTTCGGTGAGGTCGCCGCCGCGGTGGTGCAGGGCGTAGAGGGCCGCGGCGGCGGACGGGCCGAGGGGCAGCAGGCAGAGGGCCGCGAGCGGCAGGTTGGCGGGGTCGGGGGCGAGCAGGAAGAGGCCGGCGAGGCCCGGCGCCGCGGTGAGCAGCAGCAGGGCCTCGACGGTGACAAGGGTGTGGATCAGCGCGGCGGCCCGGGAGAGCGGGCCGGTGCCGAAGGCGTCGGCGCGTACGGTGCTCACGCCGCCTCCCCGCCGAGCAGCCGCCGTTCGTCCCACCAGGGCGGGGTCTCGTCGTCCACCGGGGTCAGCTCCACGAGGGTGATCTCGTGGCGGGCCAGGGTGAGGACGAGGTCCGTCCGGCCGTCCTCGACGGGCAGCCGGCCGTGGCCGCGGGCGGGCTCGGACGCCTCGTGCAGCAGGTCGAGCTGCCCGGGGCGCGGGGAGCGGGGGGATCCCATGTGCCGCCAGGCGGTGTACGCGTTGCCGCGCTCCTCGTCGACGGAGGAGCGGCGCACGAACACCTCGCCGCGCCCTCCGCCGCCGACCGGGAGGGACAGGCGCAGGGTGTGCCGTTCCGGTCCGGGAGTCTCTCCCGTGGGGTCGACGGGGGCCCAGGCGAGGACGGTGATCCGGCCGTCCGCGTGCCGGGTGACCAAGTGGTCCTCGCCGCGCGCCAGTCGCTCCTCCCCCATCCGCGCCATGAACGCGTACAGATGGTAGGTCGGCTTGCGGATCTGGCGGTGGGTGAGCAGGCCGAAGCCGCCGTGGAACAGGGCGGTGGGGATGCCGGTCTCCTCGAAGACGTCGCTGAACGTCCAGTACGAGAAGGAGTCGGCGTGGTCGCCGCCCGCCGCCACCACCGGGGCGAGGTAGGCGGCGTGGAACGCGGTGTCGTGGATCAGGTTGTCGGGCCGGTAGGAGGAGTTGAACTCGGTGATGTGGACGGGCAGTCCGGCCAGGCGGGTGCCCGCAAGGGCCTTCCGCGGCTGGGCGAACTGGTCGAGCAGGGTGCTCGCCGGCGCGAGGGTCTGGTGGGTGCCGAACGGGACGGGCTGCGCGGGCCCGGAGGCGTAGGCGTGCCGGGACACGAAGTCCACGGGCACGTCACGGCGTTCGGCGAACGCGGCGAACCGCTCCAGCCAGCCGTCCGCGGCCGGCGACAGCGCGGGCCCGCCGACCGCCAGCTCCGCGTCCACCTCCTTCACGGTGTGCGCCGTCGCCTCGTACAGCCGGTGGTAGGCCGCCTCGTCGGCGTCCTGCCAGAAGGGAGGCAGGTCCGGCTCGTTCCACACCTCGACGGGCCAGGTGCGCACCTCGTCAAGGCCGTAGCGGTCGATCAGGTGGGTGAGGACCGCGCGCACCAGGCGCGTCCACTCCTTCTCGTCGGCGGGCGGGGTGACGTTGCCCTCCCACCAGAACACCGTCTGCGTGCCCGACGCCATCTCCCGTGGCATGAAGCCGAGTTCGAGGAAGGGGCGGATGCCGGTGGCGAGGAGGGCGTCGAGCACCTGGTCGAGGTAGGTGAACGAGTGGTGGGTGCGGCGGGCGCCCTGCCACTCGTAGGGGCGGTGGACGCCCATGCCGTCGCTGAGCAGACCGTGGCCGCGCAGACGGCGGAAGCCGATCTCGCGCTGGAGCAGGGCGAGGGAGTCCTGGTAGTCGCGGCGCAGGGCCAGGTCGAGGCGGCCGGTGCCGACGCAGGCGCGCCAGGCCTCGGACAGCCGGCCGGCCGGTTCCGCGGGTACGCGGATCACGCGTTCTCCTTCTTGAACCGCTCGTACGCCTGGTTGTGCAGCTCGATGTAGCGGTCCATGTTCTTGGCCTTGAGCTCCTTGACGTAGTCGTCCCACTCGGAGAGAGGGCGCTTGCCGAGGACGAAGCGCAGGGCGTTCTGCGTGACGTGGTCCTTCAGCGGGGTGTCCCAGAGGGTGGCCTGCTCCTGCTCCTCGGCGCGCAGCGGGTGCGGCGGGTCGGTGGGCAGCTCCTTGCGGGCGGCCATCGCGTCGGTGAACTTCTTCTCGTCGGGGCCGAACGAGGAGGACACCAGCTTCCAGCTGCCGCCGTAGGTGAACACGCCGTTGTGGAAGCCGAAGTCCTTCTGCAGGTCCTTCGGGGCGTCCGGGTCGGAGCCCATGAGGGAGATGCCGGGCTCGAGCCGGTAGCCCGCGCCGCCGGACCGGGTGAACGTGGTGTTCTCCACGCCCCACTTGCAGAACTCCTGGCCGGCGTCGGAGTACCAGAGCCAGTCCACGAACTGCATCAGGGCGACGAAGTCGTCCCGCTCCAGCGCCTTGCTGGAGATCATCATGCCGTTCTCCAGGCGCCCGCCGCCCATGACGACCGGGCCTGCCGGCCCGAGCGGCACCGGGATCATCTCGATGGTGGCGCCCTTGACCTGCCGCTGGAGGTTGTAGCGGTAGTTCTGCACCAGTTCCTGCGCGTTGGCGCTGATCGCGAAGGCCCTCTCCCCCAGCAGCTTCCTGACCGCCTCCTCGTCGGTCTGGGTGAAGCTCTCCGGGTCCATCAGCTTCTCCGCGACCAGCTTGCGCAGGTACTCCACGACCTGGCGGAAGGCGTCGGTGGCGCCGGTGAAGACGAACGTCTCCGCCGTGGCGTCCCAGGTGGTGTTCAGGTACGACCAGCCGGCCCGGACGCCGTGCGCCTGGCCGAGGTACTGGAACAACGCGCCCGCCGGGAAGGGGGTGTTGGTGCTCCAGCGGTCGGTGAGCGGATAGCGGTCGGGGTACTCCTCACGGAGCGCCTTGAGGGTCGTGTGGACCTCGTCCCAGGTGGTGGGGAGGGCGAGGCCGTGCTGGTCCAGGATGTCGGTGCGGAAGGACAGCGAGTACTGCTGGCGGACCTTCTCGTGCAGGCCGGGGAGCAGGTAGGAGCGGCCGTCGGACTGGCGCAGCGAGTCGACCTCCGGCTGGAGGTTCCATCTCCTGACCTTGTCCTGCAAGTTGGGCATCAGGTCGATGTACTCGCTGACCGGCAGGATGGCGCCGGAGGAGACGAAGGCGGTCTCGGCGCCCGGGTAGGTCTTGGGGATCAGCAGCGGGGCGTCGCCCGCGCCGATGAGAAGGCTGCGCTTCTTCTCGTAGTCGCTGAGCGGGACCGGGGTGGCGTCCAGGGTGACGCCGGTGCGCCGGGTGAGCTCCTTCCAGAACAGCCAGCTCTCCTTCATCGGGTAGTTGGGGTTGTCGTTGTGCAGGACGGTGAAGGTGAGCGGCTGGGTGGCCTTGAACTGCTGTCCGGAGCGGTGGTTCTTCATGGCGCCCGTGCGCTTCTTCGACAGGTCCTTGGCGTCCTCGCCGTCGCCGCTGCCGCAGCCGGTGAGGGCGGCGAGGCCGATGAAGCCCGCGGCGGCGAGTATCTGGCGCCGGGAGAGCTGTCCGGTGTTCTTCACGGGGACTCCTGTGACGTGGGGGTGGACTGCGGGGTTGGGGGGAGCGCCGGCGGTCGTCAGCCCTTGACCGCGCCGAGCATCACGCCGGAGACGAAGTAGCGCTGCACGAACGGGTACACGCAGAGGATCGGCAGCGAGGTGAGCACGATCGTCACCGCCTGGATGTTGGCGTTGACCTGGGTGAGGTTCTCGGTGGTGGCGCCGGCGCCGGTGCCTCCGGTGGCGCCCGCGAGGAGGTTGCGCAGATACACCGTGACCGGCATCAGCTCGGTGCGGTCCATGTAGAGGAACGCCGAGAACCAGGAGTTCCAGAAGGACACCGAGTAGAACAGCACCATGGTCGCGACGACCGCCTTGGACAGCGGCAGCACGATCCGCAGCAGGACGCCGTAGGTGCTCAGGCCGTCGATCTGGGCGGCCTCCTCCAGCTCCGACGGCAGGCTCTCGAAGAAGGCCTTCATCACCAGCAGGTTGAAGACGCTGATCGCGTTCGGCAGGGCGATGGCCCACACGCTGTTCTTCAGCCCGAGGCTGGTGATCAGGACGTAGTTCGGGATGAGGCCGCCGGTGAAGAACATGGTGAACACGGCGATCCCGACCAGCGCGCCGCGGCCCTTGAGGTGGTGCTTGGACAGGACGTAGGCGTAGCAGGTGGTCAGCACCATGGCGACGGCGGTGGCGACCACCGTGTAGAGGACGGTGTTGCCGTAGTTCCGCCAGAACATCGAGTCGGAGAAGACGATCTCGTACGTGGTGAGGTCGAAGCCCTTGGGCCACAGCGTCACGTCACCGGCGCGGATCTCCTTCTCGCCGCTGAACGAGCGGGCGACGATGTTGACGAACGGATACAGCGTGATCAGCACGACGAGGGTGAGGATGACGCCGTTGACGCCCTGGAAGACGCGGTACCCCCGGGAGGGGCGGATCGTGCTCACCACAGGCTCGTCCCCACCGTGCGGCGCGACAGCTGGTTGGCCGAGGTGATCAGCACCAGGCCGATGACCGCCTCGAACAGGCCGATGGCGGCGGCGTAGCTGAAGCTGTTGGACTCCACACCCGTGCGGTAGAGATACGTGGAGATCACGTCGGCGGTGGGATACGTCAGCGGGTTGTACAGCAACAGGACCTTCTCGAAGCCGACGGCCAGGAACGTGCCGATGTTGAGGATCAGCAGCGTGATCATGGTGGGGCGGATGCCGGGCAGGGTGACGTGCCAGATCTGCCGCCAGCGGTTCGCGCCGTCGATCCGGGCGGCCTCGTACAGGTCCTCGTCGATGGTGGTGAGCGCGGCGAGGTAGAGGATCGTGCCCCAGCCGGCGGTCTGCCAGATCTCGGAGCCGACGTAGATGGCGCGGAACCAGTCGGGCTCCTGGATGAACCGGACCGGGTCGTGCCCGAACCAGCCGAGGACATGGTTGACGGGGCCGTCCGTGGCGAGCATCTGCATCGTGATGCCGGCGACGATCACGATGGACAGGAAGTGCGGCAGGTAGGACACCGACTGCACGAATCGTCTCAGTGACCTGCGGCGGACCTCGTTGAGCAGCAGGGCGAGCACGATCGGGACCGGGAAGCAGAACAGGAGCGTCAGTCCGCCGATCCACAGGGTGTTCCGGAAGACCTGCCAGAACGTCGGGTCGGACAGGAACATCTCGACGTAGCGCAGGCCCACCCAGTACTCGCCGAGGATCGAACCGCCCGGCTCGAACCGGCGGAACGCGATCACGTTGCCGATCATCGGCAGATAGCGGAACACCAGGAAGAACAGCAGCGGCAGCACGGCCAGCGAGTAGAGCTGCCAGTCCTTGCGCAGCGCACGCCGCCAGCCGGTGGGCGAGGGCGAGCGGGTGCGCCGGCGGGGCGGGGGCGTCGGCGGCGGGTCCTGTGTGCCCGGAGGTGGAGCCGACGTGGTGGAGCTGCTCATTGCCCGGGCCTCCCGTGCCTCACACAGAACCGAAACTTTCGAGAACCTACCGGTAACTCCGCGGCAACCTATGAGCGGTGGTAAGCGCTGTCAATGGGTGCCGCACGAGCGACTTTTGCCTGTACCGGAGGCGCACGGAAGTCCGGAACGAACCGCTGTTGAACCCGGCGAAGATCTGTTACCGTCCACCGAAATTTCCTGCGGCATGCCCGCAACGATCGGGGCTGCCGTCCGCCCGACTCTGCGAGGTGCCGCGTGCCCGCGTTCGACCTGCCCCCGGCCGACCTGGAGCGCCATCGTCCCGATGTCGCCGAACCCGCGGACTTCGACGCCTTCTGGAAGCGCACGCTGGAGGAGGCGGCGGGCGCGGGCGATGTCCTGCTCTCCGCCGGCCCGGTGGAGAACGGGCTGCGGCTGACCGAGACATGGGACGTGACGTTCCGCGGCTTCGCGGGCGACCCGGTGCGGGGGTGGTTCAGCCGTCCCGCGGGGACGGCCGCAGGGGCGGCCGAACCGCTCCCGGCGGTGGTGGAGTTCGCCGGGTACGGGCGCGGCCGGGGTCTTCCCCACGAGCGGCTGACCTGGGTCAACGCCGGGTACGCGCATCTGCTGATGGACAACCGGGGTCAGGGCGACCAGTACGGGTGCGGCGGGGACACCCCCGACCCGCACGCCGGCGCGCCCGGCGGCCCCGGGCCGGCCGCGCGGGGGCTGCTCGACCCGCACGACTACCACTACCGCCGGCTGATCACCGACGCGGTGCGCGCGGTGGACGCGGTCCGGGCGCTGCCCGGCGTGGACGCCTCCCGGGTCGCGGCGGTCGGCAACAGCCAGGGCGGGGGCGTCGCACTGGCGGTCGCGGGACTGGTGCCGGACCTCGCGGCGGTCCTGGTCACCGCGCCCTTCCTGTGCGGGATCCGCCGCGCGCTGGACCTCACGGACGCCTCTCCGTACGGCGAGATCAGCGCGTATCTCGCCGTGCACCGGGGCGCGGAGGAGGCGGCCCACCGCACCCTGGCCTACGTCGAGGGCATCTCCTTCGCCCGCCGCGCTCAGGCGCCCGCCCACTTCGGGGTAGGGCTCCGCGACACGGTGTGCCCGCCGAGCGGAGCGTACGCGGCGTACAACCGGTACGCGGAACTGACGGGCGGGCAGGAGGAGAAGGTGCTGCACGCCTACCCGTTCAACGGGCACGAGGGCGGGGACGCGGTGCATGTGCGGCGACAACTGGGCTGGCTGGGGAGGGTGTTGGGGGCGTGAGGGCGCCAGGGCCGGCGGGGCGGGGACGCGGTGCATGTGCGGCGGCGACTGGACCGGCTGGAAGCGGTGTTGGGGGCGTGACGGTGCCAGGGCCGGCGGGGCGGGGACGCGGTGCATGTACGGCGGCGACTGGGGTGCGCCCGGAGGTCGGTGAGGGCATGAGGGCTCGGACGCCGCGTGCCGCACGGCGGTGACCGGGGTCAACCGGATTGGCATGACAGGGCGGTTCCCGCGTGGGCGGCTCGCCAGGGGGCGCGGGCGGCTGCCCGGAGGTCGCAGGCCGCGGGCATCACGCGCACGGCGTCGTCCGCGCGGTCCGAGGTGTCGAGGGCGGGCGTCGTGCCCGCACGGCAGAGCAGGCCGCGCAGTTCGGAGCGCGGCAGCGTGTCGGGGCGGGTGTGGGTGACGGCGCCCGAGGTCAGGGCCAGGCCGGCCGCCGGCACCGCGGCCAGGACGCAGACGAGGACGGCGAACAGGACCCTGTTGCCCTTGCGTCGGGGCGCCCTGGCGCCGACGTGGTCGCATGGTGACGTGATCATGACACTCCCGTCCGCGACTGTGGGGGGCGGACGAGGTGGCGGCGCCCGGCGACGGGTTCCGGTCCGCCGCGCTCATGGGAGCGCTCCCACCTCGTCCGTGGAAGGGACGGTAGCGCCGAGGGACGGAGATGTAAACGGTTACCGCGCGTATCGGCACGGAGGGGAAGGGAACGCCGAGGGCCGCATCCCCGCGCGGGGATGCGGCCCTCGGTTTCCGCCCTGCCTGCGCCGCTTACTTGCGGATCAGGCTGCGCAGCACGTACTGCAGGATGCCGCCGTTGCGGTAGTAGTCGGCCTCACCGGGGGTGTCGATGCGGACGACCGCGTCGAACTCGACACCGGTGTCGGTGGTGACCTTCACCGTGCGGGGGGTGGTGCCGTCGTTCAGCTCGGTCACGCCGGAGACGGAGAAGGTCTCCTCACCGGTCAGTCCGAGGGACTCGGCGGTGTGGCCCTCGGGGAACTGCAGCGGCAGGACGCCCATGCCGATGAGGTTCGAGCGGTGGATGCGCTCGTACGACTCGGCGATGACGGCCTTGACGCCGAGGAGCGCGGTGCCCTTGGCCGCCCAGTCGCGGGACGAGCCGGAGCCGTACTCCTTGCCGGCCAGGACGACCAGCGGGATGCCGGCGGCCTGGTAGTTCTGCGAGGCGTCGTAGATGAAGGAGACCGGGCCGCCCTCCTGCGTGAAGTCACGCGTGTAGCCGCCCTCGGTGCCCGGCGCGATCTGGTTGCGCAGGCGGATGTTGGCGAACGTACCGCGGATCATGACCTCGTGGTTGCCGCGGCGGGAGCCGTAGCTGTTGAAGTCGCGGCGCTCGATGCCGTGCTCCGTGAGGTACTGGCCGGCCGGGGTGTCGGCCTTGATGGCGCCGGCCGGGGAGATGTGGTCGGTGGTGACCGAGTCGCCCAGCTTGGCCAGCACGCGGGCGCCGGTGATGTCCTCGACCGGGGCCGGCTCCATCTGCATGCCCTCGAAGTACGGGGGCTTGCGGACGTAGGTGGACTCGGCGTCCCACTCGAAGGTGTCGCCGGTCGGGATGGGCAGCGCCTGCCACTGGGCGTCGCCGGCGAAGACGTCGGCGTAGGACTTGGAGAACATGTCCTCGCCGATGGCGTTCGCCACGACGTCGTTGACCTCGGCCTCGGAGGGCCAGATGTCCTTCAGGAAGACCGGGTTGTTGTCCTGGTCGTAGCCGAGGGCCTCGCGGGTGATGTCCACCTTCATGGAACCGGCGAGCGCGTAGGCGACGACCAGCGGCGGGGACGCCAGGTAGTTCATCTTGACGTCCGGGTTGATCCGGCCCTCGAAGTTGCGGTTGCCGGACAGCACCGAGGTGACGGCCAGGTCGTGCTCGTTGACGGCCTTGGAGACCTCCTCCGGCAGCGGGCCGGAGTTGCCGATGCAGGTGGTGCAGCCGTAACCGACCAGGTTGAAGCCGACCTTGTCGAGGTACGGGGTCAGGCCCGCCTTCTCGAAGTAGTCGGTGACGACCTTGGAGCCCGGGGCGAGGGTGGTCTTGACCCACGGCTTGCGGGTCAGGCCCTTCTCCACCGCCTTCTTGGCCACCAGCGCGGCGGCGACCATGACGTACGGGTTGGAGGTGTTGGTGCAGGAGGTGATGGCCGCGACCGTCACCGCGCCGTGGTCCAGGGTGTAGGTGGTGCCGTCGGGGGCGGTCACCTCGACCGGGTGGGAGGGGGCACCGTTGGAGATGGCCGGGGCGTCGGAGGCCGGGAAGGACTCCTTGCTCGCCTCGTCGACGTCGCCGCCGTCCTTGACGTAGTTGCGCACGTCCTGGGCGAACTGCGCCTTGGCGTCGGCGAGGACGATGCGGTCCTGCGGGCGCTTCGGGCCGGCGATGGACGGGACGACCGTCGACAGGTCGAGCTCGAGCTTCTCGGAGAAGTCCGGCTCGGCCTTCGGGTCCAGCCAGAGGCCCTGCTCCTTGGCGTAGGCCTCGACCAGCGCGACCTGCTGCTCGGAGCGGCCGGTCAGACGCAGGTAGCTGAGGGTCTCGTCGTCGATCGGGAAGATCGCGGCGGTGGAGCCGAACTCCGGCGACATGTTGCCGATGGTGGCGCGGTTGGCGAGGCTCGTGGCGGCCACACCCTCGCCGTAGAACTCGACGAACTTGCCGACGACGCCGTGCTTGCGCAGCATCTCGGTGATGGTGAGCACCAGGTCGGTGGCGGTGGTGCCGGGCTGGAGCTCACCGGTGAGCTTGAACCCGACGACGCGCGGGATCAGCATGGAGACCGGCTGGCCGAGCATGGCGGCCTCGGCCTCGATGCCGCCGACGCCCCAGCCGAGGACGCCCAGGCCGTTGACCATCGTGGTGTGCGAGTCGGTGCCGACCAGGGTGTCGGGGTACGCCTTGCCGTCGCGGATCATGACGACGCGGGCCAGGTGCTCGATGTTCACCTGGTGGACGATGCCGGTGCCGGGCGGGACGACCTTGAACTCGTCGAACGCGGTCTGGCCCCAGCGCAGGAACTGGTAGCGCTCCTTGTTGCGCCCGTACTCCAGGTCGACGTTCTGCTTGAAGGCGTCGTTGGTGCCGAACTTGTCGGCGATGACGGAGTGGTCGATGACCAGCTCGGCCGGGGCCAGCGGGTTGATCTTCGCCGGGTCGCCGCCGAGCTCCTTCACCGCCTCACGCATCGTGGCGAGGTCGACGACACAGGGCACGCCGGTGAAGTCCTGCATGATCACGCGGGCCGGCGTGAACTGGATCTCCTGCGACGGCTGCGCCTGGGAGTCCCAGCCGCCCAGGGCGCGGATGTGGTCGGCGGTGATGTTCGCGCCGTCCTCGGTGCGGAGGAGGTTCTCCAGCAGCACCTTCAGGCTGTAGGGAAGGCGCGCGGAGCCCTCGACCTTGTCCAGCCGGAAGATCTCGTACGACTCGTCGCCCACCTGCAGCGTGCTGCGGGCGTCGAAGCTGTTCGCCGACACGACAGTCTCCTTCATTGATGTGCGCGTACCACCGTCAATCGTGCCGCCACGCCGGCTTGGCCGTTCCGGTGAGGTCAGGCTAAGTTAGGTATGCCTAACTCGCGTGGCGACCGCGGTGCGCCTCGGCAGATATCTCGATGTCGAGATAACTCTAGTACACGGGCGCGCAATGGTCATGCCCGGGTTCCGTGTCCGCTGTCATCCAATCGAGGCGTTCGACAGCGAACCGGTCGTTCCGGCTTCCTTGCGGTGGGGTTCGCGGGGGGGGCATCACTCCATCGACGCCAGAATGCGGTCGAGTGTCCGGCGCCCCATTCTGCTCATCGTCGGATTGCTCTCGGCGTAGTACCAGACAAGACCCATCGCCTGTTCGAACGCCCATGCCTTGCCGCGCTCCCACTCCAGATCGTCGCAGGCCAGTGTCCGCCGGAGCACGTCCCGTGGGCCCGGCTGCAACAGGTGCCAGCCGCTGACCAGATCCAGCGCGGCGTCGGCCGGGCCGAAGCCGCCGGTGTCGAGTACGCCGCCGAGCCGGTCTCCCGTGACCAGTACGTTGCCGGGAATCAGGTCACCATGGCTCATCACGTCGGCACCCGTGCGTGGCAACTCCCGAAAACGGCTCCACACCTGGCGCAGCCGGGGCACGTCGAGCAGCCCCTCGCTCTCCTCGAAGCACTTCGCCATCCAGTCGTCGTGGTGAGCGAGAACGCCGCCACGGTTGTCGCCGCTGAAACGCCGCCCCCGCGTCTCGGCGTCCCGCAGGGCTGCGATGAAGGCCGCGAGGTCCTCGGCGAAAGCGTCCGACCCACTCGGGTCGGCATCGAAGGCGACCGTTCCCGGCAGCCATGTCTGGACCGACCACGGCATGGGGTATCCCGCTCCAGGCTTTCCCAGGGCGACGGGTTCCGTCACGGGGAACCGGGACACCTGTGCCAGCTCCGCGCTCGCCCGGGCTTCCCGTTCCAGAACCGCCAGCGTCTCCGTGGGATCGGTCAGACGCAGCGGGAATCGCGCGGAGAGGTCGTCCCCGATGCGGAATATGGCGTGGACCGTCCCGGTCGACGACAGCGGCTGGATCGCCTTGCCGCTCCACTGAGGGAACTGTTCTTGGATCAAGGTCGCAACGATGTCGGCGGTCACGTCCACTTGGTCATCGTGCATGGTCAATCTCGCAGGCCTTTCCACTGGTCCGGTTCGAAGCGACGGAAGCGAACACGACAGACAGCCTCCTCCCCCCTCCCGCCGCGGAGGGCCCGGCGCCACGGCCGACACGGCCGGCGGCTGCCATGACGGCCGCGGACCGGGGTATCCGACTGAGGCACAGTCAGTCACGACAGGCCCGATCAGGGAGGCGAGGATGCCCCTCACATTCCGTAAGAGTTTCCGGATCCTTCCGGGGGTGCGGCTGAACATCAACAAGAAGTCGTGGTCCATCACCACCGGCGGGAAGAACGGACCCCGGCACACTCGGAGCAGTACCGGACGTCGTACGACATCGATGGATTTGCCCGGACCTTTCGGGTGGCGGCACACCACTCGCAGCCGTCGGACCGGCGGATAGTCGGGACACATTGACGTCACATCACCCGACTGTCACCCGAATGGACCCCCCAGGAGGTGCCATCTCATATCTGAGATAGCCTCAACCTCATGGCAGACGACTACCTCGTACGCATCGGCAAGCTCATCCGTGACGCCAGGCAGCACCGCGGCTGGACGCAGACCCAGCTCGCGGAGGCGCTCGGCACCAGCCAGAGCGCCGTCAACCGGATCGAGCGCGGCAACCAGAACATCAGCCTTGAGATGATCGCCCGTATCGGCGAGGCGCTGGACAGTGAGATCGTCTCCCTCGGCTACGCCGGTCCGATGCATCTGCGTGTGGTCGGCGGCCGTCGGCTCTCCGGCGCCATCGACGTGAAGACGAGCAAGAACGCGTGCGTGGCACTGCTGTGCGCCTCGCTGCTCAACAGCGGGCGCACGGTGCTGCGCCGCGTCGCCCGCATCGAGGAGGTGTACCGCCTCCTGGAGGTGCTGAACTCCATCGGCGTGCGCACCCGCTGGGTCAACGACGGCGTCGACCTGGAGATCGTGCCGCCGGCCGAGCTGGACCTCGCGGCGATCGACGCGGACGCGGCCCGCCGCACCCGCTCCATCATCATGTTCCTCGGCCCGCTGCTGCACCGCCTGGACCGCTTCATGCTGCCGTACGCGGGCGGCTGCGACCTCGGCACGCGCACGGTGGAACCGCACATGATCGCGCTGCGCCGGTTCGGCCTGGACATCGCGGCGACGGAGGGCCAGTACCACGCGGTGGTCGACCGGAGCGCCGCCCCGGACCGCCCGATCGTGCTGACCGAGCGCGGGGACACGGTCACCGAGAACGCTCTGCTGGCCGCCGCGCGGCACGACGGCACGACCGTCATCCGCAACGCGTCCTCCAACTACATGGTCCAGGACCTGTGCTTCTTCCTGGAGGCGCTGGGCGTCAAGGTCGACGGCATCGGCACCACGACGCTGACCGTGCACGGCGTGCCGAAGATCGACGTGGACGTCGACTACTCCCCCTCCGAGGACCCGGTCGAGGCGATGAGCCTGGTGGCGGCCGCGGTGGTGACGGAGTCGGAGCTGACGGTCCGCCGGGTGCCGATCGAGTTCCTGGAGATCGAGCTGGCGGTCCTCGAGGAGATGGGCCTCGACCACGACCGCTCGCCGGAGTACTTCGCGGACAACGGCCGTACGCGGCTGGTGGACCTGACGGTCCGGCCCTCCAAGCTGGAGGCGCCGATCGACAAGATCCACCCGATGCCGTTCCCCGGCCTGAACATCGACAACGTGCCGTTCTTCGCGGCCATCGCCGCGGTGGCGCAGGGCAAGACGCTGATCCACGACTGGGTCTACGACAACCGCGCCATCTACCTGACCGACCTCAACCGCCTCGGCGGGCGGCTGCAGTTGCTGGATCCGCACCGCGTGCTGGTCGAGGGCCCGACCCGCTGGCGCGCGGCCGAGATGATGTGCCCGCCGGCCCTGCGCCCGGCCGTCGTCGTCCTGCTCGCCATGATGGCGGCGGAGGGGACGTCGGTGCTGCGCAACGTGTACGTCATCAACCGCGGTTACGAGGACCTGGCGGAGCGGCTGAACTCGATCGGGGCGCAGATCGAGATCTTCCGGGACATCTGAGTTCCACCCGGCCGCTGCTTCCGCCCCGCAACCGAACTCTCAGCTGATGCTTTGTCAGTCGCATCTCTCAGCGCCGCTTGCTGCGGATCCGCCGCACCTGCCGTTGGACTCGACCAAGTGGCCTGAGCAGGGTGCGGCGGTACCGCGGGTCGAACTCCCGCAGCGACCTCTCGCGGGGTAAGTGAGCCGTCCGGATGCGGTGTTCGGCCCGACGCCGATCCTGTCCTCGCACCAGGCCATCAGCAACTCGGCGAGAAAACCCGTGTAACAAGGCCCTCGCGTTCGGCCCGGGCGCTCGTGTCGGCGGCCCGGGTTCGTACGGTGGGCAGCCTCAGCAGGCGGCAGGCGCACTCCCTCGTTCTGGATCAGCCGATCGCCACAGCCCGACCGCAGAGCGATCCGGAGCCTCCCCTTCCTGGCGTGGAACAGTTTCGGACAGCGAGCGGGAGGGTCGATTTCGTTGAGTTTCGGAAGCGACACCCTGCGGGAGCGCCGATAACCGGTGACCATCTCCCGCATCGTCGGCTCCCGCTTCGGATTTCGTTGGTATTTCGTAGCTCCTCACGCTCCACTCAAGAGCGACCTATTCGAACGTCGCCTCAGAGCCGCGCAAAAGGTGACCGTAAGGCGCCACATCCCGCGATTGACACCCCGTCAGCCTCAACCTACTCTCCGTTCAGGCCGACGAACATTGAACGATATATCGAACAAACAATTGCTCGCATCGGTTCCAGCGTCGGTCAAGAGCCGCCCCTGACACGGCTGGACTCCGGACCGTGGTCCAACAGCACGCGTCGCCCGCCCGTACCTCCACTGATCGCCGCCTTCCGCACGTCAGCGCCAGCGCGAACACAGAAGAGGAGACCCATGGGTAGCATCACACGCCGTCACACGATGCCATCGCCGCCCGGACCTCGCACGCGGCCAACGTGGCGCGTCATGGCGCTCTCCACCTCGTCGGCGCCGCCGGCGCACGGAGTCCGGCGTACACCGGCTTCACCGGCCGGACCATGACCGTCGGCCTCTGGAACGTCCAGCCCGATACGGCTGCCGGCTTGTGAGAGCAGACGCGATCGCCGGGCGGCTCCGCTCTCCGTTGGCAGACCCGCCGCCCCGGAACTCCCCTGCCCACCCACACCATCCGACAAGGAGCACAACATGGCCATGAACAGGCGTACCTTCCTGGGACTGGGCGCAGCCGGAGCCGTGGCCGCCGTCCATGCGTACGGCACCACCGCGGCAACGGCATCCACGCTCGCCCCGGCAGCCGCGCCGACCCAGCGCTTCGCCATCGGGGTGAGGGAGTACGCCTGGAGCCGCGGCAGCCGTCGGCTGACCACCCGGATCTTCTACCCCGCCACCGGCACACCGGGCGGCAATCCCGTCGTCAACGCCCCCATCGCGGACGGCGTCTTCCCCATCTGCGAGTTCAGCCACGGCCTCGGCGGCAACCCGGAGAGCTACGCACCGCTGGTCCGCCCCCTGGCCGAGGCCGGATTCGTCGTCCCCGCACCCGTCTTCCCCACCACCTCCAGCGGCACCCAGGGCAACGTCCAGGACGTCTACAACGGCAACCAGTCCATGGACGTCTCCCAGGTCATCACCAACACCCTCGCCCTCAACACCACGGCCGGCGACCCGCTCGCCGGGCACCTCGACACCACCACCGGCGTCGGCGTCGCGGGCCATTCGCTGGGCGGCATGACCACCCACGGGCTGCTGACGGCCTGGCCGGACAGCCGGATAGCCGCCGCCGTCCCCTTCGCCTGTGTCGACATGGGCAACCCCAGCAGCACGGTCGCCGCCAAGGTCCTCTTCGTCCACGGCGATCAGGACACCCTCACCCAGTACTCCTCCGCCCGCCAGGCGTACGGGGAACTGCCCGCGCCCAAGGCGTTCCTCACCCACCGCGGCACGGGCCACGACCAGTACATATGGAGCGGCTACAACCACACCCAGACCGTCGCCACCTACGTGGACTGGATGCGCTGGAGTCTCTACGCCGATACCGCCGCCCGCGACCGCCTCCCCGCCGACGCCACCTCCAACACCACCACCACGACCTGGGAAGCCGTCCTCACCCCCCTCCCCACCGGGCGGATCGTCAGCCTGCGCTCCCGGGCCAACAACCAGTACGTCTGCGCGGAGAACGCCGGAGCCGACCCGCTCATCGCCGACCGCACCGCCATCGGCGACTGGGAACGATTCGACCTGCTCGACCTCGGCGGAGGCGCCGTCGCACTGCGCGCCCGCGTCAACGGCCAGTACGTCTGCGCCGAGAACGCCGGTGCCAACGCGCTCATCGCCAACCGCACCGCCGTCGGCCCCTGGGAGACCTTCCAGCGCGTGAACAACTCCGACGGCACCACCAGCCTGCGCGCACAGGCCAACAACCTGTACGTCAGCGCCGGGAACGCCGGAACCGCCCCGCTCATCGCCAACCGCACAACGATCGGCCCCTCCGAGTCGTTCGATCTCATCAACGTCTGACCGGCCGCGGAGGAGGAGCGCGAACCCCCACGGGCGATCCGTCATACACATGCTTCGCCCTGAGGGGCACCGTCATCATGCCGATCCCCGCACGCGGTCAGCCAGCCGCTTCGAGGGCTTGGGCGAGCTGCTGACGGGAGTGCACGCCCGTCTTCTGGAGGGCTCGGGCGACGTGCTGCTCCACGGTGCGGGGCGAAAGGTGGAGCGTGGTGGCGATCTCCCGGTTGGACATGCCCGCGGCGGCCAGTTCGGCGACCTCCGCCTCGCGGGGCGAGAGCATGTCGCCGTACCGGGGGCGGCCGGGCTGCCGACGTTCCCCGGCCGGCTGGTACCGGCGCAGTTCGGCACGGACACGGGCGGCGTCCCAGGTCGCGCCGAGCACGTCGAAGACGGCTGCGCGGTCGGTGAGCACGGTGACGGCGGAATCCCTCTTCTCTCCCAGGGTGAGCGCGCACCGGGCTGCGCCCACCGTGGTGAGGGCCTCGTGGTAGGGCCGAGGAAGCTCCCGGTAGGCGGCGGCACTCGACTCGTAGAGGAGGGCTGCTTCGGCCGTGCCGTCCGTGTGCTCGGCCAGGACGGCTCGGGTCCATTCGAGGGCGGCCTCCGCCGACGGCGCGTCGCGGCCCTCCAGTCCGGCGGCGAACTCCTCCGTCATCGAGCCGGCGGTGACCGTCTCCCCGGCGCGCAGGGCCGCTTCCACGGCCCAGGGAGCGAGCTCCGCGGCCCAGGACCAGTTCCCCTTGGCGCGCAGGCGCTTCCACGCGGCCGCGGCCTCCTCGGTCGCGGCCGCGATGTCGTCGTGGGCGAGGGCCAGTCTGATCAGTGCCCCGGAGACGGTCGCCGAGATCGGCACGGGGCCGGTGTCGAGGTCGGCGGCCTCGGGACCACGCAGGTGGGTGACCGCGTCGGCCCATTCGCCGCGTGAGAGGGCCAGCAGACCGAGCACCATCCGGGCGTCGGAGACGAGGTAGGGCATGGTGCCGGCCTCTTCGACGAAGGCGCGGGCCCGTTCGGCGAGACCTGCCCACCGCCCGGTCGCCCAGTCGAGGACGAGCGCGCAGCCACGCCCAGTCCGTTCCGCGTACGCGGCTCCGCTGCGCGCGGCCAGGGCGACGCCCTCGGCCAGCAGCTCCCGCGACTTCTCGTAGTGCCCGAGCCAGACCGCCGCGTCCGCCGCGTTGCACAGGCCGCGGGCGGTCTGCTGACGGCAGCCGGCCAGGTCGCTCTCCCGGGGCAGGCGGTCGATCAGCTCCCAGGCGGCCGGATCGCCTCCGTTGAGCAGCACACTCACCCGGTTCGCCGCGACTGCGGTCTGGACCACCGGGTCGCCCGACTCGTCCGCGACCGCCACGGCCCGCTCGATCCACGCGGCGTTCTCGGCGAGCGAGAACCCCGGCCCGTAAGGCATCGCGAGGGCGGACAGGGCGCGGGCCAGCGGCACCGGCCGTCCCTCCAGCTCGCCCACCGCGCGGGTGAGCTCGGTCAGGCCTTCGGCCACCGCACCCACCTGGTTGCACTGCAGCAGGCCCAGGTCCAGGCGGATCTCGCCACGCACGCCGACGGGAAGCCCGGGGTCGGCCACGATGTGCCGCAGCACCCGCAGAGTCTGGTCGGAGCGCAGGCCCACGACGGCACAGCGGGCCAGCAGCGTGGCGAGCCGGGAGCGGGCCTGCCGCGGTACCAGGTCCGTGGCCAGCGCCGACTCCAGCAGAGGCACCGCCCGCTGTTGCTCACCGTTCTCCTCGAAGCTCTGGGCCGCGCGCTCGACGGCGTGCAGCCACCCCCGCTCGTCACCGCAGGCGAGACGATGCCCGGCCACGCGTTCCCAGTCGACGGGCTGGCGAGCGGCGAGCAGCCGGGCGGCACGCCGGTGCAGGACCTCCAGTGCGGGTTCCGTGGCGGCGCGGCGGGCGGCGGCCGCGGCGAGCGGCGAGGTGAAGCCGTAGCGGCCGTCGCCGCGTGCCTCGAGGACCCCGGCCCGGCACGCCGCGGCCAGGGCGTGGTGGAACGGCTGGCCCCGGAGGCCCGCTACGGCGGCGAGGTCGCGCGAGGCGACGGGCTCGTCCAGCACGGCGGCGGCGAAGACGACCGCGCGGTGCTCCTCGGGCACGGCGGCGGTACGCCGCAGGACCAGGGCCTCGAGCCGCGGAGGCGTACCCGTCCGGTCGGCCACGGAGTACGGCTGACCGGGGACCGGCGGCCGGGCGACCAGATCGTCGAGCAGGTCGGCGACGGTCTGCGCGACACCGCCGGAGGCCCGGTACAGACCGTCGACCAGGTCGGCCGTACAGTGGTCCGCTCCGAGCGCGTCCTCGGCCATCCTGCGGACCGCCGTGACGTCGAGCGGCCCGAGGACGTGCCGCACGACGGTGAGCATGGCCGGGAACTCGGTCGCGGGCCCTAGTACCAGCCCCGGCACGGCCAGTTCCTCAGGGCGATAGCTCAGGACACAGGCGAGAGGGGTACGCGGCTCGGCAAGCAGACGGATCAGGCGCGCGACGACCCCGGGCCGCGCGCGGTGGACGTCCTCGACGACGGTGAGCACAGGCCCCGAGTCGGGCGGCGACTCCTCGGGCGTCATGCGACGCACGGTAGGGGGCAGGGCCGCCGTCAGCCGGTGGACCAGGTAGCTCTTGCCCGTCCCGGCCGCGCCCTCGACGAGCAGCAGCAAGGGCCGTCCCGCGCCTTCCGGAGCGAGAGCGGCTTCGAGTCGTCTCCGCAGCGCGACCTCGGTCTCATCCGCTGTCGCGTTGGTTCCCGCCGTAGCTGTCACGGACCCTCACGCGCCTCACCGTTGTTTGCGTATACGTAGTCAGTCTCCCCTGATTGCCCCGCGCCGGAGACGACGGGCACCGTGGACCCGTAAGGCCGCGTCGTCTCCAGGATCCGCGGGGCCCGACGCCGGCACAGTCGGCTGCCTGGCAGGAGTCCCGCGTGAAAAAGGTGATGTGTCTAAGCCGCGGGGGGCCGATCGCGAGCGAGCAGGAGCCGCGGAGGACCGAGTGCCCCCGGACCGGCGCGGCGCGCGCCCTGGCCGTGGCCACCCTCCCGGCCTGTCCCCGGGCCGTGTCCCGCCTGCGCCGTCTGATGGCGGCGGTGGCGCTCAGCCACCGGTTGCCCGCGGCCGCTGAGGAGGCGCTCGCCGTGATCGTCAGCGAGCTGGCGACCAACGTGGTCCTGCACAGCGGCAGCCCGGACCTGACGGTGACGCTCACAGCCGACTGTCACTCGCTGACCCTGGAGGTGCGTGACCAGGGGCGGTGGCGAGACCGGTCCGCACCTCGCTGCGAGGCGACCGACATGGACGCGGAATTCGGACGCGGACTGGCCCTGGTCGACGCGTACGCCGTGGACAGGTCCGTACGGCGCGACGCCGGGGGCACGCTGGTGCGGGCCGTGGTCGCCCTGTGACCGCGGACGCGGGCGGCCTCCGCCGTCAGTGGCACGCCGCCTGAGGACGGTCGTCCGGTCCGGCCGGACGGGCCGGCGTCCGGTGTCTCGGTGCGTCGCCGCTTCGATCCGGTGCGCCCGTCCCGCCGCGGAACTGTTCACGGGATGGCCCGCACGGCCTGCGACAGGCATGGGTCATCCGCTCCGTCCATGGGGGTCGGCGGCGGCCCGGCCCCGACAGCCCCGTCCTGTCGGCCCGCGACGTCCGCGGCGGGCAGCGGCGGTCGCCCTCCACCGCACGGACCGGGAACACGGCGCGGGTCCTGAGGGCCGGGGCCGCCGCGGTGAGTGTGGTCGGCCCTTCCCCCTCATCGGGGAAGTCGTCGTACCGGCGATGCCGCAACCCCCGAGTCGGTCAGGGCGGGGCCCCGCAGAGCCGGCCCGCGGGCGGACGGCGCGGGGCCCGCCGGATGCGGAGGCACCGGCGGGCCCTGTGGTGCGGGATGATGCGAAGGGTTCAGAAGGTGAGGCTCCAGGAGTCGATGTAGCCCGTGTCGCCCGCGTAGGCGTCCGTGACGCGCAGCTTCCAGGTACCGCTCGCGACCACGCCGGAGGCGTCGACCGTGTAGGTGGCGATGACGTTGTCGGCGCTGTCGCTGGTGCTGGTGTTCTTGAGGACGGCCGCGGCACCGTTCGGGGCGACGATCTCGATCTTCAGGTCACCGCGGTAGGTGTGCTTGATGTCGACGCCGATCTTGAGGGACGCCGGGGCGTTACCGCTGATGCCGGTCACCGCGATGGAGGAGGCGACCGTGGTGTTGTCCGGGATGTTCACGTTGGTGGAGTTGGTGAACACGGTGCCCGTGGGTGGCTGGGTGGAACCGCCGAGGGTGGCCGCGGCGTCCGCGAGGCCGGCGCCACAGCCGCCGGAGCAGTATCCGGGCAGGGGACGGGCGTTGCTCTTGATCGACGACTCGACCTGGGCCGGGGTGATCGACGGGTTCGCCTCGTACATCAGCGCGGCGAGGCCCGCGATGTGCGGGGCGGCCATGCTGGTGCCCTGGTACGCCTCGTAGTTCTCGCTCGCCGGGCTCCGCGTGCCGCTGTTGAGCGTGGACCAGATGCCGTTGGCGGAGCTGACCGCCGTCTCGCCGCCGGGAGCGGTGATGTCGACGATGCTGCCGTAGTTGGAGTACGAGGCGCGGTTGCCCTCACGGTCGGAGGCGGCGACCGTGATGACGTTGGAGCAGTTGGCCGGGTTGAAGCCGGCCGCGTCGGCGTTGCTGTTGCCGGCCGCGACGACGACCGACGCGCCACGGTTCACGGCGCCGTTGATGGCGCTCTGGGTGCCCGCGTCGCAGGCGCCGCTGCCGCCGAGGCTCATGTTGAGGACGTCGGCGGGGTTCGGGTTGGACGGGACTCCCGGAACGTAGCCGCCGGACGCCCAGGTGATGGCGTCCATGATGTCCGCCGTGGTGCCCCCGCACTTGCCGAGCACGCGGACCGGCTGGACGGTCGCGTTGTACGCGATGCCCGCGATGCCCTTGCCGTTGTCGGTGGTGGCGGCGATGGTGCCCGCGACGTGGGTACCGTGCCAGGAGCTGGTGGTGTCGTACTCGGGGTAGTTGTTGCCGCACTCGCCGCGGAGCATCCAGTCGCCCGGGTCGGAGGCGTTGCTGTCGCGGCCGCCTCCGTCGTTGGCCATGAACGGGTCGGAGATGAAGTCGTATCCCGCGACGACGTTGGCGGTGAGGTCCGAGTGGGAGACGTAGCCGGTGTCTATGACGGCGACCTTGACGCCCGCGCCCGTGGCCTTGCCCCACGCGTCCGGTACGTTCATTCCCGCCGTGGCCTCGAAGAGGTCCCACTGGCGGTTGTACTCCGCGTCGTTCGGCGTCACGGCGGTGGCGTACATCCGCTTGTCCGGGACCACGAAGGCGACGTCCGGGTCGGCGCGGAAGGCGGCCATGACGTCCGCCGCGTCCTTCTTGCCGAGTTCGGCTCCGAGGTCGACCAGCACCGCCCCGGTGCCCAGTCTGCGGTCGAAGTCGAGGGACTCGCCGGTCCTTCCGCCCTTGTTCTTGGCGTCCTCGGTGGCAGCGGAGTCGGACTTCGCCTCCGCGGCCTGGGACGTGTATCCGACGATCAGGCGCTCGACCGGCTGACCGGCCGTGGCGGCGGGAACGGCCGCCTTCACGGGGGAGCCGACGGTCGCCGCGGGGTCGGCGACGGCGACGGCCGTGCCGGTTCCGAGCAGCACCGCCGTGGTCAGGGCGACGAGGGACATGCCGAGCGGTCTGTGCTTCAAGGTGTTTCCTTTCGCTGTCCCACGACCTGTCCACCACGACCCATTGATCCGGACCTGACAAGTCGCTCTCCTGGGGCGCCGCAGGAGCAAGGGGCTGGGGAGTGCGGCCCGGCCGCACGGGCGTCGGGTGTGGGGCCCCGGCGCCCGTGCGGCTCCGGTCCGGCGCGGATGTGAGGAGGCGGTCCGCACCGTCGACGTCATGCGTCGCGACCGGTGGCTGGAACCTACGGGCGCACCGACCGCGCGCCTATCCGGGCGGCTGCCTCACGGATACTCAAACTATTCGGGCGCCGGACAGGTTGTCGTCCGCCCACCGGCCCTTGGGACGCATCGCCGGACAGCGACAGCCGGCGACAGGCCTCACCGGGGACCGGTCAGCCGGCCCGGTGGACGACCGGCCGACGCTCGGGCAACCGGGTCTGGCTTCGCCGGGCGACGTTTCGCCCGTATCGGCCCGGTTACCCATGAAGCGTCTCACCCCCGCGCCTCCCTGCGCACAACTGGACGCCGGGACAGTGGTTCGTCGACGCGATCGGAAAGGGAATTCGCATGGCCGGCACGAAGGTGTCCGACTACATCCTCCAGCGGCTGCGCGAGTGGGATGTGGACCACGTGTTCGCCTACGCGGGCGACGGCATCAACGGGCTGCTGGCGGCCTGGGGGCGGGCGGACAACCACCCGAAGTTCGTCCAGGCCCGCCATGAGGAGATGTCCGCGTTCCAGGCTGTCGGCTACGCCAAGTTCTCCGGCAAGGTGGGCGTGTGCGCGGCGACCTCGGGCCCCGGCGCGATCCACCTGCTGAACGGCCTCTACGACGCCAAGCTGGACCACGTCCCCGTCGTGGCGCTGGTGGGGCAGACCAACCGCAGTGCCATGGGCGGCTCCTACCAGCAGGAAGTGGACCTCGCGAGTCTGTACAAGGATGTCGCCTCCGACTTCTGCGAGACGGCGACGGTGCCCGAGCAACTGCCGAACCTGATCGACCGCGCGTTCCGCACCGCCTACGCCAGGCGCACCGTGACGGCGATCATCCTGCCCGGTGATGTGCAGGAGTTGGACTACAGCCCGCCCACGCACGCCTTCAAGATGGTGCCGTCCAGCCTGGGGCTGGGACGGTACGCGCCGGTGCCGGCCGACGAGGACATCCAGCGGGCCGCCGACGTGCTGAACGCGGGCGAGAAGGTCGCCGTGCTGATCGGACAGGGCGCGCGCGGCGCCCGCGAGGAGGTCGAGCGGCTGGCGGACGTGCTCGGCGCCGGGGTGGCCAAGGCGCTGCTCGGCAAGGACGCCCTGCCCGACGACCTGCCCTACGTGACCGGCTCCATCGGGTTGCTGGGCACCCGCCCCTCCTACGAGCTGATGCGGGAGTGCGACACCCTGCTGATGATCGGCTCCAGCTTCCCGTACACGCAGTTCATGCCGGAACTGGACCAGGCGCGGGCCGTGCAGATCGACATCGATCCGCACATGATCGGCCTGCGCTACCCCAACGAGGTCAATCTCGTCGGCGACGCCCGGGAGACGCTGCGCCGCCTGCTGCCCAAGCTGCACCGCAAGCAGGACCGGACGTGGCGGGAGCAGGTCGAGAAGAACGTCGCCCGCTGGTGGGAGGTCATGCAGCGCCGCGCCGCCGTCAGCGCCGACCCCGTCAACCCGGAGTACGTCGTCCATGCCCTGGACGGCAAGCTGCCCGACGACGTGATCCTCGCCGCCGACTCCGGCTCGGCCGCCAACTGGTACGCCCGGCACCTGCGGCTGCGCGGCCGCATGCGCGGCTCCCTGTCCGGCACCCTGGCCACCATGGGCCCCGGTGTGCCGTACGCCATCGGGGCGAAGTTCGCCCATCCCGACCGGCCGGCGATCGCCCTAGTCGGGGACGGGGCGATGCAGATGAACGGCATGATGGAGATGGTCACCGCCGCGAAGTACTACCGCGAGTGGTCCGACCCCCGGCTGATCGTCGCGGTGCTGAACAACGGCGACCTCAACCAGGTGACCTGGGAGATGCGCGCCATGTCCGGCGCCCCTCAGTTCGAGGAGTCCCAGCACATCCCCGACCTGCCGTACGCGGACATCGCCCAGCGCATCGGCCTGGACGGCGTGCGGGTGGAGAAGCCCAAGCAGGTCGAGGCCGCCTGGGACCGGGCCCTCGCCGCGGACCGGCCGTTCGTCATCGACTTCCGCACCGACCCGGCCGTCCCGCCGATCCCGCCGCACGCCTCGCTGGACCAGATCGAGGCAGCGGCCGCCGCGGTCCTCAAGGGCGACAGCGACCGCGGCTCCATGGTGAAACAGGGCCTGAAGGCCAAGGTGCAGGAGATGCTGCCCGGCAGCCGTCACCGCGACGACCGCCCGGGCGCCGGCAAGCACGACAGCGCAGACGAGAACAAGTGACCCAAGAGGCGCCGCAGCTACACATGCGGCTGCTGGGCGCGGCCCGCAACGGCATCGCGAGCACCCCCGCGAACAGAAGAAGCCGAAGGCGGTCGTCAGGCACACGTGGGCGATGACCTTGTGACCGGAGGTCGTCAGCCACCGCACCGCAGCTCCCCCCTCCGCCGGCCGCCCCCGTGACCGGGTCCCGGTGCACACGCCGTGATGTTCGTGACGAGACGGGGAAGGAGCGACGGGGAGCGAGGAGGCTGTGGTGACGAGCGACCGTATGGTACTGGCCGATGTCCTGGCCGCGGCGGAGGATGCGGCCCCGGTGGCGTCCCTGGACGTGGTGGCACACCATCTCAGGGACCGGTTCGGCGCACGATACGTGTCGTTCCTCTTCGTCGACGTCGTCGGCCGCCAGATGGTACGGGTCAGTGAGGAGGCGACCTCCCGACAGGAGCGCAAGGCGGAGCAGATCCCGCTGGCGGACAGCGTCTACGAAGAGGTCCTGCGCACCCAGGAGCTCATCCGTGCTCACAGCGACCGCCCCGGACAGCGGGTCCTGGCCCCAGTCACCAATCGGGGGGACACGATCGGCGTTCTGGAGCTGCACCTGCCCGAGGCGTCGACCGACACTCTGGAGCAGGTGGGGAAGGCGGCACACGCGCTGGCCTACATCCTCGTCACCGACCGCCGCTTCACCGACCTCTACCACTGGGGCCAGCGCACCACTCCGGTCACCCTGGCCGCCGAGATCCAGCGCCAGCTGCTGCCGTCGGCTCCCTCCTGCGAGGCCGCCCAGTTCGCTCTGGCCGGTGCGCTGGTCCCGGCCGACGACATCGCCGGCGACAGTTACGACTACGCCCTCGACCACGACACCCTGCACGTGTCCATCACCGACGCCATGGGCCACGACGTCAACGCTTCCTTGATGGCCACCCTCGTCGTCAACGCCTCCCGAGGCGCCCGCCGGGCCGGAGCGGACATCGCCGAACAGGCCCGCCGGATGCACCAGGCCCTCCTCGACCACGGCCGCCGCACCTTCGCCACCGGCCAGCTGCTGCGCATCGCCCTGGACGGCAGCAGCGCACAGTTCGTCAACGCCGGCCATCTGTGGCCGCTGCGGCTGCGCGAGGGCACCGTCGAGACGATCCGCCCTCACATCAACCTCCCCTTCGGGGTCCCGGTCCAGGGCCCCTACCGGGTGGAGCACCTCGACCTGCGTCCCGGCGACCGTCTGCTGTTCTACACGGACGGCATGCAGGAACGGCACGCGTCGGGCGTCGATCTGGCCGGGCTGCTCCGCGACACCGCCGACGACCATCCCCGCGAAGTCGTCCGCACCCTGGCCACCGCGGTCACCGCGGCGAGTCGCGGACAACTGCAGGACGACGCCACCGTGCTCTGCCTGCAATGGCACGGCCCCACCACCGAAAGCCGCCGGACCCTGGCCGGAGCAGACATCTGAACCCCTCCGCCTCACCGCCGCTCCCGCCCGGTGAGCCGGCGCACGAAGAGGACGGACGCCCGCCGGGAGGGCCTCGTCCATGCGCGGGTTCTGCCGCGGTGCTCGGGCCTCGCGGTGTCAGGCGCCGCCCCGGCCCGCCCGGTGGGCTGGAGGTTCACGCAGGCCGAAGGGCAGGTGTCGCGAGGGAAACGAGGTGCGCACGATGGACGCAGCGGACTGGGACGAGCGGTACCGCGGCAGCGAACTGGTCTGGAGGGCCGAGCCCAACCGTTTCGTCGAACAGGAGCTCGCCGGTCTGGAGCCGCCCGGCCGGGCGGTGGACATCGCCGCCGGCGAGGGCCGCAACGCGGTCTGGCTCGCGGAACGGGGCTGGGAGGTGGACGCCGTCGACTTCTCCGCGGTGGCCCTCGGGAAGGCCGCGCGGCTGGCCGCCGAACGGGGCGTGCGCGTGCGCACCGTCCAGGCCGATCTGGTGGACTGGGCGCCCCCGGCCGCGTCGTACGACCTGGCGCTGATCGCGTATCTCCAGGTGCCGTGGCCGCAGTTGGCCGAGGTACTGTCCCGGGCCGCCACCGCCGTGCGGACGGGCGGGACGCTGCTGCTCGTCGGCCACGACGCCGCCAACCTCGAGCACGGCCACGGCGGCCCGCGGGACCCGGGCGTGCTCTGCACCGCCGAACAGGTCGCCGGTGTCTGGCGGCCTTACGCCGACATCGTGCGGGCCGGGACGGTCACCCGGCCGGTGACCGACGCCGAGGGCCGCGGCCGCACCGCTCTGGACGCGCTCGTCCGCGCCGTACGGAGATGACGCACGGTCTCGGCGCCGCGACCGACGGGCCCGTGCGCGCCGGGAACAACGCGGCCGTGCGGGGCGCTGTTCCTGGTGCCCCGTGAGACGGGGAAGCCACGGCGAGACCCGCCGGGGGATCGACACCGACCCGGCAAGGAGCGTGAGAGCGATGAGGACGGCAGGAACCGAACGGCACCCCGCCGGTGGCGGCGCGGGCATCGTGACGACCTGTGGACGCAGGATCGCCGTGCGGCGGCTGCGGCTCGCGACCGCGGACCGGCCCATCAGCCGGATCGCCCTGGACGTGGGCCCGGACCGGGGCGGTGAACCGGGCACGTGGGCGGCGCTCACCGCGGGAGAGGCGCGTGACCTGGCGGATCTGCTCCTCCGGCACGCGGGCCAGGCCGAGCGGGGTGCCGAGCCGGCCGGCCCGGCCCGTGAGGCCGCCCCCTGAGCGTGCGGCTGCCCCCTGAGCGTGCGGCTGCCCGCACCGGCCAGGCGCCGCCCCGCACACCACGGGGAGGGTAGCGAACCGCGACGGCGCGCATCAGAGCCGAACGGCCCCCGTGGTGCCCCGTCGGCCCCTCACGGCGCACCGCCCCCGGTGGTCGACTGGTACACGGGGACCGACACCAGCGAAGGGGGCCGGCCATGACCGGCAGCACACCACAGACCCTCGGCACGGACCGCCCGCAGCCCGTGGACGTGCACCGTCTCGAGGTCACCCACGTCGAGCAGGACGCCTACACGGTGGACGTCCGTGGACACCGCCTCCGGGTCGACCAGCCGCTGGAGGCGGGAGGCACGGACTCCGCGCCGACCCCCACGGAGCTCTTCGCGGCCTCCCTGGCCACCTGCGTGGCCTTCTACGCGGGCCGTTACCTGCACCGGCACGGCCTGCCCCGCACCGGACTGCGGGTCCGCACCGAGTTCACCATGGCCACCGACCGGCCGGCCAGGGTGTCGGCCCTGCGCCTCCTGATCGACCCGCCGCCGGAGCTGCCCGAGCAGCGCCGCGCAGGTCTGCTGGCCGTGGCCTCGCACTGCACGGTCCACAACACCCTGCACCAGCCGCCCGAGATCGCCGTCGAACTGGCCCAGTGACGTTCTTGCCGCCGCGTGCGCAGGAAGGATCATGAACGTCATCGAATGGTCCTCCCCGGCAGACGACCGCGAGCGACCTGGTGCGGGTGCCGGGGCGGTCCGCCGAGCGCGAGGACGTGGCTGAGTGTTCCGCGCTTCCCTGCGTTCCTGGCTGGTCCTCGCCGTGCCCGTCGTGGGCGTGCTGGTACTGACGTACTCCGCCACCTCGCCCGAGCCACGCGCGGACGGGGACTGGCAGGCCGCCGCCGAGCCGTTGCGGGACGGTCCGCTCCCCTCCGGCGGTACGGCCCAGCTCTCCACCTGCGGGGTGGACACGTGGCCGCGCCCCGAACCCCGGGGCAAGGCCGAGCAGAGCGAGGACCCCCGACTGGCGCTCACCAGCTGGGGCTACTACGACCCGGGGCCGAAGACGCCGGGTGAACCCCGCTTCACCGTCCACGCCGCGATCCGCACGGGCGACCGCCCGCTGGTACTGGACGCACCGGTGGCCGCGGGCCGGGTCACGCTCGACTTCTACGGCCCCCACGGTGAAGGCGTCCGCGCGTCCGCCCGCGGTCTCACCGCGACCGTCGTGGACGGCGGTTACCCGGGCAAGCCGGTGGACGTCCCGGCGTCCGGCCGTTTCCGTGTCGATCCCGGCGAGGAGCTGCTCCTGGAGGTGGAGTTGCCCGCCGGGGCCGTGTGTCCGGGACACAGCCTGCTCGACGTCAGCACGTGCTCCCCCGAGCACACCAACGACGTCGCGGACTGCCCGATGCTGACGCTCACCCTCAGCGATCCGGCGATCCGTGCGTACCGCGCCGGGACGGCGGACGACAGCACCGCCCGCTCCTTCAGCGACCGGCTCGTCGCGGTCTTCCTGGAGCCGGACGTCTCCCGGGTGTGAGCAGGGGCTCGCTCGGGCGGTGCGGTGCTCCGGCACCGTCCCCCGCGGGTGCGATTGGGCACGGGAACAATCCCCCGCCCGCGCCCCCTCCACCCCTGGTTGACTCCACGACCTCCCGTATCGGCGTGATCGACGTAAGTGAGTGGAGTTGTCGTGGAGTTTCACGAAGCGGAGCGTGCGCGGCTGGGGGTGGGGCTGCGGGTCGGCGTGCGGATCGCCGTCGTGTGGCTGGTGTACGTGGCGGGCGCCGCGCTGGTGCCCGGGGTGTACGGCACCGCCGTCCTCGGGGGCGTGAGTCTCGGGGCGTTGGCCGCCCTGGTGCCGCTCGGGGTCGGGCTGCACGGGGTGGTCGTGTACGGGCGGCGGGCCGACCAGGTCGGCGCGGCGGACGACGCGGACGACCGGAGGTGGGCGTGACCTCGCTGCTCGACTCCTCCTCACGGTCGCTCGTCTTCGCCGTGTTCTCTGTGTTCGTCGTCATCTGCCTGATGCTGTGCGTCATCACCGGCGCCGACGAGGACGACCGCGCTCTCGTGCGGTCCGACAGCCGGCGGCTGCGGTCGTGGCAGCAGGGCATCGCGATGGGCGGTGACACCACGACCGTCGCGACCGTCACCGTGCTGGTGGGCATGGTCGCCACGACCGGGTTCGACGGGCTCGGCGTCATGCTGGGCAGCCTCGTCGGTGTGCTCCTCTTCCTCGTGCTCGTCGTCGAGCCGTTGCGGGCGCATGCCTCGCTGACCGCGCCGGATCTGCTGGACGCGCGCGGCAGCGGCGGGTCCGCCGTGCGGGTGGCGTGGGGTGTGGTGACGCTGCTGGTCTGTTTCCCTTTGCTGGTCGTGCAGTTGGTGGTGGTCGGGAACGTGGCCGCCGCGCTGCTCGGGCAGCCCGGGGCCCGTACCGGGTGCATCGTCGTCATCGGGTGTGCGATGACCGCGCTGGCCGTCAGCGGCGGGATCCGGGGCACGGGTGTCGTGATGATCGCCAAGTCGGCGATCGCGCTGCCCGTGCTGGTGGTCGCCGCCGTCCTCGTCCTGCACCGCTTCGGCGGCGACCTCGGACGGCTGCTCGACGCGGCCGCGCTCGGGTCGGGGACGGGTGAGGCGTTCCTGCGGCCGGGGGGCTACACGGGTGACGGGTGGGTCGGGGCGGTGAACCGGATCGGGCAGACCTTCGGCATGACCATGGCCACGCTCGCCATGCCCGCCGTGCTGATGCGGGCCATCGCGACCAAGAGCCCGCGCGGGGCGCGGACCGTCGGCCGCTGGATGCTCGGTGAGCTGGCCCTGCTGTACGGCGCCCTCGCCGTCGTCGGTGTGGGTGCGGCGGCGCTGGCCGGCGGGGTGCTGCGGGAGGCCGGTCCGTCGGCGCAGGTGTTCACGCCGCTGCTGCTGGGGCGGGCGCTGGACGGCGGCGGCCTGCTGGTCGCGGCGCTCGCCTGCGTCCTCTTCCTCACCGCGCTGGCCGCCGTGGTGGACGTCACCCTCGCCGCCGGGATCACCCTCGGCCGGGACGTGCTGGCCGCTTCCGGTGACCGGCCGGCCGGGCGGCTCGACGGCACCGCGTCGCGCTGGTCGGCCGCGCTGACCGGGCTGGCCGCCGCGGCCGTGGCCGTCGTCTGCGCCGACTGGAACCTGGTCGTCGTCTCCACGCTCTGGCTCGCCCTCTGCGGCGCCGCCCTCGCGCCGGTCCTGCTGTACGCCCTGTACTGGCCCGGGTTCACCGCCCGCGGCGCGCTGTGGTGCCTGTGGGGAGCGACGGCGGTGAGCGTGGCCGCGCTCGCGGTGTCGCCGTACGTGTCGGGCACGCCGACGTCGATCCTGCCGGGGCACGACTTCCGGCTGTGGGACGTGACGATCCCGGGGGTGGTGACGGTGCCGGCCGGGTTCCTGCTGGGCTGGCTGGGCAGCGTCACGGATCGCCGGCGGCGGACGGGCGGGGCGGGGCGGCCGTCCGGAGTCATGCATGCGCGTGCCGTCCGGCGATGAGTTCCGGGGACTGCCACGGTCATCACCAGTACACGGACCGACAGCTCAGGAGGACCCCATGTCCCGCAAGATCGTGGCCAGCGTGTTCATCTCGCTCGACGGCGTCGTCGAGGCGCCCGACCAGTGGCACTTCCCGTATTTCAACGACGAGATGGGCGCGGCCGTGGGATCAGGGCTGAGCAACGCCGACACCATGCTCTTCGGCCGCGTGACGTACGACAGCTTCGCCGGCGCCTGGCCGGAGCGGGAGGCCGCGGGCGGGGAGGACGCGGGCTTCGCCAAGCAGCTCGGCGACATGCGGAAGATCGTGTTCTCGCGCAGCCCTCTCGACTTCGGGTGGCGCAACTCCGAGCAGGCGCAGGGCGACGTGGCCGAGGTGGCCGCCGCGCTGAAGCGGGAGCCGGGCGGCGACATCGGGCTGAGCGGCTCGATCTCGGTCATCCGGCAACTCCTCGCCGCCGGGCTGCTGGACGAGCTGCAGCTTCTTGTGCACCCGATCGCCGTGCGCAAGGGCATGCGCCTCTTCGACGAGGGGGAGTCCTCGATCCCGCTGAAGCTGCTGAAGTCGGAGACGTTCGGCACGGGAGTGCTGAACCTGGTGTACGGGCCGGACACGGCGCCGCCGACGGGCGGTTACGAGGAGGCGGTGGCGTCGCTCGGGGAGTAGGGGGAGCCGCGCTGAGGGCGTGCCGTCCGCCTCTCCAGCGAACCGCACGCCCTCAAGTCCGCTCAGCACTCCGACGCGAACCGTACGAACCGCCCCCGGCCTTCGCGGCCGACGGCGAAGGACGGGCGGGTCACGTCCTGGGAAGCCCGTACGTGGACGGCCTGTTCGGCGCTGCCGCTGTAGCTGGACTTGAACCAGGCCCGCGATACCCGGCATCTTCGGCCGCGATCGACGAGGCAGCGGCAGGGCCAGTCGTTGTTGCTTGACCCGACACACCGCTCTACCGCATCCCGGGCGACGCCCCCGGCGGCCTCCGCGCTACGCGCCGGGGCGGACGCCGGCCGCGAGGCTGTGCAGGTGCTCGGTGGTGCCGTTGCGTCGTGCGCGGCGCAGTCCCTGTTTGGCCAGCAGACCGTTGGCCACGGTCATGACCGTCCTGCTGGGCGGCGCTGCCATGCCGACCGATGTGTGGGGGGCGTACAACGCCTCTCCGTTGTCGACGGTCAGCCAGCCGGTGACGGTGCGCATGCTCACACCGACGCACTGCGGCCGGAATGCGTGGGCGAGGAATCCGGCTCGGCGCCCGCCGGGTGGCAGGAGTTCGGGCGGTGCGCTGAGGCGCAGCCCGGTCTCGTCGTGTCCGGTGACCGTCACCGGGAGGATGACGGGGCTGCCGTCGGCCCCCTCGTACGCCAGCAGACGATGCGGGAGGGCGGCGATCCGCCGGGCGAGCTGGGAGACGGGTATCCGGGGTGCCGTGCCGTTCTTCGGGGGTCGCTGTCCGGCGGGATGCTGTGGCCAGGACGGGCCGGTCACGGTGGCCGGTCCGTGTGCCGAGAGGTGGGGCCAGGTGGTGATGCGTTCCAGGCCGACGTCGACGAAGACGCGCTCTCGGTGGTATTCGCGCAGCAGCCAGTCCCACACTCTTCCGTGCTTGGTCTTCCCGAGGAACGGTTCTGTGGCGTCCATCAGTTCTGCCAGCCGCTGTGCCGAGGGCTGGAGGTCCACCGATGCCTTGCCCTGGGCGAGGACGTAGTGGCTGTGGGCGGCGAATCCGTGCGTGCGCGTGTGATAGGCGAGGGCGACGCGGGGGTTGTTCAGGATGCGTTCCAGTTTCTTCGGGAAGCCCAGCGAGGTGGTGAAGCTGACCTGGTTGGCTGCCCGGTTCGCGAGCCCTACCGGTGAGACGGTGGTGACCACCGCCCCTCCGGCGGGGGTGAGGTAGGCGACCGCGACGGTCAGGTCGCCCGTGAACGCCTCGTACGCCGTGTCCGGCCAGGTGAGGTGTGTGTCCGTCACGGGCCGGTACCTCGCAGCACGCGCAGGTCGGCGGCGGCCTGGTCGCGCAGGGCGGGCAGCAGCGACTTCATCGCCGGCGGCATGTTCACGAATATCGACTCCACCTCGGCCGGTGTGCCCACCTCGTCGAGGAGGCCGATCATCAGATGCCCGGCCACCGGGGGCGTGGTGGCGATGACTCGTTGGGCGAACTCCGCCCACTGCGCGGGCGTGATGTGCTCCCGCAGGGCGGGGAACAGAACCGGTTCCTCGTGGTCCAGGTGATCGCGCACGCTGTCGCGCACCGCGACGGCCGCCTCGCGCAGTGCGTGCCGGTCGTCTTCGTTCAGATGGTCGCCGTCATGGGTCTTCGCGCCGGTGAGGCCGATGTCGGCGAGGCGGTCGAGCGCGAGGTCCAGACGTTCGTGTTCTTCGCTCAGGTCGCCGAGTGCGCGCTTCACATCGGGCGCCGCGGTCAGGATGAGCGGCCACAGCCACTCGTCCTCGGTCTCGTGGTGGTGACGCAGGTTCACCACGAGGAAGTCCCGTAACTGCGCGAGCGCTTGGCGAGGCACGGAGGGGCGGTCGGCGGCGTCCACGAGCAGCCCGGTGGCCAGTCTGTGTGTCTCATGGGTGAGCCGCGTTTCCACGACGGCTTGTGAGTCACGCCCGGCGTTCATGTCCATGGGGTGCGAAACCTTCGGGTTGAGGGGTGCATGGTGCATGGTCTTCCCGTCCGGAAGGGAAGTCCCATTTTGAAGTTACAGCATCTGCAATGAATACGCCTGCCCTTACCTCGGGGTAAGGTGAAGGCATGTCCGCACCGACCCGCAGTTACCGATCACCACGGCGTGAGCGGGGCGCGGCTCAGACCCGGCAGGACATCCTGGCGGCCGCGCGTGAGCTCTTCATCGCGCAGGGCTACGCACAGGTGACGATGGGACACATCGCTCGCGCGGCCGGCGTCGCGACCAAGACGCTGTACGCGAGCGTGGGGACCAAGACGGAACTCCTGCACGCCCTCCTGGCCACGGACGTGGCGGACTCGCGGACCACCGGGATCCTTGAGGAAGTGGGCCGGACCGAGGACCTTGCCTCGGCGGTCGCATGTCTGGCGCACGGCATCCGCGACAACACCGAACGCTTCGCTCCGTCCATCGACCTGCTCTACTCCTCCATGACGAGCGACGCCAAAGCGCGGGAGGTGTGGGACTACGTCGTCACGCAGTACCGCCAGGCGCTTCGCGAAGCCGCGGAGCACCTGGTCTCCATCGGCGCAGTGGCTCCGCATCTCGACGTGAACGGCGCGGCGGACCGTCTGTGGCTGTGCTTGGGGCTGTCGGCATGGCGGTCGCTCGTCGTCGACTGCGGCTGGAGCTACGACGCGGCGGAGCGCCTGCTCTCCCGCCAGGCCCTGAACATGCTGGGAGACCCTGTCCCGGCATAGGCGAGGGGGGCGTTCCCTTCACGCGCCTCCACCACGCGGCGCGGACGGCAGTCCGCTTCGGTGGCGACGGGGGGTGGCGTCATCCCACTCCCCCTCCCCCTCCCCCGTAACCGCCCGCACACCGCCGGCTCTCCCCCCATCCCCGACCGCGCCTATCCGCCGCCCCTTCCCTCGCCTCCGCACCACACCGCGACGGCCGTCTCCCACGCCCGCCCGCGTCCGCCCCAGCCTGACGGATCGTCAGACGCGCCGTCCACAGCCTGCTCATGGGCACCTCACGCGTGATGCGTTGAGTCGCGAGCAGCACGATTCCCGGCGGCTGCCGACCTGGTCGGGGATTCCCAAGGCACACGCAGCCATTCCTCGCCGTCACCGGCTGGAGGAAGCGGGATGCTCCCGTTGACGGAGCATTCCCCGGACGTGGTGGACCTGATGCTCTCCACCCAACGCACCCCCCAAACCCGAAGGCCCTGGCCGGTGGCGTCGAGGTCACGCCATGCCAGGGCGGCCGGGCGGCCCGGGAGGGGGTGCCCGTGGGCGGCAGGCGAGTGCAGCAGGGCGACGCCGTGCGCCTCCAGGTCGAGTGACCGCATGAACGGGGACACCGGCGCCATGGGGTGGACGGCCGCGCAGATGTCGTGGAGCACCTCGGAGTCGAACAGCGCTTCCGTGCGCAGCCCTCCACCGATGCGCTCGTGAGCCTCGAACACCTCGACACGGAGCCCGGCACGGGCGAGGGTGAGCGCGGCGGCGAGTCCGTTCGGCCCGGAACCGACGACGACGGCGTCCCTCATGGGCGTCTCCTCAGTGGAAGGCCAGCCATCCGACGCCCAGGGCGCAGGTGAGGCCGACGGCGGCCAGGGCGGCGGGCCGGTGGCGGTGCAGTGCGAACCAGAGCAGCGCGGCGGTCACCAGCACGGCGACCGTGCCGATCGTGGCGCGCAACGGCCCGTCGCTGTAGCCGTATTCATCGGCATGCTGGGCCAGCCAGGCGAACCAGGTGATTCTCACGACGCTTCCCGTGTCCCTCTCGTTGTGGTGGTCTTCAGGTGCCGCCGTGCGGCACGGGGGCCGCCAGGAGGGTTTTCCTGGCGAGACGGTCGGTACCGGCCGCGGCGCCCAGGCGGTGCAGGACGATCCAGCGGCCGTCGTCGTGCGCGGCGGCCACGACGGACGAGCCGCGCGTGGCGCCGTTGTGCCACGTGATCGGGGAACTCCGCTGCCAGCTGGGTGCGGGCGGGCCCAGCCGGCGTTCGACGAGCAGTCCGGTCACGACCTGGGACAGGGTCCGGCAGGTGGACCACAGGCCGCCGGCCGGCAGGATCGGCCCGGTCAGCGTCCACAGGGGACGGGGCCGCCCGAACAGGCCCCGCGGCACGAGACGCTGTTCCGCCGGAGGCAGCGCGGTCACCGCACCCGCCTCCAGTCCCAGCGGCAACAGCACGTGCGTGTCCACCAGTTGCTGGTAGGGGCATCCCGTGACAGTGGTCAGGGCGTGCCCGAGCACGGCGTACGCCAGGTTGGAGTACTCCTCCTTGCCCAGGGGCCCGTGGCCACCCGGTCCAGCTCGCGCAGCGAAGCGCGCAGCGCCTGCTCGGTGAAGGTGGCGTACGGGTCGCCGGGCGGGCCTGCGGTCCCCGAACTGGCGTGCCCGGTGGCGTAGTCGGCGGTCCGGAACACGTCGCCGGAACCCGCGGGCGCCAGTCACCACGCGGCGACGACCGGTGCGTCGCTTCCGTGCTGCCGCCAGGCCTCGTCCAGACGCACGAGCCGGTCCGCGGCGGCGATGCCGCACAGGGACGCGACCCTGCCGTCCCGGACGTCGAACACCACGGTGCCGACGACCCGGTCGTCGACCACGGCCAGGACTGCCGGGGAGCCGTTGAGCACCGCGATGTGGAACACGGGCGAGCCGCCGGCCAGCCGCCGCTTCACCGGCGTGGGCCTGAACCCCGCCCGCACGTAGGAGGCGACGCGCTCGCGCGTCGTGAGCCGCAGCAGCCGCTTGGCCCGCCCCGCACCGTCCGAGACCGCCGTCACGTCGTCGGTGAGCAGCGCGACCAGCCGCTCGGTGCGCCCCGATGTGGCGGCGGCGAGGAACTCCTCGACGACCCGGCGCGCGGACGCGAGGTCCACCTCCTCGCTGCCGCGGCGGCGCTCGGCGGCGACCCGGACCCGGGCCCGGTGGGCATGCTGCTGGCTCGCGGACTCGGTGACGTCGAGGATCCGGGCGATCTCGGCGTGGCTGTACGAGAAGGCCTCGCGCAGGACGTAGACGGCCCGCTCGACCGGTGAGAGGCGCTCCATGAGGGTCAGTACGGCCAGGGACACCGATTCGCGCTGCTCGACGGTGTCGGCGGGGCCGAGCATCGGGTCGCCCTCCAGGAGCGGCTCGGGCAGCCAGGCGCCGGCCGCGCGCTCGTGGCGCGCCTGCGCCGAGCGGAGCCGGTCGAGGCAGAGATGGGTGACGACCTTGGTCAGCCACGCCTCCGGCACCTCGATCCGTTCGCGGTCCGCCGCCTGCCAGCGCAGGAACGTGTCCTGCACGACGTCCTCGGCGTCGGCGGCCGAACCGAGCAGACGGTACGCGAGCGAGGCCAGCCGGCCCCGGCCGGCCTCGAAGCGTTCGACGGCTGCGCTGTCCATGTGCGGCAGCCTAGGCGGTGGTCCTCGCGCCGGCGCGGCCGGGCGCACCGGCCGGGTCGGGCACGGTGGTCAGGCGGCGCCTGCGCTTCGGCATGCCGAAGGTCGGGTGGGCGACGCCCCACCCGGCCCCCTTGAGCACGCCCGCCTTGAGCCGCGCGGCGGTCCTGCCGCCCAGGTACCAGGACTTCGCCCGGACGTCCCCGTCCACCATCTGGAAGATCGCGTCCCGCCGCCCGAGGCTGATGTGGTTCCCGTAGTACTTCAACTCGGTGGCCGGGGTCTCGCCGCCCGTCAGGCGCGCGACGATCGCGGCGGTCGCCTGCATGTTGGTGAGGCCGGCCGAGGCGCAGGACATCGGCAGCGGTCGGCCGTTCTCACCGATCGCGTAGGCGCAGTCACCGGCGGCGTAGACGTCCGGGTGCGAGAGGGAGCGCATGGTGCGGTCGACGACGATCTGACCGGTCTCGGCCACCTCCAGGCCGCTGGCGGCCGCGACGGGGTGCACGGCGAACCCGGCCGACCACACGGTCACATCGGCCGGGAGGGACGTGCCGTCGGCGGCGACCGCCCGTGTCGGCTCGACGGCTTCGACGGCGGTGTGCTCGTGGACGGTGATGCCGAACCGGTCGAAGGCCCGGCGCAGGTGCCGGCGGGCCTTCGGGGAGAGCCAGGCGCCCAGTTCGCCGCGGGCGGCGAGCGCGACCGAGAGGTCGGGCCGGGACTCGGCGAACTCGGTGGCGGTCTCGATGCCGGTCAGCCCCTCGCCGACGACCAGTACGGTGCTGCCCCTGTCCAGGCCGGCCAGGCGCTCGCGCAGACGCAGCGCCGAGGACAGGCCGGTCACGTCGAAGGCGTGCTCGGCCACGCCGGGGACGCCGTGGTGGGCCACGGAGCTGCCGAGCGCGTAGAGAAGGGTGTCGTACGCGAGCTCGCCGTCGCCGTCCTCGCCGGTCACGGAGACGGTCCTGCGCTCGGGGGCGACGCCGGTGACGCGCGCCAGACGCAGCCGCACGCCGGTGCCCGCGAACACGTCGGCGAGCCTGCGGAACGTGAGGTCCTGGCCGGCCGCGAGCTGGTGGAGCCGCATCCGGTCGACGAACTCGGGCGCGGCGTTGACGACGGTGATCTCGGTGTCCGCGGGGGAGAGCCGGCGGGCCAGGTTCCCGGCGGCGAAAGCCCCGGCGTATCCGGCACCGAGTACGACGATGCGGTGCTTCATGGCGATGCTCCTGTCTCGTTCGCGTGCCCCTTGAACGAGACGGCGCCCCGGTTCCTGACAGCATCCGGGTGTGACGTGGATCACCTGATCGGGGCGGGCGGACGGACCCCGGACGTACGCCCGGGCCCGTTCCGTTCCGGGCGGTCACGACGGGGCGACGGCCGATCACGGATCGAGAGGACCCGCCCCCGTCGCCACCATCCCTGCGCTCCCCGCCCGACGCCGCGGAAGACCCGGCGCACCGTCGACTCGTCGCATCCGTACGCTCACTCAGCGCACGGGGCGCGGCACTCGCCCCAGCCCGCACCGGACCGCCACTCCGACGCCACCACTGGGACCGCGTCCCCTACCGTCCCAGGGCAAGACGGTCCGGGCGGTGCTCACAGGGCCGGCCTCCGCGGTCTCGCAACCCCGCTGACCGGCACAACAGGCGTGCCCCGGGGCCCGGTTGGGGCGTAAGGTCGTATTCCCTGAGGGAACGCGAAAGGGGAGACGCGTGGAACCCGTGGCGGCGGACCTTCTTATGGCTCTGGCGAGCGGGACCGCCGGAGCCGCGGGGCAGAACCTCTGGGAGCGGCTGCGTGCCCTCGTGCAGCGGCCCCCCGACCGGCAGCCCGATGCCGTGCAGGATGACGGCGAACCGGAGGTGGGCGCGTTGGTCGGGGCCCTGGACGACGACGCCTCCGACGAGCAGCGAGCCGCCCGGCTGGCGGAGGGTCTCGCCCTGCGTGCCCGCCAGGACCCCGCGTTCGCCGAGGCCCTCGCCCAATGGCGACGGGAGGCGGAGCAACTGTCCGGCGCGTCGGCCGGCGGCGGCACCCAGCACCAGGAGATCTCCGGAGGCACCCAGCACAACGTCGTCTTCACCCGCGACGTCCACGGTTCGATCAACCTGGGCTGACGGAGGAGGAGCGGGGCGTGGCGAGCGGCGGCGACGGCCTGCACCAGGAGATCTCCGGGGGAACCCAGCGGAACGTCGTCTTCGCGCAGGTCGTCGAGAACGTCTCCCTGCACGGGGACGGCGACCTGTACGCGGGGCACGGCGTCGGCGCTCCCGGCGACCGCGGTCCCGGTGAGGCCGTCCTGCCGTACGCCGTCGGTCTGCTCGGGGTGTTCCTGCTTCTTTCCCGGCCCGAACTCCCGCTTCCCGCGCGGCTCGACCCGGGTCCGGTGGTCGGCGGCGGGCTGCTCCTCGTGGGCGCCCTCGGGCTGTCCTGGTGGTCCCGGCTGCGCAGGAAATGGGCCCGCCGGCGCCGGGCCGCCTGGCGCACGCGGCGCACCCTCGACCGCGTCGCCGAGGCGCTCGCGGAGAGCCTGGTCGTCCGCTACGACGAGGACGAACGTCTGAGGCGGCTCAACGATCCGTACCCGCTGGACGTGGCGTGGACGACCCTGACGCCGCAGGCTGAGGACGGCGCCGAGGAGGAACGCCCGTCGGCGCGCCCCGACCCGCCGGACATCGCCGACTACTACACCGCCCTCCCCACACGTCGCCTGGTCGTCCTCGGCGGCGCCGGCGCCGGCAAGTCCGTGCTCGTCCTGCGCCTGGCCCACGCCTTGCTGCACCGGCGGGCCCGCGGATCCGGCGACCCGGTGCCGTTGATCGTGTCGCTGGCCTCCTGGGACCCGGACCAGGGGCTGTTGCTCTGGATGGCGGAACAGCTCGCCGACGCGCACCCGGAGGCATGCACCCTGGTGCGCGACGTCCCCCCGGCGGAGGTCGCCTTCCATCTCCTCCTCACCGGCAGGGTCCTGCCGATGCTCGACGGTTTCGACGAACTCCCCGAGCACCGGCGGGCCGCCGCCCTCCGCCAGATCGGCGAGACCCTGCGCGGCAGCCGGCCCTTCGTGCTGGCCGGCCGCGAGCCCGAGTACCGCCGGCATGTCTCCGACCAGCTCGACTTCGAACGCACCGAGATCCGCCTGAGGCCGCTCGGCGACGCGACCGTACGGGCGTACCTCAGCCCCGGTCCGGCCCCCACCCGCTGGACACCGGTCCTGGACCGGATCGCCGGCCGCTCCCCCGCCGCGCCGCCCGAGGTACGGCGGCTTCGACAGGTGCTGTCCGTCCCGCTGATGGTGGGACTGGCCCGGGTCGCGTACGCCCGCGCCGACGCCGATCCCTCGGAGCTGCTCGCGCCGGATGCGTTCAGGTCCCGCGCCGACATCGAAAGCCATCTGTACGACGCCTTCCTGGACACCGTCTACAGCTCCTCGTACGACATCCAGGCCGCGCACGGCGGCTGGTCACCGCAGCAGGCGCGCGCCTGGATCGGTTTCCTCGCCGCGCAGATGAAGGCGGAGAACGAACAGGACTTCGCCTGGTGGCGACTGGACCGGGCCGTGCCCCGGCTCGTCTCCGGGCTCGTCATGGCGCCGGCACTTCTGGTCGGCTGGCTGTCGGTGGCGGGCCTCGCCTTCGGGCTGCCGTGGTGGCGGCAATGGCTGCCGCTGCCGTCCATGGCCGGGGCGTACGCGATGCTCTGCGGGCTGGCCTTCCTGGCGCAGGCAGCCGCGCCGGCCGCGGGGCGTCATGTGCCGCCGCGCAGGCTGCACAGGCCCCGGCGGGGGGACCTCCGGGGAGCGTTCGCCCCGTGGCGGGATCGAGGGCTGGCGGTTCTGGCCGCCCTCACGATCGGCGCCACGGTGACGGCCGTCGTCCGCCGGGACGGCTCGGTGTTTCTCTGCCTGTGGCTCTCCGGCGCAGTGGTGTGGTGGTACGGGCGCCGGGCCCTCAGGCATGTGTGGCGCGACGCCGATCCGGCCAGGGCGGACAGCCCGGCCGCCCTGCTGCGGACGGACCGGCGCAGCGTGCTCCGCGTGGGCTGGTTCGCCCCGCTGCGGCTGGGCGGCGACGCGACACCGCTGCGGCATGTGCTCCACCTGCCGCCCATGCTGCTGCTCGCCTGGCAGTCCAATGGAGGCGGCAGGGACGTCGTCACCGTTCGCGACTGGGTGCTGATGGCCGTCGCGACGCCGGTGTGCTGGCTGCTGTTCGCCTTCGGCTCCTCCGCGTGGGGCGGGTTCACGACGGCCCGCCTGTACTTCCGGGCCACGGGCCGCCTTCCCTGGCGGCTCCTGCCCTTCCTGGAGGACGCGCATGCCCGCGGGGTGCTGCGGCAGGCCGGCGGCGTCTACCGGTTCCGGCACATCGAGCTGCGGAACCGTCTTGCCCTCGGGGTGCCGGCCGCGGCGGGCGCGCGGTCCCGGACCGCGCCCGCGCGGGTTCGCCGAGCCCTGGCCGCGGCGCTCGCCGTCGCGGTCTCGGGCGGGCAACTGGTGGTGGGCTCCGGTGCCGTGGTCGGCGAGCGGGTGCCGGGGCCGGTCCGCTCACTGCCCAACGCCTGCGCACTGCTCGACGCGGCGGACGTGGCCCGGCTGATGCGGGATCCGGTCCAGGTGGCCGCTGACGACGGTGCCTCGTGCTCGGCGGGAGAGCAGGCGCCGTTCAGCCGCAACGTGTCCCTCGGCGTCAGCTGGGACCTGCTCGCCGGCGACGGCATCGGCGTCAGCGGAACCGAGTGGGCCCATGCCCGCTACGGGCAGCTTCGCGCCGGCGCACCGAACTTCGAAGAAGATGTGCCGGCCCGGGGATTCCACCGGGATCTCAGCGGCCTCGGCCACGAGGCCTACCTGTCCGTCTGGCGCGGTTCGGGCGGCAGCTCCTACCGTGTCGAGGCGTCGAGGACGGCCAGGGTCGGCGTGCGGGTCGGCAATGCCGTGGTCCAGTTCGACTACAGCGAGGAATTCGCCTCCTCCGACCGCGTGGCCGACATCGCCCAGATCCTGGTCCGCACGGCGCTCCGCCGGGCCGGTCTCGCCGGGACACGTCCCCGCGAGGGGGATCCGAAGCCTCTGACCCGGGGCGCCACCGTGCCGGCCGTCGACCGGCCGCTCAGCTCCGTCACCCCGCCGCCGCCCGTGCCCGCCGGGGACAACCGCCTCGCGTACTACAACCGGCGGGCCACCGGTTCGGTGCGGGGCGCGACCTGGCGGGGCGACGAGCGTTCCTACGTCTGGGAGCTGTCCGGCGTCCATTTCGTCTTCCGCGCGCCCAAGCAGATGGACTGTCAGAGCGCCTCCGGCGGCCCTGGCTCGTACACGTGCACGGCGGTGCCCGACGCCGTCGAGGCCGGGCTGCTCCCCGACCTGCGCCTGGAGATCAGGAGCGAACTGTGCGGGGCCTACTGCAGCGACCAGGAGACGGCCGCCTTTCTGCGCACCGTCCCCGACAACGCCACGACCCCGTGGACGAAGCACAACGAGGCCACCTACCACACGGCCGGCGTGGTGGGTGACGGCCGCTACCGCATGGCCATGAAGCGGTACTGGGCCTGGCGGTACAAGGACAGCGGGGCCCAGCAGGCTCACCTGATGTGGGCACGCGTCGAGGTTCCGTCCGAGCACCGTGTCCTGGCTCAGAAGATCGTCAACGACATGTACGCGCAGACGGGCGCCGACGAGATCGTTCTTGTCGGCTGATCCCGCCGGGGTCGGACGGGTCGTCGTCCCTGCGTGACCGGCCTGACCAGCCCCTCGAACGGGCCCCTGCGGCCTCACGAGCAGCGTTGTCAGTGGGAGCTGCCACCATCGGCGCATGGACGACAACGGGTTCGACTGGGGGACGTTCCTGCGGCGTTGGCAGGACGAGTGGGTGCCGAGCGAGGACGAGGCGATGGAGCTGGCGGAGGGGGACACGACCCTCGCCGATCTGGCGCTCGCGGCTCCGCCGGCGTCCGAGGGCGAGGTGGCCGACGCCGAGCGGCGCCTGGGGACCCGGCTGCCGCCGTCCTACCGGGGGTTCCTCCTGGCGAGCAACGGCTGGGCTCTGCGGGACGACTCGATCTACCAGCTCGGGGCGGCGCACGAGATCGGCTGGTTCGGGGATCCGTTCTCCATGACGCCGATGTACCGGGAGAGCCTGGACGAGCGGGCGACCGAGCAGCAGGTGCTGCTCGCCGGGATGTGGGAACGCGCGCTGCAGCTGGAGACCGACTCCGACATGTCCTACGCGCTGCTGGACCCGGGCGACACCGACGAGGACGGCGAGTGGGCGCTGTACGTCTACAAGGGCTGGAGCGGTGAGTACCCGGCCCGGTATCCGTCGTTCCGGGCCTATATGCAGCGCCGGTACGAGTCCTTCCACGCCGAACGGGCGCAGCTGCCGGAGTTCGTCAACGACACCACCCGCGCCCGGGACGCCGACGTCGCGCGGGCGCGGGAGGAGGCGCTGAGCGGGAGGTGGGAGGCCGCCCGGGAGCTGCTGGCCGTCGCACGGCGCTACGGGCGGCCGGGGGCCTGGGGGATGCTGGGGCAGCTCGACGTCCTGGCACAGGGCGTCGGGCACGCTGGCGCGACCTTCGGGGGGCTCGTCGCCGATCCGCGCTGCACGGACGAGCTGGTGCCCGTGCTGGCCCTGGCCCGGGCGCGGGACAGCCGCCCCCACCTCGGCGCCCACCGGTTCCCGCTGGGCGTCGAGACCGACGACGGCATCCAGGCGGCCGCCGACGCGATACTCGCCCGGGTGCGCGACGGTTCCTACCGCTACGCACCGGACGGTGACTTCGGGCGGGCCGTCGCCGAGGCGCGGGAGGCCGCGCGGTGGGGTGACACGGACGGCGCGTGGCGGGTGATCCGTGCCGCGCTGCCCTCCTGGTCGCCGCCCGCACCGGGCCTGCTGGCGCCGCTCGGCCTGCTGGCCGACCCGGTTCTCGGGCCGGTGGTCACGCGGGAGCGGGGGCGGGAACTGCTGGCGACGCCCCGGGCCGGACGGACGGGCACGGCGCCCGAGCGGGTGCCGGACCTGGACCCGCCGGGGCTGAGCTGGCTGGCGGAGTCCCAGCGGTGGAACGCCCCGTTCGGCTCGTACCGGTGTCTGTGGGTGGAGGGCGTGGAGCCGGAGGCGCTGCCGGGTCTGGTCGGGCAGGACGAGGGTGCGGGCCTGACCGCCCCGCCCGTCCGTCCCGCCGGGTGGTTCCCCCACGACGTCAAGCAGCGGCGGGACGGCGAGGAGCTGTGGGAGGACCGGGCCGTGGTGGCGGTGGGCCGGACGGGCTCAGGGTGGGCGTTCGGCTTCGATCCGGCCGCGCGGACACGGGGGCCCGGGCGCCTCTTCGTCTCCCCCGCCGCCGAGGCCTCCCGCGGCGGCGGACGCGCCGTGGTGCTGTGGGTATGCCGTGGGCGCGACGACATGCCAAGGGTCTTCCACCTCTCGGTCGCCGAGCGGGGCGAGGAGCTGTACGCGTACACGCTGCGCGGCACGGACGTCGAGCGCTCGGGGGACGTGCCCGCGGCCCTCGACCCGGAGCGGGTGCTGAGCGGGGTCGGCGACGCGGACCGCGAGCGGCGTCTGCTGGCCGCGGTGGAAGGCGAGTTCGGCCTCTCCCTGCCCCGGCACGCCCTGGCCGAGGGCATCCTGCCGGAGCTGACCACCCGGTCCTGGAACCGCGCGCCCCGGGAGGGCGAGGTCTTCGCCTACGCCACGGTCACCGTCAGCCCGCGATGACCCCGGCCGGACAGCCCCGGCCGGGGACAGCTCCGGCCGGCCGGGGACAGCCCCGGCCGGGGCGGTTCAGGCGGCCTCGTGGATCACCAGCTTGAACTCCGCCAGGACGATCTTGCGGGCCACGCTGTCGTCGTGGGTGGCGCGTACCGCGAGGGGGACGGACGGGTCGACGAAGATCCCCCAGCTCTTGGTCCAGCACTGCATGCCGGGGCTCGGCGGGCGGTGTTCCGTGGCCGTGGTGTCGTTGGGGTTGGGGGTGAGTCCGAGGGGGTCGCGGACGAACTGGTCGCGGAGTTCGTCGTAGCCGCCGGCCTCCCACTGGATCATCGCGTAGAGGGTGCCCCAGCCGGCCACGCTGGGCCATATCAGGCCGGAGCGGGGGTCGTTGTCCCAGTCGGTGATCACATAGCCGTCGGGCTGGTCGACCTGGTGCATGGTGAAACGGTCGCTGGACTCGGCGGATCCGAAGGGGAACCGGATGACCGTGTAGGGGGCGTTGGCCGGGATCGTCTGCGGGGTGTCCCGTTTGAGGGAGCAGACCTGGACTCCTGCGGCGGCCGTCGTGTGAGTGGACATGGTCCGGTTCTTCCCGGCGTGCGGGCCGGTGAGTCGGGCGCGGGCCGCTTCCGTGCGTGTTCTCCCGGTGAACTTGCTTTTGCCATACAACCGTTCGAGTTGTTCGGTCGTCTGACATGACGACCGGACCGGTCGCTTGACAAGGAGATCGTCATTTTTGCGTTGCGCAAGACCCTGACCACCACCGCCGTCGCCGGCATGGTCCTCGCCGGCACCGCCGCCTGCGGCACGGTGGAGAACCTGTCCGCCGGACAGAAGCTGGACAACGCCTTCGACAAGCTCGGTGAGGAGCGCTCGCTCGCCTTCGAGCTGGACCTCGACACCGACGCGGCCTCGCTGAAGGCGCTGGACGCCGAGCAGTCGGAGCCGGGCGAGGAGATGCCCGCCGAGATCGCCGAGCTGCTCAGCGAGGGGACGATCAGCGTCTCCATGCACTCGAAGAAGCCGATCAAGGACTCCGGGGAGAAGGACTTCACCGCGATGGCGATGAAGCTCAGCGGTCCGGACGGCGCCCTCCTCGAGTACCGGCTGGTCGGGGACTGGATCTACGCCCGTGTCGACGCCGCGACGCTCGGCGAGATGTCGGGCAGCCCGCTGCCGCCGGCCAGTGAACTGCCGCCCGAGGCGGGGGCGTTCAAGAAGCTCCTCGAAGGCGGGTGGATCAAGCTCTCCAAGAAGGAGATGGAGAAGACCGGCAAGAACATGTCCGGGGCGGAGGGCCTCGGCGCCGAGGAGCCGTCCGCGGAGCCCAGCCTCGACGCCAAGACGCAGAAGAAGCTGACGGACGCGCTGAAGAAGGCCGTCGCCGAGAACGTCGACCTCACCACCTCCGGCGGTTCGGACGGCACCGAGCACATCAAGGCGACCGCGCCGTTCCGCACGCTGCTGACCGAGCTGTTCGACGCCCTGAAGCCGCTGCAGAACGACCTGCCGATCGGGGACGAGCTGCCCACCGCCAAGGACTTCGCGGACGCCCCGAACAAGAAGGTCAGCGCCGACTTCACGCTGAAGAACGGCGAGCTGACCGAGGTGTCCGTCGATCTCGCCAAGCTGGCGGAGACGGCGAAGGTCAAGAAGTTCGCGCTGGTGCTGCGCGTGAGCGAGGGCGAGAAGCCCGAGGCGCCCGCCGGGGCGACCGAGCTGAACATCGAGGAACTGATGACCAGCATGCTCTCCGGCGCCTTCGGCTCGCCCGCCGCCGACGAGATGTCCGGGGACGCCTCGTTCGAGGAGGGGGACCTCGCGGGCGACGTCCAGATATGGTGACCGGTTCTTTGGGAGGCGGGGCCGGGCCGCCCGGGCCTCAGCCCGCGGCCACCGCCTCCCAGGGGACCGTGCGGTCGCACCAGCGGTTCAGCAGGACGCGGTCGTGGCCGACCGACAGCAGGCCCGCGCCCGTCGACGCGCGGTAGTCCTCCACGGCCCGCACCAGCGCGGCCGTGGTCGACGCGTCGAGCATCGCCGTCATCTCGTCGCACACCAGCCAGCGGGGCTTCAAGGCCAACGCCCTTGCCAGACAGGCGCGTTGCAGCTGGCCGTCGCTCACCTCGTGAGGGCGGCGGCCGAGCAGGTCCGGGGTGAGGCCCACGGTGTCGGCCAGCTCCGCCACGCGGTCGGCGGCCGAGGCCCGCCGGCCCGTCGCCCGCAGAGGTTCCGCGATCAGGTCGGCGAGGCGCAGCCGGGGGTCGGCGGCGAGGCGCGGCTGCTGGAAGACCACGCCGATCGCGGTGCGCTGCTCGCGGGGGGCGCGGTGCCGGAAGCCGCGGACGGGCGTGCCGTCGAGGACGACCTCACCGGCGTCCGGGCGGTGCAGCAGGGCGGCGACCCGGGCGAGGGTCGACTTGCCGCAGCCGCTCGGGCCGAGCAGGCCCACCGCCTCGCCCGGGGTGACCGTGAGGTGCGCGTCGCGGACGACGGGGGCGCGGCGGTCGTAGCCGGCGGTGACGGCGCGCAGCTCAAGCACGGGTGTCCTCCGGGGTCCGGGTCGCGTGGGACGTGCCGGCCGGGGCCGGTACCGGGTGGTGGCAGGCGACGGTGTTCTCCAGGTACGGGAGCACGCGGCAGATGTCCGTCGCGCGGTCGCAGCGGGGGGCGAAGGCGCAGCCCTCGGGGAGGCTGCCCAGTTCGGGCGGCAGGCCGGGGACGGGAGTGAAGGACCGCTCGGGGAGGGCCTCCAGCAGGCCGCGGCTGTAGGGGTGACGGGGGCCCGGGGAGCCGAAGAAGGGTGCCGCGTCGCTGAGTTCGACGATGCGGCCCGCGTACATGACGGCGACGCGGTCGGCGATGCGCTCGGCGGCGGCCAGGTCGTGCGTGATCATCAGCAGGGCGTGACCGTCGTCCACGTGCCGGCGCAGTTCGTCGACCGTGCGGTCCACCAGGTCGCGGTCCAGGCCGGTGGTGGGTTCGTCCGCGAGCAGCAGCGGGGCGTCACCGATCAGCGCGAGGGCGGTCGCGGCGCGCTGGGCCAGCCCGCCGGACAGTTCGTGCGGGTGCCGGTCGAGGTGGTCGAGGGGGAACTCGGCGCGCGACGAAGCCTGTTCGCCCGCCTTCCGGCGGGCGGTGCGGCCGCGGACGCCGGTGAGGCGGGCGACCGTCTCCTCGATGTGCGAGCGGATCGTCCGCACCGGGGTCAGATGCGCTGCCGGGGACTGCGGGACCAGGCCGATACGGCGGCCGCGTACGGTGCGGGCGAGGGTGCGTTCGCCGGCCGTCAGCAGGTCGAGCTCGCCCAGGTGGGCGTGGCCGGCGGTGCGGGCGTTGGCCGGGAGCAGCCCGAGCAGGGCGGACGCCAGCACGGACTTGCCGCAGCCGCTCTCCCCGATGAGGGCGAGGCACTCCCCCGGCGCGACGTCGAACGACGCGTCCGACACGGCGGCGACGCGGCGCCCTCCGGGGAGCAGGAAGCGGACGGACAGGTCGCGTACCGAGAGCAGGGGCGCGGGCGTCACAGCATCAGCTCCGATCGGCGGCGGGGATTGATCCGTTCGCGCCAGGCGCCCGCCAGGCCGGCGACCGCGAGGGTGGGGAGGATCAGGAACAGGCCGGGGAAGAGGGTGGGCCACCACTGGCCGGCGAGGAGGGAGCCGCGGGCGCCCTGGATGAGCGTGCCGAGGCTCGCGGTGTGGGTGGGCAGGCCCAGGCCCAGGAAGGACAGGGCCGACTCGTGCCACATGGCGTGCGGGACCATCAGGACGGCGGCGAGACCCGCCTGGGGCAGCACGCCCGGCAGCAGGTGGCGTACCGTCACCCGCCACCGGCTCGCCCCGCCGGAGACGGCCGCGTCGACGAACGGCCGGGACCGCAGCGACAGCACCTCCGCGCGGACGATGCGCGCGGTGGACAGCCAGTGCGTGAGGGCGACGGAGATCACCACCGGCCAGACGCCCGGCCGGAACATGGCCACGATGAAGATGCCGAGCAGCAGGTGCGGGACGGACGACAGGGTGTCGACCAGACGCATGACCAGACGGTCGGCCCAGCCGCCGAGGGCGCCGGCGGCGGCTCCCACGGCGGTGCCGATCACCGTGGCGGTGAGCGCGGCCACCACGCCCACGAGCAGGGACACCCGCAGTCCGTAGACGCAGCGCAGCAGCAGGTCGCGGCCCACGTCGTCGGTGCCGAACGGGTGCGCCCAGCTGGGCGGTTCGAGCTTGGCGGCCAGGTCGACGGCCTGCTGGTCGAGCTGGACCAGCGGCGGGACGAGCAGCACGGCCAGCACGGTCACGGCGACCAGGGCGGCGGAGACGCGCAGCCGCAGGACGTGCGTGGAGCGGCGGGCGGCGTCGTGCGCTCGCCACTCGGGAGCCGCCGGGCCGGCGGCGGTATCGGCCTCGGTCGTCACATCTCCTCCAGCTTCACCCTCGGGTCGATCAGCCCGTAGAGCAGGTCGGCGAGCAGGTTGCCGGCGAGGACGGCGGCGGTGGCGAGGGTGGTCAGCGCGGCCAGCAGCGGGAAGTCGACCGCCGTGGCCGCCTCCACCGTGGCCGAGGCGATGCCGGGCCAGCTGAAGACGGTCTCCACCAGCAGCGCCCCGGTGATGAGTTCCGGCACCCGGGAGCCGATGAGCGTGAGCACCGGCAGCAGTCCGGAGCGCAGGGCATGGCCGAGGAGCACGGTGCGTTCGCTCAGGCCGCGCGCCCTCGCCCCGCGCACGGGGTCCTCCGCGAGGGCGTCGCCGACGCCCTGGCGGACGTACAGCGTGAACCAGGGCAGTTGGGAGACGGCGAGGACGCCGGCGGGGAGCACCAGGTGCTGGACCAGGCCGCCGAAGGTCACCCGGTCGCTGCCGGTGTCGGTGAGGCCGCCCGCCGGGAGGACGTCCAGTTGGAGGGCGAACAGCCAGACGGCGAGCAGGGCGATCCAGAAGACCGGGGCGGCCTCCAGGACGTACGCGGCGGAGGTGACCGCACGGTCCACGAGGGAGCCGGGGCGGCGGGCGGCGAGCACGCCGAGCACCGTGCCGAGCAGCACGGCCGCGGCGAACGCGACGGCGCACAACAGCGTGGACCACACCAGGCGTTCGCCGATGACCTCGGCCACCGGCTGGCGCATCACCGCCGAGAGGCCGAGGTCGCCGCCGAGGGCGGAGGTCAGCCAGTCCCACCAGCGGGCGGTGAACGGCCGGTCCACGCCGAGGTTGTCCCGCAGCCGGTCCAGGGTCTCCTGGTCGGCGCCAAGCGCGGCGGTGCCCGCGTACGCCTTCACCGGGTCGAAGGGGGACGCGGCGGCCACGGCGAAGACGCCGAAGGTGACGACGAGGAGCACCGGCACGGCGTACAGCGCGCGGCGCGCCGTGAGCCGTGCCATGGCGCGCCAGGGGGCGTGGGTCATGGCGTGGGCTGCCAGTCCTCGACGTTCCACCAGGGTCCGGCGGCGAAGCCGTGCTCGTGCGGCTCGGTCTGGGTGGTGAGGCCCTTCCAGCGGTCGGCGAGCACGTACAGGTGGTCGATGTGGGTGAGGAAGGTGTAGCCGGGGTTCTTGACGAGGGCGCGCTGGAGGGCGGCGTAGGCGGCCTTGCGGGTCTCGGGGTCCTGGGTGCGCCGGCCGGTCTCCAGGGCGCGGTCGACGGCAGGATCGGCGTAGTGGGCCATGTTGTTGAAGCCGTCGCCGGCGAGGGAGGAGTGCAGCATCGTGTAGAGCCCGAAGTCGGGGTCGCCGGTGCTGCCGAAGCCCGCGAGGACGGCGTCCCGGTGCATGCGCGGCTCGATGACCTCCCAGGTGGCGCTCTCCACCCGGACGTCGATGCCGGCCTTCTTGGCGTCGGAGGCGTAGGCGAGGGCGTGGTCCTGGCGGACCTTGTCGCCGGAGGGGTAGTACAGCGTGAAGCGGGCGGGGCGGCCGTCCTTGGCGCGGACGCCGTCCTCGCCCTTCGTCCAGCCGGCGGCGTCGAGGACGCGGCCGGCCTCGGCGAGGTCGCGCGGGCGCTCGACGTCCTCGGCGAACCAGGGGTCGTCGACGGGCAGCGGGCCGTAGGCGGGGCGGCCGGCGCCGTCGAGGATCTTGTCGACCATGGCCTGCCGGTCGACGGCGAGGTCGAGGGCGCGGCGGATCGCGGTGTCGCCGGTGACGGGGTTGCCGCTGGGGAGGGTGACGACGCGGACGTCGTAGGAGGTGGCCCGGTACGTCTTCTTGTCGTCGTCGCCCTTGAAGGTGGCGGCGAGGTTGGGCGGGAGGACCGCGCCGTCGAGGTCGCCGGAGCGGAGCCGGGTGGCGCGGACGTCGTCGTCGGGGACGATCGCCATGGTGAGTTTCTTCACCTTCGGGGCGCCGCCCCAGTAGTGCGGGTTGGCCTTGAAGGTGAGCTTCTCGCCCTTGCGCCAGTCGGCGAGGACGTACGGTCCGGTGCCGACCGGCTTGGTGTTGAAGGGGCCGGTGTTGGGGTCCTGCCCGCCGGCGACGTGCTCGGGGACGATCGGCAGCACCGTGCGGGCGGCGAACGGCGCGTAGGGGTGGTGGAGGGTGAAGACGACCGTGTCGTCGCCCACCGCCCGGACGTCCTTGACGGCCGCGAGTTCGCTCTTGGCGGTGTTGTTGGTGTCGTCGTCGAGCACCGTGCGGTACGTGAAGACGACGTCCCGCGCGGTCAGCGGCTTGCCGTCGCTGAACCTGACGCCCTTGCGCAGGGTGTACGTGTAGGTGCGTCCGCCGTCCGTGATCCGCGGAAGTGCCGTGGCCAGGGCGGGTTCGAGGGTCATGTCGGCGGTGCGGGCGAGGAGGCCGTCGAAGAGCTTGGAGTTGCCGTCCTTGCCGTAGCCGAGGAGCGGGCTGAGGGTGTCGGGCTCGGTGGAGACGCCGATCACCACGGACTCGCCGGCCGCCGCGCCGTCCGCGCCGCCGGAGCCCGGTGCCGAGCAGGCGGAGACCGCCGCGGCCGTCGCCAGCACGGCGGCGGCGCCCCGTATGCGTCGTCGGGTCGTCATCGAACCTCACATCCCTGTTGCTGGAAAATCGCTCTTGCATATTAGTTGCAGGAAGACCTTGCCCAGGACGGCGGCCCCCCAGTCACCCCGGTCGCCGGGCTGCCCGAACGCGCAGGTGTGCGCCGGGTCCCGAGCCGCCGGGCGCCCTCCGCGCGCCCCCGTCGCCGCTTGTCACCGGACCGCGACGGGGACTACTGTCACCACGCCTTGGTGACGGGAAATCGGTGCGATACCGGTGCGGCCCTCGCCACTGTGATCGGGAAGTCCGGCTCCGGCCCTCACGGGCAGCCACTGGGTTCTTCGGGACCCGGGAAGGCGGAGCACGGGCGGTGGTACCCGTCAGCCAGGAGACCGGCCAAGGCGCGTCAACCATCCACGAGGTGCTGGAGAGGGTCTGCTGAGCCATGCACATTGCCGAGGGTTTCCTGCCTCCGGCGCACGCGGTCGCCTGGGGCGTCGCGTCCGCGCCCTTCGTCGTCCACGGAGCCCGGTCGCTCGTCCGTGACGTCAGAGAACATCCCGAGAGCACGCTGCTGCTGGGCGCGTCGGGAGCGTTCACCTTCGTCCTGTCCGCGCTGAAACTGCCCTCGGTGACCGGGAGTTGCTCCCACCCCACCGGCACCGGGCTGGGCGCGATCCTGTTCCGGCCGCCGGTCATGGCGGTGCTCGGGACCATCACCCTGCTGTTCCAGGCGCTGCTGCTCGCCCACGGCGGGCTCACCACGCTCGGCGCCAACGTCTTCTCCCTGGCGGTCGTCGGCCCCTGGGCGGGGTACGGCGTCTACCGGCTGCTGCGCCGGTACGGTGTGCCGCTGATGGGCGCGGTGTTCTGCGGCGCGTTCGTCGCCGACCTGTCGACGTACTGCGTGACGAGCGTCCAGCTGGCGCTGGCGTTCCCCGACCCGGGCAGCGGATTCCTGGGCGCGCTGGGGAAGTTCGGCTCCATCTTCGCCGTCACGCAGATCCCGCTCGCGGTCAGCGAGGGGCTGCTGACCGTGCTGGTGATGCGTCTGCTGGTGCAGTCCAGCAAGGGCGAGCTGACCCGGCTCGGGGTGCTGGTCACCTCGGCGGCCGGCGGCAAGCGGGCCGAGTCGGCCGGGGCGGTGGCCCGGTGAGCCGCAACGCGAGGATCAACACCCTGCTCCTGCTGCTCGTCGCCGCCCTCGCCGTGATCCCGCTGGCGTTCGGGCTCGGCGACCACAAGGAGGAGCCGTTCGCCGGGGCGGACGGCGAGGCGGAGACCGCGATCACCGAGATCGACCCGGACTACGAGCCGTGGTTCTCGCCGCTGTACGAACCGCCGTCCGGGGAGGTCGAGTCGGCGCTGTTCGCCCTCCAGGCCGCGATCGGCGCGGGCGTCCTGGCGTACTACTTCGGGCTGCGGCGCGGGCGCCGGCAGGGCGAGGCGCGGGCCCGTGAGCGGTCCGTCGCGGTGGACACGGACGCGGGGGCACGCACCGGCGCCGACGGCGGACGGGACTGACGGGTCCGTGCTGCCGATCGACGCGGCGGCGCACAGCAGCCGCTGGCGCCGCCGACATCCCGTGGACAAGGCCGTCCTCGGCCTCGGCCTCACCGTCCTCGCGGTCTCGCTGCCTCCATGGCCGGGCGCCGCGCTGGTGCTGGTCACCGCGCTGGTGCTGCTGCTCGGCCCGGCGGGGGTGCCGGCCGGGCGGCTGTGGCGGGCGTACCGGGTGCCGCTGGGGTTCTGCGTCACCGGGGCGCTGACCCTGCTGGTGCGGGTGGGCGGGCCCGGCGGTTTCGTGTCGCCGGCCGAGGACGGGCCGCTGCGTGCCGGGGAGTTGCTGCTGCGCACCTCGGCGGCCTCGCTGGGCGTGCTGCTGTTCGCGTTCACCACACCGATGTCGGACCTGCTGCCGCGGCTGGTGCGCGCCGGGGTGCCCGCGCCGCTCGTGGACGTGGCGCTGGTGACGTACCGGATGAGCTTTCTGCTGCTGGACTCGGTGCGCCGGGTGCACCGGGCGCAGGCGGCGCGGCTCGGGCACACCACCCGTGCGGCGGCCTGGCGTTCGCTCGGCGGGCTCGGCGCGACCGCGTTCGTCCGGTCCTTCGACCGGGCGGCGCGGCTGCAGACCGGGCTCGCGGGCCGCGGCTACGACGGCGCCCTGCGCGTGCTGGTGCCCGAGGCCCGGGTGTCCGCCCGGTTCACGGCCGCGAGCGGCGCGCTCCTGGCGGCGCTGGCCGCCCTCACCTTCGTACTGGAAAGGCCCCTGTCGTGAGCGGATCCGTGCTGGTGGCACTGCGGGACGTGTCGTTCGCGTACGAGGACGGGCCGCCGGTGTTCACCGGGCTCGACTTCGAGGTGCGCGAGGGACGGGCGCTGGCGCTGCTGGGCCGCAACGGCAGCGGCAAGACCACGCTGATGCGGCTGCTGAGCGGCGGACTGCGGCCGCACGGCGGGGAGTTGCTGCTGTCGGGCCGTGCGGTGCGGCACGACCGGAAGGGGCTGACGGTGCTGCGCACCACCGTGCAGCTGGTGGTGCAGGACCCGGACGACCAGTTGTTCGCCGCGTCCGTGGGGCAGGACGTGTCGTTCGGGCCGCTGAACCTCGGGCTGCCCGACGGGGAGGTGCGCGTACGGGTCGCGGAGGCGCTGGAGGCGCTGGACATCGCCGCGCTCGCCGACCGGCCCACGCATCTGCTGTCGTACGGGCAGCGTAAGCGGACGGCGATCGCGGGCGCGGTCGCGATGCGGCCGCGGGTGCTGATCCTGGACGAGCCGACGGCGGGTCTCGATCCCGACGGCCAGGAACGGCTGCTGGCCACCCTCGACGGTCTGCGGGCGAGCGGCACGACGGTGGTGATGGCCACACACGACGTGGATCTCGCCCTGCGCTGGGCCGACGACGCGGCGCTGCTCACCCCGGCGGGCGCCCACACCGGCCCGGCCCCGCAGATGCTGTCCCGGCGGGACCTTCTCACGGCGGCGGGGCTCAGGCTGCCGTGGGGCGTGGCGGCCGGGCTGTTCCTGCGGGCGCGGGGGCCGGCCGGCGGCACGGACGCCGGTCCCCGCACCCCGGAGGAGCTGGCGGCGCTGGCCGCCCTGCCGGAGGACGGGGACCGGAGGTCCGGCTGAGGCCTCCGACGCGAGGTCAGCAGCCGCCGCAGTTGTAGTAGGTGACGTCCCAGTGGTTGCCCTCGTCGGCGTAGACGTTGCCGGAGCCGGACCGCCACTGCGGGGCTCCGTCGCCGCGCACGCCGATGTAGGTGAAGGTGTTCTTGATGTAGTTCCCGACGCAGGTGGTCTTGGAGAAGTCGAGCTTGTAGCCGTTCCAGTGCGAGTACGTGCCGGAGGCGTGCCCGGTCTCGGTGCCGCCCGTGATGTTCAGTGCGCAGCCGGTGGCCCGCTTCAGGGTCTGGGCGCCCTGGGCCGTGGCCAGGTTGAGCTGGTCGAAGGACGTGCAGGTGGAGACGTAGCGGTCGGAGCAGCCTCCGGACGACGACCAGGTGATGCCGACCTCGCGGAACATGGACGTCGCGGTGGCGTGGCTGATCTTGGTGACGGCGAACGCCTCGCCGGCGGTGCCCACCACGGCGGCGCCCGGGGCGACGACGAGGGCGAGGGCGGTCAGGACGGAGCGGAGCTTCGGGGCCTTGAGGGTCTTCATGTGGGGGCCTTCCTGCTGTCGGGGCCAGGGTGCGTGGGGGACGGCTGTGCAGGCGGAGCAGACCGATGATGCCCGTGGTCTACGCGCGTCCGCCAGAGGACAAAGCGGAATGCTGCCGCCTGCGTGCACCGGTGACGTTCCGTCAGACTGCTGACCGGAAGGCGGGCAGGTAGCCGCTCGACTGGCCGGCGGCCTTCGGGTGGTAGGAGTTGCCGATCGGGAAGGTGACGCTGTGCAGCCAGGCGTCGCCCGAGCAGAGTTCGTGTCCGGTGAACTCGTCCACCACGCTGGAGTAGGCGAAGCCGGCGTTGGCGGCCCGCTTGGCGATCACCCCGTTCAGCACGTCACCGGCGTTGTTGATCGCGGAGCGCTCGGTCTCGCTCAGGCCCGCGATGCAGCTGCCCGACAGCTTGTAGAAACGCGGGTAGCCGAGGACGACCACGCGTGCCTGCGGGGAGCGGGACCGGATGCCGGAGTACAGCGAGTCGAGCTTGCCCGGGAGGGTGTTCTGCATCTGCGAGACGGCGGTGTCGACCCGGGAGACGCAGGTGGCCTCGCTCTGCAGCACGCAGGTCTGCATGACGTCCGCGAAGCCGACGTCGTTGCCGCCCGCGGTGACGCTCACGAGGGTCGTGGAGGAGGACAGTGCGCCCAGCTGGGTGGAGGACACACTCGTCGTCGTCGCGCCCGAGCAGGCGACGAACTTGAACGACGCCGGAGCGTTGGCGTTCTTCCAGAGCTGGGGGTAGGCGGCGGTGCTGCGCTTGCAGTCACCGCTCTCGGAGGTGTAGCTGCCGGCGCCCACACCGGAGGAGTAGGAGTCGCCGAGCGCCACGTAGTTGTGGCCGGCGGCGGTGGCGGGCTGGGCGAGGCCGAGTACGGTCGCCACACCCAGGACGAGGGTGGCGAGAGTTGTTCCCAGGGAGCGCGTTGACACGTGTATCCGCCCTTCACGACGAAACTCGCGACGGTAGTTGAGGGAGCAACATGGGTTGTAGCAGGGCCGAATACCGCTCGGTAACTACCGGTCGGAAAGTCTTCCGTAATGACCCGAATACTGATTTCGCCGAACCAGCTCCGCGCGTAGATAAACTCCAGATAGGCCATGTTCACGTCAAGTTGATGGCGTGAAACCGATGCCGGGTCACGCCTCGCGCGACCCGGCTCGGTGTCCTCGGCCGGCCCCGTTCAGCCGTCGTCCTCCTGCCGGGGCGGGGGCATGAGAAGGCGCCGGGAGCCGGCCGCGCGCGTGATCGCCGACTCGACCGCCGCGATGCGGTCGCCGAGCAGGGCGAGGGCGGACACCGCGCGGGCGAGGGCGTCGTCGTCGGGACCGCCCAGGGTGAGCGTGCGGACGTGAGCCGCTTTCACCTCCGCCCAGCGGGCCGCCTGTTCGGACGTGAGCGTGCCCCGCAGCTCTGCGAGCTTCAGCAGGTTCGCCTCGGCGCCGGTGGTGAGGGTCTGGGCCTCGGCCGCGTAGTGGTCCTCGACGACGGCGGACAGCTCCGCGTCGTTCATCACGGGCTGGATCCGCTGCGCGATCTTGTTCATGTTGCGGTACGAGCCCTGGAGCAAGAACGGCGGCTCGGTACGGGCGTGGTCGGAGCGGGCCGCGGACGCGATGTAGGCCGCGTTGACCGCGAGGACCGTGCGACGGGCGGTGAGCAGATGCCGCAACACCGCCAGCACGCGGTCGAGTTCGGTCGGCGCGTACGGGTGGAGCAGGCGGTCCGGGCGGGCCGTCGGGTCGTCCGAGGCGAGCCGGATCAGCTGGTCCAGGTCGGCGCGGTCGCGTCCGGCGAGCGGCGCGAGCACCGGGTTCGCGGTGAGCGCGTTCTCGACGAAGCTGAGCGCGAAGACCTCCTCCTTGCCGGTGAGGACGTCGCCCAGGTTCCACACGTCGGCCCGGTTGGCGAGCATGTCGGGGATGCGGAAGACCTCGCCGGACTCGGTGTAGGGGTTGCCGGCCATGCACACCGCGAACCGCTTGCCGCGCAGGTCGTAGGTGCGCGGCTCGCCCTGCCACACGCCCTCCACCCGGCGGGTGGCGTCGCACAGCGGAATGAACTTCTGGAGCAGTCCGGGCGAGGTGTGCTGGATGTCGTCCAGGTACAGCAGGGTGTTGCTGCCCGCCGCCAGCGCGAAGTTGATCTTCTCGACCTCCTGGCGGGCGGTGGCGTCCGGGGCCTCGGCCGGGTCGAGCGAGGTGACGCCGTGGCCCAGCGCGGGGCCGCTGATCCGCACCAGGACCAGGCCGAGGCGGTGGGCGACGTACTCCATCAGGGTCGTCTTGCCGTAGCCGGGCGGGGACAGGAGCAGCAGCAGACCGCCGGCGCCGGTGCGGGCGGACTCGCCCGTGGTGCCGAGCTGCTTGGCGAGGCTGTCGCCGATCAGCGGCAGGTACACCTCGTCGACCAGCCGGTTGCGGACGAACGACGCCGTCACCCGCGGCCGGTGGTCGTCCAGGCGCAGCCGGGTCCGCTCGGCGGTGACGAGGGCCGCGCGGCGCCGCTGGAAGGCGCGGAAGGCGGGCGCCTCGCGCGCACGGAAATCCCCGGTGCGGGCGAGGAACTCGTCCAGGCGGAGGGTGAGCCGGCGGTCGGTGATGCGCGGGTGAGTGGAGACCAGGCCCTCGACGGTGACGCTGAGGGGCGCGTCCGACGCGTGGCGGGGCGCGTCCGGGCACAGCTCGGCGGCCGCGGCCTCCGCGAGGTCCCCGGGGTCCGCCTCCTCCCCGGACGCCCGCGTGTACGCGGTGAGCCACGCCTCGACGAGCTGCCTGCGCGCGCCCAGGTCGCCGAGGCCCGTGAGGTCCTCGTCGTACCCCTCACCGGCGACCGTGCGGCGGAAGGTGTCGAGCAGGGAGCGCGCACGGGCGCTGATCACGAACCCCTCGGGCCCGGTGGTGAGTTCGTCGAAGAGGTACGCGGCGCACGCCTCCGGGCGGACCGGCGCGTCCAGGTCCCACTCCCCCACCGCGCGGGCGAGTTCGTCCCGCAGCGCGTCCAGCGCGGGCGGCGCCCCGAAGGCGTCCCGGACCCGGGCCAGCGAACGGGAGCGGGTCGTCCACTCGGCGCGCTCCTGCTCCGTCGTGCCGTGCGCCCAGAACAGCAGGGCGTGGGCGCGGGCCGCGGAGGCGTGGCGCAGGGTGCCGGCGCCGTCGGACAGCGGGAGCAGGGCGGTGAGGATCGCGGTGGCGTCGTGGTCGTGCACACCCCGCTCGTAGCCCTCGTCGTACGCCTCCTCGGCGGCCGTGCGGACCAGGGCGGGGAGGTCGTCGGCCCCGGCGAGCGCGTCCGGGCCGTGCTCGTGCAGCAGCCGGGCGGCGAGGTGTTCGGCACGGGCGACCCGCGGCGACTCGGACGGCAGGCGCCGGTCCCACAGCGGGCGGTCGGCGAGCAGGGCCGGGTCGGTGACGGGGGCGCGGTAGTCGGTGCCGGTGAGGGCGAGGGCGAGGGCGTCGTCGTGCGGGACGACGGTGAGGTCGAAGGGCTGGGTGGAGACGGCGAAGCGGTGGGCGCCCAGACGGATGGCGCGGCCGCCGTCGGCGTAGAGGTCGGTGCGGTCGCGCAGGGCGCGGGCGGCCTCCTCGCGGGCGGAGCGCAGCTTGCCGTCGAGCTCCTCGGCGCGCACCCGGTCGCCGAGGGAGCGCAGCTCGTCTGCGCTGCGGCGGACCTTGGCGACCAGCGGGTCGGAGGCGAAGTAGGTGCTCACCGCGTCGGCGTCGGCGAGCGCGGCGCTGCGGCGGGCGACCGTCTCCAGCACCCGCTCGGCGGCGGAGGCGAGCTGTCCGGCGCGCCGGGCGCGGGCGTCGGTGAGGCTCTGCTTGCGGGCGGAGAACGCGTCGTGGATCTCGGTGCGCTTGTCGGCGAGTTCGCCGAGGACGTCGTCGAACTCCGCGTACCTGGACTCCAGTTCCTCGAGCTGGGCGAGGACGCGGGCGAGCTGGTCGTCGCAGGCGTCCGGGTCGCCGGCCGCGGCGAGGGCGCCGGTGACGGTCTGGCCGAGCAGGGTCAGCTCGGCGGCGAGCCCGGCGCGCGCCTCCCGGTCGCGCAGGGCCCTGCACCGGGCGTCGAGGGTGGCGCGGGCGCGGTTGACGCCGCCGAGGGCGTCGGCGACGCGCTCAAGGACGCCGGTGCGGACGGTGGCGTCGGCGATGTCGAGCCCGGCGACCACCTCGGTCACCGTGCGCAGCCCGTCGGCGAGTTCGCCGAGCCGGGCGGTGAGCGGGGCGGCCTGGGCGGTGGTGGTGACCGCCTCGATGCCGGCGTGCAGCCTCTCCAGGCCGGTGTGGTGGGCGGCGAAGGCGTCCTCGCGGGTCAGGAACGCTACGGCGCGCTGCCCGAAGGACGCGAGGTCGCTCTCGGCCTCGGCGGCGAGCGCGTCGATGCGCCCGTGGTCCGCGTACCGCATCTCCTTCAGGGTCAGCAGGTGGCCCTGGGCCTGGCGGAGTTCGGTGAGGCCGCGCACCCAGGCGGCGGCCTCGCGGGGCTGTTCGCCCCGCAGCCGGCGCACCACGGCTGCGATCCGTTCGGCGGCCTCGTCGAGCGCCCCGGCCGCCCGGCGGGTGAGGTCGGTGACCGTCTCGAACTCGGCGAGCACCTGCGCGGCGGTCGCGCGCACCTCCTCCAGCGGGGAGCGCAGGTCGCCGACCTCGGGGTCGCCCAGCCAGTGGTGGGTGTCCAGGGCGCGCACGCAGGCGGCGGCGAGGGTCGCGTAGATCTCGGCGGTGGGGGCGGTCTCGGCGGCGGCGCGGGCCAGCGACAGGCAGTCGGAGACGCCGCGCACCAGGTCGGCGTTGCCCACCCGGGCCAGCGGCCCCTCCCCCACGGGCCGCGCGGCGGCGCGGGCGTCGGACAGGTACGGCGTGTCCCACTGCCGCACGGGGTGCACGCGGGCGGGTTCGTCGCCCTCGGGGCGCAGCAGGGTGAGGCGCCCGTCGTCGAAGAGGGCCCAGCCGTGGCAGGCCATCGGGGTGGCCACGGCCTCGCGGATCTGGTTGTAGGAGAGCAGCAGGGCGCGTCCGCGCGCGGGCGCGTGGAAGGCGTAGAGCACGTCCTCGCCGTACGGGGAGCGCACCTCCCGCTCGAACTCCATGCCCTCGGTGTCGAGGTCGTAGGTCTTGTGGCTGCCTGCGGCGAGGCAGTAGCCGCCGGGGAAGACGATGCCCTGGTCCTCGGGCAGCCGGCGGCAGCCCTGGCCGATGCCGTCGAGGCGGACGACGGTGCGGGTGAGGGTGTTGAAGACCAGATGGCGGTGTGCGGTCTCCTTGTAGGGGAGGATCCGCAGCAGGATCAGCGGGCCGACGCGGGCATGGGCGATGTCGGCGTCGGCGAGGGACTGCAAAGGCTCGTCGACGGGCTCGCTGTGGATGCCGTCGGGCGTGCCGGTGTCGTTCTCCGCCTTGACGGTGAGGGTGCCGCCGAGGGTGTCGACGAACACCTCTCCCCGCACGGAGACGTGCGGGTGGCGGCCGAGGACGTGGTCCTCGCGGGTGGCGGGCGTCCAGGTGAGGCCGGCGGGCGGGACGCGCGCGTGGTCACGGTCGCCGCGGGCGTCGAGGAAGGCGGCCTGGCCGTCCTCGGAGACCGCCCAGCGCAGGACGCGGATGTCGCCGGGCTTCTCGCCGGTCTGGAAGACGGCGAGCAGCGTGCCCTCGACGCGGCGCAGCCGCAGCAGGCGGGCCTGCCGGTAGTAGCGGTGCAGGGCGGCGAACTCCCGCTGGAACGCGGGGTCGTCGAGCAGGCCGGGCACGGCGTCCTCGGGCAGCCGGTTCAGGTCGCGGTCGTGTGCGGCGAGGACGTCGCCCACGGTGATGTCCCGCTCCGGGCGGGGGCGGGTCTCGTAGCCGAAGAGCAGCACGTCGCCGACGGCGACGACGTCGCGGGGCACGGCGGTGCGCCCGGTGCGCAGCCGCTCGGTGCCGGTGAGGCGCAGCTCGGGCGCGCCGAACTCCTCGGCCCGGCGCCGGTTCAGCGCCTCGGCGCGGCGGGCGAGTTCACGGGCGCGGTCGGTGAGGCGGTCGCGCAGCACCTGGTAGGCGCCGCCGTCGACCGCCGCGCCGGGCCGCCGCGGAGCGGTGTCCGCGGCGGACGCGTCCGGGGCGGCGCCGGGGCGGGCGCCGTCGTGGATGGGCTCGTGGGTGCCGGTGGTCATGGCTGCCTCTCGGAAGGGAGCCGGCCGGGAGCCGCCGTCCCCTGTGCGGCGGCTCCCGGCCGGGTGGTGGTCAGGCCCTGGCACGGCCGTTCAGCACGGCCAGCGGAGTGTCCGCCAGACCCAACTCACCCGCCTTGTCGAGCAGTTGCTTGACCTGCCCGGTGTTCTCGCCGCCCTGCCTCATCAGCTTCGTCAGCAGCGCGGAGACCGTGAGGTTCCGCACGTCGGAGGTGGAGACGGAGCCGAGCATCCGGCTCAGGTCGTCGGTGAAGCTCGCGGAGCCGTCCAGCCAGGGCCCGGCGAGGGCCTGCGCGGTCTCGGAGTGCTTCATGAAGCCGTCCACGCCCTTGCCGAGCGAGATGGACGACACCAGGCGGTCGAAGAACACCGAGTCCCCGCCGACGATGTGGATGTCCGCGTTCTCCAGGCCCGTGGCGAGCACGGTGGCCTGCGCCTCCGCGACCTGCCGCTGCACGTCCAGTCCGGCCAGCCGGACGTCCTTCTCGGCCTCAAGGCGCAGGCGGTACTCCTCGTGACCGCGGGACGCCTCGTCGAGTGCGGCCATCGCCGCGGCCTTCTCGGTGAGGCCGGCCGCCTCGGCGCGCAGCCTGCCGGAGATGGCCTCCGCCTCGGCGACCGCCTTGGCGCGGGCGCCCTCGGCCTCCGCGCGCAGCCGGGCCTCGGTGGCCCCGGCCTCGGCGCGGCCGGCCTTCTCGATGACCTCGGCCTCCTTGTCGCGCACCTGGACGGCGGCGAGACCCTCGGCCGCGGACTCCGCCTGGACGCCCTCCGCGAGGCGGAGCTTGGCCTTGGCGTCCAGGTCGGCCGTCTTCAACCGGGCCTCGGCGAGGGTGAGTTCCTCGGCGGCGCGGTGCGCGGCGGCCTGTTCGGCGGCCTCGGCCGCCTTGATGTCCTTGACCAGCTTCTCCTGCGCCTCGGCCTCCGCCGCGATGATCACGGCCTGACGCCGGCGCTCCGCCTCCTCGACGGCCCGCAGCTTCTTGATGGACTCCTCCTGCTCGGCGACCGTGCGGTCCACCGCGACGCGCTCGCGGACGACCTCGGCGATCTCCCGCTTCTCCGCCTCGACCTCCTTGTCGGCGGCGATGCGGGTCAACGAGGTCTCCCGCTCCCGGGCGATGACCTCCAGCAGGCGGTCCTTCTCGATGCGCTCGCTCTCCACCGCGATGACCCGCTCGCGGTTCTTGGCGGCGACGGCGACCTCGCGGGCCTGGTTCTCCCGCTGCACGCCGAGCTGTTCCTCGGTGCGCAGGAAGGCGCTCTGCGCCCGCAGCCGCTCCTCCTCGACCACCCGCGCGGTCTCCGCCTCCTCGCGGGCCCGCACGGTCTCGATCTCCCGCCTCTGCTTGATCTCCGCGTCGGCCTGCCGGCGCTGGAGCTCCAGGATCGCCTCGCGTGCGTCGACGTCCTGCCGGGTGATCTCCTTCTCCTCGTTGCGCTGCGCCTCGTTGGTGCGGACGTGCTCCACCGCGGTCAGCTCGGTGATCTTGCGGATGCCCTGGGCGTCGAGGACGTTGCCGGGGTCGAGCTGGCTGAGCGGCGTCTGCTCCAGGTAGTCGATCGCGGCGTCCTCGAGGTGGTAGCCGTTCAGGTCGACGCCGATGACCTCGATGATGCGGTACCGCAGTTCCTCGCGTTTGGTGTAGAGGTCGGTGAAGTCCAGCTGCTTGCCGACGGTCTTCAGCGCCTCGGAGAACTTGGCGTGGAACAGCTCCTGGAGCGTGTCGCGGTCGCTGGCGCGGGCGGTGCCGACGGCCTGGGCGACCTTGATGACGTCCTCGACGGTCTTGCTGACCTTGACGAAGAACGTGATGCGGATGTCCGCGCGGATGTTGTCCCGGCAGATCAGTCCTTCCTTGCCGGCGCGGGTGATCTCGATGGTCTTCACCGAGATGTCCATCACCTCGGCCTTGTGCAGCACGGGCAGCACGACCGAGCCGGTGAAGGTCACGTCGACCTTGCGGAGCTTGGAGACGATCAGCGCCTTGCCCTGTTCCACCTTGCGGAACAGTTTGGTGACGAGCAGCAGACCGATGAGCACGAGCAACAGGGCGGCGCCGACGAGTACGGCGATGCCCACGGTGGCGGCATCCATGGGACACGTCCTTCTGGGCTGACTTACGGGCAGAAGTCGGATGTGTGCGGCGTCTCGCGGGCGAGGGCCTCAAAGCGGTGGGGGCCTCGCGCCGGGCGAGGCGGTGACGTCGGATCCCGTCGTCGCGTGCGACGGCCGATGCCGTAGGGCGGCACCGCTCCCCTCCGGTTCCGGTGCCGGACGCCTGCCGGTGTCCGGCACCGGAACCTCCGCAGTGCTCCCCGCGAGCCATGCTGCACGGCCCGCCCCGCACCGCGCATTGCCGGATTCCGGCAAAGTTCACTAGGGTCTGCATGCCGGTGAGCCGCCATGAACGCATCAGGACCGCGTCAGGGAGTCGAGGGGACGACGTGTCGGAACGAGAGATTCCGGAGCAGTATCTGGAGGGCTACACCCGGATACTGACCGAGGTCGCCGCCACGGGCAGGCGCCTCACCCGCGACGAGCTCGCGTCCCGCCGCGCCCTCGGCGAACAGGCCGCGGAGGCCGGCTTCGGACTGCGCTCCCTCGTCATCGCCCACCTCGCCGCCGCCCGCGGAGCGTGGCCGGCCCGGGGCACGGACGCGGCCGACGGCGCGCTCGCGGCCGTGCAGCAGGTGGTGGACGCGTTCGCCGAAGGGTACGAGCGGGCACAACGGCTGGCGGTCCGTCAGGAGGAGGCAGCGCGGCGTGAGTTCATCGACGACCTGCTCTACGGACGCAGCGACCTGGGCCGGCTGGCCGAGCGCGCCGAACGGTTCGGGCTGCGGCTGTCCCACGAGCACGCCGTCGCCGTCGCCCGGGGCCCCGTCGCCTACGAGGAGGGCGACCCGGTGCCCCGTCAGGTGGAGCGCGCCCTGATCGCCCGGTTCGGCGATCGCAGCATCCTGCTCACCACCAAGGACGGACGGCTGCTGTGCATCGCGCCCGGACACCAGCAGGACGTGCTCACCCACTTCGCCAAGCAGGCGCACGCCGCCACGGACGGCGGCCAAGTGGCCGTCGGACGTCCGCAGCCGGGGCCGGGCGGGGTGGTCCAGTCGTACGAGGAGGCGCTGAACGCGCTGGAGATCGCCGAGCGGCTGGACCTGGACGACCCGGTGCTGCGCGCCTCCGACCTGCTGGTCTACCCGGTGCTGGCCCGTGACCGGCAGGCCATGGCCGACCTGGTGCACAACACCCTGGGCCCGCTGACCGAGGCGCGCGGCGGGGCCGGGCCGCTGCTGGACACGCTCACCGCCTACTTCGACTCGGGCTGTGTCGCCGCCGAGGCGGCCCGGCGGCTGTCGCTGAGCGTGCGGGCGCTGACGTACCGGCTGGAGCGGATCCACCGGCTGACCGGCGCCGACCCCGGTGACCCGGCGCACCGTTACATGCTGCAGACGGCGGTCATCGGAGCCCGGCTGCTGGACTGGCCGGGCTCGGCGGCGTAGGGGCTACCGGTACCGGGGCCGGGCCGCGGGTCAGCCGTCGACGAGGGTGACGTCGTGGTGGCCGGCCGCGTGCGGGACGGGGATGATCAGGATGCCGCTGCCGCGCAGCTCCAGCAGCGTGGCCTCCACCTTGGCCGGGCCCGCCGTCAGGGCGTTCCGCGGGGCCTTGCCGCTGTTCTGCCAGCGGTGCTCCTCTCCGTCGCACACCGCGACGGAGCCGCCGATGCCGTAGTTGACGTGGGGCGTGCTCTGGTTGACCGAGGAGCTGACGTAGACCGGTCCGGTGCCGGCGTCACAGCGGTAGGTGCCGGTGAGGGTGACGGTGCCGTCGGCGGCGATCCGGCCCTCCGGGTCGACGGTGACGTACTCCGCGGGGTCGGACGGCGCGGCCGCCGCCGAGGGGGCCGCCGCGGCGGCGCCGAGCAGCAGCAGCGCGGCGCAGGACGCCGTGCCGAGGAGGGGGCGTACGGGCATGAGGGGGACCTCCGAGGTGAGCGGAAGGGGGACCTCCAGCAGTACCCGCCGCACGGGGGCGCGGCCACTCAGCGTCACCCTTCGGTGGCGGAGCCGCATCGGCCGTCGGGGAACCGTCCCTGCCGTGTCCGGGGACTGTCACGTTTCCCACCGGGCCGTTCCGGCGGGCGGTGCGGGCGGCGCATGGTCGTGGGGTACGACGTGTTCGGCTCGTTCCACCGATGTGGAGGTGCGCCATGTGTGCCCACCGGACGTCCTGCCCGCAGACCGACTCCCCCGCCCCGCACGTGGTGGCCGCCCACCCGGAGCAGGGCTGGACCCTGCTGTGCGACGGCGCGATCGTCTTCGACGACACGGGTGAGTTGCGACCTGACGGTCGCGTCATCGCCCCGCACCGGCTGCCGACGCAGGGCCTGTCAGTCGCCGCCTGACCGCGCCCCCCTCGCTGCCGCGGTCGCGGTCGCGGTCGCGGCCCATCGGCAGACGGCCGCGCCTCGACCGACCGGGTCGCCGTCCGCCCTGCCGGCTGCGCACCCTGCGCTGAGGTGACCGTTTCGCGCAGTTCCCCGCGCCCCTGAAGGGGCGCGGGGAACTGCGCGATCAGCCCCCACCGGCCCGCGGACGCTCGTCGGCGCTGCCCCCGCACACGGGTGCGCCCGGCCGTGGCGGGCCAGGCGGCCCGGTCAGCCCTGCGCCACGAACCACCGCAGCAGCGACGCCAGCCGTTGCGGGCGGTCCTCCGCGATCAGCGTTCGCGTGTTCCTCAGCTCCACCAACCGCCCTTGCGGCAGCAACTCCGCCAGCATGCGGCCGTGCTCGCGCGGCATCATCAGATCCTCCGTCGCCCAGACGACCAGCGCGGGACGGTCGAAGCGCCGCAACCCCTGCGCCGCCTCGAGGAGTTCCGTACGCCGAACGTGCGTGTTGTAGTGGCGGAAGTCCCGGCGGATCGCGGGGTCCGTCCGCAGCGGGCGAAGCCAGCGATCGACCAGCTCGTCGGGCAACGGCCGCTTCGTGAGGGCGCCGAAGCCGACCGGAAGCCGGCGCAACGGCTTCCGGCCCAGTACGCGGACCAGCAGCGGAACACCGCCCGGCACACGGCACGCGAGGCCGATCATCCTGCCGGGAAGACCCGGCGGGTAGTTGTCGAAGGCCTCGCAGGAGATCAGCACCAGCCGGGCCAGCCGTTCGGGGTGCCGGGCGGCGACCGTCTGGGCGCGGCCGCAGTCGCTCTCGACGAGGGTGACGTCCCTGAGGTCCAGCCGGTCGAGGAACTCGGCGATCAGCTCGTTGACCAGGTCCGGCGTGGGCGGCCGGGTCATCGGCGTGCGGTGCGCCCCGTACGGGAGGGTCGGCGCGACGAGACGGTGGTCGGTGCGCAGTTCGGCGACGACGTGGCGCCAGACGGAGGCGTCGTGCAGCAGACCGTGCAGAAGCACGACCACCGGCCCCTCGCCGCCCGTGTCCTCGTACGCGACGGTCCCCGCGCTCAACTCGATCTCCGGCATCGCTCCAGGCTAGGAGGAGCGGGCGGGCTGCGCCCGGCGGCTCACGGCAGTACCGCGCATCCGTCGAGTTCGACCATCGCCTCCTCGTCCCACAGCCGGACCACCTCCACCACCGCCATCGCCGGATAGTCCCGCCCCGCCAAGCTTCGCCAGATCCGCCCGAGTTCGCGCGCGTGCTCGCGGTACGCGGCGACGTCGGTGGCGTAGACGGTGACGCGGGCCAGGTCGGCGGGGGCGCCCCCGGCGGCGCTCAGGGCGGTGAGGAGGTTGGTGAGGGCGCGGGTGAACTGCTCGGGGAGCGTGTCGCCGACGACCTTCCCGTCGCCGTCGAGGGCGGTCTGCCCGGCCAGGAACACCACCCGGGAGCCGGTGGCGACGACGGCGTGCGAGAAGCCGGCGGGCGGGGACAGGTCGGACGGGTTGACGCGCTCGGCGGTCACCGGGCCTCCAGGGTCTTGTACAGCTCCTTGGCGATGATGCCGCGCTGGACCTCGCTCGCCCCCTCGTAGATGCGGGGCGCGCGGACCTCTCGGTAGAGGTGTTCGAGCAGATGGCCCCGGCACAGGGCGCGCGCCCCGTGCAGCTGGACGGCGGTGTCGACGACGTACTGGGCGGTCTCGGTGGCCAGCAGCTTCGCCATCGCGGAGCGCCGGGGCACGTCCCGCGCGCCCTCGTCGTACGCGGTGGCCGCCGCGTAGACCATCAGGCGGGCCGCCTCCGTGCGGACGGACATCTCGGCGACCTGGTGGGCGACGGCCTGGAGGTCCCCCAGCCGGCCGCCGAACGCGGCGCGCCGGGCGGTGTGGGCAACGGTCGCGTCGAGGGCGGCCTGGGCCATGCCGACGGCGAAGGCGCCGACGCTGGGGCGGAACAGGTTGAGGGTGTCCATGGCGACCCGGAAGCCGGCGTCGGGTTCGCCGAGGACGTCGGCGCCGGTGACCGGCACGCCGTCGAAGCGCAGGGTCCCGACGGCGTGCGGGGCGATCATGTCGAGGCGGCTGCCGGTGAGGCCGGGCCGGTCGGCGGGCACCAGGAAGGCGGTCACGCCGCGCGCGCCGGCGCCGGGGGTGGTGCGGGCGAAGACGGTGTAGAGGTCGGCGTCGGGGGCGTTGGAGATCCAGCACTTCTCGCCGGTCAGCCGCCACCCGTCCGGGCCGTCGCGCTCCGCGCCCAGGGACAGCGCGGCCGCGTCGGATCCTGCGCCCGGTTCGGACAGGGCAAAGGCCGCGACGGCCGTCCCGTCACTCACCCGGGGGAGCCAGTGGTCCCTCTGTGCGGGGGTGCCGTGGGCGTGCACGGGGTGGGCGCCGAGGCCCTGGAGGGCGAGGGCGGTCTCCGCCTCCGTACACGCCTGGGCGAGCGACTCGCGCATCAGGCACAGGTCCAGCGCACCGGAGGCGAAGAGCCGGGAGAGGAGTCCGAGGGCGCCCAACTCGGCGACGAGGGCGCGGTTGACGCGGCCCGGCTCGCCCTTCTCGGCGAGCGGTCTGAGCCGTTCGGCGGCCAGGGCGCGCAGCTCCGCGCACCAGGCGAGTTGTGCCGGTTCGAGCGAGAATGCGGTCATCGCCGGTCCCTTCCCTCGCCGGTGGGCCATCCCGAGGTTATCGCGAACCGTTGACTGCCGTCACCAACACGATACGCTCCTGATGCGAGCCCACCACGCCAAGGGGGCGCATCGACATGAGTCCACGGTTCACCGCGCACGTCGACACCTTCGCCCGCGACCATCTCCCGCCGCCGGACGAGTGGCCCGAACTCCGCTTCGACCTGCCGGAGCTGCGCTACCCCGAGCGGCTGAACTGCGCCGCCGAACTGCTGCACGGCCGGCCCGGCGACCGGCCCGCGTTCCGCACGCCCGACGGCGGGGTCTGGACGTACGGCGAGCTGCGCGGCCGGGTGGACCGGCTGGCCCATCTGCTCACCACGGACCTCGGAGTGGTGCCCGGCAACCGGGTGCTGCTGCGCGGGCCCACCACTCCCTGGCTGGCCGCCTGCTGGCTGGCCGTGCTGAAGGCGGGCGCGGTCGCCGTCACCGTGCTGGCCCAGCAGCGGCCGCACGAGCTGGCCACCGTCTGCGCGCTCGCCGAGGTCCGGCACGCCCTGTGCGACGTGCGCTCCCTCGACGACCTCGTGAAGGCCGAGGTCCCGGACCTGCGCATCGCCGTGTTCGGCGGCGACTCGCGCGACGACCTGCTGCACCGCCCGGCCCCCGACGGGCCGTTCGACGCGGTGCCGACCGCCGCCGACGACGTCGCCCTGATCGCCTTCACCTCCGGCACGACCGGGAAGCCGAAGGGCTGCGCGCACTTCCACCGGGACGTCCTGGCCATCGCCGACACCTTCTCCCGGCACATCCTCAAGCCGGTCGCCGACGACGTGTTCGCGGGCAGCCCCCCGCTGGGCTTCACCTTCGGCCTCGGCGGTCTGGTGGTGTTCCCGCTGCGCGCGGGCGCGAGCGCCCTGCTGCTCGAACAGGCGCACCCCTCCCAGCTGTTGGCGGCGATCGAGGAGCACCGGGCGTCGGTGCTGTTCACCGCGCCCACCGCCTACCGGGCGATGCTGGCGGAGGCGGAAGGACACGACCTCTCCAGCCTGCGCCGCTGCGTCTCGGCGGGCGAGAACCTGCCCGCCGCGACCTGGCAGGCCTGGCACGACCGCACCGGGCTGCGCATCATCAACGGCATCGGCGCCACCGAGCTGCTGCACATCTTCATCTCCGCCGCGGACGACGCCGTCCGCCCCGGCGCCACCGGCGTCCCGGTGCCGGGCTGGGAGGCGCGCGTGCAGGACGCGGACGGCGTCCCGGTGCCCGACGGGCAGCCCGGACTGCTCGCCGTGCGCGGCCCCGTCGGCTGCCGCTACCTGGCCGACCCGCGCCAGCGGGACTACGTGCGGGACGGCTGGAACGTCACCGGCGACACCTACGTCCGCGACCCCGACGGCTACTTCCGGTACGTGGCCCGCGCCGACGACATGATCATCTCGGCCGGGTACAACATCGCGGGCCCCGAGGTCGAGGACGCCCTGCTGCGCCATCCGGACGTGGTGGAGGCGGCGGTGGTCGGGCGTCCCGACGAGGCGCGCGGCCAGGTCGTGGTGGCGTACACGGTCCTCAAGGAGGGCGCGGAGCGCGACGCGGAGGCGCTGCGGGCCTTCGTGAAGACGGAGCTGGCGCCGTACAAGTGCCCGCGCGAGATCGTCTTCCTGGACACGCTGCCGCGCACGGCCACCGGCAAGCTCCAGCGGTTCCGGCTGCGCACCGGCGCCGGCACCGGAGACGACCAGGGCTGATGCCGGGGCAGCGGGCCGGCGGACACGACCTAAGATGATCAACGTGTCCGACCAGCATGCTCCACGGTCTCTCATCGTCACGCTCTACGGCGCCTACGGCCGGTTCGTGCCGGGCCCGGTGCCCGTCGCGGAGTTGATCCGCCTGCTGGGCGCGGTCGGCGTGGACGCCCCGTCCGTGCGTTCCTCGGTGTCCCGGCTCAAGCGCCGCGGACTGCTGCTCCCGGCCCGCACCGCCCAGGGCGCGGCCGGCTACGAACTGTCCCCGGAGGCACGCCAGTTGCTGGAGGACGGCGACCGGCGCATCTACGCCACCGCGCCGCCCGGCGACGAGGGCTGGGTGCTCGCGGTGTTCTCGGTCCCGGAGTCGGAGCGGCAGAAGCGGCATCTGCTGCGCTCCCGGCTGGCCGGTCTCGGCTTCGGCACGGCGGCGCCCGGCGTGTGGATCGCCCCGGCGCGGCTGTACGAGGAGACCCGGCACACCCTGGAGCGGCTGCGGCTGGACGCGTACGTCGACCTGTTCCGCGGCGCGCACCTCGGGTTCACGGCCACGGCGGAGGCGGTGGCCCGCTGGTGGGACCTGAAGGCGATCGCGGAGCGGCACCGGGCGTTCCTGGAACGGCACGCGCCGGTGCTGCGCGCCTGGGAGCGGCGCGCGGACACCCCGCCCGAGGAGGCGTACCGCGACTACCTCCTGGCCCTGGACGACTGGCGCCACCTGCCCTACACCGACCCGGGCCTGCCCGCCGGCCTGCTGCCGGCGGACTGGCCCGGCACCCGCTCGGCGTCCGTCTTCCGGGCCCTGCACGAGCGGCTGCGGGACGCGGGGGCGGAGTTCGCGAGCCCCTCGGCGGATTCCGAAGCGGACTGAGGAGGGTCCGGCGGGGTCACGCGCCGGGCGCCGGTGTCTCCGCGAGCGGCAGGTCGGACAGGGTGAGCCGGGGCTTGGGGGCGTCGGTGCGGCCGGTGCGGGGCGGGCGGCTGCCCGCGCGGTACTGCGGCGGCCAGACGACGCCCGGACCCTCGTAGCCCTGCTCGGCGGCCGCGTGCAGCGTCCAGTGCGGGTCGTACAGATGCGGGCGGGCCAGCGCGCACAGGTCCGTACGCCCGGCCAGGATCAGGGAGTTGACGTCGTCCCAGGAGGAGATCGCGCCGACCGCGATCACCGGGACGCGGGCCTCGTTGCGCACCCGGTCGGCGAACGGCGTCTGGTACGAGCGGCCGAACTCCGGTTCCTCGTCGGCCACCACCTGCCCGGTGGACACGTCGATCGCGTCGGCCCCGTGGTCGGCGAAGGCACGGGCGATCGCGACCGCGTCCTGTGCCGTGGTGCCGCCCTCCGCCCAGTCGGTCGCGGAGATCCGCACGGTCATCGGCCGGTCCTCCGGCCACACCGCCCGCACCGCGTCGAACACCTCCAGCGGGAAGCGCAGCCGCTTCTCCAGCGAGCCGCCGTAGGCGTCGGTGCGCCGGTTGGTCAGCGGGGACAGGAAGCCGGAGAGCAGGTAGCCGTGCGCGCAGTGCAGTTCGAGCAGGTCGAACCCGGCCCGCGCGGCCCGCACCGCGGCTGCCGTGAACTGCTCGCGCAGATCGGTGAGCTGCGCGCGGGACAGCTCGCGGGGGGTCCGGCTCCCCGGCCGGTACGGCAGCGGGGACGCGGCGACCAGGGGCCAGTTGCCCTCGTCGAGGGGCTCGTCCATGCCCTCCCACATCAGCTTGGTCGAGCCCTTGCGGCCGCTGTGGCCGAGCTGCACGCCGATGGCCGTGCCCGGCGCGCGGGTGTGCACGAAGTCGGTGATCCGCCGCCACGCCTCCGCCTGCCGTCCGCTCCACAGCCCCGCGCAACCGGGGGTGATGCGGCCCTCCGGGCTGACGCAGACCATCTCCGTCATCACCAGCCCGGCGCCGCCCAGCGCGCGGGCGCCGAGGTGGACGAGGTGGAAGTCGCCGGGCAGGCCGTCGGCCGCCGAGTACATGTCCATCGGTGAGACGACGACCCGGTTGCGCAGGGTGAGTCCGCGCAGCCGGAACGGGGTGAACATCGGCGGTGTGCCGGGCGGGCAGCCGAAGCCGCGCTCCACCGCCTCGGTGAAGCGGGCGTCGCGCAGCCGCAGGTTGTCGTGGGTGACGCGGCGGCTGCGGGTGAGCAGGTTGAAGGCGAACTGGCGCGGCGGCTGGCGCAGATACAGGGCGAGGTTCTCGAACCACTCCAGGCTGGCGCGGGCCGCGCGCTGGGTGGAGGCGACGACGGGCCGCCGTTCCGTCTCGTAGGCGTCGAGGGCGTCGGTGAGCGTGGGCTGCTCGCTCAGGCAGGCGGCGAGGGCGAGGGCGTCCTCCACGGCGAGCTTGGTGCCGGAGCCGATGGAGAAGTGGGCGGTGTGGGCGGCGTCGCCGAGCAGCACGACGTTGCCGTGCGACCAGCGCTCGTTGACGACCGTGCGGAAGGTGGTCCAGGCGGAGTTGTTGGAGCGCAGGGGGCGTCCGCCGAGCGCGTCCGCGAAGATCTTGGCGCAGCGCTCGACGGACTCGGCCTCGTCGAGCTCGTCGAACCCGGCGGCCCGCCACACCTCTTCGCGCATCTCCACGATCACGGTGGAGGCGTCGGCGGAGAACGGGTAGCCGTGCAGCTGCATCACGCCGTGCTCGGTCTCGGCGATCTCGAAGCGGAAGGCGTCGAAGGGGAAGTCGGCGGCCAGCCAGATGTAGCGGCAGCGGTGCGCGGTGATGTGCGGGCGGAACACGTCCGCGAAGGCGGTGCGGGTGGAGCTGTGCACGCCGTCGGCGGCGACGACCAGGTCGTGGGTCTCCGCGAGGCGGGCCGGGTCGGGGGCCTCCGCGCGGAAGCGGAGTTCCACTCCCAGGGAGCGGCAGCGGTGGTGGAGGATCTCCAGGAGGCGGCGGCGGCCGAGGGCGGCGAAGCCGTGTCCTCCGGAGGTGTGGCGGGTGTTTCTGTGGACGATGTCGATGTCGTCCCAGCGGACGAATTCGGCCTTGAGGGCGGTGTAGACCTCGGGGTCGGCGTGTTCGATGCCGCCGAGGGTTTCGTCGGAGAGGACGACGCCGAAGCCGAAGGTGTCGTGGGGGGCGTTGCGTTCCCACACCGTGATGTTCCTGGACGGGTCCAGGCGTTTGAGGAGGGCGGCGGCGTAGAGGCCGCCGGGGCCTCCGCCCACGACGGCCACGCTCAGGTGCGGCGCCGTGGGGGCTGGTCGCGCAGTTCCCCGCGCCCCTGAGGGGGTCATCGTCCCCTCCATTTCGGGGCGCGCTTCTCCGTGAAGGCCGCGTGGAACTCGGCGTAGTCCTCGCCGGTCATCAGGAGGGCCTGGGTGGAGGCGTCCAGTTCGACCGACGCCGCGAGCGGCATGTCCAGTTCGGCCGTGAGCAGGGCCTTGGTCTGGGCGTGGGCGAGAGCGGGGCCGTCGGCGAGGCGGCGGGCCAGTTCGCGGGCCGCCGTGTCCGCGCCGCCCTCGTCGGCGAGCGCGCTGATCAGCCCGATCCGCTCGGCCTCCGGGGCGCGCACCGGCTCGCCCAGCATCAGCAGCCGGGTGGCGTGGCCGAGGCCGACGACCCGGGGCAGCAGGTAGGCGGCGCCCATGTCGCCGCCGGACAGGCCGACCCGGGTGAACAGGAAGGCGAAGCGGGCGGTGGGGTCGGCGACCCGGAAGTCCGCGGCCAGGGCGAGGACCGCGCCGGCGCCCGCGGCCACCCCGTGCACCGCGGCGACGACCGGGAACGGGCACTCCCGTACCGCGCGGACGACCTGGCCGGTCATCCGGTTGAAGTCGAGGAGCTGAGCGGTGTCCATGGAAAGGGTGGCGCCGATGATCTCGTCCACGTCGCCGCCGGAGCAGAAGCCGCGGCCCTCGCCGCCCAGCACCAGGGCGCGGACGGCCCGCTCCCGGGACAGCTCGGCGAGCAGGTCGCGCAGGTCGGCGTAGGCGCCGAAGGTGAGCGCGTTCAGTTTGTCGGGGCGGGCGAGGGTGACGTGGGCGACGCCGTCGGCGAGCTCGACGCGCAGATGCTCCCAGCGCGCGGTGCGGGCGGCGGAGCCGGTGAAAGGACTCATGAGGGCGGCCTCCTCGGGCGGGCACTGCGCGGCTCAGTGAGGTCTGCCACTCGAAGTTATCACCGGTTGGTGACTGTCGTCACGAGTACGCAATACGCCCTTCGGGCGCCGTCACACGCGTCACGGAACATCGACACCCCGGTAACGGTGGGGGCGGGCGCGCGAGGCGGGGCCGCCGGGCGGGTAGGCCGCGGATGCCGGGGCGCAGCGCCCCGGACGGCGCGCCCGGCAGGGCTCCGCTGTCACCCGGTCCCGGGGGCGGGGCCGGGTGAGGCGCGCCGTACCATGGGCACTCGAACACGGGAGCGCCCGCTCCATGAACGGAACCACTGTGCACGAACCCCCCGCCATCCCGACCTCCTGGCGCGTCGCACTGCCGCACACGACCGCGGCCGTGCCCGTCGCGCGTGCCCTGGTGCGCACGGCGCTCGCCGAACGGGATCACTCCGCCGACTGCGACACGGCGGAGCTGCTGACGGCGGAGCTGGTGGCGAACGCCGTGGAGCACACCTCCGGCGCCACCCCGATCGAGCTGGTCCTGCGGCTGCTGCCGACCGGCTTCCAGGTGGAGGTGCACGACGCCGACCCGGAGCCGCCCCGTGACCTCACCCGGCCCCACCTAGAGCTGCCCGACCCGTGGCAGGAGCACGGGCGCGGACTGCTGTTGATCCGCTCGCTCAGCTCGTCGTGCGGGCACCGCCCCACCGAGTCCGGCAAGGCGGTGTGGTTCCGGCTGCCGGGCCAGCGGCGCCCGGTCTGACCCGGCCTCTCAGCCGAGGGTGGCGACCAGGACCGCCTTGATGGTGTGCATACGGTTCTCGGCCTCGTCGAAGACCAGCGAGTGCGCCGACTCGAACACCTCGTCGGTCACCTCCAGCGACGTGAGGCCGTGCGCCTCGTACACGTCCCGCCCGACCGCGGTGCCCAGGTCGTGGAAGGCCGGCAGGCAGTGCAGGAAGCCGACGTCCGGGTTGCCGGTGGCGCGCAGCACGTCCATGGTCACCGCGTAGGGCGCGAGGGCGGCGATCCGCTCGCCCCAGACCTCCTTGGGCTCCCCCATGGACACCCAGACGTCGGTGGCGACGAAGTCGGCGCCCGCCACCCCCTCGGCGATCTCCTCGGTGAGCGTGATCCTGGCCCCGCTCGACGCGGCCAGCTCCCGGGCGCGGTCGATCACGTCCTGCGCGGGCCAGTACGTCTTGGGGGCGACGATGCGGACGTCCATGCCCAGCAGGGCCGCGGTGACCAGGTAGGAGTTGCCCATGTTGAAACGGGCGTCGCCGAGGTAGGCGAAGGCGATCCCGGTGAGCGGCTTGTCGCTGTGCTCGGTCATGGTGAGCACGTCGGCGAGCATCTGGGTGGGGTGCCAGTCGTCGGTGAGCCCGTTGTAGACGGGCACGCCCGCGAAGGCGGCCAGCTCCTCGACCTTGGCCTGGCTGTCGCCCCGGTACTCGATCCCGTCGTACATCCGGCCGAGCACCCGCGCGGTGTCCTTCACGGACTCCTTGTGGCCCATCTGCGAGCCGGACGGGTCGAGGTAGGTCGTCGACGCGCCCTGGTCGGCGGCGGCGACCTCGAAGGCACAGCGGGTGCGCGTCGAGGTCTTCTCGAAGATCAGCGCGATGTTCTTCCCGCGCAGGTACGGCGTCTCGGTCCCGGCCCGCTTGGCGGCCTTCAGCTCCGCGGCCAGCTCCAGCAGGCCGCGGAACTCCTCCGCGGTGAAGTCGACCTCCTTGAGGAAGTGACGGCCGGCGAGGGGGGTCGGGACTGTCGCCATGGGGGCGCTCCAGGACTGGGGGACACGAACCGTGGAAGTCTATACGACTAACCGCAATTCTATACAGCGCCACCCTTCTCCACAGCGTCCTACACGGCGTCCCGTTCGACCGGGCAGCTCATGCAGCGCGGCCCGCCCCGGCCCCGGCCCAGCTCGCTGCCGGGGATCTCTATCACCTCGATGCCCTGTTTCCGCAGATGGGTGTTGGTGGTGGCGTTGCGTTCGTAGGCGACGACCACGCCCGGTTCGACGGCCAACACGTTGCAGCCGTCGTCCCACTGCTCCCGTTCGGCCGCGTGCACGTCCTGGGTGGCGGTCAGCACCCGGATCTCGCTCAGACCGAGCGCGGCGGCGATCGCCCGGTGCATGTGCTCCGGCGGATGGTCGGTGACCTTCAGCTCCTTCTCGTCGGCGCCCGGCTCGATGGTGTACGAGCGGAGCATGGGCAGGCCCGCGTACTGGGTGAAGGTGTCGCCGTCGACCATGGTCATCACGGTGTCGAGATGCATCAGGGCGCGTCTCTTCGGCATGTCGAGGGCGACGATGGTGCGCGCCGAGCCGGCCGCGAACAGCTTGTGCGCGAGCATCTCCACGGCCTGCGGGGTGGTGCGCTCGCTCATCCCGATCAGCACCGCGCCGTTGCCGATCACCAGGACGTCCCCGCCCTCGATGGTGGACGGGTAGTCGGCCTGCCCCTCCGACCACAGACGGAAGGACCCGTCCCGGAACATCGGGTGGTGCCGGTAGATCGCCTCGAAGTGCACGGTCTCGCGCTGCCGGGCCGGCCACCGCATGGCGTTGATGGCGACGCCGTCGTAGATCCAGGCGGAGGTGTCGCGGGTGAAGAGGTGGTTGGGCAGCGGGCGGAGCAGGAAGTCGTCCAGCTCCATCACATGGAAGCGCACGGAGACCGGCTCGGCGTGGGAGTCGAGGAACTCCCGCTTGGTCATCCCGCCGATCAGCGCCTCGGCCAGCTCCGGCGCGGGCAGGGTCTCGAACGCGGCGCGCAGGGGGTCGGTGGCCAGCGGGCCGTACTCCTTCTCGTCGAAGACCCGGTCCAGCACCAGCGCGCGCGCCTCGGGCAGCTCCAGCGTCTCGGTGAGCAGGTCCCCGAAGAGGTGGACGGTGACACCGCGGTCGCGCAGCACGTCCGCGAAGCCGTCGTGCTCCGCGCGCGCCCGGCGCACCCAGAGCACGTCGTCGAAGAGCAGCGCGTCCTTGTTGCTCGGGGTGAGCCTTTTGAGCTCGAGATCGGGCCGGTGCAGGATGACGCGGCGCAGCCGCCCGGCCTCGGAGTCGACGTGGTAGGTCATGCCTCCATCCTGACCGCCGCGGCCCGGGTTCACCCCTGCCCTCGCCGAATCCCGCCCGCCTCACGCGGGAAGCGGACGGGGCGCGGAGGAACGGGCCCTCCGCGCCCCGCGCGTCTCACAGGCGCGGGTCGACCGGCTCCGACTCCAGGGCGAGCACCGCGAACACCGGCTCGTGGACCCGCCACAGCGGCTCCCCGTCGGCGAGGCGGTCCAGGGCCTCCAGGCCGAGGGCGTACTCGCGCAGGGCGAGGGACTGCTTGTGGCCGAGGAAGCGGGACCGCAGCCGCGCCAGGTTCTCCGGCCGGGTGTAGTCGGGGCCGTAGATGATCCGCAGGTACTCCCGGCCACGGCACTTGATGCCCGGCTGCACCAGGCGGCCGGCGCCGTCGCGGGCCAGGGCGCCGACCGGCTTGACGACCATGCCCTCGCCGCCGCGTCCGGTCATCTCCAGCCACCAGTCCACGCCGGCCCGCACCGACTCGGGGTCGGCGGTGTCGACGTAGAGCCGGCGGGTGGTCTGGAGCAGGCCCGTCGGGTCGTGCTCGACCATGCGGTCGATCAGGGCGAGCTGCCGGTCGTGCGGCAGCGCGGCCAGGCTGCGGCCCTGGACGGCGAGGATCTGGAACGGCGCGAGACGCACACCTTCCAGCCCGTCGGTGGTCCAGCAGTAGCGGCGGTACGCGTCGGTGAAGCCGGCCGCCGCGCCCGCCCGCTCACGCTGGCTCGTCAGCAGCTCGCCCACGTCGACCCCGCGGGCCGCGGCGCCCTCCAGGGCCGCGAGGGCGGACGGGAAGACCGCGCCGGCCGCGGCGCCGACCGCCGCGTACTGGGTGCGCAGCAGCCCGGACGCCTTCAGCGACCACGGCATCAGCTCGGCGTCCAGCAGCAGCCAGTCCGTGTCCAGCTCCTCCCAGAGCCCGGCCTCGCCGGCCGCCGTGCGCAGCCGGCCGAGGATCTCCTCGGTGATGTCCGCGTCGTCGAAGAACGGCCGTCCGGTCCGGGTGTACAGCGATCCGGTCTCGCCCCCGGCCGCGCCGAACCGGCGGGCCGCCACGCCCGCGTCACGGCACACCAGGGCGACCGCCCGCGACCCCATGTGCTTCTCCTCGCACACCACCCGGGCCACGCCGTCCTGCTCGTAGCGGGCGAACGCCTCCACCGGGTGCTCCAGGTAGCCGTCGAGCCGCGAGGTGGCGGTGGGCGCCATGGTCGGCGGCAGGTACGGCAGCAGCCGCGGGTCGAGCGCGAACCGGCTCATCACCTCCAGCGCGGCCGCCGCGTTCTCCTCCCGTACGGCCACCCGGCCCATGTGCCGGGTCTCCACGACCCGCCGGCCGTGCACGTCCGCCAGGTCCAGCGGGCGCCCCTCGTGCCCGCCGGGCGCCTCGGTGCGCAGCGGCCGCACCGGCTCGTACCAGACCCGCTCGGCCGGTACGTCGACCAGCTCGCGCTCCGGCCAGCGCAGCGCGGTGAGCTTGCCGCCGAACACCGCGCCGGTGTCGAGACAGATGGTGTTGTTGAGCCAGGTCGCCTCGGGGACGGGCGTGTGGCCGTAGACGACGGCGGCCCGGCCGCGGTAGTCCTCCGCCCACGGGTAGCGCACGGGCAGCCCGAACTCGTCGGTCTCGCCCGTGGTCTCGCCGTAGAGGGCGTGGCTGCGGACCCGGCCGGAGGTGCGGCCGTGGTACTTCTCGGGCAGACCGGCGTGGCACACCACCAGCCGGCCGCCGTCGAGGACGTAGTGGCTGACCAGTCCCTCGACGAACTCCCGCACCTCGGCGCGGAACTCCTCGCTCTCGCCCTCCATCTGCGCGACGGTCTCGGCGAGTCCGTGGGTGAGCTGCACGTTGCGGCCCTTGAGGTGACGGCCGAACTTGTTCTCGTGGTTGCCGGGCACGCACAGGGCGTTGCCCGACTTCACCATCGCCATCACACGGCGCAGCACGCCGGGGCTGTCGGGGCCGCGGTCGACGAGGTCGCCGACGAACACGGCGGTGCGGCCCTCCGGGTGGACGCCGTCGACGTAGCCCAGCTTGCCGAGCAGCGCCTCCAGTTCGGAGGAGCAGCCGTGGACGTCGCCGATGACGTCGAAGGGTCCGCTGAGGTGGGTGAGGTCGTTGAAACGCTTCTCGGTGACGACGGTGGCGTGCTCGACCTCCTCCACGCCGCGCAGCACATGCACCTTGCGGAACCCCTCGCGCTCCAGGTGGCGCAGGCCCCGGCGGAGTTCGCGGATGTGGCGGCGGATGACCCGGCGGGGCATGTCGGCGCGGTCGGTGCGGGCCGCGTTGCGCTGGGCGCACACCTCCTCGGGCACGTCCAGCACGATGGCGATGGGCAGCACGTCGTGCTGCCTGGCCAGGTCGATCAGCTGCCGGCGGGCGTCCTGCTGGACGCTGGTGGCGTCGACGACGGTGCGGCGGCCCGCCGCGAGGCGCTTGCCCGCGATGTAGTGCAGCACGTCGAAGGCGTCGCGGGAGGCGCTCTGGTCGTTCTCGTCGTCGGCGACCAGACCCCGGCAGAAGTCGGAGGAGATGACCTCCGTCGGCTTGAAGTGACGCCGCGCGAACGTGGACTTGCCCGAGCCGGAGGCGCCGATCAGCACGACCAGGGACAGGTCGGTGACCGGCAGGGCACGGCCGCGTGCGGCGGCGGTGGTGGTGTCGGTGGTGGTCATGCGGCCTTCGCCTCCTTCGGGGTGCCGAGCCGGAACACGGCCATCTGGGTGGGCGGGCCGACCTCGGGGTCGTCCGGCCCGACGGGCAGGAACTCCACGGCGTAGCCGTGCCGTTCGGCGACGGCGCGGGCCCAGCCGCGGAACTCCTCGCGGGTCCATTCGAAGCGGTGGTCGCCGTGCCGGACGTGCCCGGCCGGCAGGCTCTCCCAGCGCACGTTGTACTCGACGTTCGGGGTGGTCACGCACACCGTGCGGGGGCGGGCGGCGCCGAACACCGCGTACTCCAGGGCGGGCAGCCGCGGCAGGTCGAGGTGCTCGATCACCTCGCTGAGCACGGCGGCGTCGTAGCCCTTGAGACGCCTGTCGGTGTAGGCGAGGGAGCCCTGGAGGAGCGTGACGCGGGACGCCTGCCGCTCGCCCATGCGGTCCAGCTTCAGGCGGCGGGAGGCGATGGTGAGCGCCCGCATCGACACGTCCACGCCGACGATCTCGGTGAACGCCGGATCCTTCAGCAGCGCCTGCACCAACTGGCCCTGGCCGCAGCCGAGGTCGAGCACCCGCGCGGCGCCCGACGCGCGCAGCACGCCGAGGACCGCCTCGCGGCGCTGCACGGCCAGCGGGGTCGGCTTCTCCTCCTCCTCGGCCTCCGGCGCGACGGCGTTGTCGAGGTCCTCGACCTCGCTGTCGTCCGCCTCGGCCAGCCGGACCAGCTCCAGCCGCTCCTTCGCCTGCCGGGTCAGCGACCAGCGGTGGGAGAGGTAGCGGCGGGTGATCAGCTCCCGCTCGGGGTGGCCGGCCAGCCAGCCGTCGCCGACGCGCAGCAGCTTGTCGACCTCGTCCGGGGAGACCCAGTAGTGCTTGGCGTCGTCCAGGACGGGGAGCAGCACGTAGAGGTGGCGCAGCGCCTCGGCGAGGGTGAGGTCCGCGGCCTCAAGGGCCAGGCGTATGTAACGCGAGTCGCCCCACTCCGGGAACTCGGTGTCCAGCGGCACCGGTTCGGCGGTGACCGTCCAGCCGAGCGGCTCGAAGAGGCGGCGGACCAGGTCGGCGCCGCCGCGCGCGGGCAGCGCGGGCACCTCGACGCGCAGCGGCCGCGGGGCGTCCGGCAGCTCCGGACGGGCCGCGCACACACCGCGCATGGCGCTGGAGAAGACCGAGCCGAGGGCGACGGCGAGCAGCGAGGAGGCCGCGTACGGGCGGTCGTTGACGTACTGGGCGAGGGCGGCGTCGGGTGCGCCGCCGCGGCCCTTGCCCTTGCCGCGCCGGACCAGCGCCACCGCGTCCACCTCCAGCAGCAGCGCCGCCGTGCAGCGTTCGGCGTCCGCCTCGGGGTAGAGGACGTGCGCCGTGCCGTACGACGTGGAGAACGCCTGCGCCTTCTCGGGATGCTTGTGGAGCAGATAACCGAGGTCGGTCGCCGGGCGCTGCGCGGAGCCGGTGGTACTGATCGTCAGGAACACGGAGTCACACCTCGAGACACCTTCTGAGCTGGGGGTAGTCACCGGGATTCCGGTGTCGGCCCAACGTACAGGGAAGGTGTCGCGGGGGTCCGCGCATTTTTCGCGCGCACGGGGAGCGGGGCCGTCCCGGGTGGGACGGCCCCGCTCCGACGCCTTGGTCAGGACAGCTGGGACTGCACCTGGGAGGAGATCAGCTCCAGGTGGTCCAGGTCGGACAGGTCGAGCACCTGGAGGTAGATCCGCTGGGAGCCGGCCTCGGCGTAGCGGCCGATCTTGTCGACCACCTCGGCCGGGGAGCCCGCCAGACCGTTCGTCTTCAGCTCGTCGGCCTCGCGGCCGATCGCGGCGGCCCGTCGCGCCACCTCCTGGTCGTCGCGGCCGACGCAGACGACGAGGGCGTTGGAGTAGACGAGGTCGCCGGGGTCGCGGCCGGCCTCACGGGCGGCGTCGCGGACCCGCTGGAACTGGGCCGCGGAGTCCTCGACGGACGCGAAGGGGATGTTGAACTCGTCGGCGAACCGGGCCGCGAGGCGCGGGGTCCGCCTGGCGCCGTGGCCGCCGATCAGCACGGGCACCTTGGACTGGGCCGGCTTGGGCAGCGCGGGCGACTTGGTGAGGTCGTAGTAGGTGCCGTGGAAGTCGAAGGTCTTGCCGGCCTCGGTGGCCCACAAGCCGGTGACGATCTCCAGCTGCTCCTCGAGGCGGGCGAACTTCTCCTTGGGGAAGGGAATGCCGTACGCCTTGTGCTCCTCCTCGAACCAGCCCGCGCCCAGGCCGAGTTCGACGCGGCCGCCGGACATCTGGTCGACCTGCGCGACCTGGATCGCGAGCACGCCGGGGAGGCGGAAGGTGCCGGCCGTCATCAGCGTGCCGAGGCGGATGCGCTTGGTCTCGCGGGCGAGTCCGGCGAGGGTGATCCAGGCGTCGGTGGGGCCGGGCAGGCCGTCCCCCGAGCCCATGCTCAGGTAGTGGTCGGAACGGAAGAAGGCGTCGAAGCCGAGGTCCTCGGTGGCCTTGGCGACGGTGAGCAAGGTGTCGTAGGTGGCCCCCTGCTGGGGCTCGGTGAAGATACGGAGATCCATGCCTCTTATCCTGCACGTTCCCCGGGGCGGGGGCGCGCGAGGGCCGTCGGCATGCCTCGTCGCACGCCGGTGGTACGGCCCGGTCGTGACCGGGGGACGGGAAGATCGTTGGCTCGTTCGGAGCCGGAGCGTCCGGCGCCCGCGCCGGCCCTGTGACGCCGGGGTGTCACCGTGTCGGCCCCCGGGCGGGGCCGTGGGCCGAGGGGACCGTCATGTCGGACGAGCGGAGCAGTGTGCCGCAGGCGGGTCTGCTGGCGCAGATGGACCTGCTGATGGCGGCGCTGAACGCGGACCTGTCCGCGCTGGACGCGGAGCTTCTGGACTCCGGCGGGAGGGGTGAGGCGCCCGGGGCGTCGGGCGGGGGGTGCGCGGCGGAGGCCCGGGCGTGTGCCGCGGAGGATTCGGGCGACGGCCCGGCAACCTGAGACGGCCTCCTCGCCCGGATCAGCCGATCGGAGCAACGGCCGGTCCGGCCGGTGGAGGGCCCGGCCCGCGCCGCAACCGCACCACGAGGTCGCCCTCGACCGGCTCCAGCAGGTGCTCTGCCCCGTCCCGGGCGGGCGGGACGGAGGCGACGCGCCGCCGGAGTGCAGAAAGGCCTCCGGCCGGGCGGGAAGCGGGCAGGACGGAAGCGACGCGCCGCCGGAGTCCGACCTCGCGCGGGAAGGCCACCTGCCGGGCGGGAAGCGGGTGGGACCAGGACGGTGCGCCGCCCGGTTCCGAGCTCGTGCGGGAAAGCCGCCGGCCAGGCGGTCAGCCGGCTTCCTGCCTGGGTAACGCCGCATCCCTCTCCGCCAGCTTGCGCAGCATGTCCCGGACGCGGTCCCGGGCCTCGTCCGCCGCGTCGATGGCCTCGACGCAGCTCCAGTACGTCGCCTCGTCGTCGGCGGCGCAGGCGATGCCGACCAGGGCGATGCCGACGTCGCCGAGCAGGCCGCCGAGGTGCATCAGGCACGCGCGGGTCTCCCCCAGCTCGGTGAGCCGGGCCGCGCGCGGCTCGTCGGGGCCGGGCGGCGGCCGGTCGAGGACGCCGCAGCCGCGGCCGGCCAGATCGGCCAGCCCTGTGGCCTCGTCGCGCAGGGGAGGCGGGCCCACGAGGGCCAGGCGGCTCCCTATCGCCTGGGCCAGGGCCTGTGCCTGCCACACCTCGGTCAGCAGCTCCGGCACACCGCCGCCGGCGGCCAGGGCCCTCCTGCTCGTCACGATGAGCCGCACAGCGTCCATGCGCTGCCCCCGTCTGTCCGACGCGCTGCCCACGCGTCCGCATCCGTTGAACTCCTCTGTTCACTACCCAGAGTGAAGCTCTGTGAGACAAAAGGCCAGAGGAAGTCCGAAATCTGCGGACACCACTTGGCATCGGAACGCGTTTTCGACTACGGATCGTGAGAACGGAAGACGTGACTCCTAGGCGCGGGGCGGAGCACCGGACCGCTCCGGCCCCGGCACCGGGAACCTGTGCTCGTTCCGCTCGATCTTGTCCGCCAGGGCGGCCAGCGGGTCGACGCCGAGGACCTCGCAGAACTGGAGGAGGTAGGCGAGCACGTCGGCCACCTCGTCGGTGACGCGGTGCGCGGTGTCCGGGTCGTCCATCACCCGGGCGGACTCCTCCGGCGTCAGCCACTGGAAGATTTCCTGCAGTTCGGCGGCCTCCACACCGAGTGCGGCGACGAGGTTCTTGGGCGTGTGGTACGGCTGCCAGTTCCGCGCGGCGGCGAAGTCGGCGAGGCGGCGCTGGAGGGCGGGCAGGCCGGCGGGCCGGGACGCGTCGTCGCGCGGTTCAGTCACGCCTCAGGTGTACCACGGTCGCCCCGGGCACCCCGGCGGCCCAGGTGGCGTCGCTCACGGCGCCGACCAGGCGGATGTGCCCCCGCTCGCACATCCGCGCCGCCAGCGCCAGCAGGGCGGCGCGCTGGGCGGGATCCTGCGCCCGGTCCAGGCCGTCGGCGAGGACGGTGAGGCATCGCAGGGCGTCCGGCACCTCGCCCGGCACGTCGGCCTCCAATACGCCGGGGCCGGTGAGCAGCACCAGCGCGAGGGCGGTGTAGCGCAGTTCGCCGTCGCCGAGCCGCCGCAGCGTGGTGCGGACGCCGTCGCCGCGGTCGAGCACGGCGCGCACCAGGCGTCCTCCGGCGCACGGTTCGGCGAGGAGGTCGTCGACGGGTCCGGCGCAGCCGACGCGTACCGCGTCCACGAGCAGCGCGTGGCGGCGGGTGCACTCGGAGCGGGTGCGCCACAGCACGTCGGCGAGGTTCTCGCAGTCCGGGAGCAGCCGGCCGGTGCCGGCCGGGACGGGGTCGCGCATCCGCTCGGGGCGGGGGTCGCAGGGGAAGACGGAGCGCAGCGCCACCAGCATCTGCTCGGCGGCGGCCAGCACCCGGAGCTGTCCGGCGGTCGTGCCGGCCACGCGCAGCGGCAGCAGCGCGGTGCCGAGACGGTCGTCGGGGAGGGGCGCGCGGGTGACGGCGGTGGCGCCCGCCGTGTGCCACGCGGCCTGCACGGCGCGGCGGCGGGGGTCGCGCAGCGCGGTCTCCATCAGGACCAGGCCGTCGGCGGACAAGCGCTCCCCCACGATGCGCAGTTCGGGCTCCGCCTGGACGGCGACCTCCAGGCGGACCGGGCCCTCGGGGCCGTCGGCGGTGCAGCCGATGCGGAAGCCGCGGCGGCGCTGGGCGTCGGGCCGGGCCCGCTCCGGGACGCAGGCCGACGGATCCGGGAACACCTCGCCCAGTTCGGCCCCGCCGCCGAGCCGGGCGAGCGCCTCGTACGCGCGCAGCGCGGTGGTCTTGCCGGTGCCGCTGGGGCCGGCGAGCAGGGTGAGGTCGCCCAGGCGGAACGTGCTGCCGCGGTGCCCGGCGAAGGCGGAGAGCAGCAGCTCGGTGACGCGCGGCAGCGTGGGGCGCCGGGCCCGCCCGGCGTCCACGGGCGCGTGCGTGGGGGGTTCTGCGGACTGCCGGGGTACGGTCGCGACCGGCTGGGGCGGGGGCGGCGGGGTCATGCGCCGGACGCTAAACGCTTCCCGTGCCGCCGAACCGTTCCTTCACGGGGCGTTTCCTACGAACGGACGGCGTGCCCGTCCGTACGCGCGGGGCGCGTGAAGCGTCACGCGCCCGGCGCCCCCAGGCCCTCCATCAGTCCGGTGACCTCCATGCCCTCCGGCGTCAGCAGGAAGACGTTGCGGTCGACGCGGTGCATGCCGCTGGCGAGGCCGAAGACGACGCCCGTGCTGAAGTCGAGGACGCGCTTGGCGACGTCCGGTTCCGCGCCCGTCAGGTCGAGGAGGACGGGTATGCCCGACATCAGGGTCTCGGCGACCTCGCGGGCGTCCGCGAAGACGTTCACCCGCAGGACGACGAAGCGGCGCCGCGCCTCCGTCCTGGCCTCCGGCATGGCGCGGTGGCCGACCGAGGACGGCCACGCGTCGCGGCCCCGCAGCGGCACGACCTGGGCGAGCCCCTCCCACTGTTCGTCGGTGACATCGTGGCTGCTCACCGGCATGCTCCGTCCCCTGTCGCGCTGGCTGTCTGCATCGGCCAATTCTTACCCATGGTCACCCGTTCGGCCCAATAACGACACGCTCCGCCATCGTTCCGCCCGCAACACCCCGGCGGCGGACGGCCGTTGACCTGGCCGTCGAACCCGGCTTGCATGGGCGCATGGCTGGTGGGACGGACGATGCGACAGGGCCGGTGCTGGGTTTCGGGACCCAGGAGGACTTCGAGGCGTGGCTGGAGGAGCACCAGGGGGACGCCGAGGGCCTCTGGCTGAAGATCCCGAGGAAGGGGTCAGGGCTGCCCGGCGTCGACTACGCCACGGCGCTGGAGTCCGCGCTGTGCTTCGGCTGGATCGACGGACACAAGAGGAGCCTGGACGAGACCCACTGGATCCAGCGGTTCACCCCGCGCCGTGCGCGCAGCAGGTGGTCCGCCGTCAACCGGCGGAAGGCGCTGGAGCTGATCGAGCGGGGTCGTATGCGGCCGGCCGGGCTGCGGGAGGTCGAGAGGGCCAAGGCGGACGGGCGGTGGGAGGCCGCGTACGCGAGTCAGCGGACCGCGACCGTCCCCGACGATCTGCGTGCCGCGCTGGACGCGGCGCCCGTGGGTGCGCGTGAGTTCTTCGACGCGCTGGACAGCCGTAACCGGTACGCGATCCTGCACCGGATCGAGGAGGCGAAGCGGGCGCAGACGCGGGCGGCGCGGATCGAGAAGTTCGTGGCCATGCTGGCGGCGGGCGAGAAGCTCCACCCATGACCCGGGGGTGTTCGCCCCCTCCGCCCCTTCCCGTCCCGACCCGGGGCTCCGCCCCGGACCCCGCTCCTCGAACGCCGGAGGGGCTGAGATCAGCCCCTCCGGCGTTCGGTCAGCCTGCCAGGACCGCCTCCGCCGCGGCCACACCGCACACCCGTGCCGCCCCGTGGGTGGTGATGTGGACCGCCCCGCGCGGCGTGGACTGGGGGACGCCCATTTCCACGACCACCGTGTCCGGGCCGGCCGCGATCAGCGTATCCAGGGCCGCCCCCATCCACGGGTGCCGGTGCTCGTCGCGGACCACGGCGACGACCCGCCGCCCGCCGGCCGCGCGCAGCGCCTCCGTGCCGGCGCCGGGGCCGGTGAAGTGGCCGGTGGCGGTGCCCGGGAGCAGCCGTTCCAGCTCCGCTCCGACGCCCCACGGCGTCTCGTCGCCCACCGCGATGTTCGGGGCGGGGCTGAACGTGGCGACGTAGACGGGCGCGGTGACCGGCGCGGGACCGGCGGCGCGGGTGACGGTCACGGCGCGGCGGGCGGCGGTCAGGCCGATCTCCGGCGCGGGGTCGCCGACGGCGGAGGGCGAGTGGCGCATGCCGGTCGTCCACGCGGCCAGGGACCTGACCCGGGCGGCGGCGTCGGCGAGCCGCTCCTCGGGCAGTTCGCCGGAGCGCACGGCGGTGACCAGGGCGTCCTGGAGCCGCAGCACGGTGTCCTCGTCGGCGAGTCCGCCGCCCACGCAGATCGCGTCGGCGCCGGCCGCGATGGCCAGCACGACCCCGTGTTCGAGGCCGTAGGTGCCGGCGACGGCGCCCATCTCCATGCCGTCGGTGACGATGAGGCCGTCGTAGCCGAGCTCGTCGCGCAGCAGGCCGGTGAGGATGCGCGGGGAGAGGGTGGCGGGGCGTTCCGGGTCGAGCACGGGCACCCGGATGTGGGCGGTCATGACGGCGCGGGTGCCGGCCTCGATGGCGGCGCGGAACGGGCGCAGTTCACGCTCGTGCAGCGTGGTGGCGTCCAGGTCGATCTGCGGGAGCGCGTGGTGGGAGTCGACGCTGGTGTCGCCGTGGCCGGGGAAGTGCTTGGTGCAGGCGGCGACGCCGTGGGACTGCAGGCCCTCGACGTAGGCGGCGGTGTGCCGGGCGACCAGGGCGGGGTCGCGGCCGAAGGAGCGTACGCCGATCACCGGGTTGTCGGGGTTGGCGTTGACGTCGGCCGAGGGCGCCCAGTTGAGGTTGACGCCGCACGCGGCGAGCCGGCGGCCCAGTTCGCGGGCCACCCGCCGGGTGAGGGCGGGGTCGTCGACGGCGCCGAGGGCGTGGTTGCCGGGGAAGGAGGAGCCGGTGCGGACCTCGAGGCGGGTGACGTCGCCGGCCTCCTCGTCGATGGCCACCAGCAGGTCGTCCCGTTCGGCCCGCAGCGCGGCGGTGAGGGCGGTGACCTGCTCGGGGTCGGCGACGTTGCGGCCGAACAGGGCGACGGAGACCAGGCCCTCGGCCAGTCTGCGCCGCACCCAGTCGGGTGCGGTGGTGCCGGTGAACCCCGGCTGGAGCACGGCGAGCGCGTCCCGGGTGAGGGTGCCGGCGCCGGTGGTGAATGTCGTCATCTGGTGGCGTTATCCCTTCACGGCGCCTGCGGTGAGGCCGCTGACGGCGCGGCGCTGCAGGAAGACGAAGAGGATCAGGATCGGCACGGCGAACAGGGAGGAGGCGGCCATGGTCGCGCCCCAGTCGTCGCCGAACTGGGTCTGGAAGCTGGACAGCCACAGCGGCAGGGTCTGCGCGCCGCCGGACTCCTTGCTGAGCACCAGGACGAGGGGGAACTCGTTCCAGGCGGTGATGAAGCCGAACATGGACGTGGACATCAGGCCGGGCGCGAGCAGCGGCAGGATGACCCGGCGGAACGCCTGGGCGCGGGTGCAGCCGTCGACCATCGCCGACTCCTCCAGTTCCTTCGGCACGGCGGCGACGAAGCCGCGCAGCGTCAGGATGGTGAAGGGCAGGATCATCATCATGTAGAACGCGGTCAGCGGCACCAGGCTGTTCAGCATGGAGGCGTCGCGCACGATCATGTAGATCGCGATGACCATGACCTCCCAGGGCGCCATCTGGGCCAGCATGAAGGCGATGACGAAGCCGCGCCGCCCCTTGAACCGCATACGGGCCAGGGCGAACGAGCCGGCCAGCGCGATGATCAGGGAGAAGAGGACGGCCAGGCAGGTGACGGTGAGCGAGTTGCGGACGAACGTCCAGAAGTGCTCGGCGTCCGTCGCGGTCCCGAAGTGCTCGAACGTGATGTCCGTGGGGAACCACACCGGGTCCTCCGCGATGATGTCGCCGGTCGGCTTCAGCGCCGTGGCGAACATCCAGTACACGGGGAAGACGCAGGCGGCGAAGACGACGAGGGCGGTGGCGTTGGGCCAGACACGGCCGAAGAGCGAGCGCTTCACAGCTCGTCCTCCTCTTGCTTGAGCACGATCCTGAGGTAGTACGCGGTCAGGCCGAGCATGATCAGGATGGTCAGCACCGCGATCGCCGCGCCCATGCCGTAGTGCTGGTTGCCGACGCCCTCGATGTAGGCGTAGACGGGCAGGATCTCGGTGAGCCGGTCGGGGCCGCCGCCGTTGAAGGTGAAGACCTGGACGAACGCCTTGAAGATCCAGATGATCTCCAGGAACGTCGTGGCGTAGAGGAACGGCCGCAGGAACGGCAGGGTGACGGTGGTGAAGCCGCGCCAGGCGCCGGCGCCGTCGAGCGCGGCCGCCTCGTACAGCTCGCCGGGGATGGTGGTGGTCGCCGCGTAGAGGTTGATCGCGACGAACGGCACGGACATCCAGACGATGAGCAGGGTGACGACGAAGAACGTCGACATCTGGCTGCTGGTCCAGCTGTGGTCGGCCATGGAGTGCCAGCCGAGTTTGTCGAGGACCCAGTTGACGACGCCGAAGCGCTGCGCGAACAGCCACTGGTAGACGGTGGTGGCGGCGACCACGGGCATCGCCCAGGCCAGCACCAGGCCGATCATCAGGGTGAGCCGCATCCGCTTGCCGAGGCGGGCGAGCAGCAGACCGACGAGGGCGCCCAGCAGCATGGTGAGGACGACGTTGACGGCCGTGAACAGGATGGAGCGGAGGGTGACCCGCCAGAAGTCCTCCCCGGTGAGGACCTCCTTGTAGTTGTCGATGCCGTTCCACTCGGTGACGTGCTGGATCAGCTGCGCCATGTTGAGGTTCTGGAACGACAGCAGCAGGTCCTTCAGCAGCGGCCAGCCGAGCAGCAGCACGGTGGCCGCGCAGGCGGGCAGCAGCAGGAGGTACGGGGCGAGCGCGCCGGCCCGCGACGCGGCTCTGGGTCGGGGCCCGGCGGGTGCGGGGTCGTCCGACTTGCGGACGTCCGCCGGTCCGGAGGGCGGCCGTTCGGTCTGCACGGTCATGCTCGCGATCTCTCTTCTCGGCGTGCTCAACGCGGGGCGGGGACCGTCCCGTCGGCCGGTCCCCGCTCCGGTCGGAGCGCGTGCGCTGTTACTGCTGCTGCGCCAGGCGCTTGTTGAACTCGCCCTCGACCTGCTTCGCGGCGGCGGCCGGGGACTTGCCGTTCAGGACAGCGGTCAGATACGTCTTGATCGGGTTGGGGTCGTTCTCGACGGCGGCCCACTCGGGGATGAGCGGGGTGGTGCCGCCGACGGCGGCGGCCGGTGCGGCGGCCTCGGCGGGCGCGTTGCCCTTGAGGTTGCTCTGCAGCGACTCCTTGTTGGGGATGACGCCGTTGAGCTTGGCGAGCTGGCCTTCGTACTTGTCGGAGAGGGCGAGCTTCAGGAACTCCTTGGCGAGCTCCTGCTTCTGGCTGCCCGCGGCGACGGCGAGGTTGGAGCCGCCGAGGAAGACGCCCTCGGGCTTGTCGGCGGTGGCGCCGGGGATGGTGAAGTAGCCGATCTGCTTCTCGATGGCCGGGTTGGCCTCGATGGCGATGCCGGCCTCCCAGCCCATGCCGATGAAGGCGCCGACGTTGCCCTTGGCGAAGACCTCGCCCTGCTGCGGGGTGGCCTCGTCCTTGTCCTTGGGGGCCTTGGACAGGGCCTGGAACTTCTTGTAGGTCTCGGCGGCCGCGGCGACCTTCGGGTCGTCGAGGTTGGAGACGTACGTGTCGCCGTCCTTCTTGACCAGCTCGCCGCCCTCGCCGATGACCAGGCCGACGAAGTGGTACCAGTTCTGGCCGGGGAGGTAGATCGGCTCGGCGTCGGTCTTCTCACCGATGGTCTTGAGCGCGGTGTAGAACTCGTCGCGGGTCTTGGGGGTGTCCTTGAGGCCGGCGTCGGCCCAGACCTTCTTGTTGTAGAGGACGACGCGGTTGGCGAAGTACCAGGGGGCGGCGTACTGCTTGCCCTCGTAGACGGAGGACTCGTTGAGGGACTCGGTCCAGTCGGCGCCGATCTCCTCCTTGAGGTCCGCGAGGTCGGCGAGGCCGCCGGTCTTGGCGTAGGCGGGGGTCTGGGTGTTGCCGATCTCGAAGACGTCCGGGGGGTTCTCCTCGGACAGGGCGGTGGTCAGCTTCTGCTGGATGCCGTTCCACTGCTGGACCTCGAACGTGACCTTCGCCTTGGTCTTCTTCTCGAACTCGGCGGCGAGGTCCTTCTGCCACTGGTCCGGTGAGGAGCCGTCCATGACCCAGACGGTGAGCGTCTGCCCGGCGTAGCCGTCCGCGCCGGCCTTCTTGCCGCTGTCACCGCCGTCGTCGCCACCGCACGCAGCGACCGAGAACAACATGCCCGCGACCCCGATCGCGGCTATCAGCTTGCGCTTCACGCGCCACCCCTCCTCAGGAATGCCTTGCACACCCACGCCCTCGCGGTGACCCTGACATCGGCGCAACAGCTCGGCGGGCTGGGACCCGGCTTCCGCTAAATGGTTTAGACCAGCAAGGGGAGCTTGGCCTAGACCTATGGTCGTGTCAAGGGTTGTCCGACTCACGGCTGGGTAACGGCAACGCCCCGTGCACGGGGCGGAGATGTCCACCCAAAGGGGGACGGGACGCAGGGTTGGACTAGACCAAAGCGAGAGCGCGCCGTTATAACGGGACCGCCGAGCGTGCGGCGCCGATCACCCGGCGGTCCGCCGACGTGCACCGCGGCCGGCCCCCGCCGTCCGCGCGCCGGACACCGCAGCCGGAAGGCAGGACATGAGCACGGACGTCAGCAGCGCCGCCCAGCCCGGCACGGAGGCGCCGGGCCGCCGGGAGCGGGTGCCGAAGTACTACCGCATCAAGCAGCGGCTGCTGCAGATGACCGACGAGCGCCCGCCGGGCTCCCCCATGCCGGCCGAGCGGCTGCTCGCCGTCGAGTTCGGCACGTCCCGTACGACGGTCCGCAAGGCGCTGCTGGAGCTGGTGAGCGAGGGGCGGCTGGACCGGATCCAGGGCAAGGGCACGTTCGTGGCCCGTCCGAAGGTGTACCGGACGCTCCAGCTCACCTCGTACACCGAGGACATGAGGGCGCAGGGCCTCAACCCCGCCTCCCAGGTGCTCGACATCGGCTACGTCGCGGCCGACGAGGCGCTGGCGGCGCTGCTGGAGGTGGAGCCGGAGGACAGGGTGCTGCGCATCGAGCGGCTGCGGCTGGCGGGCGGCGAGCCGATGGCGATCGAGGCGACCCATCTCTCCGCCCGCCGCTTCCCCGGTCTGCGCCGCAACCTGACCCGCTACACCTCCCTCTACACCACGCTCGCCGAGGTGTACGGGGTGCGCCCTGCGGAGGCCGACGAGACCATCGAGACCTCCCCGGCGACCCCGCGCGAGGCGGGACTGCTCGGCACGGACGTCGGCCTGCCGATGCTGCTGCTGTCCCGCCACTCACGGGACGAGAACGGGACGCCGGTCGAGTGGGTGCGGTCGGTGTACCGAGGGTCCCGCTACAAGTTCACGGCCGTGCTGACGCGTCCGGCGCCGTGACATCGGTGTCGGTGGCCGCCAGCACGGCGACGCGGGTACGGGAGGGGTCGAGTACGGCGAGGCCCAGGTCGGCGGTGTCGTGGTGGAACCACGGGGTGGAGGCGACGAAGCGCACCCAGCGGTGATCGGCGGTCCGGCGCACCGCCTCCAGGAAGGGCACGTGGACGGGGAGGCCCATCAGGGCGTACAGGGCGTCCCAGGCGAACAGCCGGGCGTAGGCGCCGCCTTGGCCGCGCCCGTTGATCCCTCCGTGGTACGTCGCACGGAACAGCTCGTCGAGCACGTCGTCGACGGTCGTCGCACAGGCGACCCCGCTTCCGTCACCCCTCAGGCAGTCCAGGGGGAGCCGCTCGAGGAAGGACATGCCGAAGTCGCCGGGGTCGAGCGGTTCGGGCAGCGCGAAGAACCGCACCTCGGGGGTGCGGGCCCACCCGCCCGCGGTGAACGGCCGTGCGGCCGCCCGGACCCGGGTGTCGTCGGGTACGCCGACGGCCGACCGCGCGGCGGCCGCACCCGTGACACTCGGCGGCATCTCGGGAAACCGGGAACGGAGTTGCTGCGCTGTCTTGACGGGTCCCATCCCCCGCACCCGCATCATGAACCGGCGCTCGACGTCCAGCCGCTGATCGGGCAGCCGCCCCAACGGATGCCCCCACGCACGCAGTCGCTCCGCATACGCGTCGAGGTGCGCCCGCCCGGTTCTGGCCCCGATCAGAGCGAGCTCCTGGAGCAGACAGGCCCGCATCTCGACACCCGGTTGGCCCGGATCGTCCGGCAGCTCCCCGAACAACGGCTCAAGGCTCCGCACCGGCTCCGTCCGCGCCAGCCGCGCCGCCGTCTCCACGGCGTCCCGCGTCTCCTCGTCACAGCTCATTGCGCGAGCCTACGCAGGCCGCTCGACGTCGAAGAGCGGGATCGTCGGCGGCGGCGGGACGAGCACCGTGCGGAGGCGCGCGAGGGAGGCCTGCCACTGCTGCGCGTCGTCCGGGTCGACCCAGTTCGGCGCGGGCCCGCACGGGTCGGTGGCTATCCGGGCCAGGGCTTCGCCGGCGAGCTTCCGCAGCTGGTCGGGAAACGCGGGCATGGGTTCCTGCGGCCCGTCGTCCGGGTCGACCGGCTCCCCTCCGGGGCACTGCGCCGCGACGAGTGCGGCCGCGGCGACCGCCTCGTCCGCGTCCGCCAGCCGGCCGGTGGCGTCGATCGTCCGGACGAGAACGTCGCGGATCATCGCCACGCGCCGTTCGGGCCCGGCCTCGTCGAGGCCGGCGGCGAAGTCCGCCGCCGCGTCGTTGTCGAAGGGTCCGATGCCCCAGGTCCCCATGCCCGTCTCCTCGTGTGCGGTCGGCCGCATCCTCGCAGCGGGCAGCGACAACGCGGGCGGGGGCCGTGCTCAGGCGTCCTCCGCCGGAAGACGCACTCCGGGTGGCCGCACCCTCACCGGCTGAGCCCGGCAGCCGCCGGAACGGCTGCTTCATCGGGTGGATCTCGGACATCCGTGGACCCGGCACGAAACAGCTCGACGGGTCGCGGTGGCCCGGATCCCCGTCCCGGGGCGGGGCGCCAGGAGGCGCTCAGGGCTCCGCGGCGGCAGGGGGCCCATGTGTACGTCATGTGTGCCCGGACCTCGGCCGTCGCCGGGTCGGCGGGGGCGCGGGGCGGGCCGCGAGGCGGTGTCGGCACGGGGCGTAAGTGTCATCAGGCTTTCGTACGACGGGAGTTGAGACGCCGGTGGGAGAGCCACGCGGACGGGTTCCGGACGGCGCATTCGGCCACGCCCCGTGAACACAATTTCCTCACACCCTCTCTTCTTACCGGCCCCGATGGTCTAGATTGACCCTGCTTCGGCTGTTCGGGCCCGAGGCGACCGATTAAATGATCTTTAAGTCCGGCGCCGGGGGAGGGGTTCGTCCACGGCGCCAGGCGTGGGGGTGATCACACCGCTGAGTCCCGGGGGGGCTCGGGTGCGGGGGCGCGCCCGAGGGGCCGGTCAGGTCCGCTCGGCTCCATGTGCCGGCGCGGCCGTGTGCCGCTGCCGCCGCGACAGGTTGTTCACGTTGTTCTTTGTCCGTCCGTAGCCGGCGTGCCGGCGCGGGAGGCGGGGGCCTCCCGCGGCGAGGAACAGCGCGGTCGGGGGTGGGGTCCCCCGGCAGAGACAGTGTCAGGCGCACACGTCGCATCACTGGGGACCTGGGGGGTTCAGTGCGGCAAGGGGGATTGGTCAGCCCGTTCCCGTCGGAGCGGGATCATCTGGCGGACGGGACGTACCACCGGGGGCCGGCCGACTGGGAGCACCGGTACCGCCGTACCGTGATCACGAGCGACACGGTGGCGACCGCCGTCGTGGTCGCGGGGATCGGCAACTTCTTCGGCGTCCGTGACGCCGCCAACTGGCACGAGAAGTGGGGCATCCTCGCCTTCGGCACCTGGTTACTGGTGCTCGGCGCGCTGGCGGTGAGCCGGTCGTGGGCGCCGACCGTGCTGGGCCAGGGCGCCGAGGAGTTCCGGCGGCTGGGCCGCTCGCTGTTCATGGCGACCGTCGTGCTCGCGCTCGGCGGGATCGCCCTGACCTCACGCAACATCAAACTCTGGATCTTCGTCGCGGTCCCCGCGATCGCGCTCGTCACCATGACGATGCGCTACCTGCTGCGCCTGTGGCTGCACCGGCAGCGCAAGGAGGGCCGCTGCCTGCGGCCCGTGCTCGCCGCCGGGAGCCCGGACACGGTGCGCGACCTGATCGCCCGCACCCGCAAGTACCCGCACCTGGGCTGGCGCGTGGACGCCGTGTGCACCACCGACGGTCCGGGACTCGACGGCGGACGGCTGGACGGGGTGCCGGTGGTGGGCCGGCTGGCGGACGTCGCCGACCACGTCCGCCGCGACGGCTACCGCGTGGTCGCCGTCACCCCCGACCCGCACTGGTCGCCGGACCGGCTGCAGCGGCTGTCGTGGAACCTGGAGGGCTCCGACGCCGAGATGGTCGTCGCCCCGGTGCTGATGGAGGTGGCGGGGCCGCGGCTGCACGTCGACGCGGTCCTCGGCATACCGCTGCTGCGGGTCAGCATGCCGGCCTTCACCGGCGGCCGCCGCGCGGTCAAGGGCGTCGTCGACCGGCTCGGCGCGACGGTCCTGCTGGTGGTGTTCGCGCCGCTGATGCTGCTGGTCGCGCTGCTCGTGGCGACGGACAGCCGGGGCGGGGTGTTCTACCGGCAGCGCAGAGTCGGCAAGGACGGCCTCGAGTTCACCATCCTGAAGTTCCGCACCATGGTTCCCGACGCGGACCGCGCCCGCGCCGCGCTCACCGGCCTCAACGAGGGCGCCGGACCGCTGTTCAAGATGCGCCGCGACCCGCGGGTGACCCGGATCGGGGCGGTGCTGCGCCGCTACTCGCTGGACGAGCTGCCGCAGCTGTTCAACGTGCTCACCGGGTCGATGTCGCTGGTCGGTCCACGGCCGCCGCTGCCGGAGGAGTGCGCCTCCTACGGCCCGGACATCCGGCGCCGGCTCAAGGTCAAGCCGGGGCTCACCGGACTGTGGCAGATCAGCGGACGCAGCGACCTTTCGTGGGAGGAGGCGGTCCGCCTGGACCTGCGGTACGTGGAGGACTGGTCCCTCGCCCTGGACACGGTGATCTTGTGGAAGACGCTGCGCGCCGTGATCCAGGGACAGGGGGCCTACTGATGCGCCGCGCCCGTGGGGCGGCCGGTGTGCGGACCGCAGGCCGACGGGGCCTGCCCGGGGGGAGGAACGGGTCATGAGAGTCAGCGTGTTCGGGCTCGGCTACGTGGGCTGCGTGTCGGCCGCGTGCCTGGCCGGCATGGGTCACGAGGTCGTCGGGGTGGACGTCAACCCGGTGAAGGTGGACCTGGTCAACGACGGCAAGGCGCCCGTCGTCGAGGAGCGGATCGGCGAGCTGATCGCCGAGGTCGTGGGCAGCGGGGCGCTGCGCGCGACCACCGACGTGCGCGAGGCGATCGAGGGCAGCGAGGTGTCCCTGGTCTGCGTGGGCACCCCGTCGGAGCCCAACGGCAGCCTGTGCACCACCTACTTGGAGCGGGTCACCGAGGAGATCGGCGCGGCGCTGGCCGAGCGGGGCGGGCGGCACACGGTCGTGTTCCGCTCCACGATGCTGCCGGGCACCTGCCTGGGCCTGCTGGTGCCGATCCTGGAGAAGCACGTCGGCGGCACCGCCGGCGTCGACATCGGTGTGGCGGTCAACCCGGAGTTCCTGCGCGAGGGCACCAGCGTGCGGGACTTCTTCGACCCGCCGAAGACCGTCATCGGCGAACTCGACACGGCGAGCGGCGACGTCGTCGCGGCGCTGTACGCGGACCTGCCCGGCGAGGTGTTCCGGGTGCCGGTGCCCACGGCCGAGGCGATCAAGTACGCGGACAACGCCTTCCACGGGCTGAAGATCGGCTTCGCCAACGAGCTGGGCGCGGTGTGCCGGGCGCTCGGGGTGGACTCGCACCAGGTGATGGACGTGTTCGTCGCCGACCGCAAGCTCAACATCAGCCCCGCCTATCTGCGTCCGGGCTTCGCCTTCGGCGGCTCCTGCCTGCCGAAGGACCTGCGCAGCCTGGTGCACGCGGCGCACCGGGCCGACGTGTCGGTGCCGATCCTCGCCCACGTCCTGCCGTCCAACGAGGAGCACCTGCAGCGGGCGGTGGAGCTGGTCGAGCGCACCGGGAGGCGCAAGGTCGGCCTGTTCGGGCTGTCGTTCAAGCCCGGCACCGACGACCTGCGCGAGAGCCCGCTGGTGGAACTGGCGGAGCGGCTCTTCGGCAAGGGGTACGACCTGCGGATCCACGACGCCAACGTCAGCCTGTCCCGGCTGCTCGGCGCCAACCGCGAGTACATCGAGACCCGGCTGCCGCACCTCGCGCAGCTCCTCGCCGACTCCGTCGAGGACGTGCTGGACCACGCCGAGGTCGTCCTGGTGGGGACGAAGGACCCGGCCGTGCTGTCGGCGCTGCCGCACGGCGACGCCCCCGTGATCGTCGACCTCGTCCGCCTCCCCGACGCCGAGGCGCGCCGGGCCGAACCCGGGTACGTGGGCCTTGCTTGGTGAGCCGAAGGGCGCGCGGGGCCGCCGCGCGCTGATCCTGGTGGAGAACCTGTCGGTGCCGTTCGACCGGCGGGTGTGGCAGGAGTGCCGGACGCTCCGCGACGCGGGCTGGGAGGTCGACGTCATCTGCCCGCGGGGCGCGAAGCGGGACACCGAGCCGGAGGCCGTGATCGACGGGGTGCGGATCCACCGCTACCCGCTGCGCGCGGCCACCGGAGGACCGGCCGGCTACCTGAAGGAGTACGGCGCCGCGCTGTGGCACACGGCGCGGCTGGCCCGCAAGGTCGGCCCGGTCGACGTGGTGCACGCCTGCAACCCTCCGGACCTGCTGTTCCTGCCCGCGCTGCGGCTGAAGCGGCAGGGCGCGAGGTTCGTCTTCGACCAGCACGACCTGGTGCCGGAGCTGTACCTGTCCCGGTTCGGCCGGGGCAAGGACCTGCTCTACCGGGGTGTGTGCGCGCTGGAGCGGATGACGTACCGGGCGGCGGACGTGGTGCTCGCCACCAACGAGAGCTACAAGGACGTCGCCGTGCGCCGCGGCGGGCGGCGGCCCGAGGACGTGTTCGTGGTGCGCAGCGCACCGGACACCGAGCGGTTCCACCCGGTGGAGCCGGAGCCGGAGCTGAGGCGCGGCAAGCCCCATCTGCTGTGCTACCTGGGCGTGATGGGACCGCAGGACGGCGTCGACTACGCGCTGCGGGCGCTGGCGAAGCTCCGTGACGAGCAGGGCCGCACCGACTGGCACGCGGTGTTCGTCGGCGGGGGCGACACCTTCGACGCGATGGTGGCGCTGTCCCGGGAGCTGGGGCTCGCGGACCAGGTGGAGTTCACGGGACGCGTGCCGGACGCCGACCTGGTGCGCTACCTGTCCTCCGCGGACGTGTGCCTCTCCCCCGACCCGTGCAACCCGCTTAACGACGTGTCGACCATGAACAAGGTCCTGGAGTACATGGTGATGGGCCGGCCGATCGTCTCCTTCGACCTGAAGGAGGCGCGGGTCTCCGCCGGCGAGGCCGCCGTGTACGCGAAGGGCGACGACGAGGGCGAGTTCGCCGCGCTCATCGCCCGGCTGCTGGACGACCCCGAACAGCGCTCCCGCATGGGGAAGTCCGGGCAGGAACGGATCAACGGCCCGCTGGCCTGGCGCAACTCGCAGGCGGCGCTGCTGGCCGCCTACGAGGCCGCCGTCGCGGGCGGCACGGACGCGGGGGCGGCCCGGAACGGGCGGGAAAGAGGCACGTCCTTTGAACGATGACGCGATACGCCTGGTCACCATCGGGCGGATGCTCCGCAGGCGCGGCAGGCTGCTGACGGTCCTCGTCGTGCTGGGGGCGCTGACCGGGTTCGGCGCCTCCCTGGTGTTCCCGCCGCGCTACACCACCTCGGCGTCGGTGCTGCTGCCGGGCGCCTGGGAGGAGCGCGTGCTGCTGACCCAGGCGGAGATCGCCACCAGCACGGTGGTGACCGACCGCACGGCCGCCGAGCTCGGCTGGGGCGGGGTGGACGGCGAGGAACTGCGCGAGCGGGTGCGCGCCGAGGTCACCGACGGCAACATCATCGAGATCTCCGGCACCGCCGAGAGCCCCGCGAAGGCGCAGCGGCTCGCCGACGAACTGGCGCGGCAGTTCGTGGCGTTCTCCGCGCGGATCGTCGACGACACCGCCGACCCGACGGCGGCGGCCGGCCCCGACCGGCTGCGGCAGATGGTGCTCACCACCAGCCGCCGCATCACCGAGCTGGCCGACGCCGCCGACCCCGGCCGGACCGTGGAGAGCGTGCAGACCCGCACCGAGCTGGCGAAGCTGCGCACCGCGCTGCAGGAGGCGGTCGGGAAGCTGAGCCAGGCCGACTCGAACGCGGCCGGCTCCCGGCTGGTCGTCATGGGTCCGGCGGCCAGGCCGTCCGGTGAGGCCCCGCCGACGCGGGTGCAGCTGATCGCCGCCGGGGCGGTGCTGTTCTTCCTGCTGGCGGTCGTCGGGCATCTCGCCGCGGCCCGGGGGAACCGCCGGCCGCGCTCCGAGCGGGAGATCGCCGCCGCGCTCGGGTCCGGGCTGCTGGGCGGCGTCGACGTCGCCGCCCGGCGGGGCGCGCACCGGCCGGAGGGCGGCGGCGCCCGGCACCGGGTCCGCCGGCTGCTGGGCCTGGACACGCCGTGGAACGCACCGGCCCCGCCGGCCGCCGGGGACGAGGCGAGCCTGGGGATCCGGTACCGGCGGGTGTGCGGCCGGATCCGCGACCTGGTGCCGGGCGCGCGGCGTCTGCTGCTCGTCGTGGCCGACGACGACTCCGTCGCCCTGCGGGCCGCCGAGCGGCTGGCGGACGAGGCCGGGGGCGACCCGCTGCTGCGGGTGACGGTGGTCTCCGCCGAGGCGCCGCTGGTGCCGGACCGTGCGGAGGAGTCGGGCGTCCTGGTCGTGCTGAGCGCGGGCACCCGCACCGCCGCCGAGCTGGCCGGCGTCGCCGAGGCGTGCGCGGACGCGGGCCACGACGTCGTCGGCATCGTCCTGGCCGACGCGGTCCGGACCCGTCCGGCACGGTCCGCCGGCCCGCCGCGGGAGGCCGCCGCACCGGCGCTCGCCCTCGGCGACGGCGCCCGGGGAGGTGTGCGATGACGAGTGCCACGGCCGAGCCGACGGCCGCCGCTCCCCTGCTGGATCTGCAGGCCCTGACGGTGTCGGTGCGCAGACGCCGCCGCCTGTGGGGCTCCCTGGCGCTGCTGGGGCTGCTGATCGGGGTGGCGGTGGCGGTGCTGCTGCCCCCGCCGCCGACCGCCGTGACCAAGGTGCTGGTCGCCCACCAGGACGACCAGCCGAACGACCCCGGCACGCTGATCCGCACCGACGTGGCGCTGCTGCACACCACGCGGATCGCCGACGCGGCCCTGACGTCCCTCGGCTCCTCGGTGAGCGCCGAGGACTTCATGGAGGACTACGAGGGCGCCGGCCTGACCAACAACCTGCTGGAGATCAAGGCCACGGGCGGGACCGGCGAGGAGGCGGTGGCCCGCGCCGGCGCGGTGGCCGAGGCGTTCGTCGCGGACCATGTGCGGCGGATCAAGCAGGCCGCGGCCGCCGACGCCTCGACCCTGCTCGCGCAGCGCGACCGCATGCAGAAGGAACTCGACGAGGTGAACGAGGCGATCGGGGACGGGCCGCCGGAGGGCAGCCCGGAAGAGTCGGCGAACCTGGAGACGCTGTTCGCCCGCCGCGCCGAACTCAGCTCCCGCATCAGCGACTTCTCGCAGCGGGCGGCGGAGGCCCGGGTGGGCACGCCCCGGCTGGTCGCGGGCACGCAGATCGTCGACGCCCCGCGCCTCCTGAAGCACTCGCTGCCGCAGGCCGTCGCCGCCAACGGCGGCATCGGGCTGGTCCTCGGCCTGGTGCTGGGCCTGGTGGTCGCCGCGGTCGCCTCGGTGGTGGGCGACCGCCCGGTGCTGCGGCGGGACGTCGCGCGCCATCTGGGCGCCTCGGTCACCGCCGAGCTGTCCGGTTCCGCGCTGCGGCCGGGCCTGCTGTGGCGGCGCCGGCGCAGGCGTGCGGCGCGGACCCGGCTCGCCTCGTCGCTGGCCCGTACGGTGCGCGCTTCCGCGGAGCCGCTGGCGCTGCTGGAGCTGGGCTGTCCGCGCGGCGCGGGCGTGATCGCCCTGGACCTGGCGCGGACGCTGGCGGCGGACGAGCCGGTGGCCGTGGTCGACGCCCTGCCCCGGCACGGTCTCGCCGGCCGCCGCGCCAAGCAGGGCGACCCGGAGGTGGTCGGGGTGGAGCGGGCCGCGGCCCTGCCGTCCGACCGGCGCCGGATCGGCGTGGCCTCGGTGGCGCCCGGCGCGGCCTGGTCCGACCTCCCCGGCCTGGCCGGGCGGGCCGTGCTGGTGGTGGCGGCCGGGCACGGCACCACCGCGTGGCTGCACACGGTGGCGCGGCAGCTCGCGGACCGGCGGGTGGAGGTGGCCGGCGTGGTGCTGGTCGACCCGGATCCGCGGGACCGGACGGACGGGACGCTGTGGGACGGGCCGTTCCCGGTGCCGCGCGTCCGTGAGGGGCGGCCGGCCCGGCAGCACGGCGGGAGCCCCACCGTCCAGGCCGTGGGCGAGGGTCCGCGGCGTACGGAAAGGCTGCCGATGTGGGCGGCGCGGGTCCCGGACAGCGACCAGGAGGCGCGGTAGCTCATGTGCGGCATCGCAGGCACGTACCGGTGGCCGGACGGCAAGGCGGTCACCGACCGGCTCACCGAGACCCTCGCCCACCGCGGCCCGGACGGGTCCGGCACCTACGCCCACGCCCTGGGCGACGGCGAGGTGCACCTCGGGCACCGCAGGCTGGCCATCCTCGACCTGTCCGGCACCGGCGCCCAGCCGATGGTGTCGGAGGGGCTGGCCCTGACGTACAACGGCGAGCTGTACAACGCGCCGGAGCTGCGGGCCGAGCTGGAGGGCGCCGGGGTGCGGTTCCGGGGCACCTCGGACACCGAGGTGCTGCTGGAGGCGTGGCGGCGCTGGGGCACGGACTGTCTGCCCCGGCTGCGCGGCATGTTCGCGTTCGCCGTGTTCGACGAGCGCACCGGTGAGCTGGTGCTGGTCCGCGACCAGCTCGGCATCAAGCCGCTGTTCCTGCTGCGGCGCGGCGAGGGGCTGGTGTTCGCCTCGGAGCTGAAGGCGCTGGCGGCGGTGACGGGCGGGTCGCTGGAGGTGGATCCGGCGGCGCTGGTGGCCTCGCTGCTGTACTACTGGGTGCCGGACTCGCGGTGCGCGTTCCGGGGGGCGGAGAAGCTGCCGCCGGGGACCTGGCTGCGGTGCCGCCCGGACGGTTCGGTGCAGCGGGGCCGGTTCTGGGATCTGCGGGAGGTCGCCGCCGAGGGGCAGGAGCGGGCCCGGTCCGGGGACGTGCCGGACCTGGCGGCCGTGGTGGAGGAGTCGACGCGGCTCCATCTGCTGTCCGACGTGCCGGTGGCGACGTTCCTGTCGGGCGGTCTCGACTCCAGTTATCTGACCGCGCTGGCGGCGCGCGACCGGCCCGGCATCCCCGCGTACACGATCGGGTTCCGGGCGGAGGACGCGCGGTTCGAGGCGATGCCGGACGACCTGCGCTACGCCCGCCGGGTGGCCGAGCGGTTCGGGGTGGACCTGCGGGAGATCGAGATCGCCCCGGACGTGCAGGACCTGCTGCCGCGAATGACGTACCACCTGGACGAGCCGGTCGGCGACCCCGCCGCGATCAACACCTTCCTCATCTGCGCGGCCGCCCGGGAGGCCGGGGTGAAGGTGATGCTGTCGGGGATGGGCGCCGACGAGCTGTTCGCCGGGTACCGCAAGCACCTGGCGAACCTGATCGCGGTGCGCTACCGGCGGGTGCCGGGGCCGGTGCGGCGCGGGGTCGCCGGGGCCGTGGACCGGCTGCCGGTCGCCACCCGCCGCCGCGGACTGCGGTCGGTGCGGTTCGCCAAACGGTTCCTGTCCTTCGCGGGCCTGCCGGAGGAGACCGCGTTCCGCCGCAGCTACACCCTGTACGACCGCGAGGAGCTGATCGGGCTGCTCGACCCGGACCTGGCCCCGGCGGTGGACGACGTGCTGACCGAGCACGCGGACGTCTACCGGGACAACGCCCTCGACGACTTCGTGAACCGCATGTGCCTGGCGGACGCCCGGATGTTCCTGCCAGGTCTCAACCTCGCCTACACCGACCGGTCGAGCATGGCCGCGTCGACCGAGGTGCGGGTGCCGTACGTGGACGTCGAGGTGGTCAGGGCGGCGTTCGCGGTCCCCGGCGCGCGCAAGATCGCCGGGCGGCAGGGCAAGGCGGTGCTCAAGGAGGCGGCCACGACGGTGCTGCCCCGGGAGATCGTGTACCGGCCCAAGGGCCTGTTCAGCGCCCCGCTGCGGGCCTGGATGAGCCGGGACCTCGCGCCGCTGGTGCGGGAGGTGGTGCACGACGGCCTGCTGGTCCGTTCCGGCTTCCTGCGCCGGGAGGCGCTGGCGCGCATGGTCGCCGAGGACGCCGCCGGGCAGCGGGACTTCTCCAAGCACCTCTGGCATGTGCTGACCCTCGAGCACTGGTACCGCGACGCGACCTCCAGGGCCGGCCACGACTCCCCCACCTCGACGGCGTAGAGACAAGAGGAACTCCGTGAAGCAGGTAGTGCAGAACTACAAGAGCGGTGAGCTGGCGCTGCTCGACGTGCCGGCGCCGGGCTGCAAGCCGGGCGGGGTGCTGGTGCGCAGCGCCTTCTCGCTGATCTCCACCGGCACCGAGCTGATGAAGGTGTCCGAGGCCGGCATGTCGATGCTGGGCAAGGCGCGGTCGCGGCCGGACCAGGTGGCGAAGGTCGTGCAGAGCGTCGCCGCCAACGGGGTGCCCGCCACGTACCGCAAGGTGATGGGCAAGCTCGACTCGTACACGCCGCTGGGCTATTCGCTGTGCGGGGTGGTGGAGCAGGTCGGCGCCGGGATCGACGACGTGAAGGTGGGCGACCTGGTGGCGTGCGCGGGCAACGAGCACGCGCTGCACGCCGAGCTGAACTGGGTGCCGAAGAACCTCTACGTCCCGGTCCCGGACGGGGTCGCGCCCCGGCACGCGGCCTTCGGCACGGTCGGGTCGATCGCGTTGCAGGGCGTGCGCCAGGGCGAGTCGCGGCTCGGCGAGGCGGCCCTCGTCATCGGTCTCGGGCTGATCGGGCAGCTGGTGGTGCAGCTGCTGAACGCCTCCGGGGTGCGGGTGGTCGGCGTGGACCCCGACCCGGCGCGCTGCGAGCTGGCCGAACGGCTGGGCGCGGCGGCCTGCGGGGACCCGGGCTCCGCGAGCGTGGAGAGCGCGGTCGCCGAACTCACCGGCGGCATGGGCGTGGACCAGGTGTATCTGGCGGCCGGCGGGAGCAGCAACCAGCCGGTGGAGCTGGCCGCGCGGCTGTGCCGGGACCGCGGCCGGGTGATCGACATCGGCAAGTGCCGGCTCGACCTGCCGTGGAACGCGTACTACGAGAAGGAACTCGACGTCCGCTTCTCCCGCAGCTACGGGCCCGGACGCTACGACCCCGAGTACGAACTCCAGGGCCGGGACTACCCGATCGGCTACGTCCGCTGGACCGAGCGCCGCAACCTGGCGTGCTTCCTCGACCTGGTCGCCCGGGGCCGTGTCGACGTGGAGCCGCTGGTGTCGCACGTCGCCGGCTTCGAGGACGCCGTGGAGACGTACCGGCGGCTCGAGGAGGGCGAACTCAAGGCGGTGGCGGTGCTGTTCCGGTACGCGTCGGCGCACGAGGCGCCCGTCGTCGAGGCACCGGAGGTGACGGTGCCCGACGTGCGGCGGCGTCCCGGCCGGTCGGCGCCGTCGCGGCGGTCCGGCCCGGTGCGGCTGGCGTTCGTCGGCGCGGGGAACTACGCCTCGTCGATGCTGCTGCCGCATCTGACGGGCCGCGACGGCGTGGAGCTGTCCACGGTCGTCACCACCACGGCGCTGTCCGCGGCCAACGCCCGGCGGAAGTTCGGCTTCGGCAGGGCCACCACCGACCTGGACGGGGTGCTCGGCGACCCGGCCGTGGACGCGGTGTTCGTGGTGACCCGGCACAGCTCGCACGCCGAGCTGACCCGGCGGGCGCTGCTGGCGGGCAAGGCGGTGTTCGTGGAGAAGCCGCTGGCGCTCACCGAGGAGGAGCTGGCGGGGGTGCTGGCGGCGGTGGAGGAATCGGGCAACGACCGGATCCAGGTGGGTTTCAACCGCCGGTTCGCCCCGCTGCTGCGGGAGGCCCGGGAGCGGTTCGGCGTCCGCACCGGTCCGGCGAGCCTGCGCTACCTGGTCAACGCGGGCCGTCTCGATCACGGCAGCTGGTACCTGCGGCAGGACACCGAGGGGTCGCGGTTCGCCGGGGAGGGCGGGCACTTCGTCGACACCGCGAGCTGGCTGCTGGACGCCGACCCGGTGTCGGTGTACGCGGCCGCCCCGGCCGGCAACGAGGACCTGCAGATCGTGCTGGGCTACCCGGACGGGTCCACGGCGACGATCAGCTACGTCACCTCCGGTCCTTCGACCTTCCCGAAGGAGACGCTGGACCTCGTCGCGGACGGCAAGGTGCTGCGGCTGGACGACTTCACGCGGGCCGCCGTGTACGACGGCCGGCGCCGGCAGTGGGTCGGCTCGCGGCTGCCGAAGACGCGCGACAAGGGGCAGAACGCGGAGCTGGCGGCGTTCGTGAAGGCCGTGCGGACCGGCGGGCCGATGCCGGTGCCGCTGGAGTCGCTGGCGGCGACGACGACGGCCACGCTCGCCGTGCGCACGGCGCTGGCGAGCGGTGTCCCGGTCACCCTGGCGGGGGCGCGATGAGCATGGGCGCGGGGTGGTACCTGCGGCGGCTGTCCCGGATGGGGCCGCGGGAGGCCGGCGGCCGGGCGGCCGACGCGGTGCGCCGGCGGCGCTGGCGGTCGGCGCTGCCCGGGCGGCCGCCGGTGACGGGCGTCCGGTTCACGGCCGTGCTGCCCGAGGGCGCGCTCGCCAGGGTGGACCCGGACGCGGTGAAGCGCCTGGTCGCCGAGGCGGACCGGCTGATGGCGGGACGGGCCGAGTTCTTCGGGGTGGTCCGCGACGACATGGCGGACCCGGACTGGCAGTTGGACCCGGGGACCGGGCGCCGCGCCCCGCTGGACCACGCCTTCGACGTGCCGTACCGCGACGAGGAGGCGGTCGGCGACATCAAGCAGATCTGGGAGCCGTCCCGGCACCAGTACCTGACCGTGCTGGCCGCCGCGTACGCGCTGACCGGGAACGACCGGTACGCGGAGCGCGTGGCCGCGCATCTGCGGTCGTGGTGGGAGGCCAACCCGCCGCTGCGGGGCGCGCACTGGGTCAGCGGCATCGAGCTGGGCATCCGGCTGCTGTCGTGGGTGTGGATCCGCCGCCTGCTCGACGGCTGGGCGGGCGCGCCCGCGCTGTTCGAGGAGAACCCGGTGGCGCTGGACCAGATCTGGCACCACCAGCGCTGGCTGGCCGCGTTCCCCAGCCGGGGGTCGTCGGCGAACAACCACGCGGTCGCCGAGGCCGCCGGGCAGCTCGCCGCGTCCTGCGCGTTCGGCTGGTTCCCGTACTCGCCGCGCCTGCGGGCGGACGCGCTGCGCGACCTGGACCGGCATCTGCGCGCCAACACCTTCCTGTCGGGCATCAACCGGGAGCTGGCGAGCGAGTACCACGGGCTGGTGCTGGAGCTGGGTCTGGCCGCGCTGGCCGAGGCGGACGCGGCGGGCGTGGCGGTGCCCGCGACGACGCGGCTGGTGCTGCTGCGGATGACGGACGCGCTCGCGGCCGTCGTCGACAACCGGCTGCGCCCGCCCCGTCAGGGGGACGCGGACGACGGGCACGGGCTGGTGCTGGACGGCCCGGACACCGACCGCTGGGGGTCGCTGCTGGCCACCGGGGAGGCGGTGTTCGGCCGGCTCGGCTGGTGGCCCGAGGTGCCCGGCACCGACGTCCGCACCCCGCTGCTGGCCTCGCTGACCGAGCCGTACGGCAGGGGCGTGGCGCGTCCGGAGAGCCGGCCCGCGCACTTCGCGGACGCGGGGCTCACCGTGCTGCGGGGGCCCGGGGAGATCTGGTGCCGCTGCGACGGCGGTCCGCACGGCTTCCTGTCGATCGCCGCGCACGCCCACGCGGACGCGCTGTCCGTGGAGGTGCGGCACGACGGGGTCGACGTGCTGGCCGACCCGGGCACGTACTGCTACCACGGCCGGCCCGAGTGGCGGAGCTACTTCCGGTCCACGCTCGGGCACAACACGCTCGAGGCGGGCGGCCGGGACCAGTCCGTGTCGGGCGGCCCCTTCCTGTGGACGCGGCACGCCGGGACCCGGGTGCTGACGGTGGACGCCGACGGGGAGGAGACGGCGCGCTGGTGCGCCGAGCACGACGGCTACCGCCCGCTGGTCCACCGGCGGCAGGTGGAACTCGCCCACGAGAGCCGTGAGGTGCGGGTGACCGACACGGTGAGCGGCGACCGCCGGGAGGTGCGTCTGGCGTTCCACCTCGGCCCCTCGGTGACGGCGGAGCTGGAGGGGAGCCGGGCGCGGCTCGCCTGGACGCGGGACGGCGAGGACCGCTCGGCGGTGCTCGACCTGCCGGCCGGGCTCACCTGGCGGGCCCACCGGGGCGAGAGCGGGCCGCCGCTGGGCTGGTACTCCCCCGGGTTCGGGCGCAAGGTGCCGAGCACCACGCTGGTCGGCAGCGGATCCGTCGACGGGACGGCCGGGTTCACCACCGTCCTCCGGTTCGACGGCTAGGGGGCTGCGATGGGTCCGCGTGGAGGAGGCGTGCGCCGGTGGCGGCGCTGGGCGTCGGCGGCCGGGCTGGCGCTGGTCCTGGTGGCGACCGCCGGCTGCGAGAGCGAGCCCGAACCTGCGAACAAGCCGGACGGGCGGTCGCGGGCGGACGCCCGCACCCAGCCGGAGGACGCCGGCGGGGTGCCGCGGCCGGTGGCCCGGGTGTGCGAGAAGCCGAAGCCCGGCCCGTCCGCGGCGCCGTCCGGCGCGGTGACCGTGGACCCCTCGGTGCCCAGCGACCTCTCCGCGAAGACCGACGCCTCCCCCGCCGGCACCACGTTCTGGCTGAAGCCCGGCAGGCACCGGCTGGCCGGCGACCGGTACGCGCAGGTGGAGCCCAAGGACGGCAACACCTACATCGGCGCGCCCGGCGCGGTGCTCGACGGCCTCAGGACGAACCAGTACGCCTTCGGCGGCGGCGCGCGCGACGTGACCGTCCGGCATCTGACCGTCCAGGGGTTCGTCGCGCCGCACGACGAGGGCGTGGTCAACCACGACTCGGCCGACGGCTGGGTGATCGAGCACTCCCGGATCCAGTTCAACTCCGGCGCCGGGCTGATGGCCGGGTCCCGCCAGCAGGTGCGGGCGAGCTGCCTGCGCGGCAACGGCCAGTACGGCATGAACGCCTACAAGGGGTCGGGCCCGCTGCGCGACCTGGTGCTGGAGGGCAACGAGATCACCGACAACAACCGGCACGACTGGGAGCGCAGGCGGCCCGGCTGCGGCTGCACCGGCGGCGTCAAGTTCTGGGCCGTCGACGGCGCGGACGTGCGCGGCAACTGGGTGCACGACAACCGCGGCACCGGCCTGTGGGCGGACACCAACAACAACGACTTCCTGATCGAGGGCAACGTCCTGGAGGACAACCACGGGGCCGCCCTGATGTACGAGACCAGCTACAACGCGGTGATCAGGAACAACACGATCCGGCGGAACAACTGGGTGGAGGGGAAGCGGTACGCCGAGCGCGGCGACACCTTCCCGTTCGCCACCGTCTACATCTCGGAGTCCGGCGGCGAGCCCCGGGTGAAGGCCCGCACCGACAGGCTGGAGATCTCCAGGAACCTCTTCGAGGACAACTGGAACGCGATCACCCTGTGGGAGAACGCCGACCGGTTCTGCAACAGCCCCGCCAACACCTCCTCGGCCGACTGCACGCTGCTCGTCGAGGACATCGACCGCTGCGCCCGGCCCGGCATCACCAAGGCGCCGCTGTACACGGACTGCCGGTGGCGGACCCAGCGGGTGGACGTCCACCACAACCGGTTCCTGCTGGACCCGTCCGCGATGGACTGCGCGTCGATGTGCGGCCGTATGGCGGTCCTCGCCAACTACGGCACCTATCCGGACTGGTCGCCGTACATGGGCGAGAAGGTCGCCGACGCCGTCACGCTGAAGCAGCACAACCGCTGGCGCAGCAACGTCTACGAGGGGCCGTGGACGTTCGTCGCGCACGACCCGAGCGGGGAGCTGGACGTCCAGGAGTGGCAGGGCGCGCCGTACCGGCAGGACGCGGGCAGCACCTTCCGCGCCGGGGACGGTGGTTGACGTGCGGGTGGAGCACACGCCGAGGACGGTCCAGGCGGTGTGGGGGCTGCTGGTCCTCAACACCCTCGGCTCCACGGGCGCGGAGACCATCGTGCCGCTGCCCCGGTCGCTGATCCAGATGATCACGATGGGCGCCCTGGTCGCCGCGTTCGCGCTGGCGCTCGCGCTCAACCCTCGGCTGCGGGTGCGGGCCGGCGCGTTCCTGCTGCTGCTCAGTCTGCTGCTGGTGCCGAGCCTGATCTCCAGCGTGGATCTGAGCGCCGGGTTCGGGGCGCTGTTCCGGTGCGGCCGGTTCGCGGTGTTCGTGGCCACGCTGTGGCTGCTCTCCCGCTGGTGGGACGGCTCCACCACGTTCGTGCGGTACCACATCCGCTGCTACTTCCTGGTGCTGTGCTCGGTCGCCGCCGGCCTGGTGCTGTCGCCGGGCGCCGCCCTGCCCGACCTCTACGGCGGCCGTCTGGTGGGCGCGCTGTGGCCGCTGACGCCGCCGCAGATCGGGCAGTACGCGGCGGTGGTCGTGGGGCTCACGGTGCTGCTGGTGCTGGGCCGCCGCACCGACCGGCGGAGCGCCGTGCTGGTGATCGTGCCGTCGCTGGCGCTGCTCGCCCTCACGCACACCCGGACGGCGACGATCGGGCTGCTCGCCGGTCTGGTGGTGGCGATCGGCTCCCTGGTGCTGACCAGCGCCGCCGCCCGCCGCTGGTTCGGCTGGGCGCTCGCGTGCGCGGCGGTCGCCGCGGTCGCGTTCGGGTCGCTGCTCCAGGCGTGGTTCCTGCGCGGGCAGACCGAGGAGAACTTCTCCACCCTCACCGGCCGCGCCAAGGTGTGGGAGGCGCTGCTGGACGCGCCCCGGTCGGGCGCGGAGCGGCTGTTCGGGGTGGGGCTCGGCGACAAGTCGTTCGACGGGCTGCCCATCGACAACAGCTGGCTGGCCGTCTACCACGAACAGGGTCTGCTGGGCGTGGCGCTGGTGGCGGGGTTCGTACTGGTGCCGGCCACGGTCGCGCTGCTGCGGCCGCCGTCGCTCGCGCGGGCCTGCGCGCTGTTCCTGATCACCTACTGCGGGCTCGCCTCGTACACCGAGGCGGGTCTGGGCGACGCCTCGCCGTACCTGCTGCACCTGGCCCTGGCGGCCTCGCTGCTGGTGGCGCCCGCCGCCCCGCCCGCGCCCGGGGCCGGTCCGCCGGCGCCGGATCCCGTCCGACGGACCGTCGCGCGGCCGGTCCGCGGCAAGGAGGTGGCGTGAATGCACGTCATGGTGGTGCACAACCGCTACGCGTCGGCGCAGCCGAGCGGGGAGAACAAGGTCGTCGACCAGGAGGTGGCGCTGCTGCGCGAGGCCGGCCACCGGGTCGGGGTGTTCGAGCGGCGCAGCGACGACATCGCCGCCCGCTCGCTGCCGGCCAAGGCGGCGATCCCGCTGCTGGTCCCGTGGAACCCGGCGGTGCGCGCCCGGCTGGCCGAGCGGCTGCGCGCCGAGCGTCCTGACGTGGTGCACCTCCACAACGTCTTCCCGCTGCTGTCGCCCGCGGTGATCGCCGCCTGCGCGGACGCCGGGGTGCCGGCCGTCGCCACGCTGCACAACTACACCCAGGTGTGCCCGCCGGGCACCCTGCACCGGGACGGCTCGCCGTGCACCGCGTGCGTGGGCCGGGCGCCGCTGCCCGCCGTCCGGCACGGCTGCTACCGGAACTCCCGGCTGGCGACGGTGCCGCTGGCGGTGAGCCTCTCGGTCAACCGGCGGCGCTGGTGGTCGGGCGTGGAGCGGTTCTTCTGCATCTCGGCGGCGCAGCGCGAGGTGCTGGCGGGCGCCGGGATGCCGGCCGGACGGCTCGTGGTGAAGCACAACTTCGTGCCGGAGACGGACGTGCGCCGCACCGGTCCGGGCGAGCACCTGCTGTTTCTGGGGCGGCTCGCGGAGGTGAAGGGCGTGCGGCCGCTGATGGCCGCGTGGGACGAGCTCGCCGCCGCCGGCGGGGTGGGCGTGCCGCTGGTGATCGCCGGCACGGGTCCGCTGGAGGCGGAGGTGGCGGCCTGGGCGGCGGGCCGGGACGACGTGCGCTACGCCGGCCTGTACGACCGGACGCGGTGCCGTGAGGCCGTCGCGCGGGCGGTGGCCGTGGTGGCCCCGTCGACGTGGAAGGAGGCGTTCGGGCTGGTGGTCGTGGAGGCGATGGCGGCGGGGGTGCCGGCCGTCGCCGCCGGGCACGGCGCCTTCACCGAGCTGGTGGAGGACGGGGTGACCGGGCTGCTGCACCGGCCGGACGACGCCGCGTCGCTGGCCGCCGCGCTGCGCCGGATCACCGCGGACGGCGACGGCAACCGGGAGATGGGCCGGGCGGCTCGGCTCCGGTACGAGCGGGGCTTCAGCCCCGAGGTGGGGCTGGCCCGCCTGGAGGAGGGGTACCGCGCGGCGATCGCGGGACGCGGCGGGGCGGACCCGTCGCGAGGGGACACGCACACGGGCTCGCGCCGGGGGGACCTGCGCGAGCGGGATGGGGGAAGCAGATGACACGTTGCCGACTGTGCGGTTCGACGGCGCTGGAGAGCGTCGTCGACCTGGGGGCGACCCCGCCGTGCGAGAGCTTTCTCGCCGCGGAGCACCTGGACGCGCCGGAGCCGGCGTACCCGCTGCACCTGCGGGTGTGCACGGACTGCTGGCTGGCGCAGATCCCGCCGCTGATCACGCCGGAGGAGACGTTCAGCGAGTACGCGTACTTCTCGTCGTACTCCTCCTCCTGGGTGGAGCACGCGCGCGTGTTCGTCGAGGACGCGGCGGCGCGGCTGGGGCTCGGCGAGGACTCCTTCGTGGTGGAGGTGGCGAGCAACGACGGCTATCTGCTGCGGCACGTGCTCGACCGGGGCGTGCGCTGCCTGGGGGTCGAGCCGTCGGTGAACGTCGGCGCGGCGGCGCGGGAGGCGGGCGTGCCCACGCTCACCGCGTTCCTGAGCCCTGAGACGGGCGCGGCGGTGCGCGCCGAGCACGGGCCGGCCGACCTGGTGGTCGCCAACAACGTGTACGCGCACATCCCGGACGTCATCGGCTTCACGCAGGGGCTGCGCGCCCTGGTCGCCGACGACGGCTGGGTCTCGATCGAGGTGCAGCACCTGCTGACCCTGATCGAGGAGAACCAGTACGACACGATCTACCACGAGCACTTCCAGTACTACACGGTCGCCTCCGCGATCCGGGCGCTGGCGAGCGGCGGGCTGGCCCTGGTGGACGTGGAGCTGCTGCCCACGCACGGCGGTTCGCTCAGGCTCTGGGCGCGGCCCGAGGAGGCGGCCGGGGAGCCGGGCCCGCGGGTGGCCGACGTGCTCGCCCGGGAGAAGGCCGCCGGGCTCCAGGAGCTGTCCGGGTACACCGAGTTCTCCGCCCGGGTGGCCAAGGTGCGCCGGGACCTGCTGCGGTTCCTGGTCGACGCGGCCGAGCGGGGCGAGACGGTCGTCGGGTACGGCGCGCCGGGCAAGGGCAACACGCTGCTCAACCACTGCGGGATCCGGCCCGACCTGCTGCCGTACACGGTGGACCGCAACCCGTACAAGCACGGCCGGTACACGCCGGGCACGCGCATCCCGATCCTGCCGCCCGACCGGATCGCCGCGGACCGGCCGGACTACGTGCTGGTGCTGCCGTGGAACCTGCGCGCCGAGCTGACCGAGCAGCTGGCGTACGTGCACGAGTGGGGCGGCCGGCTGGTCTTCCCCATCCCGGAACTGAGCATTGTCGAGGTCGAGCGATGAAGGTCGTACTGTTCTGCGGCGGTTACGGGCTGCGCATGCGCGCCGGGGCGAACGACGACATCCCCAAGCCCATGGCGATGGTCGGCCCGCGCCCGCTGATCTGGCACGTGATGCGCTACTACGCGCACTTCGGGCACAAGGAGTTCATCCTGTGCCTGGGCTACGGCGCCCACCACATCAAGGAGTTCTTCCTCACCTACGAGGAGACCACCTCCAACGACTTCGTGCTGCGCGGCGGCCGCACCGAGCTGCTGTCCACCGACATCGCGGACTGGACCATCACGTTCGCGCAGACCGGCATCGAGTCGCCCATCGGGGAGCGGCTGCGCCGGGTGCGGCACCATCTGGACGGCGACGAGATGTTCCTCGCCAACTACGCGGACGTGCTCACCGACGCCCCGCTGCCGGAGATGATCGAGAAGTTCTCCCGCCGGGACGCGGGCGCGTCGATGATGGTGGTGCCGCCGCAGTCGTCGTTCCACTGCGTGGAGCTGGGCCAGGACGGCCTGGTGGGCGGCATCACCGCGGTGAGCGAGCTGCCGCTGTGGGAGAACGGCGGCTACTTCGTGCTGCGCCAGGAGATCTTCGACCACATCCCCGAGAACGGGGATCTCGTCGCCGACGGGTGTGGCCAACTGGCCAAGCGGGGAAGGCTCGTCGCGCACCAGCACCGCGGTTTCTGGAAGCCGACCGACACCGTGAAGGAGCGTGCGGCGCTGGACGAGGCCTACGCCCGGGGGGACCGGCCGTGGGCCGTGTGGGAGCGGGAGCGTACGGGGACGGGGGTGAGCGCGTGATCCGGCTGGGAACCGGGCGTCTCGAGCGGGTCGTCGCGGTGGGCGCGCACTGCGACGACATCGCCATCGGCGCCGGCGGCACCCTGCTGACCCTGTGCCGGGCCCGCCCGGGCCTCAGGGTCGACGCGCTGGTGCTGTCCGGCGGCGGCACGGAGCGCGAGCAGGAGGAGCAGGAGGCGCTCGCCGCGTTCTGCCCGGGCGCCGACCTGCGGCTGACCGTCGACAAGATGCCCGACGGGCGGCTGCCCGCGCACTGGACGGAGGCCAAGGCCGCCGTCGAGGAGCTGCGTGCCCGTACCGAGCCCGACCTGGTGCTCGCCCCGCGCACCGAGGACGCGCACCAGGACCACCGCGGTCTGGCGAAGCTGATGACCACCGCGTTCCGCGACCATCTCGTGCTCGGCTACGAGATCGTCAAGTGGGACGGGGACCTGGGCCGTCCCGTGGTGTACCAGCCGCTGGCCCCGGACACCGCCGAGGACAAGGTGCGTCTGCTGCAGGAGCACTACCCCTCGCAGCGGCACCGGCCCTGGTACGACCGGGAGGCCTTCCTCGGGCTCGCCCGGATCCGGGGCATCGAAAGCAACGCGCGCTACGCCGAGGCGTTCGCCGTCACCAAACTCACTGTCGACCTGGGGGGTTGAAACCTTGCGCGTACTGCTCACCGGACACCAGGGCTATCTGGGCACCGTGATGGCCCCGGTGCTCACGGCCGCCGGACACGAGGTCGTCGGGCTGGACGCCGGCCTGTTCGCCGACTGCGTGCTGGGGCCGACTCCCGCGGACCCTCCGGGGACGCGGGTGGACCTGCGGGACGTCACGGCCGGCCATGTGGCCGGGGTGGACGCCGTGATCCACCTGGCCGCCCTGTCCAACGACCCGCTGGGGGCGCTGGCGCCGGAACTCACCTACGACATCAACCACCACGCGTCCGTGCGGCTGGCGAAGCTGGCCCGCGACGCGGGGGTGCGGCGCTTCCTGTACGCCTCGACCTGCTCGGTCTACGGCGCGGCGGGCGGTGACGAACTGGTGGCCGAGGACGCCCCGCTGCGCCCGGTGACGCCGTACGCCGAGTCCAAGGTGCGGGTGGAGGACGACCTGCACGAGCTGGCCGACGACGACTTCAGCCCGGTGTACATGCGCAACGCGACCGCCTTCGGGTACTCGCCGCGGCTGCGCGCCGACATCGTGCTGAACAACCTGGTCGGGCACGCCCTGCTGTCCGGCGAGGTGCTGGTGCTGTCCGACGGCACGCCGTGGCGCCCGCTGGTGCACGCCGCGGACATCGCCCGCGCGTTCACGGCCGCCCTCGAGGCGCCGCGGGAGGCGGTGCACGACCGGGCGTTCAACATCGGCAGCGAGACCAACAACGTCACGGTCGCGGAGATCGCCCAGCAAGTCGCGGACGCGGTGGACGGCTCCAAGGTGGTCATCACCGGGGAGACGGGCGCCGACCCGCGCTCCTACCGGGTGGACTTCTCCCGGTTCCGGGCGGCGATCCCCGGCTTCGCGTGCGAGTGGACGGTGAAGCGGGGCGCGCTGGAACTCGCCGACGCCTACCGGGCGCACGGGCTGACCCGGGAGGCGTTCGAGCAGCGGTTCACCCGGCTCGCCGTGCTGCGCGCCGCGTCCGACGCGGGCACGGTCGACGACACCCTGCGGTGGCGGTCGTGACCACGCCGGGCGAGGAGATGCACGCCCTGGTGGAGCGGATGTACCCGCTCTGCCGGAGCATCACCGGCGACGGGGTGCGCGCCACCCTGGACGTCGTCGGCGGGCATCTGCCGCTGGAGGTGCACGAGGTGCCCACCGGGACGCAGGTGCTGGACTGGACGGTGCCGCAGGAGTGGAACGTCCGGGAGGCGTGGATCGCCGACCCCTCCGGGCGGCGGGTCGTCGACCTCGCCGACTCCAGCCTGCACGTGCTCGGGTACAGCGTGCCGGTGGCGGCGCGGATGCCCCTGTCCGCGCTGCGCCCGCATCTGCACACGCTGCCCGAGCACCCGAAGTGGGTGCCGTACCGCACCAGTTACTACAAGCCGGACTGGGGGTTCTGTCTCGCGCAGGAGACCCTGGACGCGCTGCCGGACGGCGAGTACGAGGTGCGGATCGACTCCACCCTCGCGGACGGGCACCTCACCTACGCCGAGCACGTGGTGCCGGGGCAGGTGCCCGACGAGGTGATCGTCTCCAGTCACGTCTGCCACCCGTCGCTGGCCAACGACAACCTGGCCGGCATCGCGGTGGCGGTGTTCCTCGCCCGGTCGCTCGCCCGGGGCACGCCGTACTACACGTACCGGTTCCTGTTCGCGCCCGGCACCATCGGGGCGATCACCTGGCTGGCCCGCAACGCCGGCCGGGTGGAGCGGGTGAAGCACGGTCTTGTGCTGGCCTGCGCGGGTGACCGGGGCTCGCTGACCTACAAGCGCAGCAGGCGCGGGGACGCGGAGATCGACCGGGTGACGCGGTACGTGCTGGAGACCTCCGGACGCCCGCACGAGATAAGGGAGTTCACCCCGTACGGCTACGACGAGCGGCAGTTCTGCTCGCCGGGCTTCGACCTCGGTGTGGGCTCGCTCAGCCGGACCCCGTACGCCGGCTACCCGGAGTACCACACCTCGGCGGACGACCTGGACTTCGTGACGCCGGAGGCGATGGAGGACACCCTCGCCGTCTGCCGGGAGGTGTGCGCCGTGCTCGACCGCAACCGGCGGTACGTCAACCTCAGCCCGTACGGGGAGCCGCAGCTGGGCCGGCGGGGGCTCTACGGGGCGCTCGGCGGCCGCAGCGACGCGCAGGAGGCCCAGATGGCGATGCTGTGGGTGCTCAGCCTCTCCGACGGCGAGCACGGTCTGCTGGACGTGGCCGAGCGGGCCGGTCTGCCGTTCGACGCCGTCGTCGCGGCGGCCGACGCCCTGCACGGGGCCGGGCTGGTCAAGGCGTGACGCCGATGGCCACCGAGGGGGACAGGACGACGACGCCGGCGGCGCGCCCGGCCCGCACCGTCACGCGGGCCGTCGCGGGCCGCCTGTCGTGGGGGCTCGCCGACCAGGCGGCCTCCAGCCTGTCCAACTTCGCCGTGGGCGTGTACGTGGCGCGCTCGCTGGGACTGACCGCGTTCGGCGTGTTCAGCCTGGCCTGGGTGACCTACGGCGTGGTGCTCAGCGTCTCCCGCGGTCTGGCCACCGATCCGCTCGTGGTGCGGTTCAGCGGCGTGCCCGAGGCGTCCTGGCGGCCGGCGGTGTCCCGCTCCACGGGCACCTCGCTGGGCGTCGGCGCGGTCATCGGCACGCTGTGCGTGGCGTCCTGGCCGCTGCTCGGCGGCAGCGTGGGGGCCGCTTTCGCCTGCCTCGGCGTGGTGTTGCCCGGGCTGCTGCTCCAGGACGCCTGGCGGTACTCGTTCTTCGCGGCCGGCGTCGGCCGGAAGGCGTTCGTCAACGACGTGGTGTGGGGCGTGGCGCTGATTCCCGCCCTGGTCGTGGCGGCGCGGGCGGGCACCGTGCCCGCGTTCGTGCTCGCCTGGGGCGGCTCGGCCGCGGTGGCGGCGGCGTACGGCTGGGCGCAGTCCGGCATCCGGCCCCGGCTCACCGGGGCCCGGCTGTGGATCCGCGACCACCGTGACCTCGGCTACCGGTACCTGGCCGAGAACACCTGCGTGAGCGGCGCGGGCCAGCTGCGCGCGTACGGGCTCGGCGCCATCGTCGGCGTCGGCGCGGTCGGCGTCGTCCGGGGCGCCGAGCTGCTGCAGGGTCCGTTCCTGGCCGTGCTGATGGGGCTGACGCTGGTCACCGTGGCCGAGGCGGCGCGGATGCTGCGGCAGGCCCCGCACCGGCTCGGCCGGTTCTGTCTGCTGCTGGGCGGCGGTCAGGCGGTCGCCGCCCTGCTGTGGGGCGGTGTGCTGCTGCTGATGCCGGACCGGGCGGGCGAGCTGGTCCTCGGCGACGTCTGGCCCGCCGCCAAGGAACTCATCGTTCCGGCCACCCTCGGTGTCGCGGGGGCCGGTGTCGGTACCGGAGCGGCCGCCGGGCTGCGCGCGCTCGGCGCGGCCCGGCTCAGTCTCCGGTGCCAGATCTTCGCCTCCGTGTGCTACGTCGGCCTCGGCATCGGCGGTGCGGCCCTCGGCGGCACCGTCGGCTCGGCCTGGGGCGCCGCCGCCGCTTCCGTGTGCGGTTCGGCCGCGTGGTGGCTGCACCTGAGGATCGCACTGCGCGAGCACCACCGAGAACTCATCCGTGAAGTGAGGACGTCATGACCGCGCAACCACGGCTGAGCATCGGCCTTCCCGTGTACAACGGCGAGGAGTACCTCGCCGAGTCGCTGGAGGCCCTGCTCGGCCAGACGTACGAGGACTTCGAGTTGGTCATCACCGACAACGCGTCGACCGACGGGACCCAGGACATCTGCCGCCGCTACGCCGCGCGGGACTCCCGGATCCGGTACATCCGGCTGTCCCGGAACATCGGCGCCGCGCCGAACCACAACTACGTCTTCACCCAGTGCCGCGGCGAGCTGTTCAAGTGGGCCTCGCACGACGACCTGTACGCCCGTGACCTGCTGAAGCGCTGCGTGGAGGCGCTGGACGAGCGTCCTGACGTGATCCTCGCGCACAGCGACCAGGCCGTCATCGACGCCGACGGCACGATCAAGGTGCCCTACGCGTACACGCTGAACACCGGCTCGCCGCACGCGCCCGAGCGCTTCCGCAGCCTGCTGTTCGAGCCCGGCGGCGACGACTTCTACGGCGTGATCCGCGCCGACGTGCTGCGCCGGGTCAGGCCCCACGACAGCTACCACCACGCGGACCGCACCTTCGTTGCCGAGATCACCCTGCACGGCCCCTTCCACCAGGTGCCCGAGCTGCTGTACTTCCGCCGCGACCACCCCACCCGCGCCGAGCGGGCCAACCCCTCCAAGCGCGCCCGCTGCGTCAACCTGGACCCGCGCCGCGCCGGCCCGCTGCACCCGACGCCCCGGCTGCTCGCCGAGTACGTGTGGGGGTTCGTCTCGGCCGTCCGGCGGGCGCCGCTGTCCCCGGCCGACCGGCGCGCCTGCTACCGGCATCTCGCCGCGTGGGCGACCAGCCGGGTCCGGCCGGGCGCCGGCGAGCGCGTCGAGGACCGGGCCCCGGTGGACCCGGCCGCGTCGGCCGTCTCCGTGGACGCCCTGGTCGCCGGCCGCGAGAGGGGTGGCGCGTGACGTCTCCCCGGGTGGGCCTCTTCGGTCTGTTCGGCTCCGGGAACGTCGGCAACGACGGCTCGCTGGTGGCCTTGCTGGACCATCTGCGCACGGCCCGCCCGGGCGCGGAGGTGGACGCCCTGTGCGGCGGCCCCGAGACCGTCACGGCCCGGTACGGCATACCGGCGGCCCGGCTGCACTGGTTCCGCGGCGAGTACCGCACGGCCGCGGGCCCGGGCGACATCGCGGGCAAGGGCGTGGGCAAACTCGTGGACGCCTTCCGCATCGCCGCCTGGGTGCGCCGGCACGACGTGGTAATTGTGCCCGGCACCGGCATCCTGGAGAGCACCCTGCCGCTGCGGCCCTGGGGCATGCCGTACTCGCTGTTCCTGGTGTGCGCGGCCGGACGGCTGCTGCGCACCCCGGTCGCGCTGGTCGGCGTCGGGGCGTCCGAGACCGGCAGCCGGCCGGTGCGGGCGCTGACCCGTTGGGCGGCGCGGCTGGCCGCGTACCGGTCGTACCGGGACACGCTGTCGCGGGACGCGATACGGGCGATGGGCGTGGACACCCGGCGCGACGAGGTGTACGCGGACCTGGTGTTCACCCTGCCCACTCCCCCGCCGGGTGACTCCTCGGGGCCGCCCGGACCGGTGTGCGTGGGCGTCATGGACTTCGGCGGCAGCAACGACGAACGGGACCGGGCGGACGAACTGCGCCGCCGCTACCTGGACGGCATGACGCGGTTCGTGCGCGCGCTGGCCGCGGAGGGCAGGCCGGTGCGGTTGCTCACCGGCGACGACGTGGACCGGCCGGTGACCGAGGCGATCCTCGAGGCGGTGGACTCGCCGCTGGTCACCGCCGCCGCGACGGCGTCGCTGGGCGACCTGATGAAGGAGATGGCGGTCGCGGACACCGTGGTGGCGACCCGCTACCACAACCTGGTGTGCGCGCTGAAGGTCGGCACCCCGGCGCTCGCCGTGAGCTACGCGGCGAAGAGCGACCGGCTGATGGCCGACATGGGGCTGGGCGAGCACTGCCACCCGGCGCGGGAGATCGACGCGGGCCGGCTGCTGGAGCAGTTCCGCGCGCTGGAGCGGGACCGGGCGGCGGTCCGGCGGACCCTCACCGAACGCAACCCGGTGCTGGCCGAGCGCGTCCGCCGGCAGTTCGAGGCGCTGAACCCCCTGTTACCGGCGTCCGGCGCCGCCCCCGACCACGCACGACAGGAGACCCCATGAAGGTGACCGAGGTCCCGGCGATCGCCGGGGCGTTTCTGTTCGAGCCGACGCCGTTCACCGACGAACGCGGCTTCTTCTGCCGCACGTTCGACGCGGACGCGGTGCGTTCCGTGGGCCTCGACCCGGGCGCCTTCGTGCAGGACAGCCTCTCCCGTTCGGTGCGGGGGGTGGTGCGCGGCATGCATCTGCGCTCCGGCGAGGGCGAGGCCAAGCTGGTGCGCTGCTCCTACGGCCGGATCTTCGACGTGGTGGTGGACCTGCGGCCCGGCTCGCCGACGTATCTGGGCCGGGCCACGTTCGAGCTGTCCGGCGACACGCAGGCGACGCTGTACGTGCCGGCGGGCTGCGCGCACGGCTTCCAGGCGCTGACGGAGACCGCCGACACGTCGTACCGGATCGACCGCGAGCACGACCCCTCGGAGGACGTGACGATCGCCTTCGACGACCCCGGACTGGCCGTCCCCTGGCCGCTGCCGGTCACGGTGACGTCCGAACGGGACCGCAAGGCGCCGGGCCTGGCGGAGGTGCTGAGGACGCTGGAGGTGAGGACGCCATGAGCGGCGAGGAGCTGGAGCTTCCGCTGTCGCGGGCGGTGAACGAACGTCTGCACGCGGCGGTCCCCGGCGGGGCGCACACGTACGCCAAGGGCGACGACCAGTACCCGCAGGACCTGGCGCCGGTCATCAGCCACGGCCGCGGCGCCCATGTGTGGGACGTCGACGGCAACCGGTACGTCGAGTACGGCTCGGGGCTGCGGTCGGTGAGCCTCGGCCACGCCCATCCACGGGTGCTGGAGGCGGTGCGGCGGGAACTGGACCGGGGCAGCAACTTCGTGCGCCCGTCGGTGGTGGAGGCGGAGGCGGCGGAGCGGTTCCTCGCCACGGTGCCGACCGCCGAGATGGTGAAGTTCGCGAAGAACGGCTCCGACGCGACCACGGCGGCGGTGCGGCTGGCGCGCGCCGTCACCGGGCGCGCGCGGGTGGCGCTCTGCGCCGACCACCCGTTCTTCTCGGTGGACGACTGGTTCATCGGCACCACGCCGATGCCGGCGGGCATCCCGTCGGAGACCACGGACCTGACGGTGACGTTCCCCTACGGCGATCTGGCCGCGGTGGAGGCGCTGTTCGACCGGTACCCGGACGAGATCGCCTGCCTGATCCTGGAGCCGGCCACCGGGACGGAGCCGCCGCCCGGTTACCTCGCCGGGCTGCGCGACCTCGCCCACCGCCACGGCAGCGTGCTGGTCTTCGACGAGATGATCACCGGCTTCCGCTGGTCCGAGGCGGGCGCCCAGGGCCTGTACGGGGTGACCCCCGACCTCTCCACCTTCGGCAAGGCGCTGGGCAACGGCTTCGCGGTGTCCGCGCTGGCCGGGCGCCGCGAGCTGATGGAGCGGGGCGGGCTGCGCCACGACGCCGAGCGGGTGTTCCTGCTGTCCACCACGCACGGCGCGGAGACGCACGCCCTGGCGGCGGCGATGGCCGTGCAGACCACGTACGTGGAGGAGGGCGTCACCGCCCGCCTGCACGCCCTGGGCGAGCGGCTGGCCGCGGGCGTCCGGGACGCGGCGGCCGCGATGGGCGTCGCCGACCATGTGGTGGTCCGGGGCCGTGCCAGCAACCTGGTCTTCGCGACCCTTGACGCACAGGGGCGGCCGTCGCAGGAGTACCGGACGCTGTTTCTGCGCCGGCTGCTGACGGGCGGCATCCTGGCCCCTTCGTTCGTGGTGAGCAGCGCGCTGGAGGAGGCCGACATCGACCGCACGGTGGACGTGGTCGGCCAGGCGTGCGCGGTGTACCGGAAGGCGCTGGACGCGGGCGATCCGACGCCGTGGCTGGGGGGCAGGCCGGTGCGGCCGGTGTTCCGGCGGAAGGTGTGAGGCGGGGGAGGCCGGCGACAGGCTGCTGCCGGCCTCCCGATGACCACCGCACGGGGACCGTCCGCCGCTCCCTCACCGTCGACGTCGCGAGGTCACGTACCGTCAATGGATCACGAGCGCTCAGCGGCCCCTCGCACGACGGCGACCGGGCAGTGCGCATGATGCAGAACCGCCTGGCTGACCGACCCCAGCATCAGCCCGGCGAACCCACCACGGCCCCGGGCCCCGACCACCAGCAGCCGCGCCGAGCGACTGGCCTCGATCAGCGCCTCACGGGTCTGGCCGCGGGGCGCCCGGGACTCCACGCTCACCCCTGGATACCGCTCTCGGCACCCGGCCAGCGCCTCGGACACCAGCCGCTCCTCCGCCTCGGCGACTCCCTCCGGCATGGTCACATAGGTGTCCGCGCCCTCGTGCAACTCGGAAGGGGGCGCGTTCCACAGAGTCCAGGCATGAATCGCCCTCAGCGGCGCTCCACGCAGCGAGGCCTCGGCGAAGGCGAACTCGATCGCCCGCTCGCCCGCGGCGGAGCCGTCCACGCCCACCACCACGGGCCCCTTCTCGTCGCCCCCCTCACGCACGACCAGCACCGGACACCGGCCGTGCGCGGCGAGATGCACCGCCGTCGAGCCGATCAGCAGCCCGACGAACCCGCCCATGCCCCGCGACCCGACGACCACGAGATCCGCGGCCCGTGACTGCGCCTCCAGCACCGTCACCGGCTCACCCGTCACCACCACGTGCGAGACCTCCACCCCCGGCGCCGTGTCCCTGGCACGCGCCACTGCCTCAGCCACCAGGTGCTCGACCCTGTTGCGCGGCTCGCCCTCCGGCGGGCCGAGCGGCGAGCGACCCCGCGGCACATGCATCGCAGGCCACAGGAACGCGTGCACCACACGCAGCCCGGCGCCGCGCCACCGTGCCTCGCGCGCCGCGGCCTCCACCGCCCCGAGGCTCGACGCGGATCCGTCCACGCCCACGACCACCAGACCGCTCATCCCGACTCCTCGACACCGACCCAGCGCCTTCGTCGCCCAGCGTCCCTCCGATGCCTCGAAGCTGCCAGGAGAGGGGGACCGCCCCTGCCGCTCCGTCGCTTCACGCAAGGCCGGAGCCGGATCACCCGACTGCCGTGCGCGGACCGCCCCCGGGCGACCCGGCGGGGCGCCGGCGTGCGGCCGGAGGGGCGGGGTGGTCATGACGGGCGGTTGCCTTGACGACGGCGACGGGGCACTGGGCGTGGTGGAGCAGGGCCTGGCTGACCGAGCCGAGGAGCAGGCCGGCGAAGCCGCCGTGCCCCCGGGCGCCGACGACGAGGAACTGGGCGGTCCGGCTGGCCTCGATGAGCGCGGTGCGGGCTGTTCGCCGCACCGTGCGGCATACGACGTTCACGTCCGGGAAGTCGCCTCGCTGACCGGCGATCGCTTCCGACAGCAGGCATGCCTCGTGTTCGGCCAGCGCGCCGGGGGCGGCGGCGTGGGGCATGGTCCTGTCCGGTGGCGGCGGCATGGGGGCGCTCCAGGGTGTCCAGGCGTGCAGGGCCAGCAGGTCGGCCTTGCGCAGCGCGGCTTCGGTGAAAGCGAAGCGCACTGCCGCGGCACCGGCGTGAGATCCGTCGACCGCGAGCACGACGGGTCCCTTGCATGCGCCCCCTGCCCGCACGACCAGGAGGGGGCAGGCACCGTGGGCGGCCAGGTGGACGGCGGTGGAGCCCGCCATCAGCCCGGTGAGGCCGCCGAGGCCGCGCGAGCCGACCACCATCAGCCGGGCCGCGTAGGAGTGGGCGGTCAGCACAGCCGTGGGTTTGCCGCCGACCACGCCGGAGGTGACGTTCACGCCGGGAGCCGTCGTGCGGGCGCGGTCCTCGGCCTCGGCCCTCACCCGCGCCACCGAGGCGCGGGTGTCCTCGCCGGGCCGCAGGGGCAGGGTGGGCCGGCTGACTGCGTGCACCAGATGCAGGTCGGCCCCACGCAGGCTCGCTTCGCGTGCCGCCGCCTCCACAGCGGTCAGACTGGAGCGGGAACCGTCGATCCCGGCCATGACCAGGTCACGCATCGCGGCCACCTCCCCGTGGGGCGCCGGCCGGTCCGGCCGCGGCAGCCGTCGCGGGCCCGGGCAGGCGCCCCCGGGCCCGGCGGCCGCCGAGCCCGCCCGACCGATCCTGATCGCCGGTGTGCTCGCGGGCGAGGGGCCGTGCGGCAGGCCCGGCGGGGTGCGGGCTGCGCCCGGGCAGGGGTACCGGGCTGAGGATCATGTCGCAGGCGAGGCGCCGGGCGGCGCGTCCGATCCGGCCGGCGGGCAGGGTCCGGTAGGGGTTGGCCCGGGCGGGCACGACCAGCGCCGTGGTCCGCACCGGTCCGGCGCGTGCGATGGCGGGCAGCACCGTGGCGAGGATGGCGTCGGCGTCGGCCTGGACGCGCCGGTGGCGGGCGTGATGCAGCAGGGCGTTGATGCTGAAGCCGGTGGAGCGGACGACGGCCGCGGCGGTGACGGGGTGTCCGCCGCGGGCGAGGTCGGCGGCGCGGGCGGCCACGGCGTGGTCGGCGCGCGAGCCGGTGAACAGGGCCAGCACCGCGGCACCGGGCCGCGCGGAGCGACGGTACAGGTGGGCCTGTGCCGGGGCCCGGACATCGGCTGTCGGCGAGGGGAGACGGAGCGTGGTCATGGCGATTTCCTCACGTTGTGGGCCGTAGGGGCTGTGGACGGTGCGTCACCGGCTCGGACGCTGCCGTGTGGGGGACGTCACCTGCTGCCGGCCCCGGCGGCCGGGGTGCTTTCAGCGTCACCCGACCCTTTGATTCCCGTCAAGAGTTACGTGAAATTTTTTTCGCCAATAGTTTTTCGCGAAAGGGTCAGCGCCGCTGTTCCCCTGCTCCCCCGGGCTGCCGACGGCGGGTGTCGGCCACCCGGTCGACGGCCCACGCCACCGCCGGCACCACGGCCAGCGCGGTGCAGCAACCGCCCACCGTGTCGGTCGGGTAGTGCGCCCCGGTGGCGACCTGGGCCCAGCCCATGAGGGCGCCGGCGGCACAGGCGGCGCCGAGCGCGAGGACGGTGCCGGAGGTCGGACCGAGCCCGTACCGCCCCGCCGCGAGCAGCGCCAGGGCGAGGGCGAACGCGGCGAGGAAGGCGGTGTGGCCGCTCGGGAAGGCCAGGTTGTCGTCGCCGTTGATGGTGCGGGCGGCGAGCGGCTTGAGCAGCCGCGTCACACCGACGGTCAGCCCGGGACCGGCGAACAGCAGCACGGCGGCGCGCGGCCGGCGGACCGTCGGACAGCCGACGAGAACCGCCGTGAGCAGCAGCAGAGCGCCCGCCGGGTCCCCCAGGAAGTCCGTCGCGGAGGCGATGTGCCACCAGGGCGCCCCGACCCCGTACGCGGCCTCCCCGATCCGGGCGTCCGTCCGGCCGGGCCCGGCGTCACCGGCGTACCGGACGCCGAGCACGACGACCACGAGCGCGGCGAGCACGGCGACGACAGCGAGTCGCCCGCGCAGCACCACGGGCAGCACCGCCGCAGCGGTCACCTTGCCGTCCGTCACCGTCACCGTGCCGTCCACCCCCGCGCAACGCCCCTTGTCAGCCTAACCGACGTCCCAGGCAGGCGAGTTGACGTGCGGATCAGCGACGAGGGGCGCGCCGTTCGCTCACGGCGCGCCCCTCGTGGGCCGGAGGACCCTCACTCCGGATGGTCCGGCTGCTGCTCCGGCGGCTTGCCGCCGCCCCGTCCGCCGCCCTTGTCGCCGCGGTCGGTGCCGTGCGCGCGGCCGCCCGCGCCGCGGCCGGGCTGGGACGCCTTGCGGGCCTCGCTGTCCTGCGGCGTGGCCGCGCCCTTGTCGCTGCGCCGCAGCTCGGGCTGTTGCGGGTTCGACATCGGCTTCCTCCTTGCGTCCTTGCGTCGTGCGTCGCCTGCGCCTCGTGGCGCGCCTGCCGTGCACGGGTGTCTCGTGTGGGCGGGCCGAAACGCCCGGCCTCCCGGGTCAGTCGCGTGAGCCGTCGCCCGTGCCCGGTTCGGCGAGGCGTCGGTGGGCCGCCGCCTTCACGCCGTCGGGCAGGACCTTCCCGGCCAGCCCTTGCGCCTTGGTCAGCAGGGACCCGGTGACGGCCTTCTTCTCGCCCTTCACGATCGCCTCGAACGCCTGCTCGGCCACCTGCTCCGGAGGGTCCTTCTTCATGGAGCCCACGCGGGTGTCGTCCGCCATGTCCGCCCGGTCGAAGAATTCCGTCTCCGTCGGCCCCGGCATGAAGGCGGTGACCGTCACCCCGGAGTCCTTCACCTCCTCCGCCAGCGCCTGCGCGAAGGACTGCACGAACGACTTGGACGCGTTGTAGACCGGCTGGAAGGAGCCGGGCATCTGGGAGGCGACGGACGAGGTGAAGGCGAGCCGCCCCTCACCGCGCGCCACCATCGCCCGCAGCAGCGGCTTGGCCAGCCGTACGGTCGCGGTGACGTTGAGGTCGATGACCTCCTGGTCGTCGGTGAGGTCGGTGTCGACGAAGGCGCCGCCCCGGCCGACCCCGGCGTTGAGGACGGCGACGTCGACCGTGAGGCCGTCGAGCGCGTCGAGGAGCAGGAAGCGTCCCTCGCCGGTCCGCAGGTCGGCGCGCACCGCCCGCACCTGAGCGCCGGGCTCCCGCAGCTGCCGCGCCGCCGCCTCCAGCTCCTCGTCCTCGGCGTTCACCACGAGGTCGTAGCCGTGCGACGCGAACTGCCGGGCCAGCTCGAGGCCGATGCCGCTGGACGCGCCGGTGATCAGTGCGAGGGGACGTGTGTCAGTCATGCCGGACGGGTAACCCCGCCCGTCCGGGTCACGCACCCTGCCCGCCGCCGGCGACGTTTCCCGCGCCGTCCCGGCGGTTACTCGCGGCGGTGCGGCACCAGACGCACGCTGCCCGCCGCCCGACCTGCCGGAGTGACACCGTGACCGTCTCCGTGGTCCTCTTCACCGCGGACCTGCGTCTGCGCGACCACCCGCCGCTGCACGCGGCCCTGCGGTCCGCGGACGAGGTGGTGCCGCTGTTCGTGCTGGACCCCGGCATCCGCGCGGCCGGCTTCGACGCGCCCAACCGGCGGGCCTTCCTCGCCGACTGCCTGCACGACCTCGACGCCTCGCTGCGGCGCCGCGGCGGCCGGCTCGTGCTCCGGTCCGGGCCGGTCGTCCGGGAGGTCCGCGCGGTCGCCACCGCGTGCGGGGCCGCCGAGGTGCACATGGCGGCGGGCGTGACGGCGTACGCGCACCGCCGTGAGGAGCGGCTGCGCAAGGAGCTCGGCGCCGCCGGCGTCGCCCTCCGAGTGCACGAGGCGGTGATCACCGCCCTCGCCCCGGGGGCGGTGACCCCGGCCGGCTCGGACCACTACGGCGTGTTCACCCCGTACCTCCGCCGCTGGTCCCGGGAGACCATGCGAAGGCCCCTCGCGGCGCCCCGCGCCGTACGCGTCCCCGACGGGGTGCGCGGTGAGCCGCTGCCCGTCCGCGCGGACGTGTCCGGCACCTCCCCCGGTCTCCCGCCGGGAGGGGAGACGGCCGGCCGGGACCGGTTCGCGCGGTGGTCCCGCTCCGGGGGCATGGCCGCCTACGAGGACCGGCACGACGACCTCGCGGGCGACGCCACGTCGCGGCTGTCGCCGTACTTCCACTTCGGGGCGCTCTCCGCGGCGGAGGCCGTCCACCGGGCACGCGGGCAGGGAGGTCAGGGCGCGGAGGCCTTCGTGCGTCAGCTGTGCTGGCGGGACTTCCACCACCAGGTGCTGGCGGCGCGGCCCGAGGCGTCCTGGCGGGACTACCGCACCCGGGACGACCGCTGGCGCGGCGAGGACGACGCCGCCGAGGACATCGCCGCGTGGCGGGACGGACGCACCGGCTATCCGATCGTCGACGCGGCCATGCGCCAGCTGCGGCACGAGGGCTGGATGCACAACCGGGCGCGCCTGCTGACGGCGAGTTTCCTGACCAAGACGCTGTACGTGGACTGGCGGATCGGCGCCCGGCACTTCCTGGACCTGCTGGTGGACGGCGACGTCGTCAACAACCAGCTCAACTGGCAGTGGGCGGCCGGCACGGGCACCGACACCCGCCCGCACCGCGTCCTCAACCCCACGGTCCAGGCCCGGCGCTTCGACCCGCACGGCGCCTACGTACGCCGCTGGGTCCCGGAGCTCGCGGACGTCGACGCCGGGCGGATCCACGAGCCGTGGCGCCTCCCGCCGGACCGGCGCGACGCCCTCGGCTACCCGGACCCGGTGGTCGGCCTGGCCGAGGGACTCGCCCGTTTCCGCCGCGCGCGGGGCCGCGACTGAGGCTCCGGTACGGGCCCACGTCACCCTGTCGTGCCGGCCAGCACCTCCCGTGCCGCGCGCGTCCCCGACGCGAGGGCGCCCTGCACGGAGCCGGTCGCCCGGTGGTCCCCGCACACGTACCGGCCGGGCCGCAGACGGGTGGTGCGGCTCAGCGGCCAGGGCGGCACCATCGCCGGCAGCGCGCCCCCGACCGTGCGCACGTCCACCCGCTGCCAGCCGCCCGTGTCGGTGGCGTACAGCTCGGCGAGCCGCCGGAGCACGGTGCGTTCCCTGCCGGGTTCGTCGGTCCCCAGGACGGACGTGGAGATCAGCGCGGTGCCCGCGGGGGCGTAGGTGGGGGTGACCCGGGAGAGCACGCAGGTGTTCAGGATCGTGCCGGTGCCGTCCACCCGGAGGACCGGTTCGGCGGCGGGGCTCGCGTCGGCGGCGTGGTGGTACGTGGTGACGGTGCGGGTGTCCGGCACGGTCAGCCCCGGCAGCAGCCGGGCGGCGGTCGCCGGTTCCGTCGCCACCACCACGGCGCGGGCCGGGACCTCGCTCCCGTCCTCCGTCAGCACCCCGTCGTCGGTGAGCGCGGAGACGGGCGTGCCCAGCCGCAGGACGCCGTCCGGCAGGCCGTCGGCCAGCTGTGCGGGCACGGCGCCGATGCCCTGGGCCGGCAGGCACAGGGAGCCGCGGACCATGCTGCGCCACACCAGGTGGAAGAAGCGGGCGGAGGTCTCCAGCCGGTCCTCCAGGAAGACGCCCGACAGGAACGGCCGGAGGATCTCGTCGATCACGGCGTCCGACACTCCCGCCCGCTTCAGGGCCGCGGAGGTGGAACCGTCCCGGCGCCGCCTGACGACCGACGCCGGCAGCAGGGCGTCCCAGGCGGTGAGCCCGGCCAGCGCGGCCAGGTCGCGCACCCCGGGGAGCCGCCCCGGCGTCAGTGCCTCCGCCGCGCCGGACTCCCTGGTCGGGTCGACGAGCCGGACAGGCCCCCGCGAGGTGTGCGCGACGACGCCCGCCGTGAACGGCCGCAGGCGCAGGCTCCTGAGGTCCAGGCGCCGCTTGACCTGGGGGTAGGAGGTGTTGAACACCTGGAATCCGCGGTCCAGCAGGAACCCGTCCCGCCGGTCCGTGCGCATCCGGCCGCCCACGCCGTCGGACGCCTCCAGCAGCGCCACCCGCCGTCCGGCACGGCACAGGTCCAGCGCGCACGCCAGACCGGACAGGCCCGCACCCACGACGACCACGTCCGGCGTCCCGCGGCGGTGCTCGCTCATGCTGCTCCTCGGTCGGCCTCGCAGCCGTGGTGGGGAAAGGGGGAAAGACGTGGCCGCCCGCGCGGCCCTCCCCTCGCCCGTACCCGCGACCGGCGGGCACAGCACCCGGACGGGGATCATGTCCCCCGGCCGACGCACGGACGCCACAAAAACGGGCGCCACGGAAACGGACGCCACGGAAACGGACGCCACGGAAGCGGCGCCCCCTCCCGCCGGAATTCGCGGGAGGGGGCGCCGTGTACGTACTCCTCATCCGGGCACCCACTCCGAAACCGATCGGAGGACGCCCATGGCCGACCTGCGACGCGAGGAGACTTCCCGGCCGACCCGCCGGAGCCGCCCGGGATGGCCGACGCTGCTGCTCCTGCTCGCGGTGTGCTACGCCGTGGCCGCGCTGGGCAGCGTCGCCGCCGCCGGCTCCGGCGAGACCTACCGGGCGCTCGACCGGCCGTCCTGGGCTCCCCCGGGCTGGCTCTTCGGCCCCGTGTGGACGGTGCTCTACGGGACCATCGCCGTGGCCGCCTGGCTCGCGCTGCGCGGCGACGGCGACAGCAGCAGGACCGGGCGCGTCCCGGCCATGGTCTGGTGGTCCGTCCAGCTCGCGCTGAACCTGGCCTGGACGCCCCTGTTCTTCGCCGCCGACGCCTACGGCTGGGCGTTCGCCGACATCTGTCTCCTGCTGCTCGCGCTCGCCGCGACGATCGTCGCGTTCGCGCGGCGGCGCAGGGCCGCCGCGCTGCTGCTCCTGCCGTACGCGGCCTGGGTCACCTACGCCGCCGCCCTCAACCTGTCGATCTGGCTGCTCAACGCGTGACAGGGCGCGGTGTCCTGGCTCAGCCGGTGACCGTGATGGTGGAGCTGCCGCTGCTCTGGTAGCCCTCGGTGGCCATGATCATGTAGTACCTGAACTGGCCCAGGTTCATGCCCGCGCGCGCCCAGGCGTCGAAGTGGTTCCCGGTGGTGATGGTGCCGGAGCCGCTGGTCACCTTCGACTGCCGGACGCTCCAGTACTGGTCGAAGGTGCGGGTGCCCTCGACGGAGGGGGCGTTGTACCGGGTCGTCTTGTAGATGTCGTAGGTGCCGCCGTCGCTGTAGACGGTGCCGCGGAACTCGCCGGTGGGCCGGTAGCTGCCCCAGTTGTCGACGATGTAGTACTCGACGAGCGGGTTGGAGGTCCAGCCGTAGAGGCAGCCGTAGCCGTTGCCCGACGGGTTGAACCAGCCGGTGTACCGGACGGTCCGGCGGCCGCCGTTGGCCCAGCCCTTGCCGGCCACGAAGTTGCCGCAGTTGGTCCACCGGGTGCTGTAGCTGCCGCCGCCGTTGAGCGTCATGGAGACGGAGCCGCCGCCGTCGGTCCAGAACGAGTAGTACATGCCGTCGTACCCGGTCTGGTTGGTGGTGATGGTGGTGGCGGCGTGCGCGGTGCCCGGCAGCAGCAGTCCGGACCCGGTGACGGCCGCGGCGGCGCCCGCCCCGGCGCCGACGAGGAAACCGCGCCGGCTCAAGCCGCTGAAGGGGCGCGGGTTCTGCTCGGACTCGTAGCGCTTGCCGTCCTGGTTCATTCGTCCTCCCGATGAAGGCTGGTGGGGGGCCGGGCGGCTGATGCCACCCGCGGCCTTGCGTGGCCGACCACCGTTACGCCCAAGTGACGCCTGGGCAACGGGGGTTGGCTGTCGTGCGGTGGCCACAGTGTTCGTAGGAGGGCATGAGCGTGTCAACAGTTTCGACAGCCTTTCGGAAACTTCACCTTCACACCGCGGGGTTCGCGTGATACGTATACGCAGCTCAAACGCCTGGACCGCCACATACCTGCACCTCGACACATGCACCGCCAAGTGATTACGGCGCAAGCCCCAGAGCGCTCATCGAAAGTTTCGCCGGTCGGGACTGCATGCCGCCGGCTCGCCGCGCCGAGATAACGAAGTCCGCTTCGCGACACCACGGAAATCAGCCATCGGCGAGTTCATGCCGACCGCGCAGACGAAGATGCCGCACCGCCGCCGCACGGCACCTGGCGTCGCTTTCCAGCCAATTCAAGGCTTGAAGCACTTCGTTACCGAGAGCGCTACAACCGTTTCTCGCTGTGACGCGGATCACTGGGTGTAACCGTGGGTTAACCCCGTTTCCACCCGTTTATCACGTTGGACGAGCCGTCAAGATCCGGTTCCGATAAGGGACTTGAACCACGGGGGTGGCGAGATGTCCCCTCGGAGCCGAGAAGGGGGTCTCGATGCGAGGGGCACGGGAGATATTCAGCAGACGCCAGTCATTGGCCATCCTGGGCGGGATCGCGGCGGGTACCGCGCTGCCGCTGGGCGTGTTCGGGTCCCGGCCCGCGTACGCGGCGGACCCGGCGCCGGCCGACGGCGGCGTGGGGCTGCCCGACACCGACCGCGCCAAGGCCGTGCGGGCGTACCGGACGGGCGGCCGCGCGGTGCGCACGGCCGCGGCGGCGGCGCTCGTGGGCAACGCGGACGAGGTGGCCGCGTTCCTCGGCGAGCGGCTGCCGGCGGCCGTGGCCGAGGACAACCGTTTCGCCCTCACCCAGGCCCTGGTCAGCGCGGGCAAGGCGACGCGGGCGGGGATCGGGGAGGCGCTGTCCGGCGGGGACGCGGCCGTCGCCGCCTACCTGGGAGGCGGCTTCCAGTCGGCGGTGCGCGAGGACCTCCGGGTGGCCGTCACCACGGTCAACGCGCACGGCGGCAAGGCCGTGAAGCGCGAGTCCTCCGAGGCGCTGACGACCGGGACGGACTTCGCGCTGCGGTCCTTCCTCAGCACCGGGCAGTACGACGCCCTCCACGAGGACCAGCGGGTCCAGGTGACCACGATCCTCGTCACCGCCTCGCCGCAGGTGCGGGAGTACGCGGAGCGGGCGCTCGACGACGGGTCACCGCGGGCGATCCAGTGGTTCCTGACGACCGGGCAGTACATCGCCCGGGCGCGGGACGAGGAGACGGCCACGATCCAGCAGCTGGTCAGGATCGTGGAGTCGGAGGGCAAGCTCGCCGAGCGCAAGACCGACGAGGCCGTCGAGCTGTCGCAGCAGGCGGTCCAGGCCGCCGAGAAGGCCAAGGCGGCCGCGCTGGAGGCGAAGGCCGAGGCCCTGGCCGCCGAACAGGACGTACAGCGCTCGGCGATGGCGGCGAACAAGGCGGCGCGGGCCGCCCAGGGCGCCGCGGCCGCCGCGTCGACCGCGGTGTCCGCCTCGCGTACCGCGCAGGCCGCGGCCCGGCGCTCGGTGTCCGCCGCGAACGCCGCCGCCGCGGCGGCCGCCGCGGCGGGGCGCGCCGCGTCGCGTGCCTACCACGCCGCGATCAGCGCGTCGAAGAACGCGAACATGGCGGCGGCCGCCAACCAGGCGGCGCAGGCCGCGAAGGCGATGGTCAGCTGGGTCCGCACCGTGGCCGCGAAGGCCCGGCTCGCGGCCCTCGCCTCCGACGCCGCGGAGTCCGCGGGCCTCGCCGCCGCGGGTGCCGCGGTCGACTCGGCCGCCGCCGCGCGCGCTTCCGCCGACGCCGCCGAGGCCTCCGGTGAGCAGGGTGAAGCCGTCGTGCGCGGGCGGCTCGGCGCGGG
>BMVA01000005.1:0-180025 GCA_014650475.1 Streptomyces albogriseolus
GCCCGCAAGCAGCGAACACCCGGGCTGCGCCCGGGTGTTGCGCTCCCGCTCCGCGTGAGCGCTGCTGCTCGCTGCGCGAGCAGCGTCACCCGCCTTGCGGAGCAAGGCGGGTGACGCTCCGTCCGCTGCGCTCCCGGAGCTGCGGGGACTGCGTGGTGGCCTCCGCTGCGCTCCAGCCACCCTCGGGTGCTCCACACCCGAAAGGCCGGCCCCGCTGCGCGGTGCGGCCAACGGGCCTACGGCCCGGGCGGCGAGGAGAGGGGGTGGCTGGTTTGGTGGCATGGGCCTGGTTGGCTATGTGGGAGAGGGTGTTGGGTAGTGGCTTCATCCAGGTTGATGCACATGTAGTCTTGGGGGAAGCACGGGACACCCCCTAACCACCTGATGAGAACTGGGTTGTCTGCGCTTCCAGGAAAAGGGAAAACGATGTGGAGTGCTCAGGACGTGGCGCGGGATGAGGTCCGGCGTCAGGCGAATGGACTGGATGCTGCCGCCGTTGCGGAGAAGGTCGCGGAGGCCGCTGTCCGTGAGCGGGAATCCGCGGAGCGGCTGAGGGGGAATGGTTCCTTCTACAAGTTCGAGATGGACCGGGAGCGGCTGGCTGTCATCTGGCTGACCAAACACGCTGAGTGGCAGCGTGTCAGGGACTTGATGACTGCGCTGGGTTGGAGCGTGTACGAGCCGGAGCAGGATGTTCAGGGCTCGGTGTGGGCTCGTGAGCGTGAGGAACGGCTTGCTGGTGCGCTTGCGGCACAGGCTGCCTCCGGGGAACAGGGGCGTCAGGTAGCGGATGAGCTGCGTGCGGAGGTCTGGCTGTCCGCCGCGTCCAGCCGGCTGCTCCGGACGGTGGCCTACCGGGCGGGGTTGCCTGCTTCTCAGGTCCTGGCCCAGCTTGCCGAGCGCATCGTGGTAAGCGAGGACGGTACGGTCTCTGTGCCGCCCTTCACACCATCCCAATGATTTCCGAAGCAAGTGAAGAAGGAAGGCGCAGGGAGGGCTTGAGGGTGCTGGGTATTCAGCTTCGGGAACATCAGGTGGCCCAGAAAGCTGCTTTCCGTAAGTGGGTTGGATTTCCTGCAAGGTCTTTTGTGCCTGCTCAGGGGGCGCGGGGCATGATCGTGTCCGCGACTGGGTCGGGCAAGACGATCACGGCGGCTGCGTGCGCGCTGGAGTGCTTCCCCGGCGGGCGGATCCTGGTGACCGTGCCGACCCTGGACCTGCTCGTGCAGACCGCCCAGGCATGGCGGGCTGTGGGCCACCGGGCGCCTATGGTCGCGGTGTGCTCGCTGGAGAACGACCTGGTGCTCAACTCGCTGGGGGTGCGCACCACCACCAACCCGATCCAGCTCGCCCTGTGGGCCGGATCCGGGCCGGTCATCGTGTTCGCCACGTACGCATCCCTGGTGGACCGCGAGGAGATCGACGCACCAATGGGTCAGCGGAAGGTACGCGGGCCGCTGGAGGCCGCCCTGGCAGGCGGAGAGCGGCTGTACGGACAGCGCATGGCGGGCTTCGACCTCGCCATCGTGGACGAGGCCCACGGAACCGCCGGTGATCTTGGTCGGCCGTGGGCGGCGATCCACGACAACCAGCGGATCCCCGCCGACTTCCGGCTCTACCTCACCGCGACCCCGCGCATCCTGGCAGCTCCCCAGCCGCGAAGGGCCGCAGGCGGCCAGGAGCTGGAAATCGCCTCGATGGGCCAGGACTCCGCCACCTACGGGCCGTGGATCGCCGAGCTCGGACTCTCGGAGGCGATCGAGCGGGGCATCCTCGCCGGGTTCGAGATCGACGTGCTGGAGATCCGCGACCCCTCCCCCGTCCTGGGCGAGTCGGACGAGGCGCTGCGGGGCCGGCGCATGGCGCTCCTGCAGACGGCGCTCCTGGAACACGCCGCGAAGTGGAACCTGCGCACCGTGATGACGTTCCACCAGCGGGTGGAGGAGGCAGCGGCGTTCGCTGAAAAGCTGCCGGAGACCGCTGCCGAGCTGTATGTCAGCGACGTCTCCGACGAAGACCTGGCCGCCGCGGACAAGCTCCCGGCGTCCTCGATCGACGCGGAGTTCTACGAGCTGGAGGCCGGCCGCCACGTCCCGCCGGAGAGGGTGTGGTCGGCGTGGCTGTGCGGCGACCACCTCGTGGCCGAGCGGCGCGAGGTCCTGCGCCAGTTCGCGAACGGCATCGACGCCAGCAACCGGCGGGTGCACCGGGCGTTCCTCGCCTCGGTGCGGGTGCTCGGGGAAGGCGTCGACATCACCGGCGAGCGGGGTGTGGAGGCCGTCTGCTTCGCCGACACCCGCGGCTCCCAGGTGGAGATCGTGCAGAACATCGGCCGCGCGCTACGCCTCAACCGCGACGGCTCCACCAAGGTCGCCCGGATCATCGTGCCCGTCTTCCTGGAGCCCGGCGAAGACCCGACCGACATGGTCGCCAGCGCCTCGTTCCGGCCCCTTGTAGGGGTCCTTCAGGGCCTGCGCTCGCATGACGAACGACTCGTCGAGCAGCTCGCCTCCCGCGCCCTCACCAGCGGCAAACGCAAGGTCCACCTCCAGCGCGATGAGGAAGGACGGATCGTCGGGGCCGACGGCGCGGGCGACGGCGAGGACACGCAGGCAGCCGCCGAAGCGGCCCTGCTGCACTTCTCCAGTCCGCGCGACACCGCGACCATCGCCGCGTTCCTTCGCACGCGGGTCTACCGGCCGGAGTCGCTGGTGTGGCTGCAGGGCTACCAGGCGCTGCTGCGGTGGCGGAAGGAGAACGAGATCACCGGCCTCTACGCCGTTCCCTACGACGTAGAGGTCGAAGTCGGGGCGACCAAGGCGTTTCCACTCGGCAGGTGGGTCCACCAGCAGCGCAAGGCGCTACGCGCCGGTGAACTCGGTCCCCACCGCAAGACGCTGCTCGACTTGCCGGAGGCCGGGATGGTCTGGGAACCCGGCGAGGAAGCCTGGGAGAACAAGCTCGCCGCGCTGCGGTCCTACCGGCAGGCCACCGGGCACCTCGCACCCCGCCAGGACGCCGTGTGGGGCGAGGGCGAGGCGATGGTCCCGGTCGGCCAGCACATGGCCAACCTGCGCCGGAAGAGCGGGCTGGGCAAGGACCCGGAGCGGGCCGCTGCGCGCGCGGCACAACTGTCGGAGATCGATGAGGACTGGAACTGCCCCTGGCCGCTGAACTGGCAGCGCCACTACCGCCACCTCGCCGACCTCGCCGAGGACGAGCCTGGTGGGGTGCTGCCCGACATCCAGCCCGGCGTACTCATGGACGGCGACGACATCGGACGCTGGCTTCAGCGGCAGAAACAGCCGAGTACCTGGGCGCGGCTCCTGCCCGAGCAGCAGGAGCGGCTGACCCAGCTCGGCGTACAGCCCGCCGAGGCCCAGTCCCCCGCCCCAGCAGGGACAACCCCCGCAGGGGCGGCCCCGGCGAGGGCCAGCGGCACGACAGTGAAGGGCACGGGCAAGGCGCAGCAGGCCTTCCAGCGCGGGCTGACGGCCCTCACGCAATGGGTCGAACGGGAAGGCGCCCACCGGCCGGTGCCCCGCGGGCACAGCGAGGACATCACCATCGACGGCGAGACGAAACCAGTAACCGTGAAACTCGGCATCTGGGTATCCAACACCAAGACCCGACGCGACAAGCTCAGCGCGGAGCAGCTGACCTCGCTGCGGGAACTGGGCGTGCAGTGGGCGTGAGCAAGCAGGACCTGATCAAGGGGTGTTGGGTCCCGTTACACATAGCTAAGCGTTGTCCCGTAAATGATCTACGGCATGCTGGTTGACCAGCGTCGTTCCCCGGTCACCCGGCGAGGGTGAGGTTGTGGGGGCGGGCGATGCCGAGCATGGCGTGGTGGACGCCGTCGCCTTTGAGGCGGCAGTCGCGGAGGATCTTCCATGTCTTCATGCGGGCGAAGGCGTGCTCGATGCGGGCGCGGACCTTGCGGTGTGAGCGGTTGTGCTTCTCTTTCCAGGCCGGAAGGCCAGCCTGGCCGGGTGCGCGGCGGTGCGGGATGATCAGGCCGGTGCCTCTGTAGCCGCCCTCGGCGATCACCGTGGCGCGGCCGACGGCGGCCTTGGCGCCGGACAGCTCCCACGCCTTGCAGTCGTTGCGGTTGCCGGGCAGCGGCCGGCCGACGGCGACGAGCCTGGTGTCGGCGTCGATGACGACCTGGTGGTTGGTGGAGTACCGGTAGTTCTTGGACTGCTCGGCGATGCTGTGGTCGCGGGTGGGGACCAGGGTGCCGTCCACGATCAGGACGGTGTCCTTGCGGAACCGCTTGCGCTGCTGGGGTGCGAGCGCGGGTCCGAGGTGGTCGATGATGCGGTCGGCCGCGGACTTGGACACCCCGAACAGCGGTGCCAGTTGGCGCAGGGTGAGGTTGGTGCGCCAGTAGGCGGCGACCAGCAGCACCCGGTCCTCCAGCGGCAGGCCCCACGGCCGGCCCCTGCGGGCCGGGTCGGCGCCCTCGCGCCGGAGCGCGGTGATCAGCTTGCCGAGTTGCCTTGGGCTCAGCCCGCTGAACAGGGGTATCCACGCGGGATCCGAAGCCGTGATGACGCCAGCCATTTTAAGATCATCGCAAGTGGCCGGGGCGTCTCTCCCTGTTCAGTACGTTTCAAGGGCTGGTGGAAGGTTCGCGGTCGTGTGCGCTTCCGCAATGTTGAACACACTGGCGCAAGCCGGACACTCTGCCCGGCCAAAGACGTATCTGATCCCCTCGGCGAGCCGCTGCTGCCCATCCCGGCCGGCTGTGGCGTGCATCCATCGGCCGGGGTCGCGAAGCTCCTCGGCCGGGGCGGGCCGCAGCGACCGCCGCTCTATGTCGCCCTGATCCCAGTCTCGAATGGCCGCGTAGCAGCCGTAGTCGCCGACGGCGATGGTCACCTCCGCTTCGCAGTCGGGGCAGGACACGGCATAGAAGTCATCGGCGAAGTCCCCCAAGGAGGCGCTCCAGTGGTACTGCCCTGCAAGGGCAAGCAGATCACCGAAGAGCCGGTTGTAGTCGGCCGGACGCGTCCGAAGCCTCTGGTCCACGAGTTCCCGCAACCGGTCGACCTCGTTCGGACAGCCCGCGAGCAGAGCTTCACCGTCGGGGTGCCGCAACGTGCCACGCACGATGGCACTGGCCAATTCGAGTGCCTGGGTACACGCGGGAGCTAGAGCTGCGAAGCTCGCCGCGGAGACCGTCTCACCATGGAGGCAGAGACGGTCCCAGAGCTCGTCCCACGCCTCCGGAACTTCCTCTCGTTCCACCTGATCCAGGAGCAATGGCACTCGCCCAACCGCCCCGTGAGCATCGACCACCTGCGTCCAGTCCGTCACAAAGGCATTCAACTGTTCCCACAGCCTCGCTGCCAACCTGCAGGATGACCGGGCCACGAGCTCTCGAGCCATTGCGGGACAGCCCTTAGCCTCGGCCGCCGGCACACCTTCCTCGCACCTGAACGGTCAAGGCAGCACCTTGAAAACCGGAGTGCTACCGCGAGAACCAACGAGGACCTCAGGAGTGGGATACGGCCAGGTGACAGCGGCAACTCTTGTGAGGGAACAAGTGCCAGCCCCAGATGGGTGGACGAAGACCTTCACCGATCTCCGGCTCTGCGCGGCCATCGTCGACCGCCTGACGTTCAACGGCACGATCATCGAGACCGGCACCGACTCCTTCAGGCTCGCCTCCACCCGGGCACGAGCCGAGGAACCATCCAAGGCCGGCTGAGAACCCATCTTTGAGCCGCCGAGCAGGGGGCTGTTTCCTGACGCGCCCTAGAAAAAAGGTTGTGGTCCGCCGTCGATCCGGCCGCGTCCCGTTCGACGTCATGATGTGCGGCGGCTCGCCGCACGGTGACGCGATAACCTGCCGAGGGACCACGTGGATCAACTGCTGAGAGTCATGAACTTCAACGTCTCGAGTGACGGAATCGGTGCCGGTGAGCACCAGAGTCTCGAGAGTCCGTTCGGCCACGACCACCCCGAGAGGTTGTTCGCCTGGGCCGGAGCCACGGCGAGCTGGCCCATGCGCACGGATCCCGGGGGGAGCCGGGGCCTCGACGATTACTTCACGCGGGACTTCGCACGCAACATCGGTGCCGAGATCATGGGCCGCAACAAGTTCGGGCCCCAGCGCGGGCCCTGGCAGGACCATGAGTGGTGCGGCTGGTGGGGGGAGGAGCCCCCGTTCAACACACCGGTGTTCGTCATGACCCACCACACACGTCCGTCGTTCACGCTCTCCGACAACACGTTCCACTTCATCGACGGCGACCCGGCGACAGTCCTCGAACACGCGCGGGATGCGGCACGGGGCAAGGACGTCCGACTCGGCGGCGGGGTCACCACCATCCGACAGTTCCTCGACGCCGACCTCGTCGACACCATGCACGTGGCGGTCTCGCCGGTAAACCTCGGGGCTGGACTACAACTTTGGGAGTCTCCCGACGAGCTGCTGGACCGGTTCCACATGGAGGTCGTGCCCAGCCCGAGCGGCGTGACGCACCACCTGTTCTGGCGAAGGTGACGCAAGGACCCGCTCGGGGTCGGCTGACAAGCCTGGCCAAGTACTCAACGAGGACCAGCCATTCAGCTGATTCGCCCTGATCAAGGGTTCGAAGACGGGCTCTGACACCTGCTGGCCCCGCCTCGATGGCCCGCCGCCCTCATGGGCGGCGGGCCATCCCACGAAGCGACGTCATTTCTCACGAACATTCACGGCCCCGCAGACCGCCCATCGACGCTCAAACTGATGGACAAACGCTGCTGCTTGAAGTGAACGAAGCCAGCCGCCGTTCTGCACACGCAGAAGGCCGAGCAGCGATTCGGGGAGTCGCAGCCCGAGGACTTGCTCCGCGTCGGCGACGGTTGCTTGCGTCAAGGCAGGATGGACACCGTAGGTATCTCTGCTCCAGAAGGACGCCTTGATCTCATCAAACTTCATCGGCTCCTCCGCTCGGGGCTTCGTGGCGAATCAGCTGGTCGAGCTCTTCGGCCGAGTCGGCGGCGAGGCGGTAGATGCCCTGGAGGCTCGTTGAACGGGTCAGGCGCCCATCCTCGACGTGCTTGAGCAGTCGCTCGCCCCGGCGGGATGTGTACGTCAGCCGCTCCAGGAGGCCCCCAGGGACGACCGTGTCGAACCTGAGCGGGGCACCTGGCGGCCCGATGAGCACTTCGGTGACACATCCGGTCTTGAGCGGGCGCCAGTCCAGCAGCTTCACGTAGTCATCATCAGGAAGCGCCGAGCCGGCGTTCTCGTAGGGGACGATGCGAGCTACCTCCAGCACCCCCAGCACATGGAGACGGGTGCGGTGGGCTCGCACGGGGTAGATGCGGTCGCCCGGCTGCACCCCCGCGCGCTGGAAGCTCGGCAGCGACTGGTGCGGCCCCCCGAACAGCATCGTCAGCCGCCGACCGGCATAGCCGGACCGTTCAAGCTCTCGGCACAAGTCGTTGGTCCACAACGTCGCATATGAGTTCGACACGTCGGCACGGTAGCCGTGCCCTCTGACAGGCACCGCCCCAGACCGATGTCCGTACGTAGTGACATGCTCGCGGCCATGAACAAGGAGCAGTTCTGGAAGCTGATCGAGAAAGCCCGTGACCGCGCACCTGACACCAGGGAAGGTTCCGATATCGCCGCCCATGCCTCCGCGTTGCTTGCTCGCTGCTCAGCCCAAGAGATCACCGCGGCACAGCAGACCCTGTGGGATCTCATGGCCGACTCCTACCAGAACCCGCTGTGGGCCGCCGCCTATGTCGTCAACGGCGGCTGCTCGGACGATGGCTTCGACTACTTCCGCGGCTGGCTGATCGTACAAGGACGCACAACATTCGAGCGCGTCCTCGCAGACCCCGACACCCTTGCCGAACTCCCTGGCGTCCGCACTGCCGCGAATGAGGGTATCGACCTCGACTGCGAAGACATGCTGAGCATCGCCTGGACGCCCACGAGAAGGCCACTGGTAAGGAACTTCCCGCCGGCGCCTTCACCATCCGTTACCCGTGTCTGGACCCTTCCTGGGACTTCGATTTCGACGATCGTGAAGAGATGGCTCGCAGGCTCCCCGCCTTGACCGCGCTGTATTCGTACTGACAGCGGGCGCAACATCTCGTGATTCCGACAGACAACAGCCTGAGCTGACCCATCGTAACCGCTGCTCAAGTCCTATCCGGAAGGCCCCCTCGTGAGCTGGGACGTGATTCTCCTACGCCTGCCCGACGACGTCACCTCGGTTCAGGAGATCCCCGCCGACTACACCCCGGCCCCGCTCGGCAGGCGAGGCGACGTACTCGCGGCTGTCACCCAGGCAGTTCCCGATGTTGATCTCTCGGACCCCGAGTGGGGTGAAATTTCCAACCCCACGTGGTCCATCGAACTCAACATCGGCTCAGAAGACCCGGTGGAATCCGTCATGCTCCACATCCGGGGCTCTGGCGACGATGTGCTGACGCCCGTCCTCCGTCTTGCCGAGGCTCTGCGGTGCAAGGCGCTCGACTGCGCCGAAGGGAACCTGATCACTCCGGGGCAGACGTCCGGCTGGCACGCTTTCCAGCAGTTCCGCGATCGAATGATGGGCCCCGCTCAGTGATACCTCCCGGTCACGGCGCCAGCATCCACCCCCTGCACCCCGAAAACCGATTGAGTCTTCTGCCCGGTCGGATGGTCACGTCCAACGAGGGTGACGGAGATGTACCACCCCTCTGGCCCAGCGACGAGCCGGCCACGGCCGAGCTGTGGACGCGGATACACGCCGAACACGGGCGCTGCGGCCTCTTGCCGCTGCTGCTCGACTCGCTGGATCCGAACGACGGCGGATTCCGTCCGTGGGGATCCAGAGAGGTCTTTCCCGAGCATATGACCTCCCCTGCACGCCACGACTCTGCCAGCCTCCTCGCACGATGGTGGGCGACCTATACAGCCGTCGACGAAGACGACGACATGCTCGACACCGACAGGCGCTTCGCCGTCACGGCTCCGTTCGGGCAGACCTGGCCCGGGCTCGCGCCCCATCGGGCGACGACAACGAGCCCCGATCAGCTGGCCGCCGAGTCGCGCAGGAGTTCTGTGCCGACCATCCACAGGTACGTCTGGGGCTCGTCGCCGCAGCATCCGGCGCCGAGGCTCTGACAGCTGTGGGCTGCGCCGGCCCCCTGCCACTACGACCACGACACCGCGAAGTTCTCCACGGTCGTCTGCGACTGGGAACACCGGTCCGGACCGGTTCGGTTCGGCGCCCGTGTCGTCGCCGTCGGGTTTTCCACGCTGCACCTCAGTGTCGCTGCACCGCCTGCGGACGAGCGTGAGGCTCTCCTGGTGTCGGCCGAGCACTTCGCGTTCTGCCCAGACAACATCTGGCAGGGCAGCAGCCCGTACACACTGGCCGCATACGCCGAGCGGATCACTGGCGCCCGCCGCAGGGACTTCTGGTGGGACTGATCCTGTCCGCAAACGCCCAAATGGGAGCTGGCCTACAGGGGGTGCAGGGGCTTCAGGCGGCGGACAGTCTGTGCCACCAGTGACTGCAGCCGTCGGAGCAGAAGCGCTCGCAGCGTCATGCGTCGGCGATCGCGAGTACCGCGTCGAGGACGACAGCGACGACGCCCCCCGCATCGAGGACGGCGAGCACGTCGTCCGCATCAGGACCGACGACTCGGGCAAGGCCACGGCGCCGACCCTGACCGCCGGTGAGGGCACGGGCTCGTACACGGTCACCGCGTCAGTCGGTGACGCCATGACCCAGTTCGCGGTCGAGTTCGTCGCCGGTGACGGGCCCTCGGCGTCCCCGAGCGCGTCGCCCAGCACGAGCACCTCGGGCACGACCAGCGGCACCGGCTCCTCGACCACGGGCGGCACGTCGACGGACCTCGACAGCGGCAGCTCCGCCTCGACCGGCACCGGTGGCATCGGCCTCCTCCTCGCGGCGGCCGCGGCCCTGGCCACGGTGGGCTTCGCGGCGTTCCACCTCGCCCCGCGCCGGAGGCTTCGCTCGCGCGACAACTCGTGACGCGGCGGCACAGCGACTGACACCAGGCGTCACCGCGACTGACAGCACGTGTCACCGCGACTGCCCGTACCCGGTCACCGGGTGCGGGCAATCACCGTTTCGGGCGCCGGAGAAACAGGTGATGAGAGAGGTGCGCGTTTTGCGGAACCTTTGCCCGGGGGCGGGCGTTGGGCCAGTGAGCGCGCGGGAGCGGGTTCGCGAGATGACTTCCGACGATGACCGAGGTGACTCAATGGCAGTCTGGGACAAGCTCAAGGACCAGGCCAAGGCTCTCCAGCAGAATCAGGGCGGGCGTGGCGCCACCGGTGGGCACAGCGGGGGGACGAGGTCCGGCGGTGGCAGCAAGGCCCAGCTGATCGGTGTGCTGAAGACGCAGCTCGGCTCGCTGAAGACCGAGTTGAAGAGCGGTGCCTACCGGGACGCGAGCATGGCGGTGTGCGCGCTGGTCGCGGCGGCCGACGGGCAGGTGGATCCGGCCGAGCGGCAGCAGGTCGAGTCGATGATCCTCAGCAACGATGTGCTCCAGAACTTCCCGCCGGAGCAGCTGCGGCAGCGTTTCAACAAGCACGTCGACCAGCTCACGATGAACTTCCAGCACGGCAAGGCCGAGGCCATGCAGGAGATCGCCAAGGCCGCCAAGAAGCCCACCGAGGCCCGGGCCGTGATCCAGACCGGCATGGTCATCGCCGGTGCCGACGGCCACTTCACCCAGGCAGAGGCGACAGTCCTGCGCGAGGCCTGCACGACACTGGGGCTGTCCCCGGCCGAATTCCAGCTCTGAAACCCGGCTCTGATACGACCCCTGCGACCGCTCTGATCAGCGATCCGGCTTGGGCCTGTGTGAGGTCGTGATCAATCTCGGGTTTACTGATCGTTTCAATATGAGGTGCGCAAGCGGCGGCAGATGAGGCTGCAGGCCAATTGGAGCAGGCCCTGGTGGAGCTCGGCGCGTCGTTCGTAGCGGATGCGGAGTCGTTTGAACTGGTGCAGCCAGGCGAAGGCGCGCTCGACCACCCAGCGCACCTTGCCCAGTCCGGAGCCGTGGGCGACGCCTCGTCGGGCGATCACGGGTTTGATACCCCGCTTCCACAGCAGACGGCGGTACTTGTCGAAGTCGTAGCCCCGGTCGGCGTACAGGCGCCGGGGCTTGCGACGGGGGCGTCCCCGCCGGCCCCGGATCGGCGAGACGGCGTCGAGCAGCGGCATGAGTTGGGTGACGTCGTGCCGGTTGCCGCCGGTGAGGGTGACGGCGAGCGGGGTTCCGTGGCGGTCGACGATCAGGTGGTCCTTGGAGCCGGGACGGGCACGGTCGACGGGCGAGGGGCCGACGTGATCCCCCCTTTGAGGGCCCGGACGTGCGACCCGTCCGCGGAGCAGTCGTCCAGGTCCAACGAGCCCGCGCGGCGCAGCTCGGTCAGCAGGGTCGCGTGCAGGTTTGGCCAGACCCCGGCCTCGGTCCAGTCCCTCAGTCGGCGCCAGGCCGTCACCCCGGAACAGCCCACCGTCTCCGCCGGGACATCCCGCCAGGCGACACCGGTCCGCAGCACGAACAAGACGCCGGCAAGTGCTGTTCGGTCAGGAACACGCAACCGTCCGGGATAGCGTCGGCGCCGTTCGGGAGCGGGTGGCAACAGGGGAGCCACCCGCTCCCACAGGTCGTCAGGAACAAGATCAGCACGCACTCCGGACACCCTGCCGACCAAGATCGTTGAACACAAGACCAGCAGCTCAACTGATTCTGATTGATCAGTACAGCAGGCCCTGGAAAGCGGAGGGTCACCCCGTGACGTGGAACTCGTTCCCGCTGGCGTCGAGGAACTCGCCGGGTTCCCAGTCGCGTTGGGTGACCTCCAGCCGCAGCCTGTTCCGCGCTTCCTTCGGCGCCGCCGGCGGCCCCATCACCAGCGAGACCGTACTGGCGGGACTCCGGCGCAACCGGACACCCCAGTCGTGGGACTCGACCGCGTGCCAGTCGGCTTGGGACTGCCAGAAGGCCCACTGTGCGTAGCGGTCCTCCTCCGCGACGTCGAGGCAGATCGCGACGAGGCCGGAGTCGGCAAGCACGCCGGGGTGACCAGGACGCAGCACGCAGAACTCGTTGCCCTCCGGGTCGGCCAGCACGTCCCATGGGACGTCCCCCTGGCCAATGTCGACCTGCGTCGCACCGAGTGTGAGCAGGCGCGCCACCTCGGCCTGCCAGTCCGGCCCCCCGGCCAGGTCGATGTGAAGTCGGTTCTTGTGCGCCATCTTCGGCTTCGCGGTCGGCACGAACCGCAGTTGCAGGCCGCCCATCTGGCCTCGCGTCGCATCCAACCAGAAACGGTCCATACGCACGGCATCCAGCGCGTCGATCACGATCCCAGTCAGCATCCCATTCCCCCAAGCCGTCAAACCGGTCGCCTGCTCATTGTGGCCGCCGCTGTCGGTGCCAGCCCTGGGCCCACAGGTCGGGAGCACGCATCCCGGACACACTGCCGACCAAGATCGCCGAGCGCAAGACCAGCAGCTCAACTCATTCTGAAACGATCAGTAAGAACATCATGGCGCGTCATCACCGAGCCCTGACAGTGATCCGGGCGTAGTCGTATCCCCCGGGCGCAACTGAGGAGTTGTAGGTGACCGTGAACATGCGCCGTACGTCGCCGAAACGATCCGAGTACGTGACCTCCGACGGGCTGGTGCGCGTCGGCTTCGCCGCGATGTCGTACGTACGGAGGAAGTCCTCGACGCTGGAGTCCTGGCCGTTGCCCACCTGGTACCGGAGCACCGCCGTGCCGTTGTCCTCCAACTCGGCGTGCGTCGGCACGTAGTAGCGCCCCGCGGCTTCGTGCTGATCGTGGTGCATGCCCGCCTTGCGTTCCACGGCCTCCTGCGGTGTGTCCCCAGCCGACGTGAACAGCATGTAGCCGGCCCAGACGCTCGCGCCGAGCGCCCACACCGCACACAAGGCAAGGAGCCACGTCAGCCACCTACGCCGCCCCGGGCTGGGGCTCGTGGCTCCTGAACGCATCCTCGCTCGCTTCCTGTGCGGACGCCGCTCTCTGCGCGGTCGTTCGACACGCTCGCGGCCGGCATCAACCGCGACCGCGACGCGTCACCGCCGGCCTGATCCTGCCCTGAAACTCCGGCGTCGTCGAAGGGCCACGTCAACCGGATCAAGATACTCAAGCGCCAGATGTTCGGCCGGGCTCGCTTCGCAGCGGCTCCGCAAGCGGGTCCTCCTCGCCTCGTGACCGATGTCAGTGACTCCTGAAAGCATGCCATCGTCCGAGACAGCCCTATCAGGAGCAGTGCATGGGAACGTGGGGAACCGGCCCCTTCGACAGCGACCTCGCCGCGGACTTCGTCGATGCACTCGAAGGACTCACCCACCACCAGGCCATCCACCTGCTGGAGCGAGCATTTCAGCGAGTCACCGACTCGGGAGAACGCGTCGATGGCGGAGACGGGGCCGAAGCCGTTGCCGCCAGTGCTCTCGTCGCGAGCACCCTCCCGGACAGTCCCATCGTGATTGCCCCGGACGACGGCCCCAGGGAACCGCTGCCCGAACTGCCCGCCTTCCTGCGCGCGTCGGCGAGACTCGCACTGGACCGGGTTCTCCAGGACGGATCAGAGATGGCAATCGGCTGGGTGGACAGCGCTGACGCTGACCAGTGGCGCCAGGAAGTACGGCAGATCCTCCAAGCACTCGGAACACCCACTGATCACTGATCATGACCGCTTCACGGACGTCGTGCCAGAACCACCCGAGGTTCTGGCTCACGTTCCGTGCAGCAGTGACTGAGCGTTGCATCCCGGGAGGTAGCTGCCTCGCTGGTCAGGGCTGGAGTTGATCCGGCCCTACGAGGCTAGTGTGCTGGTTCACGATCCGAGGAGAGCTGGCGTGCTCGACAGACCGCGGGTGGAGAAAGCCCTTGATGTCCTACATGCCGAGCTGGAGGGCGGGCGGGCGGCGACGGAGTTGACCACTCGGGCTGCATGGCTGGCCTTCATGCGATTCGCGCGGCAGCGCTTTGCTACCGCGCCGACGCCCGACTCAGACGGCTTGCTCTTCCAGTTCGGCACGTACGCCTTCAGCGGGCGGCCGATGTTCATGGTGGACCTCACGCGGCAGTTCGACATCGGTGACGACAGAGGTGAGCACGACCACTACGTACAGGTCCACTGCGAACTTCGCTACGAGTGCGAACCCGTCCTGGATGCCCTGGGGAGCTTCGACTCCTGGTTCTTCTACGACGCCAATGCGGACCCCGACGAGTGGTTCGCCGCCATGGAGAGGCACCTCGAACTGGTGCTTGCGCGCAGGCCATCCGGGATCAATGTGTACGAGGAGCCCGTGTAGATCATCACGCCGGCAGGACTCGCTTGCGTAGGAGGGCAAAGCCGGCGCGGGCGAACATCTGGCGCGTGAGCATCTTGATCCGGTTGACGTGGCCTTCGACCACTCCTGAATTCCAGGGCAGCGTGAGGCCTGCGATGACGGGGTCGCGGTCTCGGTCGATGCCGGCAGCCAGGGTGTGGAGGCTGGGCAGGTCGTCCTGCCGAAGGGCGAGCCAGTCAGGCAGGCACTCGCCCTGGCCGTCGGTGAGCATGACCGCAAAGGAGCGGACGTGCCGGGTGAGGGCATCGAGTTCGGGGCAGTGGGTGCGGACGGTCTTGAGCTGGAGCTGTTCGAGCTCGGTGAGGGTTTCCGGGAGTCTGAGGATCCATCCGGCGACCGTCCGCGGTGAGGGAGGACGGGCGGTCACCGGCTGCGGCAAGGTGCGCTTCTTGTGCAGGTAGGCGCGGACGCGCTGGTAGCTGCCTTTGTAGCCGAGGGGCACGCTCTCCTCCCAGAGCTTCCATGCGTTGGTGCACCCTTCGGTCCAGCGATCGTCGAGGTAGGGCTTGTACTCGGCGAGGACGGAGGGCCGGTTCTGCCACTGAATAGGCCTTCAGGCCTGTCAGCACGGGAGAACCGCTGGACCGTGTTCTGACTCATGCCGAGTTGCCGGGCCACGGACCGCTTGCTGTGCCCGGCGGCCAGCAGTGCGTGAATGGTGGCGTGCTTGGCGCGGGTCCGCTCAGCGAAGCTGTGCCCGGTCGGCAGCGTGAACTGGACGGCTTCCTTTCGGAGGCGCGCTCCGGCTCGGGTTCCGGGGTCGCAGGAACGAGGGCTCGGAGGCAGTGGCGGTGCTGGGGGACCGCGCTCGGCGGCTTCGCTCAGGTTGTGCCACAGATGCCACCGGTCCGCGACCTGGACCGCCTGCGGCGCCCCGGCTGCGGCGCCTTCTGCGAAGAACGGCGCCCGGTCCCGGCAGACGACCTCGATACCGGGCCGCTGGGCAAGCCAGGCGGCCAGGCTCGATGCTTCTCGATCAGGCAAGAGATCGATCGGACGGCAGGTTTCGACGTCCACCAGGACAGTGCCGTAGCGGCGGCCCTTGCGGGTGGCGTACTCGTCGACGCCGACCACCCGCGCTGTCGACACCTCCGGCTCGGGCAGCGCCTCGACCAGCCGCAAGACCGTACTCCGGCTGATGGGCATGCTGAGCACGGCAGCCAAGCGGGCGCCGACTCGACCGACCAGGGCAAGGCCGACCGCGGTCAGGGTGGAACGCAGCCGCTCGGTGCGCTGGCCATACTTGCGGGTCAGGCCGGGTATCTGCTCCACGAACGTCCGGCGCGGGCACTTGGTATTCCGGCGCCGGAACCGCCGGACCCGCAGCTGAAGTACGACGCTTCGCCCGGCGCTCGGGACATCAGCGAGAAACCGCAGGTAGGAGCTGTGAACCCCGGTCGGGCAGACTCCGCATCCCGGGAAGGCGGCGCCAGCCATCGTGCACTGTGCGTCGACGCGCTCTCTCTCGATGTCGACGCCCACCGACAGCACCGCGATGTCCGCATTCGCCGGGAATAGCAGCTCCTTCAGCCGGAGCACGACCTCTTCCACGGCCCAAAGTGTCAGCCCCGCCCCGCTGACCACCGCCTATTCTCGGGCGACTCCGCATGCCGCTTGGGAACGCTCAGCCGTCACTCACCGTGGCCACTGCACGGAACCTGAGCCAGAACCCGAGAACGGGGGTCGTTTGTCGATGAGCGCGAGAGGCACCCCGAAGGCGGCCGCGTCGGTGTGCACGAGTTGGGGAGGCACCCGCCGCTGATCTGATGGGGACACATACTCCGGACTCCGGCGCCGAGCGTTGTGAACCGTGCTGCCGAGATCGTCACCAGCTGCAAGCAGGCTGGCGGATACGGCCGCAGGCAGGACCTTGCCTACACAGCCGCATCGATGGGGCTGTCCCGCTCCGGGAGCAGCTCGGGCATCCCCTCCACCAGCACCACGACGCCGATTACCTCACCGGCCTCGGAACGGCCGACCCACACCGGGTAGGTACCGTCCCCGGTCGTCGCGAAGGACACGAGCTCGCCGCCGGAAACCTCATCCCAGGTGCGCTGCATGAACATGGAATCGTCATCGATGTCCTCGTACCCGTCCAGATCCGACTCCCCCCGGATCAGCCCCCGCTCGAAGAGCGCGATGAGCGGCTCCCAGGCCCCGGCGTCAGCGAAGCAGCCGGTGGCGCCGTCGGTGTCGAAGCCGGCTATCTGCTGCTCGATGAAGAGCCGGGGATCGTCTTCCGGACCGAGGGCCATCTCCCAGGTCGCCGCGGGGGTGCCGCTGACGAGCAGGCGGACGGCCGTGGGTTCCGTGGTCGTGACCTCGGCGTTCCGCCACTCGCAGTGGTAGCTGTAGCGGACCCGCGCCTCGTCGAGTACGTACTCCCCGGGCGGGACGGGGACCGTGATGTGCGGCCCGTCGCCGTGGTCGATGTCCGGGCCGGAAACGGCCAGCAGCCCGCTGGGTACGCGCAGGGTGCCGACCCGACGCGGCTCCACGACGGTCATCTCGGGGTGGTACCCGTCGGTCACGCGTACCCCGGGCCGGAACAACTCGTTGATCGGCCCGGGCTGCGCGGGGCGCGGCGGACGCCAGCAGGTGGCGGGGGTGTCTCCGTCACCTGGTTCGGCTGCCTCGGCCACCTCAGCCGCCTTGACAGCCGGTGGCTCAATGAGCTCGTGTACCTGGGCCGAGAGCAGCGGCCACTCCCCGAAGGCGGGGCGGTCCATCCAGCGCTCGTCATTCCGGAGTCCGGGCGAGGTGACGTAGGAGCCCCCGCCCTCCCCCTGCCGCTCCTCCGTCCGTCGGCCCCTCCCGTCCGGAAAGAGGTCCAGGGTGATGCGTGGGCACGCCTTGTCGAACTCCGCCATCTCCGGGCCTGTGTAGTACCAGCCGACGGAGTACCGGCGCAGCAGCAACGACGGGTCGTCCAGCAGCCGCATGTCCAGGTCGTAGGTGCGGCGACCGTGGGCGTCGTAGACCCACAGCCCGACGTAGTGGTCTCGCCAGGAGACGAGCCGGACTTCCAGCGGAGCCTCCCGGCCCGGCTCCCGGTACACCACCACGTACGGAAGCCCGGCGGCATCCCGCTCCCGGGCCTGCTCGGCGGACATCGGCCGCCAGGGCGCGCAAGTCTTCAGGTCCCACGCCTGGGCGTACCCCACCTCGACGACCATCGCCGCTCCTCTTTCTGCAAACCCGCCTTGGTTCTGTGCTGAGCTGCAAGGTAGCCGCTGCCTGTGACAACGACCCTGCAGGCCCGTCGTGACGAGTGGGAGCGAGCAGGCGTGGACCCGGGCCGATGACACAGCTTGCCGCCCTTTACTCCTTCGCCCCTAATGCATCCACTCGCCCAGACACCCGACGTGGGGCGAGCCACGGACACGATCCGCTGGACCGTGATGCAGTTGGCCACTCGAGACGAGTTCCGTGAGCTGATCGATCCCGACCATTGCCGGGACGTGGCGACCTCAGCGGTCGCAGCCTCCACTGTGGCGCTGACCGGGCTCCGCGATGGCACGGTCGCCGAACGGCTTGCCCACGCTTGGTCGCCCGATGCTGCCGACGAGGCTTGGTATCCGGCTGTCCGGCGGGGCCGCGCCTGCCGCGCCTCACACCGGCCGGGTGGGCTCGCCCGCACCCGGACACAAGGTCTCGTTCGAGTTCTACAGTTGCGGCAACAACGCCTGGAAGCACGACGGTCACGGTAGGCACACCGGCCAGGACTTCGCTGCCGCCACGGGAGCTCCCCTGGTCGTCGCCGTGAGCGCCGGCTCCATCACCTGGTCGAACGGCAACGGCGGAGCTACGGCCAGTGGATCGGGCTGGCCGCGGCCAACGGGCACGTCCATACCTACTGCCACCTCTCGCAGCGCCAGGTCATGGCCGGTCAGCACGTCACCGCCGGGCAGCGGCTCGGCGCCGTCGGAAGCACCGGCAACTCCAACGGGCGCACCTGCGCTTCGAGATGTCCAAGGGCCCCACCTGGTCCTACGGCAATGTCGCCAGGCCCAGCCGGTGAAGGAGGTGAGGAACCGGCCATGACGCACCACACCCCCCACCCGTCCCCCAAGAACCCGATGTGATCGGGCCGTAATGGTTTGTCTACCGGGAGCTGGCACACAACGGGCCCAGGCCCTGCTGTCAGCCGGAACGGCTCGTCCAGGTCCCCTCTCACCGTTCGCCCGTGCGGCGAGCGGAGAAGGAGGCGAGCACGGCCAGGAGCAGACCGTCACACAATGCCCACTTATGTGGCATACGCGCGTTGGAGAGGTAGTACTCGGCAGTCGCGCGGATGGATTCGTGGCGCTGGATCGCGCCATCCCCGTCGGTGTCGAGCACGCATCGGCCGGGGGCCGGATGACAGGCGTGACGAGCGCGCCGATCACCATGCACCGGCCCTCATACACGGTCCGGCCGGAAAGTCTGCGTCGCCCATCCGTCGCCCCCCAAGTGTGAGTAACGGCCCCGCCTTCTGACAGGCCTGCAGACGACTGGCACCACCAGTTGCGCGGCAGCTTCTAGCTTTCGCGGCCTTTTGCGTCGTGATGAATGGCCGATACCGGGCAATCGATGAGTACCGGTTGGAGTCGAGGTCCGGTGTGAGTCGTCCGCCGACTTCACCGGCGCCTTCGTCCTGCACCGTCTCGCCCATATGATCGGAGCCGCAGCATGACCGACATCACCGCTCTCCCGCTGTCCCGCGTCGCCGACGAGATCGGCCCCCGCAGGCCGGGCGCGATCTACCAGAACGTCGACGGCTGCTTCGAAGTCCTGGTGTTGGTCACCGACCCGGCCGAGGCCGCGCGGCTCCTGCACCGCGCCGGCGCCCGCTGGGCCGTCGTCGTCCGCGACACTCTGCGTCCCGACGGTCAGCCCTTCGCAGTCGGCTCGGTGTGGACGGACAGCGACTATCTGGTCCATCCCACCACCATGGCCTACGGGGCGGCAGCCTGACGGCCCACGACGGTGTCAGTCCAGACGGAGGAAGCCTCGGGGCCGGCCGGTCAAAGGACCTGACCGTCGCCGAGCACTTCCCCCGCCGCCGCCTCGACAGGCCGCCTCTCGGCTGAGCGACCGGCCAGCAATGGCTCTTGACCATTCCTCTGGCTCCGACGTCGTGGTGGTCCGCAGCCTTCACAGCGACTCCACCACGTTGCCTACTGCATCTCGCAGCTGTCAGACACCGGCCCGCTCACCCTGCGCGCCCGAAGCTGCATCGGCTTCCCGGGCCACGAGTGCCTTGTCGCTTCGCATCACCAGCAAGGTGATCAGCCCGCCCGCGGCTGCGATCGCGGCAGCCCAGACGAACGCCGCGCTGAAGCCGTCCGTGAGCGCGGGCAGGTTGCCCAGCCGACCGGCACCCTGCGACGTGGCCACTGCGGTCAGTGCTGCGAGACCGAGCGCCGAACCCACCTGGTAGGTGGTGTTGACGATGCCGGACGCGAGGCCCGCCTGCTCCTGCGGGGCACCGGACATCGCGGCCATCATCGCCGGTATGTAGGCGAGCGACATGCCGAGCGCGGCGACCAGCGAGGCCGGCAGGACGTCCACCACAAAGGTGCCGGTGGGTTCGACCGCGGAGAGCCACAGCAGCCCGGCGGCCAGGACCAGCAGACCGCTCCCGATCAGTGGCTTGGCGCCGAACTTCGCCAGAAGCCTGGCAGTGATCGCGGTCATGAAGATCATCAGCAGGACGGTCATCGGGAGCAGAGAGGCGCCGGAGGCGAAGGCCCCGTAGCCGAGCACCTGCTGGAGGTACAGGTTCAGGAAGTACCACATGGGGATCCACGCCGCACCGAGCAAGGTCATCGCGAGGTTGGCGGAGCCCAGCCGCGGGACCCGCCAGATACCCAGCGGCATGAGCGGTTCGCGCACCGTCTTCTGGATCACGAAGAACAGCAGGAGCAGTGCGGCGGCACCAAGCAGCTGAAGCACCGTGCCGGTGGAGGCCCAGCCGGCCTCCGGCGCACGGACGATGGCGAACACGGCAAGCGCCAGGCCCGCGGTGACCGCAGCCGCGCCGAGTACGTCAACTGCGCCTCGGCGGCTGCCGACGGCGGGCAGGAGCCTGGTGGCGGCGAGGGTGGCTATGCCGATGGGGATGTAGATGATGAAGATCCAGGGCCAGCTGAGCCACTCTGTGAACACTCCGCCGAGGAACACACCGGCTGTTCCGCCGGCAGGGGCCGCTGCGCCGTAGAGAGCCATTGCCTTGCCGAGCTCCTTCGGATCGTGTGCGAAGAGCATCATCAGCAAGGTCATGGCCGCGGGTGCGATCAGCGCGCCGCCCACCCCCTGAACGGCACGGCCGACCACCTCGATCCAGGCCGTCTGCGCTGCGGCCGCGACGATCGAGCCGGCGATCAGCACGACCCACCCTGTGTTGAAAACCTTGCGGGCGCCGAGCAGATCGGAGAGGCGGCCACCGAGGAGCAGAAGGCCACCGAACGCAATGACGTAGGCATTGAAGACCCACTGCAACTCGCCCTGCGAGAAACCGAGGTCCTTCTGCATCTCGGGGAGCGCCACCCCGATGATCGACGTGTCCATGATCACCATGAACTGAGCTGCCGCAAGCACCGCCAGCGCCCACCAGCGTCTCGCATTGTCGGTTTGCATGGGTTCCACCCTTCGCTAGATACCCCCCAGGGGTATTTGGTCGTCGCACCGTAACATACCGGAGGGGGGTATGTAAGCGGGGTGCGTGGCGCCAGGAACCGGTAGGCCACGGCTCCGCCAAAGGGATCGCATGCCCGTGTGGAGACCGTCGCCCGGTCGCTGGAGCCGGATGTGGTCGCGGGCCTGCCGAGCATGTGGCGCCCCTGTGACGCTGGTCCTGCTGCGGGACCGCGCGGGACTGCCTCACCGGACTCGTGCATGCGGGAGCAGGGTCGTCCACCAGAGCGAAGAAGGTCAGGCCTGCGTGCCGTAAAACCGGCCCCGGTTACGCGAGGTGCCCCGCACCAGGTGTCGCACAGCCGTAGGGTCGCAGGTCTGCACGGATCGACGATCCCTGACCTGTACGGAGGAAACACGGTGTCGAAAGGCGTGCCCGGGCTGCCGCCGCTTCGCCCCTTGGGGGAGGAGGACCTGCCACGGCTGTTCGAGATCCAGCTCAACGAGGGGGCCCGCCAGCTCGCCGCCTTCGTCACCGAGGAGACCAAGGACCGTAAGGCGTATAAGGAGGTCGCGGTGCGACCGATCCACGCCCGGGTGGCCGAGGACAATGCCGGCTCGGTGCGGGTCCTGGAACGCAATGGGTTCGTGCGTATCGGCAGCGAGGACTCGTTCGCCGGGGGGTGTCAGGCCACCGTCACCGCGCTGGTCTACAAGCTCGGCTGACCAGGGGGGCTCCAGCGGCGAGATCTCTCTGCTCACCTACCGCCACGTCCAGCGGCTCAACCGGCTCATACAAAATAGCGAGGCCCGGAAAGGCTCCGTTTTCGAGAAGGTGCGGACTTGCTGTGAGGTGGCCGGCAAGTGGGCTGTGGAACAGGCGGTGGGTCGTCTTGTCGGTTCAGCTGTCTCAGTAGACGCTCAGCCCGTACGCCGACAGCCACTCGGACACCGGCTGGTAGTACGTGACGCCTCCCGAACTGCAGTTCCCGCTGCTGCCGACGATGACGCCGAGAGCGGTGCCGCCCGAGAAGGCCGGACCGCCGGTGTCTCCGGGCTCGGAGCAGAGGTTCGACCGGAACAGTCCGTACACGGCTCCTTCCCCGTGGTTGATGGTGACGTTCAGGGCCTGGACGGTCCCGCAGCGATATCCGGTGGTTCGCCCGACGTGGCAGACCGACTGCCCGACGACGGGATACGCCGCGTTGGTGATGTCACGTGTACCGGCGCCGACGCCCAGCGAGATCTCGCCCGGGTAGGCGACCGCCGTATTGGTGTACCGGACGCTCGCATAGTCGTTGCCCGGGAAACTCACCCCCGCGGTGACGCCGACGCCCACGGTCAGGGCAGGGTCGGCATACCAGGTACGGGCGTCCTGGGCGCACCGGCCCGAAATGAGCGCGTACAGGATGGAGCCGGAGCGGGCGTTGAAGCCGACGGTGCAGCGGGTGCCGGTGCTGTAGAGGGTGTCACCCCCGCGCACCGCGACGGCTGCCTGGTGCCCCGCCAGTCGGTCGGCATGCGCGGCCGATTCGACGGCAGTGGACCAGCCCAAGAGCAACGCCAGCACGACGACGGCTTGGAAGATGGTTCGGAGGGGTCTTTCGGAACACAGGGGAGTCACGACGGCCTCCTATGGCATGCACCTGCCATTGTGGGACTCCTCGACGCGGTTGGTCAGGCTGAAAGCCGCCAACCCCGGGGAGGGCTGGCTGATGGCAGCGGCGGGACGGCGGATCCAGAGGATCCGGATCCGCCCTGGTCGAGCAGACGGAGATGACGGTGTCTCATCTCGTTGTGCGGGGCAGTAGCGTGGCGGCGCGGCTGGGTCACGACGGAGCGTTGCACGATCACCGCTACGCGGCACCTCGGTGGTTCAGGCGGCGCTGCCGGCGAACTCGCCTCGGTCTTCGACCCGGCTTCGCCCTTCGGTTTCCGGTTCACCATGACGGGAGTACCGTTCGGCTCCGATGTCTCCGGTTACCTCGACGGCGCCGCCCTCGCCCTGGACTCGTACGCGGAGGACGGCACACCGGCGGACTGGGACATGCCGCTGCTGCCGGCCCAGGTGTACTGCCCGAGCGGGTGACGGTCAGAAGCCGAGGTCGCTGAGACCAGGGTGGTCGTCGGGGCGACGGCCCGGCGTCCAGAAGTACCTGCGCTCCGATGCCGCGATCGGAAGGGTGTTGATGGAGGCGTGGCGGGTGTGCATCAGTCCGTTCTCGTCGAACTCCCAGTTCTCGTTGCCGTAGGAGCGGTACCAGTGGCCGGCGTCGTCGCGGTGCTCGTAGGCGAAACGCACCGCGATGCGGTGGGTGTCGTACGCCCACAGCTCCTTGATCAGCCGGTAGTCGAGTTCAGTGGCCCACTTGCGGGTCAGTAGGGCGACGATCGCCTCCCGCCCGGTCGCGAATTCCGAGCGGTTGCGCCAGTGCGAGTCCACCGTGTAGCCCAGCGAAACCTTCTGCGGATCACGGGAGTTCCACGCGTCCTCGGCGAGACGGACTTTCTCCGCAGCGGTCTCCTGGGTGAACGGCGGTACCGGGGGACGGATGGCATCGGTCATCTGAGCTCCTCGCTCCGAGGCGTTGTGCACACGCTCTGCGCCACGAGGGAGAACGCACGTTCTCGGCTCGCCCTGTTACAGTAGAGAACGATGGTTCTCCAGGCAAGGGGGGCGAACGTGCCGGACCGCGAGGCGGCCCAGGACCAGGCACTCAAGGCGGCCGAGGAGCTCTTCTACAGCCGGGGCATCCAGGCAGTGGGAATGGACGCGGTGCGCAACGCCTCCGGACTGTCCCTCAAGCGCCTCTACCAGTTGTTCCCCTCCAAAGAGGCCCTGGTGCTGGAGTTCCTGGACAGGCGTGACCGTCGGTGGCGCCAGGCACTGGCCCACCACGTGGACGCTCGCACCACACCCGAGGACCAGGTCGTCGCGGTGTTCGAGTGGCTGCACACATGGTTCTCGGAACCGGGCTACCGCGGGTGCGCCTTCATCAACTCCTTCGGCGAACTGGGCGGCATCTCGCCCGAAGTCGCCGCTCGGGCCCGCCGCCACAAACAGGCCTTCCGCGACTATCTCGTCGCCCTTGTCACAGCCACCGGGCGACCAGCCGCGCTGGGAGACCAACTCGTGCTGCTGGCCGAGGGCGCCATCACCACGGCAGCGATCACCGGCACCTCCCAGCCGGCGACCCAGGCGCGTGATGCCGCGCGCCTGCTCATGCTTGCGTACTCGCGGGACAACGGGGAGCGCCCCGACGTCAGTCAGCAGACCGGTGAATGAGTACCCGGGGGTCCATCGCCTGAGCACACGTACTCACGACGCGCTGCCTGGCCTTGGCGAGAGTGAGGGCCTACCGAAGGCAGGAGATCGCCGTGCGTAAGACTCTCAGAACCAGCCGAGCCGCTCACCGTTCCCGGCGCGGTGCCCGGCGTTTCACCGCCGTCCCGGCTCTGGGCGTCGCGACGGCCCTGGTGTTGGCCGGATGCGGGCTGGAGTACCAGGAGGACATCTGCGGCGCCGGCGAGTACCCGGCCACTCACGTCGGTTCCACCGGCTCCGTGTGCGTCTCGGACGGCGAGCAGCCTCCCAGGGGTTACACGCGCTACCCCGAGGGCAAGGTGCCGCAGCAGGTCGACGACACGTGGGACGTGTACTGGCGCAGCCATGCGGTCGACGAGAACGGTGACATCGTGGACGCTCCCGAGGGCGGCTGAATCGCCCGGCCGGTGGCGGCACCGTTCACCGAGCCGTTCAGCGCGCGGCGGCGCGAGGGAGCCCACGTGAGGGGACGTCAGGTCCTGTGTACGGCGCTCACCGACCGGAGTGATCCGAGCACGGAGATCGGCGCTGCGGTGACCCGCGGGCCGGGTCGGATCTGTGTGGGCGTCGTCGGCGACGATCACGTACAGGTCGTGGTCGGAAGTACGGGGTCACCATGCCGGCGTGGGCCGCCCGTCGGCCTCGACCGGGTGCCGTGCCGGTATGAGGAGGGATGGTGGAAGAGAGCGGGTCCGCGTGGCGAAGCGCGGGCCTGTGACTGACTCCGACGGCAAGGAGCGTTCCTTCCGGTGGCCGCACAGCCCGCACGCCCTGAAGGCAGCGGTCCGGGGACCGCCTGGCTCATGGCTGTCTCGCCGTTCAAGCCTTCTCTCGTCACATCGGTCGGCCGCGTGGGCCGCCGCGTCGGTGACGCGGACGGTGCTGACGGAGATCATCGAGGGTGCCCAAAGAGCGGCGGCGGTGGCCCGGAAGAAGCTGATTGCCGGGGACCTCCTCCCGGCGATCGACCGGAACATCGAGCTCGAGGTGGGGCACAAGTGGTACGACCACGGTCCGACGTTCAAATGCCTGACCGGTGTCCTGTACGACGCCGAGGGTGTCATCGTGCCTTCTCGTGGGCGAAGCAGGTCGCGCAAACCGAGTGCTGTGGCCGGCGCCCACGGGTTTCGAGGCGGGGGTCAGGAAGCTGCTGTGGAGCCAGGGGGTGACGGCCGTGCCGGCAATGGTCCGCGACCTGGACGGCATCGCGAGTGTGTTCCTGACGGCCGGGCTGCTTCGGGCGACCACGTACGCCATGGGGTCCGCCTACCGCGGTGGCCACGGCCACCGGCCGTGGCGCGGACGTTGCGCCGGGGTGACGCTCCGCAGTCCGGCGAGCAGTCGCCGCGATTCCTCCCGCGCGGCCCCGTGCACCTCAGGGGCCTCCTCGGCGAGCCGCTCGCGCAGGGAGAGCGCCTCTTGCGCCGCGGCGACGGCCTCGTCCGTACGGCCGAGAGCCAGGTACGCGCGGGCGAGCACGTCGAGGCTGCGGGCCAGGTGGGGTGCCTGTGCCGCGGCGTCTGTGCCGGTGGGCCGGCGCAGGGCGGCGACGGAGCGTTCCAGCGGGTCCAGCGCGTCGGCCGGACGGCCGGTCAGCACCCGGCAGAGGCCGAGGGTGTACAGGGACCTGGCCGCCGCGGCCGCGTGGGCCGCCGGATCCTCGGTGGCCAGGCGCTGCCAGAGGGCGGCCGTCTCCTCGGCGGCGGCCAGCGCCTGCGGCCATCGGCGCAGCACCGTCAGGACCACGCAGAGGTTGTTGAGGCAGCGGGCCAGTTCGGCGTCGTGCGCCGCGGGGTTGGCCCGTGCCAGCCGGCGGAGCATCGCCACCGCTCGCATCGCGGGCTCCAGCCCGTCGGCCGGACTTCCGGCCCGTGCCCGGTTGATGCCCAGGTTGCCGAGCGCGGTGGCGAGCGGGCGCTCGTGGACCGCAGGGCATTGCTGCCAGAGCCGGCTCCGGATGGCCACGGCCGCCTCGGTCTGCGCCAGGGCTTCCGCCGGGCGGCCGGTCTCCGCCAGCCACTGGCCCCGGTTGTCCAGTGCCTGGGCCAGCATCGGCTCGAACCCGGCCGGGTTGGCCTCGGCCAGCCGCCGCAGCACGGCGATCTCCCGCTCGTTCGTGGCCAGGGCCTCATCCCACCTGCCGGCTTCCGCCAGGTCGACGCCGAGGCCGGACAGGGAGCCTGCGAGACCGCGTTCGTGCGCCGCGGGGTTGCCGCGGGCCAGGCGGGACTGAATGTCGACCGCTTCGCCCGAGGCAGCCAGGGCCTCCGCCCGGCGGCCGAGCGCGGCAAGGTCGCGAGCGAGGTTGACGAGGATGTCGGCGAGATCGGGTTCGTGGATCTCGGGGTGAACGGCGGCGAGCCGGCGCCGGATGGCCAGGGACCGCGCCGTCGCCTCCAGGGCCTCGGTGCGGCGGCCCTCGTCGGCCAGCCACGCGCCGAGGTTGTGCAGAGCAGTCGCGAGGCGGTGGCCGTGCTGCTCCGGGTCCGCCTCGGCCACCGGACGCAGCAGTTCCACGGCCTCCGCCAGAGCTTGTCCGGCCTCGGCACGACGGCCGGTCTCGGCCAGCCAGAGGCCGAGGTTGCTGAGTGCTGCCGGCAGACCGGTGCTGTCGGCAGTGGCATCGGCCCAGCTCCGCAGCAGGGACACCGCGCGTTCGCTCGCCACGAGGGCCTCCGCGGTCCGTCCCGCGTGCCAGAGGTAGTTGCCGAGGCCGCTCAGGGCGTCCGCCAGGTTGGTCTCGAAGGCGGTCCGCACCGTGGCCACGGCCTCCTCCCAGTCCTCCACCGCCCGTTCCATCGCCGCGACGGCGAGGTCGTACTGACCGGCGTGCGAGTGACGAACAGCGGTCTCGGAGCGGATCAGCGCCCTGAGCACCGGCCGCTGTGACTCGTCTTCCCATGGCGTCTCGGCGATCAGCCGCTCGCCGAGACGGGCCGTCAGCGCGGCCATCCCCACGTCGAGGTCGACGTGGCGGTGCTGGGGGAAGCGCCCGGCGATGGCCTGGCCCACCGCGGTGTCCAGCCCGTCGACGCGGGCGAGACCGGCCAGTGCGGCGCTTCCGGCGTCGACCGCGAGCCGGGGATCCTCGCGCAGCAGCGGCTGCAGGTGTCCGGAGACGACGTGCGGCCACCGTTCGGCAGCGGCGGCCAGGAAAGTGACCGCCCGCGGGGTCCAGGCCGGGGCGGTGCCGTCGCCGTCACGGCCGAGGAGGGTGCGTACGGCATCCGCCGCCCAGGGCGAGGACGGATGGTCGGCGCGATGCCCCGGGAGGGTGAGCGCTATGAAGTCCTCGGCGAGGCGGTCGGGGTACAACGGCTCCAGTACGGGCACGCCGGCCTCGGGGCCTGCGCCCTGTGGGGCGGACGCGCCGGGAGCGCCGTCCGGCGGGTAGCAGACGGCGTGGTCACCGCAGACTTGTCCGGCCGGGCCGATGCCGAGTGAAACGAGTACGGCGGTACCGGCGGAGCGGGGTAACGGGCCGGTGAGCGCCGCCGCGAAGACGGCCTGGCGCATCACCTCCGGCGCGGTCCGGAACGTGCGCTTCGACGGGTCCAGCTCATGGGTGCCGTCACCGAACAGCCGGGCCCAGTGGGCGTGCTCGCGGTCCAGCAGATACATCGTCAGGCCCGCCGCATCCCCCTCCGGCGGCGGGCGGCCCACGGCGTGGGCGTCGACGGCGACCAGCGCGGCCATGTGCAGCGTCAGCGTGAGGCCGAAGTCGGGGTGGTCCAGATGGCCGGGGACCGGGACGGCCGCGGCGCGGTTGTCGAGCCCGTAGCGGGCTGCGAAGGCGCGGTGCGCCGCGTCGAACATCAGCCGGCGGTCTCCACTCCCCTCGTCCGGCTCCAACGGCCGCAGGTACTGGGTGGAGGTGCCCGCCTGCTGGTTGGTGAGGGAGGCCCGCAGAGCCGGCCACGCGTCCGCGGTACGGGCGAGCAGCAGCACCCTGGTCCGCACCCCGGACTGGTGCAGGACCGCGTTGCTCAGCAGCCAGGCCAGGTGGGTGGGAGGCCAGCGGTCGGCGTAGTCGACGATCAGGAGCATCCCGGCCGCCCCGTCCGCACGGAGGTCCTGGCTCCCGGGTGGCGGCAGCACACTGCCCGGGCCGTGGGTGGCCGTGATCACCTTCCAGCCGGCATCGACGGCCTCGGCGGCGAAGCGGGATGCGAGCCGGGACTTGCCCTGCCCGCCCGGACCGTGCAGCCAGCGGGCCGCGAGCCGGGGTCCGTCACGGCACCAGCGGTGCAGATCGGCGAGTTCGTCCTGCCGTCCGGTGAACTCGACGACGGCGAAACGGGCGTTGAGCATCCGGCTCGGCAACTCACGGAGGAACTCCGGATCAGTGTCCGCGGGCGGACGCCACTCCTCCAGCACGTAGAGCGGCAGCCCGTCGCCGAAGACGTGGACGGAGGCGCCCACCACCCCGTACGCGAAGCCGCCGGCAGCCGTGACGTTCTGCTGGACGGACGGTGGGACCGTGGGCCGCCCGGCCCCGGACCCGCGCTCTTCACCCACGGTCCGCCTGCGCGGCTTCGCCGGCCGCCGGCGTGGCGGGACCCGCGTGGTAGTGGATGTCACCGCCCTGGACGCCGAACGCTGTGCCCTGGCCGTGGGCGGTGACCTGCTGCACCCAGCGGGACTCTCCCTGCGGCAGGGCCGGGCGTATCTCGTCCAGCAGCGCACGCAGTTCGTCTGCGGCGGCCGGGTTCTCGCGAAGGAAGGCGGCCAGTCTGCGGTTCCAGACCGGCACGAGTTCCCGTCGCACTCCGGGACTGTCGGCCTCGCTCAGGACCAGCTCGGCGTCGGCGTCCAACTGGTGCTCGACGGTCGCCTGCCTGGGTGGCTCACCTCGTCCGAGGAGCCTGGCGGTCCCGGTCCGCGCCGCTTCCCAGGCATCGGTGGCCATTGCGGCCACCACGGTGGTGGCACCGGACAGAGCGAGGGCGGCAAGGGTCTGGTCGAGCACCGGATCTCCTCCATGTCGCAGGAACGGACGGCATCGGGCGGCCGGAGCGGGCGCGTCGGGCCCCGGCGGCGCCTGCGGCCGGCCGGCACCGCCCCTCCCACTCCTACGCCTCGGTCAGTACAACGCCCGGTGGAGCGGAAAGGATCCCCCTGGCCGCGCTCCGCACGCCCTGAACGCCCCTCGGCTCGTCATCCGGGCTCGCGGGGCGGTCCCCCGCCCGTCAGGGCGGCTGACCGTCGAGGCAGGAGCGACGCGTACGGTGCGAAGAGCGCGGTGCTACCGGGCCAACGCAGCCAGTGCCTCCCTCGCGTTGTGCTCGGCGATGTCCCGCATCTCCGTGCGGTGCGGGAAGCCGCCGTCGAGCAGGCGCAGGGGGCCGGCCACCAGTGAGAGACGCATCGCGAGCAGATGAAGGTCGAGCCGTGCCGGATCGAGTCCGGGGCGGGACAAGGCTGAGTACGGCTGAGTACTGGTCGCTGAAACGCAGCCGCAAGGAACACGTGCTCCCACTCGACGTGGAAGAACATCGCGCCTTCGATGTCGATGAGGACGAGGTGTCCGGAGGCATCGACCAAGACGTGGTCGGGCCCGAGTTCGCCGTGGATCAGTCCGTGCTCCGTGCGCGGAGCCACTCGTGTGGCCAGTTCCTGCAAGCGATCGTGCAATCCCAAGCTGATGGTCGCCGAGGGCCTGGGCGGCCACGGTGCTGCCCGACTTCAGGGTCATCGGTGATCCCCTGGAACGGCGGGGCACGATCACCGTACGGCCCCTCGCCGGTGACGCGACCGACGTGCTGCTGGTCCTGCAGCGTCGACACTCCGGTTCCGTCCCGCGGGCCGTCCGCGATCTGCACGGGCTGTTCGTGCGCAACGCCCGTGCGTACCGCGCCGCTTCGTGAAGCGAGCGGCCGAGGTGGTGCGCACATGCCCCTGTGTGGCTGCCTGGCTCCATGACCGTGCCCATGACCCGCCGCCACGTCGACTACGTGCGTGTCGCCGCGGCGGGTTGTTCCGCCGTGAGTTGACTCCGTCCTCCGGCCCCGACCAGCCTTGTCCCACGCGTACGCGTCGAGGTGTGCGCGGCGGCCGTAACGGCCGGCGAAGCCGGCCGCCTCCGGGTGCAGCGGGACCGCCTCGCCCGGGGAGGGATCCCGAACTCCAGGTGTCTCGGGCAGTAACCGCCACCGGAGATGAGCGGCGGACAGCCCACGAGGACGATATGCGCATTTCAGCCCGGCCTTCAACGACTGAGCATCCTGTCACTCTGCTGATCTTCAGCCCGCTGGAGCGGCGGGTGCCGCGCAGCCGTGGTCTGCTGGTCATCCGCTGCACGAGCGGTCCCCGGTCGGCAGGGGGTGCCGGCACGTCCCGCCACGCAGTCACACACCTGGCTCACGGCAGCGCCGGCCCCGCACGGTCCTGCGGTGCGCTGACAGGCAGGCCCTCCGCACGCCACGCCTGGAAGCCACCGATCAGATCGGTCGCGCGGTGCAGCCCCAGTTGGTGCAGCGATGCGGCCGCCAGGCTCGAGGCATACCCCTCATCGCAGATCACCACGATCCGCTGATCGTGATCCGTGGCCTGCGGGACGCGGTGGGAACCCACCGGGTCCAGCCGCCACTCCAGCTCGTTGCGTTCGATCATGAGAGCCCCGGGGATCAGCCCGTCGCGCTCGCGCAGTTCGGCGTACCGGATGTCGACCAGCAGCGCCCCGTCGGCAGCCGCCGCGTACGCCTCCTGCGGGCCGACGCGGTCGAGCCCGGCGCGGACCCGCGCCAGGTGCTCGTCGATGGACAGGCTTCCGCTCACTGCCAGTCCTCCGGCTTCTCGACCTCCTCGAGCCGGAGCACCGAACCGGTCCGGCTGAAGCGGCGCATCAGCGGCAGCGGCGGGTAGTAGGCATGCACGGAGACGGCATGCTCGGTGCGTGACTCGTTCAGCACTTCGTGTACGTGGTGGTGGCCGAAGGCCCGGCTCGCGCCGCGTGGCAACGTGCGTCGGCGGTCGACTCCTCCGACCAGCTCCAGGGATCTCCACCCCTTGGTGGGGAGGCGTACCGCGAGCGCGTTCTCAGTGAGTTCGCCCGTCGCCGTGGTGAAGGCGCCGATCGATTCACCGTGGTCGTGCCAGCCGGTACCCGTGCCGGGCGGCCAGCCGATGAGCCATGCCTCGCTGCCACCCGGGCCCTCAAAGCGTACCCAGGTACGGCCTTCGGGGTCGAGTGGGAGCGCGGAGACGAGGTCGGCGTCCGCTGCGGTGCGGCGCACGAATTCGAGAAGCTGGGCAGGGGTGGGGCCCGGGGAGTCGGCGAACCTCTGTGTGACAGAGGTGACTTGAACCGGAGCAGAAGTAGTCGTCCTGAGGGACACGGGTACCGTCCTGGGTTCGCTGGGTGCGCGCGGGCATCACACAGAGCGCGGCGCAAGGAGGAAGGCGATTTCAGCAGGACGGACGACACAGGCAGCCCGCGTAGCGGAGGAGGTCCATGTGGACCCTTCGCCATAGGTGCGGTGCAGTGTCGCTCATGCTCCATGACTACAGCAGGAGGTGCGCCGGGGCAAGTGCCTCTCACAGTGTGGCGGCGGGCGGCTCAAACCGGTTGACGTCCGTGCCGTCGGGCCGATCACCGCTCCCGGCCCGGTTGCACATCGACCGGCCTGCCCGACCACGCCGACGTGCTGTGCACCAAGCGGCTGCGGCGCTCGAACGGGCTGCCGCGTAACCGGTCCACCGGCTGAACTGTGAGGTGATGGAGCACTGCACCGTGCAGCACTTCGAGATACTCGGCGCACCGGACCATGACATCGTGGCGGCCCTCAAGACCCCCGGCGGAGAATCCTTCCCCTTCACCGTCTCACCGCGCCTCGCCGGCTTCCACCGTCTTGAGACATCCCGGACGGATGAACTGCACCCTTAAGGTCCGTCCGGCGGATCACCGACGGAGCTGGAGCCGGATCGCCGCGGCGGTGACAGCGGAGCTGTATGCCTTGTCGCCGCTGACGTGGTCCGGCCGGGTCCCAGGTCGTCCGCCCAGCGGCCGGGGGACGCTGATCCGATCCAGGACCTGACTCATGTGCGGGGTGTCGCCCCCTTGAGCCCGGCGTGAGCAGCAGGGCCACGGCCGACGCCTCGGCGTGCAGCGGAAAGCGCCCCTCGGGCGGCGACGAGAGGCCCATGCCGGCCCCCAGGGCTCCCGGCCGGCCGCGCGGGCGCGCCGAACGCCCGTGCGGCCGAACGGAGTTCAGACCGCGAACCGGTGTGTGCCGGAGCCGACGCGGAACACCTGGCAGTCGTCCTCATGGCGCAGTGGTATTGCGCCTGTGTGCTGGACCCGGTCCGTGGCGGACGCCGGGATCCACACCTGTGCGGTGGTGTTCGCCGGCAGCGAGCATATGAGTTCGAAGCGGCCGTGCCGGTGCCTCCACCGGGTGGAGATCGGTCCCCGTACGGAGGTGAGTGTCGCCCGTGCCTCGTTGATGCCGCCGCCGGGACGCGGGCGGACGACGACCTCGCGGTAGCCGGGCCGGCCCGGGGCGATGCCCGCGATGTGGGCGTACATCCACTCGCCCACCGAGCCGTAGGCGTAGTGGTTGAAGGAGTTCATGCCGGGGTCCTGGAAGGTGCCGTCGGGCCGCAGGGAGTCCCAGCGTTCCCACATCGTCGTCGCGCCGTGGTCGATCTGGTAGCCCCAGCTGGGGAAGGTGCGCTGGGTGAGCAGCCGGTAGGCGATGTCGGTGTGTCCGGTGTCGGTGAGCACGGGCAGCAGCCGGGGGGTGCCGAGGAAGCCGGTCGACAGGTGCCAGTCGCGGGCCTCGATGAGGGCCACGAGCCGGGCGGCTGCCGCATCCTTGAGTTCGTCGGGTACGAGGCCCATGGACAGGGCGAGGACGTACGCGGTCTGCGTGTCGCCCTTCACCCGGCCCGCGGCGTCGATGTAGGCCCGCTGGAAGGCGTCCCGTATCCGCCCGTACAGGTTCTCGTGGGGTGCCGGGTCCCGGCCGAGTTCGTGTGCCATCCTCGCGGCGAGGTCCGCGACGTGCGCGAAGTAGGCGGTGGCGATGACGTCCTTCGGGGTCTCGTCGTCGACGTTGAGCCAGTCGCCGAAGCCGTCCGCCGGCCGCAGCAGGCCGTCGCTGTGCTGCTCCAGGTAACCCAGCCAGGCCACCACGGACTGCCACGCGTCCTTGAGGACCCGCAGGTCCCCGTACGCCTGGTAGAGGGCCCAGGGGACGGTCACGCCCGCGTCGCCCCAGCCCGCCGCCCCGTCACCGAGGTGTCCGACGTCGGGCGCCACGTGTGTGAAGGAGCCCTCAGGCGTCTGCGCGTCGCGCAGATCCGTCAGCCACTTCGTCAGGAAGCGCGCCGACTCCATGGTGTACGCGGCGGTGGGGGCGAAGACGTTGATGTCGCCGGTCCAGCCCAGGCGTTCGTCGCGGGCGGGGGTGTCGGTCGGGACGGAGAGGAAGTTCCCCCGCTGCCCCCAGGTGATGTTGGTGTGCAGCTGGTTCAGCATCGGCGAGTTTGTGGCGAAGGTGAGTGTGGCGGGTGCGTCGGTGTGCATCACGCGGCCGGTGACCGTCCGCGTGGTGGGGGTGCCGGGGAAGCCGGTGACCTCGACGTAGCGGAAGCCGTGGAAGGTGAAGCGGGGCTCGTACGTCTCGGTGCCGCCGCCCTTGAGGATGTAGGTGTCGGTCGCTTTGGCGGTGCGGAGGTTCGCCGTGTAGAGCGTGCCGTCCGGGTTGAGGACCTCGGCGTGCCGCAGCCGCACTACGGTGCCTGCCGGGCCCTTCACCCGCAGCCGTACGGATCCGACCATGTTGCGGCCGAGGTCGAACACGAACACCCCGGGCTCGGGCTCGGTGACACCGGCCGGTGTCAGTTCCTGGGTGACCCGTACCGGGGGGTCGGCCTGGGCCACGATCTGCGGCGGGAGCGCCTCGTCCGCCTCACCGGCGCGCAGCCAGTCCCCGTCGTCGAAACCCGGTGAGGTCCAGCCAGGAGTCTCCCTGCGGGCGTCATACCTCTCGCCGTCCAGCAGGTCGGCCGTCACGACCGGGCCCGTCGAGGCGGACCAGCCGGTGTCCGAGGTGACGCGCTGTGTCGTGCCGTCGGCGTAGTCGACCTCCAGCTGCGCCAGCAGCGCCGGATGCCGGCCGTACTGGTGCGGGCCGAACATGCCGACGTTGCCGGCGTACCAGCCCGGCGCGAGATACACGCCCAGGGCGTTCCCGCCGGAACGCACCAACTGGGTGACGTCATGCGTCTGGTACTGCACCCGTGTGCGGTAGTCCGTCCACCCCGGTGCGAGGTGGTCACGGCCGACGCGGACACCGTTGAGATGCGCCTCGTACAGGCCGAGCGCGGTGACGTACAGCCGGGCCCGCTCCACCCTCGCCCGCCGCAGCGAGAACTCACGGCGCAGCCGGGTCACGGCGTGCAAGGTGGGCGTGACCCTCCCCCACGGGCCCTCACCCCACGGCGCCGCCTGCCGCGCGGCCGCCCATCCGGTGTCGTCGAAACCGGCACCGCGCCAGTCCCCGTCGGGCTCCTGGTCGGTGACCTTCCAGGCGGCGTCCGTCACGATCCGCCGCTCGCCAAGGGCCGTCCGCACGACGAGGACAGCGAGCAGACCGGCGGGACCCTCGGTGGCGTTGACTGCCTCGACCGCGATCACGTTGCCCCCGGACACCACCTGGCCGAGGACGTCCACGACGGCGGGTCGCTGCCAGTCCTGGTTGTCCGTGGCCAGGTCGGTGCCGGCCACCTCGCGGCCGTTGACGGACACCGAGTAGGCGTTGTCCGCAGTGATGACGAGCGTGGCCGAGGTGATCTCCCCGGGCAGGTCCACGGTGCGCCGGAACCAGCGGGTGGCGGCCGGAACACTGCTCGCCGGATCACCCTCCGGGAACCAGATCCAGTGACCGCCCTCGAGGGACGGCGCGTCGGTCAGTTCCGCGGGGGCGGAGATCCACCGCGCGGACCACTGCCCGGCGTCCATCAGGCCGGTCTCCCACCAGGCCGGCTCGCTCCACCGGGAGACCCGGCCCTCGCCGTCCCAGACCCGCACGGTCCAGAAGTACCGTGTCCTCGGCCGCAGTTCAGGACCTGCGTAGGGGACGAGGTGCGACTCGTCGGAGGCCACCCTGCCGCTGTCCCAGACATCGGGCCGTGCCAGCGCGGAGGCGGTGGTGGCCACCCGCAACTGGTAGGCGCTCTGCCGCATCCCCGGCTCGCGTGAGGCCATGGGCCAGCTGAACCGCGGACGCGGCTCGTCCAGGCCCAGCGGATGCCGGGCGTACTCGACGGCGGGGGCGGTGATCTCGACGGGTGCGGACCGGCCGCCCGCCCGGGCAGTGGTGGGGGACACGGGAACGGCCTGGGCCGGCCCGGCTCCGGCGGCCGCGGCGGCAACCACGGCCGCCGTGCTCGCCAGGACATCTCTACGGCTGATCACTACGCCACCTCGCACGGGTAGGAATTGAATCGTTTCACATGGGGTGAGCGTGGCCACCGTAGAGGCGTGGACGCGAGGGGTCAATGAGGGGCGCGCGTCGGAATGAAAGGAGAGGAGTCAGTAAGCGCTTGCGGTGGTGCGGGTGTTACGGGTGGTGACCTCCACGTAGGGGACGGGAGGTCCGGAGGGCAGCCAACTCGACGCGCCGCCGTAGGGAAGAATTGAACGGTTTCAATCAGCGGTGGCCGCGCGGCCGGAATACCGGTCTACCTGTTCAAGGGCAGTGAGCAGGCCGTCGGCCGTACCGCGGCTTGCCTGGGCGGTGCGGCTTGACGATCCTCGCAATGCCCCCGGTCGGCGTTCCTGTCACCCGAAAGCGCAGGAACGCCAGCCCTCTGCCCCCGCTGCGTCAGGACACGACGGCTGCTACCGCCGGCCAGGGACGTTTCCGGCACCGGGCGTCTGGCTGGCGGAACAGGTTGCACGGCCAACAGCGTCACCCTGACCCAGCGTCAAGTCAGCGGATGTCGGATCAGGGGGCGTCCACCAGGGTCCGGCCGTCGGTGACGACCGAACTTGTGACGCCGTTCGCGTAGTTGGACTGCACGCGGGACCGTTCGGTCGCGTTGGGGACGGCGTTGGTGCAGGCGGTGCCGGCGCTGGAGCCGGACATCAGCTGCGAGCACGGGCCGGGCTTGGTGTCCGGCAGACCAAGGCTGTGACCGAGTTCGTGGGCGGCGATCCGGGTCTTGTTGTAGCCCTGGTTCACGGCCTGACTGCCGAGTTCGACGCGGACCTGGCGGCCGGGGCGGACGGGACCGAGCGTGGCCTGCGGCCAGCCCGTCGTCGCGACGATCACGATCTCCGCGGCGCCGCCGGGTGCCGCTTCCACCAGCCTCACGTTGGTGACGTTGGCGTTCCACGAGGCGACCCCGGCCGCGATGGCGGCTTCCCAGCCCGCGGCGCGGCTGTCGTCGTAGCGGAGGGTCACCACCGCCGCCTGGGCGCTGGGGGGTTCGACGGAGGGGGCGGCGGACGCGGCACCCGCCGTCGCGAGGACGAGCGCCGTCGCGGACGTACCTGCCTTGATCCATGTGACGAGGGGCATTGCTGCTCCTGTTCCGTGGGGGGAGTCCGGCCCCGGCAGGACCGGGTTCGTGAAGGGAGCGGCTCAGTTGTCCGGTGGGGCCGGACACGCCTCTGGCCGACCTCCGGGACCATACGATGGTATGCCGGGACCGATCGGACAGTCATGCACCTGTCATGTTGATTTTCCGTCATGTTCGGTGAGGGGCGACGACTCGGGCCGGTCCCCTCTGGGGGGCAGAGCATGGCGCCCGCGCTGACGGCAGATCAAGTGAGAGGCGTACGCCGCAGCCCGTGCTCGTCACGGCCCAGGGTGCGGTGCCGTGAGGTAGTGCTGCACGGTCGGTGCGAGCCAGGCTGTGATTTCTTCCGGGTGCAGGTGCACGGCGGGCGGGAAGCGCAGGACGTAGCGGGTGAGGGCCAGGCCGAGGAGTTGTGCGGACACCAGTGCGGCGCGCGCCGGCGCCTGTTCCGGGTCGGGGCACACCCGCCGGGCCAGGGGGAGCAGTTGGTCGCTGAAGATGCCCCGCATGCGCTCGGCGCCGGCGTCGTTGGTCGCGCCGACCCTCAGGAGTGCGGTGAGCACCTCGTTCCTCTCCCACTGGTCCAGGAAGTGCGTCACCAGTGTCCGGCCCTCCTCGCCGCGTGGCAGTGAGGCGGCATCGGGCAGCTTCAGGTCGATGGCGACGGCCGCCGCGAACAGGCCCTCCTTGTTGCCGTAGTAGCGCATGACCATGGAGGGGTCGATCTTCGCCTGGTGGGCGATGGCGCGGATGGTGGCGCGCTCGTAGCCGTCGGCGGCGAACCGCTCGCGGGCCGCCTCGAGGATGGCCCGGCGGGTGGCGTCGGAGCGGCGGGCGGGGGCGGGGGACGTGCTCTCGTTCATGCCAACGATCGTAGGCCAACGCGCATTGGCCAACAAGCATAGGCCAACAAGTGTTGACCTCGGGGGCGGCACCCGTCTACCGTTGCCAACATGCGTTGACCAACGACTGTTGGCCTACACGTGTTGGCGATTGGGAGGTCACTGTGAACGGCACCAGCAGCACCGGCAAGGGCACCGGCCCCGCCCCGGGCGCCACGCACCCCGTGATCGTCGTCGGCGCCGGCCCCACCGGCCTCCTCCTGGCGGGCGACCTCGCCGAGGCCGGCGTCGCCGTCACCCTGCTGGAGAAGCGCCCCCGCCAGGTCAGCAACCTCTCCCGGGCGTTCGGAGTGCACGCCCGCACACTGGAGCAGCTCGACGCCCGCGGCCTCGCCGACGACCTGCTCGCCACCGGCAGCACCATCACCCGGCTGCGCCTCTTCCGCCGCCTCTCCCTCGACCTGAGCACCCTGCCCTCCCGCTTCCCCTTCCTGCTGATCACCCCCCAGTACGAGGTCGAACGTCTCCTGGAGCAGCGCGCCCGGCGGCTCGGCGTCCGGTTCCACCACGAGACCGAGCTTCTCGCGCTGCGCCAGGACGCCGACGGCGTCGACCTCGACGTCCGCACCCCGGACGGAACACCCGCCACCCACCGCGCCGCCTACGCCGTCGGCACCGACGGCCACCGCAGCGCCGTGCGCCAGGCCGTCGGGCAGCCCTTCCCCGGCGTCTCCGTCATCACCTCCCTCTTCCTCGCCGACGTCCGCCTCGCCGAGAAGCCCGGCAGCGTCCTCACCGTCGACGGCACGGGCGACGTGTTCGCGATGATCGCCTCGTTCGGCGACGGCTGGTACCGCGTCATGGGCTGGAACCGCCGCAACGAAGTCCCCGACGACCACCCCCTCGACCTCGGCGAGGTCAGGGACGTCACCCGCCGCGCCCTGGGCACCGACTACGGCATGCACGACGCCCGCTGGCTCTCCCGCTTCCACAGCGACGAACGCCAGGCGCCCCAGTACCGGGTCGGGCGGGTCTTCCTCGCCGGCGACGCCGCCCACATCCACTCCCCCGCAGGCGGCCAGGGCATGAACACCGGGCTGCAGGACGCCGCCAACCTCGGCTGGAAACTCGCCGCCGTCGTCAAGGGCCAGGCCCCCGACAGTCTTCTGGACACCTACCAGGCCGAACGCCACCCCGTCGGCAAGGCGGTCCTGCGCAGCAGCGGCGGCCTCGTCCGCCTCGCCCGCGCGCACAACCCCGCCCTGCGCGCCCTGCGCGCGACCGTCACCGCCCTGATCAACACCGCCGCCCCCGCCCGCACCAGAGCCCTCGCCCAGATCACCGGCATCGGCTACCGCTACCCAGCCCCACGCGGCGCCCACCCCCTCACCGGGACCCGCGTCCCGGACGTCACCCTCGCCGGCGACCGCCGCCTGTACCAGGCCCTGCGCGGCGGACGCTTCGTCCTCATCACCCCGCCCACCGTGCGGCTCCCCCACGACGCCGTCCCGGACGACCGGCACGGCACACCGCCGGCCGTCGAACACTGGGCCGGCGACCGGCGGACCGCCGTGCTCGTCCGCCCCGACGGATACGTGGCCTGGGCAGCGGACGACGCCCGCACCGCGGACCTCGAAGCCGCCCTGACCGCACGGTTCCCCAGCGCCGGCTGACCGTCCCGGCCCTGCCCCCGGCCGACCGCCTCTTGGTCCAGGATGCCGCGGCCCGCCGCCCCGTCCGCATTGCTCATACGCCGTTGCGCGGCATATGTTGGCGGGATGAGCGAGCGTCCGCTGCAGGAGCCGACCCTGCTGATCCTCACGGCACTGGCCGACCGGCCCCGGCACGGGTACGCCGTCACCCAGGAGGTCAAGGCGCTGTCCGAAGGGCGGGTCGTACTGCGGACCGGCACGCTCTACGGGGCCCTGGACCGTCTCCTCAAGGACGGGCTCATCGAGGTGCACCGGGAGGAAGTCGTCGACGGGCGGGCCCGGAAGGTGTACGCCCTCGCCCCGGCCGGGCGCGAGACGCTGTCGGCGGCGGCCGACCGGATGGCCGCGACCGCCCGCGAGGCCACCCGCCGGCTCGGGCTCACCGGCCGCCCCGCGACGCAGACGTGATCGGACCGCTTCTGCGGCTGTATCCGCGCCGGTACCGGATCGAGGCCGGACAGGAGATCCTCGCCGTCCACCGCGAGTCGATGGACGGCGCCCGCGCCGCGGATCGGCTCCGGGAGGCCGCCGACATCGCCGGCCATGCCCTGCGGATGCGGTTCGGGGTGACGTCCTCGAGCGCGGCCGGGCGGCTGCTGGCGCAGGCCGCCCCGCAGGTCGCCGGGGTCGCGGCGGCCTACTGCGGGCTGCACCTGAGCCGCTGGTACACCGCGGCGAGCCTGTCCCCCGCCTTCCCGCCCCTTGACGCCGACAGCTGGACCGTGCGGCTGTTCATGTCCGCGCTCGTGGCCGTCGGCGCCGTCACCGCGCTCACCAGCCGGTGGCGGGCCGGAGTGTGGGCGGCCGTCGTCGGGCTGGTGGCTTTCGCGGCCGCCACCGTCGTCAGCGGGCCCGCTTTCGGTGATCCCGTCGTCACGCCCCTCATGGCCCTGCTCGCCGCGCTGGCCCTGGCGGCCGCCCCGCCCGATCTGCCGCCGGGGAAGCGAGACCGTGCGACCGCCGGGGCGACGGCCGCCGCGGTGTGGGTGCCCGTCACCGCGCTGTACGCCGGTGTGCTGCCGGTGAGTACCGACTACGGGTTGTGGCCCCTGCTGGTGCTCGGGGCCTGTGGGATCGCGCGGGCCCTGCGGCAGCGGACTCTCGCCGTCGTCCGCGCGGCCGCGACGGTCGTGGCCTGTCCGTTGTTCCTCGCCTACGCTCACACCGTCGGGCCCTGAGACGTCCGGCCGGCGCCGGGGGCATCCCCGCCGCCCGATAGTCAGTTGAGCGACATATACTCGTGGTCGTCCTGTCACCGTTCAGGACGCCCAGCTCGCGTGCCCAGTTCCGGGACGCGCCGACACCCAGGTGGCCCCCCGATGCCGTTCACGCTCTCCCACCCGGCCGCCGTACTGCCGTTGCTGCGCCCCCCGTTCTCGGCGGCCGCCCTGGTCTGCGGGACCATCGCACCGGACGTGCCGTACTTTCTCGGCGCGGCCGGCATCCCCGTGAGCGCACAGTCCTGGTACGAACCGTTCCTCAACGCCACCACGTCCCATCAGCTGTCCGGGGTCGCCGTACCGGCGGTCCTCGGGGCCGCGTTGATGGCGGCATACACCGTGGTGCGGCGGCCGGTGGCCGCTCTCCTGCCGGCCGGGCTGTCTCCCGTCGGCCGGGACCGGCGCGGCCGTCCCCTGCGGCGGGCGGGATGGGTACTGCTGTCCCTCGCCATCGGCATCCTCACCCACCTGGCGTGGGACTCCTTCACGCACGCCGACGGGTATCTGGTCACGCACCTGGGTGTTCTGCGGTCCCACCTGGTCGGGGACCTCACCGTGGCCCGCGCCGTGCAGCATCTCAGTACGGCCCTGGGTCTTGTGGCCGTCGCCGTCTTCCTGTGGCGCAGGCTGCGCGGCGGCGCCCCGGCGGGGCGGGGCGGCGAGGAGGACTCCCTGTCCGGGGCCGCCCGGCGGGCCGTTGCCGGCGCCCTCGCCGTCGTGGCGGTGGCCGGCGCCGCCGCCAACACCGCGCCCCTGGCCGATTATCGAGGAGTCGGCGCGCGGGACGTCACCGAGGCGCTCCTGTCGGACTGGGTCACCGGCGGCGGCGCCGCTCTGGCCTGCGCCGTCCTGGCGTACGCCGGGGGATGGTGGGCGCACAGGGCGGTCCCGTCCGGGCGGGCGTGAAGCGCGCCGTGGCGTCCCGTTCCCCGGACGCCCTTCGCCGACCACCCCGCGTGAGCGAGCAGCAGCCCGCCTGACGCGGCCAGACGTGCGTGTCTCACGTCCGCGCGTAGGTGAGGCAGTCCACCTGCTCGCGCTCGTAGCCCACGGTGATGGCCGGGGCGTGGCACTCGAGCCCGCTGTTGTGGCGGCAGTCGGCCATCTTGCAGGCTCCGACCCGGCCGGTGGTCGACGGCTCACCGCCCTCGATGTCGGCGCCCATGAACGTGTCGCAGACCGGACTGTCGAGGTCTCCCACGGTGATCGCCGCGGCGTGGCAGGTGTGGTCGTGGTTGTAGGCGCAGCCCTCGGCCGCGCATTCGCTGATGACGGGCAGTTGCATGACGGGGGTGGCTGCCATGGCGGATCGCCCTTCTCGTGAGCACGTGCGGAGCGTCCGGAGCTTTCGGCGCGACATCCGTCCGGGCCGGACGCTCGCGGAACGCTGCTTTCCTGTCTTCCACTGTCCGCGACGGCAGGGGGCGGCGCACGTCCGCAGGCGGCACGGGACACGGAAATTCTGGGCTACCTGCCGTGCAGATGGGTGCTCAGGCGTGACAGCAGGGGCAGCGCCGCCTCGAGCGTCCTGCGTTCGTCGGAGCTGAGGGCGTCGTTGATCGCGGCGCCGAGCCAGTCGGCACGCCGTCGGCGTTCCTCGGCCAGACGGTCATGTCCCGCCGGCGTGAGGTGGAGCAGGAGCTTGCGCCCGTCGCCGGGGTGCGCCTCGGCCCGCACGAGGTTCCGGGCCAGGAGGTCTTTGACCGTCTTGGCGGCCGACTGGTGGCTGACTCCCCGCTGTTGGGCGATCTCGGCGGTGGTCAGCGGGCCGCCGCGGTCCAGGTAGCCCAGGACCGCGGCCTCGCCGGGCGGCATCGTGTCGGCGGTGCGCACCGTGCGCACGAGCTCTCCGATGGTCAGGCGGAGTTCCTCGGCCAGTCGTCTGTCGTCCATGACCGTCACTTTACCCGCTTACATCAATCAAGTTGTACAGTCTGGTTGTAGATATTGCGACGGCTCGGAAGGCCCTCCCGTGAAGCTCACCAAGCACGCCCACGCCTGCGTCACGATCGAGAAGGGCGGCACCCGCCTGGTCATCGACCCCGGCACCTTCACCCCGGACGCGGCCGAAGCCGTCGCCCGGGCGCACGCCGTACTGATCACGCACGAACACTTCGACCACTTCGACGAACAGCTCGTCGCCGCCGCTCTGGAGGCCCGGCCCGGCCTGCTGGTCTACGGCACCGCCGCCGTGGCGGCAGCCCTCGGCAGCCACGACGGGCGCGTGCAGGCCGTCACCGCGGGCGACGCCTTCACCGTCGGGTCCGTCACCGTCAGCGTCCACGGTCACCGGCACGCGCTGATCCACCCCGACATCCCGTGCCCCGACAACGTCGGCTACCTCCTCGACGACGGTGCCGTCCACCATCCCGGCGACGCCTACTGCGTGCCCGACGCCCCCGTGCGCACCCTGCTGCTGCCGACCAGCGGCCCCTGGACGAAACTCGGTGAAGCCGCCGACTACGTCCGCGCCGTCAAGCCCGAGCGCGTCATCGAGATCCACGAACTCATGCTCAGCGACCTCGGCCGGCAGTCCACCGCGCGTCTGCTCGGCGAGGAGGGACTGACCGGCGTTCCGGTCGAGCGCCTCGGTCCCGGTGCCGGCGTTCAGCTGTGAGACCCCCCGGCGTCTTCCGTGAGGGTCCGGGTCTCCCCCGGCGCCACGGTCACCGTGCGCCCGGCCAGGACCACGCGGATCGGTGACTCCGCCGATTCGGGCACCTCGATCTCGATCTCCCCTTCACGGCGGCGTATGCCGATGCCCCAGTGGCCCCGGTAGCGCAGGGAGAAGCTGTACTCCGACAGGGCGGGCAGCGGCACCGGGTCGAGGTGGAGGGCGTCCTCGCGGGTCTCCAGGCCGGTCAGCCCGCGTTGCACCAGGTCCAAGGTGCCGGCCATGGCGCCGAGGTGGATGCCTTCGCCGGTGGTACCGCCCTGGATGTCGGCGATGTCGGCCTCCAGGGCCTCACGGACGTAGCGCCACGCGTCGGCCCGCCGGGCGCGGGCGAGGACGAGGCCGTGGACGAGTCCGCTGAGCGTGGAGCCGTGGCTGGTGCGCCGCAGGTAGTGGTCGACGGTCCTGCGCCATGTCTCGTCGTCGACGTCGTAGCCGAGGCGGTCGAACAGGCCGCGCAGTTCGGCTGAGGAGAACAGGTGGCCGAGCATCAGGACGTCGGCCTGCTTGGACGCCTGGTAGCGGTTCACGGAGTCGCCCTCGGCCTCGAGGATGCGGTCCAGCCGCCGGATGCTGGGGTAGCGGGCGCGATAGGCGTCCCAGTCCAGCTCGGCGAGGTCGCCGTACCCGTCGAACTGGCTGATGACGCCCTGGTGGAACGGGACCCGCAGCCGGCGGGAGACCTCCTCCCACTTCGGGAGTTCGCCGGCGTCCAGCCCGATGCGTTCGAAGAGTTCCTCGCGCCGCCAGGCCGGCACGCGCCGCACCAGGTCAAGGGCCCGGCTCAGCACCCAGGCGGCGGTGACGTTGGTGTACGCGTTGTCGTCCAGGCCCGGACGGTCGGCGTCCGGGTAGCGGTCGTGGTACTCGTCGGGGCCGACCACGCCGCGGATACGGTAGCGGCCGGTGCCGGGCTCGTACTCGGCGCCGTCCGCCCAGAAGCGGGCGATCTGCAGCAGCATCTCGGCGCCCCTGGTGTGCAGGTACTCGGTGTCGCCGGTGGCCTCGCAGTACTGCCACACGTTGTAGGCGATCGCCGAGCCCACATGGTGCTGGAGGTGGGAGTGGTCGGGCAGCCACCGGCCCGAGCGCGGGTTGAGGTGCAGCTGCTGGGTCTCCTCACGGCCGTCGCTGCCGGACTGCCACGGGTACATGGCCCCGCTGCGGCCCGCCGCGCGGGCGGCACGGCAGGCTCTCGGCAGGCGCCGGTGGCGGTAGTCGAGCAGGGCCCGCGAGACCTCCGGGAAGTGCAGGTTGAGGTACGGCAGGACGAACAGCTCGTCCCAGAACACATGCCCCCGGTACGCCTCCCCGTGCAGGCCGCGGGCGGGCACGCCCACGTCCAGGTCGGCGGTGTTGGGGGACAGCGTCTGCAGCACGTGGAACAGGTGGAGGCGCAGGATGCGGCCCGCCTCGCCCGGCACCCGGATGTCCGCGCCGCGCCACAGGCGGGCCCACGCCGTGGTGTGCGAGGCGAGGAGCTCCGGGAAGGCGTCGGCCTCGGCCACCCGGTCGAGCGCCGCGCCGAGGGGGTCGGCGATCGCCCGGTCGCGGGAGGTGTGCAGAGCCACCGTCTTGTCGACGACGGCGGGCCGGCCCGGGCCGACGGGCACCACCAGCCGGTGCACGGCCTTGCGGTGGGAGGGACGGATCTCCGACGCCGTGGCGGGCTCGGAGGTGACCGTGCGGGCCGCCATGCCGATGCCGATGTCGGAGGCGCTGGTGCGGCAGCTCAGCCAGGCCGTGTCCGCCGCCGAGGCGCCGGTGCGCATCCGGACCAGGTGGTGCCGTGCCAGAGACCGGTAACGGCGGACGTTGCTGTTGGTGACGTCGCCGTCGAGGGCGGACTCCACCTCGATCTCCCCGGACCAGCCCTCGGAGGTGACGACGGTACGCAGCGCGGCGAGATGCGGGTCCACCATGTGCACCAGGCGGACCTGCTCCACCTCCAGCACGCCCGCTCCGTGGACCTGGTAGCGGAATGTGCGGGTGAGCACGGCCCGGCGCAGGTCCAGGGTGTGCCGGTGGTCGATCAACCGGCGGGTGTCCGGGGAGAACCAGGGGCCCGTCGCCCCGTCGGCGAAGCGCGGACGGAGACGCAGGGGCAGCCAGTCGGGCAGGTTCACCATGTCCTCGTTCACCACCTGGCGTCCCGCCACGGTGGACTCCAGGCGGTTGTAGACGCCGGCGGCGTACGTGCCCGGGTAGTGCAGGAGGCCCGCCCGGCTCTCGGGCACGGCGCCCCGGGTGGCGAAGCGGCCGTTGCCGAGGGTGCAGAGCGACTCCCGCAGCCGTTCCCCGCCCGGGACGTACCCCTCGTACTCCCAGGTCCATTCCGACATGCTGCCCTCTCTTCGGTTGTGCGGGGCGCGAGCCGGCACCGCCCGGTGTCAGCCCCGTTGCGGGACGACGGCCACGGGGCACGCGGCGTGGTGCAGCAGGACGTGGGCCACCCGGCCGAGCTGCAGCCCGATGTGGCCGTGCCGCCGCCGCGCCCCCACGACCAGCAGGTCGGCCTGGGAGGAGGCCTCCTGGAGCACCTGGTGGGCGGGCCCTTCGACCGTCCGTCGGTTCACGTCGGTCCCGGGGTGCTCGCGGACCGCCTCGGACAGCACGTCGGTGAGCAGCGCGGAGGCGCGTTCCTCGCGTACGCCCGCGGCGTCGTCGACGATCAGCGGGTGGTCGACGGGCTCGTGGGCCGGGCGGCGCCAGGCCCGGACGGCGTCCAGGGCGCAGCCGCGTGCCTCGGCCTCGCGGAAGGCGAAGCGTACGGCGGCCGAGCTCCGCGTGGGGTCGGCGACGCCCACGACGACACGGCCGTACCCTCCCTGCCGGTTCCGCGTCCCGCCGCGCACCACGATCACCGGGCAGACGGCCCGGGCGGCCACCGTGAGGCTCACCGAGCCGAGCAGCATCCCCGCGACCCCGCCGCGCCCGCGCGAGCCCGTGACCAGCGTGGAGGCATCGTGGGCCGCGTGCAGAAGCGCGGACACCGCGTCCTCGGACACGACGTCGCCCGACACCTCCAGGTCCCGGCGGCGCAGACGGGCGCGCTCGACGCCGGCCGCCACGATGTTGTCGGCCATGACCTCTTCGGCGGGGCGGCCGGTGGCGAAGGACGGCACGCGGGTCTCGTACCGCTCCCACAGCGACGCGTGGACGATCCGCAGGGGAAGTCCGAGACGGGCGGCCTCGTCCACGGCCCAGTCCACCGCCTCCAGGCTGGAGCCTGATCCGTCGACGCCCACGACCAGGGGGAGCCTCACGGTCACCACCGCCTTCCTGCACCGGTCCGGGACGGGCTCGTCACTTCGGAGGGGCGCATCCGGGACACCTCGCTGCTCTCCCTCGCCGTGCGGCTCGCGCGGGCCGTGGAGGGGGTCGTGGACGCCGAGCCCCGCCTCATCGGTGTGTCCGCCGGTCGGCGGGGGTGATGCGCTTGCCGGTGAGGTGTGTGGGCCGGATCGACACCCATACGTCGCGGGTGCCGCCGGCCCACGTCTCGGTGTGGGCGCGCCGGGCGAGTTCCCGTACGGCGTCGGGTTCCGTGACGGTGCTCGCGGGGCCGACGGCGAGGACGCTCCAGCCCCGGCTCAGCGCCTCGTCGACGTGGTCGACCTCGAAGGCGACCTCGTTCCCGGCCGCTGCGGCGGGCACGGAGCCGGGCTGGGTCCGGAAGACGATCGCCTCGTCCACGACCTCGTAGTTGACCGGGACGACCGCGGGGCGTCCGCCGGGCGTCGTCACGGCGACGCGTCCCACGCCGTGTGTGGACAGCAACTGCCTGCACTCCTCGGGGCCGAGGTCGCTCAGCTGCGGGTGCGGCAGGGCGTGACCCTGGCCGGGCGGCCGGTCGGCGCCTGCCCCGCGGAGCGCCGAGGCGGTGGTGTCGAGGGCGCCGGCCAGGGCGAGGAGGGTCGCGGTGGTCGGGTCGGCCGGCTGTTCCTCGACGTACGCCAGGTACTGGGGCGAGATCCGGGCCCGGCGCGCCGTCTCCTCCCGGCTCAGCCCGCGCCGGCGGCGTTCGACGGCCACGCGCCGGCCGATGTCGCCGGGGTTGGGCGTGCCCGGAGCAGTGGCGGGTTGCTCCCCGGTGACCGGCGGGGAGGTGCCGTCGGCCGTCCCGGCCTCTTCGGATTCCAGGTGCTGGATGTGCGCGTCGGGGCCGGGGAACATGAGCGTCACGTTCTCCGTGTCCGACCAGCGCACGTCGTAGGGAGGTGTTCCGTCCTCGTGGTGCAGTCCGACGATCTCGCCGTCGCGCCTGACGACGCCGGTGGTCGAGCTTTCGACGACGAGCCGGTCGCCGAGGTGAGCATGCATGTCCGCTGCCCCTCTTCCCGGAGTGGTGCTGTCTCCAACGTGCCACGGGCGGCACACGGTCGCACGGCACGGCTTGCGTACGGCCGCCGGTGCGGGCGGGTGCGGACCGGGGCGTGTGTCACGGCGGCGCGGACAGGCCCGCGGCCGCGGTCCGTTCCTCCAGCCGGCGCCGGACGCGCGCCGTGAGGTCGCGCAGCGGCTCGGAGACCGACGCGCGCGGGGCGACGGGTTCCCGGATCCGGCGGGCCGACGGCGGCAGTGCGCCCAGGTCCGCGGTGAGCCTGTCCCGGCATGCGCCGAGCGTGGTGCGGGGGCGGGTGCGCCGCCCGTCCCGCATCACTGTCTCCAGCAGGGGTTCCGTGCCGTCGGGGGCCCGCTCGCCGGCCAGGGCGATCACGTCGGCGCATCCGGCGCCGCGGAACACCTGTTTGGGCGCGGGCGCCGTCACCTTCGCCGACGACAGTTTCATCACCGGCCGGCCGTCGTACTCCACCATCTTGTAGGCCGTGTCCAGGTACGGGGCGTCGGCCGACACGCCGACGCGGGTGCCGACGGCGTAGATGTCGATGGGGGCGCCGGAGCGGACCAGGTCCTCCACCGCGTACTCGTCCAGGCCGCCGCTCGCGGTGATCCGCACGCCGGGCAGGCCGGCGTCGTCGAGCAGGGCACGGGCGCGCCGCGCGAGGGCGCCGAGGTCGCCGCTGTCGAGCCGTACCGCGGAGCCGGCGTCGTGGACGGCGGGCCCGAGGTCCCGCAGGACGCGCGCCGCGGTGCGCACGCCTTCCTCGGTGTCGTAGGTGTCCACCAGGAAGGTCACCGGTCCGGGGTGGGCCCGTGCGAAGGCCCGGAAGGCGTCCTCCTCGGTGGGGAACGCCTCGACGTAGGAGTGGGCCATGGTGCCGACGGCCGGGATGCCCAGCGCGGTGGCGGCGGCCACGTTGCTGGTGCCGGCGAAGCCGGCCATCGCGCCCGCGCGGACCGCCTGGAACCCGGCCTGCGTGCCGTGGGTGCGGCGCAGGGAGAAGTCCACCACCGGATGCCCGGCCGCCGCGAGGACGCACCGTACGGCCTTCGAGGCGAGGGTGGTCTGGTGGTTCAGCTGGTTGAGCACGTACGTCTCGACGAGCTGTGCCTCGGGGAGGGGCGCGGTCACTTCGAGCAGGGGCTCCCCGGCCAGGACGGTCCGGCCCTCGGGGACCGCCCGCACGTCGCCGGTGAACTCCAGACCCAGCAGGGGCCGCAGGTCGCGCGGCGGGCGGTGCAGCGCGGCGGCGAACGCCTCGACGTCGGTGGGGTCGACCAGAAGGCCGGAGAGGTGGTCCAGGGCCGATTCGAGTCCGGCCGCGACCAGGAAGCCGCGCCCGGCCGGCAGGTCGCGCGCGAAGAGGCTGAACGTCGCGGGTGCGGTCATGCCCTCCCGCAGGTAGGACATGGCCATCGTCACCTCGTACAGGTCGGTGGTCGTCGCGTCGGACATGTGCATCGCCTCTTCCGCCGTGTCCGGCCGTCCTCGTGTCACCGGGGGAACCGGCCGGCCCAGAGGGGCTCGACCTGCTCCCACTCGGCGTCCCACTGCGTGTACCTCCTGCGGTCCAGTGTGTGACGCACGCCCACCCGCGCCACGTACAGCGCGCTCGCCACGCCGACCGCCGCCGCGCCGCCCGCGAACCAGCCGGTGGTCACGGCCTGCTCCTTGGTCATCGGGGGTCCGGTGACGTCTCCGTCGCCCGTCACCCACACCCGTACCGTGGCGCCCTCCCGGGTGTCGGACTTCACCGGTGTGCTGCCCGTCCGCACCGTTCCGTCGTCGTCGGTCCAGCGGATGCTCGCCTGCTCCTTCGCCGTGGCGCCGATGTTCTCGGTGATCGACTCCACCGAGGCGTTCACCTGGTGCCGCTCGGCCGACTGGGTCTGAACGGTGTGCATCCCCGAGTGGTAGGCGGTCCGTCCCGCTCCCAGGGCGACGGCCGGAAGGCCCAGGGCGAGGACCAGCAGCAGGAAGCAGCCGAACCAGGACTCGAAGCGGTCCGACCGACGGCGCAGCGGGTTCGCCGTGCCGGATGTGTGTTCCCGGTGCGGCGGCAGCGGTCCGGACGGGCGCGGATTGCGTGCGCTCATGACTCGCCCTCCAGCAGGTCGCCGGCGGCCCCCCTCGTCCTGCTTCCAGACTGGAGGAAGAGGGCGTGCCGGTCACAGGGCCGAAGGTCCCGGGGCGGGCTGCTCGGCCGTCCCCGCCCGGCGGAGACGGTGGGGCCGAGAGGCCCGTAGGCAGCGGTTCGGGATCGGGGTACTCGTCGGGCGGAGGGACGGTACGGGGGTCCGTGGCCTTCCCTCGGGTCCACGGCTCCGGGGTCAGCGTCCTTCAGCGTCCTTCCTTCCCACAGCCGAACGAGCCGGAGGGTACCGTCATGTGGTCGATCGTCACCGCGGGGTCGGGCCGCCCCCGCGCGGAGGTGTGCGAGACGCACACCGCGGTCCTGTTCTTCGCCGGTGACCGCGTCTACAAGGTGAAGAAGCCCGTCGACCTGGGTTTCCTGGACTACACGGCGGTGCAGGCCCGCCGGACGGCGTGCGAGCGCGAGGTGGAGCTCAACCGCCGCTTCTCCCCCGACGTCTACCTGGGGCTCGGCGAGCTGCGCGAGCCCGGCGCCGGGGATCCTGAGCCGCTCGTGGTGATGCGCCGGATGCCCGCGGACCGCCGTCTCTCCCGCCTGGTGCGGGAGGGGGCGGCCGTCGACGACGTCCTGCGGTCCGTCGCCCGGCAGCTCGCGGCCTGGCACGCCCGGGCGCCCAGGGGTCCGGAGGTGGACGAGCAGGGGACCCGGGACGCGCTGGCCGCGCGCTGGGAGGACAGTTTCCGGCAGGTGCGGGAGCTGGCCGGGGACGGCGGCCTGCCGGAGGAGGTGCCCGAGGCGGAGCGGCTGGTACGTCGCTATCTGGCGGGCCGTGGGCCTCTGTTCGACGCTCGGATCGAGCAGGGCCGGGTGGTCGACGGCCACGGCGATCTGCTCGCCGAGGACGTCTTCTGCCTCGACGACGGCCCGCGCCTCCTCGACTGCCTGGAGTTCGACGACCGCCTCCGCCATGTCGACGGCCTCGACGACGCCGCGTTCCTCGCCATGGACCTGGAGCAGCTCGGCGCCCCGGAGGCCGCGGCATACTTCCTCGCGCGGTACGGCGAGTACTCCGGTGACCCCGCGCCGCCTTCCCTGTGGCACCACTACGTCGCCTACCGCGCGTTCGTCCGCGCCAAGGTCTCCCTCATCCAGGCACGCCAGGGCGGGCCGGGAGCGGAAGCGGCGTTCCGGCAGCTGGTCTCCACGACGCTGCGCCATCTGCGGACGGCGGCCGTCGGTCTGACGCTGGTCGGCGGGTTGCCGGGCAGCGGCAAGTCGACCCTGGCGGGGGCGCTGGCCGACCGGTCGGGTGTCACCCTGCTCAGCAGCGACAGGCTCCGCAAGGAGCTGGCGGGCATCCCGGCGGAGCGGTCCGCGGCGGCGGGATACCGCGAGGGGATCTACACGCCGGAGTGGACGGCGAAGACGTACGCGGCGCTGCTCGACCGCGCGAGGACGCTGTTGTCCGCCGGGGAGTCCGTCGTCCTGGACGCCTCCTGGTCCGACGCGGCCCAACGGGACGCCGCCCGTCGCGTCGCCGAGCGGACGGACGCGGACCTGGTCGCCCTGCACTGCCATGTGCCGGGTGACGTGGCGGCGGCCCGGCTCGACGCGCGCACGTCGGGGCCCTCCGACGCCGACGCCTCCGTCGCCGCCGCGATGCGGGCCGCGGAGCCGCCGTGGCCGGAGGCCGTCCCGGTCGACACCGGCGGCTCGCTGGGCGCCGCGGTCGACGCGGCCCTGGCCGCCGTACGCCCGTGGGGCGCGGTGCAGGCGCCGGTGTTCCGGCGCCCCTACATGGAGCCCGACTGAGGGTGGCGCCCTGCCGTACCCGATGCCGTCGACGTGTGAGGCCGCGGCCCGTGTCCCCGGTTGCTCAGGGGTTCGTACCGGGCGACGGTGGACAGAGGCGGCCGCGCCGTCAGGGAGTGGAAGACCATGCGAGCCCTCGTCTACCACGGTCCCGGAAGCATCTCCTGGGACACCGTCGCGGATCCCGTGATCGAGGATCCCGGTGACGCCGTCGTGCGCGTCGAGACCACGACGGTCTGCGGCACGGACCTGCACATCCTGCGCGGGGACCTGGCCGAGGCGGCGGGGGGCACGGTCCTCGGCCATGAGGCCGTCGGCGAGGTGGTCGCGACCGGCGACGGCGTCCGGCGGCTGCGTCCGGGCAACCGTGTGGTCGTCTCGTCCGTGTCCGCCTGCGGCCGCTGCCGGCCGTGCCGCGACCGTATGTTCGGGCAGTGCCGCGGGGGCGGCGGCTGGATCCTGGGCCATCTCGTTCACGGCACCCAGGCGGAGTACGTGCGGGTGCCGTTCGCCGATCACTCGACGCACCGCCTGTCCTTCTCCCCGTCGTCCGACGAGGCGGTCCTGCTCGCGGAGGTCCTTCCCACCGCCTACGAGGTGGGCGTGCGGAACGGCGAGGTGGGCCCCGGGGACACGGTGGTCGTGGTGGGCGCCGGGCCGGTCGGTCTCGCCACGGTGGCTGTCGCGCGGCTCTACTCGCCCCGCCGGGTCATCGCGGTGGACCTGTCCACCGCCCGGCTGAAGGCCGCGCTCCGCATGGGCGCCGACGCGGCCGAGGTGCCGGGGCGGATGATCGGCGAGCTGTACGACGGGCCGGGCGCCGACGTGGTGGTGGAGGCGTCGGGCGAGCCGGAGGGTTTTGTGCTGTGCACCCGCGCCGTCCGCACGGGCGGCCACATCGCCGTCATCGGTACGCCGGGCCGGTCCACCACGCTGCATCTGGAGTCGCTGTGGCGTAAGAACGTGACGATCAGCACCGGCCAGGTCGACACCTCGTCGACGCCCTGGCTGATGGAGCTGCTGAGGTTCGGACGCCTGCGGGTGTCCCCGCTGATCACCCATTCCCTGGGGCTCGAGCGGGCGGTGGAGGCCTACGAGGTGTTCTCGCACGGCACGGCGTCCGGCGCCCTCAAGGTCGCCCTGCATCACTGGCGCGACGACGGGGGTTCCGGCAGCGTGGAACAGCGGGGGTGACTCCGGCTGGGTGAGGTGATGGTCATGGCATCGTCCGAGGTACCGCGGATCGTCGTGGGCGTGGACGGCTCCTCGTCGTACGCCGCGCTGCGCTGGGCGGACCGGTACGCGCGGCTCGTCGGCGGTGCGGTCGAGGCCGTCTGTGTCTGGGACACGCCGTCCTCGCGAGGGTGGGGCGGACCGGCGATCGAGCCCCTGTTCGACGCGGAGCAGGCGCGGGACCGCTTCGCCCGGGAGCTGGACACGGTCTTCCCCGACGGTCTTCCGGCCGGGCTCACACAGCATCTGATCGAGGGCGATCCGTCCGACGTGCTGATCCGTGCCTCCGAGGGGGCCGAGGTGCTCGTCGTAGGCCGCCGCGGGCGCGGTGGTTTCGCCCGGGCGGTGCTGGGCTCGGTCAGCCAGCGGTGCGCCCAGCACGCGGCCTGCCCCGTGGTCGTGGTGCGCCGGGAGGACGATCCGACCCGCTGACCCCCTGACCCGGCGGGGCCGCCCGTCCCCGGCCGTGCCCCGGCCGGCCCCTGCGACCCCCGGCCGTTTCACCGATGCTGAGAGCTGGAGTACGACGACCGCGCACCACGTGATCGTCACCGGCTTCCGAAGGGACCGGTCACCATGAGCACACACGTCACCTCCTCGGCCGTACCACCGCCCGGCCCTGCGGGTCCCCAGGGGTATCCGGCCCGGTTGACGGCCCGGCTCGACGCGCCGCTGTCGCGCTGGCTGTGGCTGGTCAAGTGGCTGCTCGCGCTCCCCCATCACGTCGTCCTGTTCTTCCTGTGGGCGGCGGTCGCGGGGGTGAGCGTGGTGGCGTTCTTCGCGATCCTGTTCACCGGCCGGTACCCGCGGCCGTTGTTCGACTTCACCTCCGGTGTGCTGCGCTGGAGCTGGCGTGTGGCGTACTACGCGTACGGCGCTCTGGGCACCGACCGCTATCCGCTGTTCACCCTCGCCGACGTCCCCGACTACCCGGCGCACTGGGACGTGACGTACCCGGAGCACCTGTCCCGCGGACTCGTCCTGGTGAAGTGGTGGCTGCTGGCCCTGCCGCACTACCTGATCCTGGGCTTCCTCGTCGGCGGCGCCCGTCTGGCCTGGTTCTCGGGCGGCCTCATCGGCCTGCTCACGCTGTTCGCGGGCGTCGCGCTGGCCTTCACCGGGCTCTATCCGCGCGGGCTGTACGACCTGCTGCTCGGCCTCAACCGCTGGGTGCTGCGGGTCGCCGCCTACGCGGTGCTGCTCACGGACGCGTATCCGCCGTTCCGGCTGGACCAGGGCGGGCGGGAGCCGGGGACGGCGGCGTGAGCCGCTCGCGAAGGCGCACGGGGGTGTCACGTGGACTCACGAGAAGGAGCACCGACATGGTCCGTTACGTGTACGCGTTCGGCGAGGGCGGCCGGGACCAGGCCGACCTGCTGGGCGGCAAGGGAGCCAACCTGGCCGAGATGACCCGGCTGGGGCTGCCGGTGCCGCCCGGTTTCATCGTCACCACCGAGGCCTGCCGCGCGTTCCTGGCCACCGGCGGTGAACCGCCCGGCCTGTCGCGTGACGTCTCGGACCATCTGGCCACGCTGGAACGGGCCGCGGGGCGGCAACTGGGGCAGCGCGACGACCCGCTGCTGGTGTCGGTGCGCTCGGGTGCCCGCCATTCCATGCCCGGCATGATGGAGACGATCCTCGACGTCGGTCTCAACGACGACTCGGTGCTGGGCCTGGCGAAGTCCGCCGGTGACGAGCGGTTCGCCTGGGACTCCTACCGCCGCCTCGTCCAGATGTTCGGCTGCACGGTGATGGGCGTCGACGGCGCCCTGTTCGAGCAGGCGCTGGACGCTCTGAAACGGGACGTGGGCGCGGCGGACGACCTGGGGCTGAACGCGGCCGACCTGGCCGGCCTGGTGGAGACGTACAAGGAGCTGATCCGCCGGGAGACCGGCGAGTCCTTCCCGCAGTCCCCTGCCGAGCAGCTGCAACGGGCGGTCCTGGCGGTGTTCCAGTCGTGGAACGGAGAACGCGCCCGCCTGTACCGCCGGCGCGAGCACATCCCGGACGATCTAGGTACGGCCGTCACCGTGCAGACCATGGTCTTCGGGAACCTGGGCCCGGACTCCGGCAGCGGCGTCGCCTTCACCCGCGACCCGGCCACCGGCCGGTCCGGCGTGTACGGCGACTACCTCGCCAACGCGCAGGGCGAGGACGTCGTCTCGGGCATCCGCAACACGGTGCCGCTGGACGAGCTCGCCCGCATCGCCCCGGAGGCGTACGAGCAGCTGCGCCGGCACATGGCGACGCTGGAGGCGCACTACCGCGACCTGTGCGACATCGAGTTCACCGTCGAACGCGGCCGGCTGTGGATGCTGCAGACCCGCGTGGGCAAGCGCACCGCCGAGGCCGCCTTCACCATCGCCTCCGCCCTGACCGACGAGGGGCTCGTCACCGCGGGCGAGGCGCTGGACCGGGTCCACGGGGACCAGCTGGCGCGGCTGATGTTCCCCCGGTTCGACGCGTCCGCCGTCGGGGAGCCGCTCGCGCACGGTGTGCCCGCCTCCCCCGGGGCCGCTGTCGGGGCGGCGGTGTTCGACTCCGCGGAGGCGGTCCGGCGCGCCTCGGCCGGGGAGAAGGTCGTCCTGGTGCGGGAGGAGACCACCCCCGACGACCTGCCCGGCATGGTCGCGGCGCAGGCCATCCTCACCAGCCGCGGCGGCAAGACCAGCCACGCGGCCGTGGTCGCGCGCGGCATGGGCACGGTGTGCGTGTGCGGGGCCGAGGAGCTCACCGTGGACGTCCGCCGGCGGCGCTTCACGGTCGGCGGCACCACCGTGGAGGAGGGCACGGTCGTCTCCGTGGACGGCTCGGCGGGGGCCGTGTACCCGGGTGCGGTGCCGCTGGTCGACTCGGCCGTCGTGCGGTACTTCGAGACGGGTGAGCGCCCGGACGCGCTGGTCGACGCCGTGGCACGCGCCATGGAGCACGCCGACGGAGTGCGCCGGCTGGGCGTCCGGGCGAACGCCGACACCCCCGAGGACGCGGCCCGCGCGCGTCGCTTCGGGGCGGAGGGCATCGGTCTGTGCCGTACGGAGCACATGTTCCTCGGCGACCGGAGGCGACTGGTCGAGGCGATGATCCTGGCGGGCGGCGACGCGGAACGCGACCGGGCGCTTGAGGCGCTTCTGCCGCTCCAGCGGCGGGACTTCGGCGGCATCCTGGAGGCGATGGACGGTCTGCCCGTCACCATCCGTCTGCTCGACCCGCCGCTGCACGAATTCCTGCCCGACCGCACGGAGCTGGCCGTGCGCGTCGCCAGGGCCGAGGCGCGGGGCGGTCCGCCCGACGAGCACGACATGCGGCTGCTCGACGCCGTCAACCGGATGCACGAGGAGAACCCGATGCTGGGGCTGCGGGGCGTCCGCCTCGGGCTGGTGGCTCCCGGGCTGGTCGCCATGCAGGTACGGGCGATCGCCGAGGCGGTCGTGGAGCGCAGGCGGGCGGGCGGGGACCCGCGGGCGGAGATCATGGTGCCGCTCATCGACACCGTGGAGGAACTGCGTCTGGTGCGTGAGGAGGTCGACCGGGTGCTGGCCGACGTCTCCGCGGAGTCCGGGATGCCGGTCGACTGCCCGGTCGGCACGATGATCGAGCTGCCGAGGGCGGCGCTCACCGCCGGACTCATCGCGGAGGAGGCCGAGTTCTTCTCCTTCGGCACCAACGACCTCACCCAGACCACATGGGGTTTCTCCCGCGACGACGTCGAGGCGGCCTTCTTCTCCGCCTACCTCGACAAGGGCGTCTTCACGGTGTCCCCCTTCGAGACGATCGACCGCAAGGGGGTGGGACGCCTTATGGAGATCGCGGTCGCCGAGGGGCGCGCCGCACGGCCCGGTCTGCAGATGGGCGTGTGCGGCGAGCACGGCGGGGACCCGGAGTCGGTGCACTTCTTCCATGCCGTGGGCCTGGACTACGTGTCCTGCTCGCCCTACCGCGTACCGGTCGCGCGGCTGGAGGCGGGGCGGGCGGCGCTGGAGGGCGGGTGACGGGCGCCCAGGGGATTGCCCGCGGGGACGGCCGGTGGTGCCGGATGCCCTGGGGAGCGTGCCCCATCGGGCAGTTCACTCTGTCCTCGCGGCTGATGCCCCGTCGATCACGGAACGCGTAGCGTCCGGGGGAGCCGGCGTTTCTCGCCGTGACTGAGGACAGGGAAGGCACGGCGGACCGCTCACGGCGGGGACCGCCGGGATTGAGAGCATGCAGAACGTGCCCGAGGGGGGCGGCGCGGCACAGCCCGCATCGCGGACTTCCACCACTGCCACCACTGCCACCGCCGCACCGCGCCGCCGTCGCGGCCCTGGCGCCTGCCTGCTGATCGTGCTGCCGGGCGTGGTGACGCTCGGCGCGGTCTTCGCGTTCGTCTCGTTGGTCGGCGGTGAGACGGCCGTGCCGCAGGATCGGACGCCGGGCCAGGCGGAGTCCGCCGTCAGCAACGTGGACGGTTCCTACGTTCCCTGGCTGCGCAAGGCGACCGCCGACTGCGCCGTGGGGGTCACCCCCGCGCTCCTCGCCGCTCACATCGACCAGCTGTCCGGGTGGCAGGGCGACAGCGCGAGCCTGTCCGAGCTGGGCATCGCTCGTTTCTCGCAGGCCGGTTGGAAGCAGTGGGGCCGGGACGACGACGGCAACGGCACGTCCTCGCCGCTCGACAAGGTGGACGCGATCATGGCGTTGGGGCGGCAGGACTGCTCCCTGTCGAAGCGGATGACCGCGCTGCGCACCAAGGGCACCGTGAACGGAGATCTCGCCGACCTCACGCTCGCCGCGTACGCGGTCGGGGCGGACGAGGTGACGAAGGCCGGCAAGGTCCCGTCCTCGGCGCGCCTGTTCGTGTCCGAGGTGAAGGAGCGGCTGCCGCAGTACAGCGCGTTGGTCCGGCGCAACCCTGAGCAGGGAGGCGGCGTTCAGACCGTCGGCGCGCGGCTGCAGCCGCCCGTCGTCACCCTCTCCGTCACGTCGCCGTTCGGCTCGCGCAGGCACCCGCTGACGGGAGTGACGAAGCTGCACACGGGCGTCGACTTCGACGCGCCGCAGGGGGCTCAGGTGTCGGCGGCCTGGGGCGGGGTGGTGGAGTTCGCGGGCATGACGCCGGCGTACGGATACCGGGTGGTGATCGACCACGGCGCGGTCGACGGGAAGCGGCTGCAGACCACCTACAGTCACCTGTCGGCGCTTCAGGTGAGCACCGGTCAGGGCTTGTCGAACGGCCAGGCGGTGGGGCTGGTCGGCTCGACGGGGCTGTCCACGGGGCCGCACCTCCACTTCGAGGTGCTCCTCGACGGGCAGTACACGGACCCGGTGGCCTGGCTCGCCAACGGCGGCTGAGGGCGAACGGTCAGGCGTCCCGGTCGACTTCGGGGTGGGTGAACCGCACGGGCTTGTCCAGCGAGCGGGCGTAGGCGATTTCGGCGCGGGTGCTGTCCCCGATGTAGTCGCCGACCACGAGCACCTCGTCGGCGAGCCGGATCTTCGCCCGGTGCAGAGCGTCGAGTCGCGCCTTCAGCGCCTCGGCCTCGCCAGGGCCGGCCCAGAGCGCGTGCGGCGTCTTCAGGTCGCATCCCGGCTTGACGACGATCTTCCCGTCCTTGGTCTCCCGTACATCGGCCTCGGCCATCTCGGTCATGAAGCGGGTGGAGCCGCAGATCGCGACGACGGGCGGGAGGCGCAGCCAGTCCTTGGCGGCGGCGAGGTGTTCCTCGGGGGTGAGCGGTTGCGACACGGCTTCTCCTGGTGGTGTGGTTCAGGGGGCCTTCAGCCGGCCCCTGAACATGATGCGCGTGCGGGGGGGGAACCGCGCTGGGGGTGCGGACGGGTCGAAGGTGTCGCCGCGGCCGCCGGGCTGCGGTGTGCGGGCGCCGGGGTCGGCACTAGGGTGGGCCGCGACGCGATGGGGGGCATGATGGCCAAGGTCAGCATCAGTCTGGACGCCGAACTCGTGGTGGAGGTCATGGTCCTGGCGGGGATCGGCTCGCCGCAGGACGCGGTCGAGGCGATCGTGCGGGACTACGTCGCCCGCGGGCACCGTACGGAGGCGCGTACCGGGCTCAAGGAGCAGGGGTTGCGCGAGGTCGACGTCAAGCCGCGGGAGCCGGAGGGCTGAGTCGCGCCCCGCCGCGCGACGGCGGCCCGCCGTATCGCGCATCCCCGCCCCCGCAGCGGGCACCCGGGCCGGGAACTCACTGGTCAGGGGCTGGAAGGGGCGTACGCGATGGATGAGCAGGAGCGGGGCGCCGAGCTGCGTCGCGTTGCCCGCGAGCGGTTCGGGTGGAGTGATCTGGGCGCGGAGCAGGCCGAGGCGATGCAGGGGCTGCTGGACGGCCGTGACGTGCTGGTCGTGATGCCCACCGGCTCCGGCAAGTCGGCGATCTACCAGGTGCCGACCGTGCTGCTCGGCGGCCCCGCCGTCGTCGTGTCGCCGCTGATCGCCCTGCAGCGTGACCAGGTCACGGGGCTGCGGGACAGCGCGGCCCCGGACGCCGTGGCCGTGAACTCCGCGCAGTCGCAGTCGGTGACCGACGAGGGCTGGCAGGCTGTCGAGGACGGTGACGCCGAGTACCTGTTCCTCTCCCCCGAGCAGCTGGCCAGGAAGGACGTCCTGGAGCGGCTGCGTGACCTGCGGCCGTCGCTGTTCGTCGTCGACGAGGCCCACTGTGTGTCCGCCTGGGGACACGACTTCCGTCCGGACTACCTCACCCTCGGTGAGGCCGCCGAGCGGCTGGGCCGCCCGCCCGTTCTCGCGCTGACCGCGACAGCGGCGGCTCCCGTCCGGGAGGACATCGTCGAGCACCTGCACATGCGCGACCCTCGGCTCGTGACGGCCGGCACGGACCGGCCCGCCATCCGGCTGACGGTGCACACGTACACCGACGATCCCTCCAAGCGCGAAGCCGTCTCCCGCTGGACGGCGGCGGCGCCCGCCCCGGGCATCCTGTACACCGCCACCCGCAAGGACGCCGAGGCGTATGCCGAGCGTCTGCGCCAGGACGGAGTCGACGCCGAGGCGTATCACGCGGGCCTGAAGGCCGCCGAGCGCCGGCGGATCCAGGACGGGTTCATGGACGGCGCTCCCGCCGTGGTCGTCGCCACCTCGGCGTTCGGGATGGGCATCGACAAGCCCGACGTACGGTTCGTCGCCCACGCGTCCGTGCCCGAGTCGCTCGACTCCTACTACCAGGAGGTCGGGCGGGCCGGCCGGGACGGGGAGGCCGCCGACGCCGTGCTGTTCTACCGGCCCGAGGATCTGGGGCTGCAGAAGTTCCTCACGTCCAGGTCGCTGGACGCCGAGGCGCTGCGACGGATCATGAGCACGCTGCTCGAGCGGGACGCGCCGCAGAGCCGCAGTCGTACGGCGGAGCTGTGCGGGCTGTCGCGCCGGAAGGCCGGCGATCTGCTGAACCTGCTGGAAGAGGCCGGCGCCGTGGTCGTCGAGGGGAGGCGCCGTGCCGTTCGGGCCGTGTCCGGGCGGTCGGCGGAGGAAGCCGCGGAGGCGGCGGAGGAGGTGTTCGAGCGGCGGCGCCGTATCGACCGCTCGCGCATCGAGATGATGCGCGGCTACGCGGAGACGCCGAGCTGTCGCCGTCAGTACCTGCTCGGCTACTTCGGTGAGCAGCTCGACGTTCCGTGCGGGCATTGTGACGTGTGCGAGCGACTGGACAACGAGCCCGGTGCGTCGGACGCCGGACGTCCGGACGCCGCTCCCCCGCCCGGGGACGCCGGTCCGTACGAGCCGAACGAGCGTGTGCGGCACGCCGATTGGGGTGCGGGCACCGTGATGCGCAGGGAGGAGGACCGGGTGGTCGTGCTGTTCGAGCAGGTCGGCTACAAGACGCTGTCGCTGTCGGCCGTCGAGGAGGGTGACCTGCTGACCGGCGCATGAGGGTGGGGCGCCGGCCCGACCTGTACATGGTCGGGTCGCGCTCACTTCAGGGGCGCGGGCGGACGCGCACCCAGCGTGGGCGCGCGTCGCTGCCCCGGCGTCCGGCCACCGACGCGCAGCGTGGGCACACCCGCTGCACCTTGTCGGCCGCGCCGCCCGACTCGGGGAACGTGTCGGGCCAGCTGACGTGGGAGAAGCGCGCGAGGCGCGAACGGCTGAGGGACAAGCCGCAGACGGTCTCGTTGCGGCCCGGCTCCCAGGCGTGGACCTCCCCGGCGGGCAGCCTGCGGCGGCCGTCCTCCTCGTCGGTCCACTGCCCGGAGGCGGCGACGGCGTACCGCGCGCCGCGCTTCATGGCCTGCGTCCCGGCTCGGCGGAGCTGTTCCCGGTCACGTCGGCACCGTCCTTGCCCTCGGCGGCTCTTCCTGTGCGGTCGCGGCGCCCCGTTGCGGCAGCGCCGCCCGCACCGGACGAGTGCCACAGGGGCCGCCGTCCATGCCCGGCGCCTACTCGCAGCCGGTGCCGTCGCCGTCGCGGTCCAGGTGGCTGCCGTAGCCGGGGTCGCCGACGTGTACGGGTGCCGCACCGGCGGCTCGGGCGGCAGAGCAGTTCTCGTAGTAGACGCTGCCTCCGCCTCCTCCGCCACCGCTGTAGTCCTCCTCGACGGGTTCCGCGGTCACGGTCCTGGTGACCTTCACCTTCACCTTGGCCGTCTCCGTTTCCGTCACCGTCACGGTCGGGGCGGGTTCCGGAGCGGCGGACGGTGTGGCGGTCACCGTCGCGGTGACGGTCGCCGCCGGCTGGGCCTTGGCCGCCATAGGCTTCGCGTCGCCCTTCGCGCTGCTGTCCTCGCCGCTCGCTCCGATGCCGATGAAGAACGCGAGACCGAGCGCCGGCAGCACGTACCGCTTGCGCGCCCACTTCGGCGCGGTGCGGCCTGCTGATGTGTACGGATTGGTCATCACGCCCCCCGGGTGCCAGTTGAAGCACGAACTGTAGCGGTTGTGTGAAGAAAATATGAACTCGCTGGACGATGGCGCCCCGTCAGCAGTCCACGGCGGGAAGGCGGTCCAGGCCGGTCTCTCGCATGATGCGGTCGACGGTTTCGTGCAGTGCGCTGTCGGCGGTGATGACGGTTTCGATGCCGCCGGGCAGGAGGTCGCACGGGCGGTACCACTCGCGCAGCCGGCTCTCTCCGACGGTGTCGGCGATCGGCTTGGTGGCGTGGCGGGCGAGCGTCTCGTCGAGGGGAACGTCCAGGTAGTACGCGTGACTCCGGCCGCGATGGTCGGTGTGCAGCCGGGTCAGCATGGCGCCGTAGCGGTCGGCGCGGAGGATGCCTTCGACCACGACGTGGAAGCCGGCGTCCAGGGCGTGGCGCGCGGTGAGGTCGATCAGGCCGATGGTGGCCGCGCCGGGGCGGTCGTGCTCGCGCAGGACGACACGGCGGAGGTTGTCCTGGGCGACCAGGGCGAGTCCGCGGCCGAACCGTGCGCGCAGTCCCGCCGCGACGGACGACTTCCCCGAGGCGCTGTTGCCGCGCAGGATGACCAGCCTGGTGTGCTCCGTACCCGCCCTCACGGCCTTCACGGTACGGGTGGACGGCGGGGTTCCGCGGGGGATCAGCGCGGTACGTCGTAGGAGATGTGGGTCGCCGTCGACGTGCGGGTCACGCTTCGCTGCGTGAGGGTACGGGCCACCCCGCCGGTGAAGAGGGGTGTGCCCCCGCCCAGCACGACGGGGGCGAGGTGCAGGGTCAGTACGTCGATCAGCCCGGCGTCGAGGGCCGAGCTGATCGTGATGCCGCCGCCCATGACGTACACGTCGAGGTCCTTGCCGCTGCGCGCGGACGCCGCCCGCGCACGTTCGCGCGCGGTGGCGACGGCGTCGCGCACACCGGTGGTGACGAACGTCCAGTCGAGGTCGGACGTGCGTACGGACGCGGGCGGTTGGCTCGTCAGGACGACGAACGCCGGCTTGCCGACCTCACCGGCGCCGTAGCCGGACTCGTCGTTCCAGCCCTTCGGGCCGTCGACGATGTCGAAGAGGTGGCGGCCCAGGACGACGGCACCGGAGCGTTCGGTCGTCTCGCGTACGATCCGGCGGTCCTCCGGGTCGCCGGAGAACGCCCAGGTGTGCAGGCCCTCGCCGCCGGTGCCGAGGCCGTTGAGCAGACCGGGGTCGGGGCCGGTCACGTAGCCGTCGAGGGAGATCGAGATGTCAGCGATGATGCGGGTCATGCAAGTGCAGACCCGGTTCGCCGCTCGAAGTCATCGGCGGCCCACCGACGGTCCGGGAGTTGGGGCCTTCTCCTTGTAGAGGGCGACCGCGCCTCCCCAGAGGGCGCCCGGGTTCAGCCGGTCGGGGAAGCGTTCCAGCATGGCGTGGAAGAAGCCGAGCGGGTCGTCGTGCCGGGCGAGGAGTTCGTCGGCGGCGTCGAGGTAGGCGCGGGTCTCGGCGATCGCGCGGGCGGCGTCGTCGTCCAGCTCCTTGTTCTTGTGACCGGTGACGATGTGGCGTGGACGGAGGTCCTCCACGACGGTGACGGCCTTCCGCCAGGCGTCACGGCCGCCGTCGGCGGATTCGGCGAGGTACTGGTGGACGCCGTTGTAGATCACGTCACCGGCCACGACGAGGCCGAGGTCCGGCACGTGCAGGACGCTCGTCCCGTCCGTGTCGCTGTGGCCGACCTCCACGATGTGCAGCTCGTGGCCCTCGAGGGTGAGGCGGTCGCCGGGCACGGTGACGGCGGTGACGGGGGCGTCCGGGATCTGTCCCGGGAAGAGTTTGTCCCAGAACTGCGGGCGGATGGCCGCGTTGCGGTGCATCTCCTTGATCGTGCCCTCGGAGGCGACGACGGTCGCGCCGAAACGTTCCGCCATGAGGCCGGCGGTGAACCAGTGATCACCGTGGCCATGGGTCGCGAAGATGTGGGTCAGATTCTTGCCGGAGGCCGCCACCCAGTCCCCCACCGCCTCCGCCTGGGCGGTGGTCAGCGGCGGATCGACCAGGACGGCGTCCCGCTCTCCGTGGACGAGGGTGACGGACAGGGGTGAGAACATCCGGCGGTCGCCGTTGGGGACGGGTTCCGTGACGTTCTGCGGGATGGGGTCGGCTACGAAGACGTCGTAGGCGAGGGTGCCGCTGGTGGGCATGATGAGTTCCTCACTGACTGGGTTCGCGCCGCCGGTCACCGTCGGGCGACCGGCCGGCAGCGGCGAGGGCGGCGTGGTACGCCGGGCCCCGGATGATCGTGACGGCGTCCTGATCGACCGGCTCGCCGTCCGGGCCACGGAATTCGAGCCGCACGGGGCGCTCCCCGTCGGCCGTGCAGACCACGCCCTGTCCCGTCTCCTGCGGGCGGTGCCGGTCCCCCCACGCGCTGAGCGCGGCGAGGATCGGCAGGACGTCGCGGCCGGCGTCCGTGAGGACGTACTCCTCACGGCTGCGTTCGCCCTCCTCCTGATAGGTCACGCGCTCCAGGAGGCCGGCGCACACGAGGTCGTTCAGGCGCTGGCCCAGGGTCGCGTTGGGGATGCCGATGCGCTGGAACTCCGCGAAACGGGTGCGGCCGAGGAAGGCCTCGCGCAGCAGCAGCAGGTTCCACTTCTGGCCCAGTACCGCGAGGGTCCGGGCTATCGGGCAGTGGCGGTTGGCCGGCAGCGACATGGCGTCCATGAGTTCCAGGTAAGCAGACTTCGGAAACTGAAGCCAGGGGGTTGGCTACTTAAAATGAAGCCAGGGTTGTGATGTCCGGCACGCTTCGACGGGACCCCGCACGCAAGAGCGGCAACCAGCCAACGGTCGGCGTGAGGCCGATGGCGGTGACCGGAACCGCCGCATGCGCATCCGTGCGAGGCTGCGCGGCAGCCGGACGGACGCGCCCTCGATCACTCTCGCTCCACGCAGGGGCGACCGTGTCGGCGCCGCATTGACTCGACCGCGGCGTGACACGAACTGCGGCCTCGGCGCGCCGAGTTGGGGGGCCGTCGGCGACGGACCCGACCGGCCGCGGTGGCCGGAGTGAGCACCGCGGGTCCGCTCTCCGCGCCGTGATCGATGGCGTGATTTCATCTACCACCTATCATCGGCAGCCGCGAAGGATACGCATGTCCGGGCCGCGACCGCGGCCCGGCACGTTCGAGTCCGTGCACCCCACCACCCAAGGGAGAAGCATGCGTACCGAGATCGTTCTGTCCCAGGATGCCCCCGAGCTGGACCTCGACCTGGACCTCCGCGTGTCCGACCTGCCGGAGCAGGCCGAGTCGTTCGGGCAGGGCACCTACACCTCGCCGAGCAGCTACGCGATCGGCACGCGCTGCCCCATCTGTTGCTGACGGGCTGAGGCCCCTCAGGGGCTCTTCCGAGCGGGGCGGTGCTGGGACCGCCCCGCTCTTCCGTACGACGGCGACGAGGAGAGCGCACACGTGGCGGCGGAGTCCGAACCCCATCAGACGTCTGCAGTATTCGAGGTACGGGAGCCCGTGCTCGTCCGTATGGCGAGCCGGCCGCGCGGCACCGCCCTGGCCGGCGTCGACGCCGCCGATCCGGTGCGCGGAGCACGGCAGCTGGCCTCCGATGCCGTGCTCGGCCAGGCGGTACGGGTGGCCAGCGGTTCCCTGGCGCACAGTCTGGACCGTCTGACCGGTGACGAGGGCGTGGCGACGCTGGGGCGCAAGCGGACGGTGAGCGCCGCGCGCACCCTGACGCGGTACGCCCGCCGGGCCGCGGCGCGTCCGACGCCGTTCGGTCTGTTCGCGGGTGTGGGCAGGGCCCGGTTCGGTTCCGCGGCCAAGGCGGAGCCGGGGACCGGTGAGGTCGCGGTCCGGCTCGACGGGGCGTGGCTGCGGCGTCGCGTACTGGCCTGGCTCGCCGAGCCCTCCGTGCGCCGGCGCGTGGAGGTCGTGCTCAACGACCTGTGCTTCCTAAGGGACGGTCGGCTGTACCTGCGCACCGGTGGGCACGAGCAGTCGGTGCGGGACAACGCGCTGGTCAGCGCGGTGCGGGAGCAGGCGTGCACCCTGGTGGCGTACGGCGATCTGCTCGATGCGCTCTCCGGGCGTTTCCCGTCGCCGGACGCCGGGCGGCTCGACCGTCAGCTCGCCGAACTCGTCCGGCACGGCTTCCTCCTCACCTCCATCACCCCGCACCGCATCGACGCCTCGCTGCTCGACAGCATCGAGACGGTGCTCGACGAGGCGCTTCCCGACGACGCGCGGGCGCTGCGGGACATCCGGGCGGCCTGTGCGCGGCACCAGGAGGACGCCCCGGGGCGGGGCGGCGACTCCTGGCGACGGCTGCTGGACGAGGTGCGGCGACTCGACGTCCCCGGCACGGGCGGCGACGCGCAGGCCCGGCCTCCCGTGCATGTGGATCTGCACATACCCGGCGAGTTCGTCCTCCCGGAGGCGGTCGGGCGTGAGGTGTGCCGGTACGCGGGCGCGATCTGGGCGATCACCCCTGAGTGGACGACGCTGGCGTACATGCGGGACTACCGTGACCGCTTCATCGAGCGGTACGGCACCGCCTGCGCCGTGCCGTTGGGCGAGTTGACCGACGCGCACCGCGGGCTCGGTCTGCCTCCGGAGTACAGCGCGGAGCCCACGTACGCGCGCACCGGGCCCGGTGACGAGGCGGACGGTCCGCGACGGGCGTTCGTCGGTGAGCTGATCCAGGAGGCCGTCCTGTCCGGCGGCGACCTGGTGCTGACCGACGATGTCGTACGGCGTCTCTCGGACGTCGCCCGGCACGATCCGGAGGCCGCGCCGCCACGCGGCCTCGAACTCTGCTTCCAGGTGCTCGCCGAGAGCACCGCCGCCCTGGACCGCGGCGACTTCCGCCTGCTCGGCAGCCCGCACATCGGGGCGTGGGCGGCCGGCGCCACCGCGGGTCGCTTCGCGGAGGCCGCCGGCCTCACCGCCGAACTGTCCCGGCTGGCCGTCGAGACGTCCGGCGGTTCCGACGGCGAGGTGATCGCGGCGCAGGTGGAACTGCTCCCCCGGGAGCCGCGCGGGCTCAACATCGTCCAGGTCCCCCGGCTGCTGCCGTACCGCATCCCCGTCGGTGTTCCCGACGACCGGGACGACCCCCGCTGTCTGGACTGGCGCTCACTGCTCGTCGCGGCCGGTTCGGACGGGCTGCGGCTGCTGCACCCGGAGAGCGGGCGTCCCGTCCGGCCGGTGCTGCCGCACATGCTGGCCCTGGACGCGCAGGCTCCGCCGGTGGCGCGGTTCCTGATGGATCTGGCGACGGCGCGGCCACGGGTGTGGTCGGGCTGGGACTGGGCCGGGCACGACACCCTGCCGTATCTGCCGCGCGTGCGGTACGGCCGGGTGGTGGCGATGTCCGCACGGTGGCTGCCCGGGCGCCGGCTGCGCGATGCGGCGCGCGCCAAGGACGCGGAGGTGTGGGAGCGGGGTCTCGACGCCTGGCGGCGGCGTCTCGCCGTACCGGAGCGGCTGCAGATCGCGCGCAACGACCAGATGTACCCCGTCGATCTGCGCGATCGGTGGGACAGGGACCTGTTGCGCGCCGAACTGACCGCTGCGCACCCTCGGTTCGTCCTCCACGAGGATCTGACCGCCGACGGTGCGGGGCTCGGCTGGAACGGCGGGCACAGTACGGAGATCGTGGTGCCCCTCGCGGGGGCGCGGCGGTCCGGCGGGGCCACGCGGACGGAGGGCGGGGAGCGGGCGCGGCCCGCACCGCCGGTCCGGCGCGCCCCCGCCCGGTTCCATCTGCCGGGTGAGGACTGGCTGTTCGTCAAGTGGTACGCGGAGCCGTCGGCCCATGACGCCTTGCTCGCCGATCACCTTCCCGCCGTGCTCGCCGAGATCGAGGACGACGTCGACCGTTGGTTCTTCGTGCGGTACCAGGATCCCGAGCCGCATCTCCGGCTGCGCTTCCACGGCGACGCGGAGGCGCTGAACGGCCGGGTGCTGCCCGCGCTCAGCCGTGCGTCGCGCGTACTCACCGAGAGCGGGGCGCTGCGTTCGACGGCTCTCGACACCTACCGGCCCGAAAGCGACCGGTACGGGGGCGAGGCTCTCCAGGAGGCCGCCGAGCGTCTGTTCCGCACGGACAGCCTGTCGGCGATCGTGCACATGCGTGCCGCGCGCGGCGCGGCGCGGGCCCTTCCCGCCGACGTGCTCGCCGGGCTCGGGCACGCGGTGCTTCTCGAGTCCCTCGGGGACTGGGACTGGTGCGGCTGGGTCGACCGGATGTTCACCAAGTCCGAGGAGCACGAGGTCTACCAGCGGCACCGTGCCCTCGCCGACCGGCTGATCACGCCGGGGCAGGTGGTCGCGGCCGCCGCGGAAGCGCTGAGGGCGCCGGCGCTCGGCGCGCTGTGGGCCGGGTCCGACGAGCCGCGTGCGTACGGGCGGTTGATCCTTTCCGCCCCGGAGGCCGACCGCGACGAGGCGCTGCTGTCGCTGCTGCACATGCGGCACAACCGTCAGTTCGGCATCGACCGGTCGGCGGAGGCCCGCGGATACGCGGTCCTGCGGGGTGCGGTACGGAGTCATCTCGGGCGACGCCGGCATGGCGGCGGGGGCGTGGGCGGCGACGGGAGCGGTCGATGAGCGGGGCGGCGGACGTGACCACCACCGGCGGCGGGACTCGGGAGCGCGGGGGCGGTGAAGCGGCTCACGGCCTGCGGGAGCGGGCCGGGGCGGTGTCGTCCGAGATCCTGGAACGGCTGGCGGACCCCGCCGCCACCATGGCGGCCACCCGCATCCCGGCCGAGGCCGCGGACGACGGGGTCGCCGAGCCGGTCTGGGCGGAGCTGACCCTGGGCAGCGGCAGTCCCGGACTGGCACTCGCTTTCGCTGGGGCCGCCCGTGACACCGCGCGGCAGGTTCCGCGCGCCCATGCGTACCTGACGGCGGGCACGCGCGCCGTCCCGGGCGCGCGCGGCACCGCGAGCGGGATCTTCAAGGGGCCCGGCGCCCTGGCGTGCGCCGTGCTGGTCGCCCATCGCACCACCGGCGGGTACGTCTCCGCGCTCGACCGGTTCGACGCCTACCAGCGTGATCTCGTGAGGACGGTCCTGCCGCCCGTCGAGGACCGGCCGTTGCCGACCATCGGACACTACGAAGTGGTCCGTGGACTGAGCGGAGTCGGCCGCTATCTGCTGGCCCGTGCGGAGACCTGCGAAGAGCCGCTGACGGCGGTGCTGGACCACCTCGTGCGTCTGTCGCTGGGCACCGTGGAGCATCAGGGCGCACTCGTGCCGCGCTGGTGGGCGTTGGACGCGCCTCGGATCGGTTCGGAGGGGGCGTTTCCCGGAGGTCACCTCAACCTCGGTCTGTCGCACGGCGTTGCCGGACCGCTCGCGTTGATGGCCCTGGCATGGGAGCAGGGCGTGCGGGTGCAGGGGCAGCGGGAGGCGATGGAGGCGACGGCCGGACTGCTGCGGACCTGGGCGGTGGCGGACGGACACGGTGTCTTCTGGCCCGGCTACCTCTCCTTCGCCGAGTGGCGGCGCGGGCCAGCCGCCTATGACGGCACCGCCAAGTGGCCGGCCTGGTGCTACGGGGCTCCTGGGGTCTCCCGTGCTCTGCAACTGGCGGGGCGGGCTCTCGGCCGGACGGACTTCTCGGATCTGGCCCGCGCCTCGGTGGACCGGCTGCTCGCCCTGCCCCGGTCGGACTGGGGGATCAACGACCATGCTCTGTGCCACGGCTGGGCCGGGGCTCTGCACCAGCTCGGCCGGCTCAACGAGGAGTGGCAGGACCCGCGGCTCGACGGACTGCGGGACGACATCGCCGCCGAACTCGTCTCCGCCTTCGATCCGGCACTGCCGTTCGGACTGCGGTTCACGATGACGAAGGCGCCGTTCGGGTCCGACGTGTCCGGCTATCTGGACGGCGCGGCCGGGGTCGCGCTCGCGCTGGACTCGTACGCGGCGGACGGCACACCGGCCGACTGGGACATGCCGTTGTTGCTGGCCTGATGAGGCGATGTCCCTCCGCCGCCGAGCCCGAGGCAGCCGGCCCGGCGGAAAATGTGATGCGCCGGGGCCGGTCCTGGCGACAGACTCTCGCCCCATGACGGGCCAGATCACGCGCATCAATCCGCCCCAGCTCCACGCGACCCCGGGGTACCACCACATCACCGTCGTGGAGGCGGGACCGACGGCCTACCTCGCGGGGCAGTGCCCGCTCGACGAGGCAGGGGAGCTCGTGGGGCCGGGTGATCTGGACGCCCAGATCGACCAGGTGGCGGCCAACGCTCTCGCGGCCCTGAGCGCGGTGGGCGCCGGGCCGGAACACGTCGTCCGCTCCGTGATCTACGTGGTCAGCGACGACGGACCGGTCCTGGGCGCCGCATGGCGACGCCTGACCGCATCGGTCGTCGGACCGGCGTTCACCACCGCGAGCACGCTGCTGGGAGTCGCCCGGCTCGGCTTCTCCGGGCAACTCGTCGAGGTCGACCTGACAGCGGCCCTGCCCCGCTGACCACGGGGCCCGGACGCCGGAACGCGTGGCCGCCAGGCTGGTCTCCCGTGGGCCGCCACCGGCCAGGCCCACGCAGGCGACGTCAGCGCCCTGGCCGGTGGGGGCGCCACACGTAGCGGACATCCGGCTCGCGTTCCTCGTTCCGCAGACCGTCGGTCCACTCCCCCGCCACGAAACCGTGCCGCTCGTAGAAACGACGCGCCACCTCGTTGACCTGGAACGTCCACAGCGTCAGCCCCGACGGGCTCCGCTCCTTCGCGAGGTCCACGAGGCGTCCGCCGATGCCTCTGCCCTGCCGGGCCGGGTCGACGTAGAGCTGGTCCAGGTCGTCGCCGTCCAGCACCATCATGGCGACGACCGAGTCGTCCACCGTCGCCACCCAGGTCTCCTGGCCGGATACGACCACCTCGCGGATCCAGGCCCGCACCTCGTCGTCCGTATGCGCCCGGCGCACGCGCGGCAGCGCCGCCGTGAAGGACCGCAGCCACACCTCGGCCACCGCCGCGGCGTCGGGGCCGGTAGCACGGCGAAGGACGACATCGTTGATCTCCACGGCACGCATGCTCGCAGAGGCCCGACGCCGATCGCACCCGAGTTCTTCCGGCCGCGGAACGGAACCGGGGGGACGCCGAAGGACGCGTGCGGGCGCACATGCAGCAGCGTGGCGGCGAGCCGCACCGGGTCGCGTCAGATGGTGACGTGGCCCGCGGTGCAGATCGGCAGGTAGATGCCGAGCACCCGCTCGGCGATGTGGGCCGGCGGCAGGTACGCGACGGTCCGGGGGCGGTCCGGGTCCTGGAGCACCTGGTTCTGCGTGAACGACCCGTGGATGACGTCGCGGTGGGTGAGCACCACCCCCTTCGGCTCCCCCGTCGTGCCCGACGTGTACACCACCGTCAGCGGTTCGTCGGTGGCGATCTCGTCCGTCAGTGCCTCGAACGTGTCGGCGTCCAGCGGTCCCGCGCCGCGGACTGCCTGGTAGCTCACGAACCGTCTGTCGCCCTCCGGTGCGGCGCGCCAGTCCAGGACGATCACGGCACGCAGGTCGGGCAGGTCGTCGAGCACGGGCCCCCAGCGCCGCATCTGTTCCTCGCCCTCCAGGACCAGGACGGTGGCCGCGCTGTGCCGGGCGAGGCGGCGGATCTGCTCCGTGCTCAGGGTGTCGTAGGTGCCGCAGGGCAGAGCCCCGAGGTGGACGGCGGCCAGGTCGGCGACCCAGTGTTCGGCCCGCCGGGACATGGCGATGAGCATCCGCTCGTCCCGCCGAAGGCCCGCGGCGGCCAGTCCGCGAGTGAGCGCGGCCACCTCGGCGCGCAGCTGGAACCAGGTCAGCGTGCCGTCGTCGGGGCCGGTACCGGTGGTGAGTGCCGGCCGGTCCGGGTGCCGTCGCGCGTTCTCGCGCAGCAGTCGGGGGATCGTCAACCCCTCGTCGTCCTCGTGCAGTTGCTCGGGTGCGGCCACGGGGGCTCCCTTCATCGCGCGCGTCTGCGGACTCCCGGGGCGGCACACGGTGGACCACTGTTGACGGGGTGTCAACAGATCCGGTCGCACCTCTGGCGTTCATGCGCCGTCTGTGCTCCCCTGGGGGCGCGACGATACAGCGATACTGAATGTGTTTCAGCGTACCAACTGGGCACGGCCGCGGACCACGGGGACAACGACCGGGACGAGACGAGGAGTCGCAGCATGACCGACGTCAACAGGCGGAGACTACTGATCGCGGGCGGCGCGCTGGGCGCGTTCGGGGCGCTGGGCATGGCGTCGCCGGCGCGGGCCCGGTCGCTGTGGACGTGGTCGCCGTCCGACTCGGTGGCGGGCCGCGGAGCCGGCGTCGACCCCGACTGGGTGTGGGACGACGAGGTCGACGCGATCGTCGCCGAGGTGATCGAACGGGGTCAGGTGCCGCGCGTCAACGACCTGCTGCGGAACTGGGTGCGCAACGACCAGCCGCTGCCCGACGGGCTCCCCGCCGAACTGCGGGACTGGATGGAGGAGGCGCGCAAGCTGCCCTCCTGGGCCGACACCGAGAAGCTCCAGGACGCGGTCGACTTCACCCGCAGGAAAGGGCTGTACACCGGCGTCCTGTACGGGCTGGGCAGTGGGCTGCTGAGCACCGCCATCCCCCGCGAGGCGCGCGCCGTGTACTACTCCAAGGGCGGCGCGGACATGAAGGACCGGGTCGCCAAGACCGCCCAGCTCGGGTACGACGTCGGGGACGTGTACGCGTACAGGCCGCAGGGCGGAATGATCGCGACGTCGGTGCGCACGCGGCTGGTGCACGCGGCTGTTCGGCATCTGCTGCCGCAGTCCCCGGGCTGGTCCCGGACCAGCGGCGGCCAGACCGTTCCGATCAGCCAGGCCGACATGATGGTCACCTGGCACAGCCTGCCGACGTACGTCATGGGCAAGCTGCGCGACTGGAGGGTCCCGATCACGGAGACGGAGTCGGAGGGCTTCCTGCACGTGTGGCAGGTGAGCGCGCACATGCTGGGCATCCGGGACGAGTACATCCCGGCCACCTGGGCGGCGGCGAACGCCCAGTCGAGGCAGGTCCTCGACCCGATCGTCGACCACACCCCGGAGGGCGCCGCGCTCACGGACGCGCTCCTCGGCATCATCGCGGAGGTCGACGCCGGGCTCACCGAGCCGCTGATCAACGCGTTCTCCCGGTACATCGTCGGTGACCGGGTCGGCGATCTGATCGGGCTGGACCGGGAGCCCATCCTGCAGCCCGTGGTCGGCGCGGCCTGGCCGCTGGTGGTGGCGTTCCGCGAGGGGCTGATCCCGCTGCCCGGGGTGCCGTCCATCGCGTGGACGCTGGAGGAGGCCCTGCGCAAGTTCGTCCTGCTGTTCATGTCCGAGGGGCGGCCCATCCACCTGGAGATCCCCGACGCCAACCGGCCCTTCTGACGCCGCCCCTTGCGCGACCGGTGAACGCGAGGAAAGGTGTGCGCCCCGTGCCCCCGACCCGCCGAGATGGGATGGTGACGCAGTATGCCCGGTGACGGGATGGCGACGACGCCGGAGCCGGACGCGCGCGGCCCGGGACGACGACGCTTCCTCGGTTACGTCCTGGCCGCCCCGACGCTCGTCGCCGCCGCCGGGACGTCCTCCGCCCCGCGAGCCGCGGCCGACGGCATCCCCTCACCCGAGATCACCGAACTGGTCGACCTCAACGACGTGATGACGGCCGCCGCCCTGCCGACCTCGGGTCTGATCACGGTCGAGGTGAACGAGGACGGCACCGTGTCGTTCGCACTGCCGCGCGCGGAGGTCGGGCAGGGCATCACCACCTCGACGGCCATGCTGATCGCCGAGGAGATGGACGTGCCGGTGGAGCGGGTGCGGGTCACCCTCGCCGACGCGCGGCCGGAGTTGCTGTTCAACCAGCTCACCGGCGGTTCCAACACGACCTTCTCCACCTACACGCCGGTACGGGTCGCCGCCGCGGTCGCCCGGCAGCGGCTGCTGAACGCGGCCGCCGTCGAATTCGGCGTCGAACCAGGTGACGTGGAGCTGAAGGACGGGGTCCTGTCCGCTCCCGACGGCCGGAGTGCCGGTATCGGGGAGCTCTCCGGAAAGGCGGCGGGCCGGACGAGTGAGCGGGTCTCCGTGAGCCTCAAGCCACGCGACCGGTTCACCGTCGTCGGCCGCCCGCACACCCGCGTGGACGCGCTCGCCGCGGTCACCGGGCGCAAGCAGTTCACCCTGGACCTCGATGTGCCCGGCGCGCTGCCGACGATGGTGTGCCGGCCGCCCACGATCAACGGCAGGCCCGGCGCGGTGAGCAACCTCGACGAGGTGCGGGCCATGCCCGGGGTCACCGACGTCGTGGTGATCTCCACCGGGGTGGCGGTGCGCGCGGAGACCTTCGGCCGGTGCATCGACGCCGTACGGGCGCTGCGCGTGTCGTGGAAGCCCGGGACGGCGGAGGGCAAGTCCGACGCCTCCGTGCTCGAGGAGCTGCGCGCCGCCGAACCGCCCATGGGCCTGCCGCCGTTGACGCCGAGCGTGGAAGGCTCGTTCACCTTCCACTTCCGCAGCAACAGCGCGCTGGAGCCCAACTGCGCGATCGCCGACGTCCGTCCGGACCGCGCGGAGATCTGGTCCTCCCTGAAGTCGCCGATCGTCGCCCGGCAGACCATTGCGGCCCGGCTGCGGCTGCCGGTCGCCGCGGTGAAGGTGCACGTCACCGAGGGCGGTGGCTCGTTCGGTCGGAAGCTGTTCTTCGACGCCGCGCTGGAGGCCGCCGAGGTGTCGCAGAAGACGGGCAGGCCCGTCAAGCTGATGTGGCACCGCGCGGACGACTCCCGTCAGGGCCGCACCCATCCGATGGCGATCTCCCGGGTGCGGGTCGCGTACGCGGGAGACACCGTCCTCGGGTACAGGCAGCGGCACACAAGCGTCTCCACGGACCTCGGCCACGGCCTGGGCGAGCTGCTGACGGCGATGGCGGCCCGGCTGCCGGTCGGGGACATCGGGTTCTCCGAGACGTTCTTCCAGCTGTCGCAGTCGATGCCGTACGACTTCGGAGTGAACAGCCGGCTGCTGGCCGAGACGGACAAGGGTTTCAACACCGGCAGCATGCGCAACGTCTACTCCCCCGACGTCACGTGTGCGCGGGAGCTGATCGTGGACCGGCTCGCCGCGAGGACGGGCAAGGACGCATACACGTTCCGGCGTCGGTTCCTGCGGGACGAACGCGCCCGGGCCGTGCTGGACAAGGCGGCGGAGGCCGGTGACTGGGGCCGGACGATGCCGGACGGCATGGCGCAGGGCATCGCGCTCCACACCGAGTACCACTCGGCCAACGCGGTGCTGGTGGAGATCGACTGCCGGCCGGAGACGGTGAACCGGCGGGTGCGCGACGGCGTGACCGGTCCGCGGGTCACCAAGGCGGTCGTGGTGGTGGACGTCGGGCTGACCGTCAACCCGCGCGGCCTGGAAGCACAGATGACGGGCTGTCTGATGGACGGCATCGCCCAGACCCTGACCTCAGGACTCCACCTGCGCGACGGTCACTTCCTCGAGGCGAGCTGGGACAACTACTTCTACACCCGGCAGTGGAACACCCCACTGGAGTTCGACGTGATCGTCATGCCGGACACCACCGGCGAGCCGGGCGGGGCGGGTGAGCTGGGTGTCGCCGCGTCGATGGCGGCGGTGGCGTGTGCCTACGGACGTGCGACCGGCACGATGCCCACCACTTTCCCCGTCAACCACGGCACTCTCTCCTTCGACCCGAAACCGACCGTGCCGCCCATTCCCGCGTCCCCGGCCGACGGCCTCGACCATGTCCGCTGACGACCCCTGGAGCCCTCATGCCGAAGCACACGTTCCGTCTGAACGGCGAAGAGGTCACCGTCGATGTGCGGGACGACGAGCGGCTGTTGTGGGTGCTGCGCGACGTCCTGGGCGTGACCGGGCCCAAGTACGGGTGCGGCATCAACGTCTGCAAGGCGTGCACGAGCCATCTCAACGGCCGTGCGGTGAACCCCTGTGCGGTCCCCGTCGGCGCCCTGAAGCCGACCGACGAGATCACCACCATCGAGGGGCTCGCCGCCACGGTGGACGCGGAACTGCATCCGATGCAGGAGGCGTGGCTGGAGCAGGACGTGGCGCAGTGCGGTTACTGCCAGCCGGGGCAGATCATGGCGGCGGTCGCGCTGGTCCGCCGCGTCGCGGAGGAGGGCCGCGAGGTCACGGACGAGGATCTGGACGGCATCCGCAACATCTGCCGCTGCGGCACGTACCCGCGGATCCGCGAGGCGATCAGGTCGGCGGCCGGGAGGATGTGAGGGGCGGTCCGGGGAGGGATCCCCCGGCGCGATCAGGACGTCCGGGGAGTCAGCACATCCTGGAGGAGGGTGCCGTACCGCGACACCAGTTCCGCGCGGTCCATGCGGAGCAGGCCCTGGTCCCCGGCCACCCACAGGGCGTAGAGGAGTCCTCCCGCCACGGCGGCCGCCATGCGCGCGCGGATGCCGGCGTCGGGACCGGAGAGCCGGCGGCGCAGGGGCTCGACGAAGAGATGCTCGTGCGTGTCCCTCAACCGGTCGTGGATGTGCGGTTCATTGCTGCCGTGAACCAGTGCGAGGAAGACACCGCGTGCGGAGCCTCCGAGGTCGAGGAGGAGTTCGGCGAGGCGTTCGCCCAGGCGCTCCAGTGGTACGTCGAGCAGCGGTTCGTCGTCGAGCGTCAGGTGCATCGTCTCCAGGAACAGCAGTTCCTTGCTCTTGAAGTGACGGATCACCAGGGCGGGGTCCGTGCCGGCCTCGGCGGCGATCTGGCGGACGGTGGTCCGTGAGTAGCCCCTGCTCCGGAAGAGCTGGGCGGCGGCCGAGTGGATGGACTCGCGGGTCGACACGCTGGAGCCGGTCTGCAGCATGCGGGTCAGGATAGGGGGCCGTGTGCTTCGCACCTGCGCGTTCACACATTCACAGGGGCCGGCCGCAGATTGCGTGCGTGTTTCGAGAAGTTCGGTCAACAATGTTGACTCCGACTCGGGGCGGCTGCACATTACTTGACGGTAGAACCAGCCGGTAACCGTTCGATCAGGTTCTCTTCCCCGCCCTCGACGCCCCGCCCTCCACCGGCACGCCGTGCCGCCCGCCGCACCCGCAGCCCCGCCCTCCCCTCCGGAAAGGGATCACATGCAGAAGCATGTCTCGCGCCGTAATGTCATGGCCACATCATGCGCGCTCGCCGGTGCGCTCGCCCTGAGCCTCACGGCCGGCGGCACGGCCCAGGCGTCCGACCCGCTGCAGTACGTCGCCCTCGGCGACAGCTACAGCGCCGGCTCGGGCGTCCTGCCCGTGGACACGAGCAACCTGCTGTGCCTGCGGTCCACCGCGAACTACCCTCATGTGATCGCGGACCGGACCGGCGCCCGCCTCAAGGACGTGACCTGCGGCGCCGCCCAGACCAAGGACTTCACCTCGTCGCAGTACCTGGGCGTCCCGCCCCAGGTGAACGCGCTCAGCGCCGACACCGACCTGGTGACGCTGACCATCGGCGGCAACGACAACGGCACCTTCATCAACGCCATCACGTCCTGCGGCAGCGCGGGTCTGCTGACCGGGGGCCAGGGCAGCCCGTGCAAGGACAAGTACGGCTCGACCTTCAACGACCAGATCGAGAAGAACACGTACCCCGCGCTGAAGAACGCCCTGCTGGCCGTACGCGCCAAGGCGCCCAACGCCCGCGTGGCGGTGCTGGGTTACCCCTGGATCACCCCGGCGAAGGCCGACCCGTCGTGCTATCTGAAGCTGCCGATCGCCTCCGGTGACGTGCCGTACCTGCGCGACGTGCAGACCCACCTGAACACGGCGGTCGAACGCGCCAGCAAGGAGACGGGCGCGACCTTCGTCGACTTCTCCGAGGTCTCCGACGGCCACGACGCGTGCACGCCTCCCGGCACCCGCTGGGTCGAGCCGCTGCTGTTCGGCACGAGCCTGGTGCCCGTCCACCCGAACGCCCTCGGGGAGCGGCGGATGGCCGAGCACACGATGGAGGTTCTCGGGCTGCGGTGAGGCCGTCCCGCGACGCCTCAGGCGAACGGTCCGTTCACCCCTCGCGGGGGAACGGGCCGTTTCACACCACGGGGAACGTGACCCCCGTGAGCTCCTCGGAGACGGTCCACAGGCGTTGCTGGACGGCTCGGTCGTGGGAGTCGCGGCTCGATCGCACCAGCGTCGGGTGGCCGCGGATCTCCAGGCGGCCGGCGGGGCCGTAGTACTGGCCGCCGCGCACCTCGGGATCGGTGGCGGCGCGGACCGTCGGCAGGGCTCCCATCGCGGCGTTCTGCGTGAGCAGCGGCGCGAGCCAGGTGACGGGCAAGCGGAACACCGCAGGCGAGTTGCGGATGAGCTCGGTGTTCGACACGCCGGGATGAGCGGCCACCGCGACCGTGGTGCCGCGCGATGCGAGCCGGCGCTGCAGTTCGTAGGTGAACATCAGGTTGGCCAGCTTGGACTGGCCGTACGCGGCCACGCGGCTGTACGAACGCTCCCAGTTCAGGTCGTCGAAGTGGATGGCGGCGCGGATGCGGTGGCCGCCGCTGCTGACCGTGACGACGCGGGAGCCGGGGACGTCGAGGAGCCGGTCGAGCAGCAGGCCGGTGAGGGCGAAGTGGCCCAGGTGGTTCGTGCCGAACTGCAGCTCGAAGCCGTCGGCGGTGGTCCGCTTCGGCGGGTACATCACGCCCGCGTTGTTGATCAGCAGGTCGATGCGCGGATGCACGGCGCGCAGGTCGGCGGCCGCGGACCGGACCGAGTCGAGGGAGGCCAGGTCGAGGGCCTGCACGCCGACGTCGCCGGAGATGCGGGCGGCGGCCTGCTTGCCCTTCTCGACGTCCCGGACGGCCAGGACCACCGTGGCGCCCCGCTCGGCGAGCATCCGTGCCGTCTCGAATCCGAGCCCGGTGTTGGCGCCGGTCACGATCGCCACCCGGCCGCGTTGGTCGGGGATGTTCCGTTCATCCCAGCGTTCACTCATCACGCACCCCTAAGAAACCGTCGGTCTGTTATCAGTCAACGTAAGAGACCGGCGGTCCGATGTCAAGGAACCGGTGGTCTTTAAGTTAGGCTGCGGGCATGACCTTCCAGCGGGCGCGAAGTGAGGAGCAACGGGCGATCCGCCGCAGGGCGATCCTGGACACGACGGCTGCGATGCTCGACGAGATGCCGGTGGCGGAGGTCAGCCTCAACGAGCTCAGCCGGCGCGTGGGCCTCGCCAAGTCCAACGTTCTGCGGTACTTCGAGTCGCGCGAGGCGGTCCTGCTGGAACTGCTCGACGACTTCCTGGGCAGCTGGCTGGAGGCCCTGGCGGACGAGCTCGCCGAGGGGGTCGACGCGGACGCGGCGCCCGGGACGCGGGCGCGCCAACTGGGCGAGGTGATCAGCCGGTCGCTCGCGGAGCGCACGGTGCTCTGCGATCTGTTCGGCGCACAGGGAGGCGTCCTCGAGCGCAACGTCTCGGTCGAGGTCGTCAAGCGGCACAAGCGGGCCTCCCTCGCGAGGCTCGCGACCATGTCGGAGCTGCTGCGCCGCCATGTGCCCGAGATCGGCGACGCCGCGGAGCCGTTCTGCCTGATGGCCCTGGCCACGGCGGGCGCGCTGGGGACGTACGTCCCGCCGCCGCCCGGTGTCCTCGCCGCCTACGCGGAGGAGCCCGAGCTGGGTGTGCTTCACATGGAGCTGCCGGACGCCCTGCGGCTGACCGTCACCTCGCTGCTGCTGGGCGTACTCCCCCGCGGCTGAACAACACCCGTGGCGGCGAACGGAGTTCGTCCATCCCAGTCCGCCGCCACAGGTCAAGGTGCGCTACGCGACTGCCGTCCCTTCGAGTTCCACCATCTGACCGGGGACGGCCAGGCGGGTCACGCCGAGCATGGTGGTGGTCGGCGCGACGCCGGCGGCGCCGAGACGGCCCGCCAGGATTCCGTAGTGCTGGAAGAGCAGGTCGACGTCGGTCGTGTAGACGTTCAGCCGGACGAGGTTCGCCAGCGACATGCCCGCCTCGGCGAGCACCGCCTCGACGTTGTCGACGCCGAGCGCCAGCTGGGCCGCCATGTCGCCGTCGTGCTCGGGTCTGCCGTCCTTGCTCATCGCGGTCTGGCCGGAGATGTAGAGGGTGCGGGAGTGCCCGGATACGACCTCTCCCTGGTTGAAGCCCATCTCGACCGACCACGAAACGGGGTTGACCGCGTTACGTTCCATCACCGCATCTGCTCCATCGTCAACGTGTGGGTTGGCACTGCCTCGACGTCGTGCGGTGAACCCTCGCAGGAAAACGTGACATCTTCGGTCATGTATTTCGTTAGGGTCCTTTCCATGCGAGCCGACCGTCTGGTGTCCCTCGTGCTGCTGCTGCGTCAGCGAGGCCGGATGACCGCGGAGGCACTCGCCCGCGAGCTGGAGGTGTCCCCCCGGACCGTGCTGCGGGACATGGAGGCCCTGTCCGCGGCGGGCGTCCCGGTCTACGCGGAGCGCGGCCGGCACGGCGGGTTCGCGCTGCTGCCGGACTTCCGCACGGCGCTCACCGGACTGACCCACGACGAGGCGCTCGCCCTCCTCGTCGCCGGATCACGGCGCGGGGCGCAGCTGTTCGGCCTCGGGTCGGCGCTCGCCTCGGCCGTGCTCAAGGTGGTCGACGCGCTGCCCGACGGACTGCGGGAGACCGCCGCGGGCGCGGCGCAACGGCTGCTGGTCGACCCGGAAACGGACCTGCTGGCCCGGCCGGTCGCCCCGGAGGAGGTGCCCGACGCGGTGGCGACGCAGGTGCGGCGGGCGGTCTTCGGCGGGCACCGGCTGCGCATCCACTACGCGGCGGTGAACCAGCCCCCGAAGTGGCGCACCGTGGACCCGATCGGCATCGTCACCGTCAAGGACCAGGGCTATCTGCTGGCCCGGCGGGGTTCGGAGGACCGTACGTACCGGCTGTCCCGGGTGCTGGCGGCCGAGCAGCTCGACGAACCGGCCCTGCGCTCGGACTCCGTCGACCTGGAGCGCGCCTGGCGGGAGCGCGAGGTGCGGTTCCGTACAGGCGGTGACACCACGGAGGTGCTGGTGCGGGCGGATCCGGCGCGTCGGGACCGCCTGGCCGCCACGGCTCTGGCGGTGACCGGCGAGGGGACGGACGTTGAGGGCCGGCTGCGGATGACGCTCGTCTTCCAGGACGCTCGGCATGCGGAATGGGCGCTGTGGGAGCACGCTCCGGGGGTCGAGGTGCTGGCTCCGGAGTGGTTGCGGGCGGGGCTGGGTGAGCGGGCGAGGGAGGTGGCGGCGCTGTACGAACGCTCGCTTGGGACGACGAGTCGGGCGTGTCCCGGGCGGGGCCTCTCGGGCGACGGGGGTACGCCGCCGGGACGGTGAAAACTCGCTGTCGGCCCGGCACTGCGTCGTGCCAGGATCGCCGCATGACTCTGCGATACCCGCCTCCTCTGCGTCCCGGTGACCGTGTCGGTGTGACCTCGCCGTCGAGCGGGGTCCCGGAGGCGCTACGCGCGCGCCTGGAGGTCGCCGTCAGTGACATCCGCGCACGGGGGTACGAGGTCGTCGTCGGGACGTGCATGGACGGCTCGGGTCACGTCAGCGCTTCGGCCGCCGAGCGTGCGAGCGAGTTCATGTCGATGATGACCGACCCCACCGTCAAGGCGGTCGTGCCGCCGTGGGGCGGGGAGACCGCGATCGACCTGATCCCGCTGCTGGACTGGGACCGGCTGCGTGAGGCGGAGCCGACCTGGGTCGTCGGCTTCTCCGACATGTCGACCCTGATGACCCCGCTCACGCTGCTCACCGGTACGGCGACACTCCACGGCAACAACCTCATGGACACGCCGTACCGCGTGCCGGAGGGGCTGCTGTCGTGGTTCGACATCGTGGCCGCGCCGTCGGGCCGGTCCTTCACGCAGACACCGCCCGGCCGTCACCGCACCGTCGGCTACGACGACTACGCCACGTTCCCCGACGTACGGGAGTACACGCTCGACGCGCGGGGCGGCTGGACCCGGCTGGACGGCGCGGGGGACGTGGAGGCCGAGGGGAGGCTGATCGGCGGCTGCGTCGACGTGCTGTGCAATGTCACGGGGACGCCCTATCTCGACATGCCGGGGTTCGCCCGCGACATGGCACCCGAGGGGCTGCTCGTGTACGTGGAGGTGTGCGACAGCGACGCCTTCACCGTCTGCCGCAATCTGCACGGCATGAAGCTCGCCGGGTTCTTCGAGGGTGCGAACGCCGTCCTGGTCGGCCGGACCCCGGCTCCGGACAGCCCGTCGCTCACCCAGCACGAGGCCGTCCTCGACGCGCTCGGCTCCCTGAACGTGCCGATCGTCGCCGATGTCGAATGCGGGCACGTCCCGCCGTACATGCCGATCGTCAACGGCGCGTACGGGCATGTGGTGCACGCGGCGGGGCGGAGTGAGCTGACGCAGACGTTGCGGTGACGGGGTGACGGAGCGATCGGGAGGCGGCGTGGAACACGGTGGCGTGTCCCGCGGTGCCCGCCTGGCCGCCCATGGTGCCGTTTCCGCCTCGCTGGCCCTGTGCGATGACCGCAGGTTACGTGAACTCGTGGACGCCGGGCAGCCGTTGGGCTCCGGCATCGGCGGAGAGCGGGTCCTGCTGGACGTCGACGGTACGCCGATCTTCGTCAAGCAGGTACGCCTGACCGATCTGGAGCGGCGGCCGGAGAATCTGCACTCCACGCGCAACCTCTTCGAGCTGCCGCTCTTCTGTCACTACGGAGTCGGCACGATCGGCGGCCCCGGCTTCGGCGCCTGGCGGGAGCTGGCCGCGCACCGCATGACGACGGACTGGGTGATCGCGGGGCAGTACGAGGGCTTCCCGTTGCTGCATCACTGGCGGGTGCTGCCGGACAGCGGCCGGCCGCTCCCCGAGGAACTGGCCGATCTGGAACGGGCCGTCGCCTACTGGGGAGGCGGGGCAGAGGTACGTCACCGCATCGAAGCGCTGCAGCGGTCCTCGGCGAGTCTGCTCCTGTTCATGGAATACCTCCCGCGGAACCTGCACGACTGGCTCGGTGAGCGGATGAGCGCCGACGAGGAGACCGCCGAGCGGGCATGCGCCATGGTGGACGACGAGCTGAGAACGGGCATCGCGTTCATGAACGCAGGCGGGCTGCTGCATTTCGACGCCCACTTCGAGAACATCCTCACGGACGGCCGCCGGCTCTTCTTCACCGACTTCGGCCTCGCGTTCTCCTCTCGTTTCGAACTGGCGCGGGCTGAAGCGGACTTCCTCGAGCACCACCGCATGTACGACCGGTGCTACGCCGTCACGCATCTCGTGAACTGGCTGACCGTGGCTCTGCTCGGACACGAACCGGAGGAACGCAGAGCGTTCGTGCGCGCGTGCGCGAAAGGGGTCCGCCCACGGCAGATGCCGACCGCGATCGCTGACGTGGTCGCGCGGTACGCGCCGGTCGCGGAGACGATGGGGGACTTCTGTCAGCGGTTCCGGACGGAGAGCCGGACGGTGCCTTTTCCGTTCGCGGCGGTCCGGCAGAGACTTGAGATCGCACGCGGGTAGGGTGCCGGTGATGAGTGACGGCCTGCCCCACTTCCGCTATCACCCGGATCCTGTAGCCACCGGGTCCCTCCGCGCGTCCGCCGACAGGTGTGTGTGCTGTGAGCGCAGCAGGGGCTGGATCTACACCGCCGCGTTCTACACCGCGCACGACGTCGACGGACCTTTCTGCCCGTGGTGCATCGCGGACGGCAGCGCGGCCGTACGTTTCGAGGGTGACTTCACCGACTGCTACGGGCTCGACGGTGTCAGCGAGGACGTCGTGCATACGGTCACCCGCCGCACGCCGGGCTTCCACGCCTGGCAGCAACCGCACTGGTTGGTCCACTGCCAGGACGCCGCGGCGTTCGTCGGCGAGGTCGGACACGCGGAGCTGTCGGCGCATCCCGAAGCCCTGGACCGGCTACGGGCCGACATGCGTCGCGACGGCCGGCACGACGACGAGCAGCTCGAGGACTTCTTGACCCACCTGGGCAGTGATTCCACTGCCTTGCTCTTCCGCTGCACCGTCTGCGGCATCCATCTCGCTTATGCCGACGCCGCCTAGGCCGTCTGCAGGGTACGCCTGCGGGTTCCGGGGGGCGGCTGCCGGGCTCATCGCGCTCCGGTCGGTCCCGGCAGCCGCCCCCCGTCGCGGACTAGGGGTGTGTGCCGTCCGGGTTGCGGCCGGTGTCCCGGGTGGCGTCCGTCGGCGGGTGCTCCGTACGGCCCGGGATCGTCTCGCCCTGGATGACCCGGGGAGGCGTGTCCGTCGCCCGTTGTTCCTCCGCCTCCTTCATGGCGCGCGCCTCGGCCTTGAGGATGCGGGCCGACTTGCCCGCGTTGCGGGCCAGTTCGGGGCCCTTCTTGGCCAGGACGATCGCGATGACGACGATGAGGATGATGGCCAGTTCGCTCAGTCCGAACATGGTCTCCCGCTCCCTCTGTCTCTCCGGGTCAGACGTTCACGCCGAAATCGGCGGCGATCCCGGCCAGGCCGGAGGCGTAACCCTGCCCCACGGCGCGGAACTTCCATTCGGCGCCGTGGCGGTACAGCTCGCCGAAGACCATCGCGGTCTCGGTGGACGCGTCCTCGGAGAGGTCGTAGCGGGCGATCTCCGCGCCGCCGTTCTGGTTGACGACGCGGATGAAGGCGTTGCGGACCTGGCCGAAGCTCTGGCCGCGGTTCTCCGCGTCGTGGATGGAGACGGGGAACACGATGCGGTCGACCTCGGCGGGCACGGCCGCGAGGTTCACCTTGACGCTCTCGTCGTCGCCCTCGCCCTCACCGGTGAGGTTGTCGCCCGTGTGCTCCACCGAACCGTCGGGGCTGCGCAGGTTGTTGTAGAAGACGAAGTGCTGGTCCGACAGCACCCTGCCGGATGCGTCGAGAAGCAGGGCGGACGCGTCGAGGTCGTAGTCGGTGCCGGTGGTCGTACGGACGTCCCAGCCGAGGCCGACCAGGACGGCGGTCAGACCCGGCGCCTCCTTGCTGAGTGAGACGTTGCCGCCCTTGGACAGGGAAACTCCCACGGTGTGCTCCTTCTCGGCGGGTGCGGTCGGGCCCGCGGTTCGGGTACGGAGCTAAGAATCTACATCACTGTAGAGATCACGGGGCAGGGCATGGGACCGTACGTCACGTGCGCCGGTTCCCGCGCCCGTACATGGCGCACGGCCGGACGGGCCGCGGGCGTCTATACGATGTCCGCGCGGGAAACGCACGGCGGCAGGAGGGAGACAGGACGTGGGCGGGCAGCGGCAGCGTCCCCGGCGGCGGGGGCAGGGTGAGCTGGAGGCTCTGGTCCTGTCGGCGCTGAAGGAGGCCGACGGCCCGGCCACCGCCGGCTGGGTGCAGGAGCGGCTGGGCGGCGATCTCGCGTACACGACCGTGATCACCATTCTGACCCGGCTGCTGGCCAAGGGCGCGGTCACGCGGGAGCGGGCGGGGCGGTCGTTCGCCTGGACGTGCGCGCTGGACCAGGCCGGTCTGGCGGCCCGTCGGATGCGCAAGGTGCTGGACTCCGAGAGCGACCGTGAGGCCGTGCTGGCCAGCTTCGTGACCGGCCTCGGGCCGGACGACGAGCGGCTGCTGCGGGAGCTGTTGCGTCCGACGGGGCACGAGGGGGAAGACTGAAGCCTCATGGGGGTCTTCGTCTTTCTGCCGCTGGTGCTGCCGCTGACGGCGTGGCCGATCGCGCGCCTCGCCGAGCAGCATCTGCATCCGCGCACGGCGACGCGGCTGCTGACCGGGGTGGCCGCGGTGATGGCGGCGTGCAGCACGCTCTGTCTCGCCCTGGTGATGGTGGTCGGCACCGCCCAGCTGCCCGGCAATCCGCTGCCCGACGGCTGGTCGGACCCGGAGGTGCGGGCGGCGGTGCCGTACGACGAGGTGGCGGGCAAGGCGGCGATCCCCGCGCTGCTCGCCGTGCTGGTCGTGTGCGGCCGGACGTGGTGGCGGCACGCGCGGGTGCGCCGTCGGGCCCATCGGGCGCTGGCGGGGCTGCGGGACACGGAGGTGGCCGTCCTACCGGACGGCGCCCCGTACGCGTACGCGCTGCCCGGCGGCGGCCGGCGGGACCGTGTGGTGGTCACGACGGGTCTGCTGGAGTGTCTGGAACCGGCCGAGCGCCGGGCGTTGTTCGCCCATGAGCGGGCGCATCTGTCCGCCCGTCACCATCGCTTCCTGCTCACGGTCCGGCTGGCCGCGCAGGCCAATCCGTTCCTGCGTCCGCTGCGTACGGCGGTGTCGTACACGACGGAGCGATGGGCGGACGAGGACGCGGCGCGGACGGTCGGCAGCCGCCGTGCCGTGGCCCGTGCGATCGGCAAGGCGGCGCTGGTGTCCCGGGGCGCCCCGTCCGCCACGCCGGCCGGTCTGGCCGGTCTGGCCGCGGCGGGCCCGGTGCCGCGCCGGGTGGCCGCGCTGCTCGGGCCCGCGCCGGCGGTGCGCACATGGCCCTCGCTGTTCACGGCGGTGGGTGTCGCGGCGTGGGGCGCGGCCACGGGAGCCGTCGTGTCGGCGATGTCGTCCGCGAACTCCGCGGTGACGATGGTGCTCATCCTGCACGCCGCGACACCGCTGTAACCGCTCATGACGTGCGGAGGGCCGGCACCGAGACGGTGCCGGCCCTCCGTCTGCCGCGGTCGGTCAGAGGTCGAACTCGTGGGGCGGCAGGCCCAGCGCGTAGCACGCCTCGCGGACCACGGCCTGCTCGTCCTTGTCGAAGTCGCCGTCGGCGCCGCCGATGACGATGCCGATCTGGATCACGGCCCGCGCCTCGGCGGGCTTCTTCTTCACCTTGGCGATCTCCTGGATGACGCTCACCTTGCCGAAGGCGAAGTCGGTGGTGAGCTTGTCCAGGTTGTCCTCGAAACGGCGGCGCAGGTCGTCGGCGGGGAAGTTCCGCAGCACCTCGTTGGTGGCGATGAGCTGGGCGACGCGTTGGCGCTCGGCGGGGTCGACGGTGCCGTCGGCGGCGGCGACGAGCGCGCACATCGCCATGCCGGCGTCCCGGAAGGCGCCGCTCTTCAGGTCGTTCTTCTGCGCCATGAGCTGGGCCTGCATCGACGATGCGGACTCCTTGAGGCGGTCCCACAGGGCCATGGAAGCTCCGTACGTGTCGGGCGGGAGCCCGGACGGAAGGGGGTCGTCCGGGCTCCCGGCGTTTCTACATTACTGTAGAAGTTATCAGCGGAAGGGCGGATGTCCCGATCAGCCCTCGTCCTCCTCGTCACCCTCGAAGAAGTCGCCGATCTCGTCGACGACTTCGGCGGCGACCATTCCGCCGGCGACACCGACGGCGAGGCCCGCGGCGCCCGCCGCGACGGCGGTGCCCATACCGGGGCCGCTCCGGTGGTGACCGCCGTGGTCGTGATGGTCGAGGTGGCCGGAACCGGCGTACGGGGCGCCGTGGTGTCCGGCCGCCGCCCGCTGCTCGATCAGCTGACGGACCCAGCCGTCCACTTCCGCGTTCCAGTCGCGGGAGTCGTGGTGGCCGACGGTGAAGCGGGTCAGCGCGTCGTGGCCGCCGGAGAGGAGACCGCCGCGCTTGCCGGCCTCCAGGACCACCTCGACGCCGCCCGGATCGGCCAGGAAGGTCACCTCGATCTCGTCGATCTGGTGGGCGTACTGGGGCGCCGGGGTGAGCTCGATCTCCTGGTAGAACGGCAGTCGCTGGCCGGTTCCCGCGATGCGGCCGTACTCGAGGTCGGCGGACCTGAACCCGAAGCCGAGCTGCCCGAACGCCTCGAGGATCGCCTCCTGGGCGGGCAGCGGGGCGACGTCCAGCGGGTCCAGGTCGCCCTTGTCCCGGGCGCCGGCCACCGCGAGTTCGGTGCGTACACCGAGGACGACACCGAGGTGCTGCCCGTACAGTTCGGTGACCGGCGTCTCCCACGGCAGCGTCACCGTGAAGGGGACGCTGTGCCGCTGACCCGCGGCGAGACGGAAACCGCCGCCGACGGTGAACCGTTCGAAGGCGACGGCGCCCTCGCTCTCCCCCTCGTCGTGCTCGGCCTCGACCCGGGCCACCAGCTCCAGGGTGATGTGCTCGATGTCGAAGTCGGCCTGCCCGCCCTCGAGAAGGACCTGGCCGGTCAGTGCGCCACCGGGCCGGGCCGCTCCGGGGTCGAGGACCGTGTCGACCGTGAGGCCGCCCACACCGAGGGATCCGAGCAGTCGTTTGAACACCATGGCGGCGTCCACTCCTTTGTGCGTACGTGCGTGTGCCGGACCCGTCACCCGACGGGCCCTTCTACAGACGCGTAGAAGCATAGGGCGCGGCCCGCTCCGGAACGGCGTGATCAGGAACGGGTCGCCGGAAACGGCCGAAAACCCGCAGGCGCACGGCGCGGGGGAGGATCGAGCAAGAGCCGAGGAGGATCGTTGTTTCCCGTGAGCCGGCCGCGCGATTGCCTGGAGGTGTCACTTTCCGTACGGGGCTTCCGGGCTCCATGGCCTCAGGGAGGCACATGATGAAGCACATGATGAAGGTTGCCGTCGTCACCGGCGCCAGCTCGGGCATCGGGCGCAGTGCGGCCGTCGAGATCGCGCGGCGCGGCTCCGGCGTCGTCCTGACCTACAGCTCCAACGAACAGGGCGCCAAGGAGACCGTCCGGGAGATCGAGCGGCTCGGCGGCACCGCGGTGGCACTGCCGCTGGACATCGCCGACACGGGCGGCTTCCCGGCCTTCCGCGACGCCGTGGCCGGGGTGCTGCGCGAGACGTTCGGGCGCGACTCGTTCGACCAACTGGTCAACAACGCGGGGTTCGCCGGGATGGCCTTGATCGAGGACACCACCGAGCAGGCGTTCGACCGACTGACCGAGGGGCTGTTCAAGGGCCCGTTCTTCCTGACACAGACCCTGCTGCCGCTGCTCGCCGACGGCGCCGCGATCGTCAACGTGACCAGCAACTCGGCCCTCCCGCACGTGACCGAGCCGGGCTACTCCGTCTACGCCTCCCTCAAAGGCGCCCTGATGGTCCTCACCCGGTACATGGCCAAGGAGTTCGGCGCCCGCGGCATCCGCGTCAACTCCGTCGCCCCCGGCGCCACGCGCACCCGCTTCGCCGACGACGCCTTCGCCCGTCACCCCGAGATCGTCCCGGAGCTGGCACGGCAGTTCGCGCTCGGGCGGATCGGGGAGCCCCACGACATCGGCACGGCCGTCGCGGCACTCGTGTCCGAGGAGGGGCGCTGGATCACCGGCCAGAACATCGAGGTCTCGGGCGGTCATCACCTCTGACACGGCCGGCACGGGCCCCCCGACGGGGTGCGTGCCGCGGGGCGGCATACTCGTACGCCCGCCTACGCGAAGGAGTGCATCGCAGTGACGAGCGACAGCCGGGTCGGACCGCCCCTTTTCGGCAGCGAGCGCGAGACGCTGCGCGCCTTCCTCGACTACCACCGGGCGACGCTCGCCATGAAGTGCGAAGGGCTGAGCGACGAGGAGCTGCGGCAGCGGTCGATGCCGCCGTCCACGCTGTCGCTGCTCGGGCTGGTGCGGCACATGGCCGAGGTGGAACGCGCCTGGTTCCGCCGGGTGTTCCAGGACAACGACGCGCCCATGGTCTGGTCGGACACGGTCGACTTCCAGGCCGCGTACGACGCCGACGCGTCGACCAGACGGGAGGCGTTCACGGCGTGGGAGGCGGAGGTGGAGAACTCGCGTCGGGTCGAGCGGGAGGCGGCCTCCCTCGACCAGGCCGGACATCAGCCGAGGTGGGGCGAGGACGTGTCGCTGCGGATGGTGATGCTGCACGTCCTGCTGGAGTACGCCCGTCACAACGGGCACGCCGATTTCCTGCGCGAGGGCGTCGACGGGACCGTGGGCGCCTGACGGCCGGCGCCCGTCCCGGGGCCGCGGTCAGCCGGGCCGCGACGCCTCCACGTCCGCGGGCTGCCCCGCACCCTCGTCCCCCCGCCGCGAGCGCCGCGCCGCGCCGATCGCGGCCAGCACCGTGCCGACCGCCATGATCGCCAGACCGCGCAGCCACACCGCCGCCTCGATCTGCGTGGCGAGCAGGACGCACGACGCGATGCCAAGCACCGGCAGGACGACCGGCGTGCGGAAGTGGCCGGCCTTCCCCGGGTCGCGGCGCAGCACCAGCACCGCGGTGTTGACCATGAGGAAGACGACGAGCAGCAGCAGGACCAGGGTGGACGCGAGGGTGGCGACGCTGCCGGTGAGGGCGAGGAGCATCGCCGGCCCGGTGGTGACCGCGATGGCGGCCCACGGGGTGCGGCGGCCCGGCAGCACCCTGGTCAGCGTGCCCGGCAGCAGTCCGTCCCTGGCCATGCCGTAGGCGAGGCGGGAGGACATGATGCCGGTGAGCAGGGCGCCGTTGGCCACGGCGACGAGCGCGATGACGCTGAACAGCTCGGGCGGCACACCGCCCGCCTCCTTCACCACCTCGAGCAGCGGCCCGCTGGAGCCGGCCAGCCGGTCGGTCGGCACGGCGGCGGACGCGGCCAGGCCGACCAGCACGTACACGGCGCCGGCGGTGGCCAGCGCGCCGAACAGGGCGCGCGGGTAGGAGCGGCGCGGGTCGCGGGTCTCCTCGGCGACGTTCACCGAGGTCTCGAACCCGACGAAGGAGTAGTACGCCAGGACGGCGCCGCTGAGCACGGCGGCCGCCGCGCCCTTCTCCGGCGTGCCGAGGTCGGTGAGGCGTCCGGGGTCGCCGTCGCCGCGCAGCAGCAGCCACGCGCCGAGCACGACGACGACGGCCAGGCCTCCCACCTCGACGACGGTGGCGACGACGTTGGCCCGGGTGGACTCCTTGATGCCGCGGGCGTTGACCAGTGCCAGCAGGCCCAGGAAGACCACGGCGACCAGGCCCACGGGCAGGGTCACGAAGGCCGACAGGTAGTCGCCGCCGAAGCCGCGGGCGAGGGCCGCCACGGAGACGATGCCGGCGGCGAGCATGCAGAAGCCCGCGACGAAGCCGGCGAACGGTCCGAAGGCGCGCGTCGCGTAGTGGGAGGCGCCGCCGGCCCGCGGGTACTTCGTCGCCAGCTCGGCGTACGAGGCGGCGGTCAGCAGCGCCAGCAGCAGGGCGACGACGAGGGGGACCCACACCGCTCCCCCGGCGTCGGCGGCGACCTGTCCGACCAGGACGTACACACCGGCGCCGAGCACGTCGCCCAGGATGAAGAAGTACAGCAGCGGCGTCGTCAGCGCGCGCTTGAGGGCCGTCGGCTCCTGTGCCGTTCCTTGCGCACCCGTCCGCGTCCCTGTCATGTCACCGACTCGTCTCGCCATACCGCACCGTGTCCCCCGTACCGGCGAGAACACGCTCGCCATGGGCGGCGGGGAGCATGGGCCGCGTCACACAGGACACGGAAGGCCGTCCCGCACTGGAGTGCCGGGCCACTCGACACCCCTGTGAGGAGCCGAGCCCATCGTCGCTCGTCCGAGCACGCGTTGACGTCGTAGCCCCGCGGCGCCGGTCGCGGCGGCGTCCGGTGCGGCGTCACGGTCATGGCCGTAGGGCAGACGGTGACGCCCGACGGGGTGCGGTGGCTGCCGCCGGGGTGCGGTGGCTCAGGCGGCGTCGAGGGCGGGGGCGAGGGAGGCGTCGAGTGAGGCGGGCGCCGGCCGTGCGGGGAGGACGGAGGGCCGGGGCGTGCGGGGGTAGTCCAGGTCGGCCCACACGATCTTGCCGCCGGGGGCGGGGCGGGCGCCCCACCGGTGGGCGAGTTTCGCAACGAGGTAGAGGCCCCTGCCGCCCTCGTCCGTGGTGTGCGCGCGCCGCGGGTGCGGGGTGAGGGTGTGTCCGCCGTCGTGGACCTCGACGGTGAGCGTCTTGTCGCGCAGGAGCCGCAGTCCGACGGGACCGCCGCCGTGGCGTACGGCGTTGGTGACGAGTTCGCTGACGATCAGTTCCGCGGCGTCCCCGAGGGCGTCGAGGCCCCACTCCTCCAGCGTGCGGGCCGTGAGGGTGCGGGCGGTGCGGACGGCCCTCGGGTCGCCGTCCAGGGTCCAGGAGGTCTCCCTGCCCGGCCCGAGCGCGCGGGTGCGGGCGACGAGGAGAGTGACGTCGTCGCACGGCTCGCCGCTCACGAGGGTGCCGGTCGCCGCGTCACAGAGCTCCTCCAGGGAGCGGCCCGGCCCGGTGAGGGCGGTGGCGAGCCGTCGCATGCCCTCGTCGAGGTCGTGCGTGCGGGTCTCGATCAGGCCGTCGGTGTAAAGGGCGAGGACGCCGTCCTCGGGCAGCTCCACCTCCACGGCCTCGAAGGGGTCGCCCAGACCGACGCCCAGGGGCGCTCCCGTGGGGAGGTCCAGGTAGGCGACGCGGCCTGCGGGGTCGACGACGGCGGGCGGGGGGTGTCCGGCGGACGCCAGGGCGCAGCGTCGGGTGGCGGGATCGTAGACTGCGTAGAGGCAGGTTGCGCCGGCCACCGCGGGGACCTGTTCGGGCGTGTCGCAGTCCTCCTCGCCGAGGCGCTGGACCGTGTCGTCGAGGTGCGCGAGGAGTTCGTCGGGCGGGAGTTCCAGGCCGGCGAGCGTGCGGACGGCGGTGCGGAGCCGGCCCATGGTCGCGGCGGCGTGCAGACCGTGTCCGACCACGTCGCCGACGACGAGTGCCACCCGCGCGCCGGACAGCGGGATGACGTCGTACCAGTCGCCGCCGACGGAGTGGTCGACGTCCGCGGGCAGGTAGCGGGAGGCCACGTCGACGGCCGTGCCGCCGGCCGGGCGCCGCGGCAGCAGGGTGCGCTGGAGGGCGAGGGCGGCGTTGTGCCTGCGCGTGTACTGGCGGGCGTTGTCGAGCGACCGGGCGGCGCGGCCGACGAGTTGTTCGGCGAGGAGCAGGTCGGTGTCGTCGAACGGCTCGGACTCGTGGGTGCGGACGAACAGGGCCACGCCGAGCAGGGAGCGCCGGGCCCTGATGGGGACGGCCATGATCGAGTGCATGCCGTGCTCGCGCATCCTGCGGGCCAGCGCGGGCACCGCGCCGGCCCACGGCTCCGGCACGTTGTGGATCTGCTCAAGCCGCGCACGCCCGGCGCGCAGGACTCCGGCCAGGGGTGAGACGGGCGGCACCTGCACCAACTCGCCTCGTATCCACGGAGATTCGGGCACGCCCGGGTGAACGGAGGCCAGTCCCGCGCGGCGCAGGCCGGGCAGATTCCTTCCGGTCGCGCCGACGCGGACCGGTGGCCCCTGGCCGAAGGACACGGACTGCTCCAGGTCGACGGCGGCGTAGTCGGCGAGCAACGGCACGGCCGCGTCGGCCAGTTCCTGGCTGGCCTGCATCACGTCGAGGGTGCTGCCGAGCCGCTCTCCGACCCGGTCGAGCACGGCGAGCCGTTCACGGGCCCGGCGCTGCCGTACGACGTCCACGCTGATCGCGCAGACGCCCAGGGCATGGCCGTCGGCGTCCTGGAGGCACTGGAACGCGACGGCGCAGGCGTGTTCGCGCTCGGTGCCGGTCGGAAGCCAGGTGCGGTACTCGTGTACCTCGGTGCCCGCGCTGTGCAGCGCCTGCCGCATCACGGCTTCGAGTACTTCGGCCTCGGGCCCCGGCCGGGTGTCGCGCACCCGGTGTCCGAGCCGGTCGTCGGCCGGAACGCCGTCGTGGTGCTCTGCGGTGTCGTTCACCCAGACGCAGCGCAGGTCCGGATCGCGGACGACGACGCCGACCGGTTCGCCGTCGGGCGGTGCGCCCGCATCGACCAGGGACACCAGGCGGCGTACGGCTCCGTGCGGGCCGCGCAGGCGGGAGACGCGGAGGGTGACGTCGAGAAGGCGTCCGTCGCGGTGGCGTATCCGGGCGGGGCCTGGCAGTCCGTCGCGGGCGGGGAGCCGGTCCGCGACGGCGGGCAGGAGGCGGGCGGCGGTGCGGCCCACCGCCTCGCCGGGTTCACTACCGGTGAGCCGGCGGGCCGCGAGGGTCCATCCGGTCACCGTCCCGTCGTCGTCGAGTACCGCGAGCGCGGTGTCGGAGAGATCGGCGCTGCTCATCGGCTGGTCCAGAGTCATGGTCGGTCCGGCTTCGGTCGTGGTCAGTGGTTTCCCGCCCCCCTCAGCAGTACGTGACCGGACGGGCGACCGCCTCGTGACAGGTTCCACGGGTCGGTAGGGTCACATGCAGCCGAGCGGGGAGGGCGCCGTGCAGCTGAGGGATGTCGTGCCGGACGACGTGGACGCGTACGTCCGTATGCGGTGCGACCCGGTGATGACGGCCGATCTGGGCGGGCCGCTGCCGCGGGAGGGCATGGCGGACAAGGTGCGCCGGGACGCCCGGGACGCGGCCGCCGACGTCGCGTGGATCAAGATGATCGTGCCCGACCCGGCCGCCCCCGACGTGGTCGCCGGAACGGTGACCCTCTGGGCCCATGACGCGGAGGACGGGCGGGTCTCGGAGATCGGCTGGATGATCCTGCCGGAGTTCCAGGGCCGCGGCCTGGGCAAGCGTGCGACCCGCGCCCTGCTCGAACGGGCCCGTGACGAGGACCGCTGGGGCGTCGTCCACGCGTTCCCCGCCACGGGCAACGGCGCCTCCAACGGCATCTGCCGCTCCCTCGGCTTCCGCTTCGTCGCCGAGCGTGAGGTGACGTTCGCGGGGCGGGTCCTGCGCAGCAACCACTGGGCGATCGACCCGCGCACGGACCTCACGCCGGCCTGACAACGAAGGCGCAGGCGTCGCGCTGCCGAGCACCAGCCGCAGGACGCGGGCCCGCCTGGTGGTGCGGGCCGGCGGCAGGCATCTGCGAGGTCACCGGTCCGGCGACCGGTGACCGGCCGGTGGGCCCGAAGGGGGCGCCGGCGGAGATCGGGAGTACTCAGACCGGCGGGACGGGGCAATCGGTAACCGCCGAGTCCGCTCAACCGAAGGAGTGCAGTCCCATGCCCGAGACATCCGACGTCGTCGAGCTCATCCTCCAGGACCACCGCCGCATGGAGGATCTGTTCCGCCGGATGCGCAGTGTCGAGGACGACCGGGGCGCCGCGCTGCGCGAGTTCTCGGATCTGCTGATCGCGCACGCGCTGGCCGAGGAGTCCAAGGTCTACCCCGCGCTGAAGCGGTACAAGAACATCGAGGACGACGAGGTCGAGCACGGCGAGGAGGAGCACGACGAGGGCAACCAGGCCCTGCTGGCGCTGCTCGAGGTCGAGGAGATCGGGGGCGACGAGTGGGACGAGAAGCTGGAGAAGCTCGTCGAGGCCGTCACGCACCACGCCGACGAGGAGGAGCGCACGATTCTCAACGGCGCCCGGGAGAACGTGGCGGCGGAGCGGCGTGAGGAGCTGGGCAGGGCGTTCCGGGAGGAGCGGGAGCGGCAGCTGAGGTCCGGCTGCGGTTCGGTGGACAACGTCCGCAAGATCGTCGAGTCCTGACGCACGTCCGGGCCCGTCCGGCCGCACGCCGTACGAAAAGGCCGGCCCTCCCGCATCCGCGGGGAGGGCCGGCCTTTCGTGTGTCCGGGGTTCCGCCGGGTGTCAGTGACCGGCGGCCGGGTTCTCCGGGCGGATACGGCCGTGCCAGCCGCCCCCGCTGCCGCCCTTCTCGACGTACTCCTTGAAGCGGTGCAGGTCCCCCTTGACCCGGCGGTCGATGACGCCCAGGGCGTCCGCGCCCTTCTCCGCCATGCCGGTGGGCTCGACGTCCATGGTGAGTTCCACTCGGGTGTGCGTGTCGTCCAGCGGCTCGAACCGCACCGACCCGCGCTGCTGCGTCTCGCCCCCGACGGTCCGCCAGGTGACCCGGTCGTCGACGAGCTGGTCCACGATCTCCGTGTCGAACTCACGCTTCACACCAGCGATCTTGGTGGTCCAGTGGTTGTGCCGGTCGTCGAGCTGTGTCACCTCCTCGACGCCCTCCATGAAGCGCGGGAAGTCCTCGAACTGCGTCCACTGGTCGTAGGCCCGGCGGACGGGGACGTTCACGTCGACCGTTTCCTTGACCGTGCTCATGGATCCTCCTGGTTTCTGTGCTCGAAGGGCCGGCGTGCCGGGCACGTCGGCTCCCTGTACGGGTCGTCCGGGACGGCGGGTACCCCGCGGACGGCACCTGAAAGATCCGAGTTGTGGCCGGCTCACTCCGGGGGGAGCGCGTGCAGGACGTCGGCGGCCAGCCGGTCGGCGTCGTCGATCGCGGCCGTGAGGCGGTCCGGGGCCGCGTCGAGCGTGCCGAACAGGGCGTGGGCACGGGCGGTGAAGCCGGCGGGGGCGGCGGGGAGTGCCCCTGCCGAGCGGACCGCGTCCTTCTCGTTGAGCACCCAGCCGCCGGCGTCGGCGTGCAGGGCGTGCACGAGGAGCCCGACCGCACGGTGGAGGCAGCCGGCGACATGGAACGCGTCACCGCGGGGAACGCCCTTGCGGGCGACGGCCAGGGTGAACGGCGCCTCCCAACGCGCCTGGCCCACCAGGGTGTTCCGCAACGGCCGGGGATACCCGGAGCGGATCTCCTCCCGCAGGGCGGTCAGTTCGCCGGTGGGGTCGGTGAGGACGCGGGCGAGGGCCACCTCCCCGGCGTACGTGGGGGAGGAGAAGCCGTACGGGTGGCCGGCCTGGAGCCCGGTCTCGACGTGTCCGTCCCGGCACTGCCGCCAGACGCGGTGCACGCGGTCCAGGTCGCGGTAGATCCAGTCGACGGGGGTGCCGTCGACGGTCAGCCAGGCGCCGCCGTTCACCCAGGGGCCCCAGCCGCCCGGTTCGGTCACCTCCGCCGTGGCCCCGGACAGCTCGGCGGCCAGCCGGCGCAGGGCCGCGGTGTCGAGCGGAGCCCGGTAGTACAGGCCCAGGTCGACGTCCGAGTCGGGGCGGTGCGTACCTCGGGCGCGGCTGCCACCGAGGGCGACCGCGACGACTCCGTCGACCTGCTGCAGACGGTGCGCGATGAGAGAGATCTCGTCCATCGGGCCGAGTGTGCCGAACGGGGCGCGGGGCTGCGACCGCGTTTCCGTTCCGTCGCGGGTGTCGACGACCCCGCGCGCCCCCGGTGTGTCAGTGACCCCACGCGTCGGCCACCTCGGCGACGGCCCGGAGGGCCTGCTCGTACCCTGCCCGCGCCGCCGCCGGTCCGCGTGCGGTGTCGGCCATGTCGCGGCCCATCGCGCGGCGGGCGTCCTCGTCCGGGCACAGCAGTACGACGCGTGCGCCGTCCTCGGTCAGCCGCGCGGCCTCTTCGGAAGCGCTCGGGTGCGGGCCCACCGCCCGCGGGATCGGCACGACGGCCAGCACCCGCCGGCTGCCCCGCGCGAGAGGGAGGTTGGCGGTGGAGCGGCTGCCCCCGTCCATCCAGCGGCGGCCCGCCACGGTGACCGGAGGCCAGACGACGGGGACGGCGCAACTGGCCGCGACCGCTTCGAGCAGCGTCACCCCGGAGCGCGCGCCGAACGCCTCCACCTCCCCGGTCCGGGCGTCGACGGCGGTGACGCGCAGCTCGCGCTCCGGCCAGTCGCGCGCCTCGCCGAGGAGCCGGCCGACCGTGTCGAACACGTCCGACTCGGCTCCGGTGCGCGCACGCAGCGCCGTCCGGCCCAGCCGGGCGACGGAGCGCCCGGGGTCGCGGGAGCCGAGGGCGGCCCAGAGGTAGCGTGCCGTCATGCGTGCGGTCACCGGCAGGCGGACGGCGTCGGCGCCGGACAGCTGGCGCTCGTACAGCTCGGCGGCGGGGGTGCCGCAGCGGAGGCGTGCGCCGAAGACGGCGCCGGCGGAGGTGCCGATCAGGACGTCGGCGGCGTCGAGAGCGACGCCGGCCTCGGTGAGACCGGCGAGCATCCCCGTCAGCCAGGCTCCGCCCACCGGTCCGCCGCCGCCCAGTACGAGAGCCTTGTCGGGCACGGCTCCTCCCCTCCCCCGCCCACGGCGGACATGAAGCGGGGACCAATCCCCGTTTTATGCCGGGAAGCCTACCAGCGAAACAGGGAGCACTCCCCATGAGCGGCCCGGCAGGCGGTCGTCACTCGCAGAACGCCGTGTCGACGGCGTCCATCACCGCCAGCGCCGCCTTCTCCTCGTCGCCGCCGAACGTCCCCGGCAGCGCGGTCACCGCCAGACCGACGGAGCGGCCGTCGTCCGTGGCGCCGCCGCGGGTCTCGTAGCCGTCGATGTCGCCACCGTGCCCCCAGTACACGCCGCCGCAGCTCAGCGGGACGCTGACGACGCCCAGTCCGTAACGCCACCCCGGCAGCACGGGGGCGTCGACCGTCCTGCGCATCTCCGCGAGCTGCTCGGGCGGCAGGAGCTTGCCGTCGAGCAGGGCGCGGGTGAAGCGGGCCAGGTCGCTCGGGGTGGAGATCAGCTGTCCGGCCGCGCCGCCCCAGGAGGGGTCCATCTCGGTGGCGTCGACCACCCGGTCGTCGTCGAGGCGCGCCAGGGCGTAGCCGTGCGGGTGCGGTCCGCGGATGCTCCGGTCGCCGGGCTGGGGCCAGTAGGTATGGCGCAGGCGCGCCTTGTTGATCACGCGTTCGGTGATCTCCTCCTGCACGGGGCGCCCGGTCACCCGCTCGATGATCAGTCCGGCGAGCAGATAATTGGTGTTGCTGTACTCCCACTTGGCGCCGGGGGCGGACGTCGCCGGGTGGGCCAGCGCCGCGGCGAGCAGGTCGTGCGGGTGGAAGAAGCGGTGCTGAACCTTCTCGAAGTGCTCCAGCCCTATGTGCTCCGTGTAGTTGGGCAGCCCGCTGGTGTGCTGGAGCAGGTGCCGGACGGTGATCTTCCGGGCGTCGATGCCCTTGCCGCGCACGAGTCCGGGGAGGTACCGCTCGACGGGCGCGTCCAGCGCGGCCTTGCCCTCCGCGACCAGTTGCAGCATCACGACGGCGGTGAAGGTCTTGGTGTTGCTGCCCGCCCGCACCTGCCCGTCGTGCGGGACCGGCGCCCTGCGGTCGAGCCGCGAAGACCCCGCGACCAGCGAGGTGGTACGGCCGTCCTCGCTGGTCCAGGCGAGCGCGGCCGGGAACTTCTCCTCCGTCACCAGCCGGTCGAGGCTTCGCTGGAGGGGCGGGCGCGGGGGCGGGTCCGCCTCCGCGGCGCCCGTGACCGTGGTGCTCAGCAGGCACGCGGCCGCGACGACGAGCAGACTTCCGCGCAGGATGGACTTCTTGTTCCGTGGCACCGGCACTCCTTCTCCGTGGGTCGGCACCGGAAACGATGCCGGTGCCGGCACCGGGAAGTCAGTCGTGCCGGCCCCCGAATCGCGGTACCCCCAGCGCTACCGCGGCGCACCCGGCCGGGCCCGGGCCGTCAGGAAGGCCCGCGGTGCTGCTCCTGGGTGCCGGTCCCGGCGGGCGGTCCCGTGAGGGTCCAGCCGGCCAGCAGGTCAAGGGCCCGCTTCGACGGCGAGCCCTCCTCGCAGGTGTAGACGAAGAGGGTGGTGTCGGGGTCCCCCGGCAGGGTGAGGGTCTCGTACGCGACGGTCAGGTCGCCGACGAGGGGGTGGCGCAGTCGCTTGGAGCCGTGGGTGCGCTGGTGGACCCGGTGCTGTTCCCACCAGCGGTCGAAGTCGGCGCTGCGCTCGCGCAGTTCGGCGATCAGCTCGGTGGTCGCGCGGTCGTGGGGGTCGCGGCCCACTTCGAGGCGCAGGCTCTCCACGGCGGTGCGGGCCTGCTCCTCCCAGTCGGTGAACAGGTCACGGGCCGCCTCGTCGAGAAACATCCAGCGCGCGTAGTTGCGCTCCGGGCGCGGCTTGCGCTCGAAGTCGGCGAAGAGGGCGCGCGCCATGCGGTTGGCGGCGAGGATGTCGGTGCGCCGGCCGAGGACCAGCGCGGGCTCGCCGTCGAGCGCGTCGATCAGCTGGTGCAGTCCGGGGCGCAGACGCTGCACGGCGGGCGGACGCCGGGAGGCGCGCGCGGAGGGCGCGGTGAGGCCGAAAAGGTCCTGGAGGTGGGCCCGGCCGGCCTCGTCGAGGTCGAGGGCGCGTCCGAGGGCCTCGACGACGGCGGGCGACGGGGTGATACGGCGGCCCTGTTCGAGGCGGGTGTAGTAGTCGGTGGACACCCCGGCGAGCAGGGCGACCTCCTCACGGCGCAGGCCCGGCACGCGGCGGACCCGGCTGTCCGGGGGGAGGCCGGCCCGCGAGGGATCGACCTGTGCCCGCGCCCTGCGCAGGAAGTCGGCCAGTTCACGGTTCGTCTCAGCCACGTCCTCCAGTGTGGCTCATCGGGGTCCGCGCAACCTGGCCCTCCGAGTCCTGGGTTGCCGCGTCCGGGTCCCCGCCGTGCCCGGTACGGCGGCCCACGGGGTGGTTCCGCGGCCCACTCTGGAGTCACCGGCCGCGAAGAGCGGATCCGGATCCCCTCCCGACACAAGGACTGAGCATCATGGCCTACCCCACCGACCGACCCGCCACCTGGTTCGTCACCGGCACCTCCCGCGGTCTGGGACTGGACCTGGTCAGGCAGCTGCTGGAGCGCGGCGACGCGGTCACCGCGACCACCCGGTCCACCGAGCGGCTGCTGGCGGCCCTCGGCGAGGGCGTCGACACCTCCCGGCTGCTGCCCCTCACCGTCGACCTGCGCGACGAGGAGCAGGTGGCGGCCGCCGTACGGAAGACCACCGAGCGCTTCGGCGGCCTGGACGTCGTCGTCAACAACGCCGGCTACGGCTACCTCGCCGCCGTCGAGGAGACCAGCGACCGGGACGTGCGCGACATGCTCGACGTGCAGGTCGTCGGCGTGTGGAACGTGCTGCGCTCGGCCCTGCCGGTGCTCCGCGGGCAGCGGTCGGGGCACATCGTGAACGTGTCGTCCGTCCTCGGTCTGACGGCCGTGCCCGGCTGGGCGCTGTACTGCGCGGGCAAGTTCGCCCTGGAAGGGCTCAGCGAGGCCCTCGCGGCGGAGGTCGCGGAATTCGGCGTCGACGTCACGATCGTCGAACCGGGCTACTTCCGCACGGACTTCCTCACCCGTGACTCCCTGGCGCTGCCGGAGGCGACGACCGACCACTACCCGGCGATCCGCCAGATGGTCGCCCAGCACCTGGAACTCCAGGGTAAGCAGCTCGGCGACCCGGTGAAGGGCGCGGCCGCCGTGATCGACCGCGTCGTCACCGGCGAGGGCCCGCTGCGTCAGCTGCTGGGCAGCGACTCGCACGCCTACGCCACCGCCAAGGTGCAGGCCCTGACGGCCAACCTGGACGCCACGGCCGCGACGGCTCCGGCGACGGACCACCCCGCCGCCGCGTGAGCCCTCGGGACGGGGCGGGTCCGCCGGCCGCGGCGGGGCCGCCCCGTTGGTGACGCACCCGCCGGACCGGCGGACGCGACGCTGCGCACCTGGCCGCTCACCTGACGGCCCTGGGGCGCCTGGTCAGTTCGGCGGGGGTTCCCGCAGGCCCGTCTCCAGGCGGTAGCGGACGGTGACGTCGTGGTAGTCCACGTCCGGCTCGACCGTGTCCGGGAGGTTCGTGCGGTCGCTCCGGCTGACCGACGTGCGCTCGCCCGTGCCCGGGAAGTGGACGGCGGTGCGGGGCGGGGCGGTGAAGCGGAGGCGGTCCGCGTGGACCGTCGTGTGCAGGGTGATGTCCCTCCCGAGCTCTTCCGTCACGGGCGTTCAGGGTGGCTCTTCGGGTTCCTCCGCGGGCGCGCGCCGCCGGGCCGGCCTCGGAGGCAGCTTGCCGTCCTCGCCACGCACCCGGCGTGTGCGGGTGCCGCCCTCGGCCGCCGTGCGCTTCTTCGCGGCCGACCGGGTCGCCTTGCGGGCGGGCGCCGCCGCTCGCCCCGGGGTGTCCGCGACCTGCCCGGCCGCCCCGGTGACGGTCTCCCCCGCACCCTCGACGACCTGACCCGCCTTCGCGCCGACGTCCTCGACGGTACGTCCCACTCCCCCGCCGGCCTCTTCCACGGCCGACCCGGCACCGCGTCCGACGTCCTCCGCGACCGCGCCGACCCCACCGCCGACTTCCTGAACGGCCTCCCCGGCTCCCGCGCCGACGTCGCGCACCGCGCCCCCGGCTCCCGCTCCGACGTCGCGCACGGCGCCGCCGGCGCCCCGGCCGACCTCCTCGACGGCTCCGCCCGCGCCCCGGCCCACGTCCCGCACCGCGCCGCCCGCGCCGGCTCCGACGTCCTGGACGGCCTGTCCTGCGCCCGCGCCCACCGCGCCCACGGCCTCGCGGGCTCCGCCGCCGACGTCCCGCACGGCGGCGCTCACGCCCCGGGCCAGTTCGGTGAGGATCTCCGGGTTGCGGTCCACGGTGGTGAGCACCCGGTTGACGATCACGGCCACGTTGTCGAGCCGCACCCTGAGCTGCGCCTGGGCCTCCACCCCCGAGATGCCCAGGTGCACCCGGCCGAGGGAGACGTCGGCGCCGACGCTGAGTCTCAGCAGGTCGAGCACCTCGGCCTGGAGCGACACATGGGCGCGGAGATCCTCGACGTCCAGGTCGATCTCGTCGACCTTGAGCAGCGGGACGTCGAGGAACACGTCCGTGTCCGTGGGGGTGGCCGGAGGCCGGGGGACGGTCTCCTCCTCACCCACTTCGTAGGCTTCGTACTCGGTGTCGTCGTGCTCGGTGTCGTCGGCGTTGTCGCCCATCACCGCACCTCCCGGGTCGCCGGCCCCCCGGTTCCCATCCTGCGGCGGGCCGCGCGCCGCCGCACGGTCAGCCCGGGACCGCGGCCGGCGCCGGGCGGGGCGCGGGCTCCAGGCGGACGATCACGCTCTTGGAGGCGGGCTGGTTGCTGCCGTCGGCGACGCTGTCCAGGGGCACCAGGACGTTGGTCTCCGGGTAGTAGGCGGCCGCCGTCCCGGTCTTCGTCGGGTACGCGACGATCGTGAAGCCGTCGGCGCGCCGCTCCGAGCCGTCCTTCCACACCCCCACCAGGTCGACGCGGTCCCCGTCGGCGAGGCCCAGCTCGGTGAGGTCGTCGGGGTTGACGAGGACGACGCGCCTGCTGCCGTGGATGCCGCGGTAGCGGTCGTTGTCCGTGTACGGCACGGTGTTCCACTGGTCGTGGGAACGCAGCGTCTGCAGCAGCAGGTGGCCGTCGGGGACGCTGGGCGCCTCGTGCTCGTTGCGGGTGAACCGCGCCTTGCCGACCTCGGTGTGGAACACGCCCTCGTTGACGGCGTTGGGCAGCCGGATGCCTCCCGGGCGCACCACGCGCCGGTTGAAGTCGTGCAGCCCCGGCACGATACGGGAGATGCGTTCGCGGATCTCGCCGTAGTCCGACTCGAACGCGCCCCAGGGGATGTCGGGGCCGCGCCCCGCGAGGGTGCGGTGGGCGAGGCGGCAGAGGATGGCGACCTCGCTGAGCAGCAGCGGGGAGGCCGGCTGGAGGCGTCCGCGCGAGGTGTGCACCTCGCTCATCGAGTCCTCCACGGTGACGAACTGCTCGCCCCCGGACTGCACGTCGCGTTCGGTGCGGCCGAGGGTGGGCAGGATCAGCGCGGTCCGTCCGCAGACGGTGTGCGTCCGGTTGAGCTTGGTGGAGATGTGGGCGGTGAGCCGGCAGGCCCGCATGGCCTCCTCGGTGACCATGCTGTCGGGCGCGGCGCGGACGAAGTTGCCGGCGAGGGAGAGGAAGAACTTGACGCGCCCCTCGAGCATCGCGCGGATCGCGTTGACCGAGTCATATCCGTGGTGGCGCGGCGGATCGAAGCCGAACTCCTTCTGCAGGTCGTCCAGGAAGGCGTCCGGCATCCGCTCCCAGATGCCCATGGTCCGGTCGCCCTGCACGTTGCTGTGGCCGCGCACGGGGCAGGCGCCGGCGCCTGCCCTGCCGAGATTGCCGCGCAGCATGAGGAAGTTGACGAACTCGCGGATGGTGGGCACCGCGTGCTTGTGCTGGGTGATGCCCATCGCCCAGCAGACGATGACGCGTTCGGAGCGCAGCACGTCGTCGCGGACCTGCTCGATCTCCTGGCGGGTGAGGCCGGTCGCGGCGGTGATGTCGTCCCAGTCGACGGAACGGATGTGCCGGGCGAACGCCTCGAAGCCGTCGGTGTTGTTCCAGATGTAGTCGTGGTCGAGCACGGTGCCGGGGCGGGCGTCCTCGGCCTCCAGGAGCAGCCGGTTGAGGCCCTGGAAGAGGGCGAGGTCGCCGCCGACGCGGATCTGCAGGAACCGGTCGGCGATCGGCGTGCCGCGGCCGATGATGCCGCGCGGCTTCTGGGGGTTCTTGAACCGCAGCAGCCCGGCCTCGGGCAGCGGGTTGACCGCGATGATACGGGCGCCGTTGCGCTTGGCCTCCTCCAGCGCGGAGAGCTGGCGGGGGTGGTTGGAGCCGGGGTTCTGTCCCACGACGAAGATCAGGTCGGCGTGGTGCAGGTCCTCCAGGCTGACCGTGCCCTTGCCGGTGCCGAGCGTCTCGTGCAGGGCGTGGCCGCTGGACTCGTGGCAGAGGTTGCTGCAGTCGGGCAGGTTGTTGGTGCCGAAGGCGCGGGCGAACAGCTGGAGCACGAAGGCGGCTTCGTTGCTGGCGCGGCCCGAGGTGTAGAAGACGGCCTCGTCGGGCGAGTCCAGGGAGGTGAGTTCCTGGGCGAGCAGTCCGAAGGCGTCGTGCCAGCTGATCGGCTCGTAGTGGTCGGAGTCGGGCCGCTTGACCATGGGTTCGGTGAGCCGGCCCTGGTCGTTGAGCCACTTGTCGGAGCGGCGGGCGAGCTCGGACACCGGGTGTTCGCGGAAGAAGTCGCGGGTGATGCGGCGGGTGGTCGCCTCGTCGTTGATGTGCTTGGCGCCGTTCTCGCAGTACTCGTTGCGGTGCCGCTGTCCCGGGGCCGGGTCGGCCCAGGCGCACCCGGGGCAGTCGATGCCGTCGACCTGGTTCATCGTCAGCAGCGTCTGGCCGGTGCGCACGGGGGTGGTCTGTTCGAGGGAGTACTCCAGCGCGTGCATCACCGCAGGCGCTCCCGTGGCCCATTTCTTGGGCGGTGTCACGGTGAGCCGCTCCTGGAAACCGTCGTCGGGCCGCTCGGGCATGGACTCTCCTTCACCGGACACGCGGACACCCTCCAGTCTCACGCTCCCGGTGGGGGGCTGCCACATGATCTTCCGCCGACGGGGTGGCCCCGGCCGCCGTGCGGCCAGGGGGAAGCGCGGGGCTCGGGTTCCCCTTCGGCGGCCGGGGGAACATCACGATCTCCGCCCGTGTTGTCGGGCGTATGACAACGACCATGTCGCGGCCCGAGGTGCTGCGTTACACCGCCTTCTCCAGCGATCCCGCGGGCGGGAACCCCGCCGGGGTGGTGCTGGACGCGAGTGCACTGGACGACGGAGAGATGCTGGCCGTCGCCGCCGGGCTCGGATACTCGGAGTCCGCCTTCCTGACCGCCCCGCCGGAGGGGCTGGACGGCCCGGAGGGACGGACCTACCGCATCCGCTACTTCAGTCCGAAGGCCGAGGTGCCGTTCTGCGGGCACGCGACCGTGGCGGCCGCCGTCGCGCTCGCCGAGCGGCAGGGCCCGGGGCCGCTGCTCTTCGCGACGCAGGCCGGCCCGGTGCCGGTGGACGTGACGACGGCGCAGGACGGCACGGTGCGGGCCACGCTCACCAGCGTCGAACCGCACGTCGAGGACGTCGCCGAGGCCGATCTGGCGGAGGCGCTGGCCGCGCTGGACTGGCCCGCCGCCGACCTCGACCCGGCCTTCCCGCCGCGCGTCGCCTACGCGGGGGCCCGCCATCTGGTGCTGGCGGCGGCCACCCGCGCCCGTCTGGCCGACCTGGACTACGACTTCGCCCGTCTCGAAGCGCTGATGCACCGCCTGGACCTGACCACCGTGCAGCTGGTGTGGCGGGAGTCGCCGACGCTGTTCCATGTGCGGGACCCCTTCCCCGTGGGCGGTGTCGTCGAGGATCCCGCCACGGGGGCGGCGGCCGCGGCGTTCGGCGGGTACGCCCGTGAGCTGGGCCTGGTGCCCGAGGACGCCGTCCTCACCCTGCGGCAGGGCGAGGACCTGGGGCGTCCCGGCGAACTCACGGTGACCCTGCGCGCGGGCGACCCCCGGGTGCGCGTCGGCGGGGCGGGCGTGCGCATCGGCTGACGGGCGTGGGCGGCGGGCTGCCGCGCGCAGACGCGTGGTAGCGGTGCGGCATGCGGGGCACACTGAGGAAGAAACCCGAGCGACAGGTGGGGCCATGCCTGCAGCAGCCGCGCAGTCCGTCGAAGAGGCGATCGAGGTCGCCGTTCCCGTGCACACCGCCTACAACCAGTGGACCCAGTTCAAGACCTTCCCCCGCTTCATGCGCTGGGTGAAGGGGGTCGAACAGATCCGCCCGAACCTCACCCGGTGGGAGGTCGGCACCGGCTGGGCGACCTGGACGTACATGGCGGAGGTCGTCGAGCAGCATCCCGACGAGCTGATCGCGTGGCAGGGTCTCGGCCGCTGGGCCGGGCACCGGGGCGAGGTGAGCTTCCGGGCCCTCGCCCCGAACCGCACGGAGATCGTGGTGCGCATGCGGTCCCTGGCCCGGCCGACGCGGCGGCACCTGCTGCACCGGACGCCGGTGACGCCGCGGCTGATCCGGTCCGAGCTGGGCCGCTTCAAGCAGTTCATCGAAGGGGTGGGCCAGGAGTCCGGCGCCTGGCGCGGCGTCATCCGCAAGGGGCAGGTCCGGCCCCAGGAGGAGAAGCCGGCGAGGAGCCGGGTGGCGGGCTGGCCGGTCGGCTGAAGCCCGGGCGCGAGGGCGGCGGGAATCCGCGGAAAAGGTCCGCGTCGGGCTGCGCGGTCCGGCCCGTCCGGGGAACCCGGCCCTCGGGACCGACCCGAGGAGCCACCATGAGCACCCTCCACGAAGAGCGCCGGGGCGAGGAAGCGTCCGGAGGACGGCCGTGACCGCGCCCGCCGTGTCGATCTCCGGACAGGACGCCGACGCGCTCGGCGGTGACGACAGCATCCTGATGCGCCAGCGCCGGGACCACGCGCGGCTCGACGCGATGATGAACCGCTACCTCTCCGAGGACCTCCCGCCCGGCGACCTGAACTCACTGTGGCTGGACATCGTCCGGCTGGTGTTCAGCCACGCCTTCGCCGAGGAGACCGTGCTGTGGCCGCTGCTGCGGCGCGTCGCTCCCGACGGGGAGGAACTGACCCGGCAGGTCGAGGAGGAGCACCAGGCGATCAACGAACTGGTCGCCCGGATCGAACGTTCCCCCGACGACCCCCGGCGCGCGGAGTGGATCCAGCAGGCGTTCGCGCTGATCCGGCAGGACATCCGTGACGAGGAGGACGAGCTGCTGCCGCAGCTGCGGACCGCGTTCGACGACCGCACGCTGCGGCGCGTCGGCGCCGCGTGGGAGGCCGTGCGGGCGACCGCCCCGACCCGGCCGCACCCGGGCGTGCCCCGGCGTCCGCCCGGGAACGCGCTGCGGGGCGTCCCGCTCAGCGCGTTCGACCGGCTGCGGGACCTGGCGCCGGGCAGCGGCCCGGCCGCCCGCCGCGCCTCCCTGGCGGCAGCGGGTGCGGTCGCCGCGGGAGGCGCGGTCGTCCTGGCGGTGCGTGCCGCCCGCCGGCACGGCTGAGAGAACAAGGGGTCATGCGGCGCCGCGTCCGTGGCGGGAGCCCGCGTACGCGGCGTCGCGCAGCCGGTTGAGACGTCCGGCGGGTCGCAGGCCGGGCAGGCTGTGCGCGACGGGGTCGTAGGACACCGTGGTCTCCGCGGGGGCGAGGTGCACCGCCTCGAGGGTGAGGGACGCGAACGGCCGCCAGGGCTCACCGGCCGCGGCGGCGCACAGCCGGAACCGGACGGGACGGCAGGCGAGTTCCTGCCACAGCGTCGGCCGTGGCGTGTGCGGCGGGTCGAGCACCGGGAAGGCGGCGAGCACCCGCTCGGACTCCCCCGTCCGGTACGCCAGCAGCGTGGAATACGCCCCGGTGAGCGCGTCGGTGCGGAGCAGCGGCAGATGGCGGCCGAGGCGGCCCGTGCCGCTGGAGGTGAACAGCAGGTCGAGCGGCAGGTCCGGGCCTCCGGCGTCCTCGACGCGGACGGCCAGGCCGAGCGCGTCCGGCAGCCGCCGGGGCGTGCCCAGGGCGTGGGACCAGCGCACGATCGCCGGGTAGGAGGCGTGCCGGTCCAGCCAGGGCTCCCCCCAGGGGCGGTCGCCGCGGCCGGCCACGTGCAGGGTGCCGGAGCACAGCACCCCGGTGGGGTGGACGGCGGGCGCGTCCCGCCACCGGGCCACCCGTTCGGCGGCCCGGTGGGCGGTGTCGCGCACGCCTGCCACGGAGTCCCTCAGAGTCCGGGGCGGATGACCGCGCGGACGCAGCCGTCGGTCTTGTGCTTGAACATGTCGTACGCGGTGGGGGCGTCGTCGAGGGACACCGTGTGGGTGGCCATGTGGGCGGTGGAGATCTCCCCGGCCGCGAGCCGGTCGAGGAGCATCGGGATGTAACGCTGGCCGTGCATCTGCGCGCCGCGCACGGTGAGTCCCTTGTTGACCACGGCGCCGAGCGGGAACTTGTCGACGGCGCCCGCGAACACGCCCAGAACGAACACGGTGCCTCCCTTGCGGCAGGCGTGGATGGCCTGCCGTACGGCCGTGGGGCGGTCCGTCTGGAGGCGGAGCTGCTGCTTGGCCTGGTCGTACAGGTGCATGGGGCCGTCGCTGTGGGCCTCCATGCCGACCGCCTCGATGCACACGTCGGGTCCGCGTCCGCCGGTGCGTTCGCGCAGTTCCGCCGCGACGTCGGTGGTGGTGTAGTCGATGGTCTCGGCACCGACGTACCGCTCCGTCATCTCCAGGCGTTCGGGGATGCGGTCGATGGAGATGACGCGTTCCGCGCCGAGCAGGATCGCCGCCCGCGCCGCCATCTGGCCGACGGCGCCGCAGCCCCAGACGGCCACCACGTCTCCGGGCCTCACACCGCCGAGGTCCGCCCCCATCCAGCCGGTGGGCACGGAGTCGGACACGAAGAGGGCGCTGGTGTCGTCGATGCCCTCGGGCACGGTGAAGGCGCCGTGGTCGGCGAACGGGACCCGGACGTACTCGGCGTGGCTGCCGCGCAGGCCGCCCATGGCGTGCGAGTAGCCGAAGATACCGGCGGTCTCGTAGCCGAACAGGGCTTGCCCGACTCCGGGGTTGGTGTTGGTGTTGTCGCACAGCGACCACAGGTCGTTGGCGCAGTACCAGCAGCGGCCGCAGCCGACGAACGAGGAGACGACGACCCGGTCGCCCACCCTGTGGCGGCGCACCGCGGGCCCGGTCTCGACGACCTCGCCGACGAACTCGTGGCCGATGACGTCGCCGGCCCGCATGGCCGGGATGTACCCGCCGATGAGGTGCAGGTCGGAGCCGCAGGTGGTGCCCGCGACGAGTCGCACGACGATGTCCTGGTCGTTGCGCAGCTCCGGGTCGGGGACCTGCTCGACGGACAGCTTGTTGACGCCTTCCCAGCACAGGGCCTTCACAGCACTCCCTCCCCGCCGGAACGGCGGCTGAGCAGTCCGACGAGCCGGCCGCCCGGTGTGGGCCGGGTCGTCGGCGGTGTGTCGGGGAGCATGACCTCCCCGGTCTCCAGCAGGGCCTTCGCCTCGCGCAGCGCGCGCCGCACCTCCTGGCGCGGGTCCTGCCCGGCGAGCCGCGCGGGCACGGAGGTCGCCTCCGGGGGTGCCGGCTCCTTGAGCCGTGCGGCCAGCTCCGTGCCGCGGTCACCCGGCGCGGGCTGCGTCCGTACGTCGATGCGGTCGGCGAGCCGTTCCAGAGGCTCGGGAAGCTTGCCGTCCTGCCGGACGTCCTCCTCGGGGCGGTTCACGGTCACCGTCAGCCACCGGTCGCCCGCCCGGTCCTCCCCGCCGCGTGCCGCCGACCCGGCCTTCCGGGCCGCCGCGACACCGACGGCGGCGACGGGAACCATCCACAACGCCTTCTTCATGCACTGCCTCCTGCTCGGACAGGCCTCATCGCGCGCGGCGGGTTTCCGCGGCGGGTGAGGCGAAACGGCGACGGGTCGGTGACGGTCACGGGGCGGGCCGGAGACCCTGGGCACGCACCGCCGGGATCAGCCACCGGTCGTCCTGTCCACCAGGGCGCCGTACGTCAGTTGCAGCGCGTCCGCGCCCGCCAGGGCGGTCAGGGCCCCCATGGCGGTGCGGGTGGCGCGCGGCCACAGGAGCTGTCCCGCCGTGAGGCTGGAGGCAACCCAGACGCTCACGCAGAAGGGACAGGTCACCAGCTCGCCGACCGTGGCCTTGCGGTCGTCGGACCGCGCCTCCTCGTGCAGTTCCGCGGGGCCTTGCGGGCCGACGAAGGTGGTGAAGGGGGCCCGCAGGGGGCTGGTCACCGACGCCTTGCTCAGCAGCCGGCTCAGCCGGAAGGTGGCGACGGCGGTCAGCGCCACGTCCCACGGCACCGGCCGGTCCGGCAGCGGGCGGCCACGCCGCCGCACCAGCAGTGCCCAGCCTGTGGTGTAGGCGGCGAACGCCGACATGGCGACGAGATAACCGCGGATCGGACGCCCGCCGTCCGCCGCGTACGTGTGCTCGACGCGGCGCAGCATCCCCTTCACCCGGGACACGGGACCGCCCTCGGCCGTCCTGGTCACGACGTCCGCTCTCCGTCCGTCCCCTGCGTCGCCCCGGCCGTCGCCCGGTCGTCCAGGGTGTCCGGTACGCCGTCGCCGGGCAGCCGCACCTCGACGTGCCCGTCGGTCACCCGCGTGTCGAAGGCGGGCTGGGGAGCGGTGGCGGGGCCCTCGACGTTCCAGCCGTCGGAGAGCCGGAAGACGCTGCCGTGCCAGGGGCAGCGGACGCATCCGTCGGCGACGGTGCCCTCGGACAGCGGTCCCGCCAGGTGGCTGCAGCGTTCGGCGAGCGCGTGCACCTCCCCGCCGGTCTCCCGCACCACCAGCACCGGCACGTCGTCCACGACGCACCGGACGGGCTCCCCCACCGGGAAGTCGTCGACGCCGCCGACGCGGTGCCAGCCGTCGCGTACGACGTGGGGCACCTCCTCGGCGTGGTTGACGCCGGCCGCCTGCCGGTACGCCAGATGGCCGCCGAGCAGGCCGCCGACGCCGACAGCGGTCAGCCCGAGGTACCCCAGGACGCGTCCCTTGGCTCCCCGGCCGGTGAGGCGCAGCACGAGGGAGGCGCCGTAGAGGCCGACGGCGGCCGTGTTGGCCGCGGCGTGCACCAGGCCCACGCGCTGCTGCTCACGGCGGAGTTCCGCCCAGTCGACGAGGCCCGACACGGCGGCGGGGGCGGCCCCGGCCAGCCCGAGAGCCACCAGCACGTCGGCCTGCCGGGACCGGCCCGGCTTGACGTCCAGCACGGCGGCGGACATCCAGCTGCCGATGGGCAGGTGGATCGCCATCGGGTGCACGGGGTGGCCGAGCCACGTGCCGTGGAGCACGTCCCGTACGCGTCCGAGCGGCAGGGCGCGGACGCGTGCGCCGAGCGCGTCGATCAGCTGGTCGCGGCGTGGATCGCGCTCCAGCGCGTCCAGCAGCCACAGCATGCGGTTCTGTCCGAGGAGGCGACGCCCAGGCTTGTTGCTCATGTGCGCTGAGTTTCCCGACGCGCGACGGGCAAACGGCGGTCAGCGGACGTGCAGCCGCACGCGGGGCCAGGAGTTGGTGACGTAGCCCTTGGGGTTCCACACCGAGGCCGGGGACTCGGGCATGCCCGCGCCGGTGGAGTCCCACGCGCGGGCCAGGACGAGCACGTCGCCGGCCGGCAGGTCGAAGGTGGTGCGCCACCGTTGCCACGCCCCCGGTCCGGCGGGTTCGTCGAGGGCCACGCGGGACCAGGCGCGTCCGCCGTCCGGGGACGCCTCGACCCGGGCGACGGTGCGCCCCTCGCCGGCGAGCGCGTATCCGGTGACCTCGACCGGGCCGCGCGGCAGGACGGCGCCGTCGGACGGAGTGAGGACGGCGCAGTTGAGCGGGACCGGGCCGAGGGTGACGCCGTCGGGCTCGTCGTCCGTCGGGGGGAGGCGGTAGGCGGTGGCCTGGAAGTAGCCGTCGGAGGGGGCGGCGCGCGCGGTGACACGGACGAGCCACTTGACGCTGCGGGCGCCGATCCAGCCCGGCACGACCACCCGCAGGGGCGCGCCGTGGACGGGGGGCAGCGGGGCGTCGTTCATCGACCAGGCCAGCAGCACGTCCGGCGCCAGCGCCCGGTCCCGCGGGACGGACACCTCGTACGGCTGGGGCGGGTCGGCGGACGGGGAGACGTCGGGGGCACGGAAGGCGACGTGAGCGGCCTCCGGGGCGATGCCGGCGTGGGCGAGGACGTCGGCGAGGCGCGCCCCGCGGAACCGGGCGGTCGAGAGGGCGCCCGGCCCCCACGGCGTCTCCCCGGGGACGGCGCGGACCGCGGTCAGGTCGGCGCGCCGGTTGCCCGCGCACTGGAGGGTGACGGTCGCCTCCGCCGCGGCGAAGCGGGACCGCAGGTCGTCCAGGGTCAGCAGCAGCGGGCGCGCCACCAGGCCGTCCACCGTGAGCCGCCAGTCCGCGGGGTCGAGGCGGGGTACGGGGCCGTGGTTGCGGCTGTAGAAGGTGTCGGCGGGCGTGACCGCGGCGCGGGCGAGCGCGGTTCCGGGCGGCTCCGCGTTGAACGGCTCCCGCCCGTGGACCACCATGTCGTCCCGCTTGTCCCACATGCCCATGGTCATGATTGTCCGCCCGTCCCGCGGGACGCGCCCGGCCACGCGGATCCCCGCCCGGGGGTCAGGCGTCGCCCATGACCAGGCCCTCGGGGGTCATCGGTGGCTCTTTTACGGAATGCCGGGTGTGCGCCGGGTCCGCCCGGGGAACATGTTCGCCCTGTTCGGGCCGTGCGCCCTGTCGGGCCGTGCGAGAGGACTCCTAGTGACAGCGTCGGCGTCAGGGGCGGGTGACCGGCAGCCCGGTGCCCAGGGGGACGCGTACGAGCCGGATCCGCGCCGGTGGCGGGCGCTCTGGGTGACGCTGGTCGCCGGGTTCATGAGCCTGCTGGACGTCACGATCGTGGCGGTCGCGCTGCCCACCGTGCAGAACGACCTGGGCGCCTCCCCCGCCGAGGTGCAGTGGGTGGTGTCCGGGTACGCGCTCACCTTCGCCCTCGCCCTCGTCACGGCGGGCCGGCTCGGGGACGCGCTGGACCGGCGGAAGATCTTCCTGATCGCCCTGTGCGCCTTCGTGCTGTGCAGCGCGGCGTGCGGCGCCGCCCCCGGCATCACCCTGCTGGTGGTGGCGCGGCTCGCGCAGGGCCTGGCGGCCGGTTTCATGGCGCCGCAGAACTCGGCGCTGATCCAGCAGATGTTCCGCGGCGCCGAACGCGGCCGGGCGTTCGGCTACTTCGGCGCGACCGTCGGCGTCTCCTCCGCCTCCGGGCCGATCGTCGGCGGTGCGATCCTCGCCCTGGCCGACGGCATGCAGGGCTGGCGCTGGATCTTCTACGTCAACGTGCCCATCGGCGTCCTCGCCGTGCTGCTGGGCCGGCGTCTGCTGCCGCGGACCCGGAAGTCGGGGCGGGGCCATGTGGACGTGCCGGGTGTGCTGCTGCTCGGCCTGGGCGTGCTGGCGTTCATGTATCCGCTGGTGCAGGCGGAGTCGGGCGGGCTGAGGCGGCTGTGGTGGCTGTTCCTCGTCGGCGCGGCGGTGCTCGCCGTGTTCGTGCGGCGGCAGCGGCGGCTGCTGGCCCGGGGGACGACGCCGCTGCTCGACCCGCGTCTGTTCTCCACCGTGCGCGGCTACGCCATCGGCGCGGGCGTCGGCACCCTGTACTTCATCGGCTTCAGCGGCGTCTGGCTCGTCTTCGCGCTCTTCTACCAGCACGGACTGCACTACTCCCCGCTGGAGTCGGGGCTCGCCGTGACGCCGTTCGCCATCGGCTCGGCGGGTGCCGCGGTCGTCTCGGGGCGGCTCGTCGACCGGTTCGGGCGGCTGCTCACCGTGTGGGGCCTCTCGGGTGTGATCGTGGGGCTGGGCACGGCCGCCCTGCTGCTGCGTTTCGCGCCGCTGGACCACGCGCCGTGGCTCGCCGCGCCGGCCCTGTTCGTCGGCGGCGTCGGCGGCGGGTTCGTCGTGTCGCCCAACATCACCCTGACGCTGCGGGACGTGCCCGTGCGGATGGCGGGCGCGGCGGGCGGCGCCCTGCAGACGGGACAGCGGCTCGGCGCGGCCGTGGGGACCGCGGCCCTGCCGGGCCTCTTCTACCTGGTGCTCGGCCGCAGCGACGACTTCCAGGTGGCCCTGTTCATCGCGCTGTGCGCGGCCCTGGCGGCGATGCTGACGTCGCTGGCCCTGGCGGCGTACGACTGGCTGCGCGACCGGCGCAGGCGCGCGGCGCACGGGAAGTGCGCGCAGGAGGTCGCCAACACCCCGGTGCACTCCCGGCAGCTCTGACGTCCCGTCCGGTCGGCGTCCCTCGGGGCGGTCGCGGCGGCCGCCGTACCGGCCCGGGCCGGTACGGGCGGCCGCGCGGGGGTGGGCCGGGCCGCTCACGTGTCCTCACCGACACCGGTGACGGTGTCCTCGCGGACCACGACGACCGGGCAGGCCGCGTGCTGCACACAGTGCTGGGCGACGGAGCCGAGGAGCAGACCGGCGAAGCCGCCCAGGCCCCGGCTGCCCACCACGAGCAGGGACGCGTCACGGGCCGCGCGCAGCAGCACGCTGGCCGGCGTGCCGTAGTGCACCTCCGTGCGGACGTCCGCCGACGGGCGCGCGCCGAGCGTCTCCTCGACGCACCGGTTGAGGTCCTCGCGCGCTCTGGTCTCCAGGGCCTCCTCGTCACCGCTCGACGGGGGCAGCCAGCCGAGGGCGCCGTGGTACTGCGGGTAGTCCCAGGAGGTAAGCGCCCGCACCGTCCCTCCGGTGAGGGCGGCCTGGCGGGCCGCCCAGCGCAGCGCCTCCCGTGACGACGGCGAGCCGTCCACCCCGACCACGATGCGGTCCTGATCGTCCACGGTCTCTCCTCACCCTCGGCGGCCGGGCGCGGCCGACGCGCGCGCCCCGCCCGGTCCCCAGCCTCCGGCGGACGGCGCCGGATGCCGAGCCCAGAGGGTCCGGACGGGGCAGCGGGGCCTCGCGGCGGGCGGATCCGCCACGAGGCCCCGAGGGGTCAGAGTTCCTGCACGAAGTACGGCTCCAGGGTCATCCATCCGTTGCCGCGCGCCCCGTGGCGGGTGCCGTTGTCGGTGCGGGCGAGGGTGTACCAGGAGTCGACGTAGTCCGGGTCGTCCGTCCACCAGTCGTCCGGGATCGCGTCGAGCACCGCGTTCACCAGCGGGATGTAGGCGCCCTGGTCGGTGACGGTGAGCAGGATGGCGGCGATGGCCTTGGCGAGGTCGCGGTAGTTGGTGGAGCCGTCGTCCTCCATCATCACGGCGTCGGCCAGGTTGTACTTGTACGACGACCAGTTGACCAGGATCTGCTGGGGCCGGTAGACGGTGCCGTCGTTGTCCAGGTACGGCATGTCGACCGGGTCGACCCGCACCTTGCCGTCGTGCCCGAAGCCGGTGACGAGGGTGTAGATCTCGGCGTCGCCCTTGATCCAGGGCTCCAGGTCGTCGGAGAGGGAGACCGCGCTGACGCGGGTGGTCCAGAAGCCCGCGGCGGCGGCCGAGGTGCGCGCCTGCTGCGGCTCGGACGCCGGGTCGGCGGACCGCACGCCGCGGCGGGCGAGTTCCTCGTGGAGGACGTCCAGGCCGGCGGCCAGGGCGCGGGAGCCGTCGATGTCGATGACGTACACGGGGCGCGCGGGGGTCTTGCGGGCGTCGAGCGTGTGGGTCCGGCCCGTGCTGTCGTACGCGGTGACGGGGCCGTCGTCCGAGGTGGCGGCGGCCACCCAGGGCTGGGTCCCGGCGGTGAGCGCGCCGCGCATGGACGGGTCGCCGAGCCGCAGCCGCAGCAGCGGGCCGACGTCGGGGGCGAGGCCCTTGGCGGCGGCGATCCGGCGGTCGGCCGCGGCGAGTGCGGTCTTCAGGGCGCCGTCGGCGAGGGCCGTGACGGCGACCTCGTCCGAGGTGAGGGCGGCCTGGCGGACGCGGACGCGCCAGGCCGGGTCGGTGAGCGCGGCGGCGACCGCCCGCGCGGCCGCGTCCTCGGCCGCGTGGACCTCGGACGCGGGTGACGTGCGGACGTCCTGGGTGGCCGCGGGGGCGGGTGCGGCGGCGGCCTGCGGGGCGGCGAGGGTCTGGCCGGCGCACAGGACGGCCAGTGTCGTCGCCGCGGCGGCGAGGGCGCCGCGACGGCGGAGGTGACGGGGTCTCACGTGGATCGAGCCTCCTGGGTCGAGTGGTCGACAGGGCACTGCGTGTGCAGCTCGTGAGCGTGACCGTGCGGGTGGTCTATGCGGGTAGATACCCGCGGGTAGGATGATGACGCGGCCATGACAGATGCGCAAGAGGGCCCGCGCTCCCCGGTCGGCCGCCGTCCGCCGCGGTCACCCGAACGGCCCCCCGCCGCCAAGCCTCCTGCCTGCCGACTTGCCCCCTCCCGGCACCGGACAGCGCGCGGTGACGGGCGTGTGCGGTGAGGATCGGTGCAGGTGTCGCGTCGAGGCGTGCGGAGGGATGACCGTGGACGGGCAGGGGCAAGGGAGCGCGGCGGGACTGCACTGCCTGGTCACCGGGGCGTCGGGCTACATCGGCGGACGGCTGGTCCCCCACCTCCTGGAGGCCGGCCACCGGGTCCGCTGCCTGGCCCGCTCCCCCGACAAACTGCGCGACCACCCCTGGGCCCCGGACGTCGAGACGGTGCGCGGCGACGTCACCGACGCCGCGTCCGTCGCCGAGGCGATGAAGGGCGTCGACGTGGCGTACTACCTGGTCCACGCCCTCGGCAGCGGCGCGGACTTCGAGGACATCGACCGCCGGGCGGCCCGCACCTTCGCCGAGCAGGCGCACGCGGCCGGGGTGCGCCGGATCGTCTACCTCGGCGGGCTCACCCCGTACGGCGTGCCGGAGGACACCCTCTCGCCTCATCTGCGGTCCCGCGCCGAGGTGGGGCGGATCTTCCTGGACTCGCCGGTACCCGCGACCGTGCTGCGGGCCGCCGTCGTCATCGGTTCGGGGTCGGCGTCGTTCGAGATGCTGCGCTATCTGACCGAGCGGCTGCCCGTGATGGTCACCCCCAGGTGGGTGGACACCCGCACCCAGCCGGTCGCGGTGCGCGACGTGCTGCGCTACCTGGTCGCCTCGGCCACGATGCCGCCCGACGTCGACCGGGCCTTCGACATCGGCGGCCCGGACGTGCTGACGTACCGCGACATGATGCGCCGCTACGCCGAGGTCGCGGGGCTGCGCCGGCGGGTCATCGTGCCGGTGCCGGTGCTCACGCCCCGGCTGTCGAGCCACTGGATCGGGCTGGTCACGCCGGTGCCCGCCGTCATCGCCCGGCCGCTCACCGAGTCGCTGCGCCACGAGGTGGTGTGCCGCGAGCACGACATCGCGCGGTACGTGCCCGACGCCCCCGGCCGGCCGCTGCCCTTCGACGAGGCGCTGCGGCTGGCGCTGGCCCGGGTGCGGGAGGCGCAGGTCGCCACCCGCTGGTCGTCCGCCTCCGTGCCGGGAGCGCCGAGCGATCCGCTGCCCACCGACCCCGGGTGGGCGGGCGGCAGCCTCTACCGGGACGAACGGGACCAGGTCGTCCTCGCGTCGCCGGAGGCGCTGTGGACGGTGATCGAGGGCATCGGCGGCGAGCACGGCTGGTACTCCTTCCCGCTGGCGTGGGCGGTGCGCGGGCGGCTGGACCGGTTCGTCGGCGGGGTGGGGCTGCGCCGCGGACGGCGTGACCCGCACCGGCTGCGGGCGGGCGACTCGCTGGACTTCTGGCGGGTGGAGGAGATCGAGCCGGGGCGGCTGCTGCGGCTGCGCGCCGAGATGCGCCTGCCGGGCCTGGCGTGGCTGGAGATGCGCGTGGACACGGACGACGCGGGCCGCACCCGCTACCGGCAGCGCGCCCTGTTCCATCCGCGGGGTCTGCTGGGCCACGCGTACTGGTGGTCGGTGTCGCCCTTCCACGCCCTCGTGTTCGGCGGGATGGCCCGCAACATCGCCCTCGCGGCGGCCGAGGGCGCGGAGGGGCCGGGCAGCCGGCGGACCCGCCGACGACGCGAAGGCGTCCGCCGCTGATGTCCGGGCCGGACCTTCGGGAGCCCTGCGCGAACAAGGGGAGGTCGTCAGGCCCTTCCGGGGGTACCAGGTGGTGAGCGCGAGGGTGCGGACGACGTGAAGGGGTTGTGCATGCGTGAACTGCGGTCGGCGACGGAGGAACCGGCGGAACGGGCCGGTGGACCGCTCACCGCCGACGCCGCCACCCGGGCCCTGGGGCGGGTCCTGGGCGAGGTGCTGGACGAGCGGATGTCGGAGGCGTACGACCTCGACGCCGTGTTCGCCCGTGACGTGGCGGGCCGCGTCTCCGCGTTCGCCCGGCGCGGCGGGAAGCGCCTGCGCACGGCGTTCGCCTGGTGCGGCTGGCGGGCCGGGGGCGGCACGGGCGACGCGGGACCGCTGCTGCGGACGGGCGTGGCGCTCGAGCTGGTCCAGACGTGCGCGCTCGTGCACGACGACGTGATGGACGGGTCCCATCTGCGGCGCGGGGCGCCCTCGATGCACGTGGACCTGGCCCGGATGCACCGGGCGGAGGGCATGACGGGCGGCGCCGAGTCGTTCGGGCACTCGGCGGCGGTGCTCGCCGGCGACCTGGCCCTGGCCTGGGCGGACGACCTGATGACGGAGATCGCGCTCGCCACCCCCAACGGGTCCCGGCTGTACCGGGAGTGGCGGGCGATGCGCGAGGAGATGGTGGCCGGGCAGTACCGCGACCTCCAGGCGCAGGCGGCCGGCGCGTCCGGTGTCGAGGAGGCGCTGACCATCGCGACGCTGAAGAGCGCGCTCTACACGGTGGAGCGTCCGCTGGCCCTGGGCGCGTCGCTGGCCGGCGCGGACGAGGCGGCGACGGCGGCGCTGCGCGCGGCCGGCCGGTGCGCGGGGCTCGCTTTCCAGCTGCGGGACGATCTGCTGGGCGCCTTCGGCGATCCGGCGCTGACCGGGAAGCCGGTGGGCGACGACCTGCGGGCCCGCAAGCTCACCTATCTGCTGGCCGTCGCCCTGGAACTGGGCGCGGCGACCGGCGACGAGGAGGCCGTGGCACTCCTCTCCCCCGGCGCTCCCGCGCTGCCGGAACGCGCCGTGGAGGGCGTACGGGCGGCACTGGAGCGGACGGGCGCCCAGGACGTGGTGGAGGCGAAGATCGCCGAGCTGGCGAACTCCGCGCTGCGGCACTTCGGCGAGACGGGCGCGGACGACGCCGTGCGGCAGGAGTTCGCCGTGCTGGTCGCCCGTGCGTCGGGCACCACGGCCCCGCAGGTGCGGGAAGCGGTGTGAGACCGGCGGCCCGCCACGGTCCGGACGGGAGCGTGGCGGGCGGCCGGCCCGCGGGCGCCGGTCAGGGCTGGCGGCGGGCCTGCTCGGCGGCCTGGCCGGCGGCGCCGGTCTCGGTGGTGGCGCCGCGTGTGCTCAGCTTGCCGCCGCTGGACTCGAGGTGGGCGCGGACGAACCACTGGAACAGCTCCAGGCCGCGCAGCTGCTCGATGAGCATGTCCTGGGTGACCGGGTCGGACTCCTCGGTCTCCCGCATCGCCTCCCGGTGGTCCTCGATGACGTTGGTGTACACGAGGTCGAGCGCGCCCAGGTGTTCGATCGCCTCGGCCCGGCCGATGGAGTAGTCGTTCCAGGAGCGGGCGGCGACCAGCGCGCCGGGGGTGCCGTCCGGCTCGCCGCCGAGGGTGGAGATCCGCTCGGCGATGTCGTCGGTCATGTCCCGCACCTTGTCGACCTGAGGGTCGATCATCTCGTGCACGGCGATGAAGTGCGGTCCGACGACGTTCCAGTGCACGTGCTTCAGGGTCAGATGGAGGTCGTTCAGGGAGTGGAGTCGCATCTGCAACAGCTCGATGATCCGTCCGCTGTCATGGGGGCGCAGGCCCGGCACGGTGTACGAGGGGTCGGCAGGCGGTGACGGCACGAGGGTCTCCTTGCGATCGTCCGACGGTAGAACCTCCAGATAAACGGTTCATCGGCCGTTTGCGGGGTTCACCCTCGCGCACCCCCGCGCGTCTCACCGGTCTGGAGCAGCGGACCGGTGGTCACGGCCCGCGCGCATATTGCTTTGCCGTGCGGCGCGGCGCGTGGTTGGCTCCCGCCCATGAGCTGGCTTCCACGCGACTTCGTCCACCCCCCGCACGTCGACGTCCCCGGCGGTGCGGGCCATCGGCTGCGCCCGATCAGCGGTGCCGACGCGCCGCTGGACTACCCGGCGGTGATGGGGTCGCGCGAGAGGCTGTGGTCGGTCTTCGGCCCCGCCTGGGGCTGGCCCCCGGCCACCATGACGTACGAGGCGAACCTCGCCGATCTGGAGCGGCACGCGGCCGAGATCGAGGCGCACGAGTCGTTCAACTACACGCTCGAGAACCCGGAGCGCACCGCGCTGCGCGGCTGCGTCTACATCGACCCGCCGGAGAAGGAGGGCGCGGACGCCGAGATCTCCTGGTGGGTGGTGGACGAGGAGGCGGGCGGCCCGCTCGAGCGGGCGCTGGACGCGTTCGTGCCGCGGTGGATCGCCGAGGACTGGCCGTTCGAGCGGCCCCGCTTCATCGGCCGGGACCTCACCTGGGAGGAGTGGCTGAAGCTGCCGGACCTCGCCTGAGGTCAGGGCGTGAGGGCCGCGGGGGCCTGTCCGGTCTCGCGGAGGCGGGCGGCGTCACGGCTCGGGGGCGCGCCGAACAGACGCCGGTACTCCCGGCTGAACTGGGAGGGGTTGTCGTAGCCGACGCGCCGTCCGACGGCGGTGACGTCGCCCGGGCGCGTGGCCAGCAGCAGCCGGGCCTCCTGAAGCCGGATCTGCTTCTGGAACTGGATGGGGCTCATCGCCGTCACCGCCTGGAAGTTGCGGTAGAACGCGGAGACGCTCATGCCGCTCATCCGCGCCACGTCCTCCACCCGGAAGGACTCCGCGTAGTTCTCGCGGATCCAGCGCACCGCCCGGGAGACATGGCTGAGACCGCTGTCGGCGAGCCCCAGCTGCCTCACTGCCGCACCCTGTTCACCGGTCATCAGGCGCCACAGGATCTCCTGCTTGGCCATCGGTGCGAGCACCTCGCGGTCGCGCGGCTGGTCGAGCAGCCGCAGCAGCCGGACGACCGCGTCCAGCAGCGGCTCCGGGGCGTCGCTGACGGCGATCGCGGACGGCGCCCCGCCGGTCCGCGGCAGCACTCCGGGGCCGGCCCGCAGCAGGAGTTCGGCGATGGCGGAGGGGTTCAGCACGAGCCCGAAGCCGAGGGCCGGGCGGTCGGGGCCGACGTCACGCCAGTGGCCGGTGACGGGCAGGTCCACGGAGGCGATCAGATACTGGCCCGGACCGTACTCGTAGACCCGGTCGCCGAGGGAGAGACGTTTGGCGCCCTGGGCGACGACGGCGAGGACCGTGCCGGACATGGACGGTCCCGGAGGGTCCTGCCGGTCGATCCGCGAGACGTGCACGCCGTCGACGGGCGTGGTCCCGTCGGGGCGGGCGTGCCGCTCCAGCAGGGTGCGCAGCTCTTCGAGGAGGGCCATGTCCCCATTGCAGCACACGCCCCGGTGCGGCCTCCCCGATCCTGAGAGGATCGTGCAAGCACCGGGGAGGATCGCTCTAACGTCTCCGCTGTTCAGCGGCCTTCAATGGAGTCATCGCACTCCTTTGAACGAGAGAAGGCCGCCATGATCGTCCACCACGGCTTCCAGGCCACGCTGACCGCCCTCCCGGGCCGGGGCGGGGAACTCGCCGAGCTGCTCCTCACCGGCATGGACGAGGGAGGCGCCGCCGCGAGCGAGCACTGCGTCGTCTACCTCGTCTCACGGTCCGCCTCCGACCCGGACGTCGTCCACATCACCGAGGGCTGGACCAGCGAGGAGGAGCACGAGCGGCTGTTCCGCGGCGAGGCCGCCCAGGCGCTCGTGTCCCGTATCTCCGGGCTGCTGGCCGGCGAGCCCCTCTACACCGACTACGTCCCGGTGCGCGGCAAGGCCGCCTTCGGCCCCGCCGCCGCGTGAACCCGGCCCCCGCCTCCCCGGAAGGCACACCCATGTCCCTGCTCCCGCGCCCCGCCTTCGACCCCGAACTGCACGCCCTGCTCGCCGGGATGCCCCTGGTGGAGCGGATGGACGAGGAGATCCTCGCCCAGGTGCGCGCCCTGCCGTCCCCCTCCGCCGACTCCCTGCTCGCCGGCCGCCGCGTGGTCCGGCGGGAGGTGGACGTGCCGGCCGAGGACGGCGCCGTCGTCCGGCTGTCGGTGCTGAGCCCCGCGGACCGCGACCCGGCCGTCCCCGCACCGTGCGTCTACTGGATGCACGGCGGCGGGATGGTCCTGGGTGACCGCTTCGGGCAGATCGACATTCCGCTGGAGTGGCTGGAGCGGTTCGGCGCGGTCGTCGTCACCGTGGAATACCGGCTCGCCCCGGAGGCCACCGGCACCAGCGCCGTGGAGGACTGCCACCGGGGGCTGGCCTGGGTGGCCGCGCACGGCGAGGAGCTGGGCGTGGACCCCGGCCGTGTCGTGGTCGCCGGCATCAGCGCGGGCGGGGGTCTCGCCGCCGGGCTGTGCCTGCTGGCCCGCGACCTCGGCACGCCCGCGATCGCGGCGCAGCTGCTGATCTGCCCCATGCTCGACCACCGGAACGTGACCGCCTCCAGCCGGCAGTACTCCGGGGAGCCCGGCGTGTGGACGCGGGAGACGAACGAGTTCGCCTGGCGCACCCTGCTGGGCGGCCAGGCCGGCGGCGAGGTGCCGCCGTACGTCTCCCCCGCTCTGGCCGTCGACCTGTCCGGGCTGCCCACCGCCTACGTGGACACCGGCTCGGCCGAGGTGTTCCGCGACGAGGACGTGGCCTACGCCTCCGGCATCTGGGCTGCGGGCGGCCAGGCCGAGCTGCATGTGTGGGCGGGCGGGTACCACGGGTTCGACGCGCAGTTCCCGCAGGCGGAGCTGTCGGTGACGGCCCGGCGGACGCGCACCGACTGGCTCGGCCGGGTGCTGCGGCGGACCGCGGACCGCGAATCGGCAGGGGGCGGCGGACCGGCAGCGGTCAGCGCGTGAACAGCCAGAGCGCCGCGTTGATCCCGGTGGCGCAGGCCAGCATGCCGGACGCCCAGGCCACGTGACGTCTGAGCAGCGCGCCGCGCAGTTCGGCGTACCGGGCCTCGTACGCGCGGCGCAGTTCGTCGGCGCGGCGCACCGTGGTCCGGAGCATCCGCCGGGTGAGGTCGATGCGCCGCTCGACGTAGTGCCGCGTGAGGTCCTCGGCCTGACCGGTGGTCAGCCACGGCAGGGCCGCGCAGAGCGCCTCCGCCTCCCGGTGCGCCTCGGCGAGGTGGGACCGCGCCATCACGATGCCCTCCGCCTCGGCCATGACGGCCGAGGCGTCGTGCGCGAACGCGCGCCGGGACCGGGACCACGGCATCAGCGGTCGCCCTTGTGGCCGCCGGGGTCGATGACGTCGCGCTTCCCGGTGTTCTCCGCCTGGTCGACGCCGGCCAGGGCCGGGTGGCGCAGGTCGAAGGCGGGCGACTCGGAGCGGATGCGGGGCAGGGTGACGAAGTTGTGCCGGGGCGGCGGGCAGGAGGTGGCCCACTCCAGCGAACGCCCGTACCCCCAGGGGTCGTCGACTTCGATCTTCTCGCCCTTCTGCGCGGTCCTCCAGACGTTGTAGAGGAAGGGCAGGGTCGACAGGCCGAGGAGGAAGGCGCCGATGGAGGAGACCGTGTTGAGGGCGGTGAACCCGTCGGCGGCGAGGTAGTCGGCGTAGCGGCGGGGCATGCCCTCGGCGCCCAGCCAGTGCTGGATCAGGAAGGTGGTGTGGAAGCCGACGAACAGCGTCCAGAAGTGCACCTTCTCCAGACGCTGGTCGAGCATGGTGCCGGTCATCTTCGGCCACCAGAAGCTGAATCCGCCGAACATGGCGAACACGATCGTGCCGAACAGCACGTAGTGGAAGTGGGCGACGACGAAGTAGCTGTCGTGGACGTGGAAGTCCAACGGCGGGGACGCCAGCAGCACACCCGTCAGACCGCCGAAGAGGAAGGTCACGAGGAAGCCGGCCGCCCACAGCATGGGTGGTTCGAAGGACAGACTGCCCTTCCACATGGTGCCGATCCAGTTGAAGAACTTCACGCCCGTCGGCACGGCGATGAGGAAGCTCATGAAGGAGAAGAACGGCAGCAGCACCCCGCCGGTGGCGAACATGTGGTGCGCCCACACCGTGACGGACAGGCCGGTGATGGTGATGGTCGCCCCGACGAGTCCCATGTAGCCGAAGATCGGCTTGCGGGAGAACACCGGGATGATCTCGCTGACCACGCCGAAGAACGGCAGCGCCAGGATGTAGACCTCGGGATGGCCGAAGAACCAGAACAGGTGCTGCCACAGCAGCGCGCCGCCGTTCCCCGGTTCGAAGATCCGCGCGCCGAACCGGCGGTCCGCCTCCAGGGCGAACAGCGCCGCCGCCAGGACCGGGAACGCCAGCAGCACCAGCACCGACGTGAGCAGCACGTTCCAGGTGAAGATGGGCATCCGGAACATCGTCATGCCGGGCGCGCGCATGCAGATGATCGTGGTGATGAAGTTGACGGCGCCGAGGATCGTGCCGAAGCCGGCGAGCGCCAGACCCATGAGCCACAGGTCGCCGCCCACGAACGGGGTGCGCTCGCCCCCGCTGAGCGGCGTGTACGCCGTCCATCCGAAGTCCGCGGCGCCCTGGGGTGTGAGGAAGCTGATCATCACGATGAGCCCGCCCAGGGCGAACAGCCAGTACGACAGCATGTTCAGCCGGGGGAACGCCACGTCCGGGGAGCCGATCTGCAACGGCATGATCGCGTTGGCGAACCCGGCGAAGGTGGGCGTCGCGAACAGCAGCAGCATGATCGTGCCGTGCATGGTGAAGGACTGGTTGTACTGCTCGTTCGACACGATCTGAAGTCCGGGCCGGGCCAGTTCCGCGCGGATCACCATGGCGAGCAGACCGCCCACCAGGAAGAAGGCGAACGAGGTGATCAGGTAGAGGTGCCCGATCTTCTTGTGGTCGGTGGTCGTGAGCCAGGAGACGACCACGCGCCCCCTCCCTCGTCGTCCCTCCGCCGCCGGCACCGGGGAAAGAGGTTCAGTCGTGTGTGTCGCCATCGAGTTCCTTCGGGTTCACTACGCGGAGGGCGGCCGGGAGGGAACGCACGCCGTTGCGCGCGCGGTCGGCACGCTGGTGCCGGATCGACGCTATGTCAGGTAGCCCGGCGCCGGGTTCTGACACCCGCCGCGCGGAGGGCTACTTCACCCGTCCGAGTGGCGTCGCTTCATGAGCGGACGGTGAACGGTTCCGGGCGGTCCCTGTGCTCTTTGCCCGGTCCCGGCAACGTCGACCCGGCGTCCTCGTCCGGAGGCGTGCAGTGCGGGGCGGCCGGGGGCCCGGTCAGGATGCGGGGCATGACCGGACGGACGAACCCGCGGCGGAAGGGATCCTCCCCTCCGTCCCGCGAACCCTCTCAGAACGACTCACCGCCTCCTGATGCCGTGGCCGAGGTGGTCACGCGTTTCGAGGCGTACGCGCGGGCCCGTGCGGCCCGGGACAGCCTGCTGCCGGGGGCGCGCACCGGTCCCTGGCACGAGCAGCGCGCCTTCGACGACCTCCAGGCGGCCGTCGCCCGCCTCCGCGACGGCATGCGCTGACCGGCAGAGGGCTCGGCACCCTTCCGGCGCCCGGTCAGCCGCGCTCCGGAAGGGTGCCGACGCGTACGGCGAGGACGGCGACGTCGTCTTCGTTGTCGGCGGGGCGCGCCCTGCGGAGCAGCTCGTCGGTGAACGCCCCGACCGGGCGGTGAGCGAGCGCGGCCGCGTGCCGGCGCAGCCGCTCCAGTCCCTCGTCGATGACATGGCTGGGGGCCTCGACCAGCCCGTCCGTGTAGAGGACGAGGGTGGCGCCCGGGGGCAGGACCGTCACTCCGTCGGCGCGCGGCCGGTCGGCGCCGGTGCCCAGCAGCAGCCCGCCGCCGTCCGTGAGGAAACCGGCGACGCCCTCACGGGTGACCAGCAGCGGCGGCGGATGGCCGGCGTTGGTCCAGCGCAGGGTCCACCGCCCCTCGTCGTCCGTGCCGAGGACGGCGAGCACCAGGGTGGCCATGGTGACGTCGGTGATGCGGAGCACGGCCCGGTCCACCCGCTCGACGACGAGGCCGGGCGGCTCGTCCCGCGAGGACCAGGCGTAGGAGCGCAGCACGTTGCGGAGCTGGGCCATGCCCGCGGCGGCGTCCAGGTCGTGCCCGGAGACGTCTCCGATGACCAGGGCCGTGTCACCGTCCCCGAGGGTGAAGGCGTCGTACCAGTCGCCGCCGACGTGGGAGGCGTCCGGCGCGGGCAGGTAGCGGGACGTCATCTCCAGACCGGGGACGCGCGGCAGCTGGGGCAGCAGATAGCGCTGCATGGTCTCGGCGACCTTGCGCTGCCGCTGGTAGAGGCGGGCGTTGTCCAGGGCCAGTCCGGCGCGGCGGGTGATGTCCTCGAGCAGGGTGAGGTCGGCGGGGGTGAACGCGTCGGCCCGTTCGGAGCGGCCGAGGGTCAGGGCGCCGAGGACCTCGCGCAGGCCGCGGATGGGCGCGATGGCCGCCGAGTGCATACCCGTGGCCTCGAACAGCCGGCGTTGCTCGACGGCGATGCCCGAGTCGGGGGACCGCTCGTACGTCTCGGGGCCCGCGATCGTCGAGGAGACGCCGCGCAGGGCCCGGGACAGCGGCATCGGGGACTCGGCGGGGACGGGCGCCATCGGTCCCTCGAGGTCGCGGCGGGACACAGGGACGCCGTCCTTCAGGTGCACCACCTTGGTGCGCCACACCTCGTCGCGTTCGCTGATCAGGTCGATCACCGCCCAGTCCGCGAGGCGCGGCAGCACCAGGGACACCAGCCGGCGCAGCGCCTCGTCGACGGAGAGGGTGGACGTCAGCTGGGTGGTCATCTCCGCCAGCAGGGCGAGCCGCTCCAGCTCGTCGAGCGTCCCCTCGCGGGCCGTGGCGGGGCCGGGCGCCTCGGCGGGCTCCTCGCGGGGGTGGAAGAGGACGAGCACGCAGGTGTCGTCGGTTGCGGCGTCGTACGGGGCGATGCTCCAGGCCACGGGGAGCAGCGTGCCGTCGCCCTTCTCGAACCACTCGCCTTCGTCCTGGGCCGGGCGGCCCGCGAGGAAGGCGTGGCGCATGTGGCACTGCGAGGTCGGCATGGTCTCGCCGCGGGCGTTGCGGTGCAGCAGGTCGTGCGCGTCGGCACCGACGAGTCCGGCCGCCGGCCGGCCCAGCAGCCGCTCGGCGACGGCGTTGACGGCGAGGATCACCCCGCGTCCGTCCACCACGTAGGCGCCGGTGCCGATCGGGGTGAGCATGTCGCCGATCACGCCGGCCGTCTCCCCGCCGGGTCGTGGCCCTCCGGCCGCCGTCTCCATGTCGCCTCCTCCCCGACCGCCGCTCGAGGAACCGGTCGCTGTTCCCACGGTTCCGAGTGCCCGGCCGGACTGTGACGGGAGACCGGAAAGCACGACGTGACCCTCCAGATCATCGCACGTCCCCCCCTAGGCGGGACGTGCGCCCCGGAGGCACCCGCATGGAGAGGACCGGGGCGGGTAGGCGGAGCGACGGCCCGGGGGTGGGCGAGTCACCTGCCCGGATTTCGTAGGATGAACCGGCCGGCCGGGCACCGTGGGATGGGCGGAGGTCGGGTCCACCCGCATGCGCCGAACACCCCGCCGAGGAGATTCCGTGTCCGTACCGGACGAGACGTTCACCGTCACCCCCCGCCAGAGCGCCTCGGGACCCTACGTGCTCGAGGTGGCCGGGGAGCTCGACCATCACACGGCCCCGCTGCTGACGGAGGCCGTCAACGAGGCGCCGTTCGGTCCGTACGGCGTGGTGCTCGACCTGTCCGGGCTGACCTTCTGCGACTCGTCGGGGATCACCGTGTTCGTGACGGCGCACCGGCGGTCGTGGGACAAGGGCTCGCAGCTCAGCCTGGCCGGGGTGGCCCCGGCCCAGATGCGGGTCCTGCGCATGGTGGGGCTGGACGAGGTGTTCACCTTCCACGCCGGCGTCGAGGAGGCGCTCCGCGCCGCCGGGCCGCCCCTGCCCTGACCGGGAGACGCCTCCTCACCCGCACGGGTGCGCGGGTCTTGCCTCTCCCGCCGCCCCGCGGGCAGGGTCCTCTCGGCGGACCTCGCCCTGGTGGAAGGAGCGCAGACGATGGCGCACGTACGGCAGGCAGGCCCGCGGTGAGCGCGCGGGCGGGCAAGGTGGTCTGTGATCTCACCGTCTCCCTCGACGGTTACGCCGCCGGGCCCGGGCAGAGCGAGGAGCGGCCGTTCGGCGACGACGGCGGCGACGGCTCGGGCGCGACGCTGCACGCCTGGATGTTCGAGGACGCCGACGAGAACCGGGCCGAGACCGACCTGCTCGGCTCCGCGCGGGCCTTCGTCATGGGGCGCAACATGTTCGGCCCCGTGCGGGGCCCGTGGGACCGGCCGTGGAACGGCTGGTGGGGCGACGAACCGCCGTTCCACGCCCCGGTGTTCGTGCTGACGCACCACGCGCGGGAGCCTCAGCCGATGGCCGGCGGGACCACGTTCCACTTCGTCACCGACGGGATCGGGGCGGCGCTGGAGCGGGCGCGGGCGGCGGCCGGTGACGGCGACGTGGCGGTCGCGGGCGGCGCGACCACGGTGAACCAGTACCTCGCCGCCGGGCTGATCGAGGAGCTGCGGCTGCACGTCGTGCCGCTGACGCTCGGGGCGGGACCCCGTCTGTTCGACGGGGTCCCGCCCCTGGAGCTGGCGCAGGTGGCGTCACGGCCGGCCCGGAGGGTCACCCACCTGACCTACGAGGTGCTTGGCTGAGCCCCTCAGGGGAGGGTCCACTTCTGGTTGGGTCCGGTGTGGCAGGTCCACAGGTGGACGGGTGTGCGGTCCTCCCAGGTACCGCCCGAGGCGTCCAGGCACTTGCCCGACTGCGGATTGCGCACCGTCCCGTCGGACTGCGCGGCCCACACCTGCGCACCGGTCCCGTTGCACGTCCACAACTGGATCCGCGTGCCGTCCAGGCTTCCGCCCCCGGACACGTCCAGGCACTTGCCGAGCGCCCGCAGCGTCCCGTCGCCCGGCACCGTCCACCGCTGGGCGGCGGAGGAGTTGCAGGTGTAGATCTGCACCCGCGTCCCGTCCGCCGTCCCCGCGTTGTCCACGTCCAGGCACTTACCGTTGACACCCCGGATCTCCCCGGTGCGGGGTCCTGGGGTGGCGCCGTTCTGCGTGAGGCGGATGTTGCGGAAGGACACCTCGTCGCCGTCGCCGTGGTTCTGCAGGCCGATGTGGCCGTCGCGCAGGCTGCGGGCGGGGTCGGTGCCGGTGAAGTCGTTGATCTTCCGGCCGTTGAGGAAGATCTCCAGCCGTTCGCCGGTGACGCGGAGTTCGTACGTGTTCCACTCCCCCGGCGGGTTGAGGGCCGCGTCCCGGGCGGCGGTGTCGGCGGACCGGAAGCCGTAGACGGCGCCGGTGGTGCGGTCGGCCGTGTCGGTGGCGTCGATCTGGATCTCGTAGCCGTGGTCGACGGCGGACCACGGGTCGTCGGAGGCGGGGAAGCCCAGGAAGACGCCGGAGTTGTCGTCGCCGTGCAGCTTCCAGTCGAGCTTGAGGGAGTAGTCGCCGGTGATCTCCCGGTCGTACCAGTACAGGCCCATGCCGCCCTGGGAGGTGAGGGTGCCGTCGTTCAGGGTGAAGCCGCCGGGGCCCGCCTGTTTCCAGCCGGTGGTGCCGGTGCCGTCGAACAGCGGGGTGTAGCCGGACTCGGGGCGGCAGTCGGCCTGCGTGGTGCCCGCGGCCCAGCGGATGCCGCCGAGGAGGTGGCGGCGGAAGGCCGGCTCGGCGTAGGACTCGGCCGTGTGACCGCCGCCGGTGTAGAAGGCCCGGCCGCCCGCGTAGTCCTTGCACCAGGCGATCGGATGGTCGCCGGACATGGTGCCGCCGGAGTAGCTGGACTCGTCCAGGGAGGCGAGGACGTGGGCGGTGGTGCGGGGGTTGGTGCGGTAGTTGTACCACTCGTCGGTGCGCTGCCAGGCCGCGCCGAGATGCGCGGTGGCGTCGTGCGCCCGGTCCTCGACCCGGACGGTGGCGGGCTGGATCGCCGGGTGGGACTGGAACAGGGCGCCGGCCAGGCCCGCGTAGAAGGGCCAGTCGTACTCGGTGTCGGCGGCGGCGTGGATGCCGACGTAGCCGCCGCCCGCGCCCATGTACTGCTCGAGCGCGGTCTCCTGGGCGGGGCCGAGGACGTCGCCCGTGGTGGAGAGGAAGACGACGGCCCGGTACTGCGCGAGGTTGGCGGTGGTGAAGGCGGCCGGGTCCTCGGTGGCGGTCACGGTGAAGTCGTGGGCCGCGCCCAGTTCACGCAGGGCCGTGACGCCCTCGTCGATGGAGTCGTGCCGGAAGCCCGCCGTCCGGGAGAAGACGAGGATCCGGTACGCGGGGTCGGCCGCCGGTGCGGCCTCTTGGGGCGCGGCGGGCGCGGCGCCGGGGGTCGCGGCGGCCTGAGGGGTCAGGCAGAGCGCGGCGCCGGCGATCAGGGCGAGTGCTGCTTTCCAGGGGGTGCGCATGGTGGGTCGCCTCCTTCCTACGGCAGGGTCCACTTCTGGTTGGGTCCGGTGTGGCAGGTCCACAGATGGACCGGTGTGCGGTCCTCCCAGGTGCCGCCCGAGGCGTCCAGGCACTTGCCCGACTGCGGATTGCGCACCGTCCCGTCGGACTGCGCGGCCCACACCTGCGCACCGGTCCCGTTGCACGTCCACAACTGGACACGGGTGCCGTCCAGGCTTCCGCCCCCGGACACGTCCAGGCACTTGCCGAGCGCCCGCAGCGTCCCGTCGCCGGACACCGTCCACCGCTGGGCGGCGGAGGAGTTGCAGGTGTAGATCTGCACCCGCGTCCCGTCCGCCGTCCCCGCGTTGTCCACGTCCAGGCACTTACCGTTGACGCCCTGGATCTCCCCGGTGCGGGTGGGGCCGGCGGTGGTGTCGAAGGAGAACTCGTCCACGTCGAACAGCGGGCCCGCGCCGCCCTTGAAGACGAGGTGCAGGGTGGTCGAGGCGGCGGGTTGGCCGCTCAGGGGCGCTGTGACGTCCCGGAAGATGTCCCAGCCGCCCGTGACCGGCACGGTGGCCGTGCCGAGGAGGGTCCCGGCCAGGGAGCCGGCGCGGATCTCGATCGTGCCGCCGCTGCCCGCCGAGGAGACGCGGGCGGTGAAGAGGGAGGCGTTGTCGAGGCTGTACGGGGCGAAGGAGATCCAGTCGCCGTTGTGGATCTCGCCGACGGTCCTGCCGCCGTGCGCGGACGCCTTGTCGATGATCTGCGTGCCGGCGGAGTCCCCGTGGTGCTCGGCCTGCCGGTGGCTGGGCTGGGTGATGTGCTGGTCGTGGGTGGTGAGGGCGGGCTGGCCGCCCGCGCCCCGGTCGGTGTACTCGGCGTCGACGACGCCGAAGATGTTGGCGTTCGGGTCGTGTTCGCCGTCGGCCAGGGTCCGCAGGGTGCCGGTGCAGCCGGTGGCCGAGGTCTGCGGGTGGCCGTGGCTGTCGTGGCCGATGACGAAGGTGACCTTCACCCGGGAGCAGTCGACGGCGCCGTCCTCCGGGTCGGTCACGGTCACCCTGAAGGGGATGGCCGCGCCGAAGTCGTAGATGCGGCCGTCGGCGGGGGTGTCGATGCGCACGGTCGGGGCCGTGTTGCCGACGGTGATCCGCACCGAGGCGGTGGCCGACCTGCCGGTGGGGTCGGTGACCTTGACGGTCGCCGTGTACTGCCCGTTGGCCGTGTACGTGTGCGACGGATCGGCGGCGGTGGAGGTGGCGCCGTCGCCGAAGGTCCAGGCGTAGCTGAGCGTGTCGCCGTCGGGGTCGGTGGTGCCGGCCGAGGAGAAGGCGACCTCGAGGGGCGCGACGCCCGAGGTGATGTCCGCGGTGGCCTGGGCGACCGGGGCGCGTCCGCCGGTGACGTGCTCGATGCGGTACAGGGCGGAGTTGTGGTCGCCGTTGAAGTAGCCGGTGCCGTAGTCCAGGACGTAGAGGGCGCCGTCCGGGCCGAAGGCCATGTCCATCACCTGGGTGCCGTTCCAGGGGAAGGCGTTGATGGACTGCACGGTCCCGTCGCCGCCGGTCTCGATGCGCTTGATCCAGCGGCGGCCGAACTCCCCGGCGAAGAAGTCGCCGTCGTACTCCTCCGGGAACTTCACGTCGGAGGCGGAGTCCGCGTCGTAGCGGTAGACGGGTCCGCCCATGGGGGATTCGGAGCCGGTGCCGAACTCCGGTACGGAGCCGCCGTCATAGGGGATCCAGGCGGGCTGGGCGGGCGGGAGGTCGGTCAGGCCGGTGTTGCGCGGCGAGGTGTTCCTCGGGGCGGAGCAGTCGAAGCGGGCGCCGGAGGATCCGGAGGCGAAGTCGTGGTCGACGTAGGCGTCGTTCCTGCCGGTGCAGTAGGGCCAGCCGTAGTTGCCGGCCCGGGTGATGCGGTTGAACTCGACCTGTCCGGCGGGGCCTCGGGACGGGCTTGCCGTCCCCGCGTCCGGGCCGTAGTCGCCGACGTACACCGTCCCGGTGGCCTGGTCGACGCTCATGCGGAACGGATTGCGGAAGCCCATCGCGTAGATCTCGGGGCGGGTCCTCCCGGTGCCCGGGGGGAAGAGGTTGCCGGGCGGGACGGTGTAACTGCCGTCGGCCTGGACCTTGATGCGCAGGATCTTGCCGCGCAGGTCGTTGGTGTTGCCGGCCGAACGCTGGGCGTCGTAGGCGGGGTTGCGGGAGGCGCGCTCGTCGATGGGGGTGTAGCCGTCGGAGGCGAAGGGGTTGGTGTCGTCGCCGGTCGACAGGTACAGGTTGCCGTCCGCGTCGAAGTCGATGTCGCCGCCGACGTGGCAGCACAGGCCCCGGGAGGCGGGCACGTCGAGGATCTTCCTCTCGCTCGCCGTGTCCAGGGTGCCGTCGGGCCGCAGGACGAAGCGGGAGAGCCGGTTGACGCCGTCGAAGGGGGCGAAGTCGGCGGCGCTGCCGTCGGACGGGGCGTCCCCGGCGGGGGTGTCCAGCTTGGGCGCGTAGTAGAGGTAGACGAAGCGGTTGGCGGCGAAGCCGGGGTCGACGGCGACGCCCTGCAGGCCCTCCTCGTCGTGGCTGTAGACGTCGAGCCTGCCCGCGACGGTGGTGGTGCCGCTCGCGTCCGTGCGGCGCAGGGTGCCGTCGCGGGAGGTGTGCAGGACCGAGCGGTCGGGCAGCACGGCCAGGGTCATGGGCTCGCCCGTCTCGGCCACGCCTTTGGCGAGGGTCACCTGCTGGAAGTCCTCGGCGGCGTTCGCCCGGTCGACGGGGGCGGGGGCAGTGGCGGGGGCGGCGGTCGCCGCGGGGCCCAGGGGGAGGGCCAGCGCGGCGGCGCAGGTCAGTGCGGTCAGCAGGGTGCGGACACGTCTGTGTCCGAGCGGTCTCGTGCGCACGGAGCTCTCCAGGGCAGTGGGGGGTGGCGGCAGGCCCCGGGCAGGGGGCTGCCGTGAAGGAGCACAGGCGCGCGCCGTCGCGCCGTGGAGCGCCGGCCGGTCGGCCCGTGGGCCTCAAAACCGGTGTGTTGCAAGGAAGTTAGCGGGCAGGGCGCGAACGCGAAACCCCTTTCGCACGGCATCCCGCGTCTTCTTCCTCCGCTGGGACAAAGTGCGTCGGCCGGGGCGGCGGCCGTCGCCGGAGAAGGCCGGAAGGGATGGGCGCCCACGCGAGGCTTCCCGGGGTCACGATCGCCGCCCGACCCGTGCCGCCCGGGAACTGGATGCCTCAGGTACGGATTCGGCGTACTGTCCCGATATGGGAGCACTTCGGGCGATGCCGGGCGAGCGGGCGGCCCCGTCCCCGCCGGGACGGGCGGGTGGCTGATGGACACCGCCCTGGCCGACATCGTGCGGGCGACCGGCGCCTCCGGCGCCCTGCTCTACGTCCTCACCCCGGACCGCGAGGCCCTCTGGCTGTCCCATGTGTCGGGCGCCCCGCGCGAGGTGGTCGCGCCGTGGAGCAGGGTGGCGGTGAGCGACCCGATACCGGTGGCCGACGCGGTGCGCGAGGAGCGCCTGGTGTGGGTGAACAGCCAGGTGGAGATGGCGCGCCGCTATCCCCGGCCGGCGGTGGTGCTCCCCTACGACTTCGCCCTCGCGGCCGTGCCGGTCGCGTCGGACTCCGGGGTGCGGGGCGGGCTGGTGCTGCTGTGGCCCAGCGGGCACCCGCCGCAGCTCAGCCGCGCCGAGCACGACGCCGTCCGCGCGGGCTCCCGGCGCCTCGGCCATCTCTTCGAGCAGGCCGCCCGGCGCGGCGAGCCCATCGTCTCCCCCGGCCGGCCGCGCATCCTGCCCTCGGAACCGGGGCGCACCCCCACCGCCGCGGAGGCGTGGGCCGGCACGGCGCTGCTCGACCGGCTGCCCGGCGGGTACGTCGCCCTGGACCTGTACGGCCGGATCACCCTGGTCACTCCGGCCGCCGCCGACCTCGTGGGCGAGGAACCGGACCGGCTGCTGGGATCCCTGCCGTGGGAGGTCCTGCCGTGGATGGACGTCCCCCATGTCGAGGACCACTACCGCGCGGCGGTGATCAGCCGGACCCCGCAGGAGTTCCGGGTGCTGCGGCCTCCTGGCACCTGGCTGTCGTTCGAGCTGTACCCGGACCCCTCCGGCATCAGCGTGCGCATCGGCCGCGCCACCGACCAGCGGAACAGGGATCCGGCCGCGGAGACGGCGCGGGGTCCCGGCCGGGCCACGGTGCTGTACCACCTGATGCACCTGGCGACCACGCTGACCGAGGCCGTCGGGGTGCAGGACGTGGTCGACCAGACCGCCGACCAGCTGCTGCCCGCCCTCGGCGCCCAGGCCATGGTGCTGATGACGGCGGAGGACGGCAGGCTGAGGATCCTGGGCCACCGCGGTTACAGCACCGAGCTGCTCGCCCGGTTCGACGGGGCGCCGCTGAGCCGGGACATTCCCATGGCGGCGGTCCTCGCCACCGGGGAGCCGGGCTTCTTCCCGTCGTTCACCCGGATGGCGGCCGCGTACCCGAAGATGAGGCACGAGGACGGGAGGGCCGCGTGGGCGGTCCTGCCGCTGATCGCCTCCGGCCGCCCCATCGGCTCCCTGCTGCTCTCCTACGACCGGCCGCACGCCTTCCCGCCCAGCGAGCGCGCCATCCTCACCTCCCTGGCCGGTCTCGTCGGCCAGGCCCTCGACCGGGCCCTGCTGTACGACGCCAAGGACCGCCTCGCCCACCGGCTCCAGTCGGCGCTGCTCCCCCACAGCCTGCCGAGCATTCCCGGCCTGCGGGTCGTCGCCCGGTATCTGCCGGCCGCGCGCGGTCTGGGCATCGGCGGCGACTTCTACGACCTGATCCGGCTCGACGAGAACACCGCGGCGGCCGCCATCGGGGACGTGCAGGGCCACAACGTGGACGCGGCGGCGCTCATGGGGCAGGTCCGCACCGCCGTGCACGCCCACGCCACCGTCGGCGCTCCCCCGGACCACGTCCTGGGCGGCACCAACCGGCTCCTCACCGACCTGGACCCCGGTCTGTTCACCAGCTGCCTGTACGCGCACCTGGACCTCGGGAACGGGCGGGCCTGTCTGGCCACCGCGGGGCATCCGCCGCCCCTGCTGCGGCACCGCGACGGGCGCACCGAACTTCTGGCCGTGCCGCCGGGACTGCTCCTCGGCATCGACCCGACGGCCCGCTACCCGTCGCTGGAGTTCGCCCTGCCGCCCGGCTGCGTGCTGGTGCTCTACACCGACGGGCTCGTCGAGGCGCCGGGTGTCGACCCCGACGACGCGACGGCCGCCCTCGCCGGTCTGGTGGAGCAGGCCGACCCGTGCGACCTGGAGGCCATGGCCGACACGCTGGTCCGGCACGCCCCGGCGCCCGGCGACGACATCGCCCTGCTGCTCCTCAGCCCCGTCCCGGACGAGGGGTGACCGCCCGCCGGTTCATCCGAGGGCGTCGACCGCCGCCGCGAACAGCCGGGGCAGACGCGCGGCCAAGGGCACGATGTGCGGGGCGAGGGCGGGTTGCTGGCGTGTCCTGACCAGCAGTTCCGTCAGGACGCGGTAGCGGCGGGTGGCGCGGGCCCAGTCGGTGTCGTAGCGGCCGGGCGTCCCCCGACGGAGGTTGGCGACGAGGGCGCGGGCGCCCGCGAGGGCGAGGCAGACGCCCTCACCGGTCAGCGCGTCGACGTAGCCGGCGGCGTCCCCGACGAACAGGACCCTGCCGTGCACGCGGGTGCGGGAACGCCGGCGCAGTGGTCCGGCGCCGCGGACCGGAGTGACCGCCGTGTCCGGCGGGAGACGGGCGGCCAGTTCGGGGAAGCCGGCCAGCTGCGTGTCGTAGGGCGCCCGTCGGGAGGTCAGCAGGGCCACGCCGACCAGCCGTGGGCCGACCGGGGTGACGTATGCCTCCGCGTCCGGTCCCCAGTGCACCTCGACGTGCGACGTCCAGGGCGGTACGGCGTAGTGGCGGCGCAGTCCGTAGCGGGGCGCGGTCCGGGCCGGGCGGTCCAGGCCGAGGGAGCGGCGCACGGGTGAGTGCAGGCCGTCGGCGGCGACGAGCCACCGGGCGCGCAGCCCCGCGCCGGGGACGGTCACCCCGTCCGCCTCCTGCCGTACGCCGTCCACGCGCAGCGGGAGGACGGGCACGCCCGCGTCGAGGACCGCCCGGTGCAGAAGGGTGTGCAGGTCGGTGCGGCGGACGCCGAGGCCCTGCCCGCGGCGGAACGGTGCCTCGACGCGGCAGGGTCCCTGCACGTAGCGGATGCCGGCGAGGGGGTGGCCGGGGGCGTGCAGGCCGAGGGCGGTGAGGGCGCGGACGGCGCCGGGCATCAGGCCCTCGCCGCACGCCTTGTCGACCGGGGCCGGACGGGGTTCCGCGACGACGGTGTCGAGGCCGGCGCGGGCGGCGTGCAGCGCGGTGGCGAGACCCGCCGGTCCGCCGCCGACGACGAGGAGGTCGGGGCGTCTCACGCGGGCGCCGCGCGGGTGAGGGCGGCGTTCTCGCAGCGGACGCGCACGGTCAGCAGCACCGCGTCGGCCAGCGTGAACACGGTCGCCGTGATCCACGCCGAGTGCACCAGGGGCAGGGCGGCGCCCTCGACGACGACGGCGACATAGTTGGGGTGGCGGAGGAGGCGGTACGGGCCGTCGCCGACGAGGCGGGCGCCGGGGACGACGATGACCCGGGTGTTCCAGTAGGGGCCCAGCGTGGTGATGCACCACCAGCGCAGGGCCTGGGCGAGCAGGGCGAGCGCCAGCGCGGGCCAGCCCAGGGCGGGGAGGAACGGGCGGTCGGCCAGGAGGGGTTCGAGGAGGCAGCCCGCGAGCAGGCCGGTGTGCAGGACGACCATGACGGGGTAGTGGCCGCGGCCGTGCTCCACCCCGTCCCGCGCGCGGGTCCAGGCCGCGTTGCGCCGGGCCACGACGAGTTCGGCGAGGCGTTCGACGGCCACCGCGAGGACGAGCAGCGTGTACCAGGTCATGGCGTCCGCCTCACCAGCGCAGCAGGACGAGCTCGGTGCAGAATCCCGGGCCCATCGCCAGCACCAGCCCCCAGGTGCCCGGCGCGGGCCGGTGGGCCTCCGTGAAGCCCTGAAGGATGTGCAGGACCGAGGCGGAGGACAGGTTGCCCACGGCGGCGAGCGAGCGCCGGGACGGGGTGAGGGCGTCGTCGGGCAGCGCGAGCGCCTCGGTCACGGCCTCCAGCACCTTCGGGCCGCCCGGGTGGCACACCCAGGCGCCGATGTCCCCGGTGTCCAGGCCGTGTCCGGCGAGGAAGCCGCGCACCTGGGCGCCCAGCTCGCGGCGGACCAGGGCGGGGACGGCGGGATCGATCACGACGCGGAAGCCGCCGGCGCCGACCTCCCAGCCGAGGAGGTGCTCGGTGCCCGGGTGGAGGTGGCTGCGGGTGGCGACCACGGCGGGCCCGGCGGCCGGTGCCGGTCCCACCCCCGTACCGGTCCCGGCGGCACGGGCGACGAGGGCCGCCGCTCCGTCGCCGAAGAGGGCGCCGGCGACCAGGTTGGCGCGCGAGTCGTCGCCCTTCTGCAGGGTCAGCGAGCACAGTTCGACGGTGAGCAGCACGGCGGTCCCGCCCGGGTGTCCGCGCAGGTAGTCGTGGACACGGGCGAGGCCGGCGGCGCCCGCGACGCAGCCCAGCCCGAACACGGGCAGCCGCTTGACGTCCGGGCGCATGCCCGTCCGTCCGGCCAGCCGGGCGTCGAGGGACGGGGCGGCGACGCCGGTGATGGACGCGCACACCAGCAGGTCGACGTCGGCCGGGGTGAGCCCGGCCTGCGCCAGCGCGGTGGTGAGCGCCCGTTCGGCCAGGTCCAGGCCCGTCGTCAGCCACGCCTCGTTGCTCTCACGGAAGTCGCGCAGCGCGGCGTAGCGCTCGATGGGCAGGGCGAGATGACGGGTGCGCACACCGGCGGACGTGTGCAGGCGGCGGAGCACGGCACGGTCGGCGCCCGGGGCCAGGCACAGGTCTCCGATGGGCTCGGTGAGCCGGTCCTGCGGGTAGCGGTGGGGCGGCAGCGCGGTGTGCACGGCGGCGACGGTGGTCACCGCCGCCGCGTGCGGGGGCGGAGGGGCGGCGGGCGCCGGTTCGGCGATGAGAGGGACACGCATGTCCGTCATGACTTCCTCGCCGTCGCCGTCCGGCTACCTTGCATCCGTGTCCCACCACCCGTCCGGGGTTGTTCCGCGTACGCCGCCGCGCCGGCTCCCGGCGCTGCTGCGCTGCTGCCATCCCGAGCCGGCGCTTGCCGTCACGGTGTTCGTGACCGCGCTGGCGGTGGCGGCGGGGCACGGACCGGCGGGCGCGGCGGCGGTGGGCGCGGCGGTGCTGGCCGGTCAGCTGTCGGTGGGCTGGTGCAACGACGCGGCCGACGCGCGCCGCGACACGGTCTGCGGGCGCACGGACAAGCCGGTGGCCGAGGGGCGGCTGCCGGCGCGGGCGGTGGCCGTGGCGGCGTGGACGGCTCTGGTGCTGTGCGTGCCGCTGTCGCTGCTGGCCGGGCCGGGCGCGGCGGCGGCGCATCTGACGGGGGTGGCGGCGGGCTGGGGCTACAACCTGCGGCTGAAGCACACACTGCTGTCGCCGCTGCCGTACGCCGTGGGGTTCGCCTCGCTCCCGGTGTTCGTCACCCTCGGGCTGCCGCAACCGGTCCGGCCCGCCTGGTGGGTGGTGGCCGCGGGGGCGCTGCTGGGCGTGGGGGCGCATCTGGTGAACGTGCTGCCGGACATCGAGGACGATCTGGCGACCGGCGTACGGGGGCTGCCGCAGCGGCTGGGCCGTACGGTCTGCCGGTGGCTGGCGCCGCTGGTGATGCTGGCGGCCGTGGGCGTGGTCGTCGCGGGGCCGCCCGGCCCGGTGGGCACGGGAGGGCTGTGGCTGGCGGGCGCGGCGGGCGCCGTGGCCGCGGCGGGCATGGCGCGGGCGGCGGGGCCGCGGAGCCGCCGGCCGTTCCGGGCGGCGATGGTGGTGGCGGGGCTGGCGGTGGCGGGGCTGCTGGGGTCGGGGACGCGGCTGGTCTGAGGTCCTTGCCGCGCCGAGGCTCTGTACGGTCACCCGCGGTCCCGCGTCCGGCACGTACCCGGCGTCCACCGGGTGTAGGACGGCCGCGCAGGGCCACCCGGATCGTGCTCGGGACTCCGGAGACGGCCGAGGAGGTCGCCGTGGAGCGCACACCGCCCGCGGGCACCGTCAGGGTGCGGTTCATCGGCAACGCCACCCTGCTGATCCGTTACGGCAGCCTGACCCTGCTGACCGACCCGAACTTCCTGCACCGCGGACAGCTCGCGCACCTCGGCTACGGCCTCGTGTCGCGCCGGCTGACCGAACCCGCCGTGGACGTGACCGATCTCCCCCACGCCGACCTGGACGCCGTGGTGCTGTCGCATCTGCACGGCGACCACTTCGACCGGGTGGCCCGGCGCCATCTCGACCGGGGACTGCCGTTCCTGACCACCCCGCACGCCTCCCGCGTCCTCCAGGGGCTGTTCGGGTTCCATCGCGCCGTGGGCCTGCGCACCTGGCAGAGCCACACCCTGCTGCGCGGCGACTCGCTGGTCCGTGTCACCGCGCTGCCCGGCCGGCACGCCCCGGGGCCGGCCCGGCGTCTGCTGCCGCCGGTGATGGGGAGCCTGCTGGAGTTCGGCGACCGCTCCGGCCGGATCCGCCTGGTCATGTACCTCTCGGGCGACACGCTGATGTACGACGGACTGCGCGAGATCGCCCGCCGGTGCCCCGACATCCATCTGGCGGTGCTGCACCTGGGCGGGACCACGCTGCCCGGCGGCCTCGTCGTCACCATGGACGCCGAGCAGGGCGCCGATCTGCTCGACGTGATCCGCCCGTACCGGGCGCTGCCCGTCCACCACGACGACTACGGCGTCTTCCGCTCCCCCCTCTCCGACTTCCTCGCCGAGGCCGCCCGGCGCGGGCACGGCGGCCGGATCCTGTGCTGCCGCCCGGGCGAACGGGTGACGGTCGGCGGGGACACCCGCCGCTGAGCCGTGCCCAGGTGCGGCCGCCGGACGGCCGTCGCACGCGGGTGCCCGCGGTCCCGGCCGGGCCGGGCGAAGTGGCGGGCCCTGTCGCGGTCGCCGGATGATGGGCGCGGAGAGCGGGGCGGGCGCCGTGCGGCGCCCCGGCCCGCCCCCGGCGGGGCACGAGACGGTCCGGTCCCGCCGCGGGTCACTTCGCGGCGCGTGCCCGAGCAGGCGAAGGAGGAGCACCGTGAGGCGGTACCTCGGCGTGCTCCAGAACGGCTGGAGGTGGCTGGGCGCCCATGCCCTGATGGCGCGGGGCCGGGAGCTGGAGCTGATGCACCGGGCCATGGGGTTCGCCACCCTCGCGCTGGTGACCCTGGCGCCGCTGCTGATCGTGGTCGCCGCGGCGGACCCGCTGGGGCGGGGCGGTTTCGCGACCTGGCTGGCGGACGGCATGGGCCTGACCGGGCGGTCCGCGCGGGTGCTCACGGAGATCTTCAGCCCACCGCGCAAGGTGGTGGGCACGACCAGCGTGTGGGGTGGTCTGGCGCTCGCCGTGTTCGGCATCGCCCTGGGCGGCAGCGTCCAGAACGGCTACGAGCGGGTGTGGCGGCTGCCGCCCGGCCCCTGGCACCGGGTGTGGCGCCAGGCGCTGTGGCTGGCCGTGCTGACCGCGTTCCTCTACCAGGAGGTGCGCACGCGCACGCTGCTGTACGGGCCGGAGCGGATCACCCTGTCGGCGGCGGCCGGGGTGCTGTTCTTCTGGTGGGGGCAGCGCTTCCTGCTGGGCGGCCAGGTCCGCTGGCGTGACCTGCTCCCCGGCGCGGTCGCCACCATGGTGGGCCTGGTCGGCCTGCGGATCTTCTCGTACTACGTGTTCACCCCGCTGATCGTGGACAACGCCGTCGCCTACGGCACGGTCGGCGTGGTCCTGGTCGTGGAGTCCTGGCTGATCGGTGTGGGCTTCGTCGTGTACGGCGGCGCCCTGTTCGGGCACTGGCTGCTCACCCACCACGACTTCCTCCACTTCGGTCACCGGCACCCCCACGGGGAGCGGGAGCGAATCGGCGCGGAGTGAGAGCGTGCGGCGACTCCTGGCCGGACGTGCGCCGATTCCATGCCGGGCGTGCCCTCACCCCTGGCCCGGGGACGGTACGGCGGACCGGCCGGTCAGGGCGACGGCGCGCTCCATCACGTCGGCGCGGAAGACCGCGCGTCCGTGTGCCGCCCTCCGCTCGCGTGCGCCGGGGTCCTCCGTGACGAGCCGGTCCAGGACGTCCAGCAGGGCGGGGCCGTCGTCGGCGGCCTCGGAGAGGCCCAGTTCCGCCATCCGGCGGACCCCGTCGGCGCCGTGTCCGGGCAGCGGGCGGTGGCCGGCCACCGGCAGCCCGGCGGCGAGGGCCTGTACGGCTGTCTGGCCCGCCGCGTTGTCCACCAGCGCGCACACCGCGTGCAGCAGACCCGGCATGTCCGTCACCCAGTCCAGGGCGAGCGTGCCCCGCACGCGCGCCGTGCGGGACCGCAGCGTCCGGTTGCGGCCGCACAGCACCACGGGGAGGTAACCGGCGTCCGCCAGCAGCCGGGCGGTCTCGCCGAGGCCCGCGGCGGCTCCCCACGCGCCGGCGGACAGGAGCACGGGCGGCCGCCCCGGGGCGTACCGCTCGAACCGCTCCCGCCAGCCGTCGGCGCCGGGGGCGGGGGCGAAGAACTCGGGCGCGACGACCGGGCCCGTGGTCTCGACGTGCGTGCCGGGGACGGCCCCGCGCACGTCGTCGGCCGCCTGGTCGGTGACGCAGAAGCAGGCGTCGTTGCCCGGGTGGAGCCACTGCCGGTGCACGGCGAAGTCGAGGACGAACACGGCGCTGGGGACGCGCAGCCGGCCCAGTGTCCTGAGATGGCCGGTGAGCTGCGCGGCCAGGTGGAAGACGGGCACGACCACGTCCGCGCCGGTCCGCGCGACGAGCCGTTCCAGCCCGTCGGCGGCGAGCCGCGCGAGCGGGACGCCGCTGGGGCGGGTGTGCTCGCCGGGGCGCAGGAACGCCCGGTAGAGGCCGTCGTACACAAAGGGCGCGTGGCGCACCGACGTCCGGTAGAAGGCGCGCAGCCCGGAGCCCGTGCCGTACGGCAGCAGCCGCATCAGGTCGGCGGCGTCCGCCTCGTGGCCCTGCGCGCGGGCGCGGCGGACGAGTTCGCGGGCCACGGTGTCGTGGCCGGCGCCCATGCTCGCGCTGAGCACCAGCACCCGGCGGGCGCCGGCCCGGCGGGCGGCACCCCCGTGGGGAGCCGGGGAGGACGGGAGCACGTCTGCTGAGTCACCGTCGGCGCGCCGGTGAAACGCCCGCCGGGCGTTTCGGGCGTCCCTGACCGGGATACTCCGGGCCCACCCCCTCCCGGACGCCGGGAGTGGTCCAGCCGGCCGCTTCCGGTGTCAGCCCAGCAGCCGAGGTCAGCCCATGCCCCACGCACCCTCCCGCGCCGGTACGGCCGGCGCCTCCGGCACCCCGACACCGGCGCGGTTCTCCGGCGGCACCCGGGAGCCTCCCGGCGCGGCGGCGCGGCGCCCGGGCACGGCCCTGGTGACCGGCGCCTCCTCCGGCATCGGCGCCGCCGTGGCCCGCAGGCTGTCCGCGGAGGGGTGGCGTCTGGTGCTCAGCGGCCGGGACGCGGGGCGCCTGGCGGAGACCGCCGCGCACGCGCCCGCCGCGGTGTTCCCCGAGGACCTGACCCGCCCGGCCGCCGAGCGGCGGCTGACCCGGTTCGCGCTCGACGAGGCGGGACACCTCGACCTGCTGGTGGCGTGCGCCGGGGTGGGCTGGGCCGGCGACTTCACCACGATGACCCGCCGCGCCTTCGACGAGGTGATGGAGGTCAACCTGCTGACCACGCTGCGCCTGGTGCGGCAGGTGCTCCCCCACATGGTGGAGGCGGGCGCCGGACGGGTGGTGCTCGTCGGTTCGCTGGCGGGGGCCGTCGGGGTACGGGGCGAGGCGGTCTACTCGGCGTCGAAGGCGGCGGTGGCGGTCTTCGCCGACGCGCTGCGCCACGAGCTGCGCGGCACGGGCGTCGGCGTGAGCCTCGTCGTGCCGGGGGTGGTGGACACGCCGTTCTTCGAGCGGCGCGGCACGCCCTACGCGCGGAACCGGCCCCGGCCGGTGGCGCCGGAGCGGGTGGCCGACGCCGTGTGGCGCGCCGTCGTCCGGGGGCGGGACGAGGTCTACGTCCCCGGGTGGCTGCGTCTTCCGGCCAGAGTGCGCGGCGCGGCCCCGGGACTGTACCGGCGGCTGGCCGCCACGTTCGGATGAGCGGCGCCGCGGCGTGCTGACCGTGGTCCTGGCGCTCCTCGCGGCGTTGGCGAACGCCGCGGCCTCCGTGCTGCAGCGGCGGGCCGCCGCCGACGAGCCGGAGAGTGGCAAGGGGCTGCGGCAGGCGCTGCGCTGGCTGGGGCACGTGCTGCGGCGGCCGCACTGGGTGGCGGGCGCGGGGATGCTCGCCCTGTCGACGGTGTTCCAGGCGGCGGCGCTGGGCGTGGGCAGTCTCGCGCTGGTGCAGCCGCTGATGGCGGCCGAGCTGCTGTTCACCCTCGCGGTGGGGAGCCTGGTCTTCCACCGCCGCCCGGACCTGAGAACCTGGCTGGCCTTCGTCGCCCTCGCGGCGGGCCTGTCCCTCTTCCTGACCGCGGCGTCGCCGACGTCGGGACGGTCCACGGCCATACCCGGGCACTGGTGGCCGGCGGGGGCGGCCCTGGCGGCGGCGGTGGTGTCGCTGGTGGCGGCGTCCCGCACGGTGCGGGGCGCGCCGCGCGCCGCACTGCTGGGGCTGGCGTCCGCCATGTCGTTCTCGGCGACGGCCGCGCTGCTCAAGGAGGTCACCGGGCTGATCCCGGACGGCCCTGCCGCCGTCCTGTCGACCTGGCCGCTCTACGCCACCGCCGTGGTCGGCGTGATCGCGTTCCTGCTGCTGCAGGCCGCGTTCCGGGCGGGCACGCTGGCCGCGTCCCAGCCCGCCCTGACCCTCGGCGACGCGCTCACCAGCGTGGCCCTGGGCTGGGCGCTGTTCGGGGAGCAGATCAACCTCGGCGCGCGCGTGGTGCCGGAGCTGATCGGCATCGCGCTGATCGGCGCGGGCAGCGTCGGCCTGGCGCGCGCCCCGTCGGTCGGGGGCGGCTGGGACCAGGCCAGGGTGCGGGACGGCCCCGGCTCCGGGGCGCAGCACCGGGTGTCCCACCCGCCGTGAGCCGGTCCGCGTGATCAGGAGGTCACCGTCATGCCCGCATCCGTCCCCGGGGCCGCCGCGCGGCGCGCCGCGGCCGTCGGGCTGCCGCTCGCCGCGGCCGCCCTGGCGCACATCGGTCCCGCGGCCACCTGGCTGCCCGTGGTCCGCGGACGCCTGTCTCCCCGCCTCGCCGGCGTGGGGCATCCCCGTCATGTCGCCCTGACCTTCGACGACGGCCCCGATCCGGTCTCGACGCCCCGGTTCCTCGACGCCCTGGACGGGCTCGGCGTGCGGGCGACGTTCTTCGTCCTCGGCGACGCGTCCGTACGGCATCCCGGTGTGGTGCGGGAGACCGCGCGGCGGGGGCACGAGGTGGCCGTGCACGGCTGGAGCCACGACCGTCCGTGGCTGCCCGCGCCGGCCCGCGACGTCCGCGCGTTGCGCCGCGCGGTGGAGGCCGTGCGGGGGGTCACGGGGGTGACCCCCCAGTGGTACCGGCCGCCGTACGGGATCCTGACGTCCGGCCGCTGGGCGGCCGCCCGTGCGGCGGGGCTGCGTCCGGTGCTGTGGACGGCCTGGGGCCGGGACTGGACGGCGGCGGCCACCCCCGCGTCGGTGCGCGCCTCGGTCGAGGCGGACCTGCGGGGCGGCGGCACGGTCCTGCTGCACGACAGCGACCGCACGGCGGCGCCGGGGTGCTGGCGGGCCACGCTGGACGCGCTGCCCGACCTGGTGGCCGGCTGGCGCGCCGCCGGACTGACCGTCGGGCCCCTCGCCGAGCACGGCACGGCGGTGGTGCACGCCACCGCTCCGCGGATACCGGGAGGGCCGCCCGTCGTGCCGCGCCGCCCGCCGGTGCCCGGCCGGTCACGGCATGCGTGAGGGCACCGTCGGTCCTCGACGACCGGTAGCACCGTCCGGCCCGCTACGCACGGCACCGCCTCGTCCGGCGGGGTCACGGCACGGGTGTGAGGGCCGTCAGCCCTCGGCACCGCGACGGCGGCGCTCCGCACCGCTGCCGCCGGCCGGTCACGGCACGCGCGAGGGACCGTCAGCCGTCCGTCACCACAACGCCGACCGCCGGCCGGCCGGCCTCGGCCCCGCTGCCCTGCCGTCCATCCGACCGGTCCCCCACGCCGCCCGCCGGCACCCGGCCGGGCACGACACACGCGAGGAAACCGTCAGCCGTCCGTCACCACAACGCCGAAGGCCGGCCGGCCGGCCTCGGCCCCGCTGCCCTGCCGTCCGACCGACCGGTCCCCCACGCCGCCCGGCCGGCACCCGGCCGGGCACGGCATGCGGTGATCAGGCCGTCAGTCCTCGGCGATCTCGGTGGTGACCGGTGTGCCGAGTTCCACCGTGCGGCTGACCGTGCAGAGGCGGTCGTGGGACGCCTTCACCGCGCGCGGCAGGATCGCGCGCGCCCGCTCGGCGCCCTCCTCGTCCGGAAAGGCGACATGGAAGGTGACCCGCAGACCGGTCATGCGGTTGCCCTGCTCGTCGCTGATCTTGTCGCCGGTCACCTCGACGGTGAACGCGGTGGGCTCGGCGTGCCGGCCGGTGGCGACATCGACATCGGCCGCCGAGCAGCCGCCGATGGCGGCGAGCAGCAGTTCGACGGGGGTGAAGGCGTCACCCCCGTCGGTGCCGAACCGGACGGTCCCGCCGCGCGGGTTGGTGGCGGTGAACTGGCCGGTGCTCGTGCGTTCGACGACGATGGACCGCTTGGACGCTTCGCTCATGCGTCGACAGTAGTCCCGAAGCCGACGGCAGTCCTGAAGGGAGAACGACATGCGGGAATTCCTGGTGGAGCTCACCACCACCGTCCCGGACGGCACGGACCCGGCCGAGGTCGACCGGGTCCGTGCCCGGGAGGCCGTGCGCGCCCGTGAGCTCGCGGCCTTGGGACACTTGGCGCGCCTGTGGCGCCCCGTCGGGGAGAAGCGCAGCATCGGCCTGTGGCGTGCCGAGGACGAGGCGGCGCTGCGCGAGGAGGTGCTGGGCACCCTGCCCCTGTGGCCGTGGATGACCGCGGTCGTCACGGAGCTGGAGACGCACCCCAACGACCCCACCGTCTGACCCACGCCCCCGGGGGTTCAGATGCTGAAGCGCTCCTTGGCCAGCAGCGGCTTGACGCGGGAGCGGAAGCCGCCCGTGCGGAACGGCCGTTGCAGCAGGCCGGGGCGCAGCCGCTGGGCGAGGGCGGCGGCGACCACGCCCTGCTCGAGGGCGAGGACGAAGTCGCCGACCCGGCCGGTCGGGGTGTCCACCGGGTCGCGGAAGCCGTAACGGTCGTCGTACGCGCCGAGGCCGCGGTCCAGCGCGGTGAGGTTGGCGACGGCCGCGGCGGGCTCGGAGTCGTAGCCGACCTCCTTCATGCCGTGGTCGATCTGGCCGCGGACGTAGCGGTGGTGCGAGGTGGCCCAGGAGCGCGGGGACCACTCGGGCTCGGGCACGAACAGCGGCGCCATCAGCGCCTCGGACATGGACCCGCCCCAGGTGGGGACGGCTTGCGGCCCCGGTGGGTGTAGTGGCCCTGCCACACGCGGACGCAGTCGATCGTGACCCGGGCGCCCTCGGGTTCCTGTTCCCGGCCCGTGCCGGGCAGGAGGGTGCGGAAGACGTGCCAGTAATGCTCGGGCGGGAGGGAGCCGGCGGCGATGCCGCGGTAGCTCACCGGTGACGCCGAGGTTCGGCATGTGGGCGGCAGGTCCGGGCACACGGACAGGGCGAGCGCAACTGACGACCCCTCACCCCGAAGGGACCACGGATGACTTCGACGCACGGACACCACGAGGCAGGCTACGGACAGCCGACGGGCACTGGTGAACGGCGCAACGGCTTCGGCATCGCGGCACTGGTTCTGGGCATCGTGGGCGCCCTGCTGTTCTGGACCGCGATCGGCGGCATCGTGCTGGGCCTGCTGGCCGTGATCTTCGGCGTGCTCGGTTTCCGGCGCAGCAGACGAGGCGTGGCGACGAACGGGACGATGGCGATCATCGGCGCGGTGCTGGGCGCGCTGGCCCTCGTGGTGTCGTCGGTGCTGCTGGCGATGGGCGTCGCCGTGGTCAACAGCGACGAGTTCAAGGACTACCAGGACTGCATCGAGCACGCGAGCAGTCAGAGCGACCGGCAGGACTGCGCGCGGGACTTCGACCGGGAGGTCGACGAGCGGTAGGACCCGGTGCGGGCGGAGTGGGGCGCGGCGGTGGTGCCGCGCCCCACTCCTGCTCGTAGGGGGCGTTCGGTCATGCGGGAGACGGCGCACCCGCCGCCGGTCCGGTGTGAACGTGGACAGAAGACCGGGCGATGCCCGGTTCCGGGCGGCTGCTACCTTCCGCAGCCATGACCGACAGCGTGTACGTGGGCAACGCCGGCCAGGACGCAGCACTGGATCAGGGTTGGCTCCTGGGGCACTTCAAGGATGCCTCCGACCCTCGTCGCAGCGACGACGTGGAGATCAAGTGGGGTGTTCACCCGCAGGGCGACGAGCGCGTCCGGTGGGTGACCGGCGAAGAGCGCACCGCGCTCCTGGTCCTCATCAGCGGGCGCTTCCGGGTGGAACTGCCCGGGCGCAGCGTGCTCCTGGCCGAGCAAGGGGACTACGTCGTGTGGGGCCGGGGTGTCGATCACTCCTGGTTCGCGGAGGAGGAGTCCGTCGTCCTGACGGTCCGTTGGCCTTCCGTCCCCGGCTACAAGGTGACCGGACGGACGGTGCCGGGGTGACGGCCTGCGCTCCTCGCTCCGACCGGCAGCGGTCACAGAGTTGATCCGCCGGAGGGAATCCCTGACCGTCTCGCAGTTTCCGGAGTGAGCGTCCGGTGAGCCGTGCCGCGCCCTATGGGGTGACAACCTGTCGTGGACCGTCCGATGGGGGGTAGGGGATGTCCACCGAAGTGGGACCACACACCCTTGCAGGAGGTACCGACCATGACCGACGACGCCTATCTGGTGCTGTTCGACGACCCCGCCGTGTCGCTGGGGGTGCCGCTCGCCGCCGTGGAGGACGCGGCCTTCCTGGACACACCGGCCGTAGGGGCGTGGCTGGAGGCGCAGGGTGTCACCGTGACGTCGCCGGGGCTGCGGCTGTTGCCGCCGGAGGAGACCTCCGCCATCCCGGAGGGCGCCGAGCGGCTGCCCGTTCCCCTCGGGGACGAGGAGCTGAGCCGCGTACGGCAGCTCAACGCGCCGTACGACGTCGCGCGGATGGAGGAGGAACTGCTCGCCTACCGGTCCTGCGCCGAGGGCCGCGAGGCGCTGCTCGCCCGTGCCGTGGCGGCCGGGGTGCCGGCGCACCGGATCGCCGAGCTGACCGGCGAGGACCTGACGACCGTCAAGTCCCTCGTCCACTGAGGCGCCACCGGGTCAGGGCCGCGCGACCGGGCTTCGCGGCATGGCGAGGTGGGCCAGGTCGCCCGGCGGAGGGCTGCTCACCGGCCACAGAGGGGCGGGCGTGCCGTCGGCGACCGCCGCCGGCGCGTCGGTCAGGTTCAGGCGCTCGCGCAGCCGGCCGTAGAAGTCCATCGGGCCGAGCCGTACGGCGCGCAGCTTGCGGGGGGACGCGTAGACGCCGACCCAGTCACCCGGTCCGATGACGCCGCGGACCTGGCCGTCGATGCTGACGGCCGCCCGCCCGGACCGCTCCAGGATCCGCATGCCGACGGGTTCGTCCGGTGCCGCCACGACCGAGCGGTTGAACGTCATGTGCGGGGCGACCGGCGTGAACACCAGCACCTCCGCGCGCGGCGACACGACCGCCCCGCCGGCGGCGAAGCTGTACGCCGTCGAGCCGGTCGGGGTCGCCACCAGCAGCGCGTCGGCGGAGTAGGAGGCGAGCAGCCGGCCGGAGATGTAGACGCCGACGGAGATCTGCCGGTCCCGGGCGAGCTTCTCCAGGACCACGTCGTTGAGGGCGGCCACGTCCAGCGGCACGCCCCACTCGCCGCCCGTCTCGCAGTCGGGGCGCACGCTGGTCGGCGGCAGCAGCGGGCCGCGTCCGTAGCGCATGAGCGCCTCGATGTCCGCGGGGACCTCCAGACGGCGGGAGGCGCGCATGGTCAGCAGCATCCGCTCCTCGACGTCGAGGCGGCCCTCGTGCACGGCGTCCAGCGCGGAGCGGACCTCGGTCATGGGCACCTCGGTCAGAAAGCCCACCCGGCCGAGGTCGACGCCGAGGACCAGGGCGTCCGCGGCGGCGGCCAGCCGGGCGCCGCGCAGGAACGTGCCGTCGCCGCCGAGGGTGACGACCAGGTCGGGGTCGCCGGCGGCGGCCACCTCCTGGCGGGCGCTGTGCCGGCCCCCGTCGGCCCACACGTCGATGTCCTTGCAGGCGATGCCGTGCTCCGCGCTCCACTCGCGGACCGTGCCGGCGGCCGCCACCGCCTCGGGGTGTCCGCCGTGCACCACCATGCCGACCCGCTTCACCGTCATCTCCGCCTCCCGGCTGCCGTTCACCCCGCCAGGGCGGCCTCACCCGCCCGGTTCCGCGACGTCCTTCCCATCCTGGCCGCGCGGCGGGGACCCCGCACCGGGAGGCGGGCACGGGACGGGACGGGGACACGCCGACGGCCCGGCACCGCTCAGTGCGGTGCCGGGCCGTCCGGACGTCGTGCTGCCTGCGGTTCGTCAGCCTTGGATCAGCCCTGGCGGGCCTTGAAGCGCGGGTCCTTCTTGTTGATCACGAAGGTCACGCCCCGGCGGCGCACCACCTGGGCGCCGGGCTTGGCCTTCAACGAGCGCAGGGACTTGCGTACCTTCATCACGTACTCCTGGTGGGAAAGCCCGGTACGGGCAGACCCGGGTCAGCGGCCCGCACGAGCGGCGCCGTAGCGCCGCTCGAAGCGCTCCACGCGTCCCGCGGTGTCGAGGACGCGGGCGGTGCCGGTGTAGAACGGGTGGCTCGCCGACGAGATCTCCACGTCGACGACCGGATACGTCGTGCCGTCCTCCCACTCGACCGTCCTGTCGGAGTCGAGGGTGGAGCGGGTCAGGAACTGGAAGCCTGCCGCGCGGTCACGGAAGACGACCGGACGGGAGACGGGGTGGATGCCGTGCCTCATGGATGTCCTTTCTCGCGGCCTCCGCCGCCGGGAGCGGCGGAGACGGGATGTGTCGACGACCTCACGCGGACGTTCCGCGCGTCAGCGCTCCTCGCGGAAGAGGACGTGCTGTCCGGCGACCGCGTCGTACTTCCGCAGGACCAGCCGGTCGGGGTCGTTCAGACGGTTCTTGCGCGTCACGTAGGTGACGCCGGTGCCGGCCGTGGACTTCAGCTTGACGACCGGGCGTGCCGTGCTGCGTGCCATGAGGTGCTCCTTCCGCCGTCACCGCCCGAGTCGAATGACTCGCGCATGTCAGGCAGCAGGTGTAACAGCGGCCCCCGGTCCCCTATTCCGCCTCCCCCGCGGGCGTCGTCCGGCGTGTCCCGGTGACCTTCGAGGCGGGCAGACGGCCGGCCCGCGAGGCGCCCCGCAGGGTGTCGCCGTGGACGTCGACCGCGAAGGCGAGGTTCAGCCGGAGGGGCCTGGTGACGGACTGGTTCCAGGTGACGTGAGGGCCGTCGACGGTGATGTCCCGGAGCGGCACGTCCTCGCCCGCGCCGGATGCGACGCCCGTGAGGGAGCCGTCCTGCCGGTGGAACTCGACGACGGCCTTGATGCGGCCGACGGGGGTGGCGACGGTCAGGTCCCAGACGCCTTCGAGGGAGGCGGTCCGGTCGGTGTCGGCGGTCATGCGCGGGAGGCTCCTGTGGTGAGGGCGGGGGTGGCGACGGACAGAGGCGGGGCCGTGCGTCACAGCGCCGCCGGGACGGGGCCCGTGGCGCGCCAGACCGTGCCCCGGCGCTCGTGGGCGAAGAGGGTCTCGACGGCGTGCGCGATGCGCGGGCCCAGTTCCCGTTCCAGCAGGTAGAGGCCCAGGTCGAGGCCGGAGGTGACGCCGGCGCCGCTGACCAGGTCGCCGTCGTCGACGACGCGGGCGCGCACGGCGTGGACGCCGGTCGCGTCGAGCATGTCGATGCCCAGATGGTGGGTCGTGGCGTGGCGGCCCTCCAGCAGGCCGGCCATGGCGGGCACCAGCGAGCCGCCGCACACCGTGGCGACGGTCACCCGCGGGTCGTCCAGCGCCTCCTTGAGCAGCGCGGGCAGCGCGGTGGTCAGGGCGCGGCCCAGCAGGACGGGGACGAACTCGTCCTGCCGCCACTCCCCCGCCCCCGCGTCGACGTCGGGCACCTCGCCGGGCTCGCCGACCCGGCCCGAGGCGCCCGGGACCACGATCAGGCCGGCGGCGCGGGGGTCGAGCGTGCCGGTGGCCCGCAGGGTGAGGGCGCCGGTGCCGCTCACCACCTCGCGTGGGCCCTCGGCGGTGACCAGTTCGACGGTGAGCGCACCGCCCGACGCGGTGCCTCCCGCGTACAGGACCTCGTAGGGCGCGACGACGTCGAGCGGGTCGAAACCGTCGAACAGGACGATCTGGGCATGCATACGCGGTCTTCCTCCGGTGGGTCGTCCGGTCCCCCTCGGACGCGGACACCACCGAAGCTAACGAGCCGCCGGGCGGGGTCCCATGGGTGCGGGGGCCAGGTCCCGACGGGTTCCCGCCAACACCCCCGGCGGTCCGCCCGTCCCCCTCGCCCGCCGTGCGCGCGGCCACTCCCGGTTCCGCGCCCGACCGGTGACGGGCGCGCCGGCAGGCACCGGTCGCCGCCGTCGCGGCCGCGGGCCGAAAAGGAGTACCGAAGTCGCCGCGAGGGGCGAAGACTTGGCGCATGAGCGACATGAACGCGTTCCGGGACGCGGTGACCGCATGGGCGGCCGGCGGGCCCGGCGATCCTGCGCGCGGTCTGGCCGGGCGGCTGTCCGTCCGTACCGTCGTCCTGCTGGAGGGGCGCAGCGACGCCGCCGCGGTCGGTGCGCTCGCCGCGCGTCACGGCCGGGAGCTGACGGCGGAGGGCGTCTGCGTGCTGCCGATGGGCGGCGCGATGAACGTCGGCCGCTTCTCCGCCCTGCTCGGCCCCCGGGGACTGGGCCTGCGTCTGACAGGACTGTGCGACGAGCGGGAACGCGGCCACTACGCGCGGGGCTGGGAGCGGGCGGGCGCCGGGAGCGACGGCGTCTTCGTCTGCGCGGCGGACCTGGAGGACGAGCTGATCCGCGCCCTGGGCGTGGAGCGGGTGACCGAACTGGTCCGGGAGCAGGGGGACTTCCGTGCCCTGAGCACCTTCCTGCGGCAGCCCGCGCAGCGGGGCCGGGACCCGCAGCAGCAGCTCCGCCGCTTCCTCGGCACCAAGAAGGGCCGCAAGATCCACTACGGCCGGGTGCTGGTCGAGGCGTTGGGCGAGGACAAGGTGCCCGCGCCCCTGGACGGTCTGTTCGCCGGTCTCTGACCGCGGGCGCGGACAGGGCTGTGGCGCGGCGGGCCCCCGGCCCCGGCGCGTCACCTGTGCGGTGAGGGTGTCCGGCCCTGGGCGGGCCGCGCCGTGAGGGGACTGTCAGCCGTTCGGGCCGGTGCGGCCGTACCGACGGGCGGCCCGCGTCAGAACTTCGGGGTGGGCGCCTGCGCGTGCACCATCTCCGCGGCCTCCTCGTGGGTCTGCACCGAGGGCGGGGAGCCCTCCAGCGGCTGCCGCGCCGTCTCCTTCATGAAGGCCACGGCGATCACACCGACCAGGGCGGCGGCCATCGCGTAGTACGCGGGCATCATCTCCGAGCCGGTCGCGCCGATCAGCGCGGTGATCACCAGCGGGGTGGTGCCGCCGAACAGGGACGCCGACAGGTTGTAGCCGACCGACAGCGAGCCGTAGCGCACGGACGTCGGGAACATCGCGGGCAGCGCGGCCGACATGGTGCCGAGCAGGCAGACCAGGGACAGACCGAGCATCAGCATGCCGGCCGACACCGCGACCAGGCTGCCCTGCCGCACGAGCAGGAACGCCGGGGCGGACAGGATCAGGAAGCCCAGCATGCCGGTCATCAGCAGCGGCTTGCGCCCGTAACGGTCGTTGAGCCGGCCGACCTGGTTGATGATCAGCATCAGCAGCACCATGGTGGCGACGAGGATCAGCAGCCCGTGCGTCTCGGAGTAGTGCAGCTCGTCGGACAGGTACGTCGGCATGTACGACAGCAGCATGTAGTCGGTGATGTTGTACGCGCCGACCAGGGTGACGCACAGCACCAGCGGCCGCCAGTGCTGCCGGAAGATCTTGGCGAGGTCGCCGCGGGCGGTGGTCTCCACGCGGTTCGCGGCGTCGGAGACGCGGACGCCGCCCTCCCCCAGCTTGAGGTAGGCGGGGGTGTCGTCCAGCTTCAGCCGCAGGTAGATGCCGACGACGCCGAGCGGACCGGCGACCAGGAAGGGGATGCGCCAGCCCCAGGCGTCCATGGTGTCGGAACCCAGCCAGGCGGTGAGCGCCACGACCAGAGTGGCCGCGCCCGTGTAGCCGGCGAGCGTGCCCAGCTCCAGGAAGCTGCCGAAGTAGCCGCGCCGCCGGTCGGGGGCGTACTCGGCGATGAAGGTGGAGGCGCCGCCGTACTCGCCGCCTGTGGAGAAACCCTGGAGCAGCCGGAAGAGGATCAGCAGCACCGGCGCCCAGAATCCGACCGCCGCGTACGTCGGCAGCATGCCGATCGCGGCCGTGCCGATCGCCATCAGGATCATCGTGAGGGCGAGGACCTTCTTACGGCCGATCTTGTCGCCCATCGGCCCGAAGACCATGCCGCCCAGCGGGCGCACCAGGAACGCCACGGCGAAGGTGGCGAAGGAGGACAGCAGCTGCACCGTCTCGTTCCCCGAGGGGAAGAAGACCCTGCCGATGGTGCCCGCCAGGTACGCGTAGATCCCGAAGTCGAACCACTCCATGGCGTTGCCGAGCGAGGCGGCCTTCACCGCGCGCCTGACCGCCCGTTCGTCCGTCACCGTGATGTCCGACCGCCGTAGCGGCGGGTTCCGCCGACGGCGGATGGCACGGAACAGGGTCGGATGGCGTTTGGCCGCCTCGGGGCGATGGGTCGGGCCGTTGTCGGTGGGGGACGTGGTGTCGTTCCTTTCCTGGACAGAACGGTGCATCGGGAACGTACCAGCGTTCCCGTGCGGGCGCCGTGGCAGGGGCGCCCGTTGGGGTCGTCGTGGCCGCCGTTCCCGGTGTGCCTCCGGCCGGGGCCACGGGCCTGTGTTCCCTGCGCTCTCACCTGTATGCCTCCGCTGCGCTGGTCGCCCGGGCCGAGCGGTGGTGCGGTGGGAGGCCGGGGGAAGCAAGCGTGCCCGGTGCGGGTCGGCACCGGGCGGACCGTCCGTCCCACAGGAGGCACACGTGATCACCCCTCGCCCGCTCGTCCGGCCGGCCCGCGTCCTGGCCGCCGCCCTGGCCGCCGGCACGCTGTTCGCCACGGCGGCCTGTTCCGGGTCGGACAGCAGCGCCTCGCCCGAGTCGGACGCCTCGTCCACGGTCGCCGAGCGGGGCCTCGCCGCGCAGACCACCTCGCCCGCCGCGTCGTCGCCTGCCGCCTCGGCCTCGCCGTCGGACCTCAGCGAGGAGGGCGCCCGGAACGCGCTGATCACTCCGGCGGACATCGAGGACGACTGGACGCAGGTGCGGGACCCGCGCGAGTGGCGGGACACGCTGCTGGTGGGCAGCGTCGACGTGGCCGCTTTCGTCGACGGACAGAGCGACGTGCAGGACTGCCAGCGCCTGGTCGACGCGCTGTTCGACGAGACGCTGCTGGGCAAGCCCACGGGGGCGTCCGCCGTCACCGGCTTCCAGCAGGGCGACTCCCGACTGCTGTACCAGGTCGCCGCGTACGACAAGGCGGAGCTGGACGACTCCATGCAGTGGCTGAGCGAACTGCCCGACACCTGTGACCAGTTCACGCTGACCGGCGGCGACGCCGGGGAGCGCACGGTGCAGGTCATCGAGACGTCGCTGCCGGAGGGCGGCGACAACCGGCAGGGCCTGACCGTGACGGTGAAGGGCGAGAGCAACGGCGACCCCGTCACCCTGAGCCTGGACGTCGCCGCCGTGCAGATCGGCGCGGACGCGATCACGGTCACCAACGGCGGGCTGGACGGCGCCGACCACGACACCACGTCGGCCGCGGTGAAGCAGGGCTCGCAGCGGCTGCAGGACGTGCTCGCGGGGCGGACGCCGTCGCCGACGCCGAGCGGGATCAACTGACCGGGGCGCGCGGGTGACGGATCCGGCGGAATTCCCGGACGGCGGGGCGGCCGCGGGCGGCAGTGGGTCCGCGCCCGGCCGGGGCGACGGACGGTACGGGCGGGAGCTGTTCCCGCCCGGGGACCCGCACGAGTCGGAGCGCATCGACGCCGCCGCCCTGGTGTACGACCCGGTCACCACCCGCCGGCTGCGGGAACTGGGCGCGGGTCCGGGCATGCGGTGCCTGGAGGTCGGGGCGGGCACCGGAACCGTCGCCCGGTGGCTCCTGGAGGAGGCCGGGGTGGCCGAGGTCGTCGCCCTCGACCGGGACACCCGCGCCCTGGCCGCCTGGGAGCTGCCCGGGCTGCGGGTGCTCACCGCGGACGTCACCGACGAGGACCTGGACCCGGGCCGGTTCGACCTGGTGCACGCCCGGTTCGTGCTGATGCACCTGCCGGGGCGCCGGAGGCTCCTCCACCGGCTGGCGGGCCTGCTCCGCCCGGGCGGCGTGCTGGTGCTGGGCGACGCGGTGGAACTGCCCGACACCCTCGACCGCTCCTCCGCCTACCGGCGCACCATGGACGCCATGTGGGCGGCGCTGTGGGCGACGATCGGCACCGACATCACCGAGGTGCCCGCGTACCCGCGTTACCTCCGTGAGGAGGGCCTGCGCGACATCGGCGCGGAGGTGGTCTGCCCGCCCCTGGTCCCGGGCGGACCCGCGGCTCACTTCTGGTCGGACACCTGGCGGCGTATGCGCCCGGAACTGGAGGCGACGGGGCTGGTGGACGCGCGGGTGGTGGACGAGGCGCGGGCGTACCTCGAATCACCGCTGCTGGCGGAGGTGGGTCCGGGGATGGCGCTGGCGTGGGGCCGCCGGGAGGGCTAGCGGTCCGGGGACGCGCCTGTGAGCCGGTCCGCGGGGAGGGCGGGGACGGTGCGTCCGGCGTACCCGGTGGTCGTGGTGGCGGCGAGGAGGGAGTTGAGGACGGCCTCCTCCACGGCGTCGAGGACGGCCTCGAAGAGGGGGCTCAGACCGGCGTCGGCGAGCGGGGGCGCGATGCCGGGCCGGGTGGTGGTGAAGGCCACCGCGTAGTCACCGCTGCCGTGGCTGTAGGCCGCGCCGGTCCGGGCGAGGGCGAACACGGCACGGCGCGCGACGCGGGTGAGCTGCCGGGCGTCGAGCGGGGCGTCCGTGGCGACGACGATCATGCAGGACCCGGTCTCGGCGGGCGGCCCTGCGCCCTCCGGTCCCGGCGCCCCGGGGGTGAGGGTGCGCCCGAGGACTCGCAGGGTCCCGCCGAAGTTGGCCTGCACGAGGGCCCCCACGGTGAACCGGCGGTCCGCGACCTCCGGTGTACGGGAGGACGTCCCGATGCCGGCCTTGAACCCGAGGGCGACGGTGCCGGTCCCGGCCCCGGCACACCCCTCGCCCACGGGCCCCGCCGACGCCCCGTCGAGCGCGGCCCGCACATGCTCCTCACGCACGGGCCGGCTCCTGATGTCGGACAGGAAGCCGTCGTTGCACTCCCCCACGACCGGGTTGAGACTCAACACGCCCTCACATCCGGGCTGTTCCAGCACCCACCCGACCAGGGCGTCGGCGGCCCGGAACGCGGACAGGGTGGAGGTGAGCAGCACGGGGGTCTCCAGCTCGCCGAGTTCGGCGAGCTGCGTGGAGCCGATGAGCTTCCCGTACCCGTTCCCGGTGAACAGACCGGCGGGAACCGGCGCCCCGGGCCGCACACCGTCGGGAACGACGGCGGTCACCCCGCTGTGCACACCGGGCCGTGACCGGACGGTGGCGTGCCCGACGCGGACTCCCGGCACGTCGGTCAGGGCGTTGAGCGGTCCCGTCGGGACGGGCCCGACGACGATGCCGAGGTCACGGGCGCGGGGGCGGGGGGTGGCAGCCGGGTCCATGGGGCGCGACCTTACACAGCGTTCCCGCGCGGACATTGCGGAGTTGGCCGGTGGCGTGGACGGGGTTCTCGCGCAGGCGCTCCGCGAGGTACGCCGCCTGGGCGGTGACCGGGCCGTCGGACGCCCCGCGGGCCTGCGGCACGGTGAGCATGAGCGCGGTGCGTATGCCGCGCGCGGGTGTGGAACGGGGCGTGGGCATCAGGCGCTCAACCCAGCTTCTCCGACTGTGCCTTCACCACCGCCGGCGGCAGTTTCGCGTCGCTCGCCTGGCCGTTGGCGATCGCCAGGCCGTTAGCGGCGAAGTAGACGCCGACGACGTCGCCCGCGCGGACGATCTGGGTGTGGAGCGTGTGGGACACGCCCTGGTACGACGTCGTGGCGGTGAAGCCGACAGTCTCGTCGCCGGCCGGGGCGACGTCCTCCGCCGTGACCGAGTCGTACACGGTGCTGCCGTTGCCGCCCTTGGCGGTGAAGCCGTCCGCGCACGCGTCCACGGCCTTCTTCACGTCCGCCAGGACGGCCTGCGCCCCGCCGGACGCGTACGCCGTGAGCGTGACGTACGTCTGGGTGCCGCTCGGGCCCTGGGCCTCCGGGGCGAGGGCCCGCGTGAGGTCCGCCTGCGGCTCGCCGAGCGGCAGTTGGTTCATCGCGAGGGCCAGCGGGGCGCAGGCCGGCTGGTCGGCGGTCATCTCCGACGAGGACTCGGCGAGGGCGAACTCGTTGTCGTACGGCTGCACCGAGAAGCCCTTGACCTCGGCGGGGGTGACCATGAGCCGCGCCAGCCGAGCGGCCGGCGCGGCCTGTTCCGACCGGGTCGCGGAGGGCCTGGGCTCGCCCGTGGAGTTGTCCGGCTCCCCGCCTCCGCCGCACGCGGTGAGCGCGGCGAGGCAGAGGACGGCCAGGACGGGGACGGAACGGTTCACGGAAGGGCTCCTCATAAGCCGTGGGGGGATGGTGAGGGTGTCAGTCGCCGAGCGGCGCGCATGGCCGAGGGGAAGGGAGGGGGTGTCCGCGGCGACCGCTCACGCTCGGCTCCGGCGGAACCGCCCCGTAGCCGAACGGCGGTGTCTCCGCCTGCGCCCCGTCACCCTGGAATCTCCCCCGCCTGTCGCCGTGCACCGGCGCGGTGATGATAACGAACAGCGGCCACGTAGCCGGTCTCAGGGCGCGGGCGTCCCCGCGTCCGCCGCCGTCCCCTCCCCTGACTCCTTCTCCTCGCTCGCCAGCGCCCGCGCCAGCGGAAGACGCGACAGCGCCAGCACACCGGCCGCGATCAGCGCGGCGCCCAGGAGCTGCGGGATCAGCCACCAGCCCGTCCGGACGTACTCCTCGTAGACCGTGATCCCCAGCGCCAGACTCACGCACGCGTCTCCCAGGGTGAGGGCCGGCTGGGAGGCAACCAGCGGGCCCGACTGCATCGCGTTCTCGAGGAAGAACAGCGCGCACACTCCGAACAGCGCGAAGCCGTACGTCTGCCAGGTGGTGAAGAAGGCGGTGACGCCCCTGTCGTCGAGGGTGTGCATCGACGTCTTCATCAGCGCGGCCGTCATGGCGTACGAGATCGCCGTGGCGAGTCCGAAGCAGGTGGCGCGGCCGCGGCCCTCAGGGCGGCGGAGTGCGGCGACGACGAGGGCGGCGACGGCGGCGGCGCACACGGCGACGGCCGGGATCCAGTGGGTCATCGGCACCTGGGTGCGGTTCCCGGCGGGCGAGGCCGCGAGCAGGACGACGCCGAGCCCCACCACCACCGCGCAGACCGCCAACCAGCCGGCCCGGGACAGCCGCCCCTGGAGCAACGCCGTGGCGATCACGAGGGCAAGGGGCAGTTCGAGGACGAACAAGGGCTGCACGACGGTGATCGGTCCGGTCGCGAGCGCCACGGCCTGACAGACGCCCGCGGTGATCACGGCCGCGATGCCGACCAGCCAGACGGGGCGGCGCAGCAGGTCGAGGATCAGTCCGACGCGCAGGCCTTCGGCCTTGGGCACGGTCAGCGTGGCCTTGCGCTGGAGCACGGTCGCGAGCGCGTTGCTGAGCGCGGCGGCCAGCGCGAACAGGACCGGCAGCAACATGTCCGCCCTCCACGACGAGTCGGTCCGCCCCCGGTCCCTGCCATGGTGACCGCCCGGCGGACGGCCCGCGAACGCGGGAGCGGAGACGGCCCGCCCCGTGTCACCCGGCGGGCCCCGCCGGGGTCCGCCCGTCGCGGCGCGGGGCCGCCCAGCGGTGGTACGCCTCCCTGGCGTCGGGGACGAACGCCTCGTCCCGCACCAGCTCCGCGAGCTGGGGCTCCGTCAGCCAGTCGTGCCAGGCGATCTCGTCCGGGTCGGGGGCGACGGGTCCGGTCACCACCGCCTCGTGCAGCCCGAGCCAGTACGGGCTGATCACGCCGGCACACCGGAACTTGAGGACGAAGCAGGGGCGGGCACGTACGCCCAGTTCCTCCGTCAGCTCCCGGGCGGCGGCCTCCTCGTAGGTCTCGCCGGGCTCCGACGCTCCGCCAAGCATGAAGTTCACGCCGTCCGGGAAGCGGGCCGCGTCGGGCGGCCTGCGGTGCACGAGGATCCTCCCGCGCGTGTCCCGGCAGACGACCGTCGCGACGCGGTGCAGCCACCGCCTGCGGATCGCCTCGCCCCTGTCGACGAGGCCGATCACCCGATCGTCGTCGTCCACCCGTTCGACCAGTTCCGTCATGCCCCCATCGTGCCCGCGGCCGGCACGACCTGTCAGTCGTGCAGGCCGCGGGCCGCGGTCCAGGTGTCCGGGCCGCCGCCGCGCCACTCGACGCGCGGGGACTGCCGCAGCCAGCCGTCGTCGGCGTCCTCCATGCCGGCCAGCCGCAGGAACTCCACGACGTCCAGAAGGGTGTAGGCCATGCCCAGGAAGTGAGGGCCGGCGCGGACCCGGCGGCCGCCGTCGCCGGCGGGCGGGTAGATCACGATGGTCTGCCGGTCGCTCGCCATGGGTCAAGCGTGCACGGGGCGGCAGGGGCGCGCATGCGGGCGCGGGCCCGCCGCGGCGGCGGGGTCAGCCGCTCGCCAGGCTCGGCCGAGGAACCGGCCGGTCCGGGAAGGAACGGTCGCCGAAGAGGATGCGGGCCGCCGCGGCACGGCCGGGCGGGGTGCGCAGGAGGGTGAACGCCGCGGTGGTCGCGGCGGGCGTCCGGATGTGCGCGAGTCCGGTGCGCAGCGCCAGCCGCCCGCGGAAGCGGGAGCGCAGGGAGGCGCCGCTGTAGTGGGTGAGGGCGTGGGGGGCGCCGGTGCGCAGGGCGTCGTCGAGGACCTGGGCGGCCAGGTCGGACAGCCGCAGGCACGGGTCGAGGCCGCCGGCGGTGAGCGGGGACACCGCCCCGGCCGCGTCCCCGACGAGCAGTCCGTCCGCGCAGCCGATGCGGCGCAGCACCCCGCCGACGGGTATCGGCCCGCCGCGCCGCTCCACCGTGCCGGGGCGCCGTACGCCTTCGAGCCCGGGTGCGCCGGCGCTGAAGCGTTCCACGGCGCGGCGCAGGCCGTCGGGGAAGCGGTCGGCGTACCCGGCGACGCCGACATGGGCGTGCTCCCCGTCATTGACCGCCCACGCCAGGTATCCGGGGGCGACCCGGGGGTCGAGGACGCAGTGGAAGGTGGGCGGCTCGCCGTTCGGGGCGACCGGGTAGACCTCCTCGGCCCCGACCAGCAGATGCCGGTTGCGGTCGAGGCCGAGGTCACGGGCGACGCTCGACCGGGCGCCGTCGGCGCCGACGACGTACCGGGCGCGGACCCGGAACGGCCCCTCTCGGCCGATCAGGTGGAACGTCCCGTCGTGCCGGCCGGCGTAGCGGGTGCCCAGCGCGAGCCGTACGCCCGCCTCGACGGCGACCGCGGCCGACGTCTCGTACAGCCCGGCCATGTCGCCGACGCGGAACTCGTCCCGGTCGCTGACCAGGGCGACGGGGCGGCTCAGGCTGGGCGGATAGAGCAGCATGCGCCGGATGGGCGGCCCGAGGTGGCGCTCGGGCAGCGGAAAGTCGTCGAGCGTCTTGCGCACGAAGATCCCGGTGGTGCGGATCGCGCCGGCCAGGGTGGTGCGCCGGTCCACGAGAAGGACGTCGTGTCCCTGCCGGGCGAGCCGCGTGGCGACGTGGAGCCCGGCCAGTCCGGCCCCGACGACCAGCACGTCGGTACGGTCCGCACCTCCGGACCCCGGACGGACGGCGGGCGCGGGGGCGGGCACGGGGGCAGGGACGGCTGGGGACATCGGGCACTCCAGGGCGTGGCACGAGGCACGGGAACGGGACGCGGACAGGGGGCGCCGGAGGCACCGCACAGCACCCGCACACCGATCGAATGACGATGGGAAGCTATCGAAATTCGATAGGTGCGGCAAGTGCGGGTCCCGTCCGTGCGGGGCCATCGGGGTGGCCGCGGGCCGTGTCGGGCACCCGTACCCCGAGGGCGCTGGCCATCCTGGGCCGTGCGGCGCCTTCCGGAGCGAACAAGGAGTACGGCATGTCCATGGACTCGGTCGAGCGTTTCCTCACGGCCCTGGACCCGGAGCACCGGGACGCCGTCAGCGCGAAACCCCACGAGGAGCAGCAGCGGCTCGCCGACGCCTGGGAGCGGGAGCTGGCGGACGACACGGAACTTGACACCCTGGACGAGCTCTCCCCGCCGGCCGCCGAGGCCGAGGCGGCCCGGCGCGTCCTCGGCCTGGAGGCGGGTTAGCAGCCATCCCGTCGTGCCCGGCGCCCGCCCGGTCGCCGGCGCCCGGACCGGTACGGGTCAGTTCCCCACCCCCAGGGTGGACATGAAGACGCCCGGGTACCGGTCCCCGCGTGCCGAACCCGGCGGCACCGCCTTCTCGATCTCCGCCAGGTCGTCCGCGGTGAGCTCCACGTCGAGCGCCGGCAGCGCCTCCGCCAGCCGCTCACGGGTACGGGCGCCGACGAGCGGCACGATGTCCTCGCCCTGCGCCGCCACCCACGCGATGACCAGCTGGGCGACGGTGCAGCCCTTCGCCTCGGCCACCCCGCGCAGCGCCTCGACGAGGGCGAGGTTGTGCTCCACGTTCCCCGCGGCGAACCGAGGGCTCGCCGCACGGTGGTCGCCCGGCCGGCCGGCGCGGTGCGGCGACCAGTGCCCGGAGATCAGCCCGCGGGCGAGGACGCCGTACGCGGTCAGGCCGATGCCCAGCTCGCGCAGGGTGGGCAGGACCTCCGCCTCGACGGCGCGGGAGATCAGCGAGTACTCGATCTGCAGGTCGGCGACGGGATGCACGGCGTGCGCCCGACGCACGGTCTCCGCATCGACCTCGGAGAGACCGAGGTGCCGTACGTAGCCGGCCTCGATCAGTTCCTTGATCGCGCCGACGGTCTCCTCGATCGGCACGTCGGGGTCGCGCCGGGCGGGCCGGTAGATGTCGACGTGGTCGGTGCCGAGGCGGGTCAGCGAGTGGGCGAGGAAGTTCTTCACGGCGGCCGGGCGGCCGTCGACGCCGCCGAACGTGGGGCTGGGGCCGCTCAGCATCCCGAACTTCACGCTCAGCACGTAGCTGTCCCGGTCCCTGCCGCGCAGGGCCTCCGCGAGCAGCAGCTCGTTGTGGCCCATGCCGTAGAAGTCGCCCGTGTCGACGAGGGTGACTCCGGCGTCCAGCGCGGCGTGCACGGTCGCGACGCTCTCGGTGCGGTCGGCCTCGCCGTACGACCCCGACATGCTCATCGCGCCCAGGCCGAGAGCGGAGACCCGCGGTCCGGTGCTGCCCAGTGTGCGTGTACGCATCATGTGCTCCTTTGTCGCCCTGTCGTCTTGCCGTCCTGTCGTCGAAACCCCAGGACCGCCTCCACTGTGTTCCGGCGGCGGGGCGGGCGGGAGCGGAGCGTTCATCATGGGAGCGCCGCTCCCTGGATGGGCGTCCGGCCGCGCGGGACCATGGGGGGCGTGGAACGAGAACAGCTCGCCGACTTCCTGCGCCGCCGCCGTCAGGCGATCCGCCCGGCCGAGGTGGGCATCGCCGACGGACCCCGGCGCCGCACGCGCGGACTGCGCCGGGAGGAGGTGGCGATGCTCGCCGGGATGTCGGTGGACTACGTGGTCCGTCTGGAGCAGGGCCGCAGCAGTCAGCCCTCGGCGCAGCTGCTGGTCGCGCTGGCCCGCGCGCTGCGTCTGTCCGACGACGAGCGCGACCATCTGTTCCACCTGGCCGGTCACCGGCCCCCGGCCGCGGACGGCACGGCCCGGATGGCACGCGCGGGGCTGGTGCGCATGCTCGACCTGCTCGGCGACACCCCGGCCGCGGTGATGTCCGACCTCGGCGAGATCCTGGCGCAGAACCGTGCGTCCCTGCTGCTGATGTCGGACCACACCGGCTTCCGCGGCGACCGCCGCTACATGATCTACCGCTGGTTCACCGAGCCGGAGGTCCGCGCCGTCTGTCCGCCGGAGGACCGGGACCTCAGCAGCCGCAGGCTGGTCGCCGACCTGCGCGCGGCCGTGGGACGCCGGGCGGGCGACCCGACGGTGGCGGGCCTGGTCGAGCGGCTCGAGGCGGTCAGCGCCGAGTTCGGCGCACTCTGGGCGGAGCACGAGGTCGCGGTGCGGCGCGCGGACCGTAAGACGCTGCTGCATCCCCGGGTCGGCCGGCTTCTGCTGGACTGCGAGACCCTGGTCACCCCCGACCAGGGGCAGCAACTGCTGGTGCTCACCCCGGCGGACGCCGGGACGCGCGAGCGGATGGAGCTGCTGCGGGTGCTCGGCAGCGAGGAGTTCCCCACGGGAACGGCAGACCGTGACGGGCGGTGACGCCGCGCCGCCCGCCCAGAAGCCGGCCCGGTCCGCCGCCGGTCGCGGCGGACGGCGTGACGCTCCTCCACCACTCGTGGCCGGAGGGAGAGATCGCGGCCCGCCGTCGTGGGCGCCGGCCGGGAGCCGGACCAGGGGGACGGGCGGACGCCCGCCGGCCCGGTCGAGGGGCCGGCCTCGTTCGTCACGGCCGGCCGGGACGCCTGGCCGCGCGGCGACCGGGGCGCGGTGCGGTCGTCCGGCCCTGTGGGCGGCTCGCGGTTCCTCCTACCCGGTCATGTGTCCACGGCTCCGCCCGCCGCCCCGCGCGGTGCCGCAGGCACGACAGCACCACGACGAAGGGCCAGAGCGACTGGACGGCCGTCACCACGCGTTCGGCGACGCCCGCCATGCCGTCGCGGTGCATCTCGACGAGGAACCACACCGCCCCGGCGACCATCACGGTGGTCGCCGCGAAGGACGGCAGGGGCCGCAGCGCCCACGGTGTGCCGCGGCCGGCGGTCGCGGCGAGGACCGGCCACAGGGCCAGCGTCGTGAACCCGACGGCGGCCACCGATCCGTGCCCCAGCGAGCCTCCGCTGCTCGGGACGGGAACCGTCGCCACGGTCAGTGCGGCCACTCCCCCGCCGGCCAGCGCCACCCGGCCGGCCGCCGCGGCCGCCCGCAGTCCCCACGCGGTGAGCAGATGGCAGACGCCCAGCGCGTAGAACGCCCCGGTCATCACCCAGGAGCCCGAGGCGCCGTACGCCGCGAGGACGCTGATCGTCTGCGTCACCGGGTCGTAGGCCGCCCCCTCCAATGCCGCCGAGATCGCCCAGCCCGCGATCAACAGCACCGGCGCGCACCCCGACGAGAACAGAACCCACCTGGGAACAAGCCGCATTGGACCACCATAAGCGGATCAACCGACCCATACAGGTTCACATCGGATCAACCCGAAATCTCCTGAGATGAGCGTTTCGCCTCTTCGGCGTAAGGTGATTGCCGTGCGTCCGGCGGTCGCGCACCGGACCGGCCGCCTCAGCCCCCTCACGCGGAGGACCAACCATGGGCACGGTGACGACTTCTGACGGCACGGCCATCTTCTACAAGGACTGGGGTCCCCGCGACGGACAGCCCGTCGTCTTCCACCACGGCTGGCCGCTCAGCTCCGACGACTGGGACGCCCAGATGCTGTTCTTCCTGCAGCACGGCTACCGGGTGATCGCCCACGACCGGCGCGGCCACGGACGCTCCGACCAGACGGCCGACGGGCACGAGATGGACACGTACGCGGCCGACGTCGCGGCGCTGACCGACGCGCTCGACCTGCGCGACGCCGTGCACATCGGGCACTCCACCGGCGGCGGTGAGGCGGCGCGGTACGTGGCGCGCGCCAAGCCGGGCCGTGTCGCGAAGGCCGTGCTCGTGGGCGCGGTGCCGCCCGTCATGGTCAAGTCGGAGGGCAACCCGGGCGGCACACCGATCGAGGTCTTCGACGGGCTCCGCGATTCCCTCGCGGCCAACCGCTCCCAGTTCTACATCGAACTCGCGTCGGGCCCGTTCTACGGTTTCAACCGGCCGGGCGCGGAGGTCTCCCAGGGGCTGATCGACAACTGGTGGCGGCAGGGGATGACGGGCGCGGCGAACGCCCACTACGAGTGCATCAAGGCCTTCTCGGAAACCGACTTCACCGAGGACCTGAAGAAGATCGAGGTGCCGGTGCTGGTCATGCACGGCACGGACGACCAGATCGTGCCGTACGACGACTCGGCTCCGCTGACGGTGAAGCTGCTGAAGAACGGCACGCTGAAGAGCTACGAGGGCTACCCGCACGGCATGCTGACGGTCCATCCCGACGTGCTCGGCCCGGACATCCTGGAGTGGATCACGTCGTAGCGGGCGGCGGGGTGTGCGTGAGGCGGCGGCCCGTCTCCCCCGGCATCCCCGGCGACCGGGCGATCTCCTGCCGGGCCGCCTCGATGATCCCCAGCACGGCCGCCGCCGCCGCGTCCGGGTCACGGGCCTCGACGGCCCGTACGACGGCCCGGTGACCCGGCAGCGAGGCCTCCACCGCGCCCGGGGTCTGCGTACTGATGTCGAAGCTGTGCCGCAACGCGATCTCCACGGCGCGCCCGAGGGAGCCGAGGAGCCGGTTGCCGCCGGCGTCCAGCAGGGCACGATGGAAGGCGATGTCGGCCTCGACGTAGCCGCCGCGCGCGGGTGACGCCGCCGCGGACTCCATCGCGGCCAGGGCGTCGTGCAGGGCGCGTACGTCGCTGGGGCCGGCCCGTTCGGCGGCGAGGCGGGCCGCCCCGGGCTCGACGATGCGGCGCAGTTCGCCCGTGTCCCGCAGCAGGGCCGCCGCGTCCCCGGCCTGTTTCCAGCGCAGGACGTCGGGGTCCAGGTGGTTCCAGTGGTCCGGGGGCAGCACGCGGGTGCCGGTGCGCGGCCGTACCCGCAGCATGCCCTTGGCCACCAGCGACTTGACCGCCTCCCGCAGCACTCCGCGGCTGACGCCGATCTCCGAGGCGAGGGCGTCCTCGACCGGCAGCGGAGCGCCCGGCTGCCACGCGCCGGCCACGATGCGCCGCCCGAGTTCGTCGGCCACGCGCTGTTGCATGGTCGGGAAGTTCGTGTCGATCTCCGCCCACCCCCTGGACGCCATTCATCGGATCATTTAATGATTGAGGTCCAGGGTAGCGGGGTCCGCGCTCGACCACGCCCCATCCGCGCCGCGGACGACGCCGGAGCCACGGGAGTGTGCGTATGACCGACCGCCGGAACACCGACCGCCGCAGTCAGGCCTGGTTCGGCGCGCGGGGACGCAGCGGCATGCTGTACCGCTCGTGGATGCGCAACCAGGGCTTCGGGCACGAGGTGTTCGACGGGCGCCCTGTCATCGGCATCGCGACCAGCGCGTCCGAACTCGCCCCGTGCAACGCGCATTTGACGCGTGTCGCGGAGGCCGTGAAGCGCGGGGTGTGGCAGGCGGGCGGTCTTCCGCTTCAGTTCCCGACCATGGCGACCGGCGAGACGCTGATGCGCCCCACCGCCATGCTCTACCGCAACCTCATGGCGATGGAGGTCGAGGAGCTGATCCGGGCCAACCCGCTCGACGGGGTGGTGCTGCTGTCCGGCTGCGACAAGACGACCCCCGCCATGCTGATGGGCGCCGCGAGTGTCGACCTGCCCGCGGTGATGGTGACCGGCGGGCCGATGCTCAACGGCAAGTACCGCGGCCAGGACGTGGGTTCGGGCACCCATGTGTGGAAGTTCGAGGAGGACCTGAAGACCGGCCGGATGACCGAGGAGGAGTGCTTCTTCGCCGAGGGGTGCATGGCCCGCTCCGCCGGTCACTGCATGACGATGGGCACCGCCTCGACGATGGCGTGCGTGGCCGAGGCGCTCGGCATGCAGCTTCCGGGCTCGGCGGCCTGGCCGGCGGTCGACTCGCGGCGGATGGAGACCGCGCAGGCGGCGGGGCGGCGCATCGTCGACATGGTGGAGGAGGAACTGCGGCCCTCGCGGATCCTCACGCGGGAGGCGTTCGAGAACGCGATCCGGGTCAACGCGGCCATCGGCGGCTCCACCAACGCCGTCATCCATCTCACCGCCCTCGCCGGACGCGTGGGTGTCGAGCTGGACCTGGACGACTTCGACACGCTGGTCCGTGAGGTGCCGACGCTGGTGAACCTGATGCCGAGCGGCACCTACCTGATGGAGGACTTCTGTTACGCGGGCGGGCTGCCCGCCGTGATGGCCGAACTGCTCGGCGGCGGGCTGCTGCACGGCGGTCCTGTCACGGTCACAGGACGCACCGTCGCCGAGAACACCGCGCGGGCCGAACGGGCCGGCTCCGACGTCATCACCCCGCTCGACGCGCCCTTCCAGCCGGCCGGCACGGGCATCGCCGTCCTGCGCGGCAACCTGTGCCCGGACGGCGCCGTCATCAAGCAGTCCGCCGCGTCACCGCACCTGCTCACCCACCGCGGACCCGCCCGCGTCTTCGACTCCCCCGAGGCGTACCACGCCGTCGCCGACGACCCCGCCCTGGACGTCGACGAGAACACCGTGATCGTCATCCGCAACGCGGGCCCCAAGGGCTACCCGGGGATGCCCGAGGTCTCCAACGTGCCGTTGCCTGCGAAGCTGTTGAAGGCGGGTGTCACGGACATGGTGCGCGTCTGCGACGGCCGGATGAGCGGCACCGGGTACGGGACGGTCGTGCTGCACGTGGCGCCCGAGGCCGCCGTCGGCGGACCCCTCGCCCTGGTGCGCGACGGCGACCCCGTCGTCCTCGACGTCCCCCGCCGCACCCTGCGCCTGGACGTCGACGACGCCGAACTCGCCCGGCGCGGGCAGGAGTGGACACCGCCCGCCGACCGGTACGCGAGTGGCTACACGTGGCTCTACACGCAGCACGTCGAACAGGCCGACCGGGGCGCCGACTTCGGTTTCCTGCGCGGCGGGCGCGGCCACGAGGTCCCCCGGGACTCCCACTGAGCAGAGCCCCTTCCGCCCTGAGGAGAGCATCGACCGTGGAATCGGCAGCAGCGCGCCCCCGTCCGGTCCTCACCGCCGGCTCCGTCCTGCCGGAGGACGCGGACCGGGCCGCCCTCGTCGCGCGCGTCGACGACCCGGAGACGGGCGGACCGTGCGTGGCCGCGGTGCGCGGCGAGCACGTCGTCGACCTGACGGCCCTCGCACCCACCGTCTCCGGTCTGCTGGAACGCGACGACGCGGTCCAGGTGGTCCGCGAGGCGGACGGCGGACGCACCTGGCGCCTCGACGCCCTCCTGGCAGCCCCGCCCGGCCGGCGTGACGTGCCGCGTCTGCTCGCCCCGGTCGACCTCCAGGTGATCAAGGCGGCGGGGGTCACGTTCGCGCGGAGCCTGCTGGAACGCGTCATCGAGGAACGCGCGGGCGGCGACCCGGCGCAGGCCACGCGGGTACGGGAGCGCGTCCTGCGGGTGCTGGGCGGCAGGCTCGACGGCATCCGGCCCGGCTCACCGGAGGCGGCCGAGGTGAAGGACCTGCTGGTCGCCGAGGGGTTGTGGTCGCAGTACCTGGAGGTCGGCATCGGGCCGGACCCGGAGGTGTTCACCAAGGCACCCGTGCTGTCGGCGGTCGGCACCGGCGCGGACATCGGCGTGCTGCGCGCCTCCGTGTGGAACAACCCCGAACCGGAGGCGGTCCTCGTCGTGGACTCACGCGGCCGGGTACGCGGCGCCGCCCTCGGCAACGACGTCAACCTCCGCGACGTCGAGGGCCGCAGCGCCCTGCTGCTGTCCCGCGCCAAGGACAACAACGCGTCCTGCGCGATCGGCCCGTTCGTCCGCCTGCTCGACGACGGCTTCGGCATCGACGCGGTACGCGACCTCGACATCGGCCTGCGGATCGACGGACCGGACGGCTACGTGCTGCGCGGCAGCAGCTCCCTGCGCGAGATCAGCCGGGACGTACTGGACCTGGTGTCCGCGACGTACGGCGCGCACCACCAGTACCCGGACGGCTTCGCCCTGTTCACCGGGACCCTGTTCGCCCCCACGGAGGACCGGGGGGCACCGGGTGAGGGCTTCACCCACGAGTACGGCGACGTCGTCCGGATCTCCAGCCCCCGGCTGGGCGCGCTGGTCAACACGGTGGTGCCGAGCGAGGAGGCGGCACCGTGGACGTTCGGGGTGGGGGCGCTGATGCGGAGCCTTGCCCGGCGGGGGTTGCTGTAGCGCGGGGACGTCAGTGCCGCGTCGGCCGGGCCTCGGCCAGTGCGGCCGTGGCGGTCTGCTCGATCTTCGCGAGGCGGGCCGCGCGGGCCTTCTCGTCGGCCGGCCGCTCGTTCTCCGCGCGCACCCCGGTGCGGCCGTCCACCGTCTCGCGCAGGATGTCGGCGTGGCCGGTGTGGCGGATGGTCTCGCCGAGGACGTGGACCATGACGGCGAACAGGGTCGTGTTCGGACACGGGTCCGCCCACCAGGGCACATGGCCGGGGGTGTCGAGGGCCAGCGCGTCGATCGTCGCGTCCGCGTGGTCCCACGTGCGCCGGTAGAACGCGACGATCCGGTCACGGGTCTCGTCCTCGGCCGCCCAGTGGTCGCTGCCGTCGGAGTCCTGCCACCGGCACAGGGGTTCCGGGGAGGGGCGGTCGAAGACCTCGCCGAAGTATCTGGCCTCGACCGTGGCCACGTGCTTGACCAGGCCGAGGAGGTTCGTCCCGGTGGCCGTCAGGGGGCGGCGGGCGTCGTACTCGGACAGGCCGTCCAGTTTCCAGAGCAGCGCCTCACGGTCCCGCCGCAGTCTCGTGTGCAGGGCGTCCTTCGCGACATCGTCGATCACGCGGCCGAGACTGCCATGGGCCGCACCGTGCCGGTACACCGGGTCGCCCTCTGCCGGCGGGGCGGGGTGCGCGGCCCCCTGACGTGTGCCGCGCACCCCGCGGTTCAGGCGGTGGCCGGCTTCTGCGCGATCGTGGCGTGCAGGCGCCGTGTGTGGTCGACGTGGCGCTCGGGTCCCGTGAGGACGACCCGGGCGGTCAGGCGCGGATCGGCGCTGGAGGCCGCCGGCCTCAGCTCCAGCGCGCCCGGTTCGACCACACGCCTGCCGTCACGGCCCGTGAAGGAGGCGAGGTCGGCCGGGACCGTGACGGTCAGCCGCCGGGCCTCCCCGGGTTCCAGGGTGACCCGGGTGTAACCGACGAGGCGCTGCACCGGCTGGACGACCGAGGCGACCGGATCGTGGAGGTAGAGCTGGACGACCTCGGTGCCGGACCGCTCGCCGGTGTTGCGGACGGTGAAGGCGAGGGTGAACTCGCCGTCCGTCGGGGCCTCGTGGGCGTCCACGGTGAGGTCGGTCCAGTCGAACCGCGTGTACGACAGGCCGTGGCCGAAGGGGAACGCGGGGGTCGGGTCGACGTTGGACGCCTCGTTGGCGTGGGCGAGCCGCGCTCCGAGGTAGGTGCCCGGCTGGGAGCCCGGTGCGCGCGGCACGCCGACCGGGAGGCGTCCGGACGGGTTGACCCGGCCACTGAGCACAGCGGCGATCGCATGCGTGCCTTCCTCACCGGGGAAGAAGGACTGCACGATCGCAGCCGACTCGGTCACCGCGCGCCCGAGCGCGTACGGGCGTCCCGCCAGCAGCACGGTCACCACGGGCGTCCCGGTGTCGAGCAGCGCGTCGAGGAGCTGCTGCTGCGCGCCGGGCAGGTCCAGTGTCCCGGCGTCGCATCCCTCGCCGCTCGTGCCGCGTCCGAACAGGCCGGCGCGGTCGCCCAGCGCCACGACGGTGACGTCGGCCTCGCGTGCCGCCCGTACCGCCTCCTCCAGGCCGGAGAGGTCGCCGTCGTCGACGCCGGTGCCGCGGACATGGATGATGCCGGCGTCGGGGAACTCCGCGGCGAGCGTCTCGCGCAGGGTGGGCAGGCCGATGCCGAGCGGTGTGCCGGGGTGGCGGACGCCGATGTGCTGGGGGAAGGAGTAGCAGCCCAGCACAGCGGTGGGCTCGTCGGCGTTGGGGCCGATCAGGGCGATGCGGCGGGGGCGGCCGAGCGGCAGGGTGCCGTCGTTGCTCAGCAGCACCACCGCTTCCTCGGCCAGCGCGCGGGCCAGGGCGCGGTTCTCGGGGCTGTCCAGGTCGACGTGGCCGCGCAGGGTCTCCGGGTCGTCCGGGTCCGTTCCGTCGAGGGCCGCCGGCACGGGGTTCCAGTCCGGGTCGAGCAGGCCGAGCGCGGCCTTCTGGGTGAGGACGCGGCGCAGGGCGCGGTCGACCAGTTCCTCCGGGACGCGGCCGTCGGCGACGGCCTCGGTGAGCGGTGCGCCGTAGGTCTTCACGTTGGGCAGTTCGACGTCGATGCCCGCGTGGAGCGCGGTGCCGGCGGCGTCCGCCCAGTCGGCCGCGACACCGTGCAGGATCTTCAGGAAGGCGACGGCGAAGTAGTCGGCGACCACCGTGCCGTCGAAGCCCCAGGTGTCCCTCAGCAGTCCAGTGAGCAGGGTCTCGTCGGCCGCGGAGGGCACGCCGTCGGTGTCGGTGTAGGCGTTCATCACGGAGCGGGCGCCGCCCTCGCGGATCGCCATCTCGAACGGCGGCAACACCACGTCGGCGCGCTCCCGCGGCCCCATCGAGGCGGGCGCGAGATTGCGTCCGGCGCGGGAGGCCGAGTAGCCGGCGAAGTGCTTCAGCGTGGCGACGATCCCGGCGGACTCCAGCCCCTGGACGTAGGCGGTGCCGATGGTGCCGACGAGGTACGGGTCCTCGCCGATGGTCTCCTCGACGCGGCCCCAGCGGGCGTCGCGCACCACGTCAAGGACGGGCGCGAGGCCCTGGTGGACGCCGACGGCGCGCATGTCGCGGCCGATGGCGGCGGCCATGCGCCGTACCAGGCCGGGGTCGAAGGCGGCGCCCCAGGAGAGCGGGACGGGGTAGGCGGTGGCGCCCCAGGCGGCGAAGCCGGCCAGGCACTCGTCGTGCGCGAGGGCGGGGATGCGGAAGCGGTTGGAGGCGGCGATGCGGGCCTGGGTGCGGGCCAGGGAGAGCGCGCCCAGGGCGGGGTCGACCGGGACGGTGCCGAAGGGGCGGGTGAGCTGGCCCAGGCCGGTGGGCAGGAGCGCGTCGAGGTCGACGGCCTCCTCCATGTCGTGCTGGTGCGGGGCCACTTCGCCGCCCTCGTCGGAGGCGCCCACCCACACCCCGGACAGCTGGGCGGTCTTCTCCTGAAGGGTCATGGCGGCGATCAGCGCGTCGACGCGTGCGGCGACGGGGGCGGTCGGGTCGTTCCAGAGGGAGAGGGCGGAGGGGTTCTCCGCGGCCACGTCGGTGTTCACGTTCCTCCTCCGCCCGCCGGGCCCCGGTCCGGGGGCGGGGCGGGCGAACCGGTGGTCGGGTGGAAGTCGGGGGCGGGGTCGTACCCGCCGGTGCCGGTGCGGGTCAGCGGCCGAATCCCGCGGTCAGGCCGCTGAGCAGCTGGCGGCGGCCGAAGGCGTACAGCACCAGGACGGGCAGGGTGGTGAGGACGACGGCGGCCAGCACGGCCGGGACGTTGACCCCGTACTGGCCCTGGAAGGTCCACAGGGCGAGCGGCAGGGTCCTGCGGTCCGGGCTCTGGGTGAGGACCAGGGGCAGCAGGAAGCCGTTCCAGATGGTCAGCGCGTTGAAGATGGTCACGGTGAGGAGGGCGGGCCGGGTGAGCGGCGCCGCGAGCCGCCACAGCGTGGTCCATTCGGTGGCGCCGTCCACGCGCATCGAGTCGAACAGTTCCTTCGGCACGTCGCGGATGAAGTTGGCGAGGACCAGGACGGACAGCGGGATGGCGAAGGCGATGGACGGGAGGATCAGCGCGGCCAGGCTGTCGTAGAGGTGCAGTTTGATGATGATGAGGTAGACCGGGATGACCGTCGCCTGGAGGGGGATGGCCAGTCCCATGAGGAACAGGCCGTTCATGGCGCGCAGCACGCGCATGCGCCAGCCGCGGACGATGGCGTAGGCCGCCATGAAGGAGACCAGGACCGCCGGTATCACCGCTCCGGCGGTCACGACGACGCTGTTCACGAAGTACCGCAGGAAGTCGGACTCGACGACCATCCGGTAGTTGTCCAGGGTCGGGTCGGCCGACGGTACCAGCGGGTTGCTCGCGTAGTAGCGGCTGCGGTCCTTGAGGCTGGTGATGAGGGTCCAGTAGAGGGGTACGGCGACGACGGCCAGCCAGAGCCAGCCGGCCAGTCCGCCGAGCCAGTTGCGCCGGCGGGCCGCCGGGCGGGAGCGGTGCGGTCCTTCGGGGCGGGTGACCTTCTGGGGCCGTCGGGTTGTGGTGAGCGTGGTGGTCACGTCAGGAGGCCCCCTCGAGTTGGCTCGCCGCGGCGTCCCGGCCTCCGAGGCGGCGCAGCAGCAGGGCGAGGGCGAGGCCGACGAGGACCAGGATGACCGCGATGGCGCTGGCGGGTCCCATGAGGCTGGCCTGGAATCCCCGCTTGTACATGTCCAGTGCGAGGACCCGGGTGGCGTCGCCGGGGCCGCCCTCGGTCAGGACGAAGATGAGGTCGAAGAAGGTCAGCGACCCGACGACCATCAGGGTGGACGAGGTGATGATGGTGTACTTCAGCTGGGGCAGCGTGATGCTGAAGAACTGCCTGACCCGTCCGGCCCCGTCCAACTGGGCGGCTTCGTAGAGGGACTTCGGGATCTGCTGCACGCCGCCCTGGTAGATCAGGGAGTGGAACGGGACGAACTGCCAGGAGACGACGAAGATGACCACGCCGAACGCGAGTCCCGGCCGCCCCAGCCAGTCCTGGCTGAGCGCCTGGATCTTCAGTCCGGCGCCGAGCCCGAAGTTCGGGTCCAGCAGCGCCTCGTAGGCGATGGCGATGGCGGCGGAGCTGAGCATCAGCGGGACGAAGTAGACGACGCCCAGCACCGCGCGGTACCGCTGGCGTCCGGCGAGGAACGTGCCGAGCAGGATGCTGAGCGGTGTCTGCACGGCCCAGGACACGGCCATCACCAGGAACGTCACCCAGAGGGCGTGCGGCAGCCCGGGGTCGGTGAGCACCGCACGCCAACTGGTCAGCCCGGTGAGGCGGATGGAGCCGATGCCGTCCCAGGTGGTGAAGCTCAGCGCGAAGACGCCGACCAGCGGTACGACGGCGAACCCGGTGAAGAGCAGCAGCGCCGGCGTCGCCAGCCAGGGCAGGATGCTGCGCTGGGGGCGACGGACGTCCTGCTTGGCGGTGAGCGTGCTCATGCGGCGGTGACCGCGTTGAGGTTGGAGGCGAACTGCTGTGGTGATATGGACAGTTGGAAGAGCTTGACGATGTTGTCGAGCAGCGTCTCCGCGGCGGTGGGGCTGAGCGCCTGGTCCCAGGACTGCACGAACACCTTGGCCTTGCTGGCGATGTCGTACGTGAACTGCAGGAACTCGGCGTTGTCGGAGGCGGCCAGCAGCTTCTCCGTGCCCAGCCGGATCGGCACCGACCCGTTGCCGATCCACTGCTTCACCTCCTCCTCCTGGAGGATGCCGGTGGCGAAGAAGTCCTTGGCGATCTTCTTCTGCTCGGCGCTCGCCTTGGCGGAGACGGACAGGTACTGCGCGGGGTTGCCGACGGTGTTGCTCAGGTCGCCCTTGCCGCCCTCGACGGCCGGGAAGGTCATGAAGCCGAGCGAGTCGCTGGACACGAAGTCGCCGCCGTCGGCCTGCTGGATGCCGTACGACCAGGCGCCGTGCAGCATCATGGCGGCCCGGCCGGTGTACAGCAGGGCCTGGTCGGCGTTGGAGTCCGCGGTGATGGAGGAGAAGCCCTTCACGAACCCGTCGGCCTTCACCAGGTCCTGGAGCGCGGTGAGCGCCTTCAGGGCGTCGGGGTGCGACCAGGCGTTCTTCTCGCCCTCGATGGCGGCCTGGAACACCTCGGGCCCGCCGATGCGGTCGAACAGGAACTCCAGCCACATCATGTTGGTCCACCGGGACTGCCCGCCGAGCGCGAACGGGGCGATGCCCTTCGCGTTGAACTTCGGGACCAGGGCCATGATGTCGTCCCAGGTCTCGGGCGGCTCCACCTTGACCTGGTCGAACACCCTCTTGTTGTAGTAGAGGACGATCGGCTGCACCGTCTCGCAGGGCATCGCGTAGATCTTGCCGTCGACGGTCGCCGCGCCGAACGAGGACGGGAACAGTCCCTTCCTGACGTCGGGGTTCTCGTCGAACCACGGGGTGAGGTCCTCGACCTGCCCGGCCTCCGCGTAGGCGCGCAGGGTTCCGCCGCCCCAGCCCCAGATGACGGTGGGCGCCTGTCCGGCGCCGATGGCTGTCTTGATCTTCGTCTTGTAGGCGTCGTTCTGGAAGGTCGTGTCCTCGATCTGCGTGTCCGGATGCGCCTTGTTGAAGGCATCGACGGCGCCGGCCCTGACTCCTTCCTGCGGCTGTCCGTTCAGGTACCAGTAGGTGGCGGCACCGCCCTTGCCGGGGCCGGAGGAGCCGCCGCAGGCGGCGAGCGCGGCCGAGACGGGTACGGCGGCCGCCAGGCCGAGAAGGGTACGTCGGGAGAGCGCCATGATTTTCTCCGCACTCGAGAGCCGTCGGCTTCTCGTGAGTCGTGGAAAGGTTTTCGAAAATCACTTCGTCTAGCTCTGTTCGAGCAAGCTAGGTTTCGGGCTGATGCGGTGTCAAGACGCGTGCACGGGCGGTGCGGCACGGGCATGTCCCTTGTGAAACAAGGGCTTGATCGCCCTGGCTCAGGTCGCGCACAATCCGAAACTGTTTCGAAATGATCCGGTGAAAGGCGTTGATGACGCGGCGGCTCCGGACTGTCACACTGTCGGTGCGCTCCGTGCCGGGCCGTCGGGTCCGGCGGTGTTCGACGGTACGGTTGAGCGGATCCGTCCGTGTGACCGGCCGGACCGGCGGGTCACCCCCCGGTGGCCCTACAGCTGAGAGGAACCGATGCGACCGAACGCCCGGCGCACCACCTTGGCGGACATCGCCCAAGCGGCTGGGGTCTCCGTCGCCACCGTGTCCAAGGTGGTCAACGGCCGTGGCGACGTGGCGCCCCACACCCGCGTGCGCGTGCAGGAACTGCTGCACCGGCACGACTACTTGGCGCCGGTGTTCCGCCACAGCGAGGCCGTCGAGAGCCCGACGATCGAGGTGCAGTTCAAGGGAAGCCTCAAGTCGTACGTCGCGGAGGCCCTGGAGGGCATCGTCGACGCGGCCGCCGAGTCGGGGGCGTCGGTGGTGGTGAGCAAGGCGTCCGGCGCCCCGCACTGGGCACGGGACCTGGTGTCGGCCGGCCGCCGCGCCGTCATTGCGGTCACCAGCGTCCACACCGCCGCCCACCTGAAGGAACTGGCGCGCTCAGGGCTGCCGTTGGTGGTGCTGGACCCCCTGCACCTGCCGGACAGCCGGGTGCACAGCGTCGGTGCGACCAACTTCGCCGGGGGGCTGTCCGCGACCCGGCATCTGCTGTCCCTGGGCCACCGCCGGATCGCCTACCTCGGCGGACCCGCCATGGCCGTCTGCAACCAGGCCCGCATGCACGGCTACCGCGCGGCCATGGAGGCCGAGGGCGCCCCGGTGCCGGACGCGTACGTCCGGCCCGGGGAGTTCACGTACGAGACGGGTCTGGCCGGGGCCGCGGCGCTGCTGGACCTGGACGAGCCGCCCACGGCGGTCTTCGCGGGCAACGACGAGATCGCCCTCGGCGTCGTCGAGACCGCCCGCGTCCGGAGCCTGCGCGTCCCCGAGGACCTGAGCGTGGTCGGCTTCGACGACACCAGCCTCGCCCAGATGGCCTCGCCGCCCCTCACCACCGTGCGCCAGCCGCTGCGGGAGATGGGGGCCGCCGCGCTGCGCACGGCGCTGCGGCTGGCGAACGGGGAGAAGGCCGAGTCGCATCACATCGAGCTGGCCACGGAGCTTGTCGTGCGAGCCTCCACGGGGGCGCCCCGTCGGGACGGATGATCCTTTTCGGGCGGGTCATTCCACGTCCGGGGCCGGGTCCGGATCGGGGCTCGGGTCCGGGACAGCGCTCGGAGCCGCGTCGGGAGCGGGGGCCGGGGCGGGAACTTGCGGCAGACGCAGTGCGAAGCACGCGCCGCCGTCGTCGCCGGGGACAAGGTTCAGAGTGCCTCCGTGGCGCTCAGCGAGATCACGGGCGATGGCGAGGCCGAGGCCAGTGCCGCCCTGGTCGCGGGAGCGGGCGTCGTCCAGCCGGACGAAGCGCTCGAAAATCCGCTCGGCGTCCTCGGCGGGCACGCCCGGTCCGTCGTCGTGCACAGCGACGACGACCTGCTCGTCCTCGCTCCGGACGGTCACCCGGATGCGGTGCGCCGCATGCCGGGCGGCGTTGTCGAGGAGGTTGCGCAGCAGCCGTTGGAGTTGGTCACGGTTGCCCCGGACATGCGCGGGGCCGTAGCTGTCGAAGATGAGCTCCAGCTTGCGTGCGGAGAGCAGGTGGTGGCCGGCCAGGTGGGAGGCGACGGCACCCATGTCGACGGTCTCGGGGCCGGCGGTGGGGGCGCCCGTGTCGAGACGGGCCAGGAGAAGCAGGTCCTCGGTGAGCGCCTGGAGGCGGCGGGTCTGCCGAGCGGCGTTGGTGGCCGTGGCGGTCCAGTCGGTGCGTTCCGGGTAGGCGAGAGCGACCTCCAGGCTGGTCAGCAGGGTGGTGAGAGGGCTGCGCAACTCGTGGGCGGCGTCCGCGACGAACCGGCGCTGCTGGGCGGCGGCGTGGTCGAGGCGTCGAAGAGTGGTGTTGATGGTGTCGGCGAGCGCGGTGATCTCGTGGGCGGTGGCGGGGACGGTGACGCGTTCGCTCGGGTCGGTCACCGAGGCGGTGAGGCGGCGGACAGCTTCCACGGGGCGTAGTGCGACGCGGACGGTGACATAGGCGACGGCGCCGATGAGCACCAGGCCGGCCAGACCGGCGCGGAACAGCATGCCGTCGATGGCGGCGGCGATCTCCTCGGAGGTGTCCGGCACCAGCACGACGTAGGCACGCAGCGTGGCGTCGGGGCGGACGCCGAGTGCGGCGGCCTGTTCGCGGCTCAACTGGCCGGCCCAGATGTCGTTGTACAGGACTCTGTACGTCCGACCTGCCAGGACCTGACCGCTGCCGGAGTCGCCACCGGGGCGGTCCGGTATGCGCAGGGGACGGTAGGCGTAGTCCCATCCGTCGGTCGCCTCGGGTACCGGGGCGGTGAGGGCGGGAGGCGATGGCAGCACATGCCCGGCGCTACGGTCGAAAGCCTCCAGACCGCCCCCGGAGGCCACGGCGGTGCGACGACCCGTCGCGACGATCTCGTACGGCGCGGAACGCCGAGGACCGGGGACGTCACCTTGCTTCAGCTGGTCGACGAGGGCGAAAAGGTCGTTGCGTGCCTTCTCCTCGGCAACCGACAAGCTCTGCCGGTACACCTCGTGGTGCACCCACCACCCGATGCCGGTCAGCACGATCGCCGCGGTCAGGGCGGCGGCAACAGCCGCGCGGGCTCGGACCGAGCGGGGCCACCAACGGCGTCGTCTGTCACTCGCGTTCACGGTCGTCCACCAATCGATAGCCGGTGCCTCGTACGGTCTGCAGGGACTGCCGCCCGAAGGGGGTGTCCACCTTTCTGCGGAGTGAACTGACCCGCGCCTCGACCAAGTTGGGGTCGTAGGCCTCGTCGGGCCACGCGTGGTAGAGCAGGTCGCCCTTGGACACCGCCTGGCCGTCGCGACGGGCCAGCAGTTCGAGGACGGCGAACTCCCTCGGGGTGAGGTCCACCCGGACCCCTGCGCGGCGGCACACCCGGCCCGCGACGTCCAACGACAGGTCGCCCACGGCCAGGACGGGCGGGGCGGCGGTCCCGGACCGTCTGACCAGCGCCCGCAACCGGGCGACGAGCACCGTGTAGGAGAAGGGTTTGGCCAGGTAGTCGTCGGCCCCCGTGTCCAATGCCTCCGCCTGGTCCCACTCCCCGTCCTTGGCGGTGAGCACCAGGATGGGGGTCGCGTTGCCCTCCCGGCGCAACTGGGCGCAGATCTTGTAGCCGTTGAGGCCGGGCAGCATCAGGTCCAGTACAACCAGCGCGTACGCGCCGGTGCGGGCCATCCACAGCCCCTGCCGGCCGTCATGGGCGAGGTCCACGCTGTACCCCTCGGCGGTCAGACCGGTGCGCAGGGTTCGGGCGAGGTCGACCTCGTCTTCGACCACGAGTATCCGCATGCGCTGTAGCCTCGCACGGCTCCGGCCCACTTCCCTGACCGGCCGATCAGGTTGCATCAGCAGGCCCTCAACGGGTCCGGGCGCCTTGGCCAGGCTTCTTCACCCCTGCCGAAAGGCACTGTCCCTCACATGTGTCGACGAACGCGCGCCCGTCGAGACCGTACGGTCCCCCCCCCCCCCCCCCCCCCCCCCCCCCCCCCC
>BMVA01000005.1:180078-406724 GCA_014650475.1 Streptomyces albogriseolus
TCCGCCCTTCGACCGTCCTCGCGCTCTGCCCCGGCCGTCGTCGTACCGGCGCCTCGGGTGCCGGCCGTCGCCCTCGGGCTGTGAGGCAGCACCAGGGACAGCAGCCTGTGGGGCGACAATCAACCGGACCGACTCCCCCATGGGCGCCGAATACAGGGGCCGCACAGCCGCCTCACCCGACCACGGCCGTCGCACCCTCCCACACGGCCGTGGCACATGCCGGGGCTTCCTACGCCGACGCCGTGTGCGCGGCAGCCGAGTACGCCGCCGCTCACGCAGCGGCCGAGTTGCTGGGCGCGGAGGTCGCGGGCGCCCGGCACCGGGTCCGTGCCCTGCGGCGCCATTGCATTCCCCGTCTGCGGGAGGCACTCCACCGGGCCGGCCTGCCCTTGGAGCAGTCCGAGCACGAGGACGGCGTCCGTCGACGCTGGGCCGCCGACGCCGCCGACCGGTGACCGTTCGCGTCGGACGCCGACGTGGAAGTCGCGCCGGCGTGACCGAACCGGTCCTGGGAGAGTCCGGGAGGGGTCCTCCCAGGACACGGGTGTGGTCAGCGATGTTCCTGCGCGGTGCCGACGTCGCGGACGGTGAGGCCGCTCCGCTGACGGGAGCCCACGATAGGGCATACGGGTGGGGGTATGCGCCTGCGGGTCGCGAAGACCCTGGGGACAAGGTCAAAGGGCCGGCGGCAGGGGCGCGGCGGAGCGGCCTGCGGCGTTCCCGTTCCGCGACGGAAGCGGAGGCGAGAACGTGAGGCGCATCACTTCCAGATACCCCCGGGGGCATAAACCCGATCCTGTTACGGTTGAGCCCAGGCATACCCCCCAGGGTATTTCTGAAGGCAAGTGAGCAGGAGTTCCCCGCATGGTTCCCGAGATCGGCCAGCAACGGTTCGCCGAGGCGCAGGCGGCAGGCGCCCTCGTCGTCGACGTCCGTAACAGCGGCGAGTACCGGGCCGGACACGTCCCCGGCGCCCGCTCGGCACCGCTTCCCAACCTCCCCCTGATCCTGAGCGAGCTGCCCAAGGACCGTCCGGTCTACGTGATCTGCCAGAGCGGCGGCCGCAGCGCGCAGGCGACCTCCCTGCTCCGCGACCTGGGCTACGACGCCCACAGCGTCAGCGGCGGCACCGCCGCCTGGATCGACGCCGGCCGCCCCGCCGCCACCGGCGACGAGCCCGGCGCCCCCACCGCCCCCGCCACCTCCGAGGAGACGCGATGATCACCGTTCTGCCCGTCGAGACCCCCGGCCTGGGGGACCGCACCTACCTCGCCCACGACGGTTCCGTGGCCCTGGTGGTCGACCCCCAGCGCGACTACGACCGCGTCACCGCACTGGCCGACGCCGCCGGAGTGCGGATCACCCACGTGTTCGAGACGCACATCCACAACGACTACGTCACCGGCGGTCTGGCCCTCGCCCGCGAGGTGGGCGCCCAGTACCTGGTGAACGCCGACGACGAGGTCTCCTACGAGCGGACCCCGGTCCGCGACGACCAGGTGATCGAGGTCGGCGACACCATGCGGGTGCGGGCGATCCACACGCCCGGCCACACCCACACCCACCTGTCCTACGCGCTGGAGGCGGGCGGCGAGCAGATCGCGGTGTTCACCGGCGGCTCCCTGCTGTACGGCACCACCGGGCGGCCGGACCTGCTCGGCCCGGACCACACCGACACCCTGGTGCGGGCCCAGTGGCGCTCCGCCCACCGGCTGGCCGAGGAACTGCCGGACGAGACGGCCGTCTACCCCACCCACGGGTTCGGCTCGTTCTGCTCCGCGACCCAGGCCTCCGGTCTGTCCAGCACCATCGGCGAGGAGAAGCGCACCAACACCGCGCTGACCGCCGACGAGGAGGCTTACGTCCAGCAGCTCCTGGCCGGCCTGGACGCCTACCCGGCCTACTACGCCCACATGGGCCCGGCCAACTCCGGCGGTCCCGGCAAGCCGGACCTGTCCGCGCCGTCCGTGGCGGACCCGGCCGAGCTGCGGCGCAGGATCGAGGACGGCGAGTGGGTGGTCGACCTGCGCGACCGCACCGCCTTCGCCGCCGGGCACCTCGCCGGCAGCCTCAACTTCGGCCTGGACGGACAGTTCGTCACCTACCTGGGCTGGCTGATCCCGTGGGGCACCCCGCTCACCCTGCTCGGCGAGACCGCCGACGACGTGGCCGAGGCCCAGCGCGAACTGGTCCGCATCGGCATCGACCGCCCGGCCGCCATGGCCACCGGGGGCCCGGACGACTGGGCCGGCGGCGAGCCCCTGGCCTCCTACGAGCGGGCCGGCTTCGGCGACCTGAAGGCCGCCCTCGGGAGTGACGACCTCGTCGTCCTGGACGTGCGCCGCAACCAGGAGCGCGCCGAGGCGCACATCCCGGGCTCGGTGCACATCCCCGTCCACGAGGTGCCGGGCCGCCTCGAGGAGATCCCCGCGGGCCGCGTCTGGGTGCACTGCGCCGGCGGCTACCGCGCCGGAGTCGTCGCCGCGCTGCTCCACGCCCGCGGCCGTGACGTCGTCGCGGTCGACGACAGCTTCGACCACGCCCTCGACCTGGGGCTGTGCCCCATGGCCTCCGACACCCCCGAAACCCCCGACACTCACGACAACCGACAGGAGATCAACGCGTGACCACCCCCACCACTCCCCGCAGCCTGACCATCGACGACCTGCGCACCCGGCTCGACTCGGCCAACCCGCCCCGGCTGCTCGACGTCCGTTCCCCTGCCGAGTTCGAGGGCGCTCACATTCCCGGCTCCTACAACGTCCCACTCGACACCCTGCGCGAACACCGCGAGGAGCTGACGAAGCACCTGGACACCGACGTGGTGCTGGTCTGCCGCTCCGGCCAGCGCGCCGGCCAGGCCGAACGCGCCCTCGCCGAGGCCGGGCTCCCCGGTCTTGCGGTCCTGTCGGGCGGCATGACGGCCTGGGAGAAGTCCGGCGCCCCGACCAACTACGGTCAGGAGCGCTGGGACATGGAGCGCCAGGTCCGTCTGGTCGCGGGCTCGCTGGTGCTGGTCGGCGCCCTGGGCAGCTTCCTCGTCCCCGGTCTGCAGGCGCTGTCCGCGTTCGTCGGCGGCGGGCTGGCCTTCGCCGCCATCAGCAACACCTGCGCCATGGGCGTGATGCTGTCGAAGATGCCGTGGAACCGCACCCCGTCCTTCGACCCGCGCAAGGCCGTCGCCCAGCTCGCCGACGGCAGGTGACGGTCATGACGCTGACGCTCGTCCTGGCTCTCGCGCTGCTGGTCGGCGTCTCCCTCGGGCTGCTCGGGGGAGGCGGGTCGATCCTGACCGTCCCGCTGCTGGTCTACGTCGCGGGCATGGACGCCAAGGAGGCCATCGCCACCTCCCTGTTCGTCGTCGGCGTCACCTCCGCCGTGGGCATGATCAACCATGCCCACGGCGGACGGGTCCGCTGGCGCACGGGCATCCTGTTCGGAGCGGCCGGCATGGCCGGCGCCTACACCGGCGGGCTCGTCGGCGGCCACATTCCCGACGTCGTCCTGCTGATCGCCTTCGCGGTCATGATGATCGTCACCGCCGCCGCCATGCTGCGGGGCCGCAAGAACGTCGGCCCCGACCGGGCGCACCAGCAGCTGCCGGTGGGGCGGGTCCTGCTGGACGGCGCGGCCGTCGGCCTGGCCACCGGTCTGGTCGGCGCGGGCGGCGGCTTTCTCGTCGTCCCCGCCCTGGCCCTGCTGGGCGGGCTGCCGATGCCGGTGGCCATCGGCACCTCACTGCTGGTCATCGCGATGAAGTCCGCCGCGGGCTTCGCCGGCTACCTGTCGAGCGTCCAGATCGACTGGACCCTGACCCTGGCCGTCACCGGGTTCGCCGTCGTCGGCAGCTTCGCCGGAGCGCGGCTGGCCGGGCGCGTCCCCGCCCACGTCCTCTCCCGGCTCTTCGCCTGGTTCGTGCTGGCCATGGGCACCTTCGTCCTGGTCCAGCAGGCCCCCGCCCACATGGCGGTCCCGATCCTTGCGGCCGTCGCCTCGCTCGGCGCCGGTGCGGGCGTCTGCTACGGCTTCGTCGCCCGCTGTCCGCTGCGACGCGCCGTCCACCGGGCCTAGCGCGCCCGGCCTCCCCTCTGCCCCGGTGCTCCGCCCTTCGGTGCGCCGGGGCAGCGGCATGCCGTGCCGCCCGGGGAATGCCCCGACCCGGTCCGGTGTTCTTTACCCCAGGGGGTATCAAAGGCCATCAGTCCGGCCACTCCGGCGCATCGGAAGGAATCGCGTCATGAGCACCGTCGCACTCACCGCCGCCGACTTCGAGAGCACGGTCACCGGCAACGACATCGTCCTCGTCGACTTCTGGGCCGCCTGGTGCGGACCGTGCCGGATGTTCGCCCCCGTCTACGAGAAGGCCTCCGAGGCGCACTCCGACATCGTTTTCGGCAAGGTCGACACCGAGGCCGAGCGGGAGCTGGCCGCCGCGGCGGACATCACCTCGATTCCCACGCTGATGGCCTTCCGCGACGGCATCCTGGTCTTCTCCCAGCCCGGCGCCCTGCCGCCGCAGGCGCTGGACCAGTTGATCACCGCGGTGCGCGGGCTCGACATGGCCGAGGTCCGCGCCTCTCTCGCCACCCGGAGCCCCGGTCGGTGACCGCGCCCGGTCCCGGACCGGCTTCGTGAAAGGAAGAACCCATGGTCCAGCTCCCCGCCGACCGGGTGCGGTCGGCCGCCAACCGGCTCAAGCGCGCACAGGGCCAGCTCGCCGGCGTCGTGCGCATGCTGGAAGAAGGACGTGACTGCGAGGAGGTCGTCACCCAGCTCGCCGCGGTCAACCGCGCGCTGGACCGGGCCGGCTTCGCCATCGTCGCCAGCGGCCTCAAGGAGTGCCTGAGCCAGGAGGGCGGGGCCGACAGCCTCGACACCCAGAAGATGGAGAAGCTCTTCCTCTCCCTCTCCTGACCCTCCGGCCCGGGCGGGTCAGGGGGCGGACAGGGCGGCGAGGGCGGCGTCCAGGCGGGCGGTGGCCTCCTCGGCGACGGGCCCGAGGGCGTCGAGACCCGTGAGGGTGACCATGGTGCCCGGGTCGAGGGCCTGGACGAGCATGTGGTCGCCGTCGCGGCGGACGACGACGTTGCACGGCAGAAGCAGACCGATCGAGCGGTCGGCCTCCAGAGCCCGGTGGGCGAGGGGCGGGTTGCAGGCGCCCAGGATCAGGTACTCCTCCATGTCGTGGTCGAGCTTGGCCTTGAGGGTGGCCGTCACGTCGATCTCGGTGAGAACGCCGAATCCCTGGTCGGCCAGGGCCCGACGGACGGCCGCGACGGCGGTGTCGAAGTCGGTGGCGGCCAGGCGGACGGTGCGGTCGTAGGACACGGTGCGCTGCTCCTTCGGTGCGGAATACCTGATTCCCTTGATACCCCTCCGGGTACCCGTCGCCAGGGAAGCGATACCGGACGGGGCGTCCGGCCCGGTGGAATACCCCCCTAGGTATTACTGCTAGGGTGGGTGGGTCGCCCGATACCCCCCGGGGTACACCGTCTCATGTATGAGGAGCCGTAGTCGTGTTCTTCGTCGACACCCTGGAGTTCGAGGGCCTGGGCAACCGCAGCTATCTGGTCGGCGGACCCCGTGCGGCGGTGGCCGTCGACCCGCCGCGTGACGTCGACCAGGTGATCGCCGCCGCGGCGAAGCGTGGTGTGCGCATCGCGTATGTGGCGGAGACCCATGTGCACAACGACTACATCACCGGCGGACTGGAGCTCGCCCGGATCACCGGCGCCTCCTACCTGGTGCCGGCCGCGGCCCATGTGTCCTTCGCCCGCACCCCGGTCGCCGACGGCGACACCGTGACGGTGGACGAGGGCCTGGTGCTGCGCGCGCTCGCCACCCCCGGACACACCCCGCACCACACTTCCTACGTCCTGGAGGAGGACGGGCGCGGTGCGGCGGCGTTCACCGGCGGGTCGTTGCTGATCGGCACCGTGGGCCGGCCCGACCTGGTCGAGCCGCGGCTGACCGAGGAGCTTGCGCGTGCCCAGCATGCCTCCGCGCACCGGCTGGCCGACGAGCTGGACGACGAGGTGCCGGTGCTGCCCACCCACGGCTTCGGCAGCTTCTGCTCCTCCTCGCAGGCCGAGGGGGACGCGACCACGATCGGCCGGGAGCGCACGGCCAACGACGCGCTGACCCTGGACGTGGACACCTTCGTCGCGGAGATGCTCGCGGGGCTGGACGACGTGCCCGCGTACTACGCGCACATGGGTCCTGCCAACGCCGCGGGCCCCGCGCCGGTCGACCTCACCCCGCCGGGGCGCGCGGACGCCGGGGAGATCGCCGCCCGGCTGGCCGCGGGTGAGTGGGTGGTGGACCTGCGCAGCCGCACGGCCTTCGCCGAGGGACATGTGGCCGGGTCGTTCAACTTCGAGGGCGACGGCAAGCTCGCCACCTACCTGGCCTGGCTGATCCCGTGGGGCAAGCCCGTCACCCTGCTCGCCGACACCCCGGAGCGGATCGCCGACGCGCAGCGGGAGCTGGCCCGGGTCGGCATCGACCGCCCGGCCGCCGCCGCCACCGGCGACCCGGCCGCCTGGATCCGCGAGGGCGAGCGGCTCGCCTCCTTCCCGCGGGCCCGCTTCGCCGACCTGGCCGAGGTGCGCGGGCGCGGCGAGGAGGTGGTGGTGCTGGACGTGCGCCGCGACTCCGAACGCGCCGCGGGACACGTGGAGGGGGCGGTGCACGTCCCGGTCCACGAGCTGTACGGCCGTCTCGACGAGGTGCCGTCCGGAACCGTGTGGGTGCACTGCGCGGGCGGGATGCGCGCGGCGATCGCCGCCTCCCTGCTGGACGCCGCCGGACGAGCCGTCGTCGCGGTCGACGACGGCTTCGACGCCGCCCGCGAGGCGGGCCTGACCGTGACCCGCCCCTGATCAACCGTCCGCTCACCCAAGCCAAGGGCACCACCATGTTCCTCTTCCGCCGCGGCACCGGCCGCCTCACTCCCGACCAGGCCCGCAGCCGCACCGACGACGGCACCGCCGTGCTGCTCGACGTCCGTGAGACACCGGAGTGGAAGGCCGGGCACGCACCCGGCGCCGTCCACCTGCCCCTGACCCGGCTGCTGGCCGGGGCCGCCCTGCCGCCAAACGCCCAAGGCCGGCCGGTGGTGGCGGTCTGCCGCTCCGGGCACCGCTCGCAGCAGGCAGCGAAACTCCTGGCCTCCCGCGGCGTCGACGCCGTCGACGTCACCGGCGGCATGAACGCCTGGGCGAAGGCCGGACTGCCGGTCGTCGACGAGCGTGGACAGGGCGGCCGGATCGCGTGAGCGCACTGGTCCTGGCCCTGATCGCGGGGGCCGTGGTCGGCCTGGCACTCGGCGCGCTCGGCGGCGGCGGCAGCGTCCTGGCCGTTCCCGCCCTGATCTACCTGCTCGGCTTCTCCCCCGCCGCGGCCACCACCGGCAGTCTCGTCATCGTCACCGTGACCTCGCTGACCGCGCTGTACGCCCATGCCCGCGCGGGAAACGTACGGTGGAGAGCCGGCGCGGCGTTCGCCGCCGCGGGCCTGCTGCCGGCCGCGCTGGCGGGAGCCGCCGCCGGGCACCTGCCCCAGGCCGTCCTCACCCTCGCCTTCGCGGTGGTCGCGGCCGTCGCCGCACTGAGGATGCTCCGGCCCGCCGATCCGGCCGGCGGGGAGCCCCGATCGGTTCGGCCGGGCAGGGCCGCCGCGGCGGGGGCGGGACTGGGCGCGCTGACCGGACTGCTGGGCGTGGGCGGCGGTTTCCTCGCCGTGCCGGCCCTGGTCACCGTCCTGGGCTTCGAGATGCGGGCCGCCGTCGGCACCAGTCTGCTGGTCATCACGGCCAACTCCCTGGCCTCGCTCGCCACCCGCTCGGGGGCCGCGATCTCCCTCGACTGGGCGGTGATCGGCCCCTTCATCGCGGCCGCCGTCCTGGGCGCGTGGGACGGCAAACGCCTCGCCGCGAAGGTCTCAGGACCCGGCCTGCAGCGCGTCTTCGCGGTGGTCCTGCTGGCCGTGGCCGCCTTCATGCTCGCCGACGCGGTGACATGAGCCGGTGCTCCGGCCGGAGCCGGCGCTCAGGCCAGCGACAGGAACAGCTTCTCCAGGCGGGCGCGCATCACGTCCCGGTCCCCGTTCACCTGTCCGCCCTCCGCCATGCAGTGCTGCAGCCCCGTCGCGATGATCGCGAAACCGGCCCGGTCCAGCGCCCGGGAGACCGCCGCGAGCTGCGTGATCACGTCCTCGCAGTCGCGCCCCTCCTCGATCATCCGGATGATCCCCGCGATCTGGCCCTGCGCCCGCCGCAACCGGTTGAGTACGCTCTTCAGCTCTTCGGCCGCCATGTCCAGTTCCACGCATCCTCCTCCATCAATACCCCTTGGGGTATTCTAGTCCCTTCGGCGCTTCTTCCGGACGAAGAGACGAAAAGCCACCTCACGCACATGAGCACCCACCATGGTCGTCGGTTCCGTCCAGCCCGCCGAGCCGTTGAAAACCTACGCCGTCGGTGCGCCGTGACCACCGCCGGTCTCACGGAACGGACCGGTCACACCCATGTCACCGTCCTCGGCGACGGGCCGCCCCACCCCCGCTGAACGACCGACCTGCCCCACCACGGCCGGCGGCTGCGGGGCCGCGGGCTGCGCCCTTCGGACCTCACGGAGGGCCGGCCAGCCCTCGCGCGGTGGCCGCGCAGCGGCTATGCCGGAAAGAGGCGAGGGGTGCGTCAGGCAGGCGACCAGGGAGCACAGGATGTCCGAGAAGCGATCATGCCGACGAACGGGAGCCGCTTTGCTCCCCTTCGTGACAGCGTCCGCAGCGCTGGCGTTCTACACGCTGCGGTGCCGGCCGAGGCTGCTCACCTGGGGTGCGACGCAGGATGAGATCGCCCGCGCGTACCCCGGCGACGAGCTGGTGCCCGGCCCCGACGGCACCTCGACGATGGCCACCGACCTTCCGGCACCGCCGGAGCAGGTCTGGCCCTGGCTGGCGCAGATGGGGTACGACCGCGGAGGCTGGTACAGCTGGGACTGGCTGGACCACTACGGACACCCCAGCGCGGACCGCATCGTGCCCGAGTGGCAGAAGCTGGAGGAGGGCCAACGCCTCAAGGCCTCTCGTGACGGTACGTACTGGTTCACCGTGGCGCTGCTGGAGCCGGACCGGACCCTGGTGCTTCGCTCGGGCCTGGACCTCTCCGGAGGGCGGTCCTTCGACCCGCTGACCGAGCCCTTGCCACAGGCGCGGCTGGACGGGATCTGGGCGTTCCACCTGCGGCCCGCGCCCTTCGGTGAGTCGCGTCTGGTGGTCCGCACGCGCGGTCGGGGCCGTCCCCGGTGGCTCACGCGGCCTTTCGACCTGACGCTCGGCGAGCCCGCGCACTTCGTCATGCAGACCCGCCAGTTCCACAACCTGCGCACCCGGGTCGGCAGGGAGACATGACCCGGGAGTACCGGGCCTCGCCCGATCCCGTCCGTGTACCCGCATGGCCCTGTGAGGCGGGCCGTAAGCCCCATGGCACCAGGACGTCCCCGGGGTGAGTCTGAAGGGAGCGAGAACGCTTTGGACACAGGAGGCACAGTGGGTGGTTTGGTGATCGTCGGCGTGGACGGGTCGGCGTCGAGTCTCGCCGCGGTGGAGGCGGCCGCGCGGGAGGCCCGGCTGCGGACGGCTGCCCTGAAGGTGGTGCACGCCTTCCTATGGCCCGCCATGCATGTTCCCCTGGGCCCGTCGCCTGTGGGGCCGCCGGAGGGCGGGATGCAGAACATGGTCGACCGTCTGGTGGCGGAGGCGGTGGAGCGTGCCCGGGCCGCGGCGCCGGAGGTGGAGGTGTCGCACGCCGTGGTGACGGGAGAGCCGTTGACGGTGCTGGAGGCGCAGTCGCGTGCCGCCGATCTGGTGGTCGTCGGATCCCGGGGGATGGGCGGGTTCGTCGGGCTCATGGTGGGTTCGACGGCGGTGCATCTCGCGGCGCACGCGCGCTGCCCCGTGCTCGTGGTGCGCGAAGAGGCCCCCGTGGACGGTCCTGTCGTGGTGGGCGTCGACGGCTCCCCCGCCGGGGACAAGGCGGTGGAATTCGCCTTCCAGGAGGCCGAGCTGCACGGGACCACCCTGATCGCGCTGCACGCCTGGACCACGTGGAACGCGCCGCTGCCCGCCCCCCAGGATCCGACCGAGCCGTACGCGAACCCGGCCGAGGCGCTCGGCCAGGAGGAGAAGCGTCTGCTGTCGGAGGCACTGGCCGGGCACCGGGAACGGCACCCGGATGTCGCCGTGGAGCACGAGACGGTGCACGGTCCCACCCGCGAGGCACTGATCGAGGCGAGCCGGACCGCCCGGCTGGTGGTGGTCGGGGCACGGGGACGCGGCGGCTTCTCCGGGCTGCTGCTCGGATCGGTCAGCCAGGCCCTGCTGCATCACGCGCACTGTCCGGTCGCCGTGGTGCGGGGAACGGCCGCCCGTCACTGACGACGGGCGCCCCGTCGCGAACCGCTGACCGGTGAGGAATGCCATGATCCACGCCAACCCCGCCGACGACACCCGCCGGGCCGGCTCGCAGAAGCCGGCGCCGGGGCCTGCCACGGAACCGGCGGGACCGTCCTGGCTCGAGCCCGTCCTCCTGGCCGTCACGGCCTCGTCGCTCCTCGCGGGAGGCATCCTCTGGCTGCTGGACCACGGCGATGCCGCCGATCTGTGCTGGGCGCTGGGCACGGCGTTCGCCGTCGTGCCCGCGACCGGCTGGGTGGTGGCCGCGCTGCGGCGCGGCCACGCGGGAGTGGACCTCATCGCGGTCCTGGCCCTCGGCGGCACCCTGGCCGTCGGCGAGTATCTCGCCGGGGCCCTGATCGGTCTGATGCTGGCCACCGGGCGCGCGCTGGAGGCCGCCGCGCAGCGGCGCGCGTCCCACGATCTGCGGGCGCTGCTCGCGCACACGCCGCGCACCGCCCGTCGGCGCACCGGCACCGAGGTCCGCCCGGTTCCCGTCTCCGAGGTCGCCGCGGGGGATCTCCTCGTCGTCGGCGCGGGCGAGGTCGTCCCCGTCGACGGGCAGGTGGCGGGCCCGGCGGCCGTCCTGGACGAGTCGGTGCTCACGGGCGAGTCGGCACCGGTGGAACGGAAGCCCGGGCAGACGGTGCGCAGCGGCGTCGTGAACGCGGGTGGGGCCTTCGACCTGCGGGCCACGGCGACCGAGCAGGACAGCACCTACGCCGGGATCGTGCGCCTCGCCCGGCAGGCCGGCGCGGAGGCGGCCCCCGTCGTCCGTCTGGCCGACCGCTACGCGGCCTGGTTCCTGCCCCTCTCGGTGGCGGTGGCGGGGCTGGCCTGGCTGCTGAGCGGCTCCGCGGTGCGGGCCGTGGCGGTGCTGGTGGTCGCCACCCCCTGCCCGCTGCTGCTCGCCGCCCCGGTGGCGATCGTCTCCGGTCTGTCCCGGGCGTCCCGGCTGGGTGTGGTGGTCCGGGACGGCGGCGCGCTGGAGCGCCTGGGGCGGGCCCGCACGCTGCTCCTCGACAAGACCGGCACCCTCACCGGCGGACGCCCGCGCGTGGTCGACGTGACCGCGGCCCCCGGCTGGAAACCCGCCGAGGTGCTGCGGCTGGCGGCCACGGTGGACCAGTACTCGCCGCACGTCCTGGCCCACGCCATCGTCGACGCGGCCCGTGAGCGCGGGCTGGAGCCGTCGATGGCGACGGATGTGTCGGAGGAGGCCGGCCGGGGCGCGTACGGCGTGGTCGACGGCCGCAGGACGGCCGTGGGCCGTCTGGAGCCCACCACGGTGGTCCCGGAATGGGCGCGGGCCGCGGAGAACCGGGCGGTGCTGGACGGTGCCGCCGTCGCCTGGCTCACCGTCGACGGTGTTCCCACGGGAGCCGTCATGCTGCGTGATCCTCTGCGCCACGACGCGCCACGCGCCCTGAGGCGGCTGCGCACGGCCGGCATCGACCGGATCGTGATGCTCACCGGCGACCGGCCCGAACCCGCCCGCGAGATCGCCGCCGTGCTGGGCCTCGACGGCGTGCGGGCCGAACTGACCCCGGCCGACAAGGTGGCCGCGGTCCGCGCGGAACGCGGGCGTGCCGTCACCGTCATGGTCGGCGACGGGGTGAACGACGCGCCCGCGCTCGCCGCCGCGGACGTCGGCGTGGCGATGGGCGCGCGGGGTTCCACCGCCTCCTCCGAGGCCGCGGACATCGTCCTGACCACCGACCGCGTGGACCGGCTGGCGGACGCCACGTCGATCGCCGTGCGGTCGCGCCGTATCGCCGTGCAGAGCGCCCTGGGCGGCATGCTGCTGTCACTGGTGGCCATGGGCGCGGCAGCCGTGGGGCTGCTGCCCCCGGCCGTCGGCGCGCTGCTTCAGGAGGGCATCGACGTGGCGGTCATCCTCAACGCACTGCGCGCCCTGCGCGTGGACCAGGGCGCCCGGCCGGCCCTCGAACCCGCCGCCGAGGCCCTGATCCACCGCTTCGCGGCCGAGCACGAGGATCTGCAGGACGTGCTGCAGGCCGTGCGTGACGCCGCGGCCCGGCTCTCGGAGCCCGGCGGGGACGGGCAGGCCCTGGAGTCGGTGCGCGAGGTGAACCGGCTGCTCACCGAGCGGCTGCTGCCGCACGAGTCCGCCGAGGAACACGAGCTCTATCCGGCTCTCGAACCGGTGCTCGGCGGGCCGGAGGCGACGGCGACCATGAGCCGCGCCCACGCCGAGATCGAGCGGCTCGCCGGGCGGGTGGCCGCCCACCTGTCGCTCGCCGACGCACAGGGCGCGCTGGAGCCCGAGCAGCTCGAGGACCTGCGCGCCTGTCTCTACGGTCTGCACACCGTGCTGCGGCTGCACTTCACGCAGGAGGAGGAGAACTACTTCTCCCTCGCTCCCTGACCGCGCCGTCAGCCGCTCTTCAGCTCGCGTCCGATTCCCGCGGCCCATGACTCGATCCGGCCGAAGTCGCGGAAGTCCCCGCCCTTTCCGTCGCGCAGGATCATCCGGGCGACCCAGCCCTTCGCGCCCTCGCGCAGACAGCCGCCGAAGGTGACGTGGTCCCGCGCGTCGAGGCGGACCACGGCCTTCTGCACCCAGGGCACGGGCGGTATGTCCCGCTCCGCCGCGGAGGCGTCGAGCGGCCCGCTGCTGAAGAGCCACAGCGGACGGCCGGCCAGCTCCTTGCCGTGGCGGCGGACGAACCGGCGGGCGTCCCGGTGCCAGCGGCCGGCGTACAGTCCGCCGCCGACCACGACCGCGTCGTAGGACGCGGCACTCGCGACGGACCCGGCAGCCCGCGCCTCGGCCGTGAGCCCTTCCTCGCGCAGGACTCCGGCGACGGCCTCGGCGATCTCCGCCGTCGATCCGTTCGTCGTCCCGTAGGCGACCAGCACCTTCTTCGCCATGGCGGTCCGCCTCCTTCCACGGCCCCACGCGACAGCGGCCGGCGCTCCCCATCATGGCGCGCGGCCGGTCCGTCGGCAGCCGGAGCGCGCCCCGGTCTCTTCCTCCTTCTCCCCGCCGGACCGTGCGGACATCTGACGCGCCCCTGTTCAGACCCGTTGCGGAACGACGGCGACCGGGCACTGGGCGTGGTGCAGCAGAGTGTGCGCGACCCTGCCGAGCTGGAGGCCGTGACGGCCGTGCCGCCGCATGGCTCCGACGACGACCAGGTCGGCGCCGGCCGACGCCTCCAGAAGGACCTGGCGGGGAGGGCCTTCGACCGGTGTGCGGGTCACGTCGACGTCCGGGTGTTCCCGCACCGCCTGGAGCAACGCCTCGTCGAGGTTGGCCGACGCGCGTTCCTCGTGCGCGGACGTGCCGTCGGCCGCGGTCCGGGGGCCCTCGTGCCCGGGAGCCGGGCGGCGCCAGGCGCGCACGGCGTGCAGGGCCGAGCCGCCCACCGCGGCCTCGCGGAAGGCGAACCGCACGGTCTCCAGGCAGTGGGGCAGGTCACCGACCCCGACCACCACGCGTCCGAAGACCCCCTGACGGTTCCGCTCCCCGCCACGGACCACGACGACCGGGCATGTCGCGCGGGCGGCCACGCCGAGCCCGACCGACCCCAGCGTCAGCCCGGCCAGCTCGCCGCGCCCCCGGGAGCCCACGACCAGCGACCATGCCTCGTGCCCGGCCGACAGCAGTGCCGACACCGGGTCCTCGGGGAGCACGTCGCCGGACACCTTCACCTCCGGACGGCGCAACCGGGCACGCTCCAGTGCGGAGGCGACGATGTGCTGGGCGAGGACGTCACCGGCGGGGCGCTCCCGTGCGAAGGACGGGACCCTGCCTTCGTACCGTTCCCACAGTGAGGCATGGACCAGCCGCAGAGGCAGCTCGTGCCGCGCCGCCTCCTCCACCGCCCAGTCCAGGGCCGCGAGGCTGGGATCGGAGCCGTCGACCCCCACCACCAGCGGACGTTCCATGGCCGCCACCCGCCTTCCTCTGCCGCCGCTCACAAGACGCTTCGCACACAACCGTCGCACTGCCCTCGGCCCGCCGCGACCTCCGCACGGCTTCTGTGGGTCCCGCCCGGCCGGCCCGGTCCGGTGCACCGCCCAGCCCGTGCCGCCGTGGGCGAGGGCACCGATACTGGGGTCACGGCATCGGTGGAGTCGTGCGGTGACGCGGGCGCTCGTCCCGTCACCGGAGTCCTAAGGGACCGGCCGGCTTGCGGGCCTCCCCGCGGCGAGCCGTCCGTCGGCGGACCCACCACAAGGAGGTGCCCCCCCCATGGACGTCCTCGTCGGTTACGCGACCGCCCACGGCTCCACCCGGACGATCGCGGCGCGGATCGCCTCCGTGCTGAGCCGTGCGGGGCTGACGGCCGAGGCCAGGCCCATGGAGGAGGTCGAGGACGCCGGCGCGTACCGCGCGTTCGTCCTCGGCAGCGCCGTGCACGGACAAAGCTGGCTCCCCCTGGCCCGGCAGTTCGTACGGGACAACCTTGAAGTGCTCGGCGCCCGGCCCGTGTGGATCTTCAGCGTGGGGATGCCCGCGGCACTGCGCGGGCCGTGGCGACGTCTGGCTCCCCTGGAACTGCCCACCGTCGAGCACGGGCTGCCGTCGAATTTGGGGCACCGCGATCACCGCTTGTTCTCCGGGACCATCGGGCGCGACCAGCTCCCCCGCTCCGGACGCGTGTTCTTCCGCCTGGTGGGCGGACGCTTCGGCGACTTCCGGGACTGGGCGGCCGTCGACGACTGGGCGGCCGGCATAGCCGGTGAACTCCGCCCCGCTCCCTGACGCCTCCCCGCCCCCCGCGTGACGCCGCACAGGTCGTCGTTCGCGTCGGCCTTCTTGAGTCGCCGATGCCGGCGAGCGGCCCGACAATTGCCGTATGGCCCGGCACAGCGCACACGCGAACGATCCGGCGACCCTGACGGTCAAGGGGCGGGACGTCAGGCTGCGCACCATCGGCTTCGTGCTGCTGGCCGGCCTGGCCATCTGGTTCATCGCCGCCAACACGAAGTCGGTCACCATCAGGCTGTGGGTCCCCACCGTCACGCTCCCGCTGTGGAGCGTCCTCACGGTCACGCTTCTCGCGGGCATGATCCTCGGTCTGCTCGTCGCCCACCGCCGCTCCCGCCGCTAGCGGCCCGCGGCGGAGGCGCCCGTCCTCAGCGGTTCAGTAGTGGGGTACGACGGCCACGGGGCAGACCGCCTGCTGGATCACGGCGTGGGTCACCGGGCCGGTACGCGCGATGCTGAGACGGTCGGTGAGCCGGTGTCCGACGACCAGCAGCTCCGCTCCGGACGCCGCCTTCAGCAAGGCGTCGGAGGGTTTGCCGTCCACCACCGTCCGGTGGACCTCGACGTCGGCGTACTTGTCGCCCCACACCTGCGTCACGGCGGTGAGGAACTGCAGCCACTCCTCGGCCCGCTCCGGATCGCTCACCAGACCGATCTCTCCCGGGCCCAGGGTGAGGGGGTCGGGAGCGCGCCAGGCGTGCAGGACGCTCAGCCGCGCGTGACGCGCCCGGGCCGCCTCGAAGGCGAACTCGATCACCTCGTCGCACGGTTCCGTGACATCGACGCCGAGGACCACGTCCCGCCGGCCGCTGGGGGCCGCTTCCTGGGTCTCCCCCGCCGTGTCGTCGGCCCGTACGAGGACGACGGGTCCGGTGGCCCTCGCCACGACCTCGCGCGCGACCGACCCCACCAGCAGTCCGGTGATGCGGCCCAGCCCGCGCGAGCCCAGCACCAGCGGCTCGGCGTCGGCCGACGCCTTCACCAGGGCGGCGGAGGCAGGCCCCTCGACCTGCTCGTCGTACACCCGCACGTCGGGGCAGGCCGCGCGCACACGTTCCTCCGCCTGTCGCAGCAGACGCCGGGCCCGGTGCCGCCCGGCCGCGTCGGTGATCTCCGCCTCCCCCGGGCGCGGGTGCCAGTTGCGCACATGCAGCAGCCGCAGCGGCCGTCCGCGGAGAACGGCCTCACGAGCCGCCCACTCGGCGGCGGCGAGACTCTCGGGGGAACCGTCGATCCCGACGGCAACAGGTGCAAGCATCACGCCCACCTCCAGAAGACCTTCCCTCTGTATCAGCGTCACGCGGGAGCGGTGTCCCGTACAGGGGCCGCCGGGTCCACCCGCGGGGATTTCCGGAGGCCCTGTCGGCACCGTGGCCGGGGCCCTTCGGCCCTACGGCCGGCGGACGGGCGGAGGTGTCATGGAAGGGAACCGAGGGCCAAGAAGACACGGAGAAGCGGAGTGAGACCGCGCACCGTGCAATGAGGATCCGCAAGAAGCGGGCGGCCCTCGGTTCCCTCTGTGGACCGCGGACATCGACGGCTCACGGACGTGCTCCCGGCCGACGTGCGACCGGCTCCGTGCTCCGCGACCCTGGAAGGCGAGGGCAGCGCCGCGAGGAGCACCTATGGACTGGGAAACGATCCACAAGGACACCGCACCCGTGGTCCCGCCCCGTCTCACCTGACTACGAAGAAGCCCGGGCGGCGTTCACCCGGGACCGGGCGCGCGGCGCGCTGGCCGGGCTGCCGGGCGGCGGGCTCAACATCGCGCACGAGGCGGTGGACCGGCACGCGCTGTCCGGGCGGGCGGACAAGGTCGCGCTGCGGTGCATCGCGAGGGACGACGCCGTCACCGACGCGAACGTACCGGCATGCGTATCGACGGCGCGGACACGCCACAGCTCCCCACGCTGTCCGGCAGCGCCGACTTCCTCGTCGCCCACGCCCCGAGAGCGCTGTCGCCGTCGCCCCGGCGCGGACCGGGTGACCGGTCACGAGGAGGGTTCCGACAGCTCGCGGTGGAGCACGACCTCGAGGACACCGGTGTCCGGTCCGTGCGAGACGACCTCGTAGGCGTCCTTCACGCGCTCGAGGGGGAACCGGTGGGTGACGAGCGGGGAGACCGTGAGGCGTCCGTAGGCCAGCAGGTCGAGGAGCCAGGGCGTGGAGGAGGTGTCGACCTGGCCGGTGCTGATCGTGACGTTCTTGCACCACAGGGCCTCGAGATGGAGGGTGACGGGCTTGCCGTGCATGCCGACGCCGGCGATGTGCCCGCCCGCGCGCACCACGCGGGTCGCCAGGAGGAAACCGTCCGGATCGCCCGTGGCCTCGATGACGACGTCGGCGCCGGGCCCGTCGGAGAGCTCGGCGACCATCTGCCCGGGGAGTTCGGCGGCATGGGCGCCCATACGGGCGGCGTACGCCAGTCGGGACGGCGACAGGTCCACCGCGACGATCCGCCGGGGCGAGTACAGACGGGCCAGGGCCACTGCGGCCAGGCCCACAGGACCCGCGCCCACCACGACGACGGTGTCCCCCGGGCCCACGTGTCCGTTGCGCACCCCGACCTCGTAGGCGGTCGGAAGGAGCTCCGCGAGCAGGACCGCCTCGTCGAGCGGGAGGTACAGGGGCCGGCGGTGCGTGGAGGAGTCGGCGAAGGGAACACGGACGAACTCGGCCTGCGTGCCGTTGATCTCCCGGCCGAGGATCCATCCGCCGCCGCCCCGGCACTGTCCGTACATGGCGTCGTGGCAGGACGGGCAGTGCCCGCATGCCGACACCGACGACACGATGACCTGGTGTCCGGCACGCCGGGTGCGCACGGCCCGGCCGACCTCCACCACCTCGCCGACGGCTTCGTGACCGAGGACCGTCCCCGGCGTCACCTCGGGAAGGTCGCCCCGCAGGATGTGCAGGTCGCTGCCGCAGACGGTGGTCGCGTCGACGCGCACGATCGCGTCGGTGTCCTCCTCGATCACGGGATCGGGAACCGTGTCCCACGACGTCCGCCCGGGACCGTGGTAGACCAGTCCGCGCATGGCCGCTCCCTCGCTCGGCGTCCCCTCTCCACCGTCACCCCCCGGGGACCGCCGGGCAACACGGCGCCTCGCGTTCCCCTGGCGTCACGAGGCGATCACGCGGACCGCCGTGACCTTGTACTCGGGACAGGAGGTGACGGTGTCCGCGTGGCCGGAGGTGAGGCGGTTGACCCCGCTCGCCGGGAAGTGGAAGGAGCAGAAGACCTGTCCGGACGCGGTCTGTTCGCCGATGCGGGCGACGAGCCGGGCCCTGCCGTGCCGGCTCTCCAGGGTGACCGGCTCGCCGTCGCGTACGGCGTACCGGTGGGCGTCGTCGGGGTGGAGGTCGAGGAGGTCGACGGGGTCGAGGACGATGTTCGCGCCGCGTCGGGTCATGCTGCCGGAGTTGTAGTGCGCCCAGCGCCGTCCGGTGACCAGGATGAGCGGATAGTCGTCGTCGGGGTGCTCACCGGGCGGCAGATAGGGGGCCGCGGACAGGTGGGCGCGGCCGTCGGCGGTGGCGAACCGGTCCCGGTAGAGCTTCGTCTCACCAGGGCGGCCGGGATCCCGGCACGGCCACGGAACGGCGCCTTCCCGGTCCAGCCGGTCATGGGACACCCCGGCGAAGGCGGGGGCGAGGCGGCCGCACTCGGCCAGGGCGGCGGCCGGTGTGGGGCAGCCGAGGCCGGCGCCCATGGCCGACGCGACGGCGTGCACGACGTCGAAGTCGCTGCGGGCCTCCCCCGGCGGGGGCACGGCGGGGCGCACCCGCTGGAACCGGCGGTCGAAGTTGACGAAGGTGCCGTCCTTCTCCAGCCAGGACGCGACGGGCAGCACCACGTCGGCACGGCGGGCGGTCTCGGACAGGAACAGTTCGCTGCACACGACGAGCGGGCACGCGTCCAGGGCCGCGGCCACCTCGTTGGCGTCGGGATCGGTGGCGCACACGTCCTCCCCGATGACCCACAGCGCCCGCAGCTCCCCCGTCCGCGCGGCGGCGAACATCTCCGGGATGCGCAGACCGGGCCGCCCGGGCACCGGGACGCCCCACACCGCCTCGGCGCGGGCCCGTGCCGTCGGGTCGACCACCCTGCCGTAGCCGGGCAGGAGGTCGGGGAGCGCGCCCATGTCGGAGGCGCCCTGGACGTTGTTCTGACCCCGCAGGGGGTTGACCCCGTACCCGCGGCCGGTGCCGACGGCGCCGCGCAGGATCGCCAGATTGGCCAGGGACCGCACCCCGTCGGTGCCGTGCAGGTGCTCGGTGACCCCCAGGCCGTAGACGATCGCGGGGCACTCGGCCTCGCCGTACAGCCGGGCGGCGGTGACGAGGTCGGCGGCGGGGACACCGGTGATGTCCGCGACCCGGTCCGGCGGGTAGTCGGCCAGCAGCTCGGTGAGCCGGTCCAGTCCGGTGGCCCGCTCGCGCAGGAACTCCTCGTCGGTGAGCCCTTCGGCGAGCAGGACGTGCGCGAGTCCGTGGAACAGCGCCACATTGGTGCCGGGGCGGGGTCGTAGGTGCACATCGGCGTGCTCGGCGAGGCCCACGGCGCGCGGATCGGCGACCACCAGCCCGGCCCCGCGCAGCACGCTCCGCAGCAGCCGTGCCCCGACCACCGGGTGGGCCTCGACCGGGTTGGCCCCCACCACCAGCAGACAGTCGGACCGTTCGACGTCGTCGAAGCCGTCGGTGCCGCCGGACAGGCCGAAGGACGCGGTCAGGCCGGCCGCGGACGGCGAGTGGCACAGGCGAGAGCAGTTGTCGACGTTGTTGGTGCCGATGACGGTCCGCATGAACTTCTGGACGAGGTAGTTCTCCTCGTTGGTGGCACGGGCGGAGGAGATCGCCGCCACGGCGTCCGGGCCGCCGTCCGCGAGGGCCGCGCGCAGCCCGCGGGCGACATGACCGAGCGCCTCCTCCCAGCCGACGGGCTCCAGTCGGCCACCACGCCTCAGGAGCGGCCGGGTGAGCCGTTCGGGAGAAGTGAGAAATCCGTGGGTGAAGCGGCCTTTGACGCAGGCGTGCCCCTGGTTGACCGGGCCGTCGCGGGCCGGGAGTACGGCTGTGACCTCGCCGCCTGCCGTGACGACGTCCAGGGTGCAGCCGACGCCGCAGTATCCGCAGGTGGTGCGGGTGGCGGGCGGCCGGTGGGCGGAGGTGGTCCCGCGTGCCGGTCCGGGTTCGGCGAGCGCACCGGTGGGGCAGGTGTCGACGCAGCCGCCGCACGCCACGCAGTCGGACTCGGCCCAGGGCCCGCCGGTGCCGGGGGCGACCACGGTGTCGGCGCCCCGGCCGGCCAGGGTCAGGGCGAAGGTGCCCTGCACCTCGGCGCACATGCGGACGCACCGGCCGCAGGCGATGCACAGGTCCCGGTCCAGCCGGACGTAGGGGTGGGAGTCGTCCCCGCCCCGGCCGCCGGCGCCCTGTGCCGTGTCGGGGGCGACTCCCGACGACCGGCAGACCTCGGCCAGTTCACTGGGGTTGTCGTCGGAGAGGGCACGGGGCGGCAGGGCCGAGACGATGACCTCCACCGCCTCCCGGCGCAGCCGCCGGAGCTCGTCGGTGCCGGTCTCGACCTGTACACCGGGGACGGCCGGGGTCACACAGGCCGCCACGGTCCGTCCGTCGGCGGCCACGAGGCAGGTACGGCAGGACCCGGCCGGGGAGATCCGGTCGTCGGAGCACAGCGAGGGCAGATCGATCCCGGCCGCCTTCACCGCCGCGAGCAGGGAGGCCCCGTCGGGCACGGTGACGCCCGTGCCGTCGACGCGGATCTCGACTCCGGTCATGCTCCCCATCCCGCCAGTCGGTCGCCGTAGACGCGGGCAAGGCTGTGGACGGCGGGCGGGATGCGCCGTCCGAACGCACACAGACTCGCCTCGGCCAGGACATGTGCGAGCCGCTTCCACTCGTCGCCGGGACCGGCGCCGGCGCCGGCCAGTTCCAGGCCTCGGCCCGAGCCCACCCGGCAGGGGGAGCACGCGCCGCAGCTCTCCGCCGCCGCGAACTCCCACACGTGCCGGAGCAGGTCCTGCGGCGCGACGTGCTGGTCGAAGGCGACCAGCCCGGCATGGCCAAGGGCGGCGCCGCGGGCCGCCAGGCCGGCCGTGGTGAGCGGCACGTCCAGTGCGTCGGGGGCCAGGAACCCGCCGAGGGGGCCGCCCACCTGGACGGCGGTCAGCTCACTGCCCTCCTTCAGCCCACCGCCCAGTTCGGTGACGATGCGCGCCAGCGAGGCGCCCAGCTCCACCTCGTACACCCCCGGCCGGGCGAACCGCTCCGAGAGACAGACCAGTTTCGTGCCGGTCTCCTCCGGCGTTCCGCGCCGGGCATAGGCTTCTCCGCCCCGGGCGACGATCCAGGGGACGGCCGCGAGGGTCTCCACGTTGTTCACCACGGTCGGCTCGTCCCACAGCCCGCGGGCGGTCGGGTAGGGCGGGCGCGGCCGGGCGCAGCCCCGGTCCCCTTCCAGACTCGCGATCAACGCGGTCTCCTCACCGGCCACGTACGATCCGGCGCCCTCGACCACCCCGACGTCCAGGGTGGTGTCCGTGCCGTGCACGCGGGGGCCGAAGTGTCCGTCGGCGTAGGCTTCCGCGGCCGCTTCCCGCATCCGTGCCAGCGCCTGCGGATACTCGGAACGGACCAGCACCACCGCCCGGCGGGCGCCGCAGGCGAAGCAGGCCAGCGCGAGCCCTTCGAGCACCCGCCGCGGGTCGGCCTCCATCAGCAGCCGGTCGGCGTACGACCCGGGGTCCCCCTCGTCGCCGTTGGCCACCACCACGGTGCCGGGCGCCCGGCCGGCCGCCTCCCACTTCGCCGCCACCCGGAAGCCCGCTCCCCCACGTCCGCGCAGCTCGGAGGCGGCGACCTCCCGCCGGACCCGGGCGGGGTCGCCGGCCGTCACGATCTGCGGCCACACCTGCCACGCCGGTTCACCGGCGACCGCACCCGCCAGCAGCACGGGGTCGCCGGTGTCGTCGGCCACCGGGATCCGAGGGGCGGTGGGCGGCTCACGCCCTGCCAGCTGTCCGGGGAGCGAGGGCCCCGTGCAGGGCGTGGCCCCGTCCAGCGCGGCGGGGCCGGCGTAGCAGTACCCCAGGCAGCGGACGGCCTGCAGCGAGGTCCCGCCGTCCGGTGAGACGGCGCCCGCGGTGACGCCCAGTTCCTGCTCGACCTGGGTGACGTGCCGTCCCGCCTGCGCGGCGAAGCACGCCGTCGCCGTACAGACCCGCACATGGCGACGGCCGTGGGGGGCGCGGAGGTCGGCGTAGTAGGCGGCAGGTCCGAGTGCCGCGGCTGCGGGGAGGCGCAGACCGGCGGCGACGGCCGGGGCCCAGCTTCCGGGGTCGGCCGTCGTGCCCTTCCTGACCTGGGCCAGACGTTCGACCAGCCGCTCACCGGCTTTCCCGCGTCGTTCGGAGAGGGCTCGGATCGCGTCGAAACGGCCGGTGGGACGCATGACAGCCATGTCTTCATCGTGGCGGCAGTGACACGGCACCACAATCCGGGCCCGGCGCCGCGTCCCGGGGCCCGCCCTGCGACGCGGCCCGCCTCCGGTCAGGTGTCGCCCTCATGGTGCGGCACCACGACGACGGGGCAGGCGGAGTGGTGCAGCAGTCCGTGAGCGACCCGGCCGAGCTGCAGCCCGACGTGTCCGTCCCCACGTCGTGCGCCGACGACCAGCAGGTCCGCCCGGTACGAGGCGTCCAGGAGGACCCCGCGGGCGTAGCCCTCGACGGTGCGCCGGTACACGCGGAGGTCCGACGGGACATGGCGCAGCGCCGTGTCGAGTTCCTCGGCCGCGCGCTTCTCGTGGAGGCGGGCGGGCTCACCGTACGCCAGGGGGTGGTCGGCGGACTCACGCACGGGGCACCGCCAGGCCCGTACGGCCTCGAGAGCCACCCCTCGTCGCCGCGCCTCCTCGACGGCGAAGCGCACGGCCGCCGATGGGTCGACGTCCTCTCCCACTCCGACGACGACACGGCCGTGCACCGGCGGCGTCGCCTGGTTGTCATGGCTGCCGCGCAGCACGACCACCGGGCAGTCGGCGTGGGCGGCGACGGCCAGGCTGACGGAGCCGAGCAGCAGCTCGGCGAGCCCGCTGCGGCCACGCGTGCCCACGACCAGCGCGGCAGCGTCGCGTCCCTCGCGCACCAGGGCGTGCTCCGGTTCCTGCGGCACCACGTCGGCGGTGACCCGCAGGCCGGGGTGCCGGGCACGGGCACGCCGGGCGCCGGCGTCGGCGATCTCCCGTGGCGACGGCGGCCCGGACGGATGACCGACGTCCCGGGCGAGCGCGGCCCCCTCGTACCGGTCCCACAGGAAGGCGTACACCACCCGCAGCGACACCTCGCGCAGCGCTGCCTCGTCAGCCGCCCAGTCGACGGCGCGCAGGCTCGGCTCCGAGCCGTCCACGCCCACGACCATGAACTCACCGGCGTCTCGTCCTGCCGCTGCGTCCATGATCCTCAGTCCTTCGTGGGGCGCGGTGCGCCGGGGCTCAGTGCGGCGAGGCGATGTGCTCGGAGACCGAGACGACGCCGTCCACACTCCGGCACAGCCTCTCGATGACGGGAATCAGCATCTTGATGTCGACAGACCCGCCGTCATGTCACGCCGCGCCCGGACCACGTTGCGGCTCGTCAGCTCTGCGAACGTGCGGTGCTGCATGGTGTCGCCTCCCTGGTCAGCCCCACGGACACGTCTCGCGTCACAGCCTCATTGTGAGGAGACGGCGGCCTCCGCGCGACTCCGGCCGTGCCGTCGCGGAGGCTCGGCCGCGCGCCCGCCCCACGGCGGGATGACGCGGGGCCATTTACGAAGAAAGATTCGCGTATTTCTTGACGGGTAAGGCGGGAGCGAGCGACGCTTGAGTCATCCCCCGACACCACCGGCACTTCCCGAAGGGGGCCGCCGTGCTCCATCAGCCCCTCACTCACCCCGCGATCCCTGCCGATCGGGTCCCACCGGTTGCTCCGCCACGTCCGGTGACCGCTCTCCTGACGGACTCGGTCCAGGACGTCGCCGTCATCGACACCGCTCTGCGACTGGCCGTCCCGCTCCGGGCGCCGCTGCTGCTCGTCGCCGTCCTGCCGCACGCCCGCCCATCCGTCACCGCCGAGGCGGACGCGTGCGCGGCCCGTGCGGTGGTGGGCAGGGTGCTGCCCCGGGTGCGGCGGGCCGGCCTGGACCATACCCCCGTCGTCCACCGCGTCACGCCGCGCGGCACCCGGCTGCGGGCGGCGGGTGCGGTACTCGACGTCGCCGCCCGCCACTTGTCCTCGGTACTGGTGGCCGCCGCCCGGGGACCGGCCGGACTGGACGCCCACCTCCTGGCCGAGGCCTCCGCCCTGCGGTGCGGCCCGTTCGTGCACACCGCCGCGCCGACGGCCCGGACTCCGTCCGCAACCCAGCAGTACCGCCCCGGCGCGAAGGACCGGCCGACAGCCCCCACTGGGGAGGCTTGAGGGGCGTCCGCACCGCAGAATCACCGTTATGAGTAGATTCTGGTCGGTCCGGAGACCGTCCCCGGCCTCGGGCCGGCAGGCCCCTCGGGTGAGCCGCTCACCGCAGCCGGCCCGCATGCTGGCTCTGGCCACGGCCGGCTTCATGACCGGCTTCTGGGCGTGGGCTCTGCTGGGACCGCTCGGCCCGACGCTCCGTGAGGACCTGGGCCTCAGCTCGTTCCAGCAGTCCTTGGTGGTGGCCGTGCCGGTCGTCGTCGGCTCGCTCGGCCGGATCCCGGTCGGAGCACTGACCGACCGCGTGGGGGCCCGCCGGATGTTCCCCCTCGTCTGCGCCCTCACCATCCTGCCCGTGCTCTACCTGGGGCATCTGGCCGACTCCTTCGCCGAGTTCCTCATCGGCGGCTTCTTCCTCGGGCTGGGCGGCACCACGTTCGCCGTCGGCGTCCCGTTCGTCAACGCCTGGTACCCGCCCGAACGGCGCGGCCTGGCGCTCGGCATCTTCGGCATCGGGACGGGCGGGACCGCCGTCTCGGCGTTCACCACCGTCCAGCTGGCCGACGCCGTAGACCGGAGTTTCCCCTTCACCCTCGTCGCGGGCATCCTGGCCGTCTACGCCGTCACCGCCCACTTCCTCCTGCGCGACCACCCGGCACGCGCCGTCCCGGGCGGCTCGCTCCTCGCCCGCACCACCGCCACCATGCGGATGCCCACCGCCTGGCAGCTGGCCTTCCTCTACGCCGTGGGGTTCGGCGGGTTCGTGGCCTTCAGCGTCTACCTTCCCACCTATCTCACCACCGCCTACGATCTCGGGCGTTCCGACGCCTCCCTGCGCACCGCCGGCTTCGTCGTCCTCGCGGTCGCCGCACGCCCGGTGGGCGGCTGGCTCTCCGACCGGTTCCATCCCACCCCCGTACTCATCGGGGCGTACGCCGCCATCACCGCGCTCGCGCTCCTCGCCTCCCTCCAACTCGCGCTGATGCCCTTCGGCACCCTGGCCTTCCTCGGCATGGCCGCGGCCCTGGGAACCGCCTCGGGCGCCGTGTTCGCCCTGGTCGCCCGCGTCGTGCCCGCCGGCCAGGTCGGATCGGTCACCGGTCTGGTCGGCGCCGCCGGCGGACTGGGCGGCTTCTTCCCGCCTCTGGTCATGGGCGCGGTGTACAGCGTCTCCGACGACTACACCTGGGGATATCTGCTCCTGGCCCTCATCGCCGCCGCCGCGTGTGCCTTCACCGCGACCGTGATCCGGCACCGTGCCCTGCCTCCGGACGTACGCGGGCGAGGCGCCTGACAGCAGGTGCGCGCCGGAAGCGGCCGGCCTCGCGACGGCCGCGCGTCAGCTGCGTGCGGGAGCGCGGACACGGCGGCGTCGGGCGGATGGCTTGCGCGGACCGAAGGCGTAGAGCGGGACTCCGTCGTCGGCGGTGTCCGCCGACGGGGCGTCGGTACGCGTCCAGCGCGCAAGGTCCTGATCGCTCCCGGGGTCGGTGATGTTGCGTGCCTCGGCCTCCTGGACCAGTTCCAGCACCTCCCGCAGATGCCATGAGGCCGGGAAGCTCAGCACCGCTCCCTCGACGCGAGCGGCTGCGCCCAGGGCCTCCCGCACGCGCTGGGGGATCTCCCTCTCCTCGAACGGGAAGCGACTGCTGTGCCGCCGGCGGATCGCGGGATACAGCGCGCCGAGTCCGCTCTCGTCGGCCGCGGCGCCGGTCAGCCGCACTCGGGCGAGCAGCGTCCGGTCGGTGGGGTCCGGCAGCAGCCGGGTCTCCGGGGACCAGCCGTCGTGGGCCGCGGCGACCCGCAGGTTCAGCAGGGCGGCGCCGCAGCCGAGGTGGAGGGCGCGTGCGCCGGGGTCGGAGTGCGGCATGCCGCGCTCGAGGTCGGCGTGGAGGTCGAACGTGCGGCTGTGCCGGAAGTGGCGGAACAGCCAGGGCTGCGCGTTGTGCATCGACGGGGCGGCGGCAGCGGCGTGGACCAGGGCCGTCACCTCCGCGTCGGCCGGTGCCTGTCGGCTCACGGGAACCTCCCTCGCGCGTCGGCGGCCTCCGGCCGCCTACTGGTCGGCCGGGGTGATGCGCCGGCCCGTGAGACGCGTGGGCCGGATCGACACCCACATCTCGCGTGCGCCGCCCGCCCAGGGGTCGGTGTGTGCCCGGTGGGCGAGCCCACGCACGGCGTCGGGCTCCGTGACGACGTTCGCGGGGCCGACCGCGAGCACGCTCCAGCCCTGGCTCATCGCTTCGTCCACGTGATCGACCTCGAAGGCGACCTCGGTTCCGACAGCCGCCGCGGGCACGGAGTCGGGCGTGGTCCGGAAGACGATCGCGTCCTCCACGGTCTCGTAGTTGACCGGAACGACCGCGGGGCGGCCGTCGGGCGTCGACACCGCGATGCGCCCCACGCCGTGCGTGGACAGCAGGCGCCGGCATTCCTCCGGGCGGAGGTCCCGCAGCTGCGGTCGCAGCAGGGCGTGTCCCTGACCGGGTGGCAGGTCGACGCCTGACCCGCGCAGGGCCGTGACGGTGGTGCCCAGCGCGTCGGCCAGCCTGAAGAGAGTCGCCATGGTCGGATCGGCCGACCGTTCCTCCAGGTACGCCAGGTACTCCGGCGACATCCGGGCGCGGCGGGCCGTCTCCTCCCGGCTGAGCCCGCGCCTCCGGCGTTCGACGGCCACGCGCCGGCCGATGTCACCGGGGCCGGGCGTCCCGGCCGGCCGAGGAGCCGCGGACACGGCCTCCGCCTCGCCCGTGTCCGGCGGGGAGGACTCGCGGGCGGACCGCCCGTGCTCCAGGTGCTTGATGTGTGCGTCGGGCCCGGGGGACACGAGCGTCACGTCGTCCGTGTCCGACCAGCGCACGTCGTACGGGGGTGTCCCGTCCTCGTGGTGGAGTCCGACGATCTCGCCGTCGCGCCTGGCCGCGCCGGTCCTCCGGCTTTCGATGACGAGCCGGTCGCCGAGGTGAGCTCGCATGATCGCCGCCCTCTCCTCAGAATGATGCTGTATCCAACGTGCCACGCGGGACACGTCACCGCACGGGACGGCCGGCGGACGCGACCCCGGCTCAGCCGGTGTTCACGATGCGCGGCGCCTCGATGTCGCGCTCGGCGGTGTTCAGCAACCGCCGGGCGAGGTTCTCCACGGCCCGGCCCGCGGCCAGCTCGTCGCCGATCTCGGGCACGTAAACGTCCGCCGGATGGCAGTGCGCGGTGCCGCGGCCGGTGAGCGCCGTGGTGCCGGTGTCCAGCACCACGTGTGCCCGCGTGGTGCCGTCGTCGTCCTCGAAGAGGTGGAGTCGCATGGTCCACTCCGTCGTGTGCGGCATCGCTGTCCTCCTCAACGCGCGGCCCCCGAAGGCGGCAGGCCGGTGCAAACAGCTTCCCGGCCCCTCCGGTCCACGATGCGCCGGGGAGGGGATTGGGGTACTCCTCGTAGGAGGGAACCCGCTGCGCCCGTCATGCCGGCGACGTCCGGACCATCCACCCGTCGGGGACGCGTTCACCCGTCCCCGTCATTGCCAGCTTCGTACGAGACGGAGGCCGCCGCCATGCAACCAGTCGTCACCGTGGGCCTGGACGGATCACCGGAGAGTCTTGCCGCTGCTCGCTGGGCCGCCGACGAGGCCGAGAAGCGCAAGCTCACCCTCCGCCTGATGCACGCCTGGCCGCTCCTGGCTCCGGAACCGACCCGCGTCCCCTCCGAAGTCGACCAGAACTACTGGGCGAAGCGTCTCGTCCACACGGCCCAGGCGGAACTCCAGGCGCGTCATCCGGGCCTGTCCGTCGTCGGGAACCTGGTCGCCGACGACGCCCAGAACGCCCTGCTCCAAGCAGCGACGGAGTCCGAGATGCTCGTGCTCGGTTCGCGGGGGCTGGAGCCCGTGCAGAGTTACTTCCTCGGCGATGTGAGCATGCCCGTCGTGGCGCGGGCGGAGCGTCCGGTGGTCCTGGTCCGCGGGCCGAGCGACGGGGAAGGGGCGGCCCCGGCACCCGCGGAGCGCGTGGTCGTGGCCCTGAAATTGCACGGTTCGTCCGACGACCTGCTCGACTTCGCCTTCCACAGCGCTGCCGCCAGAGGCGTTCCCCTCCAGGCCGTCCACGGCCGGAGCGTGCGACTCCACGCACGCGTTCCCTGGGGCGTGGACCACAACGTCACCGAGGAGATCACGGGGGACGCGCAGAAGGAACTGGGCAAGGCGCTTCGCCCCTGGCGCGAGAAGTACCCGCAGGTGGACGTGGTCGAGGGCATCCGCCTCGACAGCCCTGCGAAGGCCGTCGTCCGAGCCGCCGAAGGCGCCGCGCTGCTCGTCGTCGGCCGACGCGAGCACCGTCCGGGCCTGGCGCCCCACCTGGGTCCCGTGGCGCAGGCGGCCATTCATCACGGGCGCTGTCCCGTCGCTGTGGTTCCGCACGCCTGAGCCCTGCAACCGCGGGGGGCGGCGGGATCGGCCCCCCAGGTCTCGCGCGGGGCGAGCAGGTGGTGCGGGGAGCGTCGGTTCGTCCTACGCGGTTCACTGGAACGCCGCGTGGATCTCCTGTTCGGTCGCGGAATGGGACACCAGCAGGAGCTCGTCCCCCGCTCGCAGGCGGATCGCCGGATCGGGCACGGTGGGCTGTCCGTCACGGACGATCGTCGCGACCACCGTCCCTTCCGGGAGGCCGACCTCGCCGAGGGCCCGGCCCACCGCCCTGGACCGGGGCGTGATGGCGGTTTCGATGACGTCGACGCCGGCCTTGCTGAGCCGCAGCAGGGCGACCGTGTCGGTGGCCCCGGTGGCCTCCTCGATGAGGGAGATCAGCGGGGTGGCGGCGGGTACGGCGACGTCGACGCCCCAGCGCGCGTCGAACAGCCAGGCGTTGTCGGCGTCGTTGACGCGGGCGGCCACGCGGGGCACCGAGAACTGCCGTTTGGCGAGCAGGCTGATGACGAGGTTGTCCTCGTCGTCCCCGGTGGTGGCGATGACCACGTCGGTGGTCAGCGCACCGGCGTGTTCCAGGAGGGCGGGTTCGCACGCGTCCCCCGCGACCAGCAGCACGCCGGGGAGGCGGCCCTGGAGTTCGGCCACGCGGTCGTCGTCGCTGTCGATCAGCGTGACCTCGTTGCGGGCCGCGGAGAGCACCTGGGCGATCTGGGTGCCGAGGCGTCCCGCGCCGGCGATGAGCACGTTCACGTCCCCAGCTCCTTGTCGAGGAAGCCGCGCAGCCGGCCGAGCGCGGTGGCGGCGACGGCGAAGGTCACCAGGTCGCCCGCGCGTGCGGGCGTGCTGTGCGCGGGGACCAGGGAGCGACCGGCACGGGTGACCTCGACGACGCGTATCTCGCCGTCCACGTCGAACTCCGTCAGCCGCCGCCCGATGAGGTAGTCGGGTACCTCGGAACGGACGAGCAGCGTCTCACCGTTGCCGAAGCTGAGTTCGGGGCTCAGGTGGCGGTGCAGCAGCATCTGGTGGATCTGGTGCACGGTCCAGCGGACGCTGGCGATCGTGGGGATGCCGAGTTCGCGGTAGATGTCGGCACGCCGGGGATCGTAGATGCGGGCGAGGACGATCGGCACCCGGTAGGTCTCCTTCGCCGTCCGCGCGCAGACGATGTTGCTGTTGTCCCCGGAGGTGACGGCCACGAAGGCGTCCGCGTGCTCGATCCCGGCGGCCCTGAGCACCGCGCGGCTGAAGCCGTTGCCCTCGTGGAAGCGGATGCGCGGGCTGTCGGGCAGCCGCCGGGCCGCCGGGCCACGCCGGTCGACGACCTGCACGTCGTGTCCTTCCGCGGCGAGCAGGCCGGCGAGGGTGGAGCCGACCCGTCCGCAGCCGACGACGATCACCTTCACCGTGGGTCTCCTTTCCCGCGGGCAGCGCGGCGCAGCCACCCCTTGCGGGCCTCGTCCGCGAGGAGGGGCAGGGTGCCGAGCCCGGCCAGGACCGCCCAGTCGGCGGCGTCGAGCGGGGCGGTGTTGAAGACGGCCTGCAGGGGCGGCGCATAGCTGATCGCGACCATGAAGGCGACACCGAACCCGCCTGCTGCCAGCAGGGCGGGATTGGACAGCAGACCTGCTTTCAGGATGCTCTGGCGGTCGCTGCGCACGGTGAGTGCGTTGAAGAACTGGCTCAGCACGATTCCGGCCTGGACCATGGTGATCGCCTCCTGATAGGCGAGGGTGTCCTTGGTGAAGGCGTCGAACGGAATACCCGCGGAACCGATGTGCCAGAAGAAGACCGCACTCACGCAGGTCGCCTGGATGCCGCCGAGGAACAGGATCCGTCCCACCACTGCGGCCGAGAACAGCCGCTCGTGGCGGGAGCGCGGCGGGCGGTCCATCACGTCGGGTTCGGGCGGTTCCGCTCCCAGGGCCAGGGCGGGCAGGACATCGGATCCCAGGTCGATCGCCAGGATCTGCACCGCGCTGATGGGGACCAGCGGGAATCCGGCAAAGGTCGCCGCCAGGATCGGGATGAGCTCCCCGATGTTGTGGCTGAAGAGGTAGACGAGGAACTTGCGGATGTTCTGGTAGACCGCTCGGCCGAGCCGCACCGCCGCCGCGATGGACGCGAACGAGTCGTCCAACAGCACCATCGAGGCCGCCTCCCGGGCGACATCGGTGCCCGAAGCGCCCATCGCCACGCCGATGTCCGCGTGCTTGAGCGCGGGGGCGTCGTTGGCTCCGTCGCCGGTGACCGCCACCACCTTGCCCCGGCGCTGGAAGGCGGTGACCACGCGCATCTTGTGCTCGGGGCTGACCCGGCACAGCAGCAGGTCCGACGGCTCGGCGAGCAGGGAGTCGAGCGCTTCGCCGTCCATCGCGTCGAGCCGGGCGCCCGTCACCACCACCGGATCGGGCCGCCGTACGATGCCCACCCGGCGGGCCACGGCCTCCGCGGTCAGCGGGTGGTCGCCGGTGACCATGACGACCCGGATGCCGGCCCGGCGGCAGGCGGCGACCGCGTCGGTGACCTCCGGACGCGGCGGGTCCAGCATGCCGACCAGTCCCAGGAGCGTCAGCGCCGACTCGGCCTCCTCCTGCGCCGGGCGTGGCCCGTCCAGCTCCCGACGTGCGACGGCCAGCACCCGCAGCCCTTGCGACGCCAGCGCGTCACCCGCCGCGGCCACCGCCGCCCGGTCCTCCCCGGTCAGCCGCCGATGCCTCCCGTCCCACTCCACGTCGGTGCACCGCGCCAGCAGCTCTCCGGGCGCTCCCTTGACGCACGCCTGGTAGCCGTCGCCGGTCTTGTGCACCGTGGTCATCAGCTTGCGGTCCGAGTCGAAGGGGAACTCCGTCACCCGCGGTGCCGCCGCCTCCTCCGCGCCCAGATCCAGACCGGCCTTGTCGGCGACGACGAGCAGGGCACCCTCGGTGGTGTCGCCGAGCACGCGCCAGTGCTCCCGGGGCCCGGTGGGTGCAACCAGCCGGGCGTTGCTGCACAGGCCCGCCACCCGCAACAGCTCGCGCACCGGCGCGGCGTCGGCGACCTCGCCGCTCGGCTCGTACCCCACACCGGTCACCGGGTGCGGCGCGCCTCCCGCCCACACCTGGGTGACGGTCATCTCCGCCTGGGTGAGCGTCCCCGTCTTGTCGGTGCACACGACCGTGGTCGACCCCAGGGCCTCCACCGCCAGCAACTGCTTGATCAGGGCATGGCGGCGTGCCATCCTCCGCACGCCGATCGCCAACGACACCGACAGCGTCGCGGGCAGTCCTTCCGGCACCAGCGCCACCATCACCCCCAGCGCGAACACGAAGAGGGTCACCACGGACTCCCCGGTGGGCAGCCGCACAGCGAACATCAGGGCACCGATCGCCAGGGCGGCCCCCGCCACCCGCCGCGCCATGGAAGCCACCTGGAGCTGCAGGGGGGTCTTCTGCCGCGGTGCGGCGGCGGCCAGCCGGTAGATGCGCCCGAACTCGGTCGCCTCGCCGGTGGCGAACACCACGGCGCGCCCGGAGCCGGCGACGACGTCGGTCCCCATGAACACGCAGTTGCGTGCCTCCACCAGGGGTCCCGCGGCCACCGGGTCGGCGGTGCGGTCCACGGCGTTGCTCTCCCCGGTCAGCGGCGCGTTGTTCACGGACAGCTCGTGGGCCTCGACGACCCGGCAGTCCGCCGACACGGCGTCCCCGGCCTCCAGCACCACCACGTCGCCCGGCACCAGCTCCCGGGTGGGCAGCTCCAGCCGTTCACCGCCGCGCAGCACACGGCAGGTGTGCGGCACCATCGCCTCCAGGGCCTGGGCCGTTCGCTCGGCCGAGTACTCCTGGGCGAAGCCGATGGCGGCGTTCAGGACGACGACGCCCAGGATCGCCACCGCGAGCCGGAAGGTGTCGACGTCACGCGGCTCCTGAAGCGCGTACGCCAGGAAGGTGATCCCCGAGGCGATGATCAGCACCACGGCGAAGAGATCCGTGAACTGCGCACCCAGCTGCCGCCACACGGCGCGGCGCCCCGCGCGCGGCAGTTCGTTGGTCCCGTACTTCTCCAGCCCGTCCCGTGCCTGAGCCGCCGGCAGGCCGCGCCGTGAGGTTCCCAGCGCGGAGAAGACCTCACCGGCGGGGAGTTGCGGCACCGCGGAACGCGTGCCGGAACCGGACATGGTGCCGACCGCCTCGCCCTTCCTTCCGCCCGTCACCGGTGGGTCGGTGCTCGCGTGGCCGCCGCTCATGACCGGCGGCGTTGTCTCGTCGTGCGACGGGCCGGCCGGCAGCGACCGGTACGTCCGGGAGGCCGGTCCCGGGCCGTTCGCTGCCTCACGCCGGGACCGTGATGACGGGACAGCCGGCGTGGTGCAGTACTCCCTGGCTGACCGAGCCCAGCAGCATGCCGGTGAACCCTCCGCGCCCCCTGGTTCCCACGACCAGGCCCAGGGCGTGTTCCGAGGCTTCCGCCAGGACCTGCACCGGGTGCCCGCGGACGACCTCGTGGTGCAGTTCCACGTCCGGGTACGTCGCGGTGCGGCCCGCGACGGTCTCCGAGAGCACCCGGCGGCACTCCCGGACCGCGGCGTCCTCGTCGAGGACACCGAGGAGCGGCGGATGCCACACGTACAGGGCCCGCAGGTGCGCTCCGCGCAGGGCCGCCTCCTCGAACGCCACGTCCACCGCCGCGGCCGCGTGCGGGCTGCCGTCGACGCCGACCACGAAGTAGGCGGGCTGCTGGGTGACGTGCTCCGGTTCCGGCACCACCGCGACCGGGCAGGGGGCGTGGGCGGTGAGCGGGAGGATGACGGAGGAGGAGGACATCTCGCGCCGTCTGCTCAGATGCCAGGAGCCCACCACGACCAGGGCGGCGCCGCGAGCCTCCTGGCGCAGGACCCACGCCGGCTCTCCCTCCGCCAGCAGCGTCGACACCTCCACCTCCGGATGCCGGGACCGGACAAAGGCGACGGCCTCCTCGAGCACCTGATCACCCAGCTCGTGCAGCGCCTGGTTCCACTCCTCCCAGGACGGCCGCGTCTCCCCCGACCGGTACCCGCCGGTCGGCACGCCCTGGGCGTGGACGAGCCGCAGCGGCAGGCGCCGTCGGTCCGCCTCGTCGGCGGCCCAGGCGAGGGCCAGCCGCTTCGAGGGGTCCGGGTCGACGCCCACCACGATCGGCCGACGCCCGTCCGCACCAGCCATGGCACCTCCCGCGATCTCCCGCCATCTGTCCGTTCCCCCGTGCTTCCAGCCTCTCCCGTGCCGCCGGGTGCCGCCACGCCACGGCTCTGCCCAGCCTGCGCTCGCGTACCCCCGGCCGGGTAGGAGCCGAACGGCCCATCGGTCCTGGACCATCCAGCCCCAGAGCGCCGCCTCGGGCAGAGGGACCATGGAGGTGAACGCAGGTCCCGGGGGCCGTCGGCCCACGGCCGCCGACAAGCCGGAGCAGGTGAGTGGCGATGATGTTCTGGTACGACCACGACGTCAGTGGATGGGGCTGGTTCGCGATGTCGGCCGGCATGATCCTGTTCTGGGCACTGATCATCACCGTTGTCGTGCTGCTCGTCCGTGCTCTCAACAGCCCTCACGAGCACACCCACACCCCCGTCGCGCCCACGCCCGAGGACATCCTCCGGGAGCGGCTGGCCCGTGGGGAGATCAACGAGGAGGAGTACCGGCGGCGCCTGAACGCACTGCACGCCGGCCCTGCCGCCAAAACCTGAAACCCGCTGTGATCGCCATCCCGGGCGGGCGGACCTGCCGGGCCGGGAGCGTGGCCGGACAATGGAAGAACCATGGTCGGGGCTGTGGCCTGCTGCGGCGGACGCCGTCGCGCACGACGGGCCCGCGAACGGCCCGGCCGGTCTCTCCCGCATCACCCGGCACGGGAGAGGCGAGAGGAAGGCGGTCGTCATGACCAGCATCACTCACCGCATCGCCACCCTGTTCCGGATCAAGGCCGACAAGGCGCTGGACCGGGCCGAAGACCCGCGTGAAGTCCTGGACTACTCCTACGAGCAGCAGCTTCAGATGCTGCAGAGGGTGCGACGTGGCGTGGCCGATGTGTCGACCAGCCGCAAGCGCGTCGAGCTGCAGGTGAACCAGTTGCAGCAGTCCACGGGCAAGCTCCAGGACCAGGCGCAGCAGGCGCTCGCGGCCGGCCGTGAGGACCTGGCCCGTGAGGCGCTCACCCGCCGGACGGCCGTGGTCTCACAGATCACCGATATGCGGGAGCAGCAGACATCCTTGCAGGCACAGGAGGAGAAGCTGACCCTGGCCGCACAGCGCCTGCAGGCGAAGGTCGACTCGTTCCGCACCCGCAAGGAGACGATCAAGGCCACCTACACCGCGGCGGAGGCTCAGACCAGGATCACCGAGGCGGTCACCGGCATCGGCGAGGAGCTGGGTGACGTGGGCCTGGCCACGCAGCGCGCCCAGGACAAGACGGAGCAGATGCAGGCCCGCGCCGGTGCGCTGGACGAGCTGATCGCCTCCGGGGCGCTGGAGGACGCCACTCTGCCGGCCGGGCGTGACGACATCCAGGCCGAGCTCGAGCGTGTGAGCGCGGGGCAGGACGTGGAGATCGAACTGGCCCGCATGAAGGCACAGCTCCCGGCCGCCTCCACAGCCGCGGCAGTGGAGGGTCCGCAGGCCCCGAAGAACCCGCCGGACCAGGAGGCGACCTCATGATCATGCGGATTCTCGGCGAGGGCCAGTACGAGGTCACCGACGAGCACCTGAACCGGCTCAACGAGCTGGACACCGCCCTGCAGTCGGCTGCCGACGCGGGCGACGAGGCGGCGTTCACCACCGCCCTGTCGGCCCTGCTGGACGCGGTACGCAGCCTGGGCACGCCCCTGCCGGACGAGCAGATCACGCCGTCCGACCTGGTGCTGCCCGACGCGGACACCAGCCTCGCCCAGGTACGGGCACTGCTGTCCGACGAGGGTCTGATCCCGGGGTGAGGGCACGATGCGCAGCCGTTTCGAGCCCGACCGGCAGCTGACCGCCCGGATGGCGGTCACGATGTTCCTGCTCGGGCTGGTGTACGTGGCGTTCATCGCCGCGCTGATCGTGTTGCTCAAGTCCGTCGTCCTGGTGGTCGTCATCGCCGCCGGGCTGCTGCTGGCCCAGTTCTGGTTCTCCGACCGGATCGCCCTGTACGCGATGCACGGCCGCCTCGTCACGGCCGAGGAAGAACCCCGACTGCACGGCGTGATCGACCGGCTGTGCGCCGCCGCGGACATGCCCAAACCCCAGGTGGCCGTCTCCGGGATGGACATGCCGAACGCGTTCGCCACCGGTCGCAACGCCGACCACGCCGTCGTCTGCGTCACCGCCGGGCTCCAGCGCCGCCTGACGACCGAGGAGCTCGAAGGCGTCCTCGCCCACGAGCTCTCCCATGTCGCGCACCGTGACGTGGCGGTGATCACCATCGCCTCGTTCCTGGGCGTGCTCGCCGGGCTCATCGTCCGCTTCGCCTTCTACTCGCAGCTGTTCGGCGGGGCCCGGCGCGACCAGAACACCGCGGCGCTGCTCGCCCTGGTGATGGCGGTCTCCGCCCTCGTCTACGCGCTCAGCTTCCTGCTCATCCGGGCGCTGTCGCGCTACCGCGAACTGGCCGCCGACCGCGCCGCGGCCCTGCTGACCGCGAAGCCCTCCGCCCTGGCCTCGGCTCTCACCAAGGTCAGCGGCGACGTCGCCCGTATCCCCACCCAGGACCTGCGCACCGCCCAGGCGTTCAACGCGTTCTTCTTCACCCCCGCCCTCGGTCCTGGCACGGCGGTGGCCAACCTGTTCTCCACCCACCCCAGCCTGGAACGCCGCATCGAAGCCCTCGCGGAGATCTCCGCCGAGCTGGGCGAACCGGGCAGCCGGACGCCATGAGAAGGAGCTGAAACCGTGGGTTTCCTGGATTCCCTGCTCGGCCGGTCCAGGCCGGTCAAGCCCGACCTGGACCAGCTCTTCGGCCTGCCCTCCGCGGCGATCACGCTGCAAGCGGCCATCGGCTTCACCCCGGCCGGTGCGGGCTCGGTGTGCTTCGCCTCCATCGAGGGCGGAGCGTTCGCCCAGGTCCAGCAGGAGGTACGGGCCCTGCTGGACGCCGACTCCGAACGATCCGGAATGCCCGTGGAGTTCAGCCGTGACGACTACGGGTACTCATGGCTGCTCTCCCGCCGCGACCCCGACAGCTTGCCGGCTCTGGTGAGCGACCTGCACGCGGTGAACACCGCCCTGCAGGACAGCGGCTTCGGACCCCAGCTCCTGTGCTCCCTGGTCTCCTTCCGCGACGCCGAGCTGCGCCCCCTGGCACTGGTCTACCTCTACAAGCGCGGCACCTTCTACCCCTTCGCTCCACTGCCCGGCCAGAAACGCGACAACCCGCTCGAACTCCAGGTCAAGGCAGTGGTCAAGGACGACCTGCGCATCGAGCAGGACCTGAGGCGCTGGTTCCCGCTGTGGGGCGCCCCCGGCCTGTGACGGGGCCGCGACGTCATCCGCATCCGGGGAGGTGCCCCCTGGAAGCAGTGGTCGCCCGTCAGGACGACGGCAGTCCTGCGCCCCCGGGTCAGCGCGCCCTCCCCCGCGGCTTCAAGGGTGCGTTCGGCAGCTCCGGCGCGGGCAGGGGAGACCCGTCGTACCCCTGCACCTCGCCGAAGCGTGATCCCTTCGTCCAGTCCTCGCGAGCCTGTGCGATCTCGTCATGCGACCGTCCGATGAAGTTCCACCACATGATGATCTCCTCGCCGAAAGGCGGACCGCCGAGGAGGATCGTGCGGGCCGGGTCGGACCCCCGGTTGGTGAGGGTGAGGGCGGTGCGGCCCGGAGCCGTGTACCCCAGGGCCGCTCGTTCCACCGGTGTGTCCTCGACGAGGACGTCGCCGGTGTCGACGAGCACCCCGTGTTCGAAGGCGGGGTCGACGTCCAGCACGAGCCTCGCGCCCGGGGAGACCGTGAGTTCCGCGCCCAGCAGCGGCGTGAACGTGCGGACCGGTGACGTCGCGCCCGCGAGGGTGCCGAGGAAGACGCGGGCCTCGCCGCCGTTCAGGGCGACCGGGTGCGGGACGTGGTGCTGGAAGTCCCGCTCCGTGCCGCGGTGTTCGTCGGGCAGCGCCACCCACAGCTGGACGCCGTGCAGGATCGTCGTGTCCGGCGTCGAGACCTCCGAGTGGGCGATACCGTGGCCGCCGGTCATCAGATTCAGCTCGCCGGGACGGACGTAGGCGTGGCTGCCCAAGCTGTCGCGGTGCTCGATCTCCCCGCTGAACAGCCAGCTCACCGTCTGCAGACCCGTGTGCGGGTGCGGGGGGACGTTCATGCCGCCGGTGCGGGCGACGTCCTCGGGACCGTAGTGGTCGGCGAAGCACCAGGCGCCGATGAGCGACCGGGCTCGCTGCGGCAGGGTGCGCCGCACCCGCATCGCGCGCGGGCCGCCGAGCGGCACGTCACGGGCCCCGAGGATCTCGACCTCGGCCGGACGGTCCGCCTCGGTCCCGCCGCCGCACCTCATCTCCGCCGGTCGTGTCTCCGTGTTGCTCATGCCGGTGCCTCCCACCGAGGACGTTCGACCTTCAAGGAAGTTCGATATTCAACATTCTCCGCACGGACGACTATAGGCCGCCGGGCGCCGCCACGCCCGCGGAAGAGCCCCGGAGACCGGAACCGCCCCGCCGTTCACGCCTCGGCCGGCACCGGCCTGCGCAGCAGATAGCCCGCCGCCGAGATCACCAGCGCCGCCATGCAGGCGATGAAGACCAGCCCCGCGTTCTCCAGCCCCAGCGGTTCCGTCAGCAGGCCCACCCCGATGACCGGGACCGAGATGCCGGCGTACGCCACCACGAACAGCGACGAGATCACCGCCGCCCGCCGGTCCGGAGGGGACGCCCGGCTCACCGCGGTCAGCGCCCCGCGGAACGCCAGCCCCTGGCCCACGCCGCCGACGAGCGCGCTCGGCACCACCAGCGCCAGTGAATCCCGGTGCAGGGCGCCCGCCAGCAGGGCGAGGCCCGCGAGCAGGCCGGCGCAGCCCAGCGGGAGCGACCGGCGCACCCCCACGCGGCCGACAGCCGTCTGTCCGGCGATGGAGGCGAAGAACGCCGTCGCGACGACCGCGCCGCTCACCGCGTGGTCGGTCACGCCGAGGTACCGCGCGAGGAAGGCGGGGCTGACGGAGGTGAACACCCCGAACAGGGCGAAACCCACGAACGCGGCGGTCGCCGCCGGCCCGAACACCGCCCGCACATGCGCGGGCACGCCGGGGCGCTGCGGCCGTACGGTGCGCAGCGGACGCAGGTCCCGCACGGTCTCCGGCAGCCCGAGCAGCACCGCCACCGAGCAGGCGACCAGGGTCAGGTGGACGGCGTACGGCAGGTGGAGCGGCCAGGGGGCGTACTCGGCGAGGACTCCGGCGAGCAGGGGGCCGCAGCCGAGGCCGCCCATGTTGACGGCCGTGGCGACGAACGTGGCGCGGGAGGCCCGGCCGGGCGGGGCCGACTCCATGACGTAGGCCGTGGCGGCTCCGGTGAACAGGCCGGCCGACAGGCCCGACAGGAGCCGTCCGGCGTACAGCCAGGCGATGTCGGCGGCCAGCAGGAAGCAGACGGCGCTCCCGGCCGCGCAGGCCAGGCCCCAGAGCAGGACCGGGCGTCTGCCGACGGCGTCGGAGGCGTTGCCCGCGAGCAGCAGGGCCGCGATCACCGCGAAGGCGTACACCGCGTACACGACGGTGACCGTCAGCTCGGAGAAGCCGAACTTCTCCTGGTAGAGCGGGTACAGCGGGGTCGGCAGCGTGGTGCCGGTCATGCACACCGCGAACACGGCGCCGCCGAGCAGGCACGCGCGCCATCCGGGCCGGTCTCCGGTCATGCCCCGACGCCGGCCCCGGAACGGCCGGCGGCCCGCCTCGCCACTCCGACGGCGAGGCCGTCCGGGAAGCGGGCCGCCGCCGTGATCACTCGAACACAATTTTGCATGCCGTGCATTTTTGCATAGCATGCACACCATGACGGGGAACGACGCCGCGGGCGGCGGGCTGCGGGAGCGCAAGAAGCGCGCCACGCGCGCCGCGCTCGCGGAGGCGGCGGTGCGGCTGGCCGCCGAGCACGGGGCGGACCAGGTGACGGTCGAGGCGATCAGCGCCGCGGCCGGTGTGTCCGTGCGGACCTTCTTCAACTACTTCGACTCGCGCGACGACGCGTTCGTCGTCGTGGACGCGGACGCCAGCGGACGCGTACGGCGGGCGTTCCTCGCCGCACCGCCCGGGCTTCCGCCGCTGGAGGCGCTGCGCGAGGCGCTCGCCGCCGAGCTGAGGGAGGCGGAGCGGCAGCACGAGCTGTGGAGCCTGCACGCACGCGTGCTGCGCTCCGCCCCGCATCTCCTCGTGCGCAACCTCGGCGCGCAGATGGCCGACGAGTCGGGGCTCGCCGAGGCGATCGCCCGGCGGATCCGCGCCGGGGACGACCAGGACGCCGCCGGCGCGCCGCCCGAGGACGACGCGGACCGCGCCGCTCCTGAGCTGTACCCGCGGCTGCTCGCCGCGGTCGCCGGCACGGCGGTGCGGGTGAGCGTGCAGCACTGGTGCGAACGGCCGGACGAGGTGTCCTTCGCCGGCGTGTTCCGCGAGGTGTTCGACCTGCTCGCCGCCGGTCTGCCGGCCCCGGCCCGGTAGGCGCCGGACCGTTCGGGGCGCCGGACCCCACGGCACACCGGCCCTCCCCTCCCCCACATCACCTCCGCCCCTTCCGGGGCGTGTTCCCGCTTGTCCCACCGATCCGTGAGAGAGACGACCGTGACCGCACCACAGGCGCCCGACGCGGCGCCGCCCACCGCCATGACCAACCGGCAGATACTCCAGGCCATGTCCGGGCTGATGGCCGGTATGTTCGTGGCGATCCTGGCGGGCACCGTCGTGGCCAACGCGCTGCCGACGATCATCGCCGACCTGGGGGCGAGCCAGTCCTCCTACACCTGGGTCGTCACCGCGGAACTGCTGGCCATGACGGCGACCGTGCCGCTCTGGGGCAAGCTGTCCGACCTGTTCGACAAGAAGCTGCTGCTCCAGCTGTCGCTGGGCATGTTCGTCGTGGGCTCGCTGCTGGCGGGCTTCTCCCACGGGGTCGACCTGCTCATCTTCAGCCGTGTCGTGCAGGGCGTCGGCGCGGGCGGACTGACCGCGCTGGCCCAGGTCGTCATGGCGGCGATCATCCCGCCCCGCCGGCTCGGCAAGTACGCCGGCATCTTCGGCGCCGTGTTCGCCATCGGCACCGTCGCCGGACCGCTGGTCGGCGGTGTGCTGGTGGACACCTCCTGGCTGGGCTGGCGCTGGTGCTTCTTCATCGGCGTGCCGTTCGCGCTGCTCGCCATCGCGCTGCTGCAGCGCACCCTGCGCCTGCCGGCGGTGGTCCGCCGTGAGGCGAAGATCGACTTCCTGGGCGCCTTCCTGATCGTGGCGGGCGTCTGCGCCCTGCTGATCTGGGTGACCCTGGCGGGCAACGAGTTCGACTGGGCCTCCTGGCAGACCGCCGCGCTCACCGGCGCCGGTGTGCTGCTGCTGGTCGCCGCGGTGTTCGTCGAGGCGCGGACGGCCGAGCCGGTCATCCCGCTGGACATCTTCCGCAACCGCACCGTCACGCTCACCACGGTCGCCAGCCTGCTGGTCGGCGTCGCCATGTTCGGCGGCACCGTGTTCCTCTCCCAGTACTTCCAGGTGTCCCTCGGCAAGTCGCCCACCGTGGCGGGTCTGATGAGCCTGCCGATGATCTTCGGTCTGCTGGTCTCGTCGACCGTCGCGGGCCAGCTCATCAGCAAGACCGGCGTGTGGAAGCGCTACCTGGTGGCGGGCGCGGTCGTCATGACCGCCGGCCTGGGCCTGCTGTCCACGATCGACGCGGACACCTCCTTCACCCTGCTCAGCGTCTACATGGCGGTGCTCGGCATCGGCGTCGGCATGCTGATGCAGAACCTGGTGCTGGCCGCGCAGAACGACGTCCCGGCCGGCGAGCTGGGCGCCGCGACCTCCGTGCTGTCCTTCTTCCGCAGCATGGGCGGCACCATCGGCACCAGCGTCCTGGGCGCCATCCTCGCCAACCGGGTCGCGTCCGAGATGACCAAGGGTCTGGACGCCGCGGGCATCCCCTCGGGCGGCGAGGGCGGCGGCAGCGGGGAGGGCAGCGTCCCCGACATGTCCACCCTGCCCGAGCCGGTGCGGCAGATCGTCGAGCATGCCTACGGCGTCGCCACCGCCGACCTGTTCCTCATCGCCACGCCGTGCGCGCTGCTGGCGCTGCTCACCGTGGTGTTCATCAAGGAGAAGCCGCTGAAGACGACCAGCGGCATGGAGCGCCTCGCCGAGGAGGCCGGCGCCGCGACGGACAGGGACAAGACCGTCGTCGGGAGCTGAACCCCGTCTTCACGGGGCGAGCGCCCCACGGCCCGTACGGGCCGTGGGGCGCTCGCCCGTTTCCGGCAGGGCGGCTCACTGACCGAGGGGCGGTTCCTCACGGCGGGAGCTGTACGTTCCGGCGAGGGCGGTACGGTCCACCGGGGCGGTACGGTCCTCGGGGGCGGTACGGTCCGCCACGAGGCGCGCCCGGCCGGACCGCCCGCGCGGTCCGTCCCGTCCGGTGCGGGGCACTGCCGCCCGTGCACGGGCCAGGACCAGGCCTCGCGGGGACCGGAGGCCGTCGAGGCGGTCCCGTCCTTCACGCCACCGGTCCGTGCCGCCGCGTGGGCGGCGGCACGGACCCGGCGACGCGAAGCGGCACGGACCCGGCGACGCGACGCGGCCCGGACGCGCGGACACGGCGGGCGCCGGAGCCAGGGCGCGAACGCGCCGCCGCACCCGCCGCCGGACGCCCGTCCGGAGCCTTGTCATCGCCCGGTCACGGCGTGTATAACGTTGTAAAACTTGAGCCCAGCGGCTCGGCACACGACTCAAGGTGACGGTTCCGCATCCGCACCGGCCACCGCGTCGGGCCGCTCACGAAGGGATTGCCGTGCGGGTCAGCCTCAAGGACGTCGCCGCGCACGCGGGGGTCTCCATCAAGACCGTCTCGAACGTGGTGAACAACTACCAGCACGTCACACCGGCCATGCGCGAGCGGGTCCAGCGGTCCATCGACGCGCTCGGCTACCAGCCGAACCTCGCCGCGCGCCACCTCCGCAAGGGCCGCACGGGCATCATCGCGCTCGCGCTGCCCGAGCTGGGCAACCCGTACTTCGCCGAGCTGACCGCCTCCGTCATCGACGCGGCCTCCCAGCACGACTACATCGTGCTGCTCGACCACACCGGCGGCTCGCGCGACCAGGAGCTGCTGGTGAGCCAGGGCTTCCGGGCCCGGGTCATCGACGGACTGATCCTCAGCCCCATCGAACTGCGGACCGAGGACCTGCGCGACCGCGACCAGGACGTGCCGCTGGTGCTGCTCGGCGAGCGGGACTACGACCTGCCGTACGACCACATCGCGATCGACAACGTGGCCGCCGCCCGTGACGCCGTGCGGCACCTGATCGAGCTGGGGCGCCGGGAGGTCGCGTTCATCGGCGCCCGGCGCGACCGCAGCGAGCCGGCCCAGCTCCGTGTCCGGGGCTGGCGCGAGGAGCTGACGGCGGCGGGACTGCGCGCCGACGAGGGGCTGGTCGCGGCCGTCGACGGCTGGGGGCATGCCGACGGGGCGCGGGCGATGAGGCACATCCTGGACAGCGGTCGCCGGCCGGACGCGGTGTTCGCCTACAACGACCCGATGGCGATCGGCGCGATGAGGGTGCTGCACGAGCGGGGACTGCGGGTCCCCGAGGACATCGCCGTGGTCGGCTTCGACGACGTGATCGAGGGCCGCTTCGGCGCGGTGACCCTCACATCGGTGTCACCGGACAAGGCCGCGATCGGCCGCCTGGCGGTGGAATCGGTCCTGGCCCGCCTGGGCGACAACGCGCCCGCACCGCGCCGCATCTGGGCGGACTACCAACTGGTCGAGCGGGAGAGCACGTTGGGGCGTCCAGGCGCGGCCACGCCCTGACGCGTCCGGCGCGCCACGCCGACAGCCCCCGAATCGGATCACAGTACGCGCTTACCGCGGGCGTGCGCTTCCGCGCGCCCGCAACTCCCTTCGAGGCGCCCCCTCCTCACCTTGTGCGCGAGGGGTTTACAGCCCTCTTCCAACGATGTAAAACCTCCTTGGCGGCGCACCGGACGCCGTTGTGCACAGGGGGAGCAGCTCCACCATGCGCGTCCTTCAGGCTCCCCAGTTCCCTTTCAGCGTCACCCGGATCGGGGTCACCATGCAGCGCACCACTCACCGTTCCCTTCTCCTCGCCCGTCCCGTGCTCGTGGCCTTGGCCGCCGCCGTGGCCCTCACCGCGACGTCCTGCGCCAAGTCGGAGGACGACGCGGCGGACGGCAAGAAGTCCACGGCCGCCGCCGACGCAGGCCAGAAGGTGGCCGAGCCGAAGCCGGGCAGCAAGACCTGCACCATCGACGCCTACGGCGGCAAGAAGATCGATCTGAAGGACGCCACGGTCGGCTTCTCCCAGTCGGAGAAGGAGGCCAACCCCTTCCGCATCGCCGAGACGCAGTCCATCAAGGACGAGGCGGCCAAGAGAGGCGTCAAGCTGCTCACGGCCAACGCCCAGTCGCAGTTCTCCAAGCAGATCAGCGATGTGCAGGACCTGCTCGCCAAGGGCGCCGACCTGCTGGTGATCGCGCCGCTGAACTCCGACGGCTGGGACCCGGTCCTCCAGGCCGCCGCGGCCAAGAAGGTCCCGATCGTCACCATCGACCGGAAGATCAACGCCACCGCCTGCAAGGACTACGTGTCCTTCATCGCCTCGGACTTCGTGGAGCAGGGGCGGCGCGCCGCCGACCAGATGATCGAGGCCACCGGCGGCAAGGGCGAGGTCGCGATCCTGCTGGGCTCGGCGGGCAACAACGTCACCACCGAGCGCACCAAGGGCTTCAAGGAGCGGGTCGCCGAGAAGGCCCCCGGCCTGAAGGTGGTGTTCGAGCAGACCGGCGACTTCACCCGCGAGAAGGGCCAGCAGGTCACCGAGCAGCTCATCCAGTCGAAGCCCGGCATCAAGGGCATCTACGCGGAGAACGACGAGATGGGCCTGGGCGCGGTGGCCGCGCTGAAGGGCGCGGGCAAGAAGGCCGGCGACGTCAAGATCGTCACGGTGGACGGCACCCGCAACGCCGTCCAGGGCGTCGTGGACGGCTGGATCAGCGGTGTCATCGAGTCCAACCCGCGGTTCGGACCGCTGGCGTTCCAGACGCTCGACGACTTCACCCAGGGCAAGGAAGTCCCCCAGGACGTCATCATCCAGGACAGCGCCTACGACAGCGGCAACGCCCAGCAGGACCTCGGCAAGGCCTACTGATCCCGTCGCGGGGGCCCGCGCCACGCCGGGCCCTCCTGTCCGTCCGTCACCCTTTCCCATCCTGGAGGCACAGGTGGCTCCCCCCGCCGAAGTCCTCGCCGTCCGCGGACTGAGCAAGACGTTCCCCGGCGTCCGGGCCCTGGACGACGTGGACCTGACCCTGCACGCCGGTGAGGTCCACGCCCTGATCGGCGAGAACGGCGCCGGCAAGTCGACGCTCATCAAGCTCCTCACCGGGGTGTACCGGCCCGACGCCGGTGACATCGTTTTCCAGGGCCGGCCGGTCTCCTTCGCCACCCCGCTGGAGGCGCAGAAGGCCGGCATCTCGACGATCTACCAAGAGGTCAACCTCATCCCGCTGCTCAGCGTGGCCCGCAATCTGTTCCTGGGCCGCGAGCCCCGGAACCGCTTCGGTCTGCTCGACTTCGCCCGCATGCACCGCGAGGCCGAGGAGACGCTGCGCGGTTACGGCGTCCGCGTCGACGTACGGCGGCCGCTGCGCAGTCTCGGCGTGGGCGCGCAGCAGATGGTCGCGCTGGCCCGTGCCGTGGCGAGCGAGGCGCGGATCGTCATCATGGACGAGCCGACGTCGTCGCTCGAACCGCGGGAGGTCGAGACGCTGTTCTCGGTCATCCGCCGGCTGCGCGACGAGGGCATCGCCGTCGTCTACGTCAGCCACCGCCTGGACGAGCTGTACGCCGTGTGCGACACGGTGACCGTGCTGCGCGACGGCCGGCGCGTCCACCACGGCAGACTCGCCGACCTGGACCGGCTGTCCCTGGTGTCCACGATGCTGGGCCGGGAGCTGGGCGAGGTGCGGTCGGAGGGGCTGACGAAGTTCACCGGCGACCACCACGCCACCGACAGCCGGCCGGTGCTTCAGGCCACGGACCTGACGGTCCCCCACCAGCTGCACGGCGTGTCGGTCAGCATCCGGCCCGGCGAGGTGGTCGGGCTCGGCGGGCTGCTCGGCTCCGGGCGCACCGAGACGGCGAAGGCCATCTCCGGTGCGCTGCCGACGAGTTCCGGCCGAGTCGTGGTGGCGGGGACGCCCCTGCGCGGGGGGTCCACGCCGGCCGCCATCCGGGCGGGCGTGAGTCTGCTGCCGGAGGACCGCAAGAGCGAGGGCATCGTGCCCGGACTGTCGGTGCGGGAGAACATCTCGCTGGCCGTCCTCCCCCGGCTCTCCCGCTTCGGGCTGGTGTCCGAGGCGCGCGTCGACAGCATCGTGAACACGTTCATCGAGCGGCTGCGCATCAAGGCGTCCTCGCCCCAGCAGAAGGTCGGCGAACTGTCCGGCGGCAACCAGCAGAAGGTGCTGCTCGCCCGCTGGCTGGCGATGAACCCGAAGGTGCTGCTGCTGGACGAGCCCACCCGGGGCATCGACGTCGGCGCCAAGGCCGAGGTGCAGAAGCTCGTGGACGAACTGGCCGCGGACGGCCTGGGCGTCCTGCTCATCTCCTCCGACCTGGAGGAACTGATCGAAGGGTCCGACCGCGTGGTCGTACTGAAGGACGGTGCCGTCGTCGGCGAGCTGACCGGCGACGAGGTCACCGAGGACAAGCTGATGCGGACCATCGCCGGGGACGCCCCGGCACGGGACGCGGTCGAGGGGGCGGCCACCGATGGCTGAAGCCGCTCTGAAGACCGTCCCGCTGGACAAGGCGCGCGCCCTGCAGTGGCTCCAGACGTACGGCGTGTACGCCGGTGTGGCGCTGCTGCTGGTCGTCAACATCGTCATCACCCCGCACTTCCTGTCCGCGGAGAACTTCCGCACCCAGGCCGTGCAGGTGGCGCCCGTCATCATCGTCGCGCTGGGCATGGCCCTGGTCATCGGGACCGAGGGCGTCGACCTGTCGGTGGGCGCCGTGATGGCGCTCGCGGCCTCGGTGACCGCCCTCTACCTGGGATACGGACTGGTGCCGGCGCTGCTCGTGGTGGCGCTGTTCGCCGCCGGCGTGGGCCTCGCCAACGGGGCGCTGGTGGCGCTGGTGGGGGTGCAGCCCATCGTGGCGACCCTCGCCCTCATGGTGGGCGGGCGGGGCCTGGCCCTGGTGCTGCTGCCGCAGCTCGAGGACCTGCGCAACCCGCAGCTCGCGTCGCTCGGTTCCGGCGACGTGCTGGGGATTCCGTACCTGATCCTGATCGCGGCCGTGCTGGCGCTGCTGGTGGCGTTCACGGTGCGCCGTACCACCTTCGGACGGCAGCTCCTCGCCATCGGCGACAGCCGTCCCGCGGCGCAGCTCGCCGGCCTGCCGGTGCGCCGCGTGCTGATCGTGGTGTACGTGGTGTCCGCGCTGCTCGCCGCCGTGGCGGGCGTGCTCGCCACGGCCCGGCTGCAGGCCAGCGACCCGACGTCGCTGGGCAACCTGATGGAGCTGTCCGCGATCACCGCCGTCGTGGTCGGCGGCACGCCGCTCACCGGCGGCCGGGTCAACATCGCCGGGACGGTGGCGGGCGCGGTCCTCATCCAGCTGCTCACCGCCACCCTCATCAAGCACGATCTGCCGCCGTCGTGGACGCAGATCGCGCAGGCCGTAGTGATCGTGGCCGCGGTCTACGCGGCGCGGGGACGGGGGAGGCGATGACCGTCACGAAGACACAGGCGCCGGTGAACGCGGACGACGGCACGCAGGCGGCGGGCGCCGAGCCCGTGGGGCCGGCGCGGTCCGAGCGACTGAGCGCCCTGGTGCAGCAGCACGGCGCGCTGGCGGTGCTGGTCATCGTCTCGCTGGTGGCGACGTTCAGCTTCGACTCGTTCGCGACCGGCGACAACGTCAGCAACATGGCGACGAGTTCGGCGTTCCTCGCGATCGTCGCGCTCGGCATGACGTTCGTGATCATCACCGGCGGCATCGACCTGTCGGTGGGCTCGCTGTTCGCGCTGGGCGGGGTGCTGGCGGCCTGGGGTTCCCGGCACGGGACGCTGGTGGCGCTGCTGCTGCCGCTGGTGGTGTGCGGGGCGGTCGGCGTGGTCAACGGGCTGCTGGTGGCCCGGTCACGGCTGGCGCCGTTCATCGTCACCCTGGCGGCCATGCTGGGCGCCCGGGGTCTGATGCTGGCGATCACCGACGAGGGCGCGAATACCTACCTCATCGGCAAGGGCTCGTTCCTCGCCGAGCTGGGGCAGGGCACCACGCTCGGTCTCGGCAACCCGGTGTGGATCACGCTGGCGCTGTTCGTCGCCGGGGCGGTCGTGCTGCGCCGCACCCGGTTCGGCCAGCATGTGTACGCGGTCGGCGGGAACGAGGACGCGGCGGCGCTGATGGGCGCCCCGGTGGCCCGTACCAAGATCCTCGTCTACACGCTGTCCGGGGTGCTGGCCGGCCTCGCCGGGGCGCTGAACGCCGCATGGCTCGCCTCCGGGGTGACCATCCTCGGCAACGGCATGGAGCTGGAGGCGATCTCCGCCGTGGTCATCGGCGGCACCCTGCTCACCGGCGGGCTCGGCTACGTCAGCGGGTCGCTGGTCGGGGTGCTGCTGCTGAAGGTGATCCAGAACGTCATCAACCAGATCGGCTCCCTGGACTCCTCCTACCAGCAAGTCGTCAGCGGCGCCTTCCTCGCCGTGGTGGTCGTCGCCCAGACGTGGCTGGGCCGCCGACGGCAACTCCTGTAGACCCCGGACGCGGCGGCGGGACGCCCTGGCTCCCGTCGCCGCGTCCGGTACGGCGGCCGGTCACGCTCCTCGCGCAGCCGGCCGCTTCTCGCACGCGCACGTCTCCCACCCCCACTTCCCGAGGAGTGACGATGCGTAGAGCACTCGCACCCGTCCCGCCCGCCGGCCACAGACGCCGGTGGACGGCGACCGTCCTGGCGGTGGCGGCCCTGCTGGCCGCCACCGCCCTCACCGTTCCCGGCGCCGCGACCGCGGCGCCGGCGGCGTGGGCGCCGAAACCCGCCCCGATGACCACCCCGTGGACCGGCCAGGTCCCGGTCGACAACCCGCTGCCCGAGTATCCGCGCCCGCAGCTCACCCGCCCCGACTGGGCGAATCTGAACGGCATCTGGGACTTCGCCGTGACCTCGGCGGACGCCGGCCGGCCCGCCGCGTTCCCGGAGCAGATCCGGGTGCCGTTCGTCGCCGAGTCGGCGCTCTCCGGCATCCAGCGCCGCATCACCCCGAACGACAAGCTCTGGTACAAGCGCACCTTCGTGGTGCCGTCCCGCTGGGACGGCCGGCGCGTCCAGCTCCACTTCGGCGCGAGCGACTGGCGCACCACCGTGTGGGTCAACGACCGGCAGGCCGGGACGACCCACGACGGCGGCTACGACGCCTTCTCGTACGACATCACCGATCTGCTGAACCGGGGCGGCGCCAACACGATCGTCGTCTCCGTCTGGGACCCCACCCAGACCGGCGGCCAGGCGGTCGGCAAGCAGCGACTGAACGACGTCCAGCCCCATCCGGGCGGAGGCATCTTCTACACGGCCGCCTCCGGCATCTGGCAGACGGTGTGGCTGGAGCCCACGGCGGCGGCCCACATCACCCGCCTCGACATGGTGCCCGATCCGGTGAACAACCGGCTCAAGGTCACCGTGCGGGGAGCCGGGACGAGCGGCCACCAGACCCGCGTGACCGTCTCCACGGGCGGCGCCACCGTCGGCACGGCCACCGGTCCGGCCGGCACGGAGTTCACCGTCCCGGTGCCGAACGCCCGTCGCTGGACGCCCGACGACCCGTTCCTCTACGACGTGCGCGCCGACCTGCTGTCCGGCTCCACGACGGTCGACTCCGTGGGCAGCTACACCGGCATGCGCACGATCGGACTGGCCCGCGTGGACGGTGTGCTGCGGCCCGTGCTCAACGGGCAGTTCGTGTTCCAGACGGGCACCCTGGACCAGGGCTACTGGCCGGACGGCATCTACACCGCGCCGACCGACGCGGCCCTGCGGTTCGACCTGCAGAAGCACAAGGACCTCGGCTTCAACATGGTGCGCAAACACATCAAGGTGGAGCCGCAGCGCTGGTTCTACTGGGCGGACCGGCTCGGTCTGCTGGTGTGGCAGGACATGCCGTCCATGGAACGCACGCCCGACGCGGCGGGGCGTGCCCAGTGGGAGAGCGAGTACCGGCGCGTCATCGACCAGCATCGCAGCTCCCCGTCGCTGGTCATGTGGGTCGACCAGAACGAGGGCTGGGGCCAGTACGACCAGGCGCGGATCGCGAACGAGGTGAAGGCGTACGACCCGTCGCGGCTGGTGGACAACATGAGCGGGGTGAACTGCTGCGGCGCCGTCGACGGCGGCAACGGCGACGTCGTCGACCACCACGTGTACGTGGGCCCCGGCACCACCGTGCCCGACGCGAACCGGGCCGCGGTGCTCGGCGAGTACGGCGGGCTGGGCTTCAAGGTGGCCGGTCACGAGTGGTACCCGGGCGGCGGTTTCAGCTACGAGGATCAGCCGTCCCCCGCCCATCTGGACAACCGGCTCGTCGGGCTCCTGGACGGCATCCGCGAGGTGCGCCTCCCGCGGGGCCTGTCCGCCGCCGTCTACACGGAGATCACCGACGTGGAGAACGAGGCGAACGGGCTGCTCACCTACGACCGTCAGGTGGTCAAGGTCGACGAGGCGCGGGTCCGGGCGGCCAACCGGGCGCTGATCGACGCCTCCCGCTCGCCGTCCGCCCCGGTGACGCTGCCCACGGGCCAGTTCCGTTCCCTGCGCGTCACCACCCCCGGCTACACGGACCGCTATGTGCGGCACAAGGACGGCGCCGTGTTCACCGAGGTGGTGAACGGCGGCAGCGAGGCGCTGCTGAAGGCCGACGCCACCTGGCGGATCGTCCCCGGCCTGGCGGACGCCTCCTGTTCCTCGTTCGAGTCGCGCAACTACCCGGGCGAGTACCTGCGGCACCGCGACTCCCGGGTGTACAAGGAGGGCGGCAGCGGCGACCTGTTCCGCGCGGACGCCACCTTCTGTCCGGTGCGGGGCGCGAACGGCGGGGTGAGGCTGTCCGCGTACAACTTCCCCGGGCAGTATCTGCGCCACTACGGCGCAGAGTTGTGGCTGGCGGTGCCGGGCGGCACGCGCGCCTACGACTCCCCCGCCCTGTTCGCCGAGGACACCACCTGGGCGGTGGAGGCGCCCTGGACACCCTGAGCGGTGTGTGACGGCAAGGCGAGAGGGGGCGGACGCCGTGGCGTCCGCCCCCTCGTCGCGGAAGGTGTTACGGCTTCTCCGCCTCGTGGAGGGCGGTCACCTCCTCGGCGGTGAGCGCCTTGTCGTAGGCGTGCACCTCGTCGACGGAGCCGTTCCAGAAGTCGGTGTCGTCACCGTTCCACTTGGCGCGGCCCACCGCGAGGGGGCCGGAGCCGACGTAGTTGGGGCCGCCGGTGACGGTCGCCGCCTTCGTGCCGTCGACGTACAGGGTGATCTGGTTGGTGGCGCCGTCACGCACGCCCACCAGGTGGTACCAGCGCCCGAGTTCGGGCCGGGTCTCCAGGCGGGCCCGCCTGCCGTCGGGGGTGCTGAAGGCGAACGCGCCCTGCCCGTACTGGAGGTAGAACGGGCTGGCCTGGCGCCGGCCGTCCTGGCTGACGGCGGTGGCGTAGTTGCCGGGCAGCGCGTCGAGGGTGACCCAGGCGGAGACGGTGTAGCTGCCGGTGGTGTCGAGGACCGGACCGTCCGTCTGGGCGAACTGGGTCTGCCCGTCGAACTTCAGCGCGCTGCCGCTGACTCCGGTGGTCCAGGTGGCGCCCCCGGTGAGCGTCAGCGCCTTGCCGTTCGGACCCTCGTCCTCGGCCGTGGTGCCGGTGCCCTCGTCGAGGGACCAGTGGCCGCCGCCCTTGAGCTGCTCCCGCTGACCGGCGGAGGCGCCGGCGGCGATCACCTTGAGGTTGATCTCCCGCACCTGCTTCGGGTCGACCTTGATCTCCCTGCGGTCGTACGTGTAGAGGCCGTTGAGCTCGTTCTCCAGGTCGGTGATCTGCGTGTACACGGAGCCGGACAGCTCCGCGGCCGCCTGGTCGAGGTAGAACCTCTCGGTGTTCTCCACATACTTGCGGGTCAGCGCCTCCTTGCTGTCCACGCCGCTGTAGATGACGGTGGGCGGGCCGGGCCACATGTGCCCCGGGGCGCGGAGGGTGAACCCGCCGTGCTCGCCGTCCATCGCCGCGCGGTGGTCGGGGAAGGGCGGGTCCTCGTTGTTGTAGTCGTGGTGGTCGATGATGTCGCCCGTGCCGGAGTCGCCCTTGCTGTTGCAGCAGTTGACCCCGCTGTGGGCGTTGACGACGCGGGACGGGTCGGCGGCCTTGACGGCGTCGGTGAGCTTGCCGGTCTCCTCCCGGTCCCACTCGCCCCAGCCCTCGTTGAAGACGATCCAGCCGATGACGGAGGGCGAGCTGTGGTGCTGGCGCATCATCTCCCGGCCCTGCTCGACGAAGGCCTGCCGGCCCTTCGCGCTGGTCAGGTTGCCGGAGACGAAGTCCTGCCAGACCAGCAGGCCCAGCCGGTCCGCGTGGTAGAACCAGCGCGGCGACTCCACCTTGATGTGCTTGCGGACCGCGTTGAAGCCGAGCCGCTTGTGCGCCTTCAGGTCGAACGCCAGGGCGTCGTCGCTGGGCGCGGTGTAGAGCCCGTCGGGCCAGAAGCCCTGGTCCAGGGTGGCGAGGGAGAACACGGGCTTGCCGTTGAGGACGAGCTTCTTGTAGCCGCCCACGTCCTCGATGCCGATCTTCCGCATGCCGAAGTAGCTGTCGACCGTGTCGGTGGAGCGGCCGTCCTTCAGCGTGACGTCGAGGTCGTAGAGGTACGGGTCGTCCGGGCTCCACAGGTGCTGGCGGGCGACCGGCAGCCTCAGCTGCTCGTTGGCCGGACCGGTCACCTTGCCGACGACCCTGCCGCGGTGGTCGCGGGCCACGGCCTCGACGCGTGCCGTGGCGGACGCGCCGGCGGACTCGACGGTCACCGCCAGGGTCCTGGTGTCGATGTCCGGCGTCGTGACGACGTTGTCGATGGACGTCTCGGCGACGGGCTCCATCCAGACGGTCTGCCAGATGCCGGAGGACTGGGTGTACCAGATGCCGCCGGGGCTGGTGGACTGCTTGCCCACCGGCTGGTCGGGGCCGCCGGTGTCGGTGACCGCGACGACGATCTCCTGGGGGCCCTTGTTCTTCAGCGCGTCGGTGATGTCGGCGCTGAACGCGTTGTAGCCGCCGGTGTGTTCGGCGACCTTCCTGCCGTTGACCCAGACGCGGGCCTCGTAGTCGACGGCGCCGAAGTTCAGCTTGAGCCGGTTCTTGCCGCTCTTGCCGGTCTTCCAGCTCTTCGGCACGTCCACCAGCTTGCGGTAGAACATGTGGTCCTCGTGCCGCTCGATCCCGGAGAGCAGCGACTCCGCCGGGAACGGCACGATGATCTTCTCGTTCAGGTTCTTGCCGAAGACGGGCTGCTCCCCCGCCCTCGCACCGCTGAACTGCCAGGGCCCGTTGAGGTTCTTCCAGTGCGTGCGGACCTGCTGCGGGCGCGGGTACTCGGGCAGCGGGTTGTTCGTGTTCACCTTGTCGCCCCACGGGGTGGTGAGGCGGTGGGTGGACACGTTCTCGGCGTAGCGGGCGATGCGGGGCACGGCCTCGCCGCCGGCCGTGAGGCCGCCCTCGCCGTCGTAGACGACGCGGACCGTCTGGGCCTTCTGGATCGCCTCGGAGAGGGTGACCTGGAGGGAGTTCCGGTCGCCGGGGACCGCCTTCACCGAGGTGATCGGCATGGCGGTGGTGTCGGCCTCGACCTTGAGGTGCTCGGCCACCTGCGCGAGGTCGCTCACCGGGCCGTCGAAGCGGGCGCGCAGGGTGCGGCCGTCGCGGCCCACGGTCAGCTCGACCGGGTAGACCTCGAAGTCGGCGGGCGGGGTGAACGCCGTCATCGGCACGAGCTGCTTGGCGAGCGTCGGCGTGGACCAGCGCAGGTACATGTTCGACCCGCCGAAGTCCTGGAACATCTCCAGGCGGAAGTCGTACGTCCTGCCCGCGGTCAGCTTCACCGGGGCGCTGGTCTGCTCCCGCTCCCAGTCGGGCTCCCAGTGGTCGATGACCGGTTCGCCGTCGATGTAGAGGCGGAAGCCGTTGTCGCCGATGGCGTGGAAGGTGTAGTCGTCGGTCGCCGGGGCCTCGATCTGGCCGCTCCAGCGGGCGGTGGTGTGCTCCGTCCGGCCGGTCAGCTCCTCGAACGTGTTGGTGAGACCCGCGAAGTTGATCTGCGGCTCGAGCTGGGCGCCGCCGAGTTCGGCGAAGTCCCGGGCGCCCGGCGCGGACATGCGGAAGTACTCGCCCTTCAGCCCGTGCACCGTGACGTCGGCGTCCGCGGCCCGGGCGGCGGAGGCGCCGCCGGCCGCCGCCGGTGCGGCGGCCGTCGCGGCGGGCGCCAGGGCGCCCGTGGACAGGGCCAGCGCCGTCACGGTCAGCACGGCCCACCATCTGGATCTCGGGCGGGTGAGTTGTCTGGTCATCGAACCTTTCCTCGCGCTGGGTGCATGGGGCCACGGCGGAACGAGGGCGCGGCCGTCCACTCCGCCGACAGTTCTTCCAACGTTGGAAATCCGGTGTGCAGCGGAATGACAACACGCTGCGCGACGGCTGTCCAGGCTTTGCGCAGAGGTGACTGTGCGTCAACGGAGGTTCGGAGTACCGATGGTGGCCGCCCCCGCAAGGGCGGCCACCGTCCGGGTCAGTCGCCCGCGTCGGCGAACGGGCCGTCGGCCGCGAAGGCGTGGGCGGCGAACCGCTGCCCGATGAGCCGGTGAGCGGCCGCGTCCGGGTGGAGGCCGTCGGGCAGCGGGAGTTCGGCGTGGTCCGCCTCGCCGTACAGGACACGCCCGTCGAGGTGGTGGAGGTTCGGGTCCTCCTTGGCGCGCGCCGCCACGACCCGTTCCAGTTCCTCGCGTACGACGTTCAGCGTCAGCTTGCCCTCGGCCCGCTCCTCCGGGTCGCCGGAGGCGGTGAACGCCAGCTTCCCCTCGGCGAGCCGGCTGAGGTCGAACGCCGTGGGGCCGGGCGTGTCCTCGTGCATGGGGCACAGAATCGGCGAGACGACCAGCAGCGGGGTGTCGGGGTGGCCGTCGCGGATGGTGTCGAGGAAGCCGTGCACGGCGGGGCCGAACGCGCGCAGCCGCATCAGGTCGGTGTTGACCAGGTTGATGCCGATCTTGAGGCTGATCAGGTCGGCCGGCGTGTCGCGCAGGGTGCGGGCGACGAACGGGTCCAGCAGGGCGCTGCCGCCGAAGCCGAGGTTCACCAGTTCCACCCCGCCCGCGGCCGCGGCGAGCGCCGGCCAGATGGTGGTCGGGCCCGCGGCGTCGGAGCCGTGGCTGATGGAGCTGCCGTGGTGCAGCCAGGTGCGGCGTCCGGAGGCGGGCGCGGGCTCCACCGGGGCATCGGTGCGCAGCGCGACGAGCGCGGTGAGCTCGTTGTACGGCAGCCAGATCTCCACGGTCTTGCCGGTGCCGGGCAGGCCGTCGAAGCGAACGGCGCCCGCCGGTCCGGAACTCATCTCGGCCTTGCCGGTGGACATGTCGACGGTGACCGTGTTGCCGCCGGTCGCGGACGCCTGCCCGGCCGGCCGGCCGTCGACGAGCAGGTCGTACAGGCCCTCGGGGCGGGGCGGGGCGCCGACGTAGACGCGCTTGGTGGGGACGGTCTCCAGTTCGACCACGGTGGCGCGGGTGCGGAAGACCAGGCGGACGCCGGAGGGCTGGGACTCGGCCATGGCGAGCTGCCCGTCGGCGCACTGGGCGCGCGCCCACGCCGGCAGGCGGTGCGGCAGCAGTCCGTCGGGGGTCTCCTCCAGTTCGAGGGCGCCGCGTACGAGGTCGGGGGTGACGGGGGTGGTGTGGGTGACGTGGGGCGCGGAGGGCATGTCTCGGTCCGTCTTTCGGGGGTCGTGGGGGGGGCGTGAGGGGGCGCCCGCGGGTCAGGGCGCGGGCGGCCAGGTGCGCAGGAGGGCGTCCAGCGCGTCGAGGACGCGGGACCAGGTCTCCTCCGTGTCGGGGGCGCTGTGGCTGAAGCCGCCGCCCATCTCGATGCTGACGTAGCCGTGGAAGACGCTGCCGAGCAGGCGGACGGCGTGGGTCTGGTCCGGTTCGTCGAGGTCGTAACCGCGCAGCAGCGCGCGGGTCATCCTCGCGTGCCGTACGCCGGCACTGGCCGCGGCGGTCTCCGGGTCGAGCCGGAACTGCGCGGCCGCGTACCGGCCCGGGTGCTCGCGCGCGTAGTCACGGTAGACGTTCGCCAGGGCGACCAGGGCGTCCTTGCCGGCCCGTCCGGCCAGCGCGTCGGCGGCGCGGTCGGCGAGTTCCTCCAGGGCGAGGAGGGCGATGCGGGTCTTGAGGTCGTGCGAGTTCTTCACGTGCGAGTAGAGGCTCGCCACCTTGACGTCGAAACGCCGGGCGAGCTCCGAGACGGTCACCTGCTCGAAGCCCACCTCGTCGGCGAGTTCCGCGCCCGCTCTGGTCAGGCGTTCGGTGGTGAGTCCTACGCGCGGAGCCATGGCCGTCCTTCCGTTCAGCTACAGCGAGTGTGCCCGAGCCTAAAGACTTTAGGCAAAAGACGGAGGGGTGAAGTCGCTCACACGGCGGATGCGGGCCGTCGAGGGCTGATCGCGCAGTTGCCCGGCGCCCGTTCGGGGCGCCTCGGCGATCGGCGTTTCGGCCAACACGCTCCGCGCTCCCGGGCCCTGCGCCCAAGGACGCGTACCCCGGCCGCCGTGTGCCGCACGGAAAGGACGTCGTCCGAAACACGTGTGTTCGATACCGGCGCCCGTCTCGTTGAGTCTCGTGCCGTCGCCCTCCACCCCTCTGACCAGCAGGGAGAAGTGCCGTGACCCGACCGACCACCCGTGCCGTCCCATCCCCGCCTCCCGCCGAGATCACCTTCTCCGGCCACCAGTCCGTGAACCCGCTCGGCCAGGCCGGCTTCGGCGCCCTGTGCGCCCAGCTCCCCTCGGTGCTGCGGCGGATCTGCGTCATGGCGTGGCGGATCGACCGCCGGGCCGTGCTCCTGCTCCTCGTCTGCCAGCTGCTGACCGGGGTGTCGGCGGCCGCCCTGCTCACCGCGACGGCCCGGGCCATGGGCCCGCTGCTGGGTTCCGGCGCGGCCGGCGACCGGCTGCGCGACGCGCTGCCCGCGCTGGTCGTCGTCGCGGCGGCGAGCGCCGTCGCCCGCGCGTCGGCCGCGCTGGCCTCCTACGCCGAGCGGCGCGTCACGCCGCGGCTGACCACGGAGACCGACTGCGCGCTGGTCGAGGCCGTGTGCCGGGTGGAGGCCGAGGCGTACGCCGTGGACGGTTTCGCCGACCGCCAGGAGGCCGCGGAGATGGGCGTCATGCGCACGCACGTGATGGTGATGGACGCCCAGCGCTTCATGGCGGCGCTCATCAGGATGGTCACCGCCTGCGGCGTCCTGTCGGTGCTCAACCCTCTGATGCTGCCTCTGCTCCTGCTGGCCGTCGCCCCGGCCGGCGCGGGCGCCGTCCTCACCGCGCGCGTCGACTACGAGATCCACTACGCGAACATCGCCGACCGCGCCGTGCGCGGCATGACGCGCTGGTGGGCGACCACGCCGAAGTACGCCGACGAGGTCCGCGCCAACGGCATGACGGACTACATCCTGTACTGGTACCGCGCCCTGTCCGAGCGGGTGGACGAGCGGTCGCTGTCGGCGGCCCCGCGGACTCTGCGGATCGCCCTGCTGTCGTCCCTCGCCGGAGGCGCGTTCCTGGTGCTGACCTGGGCCGCGCTCGCGTGGCTCACGGCCACCGGGCGCATCGCCCCGAGCGTCGCCGCCACGGCCGTGATCGCCGTGCAGACGACCCTGGCCGCGCTGTCCCAGGTCGTGATGAACGGCGCGGCGGTCTTCCACACCAGCCTGTACCTCAGCGACATGCAGGCGTTCCTCGACGACGCCGCGGCGCGCGCTCCCCGGCGGGGGCGGAAGGAGGTCGCGTCCCCGGTGCGGGAGATCCGCCTGGAAGAGGTCACCTACCGTTACCCGGGCAAGGAGCGGCCGGCCGTGGACGGCGTGTCGCTGACGCTGCGGCGCGGTGAGATCCTCGCCGTGGTCGGCGTGAACGGGTCCGGGAAGAGCACCCTGACCCGCCTGGTCACCGGCATCCACCTCGCGGACAAGGGCCGGGTCACCTGGGACGGCGTCGACCTCGCCGGCGCCGACCCGGCGTCGGTGTGGCGGTGCACCGGCCTGGTGCCGCAGATCTTCGCCCAGTGGCCGCTGCGGGTGCGGGAGAACGTGACGCTCGGGCAGCCGCGCGGCGCGGACGACGACGAGGTGTGGGAGGCGGTCGACGCCGTCGGGATGCGGGACGCCGTGGAGGGCCTGTCCGCCGGCCTCGACACACTGCTCGCCCGGGAGATCTTCGGCGGCGCCGAGCTGTCCGGCGGCCAGTGGCAGCGGCTGGCCTGCTCAAGGGCGCTGTACCGGCGGCCGCCGCTGCTGATCCTCGACGAGCCGACGTCGCAGATGGACCCGCGCGGGGAGCACGGCATCTTCGAGCGGATCAAGGCGATCGCGGGCGACCGCATCACGATCGTGGTCACCCACCGGCTGGAGAACACGAAGATCGCCGACCACATCGTCGTCCTGGAGCAGGGCCGCATCACCGAGCACGGCACGTACGACGACCTCGTGCACGCCGGAGGCACCTTCGCCGACCTGCTGAGGCTGTCTCAGGACCGGTGAGCGAGCCCGGTAGGGGCCCCATCGCGATCAGGTGTCGCCCGCGTCCGTCGCCGGCGCGTCCTCGCGCAGTACCGGTGCGCTGCGCACCAGGCGCAGGGCCGTGGTCAGCAGGAGGCCCCCGACGACGTTGCCGAGGACGGCCCAGCCCAGCCAGGCCAGCCAGTCGGCGTATCCGTAGGACGTGCGGCCGGCGTGCAGGCCGCCGAACGCGATGAGGGAGTCCAGGACCGAGTGCCACAGGCCGAGTCCGGCCAGGACGAACGCGGCGGACACCGACGCGGTGATCTTCCCGGTCATGGACTCGGTGCCGTGGTGCATCCGCGTCATGAGGGTGATGACGCCGCCGCCCAGCACGGCGAGGCAGAAGGTGCCCAGGCTGTACCCGCCGTCGACGAACCGCGCGCCCGCCTCGGCCGCAGTGGAACGCAGCTCCGGGAAGGCCCGCATCACGATCCACATGAACGCCCAGCCGCCCGCCAGGTTCATCACCAGGGCCGTCACCCACAGGCGCAGCAGGTCGAGCCAGGTGGCCGCGCCGGCGATCACGGTGCTGACGGGTACGAGGAAGCCCTCGGTGAACAGTTCGCTGTGACCGAGCAGCAGGGCGATCAGCCCCACGGAGAAGGCCAGCCCGGCCAGGAGGTCGCTGCCGGTCTCGTGCTTGACGAACAGCAGCGTCATGACGCCCACGCTCACGTCGATGCCGCCCAGCAGCGCGGTGGCCACCAGCGACGCCCAGGTGCGGTGCAGACGCGGCCGGCCCTCGGCGACGATCCGTTCCGCCGCCTCGGCGACGCGCCGCTCCCCCGGGCCTGCCATGACCTGGTCGTCAGGCTCCATGGCGGCCCTCCGCGGCCGGCTGCCCATGATGGCTCGAGGCGTTGCAGGGGACATACGATGCCGTCATGATCCACCCTTCGGATGCTCCTCGGCGACGGGCGATACTCAGCGGTTCGGAGTTCGAGGAGCGGATCGGCTACGCCCGTGCCGTGATCGACGGCGACCGGGTGCACGTGTCCGGCACCACGGGCTTCGACTACACCACCATGACGATCTCCGACGACGTCGTGGAGCAGGCCGAGCAGTGCCTGCGCACCATCGGCGCCGCGCTGGCGGAGGCCGGGTGCACGTTCGCCGATGTGGTCCGGGTGCGCTATCTGCTGCCGGACCGGGCGGACTTCGAGCCGTGCTGGCCGGTGCTGCGCCGGTGTTTCGGCGAGGTGCGGCCGGCCGCGACGATGATGGTCTGCGGTCTCGCCGATCCACGGATGAGGATCGAGATCGAGGTGGACGCCCGGCGGCCGGCCACCGCCGGCTGACCCGCCCGGCCCCGTCAGCCCTCCGTCGGGGTCAGCAGCACGAAGTCCGCCTTGAAGGGGTCCAGACACAGGGCCATCCGGCCGACGCCCTCGGCGTCCACGGGGCCCATCTGCACGGTGCCGCCGTTCCCGCGGACCTGGGCGACGGCCGCGTCGCAGTCGGCGACCGCGAAGACCGGGTGCCAGTAGGGCCGCCCGCCGGCCAGGGACAGGGCGTCCTCGCCGACCTCCAGCAGGCCGCCGTGCATCCGCTCGTCGGGCATTCCGGCCGGGGTGATCATCGTGTACGTGCCCTCACCGCCCGGCATCGGCATGTCGGTGAACCGCCAGCCGAAGACGTCGCCGTAGAACCGCCGCGCCGCGGCCGCGTCGCTGGTGTACAGCTCGGTCCAGCACAGGGAGCCGGGCGCGTCGACCAGGTCGACGCCCTTGCTCTCGCCGGGCTGCCACACCGCGAACTGGCCGCCCAGCGGGTCGCTGTACTGGGCCATCCGCCCCCACTGCTCGATGTCCATCGGCGCCACGCGCACGGTACCGCCGCCCGCCTCGACGGCCCGGGTCGTGGCGTCCGCGTCGGAGACCGTGTAGTAGATCATCCAGGCGGGCCGGGCGCCCTCCTCGGTGAGCTTGCCGAGGCCGGCGACCATCTTGCCGTCCTTGCGGAACATGCCGCCCTCGACGCCCTCGCCCATCGGCTCGAGGTCCCAGCCGAGGACGGAGCCGTAGAAGGAGGCGGCGGCCGGGACGTCGGGGGCGCCGAGGTCGAGCATGCAGGGCGAGCCGGGTGCGAAGTCAGTGGTGATCACCGTGAGGTCCTTTCGGAGACTCCGTTCGGTCTCAGCGTGCCACCGGGCCGCCCGGCGCGCCCTCCGGCTTCGCCGTCCGGGGGTCCCGGACGGCGAAGCGCCTCGCACGTGTGCCTACGCCTCCCGCTCCGCCGTCCGTGTGGTGAACGGCAGGACCAGCCGCGAGGGGCGGGCGGCGTCGCGGTAGACCTTGTGGGTGACAGCTCCGCGACCAGTTTGTGGCCCGGCAGGACCGTCGCCGCCAACGGACACCCACAGGGGTGTGGCCGGGTCCCCGTGGGCCCGGCCACACCCGTGTGCTCACCCGTGGCGTGTCAGCTCAGCGGTGTGATGCTGATGTTGCGGTACCGCACCGCGTTGCCGTGGTCCTGCAGCCGGACGGCCGCGGCCGCCGGGCCCTCGGGGGCGCCACCGCCGGTGGGGCCGTCCACGGCCACGTCGTCGTGGACCTTCTTCCCGTTCCACACCACCGTGATCCGCGCGTCGGACGTCTTGTTGCCCTCGGCGTCGTAGCGCGCGGCGCGGAAGACGACGTCGTACGACTGCCACGTCTCCGGCGGCCGGGCGGCGTTCACGTCGGGCGCCTTCTTCTGGTAGATCGCGCCCGCCTCGTCGGCGGCGAGGGTGGTGTCGCCGTAGGAGTCCAGGATCTGGATCTCGTAGCGGTCCTGGAGGTAGACGCCGCTGTTGGCGCGGTCCTGGCCGGTGACGTCCGGGGGCAGCTTCGGCAGCCGGTACTCGATGTGCAGCCGGAAGTCGTCGTAGCTGTCCTTGGTGCGGATGTCACCGCAGCAGACCTCGGCGGCCCCGCCGTCGACCGGCCACTGCACCGGGCGTCCGTCGGTGTGCTGCCAGCGGTCGAGGTTCCGGCCGTCGAACAGGCTGACCGGGGCGCCGTGCCGGTCGACGGTGAGGAGGTCCAGGTTGACGTGCCCGGTGTCGCCCTCGTCGACCCGGTAGGCGACGGTGTTGTGCCCGGCGCGCAGCCGTACCGTCTCCCGCTGGGTGGACCAGGTGTCCCAGTCGCCGGTGCTGCGCAGCTCGGTCTGCTTGATCTTGCGTCCGTTGACGTACAGGGAGACGGACTTGGTGCCCTGGAAGGGGTTCGGACCGTTGGAGTAGCGCAGGCCCACGTCGTAGGAGCCGGTCCGGTCCACGGTGACGTCGAAGGTGGTGGTGGCGCCCTGGGTGCCGTACCGGTCGACGAAGCCGCTGCCGGAGTAGCCGCGGTGGTCGGTGTTGATGCCGGCCGCCCCGGTGAGGGTGGCCTCCTCCGCCTCGTACACCGGGCCGGGTGCGGGTTCGGCGCCCGGGAGGGCGTTGAGGGTGTACCAGGCCTCGGTGCTCCACAGGGTCTCGCCGGACGCGGAGCTGAACGGACGCGGGGAGCGCAGGTGCACCACGCGGCCGGGCTTGAGGCCGTCGATGGCCAGGGTGACCTTCCTGCGGTCGGCGGACAGCTTCGCCGAGGTCACCTCGAGGGTCTCCTCGGCGATCTTGGGGCCGCCGTAGTCACGGGTCGGGGTGTAGCGCCACTGCTCGGCCCGGTAGTGGCTCACCAGGTCCTCGGCGGTCTCCTGCGACAGGGGCTGGGTGTACTCGACCTCGAAGCCGCCCTTGCGCACCCGCATGGCCTGGATGTCGAAGGTGTTGCCGCCGTTGGGCGTGAGCTTCTGCAGGCCGAACTTGAGCTTGCCCTCCTGGCCCCAGTTGCCGTCGGCGCCCAGACCGCCCACGTAGATCGCGCCGTCGGGACCCATGCTGATGCGGTTCACGCCCGCTTCGAGGCCCTGGGTGAAGCGGAACACGGCGCCCTGGTACTGGCCCTTGACCTTCTCCAGGTAGGCACGCTGGAGCCCGCCGTAGGTGACGTCGCCGAACAGCATCTGCCCCTTGAAGCGCCCCTTGGTCAGTTGGAGGGGCGTGCTGGGCGAGTTGGCGATCTCGTTCTGCGGCAGCCACAGCACCGGCTGGGTCACCGGTTCCTTGTCGAAGGGGCCGGCGGGGTTGGTGTAGTGGTTGAAGAAGCGGTCCTGCTGGACGTGGACCAGCTTGGACGCGGGCAGCCAGCCGCCCTGGTTGTCGGTGACGAACATGCCGCCCCCGGGCCCCCAGCCGATGCCGTTGGGCGTGCGCAGCCCGCCGGCCAGGTAACTGACCTTCCCCGTCTTCTTGTTCACCTTGACGGTGACGCCCCGGCCGGGCGCGGGCTGCGGGTCGGTGGTGGCGCCGCCGTAGTCGATGGCGACGGACAGGTTCAGGTAGAAGTACCCCTTGTCGTAGAGGAGTCCGAAGGCGAACTCGTGGAAGTTGCCGCCGTACGGCCAGGTGGCGACGGTCCGGGACCGGTCGAGGGAGCCGTCGCCGTCGCTGTCGCGCAGCTCGGTCAGCTCGTGCTTCTGCGAGACGTAGACAGCGTTGTCAACGACCTTCAGTCCCATGGGCTCCTTGAGCCCGCCCGCGATCTTCGTGGCCGTGACCTTGTCCGGGCCGGTGTTCCCGGTGGCGTGGTCGAGGACGTAGATCTCGCCGGCCGTGTTGTCGGTGCCTCCCCAGGTGCTCACCAGCAGCCGGCCGTCGGGGAGCCAGTCCATGCCGGTGACCTGCGGTTCGAAGCCCTCGGGACGCAGGTCGGTGAGGGTGTGGTCGGGGCGTACGGCGTTCAGCGGCAGGCCGTCGCCGGGCGAGTCGGTGATGCCCTCGCACTCCTTGCGGCCCGGCGCGGTCACCCGCACCACGCCGGCGTCGGTGCTCAGCGCCTCGTTCGGCACGGTCGTGAAGGCGTCGGCGCCCGGCGGGCGCCAGGCCAGGGTGAGCTGCTGGCCGCCGCCGCGCTCGAAGTGGTCGATGCGCAACGCGTGCATGCCCTCGGTGAGTTCGACGGTGCCGTCCTTGGGTTCGGCGCCGTGCAGCCCGTCGTGGTCGATCACCACCTGGCCGTCGATCAGCAGCCGGGAGCCGTCGTCGCTGGTCAGCCGGAAGGTGTACGCACCGGCGGCCGGGACGTGGACGTTGCCGGTGACCTGGCTGACGAAGTTGTCGGCGAACCCGCCGAAGTCGTCGGCCGCGCTGAAGTCGACGACCGGGGCCAGCCGGTCGACGTTGGGTGTCTGGCCGGGCTTGAGGGTGCAGATCTTCTCGAGCGGGACCTGCACGTCGAACACGCGGAGCGTGACGCCCGGTTCCTGGGGCGGTACGTCGGCCTGGGCGGCGGCGCCCGGCCGGGCCGAGGCGAGGGGCGACCCCCACACGCCGCCGGCCAGGAAGGCGCCGACGAGCAGGCCGGTGAGTGATCTTCGGACATGCCGGTACAGCCGTGCGTCCATGCTGCTGCCTCCTGCTGGGTCGACCGGAGGGCCGGACAACTCCGGTGGGGAATACGCGTGTTCGCGAGTACGCCAACGGTTGCGCCGACACGCTAGGAGACTTCTGCTCAACTCGTCCATACTTTGTCATCGACGAGTTCAAAGTTCTTCACGCGCACAACGAAGAGGCGGGTCCCGGGGGTTGCCGGGACCCGCCTCTTCCGGAACGCCGGACGGCCGGGGCGTGTCTAGGGCTTGCGGGCCAGGCCGCCGTGCTCGGCGATGACCTGCGGCTCCGGCGCGTCCTCGTCCGGACGCCACTGCTGCACGGACACCACACCCGGCTCCACCAGTTCGAGTCCGTCGAAGAAGGAGGTGATCTCCTTCACCGTCCGCAGGTTGTACGGCACCGCGCCGCTGGAGTTGTACGCCTCCTGCGCGCGCTCGAAGACCGGGTCGATGCCGCGCGAACCGTCGTTGACCGACAGGAAGCTGCCGGACGGCAGGGCGGCCATCAGCCGGTCGACGACCGAGCGTGCCTCGTCGTAATCGGCGATGTGGCCGAGGATGTTGCTGAGAATCAGCGCGGTGGGACGCGAGAGGTCCAGGGTGCGGCTCGCGGCCTCCAGGATGCGCTCGGGCTCCCGGACGTTCGCGTCGACGTACGCCGTCGCGCCCTCGGGCGTGGAGTAGAGCAGCGCGCGGGCGTGGGCCAGGACCATCGGGTCGTTGTCGACGTAGACGATCCGGGACTCCGGGGCGATCCGCTGGGCGACCTGGTGGGTGTTGTCGGCCGTGGGGAGGCCGGTGCCGATGTCGAGGAACTGGCGTATGCCCTGCTCACCGGCGAGGTACGTGATGTTGCGGCGCAGGAAGGCGCGGCTGCTGCGGGCGATGGTGACGATGCCGGGGAAGACGGCGGTGTAGGCGTCGCCGGCCTCCTCGTCGACGGGGTAGTTGTCCTTCCCTCCCAGCCAGTAGTTCCAGATGCGGGCCGAGTGCGGCACCGAGGTGTCGATCTTCTGCTGTGTGGATCCGGGCGTCGTCGCGGGGTCGGTCATGAGTGCCGTCCGTACTGTTCCGAGAGCTGTTGTCGCCGCTCAATCTACGGTCCCACAGCTCGCCTGCGCAGGCTTGTCCGAAGGCCGCCGGGCGTGCGTACGGGGCCGCACGTCGCGCTCGACGGCGGCCCCGTGGACGGCATATGCCAAGGGCATGACCCACCCGCTGATCGGGCGGCTTGGATCAGGTGAGTTCGGCCAGGAGGTCGCCGCCCTCCACCTGCTGGATGCGGTTGATCGCCAGCCGGGACACCGAGCCGGACTTCGGGGCCGTGATGGCCGCCTCCATCTTCATCGCCTCGATGGTCGCCAGCGTGGCGCCGGCCTCCACCTGGTCCCCCTCGGCGACGGCGAGGGTCACCACACCGGCGAAGGGCGCCGCCACATGGCCCGGGTTGGCGCGGTCGGCCTTCTCGGTGACCGGCACGTCGGAGGCCGCGGCGCGGTCGCGGACCTGGATCGGCCGCAGCTGGCCGTTCAGGGTGGCCATCACCGTGCGCATGCCGCGCTCGTCCGCGTCGCCGATCGCCTGGAGCTCGATCAGCAGCCGGACGCCCGGGTCGAGGTCGACGCCGTACTCCTTCCCCGGGCGCAGCCCGTAGAAGAAGTCCTTGCTGTCCAGGACGCTGGTGTCGCCGAACGACTGGCGGTGCGTCTCGAACTCGCGGGTCGGGCCGGGGAACAGCAGCCGGTTGAGCGTCGGGCGCCGGTCCTTGGCCAGGCCCTCCCGGTCCTCGGCGGACAGCTCCGGCGCCGGCTTGGGCTCCGCGCGCCCGCGCAGCGCCTTCGTGCGGAAGGGCTCGGGCCAGCCGCCGGGCGGGGTGCCCAGCTCGCCGCGCAGGAAGCCGACGACCGAGTCGGGGATGTCGAAGCGGTCGGGCTTCTCCTCGAACTCGCGCGGGTCCACGCCCGCGCCGACCAGGTGCAGGGCGAGGTCGCCGACCACCTTGGACGACGGGGTGACCTTCACCAGCCGCCCCAGCATCCGGTCGGCGGCCGCGTACATCGCCTCGATGTCCTCGAAACGGTCGCCGAGGCCCAGCGCGATCGCCTGCGTGCGCAGGTTGGAGAGCTGGCCGCCGGGGATCTCGTGGTGGTAGACGCGCCCGGTCGGGGAGGCCAGACCCGCCTCGAACGGCGCGTAGACCTTGCGGACGCTCTCCCAGTACGGCTCCAGGTCGCCGACCGCCTGGAGATCCAGGCCGGTGGGCCGCTCGGAGTGGTCGGTGGCGGCGACCAGCGCCGACAGCGAGGGCTGCGAGGTCGTGCCGGCCATCGAGGCCACCGCGCCGTCCACCGCGTCCGCGCCCGCCTGGACCGCGGCGAGGTAGGTGGCGAGCTGCCCGCCCGCGGTGTCGTGGGTGTGCAGGTGCACCGGCAGGTCGAACTCACGGCGCAGCGCCGACACCAGTGTCGCCGCCGCGGGCGCCCGCAGCAGGCCCGCCATGTCCTTCACGGCCAGCACGTGCGCGCCCGCCTCGACGATCTGCTCGGCCAGGCGCAGGTAGTAGTCCAGCGTGTAGAGCCGCTCCGACGGGTCGGACAGGTCGGCGGTGTAGCACAGGGCCACCTCCGCCACGGACGTGCCGGTCGCGCGGACGGCGTCGATGGCCGGCCGCATCTGGGAGACGTCGTTGAGCGCGTCGAAGATGCGGAAGACGTCGACGCCGGTGGCCGCCGCCTCCTGCACGAACGCGTCGGTCACCTCCGTCGGGTACGGCGTGTAGCCCACGGTGTTGCGGCCGCGCAGCAGCATCTGGAGGCAGATGTTCGGCACGGCCTCGCGCAGGGCGGCGAGCCGCTCCCACGGGTCCTCGGCGAGGAAGCGCAGCGCGACGTCGTAGGTGGCGCCGCCCCAGCACTCCAGGGACAGCAGCCCGGGCAGGGTGTGCGCCACCACCGGGGCGACGGCGAGCAGGTCCTTGGTGCGGACCCGGGTGGCGAGCAGCGACTGGTGGGCGTCGCGGAAGGTGGTGTCGGTGACGCCGATGGTCGGCGACTCGCGCAGCCAGCGGGCGAAGCCCTCGGGGCCCAGCTCGGCGAGGCGCTGCCGGGAGCCGGCCGGCGGCTCCCCCGCGGGCACCTCGGGCAGCTTGGTCAGCGGGTCGATCAGCTCCGGCCGCTCTCCGTGCGGCTTGTTCACGGTGACGTCGGCGAGGTAGGTGAGCAGCTTGGTGCCGCGGTCGGCGGAGTGCCGGGCCGTGAGCAGCTCCGGGCGCTGCTCGATGAACGAGGTGGTGACCCGCCCGGCCTGGAAGTCGGGGTCGTCCAGCACGGCCTGAAGGAAGGGGATGTTGGTGGCGACGCCGCGGATGCGGAACTCGGCCACCGCGCGCCGGGCGCGGCCCACCGCGGCGGTGAAGTCACGGCCCCGGCAGGTCAGTTTGACCAGCATGGAGTCGAAGTGGGCGCTGATCTCCGTGCCGGCGTGGGTGGTTCCGCCGTCGAGGCGGATGCCGGAGCCGCCGGGCGAGCGGTACGCGCTGATCCGGCCGGTGTCCGGGCGGAAGCCGTTGGCCGGGTCCTCGGTGGTGATGCGGCACTGCAGCGCCGCGCCGCGCAGGGTGACCGACTCCTGCGACAGTCCGAGGTCGGCGAGCGACTCGCCGGCGGCGATGCGCAGCTGGGCCTGCACCAGGTCGACGTCGGTGACCTCCTCGGTGACCGTGTGCTCGACCTGGATGCGCGGGTTCATCTCGATGAAGACGTGATGGCCGTCGCGGTCGAGGAGGAACTCCACGGTGCCGGCGTTGCGGTAGCCGATGTGCCGGGCGAACCGCACGGCGTCCGCGCAGATCCGGTCGCGCAGCTCCGGGTCGAGGTTGGGCGCCGGGGCGAGCTCGATCACCTTCTGGTGGCGGCGCTGCACGGAGCAGTCCCGCTCGAAGAGGTGGATGACCTCGCCCTGACCGTCGGCGAGGATCTGCACCTCGATGTGGCGGGGCTCGACGACGGCCTTCTCCAGGAACACGGTGGGGTCGCCGAACGCGGAGGCGGCCTCCCGGGACGCGGCCTCGACGGCCTCCCGCAGCTGGGCGGGGTCCTCCACACGGCGCATGCCCCGGCCGCCGCCTCCCGCGACCGCCTTCACGAACACGGGGAAACCGATCGCGTCGGCGGCGCGCACGAGTTCGTCGACGTCGGTGGAGGGCGCGGAGGATCCGAGGACGGGGACGCCCGCCTCCCGGGCCGCGGCCACGGCGCGCGCCTTGTTCCCGGTCAGCTCCAGGATGCGGGCGTCGGGGCCGACGAAGGTGATGCCCGCGTCCGCGCAGGCCTTGGCCAGCTCGGGGTTCTCCGACAGGAATCCGTAGCCCGGGTAGACGGCGTCGGCGCCGGCCCGGCGCGCCGCGCGCACGATCTCCTCGACGGACAGATAGGCCCGGACCGGGTGTCCCGGTGCGCCGATCTCGTAGGCCTCGTCGGCCTTCAGACGGTGCAGCGAGTTGCGGTCCTCGTACGGGAAGACGGCAACGGTGCGCGCACCGAGTTCGTAGCCCGCGCGGAACGCCCGGATCGCGATCTCGCCGCGGTTGGCGACGAGCACCTTGCGGAACATGGTCGGTCCCTTCAGCCTGCCGGTGACGATCACCATCGTGTCCGCGGCAGGGGCGATACGCCATGTGAGCCGGGCCACTCGTTCCGGCGCGCCGGGGACACGGGGCCGTCATACCGGGACGTTCGGGGGTACGGGTCGCAGACGTACGGGGCCACAGAGGGAACGTTTCCCCTGTGGCCCCGGCGCCCGGTGGGCGCGCGCGTGCGTGCCGTGTGCTACTCGGTGACCTTGAGCAGCTTGTTGGGCGTGCCGGTGGTGGGGTTGCTGATCGCGTCGGCGGTGGCGCCGTCGGTCAGCGCCTTGGCGACGGCTGCCGGGTCGGCGTCGGGGTGTGCCGCCAGGTGGACGGCGGCGGCGCCGGCCACGTGCGGGGAGGCCATCGAGGTGCCGGAGATGGTCTTGGTGCCGGTGTCGCTGTCGTTCCAGGCCGAGGTGATGCCGGAGCCGGGCGCGTACAGGTCGACGGACTCGCCGAAGTTGGAGAAGTCCGACTGGGCGTCGTCCTCGGTGCTGGAGGCGACGGTGAGCGCCTCGGGCACACGGGCGGGCGAGCCCTGGCCGGCGTCGGCGGACTCGTTGCCGGCGGCGACCGCGAAGGTGACGCCGGAGGCTATGGCCCTCTGCACGGCCGCGTCGAGCGCCGGGTCGGCGGCGCCGCCGAGGCTCATGTTGGCGACGGACGGGCCCGTGTGGTTCTCGGTGACCCAGTCGATGCCGGCGACGACCTGCTCGGTCGTGCCGGAGCCGTTGTCGTCGAGGACTCTCACGGCGACCACCTTGGCCTTCTTGGCCACGCCGTGGCCGGCGCCCGCGATGGTGGCGGCGACGTGCGTGCCGTGGCCGTTGCCGTCGTCGGCGCTGTCGTCGTTGTCGACGGCGTCGTAGCCGTGGCTGGCGCGCCCCTCGAAGTCCTTGTGCGTGATCCGCACGCCGGTGTCGATGACGTACGCGGTGACGCCCTCGCCCGCCTGGTCGGGGTAGGTGTACTTGCTGTCGCCCGCGGTGTCCTGCTGGTCGATGCGGTCCAGGCCCCAGGAGGGCGGGTTGTCCTGCGTCGCGGTGGTGCGGTACGTGCGGTTGGCGACCACGGCGCCGACGGCCGGGTCGGCCGCGAGGCGCTTCGCCTCGGTCGCGCTGAGGCCGTCGGCGGAGAAGCCCTCCAGGGCCGCGCCGTACGACCGGCTGAGCGTGCCGCCGTACTCCTGGGCCAGTTCCCGCTTGTCGGCGGACGTCGTCTCCTCGTCGAGGAGGACGATGTAGCTGCCCTTGACGGCGCCTGCGGCGCCGAGGCCGTGGACCGTGCCCTCGGCCGGCTGGGCCTGGGCGGACGAAGCCCCGAGCAGGGCTGCCGTGCTCGCGGCGGTCACCGCGCAGGCGGCGGCGGTGACTTTCAGTGCGACGGTGCGCATCCGTTGCGTCATGAAGAGGGGTCTCCTCGTCAGGGTGGTGTGGGGGGTTGGCCTCCGGCGTGACGAGACGCGGAGGCTGACGAGAAGACTGACCATGTGTCGCGTTCAGATCAATGGTGGCCGGGGACGGCGGACGTCGCGGTACGGCCGATCTCCACAACGTCCGCCCAAGTCCGAGCCAACCGATCCGTGAAACCCGAGCTGAGCGGGGTACTTGAACGCGCCAACCAGCGCGTGGGCGAGATTCGTGACCATCCCGTCACCCGATCCTCACGGGACGGGCGTTTCACGCCCGTGGGTCAGGGGACCGCCGGTCAGCGGAACAGGCCGGCGTGACGCCGGGCCCAGTCGGCGAAGGGGCGCGGCGGACGGCCGAGGACGCCCTCGACGCCGAGGCCGGTGCGCAGTTCGTCCCCGGTGGGCTCGCCCAGGATGCCGAGCGTGGTCCCGACGACCTCCTCGGGCATGAACCGCAGCATCTGCTCCCGGGCCTCGCCGCGGGGCAGGTCCACGAACCGCACCGGCTCGCCGAGCGCCGCCCCGATCGCCCCGGCCTGCTCGCGCGGGGTGACGAGGGCCGGGCCGGTCAGCTCGATCACCCGGCCGCCCGGTCCGCCGTCGCGCAGGACCGTGGCGGCGACCTCGGCGATGTCCGCCGGATCGATCAGCGGCAGCCCCACGTCGCCGAACGGCGCGGCGACCGTCCGCGCCGACCGCACGGCGCCCGCCCACGCCAGGGAGTTGGAGTGGAAGCCCCCCGGACGCAGGATCGTCCAGTGCGCGTCCGACTCCCGTACGGCGTCTTCGACGGCGCGCGCCACCACGCCGTGCGACACCGAACCCGGTCGGGTGGCGACGCCCTGTGAGGACAGCAGCACGATGCGGGTGACGCCGGCGGTCTTGGCCGTGGCGACGATCTCCCGCGGGTCGATCAGATGCGCGGAGGCGCCGCCGCTCTGCAGGAACAGCGCGTCGGCCCCGTCGAACGCCTCGCGCAGACTGCCGGCGTCGGTCAGGTCGGCGCGCACCTGCCGTACGCCGTCCGGCACGTGGTCCGCCGTGATCCCCCTCGACGTCGCCGTCACCCGCGCGCCGTCCGCCGCGAGGGAACGCACCAGTTCCCGGCCGACGTTCCCCGTTGCCCCGGTCACCACAAACATGAACAACTCCCCTGTTGTCTCGGTGTGGTGGGGACGCTAACAGCCTGAATATAGTAGGTACCTAGAAGATAGTGACTTCCCCGAAGGGGTGCGCATGGCCGGAACGAAGCAGGCGGCGACCACGGGGAGCGAGCCCGCGTTCGCCTGTCCCGTCAGCCCGGTGGTGGACATCGTGTTCAGCCGCTGGACCACGCCGGTGCTGTGGGCGCTGCACGCGTACGGACGGCAGCGGTTCGTCGAGCTGGAGCGGCGCATCGGCACGATCACGCCGAAGGTGCTGACCCAGCGGCTGCGGCAGCTGGAGCGGGACGGACTGGTGGTGCGCACGTACCACCCCGAGGTGCCGCCCCGGGTGGAGTACGAGATCAGCGAGCTGGGCCTCAGCCTGGCGCCGCTCTTCGCGCATCTCAGCGAGTGGGGCGCGGCCCATCTGGGCCAAGTCGAGGAGGCACGGCGGGCGTACGACGCGGACCCTGCCCGTCGGTGAGACGTCGGTGAGACGTCGGTGCGGCGCGCCTGGCGGGCCGTCAGGCCTGGCCGGTCTCGAAGCGGGTGATGCGGCCGTCGTCGTCGACGGTGAAGGACCAGGTGGTGCGCATCTCGCCGTAGGTGTCGTTGGTGTAGCGGGCGATGAGGCGGCGGCCGCCGTCCGACTCGTTCTCGACATCCATGTGACCGTGGGAGGAGAAGATCTCCCGGTCGGTCCAGTCGGCGAGGTCCCGTTCGGTGCCGTCGTCCGCCATGGTGGCCCCGGGCGCCAGCAGGGCCATGAAGCCCTCCCGGTCGTGGTTGTTGACGGCCGTGACGAAGGCGCGTACGGCCGGGTCGCTGAGGCGGGTGATCTGAATGGGCATGCCTGTCAGGTTCGTACCGGTGCCGGGCCCCCGCCACCCGCGTCACCCGTTCGGCGTCGGCGACGGGCCGGGCCCGCGGCGGCGGTGCGACGGTGGTCGGGCCCGACCACCGTTCACGGGGAGACGACGTGACCTGTTACGACCGACGCGATCTGGGACTGCTGCTGCTCCGGCTGGGAACCGGCGGGGTGCTCGCGGCGCACGGTACGCAGAAGCTGTTCGGCTGGTTCGGCGGGGGCGGCATCGAGGGCACCGGCCAGTTCATGGACTCCATCGGGTACGCGCCCGGCAAGGTCAGCGCCACGGCGGCCGGTGTCGCGGAGACCGGCGGCGGGCTGCTGCTGGCGCTCGGCCTCGCCACCCCGGCGGCGGGTGCGGCCGCCGCCGGGGCGATGGCGGGCGCGTCGGCGGTGCACGCGCCCAACGGCTTCTTCAACCAGGAGGGCGGGTTCGAGTACGCGGCGTCGCTGGGGCTGACGGCGGCGGGGCTCGCCGTCACCGGGCCGGGACGGCTCTCCCTCGACCATCTGCTCCGGCATGCCGTCGACCGGGGCTGGATGGTCCCGGCGGCCCTCGGGGTGACGGCGGCGGCCACGGCGTTGGCGGTGGGGGCGCGGACCCGGCGGCTGCGGAAGGCGCGGGAGGGGCAGCAGGGGACGCTGTTCGAGTAGCGGAGGGCTGTCAGTGGGCTGTGCGAGGCTCCTCGCTCATGAGCGAGCACGAGGATGTGGACCTCTGGCGGTCCGTCGAGGAGTTGTACGGGTGGCTGGACGCGAACCGGGTCGTCGACGGGCCGGACGAGGTTCTGCTGCGGATTCTGAAGCTGTCGGAGGAGGTGGGCGAGGTCGCCCAGGCGGTGGTGGGGGCGACGGGGCAGAATCCGCGGAAGGGGGTGACGCATACGTGGGACGACGTGAGTGCGGAGTTGTGTGACGTCGCCGTCACCGCTCTTGTGGCGTTGCGGACGCTTACGCCTGAGGCGCGGGATGTCTTTGCGGGGCATCTTCGGCGGGTTCGTGAGCGGTCGCTGGGGGCGGGGTGACGGCCCGGCGGGCGGGTGCGGGTTGTCCTGGGCTGGTCGCGCAGTTCCCCGCGCCCCTGAGGGGGTCGGCCGTGACGCCTGCTTGCAGGTGCCGGCTGTCCGCCGGGGGGTCGCGCAGTTCCCCGCGTCCCTAAGGGGTCTGGCGGCGGGCGTTCTCGAGGAAGTGGAGGACTGCTGCCACGCGGCGGTCCGTGCGGTCCGTGGGGGGCAGGTCGAGCTTGGCGAAGATGCTGCGGATGTGCTTGTGCACGGCCCCGTCGCTGACCACGAGGCGTTCCGCGACGGCCGCGTTGCCCAGGCCTTCCGCCATCAGCGCGAGCACGTCCCGCTCGCGAGGGCTCAGCCGCTCCAGGCGGGTGTCGGGCCTGCTGCGGGTGAGCAGCTGGGCGACGACCTCCGGGTCGATCGCGGTGCCGCCGTCCGCCACCCGGTGCAGCGCCTCCAGGAACTCCTCGACCCTCCCCACCCGCTCCTTCAGCAGATAGCCGAGCCGGGCGCTGCCCTGCGCGAGCAGGTCGGTGGCGAAGGCCTGCTCGACGTAGGCGGACAGCACGAGCACCGCGAGGCCGGGCAGCCGCCGCCGCGCCTCCACGGCGGCGGTGATCCCCTCGTCGGTGTGGGTGGGCGGCATCCGTACGTCGACGATGGCGACGTCCGGCCGTTCCGCGTCGACGGCGTCGAGGAAGGCGCCGGGCTCCTCGGCAGTCGCCACCACGTCCAGGGACTCGGCGCGCAGCAGCAGCGCCAGCCCCTCGCGCAGCAGGGCGTCGTCCTCGGCGATCACGATCCGCATGGCAGGGTCACCTTCAGGGTGGTGGGGCCGCCGGGAGGGCTGGCCAGCTCCAGTGTTCCGTCGTGGGCCTCGACACGGCGTCGGATGCCGGTGATCCCGGTCCCGCCGTGCTCGCCGGCGCCGCCGTGGCCGTCGTCGCGGACCTCCACGTGCAGCAGCCCGTCGGCCACGCGGACGGCGACCCGCGCCTCGCCCGCGCCGCTGTGCCGGGCGATGTTGGTGAGGGCCTCGGCGACCGCGAAGTACGCCGTCGCCTCGACCGCCGCCGGGCACCGCGCGGGCAGGTCGGCATCGACCCGGCACGGCACCGGACAGCCGGCCGCGAGCGCGGTGAGCGCGTCGGGCAGGCTGCGGTCGGCCAGGACCGGCGGGAGGATGCCGCGCACGACCGCCCGCAGTTCGGTGAGCGCCTGCTCGGCGGCGTCCTGGGCGCGGTCCAGCAGGGCCGCGGCCTCCTCCGGGTCGCGGGCGAGGGCACGGCGGGCGGCGCCGAGCAGCACGGTGACGGCGACGACCCGGTTCTGCGTGCCGTCGTGCAACGCCCGCTCCACGCGACGGAGTTCGGTGACGTGGGCGTCCAGGGCGGCGGCGCGCGTGGCGGTCAGCTCCGCGACCCGCAAAACCAGGTCGGTGCCCGGGTCGGGGCTGAGCAGGCGGCGTCCGGGCCAGGTCTGGAGCCGGGTGAGGGCGGGCGCGCACAGCAGGGTGACGCCGACCAGGGCCACGCCGATCGCGCTGACGGCGAGGGCGCCGGGCCAGTCACGGACGGTCCACCAGCCCACGGCGGACGTGGCCTCGCTCTCCGGCAGAACGGTCCAGTACAGCGGGAAGGTGACGTCGTGGGCCGCGCTCAGCGGCAGCGTCGCCCCGACCAGACCGAGGAACAGGCCGAGGAACGCGTGCGTGACCACCCAGCGGACCTCCCGGCGGACGGTGCGGTCGGCGAGCATCGCCCGCAGCCCGTCGGGCGGCGGCGCCGGGCCGACGATCTCCGGGCCCCAGCGGGAGAGCCTGCCGCGTTCCCGGTCGGCGACCGCGCGCACCGCGTGCAGGGCGGACGGCAGCAGCCACAGGCCCACGCCGACGACGCAGGCCGCCGTGGTGAGGGCCAGCCACAGCGTGGCGAGCAGGGCGAGCAGGGCGGTGCCCAGTCCCCCGATCAGGTGCTCCAGCGCGTCCAGCGCGGTCCGGGCACGGACGGCCACCGCCCGGCGCCGCCCCGGCCGTACGCCCGCCGGGCGGTCGTGGGTCACCACCATCCGCACCTCCCAGGCACGGAGGATAGAACGCCGCCCCGCCGCCCCGCCCGGCCGCCCGCCCTGCGGACGCCCGGGGCCGGGGCCCATTGCCCGGGCGCGGGCACGGGAGCGGGAGGGCGCGCCGGAGGCGGCGGGTTTGCGGGAAGTGGCGGGTTTGCGGGAAGTGGCGGGTTTGCCAGGGTAGACGCCCGCGCCAGACCTGTCCGGTGCGCCGGAGCGGACGGGCACGCGGACGACGGCAGGCGTGCCAGAGCCGACAGACGCGCCGGAACCAACGGGCATGCGAGACCCGGCGGATGCGCGAGAGCGGACAGGCACGCCGGAACCGGTTGGCGCACCGATGTCGACAGATACCCCGGCACCGGCCGGCACGCCGGAACCAGCAGACGCGCGACAACCGGCAGACCCACCGGAGCCGACAGACGCGCCGGAACCAACGGGCACGCGAGAACCGGCCGCCGTGCCAGAACCGGCAGGCCCGCCAGAGCCGACAGGCGTACCGGAACCGGCAGGCGTGTCAGAAGCGGCGGGCGGGCCTGTGCTGTCAGGCGTGGTCACTCGCGGACGCCCATGCCCTCGACCGGCGTCGTGCGCAGGATGCGGCCGACCGGGACCATCGTGGCGAGCAGGGCCAGCGCCGCCGTGCCGCCGAGGAGGGCCGCCCAGCCGGCGGCCGGGACGTGGGGCACGGTGGCTCCGGTGACCGCGCGGACGATCGTGGTGAGGGTGACGCCGGCGATCACGGCGCCGATCAGCAGCGCCACGCCCAGCAGGCCGGCCTGTTCGGCGTGGACCATCCGCTTCACCTGGCCGCGGGTGACGCCGACCAGGCGGAGCAGGGCCAGCTCCCGGGTGCGGGCGAGCGCGGCCATGACGAGGGTGTTGGCCGCGGCCAGCACCGCGTAGCCGACCAGGACGGCGACGAGCATCTTGTTGAGCCAGCCGCTCACCGCGACGTCCTCGGCGAGTTCGCCGGTCAGGCGGGCGGTGTCGACCACCTGACCGCCCGGGTGACGGCGGGCCAGCTCGGCGAGGGCACGCTCGGCGCCCGCGTCCGGGGCGGTGCGGATCAGCACCCGGTCGTCGAGCCCGGTGACGGTGTGCCCGTCGAGGGTCCGCCGGTGCAGGGTGACGTCGCCGAAGCCCCAGCCGCGCTCGTAGAGGGCGACGACGCGCAGGGTGACGGGCGTGCCGTCGCCGAGCCACAGCCGCGCCCTGTCCCCCAGCCGCCAGCCCGCCGCGTCCGCGCGTGCGGTGGAGACGGCCACGGTGTCCTCGCGCAGGGCGTCGAGGCTGCCGGAGCGGACCCGCAGGTCCAGGGTGCGGTCCGCGCCCAGCGGGTCGATGCCCTGCGCGGGCACCGTCTGCGGTTCGAGCCGGTCGGGCACGACCACGGAGGTGCGGCGCACGCCGGTCGCGGCGACCACCCCGGGGACGCGGCGCGCCTCGGCCGCGGCGGAGGCGGGCAGTCCGGCGCCGGAGGTGAGCGCGTGCTGGGCGAGGACGCCCTCACGGCTCTGCACGACCGTCTGCCGCTCCAGGTTGTCCTGGAGGAACCACACCGTGCCGCCGAGGCCCACGGACAGCACGAGCGCCGTGAGCACGGCGACCATGCCGCGGGCGTTGGCGCGCAGGTTGGCGGCGGCGAGGTAGCCGCTGCTGCCCCACACGGCGCGCAGCGCGGGCCCGAGCAGCCGGGCCGCGGCCTGGTTGATCCAGGGCGCGAGCAGGGCGACGCCCAGGACGAACAGGTAGAGCATGCCCATGGCGGCGCCGAGCGCGGTCTGCCCGTCGGTGGCGCCGGTGAGCCCGGTCAGCGAGACGGCGCCGCCGAGACAGGCGAGTCCGGAGATCAGGCGCACCCTGCCGCCGGTGGCGGGTTCCACGGCCGCCTCGCCGAGCGCCTCGGTGGGCCGGATGCGGGTGACGCGCAGCGCGGCGGTCCAGGCGGAGAGCAGCGCCACGACGGCGACGGTCACGACGACGGCCGCGGCGGACAGGGCGCCGCCCCGGACGGCGAAGTCGTCCGGGAGGAAGCCGCGGGAGACGAGCGCGTCGCGGACCAGGCGGACGGCGAGCAGCCCGGAGGGGACGCCCACGGTGCCGGCGAGCAGGGCGAGCAGCCCGACCTCGGCGAGGAGCATCGACCGGACCTGGCCCGGGGTGGCGGCGACGGCCCGCAGCAGGGCGAGGTCGCGGCGCCGGTGCCGTACGGACAGTCCGACGGTGCCGGCGACGACGAAGCCGACGACGGCCGCCGCGTATCCGGCGAACGCGGCCCCGGCGCCGAGGGTGAGGGAGCGGGCGGCGGCGCTCTCGGGCTCGGCGGCGAGCCCGCGGTCGTCGCCGGTGTACGCGGTGGCGCCGGCGGCGTCCGCGATCCGGCGGACCCCGGCGAGGACGGCGTCCCGGTCGGCGTCCGGCGCCGTGAGCACGCCGACGGCGTCGTAGCGGCCGGGGTGCGGGTCGAGGGCGGCGGCGTGCGCGTCGGTGAAGAACACCGCCGCGCGCCCGCCCGGCGTGCCGTCCGCGTCGACCACGCCGCTCACCCGGTAGGCGTGGCTCACCCCGCCGGTGACCACCTCGGTGGTGGTGCCGGGTGTGAGGCCCGTGGAGCCGGCGAGCCGGGCGTCGACGGCGATCTCCCGGTCGGAACGCGGCGGCTGTCCGGACACCAGGCGGTACGGGGCGAGGGCGGTGCTCGACCAGCCGTGGCCCGTGGCGGGCAGCTCGGGAGCCGCGGTCGTGGTGACGACGAGCCGCCGGTCGCCGACCGCGCGCTCGACGCCGGGCACGTCGGCCAGTTCACCGGCCAGTTCCGCGGGGACGCTGCCCCGCTCGGGCAGGAGGACGGTGGTGCGCTCGGTCTCGCCGAGCACCGTCGGCCCGTCGACGGTCAGGTCGCGGTCGGCGACCACGGCGAGGGCCGCGCCGTAGCGGTGCGGGTCGCCCTGGTGCCGCCATCCGGACTCGACGAGCAGGGCGCAGGTCATGAGGACGGCGACGCCCGCGGCGAGCGCGACGAACGTGGCGAGCGCGACGAACGTGGCGAGGAAGCCGCCCTTGTGGTGGCGCAGCGTCTGCGCCGCGAGCCGGAGCACGCGTCAGCCCTCCCGGCTCGCGACGGGCTGCCGGTGGCCCGGCAGGGCGAGTTGTTCGGCGATCCGCTCGGCGCCGGAGCGTTCCATGTCCCGGACGATCCGCCCGTCGGCCAGGATCAGGACGCGGTCGGCGTAGGAGGCGGCGACCGGGTCGTGGGTGACCATGACGACGGTCTGCCCGTATGCGTCGACCGCCGACCGCAGCAGGTCCAGGACGGCCGCCGCGGACCGGGTGTCGAGCGCGCCGGTGGGTTCGTCGCAGAAGATCACCTCGGGGCGGGTGACCAGCGCCCTGGCGATGGCGACGCGCTGCTGCTGGCCGCCGGAGAGCTGGGCGGGCCGGTGCCGCAGCCGCTCACCGAGGCCGACCCGCCCGACGACCTCGTCGACCCAGGCGGGGTCGGGGCGCAGGCCCGCGAGCCGGGACGGCAGCAGGATGTTCTGCTCCACGTTCAGCGCGCCCACCAGGTTGAACGCCTGGAAGACGAAGCCGACGCGGGCGCGCCGGAGTTCGGTGAGCTTCTTCTCGGACAGGGACGACAGGTCGGTGGCGCCGATCCGCACCCGCCCGGAGTCCGGCCGGTCGAGTCCGGCCGCGCAGTGCAGCAGGGTGCTCTTGCCGGATCCGGAAGGTCCCATCACGGCGGTCGCCGTGCCGCGCGGGAACTCGGCGCTCACGTCGTCGAGCGCCACGACGGGCTGTTCGCCGCCGTACGTCCTGCGCACGCGCTCGAGGGCGACGGCGCTGCCGTCCGGGATCAGGGGCATGGTCGGGGGCCTTCCGGGTGCGGTTCCTCGGGACCCTCCCGACGCTAGGGCGGCGGCGGGCCGCCGCCCATGCAGCCAGCGACCGGCTTGTGGTGGTGCAGGCGCTACCTGACGCGTGCGCCGTCCGGGCGGAGCGCGGGCCGCCGGTGATCGAGTGGTGTCCGGTGAGGGGCGCGCGTACGGTCGAACGGTGGACTCCCGGAAGGGGGACCCGATATGACCAGCAGTCCGCGACCGGCCTCCACACAGGACGTCGCGCGGGACGGCCGCGGCGGCGGCAACGCGATGGCCCTGTTCGTCATCGCCTCGTGCCAGCTGATGGTGGTGCTGGACATCACCATCGTGAACATCGCGCTGCCGCACATCCAGCGCTCCCTGGACTTCTCGACCGCCAGTCTGTCGTGGGTGGTCAACGCCTACACCCTCACGTTCGGCGGGCTGTTGCTGCTGGGCGGCAGGGCCGGTGACATCCTCGGCAGACGGCGGGTGTTCATCTTCGGCGTGCTGTTGTTCGTGCTGGCGTCCCTGCTGGGCGGGCTCGCGCAGAACGCGGGTCAGCTGCTCGCCGCCCGTGCGCTGCAGGGCGTGGGCGGCGCGATCGCCTCCCCGACGTCGCTGGCGCTGATCAGCACGACCTTCCGCGAGGGGCCGGAACGCAACCGCGCGTTCGGGGTGTTCGCGGCGGTCTCGGCGGGCGGCGGCGCGATCGGGCTGCTGGCCGGCGGCATGCTCGTCGAGTGGCTGAACTGGCGGTGGGTGCTGTTCGTCAACGTGCCCATCGGCCTGCTCATCGCCCTCGCCACCCCGCGGTACATCAAGGAGTCCGAGCGCCATCCGGGCCGCTTCGACGTGACCGGCGCGCTGACCTCCACGGCCGGCATGGTGCTCTTGGTGTACGGCTTCATCCGGGCCGCGCAGGACGGCTGGCGGGACCCGCTGACGCTGGCGTCGTTCGCGGCGGCGGTGGTCGTGCTGGTGACGTTCGTGCTGCTGGAACGGCGGTCGCCGCAGCCGATCACACCGCTGCACATGTTCGCGGACCGCAACAGAGCGGGCACGTACGGCATCATGCTGTGCCTGGCCGCCGCGATGTTCGGCATGTTCTTCTTCCTGACCCTGTTCGTGCAGAACGTGCTGGGCTTCAGCCCCCTCCAGGCGGGCCTCGCCTTCCTGCCGGTGAGCGCGGTCATCGCGGTCGGCGCCGGGCTGGCCTCGCGGTTCCTGCCGGTGTACGGGCCGAAGCCGTTCATGGTGGCGGGCGGTCTGTTCGCGGCCGCGGGCCTGGCGTGGCTGACCCTGACCGATGTGCACTCCACCTACGCGGGCAGCGTGCTCGGTCCGATGCTGGTGTTCAGCTTCGGCATGGGCATGGAGTTCGTGTCGCTGACCTTGATGGCGCTGTCCAACGTGCCCGTGCCGGAGACGGGCGCCGCCTCCGGTCTGCTCAACACCACGCAGCAGGTGGGCGGCTCGCTCGGCCTGTCGATCCTGGTGACGATCTACGGCACGGCCAGCACGAACGAGGCCGAGAAGCAGGTGACGCGGTTCCTGCAGCAGGCGACCCCGGCCGAGCGGCTGGAGTTCCGGCGCACGGGGGAACTCCCCGGGGAGTGGGGCGCCCAGGTCCTCACCGCCGGCGTGTCCGCCGCGTTCGTCATGGCGGCCGTTTTCGCCGGGCTCGCCGCCCTGATCGCGATGGTGGCGATCCAGGTCCGTCCGTCGGACCTGGAACGTCTCCAGGGCGGCGGTCCGGGTGGCCCGCCGGGGTGAGGAGGCCGGTTCAGCGGCCTTCGCGGGGCAGCCGCAGGTCGGCGACGACCGGCCGGTGGTCCGACGCGTCGGTGGCGTGCGTGCGGGCGCCGGTCACGGTGATCCCGTGCGAGACGGTGATCAGGTCGATGCGCTTGTGCGGTGCGATCGCCGGGTAGGTGGGGCCGGCGTCCGGCGCCGCGTCGCGCAGGGTGTGCCACAGGGGCGCCAACTCGGGTGCGGACGGCTCGGCGTTGAAGTCGCCGACCAGAATGTTCGGCCCCCGGTCGTCCGCGAGGACGTCGAGCATGTCGCCGACCTGGGCGGCGCGGATCGACGGGTCGGCACGGTAGTCCAGGTGCGTGGAGTAGACGTGGGTCCGTACGCCCTTGACGCGGATCACGATCTCGGCGAAGCCGGGCGCCGGGGCGGGCACCGGGTCGGGGGTCTGGGTGGAGAGCCGGGTGATCTCGTGGTTCTCGGCGTGCAGCACGGGGTGGCGGCTGAGCACGGCCACGCCGTACTGCCGGCGCTCGCCGCCCTCGCCGGCCGGGTCGAGGTCGTAGATGGGCGCGAAGAAGACCCGCATACGGAGCTTCTCGGCGAGGGCGCGGGCCTCGTCCGCGAAGGCGCTGCGCTCGCCCCAGTGGACGTCGACCTCCTGCAGCCCGATGACGTCGGCGCGCAGGGCGCGCAGGGCGGCGGCGGTGCGGTCGAGGTCGAAGACCTGGTCCTCCCCCGCGCCCGCGTGGATGTTGTACGTGGCCACGCGGAGCGGCACGGCGGGGGCGCGGGAGCCGGACGGGGAGGCGCCCTCCGCCGCTGTGGCCGGGGCCGCGGTGAGCGACAGGACGGCGGCGAGGAGGGCGGCGGCGACACGGGCGGTGCGGGCGGGACGTCTGAGTCCTGGCGGCATGCCTTCTCCTGTGTGCGGATGCGGTGGTGACGCACGGTCAGTGCGTCACCACCGCATGGAAGCACAGGCGGGGCCGGCGGCCGGGCGCCTTGGCCGTTCCTTTTCCCGCCGGCCCGCTCCCGGTCACCGCGGCTCATGGCGGCGCGTCGGCCGCGGTGACCGTGCGGACGAGCGCGAGCACGGTGTCGGTGGTGTGCTCCAGGTGGCTGCGGCCGTCGGGCCGGCGGGTGTGCGGGCTGATGTAGCTGCGGCGGCCCAGGTGGGTGGCGGGGTCCAGGCGGTGCACGGTGATCTTCCCGGCGCGGCGCGCCCGGTTCCATCCGCTGCCCTGCAGCAGCGGCCACCGCTGCGGGAAGAGCCAGGCGCCGACCCGTTCGATCCGGTCGTGGGCGCTGGTGAGCTGGTGGAGGTGCAGGGCGCGGGTGAGGTCGTTGGCGCCGTTGTGGAAGCCGCCGAGCGTGATCAGCAGCAGCGGGGCGCCCAGCTGGGCGTGGAGTTCCGCGACCGCTCCGGTGGCGACCTGGGCGCCGCCGCTGTAGCTGAGCAGCACGACGGGGACACCGCTGTCCGGCCGGTAGCCGGCGCGCCGGAGCTGGCCGGCGATCTGGGCGCCGACGGCACGGTTGTAGAGGGGGCGGTAGCGGCGGTCGGCGGCGACGAAGATCTGCATGACGTTGTGCAGGAACAGCAGCAGCCCGGCGTGCCGGCGGATCCGCACCCACACCGGCCGGTCGGCGAGCGGGGCGGCCAGCGGTGAGTACGGCTGCACCTGTCCCAGCACCCGCAGGTCCGGCGCGGCGGCGATCAGCGCCTTGACGAGCTGTCCGCCGTCGCGGGTGTCCGTGAAGCGCCGCTTGCCGATGCCGTCCAGGTAGACCAGGTAGGCGGCCGGCGGGCGGTCGGGGCCGGCGCCCCGGGCGTAGGGCACGCCGGGCGGGAGATCGGCGCCGGGGCTGCGCCAGCCGGCGGTGTAGAGCATCACCTCGTAGCGGGCGAGCAGCGCCTCGACGAGGAGGACCGGGCCCAGCACGAGGGCGACGAGCGGGAACCAGGTCATGCCGCCGCCCTCCGGGTCCGCGTGGTGCCGATCCGTCCGACGAGGCGCCGTACGGCCTCGACGGCCGCGGCGAGGCCGACCCCGGCGGCGGTCACGCAGGCCGCGGCGGACCAGCCGCCCACGCCGCTCGCGGCGGCGACCGGCCCGGCCAGTCCGGCGCCGACCCCGGTCAGCAGCATCAGGTGCAGCGCGGGGCCGAGCAGCGGGAAGGCGATGACGGCGCCGAGCAGCATCGGGGCGACCTGTCCGGCGGTCCAGCCGGGCGCGGCCCCGGACGCGGCGGCGTGCGGCAGCAGCTCGGCGAGGGTGTACGCGGTCAGCGGCCACAGGGCGATGACGGCGCTCTCGACGGCGGTGCCGGTGAGCAGCAGCCCGGCCACGACGGGCGGCGACACCCGGGGGCGGCGGGCGACGAGGGGCAGGATGCGCCCGGCCGCTTCGGACAGCCCGGCGAGCAGCACGAGGGCGACGACGGAGGGCATGCTTCAGTGCTCCCGCTTCTCGTGGGGTCCGGTGCGGCGCAGGAGAGCCTCGATCTCGTCGGCCGCGCGGAGGTGTCCGCCCGCCTGCCGCTGGGCGGTCCGCAGGGCGCCGGCCGCCTCCCGGAAGCGGGGCTCGGTGAGCAGGCGTCGGGCAAGGGCGTGCACGGCGGCCTCGGTGGCGGCCTCGGGGCGGACGGTCAGCCCGGCGCCGAGTTCCGTGACCCTGCGCGCCACCTGGGGCTGGTCGGCCCCCTGCGGTACGACCAGCACGGGCACGCCCGCGTACAGCGCCTCGTTGACGCTGTTCATGCCCCCGTGCGTCACGAACAGCGAGGCGCGCTCCAGCAGTTCGGGCTGCGGGACGAACCGGCGGGCGAGCACGTTGTCCGGGAGCGCGCCGAGCGCGGCGGGGTCGGTGTGTCCGGTGGCGACGACGACGGTGCCGCCGAGCGGCGCCAGGGCGGCGGCGAAGGCGCGCAGCGCCGACGGTCCGGCGTCGAACACCGTGCCCAGGGAGACGTACAGCACCGGCGGCCGCAGGAGGCCGAAGGGGAACGACGGGTCGTGCGGCCGGGCGCCGACGCTGGGGCCGACGAACCGGTACGTCCGGTCGAAGGAGGCGGCCTCGGGCTGGAAGGCGCGGGAGGTGAAGACCAGGTTGAGCGGCTGACGCGCGTTCACCAGGTCGACCAGGGGCAGCCCGCGGGTGCGGTGGCGGCGGGCGAGCAGCAGGCGCGCGCGGACGTAGCCGAGGAGGCTGCGGGGCCGTGTGACCGCCTCGGCCAGCAGTGTCCAGGAGGCGCGGGCGGGGCTGGGGACCCGGCGGCCGAACGCCATGGTGGTGAACAACGACACGGCGGGCACGCCGAGTTCGGCCGCGGTGACCGGCCCCCAGGGGCACGCGGCGCCGTGCACGACCACGTCGGGCCGGGCGCGCCGCAGGTCGGCCAGCACGGCCGGCAGCGTCTCCAGGGCGGTGCGGGCGAGCTGTTCCAGCAGGGTGACGGGCGTCGGCGGACCGGCGAGCGGCGGACCGTCCCCGGGGTAGCGGTGCACGGTGGCGCCGGCGGCGGCCACGTCCGGCTCGAACGCGACGGTGGTGTGGTAGGTGACGGTGTGCCCGCGGCGCACCAGCTCGGCGACGACGGGCAGCGTCGGGTTGATGTGGCCGCGCAGGGCGACGTTGACGAACGCGACGGTGCTCACCGTACGGCCCCCGTGGCGGAGGCGGGGCGGCGCCGCGTCAGGCCGCACCCTCTGCTGTCGGTCACGGCCCCTGGCGGTGCTGTCACGGGCCGGGGAAGGTCGTGCGGACCCGAGCCACTCATCGTTCGTCCTCTCCTGTCACTCGGTCGACGCGGTCGCGTTCCCCTCACCGACCGCACAGCCCTCCGGTCTGTGACAGGGCGGGCTCTCAACGGCCGGGGATGTAACGAGCGTCACTCCACCCCCTGTCACCCTGGAACGGCGGCCAGGGTCCGTGCCCGGTACGGACGGGAGGGCTGATCCGCGGGGCCCGGGCGGCCCGCTGTACGGTGCGCGTAGGGGCCGTGGGCCCGTCCGGCTCCCGGACGCGCACGGTGGAGGCCGCTTGTAGCATGGTGAGCGCGGAGCCGGAAGGGGCGACCATGGACGCTCGGGACGCATCCGATGCCCTGGACCGGGCGACGGACGATTTCCTCGCGGCCCGTCCGCAGCTGTTCGGGATCGCGTACCGGGTGCTCGGCAGTGCCGCGGAGGCGGAGGACGTCCTCCAGGAGACCTGGGTGCGGTGGCAGAACACCGACCGCTCCGGCGTCAGGGAACCGGCCGCCTTCCTCACCACGATCACCGCGCGCCTCGCCGTCAACGTCGCGCAGTCCGCGCGCGTACGGCGCGAGTCGTACGTCGGACCGTGGCTGCCCGAGCCTGTCGACACCCGGCACGACCCGCAGCTGGGCGCCGAACGCGCCGAGGCGCTGGAGATGGCGGTGCTGCTCCTGTTGGAGAAGCTCAACCCGGTGGAACGGGCGGCGTACGTGCTGCGGGAGGCGTTCGACTACCCGTACAAGCAGGTCGCGGAGATCCTCGAGACGAGCGAGGCGAACACCCGGCAGCTGGTGAGCCGCGCCCGCAAGCATCTGTCGGCCGAGCGGAAGGAGCCGGTCAGCCCGGCCGATCACCGGCGGCTGCTCGAGGTGTTCCTGGCGGCGGCGCAGAACGGCGACATGCGGGTGCTGGAGAACGTCCTGGCCGCCGACGTGGTCAGTTATGCCGACGGCGGCGGCATCCGCGGCGCCTCGCGCGTCCCGGTGGTCGGACGGCTGCGCGTCTCCAAGTACCTGGCCGCCTTCGCGCCGCGCTTCTGGCCGCCGGCCGAGACCCGGTGGGTGGAGGCGAACGGGAACCCCGCCGTCCTTGTCACGGCCGGCGGGAACCCGGTGGCGCTGCTGTCGGTCGACGCGTCCCGGGACGGCATCCACCGCGTCATGTGGGTGATGAACCCGCAGAAGCTGTCGCCGTACGTGGCGTCCCTGACCGCCTGACGGCCCGGTTCCGGCGCCCGGCCCGGCGGCCGCGCTGCCCGGTGCAGCGCCGCGCGGGGTCGCCCGCCCCGCGTGGGGAGCGCATGCTGGGAGGTACCCGCGCGGCGTCGAGGTGTCACAACCCGAGCGGCCGTCCGGTCGTGGTCGGTGAGTCACCTCGACGATCGGAGCAATCGTGGCTGCCACCGAACAACTTCTCTCCACCACGGTGCTGGTCATCGGCACCGGCGGGGCCGGCCTGCGGGCGTCCGTCGAACTGGCCGAGGCCGGTGTCGACGTCCTCGCCGTCGGCAAGCGCCCCAAGAACGACGCGCACACCTCCCTCGCCGCCGGCGGCATCAACGCGGCCCTGGCCACGATGGATCCCGAGGACAGCTGGCAGCAGCACGCGGCGGACACGCTCAAGGAGAGCTACCTGCTGGGCGACCCCCGCACCACCGAGATCGTCACCCGCGGCGCCGCCCGGGGCATCGACGACCTGGAGCGCTACGGCATGGCCTTCGCGCGGGAGCAGGACGGCCGTATCTCGCAGCGCTTCTTCGGCGCGCACAAGTTCCGCCGTACCGCCTTCGCCGGCGACTACACGGGCCTGGAGATCCAGCGCACCCTCGTCCGGCGCGCGGAACAGCTGCGGATACCGGTGCTGGAGGGTGTGTACATCACGCGGATCCTCACCCACGAAGGCGCGGTGTTCGGGGCGTACGGCTTCGATCTGAAGGACGGCACGCGCTACCGGGTGCACGCGGACGCGGTGATCCTGGCGGCGGGCGGGCACACCCGGATCTGGCGGCGCACGTCGTCGCGGCGGGACGAGAACACCGGGGACTCCTTCCGGCTCGCCGTGGAGGCGGGGGCGCGGCTGCGCGACCCGGAGCTGGTGCAGTTCCACCCGTCGGGGATCATCGAGCCGGAGAACGCGGCCGGCACCCTCGTCAGCGAGGCCGCGCGCGGCGAGGGCGGCATCCTGCGCAACGCCCTCGGCGAGCGGTACATGAGCCGCTACGACCCCGAGCGCATGGAGCTGTCCACCCGAGACCGGGTCGCCCTGGCCTCCTACACGGAGATCAAGGAGGGCCGCGGCACGGAGAAGGGCGGGGTGTGGCTGGACGTCTCCCACCTGCCCCGGCAGACGATCATGAACCGGCTCCCCCGGGTGTACCAGACGCTGCTGGACCTTCAGATGCTGGACATCACCCGCGACCCGATCGAGGTCGCGCCCACGGCGCACTACTCGATGGGCGGGGTGTGGGTGCGCCCGGAGGACCACAGCACCGACGTGCGCGGCCTGTACGCGATCGGCGAGGCGTCCAGCGGCCTGCACGGCGCCAACCGGCTCGGCGGGAACAGCCTCATCGAGCTGCTGGTGTACGGCCGTATCACCGGCCGGGCGGCCGCCGCGTACGCCGAGTCGCTGACCGCGCAGCCCCGTTCGGCCGCGGCCGTCGCACAGGCGCGGGCGGAGGTGGACGGGCTGCTCGCGGCGGACGGTCCGGAGAACGTCCGCGCCCTGCAGCGCGCCGTCCGGAACACGATGACGGAACACGCCGGCGTCGTCCGCGACGAGGAGGGGCTGCGCACCGGACTGGCCGAACTCGGCGCGATCGAGAAGCGGATGGAGGACGTCGGGGTCCACCCGGACATCGCCGGCTTCCAGGATCTCGCCCACGCCTTCGACCTCAAGGCGGCGGTGCTGGCCGCGCGGGCCACGCTCGAGGCGGCGCTGGAACGGCGGGAGACGCGCGGCTGTCACAACCGCGGCGACTACCCGGACATGGATGAGGAACTGCGGGTCAACCTCGTGTGGTCGCCGGCGACCGGCATCACCCGGGAGAGTATCCCGCCGGTTCCCGAGGAGATCGCCTCCTTGATGGAGGAGATGCCGACGGACGGCAGGTTGCAGGAGTGAGCGCGCAGGCGCACGCCCCCAATCATCCATCCACACCATGAAGGGAATCCAGTCATGAAGGTCGTAGTGATCGGCGGCACCGGGCTCATCGGCTCGAAGGTCGTCACCCAGCTCCGGGCCGAGGGCCACGAGGCGGTGCCGGCCGCGCCCAACACCGGCGTCAACACCCTGACCGGTGAGGGCCTGGCCGAGGTCCTGGACGGCGCGTCGGTCGTCGTCGACGTGTCGAACTCGCCGTCGTTCGCGGACGACGCCGTCATGGAGTTCTTCCGCACGTCGACCACCAACCTCCTCAAGGCGGAGTCGGACGCCGGCGTGGCCCACCATGTCGCCCTGTCCGTGGTCGGGACGGACCGGCTCCAGGAGAGCGGCTACTTCCGCGCCAAGCAGGCGCAGGAGGACCTGATCCGGGACTCCGGCATGCCGTACTCCATCGTGCACGCCACGCAGTTCTTCGAGTTCATGAAGGGACTGGCGGACCTGTCGACCGTCGACGGCACGGTGCGGGTGCCTCCGGCGAAGTTCCAGCCGATGGCCTCGGACGACGTGGCCGCGGCGGTGTGCCGCACGGCGGTCGCCTCCCCGCTCGACGGCATGGTTGAGGTCGGCGGCCCCGAGGCCCTCTTCCTGGAGGACCCCCTCCGCACGGCGCTCTCCGCCGCGGGCGACCCGCGCGAGGTGGTGACGGATCCCGAGGCGGGCTACTCGGGCGCCCCGGTGGACGAGTCGACGCTCCTCCCGGGCCCGGACGCGGAGCTCGCGACCACGCGGTACGCGGACTGGCTGGCCGCCCAGCAGCGGTGACGCGCCCCGGAGCCGTGGCCCTCGCCTGCGGGCGGGGGCCACGGACTGCCTGTGCTATGAACGGGCGATGCGACTGACGACCGAGAAGACCGGTGCGCGCCCGTGGGACGAGGCGCACCTGAAGGAGCTCTTCGGCGAGGGGTTCCCGGAGTTCGTCACGGCCGACCGGCTGGTGAAGAACTACATAGGCCGGGTGCGGGAGTTCTTCGCCGACCTGGACCTCATGCTGGTGGACGAGGACGGCGTGCCGGTGGCGTCGGGGTGGGGTGTCCCGGTCCGCTGGGACGGCCGTCCCGAGTCCCTGCCGTCGGGCTACACCGAGGCGCTCGTCCGCGCCGTGGAGGGCCATGAGCAGGGCGTCGCACCGGACACCCTGGTGATCTGCGGGGCGGTCGTCACCCCGTCGCTGAAGGGCCGCGGGCTGGCGGGACAGACGCTCATGTCACTGCGTGCGGCGGCGAAGGACGCGGGCTGGGAGCGGGTGATCGCCCCGGTCCGCCCGACGGCCAAGGCGCGGTACCCGCTGACCCCGATCGAGACCTACATGCGCTGGACCCGCGAGGACGGCTCGCCCCTCGACCCGTGGATCCGCACGCATCGACGCCTGGGCGCCACGGTGGTGTCGGCCGCACCGGCGTCCCAGACCATGACCGGCACGGTCGCGGAGTGGGAACGCTGGACGGGCCTGGCCTTCCCGGAGACGGGCGACTACGTGATCCCCGAGGGCCTCACCCTGCTGCACGTCGACCGGGAGTCGGACGAGGGCGTGTACAGGGAGCCGAACGTGTGGATGCGGCACTGCTGACGTCGTTCGCACGGGGCGACGGCCCGGACGGGTGAGGGACCACCCGTCCGGGCCGCGCCGTTCGGTGCTGTGCAGTGCCGCGCTGTGTGGCTCAGCCGAAGTCCACGTCGCTGCACATCAGGTAGGCCTGGTCGAGGTGCGAGGCCTGCCAGATGGTGAAGACGATGTGGTGTCCGGAGTAGCCGGAGGTCTGCACCGGGAAGGTGATGTCCTTCGCCGGGGCGAAGCGGCCGGTCTGGGTGATGAAGTCCAGGTCGTCCCAGCCGAGGGCCTCGGTCTTCGGGTCGAAGCCCTGCTTGCTCACGTAGACCTTGAAGTAGTCCGCGCCGTGCGACGCCTGGTCGTACAGGTGGATGGTGAAGTTGTCACCGACGGACGTCGTCTTCCACGGACCCGGTTTGTTGAGGCTCTCGAAGTTCGGGTGGTTGTTGCTGCAGAGCTTGCCGTTCGGGATCCGCGCCTCGAACTGGCCGCCGAGGCCGTCCTGGAGCATGCTCATCCAGTTCCACATGGTGTTGGGGTTGGCCTGGTAGGCCTGCCAACACATGGGGTCCTCCTGCGCCATGGCGGGGTTCATGTGGTCGCTGCCCCACTCCTCCCAGCAGTGGTACGCACGGGAGGGGGGACCGACGACGGAACCGTGCGCCTGGGCGGTGCCGGAGAACGTCAGCGCGCCGGCCACCACGGCGAACAGCATCAGGAACGCCTGGAAGAGACGGCGCCCGGCCGGCCGGGAAGTACCGGCGGATAAACGCGAGTTGTGCATGGGGGGATGACTCCAATCCTGTGGGTGAAACGTGATGGGAGCGCTCCCAAAGGTAGAAGGTGCGCGTGCAGGTTTCGTGGAGCGAAAGGAATGGTTTCGGGGAGACGTTCGGTTGGATCCAGCGGTTAACACGGCCGACATGAATGATCTGCACACTCTGGAACCACAATGTGCCTGGCCAGGCCGTCGGCTTTGCGGCGTCGAAACATTCGACCGGCTTCCGGTCGACGCCCGGCGCGCGACGTGCGGTGCCGCCGGCCCGGGGTGGGGCGGCGGCACCGCGTGCACAGTGGTCCGCTACGCCTTCACGGAAGCCGCCGCCGCCGTCACCACGCGCGTGACCTCGCGGGGATGCGAGACAGCCGCCGCGTGTGACGCCTGGACCTCCGTCACCTGCGCACCGGCGCGCTCCGCCATGTAACGCTGCGCGGTTGCCGGGATGTTCAGGTCCTCCGTGGCGACCACGGCCCAGGACGGCAGCGTCCGCCATCCCGGCTCGGGGGCCGGCTCCTCCAGTGCCGCGCCGGTCACCGGCCGCTGGGTGACGGCCATCAGCCGGGCCACGCCCTCCGGGACGTCCGCTGCGAACTGGTGCGGGAACCTCGCCCGGTCGATGGTGAACTCCACCCCCGGCGCCCCGCCCGGCAGCGTGACCGGCACCGGGTGCAGTGCCTCGCCGAGGCTGCTGCCCGGGAAGCGCGCCGCCAGGTCGAGCGCGCTCTCGCCCTTGTCCGGGATGAACGCGGCGACGTACACCAGCGCCCGCACGTTGTCCGCGCCCACCGCCGCGGCGGTGATGACCGAGCCGCCGTAGGAGTGGCCGACGAGGACGACCGGTCCCTCGATGCCGGCGAGGACTTCACGGACGTACGCCGCGTCGCTGCTCAGTCCGCGCAGGGGGTTCGCGGCGGCCACCACGGGGTGGCCCTCGTCCAGCAGTTCGCGTGCCACGTCGTTCCAGCTGGTCGAGTCGGCGAAGGCGCCGTGGACGAGGACCACGGTGGGCTTGGGAGAGCGGGAACGGTGGAACATGGCCGGTCCTTTCGTCGGAAGGCGGTGCCGCCGGGGTGGCGGAACGTCGTCGCCTTTCGCTTCGTTGACCGGGCCGCGGACCCGTATGTGACAGAAGGGGCGAACGGAACGGCGTGTCATGGACGGTCCGGCCTGCCGGCGAGCGGCCCGTGGACCGCGAGGCCTGCCACGAGCGCGGGAACGGCACCGGGCCGGAGGTCAGACCTTCTCCGTGACGCGCTCCTCCGTCGCCACCGGGGCGGGAGCGGCCGGCGCCGGCGCGTCGGGCGCCACGTTCAGCTCCGCGAGCATCGTCTTCGTGAAGCCGAACCAGTACGTCGCCACGAAGCCCGCCACATAGCCGACGAGCAGGCCGGCCGCGTAAACGGCGATCGTCTGCGCCAGGCCGTGGTTGCCGTCGAGGAGGGGGAACAGCGCCCAGCCGGAGGGGCCGATCGCCGTGGAGCCCACGTCCGTGCCGAGCTGGTTGAACAGGCCGACGAACGCGCCGCCGAAGGCGCCGCCCGCGCAGGCGGTGACGAACGGGCGGCCGAGCGGCAGGGAGACGCCGTAGATCAGCGGCTCGCCGACCCCCAGGAAGCCCGGCCACAGCGCGGACTTGATCGTCGTGCGGATCGAGGTGTTGCGGGGCAGCCGGAGGTAGATCGCGAGGGCCGCGCCGACCTGGCCCGCGCCCGCCATGGCGAGGATCGGCAGCAGCACCGTGAAGCCCGCGCCCTCGATCAGCGTGGTGTGGATGGGGATGAGTGCCTGGTGCAGGCCCAGCATGACCAGCGGGAGGAACAGACCGCCGAGAAGGAGACCGGCGCCCGCGCCGCCGTGCGCGAGCAGCCAGTCCGCGGCGTCGCCGATCCAGGACGACACCTCACCGGCCAGGAACATCAGCCCGAACAGCGTCGCCAGGCCGGAGACCAGGACGGTGACGGTGGGCGTGACCAGCACGTCGACGGACTCCGGGACCCAGCGGCGGCACCGCTTCTCCACGTAGACGCCGAGGCAGGCCGCGGCGAGCGCGCCGAGCACACCGCCCTGGCCGGGCGAGAGGTGCTGGCCGAACGCCTCGACGTCGGCCACCTTGGCGTAGACGATGATCGACGCGACGGCGCCGCCGAGAATCGGGGTGCCGCCGAACTCCTTGGCCGTGTTGTAGCCGACGAAGACGGCGATCAGCGCCATGAAGCCGGAGGCGATGGCGGCGAGGGCAGGGGTGAGGCCGGGCAGCCGGCCGAGGTTGACCAGCAGGCCGTTGAGGCCGGCGATGATGCCGCAGCCGATGAGCGCGGGGATGAGCGGCACGAAGATGTTCGCGATGCGCCGCAGGAACAGCTTGAACGGGGTGGCGTTCCTCGCCTTCCGCTCCGCCCGGAGCGCCGCGCCCTGCGCCGCCAGCTCCTCGGCGGTCACGGGGTCGGACCCGCCCGCGGGGGCGGCGGAAGCGGCGGGCTCCTCCGGGGCGCCGGCCCGCTCCGCCGCGACCAGGGCCTCGAACTCCGGGGTGACACGGGCGACGGCGCCCGGGCCCAGCACGATCTGGTAGGTGTCGTCCTCGACGACCCCCATGACCGCGGGCAGTGCCGTGAGTGCCTCCTCCTGGACGAGGGAGCGGTCGCGCAGGCCCAGCCGGAGCCGGGTCATGCAGTGGGCCACCGACGTCACGTTCGCCGCGCCTCCGACCAGGGGGAGGATGGCGGCAGCAGTGGCGCGATGCTTGTTCTCTTCGCTCATGGTGCGGTCATGCCTTGCTGTGAGGTGGGGCAGGCCGCGTCGGGCGGCTGCGGCGAAATTTACTTTCGGTTGATCACTTGAGTGTGAAAGATATTTTCAGCCATCGCGTGCGTCAAGGGTCGTCGCGCAAAGGTCCGATCACGACTTCGGCGGGACCCCCGGTGACGTGCGTCGCCTCATACCGGGGCATGCCCGTGACCGTGTAGAAGGGACCGGTGAACAGCACCGGACACCTCACCTCAGAGCGCCCCGAGCGCGCCCGCCCCACACCGCACAGCCTGACGGGGGTCGGCGTCGCCGTCCTCGACGACTCCGGCCGCGTCCTCCTCGGACTCGGCCACGACGGCCGCTGGGAGCTGCCGGGCGGCAAGGTGGACCCGGGCGAGAGCTTCGAGACGGCGGCGGCGCGGGAGCTGGCGGAGGAGACCGGGCTGTCGGTGCCGGCCACGGCCGTACGGGTGCTGGCGGTCGTGGTGGACGGTCTGCGCGGGCTCACCCGGGTGACGGCCGCCGCGGTCACCGAGGGGGCGGAGGGCACACCCGGGGTGACGGAACCGGACAAGATCGTGCGCTGGGAGTGGTTCGCGCGGGACGCGGTGCCGTCCGCGCTGTTCGGTCCGTCGGCGTCGGTGCTGGACTGCGTGTGGCCGGAGACGGCGCCGCGTGGGGCGGCGGAGACGCACCACTACCCGGTCCGCCCGGCCGGCTGAGGGCAACGCCGTTTCCGCCACGCCGTGTTGAAGGCCGGGGCGGCGGGGTGCCGCTGCACTACGATGCAGACGTTGCCGCCCCGGCCTTGCGCGACTCCGTCAACTGCCCTGTGTGACGGGGAAGTTGAAGTGATCCCGGCCGCAGGCGCCTGTTCCTTCCCCACACTCAGGAAAGAAGCGGATGCGGATCAAAGACGCGAGCGTCGCGCTCGTCGGTTCCACCCTGGTCGTCACCCTGGCGGCGTCCCCCGCCCTCGCCGGCACCACCACGCCCTCGTTGCCGGCGCCCGACGTCGCCGCCGTGGCCGCGGTGCACCGGACGGCACTGTCCCAGGGCGCGCCCGGCGCGCTGACCCGGATCGACGAGGGGCCGCGGAGCTACCACGTCGCCACCGGTGAGGCCGACACCGCCGCCCACACGCCGATGGACACCGGGCGGCGGTTCCGTGTGGGCAGCGTCAGCAAGACCTTCACCACGGTGGTGCTGCTGCAGCTCGTCGCCGAGGGCACGATCGACCTCGACGCGCCGGCCAACCGCTACCTGCCCGAGCCGCTGCCCGACGAGCGCATCACGGTCCGTCACCTGCTGAGCCACCGCAGCGGGCTGTACGACTACACCAACGACATGTTCTACAACACCGTCCCCGGCTTCGAGGCGGTGCGGAACAAGGTCTTCAGCTACCAGGAGCTGCTCGACCTGTCGACGGCGAAGCCGCTGAACAACGCGCCGGGCGCCGCGTACAGCTACTCCAACACCAACTTCGTCGCGCTGGGCGCGATCATCGAGCAGGTGACGGGCACGCCCGTCGCCACGCACTACGGGCAGCGCATCTTCACGCCGCTGCGGCTGAAGAACACGTCGTACGTCCACCCGAGGACCACCCTCTCCGGGACGTACGCGCGCGGTTACCTCCGGCAGGACGACACCACGCTGCCGCTGGTGGACTCCACCGAGCAGACCGTCTCCTGGGCGCAGTCCGCGGGCGCGGTCATCTCGAACGCCAAGGACCTCAACCGGTTCTTCTCCGCGCTGCTCTCGGGGAAGCTGCTGCCCGAGGAGCAGCTGCGGGAGATGACCACCATGGTCCCGGTCACCGCCGACGGCAAGCAGTCGTACGGTCTGGGGCTGCGCGGGCGGACGCTGTCCTGCGGCACCACGGTGTACGGACACACCGGCACCGTGCAGGGCTACTACACGTACGCCTTCACCACGAGCGACGGCCGGCGCAGCATGGCGTCGCTCGCCAACACCTCCAACAACGGCACGGTGAACACCACGCTCGGCGCGACGCTGGACGCGTCCTTCTGCGGCACCGACCCGGCCGCCGCGGTGCGGCGGGCCGCCGCCTCCACCCAGCGGTTCACGGAGGACATCGCGCCGCAGATCGCGCGGGACTGATCCGAGGGGCTGACGGGCGCGGGTCCCGGCCGGGCGCCGTCCGGCCGGGACCCGCGGCTGTCAGCGGCCGTTGTTGTCGTGCCGCAGGCGGTCCCGGGCCTCCGTGGCGATCACCGCGGCCTGGATACGGCGCTCCACGCCGAGCTTGGCGAGCAGGCGGGAGATGTGGTTCTTCACCGTCTTCTCGGCGAGGTAGAGCCGCTGGCCGATCTGGCGGTTGGTGAGCCCCTCGCCGATCAGTTCGAGGATCTCCCTCTCCCGCTCGGTGAGGCCGGGCAGGACGTCCGGCTCCTGCTGCTCCTTCCGCGGGCCGCCGCGCAGGCGCTGCATCAGCTTGGCGGTGGCGCTCGGGTCGAGCAGCGACTGGCCGCGCGCGACCGTGCGGACGGCCTCGACGAGGTCGGAGCCGCGGATCTGCTTGAGGACGTAGCCGGACGCGCCGGCCATGATCGAGTCCAGCAGGGCCTCCTCGTCGTCGAACGAGGTGAGCATCAGACACACCAGGTCCGGCATCCGGGAGCGCAGTTCCCGGCACACGGTCACGCCGTCGCCGTCGGGCAGCCGGACGTCGAGGACCGCGACGCGCGGGCGCAGGGCGGGGACGCGCACCAGGGCCTGCTCGACGGTGGCGGCCTCGCCGACCACCGTGATGTCCGGCTCGTCGTTCAGCAGGTCGTGCACCCCGCGCCGGACGACTTCGTGGTCGTCCAGGAGGAAGACCTGGATCGGACCGTCGGGGCCGGGCTGTTCGCCGTCCGCCATCGAATGCTCCTTGTGTGCGCGTGGCGTGTTCCACCAGGATCCTCGCCCGTCCCCGGCCGGCCTGCCAGGGCCGTTCGGCCCTGATCGCCGACGGGGTCGGCCGGCCCCCGGCCCGCTCGTGTGCGTGTCTGCGGCACGGACGCGCGCTCCGGGCACCTCTCCCGCCAGCCTCGCCCCGGCCGACGGCCGGGGCAACCCCCTGCGGACGCCGCGGCCGCGGATTTCAGCCGGAAGGCCGACGCCCGGGCGCACCCGGGCGCGCGCAGCACACGGGCGGACGCAGGGGCAGCCCCCGGCACGCGGAGGACCCACGCCGGCTCCCCCCGGCGTGCGGCCGCCGGACATGACCGGCTCCCGCGTGCCGGCGGCGCAACCCTGGGCGCCCCGGCCCGCCGGCTGCCGGAACAGGCCCCGGCCGCCCGCTGCCCGGCCCGGCGTTGCGCCGGTCCCCGCGGGCGGCCGCGGACACAGGGTTCGGCCGGACGGCCGAACCCGGTCCGCGTCCGGGCACGCGGGCCGCGCGCCCGGGCGTCGGACCACCGTGGCCGCCCGGCCGCCGAGCTCGGCGGGCACCAGCCGGCATCACCCGGCCCACGCCCGGTGACCCGACGGCGTACGGCGGGCGCACCCCGCCTCACCCACCCGCGGCCCCGCCGCACAGCCCGCGTCGGACCGCCGTGGCCGCGGTGCCGCCGAAGGCGACGGTGGTGGTGCGCCGCGCGAGGCGGTTGGGAGACGACCTTGAGCCGGTGCGCGGGACCGCGGACGGACAGGCTGAGCGTGGTGTGCACGGTGACCGAGCCGTCGGCTGCGGTGGCCGTCAGGTGGCCGTAGTGGGCGCCCCGTTCGGCGCGGGCCGCGTCGACGGTCGTAGCCCCGGGCGATGAGCGTGGTCACGTCGAACTGCCGCGGTCCACCCGTCCGGCGGTGACGAGTCCGGCCGCGTCGGACGGGAGGACCGTGAGGTGTCCGTCCTCCTCGACGGTGCGGAAGAGGAGGTGCCGCCGGCCCTCCCCCGGTGTCACCGAGGCGGTGCGGCGGCCGGTCACGTCCGTGCGGACGGTGACCCGGTCGCCGGTGATCAGGCGCACGGTGGCGCCGCTGCCGGCCGCCGGCGCGGCGGCCCGTGCCGGGGTGCCGGCCGCGGCAGGACCGGCCGCGATCGGTGTCACGGCGCCCGCGGACAGGGTCAGCCCCGCCGCGACGGCGGCCGCGATGCGCATCCGTTGTCTCACTCTGTGCCCTTCGTCGTACGCGTCGTGCGACACGTCCCGTCCTTCTGCTGTTCACCCGGCCCGCGGTGCCGTGGGTGCTGCACAGGCTCGGTCGCCGGCGCGGGCCGTGTCACCGTTTCGCCGTGGCACAGGTGGGACATGGCGCAACGGCGACACCGGCGCGGCAAGGCGCGGGCGACGGCGGGAGGTTCGCGGGCGGGGCGCCCGCCGCGGTCCGCCGCCCTCCGTGTGAACTTCTCGTAAGGAATGTCAAGTGCCACCGGCACCACGCGTGTTGCCCACGGGAGACTGATACGATCAACGGACTTTCAGCAGGCTGGCGACGCGTCATGAACGCGTACGGGGGACAGTCTCTAAGGCCCCATCGCTGAGGAGTTGAGGTTGTGTCCCGCCGTGGGTCCGCGCCGCTCGTCGGCCCGGACCGGTCTTCCGCGTGCGCCGGCATTCTCGTGCTTCCGACGCGATGCGACTTGAAGAGAGTCTCATGACGTCATTGATCAAGGATCCGCTGCTGTGGATCCTGCTGGTGGTGCTCGCCGCTGCGGTCCTCGCAGTGCTGCGGGCCCGGAGAACCAATCTGGCGCTCCGAAGAACGAGGAAGGATCTGGAGGCACGCCTGGGCCAGACCCAGGGTCGGATCGGGCAACTGGAAGCCCACATCGACACGCTGGACACCCGGCACCGGGGTGAGCTGGCCGATGTGCGGGCGGACGCCGAGTCGGCGACCAAGGCCGTGCTCAAGTCGGCCATGGGCACACTCCAGTCGCTCGCCGAGGAGCAGCAACTGCTCCTGGACCAACTGCTGAAGAAGTACGGCAACGACAGCGAGGTGCTGGCCGACCTGATGTCGGTGGACCACACCGGCAGCCAGTTCGGCCGCCGGGCCAAGGGCATCTCGGTGCTCTGCGGCGGCTGGCTCGGCCGCCGCGAGGGGGCGGCGACCGTCTACGACGTCACCCGCAGCGCCCAGGGCCGCATCAAGGACTTCAACCGGGTGAGCATCCACGCCCAGGCCAGCGTGGCCGTGGTCGGCAAGGCGGTCGAGCCGGTGGCCGTGGTGCTGGCGGAGCTGCTGGACAACGCGACGACCTACAGCGCGCCGGGCACCCCGGTGGAGGTCAACATCCAGGCCGTGCCCACGGGTGTGTGCTTCATCGTGGACGACGCCGGTCTGGGCATGGACCAGGAGACCAAGGACCGTGCGGCGGCCCTGCTGTCCGCCGACGGCCCGGTCGACATCACCGGTCTCGGCGACCCGCCCCGGTTCGGCTTCGCGGTGTGCGGCATGCTCGCCAACCGCTACGGCTTCCACGTCTCCGTCGGCTCGGTCTCGCCGTACGGCGGTGTGCGCGCGGTGATCCGGGTGCCGGAGAGCCTCCTCTCGGCCGACGTGGTCGCGCCCGCCGAGCCGGAGCAGCAGGAGCCTGTCGAGGCGGGACAGGAGGACGCTCCGCAGCGCCTGGCGCCGGTGCCCGTGGGCCCGTCGCGCGTGGTGGGCACGACGTCCGGCGGGCTGCCCAAGCGGCGGCGCCGTCAGGGCCCCATCGCGGTGGTGCCGTCCCCGCCGGACCCGGCCGCCCTCGAAGAGGAGACCTCCGAGTCGTCCGGCGAGGTCACCGCGTCGCGCCTGGGGGCGTTCGCACGCGGCACCCAGCTCGGACGGACCACGAACACCACGGAAGGACCTGACCACCAGTGAAGACCGACCTGTCGTGGGTGCTGAACGACGTGCTCGAGGTGCGCGGCGCCCGCCACGCGATCCTCGTCTCGGGCGACGGCCTGCTGCTCCAGCGTTCGGACGACATCTCGCGCGACGACGCGGAGACCAACGCGGCCGCGATGAGCTCCATGCAGTCGCTGAGCCGGGCGGTCGCCGGTTTCGTCGGCGCCGGGCACGGCATCTGGAAGCAGACGCTGCTGGAGTACGACGGTGGCTGGATCTTCCTCATCGCGGCCGGGCAGGGCTCCTACCTGGCGGTCTCGGCGGCGGTGGACGTCGACATGGAGGCCGTGTCGTTCCGTATGCAGAAGACGGTGACGGCGCTGAACAAGGCCATGAGCGTGGCGCCCCGCTCGGACAACGGTGTCGGCTGATGACGGGTCCCGGCGAGGAATCACCCGTCACCAGTGACTTCGTCCGCTCCTACGTCATCACCGGCGGCCGGAGCCTGCCGTCCTCGGACGAACTGGCGCTGCACACCCTCGTCACGCTGGCCCCCGGGCGGACGCTGCCGCTCGGGGCCGGCCCCGAGGTGAGGGCGATCTGGGAGCTGTGCTCGGGTGGCTACCTGTCGGTGGCCGAGGTGGCCGGCCACCTCGGCCTGCCCGTCGGGGTGGCCCGGCTGCTGCTCACCGATTTATCGGAACAGGGGCATCTGCTCCGCCGGGCCGAGCCGCCCCGGGCCCAGAACGTTGACAGAGCGACCCTCGAGAAGGTTCTGAATGGACTCCAATCCCTCATCGGCTGAGACGGCCCAGAAGTCCATCTACGTCTCCAGCGCGGTGACCAACGCCGCAAAGATCCTCGTCGTCGGGCACTTCGCCGTGGGCAAGACGACCTTCATCGGTTCGCTGTCGGAGATCACGCCGCTGCGCACCGAGGAGAAGATGACCCAGGCGTCGGAACACGTCGACGACCTCAGGGGGGTCACCGGCAAGACCACCACCACGGTCGCCCTGGACTTCGGCCGTCTCACCCTCAGCGACGACCTGGTGCTGTACCTCTTCGGCACACCGGGGCAGCAGCGGTTCATGCAGCTCTGGGAGGACATGGCCCGCGGGGCGCTGGGGGCACTGCTGCTGGTCGACCCGACGCGGCTGGAGGAGACCTTCCCGGTCATCGACCTCATCGAGGGCTACGGCCTGGAGTACGCCATCGCCGTCAACTGCTTCGACTCCGCCCCCGTGTACGAGGAGGCGGAGGTGCGTGAGGCGCTCGACCTGCTGCCGGACACCCCGGTCGTCCACTGCGACGCCCGGGACCAGCAGTCGTCCGCGAAGGCGCTGATCGCGCTGGTGCGGCACCTGCTCGACCGCACGTCCTGACCTCCTCGCGTCCGCCCGGCCCGGGGGCCGGGGGCCTCGGCCTTCCGACCCCCGGCTCCCGGTCACCGGATCACGGTCCCCGGTCCACGGTTCACTAAGGAAGACCTCATGGAATCCCACTCCCCGTCCGCGTCGGGTGCGGGCAGATGCCCCATGCACGACGCCGGCTTCGCCACCGATCCGCACCAGGTCTACGACCGGCTGCGGGAGCAGGCCCCGGCCGGTCCGGTCGAGCTGGCCCCCGGTGTGGACGCCACGCTGGTCGTCGGGCACGAGATGGCGCTGCGGGTGCTGCAGAACACGGAGCTGTTCGCCCGCGACGCCCGCCGCTGGAAGGACCTGAACGAGGGCCGTATCGCCCTGGACAGCCCGGTGCTGCCGATGATGGCGTACCGGCCGAGCTGTCTGTTCACCGACGGCGCGGTGCACCTGCGGCTGCGCAAGGCCGTGGTGGACAGTCTGGCGCGGCTCAACACCACGCGGATCCGGCGTGACGTCGAGCCGATCGCCGACTACCTGATCGACCGGTTCAGCGAGCTGGGCCGGGCCGACCTGCTGGGCGACTACGCCAAGCTGCTGCCGCTGCTGCTGTTCAACAAGCTGTTCGGCTGCCCGGCCGAGATCGGCGACACCGTCACCGCCGCCGTGTCGGCGATCTTCGACGGCCAGGACGCGGTGCGCGCCAACGAGGAACTGACCGCGGCCCTCATGGAGTTGATCGCGCTCAAGCGCCGCAGGCCGGACGACGACGTCACCTCGTGGCTGATCCAGCACCCCGCCGGGCTGACCGACGAGGAACTCAAGGACCAGCTGGTGCTGTTGATGGGCGCCGGCATCGAGCCGGAGCGGAACCTCATCGGCAGTTCGCTGATGCTGCTGCTGTCCGGGACGGGTGTCCGGGACAGCGGCATGCTGATCGAGGAGGCGCTGGACCACGTGCTGTGGAACCAGACGCCGATAGCCAACTACGCCACGCACTACCCGGTGCGGGACGTGGACCTGGGCGGCCATGTGGCCGAGGCGAACACCCCGGTGGTCATCTCCTTCGCGGGCGCCAACGCCGACCCGGCGCTGGAGGAGGCCCGCCGCGCGCACAGCAAGGGCGCCCATCTGGCGTGGGGCGCGGGCCCGCACGCCTGTCCCGCGAAGGACCCGGCGCAGGTCATCGCGACCACCGCGATCGAGCGGCTGCTCAACGCGCTGCCCGATCTGACGCTCGCCGTGCCGGAGAAGGAACTGGAGTGGCGGCCGGGGCCGTTCCACCGCGCGCTGGTGTCGCTGCCCGTGACGTTCAGCCGCACGCCGGCCACCCGGACGGCCACCACCCTGCGCGAGCGGGTCGCCGCGATGCCCGAGGCGGAGCGGCCGGCGTCCCTTCCGTCGTCCCAGCCGGCCCGCCAGGCCCCGACGCGCAGGAAGGGGTTCTGGAGCAGCTTCCTGGACGTCTTCCGTGTCTGACACAACCACGGCTACGAAAAAGGAAGTTGGCAAGGCCTCGGCATGTGACAGGTGCAACACTCAACGACACATGACATACAAGGTCGGAAGGGTAGGTTCCGTCGGTAACGGTAGCGTCCAGCCGAAGGAGCACCACGTGACCGCCGTTGGCGACATAAGCGGCCCCACCATCAGTGACCGCCGAGCCGTCATATCCCTTCTCCGCCATCTTCGTTCGCCGGAGGGACAGGCCGACCCCCTGCCCGTCTGGGAAGGGCTGCGCTCCCTGGGTGACGTGGTACGCGCCCCCTGGGGCGCCTACTTCGTCACCTCGTTCGAGGCATGCAGCCAGGTCCTGCGCTCCAGGAACTGGCTGGTGCCGGACTTCGCCTGGCAGGAGCGGCAGCCCGACCCGCGGCGCTGGCAGGAGCTCGCCACCCAGGAGCTCACGGGCACCCTGTCCCGTATCAACGCCCCGTCGCACACCTGCCAGCGCCGCGCGCTCGGCAACCCCTTCGACCGCTCCACCTTGGAGGGCCTGCGTCCGGCGATCGCCCGCATCGTCACCGGGCTGCTGGACGACCTGGAGGAGCGCCTGCGGACGGACGGGGAGGCCGACTTCGTGCAGACGGTCGCCGAACTGCTCCCCGTCCGCACGGTCGGCGAGTGGCTGGGCATCCCCGAGGAGCACCACGCGCACATCCTGGACTTCGCCCACCGGCAGGCGTACGCGCAGGAACTCTTCCCGACCAAGGAGCAGCTGGCGCAGGCGGGGCAGGCCACGCTGGAGATGCGGGCCTTCTTCGGCGAGCTGATCCGCGAGCGGCGGGCGCACCCTGGCAACGATGTCCTCACCGGCTGGATCCACCACTGGGACGCCCACTTCGCGGACGACCCGGAGGCCGCGGCGCGGGTGATCTACCACCTGACCATGTTCATCACCATCGCCTCGCTGGAGACCAGCGCGGTGCTGCTGACGAACGCGGTGCGCTTCGCGACGGAGGAACCGGCCCGCGCGGAGTGGCTGCGGGCGCACCCGGAGCACATCGACGACCTGATCGAGGAGACGCTGCGCTACGACCCGCCGGTGTGGCTCAACTCCCATGTGGCAGCCGACGACACGGTCCTGGCCGGCACCCCGCTCGCCAAGGACACCACCGTGCACATCCTGTACGGGGCGGCGGCCCACGACCCGCGGCGCAACCCGGACCCGCACGTCTTCGACATCCTGCGCGACGGCGGTCACATCACGTTCGGCAGCGGCCCGCACTACTGCCTCGGCGCCCCCCTCGCCCGGTTCGAGGCGCGGGAGGCGGTCGCGCGGATCCTGGAACGCTTCCCCACGCTCCGCCCGGCCGGACCGCCCTCCTACGACAACTCCCGTCTCGTCTTCCGCCGCATCACGTCCCTGAAGGTGACCGCATGACCGCATCGCCCCTCGCCGGACTCCCCGCCGAACAGGTGCTCAAGACCGTCCGCACCTACCGGCAGGGGCCCCTGCTCACGGTCGAACTGCACCTTCCCGAGGAGGGGAACGCGGTCGGCGACGCCATGCTGGACGACCTCCTCACCGTCCTGGACCAGCAGGACCCCGGGGTACGGGTCCTGGTGCTGTCGGCGGCGGGGGACGCGTTCTGCCTCGGCGGTGACCGGCGCGAGTTCCCTCAGCACCTGGACGCCGATCCCACCGGCGACGGGATCCGCGTCTCCGGCAAGAAGGCGCTGCGGGTGTGCGAGGCCCTCACCGCCAATCCCGCCGTCACCATCGCCCGGGTCCAGGGCAGGGCGGTCGGCGCGGGCGTGGGTCTGCTGCTCGCCTGCGACCTCAGGGTGGGAGTGGACACGGCCACCTTCCGGCTGCCCGAGCTGGCCCTGGGGGTGCCGCCCGCGTGGGGCGGGCTGCTCCCCCGGCTGATCAGCGAGGTGGGGGTGGCGCGCGTGCGGGAACTCATCCTCACGGCGCGGGTCTTCGACGCCCAGGAGGCCCTGGGTCTGTCGGTGCTGCACAAGGTGGTGCCGGCGGACGCGCTCGACGACGCGGTGATGGCGTGGGCGAAGCCCGTGCTGCGGCGTCCGGCGTCGGCGGTGCGGGTCACCAAGGCGATGCTCGATGCCCTCTCCGCCCCGACCCGGCTCGCCGACGTGTCCCTGTTCGACCCGGAACTGCTGACGGCGGTCCTCACCGGCCGGCGCGCGGCGGGCGACGGGCGCTGATTCGGGCACACACGGCGGCATCCGCCTCGGCGGGTGCCGCCGTGGTCGTGCGCGCGTGCGGGGAAAAGCCGTTGCGCCGGGCGGGCCGCCGCCCGACGCTTGGTGCCCATGCCCACCTCGATGAGGCCGGCGACCCCGGCCGACGCCGTCGCCGTCACCGCGCTGATGAACCAGGTCGACGAGCTGGAGATCGGCCGTCCCGAGACCGATCCGCACACCGTGCTGGCCGACCTGGAGCACCCCGGCACCGACCTGGAGCGGGACTCCTGGCTGGTGGAGGCCGGCGGACAACTCCTGGCCTTCGGCCTGTTGTGGGACCCGTCGGGCGGTGAGCGCATCGACGTGGACCTCTACGCGCTGCCCTCCCACCGGGCGGAAACGGACCGGATCCTGGCCGCCATGGAGGCCAGGGCGCCGGCGAAGGCCCGGGCCAACGGGGCCACGCGGGCCGTGGTGCATCTGCACCTCAACGCGGCGCCCACCCTCGACACCGGGCTGCTGAAGGAGCGGGGCTGGCGGGTGGTCCGCCGCTACCACGTGCTGCACCGCCCCCTCGACCCCGCGCGGGACCCGCTCCCGGAGCCTCCCGCCGGTGTCCGCGTACGCGGCTGCGTCACCGAGGAGGACCGGGTCCGGGTCCACGCGCTGTACCAGGAGTCCTTCGCCGGGCACTTCGGCTTCCAGCCGCGCTCCTACGAGATGTGGCTGCACGATCTCGGCGTCCGGGGGCTGGACTGGAACCTGGTGTGGATCGTCACCGCCGACGGCCTGGGCGACTGCGGTTTCCTCATCGCGCGCGACGACCGCGAGGCGATGGGGTGGATCCGCAGCGTCGGCGTCCTGCCCGCCGCCCGCGGCCGGGGTCTGGGCGGTTTCCTGCTGCGCCACGCGTTCGGCGCCTTCGCCGCGCGCGGCCGGGACACGGTGGGGCTCGGCGTGGACACGCGCAACGCCACCGGTGCGCCCCGCCTGTACGAGCGGCACGGGCTCACCCTCCACTACGCGGTCGACACCTGGGAGACGGTGGTGCGGTGACCGCGGGCCGGTGAGACCGTTCAGGCCACCGCGAGTCCCTCGACGGGGCCGGACAGCGCGGCCTTGAAGTGCCGGGTCACCTCGTCGGCGAGCACCTCGTTCCCGCCCTTGAGGAGGGCTTCCACCACCTGGGCGGCGACGTCACGCGGGTCGTTCTTCGGGACGTCCAGGGCGCGCACCATGTCGGTGTCGGTGTAGCCGAGGTGGACGCCGACGACCTGGGTGCCCTGGTCCGCGAGCTCGTGGCGCAGCGAGTTGGTGAGCGACCACAGGGCGGCCTTGCTCACGCCGTACGCGCCCGCGCCGGAGGCCCACGACAGCACCGAGTGCACGTTCACCACCGCTCCCCCGCCCCTGCGGGCGAGCACCGGGGCGAAGGCCTGGGTGACGCGCAGGGCGCCCAGGACGTTGATGTCGAGGAGGTGCGCGACGTCGGCCACGTCGTTGCGCAGCAGGCCGTTGGGAATCGTCGCCCCCGCGTTGTTGACCACGATGTCGACGTCCGGCGCCTGCTCCGCCAGCCGGGCCACGGACGCCTCGTCGGTGACCTCCAGGGCCAGCGGCACCAGCCGCGGGTCCGTCTCCGGCTCGGGGCGGCGCGCGGTGACGTACACCGTCCCGGCGCCGGCCTCCAGCAGCGCGGCGGCGAGCGCCTTGCCCAGACCTCGCTGGCCGCCGGTCACCAGCACCCGGGCTCCCTTGATCTCGGTCATGATCCCTGCTCCTCGTATCGGTGCGACACCATGTCGCGACGCAAGTGAAAGCGTTTTGCTTATGTCGCCAGAGTGCGCCGGGATCGCGACAGAGTCAAGTACGATTGACCTATGTCTTGGCCGTCGACCGAGCGCTACCTCATCCGCCCCGCCCCGGGCGGCCTCGCTCTGGTGCAGGAACTCCTCAACACCCGCGCCATCCCGCCGTACGGCGAGGACGTGCTCGCCGACGAGGAGAGCGGCGGCCGGTGGCTGCGGGAGGTGACCGCCGCGTCGGCCGAGGCCCAGGGCTGGCCGGGTCCCTCCGGGGAGCCGCGCGCCGGGGACCTGGAGCGGGTGAGGGCGCTGCGGGAGCGGCTCGCCGCCCTGGTGAGCGGCGAGGCGGAGCCGGTCCGGGCGCCCATCGACGTCTCCCTGCGGCCGGGCCTGGACGAGGAGGGCCGGGTGGCCCTGGAACCGGTCGGAAGCCCCGGCGCGTGGCTGGAGGCGTCCGTGTGGGCCCAGGTCCTGCTCGCGCAGACGGACGGCACCTGGCAGCGGCTCAAGCTGTGCCGGGAGCCGGCCTGCCGGTCCGCGTTCTACGACCGCTCGCGCAACAACAGCGGCGTCTGGCACGACGTCCGCCGGTGCGGGAACGCCGCCAATCTCCGGGCGTCCCGGGCCCGCCGCAGGCAACGGGCCGGCGAGGCGCCCGCCGGGGAGTGACCCGGCGGGGATGATCGCGCCGTCTGCGAGAATGGGCGGCGTCCACAGGGCACCGGGGGGTGCCCGCCGTCGGCCCAGGAGCGTGCACGGTGTCGCCACAGCAGGGAGACCGCCCGTCCGGGCAGGGCGGCGGACGGCCCCGGCGGCACGACCGGACAACACCCCGCCCGGACCGCGAGCCCGCCGTCGTGAAGCGCGAGGATCTGCGCGCCGACTGCTCGGCCTGCTTCGGGCTGTGCTGCGTGGCCCTGCCGTTCGCCCGCTCCGCCGACTTCGCGCGGGACAAGCCCGCCGGACGGCCGTGCGGCCATCTGCGGGACGACTTCGGCTGCGGCATCCACGCCCGGCTGCGCGACGAGGGGTACCGGGGCTGCACCGTCTTCGACTGCTTCGGCGCCGGGCAGAAGGTCTCGCAGGTCACCTTCGGCGGCACCGACTGGCGGCGGGATCCGGAATCGGCGTCCGCGATGTTCGCGGTGTTCCCGGTCATGCGGCAGCTGCACGAACTGCTCGCGTACACCGCCGAGGCGCTGGACCTTCCGGCGGCCCGTCCCGTCCACCGCGAGCTGCGCCGGGCGCTGGCGCGGATCGAGAAGCTGACCCGGGGCGACGCCGAGTCGGTCGCCGCGCTCGACGTGAACGCGCTGCGCGGGGAGGTCAACCCGCTGCTGCTGCGGGCCAGTGAGCTGACGCGGGCCCGGCTGCCGGGCCGCAGGAGGGACCACCGCGGCGCCGACCTGATGGGCGCGCGGCTGTCCGGGGCGGATCTGCGCGGGGCGAGTCTGCGCGGCGCGCTGCTCGTCGGCGCCGACCTCACGGGGGCGGACCTGCGCGGCGCGGACCTGGTCGGCGCCGATCTACGCGGCGCGGACCTGTCCGGTGCCGATCTCACCGGCGCCCTGTTCCTCACCCAGGCGCAGCTGAACGCGGCGCGCGGCGACGCGGCGACCACGCTGCCGCCGTCGCTGGGACGCCCCGCCCACTGGGCGCGTGAGGGATCAGCCGGCAGCGTTGTCGACGCGTAGCCGCCCCGCTCCCGTGTGCCCCACTCGATGCGTATCTGGTCCCGCTCGGCCCGCAGCAGGGCGGAGATGTCCTCGTCGGTGCGGTCCTCGTGCACGGTCACGGCGGGCAGCCAGTCACCCATCTGGCCGACGTTCGCATTGGTGCACCGCCTCGGTCGGTCACGGGCGTCCGGGGCCGGCCCATGGGGGCGGGCGACGGCCCCGGCACGCGGGTCATTCGTTGCCGAAGACGGCCTTCTGCACCTCGTTGGGACCGTCGAACCGCTTGGTCCCGGTCTCCGACAGCTTCTTCACGAGGCCGTCGTCGGCGCCGTTGCTCCTCGCGACCGAGACGAGATCGTCCTTGGCGGCGGGGTACTCGGCGCCTTTGAGCGCCTTCTGCAGGTCGATCGGGCTGAGGTCGGCCATGGCGAGCCTCCCGTGGTGCTTCCGGCGCGGCTGGTCCGCGCGAGGACCGGCCGGGTACCCGGCGCCCGGCGGGCCGATTCAGCTCTCCTCGCAGGTGCGGCTCCCGGCACATGGGTACCGATGACTTTTCGCGTGCGCCCCCGTCTACCTCGCACACGCCCCGCACGGGGCCCGGCACGAGAGACGAGGATCCCGCCATGAGCGACGGCTGCTCCTACACCCTGACCCGCACCCTGGACGCCCCCGCCGCCACGGTCTTCCAGGCCTGGACCACGCCCGACGCGTACGCCCGCTGGGCGTACGCCGCGCCCGGCTCGGTCCAGATGGACGTACGGCCGGGAGGCGCCTGGAAGGCCGCCATGGTCACGCCCGACGGCACCGAGGTCCCGCTCACCGGGACCTACCTGGACGTCGACGAGAACCGCCTGCTGGTCGTCGGCATGGACGTGCCCGGGCGCGCCGAGCCCTCCGTGATGACGGTGGAGCTGGACGGGGACGGGCCGGCGACCCGGATCGAGCTGCGGCAGACCTGCGACACCGAGGAGGAGCGGGACATGGCCGAGCAGGGCAGCACCATGCTGCTGGACAGCCTGACCCGGTTCCTCGCGGAGGGTCCCACGGGCTGACGGACTCACGTGGTCGCGGACGCCCACCGGTGCGACGCTGGGGTGGTCAGGTTCCCGACGAACAGCCTGGAGGGAGTCCGATGGGACGGGACGTCCCGGCGCTCACCTTCACCCGCGAGGACCGCCGCCGCTACCGGATCAAGATGCAGCAGTGCCTCGACGCGCTCGCGCAGATGCTGCGCGAGTCGCGTTTCGAGGCCGAGCGGCCCCAGGTGGGGCTCGAGATCGAGCTGAACCTGGTCGACGACCGGGCCGAGCCCGCGATGCGCAACACCGACGCCCTGGAGGCGATCGCGGACCCGGCCTGGGACACCGAGCTGGGCCGGTTCAACCTCGAGATCAACATCGCGCCCCGGCGGCTCACCGAGGGCGGTCCCGACGCGTGGGAGTCCGAGATCCGCTCCGCCCTGAACCACGCGGAGCAGCGCGCCCGTTCCATCGGCACGCATCTGATCATGACGGGCATCCTCCCCACCCTGCGCCACGAGGACGTCGGGGAGGGCGCCCTGTCGGAGAACCCGCGCTACCGGCTGCTCAACGACCAGATCTTCGCGGCGCGCGGCGAGGACCTGCACATCGAGGTGACCGGCATCGACCGGCTGCGCACCTACGCGGACACCATCACCCCGGAGGCCGCCTGCACCAGCACGCAGTTCCACCTCCAGGTCGACCCGGAGGACTTCGCGGCGTACTGGAACGCGGCCCAGGCGATCGCCGGGGTGCAGGTGGCCCTCGCGGCCAACTCGCCCTTCCTGTTCGGCAAGGAACTCTGGCACGAGACGCGGATCCCGCTGTTCGAGCAGGCCACCGACACCCGCCCCCAGGAGATCAAGGTGCAGGGGGTGCGGCCCCGGGTGTGGTTCGGGGAGCGGTGGATCACCAGCGTGTTCGACCTCTTCGAGGAGAACCTGCGCTACTTCCCCGCCCTGCTCCCCCTGTGCGACGACCAGGACCCCGCGGAGACCCTGCTGCGGGGCGACATCCCGGACCTCGGCGAGCTGACGCTGCACAACGGCACCATCTACCGCTGGAACCGCCCGGTGTACGCCGTCTCCCGCGACAAGCCGCACGTCCGCGTGGAGAACCGGGTGCTGCCGGCCGGCCCGACCGTCGCGGACACGCTGGCCAACGGCGCCTTCTACTACGGACTCACCCGCGCACTGGTGGAGGAGGACCGGCCGGTGTGGTCGCGGATGTCCTTCTCCGCCGCCGAGGACAACCTGCGCACGGCGGCCCGGTACGGCATCGACGCGCGGCTGTACTGGCCCGGGATGGGCGAGGTGCCGGCGGCCGAGCTGGTCCTGCGGCGGCTGCTGCCGCTGGCGCACCGGGGCCTGGAGCTCTCCGGCATGGACGACGCGTGGCGGGAGCCGCTGCTCGGCATCATCGAGCAGCGCTGTGTGACGGGACGCAACGGCGCGGTGTGGCAGAAGGAGATGTTCCACCACATCGACGCGACCGCGCACTGCGGGCGGCACGAGGCGCTGCGCCGCATGACGCAGCAGTACATCGACTACATGCACCTGAACGCGCCGGTGCACACCTGGCCCGTGGAGTGAGGCGGGCCGTCCCGTGCGCTCAGCCGTCGGCACGCCCCAGGATGTCCGTCACCTCCCGCCGCACCACGTCCCGCGTCTCTCCGGGCAGGCGGCCCAGGGCCGTGCCTTCCAGGGCGTCGAGCACCCGGCCCGGGTCCGCTGTCGCGGGGACGCTCCCGCTGACGACGTCGTCGCCGTCCCGTACGGCGGTGAACAGCCGCCGCCCGCCGTCCTGCTCGGCGTGCACGGCGGTGGCGACCACCAGCGGCGGCGGGCCGCCCACGTCTCCGGGCGCCTTGCGGTAGGCGCTGACGAGGGGGCGGCGCCAGCGGATGCCCAGCATCAGGGGGCGCTTGGCCACCACCTCCGCCAGTTCGGCCTCGTACGTGCCGTCCCCGTCCATGACGGTCGCCCGGGCGTCCAGGACCAGCGCCGGGGGCAGCAGACAGCGCAGGGTGCTGCCCACGATGTTGCCGCCGACGGTGGCCGTCCGACGCACGGCTCCGGTGCCGATGGAGGCGGCCGCACGGCGCAGCACCTCCGGCACGCGGTCGTCGATCTGGTGCAGCAGCACGGCGGCGCCCAGGGTCTCCCCGTCCACCACGGTGGCCTCGGGCAGCCGGCGCAGGGACATCGCCTGTTCCGGGAAGCCGTCGCGCTGCCACTGGGCCCACACGAGCGTGGCCCCGCCGACGGGCACCGCGCCCTCGGCCAGACACCGCCGGGCTTCGGACAGGGACGTGGGCAGACGCAGCAACACGGCGATCGACCTGCTTTCCTCGGCGAAGGGTCCAACAGGGGCGGAACGTAAGGCACTTCACTGGGAGGGGAGGACCGGCACCGCATTCTCCGCAGCCACCCGGGGGCGCGTACAGGGCTCACGCGCGAGGGGCGTGCTCCGATCCGGGACACCTTGCGCTCGGCCGTGTGTGTGCCCCATGGTTGACGCGCGTCACACGGCTCGTTGCCCACCTCGATCTCTCGTACCGGAAGCGGAGACCGCATGCTGAAACGCGCACTGAGACTCGTGCTGTCCGTTGTCATGCTCATGGCCGGATTGGCGGCGGGTTCCCTGGCCACCGCCGGGACCGCGCACGCCGACGGCTGCTACACGTGGAACCGCACCCTGTCCCAGGGTGCGTCCGGCGCCGACGTCACCCAGCTCCAGATCCGGCTGAGCGGCTACCCCGGCTACGGCGCCGTGCTGGCCGTCGACGGCGAGTTCGGTCCGGCCACCACCGCCGCCCTCAAGCGCTTCCAGTCCGCCTACGGCCTCGCCGCCGACGGCGTGGCCGGTCCCAACACCTTCAGCAAGCTGTACGCCCTCCAGGACGACGACTGCACTCCGGTCCACTTCGACTACTCCGAGCTGAACCGCTGCAACTCGACCTGGTCGGGCGGTGCGGTGAGCGCCGCGACGGCGAAGGCGAACGCCCTGCGCACCATGTGGAAGCTGGAGGCGCTGCGGCACGCGCTCGGCGACCAGCCGATCCGGGTCACCAGCGGCTTCCGCTCCCAGTCCTGCAACAGCGCGGTGGGCGGCGCGAGCAACAGCCGCCATCTCTACGGCGACGCGGCCGACCTCGGCGCCGGGTCGCACTCGCTGTGCACCCTGGCCCGGCAGGCCCGCAACCACGGCTTCAACGGGATCCTCGGCCCCGGCTACCCGGGCCACGACGACCACACGCACGTCGACCACCGAAGCAGCCGCTACTGGTCGGCCCCGACCTGCGGCATCTGACGCCCGCGCGTACGCCTGGAAGACGCCGAGGGGGTCCCGCGCGGGACCCCCTCACCGTCGAGTGCGCCGTGATCACGGGCGACCGGACTCGGCCCGCCGTTCCCGCCACAGGGCCGTACCGGTCGCGAGGGCGCCCAGGCCCTCCCAGGCCGCGACGCCGAGGAACGCCTCCGGCGCCCTGCCGGCGACCACGGCGACCGTGAACACCGTGCAGGTCAGCAGCCGGAACGGCACCGTCCAGCGGAAGAACGCCCGCCAGTCGGCGAGCGCGGCCAGGACGTAGTACACGCCCATGTTGAGCGCCGCCATCGACGACGCCGTCACGAACGCGGACGTGTGGTCACCGCTCCCCCGCTCACCCGGCGCCGTCAGTCCCAGCAGCGACAGCTGGGCGTCCGGCGAGAGCAGTCCCACGGCGCCGAGCGCGGCGGCGAGCACGCCGAACACGGCCATGGTCCAGCCCGAGGACGAGCGGGGCAGGGTCACGGGCTCAGCCCACCGTCCACTTCTGGTTGGCGGTGCCCGCGCAGGTCCAGATCTGCAGCCGGGTGCCGTTGGCGGAGTTGTTGCCGGTCACGTCCAGGCACTTGTCGGCCTGGGGGTTGACGATGTCACGGGCGGCGGTGACCACCCAGCGCTGGGCGGCCGTGCCGTTGCAGTCCCACAGCTGCACGGGCGTGCCGTCGGCCGTGCCGCCCGAGGCCACGTCCAGGCACTTGCCCAGCGCCCGGATCGTACCGTCGGAACCGACCGTCCAGCGCTGCGCGGCGGTGCCGTTGCAGTCGTAGAGCTGGACGGGGGTGCCGTTGGCGGTGTCGGCCCCCGCGACGTCCACGCACTTGCCGGCGAGGCCGCGGATCGCGCCGCCGGTCGAGGTGTCACCGGCCGTCACCGTCACGTGGTCGACGAGGAGTTGCTGCGGGAAGACGGTGGAGCCGTCCGGGTCGCCGGGCCAGTATCCGCCGACCGCCAGGTTGAGGATGAGGAAGAACGGCTTGTTGAACACCCACTGCCGGCCGCCCAGGTCGGCGGGCGTGCGGGTCTGGTAGACGTTGCCGTCCACGGACCAGGTGATGCGGTCCGGCGCCCAGTCGACGGCGAAGGTGTGGAAGGCGTCCGCGAAGGCCTGTCCGCCGGGGAGCGTGTAGGCCGCGCCGATGCCGCCGGACCCGAAGTAGCCGGGGCCGTGGATCGTGCCGTGCACGGTGGACGGCTCGAAGCCGACGTTCTCCATGATGTCGATCTCGCCCGAGTCCGGCCAGTTGACCGGGGTGCCGAGCATCCAGAACGCGGGCCACATGCCCTGCCCGCGCGGGATCTTCATCCGCGCCTCGATGTGCCCGTACTGCGCGGTGAACGTGCCGGAGGTGTTGAGCCGGGCCGAGGTGTACTGGCAGGTGCCGTACCAGCACTGGTAGTTGGCCGGGTTCTCCTTGCGGGCGGTGATGACCAGATGGCCCTGGCCGTCGAGCGCCGCGTTGTTGTTCCCCGCGGTGTAGTACTGCCGTTCGTGGTTGTTGACGTTGTCGCCGGTCTCGATGCGCCACTTCGACGAGTCGACCGCCGCGCCGGCGGGCCCGTCGAAGGTGTCCGAGAAGACGACGGCCGCGGCGGAGACGTCCGAGGCCGGTGCGGTGGAGCGGGCGGGTCCCGCCTGCGCGGTCGTGCCGGCCACGCCGGAGGCGAGGAGCGCGGCGGACAGGGCGGCGACCAGCCATCCGCGGCGCGTGCGCGGAGAGGACATGGCTCTCCCTTCCGTACGGCGGCCCGTGGGGACGGGCGCGCCGACCGTGGTGGGGGGTGAAGGTTCAACCACTTGATTCAAGATGTGAGATAAGAAGGCGTCAACCCCCTGGTACAGACCAGGAATTCACATCGGGCCGAACCCCCGCCCTCCGTGGGAAGGAGATCAGGCCGTGGTGCCCCAGGAGGTGCGGTGGGCGCAGTTCGGGTCGTGCTCGGTCGCGCACGACGTCCACCAGCGCTCGCAGCACGCCGCCTCCACCTCGGCCCGGGCCACCGCCGCGGCGGCCGCGTCCCGCCATGCCGCCCGGCGCCCCTCACGCTCCCGCAGCACGGCCACGGCCCGCCGTTCGTCGGCGATGACGGTCTCACGGACGACGCCCAGCACGGGCGCGAGGGAGGCGGCGGCCATGGCGAGGGTGGTCCAGGCGGGCACCGCACCCCAGGTGCGTACGGTGCAGAAGGCGAGCCAGAGGGCGACGGCGATGTACATGACGGTGAGTACCCGGCTGCCCCTGCTCATGCTCGTCTCCCCTGCGGTCCGTCGTCCGACGGACATCTGATGCCCCGGAAGCGCCCGCGCATGACACCGAGTTGGCGCGGACGCCGATGCGGGCCGGTCCGGCCGAAGGGGGTGCGCTAGATTTTGCTCGCCCTTGACCGCGATCATTCACGATCCCTCACCCCTACGGAGCCGGCGCACCCATGAACGACATCGTCAACGGACTCGGCCGGGCCGGCGCCTACGGCGCACTCGGCCTGGTCCTTCTGGTCCTCGGCATCTTCCTGGTCGACCTGCTGCTGCCCGGCAGGCTCGGCCGGCAGATCTGGCAGGAGCGCAACCGCAACGCGGCGGTGGTGCTCAGCTCCTCGCTGCTCGGCATCGGCGGCATCGTGTTCACCTCGATCTGGACGACCTACGACGACTTCGGCAAGGGCCTGGTCTCCACGGCGGCGTTCGGCGTGCTGGGGCTGGTGATGATGGCCGTGGCGTTCTTCGTGATCGACCTGGTCACCCCCGGACGGCTGGGGGCCACGCTGGTGGAGGCCGAGCCCCACCCGGCGGTCTGGGTGACCGCCTCCTGCAACATCGCGGTGTCCGCCGTCATCTCCGCGTCCATAGCCTGACGGCTCCTCAACACGCCCCGACGTCCGCGCGTCACCGCGCGGGCGTCGCGGCGGGCGGACGGTGTGCGCGCCGGGTCGGCCGCCGGCGAAGTTGTCTCTTTCGAAGCGTTACCGGAAAGTACACAGCGTCGTTCGCCTGCGCCGACGCGCACGGCCGGACGTCGAGACAGCACGTCCGGACCGACAGGGGGCCGCAGCTTTCGCCCGCCGACGCCGCGGCGGCCGTCAGGCCACCCGGCGCCGCTCCGGGGCGACCGCCGGGCGGGCGGGCGCCTGGGGGACACGGGCGGCCGTACGGACGCGGTACGTCGTGCGGTTGGGGTCGACGACCGGCTCGCCGAGCGTGATCCGGCCGCTCGCCTGCAGCTCGTCGCACTCGGCGGTGGGCAGCGCGGCGTAGCAGCCGCCGGTGCCCGTGGCCGGGTCGATCGGCCGCCAGTAGCTGTACCGGCGGCGGCCGCTCGCGAACACGGTGACATACGTCGGGGTGCGCGGGTCCGCGATGATGCGCAGCACGTCGGCCGTGGTCCCGGGCGACGCGGGCGCGGCGGCCGGGGACGGGGCGGCGGCCGCCCGGGCGCGCCGTCTGCGGACGGTCGGCAGGTCGACGAGGGTGGTCGAGCGGTCGACGGTGGCAAGCATCTGAAGGACCTTTCCGGAGCCGGACACGAGACCGTCTACCCAGCACCGCGCCGGAGTTGATCTCCTTTTCCGATCATTGTGCAACCTCACACCGACAACGCGCGACGGTTTTCGGACGTTCCCGGTCGACGTGTCGACATGACGACCGTGACGAGCCGTCAGTCGCCGACGAGCGGGTCGTGTCCCCAGTTCATCAGCGAGTGCCGCCAGCGCGTGTCGGTGACGTCGCCGGACGGGCGCTGTGCGAGGTGGCGGTGGATGTAGCCGACGACCTTGCGCATATGGGCGTAGTCGTCCTCCGTGAGGTCGGCGCGCCGGGTCCGCAGCAGTTCGACGATGCGCCGTCCCGAGGCGTGCCCGGTCGACTCGCCGCCGTCCTTGTGCTGTCCCGCGCTCCGCGACTCGTCGGTCCCGAGCCACTTCTCCAGGTCGCCGGGGGTCATGGTCACCAGCTTCCGGAACTCGTTCCAGGTCTCCTCGTCGTCCGCCGCCACGGCGCTCACTTCTTCTTCTTGAGCGCGGACGGCTTGTGGACCGCGGTCTTCCCGGACTTGTCGCTGCGCACCTCGTACTGCGGCTCCTCCTCGGAGGCCGCGACGGTGCGTCCGGCCGCCTCGGTCCGCTCGGTGATCTTCTGCTCGACCTCGCCCGTCGTCTCGCTGCCGTGGCTGCTCCAGGCGACGTGGTCGCCCTTGTGAAGGTCCTCCCCGGACTTCTTGCCGTCCTTCGCCATCTCCGGCGCCTCCTTCGTGTGAACCGTCGGGCCGCTCTCCACCCTGGTGGCAACGGCGGCCGCGCGCATCTCGGGCGGACAGCCGTCCGGGCCGGCCCCGTGGAGGGGACCGGCCCGGACAGGTGGATCAGCGCGCCGGGGGGACCGGGCGGGTGGTGCGGATCAGACGAGGTCGAACCGGTCGAGGTTCATGACCTTGTCCCAGGCCTTGACGAAGTCCCGGACGAACTTCTCCCTGGCGTCGTCGCTCGCGTAGACCTCGGCGAGGGCGCGCAGCTCGGAGTTCGAGCCGAACACCAGGTCGGCGCGGGAGCCGGTCCACTTGACCTCGCCGGTGGCGGCGTCGCGGCCCTCGAACGCGGTCTGGTCCTCGGACGTCGACTTCCAGGTGATGCCCAGGTCGAGCAGGTTGACGAAGAAGTCGTTGGTGAGGACGCCCGGCGTCTCGGTGAGCACGCCCTGCGGGGACTGCTGGTGGGTGGCGCCGAGGGCGCGCAGGCCGCCGACGAGCACCGTCATCTCGGGGGCACTCAGATCGAGCAGGTTGGCCTTGTCGACCAGCAGGTACTCGGCCTGGAGCCGGTTGGCCTTGCCCAGGTAGTTGCGGAAGCCGTCGGCGGTCGGCTCGAGCGCGGCGAACGACTCCACGTCCGTCTGCTCCTGCGTCGCGTCGACGCGGCCCGGGGTGAAGGGCACCTCGATGTCGAAGCCGGCGTCCTTGGCGGCCTTCTCCACGGCGGCGACACCGCCGAGCACCACCAGGTCGGCGAAGGAGACCCGCTTGCCGCCGGTCTGCCCGGCGTTGAACGCCTCCTGGACGCCCTCCAGGGCGCGGACGACACCGGCGAGGCGGTCGGGGTCGTTGGCCTCCCAGCCGCGCTGCGGCTCCAGGCGGATGCGGCCGCCGTTGGCGCCGCCGCGCTTGTCGCTGGCGCGGAAGGAGGAGGCCGCGGCCCACGCCGTGGACACCAGGTCGGACACGGACACGCCGGTGGCGAGGATGCGCTCCTTGAGGGAGGCGATGTCGGCGGCGTCGACGAGCTCGTGGGTGCGCTCCGGCAGCGGGTCCTGCCACAGCAGCGTCTCCTGCGGGACCTCGGGACCGAGGTAGAGGGACTTCGGGCCCAGGTCGCGGTGGGTGAGCTTGTACCAGGCGCGGGCGAAGGCGTCGGCGAACTCGTCCGGGTTCTCGTAGAACCGGCGGGAGATCGGCCCGTAGATCGGGTCGAAGCGCAGCGACAGGTCGGTGGTGAGCATCGTCGGCAGATGCTTCTTCGACGGGTCGTGCGCGTCGGGGATGACGGGCTCGGCGTTCTTGGCGACCCACTGCTTGGCGCCGGCCGGGGACTCGGTCAGCTCGTACTCGTACTCGAACAGGTTCTTGAAGAACCCGTTGCTCCACCGGGTCGGCGTGGCGGTCCAGGTGACCTCCAGGCCGGAGGTGATGGTGTCGCCGCCCTTGCCGGTGCCGTAGGTGTTCCGCCAGCCCAGGCCCTGCTCCTCCAGCGTGGCGGCCTCCGGGTCGGGGCCGACGTGGTCGGCGGGGCCGGCGCCGTGGGTCTTGCCGAAGGTGTGGCCGCCGGCGATCAGCGCGACGGTCTCCTCGTCGTTCATCGCCATCCGGCGGAACGTCTCACGGATGTCGCGGGCCGCTGCGATCGGGTCCGGATTGCCGTTGGGGCCCTCGGGATTGACGTAGATGAGGCCCATCTGGACGGCGCCGAGCGGGTTCTCCAGCTCGCGGTCGCCGGAGTAGCGCTTGTCGTCCAGCCAGGTGGTCTCGGGACCCCAGTAGACGTCCTCCTCCGGCTCCCACACGTCCTCACGGCCGCCGGCGAAGCCGAAGGGCTCGAAGCCCATCGTCTCCAGGGCGACGTTGCCCGCGAGGATCATCAGGTCGGCCCAGGACAGGCTCTGGCCGTACTTCTTCTTCACCGGCCACAGCAGGCGGCGGGCCTTGTCGAGGTTGGCGTTGTCCGGCCAGCTGTTGAGCGGGGCGAACCGCTGCTGGCCGGCGCCGGCGCCGCCGCGGCCGTCGCTGATGCGGTAGGTGCCGGCGCTGTGCCAGGCCATGCGGACGATCAGCGGGCCGTAGTGGCCGAAGTCGGCGGGCCACCAGTCCTGGGAGGTGGTGAGCACCTCGGCGATGTCCCGCTTCACCGCCGGAAGGTCGAGGGACTGGAACGCCGCCGCGTAGTCGAAGTCCTCACCGAGCGGGTTCGTGGCCGGCGAGTTCTTCGCGAGGATCTTCAGGTTCAGACGGTCGGGCCACCACTGACGGTTGCCGCCGCCCTGGGTGGGGTGCGGCGCGCGACCGTGCGCCACCGGGCAGCCCCCTGCTTCCTCCGCCTTGGGTTCGGTGACGATCGCGTCATGGTTCTCGGTCATGGGAGTCCTTCCGGGCGACAAATGTTCGCGCAGTTCAGGCACTGCGGGAGGTGGAGCATCCGGGGCACAGGCCCCAGTAGACGACTTCGGCCTCGTCGACCTCGAAGCCGTGACCGTCGGACGCGGTCAGGCAGGGCGCCTCGCCGACCGCGCAGTCGACGTCGGCCACGACGCCGCAGGAACGGCACACCAGATGGTGGTGGTTGTCCCCGACGCGGCCCTCGTAGAGGGCGGCGCCGCCCGCCGGTGCGATGCGCCGCACCAGGCCCGCGGCGCTCAGCGCGTTCAGTCCCTCGTACACCGCCTGCAGGGACACATGCCCTATGCGCCGGCGCACCTCGGCGGCGACGGTCTCGACGTCGAGATGGCCGCCCTGGCGGACGGTGTCGAGGAGCGCGACGCGGGCGGCGGTCACGCGGAGCCCCGCACCGCGCAACTCCTCGGCGGTGGTCGACGGCCGGGATGCGGTCATGGACCTGAAGTTACCGCCGAAGACGCGAACAATTCCAGAGAACGAACGGATCCATTCTTGGGGCGTGTCCGGTAACGGCGGGTGGCTCCCGGGTTGCGCACGGCACCGGGTACGGAACGCCGTCCGTCCGGCCGGTCCGGGCGTGACCGGAGGCTCAGTGCAGGACGCCGAGCGCCCCCGGAAGGATTCTCGCCGTGACGGGCAGGGTCGCGTCGACCTCTCCGTCCGTGCCGTACGGGATCGCCCGGTCGGCCTCGATGCGTATCTCGCGGCCGCGCAGTACGCGCACCTGGGGGCGGTGCACGTGGGCGCCGGTGCGCAGTTCGTTCATCAGGGCGAAGAACAGCAGGCGGGGCGCGTGGCGGATCATGACGACATCGAGGAGGCCGTCGTCCAGCCGGGCGTCCGGGGCGATGAGACGGCCGGATCCGTAGGTGCCCGAGTTGGCCGCGACCACGGTGTAGCCCGTGTGGGTGTGTTCCGCGCCGTCGACGGTGACCCGGTAGCGGGCCGGGCGCCAGGTGGTGACGGCCCGCAGGCCGCCCGCGTAGTAGGACGCCGAACCCCGGAGCAGGCGGGAGCGGTTGGCGTGCCGGTTGGCGAGGGCGTCCACCCCGGCGTAGACGCTGCCGAGCACGACGACGCGGTCGTGCGTGGCCGAGGTGACCTCGATCGTGTCGACGGGGCGCGGTTCGGCGCGCAGCAGGAGGCCGGCCAGGGACTCCGGGTCCCGGGGCAGGCCGAGCGCCCGGGCGAAGTCGTTGCCCCGGCCGGCCGGGACCAGGCCGAGCGTGGCGCCGGTGCCGCTGAGGGCGCCGCCGACACAGCCGGCCATGCCGTCCCCGCCGACGGCCAGCACGGTGCGGCCCGCCGTGCCGGCGGCGACCGCGAGCTCCCTGGCGTGCGCCAGACTCCGGCTGTACTCGGTCACCAGCTCCGCACCCGCCTCACGCAGATGCCGGGCGACGGCGAGCAACGCGGCCGCGGAACCGGCCGCGCCCGCGGTGGGGTTGACGACGGCGGTGAACTGTCGCATCGGGATGCCTCCGGGGTACGGGCCGAGGGGGTGGGGTGGGTGTGCGGGGCGCCTGGGCGGGGGCAGTGAGCAGGGGTCCGGTCCGTCAGTCGGAGGGCAGCAGCACGCCCGGGTTCAGTACGCCCCCCGGGTCCAGTCGGCTCTTCACCGCGCGGAGCGCCTCCGCGCCGAGGGGGCCGACCTCGCGGAGGTACCAGTCGCGGTGGTCCGTGCCCACGCCGTGGTGGTGGCTGATGGTGCCGCCCGCGGCGAGGATCGCCTCGTTGGCGGCGTGCTTGGCGCGCGTCCAGTGGGCCACGGGGTCCTCGCCCTGGGCGGAGACCACCGTGAAGTAGAGGGACGCGCCGTTCTCGTAGACGTGGGAGATGTGGCACATCACCAGCGGCGGGGTCCCGGCGTCGGTGAGGGTGGCGGTGAGCGCGTCACGGACGGCCGTGTACAGCCCGGGGAGGCCGGACCAGAACGTCGCCGTCTCCAGCGTCTCGGCGAAGGCTCCGGCGTCGAGAAGCGCGTCCCGCAGATAGGGCGCCGCGTAGCGGCCGTGGGCCCAGCGCCGTCCCGGCTCCTCGCCGAGCGGGGTGCCGCCGCACTCCCGCAGGACGGCGGAGGCCCGCTCGCGCCGGTACGCCGTGTCCTCCTCGGTGCCCTCGTACCCGGCGACGGCGGTGCAGCCGTCGGCCTTGAGCTCGCCGGAGCCGATCGCCTCGGGGTGGGCGAGGCCGACGAGGGTCTCGGTCTCGTCGGACAGGCGCAGCACGGTGGGCCGGGGTCCGTCCTGGGCGAGCCGGCGCAGGGCGGCGGTCCCCGCGTCGAAGGTGGGAAAGCTCCAGCCCTCGTAGACGCGGGTCCGCGGCACGGGCCGGACGCGCACGGTCACCGAGGTGATGACGCCGAAGGCGCCCTCCGAGCCGAGGACGAGCTGGCGCAGGTCGGGGCCGGCCGCCGAGCGCGGGGCGCGGCCGGTGTCGAGCGTGCCCTCGGGGGTGGCGAGGGTGAGGGAGAGGACCATCTCGTCGAAGCGCCCGTACCCGGCGGACGCCTGGCCGCTGGAGCGGGTCGCGGCGAAGCCGCCGATGGTGGCCCATTCGTAGGACTGCGGGAAGTGCCCGAGGGTGAAGCCGTGTCCGGCGAGGAGCGCCTCGGCCTGCGGGGCCCGCAGACCGGGCTGCAGGGTGGCGGTGCGGGAGACCGGGTCGAGGTCGAGCAGGCGGTTCATGCGCCGCAGATCGAGGGCGGCGAACGTGCCGCGCGCCTGCGGGGCGAGACCGCCGACGACGGAGGTGCCGCCGCCGAACGGGACGACCGCCAGGCCGTGTTCGGCGCACAGACGGAGCACGGCCCGCACCTCGTCGTGCGTGGCGGGCAGCAGCACGGCCGCGGGGAGCGCGGCGGCGAGGTCGCCGCCGCGCATGCGCAGCAGGTCGGGGGTGGACTTGCCGCGGGTGTGCCGCACGCGGGTCCCGGCGTCGGTGCGGACGTGGTCCTCGTCGCCCAGCGCGGCGGCCAGGGCGCGGTGCGCCTCGGGGGCGAGCGGGCTCGCGGGGACGGTCAGGTCCTCGAGGGCGACGGTCGCCGTCTCGCGCGGCTTGACGCCGAGCAGGTCGCGCAGCAGCCCCGTCACCGCGTCGGGCAGCGGGGCCGCCCGCTCCGGGTCGCCCCAGCCGCTCCAGAGCATGTCCATGTCTGTCGTCCTCACGGGTTCGTCCTGACGGGTCGGAAGAGAGCGATGCCGTCGCCCGACGGCCTCACGTGGCGTTACACTGTGACACATGACGCCTATTCGTCACAACGGCTCGGCAGGTTCGGACAACGACGCGGTGCTCGACGCGGTGCGCGACTGCGTGCTCGCCGTCGGGGTCCGCCGCACCACGCTCACCGACGTGGCCCGCCGCGCCGGTGTCTCCCGCATGACGCTGTACCGGCGCTGGCCGGACGTGCGGTCACTGGTCGGCGACCTGATGACGCGGGAGTGGATCGGGGTGGCCACCGGGGCCATGCCCGTGCGCAGACCCGGCATGACCGCGCGGGAACTGCTCACCGAGGGACTCGTGGACGCGGTGCGGGACTTCGTCGCCCACCCGCTCTTCCGCAAGATCCTCGACGTCGACCCCGAACTGCTCCTCCCCTACGTGCTGGACCGCCGCGGCGCGAGCCAGGAGGCCCTCCTCGGACTGCTGGCCGACGTGCTGCGCGAAGGGCACACCGACGGTTCGGTGCGCCGCGCGCCCGTCGAACGGCAGGCGCGCTCGGTGCTTCTGATCGTGCAGTCCTTCACCCTGTCCCTGCGGACCATGACCGACGAGGACGACCCCGAGCTGTCCGCCGAGGCGTTCCTCGGCGAGCTGCGCGGCATTCTGGAGAGGACCCTCACGCCATGACCCCCCTCAGCGGCTCGTCCCTGTCCGCCGCCCGGCGCGCCCGCGAACTGACCGACGCGGTGAACGGCGACACCGTGGACGTGCTGGTCGTCGGACTCGGCGTGACCGGCGCGGGCGCCGCCCTGGACGCCGCGGCGCGCGGACTGCGGGTGGTGGCGGTCGACGCCCACGACCTGGCGTTCGGCACCTCCCGCTTCAGCAGCAAGCTGGTCCACGGCGGGCTGCGCTACCTGGCCTCCGGCCGCCTCGACGTCGCGCACGAGAGCGCGGTGGAGCGCGGGATCCTGATGGAGCGCACGGCGCCCCATCTGGTCCACGCCCAGCCGTTCGTCCTGCCGCTCACCCCGCTGGTGTCGCGCGGGCAGGCCGCCCTCGCGCGGGCCGGGTTCCATGCCGGGGACACGCTGCGGCTCGCCGCGCACACGGCCCGGGCCACGCTCCCGGCGCCGCGCCGGCTGTCCGTGGTGGAGACCCGCCATCTCGCGCCCGCGCTGCGGCTGGACGGGCTGCGCGGCGGTCTGCTGTCGTGGGACGGCCGGCTCACCGACGACGCCCGGCTGGTGACCGCACTGGCCCGTACGGCAGCCGCGCGCGGCGCGCGGGTCCTCACCCGCGTCCGGGCGCTGGAGCTGACCGGGACCGGCGCCCTGGTCCGCGACGAACGGACCGGCGAGGAGGGCGAGATCCGCGCCCGTGCGGTGATCAACGCCGCCGGGGTGTGGGCGGGCGGCCTCGTCGACGGGGTCCGCATCCGCCCCTCCCGCGGCACGCATCTGGTGCTGCGCCCGGAGAGCCTCGGCCCGCTCACCGCCGGACTGCACATCCCCGTCCCCGGGGAGACCAACCGCTTCGTGCTGGTGCTCCCCCAGGACGACGGCCGGGTCTACGTCGGCCTCACGGACGAGCCCGTGGACGGAGACATCCCCGACGTCACCGAGCCCCCGGAGACGGACATCGGCTTCCTCCTGGACGTCCTCTGCTCGGTCCTGCACGTGCCGGTGCACCGCGACGACGTGGTGGGCGCGTTCGCCGGGCTGCGGCCCCTGCTGGACACCACGCCGGACCACGCGGACGCGCCGCCCAGGACCGCCGACGTCTCCCGGCGGCACGCCGTGCTGACCTCGCCGGAGGGTGTCGTCACGGTCGTCGGCGGCAAGCTGACCACGTACCGGCGGATGGCCGAGGACGCCGTCGACGCGGCCGTACGGCTCCGGGGCCTGGCCGCCGGTCCGTCCCGCACCGCGTCGCTGCCCCTGGTGGGCGCGGCGGCGCCGCACGTCCTCGCCGGGCTGGCCGCGCCCCGCCGCCTGGTGCGGCGCCACGGCACCGAGGCGCCGGCGGTCCTGGCGCTCGCCGGGCGGGACCCCCGCCTCGCCGAGCCGGTGCTGCCCGGGTATCCGGTCACGGCGGCCGAGGTGCTGTGGGCGGTGCGCCACGAGGGCGCGCTGGACGAGGAGGACGTCCTGGACCGCCGCACCCGCATCGGTCTGGTCCCGGCCGATCGGACGGCGGCGCTGGACGCGGTGCGCGCGCTCCTGGACGCCGCGGCGGCGAGCGGCTGACGCGGTCAGCGTGCGTGGACGCCGACCTCGTGCAGCGAGTAGCCGTACCCGGTCCCGCGTTTCAGGCCGGCGACGCGCACGTGCCGGGCCTCGACGGGGGTGAACACCGCGGTGTCCAGCCCGCCGTCGCCCGCTGTCGTGGACCACACGGTGCGCCAGTCCGTGCCGTCGGCGGACACGTCGACGCGGTACGCACTCCCGTACGCGCGTTCCCAGTCGAGGGTGACGCGTCCGACCCGGTGGACGGCGCCGAGGTCGAGGCGCAGCCACTGGTCGTCGCTCCGGTCGCTGGCCCACCGGGTGCCCTGGTCCCCGTCGGCGGCCCGGGCGGGGGCGTAGCTGGTGAACGGGTTCCACTCGGTGGAGGAGGCCGTCGCCCGGGCGCCCAGGGCGAGGTTCGCCGCCGGGCGGTGGCGTTCGGTCACGCCCCAGGTGGTGAGGTAGGACTCGGCGCCGCGGAAGAGGTCGTCCACGACGTGCTGTCCTCCGACGCGCCGGATGTCCTCGATCCAGTCGGGCACCAGGCCGTAGTGCGCGGCTCCGTCGGTGTTGAGGTCCCAGGTGCGCTGCCCGGTGGTCTGCCGGTCGAGGAGGGAGCCGCCGTCGACGCTGCGGTAGGGGTAGGTGACGGGGTCGGGCGCGTCCGCGCCGCGCGGGGCGGGCCAGCCGCCGACGCCGTTCATGTCGGTGCCGAAGCCGTAGCCGACGCCGTAGGTGTCCCGCAGCCGCTCGGTGCGGCCGGCCTCGGTGACGAACTGCTCGGAGCCGTTCATGTACTGGGCGGTGAACCCGCCGAGCCGGTAGACGCGTTCGGTCCAGTTCAGGTCCATCCAGCTGTGCGAGGACAGGACGCCCGGGTAGGACGCGGACTCGAAGAGGTCGAGGACCCGGCCGGCGGCCTTGACGCTCATGTGGTCGATCTCGAGCATCATTCCGCGCTGCATCATGCCGCGCACCGCGTACTCGCCCAGCCCGGTCAGCCCCCGCACGTTGCACCGGGCGTCCGCGTCGTACGACGGGACCTCCACGCCTGCCGGGAGGTGCTTCTCGGCCTCGGGGGCGGAGGCGAGGCCGATGGGGTTGTCGTGCTGCGGGCCGGTGCAGGTCTCGGTCCGCCAGAAGGTGCCGGTGGACAGGAACTGCCCGACGTTGACGGCGGTGCCGAGCGCCCCGGAGTCGAAGCGCACGCCGCACAGCGCGTTGTCGAACTTGTGGCACAGGAACATGCTGCGCACGCCCAGGTCGTACAGCTCGTCGAGGCCCGCGTCGATGTCGTCCCGGTCGCACTGGGCGACGTCCAGGATCATCTTGCAGCCGAAGGGTTCCGACGTCTCGACGCCCAGCACCACGGCCAGCTTGCCCTGCTCGATCACCTCACGTGCCTGCGCGCTGTCGGTGACGACGCGGAACCATCCCTTGCCCGGCCCGCCGTACATGGCGTCGACGTAGTCCTGCATCCGGTAGGTCAGCCGGGCCTGGAGGCGGATGGAGGTCATCTCGTCGCAGCCGCGGTCCTTGAAGAAGTACACCGAGCAGATCACGCCGTTGGTGACGAGGTCGTTGACCAGCACGCGCTGGCCGCCGCGCCAGGCGCGCTCGATCCAGGCGTAGTAGTTCTGCTGGTGGGTCAGCGAGTCGTGGGCGGGCCAGTCGGCGAAGGTGGGCCAGCCGTCCGGGTCGTGGCGGCCGTCGCCTCCGTTGGTGAGGAAGTCGAAGACGGCGAGGGAGCCGTCGGGATAGTGCTCGGGGCAGTCCTTGAGCGCGTCGGCGATGCCCTCCTCGGAGAACGCCTTGCCGCAGATGAGCCGGCCTCCGAAGGCCTCGTTGGACATGATGTGGTTGTGCGCGTCGACGAAACCGCGCACCCGCCCGGCGGCGTCGGTGCCCTTGAACGGCTCGCCGGTGACCCCGATCCGGGAGTCCGGCGCGGGCCGGGCGACCGGGTCCCACCAGTCGCCGTCGGCGGCGGAGCTGGACGTGGGCGTGAGCACGGCGGCCAGGACGAGAAGGAGCAGCGTCACGATCCCGGCGTGTCGTCCGGCGCGAGAGGTGGTCACCGGCGGGTCCCTCCGTCGACGGAGCCGTCATGACGACTATTGTCATGAACTCTGCAAACCCCTCGGGGAGCATCGCTACTCGCGCGTACGCCGTCAAGAGTGGCCGCACACCGGAGTCCGCCCCGTCCCCGCCGTCCAGCACGCGCAGGGTCAACCCCGCTCATAGTGGAGCGAGATGGAACGCAGGACGTCGGCGGACGACACGTCGGTGCGGCCCTCGTCGTGGATCTCGGCGAGCTGGACGAAGGCGAAGGTGAGCGCGGAGGTGATCTGCACGATGGCCGGCCCGAGCTTCCCGGTGACGATCTGGGCCACCTCGCGCGCACTGGCGTCGGCCGGGAGCTGGATGCGCGGCAGCATCTCCTCCAGCAGCCCGGCGACCGCACTGTCGGCGGTCACGTCGGCGTCCGGGTCGGCGCGCAGACGGCGCCGCATCTCCAGGGCCTCCGTGAGGATGCCGACGCTCCGCTGCATGATCTCGCGCTGCTCCATGCGGCCAGCCTTCACACCGACTGGCCCGGCCAAACGCGTTCTGCCTATCATCCTGGTGAATGTTGCTTTCATATGGTTTGTCCCTGCCGGGGGTGGACCCGGAGTGTCCCCGCCCGAGTGAGTGATCCATGTCCCGCACCGGTTCCAAGGACCACGGCGACGAGCTGCTGACCAGGCTCGGGACGCTGACGGCCCAGGCGCGTGCGGCGGCGGAGGTGCAGCGCTCGCGCGTGGAGCTGGCCGTCGCCCTGCAGCGCGGGATGCTGCCGAGGGGACTGCCCACCGGTGACGGCGTACGGCTCGCGGTGCGGTACGTGCCCGCCAACCAGGGCCTCAACGTGGGCGGCGACTGGTACGACGCGTTCACCATGCCCGACGGCCGGATCGGCCTGTCGATCGGCGACGTGCAGGGGCACAACATCGAGGCGGCCGCCTTCATGGGTCAGGTGCGGGTCGGGCTGCGGGCGCTCGCCTCCGTGGACAGCGACCCGGGCGAGCTCCTGGCGCGGACGAACGAGCTGCTGCTGACGCTGGGCGGGGACCTGTTCGCGACCTGCACCTTCATGCGGCTCGACCCGGAGACCCGGCTGCTGGAGAGCGCCCGCGCCGGCCATCTGCCGTGCGTGTGGGCCACGGCGGACGGGCGGTCCGGCGTGACTCAGGACGAGGGCGGTCCCCCGCTGGGCGTGCAGTCCGGCGCGGTGTACCCGGTGACCCGCTACCGGCTGGACAGCGGCGGAGTGTTCGTGATGGTCACCGACGGGGTGGTGGAGGGCCCGTCGATGCGTCTGGACGAGGGGCTGGACCAGGTGTCGCGGCTCGCGGGGATCGCGGCGGTCGCGCGCATGGACGTGGACGCGCTCGCCGCCGCCGTGATCAAGGGAGCGGCCGAGGTGGGCCACGACGACGACGCGGCGGTCCTGGTGATCGGGCACGACGAGCGGGCCGGTCAGCCATAGGGCCGACAGCGCCGCGCCTCTCGCCTCGCCGTCGGGGCCGCCTCGGTGTCTGATGGCAGGTGTGGTGGCTCGCCAGGATCTCCGTGCACCGGCCGTCTACGTGCTGCAGACGCTGGCCGTCGCCGCCTGCTCCTACGCCGGGGGCCGGCTCGGGCTGCTGTACGAACTGCGGGTCGACGGCTCGGTGGTGTCGCCCATCTGGCCGCCGACCGGGATCGCCGTCGCGGCCCTGCTGCTCCTCGGACCGCGCGTCTGGCCGGGCATCACCCTGGGCGCGATGCTGGTGATCGTCCACCTCACCTCGCTGAGCCCGGTCTCGCTGGGCCTGCTGTTCGGCAGCACCGCGGCGCCGCTGTGCGCGTACCTGCTGCTGCGCTGGGACGGGTTCCGTACCGACCTCGGCCGATTACGGGACTGCCTCAGCCTGGTGTTCCTCGGCGGCATCGCCGCGATGCTGGTCAGCTCCACGATCGGGGCGGTGCTGCTGGTCGTCTCGGGCGACCTGCCGGCCGGGCGCTTCTGGTCGGTGTGGCTGCCCTGGTGGGTGGGCGACGCGATGGGGGTGCTGCTGATCGCCCCGGTGCTGCTGCTCCTGCCCCGGGTGCGCTCCCCCGTGCACTGGTCGCGCTGGAAGGAGGCGGTGGCGCTGGCCGCCGTCACGGGCGTCCTGATGCCGATCGTCACACACAGCCCCGCCAGTCTGCTGTTCTCCGTCTACCCGCTGCTGATCTGGGCGGCCCTGCGGTTCGAGCTGCCCGGCAGCATGCTGTGCGCCCTGTACGCCTCCGTCCTGGCCACCGGGGCGGCGACCGCGCGGGCGGGCCCCTTCGAGGGGCTGTCGGACATGCAGATCATGATCAATCTGCATGCCTTCAACGCGGCGTCGGCCCTGACGGCCCTTCTGCTGTCGGCCGTGGTCACCGAGCAGCACAACACCCGGCGCTCGGTGGAGCAGGCGTGCCAGGAACTGGTGGAGGTGCTGGAGCATCTGACGGGGGGCGAGTCCTCCCCGCACGCACGGCCGCAGCGGGAGACGGACCCCGGCGCGGGCTGAGCGGCTGAGCGGCTGGGACGGACCGGCCGCACGCGCGGGCCCGCCGCGGGGCGCGCACGGCGACCGGCGGCTGATGCAGGCGTTCACCGGCGAGCACACTCCTCAGCGCCGGGCGACGCCCTTCCACGACCCCGGGTGCCGCCCGGCGTCGTCACTCGCGCAGGGACGCGGCGTCGCCCATGACGACCACCGGGTGCAGCGCGGGGTCGAGGGCGAGCAGCAGGTCCCGCATGTGCTGCTTCGTCAGGCTCACGCAGCCCTGGGTGGGGCCGTCGTGGTCGACGTGCAGCCAGATGCCGCCGCCCCGGTCGGCGCCCAGCGGCCTGGTCAGGTCCAGCGGGGACGTGCCGGGTTCGCGGTTGTAGTCGATGGCGACGACGTAGTCGAAGGACCCCTCCAGCGGCTCCCCCTCGAATCCGGTGCCGCTGACGGCGAAGCCGTCCGACCGGTCGTAGGGCAGCCGGGTGCCGGGGTCGGGGAGCAGCCCGCCGGCATCGGAGAGGCTGTAGACCCCGATGGGCGAGCGCAGGTCCCCGGCCCAGTGGTCGTCGGTCCAGCCGCGGAGCGCGTTGCGGGCGGGCCACACCGGGCCGGCCTCCCAGCCGGTGCCGGTGTGCCGGTACAGCACGGCCACGGAGTGGTTGGCGTTCCGGTCGCGTCCGGTGACCACGACCACCTGGCGGGTGTCGCCCGGGATCCAGGCCCGGGTGCGGGGGCCGAGGCCGGGGATCACCGCGGTGGCCTCGGTGGCCGGACGGCCCTGCGCGGTGCCGGCCGCTGCTCCGGGCGCGCCGGCCGCGGGGGCGGTCGCGGACGGGTGCTCGCGCGCGGTGCTGCCGGTGGCGGCGGGGTCGTCGCGGGCGCCGGTGTCGCTGCCCGCCCCGCACCCGGTGAGGACGGCGAGGACGACGAGGACGACGGCCCGCAGCCACACCCCGGTACGGAGACGGACGGGCCCGGCGGACGGCCGCCGGGCGGCGCCGGACACGGCGCGGGGCGCACGGTCCGGGCAGTCGATCGATGAAGCCATGGACTCAGCGTGACTTCGTCTTCCCGCAATCGCCTCGGCTCCCCGCGCGCGTCCGCGCGAAGTCCCCCGTCTGCGCCGCCCGCGACCGGTGCCGCCCGCAGCGGGGCGCCCCCTGGCAAGGGGCCGTACGGGTGACGGGCCCGCACCCTCACGTGGGGTGCGGGCCCGCCGGACGGAGCAGTCGGCGTGTGAACGCCTACCGGTTGATCACGAAGGACGAGCCGGGTTCGATCAGCACATCGCCTTCCGCCGATCCGGTGACGGTGACGTTCGTCAGGGTGGCGCTGCCCCGGGCCCCGCCCATGGCGAGGATGCCGGAGCCGTTGTTGGACTTGCTGATGGTCACGTCCGAGATGCGCACGTCCGGCATGGCGCCGCCGCCGGCCTTGAACTGGATGCCGTCGTACGTCGAGTCGTGGATGTCGGTGTCGCGGATGACCACGCCGGGGATGTCGAGGCCCTGGGCGAACAGGGTGATCGCGCCGAACTCCTGGTCCTCGTTCCAGAAGGCGCCGCCGGTGCGGTACAGCCCGTTGCCGGCGATCAGGGTCTGCCCGGAGAACGGCGTGGGGTCGTGGTCGGTGGCCAGCATGATGCCCGGGTAGTTCATGGTGTCGTACACGAGGTTGTTCTCGACCGTGTTGCCGTGGCCGCCGTAGATGGCGATGCCGTTGGCGCGCCAGGGCAGTTGCACGGTGTTGTTGCGGAAGTGGTTGTCGTGGCCGGTGTCGGCCGCCGGGTTCTTGACGTGCTTGCTGGACCACACGGCGAGGGCGTCGTCGCCGGTGTTGCGGAACGACGAGTTCTGCACGGTGGAGTCATGGCTGCCGTTGGTGAGGTTGATGCCGTCCGCGTAGGTGTTGCGGATCCGCATGCCGGTGAACTCCAGTCCGTCGGCCGGGTTCCACAGGTCGGGGATGTTGGAGTGGTCGCGGCCCACCCAGACGCCGACGTTGGCGTGCTCGATCCACACGTTGCTGATCCTGGTGTTCTTGCCGAAGCGCCCGTTGAGGCCGACGCCTCCCTCGGCGCCGCCGTCGCCGCCGCGGATGGTGCCGGAGCCGAAGATGGCGAGGTCGGAGATCCTCGTGTTGTCGTCGATGTCGAAGCCGAAGTTGCCCTCGTGCGGGTGGTTGATGCCGCCCGCCTGGTGCGGGGGCGTGAGGGTGTGGAGCTGGGAGTGCCACATGCCGGCGCCGCGGACGGTGACGTCGCGGATGCCGACCTGGTTGAACTCGCCGCGGTCGAGCGGGTCGTCGGTGAGGATCTTCTGCTCCTGCCGCCACTGCCCGGCCGGGATCCACACGCAGTCGATCTCGCCCCGCTGGTCGGCCGTCACGGCCCGCTGGATCGCGGTGGTGTCGTCGATGCCGTCGTTGGGGACGGCGCCGTACTCGGTGACGGACACGCACCCGGCGGGCTTCTCGGCGGGCGGGGCCACCTGCTCCAGGTCGATCAGGTCGACGACGTAGAAGGCGGCGCTGTCGTCGGCGTCACGCTGGAGCCGGAACGTGGTGCCCGCCGGGTAGGTGCCGTCGAGCAGCGCGTGGGACTCGTCGAACAGGCGGCGCGCGTCGGCCTGGGGGGTGTTGGTGAGTCCTTCGGGCTGGTCGGTGGTGCCGTACAGCCAGCTGTGCTTGGAGCTGAGGCCCAGCTTCCGCACGAACGTCCCGTCGGCGTAGAGGCTGAGGGTGGCCTCGGTGCCCCCGCCTCCCGGGGCGTCGGGGATGGAGTTGCGCACGACGATCGAGTTGGTGGCGGTGGTGGAGGTGAACTCCACGTACTGGCCGGTGGAGTCGAGCCGGACGGACTCACGGCCGGAGGACTCGGTGGCGAAGTTGGTGTGGCCGAAGGTGCGTACGGGGTCGGCGGTCAGCAGGATGCCCCGGTAGGCGCCGTCCTCCGCCTCGTACTCGGTGTACGGGACGGCGGCGCCGCGGCCGACGACGATCGAGCGGCTGAGGACGTTGTTGTTCTCGTCGGTCTCGGTGACCGTGCCGGTGGCGTCCGCGGTGGCGGTGAGGACGGCGGGGCCGGCGGCGGCGGTCCAGGTGCCGGCGATCGCGACCTCGGCGGTGGCGCCGGCGGCGATCGTCCCGGTGGACCCGTCGAGGGTGCGTCCGGCCACGGTGAGCCGGGTGACCGAGCCGGCGGGGGCGGGTGAGGTGCCCCGGTTGTGCACGGAGACGGTGAAGGACACCGGCGTGCCGACGGCGGGCGTGGCCGGGGCGGTGCGGATGCCGGTGACCTCCAGGTCGGGGCCGGGGCTCTGTGCGACGGTCAGCCGGTCCGTGGCGGTCCGGCTGTTGTTGGTCTCGTCCAGCTCGGGGACGGTGTCGGTGGGGTCGGCCACGGCGGACACGCTGTAACTGCCCCTGGCCCGCGTGCCCGCGTGCACGGACACGGTGGCGGAGGCACCCGGGGCGAGCGCGCCGACGGGGGCGCTGCCCACGACGGTGCCCTCCAGGCTGACGCTCAGGGTCGCGGCGGCGGACTGCGCGGTGCCGGCGTTGCGCACGGTCGCGCGGACGGTGACCGGGTCCGTCTCGGTGGGGGCGGCGGGGGTCCAGTCGAGGGTGGTGACGGTCAGGTCGGGGTTGGGTGCGGCCGTGCCCCGGACCTCCAGCTCGGCGACCTGGGCGCCGTAGCCCGCCGAGTTGTGACTGAATCTCAGCTGTACGTCGGCGACGCGTCCGGTGACGGGAACGGTGACGGTGTTGCCGTTCCCGGCCGGGTCGAAGGTGTGGTCGGCGCGGGCCTTCAGTGTGGCGTACGCGCTCGACGAGCGGTCGCGTCCGAGGACCTCGATGCTCTGGGTGCGCCGCCCCCATGCCGCGTCCGGGTTCAGCTTGACGACGACGGCGGTGACGTCCGCCTCGGCGCCGAGGCGGACGGTGAGCGTGGCGGGGTGACCGGCCGACTCCCAGTAGGTGTCGATGCGCCCGTCGTTGGCGTGGGCTGCCACGAAGGAGTGAATCGTGGAGGACGCCTCGACCGGTCTGCCGAGCGCCAGATCGGTCCCGTCGGCCGGCGGCTGACCCGGTCCCTCTCCCCCGTCCTCGCCGTACACCTCGACCGCGGACAGCTGGGCGGCGTTCCAGCCGGTGTTGGCGGTGAGGCGGATCCGGAGATGGCGTACGTCGCGGGCCGGGAAGGTGAGCGTGACGGTGTTGGCCCGGTCGGGGTCGAAGCGGTGGGCGGCCGAGGCGGACAGCGCGGTGAACGACGAGCCGTCGGTGCCGCCCTCCACGGTGAGGGTCTGGGTACGTGCCTCCCAGGCGGCCGGCAGCTTCAGCACGACTTCGTCGACGCGGACCGTGCCGCCCAGGTCGATACGCACGGACTGCGGGAAGAGGCCCAAGGGGCCTTCCCAGTAGGTGAGTTGACTGCCGTCGGTCAGATGGGCGGCGGGGTGGTCGGGATGGGACCCGGTGACCGTGACGCTTCTGCCGAGCGCCAGGTCGGGTCCGCGGACCGCCTTCGCGGCGGCGCCGGCCGTACCGGGTGAGAGACCGGCGGCGACCAGACCGGCCAGCAGCAGGCCGGTGATCGTGCGCAGGCCGAAACGCGTGCGTCTCATGAGGTCCTCTTCCACGGCGGGTGACTGCGGGCATGCGGCCACCCGGGCAGCCCGGTGCCCCTGCCGTGGATTGCCGACGCCCGATGCGATATTTGCGGCACGTCGTTCATTTCTTGCGGCTCTCGCTTTGAAGTTTCCGGCTTGGGCCTCACTTGTCAATGGCGGGGACACAGCGTCCGGGAGGGAACGGGGGCACCTCACGCACCACGGGCGTCAACCGCGCACCTCTCCGGGAGGACGCGAAGGAGAAACGGTCAACCCCGCCCGGCCGTACCATGACTGGCCACCGGCAGACCCCAGGACGAAAGGACACCCATATGTCCGACCACTCGACCGTCGCCACCGATCTCACGTCGCAGTACGTCGCCCAGGTCGCGAACGACCTCGAGCGCAACGCCAAGGAGCAGGAACGGGTCGGCGCCGAGATCGACGGACTGCGGCAGCAGTTGGCCGCGCTTCAGCGGGACCACGCCCTGCTGGTGAAGATGCAGCAGGCACTGGACCTGGCGGCGGACACCTCCGAAGGGACCGCGGACGCCTCCGGGGACACCGCGGTCGCCGAACCCGCCGCGGCCACCGAGCCCTCGGAGAAGGACGGCGCCGCCGAGCCGGCCGAGGAGACCGCCGTGTCCGGTCACGCGACCGTGCCCGCGCCGCGCAGCCGCGGTGGCGTCAAGTCCGGTGCGGCGAAGCCGAAACGGGAGCGGAAGAAGGTGACGGCGGGCGGTGCGGGCAAGGCCGCGGGTGCGGCCAGGACCGGCGGTGCGGCCAGAACCACGGGCGCGGCGAAGCCCGCCGGACCGGCGAAGTCCGCCGGCGCCAGGTCCGCGCGCAAGCCCGCCACCCCGAAGCCCACGGGGAAGGCGGCGGCGGTGAAGACGGCGCGCAAGGCGCCGGCGAAGGCCGCGGAGTCCGCCCAGGGCGACGCGCCGAAGCTGGTCGACCTGGTCCGCCGGCATCTGGACGAGCAGAAGGAGCCGCGCTCGGCGGCGGAGGTCGCCACGGCACTGGGCCAGGCGCATCCCGGACGCACCATCAAGGTCACGGTGATCCGCTCCACCCTGGAGGGTCTGGTCGCGCGCAACCAGGCCCAGCGCAGCAAGCAGGGCACCTCGGTGTTCTACACCGCGCCCGACGGCTCCACGCCGGCCCCGGAACGCGCGGCGGACGCACAGTCCTGAGGCCGGCCGGGCGCGTTCACGGGCGCGTGTGGCACACCTCCACCGGCCCGAACGCGACGCGGGTGCGGGAGCCGTCCTCCGCCCAGGTCACCTCCACGGTCCCGTCGTCCACGCGCACGTCGGTCACCGCCCGCTCCAAAGACGGGGCGTCAGGACCGGCGGTGAGACACGCCAGGGCGAGATGGACGGTGGTGCCCCCGCAACCGCCGGTGAGGCGGGGCACGCGGGCCCAGGAGGTCCAGGCGGTGCCCTGCGGCGCGGGGACCGCCTCCGGGACCGGGTCGTCCCAGCCGTACAGGCCGTGCAGGGCGGAGACCACCGGCTCCTCCGGGCCGGTGGCCCAGCCGGTGAGGGTGACCCGCGATCCGGGCGGCGCTCCCACCACGCGGTGCACCCGCAGCTCCAGGCCGCCGTGCACGACGGTGACGCTCTCGACCGTCAGCCCCGGCACCATCGGCGGGCCCGCGACGAAGACGGGCCGGTGCCAGGAGGCGGCCCAGCCCCAGCCGTCGCCGTGCCCCGCGCCCAGGGGGTGGACCCGCCGGCGCACACTGGGCCGCCCGGCCGCCTCCACCGACAGGTGGTTGTCGGCGACGTTCGCCGGAGCGGTGGGCCCGGTGCGGGTGGAGTACGCCAGGCGGCCGTAGTGCGGGTCGTCGTCGGCCGCGGACTCGCCCTCGTGCGGCCGCACATGGTCGCTGCCGTGGTTGTGCAGCCGTACGGTGCCGTCGGCGCGGGTGGCCTGGAGGAGCAGGCCGGGTCCGGGCAGGGACAGCACCCGGTCGGCCTCCTCCACCGGGGCGGGTTCCTCGGTGTCGGTCCACAGGGCGTGGCCGGCGGGGGCGAGCAGCGCGACGAACGCCTTCGACGCCCAGTACGGCGACGCGGGACCGGAGTACTCCTGGAGGCTCGCCTCGTGCGGGCCGTACCAGCCGAGGGACAGCAGCCCGTCGGAGGTGAGCGCGCCCCGGTCCAGGAAGTGGCGCAGGCTGCCGCTGGCGATGCGGCGGGAGGCGCCCGGCGTCAGCGGGGTGTGGCCGGTGACCGCGCCCAGCGACACGGCGGCGGAGGCGGCGAAGCGGTACGTCAGGGAGCGGCCGTGGTGGAGCGGGGCGCCGTCCGCGCCGAACATCAGGGAGAAGCCGTCGAGGTGGGCGCGGAGGCGTCCGCCGTGGTGGGCGAGGGCGTCGGCGTCGTCGGCGAGGTGGGCGTCGAGGACCGGGTACAGGTGCAGGGCCCAGCCGTTGTAGTGGTCGAAGGCGCGTCCGTCGCCGTCGGCGTACCAGCCGTCGCCGCGGTACCAGCTCTCCAGCAGGTCCAGCGCCCGCTCCCGGGCGGCGGCCGTCTCGGCGTCGCCCCGGCCGGCGGACTCCAGGAAACCGGCGACGGTGTACGGGAAGAGGTACCAGTTGTTGGGCGCGGGGGTGTGCCGCAGCGCGCCCCGCAGCCACTCCTCGGCGCGGTCCTGCACCTCGGTGCCGAGCCTGTCCCACAGCCAGGGCGCGGTGAGCCGCAGGCCGAGCGCGACGGACGCGGACTCGACCATGGGCTGGCCCTGGACGTCGAAGTCGAGGATCAGGGGCCAGGACTCGGTGTCGTCGCGGCCGGGGGTGCGGGTGCCGGCGGCGAGTCCGTCGGCGTACCGCTCCAGCAGGTGGCCGGGGTCGTCGCCGCCGGCGCCCGCGACGCGGAAGGCGGCGGCGAGGAACGTCCGGGCGTAGCCCTCCAGTCCGTCGGAGCGCACCCCCGACCGGGAGGGGCGGCCGGGCAGGTGGAGCAGGGCGCTGCCGGGGGTGGCCCAGCGCCAGGCGGCCGTGAGCAGTCCGTCCGCCACCGCCTCCCAGTGGGCCCGGGTGTAGCCGGTGCCGGGACTGATGTCGTGGTCGTCGGCGGGCAGTTCGAACGGGACGCTCATGCGAGGAAGGCCAGCCTTTCGCGTCGGACGGGGTGCAGGAAGCCCTCTCCGGAGGCCCAGCGGGCGACCTCGGAGAGGGCGGTGTCGGCGAGCCGGCGCCATTCGTTGCCCTGCGAGCCGGCGAGGTGCGGGGTGATGAGCACGTGGTCGCAGTCCCACAACGGGTGGTCGGGCGGGAGGACTTCGGGGTCGGTCACGTCGAGCACGGCGCGGATGCGGCCGGCGAGGGCGGCGTCGGTGAGCGCGTCCTGGTCGAGGACCGCGCCGCGGGCGGTGTTGACGAGCACGGCTCCGGGCCGCATGGAGCCGATCAGTTCGCGGGAGACCAGTCCGCGGGTCTCGGGCAGCAGCGGGGTGTGCACGCTGACGGTGTCGCTCAGCCGGAACAGCTCTGTGAGTCCGACCGCGCGCACACCGAGCCGGGCCGCCTCGGCGTCGTCGACGTAGGGGTCGTGCAGCAGCACGTCGAGGTCGTGCGGGCGCAGCAGGTCGATCACCCGGCGGCCGATGAGGGACGCGGAGAGGATGCCGACGGTGCGGCGGTGGTTGCCGACCGTGCGGGGGGTGTGCAGCCAGTCGGCGCGGGTGCGGGCGGCGCGGTAGGCGCGGGCGCTTTCCAGGACCCGTTTGCCGGTGAGGAGGATCATCGCGAGGGTGTACTCGGCGACGGGGACGGCGTTGGCCGCGGCGGCGGAGGACACCTCGACGCCGCGGTCCCAGCAGGCGTCGGTGACATGGCCGCGGACGCTGCCGGCGGTGTGGACGACGGCCCGCAGCCGGGGCGCCGCCCGCAGCACGTCGTCGTCCAGGGGCGGGCAGCCCCAGCCGGTGACGAGCAGCTCGCGGTCGGCGAGCACGGCGCGGGCGGCGGGGGTGGTGAAGTCCTCCAGCACCGTCGGGGCGAGGTCGCACAGGGCGTCGAGGGCGGCGCGCGACTCGGGGTCGAGGACGGCGGAGGCGACGTCGTGGGACATGGCGAGGGCGGCGCGGGGACGGGGGCCGGGCGTGGGCTCGGTCATGTGGTGCGGCAACTCCTTGCGTGGGCGTTCACTTCACGGCGCCGGCGGTCAGACCGCTGCGCCAGAAGCGCTGGAGCAGGACGAAGGCGAGGATCAGCGGCACCACGGCGAGCAGCGATCCCATGACGACCACGGGGTAGTACTCGGGTGAGACCGACGCGGAGCTGTTCCACGCGTACAGGCCGAGGCTGACCGGGTACAGGTCCTGGTCGGAGAGCATCACCATGGGCAGGAAGAAGTTGTTCCAGATGGCGGTGAGCTGGAAGAGGAAGACGGTCACCAGTCCGGGGCCGAGCATCCGCAGCGCGACCCGCGCGTACAGGGTGAGTTCGCCGGCGCCGTCGATGCGGGCGGCCTCCAGCACCTCGTCGGGGACGTAGCCCCGGCTGAAGACACGGCCGAGGTAGACGCCGAACGGGTTGAACAGGACGGGGACGAACACCGCCCAGAAGGTGTTGACCAGCCCGGCCTCGGAGGCCATCAGGTACAGCGGCAGGGCGAGCACGGTCTGCGGCACCATGACGGCGGCGAGGACCAGGCCGAACAGCTTCTCCTTGTGCCGGAAGCGGTACTTGTCGAAGGCGTAGCCGCAGGCGACGCTCACCAGCGCGCCGACCGCGGCGCCGAGCACCGCGTACAGCAGGCTGTTGACGTACCAGCGTCCGTACAGGCCGCCGTCCATGGCGAACAGGTCGGAGAGGTTCTGCCCGAAGGAGAAGTCGGTCAGGGAGAGCAGGGCGCTGCCGAACAGGGCGTCGCGGTTCTTGGCCGCGGCGAGCACCAGCCACAGCACGGGCAGCAGGGTGTAGAGCACGGAGATCGCGACGACGGCGTTGACGGTGGCCCGGCCCAGCAGGCGGGGGCGCACCAGGGTGGAGCCGGTGGCGCTCATCGGGCCTCCTCGGCGGTGGAGTTGCGGCTGGTGAGGCGGGTGACGCCGTAGGACAGGGCGACGGTGCACAGCAGCAGGACGACCGAGGCGGCCGCGGCGAGGCTGTAGTTGTTGCGGGTGAAGGCCGCGTCGTAGATGTACATGCTGGGCGAGAAGCGGGAGTTGATCACCGGGGAGGACTGGCTGAGCAGCATCGGCTCGGTGAACAGCTGCAGTGCCCAGATGAGGGTGAACAGGGCGACCATCACGATGGAGGCCCGCACCAGCGGCGTCTTCACCTGGAGCGCGGTGCGCACGGGTCCCGCCCCGTCGACCACGGCGGCCTCGGTCACCTCGCGGGGCACGGCCTGGAGGGCGGCGTAGAAGACCACCATGTTGTAGCCGAGGTTGCTCCACAGGGCGATGTTGACGATGGACGGCAGGACGGTGTGCACGCCGAGGAAGTCGATCGTGATGTCGGCGCGTGCGAACAGGTCGACGACCGGGCTGATGCCGGGCGTGTAGAGGTACAGCCAGATCAGGGCGGCGATGATGCCGGGGACGGCGTGCGGCAGGAACAGCCCGAGCTGGGCGAAGGAGCGCAGGCGCACCACGCCGGAGTCGAGCAGCAGGGCGAGCAGGAGCGCGCCGGCCACCATGAGCGGGATGTAGATCAGGCAGTACAGGGCGACGGTGCCGAGTCCGCCGAGGAAGGTGGGATCGGTGAGGACGGCGGCGTAGCTGCGCAGTCCGACGAAGACGGTGCGTTCGGGACCGAAGCCGAGCCCTGGCTGGTCGTCGCTGTAGAAGCTGAGGTAGGCGGCGGTGCCGACGGGGATCAGGAAGACGGTGGTCAGCAGCAGGAAGAAGGGGGCCATCAGCACGCCGGCGGCGCCCAGCCTGCGGCGCCGGGCGGTGCGGCGGGCGCGGGCGGAGGGGGCGGCGGTGCGCGGGGCGGGGACCCGCACGGTGTGCTCGGTCGTCGCGGTCATGAGGGGTGTCACCTGCCTTTCGGGCGGCTCAGGTGCTGTGCTGGGTGGTCGACAGGCCGAGGGCCCCGAGGTCGGGCATGGTGCCGTCCTGGGCGGCGCGCACCGCGTCGAGGAGTGTGCCGCGGCCCGCGGGGACCCGTGCGAAGGAGTCCTGCATGACCCGGCCGGTGGCGGTCATCCGCGGGCCCCAGACCCAGCCGTCGCGGATCTTCTCCGCCTCCTGCTCGAAGAGGGTGTAGATGTCCTGGCCGCCGTAGTAGGAGCGGTCGAAGGCGTCCCGGCCGACGGCGACGAGGGCGGAGGCCGCCGGGTACTGGCTGCTGGTGCCGCTGGACAGGCGGGCGCGCAGGGCGTCGGGGCGGGAGACCTGCCAGGCGATGAACTCCATCGCGGCCTCGGGGTTCTCGCTGTCCTTGGTGACGGCGAAGGTGGAGCCGCCGTGGGTGCCGACGGCGGGGCGGGCGGTGTCCCACTGGGGCAGCGGGGCGATGCGCCACTGGCCCTTCTGGGCGGGGCGGGCGTTCATCTGCGCGCCGGCGTCCCAGGCGCCGCTGAGCCGGGTGAGGACGAGTCCGCCGCCGATCTGGGCGTCGGACTGTCTGCTCTCGACGGCGTTCATGAACACGTCGTCCCGGTCGACGAGGTCCTGCCAGTACGCGGCGACGCGGCGGGTGGGAGCGTCGGCGAGGGAGACGTTCCAGGCGCCGTCGCGGGTGTCGAACCACTGGGCGCCCGCCTGCCAGGAGTAGGCGGCGAACTGGGTGGCGCCGTCGGTGGGGAACAGCACGAGCCGCCGTTCGGGCGCCTTGCGCCGTACGACGCGGGCGAGGTCGGCGAACTCGTCCCAGGTGCGCGGCACATGGAGGCCGTAACGGTCGAACAGGTCGGCGCGGTAGTGCATCACCATCGGTTCGACGTCGAGGGGGACGCTGAACACCCGCCCCTGGAAGGTGGTCAGGCCGAACGCCTGCGGCAGCAGTCTCGCCCGCAGCCGGTCGTCGACCAGGTCGGTGATGTCGAGGGCGACGCCGTCGATGGCGAACCCCGGCACCTGCGGGTACTCGATCGTGGCGACGTCGGGGGCGTTGCCCGCGCGGGCCGCGTTGCTGAGTTTGGCGTAACCGCCCTGGCCCCCGGAGGGGATCTGCTGGAAGTCGACCTGGATGCGGTCGTGGGTGCGGTTGAAGGCGTCGACCACTTCCTGGCTGCCGCGCAGGGCGGACCAGAAGGTGATGCGTACGGGCTTCTTCGCACCGGTGGTGCTGCTGCCTGATGGGGCGTCGTCCGCGCCCCCGCTGCAGGCGCCGAGGGCTCCTGCAAGCGGCGCGGCGGCCATCGCGGCGAGCACGGATCGACGGCGGTGTCGACCGGGCATGGCGCCTCCCGCGGCTCCTGGCGTGTCGGGGACACGGCTGTTCGGGACACGGGAATCGTCGGGGCTCGACCGCCAAACGGTCAATAGATCGATCAGAAGAAAATGAAACGTTCAAACGCTCATTGTGAGGGGTGGTGATCAGAGCGGTCGCGTGGAGCCGCGCACGGACAGGGAGGGCAGCAGCTCCACCCGGCGCACGGGGGCGTGCCCGCCCGCCTCGGAGTCCAGCCGTTCGAGCAGCAGTTCGGCGGCGGCCCGTCCGACGTCCGCCTTGGGCGGGGCGACGGCGGTGAGCGGGGTCGTCCCCAGTCCGGCCACCACGTCGTCGTAGGCCACGACCGAGCAGTCCTCCGGCACCCGCACGCCGTGGTCCGCGAGCCGCTGCACCAGCATCAGGGCGTCGACGTCGCCGTGCAGCACCGCCGCAGTGGCCCCCGTCCTTCTCAGCACCTCGTGCAGTTCGGCGGTCTCCTCCGGGGCGTACGGGCCCTCCTGGCCGGCCTCGGGCGCGCTCAGCGTCCACGCCCACGCCTCGACGAGCGGGTGCGCCTCGGCGATCCGCGCGCACGCCGACCGCAGGGTGCGCGCGGTGGGACTGTCGTCGCGGGTGGCGAACACGATCCGCCGGTGGCCGAGGCCGACCAGGTGCTCCACGGCCAGGTGGGTGCCGTAGGCGTGGTCGGAGCAGACGGAGTCCATGGCGTGCAGCGCGGTGCCCGCCCCGGGGCGCCGCTCCATCAGCACGGCGGGCACCTCCAGCGCGGCGAGCCAGGGGCGGTCGGCCTCCTCGTCGGCGAGGGTGCGCCAGCGCGGGGCGAGCAGCAGCCCGGCGGCGCCGTCCTCCAGCGCCCGTTCCACCAGAGGCCGTTCGGCGCCCGCGACCTGGGGCGCGATGTGCAGCGCGATGCGCTTGCCGGACGCCTCCAGCACCGAGCGGGCGCCGTGCAGGGACTCGTACAGGTAGGTGTGGCGCTCCGGCACGACGACGGCCACGGTGCCGCCGTCCGGCGGGTGCGGCGCGGGGATGTCGCGGGCGGCGAGGGTGGAGCGCACGACCCCGTGCCCGCGGCGCAGCCGGCCCTCCTGCGCCAGCTCCTCCACGTCCCGCCGCACGGTCACCACGGACACCTCGAGTTCGGCGGCGAGATCACTCACCCGCGCGGAACCCCGGGACTCCACGGCGGCGAGGATCCGCTGCCTCCTGACCTCGACCGGCTCGCGCATGAGGCCCCTCCCCGCGACGGAATGTTCGTTTGAGCGATACGGGCATCATAACGATCGCTCTTGCCGGCGTCTGCGGATGCCGTCCCGCTCACGCGGAGGGGTTCAGCTCGGGCGGGTGCCGATGGTCATGCCCGGGCGGCGGCGGTGGACCGTGAGGTAGGTCAGACCGTCGGGGCCCGCCCCCAGGGAGCGGGTGGAGCCGTGGGGGAGCCAGGTCAGGGTGCCGGTGGGCAGGGTGTGGTCGCCGTCCGGGGCGGTGAGGGTGCCGTCGCCGGCGAGGACCAGCAGGAGGACGTCGAGATCGGGCTCGCGGTGGGTGTCCACCCGGTGGCCGGGCGGCAGACGGACGACGTTGGCGTCGAGCTGGCGGCCGGACTCGGCGAGCCGCCACAGCGCGCCGGCGGTTCCTTCACCGGCGGCAGCGGCCAGTGCGGCCGTGTCGCAGAGGATCCGAGGCAGAGGTGCCTCGCCGTCCGGTGTGCCGGTGTGCTCCGACGTCATGGATCGCCGCCGTCCGTCCCCGAGAGCCCGGCCGCGCCGGGTGTCACGCGCTCGCTGTCCGGCAGGAACCTAGCACGCGGCCGGAGGCAGGGCGGCCAGCCAGTCCATGAGGAGGCGGTTGGTGTCCTCGGGCCGTTCCTGCTGCACCCAGTGCCCGCAGCCCTTCAGGATGTGCGAGGACAGCAGGCCGGGCAGGGTGACCGGGAAGGCGTCGATCGCGTCGGCCATCCATGTGGTGGACGCGTCGAGCTCCCCGCCGATGAACAGCGACGGCTGGGGGACCGGCGCCCCGTCGTACGCGGCGAGGTCCTCCCAGTCCCGGTCCATCGCGCGGTAGCGGGCCAGCGCCCCGCTCACCCCGGTCCGCTCGAACTCCCCGGCGAACACGTCGAGTTCGCTCTCGCCGAGCCACGTGGGGAGACGGTCCGCCGGGAACCGTTCGCGCAGGGTCCCGCCCGGTCCGGTGAAGTACGGCGAGGGCGCGCCGGGCCCCGGCATGGTGTCGGCGGACAGGGCCGCGTAGAACCCGGCGAGCCAGCCGCGGACATCGGGCTCGATCTCGGCCTCGGCGCGGCCCGGCTCCTGGAAGTACGACACGTAGAACTCCTCGTCGTCGCCCATCGACGCGAAGACGGTGCTGGGCCGCGGGCCGCCGCGCGGGGCGTAGGTCACGCTGAGCGTCGCCACCGCGCGGAAGACGTCCGGCCGGAGCAGGGCGGCGTTCGAGGCGACGGACGAGCCCCAGTCGTGGCCGACGACGACGGCGGTCCGCTCCCCCAGCGCCTCGACCACCGCGACGGCGTCGTCCACGAGCTCCCGTACGCGGTACGCGTCCGTGGCGGCGGGCCGGGAGGAGCGGCCGTAGCCGCGCACGTCCACGGCCACCGCCCGGTAGCCGGCCGCCGCCAGGGCGGGCAGCTGGTGGCGCCAGGAGTACCAGCCCTCGGGGAAGCCGTGCACGAGCAGCACCAGCGGGCCGCTGCCCTGCTCCACCAGGTGCACCCGGCCCGCGGGCGAGGGGACGAGACGGTGGACGAGGGGTCCCGGAGGGAGGGGCGACGTCGGTACCGGCACGGCTGCTCCAGAGTTGCTCGGGGTGCGGACTCCGGGACCGCCGGCGCGGTCGCGGAGGTCGCCGCTGGTACGCGGAGCATGCGCCGTCACGGAGCGGCACGGCGAGCGATGTTGCCGGTTCCGCAAATCCGGTGAGGTGCCGACGACGCCCGGCACCCCGCGCCCCTTGAGGGTGCCGGTCGAACAGCCCGCCCAGGGGCGCGGGGAACTGCGCGAACGGCCCCCACCGGCCCGCAGCCGCATCTGTTCCGCACGGTGTGCCGGTCCCCCGTTTCGCCGTTTCCGCGCTGTGCAATGATCCTGACGGGCCCGGGGGTGCGCGTGCGCCGTGGTGGCGCCGGCGGGCTCCGGACACGAGAGGAACGGACGGACGTGACCGCGCAGGGGCCGGACGACGGCGGGACGCCGCAGGATCGGGAGGACGGCGTGCCGTCCCTGCCCGACGACGTCTGGCAGCGGTTCCTCATGGACAGCGAGCAGGCCATCCGTACGTCCGCCCCCAGGGAGCCGTCCGCGCTGCAGCGGGCGGCGGGACGCTCCCCACGGCCCGCACGGCCGTCGCGCCCGCCCCGTCACGACACCCCGGACGCCGTCGGCGAGCTGTGGCAGCCGGACGACCCGTGGGAGGGGCCTGCCTGGCGGGACCTCGACGGTCGGGCCCGGCTGCGCCGGATCGGGCGCGTCGTGGGGACGGCCGTCGCGATCGCGCTGGCCCTGGGCGCCTGGTCCCAGCTCTCCACGGGCGCCGGCGCCCCGGCCGAGGGGCCCGGCGACACCGTGCTCCAGCAGTCCGAGGAGGCCCCGGTGACGCTGCCCTCGGGGACGTCCGTGCCGGCCGGGCTCACCACCCCGTCGGCCACGGAGATCCAGGCCGGCTGACCGTCCGTTCAGCCGCCCAGCGCCGTCAGGACGACCCCCTTCGCCTCCTCCTGCACCCGGCGCAGATGCTCCGGACCCTGGAACGACTCGGCGTAGATCTTGTACACGTCCTCCGTGCCCGACGGGCGGGCCGCGAACCAGGCGCTCTCCGTGGTCACCTTGATGCCGCCGATGGACGCGCCGTTGCCGGGCGCCTCGGTGAGCACGGCGGTGACCGGCTCCCCCGCCAGGGTGTCCGCGGTGACCTGGGCCGGGGAGAGCTTCGCCAGGCGTGCCTTCTCCTCGCGGGTCGCCGGGGCGTCGATCCGCTCGTAGGCGGGTTCGCCGAAGCGCGCGGTCAGTTCGGCGTAGTGCTGTGACGGCGTCCTGCCGGTGACCGCGGTGATCTCGGAGGCGAGCAGCGCGAGGATGATGCCGTCCTTGTCGGTGGTCCACACCGAGCCGTCGCGGCGCAGGAAGGACGCCCCGGCCGACTCCTCGCCGCCGAAGCCGAGGGTGCCGTCGACCAGTCCGTCCACGAACCACTTGAAGCCGACGGGCACTTCGACCAGCTCGCGCTTCAGGTCGGCGGCGACCCGGTCGATCATCGCCGACGACACCAGGGTCTTGCCGATGCCCGCGGCCGACGGCCACTGCTCACGGTGCGCGTACAAGTACCCGATCGCGACGGCGAGATAGTGGTTGGGGTTCATCAGGCCGGCGTCCGGGGTGACGATGCCGTGCCGGTCGGCGTCGGCGTCGTTGCCGGTCGCGATGTCGAAGCGGTCGCGCTGCCCGATGAGGGACGCCATCGCGTACGGCGACGAGCAGTCCATGCGGATCTTGCCGTCCCAGTCGAGCGTCATGAACCGCCAGGTGGGGTCGGTGAGCGGATTGACCACCGTGAGGTCGAGGCGGTGCTCCTCGGCGATGCGGCCCCAGTAGGCGACGGACGCCCCGCCCAGCGGGTCGGCGCCGATGCGGACGCCGGCCGCGCGGATCGCGTCCAGGTCCAGGACGCTCGGCAGGTCGGCGACGTACGTGCCGAGGAAGTCGTAGCGGCCGGTGTTCGGTGCGGCGAGGGCGCGGGCGTACGGGATGCGGCGGACGTCCTTGAGGCCGCCGCGGATGATCTCGTTGGCGCGCTCCTGGATCCAGCCGGTGGCGTCCGAGCCGGCGGGGCCGCCGCTGGGCGGGTTGTACTTGAACCCGCCGTCGGCGGGCGGGTTGTGGGACGGGGTGACGACCACGCCGTCGGCGAGTCCCGTGCCGCGGCCCCGGTTGTGGGTGAGCACGGCGTGCGAGACGGCCGGGGTGGGCGTGTAGCCGTCGGCGCTGTCGATCAGCACCGTCACGCCGTTGGCGGCGAACACCTCCAGGGCGGTGACCCGTGCCGGTTCGGAGAGGGCGTGGGTGTCCGCGCCGAGGAAGAGCGGCCCGTCGGTGCCCTGCGCTGCGCGGTACTCGCAGATGGCCTGGCTGGTCGCGGCGATGTGGTCCTCGGTGAACGCGGCCGCCAGTGACGAGCCGCGGTGCCCCGAGGTGCCGAACGCGACGCGCTGCCCCGGGTCGTCCAGGTCCGGGTGGAGCGCGTAGTACGCCGTGACCAGCCGAGCGACGTCGACGAGATCCTCGGGGCCGGCCGGACCGCCCGCTCGCTCGTGCTGCATGTGCCCACTCCTCCGCAAAAGGTCGGTTGTCACGCTTGCGGAGACATCTTTCCCCGCCGGGGCGTCGCCGCGCGAGTGGGCTCGGTCCGCCCCGGCCCCTTCGGCGTCAGATGCGTCCGCCGGTCATCCGGGTCAGGGGGCCGTGGCCCTGGCGTTCCGCGCGGCGGCCCACCGCGTAGGAGGCGGCGGTCAGCGCGGTCAGTCCTGCGGCGGCGCCCGCGGCGACCAGCCGGCGGTTGGCGATGACCGTCCAGGCGGTCTTCGCGCCCGCGGCGACCTGCCCGGAGGCGGTGACGACGGCGCGGCGGCCGGCCTCCACGCCCTTGACGGCGGACTGGGCGGCGCCGTTCGCCGCGCGCGCGGCGCGTTCGGCGCCGGACGTGGCGGCCGACGCGGCGTCACCGGCCTTGCCCGCGGCGCCGTTGGCGGCGCTCTTCGCGGACTCGGCCGCCTTGCCGGTGGCCTTGTCGGCGGTCGCGGCGGCCTTGGACGCCGTGGACCCGGCGGTCGAGGTCTTCCGGTTCGCGTTCTTGTTCTGTTCGGTCATGGACACCGGTTTGCCGCAGTGCCGGTCGGCAAACGCATCCGGTCACGAGGCGCCGCTCACGGTCGTGTGCCGTCAACCGGCCTGAGACGGTGAGGGCTTGAGATTCCCGGCCGGGACCGGGCTGTCCCGGGCTTCCGGGGGTACAAGGAGGACGGCACACACGCCGACGCCTACCGAGAGGAGTCGCCATGCCCGGCATGGTGGAGCGCATCAAGCAGTTCGCCAGGAGTCCGCAAGGGCGCCGCACGGCCGAGCAGGTGCGGCGGGCCGCGGCCGATCCCCGGCGGCGGGCGCAGGCCCAGCGGCTGCTGGGACGGCTGCGGGGCGGCCGGCGCTGAGCCGACCCAAGGCCCTGACGTCCTCCGCGCACCCGTGCGGGATGCAGGCCGATGACCCGAAAGGACTTCATGAACGAATCGTCGGTCCGCACCGTGGGCTGGGCCCGCTCCCTGCCGATGGGCCAGGGGGTGAAGGCGGCCCGTGACTGGGCACAGGAGCACCTCGCCTCCCTGGGGTGGGACGAGAGCGCGCCCGAGACGGTCCACTCCGTGCTGCTCACGGTGTCGGAGCTGGTCACCAACGCGCATGTGCACGCCGGTACCGACGCGCAGCTGGTGATGTCGTGGGACACCCGCTGCCTGCACATCTCCGTGCACGACGGGTCCGCCGCCCTGCCCACGCCGCGCGAGCCGAGCGAGGAGCGGGTCGGGGGGCGCGGCATGCTCCTGGTCGACGTCCTCGCCGACACCTGGGAGGCCCGGCCCTGCCCGCACGGCAAGACGGTCACCGCCTGCTTCCACGCGCCGGAGGCCGCCACCGCGGTGTGATCACCCCGGTGGGAGACGCGGAACCGGCCCGGCCTACGATCGGTCGGGCCGACCCCCGCAAGGGCCGACCCCGCAAGGAGCCCCGCACGGTGACCGCCGTCCTGCCCCCGTACCCCGCCACGCCCGCCACGCCCGCCCTGCCGGCCCCGCGCCGGCTGACCCGCACCGAGGACGGTGAACGGCTGCACGCCCTGCTGTGGACCGCGGGCCCCGGGCGCCGGACGATCAGCAGCGCGGTGCTGGGCGGCGGCATCGGCCCGCGGGCGTGGATCCTCAACGCGCAGGTGGCGCACGGTTACCGGCGCACCGACCCCAAGCGGCACCTCGCCTCCCTCGCCGCGGACGCCGGCCTGCACGGTCCGGGCGTGGGTCTGATGACGGCGGCCGACGTGTCGGCGTACGCGCACGGGCGCGACGCGGGCGTGGAGGCGTTCGTCACAGCGGGCGTGGACGTGCGCGGCTGGGCGGCGCGGCCCGGTGAGGGCGCGGAGGGCGCCCCGGGCCCGGGCACGATCAACGTCGTGGTGGCCGTTCCGGCCGCGCTGACCGACGCGGCGCTGGTGAACGCGGTGGCGACGGCCACGGAGGCGAAGGTCCAGGCGCTGGTGGAAAGCGGCTACGACTGTTCCGGCACCCCGACCGACGCGGTCTGCGTCGTCGCCGACGCCCCGGCCCCGCACCGGGAGACGCACGCGTTCGCCGGGCCCCGGTCGCTGTGGGGGGCGCGGCTCGCGCGCGCCGTGCACCGGGCCGTGCGGGACGCCGTGAGACATGAAACACCTGCTCCGGGGTATTGAGCGCCTTATGGACCGCCTCGCCGACCAGGCGGGTTGCTTCGCGGGCACGGATGGGGGAGCGTTGCCGCCGTACCTGCTCATGCCGACGAGAGAGGGGGTGGGTGCGCGGCGCGCACCCCGTTCGTGATCTCTTCCCCCGGTTCCAGCGCCGATCCGTGCGATGCGCGCGACGGATCCGTCCCCGCCTGGGACGACGCGCCCTGCCCCGTTCTGGTGCTGGACTCACGCGGCCGGATCGCCGGCCGCAACCGTGCCGCCCGCCGCCTCACCGTGTCCTCCCCCGGCTCCGACGTTCCTCCGTCGTGGCTGGCCGAGGCGCACCGGCGTCATGTCGCCGGAACGCCCGACCCGACGGCGGGCACGCCGGCCGGGACCTTCGGCAGCCGCTCCTACGAGGCCCAGCCCTCCCCCTCCCGGGACGGCCATGTGGCCTGGTGGCTGTTCGACCGCACCGACCTCGCACAGGCTCATGAGACCGTGCGGGAGACCCGTGAACGGGCCGACGCCGCCTCCCGCCTCTTCAGCACCCTGCTGTCGTCCCTGAACGTGCCGCGCTGCGCGGAGGTCGCCGCCCGGATGGCGACCGACCACCTCGCCGAGGCCGCCGTGCTGATCACTCCGCCGACCGGGCACCGGTACGCCGTCACCCACGCCCTGCGCGGCCGGCGCGTGGTGCAGGAGACGCGGCAGATCGACCCGCTCACCGTTCCCGGGCTCGACGAGGCCCTGCGCGGCTTCCCGCCGGTGCCGGCCCGCTGGATCAACCCGGACGCCATCCCGGACTGGGTGATCCCCGAGGGCTTCTCCGGGCCGGTGGGTTCCGTGCTGGTCACGCCGCTGCCCGGGCACGGGGTGCCCGCGGGCGCGCTGGTCCTGCTGCGCTCGGACACCGAGAAGGGGTTCTCGCCGGAGGAGGAGGTGTTCGCCCGGCTGTTCGCCTCCCGCGCGGGCACCGCCCTGTCGGCGGCGCGCCTGTACAGCGAGCAGACGGCCATCACCGCCACCCTGATGCGGGAGCTGCTGCCGCCGCCGCTGAGCCGTGTGCACGGCGTCGACTACGCGGGCCGCTACCGCACCGCCCTGGACCACGAGCGGGTCGGCGGCGACTTCTACGACGTCCACCCCGGCCCCGACGAGTCCGCCGAGACGTTCGTCGCGCTGGGCGACGTGGCCGGCAAGGGACTGGACGCGGCGGTGCTCACCGGCAAGATCCGCAACACGCTGCACGCGCTGCTGCCGCTCGCCTCCGACCACCTCCGGGTGCTGCGCATGCTCAACGGCGCCCTGCTCACCTCCCACCACGCCCGGTTCGCCACCCTGGTGCTGGCCTCGGTGAAGCGCCAGGACGACGGTGCGGTACGGCTGCGGCTCACCAGCGCCGGGCATCTGCCGCCGCTGGTGGTGCGCGCGGACGGCCGGGTCGAGGAGATGCCCACGCAGGGCACCCTGGTGGGCGCGCTGCCCGAGGTGACCGCGCGCACCGTGGAAACGGTCCTCGCGCCGGGCGACACCTGCCTGCTCTACACCGACGGCATCACCGAGGCCCGCGGCGGCCCCCTGGGCGACGAGCTGTTCGGCGAGGAGCGGCTGCGGCAGGCCCTCGAGGGATGCGGCGGCATGCCGGGCGAGGCGCTGGTGGAACACGTACAGATGCTGGCCGCGCAGTGGCTGGAGCCGGGGAGCCGCCACGACGACATGGCCGTCGTGGCCATCACCGCTCCGCGGGGCGGCACCTCGGCGGGCGACCGCGCACCGGCCGGCGCCGGCGGACGAGCACGGAGGAAGGCATGAGCGGACCCCGGGCCTCGGCCGGCGAACTCGGCGAGGCGCTGTGGGAGGCGGTGATCGACGGCGACGAGTACGACGCCGTCGACGTGGTCCGCGGCGCGCTGACGGACGGCTGGCAGGAGGAGGACCTGCTGCTGGACGTGGTCGCGGCAGTGCAGGCGCGGATCGGCCTGGAGTGGGCCGCCGACCGCATCACCGTCGCCCAGGAGCACGCGGCGACGGCGATCAACGAGCGGGTGATCACCGCCCTGGTGCACCACCGCTCCGGTACGCGCCCCGCCGGCCACCGGGGCCGGGTCACGGTGAGCTGCGTCGACGGCGAATGGCACGCGTTCCCCGCGCGGCTGGTCGCCGAGACGCTGCGGCTGCGCGGCTGGCAGGTCGACTACCTCGGCGCCCAGACGCCGACCCCGCACCTGGTCGCGCACCAGCACCACACCAACTCCGACGCCGTGCTGCTCTCCGGTTCGATCCCCACGCACCTGCCGCGGGCGCACACCGCGATCACCGCCTGCCGCTCCGTGGGTGTGCCGGTGGTGGCGGGTGGCCGGGCGTTCGGCGTGGACGGGCGGTACGCGCGCGCCCTGGGCGCCGACGCGTGGGCGCCGGACGCGCGGGGCGCCGCGGCCGTGCTGGAGGCCGGGCTCGCGAGACCGACGGGCGTCCGGCAGGCCGTCGACGACCTGCCGCATCTGGCCGACCAGGAGTACAGCATGGTCGTCCAGGCGCGCGGCCGGCTGGTCAAGGAGACGCTGGCGGAGCTGGAACGGCGCTTCCCGCCGATGCGGGAGTACAGCGACGCGCAGCGCGAGCGCACGGCCGAGGACCTGGCGCATGTCGTCGACTTCCTGGCGACCGCCCTCTACGTCGACGCCGTCGAGGTGTTCACCGACTTCCTGGGCTGGACGGCCGACGTGCTGTCCGCGCGCAACGTGCCGCCGCACTCCCTGGTGACCGGCCTGGACATCCTCGCCGACCATCTGCGGGACTTCCCGCGCGCCCTCGCCATGGTCCGCGCCGGCGCCGCCCATCTGACGGGCAGGACCGACCCGGCGGTCACGGACACGGTGGTCTGACAGGGGGCGCTCCGGCTCGCTCCTGCGCCCCCCTTCACGTCACCCCCGGCGTCCCGCCGCCCCCGCCAGCCCGCGCAGCAGCGCGCTGCGGCCGCGGTCCGGGACGGTCCAGAGGGGCTGGCCCCGGATGCCCCAGCGTTCCAGCAGGGCGTTCGCGGCGAGGAAGCCGGTGGTCGCCGCGCGTTCCATCAGGGCGACCGGCAGGGACGTACGGACCAGGTCGCCCGCCACCATCAGGCCCGGGTCGGGCGTGCGGACCGTGGGCCGGTCCTGGTAGCCGCCCACCGGGAAGAGAGGGCAGTCGGTGCCCCACTCGTGGCGGGCGTCGACGATGCCCGCCTTCCGGGTCTCCGGGTGGACGTGGTGCAACTGGTCGAGCAGCCGCTTCTGTTCGACCTCCGGGGACGCCTCCGGGGGCAGGGCGTAGGCGTGCAGTTCGACGACGGAGCCGCCGGTGCGGGCGGCCCAGCGGGCGGCCTCGTCCTCGTACCGTTCGAGGACGCTGACGTTGTCGAGGGTGCCGTAGCCGCTGGTGCCGAGGAAGCCGGGCCGGTCGGGGGCGACGGGGCGGTCCAGCCAGAGGCGGGAGACCAGGAACGGCGGGGCGTTGCGCAGCCGCGCGATCCGCTCCCGCCAGGGTGGGTCGCCGAGCCGGACGGAGCGGTCGACGAGGGCGCGCAGTCCGACGGCGTCCAGGGCGAGCACCACGGTGTCGTGGCGGCGCTCGTCCCGGTCGGTGGCAATCTCGTACCCGCCGTCGTCCAGGGGTTCGACGTGCTCGACGGGGGTGGAGGTGCGCAGGTCCGCGCCGTGCCGCTCGAGCAGGGCGGCGAGCGGCTCCCACAGGGCCGTGGGGAAGGGCGCGGCCGGCACGTCGAAGAGCAGGCCCTCGGAGGAGCCGAGGAAGTAGATGTGGAACATCAGCGCCATCTCGGCCGCCGACAGCAGGCGCGGGTCGGCGAAGAAGCTGCGGGAGAACACCTCGAACGCCAGATGCCGGGCGCTCTCCGGGAAGCGGACCGCGTCGAGGAAGTCGTGCGCGCTGACCGTGTCGAGGCGTTCGTAGATCTCGGGCACGCGGACGTCGAGCAGCGGCAGGGCGGCCGCCGCGTTCATCCGGGGCAGGTCGCGCAGCGGGAAGGACGGGCTGAGCGCGGCGAAGCCGAGCGCGCTCCACGGCGGGGTGCGGGGCACGTGCCGGAAGCTGTCGTGCATGCCGTCGCGGTGCCGCAGCGGGTAGTCGGGCAGCGGGGTGAGGCGTTCCAGGGCGGGGTCGGTGCGCCGGAGCAGGCCGCGCAGGTTGTAGTACTGCCGGAAGAAGGCGTGGAAGCCGCGGCTCATCGTCGCGGGCGTGCCGTCGGCCAGGTCGACGGGCCAGCCTCCGACGCGTCCGCCGAGGTAGGGGCGGGCTTCGTAGAGGGTGACGTCGACGCCGCGTTCGGCGAGGGCGGTGGCGGCGGCCAGTCCGGCGATGCCGCCGCCGACGACGGCGGTGCTGGGCCTGCGGTCGCCGTCGACGCGGGGCGCGCCGGGCGGGGGCAGGACCACGCGGGCGCGGCGGTCGCGGCCGCGGCGGGCGGCGGCCGGGCGGGGCGGTCGGGTCATCGCGCGGTCTCCGTCGTGGTGGGGCGGCGCCCGGTGAAGGTGTGGGTGATGCCGGTCTGCCAGCCCGGCAGCGGCAGGCGGCGCACGGTGTCGAAGCCGTTGGTGCGCAGCCGGTCCGCGAACCGGTCGGCGGTGTCGAACTCGACGACGCTGCGCCACAGATGGCGGTACAGGCCGCCGTCCCCGAGCAGGGTCGCCACGGGCTGGACGACGCCCCGGCAGACCAGGGTCCACACGGCGCGGTCGGTGCGGCGGCCGCCGAGGGTGTACTCGTGCACGGCGAGGCGTCCGCCGGGGGCGAGCAGGCCGTGCACGGTGCGCAGCACGGCGTCGGGGTCGGTGACGTTGCGGAACAGGTAGGCGGCGAACACCGCGTCGAAGGGACCGGCCACCCCGGCCTCGGCGAGCCGCTCGGCGGGTGCGTGGGTGAATGTGACGTTCGGCGGCCAGGTCTTGGCGGCGGCCCGCTCCAGCATGCCGGCGGAGGCGTCCACGGCGGTGATGTCGGCGCTGGGCAGCACCTCGGCGAGCGCGGCGGTGGAGGCGCCGGTGCCGCAGCCGAGGTCGAGCACGCGCAGCCCCTCGCCGCCGCGGGGCAGGCCGAGGCGGCGTGCGGAGCGGCGCAGATGGGCGTGGTATCCGGGGTTGGCGGCCACGAGCGTGTCGTAGCTGCGGGCGGCGTGGTCGAAGGCGGCGGCGAGGTGCTCGTCGCGCAGGAGGGTCATGGGGTCTCCGGGGTGGCAGGGGCGGGGCACGACAGGGGGTCAGGGACCTTCGTAGGGGCGGCGGGGCAGGCCGGGCAGTTCGAGGGCGGAGCGGAGCATCGGGCCGACCGGCGCGTGCAGGCCGACGGCGAGGTCCTCGTGCAGGCGGGTGTCGCCGTCGAGGAACCGCAGCAGCCGCCGCATGGGGACGCGGTCGAACAGACGGCAGAACAGGGCGGGTCCGTCGGCACGCCCGCCGGCCAGGGCGCGCAGCAGCACGGCGTCCATGGCCCGGGAGCGGGCCGAGTGGGCGGGCGGCGGCTCCGGGCGGCGCCCCTGGCGGAGGGCGTCGGCGACGGCGCGGGTCTGGCGCTGGAGGCCGGCGAAGGTGTAGCCGGTGGAGGGGCGGGTGGCGCCGCCCGCCGCGCCGATGCGGAACACGGACCGGCCGGTCCGGCGGGGCATCTCCGCGTCGGTCATCGGGATGACGCCCGTCTCGGTGGACAGCACCTCGAGGTCGCCCAGCCGGAGCACGTCGTCGGTGTAGTGGCGTACGGCGGCCTCGTAGGCGTCGGGGGTGAGGGGGCGGGGGGAGAACTCGGTGTACTCCACCAGGGCGTCGTGCCGGCCGAGGGGCAGGACGTAGCCGAAGGACAGGCCGTCGGCGGGCTGCGGGGTGCGGAAGTCCATCAGCTCGGCGGTGGCGGGGGCGAAGGCGGGCCGGGCGGTGCGCACGAACCAGCCGTGGAAGTGCTGGAGCAGCGTGGTGCGGGCCGCGGGCAGGCTGCCGGGCGGGCGGGAGTCGAACACCCAGCGGGCGCGTACGACGCGGGCGTTCCCGTCGCCGTCGCGCAGCCGCACCAGCGCTCCCCCGGGCACGTCCTCCACGGCGTCGACGGTGCCCTCGACGCGCCGCACCCCGTCGTGGCCTGCCAGGTCGCGGGCGACAAGGTACTCGAAGTCGTCGGAGCGGATCATCTTGTAGCGCAGCGGCGCGATGTCCCCGTGGATGGGGCGGCCGGCCCGGTCGCGGACCCGCAGCCGCCGCCAGGACGCGGTGACGGCGGCGTCGAAGCGGCCGGGGCCCGCCTCCCAGAAGCACCAGGTGCGGCGCGGTGGCCGCAGCGGTCCGGGGGGCGCCTCCACCAGGGCGACGGACGGCACCCGGCGCCCGCTGCCGGGACCGGCCAGCCGGTGGGCGAGGGACAGTCCGGCCGCCCCGGCCCCGACGATCGCGACGTCCGCCTCCAGCACGCCGGCACCACCCTCCTCGGTACGACGCCGTGCGGATGCGCACGGCGCTGTGTTTTCGTCCGTGTGCCCGGTCGGATCCGGGTCACTCTGACGTGAGACGACGGGCGCGACCGGGAAGGCATGCGCCGGTCGTCCGGCGTACCGGAGCGATGCGCATGCCGACGAGAGGAAGACACCGGATGCTCCCGATTGGGGCCAAGAGACACCGCGCGACGATGCGGTCGCGCGCGCCGCGCCCGGCCCGTCCGCCGGGACCCACCGTCCGGGTGCGGTCCGTCCGCGTGACGGCGGGGACGGCGAACGGCGGTACGGCGGGGCGCCGTGTGCCATGCGGGCGTACGGCCGGAGCGGGGTCCGGGCGGTGACCCGGACCGTTCCGGGGCGCACGGACCATGTCGTCGTCGTGGGGGCCGGGCTCGCCGGTCTGTCGGCGGCGCTGCACCTGCTGGGCGCGGGCCGGCGCGTCACCGTGGTCGAGCGCGACGAGCTGCCGGGCGGGCGCGCCGGACGCATGGAGATCGACGGGTACCGGATCGACACCGGGCCCACCGTGCTGACCATGCCCGACCTGGCGGACGAGCCGTTCGCCGCGGTCGGGGACAGCCTGCGCGAGCGGGTGGAGCTGGTGCCGCTGCACCCCGCCTACCGGGCGCGGTTCGCCGACGGCAGCAGCCTCGACGTGCACACCGGGGCCGAGGCGATGGCCGCCGAGGTGGAGCGGTTCGCCGGGGCCCGGGAGGCGGCGGGCTACCTGCGGATGCGTGACTGGCTGGAACGGCTGTACCGGGCGCAGATGCGCCGGTTCATCGACGCCAACTTCGACTCGCCGCTCGGTCTGCTCCATCCGGACCTGGCGCGGCTGGCGGCGCTCGGCGGCTTCGGCCGGCTGGACGCGCGCATCGGCGGCTTCCTGCACGACGAGCGGCTGCGCCGGGTGTTCTCCTTCCAGGCGCTGTACGCGGGCGTCCCGCCGGCGCGGGCGCTGGCCGCGTACGCGGTGATCGCGTACATGGACACGGTCGCCGGGGTGTACTTCCCGCGCGGCGGGATGCACGCGCTGCCGCGGGCGATGGCGGACGCCGCCGCCGACGCGGGCGCCGACCTGCGGTTCGGGCGGGAGGTGACCCGGCTGGAGCGTTCCGGCGGCCGGGTCACGGCGGTGGTGGCGGGCGACGAGCGGATTCCCTGCGACGCGGTCGTCCTCACCCCCGACCTGCCGGTCGCCTACCGGATGCTCGGCGGGGCGCCCCGGCGCCCGGTGCGGCTGAAGCACTCGCCGTCCGCGGTGGTGCTGCACCTGGGCACCGACCGGACCTGGCCCGAACTGGCGCACCACACCCTCTCCTTCGGCGCGGCGTGGCGCGGCACGTTCGACGAGCTCACCCGTGCCGGGCGGCTGATGAGCGACCCGTCGCTGCTGATCACCCGGCCCACCGCCACCGACCCGTCGCTCGCGCCCCCGGGACGCCATCTGCACTACGTGCTCGCGCCCTGCCCGAACACCGACATCGGGCCGGGCGCGGCCGAGTGGGCGGACCTGGCGCCGCGCTACCGGGACTCGGTGCTGCGGACTCTGGAGGAGCGCGGCCTGACCGGGCTGGCCTCCGCGATCGAGACGGAGTGCGTGGTCACGCCCGCCGACTGGGCCGCGCAGGGGCACGCGGCCGGTACGCCGTTCGCCACCGCCCACACCTTCGCCCAGACGGGCCCCTTCCGGCCCCGCAATCTGGTGCGCTCCGCCGAGAACGCGGTGCTGGCCGGCTGCGGCACCACGCCCGGCGTCGGCGTGCCGACCGTGCTGCTGTCCGGGAAGCTGGCAGCGCGGCGCATCACCGGCGCGCGCGGCCCCTCCGGAGGCGCGTCGCTCTCGTCCTCCGCCTCGTCTTCCGCCCAGGAGGCCCTGCATGACCGAGCGTGAACTGGACGCGGCGGGCGTCACCGATCCCGCGCTCCGCGAGGCGTACCGCCACTGCCGCCGGCTCAACGCCCGGCACGGCCGGACGTACTTCCTCGCCACCCGGCTGCTGCCCGTGGAGCGGCGGCCGGCCGTGCACGCCCTGTACGGCTTCGCCCGCTGGGCGGACGACATCGTCGACGCGCTCGGCACGGGCCCGGACACCGCCCGCCGGGACGCCGAACTCGCGGCCCTGGAGAGGGAGCTGGAGAAGGGGCTGCGGGACGGGGAGAGCGCCGAGCCGGTGGTGCGGGCCCTCGCCGACACGGCGCGGCGCTACCGCATCGACCACGCCCACTTCGCCGACTTCATGACCGCCATGCGGTCCGACCTGGTGGTCACCGACTACGCCGACTACGCGGCCCTGCGCCGGTACATGCACGGGTCGGCGGCCGTGATCGGGCTGCAGATGCTGCCCGTCCTCGGCACGGTCACCGACCGGGAGACGGCCGCCCCGCACGCGGCGGCCCTCGGCGTCGCCTTCCAGCTGACCAACTTCCTGCGTGACGTGGGCGAGGACCTGGACCGCGGGCGGGTGTACCTGCCCGCCGACCTGCTCGCCGCGCACGGCGTCGACCGGGAACGGCTGCGCTGGAGCCGGGACACCGGCCGCCGCGACCCGCGCATCACCTCGGCGCTGCGCGCCTTCGAACGGCTGACGCGGGGCGTGTACCGGCAGGCGGCGCCGGGCCTCGCGATGCTCGAACCGGTGTCCCGCCCCTGCATCCGCACCGCGTTCGTCCTGTACGGCGGGATCCTGGACGCGGTGGCCGAGGACGGGTACGCGGTGCTGCACCGGCGGGCGGTGGTACCGCGCAGGCGGCGCGCCGTGGTCGCCGCGGACGGGCTGGTCCGGGTGGCCTCGGCCCGGCTGCGCGCCGGCTCGGCCGCCGCCCGGCGACCGGACGGCGTTCCGCCTACGGGTGCGGAGCCGGTGGAGCCGCGGATGGTCGAGGAGGTCGCGTGATGGCGGGTGACGGACGCGGGCGCCGGCGGCTGCCGCTCTCCCTGCGCCGCGACGCGGTGGCGTGGGAACGGCAGCGCCCCACCTGGCGGGACGCCAGGCCCGCCCTGATCGCGGGCGCGCTGAAGCGGGCGCAGGCACGCCCGTCGGGCAACTGGTACGTCGTGGGCGCCTCCCGCGACGTCGGCGGCGACCGCCCGCTGGGCCGGACGGTCGCGGGACAGGAAGTGGTGGTCTGGCGCGATACGGGCGGCCGCGTGGTCGCGGGGCCGGGCGTCTGCCCGCACCTGGGCGCGCCGCTGCGGGACAGCCCGGTGCGCTGCGGCACCCTCGTCTGCCACTGGCACGGACTGTCCCTGGACGGCGGGCCGTTCGCCGGCTGGGAGCCGTTCCCCGCGTACGACGACGGGGTGCTGGTGTGGGTGCGGCTGGACGCCGTGGGCGGCGAGGAACCGCTCGACGCGCCGGTGGTGCCGCGCCGCCCGGTCCCGGCGCGCGCCCTGTCGGCGGTGTACGCGGGGGTCGGCGTCTGCGAGCCGGAGGACGTCGTGGCGAACCGGCTCGACCCCTGGCACGGGGCCTGGTTCCACCCGTACTCGTTCGTCGACCTCACGGTGGCGGACGCGCCGGACGGCTCCGACGGTCCGGCGGCCGCGGACGAGGACGCGTTCGCGGTGGACGTGTCCTTCAAGGTGGCGGGCCGTCTGGTGGTGCCGGTGCGGGCGGTGTTCACGGCTCCCGAGCCGCGGACGGTCGTCATGCACATCACCGAGGGCGAGGGGGTCGGCTCCGTGGTCGAGACCCACGCGACCCCCCTGGGCCCGGACGCGTCGGGCCGGCCGCGCACGGCGGTGATCGAGGCGGTGGTCGCGGCGTCGGACCGCCGCGGCTTCGCCCTCGCCCGGGCCGCGGCGCCTCTGCTCCGCCCCCTGGTCCGGGCCGCCTCCGGCCGCCTCTGGCGCGACGACCTGGCCTACGCGGAACGCCGCTGGGCGCTCCGTTCGACGGGCCGGTTCCCGGGGGCGTAGACGCCGGCCCGCCGGCGGGGACGCCGGGCGGGCCGCGGACGGGCGGGGCTCACGCGGGAGGTGACGTCATCGTGTCGCCGCCTCCGCGTCCGCGGCGCCGCCTCCGCCGAGGAGGCCGGTGTGGGTCAGCAAAGCGCGGGCCTCCAGGCGAGGGAGGTAGTGGCGGGTCGCCCTGGTGACCACCGCCGGCAGGGCGGCCCGTACCGGCTGGGCCAGGCGGAGCCAGCGGGGGTGGTAGACCGCCGTGCTGCGGCGTTCGACCGCCAGGGCGAGGCGGGACGCGGCGCGGTCCACCGCGTACACGTCCCGCACCGGCCACGGCATGTGCCCGCGCAGCTCCCGCATCACGGTGTGGCGGTCGGCGTCCTCGATCAGGTCGGTGCCGATCCAGGTCAGGTAGCCGAGGCCGACGGCCACGCCGAGATGGGCGACCTCCGCGCGCAGGGAGTGGGCGAAGGCCTCCACGCCCGCCTTGGAGGCGCAGTACGCGCTCATCATCGGGGCGGCGCCGATGGCGGCCAGCGAGGCGATCTGGAGGTGGTAGCCCTTGGTCGCCGTGAGGTCGGGCAGGAACGCGCGGGCGGTGTTCGCGCTGCCGGTGAGGTTGACGTCGACGATCCTCCGCCACTGCGCCGGGTCGGAGTCGGCGAACGGCCCGGCGTCCGCCACGGCCGCGTTGGCGACGACCACGGACGGCGTGCCGAGCCCGGTCCGGACCGCGTCCGCCGCACGCGCCAGCGCCGCGTCGTCGGTGACGTCGGCCTCGTGGGCGAGGGCGGGCACGGGCAGCTCGTCGGCGAGCTGTCGCAGCCGCTCCCCCTCGTGGCCGAGCAGCGCCACCCGCATGCCCCGTCCGGCGAGTTCCCGGGCGAGGGCGGCGCCGATGCCGCGCGCCGCCCCGGTGACCACGGCGGTGCGTCCGCTCAGCGGGCGGCCGCTCATCCGTCGTCCCCGCCGGTGAGCCGCGGGTCGGTGTCGGGGCGTGCGGTGTGGTGCGGGTGGCCCGCGGTCCTGCGGGCCTCCTTCATCTCCGCCTCGTAGAGGTGGTCGCGGCCGTCGGCCAGCTCCTCCACCGCGGCCTGCTCCAGCTCCCGGAAGGGCCGGTAGTACGTGCTGTCGTACGCCTCGACGATCTGGAACGTCCAGTGGCCGGGGATGACGTTGCGGCCCAGCACCTGGGTGCGGACGGTCTCCGCCCAGTCCGGGTGTCCGGCCTTGTGCAGCAGTTCCACGGCCCGGTCCAGCTCCAGGTCGGCGGTGCCGGTGAGCTGGTGGAAGCTGTACAGGTGGCCGCGGGCCCGTTCGGTGGTCTCCAGCGCCTTCGACAGGGATCCCAGTGCCTCGACCGTCTCGTCGCTGACGCCTTCGGGCCGCCGGTGCCGGCGGTCGGGGCCGTCCTCGGGCTGTCCGTTCCGTTCGTTGTGTCCGCTCATCGTCTCGCCTCCTTCTGTGGTCGGCCGTCCGTCCGGCGGGTGACCGGGGACGGGGTCATGCGGGCCGCCCGCCCCGGTCGGGCTGCCGGTGTCCGGTGCGGTCGCGGTGGGCCAGCAGCCGCTGGGCGGCGGCCAGGGCGGGCGCGAAGGACGGGCGCAGCGCGGCCCGCGCGGCGTTGGCGCCGGGCGCGCCGTGCACGCCGCCGCCCGGGTGGGCGCCGGCGGACGCCAGGTACAGGCCCTTGACGGGGGTCTCGGGCCGTCCGGTGCCGGGGGCGGGCCGGAAGAACAGCTGCTGGTGCATGGCGGTGGTGCCGCCGTTGATGGCGCCGCCGTGCAGGTTGCGGTCGAGGGACTGCAGCGTGGGCGGGGCGAGGATCCGCCGGGCCCGGACGCGGTCGCGGAAGCCGGGCGCGAAGCGCTCCACGTGGGCTTCGACGCGGTCGGCCATGCGTTCCTGCTCGTCCTTGTCCCAGGAGCCGGTGAGCCCGTCGTCGCCCGCGTCCCCGGCGACCCGGTGCGGGACGTGGGTGTAGGCCCAGGCGGACTCGGTGCCCTGCGGGGAGCGGGTCGGGTCGGAGGTGGTCATCTGCCCGAACAGGGAGAACGGACGGTCGGGCACCTGTCCCATGGCGAGCTGGGCGGCGAAGCGGGTGAGTTCGTCGAGCCCGTCGGCGAGATGCACGGTCCCGGCGCCGGCGGCCTGCTCGCACCGCCACGGCACGGGGCCGTCCAGCGCCCAGTCGACCTTGAAGGTCGCGAAGTCCCACTGGAAGCGCTCCAGGTCGGACAGCAGTTGCCGGGGCAGGTCCTCGGGGGCGACGAGCTCCCCGTAGAGGGCCGGCACGGACACGTCGGCGAGGACGGCGCGCCGGGCGGGGACGGTCTCCCCGTCGGCGAGACGTACGGCGACCGCCCGCCCGTCGCGGACGACGACACGCTCGACGTGCCGCCCGCACCGCACCACTCCCCCGCGTGACTCCAGGCGCCGCACGAGAGCGGCGGTGAGCGCGCCCGCGCCGCCGACCGGCACGGGGAAGCCGTAGGTCTGTCCGAGCATGGACATCAGCCAGCCGAAGCCGCCGCTGCCGGCGGCCTCGGGCGCGAGATCGGCGTGCAGGGCATTGCCCGCGAGCAGCAGCCCGCCGCCCTCGCCGCGGAACTCCTCCTCCGCCATGCGCCGCACCGGCAGCACGAGGGTCCGCGCCATGCGCAGCCCGCCGGTGCCGCGCAGCCGTACGGCGAGCCGCAGCCCGGAGCGGACCGGCGGGAACGGCGTGAACAGGGCGTCCAGCAGGTCGGGGCGCAGCCTCTCCCACAGCCCGTGCAGCCGGCGCCAGGCGTCGCCGTCCCCGGGTGCGAAGGCGTCGAGGGAGTCCGCGGTGACGCCGACGTCGCGGTCCAGGACCGCGCAGCGGCCGTCGCTCAGCGGGTGGGCGACGACGTGCGGGGCGTGGCTCCAGCGCAGCCCGTGGTCCTCCAGGGCGAGCCCGGACACGACCGGGGACGCGGCGGCGAGCGGGTAGAAGGAGCTGCACAGGTCGCTGGCGAAGTCGGGGTGGACGCCGTGGTCGTGACGCACGGCGCCGCCGGGTTCGGGCTGTTCCTCCAGGACCTGCACGCTCCAGCCGGCGTCGGCGAGCAGATTCGCCGCGACCAGGCCGTTGGGCCCGGCCCCGATGACGACGGCGTCAGCCACGGGCGCCTCCCGCGTCGGGCTCCGGCGCCACGACCTGGCCGAGCGGCCGGCGCTCCTCCGCCTCGGCGGCCTCGCTCTCGACGAGGTGCGCGAGCCGGGCGAGCATGGCCCGGTGGCGGATGTGGATGAGCGCCTCGACGGCCACGTTGTGCACCAGGCCGCCCGCGCCGCGCAGGGGATGCTCGTCGACCTTGACGAAGCACTGGTCGCCCCACGGCCGCAGCTCGATGGCGACGCGCGCGGTGCCCAGCGGCCCGGCCTTGGCCTCGAGTTCGAGCAGCTCGCCGGGGACGACGTGCCGGACGACGGACTCGTTCCGCAGCGTCAGCGGCCCGAGGCGCACCTCGAAGCCGATCGCGGAGCCGAGCTGGGGCCAGTGGCCGCGCACCGGCGTCGAGGAGGACGTGCCCACCACCCAGTCCGCGTAGCGGGTGCCGTCCTCCAGCACGGCCCACACGGACCGCGGGTCGGAGCGGATCAAGCGATGACGAACCGCCACTGTTGCCTCCTGTGTCCCTGAGCACCACCGGTCAGCTCTGAGTGCCCCGTCCGGCCGCCGTCAACCGGGAGGCGCCGCCGGTCGGGTCAGGCGGCGGGGCGGGTGGGGGCCAGCGCCCAGCGGATGCCGGCGGTGACGGCCGTCCCGAGCGGGCGGACGCACAGGCCCTCGGCGGGCAGGCGGGGCACCCGGAGCTCCCGGGACGCCCAGGGCGGCAGCAGCGACACCGCGTTCGCGGCGAGGACGCCGTACGGCAGCCGGGCGAGCAGCGGCACGGGCGGGTCGAGCAGCAGGAACCGGGCGGTGGCCAGGGCGTCCGGGGTGGCGTGCAGCTCGTCGCGGTAGGCGGCGAGCCGCTCGGCGAGCTGGGCCCGGTTCACGGGCGGGTCGGGGACGCCGAGGGCGGTGGCGATGCGCGCCATGTCGGCGACGTACCCGTCGCAGCCGGCGTCGTCCAGGGGGCGGGCGCCGTAGCGCTGGTGGGCGCGCAGGAACATGTCGACCTCGGCGACGTGCACCCAGCACAGCAGGTGCGGGTCGGAGGCCCGGTACTCCCGGCCGTCGGGCGCGGTGCCGCGGACCGTGCCGTGGACGGCGCGCACCCGGTCGACGGCCCGCTGGGCGCTGTCGGCGGTGCCGTACGTGGTGACGGCGAGGAAGGTGCTGGTCCGCTGGAGCCGGCCCCAGGGGTCGCCGCGGAAGCCGGAGTGGGCGGCGACGGCGGCCATGGCGAGCGGGTGGAGCGACTGGAGGAGCAGGGCGGACAGACCGCCGATGAACATCGACGCGTCGCCGTGCACCCGGCGCACCGGGCGCTCGGGGCCGAACCAGCGGGGGCCCGGGGTGCCGTGGATGCGGGCGCGGTTGTCGGGCCCGTCCGGTCCGGCCACCCGCGAGAAGATGGCGTGGCCGATGCGGCCGCGCAGCGCCGAGGCGGGTTCGGCGATCCGTTTCATGCCCGTGGCGCCTCCTCCCGTCGGCGAGGACGGCCGGTGTCCTACGGCTACGTCTGCCCCGGTGCCCGCTCCCGTACCCCCCGTCCGGGGCGGAACGGTCAGGGGACGTCGCCCCGCCACTCGTACACCCGGTCGCCGGCCGCGCGGGGCGCGTACACCGCGCGGCCGCCGGGGCCGTAGCGGCCTATCTCGGTGGGCAGGCCCACGCCGTGCCGCCGCTCCGCCGGGCCGTGGTCGGTGACGTCCAGCAGCAGCCCGTCCAGCGGGCCGCCGGACAGCTCCGCGTACACCCGCCCCTCGCGCGGACCCGGGTCGTCGTGGTCCGCCCCGTACACCCTGCCGCGCATGAACTCCGTCTCGTCCATACCGGCAGGGTGGCATCCCCCACTGACAACGGCCCGCTACGCCGGTTCCTCCCGCACGGCCCCCGCCCACGGCGCCGACGCCCGCCCCTGGCTCCACGCCAGCAGCCCGTCCCCGTCGACGCAGACGATCCCGCACCGCTCGGCGTACTCCAGCGCCGGAACGGTGAACTCCCCGGTGGTGACGACGACGGCGACGTCGGCCTCGTGGACGGTGAAGCAGGTGCCGCCGAACCGCTGGAGGTCCTGCGAGCCGACCTTGTTGTCCTCGCCGTAGCGCTTGCACTGGACGACGAGGCGGCGGCCGTCGGGGGTCAGGGCCGTCACATCGGCGCCGAGGTCGCCCGCGCCGCCCACCACCTGGACCTGCGTGCAGCCGTCCCGGGCGCAGAGTTCCGCGGTGGCGGCCTCGAACTCGTCCGGTGTCAGGGCCTCGTGGTCGATGCCCTGGGCCACGGGCAGCGGTGAGGTGACCTCGTCGGGCGGACCGGCCTGGGCGGGGATGGTGAGCGGGGCCGGCGGCGGGGTGTCCAGGGCGTCGAGGGCGGTGGAGGTGCCCCGGGCCAGCGCGCGCCCGGCCTGCCGGGCGATCCGCGCCGCCGACAGGCGCCGCCTGCGGCGGCCGCGGGCCACGGCGACGGCGAGGACCAGGCAGAGCAGCACGACGGCCCACACCGGGCGCCGTTGCACCGCCCCGGCCAGCGCGCGTACCGCCAGGCCCCCGGTGACCAGCGCCGCGGCGAGCAGGCCGAAGAACATGGCGGTGGAGCGCAGGTCGAAGCGCCGGCCGGGGCGCAGCACACGGGTACGACGCTCGGGCATGGTCACCGTGGTGACTCCCTCTCTCTCGTCTCTCTGGCCGAAGATCACGTACGCCGTCTGCCCCCGATCGGCGCGCTCACCGAATACGGGGTGGGCGGCCTGTTTTCGTTCCGGGCGGGAAAGAGGCGACCCGTGAGGGATGCCACGATGGTCGGGAACACGGCCGGACGGAGGAGAAGACGGACATGGACTGGCGGCTTTTCGCTCAGCGCATGGCGTCGATGGCCCGGGATCTGCTCGCGGAGCACACGCTCGACGCGACGCTGGAGCAGATCTCGCGCTCGGCGGTGGAACTCGTGGACGGCTGCGACGCCTCGGGCATCCTCGTCCTCAGCGAGGGCCGGGTGCGGTCGCTGGCGCCGACAGACCAGTTCGTCACCGACAGCGACACGCTGCAGGGCGAGCTGCGCGAGGGGCCGTGCTTCGACGCGGCCCGGCCCGACCGCCCGGAGCGGGTCTTCCGCATCCCCGATCTGACGGCGCCCCCGGAGCGCTGGCCGCACTTCGTGCCCCGGGCCCGGGAGCTCGGGGTGGGCAGCATGATGGGCTTCCTCCTGTACACGCGGGAGGAGGAGCTGGGCGCCCTGAACATGTACTCGCGCAAGCCGGGGATGTTCACCGAGGACAGCGAGACGGCGGGCTGGCTGCTGGCGTCGCACGCGGCGGTCGCCTTCGCCACCGCCCGCACCGACGAGCAGATGCAGGAGGCCATCACCACGCGCCATCTGATCGGCGAGGCGATGGGCATCCTGATGGGCCGGCACCACGTCACGGAGGACCAGGCGTTCGATCTGCTGCGCACCCGGTCGCAGCGCACCAACACCAAGCTGCGGGACGTGGCGCGGGAGATCTGCGAGTCGGGCGGCGCGGAGCGCTGACCGCCCGGCTCGTCGGACGGCGCGCGCTCAGCGGGCGGCGGCGCCGGTCCAGGTGTGGGCGACGTCGATCACGAGACGCCCGTCGAGCTGCAGCACGCGGAACGGCAGCCGTCCGCGCACCCCGAGGCCGAGCTGGGTGTCGCCCTCGAAGCTGCCGGCGAACCGCGCGTCGCGGAACGTGCGGTACCCGGTGAGGTCGACGCCCGGCAGGGGGCGTCCGGAGCGCGCCGGATAGGTGGCCGCGCCCGTGTCGGGGTCGTACGCGGGCGCGGTGACGCGGACCTCGAGGATCGCGCCGCCGGAGACGGGGATGTGCCGTCCCGAGCCGTCCTGGTGCAGCCGGTCGACGTAGCGGACGGAGTAGCCGAGGTCGCCGCGCGCGGCGCCGGGCACGTCGACGACCATGCGGTCGTAGCAGTCGTTCCGGCCGGTGCGGACGTTCCGCACGGACTCGGACGTGGCGGCGGTGGCCGCCTTGCCGGTGCTGCCCCAGCCGGTGGGGCAGGCCGTGGCCGCGGCGGAGGCCGCCGGAGGGGCGGCCACGGCCGGAACCGCCGCCGTCACCAGCGTGGCGCCGAGCAGCACCGCCGTCGCACAGATTGTTCTTGCTTGAATCATTTTCGGCCCCTAGGACGACAACGTTCTGATATCGGGTGAGACGACCGGGATGACCCGATGGTTGCGGTCCGTTCGGCCGGTCGCCGTACCGGCGCGCATGGCACATGCTGGTGGGGAGCGGACGAACGTCCCGTTCCGTGCGCACCGGGAGGGCGTCACATGGGTGGTGCAGCCGCCGCACCGCGCGGGGAGCGGCCGGCGGGCCTGCCCGTACCCGACGCGGAGGAGGGCCGGACCGGGCGCGGCGAGGCCCGTATCGAGGACGCGCTCGCGGACGCCGTGGTGAAGGCCGTGCGGGACACCGGAGGATACGGCGGGGCGGTGTACCTGCGGTCGCGGGACCGCAGGTCGCTGGTGCTCTGCGTGATGTCCGGCGTGCCCCGCTCGCTGCTGAAGCCGTGGTGGCGGATCCCGGTGAGCGGCGCGCTGCCGATGTGCGAGACGTTCCGCAGCGGCGAGACCCAGTACCTGCCCGACGACCGGGCGACGATGCTGCGCTTCCCGCAGTTCACGGCCGCCCTGCCGTACTCGTTCGCGCACGCCTACCAGCCGGTGCGGGTCGGCGGCGAGACCGTGGGCGTCCTCGCGGTGCTGTGCTCCTCCTCCCGGGAGCCGGCCGGTGAGGAGGAGGTGCGCGAAGGGCTGCGCCGGGCCGGGCGGGACATGGAGGAGCGCCTCGCCGAGTACGCCCGAGGTCTGCCGGGCCGCACCGACGCGGACGCGGTGGCGTACGGCATCGAGTACGACGACCAGCCGGTCAGCGTGCGGCTGCCGACGCCGCCCGCGCAGGCGGTCGCGATCGGGATGATCGAGTGGGACCTGGCCGGCGACCGCTGGTCGGGGGACGACGACGCGCTGGAGCTGCTGGGGGTGTCCCGCGAGGAGTTCGGCGGCACCATGGCCGCGGTCGAGGAGCGGGTGTCACCGGACGACCTGTACGAGCTGCGGGCGGCCCGGCGGGACGCGGAGGACACCGGGCAGATCCGGGGCCGCCACTTCCGGGTGCTGGAGGAGCCGCGGGACGAGGGCGAGAGGGTCCACTACCGGCCGGTGGAGCTGTGGGGGCACGTGGTGCGCGCGAGGTCCTCCGACCGGCTGCTGGTGGGCGCGCTGATCGACGTGGCGGGCGGCGTCACCGCGGCGGAGGCCGCCGAGCGGCTGCCCGACGGGCTGTTCTCCCTGGACCAGGACGGCAGAGTCATCTACGCCAACCGCCGCTGCCAGGACCTGCTCGGCTCCGACCTGGAGCGGCTGCTCGGCCATTACCCCTGGGAGGTGCTGACCTGGCTGCGCGACCCCGCGTACGAGGACCGCTACCGGGCGGCGATGCTGACGCAGCAGCCGGTGTCGTACCTGGTGCACACGCCGGACGGCGTGTGGCTGGGCTTCGTGCTCTACCCGGGTGTGCACGGGCTGACCGGCCGGGTCTTCCGCACCGCCGCCCCCGCGGGCGCGGAGCCGGGGCGGGCCCTGCCGCCGTCCTCGCAGGCGGCGGCCCCGCCGGCCGAGCTGGTCACCACCGCCCGCGCGGGGGCGCTGTACCACGTGGTGCAGATGGCCAGCGTGCTCACCGAGTCCGTCACCGTGCGCGACGTGTGCCGGGCCGTGTCCGAGCAGCTGCTGCCGGCGTTCGGGGCGCAGGAGGTCGCCCTCTACACCGTGCGCGACGGGCGGATGTACCTGCTGTGGGAGGACGGGTATCCGCAGCACTTCCTCGACCCGTTCGAGGGGGTGCCGCTGGAGGCGGACCTGCCCGGGGTGCACGCGCTGACCACGCGCCTGCCGCTGTTCTTCGAGTCGCCGGAGGAACTGGCCGGCGCGTACCCGAGGCTGGCGCTGGACCCCATGACGTCCTGGGCGTTCCTGCCGCTGATCGCCTCCGGCCACCCGGTCGGCTCCTGCATCCTCGGCTGGAACACCCCGCACCGCTTCACCGCGGAGGAGCGCAGCGCGCTGACCGCGCTGGCCGGGCTGACGGCGCAGGCGATGGAGCGGGCGCGGCTCTACGACGCCGAGTCGGCCGTGGCGCGCGGGCTGCAGGAAGGGCTGCTGCCGCACCGGCTGCCCACCGTCGACCGGTTGCGCGTCACCGCCCGCTATCTGCCCGGCACCAAGGGCATGGACATCGGCGGCGACTGGTACGACGTCATCCGGACGGGGCGCGGGGTGGCGCTGGTCATCGGGGACGTGGAGGGGCACAGCGTGGGCGCCGCGGCCGTCATGGGACAGCTGCGCAGCGCGGTGCACTCCTTCGCCGCGAGCGGGCGGCCGCCGCAGGAGGTCGTCACGCACACCAACCAGCTGCTCGCCGAGCTGGAGACGGACATCTTCGCCACCTGCTGCTACATCGAGCTGGACCCGGCGACCGGACACGCCCGGGCCGTGCGCGCGGGCCACCCGCCGCCGCTGCTGCGGCACCCCGACGGGAGCGCGGAGGTCCTGGAGCTGCCGGGCGGCGTGCTGCTGGGGGTGCAGCCGGACGCCGACTACCCGGTCGCCGAGTTCACCCTGGAGCCCGGCAGCGTCCTGGCGCTCTACACGGACGGGCTGGTCGAGGTGCCCGGCAGCGACATCGCGACCGGCATCGAGACGGTCCTCTCGTGTCTGGCCGTCAGCCGGACCGACTCCATGGAGGAGCTGGCCGACCGGATTCTCGGCGCGGCCCGCCGCGCGGAGGACCGGCCGGACGACGTGGCGCTGCTGCTCACGGCGTACGACCCGGCCGGGGCCGGCTGACGCCCGCGAGGCGGGCGGGCGCACTCAGGCGCAGTACCGGACCAGCCATTCGTCGGGGTTGTAGGCGAAGCGGGCCGGGTCCGGTGCGGCGGCCGGCTTCTCCTCGACCAGGTCCTCCACCCGGACGGGCTCCGGCAGGCTCCCGAAACGGGCGTGGCGGGCCTGGGCGGCCACGTCGTCGTCCTCATGTGCGCGTACGGCGTCCCGGCTCACGGCGCTTCCCCTCTCCGGCGGCCGGCGCTCTCCCCTCGGACGGCGCCGCGGCCTCGTGCGATCAAGTGTCACACACGGACGGCGTGACGGACCGGGTCGTGCACAGACCGGGGTCCGGCGGGCGAAGGCGTCCGCCCCGGCACGCGCGAGGGCGGCAGGGCCCTGGAGGGTCCTGCCGCCCGTTGTGCGTGGGGTGGCCGTCAGGCGTTGCGCCGCACGCTCCGCAGCACGAAGAAGCCGAAGATCACCAGCACTCCGCCGATGAGGGCCGGCCACAGCTGGGCGCCGGTCTCGGCGAGGCTGCCGCTGCCGCCCTGGGCCCGGGTGCTGTCCTCGAGCTCGGGGAGGCTGCCGGGCACCTGGGCGGCCTGCGCCGCCTGGCCGCCGTCGTCGTTGCCGCCGTCGCCCGCGTCCGCGCCGCCCTTGGCGTCGTCCTGACCGCCGGCGTCGGCCGGCTCGGAGACCTTCACGTCCGGCTGGGCCGTGGCCTTGTCGTCCGCGGGCTTCTCGGTCGCCGCGGGCGGCTCCTGGCCACCGTCCTGGCCTCCCTGGTCACCGCCCTGGTCACCGCCCTGGTCGCCGTCGTCCTGGCCGCCGCCCTGGTTGCCGTCGTCCTGGCCGCCGTCGTTGCCCTGGCCCGGGTCGTCGGGCGTGGCGGTGGGCTGCTCGGCGCCGTTGTCGCCGCCGTTGCCGTTGTCGCCGCCGTTGTCGCCGCCGCCGTCGCCGTTGTCGCCACCGCCGTTGTCACCGCCGCCGGCGCCGGCGCCGCAGGTGCGGCCCTCGTTGATGCACGCGACCATCTCGTTCATCAGGTCTTCCTCGAAGACGTTGATGAAGTCGCCGTGGTCGGTGATCGGCTTGTGCAGCTGCTCGGGGAAGGAGTCCACCGCGAACAGCGGGACCGTCTTGCCGCCGTCCTCCAGGCTCGGCGCGTCGACGTCGTACACGATGCGCTGGACGAGCTGCGGGATCGGCTGGAAGCCGGCCGGGCAGTTGCCCTCGGCGTCCGTGAACGCCATGTGCGTACGGTGGTTGGCGCTGTCGATGTTGCGGCCGTCCCAGCAGCTCTGGAAGGCGAACGAGCGGACCACGTCACTGCCCTCGGGGCACAGCGGGTACTTGTCCTTCAGCTGCCGGTCCTCGAACCCGGTGCAGCTCCAGGAGGCGTTGGCGTTGGCCGGGCCGTTGACGAAGGACTTGGCGTCGCCTGTGATGATGCGCAGCAGCCGGGGCATGGCCGTGACCTTGCCCTTCGGGTTGCCGACGAAGGTCAGCGTGACGTCCTTCGGGGTGACGATCTCACCGGCGTTGCCCTCGATGCCGCCGCCCGGGGACTGGGCGTCGCGCTCCTCGGTGCCGTTCTGCAGGCGCAGCACCGGCCAGTAGTAGGAGGACTTGTCGCGCTGGTCCTCGCAACTGGTCTCCGCCCGCGTCAGCTCGTCGTCGCTGACGAACGCGTTGGTGGCCTGGTTGCCGATGTAGTCGTGGAAGTGGTGGGCGCCGTTGCTCACGCCGGGCGCGGCGATGACGTTGTCCGAGTTGAACACGCCGTTCGCGTTGACGCCGCACTCGCTGGAGAAGGTGCCGGTGGAGGCGTTCCCGGACGGCTCGGGGGTGTTGACGTTGGGCTGGACGCTCTCGATGGAGACGTAGTCGCCCGCGACCGGTCCGTTGCCGGCCTGGCCGCCGTTGCCGCCGCCCTGGTCCTGGCCGCCCTGGTCCTGGCCGCCCTGCTGATCGCCGCCCTGCTGGTCGCCGCCCTGCTGGTCACCGCTCTGCTGGTCGCCGTTCTGCTGATCGCCGCCCTGCTGGTCGCCGTTCTGCTGGTCCTGGCCGTCGCCCGCCTGCTCGCCGCCCTCCTCGGGGGCGGGGGCGTTGCCGGAGTCGCGTACCGCGCAGGCGGCGAGGTCGTCGAGGCCCTGCGGCCGTTCGGCGCCGGCCTTCTCCACGGCGGCACCGATACGGGCCAGCACGGCGGCGCGCTTGTCCTTCAGCGGACCGGCGATGGCGTTCTCGGCGAAGCCGGGGTCCTGGCGGATCGCGTCGGCCGACTCGCCGAGCCGCTTGTAGGCCTCGGCGATCTGGGCGTCCAGATTGGCGAGTTCCCTGTCCACCTCCGCGCGGGCCTGGTCGGGCACCTCGGTCAGCTGGGTGGCCACGTCGGGGCAGTCGATGGTGGCGGCGCCCGACAGCACCTGCGCGTCCGTCGTCCCGCCGTCCGTGGCGGAAGCGTAGACGTTGGCCGCCATCATGCCGCCGCCGCCCAGGATCAAGGCGAAAGCGGCGAGCGTCGCGCGCTGTTTGGGGCGTCTGCGTGTGTTGCGTGCCAAGGCAGTACTCCTACGCTTCTGTCGCGGGGGACGGGCATTCGATTCCCACGCCCCATACGCAGGCGGACCGCCTCGTGTTCATCCGGCTCGCATTTTTCTCGGGAAATCTCAGCGACCGCAGGCCACTTGAGACGCACGGCCCCCGCCGGACGGGGTGCGTCCGGCGGGGGCCGGAAGGGTCAGGGCGCGATCGGCTCCCTGGTCAGGTGACGTTCACGTCGCTGCACAGGAAGTACGTCTGGTCCGAGTGCGAGGCCTGCCAGATCGTGTAGACGACGTGGTGGCCGCTCAGGCCGGACGTGCGCACCGGGATCGCGTAGTTGCTGCCCGGGGCGTAGGAGCCGGTGCGGGTCAGCAACTGGAGGTCGTCCCAGCGCAGCCGCTGGGTCTTGGGGTCGAAGCCCTGCTTGGTGACATAGACGAGGAAGTAGTCCGCGCCATGGCGGGCCTGGTCGTACAGGTTGACGGTGAAGCTGCTCCCGACGTTCGTGGTCTTCCAGGCGCCGGGCGTGTCCATGGAGCGGTAGCGGCCGTTCTCGGTGTTGCCGCCGCTGCAGAGCGTGCCGTCGGGGACGACCGCGCGGAAGTTGCCGCCCGAGCCGTCACGGTAGAGGCCGTTCCAGTTCCACATGGCGTTGGTGTTGTCCTGCCAGGCCTGCCAGCACATCGGGTCCTGCTGGGCCATCGCCGGGTTCTGGAAGTCGCTCCCCCACCGCTGCCAGCAGCCGTAGTTGCGGGACGCGGGGTCCACCACCGAGCCGTGGGCGTGGGCCGTGCCGCTCCAGGGGACCAGACAGAGCAGCGCGGCGACGACCGTGCTCAGGACGAGCGCGAGCCGGGACCGGCTCCGCATCGGATCACGCGACAATAGAGCATGCGCATGCCAACTCATGGTTTCCTCTTCCGCCGTGGGGGTCGTGGAGTGCGGGCGCGGGCAACTCACGCCCGCACCTGATGGGAGCGCTCCCAGGGCAATGTGCGCCCGGACGACGGAAGGGGCAACCCTTCGTTCTCGCCACTTCCGTCACCCGGTGGCGTGTTCGACACTTTCGACGACGGCACACGCGGGGCTCCCGTCAGAGCCGGTCGAGGTCCCCCGTCGTACGGCCGAGGCAGACGACCGAGTCGTCCATCGGCACGCCCGCGATCTCCTCGAAGCCCATCCGGTCGTAGAAGGCGCGGGCGGGCTTGTTGGCGACCGTCATCACCAGGTGCACGGCCGGGACCCCGCGTTCCGCCAGGGCCGCGAGCAGGGTGCGCATCAGCCGGCGCCCGTGGCCCCGCCCCTGCCACTCGGGCAGCAGGTCGATGTGGAGATGGGCGGGCCAGGCGGCCAGTTCCGGGACGACCATCCGCTCGGGGTGGTGCAGCAGCCAGGCGATCGTCTCGTCCGGGGTGGCCGGCGGACCGGACGGCGCGGGATGGCGCCCGGCGACCAGCGGGAGCCACTCGGTGCGGAAGCGCTCGGCGAACCGGGCGGTGTCGGCGGCGCCCACGACATAGCCGACCGCGCTCCCCCGCCCGTCGTCCAGCACGAAGGCCAGCTCCGGCTCCAGATGGGCATAGGGGGCGGCGAAGGCGGCGGTGAAGACGGAGGGGTCGGCGTAGTGGGGGCGGCTGTCCTGGCCGTTGTGCGCGGTGCGGACGCAGATCTCGTCGAGGGCCTCGCGGTCCTCGGGGCGGTACGGACGGACGGCTGGAGACTCGGTCATGACCGGCATCCTGCACCGCATGGGAGCGCTCCCACAAGGGGGGGTGCGACCGGTTTCGCGCCCGGCCGTGTCACCCGCGCACCCGTGCGTGACGTGGCGGACCGGGGGCACCCGGTGGCCATGAAGCTGCACATCCCGGGCCGGGACGACCGGTCGGCACATCAGAAAGCACCGGACGAGTCCGCATCCTCGCGGCGGGCCGGGCAGCCGGCTGAGGAGCCGGGCCCGAGCGACGCGGTGGAACATGCGGCGCCGGACAGTCCGGCCAAGCTGCCCAAGGGCGCGTGGAAGGCGGCACTGAAGGGCAGTGTGCGCGAGTTCAAGGACGACGAGCTCACCGACCGCGCCGCCGCCCTGACGTACTACGGGATGCTGGCGCTGTTCCCGGCGCTGCTGGCCCTGGTGTCGATCCTCGGCCTCACCGGCAGGTCGACCACGGACAAGGTGCTGGAGAACGTCCAGGAGCTCACCGCCCCCGGCGCGGCGCGGGACATCATCACGCAGGCGGTCCAGCAGCTGCAGGGCAACGCGGGCGTCGGGTCGCTGGTGGCGATCGTCGGTCTGCTGCTCGCCATCTGGTCGGCCTCCGGCTACGTGGCGGCGTTCATGCGCTCGGCGAACGCGGTGTACGACATGCCCGAGGGACGCCCGGTGTGGAAGGTGCTGCCGGTGCGGGTGGGCGTGACGGTGGCGCTGCTGCTGATGGCCGGGATCAGCGCGCTGATCGTGGTCTTCACCGGCGGGCTGGCCCGTCGGGCCGGTGATCTGCTGGGGCTGGGCGACACGGCCCTGACGGTCTGGTCGATCGCCAAGTGGCCGGTCTTGGTGCTGCTGGTGACGATCATGATCGCGCTGCTGTACTGGGCAGCCCCGAACGCCAAGGTGAAGGGGTTCCGCTGGATCACCCCGGGCAGCTTCCTGGCGCTGCTGATCTGGCTGGCCGCCTCCGCCGGATTCGCCCTCTACGTCGCCAACTTCGGCTCCTACAACAAGACGTACGGCACGATGGCCGGTGTCATCATCTTCCTGATCTGGCTGTGGATCACCAATCTGGCGATCCTGCTGGGGCTGGAGTTCGACGCGGAGATCGCCCGGCAGTGGGCCATCGCCGGCGGTCATCCGCCGGAGGAGGAGCCGTACACGCAGCCGCGTGACACCCGCGCCTGGGACGAGCAGGACCGGCAGAAGATGGACGGCGCCTGACCCCGCGAGGTCAGGCGGGGCCCGGCGGGCGTCAGCCCGCCAGCCCCGCCGCGATCGTGGCGCCCAGCTCCCAGCAGCGCTCCAGGGCGGCCTTGTCGGGCTCGCCCGTGACGGTCACCGCCTCGGCGGCGCGGCGCCAGCCGAGTCCGGTGGTGACCGACTCGATCCCGCGCACGGCGCCGGTGACGTCGTTGCCGCCGTGCACGTAGTAGCCGAAGGGGCGGCCCCTCGTCGTGTCCAGGCAGGGGTAGTAGACCTGGTCGAAGAAGTGCTTGAGGGCGCCCGACATGTAGCCGAGGTTGGCGGGGGTGCCGAGCAGAAAGCCGTCGGCGCCCAGGACGTCGGCGGCGGTCGCGGACAGCGCGGCGCGGCGCACCACCCGGACGCCCTCGATCTCGGGGGCGGTGGCGCCGGAGACGACGGCTTCGAACATCGCCTGGCAGTTGGGCGAGGGCGTGTGGTGGACGATCAGCAGGGTCGGCACATCCACGACCCTGCCGTGCCGGGCGCCGCGTCCGCAAGCCGGGCCCCGGCGAGGTGCCGTTGTGGCGGCGGGGCCCGAGTGGCACGATGCCCGGCATCGGCAACGGGAAGCGGGGTGCGGCGTGGGCGGCGAGGAACACGGGTCACCGGCGGCGGTGGTGTTCGACGCGCTGGGCAGCGACTACGAGAAGGCGTTCGCGTCCTCCGCGGCCCACCGGGCGTCGCTGGCCTGGCTGCTCGAACGGCTCTCCCCCGGCAGCACCGTGCTGGACGTGGGCAGCGGCACCGGACGGCCCACCGCCGCCACGCTGGCCGCCGCCGGCCACACGGTGCTGGGCGTCGACGTGTCCCCCGTGATGGTGGAGATCGCCTCCCGGCAGGTGCCCGAGGCGGAGTTCCGCTGCGTCGACATCTGGCAGCTCCCGCTCCCTGAGGGCTCGTACGACGCGGTCTGCGTGTACTTCTCGCTGCTGCAGATGACCCGGGCCGAGCAGAAGGAGCTGGTGCGCCGGCTGACGGCCGCGCTCAGGCCGGGCGGTCTGCTGGTGCTGGCCACGGTGCCGCTGGACGTGGAGGAGTTCGACGGGACGTTCATGGGGCAGCCGGTGCGGGTCACCAGCTTCGCGGCGCAGGACGTCATCGCCCTGGTGCGGGAGGCGGGGCTGACGGTGGAGTGGGAGGAGAGCACGATGTTCACCCCGAGCCACCCGGAGGCCCGCCCGGAGCCGCATCTGTTCCTGCACTGCCGGCGCGGGGGCGCCTGACGCCCGGACGCCCGGGCCGTCATGACACGGGCCGGGTCTCCCCCTGGGTGGCCTGGAGGTCGGCGAGGAGTTCGGCCTGGCCGCTGAGGACGCCGGACAGAATGGTGCGCGCGACCCGCAGCAGCTCCGCCACATGGGGGTCGGTCAGCGAGTAGTAGACGGTCGAGCCCTCCTTGCGGCCGACGACCAGATTCGCCCGGCGCAGCACCGCCAGCTGCTGGGAGAGGTGCGCGGGCTCGATGCCCACGTGCGGGAGCATCTCCCCCACCGAGTGCTCGCGTTCGCTGAGCAGCTCCAGCACCCGGATCCGGGCGGGATGGCCCAGCGTCTTGAAGAACTCGGCCTTCAGCTGGTACAGCGGCGTGGTCATCGTGCCGTCCCCTTTCCGGCGCGGCAGCAGTACGGCCCGTTCACCCGGTCCTCGGTTCCTCGCCTCGTCCGTGCGTAGCCATCGGCCTCGACGGTTTCCGACATTAGCAACTCGTCAGGTGCCCTCCCCGCCCCGGCCGTCATGGGCCGGTCCGCAGCGGGAGCGTGACCCAGACGCTCTTCCCCGGGCCGTCGGCGTCGCCGCGGACGACCGCGGTGCCGCCCAGGGCGTGGGTGAGCTCCAGGACCGTGGCCAGTCCGCCGGGGCCGGCCGCGTGCGGTCCGGTGAGGGCGGGGCGGTGGGGGTGGCGGTCGTGCACGGCGAGCACCAGGCAGTCGGGGCCGGCCGCGTAGAGCACCGTGGTCTGCGGCGACAGGGCGGCCGCGTGCCGGACGCTGTTGGCGACCAGTTCGCCGAGGATCAGCAGGGCCGGTCCGACCGCCGGGTGGTGCGCGTCGATCCCCCACTCCGCCAGGGCGCGCTCGGCGGTCTCGCGGGCGACGCGCACGGCGCCGGGCCCGGTGGGCACGGTGAGCACATGGCGGTGCGGCAGCGCGGCCGGCGCGCTCGCGGGCCTCATGGCGCGTCACCGCTGGGGACGGGCGCCGCGGCCGGGGACCCGCCCGTGCGCAGCACCCCGTCGCGCTCCAGGTGGGCGCGGGCCGCCTCGATCGCCTCGGGGGTGGTGGCGCACTCCCGGCCCTCGTGGCGCAGCAGGTCGAGAACGCCGACGGAGTCGAGGGCGCGGCGGTGGCCGGGGCGGACGCCGGAGACCATGACGACGATGCCGCGCCGCCGCAGCTTGGTCACCGCGTCCTTGAGGACCAGCGCCCCGGTGGCGTCGACGACGCTGACGTGGGACATCCGCAGGATGACCACGCGGACCTCGGCCAGCTCGGTGAGTTCCAGCAGGAAGCGGTGGGCGGCGGCGAAGAACAGCGGGCCGTCGATGCGGTAGGCGACGATGTGCTGTGCGAGCAGCTCGTGCTCCTCGTCGGTGTGGTCGCCGCGGTCGAGCGGCAGCGGGGCGAGCCGGGCCTGCCGGGCGACCGCGCCCAGGGCGAGCACGCCGGCGACGACCAGGCCGATGATCACCGCCTGGACGAGGTCGAGGACGAGCGTGGCGACGGCGGTGAGGACGAGGATCACCGCGTCGGACCGGGTGGCACGGGTCATCGCCCGCAGCGAGCCGACCTCGACCATGCGCACCGCGGTCGCCAGCAGCACCCCGGCGAGGGCCGCCAGCGGGATCCGCGACACGAGCGGGGCGGCGGCGAAGACGATCACGGCGAGCACGGCGGCGTGGGTGAGGGCGGCCAGCCGCGAGGTGGCGCCGGTACGGACGTTGACGGCGGTGCGGGCGATCGCGCCGGTGGCGGGGACGCCGCCGAACAGCGGGGCGGCGATGTTGGCGAGGCCCTGCCCGAACAGCTCCCGGTCGGGGTCGTGCCGCTGTCCGACCGTCATGCCGTCGGCGACGGAGGCGGACAGCAGCGACTCCAGCGCGGCGAGCGCCGCGACCGCGAGGGCGGGGGCGAGCAGACCGCCCAGCGCGCCGGCGTCCAGGAACGACAGGGAGGGCGCGGGCAGCCCGGCCGGCAGGTCGCCGATGGGCCGTACGCCGTCGAGTCCCGCCGTCTCGACGACGACCGTGGCCGCGATCACCGCGAGGACGGAGAAGGGGACGGTCGGCTTCCAGCGCGCGCCGGCCAGCATCACGGCCGCGACGCCGGCGGCCAGCGCAGGGGCGGCCCAGTGCGGGTCGCGGGCGAAGTCCCGCGCCGCGTGCCACACGACCTCCAGGACGCGCTCGCCGTCCGGCTGGGCCACGCCGAGGGCGCCGGGTATCTGCTGGAGCCCGATCACGCAGGCGATGCCGAGGGTGAAGCCCTCCACGACGGGCGCGGGCACGTAGCGCATGCTGCCGCCGGCCCGCAGCAGGGCCAGGGCGACGAGGATGACCCCCGCCATCAGTCCGACGGTGAGGACGCCGCCGGGTCCGTGGTCGGCGACGATCGGCACCAGGACCACGGTCATCGCTCCGGTGGGACCGGAGACCTGGAGGTTGGAGCCGCCGAACACGGCCGCGAGGGCGCCGGCGATCACGGCGGTGGCCAGTCCGGCTTCCGCGCCGAGTCCGGAGGAGACGCCGAAGCCGAGGGCGAGCGGCAGCGCGACGACCGCGACGGTCAGTCCGGCCAGCAGGTCCCGGCGGGGATGGCGGCGGGCGGACGCGAGGTCGGCGCGGGTGGGGAGCAGCGAGGTGATCCGGGACCGGAACCCGGCGGGTGAAAGCGGTACGGACACGGCCCCTCTGCTTCGTTCACGACGACATGATGAGACCAGCATGTAGTGACTTGCGAAAATTTGCAATTCAGCAGATCACAAAGTCGGCGTCGGGGACGGGTGCGGTGAGCGTGGGGATCAGCCGGTCATCCGCCTGCGCCACGACGGCTCGACCTGGCGCCACTCGGCCTCCCAGAGGTCCAGGCGGCGCAGCCGCAGCCGGGCCCGGGCGATCCATCCGCAGAGCAGCACCATGCCCCCCGTGACGAAGAACACCGTGATGCCGGACATGACGATCTGGAAGTGCGCCTCGGCGCCCTCGGGCGGCGCGGACACGAGGCGGCCGTCCCCGTCGGTGTGGACGGTGACCTGGTCGCCCTTCTCGCTGTCCGCGGGGACCTCGGCGCGTCCGGTGTGGCGGCTGCCGTCGGAAGCGGTCCAGCGCACCTCGGCCCAGACGCCGCCGTCGCCGTTCTCGGACACGGGCGCGGGGGCCGCGTCGCGCGCGTTCTCGACCAGCACGGCCGGGACCGTGCTGGTGCGTGCGCGGCGGTCGTCGAGCGACGCGCCGACCGCGCCGGCCGCCGCCAGCCCCGCGAACCCCGAGAGGACCAGGGCGAGGACGGCCGTGGCGATCAGCAGCCAGGCCTCGGCGACGTCGCTGCGGCGGCACAGCGGATTGTCCCGCCATCGCCACCAGGGCACCGTGTGCCTCGCACCATGCGTCGTCGCCATGGGAGGTCACCTCCTCGCGCGGGTGCCGACCGCGCCACCACCTCCAGGGTGACCCGTTCTCCCCCGGCCCGCACGGGCGGAACGGCCCTTTTCGCGGACCGGTCCGGCCATTGCTACCCGGGCCGGTGCTTCCCGGGCCGGTGCGGCGGGGCGGGACGGCCGGGTCCCGCCGCCCCGCCCCGCGGTCAGACCGTCGGATGCACCGGGACGACCTCGTGCTGCGGGACGCCGAGGACGACCTTGAGCGCGCCCGTCTCGGCGGCGTTCGCGAACACGTCGTACGCCTCCTGCATCTGGTCCAGGGCGAAGGTGTGGGAGACCAGTCGGCGGGTGGGCAGCCGGCCGGCCGCGGCCATCCGCAGCAGGGTGGGCGTGGAGTGCGTGTCGACGAGGCCGGTGGTGATGGTGACGTTCTTGATCCACAGGTCCTCGAGGTGCAGCGTGGCGGGCGCGCCGTGCACGCCGACGTTGGCGACGTGCCCGCCGGGGCGCACCACCCGGGTGCACAGTTCGAAGGTCTCCGGCACGCCGACCGCCTCGATCACCACGTCCGCGCCGAGTTCCCCGGTGAGGTCCCCGACCAGCTGCTCGGGACTCTCGCTCGCGTCGGCCACCGCGTCGGCGCCGAACTCCTTCGCCGCCTGGAGCCGGGACGCCGCCAGGTCCACCGCGACCACGCGCTCGGGACCGAACAGCTTGGCCGTGGCGATCGCGGCCAGCCCGACCGGTCCGGCGCCGACCACGACGACGGTGTCCCCGGGCCGCACCCGTCCGTTGAGCACGCCCACCTCGTAGGCGGTCGGGAAGATGTCCGCCAGCAGCACCGCGTCCTCGTCGGCGAGGCCGCCGGGCAGCGGGTACACCGACAGGTCGGCGAAGGGCACCCGTACGTACTCGGCCTGGGTGCCGTCGATCAGGTGGCCGAGGATCCAGCCCCCGCCGCCCCGGCACTGCCCGTACATGCCCTCGCGGCAGAAACGGCAGCGCCCGCACGCGGTGATGCAGGAGACCAGGACCCGGTCGCCGGGCCGTACGGTGCGGACGTCGGCGCCCGTCTCGACCACCTCGCCGACCGCCTCGTGCCCGAGGACGGTCCCGGGGCGCACCTCGGGCACGTCGCCCTTGAGGATGTGCAGGTCCGTCCCGCAGACGGTGACGGCGTCGACGCGGACGATGACGTCGCCGGGCTCCCGGATCTCCGGGTCGGGGACCTCCTCCCAGGCGGACTCCCCGGGACCGTGGAAGACGTAACCCTTCATGCCGATCCTTACCCTTCTCGCTGAGCGGCGGGCCCCGGCGCCGGGCGCACGCACCCCGCCTGCGTCGGCGGAGCCGGGGTGTCCGGAACCGCCCTGCACTTCCAGTGTGTGCACGGTTCGCCCGTTCTGCCGACACGGGCGTCCTTCTGCCGAGGGCGGGGGTGGACGCGGGCCTGGCCCACAGGGCTGCGGTCCTCGGGGCCCGGGCGCCGAGCCCCACCGCTCGCACCGCACAGGGCCGCCGCCATCGCCTGCGCCCGACGCGATCATGGCCATACCCTCCCGGCCTCGTGCTCCCCCGTGGAACAGCCGGACCGTCCGCCGCCCCGGTTCGCGCCGCTGGAGGGACCTGTCCGGCGGGCGTCGCGTCGTCGGGGGGCCGACGGGATCGCCGTCACCCCGCGAGGCGGCCGCGCCGCGCGGGGACCCCGGCTCAGGCGACCGGGCGGGCGATGCCCGTGTGGAGCAGGTGGCGGGTGTGGCGGGCGGAGTCCGCCAGGCGCAGGGTGAGGCGGGTGGCAAGGTCGTACAGGCGGTGTACGGCGGCGAGGCGTTCCAGGCGGGGGGCGAGCGCGGACAGGGTGATGGCGAGGGCGACGCCCGCCCAGGCGACCGGGCCCAGCGGGACGCAGCCGAAGAAGTGGCTGACGCCGGGCGTCTGCACCAGCGCGGCCAGCACCGCGGCGGAGCCCAGCGCGGTCACCCACACCAGGGTGCTGTGGCGGCGTCCGGAAAGGGTCTGCACCAGTTGCGCGCCGACCACCCCGCACAGCGCCATGGTGGTGGAGCGGCGCTCGGTGCCGGGGGTGAACCGGCCGATCAGATACGCCGTGACCGCGCCCAGACAGGTGGTGACGCCGCGCCGCCGGATGGAGCGCAGCAGCGGCGTGCCGAGCACGTCGAGGCCCATCGGGCCGGTCGCGGCGTGCGCCGCCGTGGACGGGTCGGAGCTCGGCGTCACCGCCACGGCCATGGCCGGGAACATGTCGGTGAGCAGGTTGACCAGCAGCAGCTGGCGGGTGGACAGCGGCGAGGAGCCGGCGAGCAGGGTGCCGAGCACGCTGAAGCCGACCTCGCCCGCGTTGCCGCCGATGAGGATGCTCACCGCGTCGGCCACGCTGCGCCACAGCGCCCGGCCCTCGGCGAAGGCGTCCACCAGGACGGAGAGATCGCCGCCGGTGAGGACGATGTCGGCGGCGTTGCGGGCGGCGGCGGAGCCGCGGGCCTCGATGCCGACACCCACGTCGGCGGCGCGGATGGCGGCGGCGTCGTTGGCCCCGTCGCCGGCCATCGCGACCACCCGGCCGGCCTGCTGAAGGGCCTCCACGACGTGCAGCTTCTGCTCGGGCGCCACGCGGGCGACGACCCCGGCGCCGTGCAGGGCGCGGACCCGTTCGGCGCGGCCCATGGCGACCAGGTCGTCCCCGGTGACCACCTGGGTCTCCTCGGGCCAGCCCAGTTGCAGGGCGATGGCGCGGGCGGTCTCCGGGTGGTCGCCGGTGAGCATCACGGGCAGGATGCCGGACTTCCGCAAGGAGGTGAGGAGTTCCTGCGAGGTGTCTCGGGGCACGTCCGCCAGGGCGACGAACCCGACGAGTTCCAGTCCGGTGAGGCCGGCCTGCACCTCCGCCTCCGGGTCGGAGCCCTCGTACCGGCGGCGGGCGACGGCGAGGACGCGCAGTCCCTGCCCGGCGAGGGTGTGGGCGGTGCCGGACGCCTCCTCGGGCAGGTCCGCGCAGGCGGGCAGCACCGTCTCGGGGGCGCCCTTGACGACGAGATACGCGCCGTCCTCGCCGTCCCGGCCGACGGCCGCCGCGTAGCCGCGGCTGGCCTCGAAGGCCAGCTCGCCGTCCGGGGTCCACGCCTCGTCCGGCGGGGCCGCGTCCAGCACCGCCTCGTCGGTGGCGTGCGCGACCTTGCGACCCTCGGCGGTCTCCTCCTGGGGGCAGGCGCGCGCGGCCATCCGTACGACCGGCACGGCCCGTGCGTCGTCCGGGGACAGGACGGCGCCGTCGGCGGTGGCGGCCCGCACCAGGCGAAGGCGGTTCTCGGTGAGGGTGCCGGTCTTGTCGAAACACATGGTGTCGACCCGGCCGAGCGCCTCCAGGGTGCGCGGGGTGCGCACCAGCACGCCCCGGCGGGACAGACGGCGGGCGGCGGCCATCTGCGCGACGGTCGCGACCAGCGGCAGCCCCTCGGGCACGGCGGCGACGGCCACGGCGACCCCGCCGCTGACGGCGCGCCGCAGCGGGCTGCCCCGCAGCAGGGACAGGCCGGTCACCAGCGCGCCGCCGGTGAGCGTGACGGGCAGCGCCTTGCGGGTCAGCTCCTGCAGCCTGGCCTGCACACCGGCGGGCGGCGGGGTGCGGGAGGCGAGGGCGACGGCGCGGCCCGCCTCGGTGTGGTCGCCGGTGTCCACCACCAGCGCCTCGGCCCGGCCGGCCACCACGGTGGTGCCCTCGAACACCATGCAGGTCCGCCGCGCCACCGGCGCGCCCGGCGTCGGACCGATGTCCTTGGCCACCGGCAGCGACTCGCCGGTGAGCGACGACTCGTCGACCTCCAGCCCCTCGGCGCTCAGCAGGCGGGCGTCCGCCGGTACGACGTCGCCGGCGATGAGGTCGATATGGTCGCCCGGCCGCAGCCGTGTCGCGTCGACGGTGACGGTGCGGCGGTGGGTGACGTGGCGTCGCGCGCGGGGCTGCTGCCGGGCGGCCAGCCGGGCGAGCGCCCGTTCGGCGCGCAGCCGCTGGAGGCCGCCCGCGACCGCGTTGAGGTCCATCGCGCCGACCACGAGCAGGGCGTCCACCAGTGAGCCGAGCAGCGCCGAGGCGACCGCGCCGGTGGCCAGGACCGGGGTGAGCGGGTCGTCCAGCTCGCGGCGGACCGCGCCGGCCGCCTCCCAGGTCCAGCGGGCGGGCGCGGCGGCGCCGGTCCCGGCCAGGCGCGCGGCCCGCTGCCGCACGCGGGCGCCGAGCAGGGCGAGCCCGACCGGTTCGGCCTCGGTGCCGGCGTGCCGCAGGAGGGTGCGCGCCTCGTGCGGTTCGAGGGCGTGCCAGGGCACGTGCAGCCGGGGTTCGGGCGGGGCGGCGCGGGCCACGCGGACGGCCTCGGTCCAGCCGGTGAGCAGGGCGCCGGCCGCGGCGACGTTCACCGGGGCGTGGCGGGTGAGCCGCTGCCACACACGGCCGCCGGGGGTGCCGCCGCGGGCCACCAGCAGCCCGGAGAGGGCGGCGCCCGCGCGGGCCAGGGTCTGCGAACGGCGGCCGACGCGCTGGGCCGCCGGGATGGCGGTGAGCAGCCGCCAGACGTCCGCGAGTCCGCCCGGGGCGAGGGCGTCGGCGCCCCACGGGACAGCCGAGCGGCCGTCGGTGAGGGCGATCGCCACGTCCCCCGCGGGCAGCCCGTCCGCGACGTCCCGGTCCCCGCCGGCGGGTACCCGGGCCACGCTGACGACGATGTGCCCGTCCTGCTGGAGGGCGCGGACGGCGTCGCCGAACGGCAGGTCGGCGGGGGCGACCTCGTCGGCGAGGCGGGTGATGTCCTTCAGCTCGGAGCCGCCGGTGACGACGACGTGCAGCCCGGCCCGGCGGGCCGCGTCGAGCACCGCCTCCGCCCACGGGTGCACGGGGTCGTGGTACGGCGCGGGCTCCTCGTCCTCGGCCGGGGGCAGGGCGCGCAGAGCGCCGGCGTGCAGCACCAGCGAGTCGGCGATCTCCAGCTGGCGCAGCCGGTCCCCGCCGCGCACCAGCACGCCGGTCCTGGCGAGTTCGGTGCCCAGCACGGAGTTGAAGGCGGCGGGACCGTAGCGCGCGGCCTTCGGCGAGCCCGCCAGGACGGCCTCGGCGGCCTCGCCGGTGTCGTGGGTGACGAGGAAGGTGGCGGCGGCCCCGGCCACGCTGCCGGTGCCGGCGTTGGCCGCGTACGCCTGCGCCGGGGTCACGCGCAGGGGCGGGCGGATGCCCGGCACGGGCGGGACGCTGGTGCGCCGCTCGTGGCACACGTCGTCGTGGATCGCCTCGAAGGCGGCGGCACGGGCCGTCGCCTCGGTGAGCTGCCCGGCGCGCAGCAGCCCGTCGAGCAGCAGCGACGCCGGGGACTGGGCGGCGCCGTGCGCGGCGGCGTTGGCGGCGGCGAGCAGCAGCTCCATGCGGCTGCCGCCGAACCGCTCGCGCAGCCGGGCGCGGAAGCGGGGGTTCTCCCGGAGCAGGGTGACGAGGGCGGTGACCGCCTTGGGGCTGCGCGGCAGGCGCAGCGACCGGCCCGCGAGGGCGCCGGCCGCACCGGCGGCGTCGAGCAGCAGCGCGGCGGCGGCGACCCGCACCTCGCGCGGGTCGCCGGGGTGCGTGGTGCCGGCCTCGGGCACGGGGCCGGCGTCCTCGGTGAGCCCGAGGCGCTCGGCGGTCTCGACGGCCCGCTCGGCGACGCGGTCGCCGGCCGCGTCGGTCACGGCCGTCACCACGAGCCGGGCCAGCCCCTCGTCCCAGTACGCGGCCACGACGTCGGGGTGCTCCAGCAGCTCGGCGGCGGCCCTGCGGGCGAGGGGGCCGACGGAGGCGTCGGGGTGGCGCAGTGCGAGGTGCACGCGGTGGCCGGCCCGCCAGTGGCGGTCGGTGCCGAGGGCGTTGCGGGCGACGTGCGTCAGCCGGCGCGTGGTGACGTGGACGGACGCCACGCCGCGGACGGTCCCGCGGGCCGCCCCTGCGGCGGCCCCCGCCACGGCCCCGGCGAGCGGGGCGACGTCGAGCAGTGCGAGCATGCCTGATCCCGTGCCCGGCTCAGCCGGAGCGCCGGGCGTGACCCGGCCGCCCGGAGGAGTCGTCGTGCCCGGCCGCCGCGGCGACCTTCCGCAACGCGGACGCGGTGCCTTCGTCGCCGACCTTGGCGGGCTGTACGCGCGGTGCGGGGTGGTGACGGCTGGGGGTGAGACGGTCGCCCGGGCCGGTGTCACGGGTCTCGTGGGTGCCGCCGGCGGAGTCGCCGCCCGCCGGGACCACGCCCTCGCGGGTCGCCGCGGCCCACGCCTCGTCCTCGGCGGCGGGGGCGGGGGCGGCCTGCGCGCCGTCGGCGGTCTCCCGTTCGTCCCGCGGTTTGGTCAGCCACGCGACCGCCGCGCCCGTGAGGGCGACGGGCCACTCCACGAGGCCGGTGACGCCGAGGACGCCCGCACCGGTGTAGACGGCGATGCGGCGGCCGCGCGGGGACACCGCGCCGAGGGTGTCGAGGGCGGCGCCCGCCGCCCGGCCGACCTGTTCGGCGCCCGGCAGCCGCCGCAGGTGCGAGACGGCGGCCCGCAGGGGCTGCGGAAGCTCCGACGCACGCGAGGTGTCCTGCTCCATGTCGACCTCCACCACCGGACACACGTGTCCGCTTCAAGGACCTTTCACCCCATCGTCGGCCGGGAGCGGCCCGCGCGCCGCCCGGGTACGCCCGAAGCGGTCGTCCGGCCGCGCGGTTCCCCCGTCCCCGGGGGACTGCCGGACGCGGCGGCGTGTGCTGGGCGGGGGTCCATGGGCGGCCGCGGGGCGTCGGGGGCCGGCCGCGCAGTTCCCCGCGCCCCTGGAGGCCCGCCGGACGCTGCGGCGTGTGCCGGGCGGGCGTCCATCGGCGGCCGCAGGGCGTCGGGGGCCGGCCGCGCAGTTCCCCGCGCCCCTGGAGGCCCGCCGGAGGCATCGGCGTGCGCCAGGCGGGGGTCCATCGGTCGCGGGGGCCGACCGCGCAGTCCCCCGCGCCCCCGGCCGGTGGCCGGCCGGGTGGGCCGGTGTGTGTTGTTGCTCCTGCGCCGGTCCCGGCCCGTGTCGGAACGGGCGCGCCGGGTACCAGGAACACGCACACCAGGCCTCGTGGAAGGAGTGGTCATGACGGAGGACGGCGAGGACACCGCGCGGACGCGGCGCCCGGGGACACCGGATCTCCGTCTGGCCTCCGATGTTCCCGGTGAGGCGCCGCCGCTCGACGTGCGGGCCGAGCCGCCGCTCGGTCCCGACGGCGAGGCGGACCTGCCCCGCGACCGCAACCAGGCCATCCTGGAGGCGGCCAAGCAGGTTGGCGCCGTGCTGAAGCGGGGCGGGCATCTCTTCGCGCTGGCGGGCAGCGTCGCCGTGCACGCCCACGGCGGCAGCGGCAATCTCCAGCACGACGTGGACTTCTGCGTCCGCCCGGAGGACGCGGGCCCGGTCGCCGCCACGCTGCGGGACGCCGGGCTGATCGTCTACAGCCCGCCCGAGGACTGGCTGATCAAGGCGACCTGCTTCGGCCAGGACGTCGACGTCATCTTCGAGCTGGCGCACCGGCCGGTCTCCGAGGAGATGCTGCGCCGCGCGCAGGAACTCCCCGTGGAGTCGGTCCGTATGCCGGTCCTCGCGCCGACCGACCTGCTCACCGGTCTGATCGCCGCGTTCTCCGAGCACCACTGCGACTTCGGCGCCGTCCTGCCCATCGCCCGCGCCCTGCGCGAGAAGGTCGACTGGGAGCAGGTGCGGCGCGACTGCGGCGACGCGCCCATGCCCGCCGCGTTCTTCTTCCTGCTGGAACGCCTGAACGTCATCTGACCCGCCCGTGGAAGGGAATCCCCATGAACACCCACGACGCCGGTCCGGCGGGCGGCGCCCCGCCCGCGGGTCCCGAGTACCGCGTCGCCCACTTCCAGGACCGTCTCGCCTCCGGCGAGCTGGGCGAGCTCGGCGTGCACGCCGAGGTCCGCGGCGGGGCCGTCCTGGTCACCGGGACCGTGCCGTCGGCCCGCTGCCGCGACGACGTCCTGGAGGTGGTGCGCGAGGAGCTCGGCGGGCTCGACGTGCACTGCGACGTCGTCGTGAGCGAGTCCTCGTCCCCCGACCACGCGGAGGAGCTGTCATGATCCGGGTCGCCGCCGTCGGGGACATCCACATGGGTCCCGACACCCGGGGCGTGCTGCGCCCCGCCTTCGACACCCTGCCCGACTGCGCGGATCTGCTGCTGCTGGCCGGCGACCTCACCCGGCACGGCACGACGGACGAGGCGCGGGTGGTCGCCGACGAGATCCGCGGCCTCGGGGTGCCGGTGGTGGCGGTGCTGGGCAACCACGACCACCACGACGACCGTCAGGACGAGGTGTCCGAGCTGCTGCGGGAGGCGGGCGCGCACGTCCTGGAGGGCGAGGCGACGGTCCTGTCCGTCGGGGACGCGCGGGTGGGGGTGGCCGGCACCAAGGGCTTTGGCGGCGGGTTCGTCGGGGCGAGCGCCGGGGAGTTCGGCGAGCCGGTGATGAAGGAGTTCGTCCGGGTCTCCCGCCGCTGTGCCGACGGTCTGCGCACCGCGCTGGAGCGGCTGGCGGAGGAGGACTGCGACGTGCGGATCGCGCTCACCCACTACTCCCCTGTGCCGGAGACCCTGGCAGGAGAGCCGCCGGAGATCTACCCGTTCCTGGGGAGCTATCTGCTGGCCGAGGCGATCGACACGGCCGGCGCCGACCTCGCCGTGCACGGGCACGCGCACGCCGGCAGCGAGCACGGCATGACCACCGGCGGCGTCAAGGTGCGCAACGTCGCCCAGCCGGTCATCGGACGGGCCTTCCACGTGTACCACCTGCCGCTGCGCGAGCGGGTGGGCGCGGACGCCCGGGCGTCCGCCGGCTGATCCGTCCCCGGTCCCTGAAGCGCCGCCGGTCCTTCCGGCGGCGCTTTCGTGTGCACCCTTCCCCGTACCGCCTGTGGTGTGAACGTCCCGCACGGCATACATCTGACGAGCATTTCGTCTGCCTAGCATGCGGATCTCCGTGTCCGCGGCCCCGCCTGCCCGCGGCTGCCGTCCACCCCGCCCCGTACGAGAGGACACCAGATGGCGCTGCCGGGCCGCACCGGACGACCTGCCTCCGCGCTCGCCCCCACCTCGCACGAGGCCGAACTGCGCACCGCCGCCCGCCTTGTGTCACGCCGTCGCTTCCTGACCGTCACCGCCGCGGCAGCCGCCCTCGCCTTCTCCACCGGCCTCCCGGCGCGCGGCGCGTTCGCCGCGCCCCGGCTCGACACGGCGCGCATCACCGAGGACCCGTTCACCCTCGGCGTCGCCTCCGGCGACCCGCTGCCGGACTCGGTGCTGATCTGGACCCGGCTCGCCCCGGCGCCGTTCACGCCGGACGGCGGTCTGGGGCAGCAGCGGGCGGAGGTGGCCTGGGAGGTCGCGCTCGACGCGTCCTTCGCCCTGGTGGTCCGCACCGGCACCGCCCTCGCCCACCCCGAGTACGCGCACAGCGTCCGCGTCGACGTACGGGGCCTCGCCCCGGCGACGACCTACCACTACCGCTTCCGCACCGGCGCCTGGATCAGCCCCCCGGGCCGTACCCGCACGGCGCCCGCCGCCGGCGACGACGTGACGCGGCTGCGGCTGGCCGCGGTCGCCTGCCAGGCGTACCACGACGGCTACTACACCGTGCACCGGCATCTGGCGCGGGAGGACGTCGACGTGGTGTTCCACCTCGGCGACTACCTCTACGAGTACGCCGTCGACTCCGCCGGCGGAGCCCGGGGTTACACGGACCGGGTACTGCCGTCCGTGTTCAACCGGGAGACGGCGACCCTCGCGGACTACCGGATGCGGTACGCGCTCTACAAGAGCGACCCGGACCTGCGGGCCGCGCACGCCGCGCATCCCTTCGTCGTCACCTGGGACGACCACGAGACGGAGAACAACTACGCGGCCGAGCACGACGAGAACGGCAGCGACCCCGCGCTGTTCCTGGCCCGCCGGGCCGCCGCCTACCGCGCCTACTGGGAGAACCAGCCGCTGCGCGCGGGACAGCTCCCCGACGGGCCCGACGCCCAGCTGTACCGCCGCCTGCACTGGGGCACCCTCGCCCAGTTCGACGTCCTCGACACCCGCCAGTACCGCTCCGACCAGGCCTACGACGACAACCCGCACGTGCCGGGACCGGAGTCGGACGACCCTGCGCGCACCCTCACCGGGGACGCCCAGGAGCGCTGGCTGCTCGACGGATGGGCGTCCTCCGCCGCGCTGTGGAACGTGATGCCCCAGCAGGTGTGCTTCTCCCAGCGCCGGCTGGACCTCAACGCCGAGGCCAAGCTGTCCATGGACTCCTGGGACGGCTACCGCGCGAGCCGCGGCCGGCTCGTCGCCGGGGCGAAGGCGGCCGGCGTCGACAACTGGCTGGTGCTCACCGGCGACGTCCACGTGGCCTACGCCTTCGACGTCAAGGACGACTTCGACGACCCCGCCTCCGCCACCGTCGGCACGGAACTCACCTGCACCTCCGTCGCCAGCGGCCGCGACGGGACCGAGCGCCCGGCCAACTGGGACACCTACATGAAGGCCAACCCGCACCTGCGGTTCTACGACGGCCGGCGCGGCTACCTGCGGGTGGAGCTGAACCGGGAGAACGCCCGCGCCGACTTCCGGACCGTGCCCGCGGTGACCACGCCGGGCGCGGAGGTGTCCACGGCGGCCTCCTTCGTGACGGAGGCAGGCGCGCCCGGTCTGACGCCCGTGTGACGTCACCCGTCCGATCCCGCCCGCCTCCTGCACACGGGGCCCGTCGCGGTATCGAACGTGCGAATTCCGGCGTGTCCTGACATCCCATCGGGTGGACCGGGCAAGGACACGGTCTCCGCGACAGCTACGTCGCCCAACGAATGGAGACGTACCGAATGGTCCTCAGACACGCCCGGACCGCGCGCCGCTCGGCGCTCGTGGCCCTCGGCGCCCTCGTTCTCGCCGGACTCCCCTGCGCCGCGGCGGCCGACGCCTCCCCCGCCGGGGGGCCCGCGCCCGGGGCGGCCCAGACCCTCGGCGCCGACCGGCCCTCCCCCCATCTGCTCAGCGCCCTCCAGCGCGACCTGAAGCTCGACGAGGATCAGGCGTCCGCGCGCCTGGTCAACGAGGCCGAGGCGGGCACCCGCGCCGGCCGGCTGCGCATCGTGCTGGGCGAGCGGTACGCGGGCGCCTGGCTGCGGGGCGCGACCGCCGACGAGCTGACGGTGGCGACCACCGACGCCGAGGACGTGGCGGCCATCGAGGCCGAGGGCGCCACCGCGCAGGTGGTCGAGCGGCCCCTGGCGGCGCTGCAGACGGCGAAGGAGAAGCTGGACGCGGCCGGCCGCGTCTCCACCCTCGACACGCCCGTCTGGTACGTCGACGTGGTGAGGAACCAGGTCGTGGTGCAGGCCGTCGACCAGGCCGCGGGCACCGCCTTCGTGGAGGCCGCGGGCGTGGCGGGCGAGGACGTCGGCATCCGTCTGGCGCCCGAACGGCCCCGGCTGCTGCAGGACATCACCGGCGGCGACGCGTACTACATCAACGACTCGGCCCGCTGCTCCGTCGGCTTCTCCGTCACCAAGGGCGCTCAGGGCGGCTTCGTGACGGCCGGCCACTGCGGCCGGGCGGGCGCGACCACCACCGGCTACGACCGCACCGCGCAGGGCACCTTCCAGGCATCCGAGTTCCCCGGGCGGGACATGGCGTGGGTGGCCGTCCAGAGCCAGTGGACGCCGACGCCCGACGTGAAGGCGGCGGACGGCCAGGAGGTCCAGGTCACCGGCTCGGCGCAGGCGCTCGTCGGGGCGTCGGTGTGCCGCTCCGGCTCCACCACGGGCTGGCACTGCGGAGTGATCGAGCAGCACAACGCGAGCGTCCGCTACCCGGAGGGCACGGTCAACGGGCTGACCCGGACGACGGTGTGCGCGGAACCGGGCGACTCCGGCGGTCCGTACGTGGCGGGCGCGCAGGCGCAGGGCGTCACCTCCGGCGGCTCCGGGAACTGCACCAGCGGCGGCACCACGTTCTACCAGCCGGTCAACCCGATCCTCTCCGAGCACGGGCTGACCCTGACCACGGCGGCCGCGCAGGCCGCGCCCCAGGAGCAGGCGGGCGGAGCCCAGGCGTGGACCGCCGGCCGGGTCTACGAGACGGGCGCCGTCGTCACCCGCGACGGGGTGACGTACCAGTGCCTGCAGACCCACCAGGCGCAGGGCGCGTGGGCGCCCGCCGGGACGCCGGCGCTGTGGCAGGCTCTCTGACGCAGCGGACGCCATTCCGCAGGTCCGGTGCTCTTCGGCGAGCAGCACGTACGCGGTGGACACGGAAAGGTCGTTCGAGCGGAAGCGGTGGTGCGGGCGGCGGCTGGCGCGGTGCCCGGGCAGGAGGCCCCGGCGTCGTAGAAGAAGCGGACCGCCTCCGGTCCGCGCAGGGCGAGGGCGGGGCGGCCCATGATCCGGGTGCGGACCACGGAGCCGGACGCGTCGCGCATCCGGTCGGGGAGCCAGGCGTACCTCTCGGCGAGGAGCGGCAGGGTGCGGTCGATCAGAGGGCGGCTGAGTGGTCCATGGCGGGCGGGTGCCCGCAGGTCCTGCCCGGACACCCTGCGCGGCCCCCGCCCCGCCGTGCCGGCGGTGTCACGCTCCGTAGTTCACTCGATCGCACCAGGCGACCGTGCCGTCCGCCGCTGTGCGGGTGAGGGTGTGGGGCATGAGTAGCCCCATATCCCGGAAGTGGGAGCACGCCGTCGTGACCGGCGGCGCCGGATTCGTCGGCTCCCATCTGTGCAAGGCCCTGCTCGACGCGGGCGCCGCCGTGACCTGCGTGGACGATCTCAGCACCGGACGGCCCGAGAACGTCGCCCCGCTGCTCGACCGGCCGGGGTTCACCCTGGTGCAGGCCGACGTGGCCCAGGAGCTGCCGGTGCGCAGGCGGCCCGACCTGGTGCTGCACTTCGCCTCCCCCGCGTCCCCCGCGGACTACCTGCGGCTGCCGCTGCACACCATGGAGACGGGCAGCGCCGGCACCCGCAACGCCCTGACGCTCGCCCATGAGTCGGAGGCCCGGTTCGTGCTGGCGTCGACGTCGGAGGTGTACGGCGACCCGCAGCAGAACCCGCAGGACGAGCGGTACTGGGGCAACGTCAACCCGGTCGGCCCGCGCAGCGTGTACGACGAGGCCAAGCGGTTCGGCGAGGCCCTGACCACCGCGCACGCGGAGACGTACGGCACGGACACCTGCATCGTCCGGCTGTTCAACACGTACGGCCCCGGCATGCGCGGCCACGACGGCCGGGCGGTGCCCACCTTCGTGCGGCAGGCACTGGCCGGTGAGCCGCTCACCGTGACCGGTGACGGCCGCCAGACCCGTTCGCTGTGCTACGTCGACGACACCGTCGCCGGCATCCTCGCCGCCGCCGCCCACGGCATGCGCGGCCCCGTCAACATCGGCAACCCCGCCGAGATCAGCATGCTCGGCCTGGCCCGCCTGGTGGTGGCCCTGGCGGGTTCCTCCTCCGAGGTGCGCTACATCGAGCGTCCCGTGGACGACCCGGCCGTGCGCTGCCCCGACATCACGCTGGCCCGCGACAAGCTCGGCTGGGAGCCGCGGGTGGGCGCCGAGGAGGGCCTGCGCCGCACGATCGACTGGTTCCGCGCCGAGGCGGCCCGCGGCTGAGCGGCCCGCCCCGCCGGCCCCTGGACCAGGCGGCCGATCCGGCCGCCGCCCCCACGCGAAAGGTCCGTCCGCCATGCGCATCCTCGGCATCAACGCCCTGTTCCACGACCCCGCGGCCGCCCTGGTGATCGACGGCCGTACCGTCGCCGCCGCGGAGGAGGAGCGGTTCTCCCGGCGCAAGCACGGCAAGCGACCGCTGCCCTTCTCCGCCTGGGAGCTGCCCGAGCAGGCCGCCGCCTGGTGCCTGAAACGGGCCGGGCTGCGCCCCCGGGACCTCGACGCGGTCGCCTACTCGTTCGACCCCGCGCTGGCCCGGCCCGCCGACGCGATGGGTCTGGACGACCCCTGGGACCATCTGCGTCTCACCTACGCGCGGGAGGCCCCGCACTTCCTGCGGACCGCGCTGCCCGGCCTGGACCCGGAGACCGTGCGCTTCGTCCCGCACCACATGGCGCACGCCGCGTCCGGCGCGTACGCCGCCCCCGACGCCGACGGCTGCTCCGTGCTGGTGCTGGACGGCCGCGGCGAGCGCGCCTCCCACCTGGCCGCGCGCCGCGTCGGCGGCCGGCTCCAGCCACTGCGCGCGCAGGACCTCCCGCACTCGCTGGGCCTCGTCTACGAGGAACTGACCGAGCACCTCGGCTTCCTGCGCTCCTCCGACGAGTTCAAGGTGATGGCGCTCGCCTCCCACGGCACGCCGCGCATGCTGCCGGAGCTGCGCCGCTTCGTGTATCCGACCGGCGACGGCGGTTTCCACGCCGCGGGGGTGCCCTGGGCGCAGCTGTGCGCACCGCGCGGCCCGGACGAGCCGTGGACGCAGTACCACGCCGACGTCGCCGCGAGCGCGCAGGCCGTGCTGGAGGAGACGCTGCTCGACCTGGTGCGCTGGCTGCACGGCCGCACCCACGACGCGGTGCTCACCCTCGCCGGGGGCGTGGCGCTGAACTGCGTGGCCAACTCCCGCATCGCGCGGGAGGGTCCGTTCTCCCGGGTGTGGGTGCAGCCCGCGGCCGGCGACGCGGGGACCGCGCTCGGCGGCGCCCTGCTGCTGTCGGCCGGGGCCGGGGACGCACCGGAGCCGATGACCGGCGCCGACCTGGGCCGGGACTGGTCCGACGCGGAGCTGGGCGCGTGGCTGAAGACGGCCGCCGTGCCCTGCGAGAAGCCGGAGGACATCGCCGTCACCGTGGCCCGGACGCTGGCCGACAACGGCATCGTCGCCTGGTTCCAGGGGCGCAGCGAGTACGGCCCCCGGGCGCTCGGCCACCGTTCGCTGCTCGCCCATCCGGGGCACGCGGGGAATCTGGAGCGGCTCAACGACGTGAAGGGCCGCGAGCAGTTCCGGCCGGTCGCGCCGATGGTGCTCGCCGACCGGGCGGCGGAGATCTTCGACGGGCCGCTGCCCAGCCCGTACATGCTGTTCGTGCACGACGTGGCGCCCGCCTGGCGGGACCGCGTGCCCGCCGTGGTGCACGTCGACGGCACCGCCCGCATCCAGACGGTCGACCCGGCGCGCGAGCCGCTGCTGGCGCGGATGCTGCGCGAGTTCGAGCGGCTGACCGGGCTGCCCGTCGTCGTCAACACCAGCCTCAACACGGCGGGCCGCCCCATGGTGGACGACCCGCGCGACGCCCTGGAGTGCTTCGGCTCCTCCCCGGTGGACCTGCTGGCCATCGGCCCGTACGCGGTGCGGCGCGGCGCGCTCTTCCGCACCGGCGACACCGGCGACACCGGCGACACCGGCGAGGAGGTGTCCCGATGACCGGTCCTGCCGCTCCCGCCGGGGAGTACGCGGTGGTGGTGCCGACCCTGGGCCGCCCGTCGCTCGCGGCGTGCCTGCGGGCGCTGGCCGAGTCGGAGGGGCCGCGTCCGGCGCGGGTCGTGCTGGTGGACGACCGCCGGGACCCGGCCGTGCCGCTCACCGCGTCCGTGCCGCCCGCCCTGCGGTCCCGCACCGTCGTGGTGCGCGGCGGGGCGCGCGGCCCGGCCGCCGCACGCAACGCCGGGTGGCGGGCCGCCGGGGACGCGCCGTGGATCGTCTTCCTCGACGACGACGTGGTGCCGGGACCCGCCTGGGCCGACGACCTCGCGCTCGACCTCGCCGGGGCGAGCGTGGCGACCGCCGGGATCAGCGCGCGCGTCGAGGTGCCGCTGCCCGTGGACCGGGCGCCCACCGACTGGGAGCGCAACGTCGCGGGCCTGGCCGGGGCGCGCTGGATCACCGCCGACATGGCGTACCGGCGCAAGGCGCTGGCGGCCGTCGGCGGCTTCGACGAACGGTTCCGCCGTGCCTTCCGGGAGGACGCGGACCTGGCGCTGCGGGTGCTCGACGCCGGCTGGACGCTCGCGGAGGGACGCCGTACGACCACGCATCCGGTACGGCCCGCCGACCGGTGGGTCTCCGTGCGGCTCCAGGCGGGCAACGCGGACGACGTGCTGATGACGCGGCTGCACGGGCGGGACTGGTGGCGGCGGGCCGGCGCGCCCCGCGGCCGTCTCCCGCTGCACCTGGCGGTGACCTCGGCCGGGCTCGCGGCGGCGGTGTGCGCGCTGACCGGGCGCCCGCGCGCCGCGTCGGCGTGCGCCGCCGGGTGGCTCGCCGGGACCGCCGAGTTCGCCCTGGCCCGGATCCGGCCCGGTCCGCGCACCCGGGACGAGATCGTCACCATGGCCCTCACCAGCGCGCTCGTCCCGCCGGCCGCGGCCTGGCACTGGCTGCGCGGGCAGGTGCGGCACCGCGTCACGCCCGCCCACCGCCACCGGGCCGTTCCCCCGTCGCCCTCCGCCGCGGCGCCGGCCGGCGAACGGATGCCGACATGACACGCCGGCCCTCCCCGCCCCGGCCCGCGACGGGCCCCGGCGGGCGCCGCGCGCATGCTCCCGGCCGCAGCCGCGGCCGGAACCCGATCCGCGGACGGCGGTGTCGGCACCCCGGCCGCGACCGATCACGGAGGTGAGCCCATGACCGCGGACTTCGCCCCTGTCCCCCCGGGCGTGCTGTCGATCGCGCTCGTCTCGGAACACGCGAGTCCCCTCGCCGCGCTCGGCGGGGTGGACGCCGGAGGCCAGAACGTCCACGTCGCCGCCCTGGCCACGGCGCTCGCCGGCCGCGGACACCGGGTCACGGTCCACACCCGCCGCGACGCACCCGGTCTGCCGGACCGGGTGCGGCTGAGCGAGCGGGTGGAGGTCCACCACGTCACCGCCGGGCCCCCCGAACCGGTGCCCAAGGACCGGCTGCTGCCGTACATGGACGCGTTCGCGCGCGTGCTCGTCCGGGAGTGGCGGGCCCGCACCCCGGACGTGGTGCACTCCCACTACTGGATGTCCGGGCTGGCCTCGCTGGGCGCGGCCCGGGAGGTGGGCCTGCCGCTGCTGCACACGTTCCACGCGCTGGGCACGGTGAAGCGGCGCCACCAACGGGACGCCGACACCAGCCCGCCGGAGCGGATCGGCTGCGAGACCGAGGTGGGGCTCGGCTGCGACCGGGTCGTCGCCACCTGCCGTGACGAGGTCGCCGAGCTGGTCCGGATGGGCGTGCCCGCGGACCGGATCGGCGTCGTGCCCTGCGGTGTGGACACCGAGCGGTTCACGCCGGTGGGCCCGCGCTGGGCGCGCGGCCCGTACCGCCACCGGCTGGTGCAGCTGGGGCGGCTGGTGCCGCGCAAGGGGGCGGCCGTGTCGGTGGCCGCGCTGGCCCTGCTGCCCGGAACCGAGCTGCTCGTGGCGGGCGGGCCTCCCGCGGAGCGGCTGGACGACGACCCGGAGGTGCGCCGGCTGCGCGCGGTCGCGCGGGACGCCGGGGTCGCCGACCGGGTGCGGTTCCTGGGCGGGGTGGACGCCGAGCGCGTGCCGGCGCTGCTGCGCTCCGCCGACGTGGTGCTCTGCCCCGCCGACTACGAGCCGTTCGGCATCGTCCCGCTCGAGGCCATGGCCTGCGGCCGTCCCGTGGTGGCCAGCGCGGTCGGCGGCCAGCTCGACACGGTCGCCGACCCGGCCACCGGACGGCTGGTGCCGCCCGGCGACCCCGAGGCTCTGGCCGCCGCCGTGGCGAGCCTGCTCGCCGACCCGGCCGGCCGCGAGGCCTGCGGGGTGGCGGGCCGCCGCCGGGTGCTCGCCCGTTACGGGTGGGCGCGAGTCGCCGCCGCCACGGAGGCGGCCTACTGCGAGGTCCTCGACAGCGAGCCGGCCGTGACCAGGACCGGCTGAACCGCAGGCCCGACCGGGCCGCAGACGTCCGACGTTGGAAGGAGGTGCGGGTGCCGTCGCCGTCCCCCGAGGGCGGCGCGCCCGACACGCCATGACCGAACACCCCGCTCTCGACGCCGCCCGTCTGCACTGCCGGTCCCTCCAGGACGCCCTCGACGGGCTCGGCCGGCACGGTCTGCCGCGGATCGCGGACTGGGGCGGCCGGCTCGCCTCCGTCCTCACCGGCGGCGGCCGGCTGCTGGCCGCGGGCAACGGCGGCAGCGCCGCCCAGGCCCAGCACCTCACCGCCGAGCTGGTCGGCCGCTACCGCAGCGAGCGGCCCGCCTACTCGGCGCTCGCCCTGCACGCGGAGACCTCCAGCGTCACCGCCATCGGCAACGACTACGGCTTCGACCACGTCTACGCCCGTCAGGTGGCCGCGCACGGACGCCCCGGCGACGTGCTGATGCTGCTGTCCACGTCGGGACGCAGCGCCAACCTGATCGCCGCCGCGGTGGCGGCCCGGCGGGCCGGGCTCGGAGTGTGGGCGCTGACCGGTCCCGGCCCCAACCCGCTGATGGAGGCGGCCGACGAGAGCCTGTGCGTGGCGGCGGCCTCGACCGCGACCGTGCAGGAGATCCATCTGGTCGCCGTGCACCTGCTCTGCGAGTGTTTCGACGCCGCCGTGGCCGCGCCACCGGCGCGGACCGTGGCGGCCGTTCCCGGGAGGCTGACATGACCGGACCCGAACCGCTGGTGGTGGTGGGCGACGTCCTGCTCGACGAGGACATCGAAGGGGTCGCCACCCGGCTGGCCCCCGACGCGCCCGCCCCGGTCGTCGACGTCACCGGGGACCACAGGCACCCGGGCGGCGCCGGGCTGGCCGCCGCGCTCGCCGCGCGCGGCGGCCGGGACGTGGTCCTGGTGACCGCGCTCGGCGACGACCCCGCGAGCGAGGCCGTACGGCAGCAGCTCAGCGGGCGGGTACGGCTGCTGGAGCTGCCGCTGCACGGCACGCTGCCGGTGAAGACGCGCGTCCTGGCCGGCGGGCGGCCGCTGGTGCGCATCGACCGGGGCGGCGGGACGCCCGGCGAGCCGGACGAGGCGGTGCGGGAGGCGCTGGCGTGCGCGCACGCCGTCCTCGTCGCCGACTACGGCCGGCACACCGCCGGCGCGGTCCGCCCGCACCTGGAGGAGGCCGCCCGGCGCACCCCGCTGGTGTGGGACCCCCACCCCCGCGGCGAGGCGCCGGTGCCGGGGGCGCGGCTGGTCACCCCCAACGCGGGCGAGGCGATCGCGCTGTGCGCGGGCACGCCCGGCGTGTCGGGCGTGTCGCTGGGCGCCTTCGCCGAGCGCGGCACGGAACTCGCCGAGCGCTGGCGGGCGGCGGGCGTCGCCGTGACGCTCGGCGAGCGGGGTGTGCTGCTGACCCGGCCGGGCGGCGGCACGCCGATGCTGATCCCGGCGCCGTTCCACGCGGACGGCGACCCGTGCGGTGCGGGCGACTGCTTCGCGGCGACGACGGTCGCCGCGCTGGCGGACGGGCTGCTGCCGGAGGAGGCGCTGCAGCGGGCGGTCGCCGAGGCCGCCGCGTTCGTCGCGGCGGGCGGCGCGGGCAACCCGGACCTCTGGCACACGCCGGTCCCCCCGGTCCCGGCGCAGGACCCGGCCGCCGACGCGTTCGAACTGGCGCGGGAGGTACGGGCGCGGGGCGGGACCGTGGTGGCCACGGGCGGCTGCTTCGACCTGGTGCACGCCGGTCACGTGGGCCTGCTGGAGAGCGCGCGGCGGATCGGCGACTGTCTGATCGTGTGCCTGAACTCCGACGACTCCGTCACCCGCCGCAAGGGCCCCGGCCGCCCCCTCACCCCGGCCACGGACCGCGCGAAGGTGCTGGCCGCGCTGGGCAGTGTGGACGCGGTGGTGATCTTCGAGGAGGACACCCCGGAGAGGGTGCTGGAGCGCCTTCGGCCGGATGTGTGGGTGAAGGGCGGGGACTATTCCGTCCAGGATCTGCCCGAGGCGCGGGCGCTGCGGGAGTGGGGTGGGCAGGCGGTGGTCCTGCCGTACCTGGACGGCCACTCGACGACGCTGCTTGCGCGGCGGGCCGCGGACGCGGTTTCGGTGGCTCTGAAGCCGACGGAGGGATGAGCGCCCTACAGGGGCGCGGGGAACTGCGCGAACGGGGGTCCGGGGGCGGAGCCCTCGAAAGGGTGCTTCAGCACCGCGCGCTTCGGAGGTTCCGATCGTCGGACTTTCCCTCGCGCAGTTCCCCGCGCCCCTTCGGGGACGTTTCACCCACGCTTCTTCCCAGGGGACGGGGTTACGCCGCCGTCTGCAGCGCCGGCTGCGGGGCCGGGGCCTTCGCCGGCAGGGCAACCGGGTTCACCGTCCGGCGGCGGTGCAGGACATGGCCCGACGCGATGGACGCGGCGATGACCGCGCCGCCCGTGATCAGGGCGCCGCGCGGGCCCGCCAGTTCCATGAGGAGGCCGAGGGCCGGGGGGCCGCCCAGGCCCCAGACCGTGCCGATCGAGCCCCACACGCCCAGAACGCGTCCGCGCAGGTGCGCGGGCGGGTCGGTCTGGAGGACCGCCGTGCCCGCGGTGTCGGAGACGGACTCGACCACGGCCATGGGGAGGACCAGGACCAGCAGCACCGCCAGGGAGGGCGACAGCCCGGCCGCGATCTGCAGCAGCGCCCCGGTCGCGGCGAGCGCGCCGACCAGGCGGACCGAGGGGCGGCGCAGGCGTGCGCCCAGGACCGCGCCGACGATGCCGCCGGCGGCGAGGACGGTGGACACCGTGCCGAAGGCTCCCGCCCCGCCCGCGAGCGGGCCGGTGACGAGGACGGCGAGGGTGAGGCCGTAGTTGCGGCCGAAGACCGCCGCGATGCCGGTCACCCCGGCGAGCGCGAGCAGCCGCGGGCGGCGGACGAAGAAGGCCAGGCCCTCGCGGACGCCCATGTCGGACGTGGAGCGCCGGGCCGCCCGCCCGGTGACCTGCCGGACCGCGCCCGCCGCCGGGCGCAGGAACGGGATGACCGCCGTCACGAAGAGGAAGGAGAAGCCGTTGGCGAAGTAGGCCGCCGCCGTGCCGAGGAAGCCGACCGTCACGCCGGCCAGGGCCGCGCCCGCGAGCCGCCCCGCGTTGAAGACCAGCGCGCCGACGCCGATGGCGGAGGGCAGGTCCTCGGCGGGGACGAGGTCGTTGCCGAGCAGGGCGCAGGCCGGGTTGTCGACGGTGGCGACCATGCCGGTGACGGCGGCCAGCACCATCAGGGTGGTCATGTCGAGCCGGTCCAGCGCCACCAGGGTGGCCGTGGTGAAAGCGATGACGGCGAGCAGGGCCTGGCTGACGGCGGCGGTCAGCCTGCGCGGCCAGCGGTCGACGGCCGCGCCGCCGAGCACGCTCATCAGCAGGGCCGGGGCCGCCTGGACGGACATGGACAGGCCGGTGGCCGCGGCGGACCCGGTGATCTGGAGGACCAGCAGGTTCTGCACGGTCAGCTGCATCCAGGTACCGGCGTTGGACACGAAGTTCGCGACGGACCACCAGCGCATGCCGCGGTGCCGGAGGGAACGCCAGGGCGACCGGGATCCGGCCTGGGCGGGGGAGGGTGTGGGAGACACGGTGCGCTACTCGGGGAGGAGCCCCACGGGGCTCGGCTGAGTGGGCGCGGGAAGGCGGACGCCGGCTGCGCTGCGCGGCGGTTCCCGGCGCCGGATCGGGCGCGCACCATCGTGGCAGAAGGGACCCCCGAGTCCTTTCCACCGCGTCAGCGCCAGGGAGGGACCCGGGGGTCAAGAAACCGCACCCGCGCGGCACTTGGCCACGCGAGTGCGGTTGCTCACAGGGAGGTTTGCGGGACAGATCCGCGGGCAGAGCCCCCGGCCCCGCTCCCGGTCAGTGGGACAGCTTGGCGCGGGCGCGTCCGGCCGCCGCGGCGGGTCCCGCGCCGGCCTTGAAGGCGCGCCGGGCGATGTGGGCCTCGCGGCGAAGGTCGTGGGCGGCGTGCCGGCCGCGCCACAGCACCGAGGGCCGGGCCCCGGTGTCGTCCGCCGCGATCAGCAGCCCGCCGAGCAGGCCGAGGTTCTTGAGGAAGTGGATCCGGTGCTGGGACTTGTCGCCGGCGTCCTCCTCCTCCCAGAAGCGGTGCGCGGCGAGCGTGGTGGGCACGAGGGTGGCGGCGATCGCGAGGGCGGCCGGGCGGGACATCCGTCCGGTGGCCAGCAGCAGTCCGGCGGCGACCTGGACGGCGCCGTTCAGCCGCACGGAGTCCTCGGTGCGGTCCGGCAGTGCGCTGATGCGGCCGGTGACCGGCCGCACCACGGGCTCCGCCAGCCCGGCGACCCGGTGGGGGTTGCGGAGGGTGTCCAGTCCGCCCGCGATGAAGATCGACGCCAGCATCGGCCGGCCGAGGACGCGCAACAGGCTCATGTCCTTCTCCTGGAGTGTGGAGGGTACGGTGCGCCGGGTTCCCCGCCGGGCGGGGAGCATGCGGCGGGGGCAGGCGTCGGGGCCGTCACCAGAAGCGGGTGGTGAGGGCGGGCCGGCGGACCGCCTCGACGGCGTCGCGCAGGCACAGGGCGACGCCGATGGTGGCGCGCAGCACCGAGGGCCGTACGCTCTGCGCGGTCTCGGTGGCCAGGACCAGCAGGCAGCTCGCCGCCTGTTCGACCACGGAGACCGGGAGGGTGCAGTCGTCGGCGGCGGCCGCGCGGAACGCCTTCAGCGGGACACCCGCTCCGTCGACCGTCCGCCGGGCGGCCTGTTCCAGGTACGGGACGGCCTGTTCGCAGAGTGTGGCGGGCAGGGTGAGGGTGCGCTGGAACGATGAACTGGTCATATTCAGAGTGCTCCCACGGCGTGGCGCGCCCGCATCGGGCGGCGCGGGTTTTTCACCGTCCCGCGTGAGCGTCCGCCGGGTCCGTGCCGGGCTCGTACGCTGGGCGGACCGCACACCGCCGAGCGCACCGCGATGCCGAGGAGGCCGCCGATGCCCCTGTCGTCCCCCGCGTCCGGCGACGAGACCCCCGGCGCCGTGGCGGCGCGGCTGACCGGACGGGCGGTGACCGGGCTGCGGCCGCTGTCCGGTTCGCTCGCCGAGGCCGCCCTGGACGACGGCCGCACGGTGATCGTGAAGCGCGCCGAGGACGCGGAGGCGGCGCGCGCCGAGGCGGCCGGACTGCGCTGGCTGGCGGAGGCGGACGCGACCCCGGTGCCACGGGTGCACGGCCGGGAGGAGGCGTGGCTGGTGCTCGACCGGGTGCGGGAGGGGCGTCCGGGCCGGGAGGCGGCGCTGCGGTTCGGGCGTGAACTGGCCGGCCTGCACACGGCCGGCGCGCCCGCGTTCGGGGCGCCGCCGCCGGGCGGTCCTGTGGAGGCGTTCATCGGGCTCGCCCCGATGCGCAACGTCACCGGCGACGACTGGCCGGCCTGGTACGCCGAGCACCGCGTACTGCCGTATCTGCGCCGTGCGGTCGACGCGGGCACGATGGACGCCGGCGAGGCGGCGGTGGTCGAGCGGGTCTGCGCGCGGCTGCCCGGGCTGGCGGGGCCCGCCGAGCCGCCCGCGCGGCTGCACGGCGACCTGTGGAACGGCAATGTGCTGTGGGGGGCGGACGGCAGGGTGCGGCTCATCGACCCGGCCGCGCACGGCGGGCACCGGGAGACCGACCTGGCCATGCTGGCGCTGTTCGGCTGCCCGCTGCTGGACGCCGTGCTGGAGGGCTACCAGGACGTGGCGCCGCTCGCCGCGGGGTGGCGGACACGCGTCGGCGTGCACCAGCTGTTCCCGCTGCTGGTGCACGCCGTGCTGTTCGGCCGGGGCTACGCCGGGCAGGCGCTCGCGGCCGCCCGTTCCGCCCTGTCGCTGTGATCCCCCGGCGGGGTCCTCAGCGGGTCACCACGTGCCGCTCGTCGGGCACGCAGTGGGTCATGGTCAGCCCCGTCACGTCGCGCGGGGGGTTGTCGCCGAGGCTGGCGAGCCGCTTGCGGTCCTCCTCGGTGAGGGTCTGGCCCTCCAGCGGCTCCAGGTGGGCGACGTCCTCCGGCATGATGCCGAGGCCCTCGCCGACCCGGCGGCCCAGGTCGTTCTCGACCAGCAGGAAGTGCCACACCATGCGCTCCTGCACCGGCCGGTCGCACTGCGACAGCAGGTCGGTGAAGTTCTTCACCAGGTCGTCGCGCTCCCAGTCCTCCAGCAGCAGGTAGCGCTGGCCGGCCTGGAGGTAGTCGTTGGTGCGCTCGATCCGCTTGCGGGTGAGCCGGCCGCGGATCTCCGGGCCCTGCTCGTCGTGCGTCGGGTAGTGGCCCTCCCGCAGACCGCCCGTGATGGACGGCTCGTAGTTGACGTGGCTGTTGTCCCCGCCGTCCACGTGGTAGGCCATCTGGCCGTCGCGCTGGTTGGTGCGCACCTCCGCGTGCTTGGGCTGGTTGACCGGCAGCTGGAGGTAGTTGGGGCCGACCCGGTAGCGCTGGGTGTCGCTGTAGGAGAAGGTCCGGCCGACGAGCATCTTGTCGTCGGAGAAGTCCAGGCCGTCGACGAGGACGCCGGTGCCGAAGGAGATCTGCTCGTTCTCGGCGAAGTAGTTGTCCGGCATCCGGTTGAGCACCATCCTGCCCACCGGCTTCGGCGGGAAGTCCTGCTCGGGCCAGGTCTTGGTGTCGTCCAGCGGGTCGAAGTCCAGCTCCGGGTGCTCGTGGTCGTCCATCATCTGGACGAGCAGCTCCCACTCGGGGTGGTCGCCGCGCTCGACGGCCTCGTAGAGGTCCTTGGTGGCGTGGCCGAGACCCTGTGCCTGGACGTTGGCGGCGTCCTCCTCGGTCATGGAGCGCACGCCCTGCTTGGGCATCCAGTGGTACTTGACCAGCTTGGTGTTGCCCTCCGCGTCGACCCACTTGTACGTGTTCACGCCGAAGCCCTGCATGTGGCGGTAGTCCGCCGGGATGCCGCGCGGGCTGAACAGGTTGACGAGCATGTGCATCGACTCGGGCGTCTGCGACATGAAGTCGAAGATGCGGCGCGGCTGCTGCTCGAAGGTGACCGGGTCGGGCTTGAGGGCGTGGATGACGTCGGGGAACTTGATGGCGTCCCGGATGAAGAAGACGCCGAGGTTGTTGCCGACGAGGTCCCAGTTGCCGTCCTCGGTGTAGAACTTCACGGCGAAGCCGCGCGGGTCACGGGCGGCCTCGGAGGAGTCCCGGCCGCCGATGACGGTGGAGAAGCGGACGGCGAGGTCGGTGCGCTTGCCCGCCTCCTGGAACAGCTTGGCGCGCGTGTAGCGGGAGATCGGCTCGTCGCCCCACGTGCCGTACGCCTCGAAGTAGCCGTACGCGGTGACGCCGCGGGCGTGCACGACGCGCTCGGGGATGCGCTCCCGGTCGAAGTGGCTGATCTTCTCCAGGAACTGGTAGTTCTCCAGCGTGGCCGGGCCGCGGGAGCCGACGGTGCGCTGGTTCTGGTTGTCGTAGACCGGGTGGCCCTGCCGGTTGGTGAGTACCTTGCGGTCGTCGCCGGTAGCGGGGCCCTGACTCGCGGTGTCCGTCATGATTCGCTGGGCTCCTTGCGCTGTCGCTTCTGGCCGGTGACGGACCGGGGCACGGCGGCTCCGGGCCGTCGGCCGGTTCCTGGGGGCGGCCCGGGTACCCGGAGCCGCGGCGTCATGCACGCGTACGCTGCCCCCGCTCACGGTGAAGGCCGGGCGCGCGGGCGTGTACGAGGCCCATGCTGCCCCCGATCGGGACGGGCGGCGACCGGAGTGCTGCGGAGCGTGACGGCCCTGGGGCGGCCGGCGGGCCTACGGGCGGGCGAGGAAGCGGTCCAGGACCGCGGTGAGGCCCTCGGGCCGCTCGAGGGGCAGTTCGTGTCCGGCGTCCAGGACGCGGATCTCGGCGTCCTGGTATCCCGTGGCGAGGCGCAGCATCTGCCGGACGGGGAGCTGGACGTCGTGGTAGCCGTGCACCATCAGGGTCGGCACGCGGATCTCTCCGGCCCGGTCGAGGACGTCGAAGGCGCGCATCGCCGCGTACAGGGTCATGACCACCTCGCGGGGCGTGGACGCCGAGGCGCGGATGTACTTCTCGACCTCGTCGCGGGGGTGGCCCGGTCCGAACGCGCGCCGGATGTTGGCGGCGACGAACAGCTTGAACGGCACCAGCGTGGACGCGGCCATCAGCAGCCCGCGCGCCCGGCTGTACGTCATGCGGCCGATGGAGTTGACCAGGACCAGGCGTTCCACCCGTCCGGGGTGGGTGAGCGCGAGGGTCTGGGCGGTCATGCCGCCCATGGAGTGGCCGACGGGGATGAAGCGGTCGACGCCGAGGTGGTCCAGGAGGGCGACCACGTCCCGGGCGAGGGCGTCGATGGTGGGCGCGCCCGCGCCGGTGCTCTCGCCGTGGCCGCGCAGGTCGAGGCGGATCACCCGGCGGTGCGGGGAGAAGTGGGCCGTCTGGTGGTCCCAGCGGTGCCGGTCGGCGGTCCACCCGTGGATGAGGACCAGGGGCGTGGGGGCGGAGTCGCGGGGGCCTTCGTCGTCGTAGGCCAGTTCGGCGCCGTCGACCGTGAACCGCGCCATGGGGGCCTCGCCTTCGAAGTGCCTGCCGTTACCGGTCGGTAGGGTAGCGGCGGGCGGGCCCGTGCGACAGTGCGGGGCGGCGGAAGAACGCGTGCGGGCACCACAGAGGGCGGGGGTGCGACCGGTCCCCCGTTCCGGTCGTACCCCCGCCGTGGCTCGAAACTATGCAAGGCGAGGCCGGTCTGTGTACCGCGCCGGTGCCCGCTGCACGGGTCCACGGCACTCACCTGTGCACAGGTGAGTCCGAATCGCCCGGTTCACTCCCCCGCGAAGAACGGCTGCTCCAGGTCGCCGACCGCCAGATGGGCCAGGGCGACCTCGTAGAGATCGGTCCCGGCGGCCAGGAGCTGCCGTTCCAGGACCGGTTCCGCGCTGCGGACGTGCTCGCGCACGGTCTGGGCGTGCACGCGGAGGGTCTGCGCCGCCCGCTCGGCGTTGGCCCCGGCGGCGATCCAGGTGCGCAGGGTGCGGCGCACGTTGCGCGGGTCGTCGTCGAGGCGGCCCAGCAGCTCCTGCGCCCAGGACGCGACGGCCGGTCCTGACAGCAGCTCGGTCAGGCACCGCGCGCTCGCCGCGGAGTCGGCGGCCCCCTGACCGTCCAGCAGGTTGATCTGGGTGTGCAGCGCCAGATGCACGACGGCCCGTACGGTCACGTCGTCGAAGTCGACGCCGAGCATGGACTCCACGCGGTCCATGCGGGCGCGCACGGTGTTGCGGTTGACGCCGAGGATCTTGGCGGTGGCGACGGCGGTGAACTCCAGGCCGAGCCGGGTGGTGGCGAGCAGTTCGGCGCGGGTGTGATGGGGCAGCGCGTCGAGCGGGCGCAGCACCCGCGCCGCCCAGGTGCGCAGCGCCGCGGGGTCCATCAGCCGCTCGGGGTGGGTGCGCTCGGCGTACACCGCCGTCTTGTCCGGCCGGAAGCGGGCCACGGCCAGCGCGCTGACGGCCTGTCCGTAGGCGGTGGCGGTGCGTGCCAGGCTCTGCCAGACGCTCCCGCCGACGAAGGTGTCGGGGTGACGCTCCACCAGGGACCGCAGGTCGCCCGCGGTGGCCTCGCGCGGGCCGAGGACGATCACATGGCCGTCGACGGCCGGGCACCGCACCACCAGCGCCTCCTCCCGGGTGCGTTCGATGCACTCGGCCGCCAGCCGGTCGCGTACGGAGGGGTCGCACTCCAGGACGTAGACGCAGGCGGTTTCGGCGTCCAGCAGTCCCGGCCAGAGTCCGGCGGCGACCCGGCGCGCGGAGACGGTGTCCTCGACCATCAGCAGCTGGAGGATCGCCAGCCGCAGGTCGGCGGTGGCCCGCAGGAGCCGGACGCCGGCCGCCTGCGTCTCGTGGGCGGTGAGCAGCAGTTCGAGCACCTGTGCGGTGTGCGTGACGACGTCCGAGGCGTGCCGGTCGAAGGGCGTGCCGCGGGAGACCGCCAGCACGCAGGCGCCCGTGGGGTGCCTGATGCGCACCATGCGCAGATGGCGTCCGTCCCCGTCCCACGCGGCGGACGCGATCCGGCCGGAGGCGACGTCCGCGGCGAGCGCCTCGTCCAGGGGCAGCGGGGTCCCGGCGAGCAGCCCGCCCGCGCCGTCGCGGAGGGCAGCCTCCGCACGCACCGCGCCGGCCAGCCAGTCCACGACCCGGCGCACGTCACGCCCGGCCGGCCGCAGGTGTTCCAGCAGTTCACGCGCCCACCCCGGACGCTCCGCCGCCGCCCCGTGCGCCGTGTCCTTTCCGCCCGTCACCTCGGCCTTCCCCTCGTCTCCTCGCCCTGTGGCCCGGACGGGGGACGTTACCCCACGGGCCGGTGCGGCTCATCCCGGCGCGACGGGTCGGCATAAGCTCGGTGAATGGCCAAGTACTTCGACGTGCACCCCGACAACCCCCAGCCGCGCACCATCGGTCAGATCGCCGCCGCCGTCCGCGACGACGCGCTGATCGCGTACCCCACGGACTCCTGCTACGCGCTGGGCTGCCGTCTGGGCAGCCGCACCGGCATCGACCGGATCCGCACCATCCGCAAGCTGGACGACCGGCACCACTTCACCCTGATGTGCCGCGACTTCGCCCAGCTCGGCCAGTTCGTACGGATCGACAACGACGTCTTCCGCGCGGTGAAGGCGTCCACCCCGGGCCGCTACACGTTCATCCTGCCCGCGACCAAGGAGGTGCCGCGCATGCTGCAGCACCCCAAGAAGAAGACCGTCGGCGTGCGCATCCCCGACCATGTGGTCACCCAGGCGCTGCTGGAGGAGCTGGGCGAGCCGCTGCTGTCCAGCACCCTGCTGCTGCCCGGGGAGGACGAGCCGATGACCCAGGGCTGGGAGATCAAGGACCGGCTCGACCATGTCGTGGACGCGGTCCTGGACTCCGGGGACTGCGGCACCGAGCCGACGACGGTGATCGACTTCTCCGGCGGCGAGGCGGAGATCGTGCGGGTGGGCGCGGGCGACGTCTCGCGCTTCGAGTGACGGCGAGTGACGGGAGGACGGCGCGACATGACGGACGTGGAGCGGACCGAGGTGCGCGTCCCCACCGAGGACGGGGCGGCGGACGCGTACCTGGCGCGTCCGGCGGACGGCGCGCCCCGGCCGGCGGTGCTCTGCCTCACCGACGCCTTCGGGGTGCGCCCGACGGTGCGGGAGGCGGCCGACCGCGTGGCGCGGGCCGGGTTCACCGTGCTGGTGCCGAACCTCTTCCACCGGCGCGGACCGGCCCCGGTGGTCGAGCTGCCCGGCTTCATCGACGCCGAGGCACGCGGCGAGCTGTTCCGCCGGCTCCGTCCGGCGCTGCGGGAGTTGACGCCTGAGCGGGCGACGGCCGACGCGGGCGCGTACCTGCGGTGGCTCGCCGCGCTGCCGGAGGCGGCGGACGGGCCGGTGGCGCTGGCCGGCTACTGCATGGGCGCGGGTCTCGCGCTGCGGGCGGCCGGCGCCTTCCCGGACCGGGTGGCGGCGGTGGCCGGGTTCCACGGCGGCCGGCTGGCGACGGACGACCCCCACAGCCCGCACCTGGCGGCGCCGCGGATCACCGCCGAGGTGTATCTCGGACACGCCGACGGGGACCCCTCGTTGCCGCCGGAGCAGATCGAGCGGCTGGAGAAGGCCCTGACGGACGCGGGCGTCCGGCACCGCTGCGAGGTGTACCCGGGGGCGGTGCACGGCTTCACCCAGCCCGACACGGCGTCGTACGACGAGGCGGCCGACGAGCGCCACTGGGCGGCGCTGCTGGACCTGTTGGACCGCGCCTTCTGAGTCGGCACGTCAACTCGGCGTCTCCGCAGCCAGGTTCACGCGGCCCCGCCCACCGTCCGTACGGGCCACCGTTGTTACGGTGCACGCGTGTCCGAATCCTCACGCGACACCGCCGAGGGCGCCGGCTGGGGCGTCTCCGAACGCGGTGAGTACATGCGGCTGGTGCCGCGCCAGGCCGAGAAGATCTCCTGGCTGGACCCGAGGCATCTGTGGGCCGCCCGCAACGGCGTCCTGGCCTCCTGGCTCGGGGACCCCACCGGGGAGGTCAGAGCGCGCTGGGCGGCCCGGCGGGCGGCGGCCGGGGCGCCCGCCGACCGCGTGATCCGGCGCGACGGCCCGGACCGCTTCTCGTTCCTGGTGATCGGCGACACCGGCGAGGGCGGCGAGCCCCAGTACGCGGTCGTGCCCGGCCTGTTGAAGGAAGGCCGGGACACCGCCTTCGCCGTGCTCGCCAGCGACGTCATCTACCCGGTGGGCGGCGCCGACGACTACGGGCCCAAGTTCTTCCGGCCGTACCAGGACTACCAGGCGCCGGTCTACGCGATACCCGGCAACCACGACTGGTACGAGGACCTGGCCGGCTTCATGCGGGTCTTCTGCGACGAGACCGGGCCGCTGCCGCCCGCCCCCGCGCCGCGCCCCCTCACCCGCGCCTGGCTGCGGTCCCTGCTGTGGCACCGGCCCCGCCCCGGCGACGGCGAACGTCTCGACGAGGCACGGAAGCTGCGCTCCTCCCCCGCGCAGCAGGCGGTGCAGCCGGGCCCGTACTGGGCCGTCGACGCCGGGCCGATACGCATCGTCGGCATCGACACCGGACTGCTCGGGACGCTGGACGCCGAGCAGGGCGCGTGGCTGCGCGAGGTGTCCCGCGACCCGCGCCCGAAGATCCTGGTGACCGGCTCGCCCCTGTACGTGGACGGCGAGCACCATCCGTGCCCGATCGAGGGCGGCGGCACCGTCGACGACATCGTCCGCGACCCGGCTCACCGGTACGTGGCCGCGATCGGCGGCGACATCCACAACTACCAGCGCTACCCGGTGCGTCTGGACGACGGCCGCACCCTGCAGTACGTGGTGGCGGGCGGCGGCGGGGCGTTCACGCACGCCACCCACACCATCCCCCGGGTGGACGTCGCCGGGGTCACCGAGGCGGACTTCCGCTGCTACCCGCTGCGCGGCGACTCCCTCGCCTTCTACAGCGGGCTGTACGGGCGGCGGACGCGGCTGCGCCGGTTCTTCTCGCTGACCGAGGCGGAGGCCGCGGCGGTGATCGCCGAGCGCCTGGGCATCGGGCCGACCCGCGCGCCGGGCGCGCCGGTCCGGGTGACCCGCCGGATGCGGCTGGTCGCGGGGCTGCTCGGCACCGGACGCCGGCCGGACCGGGGGAAGCGGTTCCGGCTGCCGGTGCGCAAGGCGTACCAGTCGCTGTTCTCGCCCGGTTCGGCCACGTACAGCCCGCCGTTCTTCAAGTCCTTCCTGCGGATCGACGTGACCCCCCAGGCGCTGCGGCTGCGCTGCTTCGCGGCGACCGGGCAGCGGGCGCAGGAGGTCGCCCCGCCGGTGGAGGACGAGGTGACCGTCCCGCTGACGTGAGGCGTGCCTACCAGCGGCCCGGCGCGGTGCCGGTGAGAGGCTGCGAGGGCCGGCCGTCGACGCCGACGGGGACGTCCCCTGCGAGCATCACGCGATGCATGATCCGCGGGTGGTCCAGGTGGGCTGTGTCGCCGGGCGCGAGGTGGATGGTGGCCCGGTTGTCCCAGAACGCCACGGTGCCCGGCTCCCAGCGCAGCCGCACGGTGTACTCGGGCCGGGTGGCCTGCTCCAGCAGCATCTCCAGGATCGCCCGGCTCTCCGGGCGGGACAGGCCGGTGATCTGCTCGACGTAGTAGCCGTTGACGAACAGGATCCGCTCCCCCGTCTCGGGATGGACGCGCACCAGCGGGTGCTCGGTGGCGGTCTGGTGGTCCAGCAGATGGCGCAGGTAGGCGTCGTCACCGGGCCGGGGCTGGTAGCCCACGCCCAGCCGGTGCTCGGCGCGCAGCCGGTCGGCGAACTCCCGTACCGGGGCGGACAGTCCCGAGTAGGCGGCGGCCAGGTTGGCCCAGGTGGTGTCGCCGCCGTAGGGCGGCACGGTCTCGGCGCGCAGGATGGTCGCGGCGGGCGGGTCGACGCGGGCGCCGTGGTCGCAGTGCCAGCCGCGCAGCAGGGTGTGGCGGCGCCGCCGCAGCCACTCGTCGTGGTCCATGCCGTAGCGGCCGCCCAGTTCCAGGCGGTCGGCGGTGGTCTCGATCTCGGGGAAGTCCGCCGGGGAGGCGGAGCCCCGGCGGGGCAGGACGACCGGTGCGCCGAACCGGCGGGCCAGCGCCACATGTCCGGCGTGGTCCAGGCGCTGGCCGCGGAAGAAGACCACCTTCCAGCGCAGCACCGCCGCCCTGATCGCGGCGACCGTCTCCTCGTCGAGGTCCGCGGCGAGGTCGACGCACGTGATGTCGGCCCCGATGTGCCCGGCCGCGGGGCGCACCTCCAGCTCCCCCGTGTGCCCCCGGTCCGTCCCGACGCGGCTGTCCGTCGTCATGCGTCCCACTCCGTCGCTCGTACCCGCCGGCCCCGGACGGACCGGCTCCCGGAAAGAGCGTGGCAGGGGAAACGGCCCCTGGCGACAGGGCGCCGGGCCCGTCCGGTTGATCGACGCCCCCGCGGTGGCCGACGCTGGAGGGGACGACACCGCGACCGGAGGGCCCTCCCGTGACGAGCATCCCGCAGCACACCCTCGACGACGGCACCACGATCCCCGCCCTGGGCCTGGGCACCTGGCCGATGGACGACGCCGAGGCGGAGCGGGCGGTGACCTCGGCCCTCCACGCCGGGTACCGCCTGATCGACACGGCGGCCAACTACCGCAACGAGACCGGCGTGGGGCGGGCCGTGGCCGGGGCGGGCGTCCCGCGCGAGGAGATCGTCGTGACGACGAAGCTCCCCGGCCGCCACCACGGCTACGAGGAGACCCTCGCCTCCTTCGAGGAGTCCCGCGCCCGGCTCGGCCTCGAGTACGTCGACCTGTACCTGATCCACTGGCCGCTCCCCCGCGTCGACCGGTACGTCGACTCCTGGAAGGCCATGGTCAAGCTCCGGGAGGACGGTCTGGTCCGCTCGATCGGCGTCTCCAACTTCACGCCCGCGCACATCGAACGTCTTGAGAAGGAGACCGGGGTGCTGCCCTCGGTCAACCAGGTCGAGCTGCACCCGTTCTTCCCCCAGGAGGAGCTGCGCGCCTACCACGCGGACAAGGGCGTGCTCACCGAGAGCTGGAGCCCTCTGGGCCGCGGTTCGCGGCTGCTGGACGACCTCGCGGTGGCCGCCGTCGCCGACGCGCACGGCGTCACCCCGGCGCAGGCGGTGCTGCGCTGGCACGTCCAGCTCGGCGCGGTGCCGGTACCGAAGTCGTCGGATCCCCAGCGGCAGCGCGCGAATCTCGACGTGTTCGGGTTCGAACTGGACGACGCCCAGATGCGGACCCTCTCGGACCGGGCGCACCGGCGGATCGGCGGTGACCCGGAGGCGCACGAGGAGTTCTGACCGGGTACCCGGGGGCCGCTCGCACGGACGGACCGGCGGAGGGAACGGCGCGGTGGGCGGAGCGGACCGGCTGCGGGACTACCACGGCAAGCGGCACTTCGACCGGACCGCGGAGCCGCGCGGCGGCGGCCGGGAGGCGGAGGACGCCCGGCCGCGCTTCGTCGTGCAGATCCACGACGCCCGCCGGATGCACTTCGACTTCCGGCTCCAGGTGGGCGACGTGCTGAGGTCGTGGTCGGTGCCGAAGGGCCCGTCCGCCGACCCGCGGGACAAGCGGCTGGCCGTGCCGACGGAGGACCATCCACTGGAGTACGAGGAGTTCGAGGGCGTCGTCCCGCGCGGCGAGTACGGCGGGGGCACGGTGATCGTCTGGGACCACGGCACGTACGAGCCGCTGAGCCACGACCGCCGGGGCCGGCCCGTGGACTTCGCCCGCTCGCTGGAGCGCGGGCACGCCACGTTCCGGCTGCACGGCGCGAAGCTGCGCGGCGCGTACGCCCTCACCCGCTTCCGCGGCGGGGAGGACGGCGAGGAGGCGTGGCTGCTGGTGCGGGCGGCCACGGGCGGGTCCGGCGGCCGGGGCGCGCCCGATCCCCGCCGGGCCCGCTCCGCCCGTACCGGCCGCACGCTCGCGCAGGTGGCGCGGGAGGACGGCTGAGCCGCCTCGGGTCCTGAGGGGCGGCGGGTCAGCGGCGCGGGAGGGCCTGTTCCGCCCAGATGGTCTTGCCGCCGTCCGCCTGCCGGCTCCCCCAGCGCTGGGTGAGCTGCGCGACCAGCAGCAGCCCCCGGCCGCCCTCGTCGAAGGCGTGCGCCCGGCGCAGATGGGGCGAGGTGGAACTGGCGTCGGTCACCTCGCAGATGAGGGTGCGGTCGCGGATCAGCCGCAGCCGGATCGGGGGCTCCCCGTAGCGGACGGCGTTGGTGACCAGCTCGCTGACCACCAGTTCGGTGACGAAGGAGATGTCCTCCAGGCCCCAGGCGGACAGCAGGTCGAGCGCCCACTTCCGGACGGCGGCGACCTCCTCGGGGTCGGGTGCCACGTCCCGCGCGGCGACCTGCCCGGCGCCCAGCGCGCGGGTGCGGGCGAGCAGCAGGGCGACGTCGTCGCCGGGCTCCTCGGGCAGCACGCGCTTCAGCACGACGTCGCACAGGGCGTCCAGCGACTCCCTGGGCACCGTCAGGGCGCGGCAGAGCTCCTCCGTGGCGTGGTCGATGTCGCGGCCGCGGCCGGCGACCAGCCCGTCGGTGTAGAAGGCGACGACGCAGCCCTCCGGCAGCCTCAGCTCGGTCGCCTCGAACGGCATGCCGCCGACGCCCAGCGGCGGTCCCGCGTTCAGCGGCACGAGCCGGCAGGTGCCGTCGGGCAGCAGCAGGGCGGGCGCGGGGTGCCCGGCGGCGGCCACCGTCAGCAGGCGCGAGACGGGGTCGTAGACGGCGTACAGACAGGTGGCGCCGAGTTCCGGGATGTCGTCGCGGTCGTCGGCGGTGAGGTGGGCGACCAGGTCGTCGAGGTGGGTGAGCAGTTCCTCGGGCGGCAGGTCGACGTCCGCGAGGGTGCGCACGGCCGTGCAGAGCCGGCCCATGGTGGCCGTGGAGGGGATGCCGTGTCCGACGACGTCCCCCACGACCAGGGCGACGCGGGTGCCGGACAGCGGGATGACGTCGAACCAGTCGCCGCCGATGCCCGCGGCGGACGCGGTGGGCAAGTACCGGTGGGCGATCTCGACGGCCGCCTGCCCGGGCCGCACCTTGGGCAGCAGGCTGTTCTGGAGGGTCATGGCGGTGGCGCGTTCCCGGGCGAAACGGCGGGCGTTGTCCACGCTCACGGCGGCCCGGCCGGCGATCTCCTCGGCCAGGACGGCGTCGTCCTCGGCGAACTTCTCGGGGCGGAGATTGCGCAGCGCGACCGCGACGCCGAGCCTGGTGCCGCGGGCGAGCAGCGGCACGGCGAGCTCCGCGTGGATGCGGGAGGCCCGTGCCGCCGCCGTCCGGAGGGACTGCGGCTCGCGCTCGGCCATCCAGTGGTCGAAGCCGTCCTCGCCCGCCCCGGCGAGCACGGCTCTGCCCTCGCGCAGCGCCCTGGCGGGCGGCGAGTAGGGCGGGTAGGCGTCGGTGCGGCCGAGGGGGACGACCGTGGCGGGGGCGTCCGGTCCCGCGGAGGCGTGCGCCACGCGGCGCATCACGATGTCGGGGTCGTCCCGCGGCGGGGGCGCCTCCGCGTCGAGCACCCAGTCGAGCAGGTCGACCGCGGCGAAGTCGGCGAATTCCGGCACCAGCAGCGCCACGAGCTCCTCGGCGGTGCGGACGGCGTCGAGGGTGGTGCCGAGGGCGGTGGTGGCCTCGTCGATCAGGGCCAGCCGGCGGCGGGCGCGGTGCTGCTCGGTGCTGTCCAGGCCGGCCAGCGCGGTGCCGATCACCCGGCCGGTGGTGTCGCGCAGCGGCCACATCTCCACGTCCCAGGCGTGCGGGTCCGGGTCGGCGGCGGCCTGGCTGTAGGTCTCGTCGCGCATCGGGCGGCCGGTCTCGGCGACCGTGCGCATGGTCCGGTCGATGGAGCGGGTGTGCTCGCTGAGGCCCGCGGCGTCGAGGAAGGAACGGCCGAGCAGGGTCTCCTCGGAGCCGCCCAGCGCCTCGCAGGCGGCGGCGTTGAGCCGGACGAGGCGGTGCTCGGCGTCGAACAGGGAGATGGGCAGGGACGACTGTTCGAAGACCTGGCCGGCCGGCGATGTCTCCCGCGCGCCGGCGGGCGCGGCGGTGATCACGTACCCGGCGGTCTCGTTCCGGGGCCCGTCGAGGGGGCACACCGCGATCCGGAGCGTCAGCGCGTGGCCGTCACGGTGACGCGCCGTGACGGCTCCCACGGGCAGGGGCGGGCGGCCGGGCGGGATCTCCCCGCTGCCCGGCTCCCCGGCGAGCAGGTCCCGCACGGGACGTCCCACGGCCTCGTCGGCGGCGAACCCGGTCAGCCGCCGGGCTCCCTCGCTCCACCCCGTCACGACGCCGCGGGCATCGACGGTGAGCGCGGCGGAGGCGTCGTCCATTGGTCCAGGATCGACCCGCGGCCGTCGCCTCTCAACCGCGGCGGGTGCCCGGGCGCGGGGGCCGCCTCAGCCCCGGTGGGCGCGCAGGGCGGCGAGCGCCTTGTCCGCGTGGGCGTTCATGCGCAGCTCGCTGCGCACGACCTCCAGCACGGTCCGGTCCTGGCCGATGACGAAGGTGGCCCGCTTGGCCGGGGCCACGGAGATGCCCCGCCTGACGCCGAACATCTCGCGGATCGCGCCGTCGGCGTCGGACAGCAGCGGCATGCCGAGGGTGTGCCGTCCGGCGAACTCGGCCTGGCGTTCCACGGGGTCCGCGCTGACGCCGACCGGGCGGGCGCCCACCTCCGCGAACTCGGCGGCGAGGTCGCGGAAGCGGCAGGCCTGCGCGGTGCAGCCGGGGCTCAGGGCGGCGGGGTAGAAGAACAGCACCACCGGGCCGTCGGCGAGCAGTCCGGACAGCCGGCGGACGGTGCCGGTCTCGTCGACCGCGGCGAAGTCCTCGACCGTGTCGCCCTTCTCGACGCGCGCGCTCATGCCGTGCCCTCCGCGCCCTTGGCGACGCCGCGCGCCCACAGCACGAGCGGCACCTGAAGCGGCAGCCGGCCGAAGGCGGCGGCGCGCTGCGGGGCGGGGCGGTGGCGCCAGTCGACGGCCATCTTCACGTTGGCGGGGAACACCCCGACGAAGAACGCCGCCGCGGCCAGGGCGGCGGCCTTGCGGGTGCGGGGCAGCGCCACCCCGGCGGCCAGCGCCAGCTCGGCGGCGCCGCTGGCGTACGTCCAGGCGCGGGGCGAGCCGGGCAGGGAGCGCGGGACGATGTGGTCGAACTGGCGGGGCGCGGCGAAGTGCGCGGTGCCCGCGGCGGCCAGCAGGCCGGCGAGCAGCAGGGGTGAGCGTGCGGACCGTGACACGGTTCCTCCTCCGACGACTGCCGCGCACGTTACCGGACGGTAAGGCGGCAGCCGCACGGGAGGGCGGGGGCTCAGTCCGCCGGGGACCCGGCGTCCGTCCCGGCCGCGTGGGCGAGGAAGTCGTCGACCATGCGGTGGAACAGCGTGGCCAGCCGGCCCAGGTCCTCCTCGGACCAGTGGGCGAGGGCGGCCTGCATGCCGCGGACCCCGGCCTCGCGGATGCGGGCGATCGCCTCGCGGCCAGCGTCGGTGAGCTCGATGCGCTGGGCGCGGCGGTCGTCCGGGTCGGGGACGCGGATGACGTGCCCGGACCTCTCCAGATGCTGCACCGTGCGCGTGACGTGCGACGCCTCCACCCCGAGCCGCGCCGCCAGCTCCCCCGGCCGCATCGGCTCGGCGTCGGCCATCTTGCGCAGCAGCGCCGCCTCGGCCCGGTCCAGCGGTACGCCCGCCGCGGCCGTCAGCCGCTCGTGCTGCCGGGCGCGCGAGCTGAGGTAGGTGATGCGGTACAGCGCGCGCTCGATCTCGACCACCTCCGGGGAGGCGGAGACGTCGGAAGGCGGGGGCGTGGACATGAGCCCATTTTACCATCTCATTACGTAACTCAATCAACTGAGCTGCGGGGAACGGAGCGCTCCACTCAGCCCCCGCCGGGCGCTCCGTTCGGGCGAAACAGCGAGGCCGGACGCGTGCGGCCGGGCGGCGGCGTCCACACCTCACCCGTGACCCTGCCGCTGATCCCGCCGATGCTCGCCACGCCCGGCCGGCTGCCGCCCCCGGCGGCGGACGCGCGCTGGGCGTACGAGACCAAGCAGGACGGACAGCGAGCGGTGCTCTACCTCCCGGGCGACGGGAGCATCGTGCTGCGCGCCCGGTCCGGCCTGGACATCACCGGCGCGTATCCCGAGCTGCGTCCGCTGGCGACCGCGCTCGGGACCCGGCCGGCCGTGCTGGACGGGGAGATCCTCGCCCTCGACGCGCAGGGCCGGGCCAGCTTCCAGCTGCTCCAGTCGCGGATGGGCCTGGCCCACTCCCCCGCGCGGGCGGCCCGCCGGGCGGAGACGGTGCCGGTGCATCTCATCCTGTTCGACGTGATGCACCTGGACGGCCGCTCGCTGCTCCGCGAGCCGTACGTCCGCCGCCGCGAGAAGCTGCTGGACCTCGGGCTCGACGGGCCGTTCTGGTCCACCCCGGCCGCGATCGTGGGCCACGGCGCGGAGGCGCTGCGGGCCACCGTCGAGCACGGCCTGGAGGGGCTGGTCTGCAAGCGGCTTGACTCGGTGTACGAGCCGGGGGTCCGCTCCCGCGCCTGGATCAAGATCCGCAACATGCGCAGCGAGGACGTGCTGGTGGGCGGCTGGCTGCCGGGCAAGGGCCGGCTGACCGGACTGCCGGGCGCCGTCCTGGTCGGGCAGCGGGCGGGGGGCCGGCTGCGCTACGTCGGCGGCGTGGGCACCGGCTGGAGCGAGGCCGAACGCACCGAGCTGGCCGCGCTGCTGAAGGCCGCGGCGACCGACGTCTGCCCCTTCGACCCGCCGCCCGCCGTCCCGGACGCCCGCTGGGTGGTGCCCCGGCTGGTGGGCGAGGTGCGCTACAGCACCCGCACCCGGGGAGGCATGCTGCGCCAGCCGTCCTGGCTGCGCCTCCGGCCCGACCTGGCGCCCGAGGACGCGGCGGCCGACCTCCCCGACGACCTGGCGTGACCCGGGGGCGGCCCCGTCCCGCCCGGTCCGCGCGCCCCCGGTGACACTCACGCGCCTCTGACACGCACACACCTCTGACACGCCCGCCCTCTTGGCATGGGCACGTCCGACCGGGATGCTGTGAACTCCCCAGCCCCCCACAGCCGTTGGGCTGCGCCTGTCCCGAGGAGGACGCAGTGTCGCCGAGCAAGTCCCCCACGCACGCGAGGAGATGGCTGACCGGCCTGGCCGCCGCCGCCCTGGTCGTCGCCTTCCCCGCCACAGCCTTCGCCGCGCCCCCGCCCGCGCTCCCCGCGAACGCCGACGCCCTGGAGAGCACCTACCAGCCGGCCTACGACTACGACACGGACGGCTGCTACTCCTCCGCGGCGATCGGACCGGACGGCGCCGTCAACCCCGGGCTGAAACCGACCGGCGCCCTCAACGGCGACTGCCGTGACGCCTCCGACCTGGACAACACCAACGGCTACGCGCGCGCCAAGTGCAACAACGGCTGGTGCGCGGTGGTCTACGCGCTCTACTTCGAGAAGGACCAGGCCCTCCCCGGCGTCAGCCTCGGCGGCCACCGCCACGACTGGGAGCACGTCGTGGTGTGGGTGCAGAACGACACCGTGCAGTACGTGGCGACGTCCAACCACGGCTCGTTCACGATCCACCCCCGCTCGTCCGTCCGCTTCGAGGGCACCCACCCGAAGGTCGTCTACCACAAGGACGGCATCAGCACCCACTGCTTCCGCCTGGCCGGCGCGGGCGACGAACCGCCCGAGAACCACAAGGGTTCCTGGCAGTACCCGCCGCTGGTCGGCTGGAACGGCTATCCGCCGGGGCTGCGCGAGAAGCTCGTCGCCCACGACTTCGGCAGCGCCCACTTCGGCCTGAAGGACGGCAGCTTCGCCGCGCACCTCGCCGAGGCCATGCCGTCCGGCATCCCCTTCGACCCGAACGGATGACACGGATGGGCGAGTTGACGTCCGGGGCCACGACGCCGTGTCCCCGGCACCGGGGTGCGACGGGGGTCTATCGTGACGCCATGGCCGTCCCGGAACTGATCCGTATCGTCTCCCGCGACTCGCCCATGGCGCTCGCCCAGGTAAAGCGCGTCCGCGCGGAGTTGACCGCAGCCCACCCCGGGGTGCGCACCGAGGTCGTCCCGGTGCGCACGACCGGGGACAAGTGGCTGGGCGATCTGTCGCAGGTGGAGGGCAAGGGCGCGTTCACCAAGGAGGTGGACGCCGCGCTGCTGGCCGGTGAGGCGGACCTCGCGGTGCACTGCGTGAAGGACGTCCCCGCCGACCGGCCGCTCCCGGCGGGCACCGTGTTCGCCGCGTTCCTGGAGCGGGACGACGTCCGCGACGCGCTGGTCCACCCGGAGGGTCTCACCCTGGACGAGCTGCCGCCCGGCACCCGGGTCGGCACCTCGTCGGTGCGCCGGGTCGCGCAGCTCGCCGCCACCCACTCGCAGCTGCGCTGCGTGCCGCTGCGCGGGAACGCCAACCGGCGGCTGGCGAAGCTGGCGGAGGGCGAGGTGGACGCGCTGCTGCTGGCGGCCGCGGGTCTGGAGCGGATCGGCCGCAGCGACGTGATCAGCGAGGTGCTGTCCCCGGACGTGATGCTGCCGCCGGTCGGCGCGGGCGTCCTGGCCCTGCAGTGCCGGGAGGGCGACACCGGTCTGATCGAGGCGGCCGCCGTCCTCAACCACCCTGACACGCACCGCGAGACGACCGCCGAGCGGATGCTGCTGCACGTCCTCCAGGGGCACTGCAACAGCCCGATCGCCGGGCTCGCCCGCGTGGACCGCAGCGGTGAACTGTCCTTGCGCGCCTGCGTGTTCACCCCGGACGGCAAGACCCGGCTGAACGCCCACGAATGGGCGGGACGGCTGGACCCGGCGACGCTCGGCACGTCGGTCGCCGTGGCGCTGCTGCGTCAGGGCGCCCGCGAGGTCATCGACGGCATCCCGCACTGAACCCCCCGGGACGGGCGGGTCAGGCGGTGCCCTCCTCCGCCTGCTCCTGAAGGAACAGGCTCACCTGCTGGGCGAGGCTCTCGCGGGCCGCCCCGGCCGTCGCCCCCGCCGGGGGTTCGAGCACGCCGACGCCGCCCGTCCACAGCCGGCGCCCGGCCCACTCCTCGTCGGCGCGCAGCTGCACCTGGACGTCGATCTGCGCCAGGGACGCCTCGGGCGCGGCCGCGTAGAGCACGGCGGTGGCGCGGCGCAGCGGATGGACGTCGAATCCCTCGATGAATTGCGAGTTGCGCCAGTCGATGAATGCGCTCTCGCCGTCGGGGCCGGTCCGCAGATCGATCTGACCGTCCTCGAGGTGAATGCACACAGGGCGCTCGCCCCGGTTCTCCACGGTCACCCGGACCCGGAAGTACGACAGCCCTTCGGCGGCGTCGTCCCGCCCGCGCGGCGGGTCGCCCGCTTCCAGACGATGGACGCGGACCCGCAGACCGGCATGCTCGTCGTACTCCTGCCAGTCCCCGACCACGTTCGGCTCGTACACAGTGCACCTCTCGACCTCTGTCCGCTGCTTCCTATCTGTGGGCTCAGCGCACTGTCAAATGAGCGGAATGCGCTGTGGTCAGGCAGTTCGCCCGATCTGATCGCCGATCAAGCGCTGCGCAGGAGGAATCGTCCGGCCGGGCCGCGGGCGCGCCGCGGGGGCGTGCCGTACATCACGTCCGGCGCGGCGGCCGCCCCCGCACCGGCGGCGCCGCGGCCCCTTCCCCGTCGGCGCGGTCCCGCACCCGCGTCCCGGCCTGCCGCCTTTCACCCCCCGAATTCTCTCGATTCCGCAGCGTGCGTATTTCCGGAATTCAACGGAACGCGGTCGCGACGGTTTTTCCGGGAGCCGTTTTGAAATCGCTGCGCACCGGGAAAGGAATTCTCAGTGCTTCGGACAGGAGGCACGTCCGTGTTCTGTCCATCCGGCACCCGCTCAGGGAGGTGCGCGCGTGATGCGTACCGTCAGTCCCAGGAAGCCCCACTCCCATGACGACGCCCCCGAGACGACCCGTGACTTCGAGCGTCTGGCCGGTCTGCCCGACGGGCCGGAGCGCCGGAGGCTGCGCGACGAGCTGGTCACGGCGTGGCTGCCGATGGCCGAGCGCATCGCCGTCCGGTTCCGGGGCCGCGGAGAGGCACTGGAGGACCTGTACCAGGTGGCGGCCCTGGGTCTGGTGAAGGCCGTCGACCACTACGACCCGGCGCGCGGCAACGCCTTCGAGGCGTACGCGGTCCCGACCGTCACCGGCGAGATCAAGCGCCACTTCCGCGACCACATGTGGAGCCTGCACGTGCCGCGCCGGGTGCAGGACCTGCGCAACCGGGTGCGCACCGCGGCGAAGGAGCTGTCGCAGACCACGCCCGGGCGGGCGCCCACGGTCGCCGAGATCGCCGCGCACGCCCGGCTGACGGAGGACGAGGTGCGCACCGGGTCGGAGGCCCTGGAGTGCTTCTCCGCGCTCTCGCTGGAGGCGGAGATGCCGGGCACCGACGGGTACGCCCTGGGCGACTCGATCGGCGGCCCGGACCCGGCGTACGACGCCGTCGTGGACCGGGTGGCGGTGCGGCCGTGTCTGGAGGCGCTGCCGGAGCGCGAGCGGCTCATCCTCTACCTGCGCTTCTTCAAGGGGATGACGCAGAGCGGCATCGCCGACCAGCTGGGCATCTCCCAGATGCACGTCTCCCGCCTGCTGAGCAGCTGCTTCGCGCAGGTGCGCGAGGAGCTGGCGTCGGCCGACGGCTGCTGACCGCTCAGGGCTCCGGTCAGGGCTCCGGGGGGACGTCAGGGAGGCGGATGGGGCCGAGCCGGTCGAGGGTCTCCTCGAGGACCGTGCGGACCTCGGCGGGCAGCGCGCCCGTGCGGCCCCAGACGAGGATCATGTCCGCGATGCTGCGCAGCTTGATGTTGGTCCGCTGGGACACCTCCTTCAGGACCGTCCAGCCCTGGTCGGGCGAGACCCGCCCGAGTGCGACGATCATGCCGATGGCCTGGTCCACCACCGCGTGCGAGACGACCGCGTCCTTCAGCTGCTGGACTTCTTCCTCCAGCTGGAGGATCCGGTTCGCGCCCCCGTCCGTGGGCATGGTCACCTCCGGTTCCGGTGTGCCGCTGCCGCGGCGCCTTCGCCCCATGCTTGAGTGCCTTCACCCGGTGTCCGATTCCTCCATGGTCACCACTCGGGCCGCCCCTTGCCACCGGGGTGGCCCACGGGTGGCCGGGGTCACCGTTTCGGGGTCGCCGCCGGGGTACTCGGCAGGCGCCCGGGCCGGTGCCCCACGGACACTGGTGTCATCCGGGTGGCTGCCGGGCCGACGAAGATCAGGACACGACCGCCATGAACCACGACATGACCTCCTCCGCCGGCGCGACGGGCGTCGTCTCGACGCACGCCGTGTACGGGGCGCCCTGCTGGGTGAGTCTGACCAGTCGCGATCTGCAGACCACCGAGGAGTTCTACGGCGCCGTCCTGGGCTGGGAGTGGCGTCCGGTGCGGCTGGGCGACCGGTTCCGGGTGGCCCTGGCGAACGGTCGGCCGGTGGCGGGCATCGCCGCGGTCGCCGGGATGTGGCAGATGGCCGTGGCGTGGACGCCCTACTTCGCGGTGCGCAGCGCCGACGAGGCGGCCGCGCGGGTGCAGGAGCGCGGCGGGACCGCCGCGGTGGGCCCGATCTCGCTGCCGCCCGGGCGCGCGGCGCTGCTCGCGGACCGGGACGGGGCGACGTTCGGCGTGTGGGAGGGCGAGCTGTTCTCCGACTGGCCCACCTGGCGGCGGGCGCAGCTGGCGTTCGTCCGGCTGCACACCCGGGACGCCTTCGACGCGGCGATCTTCTACGGCGAGGTCTTCGACTGGGCGTCCGGCCGGCCCGGCGGCTGCGAGGTGCACTACGAGGGCGAGGAGGTGGTGCTGCGCAGCGACGGGGACGTGGTGGCGCGCATCACCTCGGGGGCGCTGGGGTCGGCGCCCGACCCGCGGATCCGTCCGCACTGGCAGGTCCACTTCACCGTGCCGGACGTGGAGGTGTGCGCCCGCGCCGCCGAGGAGCACGGGGGCAGTGTGCTGGTCCTGGACCCCGAGGAGGCGGTGCTGAGCGACAACGAGGGCGCCCGTTTCACGGTCACCTCGCGCCGCGAGCACTGACCCTCCCCGGGGCCGCCCGGTCAGCGTGCGGTGCGGGACGGGCGGGACAGCAGCACCAGGCTGCGGGCGTCCACGGTCAGCCGTGTGCCCGCCTTGCGTTCGGACTCGTCGGGGGTGCCGTCCGGGTCGGCGGTGTCGATCAGCGCCGTCCACCGTTCGCCGTAGGAGGCGTCCGGCAGCCGGAAGCCGACCGGTTCCCAGTGGCTGTTGAGCAGCAGCAGGAACGAGTCGTCGATGACGGGCCGGCCGCGCGGGTCCGGTTCGGCGATGGCGTCCCCGTTGAGGAACATCCCGACCGAGTGCGCGTCGGAGCGCAGCCAGTCGTCGTCGCTCATCTCCCGCGCGTCGGGCGCCAGCCACACCAGGTCCGGCAGCGGCTGGCCGGCGCGGCGTACGGTCTCCCCCCGGAAGAAGCGGCGCCGGCGCAGCACGGGGTGCTCCCTGCGCAGGGCGATCAGCCGGCGGGTGAAGCCGAGCAGGGCGCGCTGCTCGTCGCCGAGCCGCCAGTCGATCCAGCTGATCTCGTTGTCCTGGCAGTAGGCGTTGTTGTTGCCGCGCTGGGTGCGGCCCAGCTCGTCGCCGTGGGAGAGCATCGGGATGCCCTGTGACAGCAGCAGCGTGGCCAGGAAGTTGCGCTGCTGGCGGGCGCGCAGTTCCCGCACGGCCGGGTCGCGGGTCGGGCCTTCCACGCCGCAGTTCCAGGACCGGTTGTCGTTCTCGCCGTCCTGGTTGTCCTCGCCGTTGGCCTCGTTGTGCTTGTCGTTGTACGAGACCAGGTCGCGCAGGGTGAAACCGTCGTGCGCGGTGACGAAGTTGACGCTGGCGCGCGGCCGGCGCCGGTGGCGGGCGTAAAGGTCCGCGGAGCCGGTCAGCCGGGAGGCGAACTCGCCGAGGGTGTGGTCCTCGCCGCGCCAGAAGTCCCGTACGGCGTCACGGTACTTGCCGTTCCACTCCGACCACAGGGGCGGGAAGTTGCCGACCTGGTAGCCGCCTTCGCCGACGTCCCAGGGTTCCGCGATGAGTTTGACGCGGCTGATCACCGGGTCCTGCTGGATCAGGTCGAAGAACGCCGACAGCCGGTCCACCTCGTGGAACTGCCGCGCCAGCGTGGCCGCGAGGTCGAAGCGGAACCCGTCGACATGCATCTCGGTGACCCAGTACCGCAGCGAGTCCATGATGAGCTGCAGCACGTAAGGATGGCGCATCAGCAGGCTGTTGCCGGTGCCGGTGGTGTCGTAGTAGTGCCGCCAGTCGCCGTCCACCAGGCGGTAGTACGAGGAGTTGTCGATGCCTCGGAAGGAGAGGGTGGGGCCCTTCTCGTTGCCCTCGGCGGTGTGGTTGTAGACGACGTCGAGGATCACCTCGAGCCCCGCCGCGTGCAGCGCCTTCACCATCTCCTTGAACTCCGTCACCTGCTGGCCGCGGGTGCCGCGGGCGGAGTAGGCGTTGTGCGGGGCGAAGAAGCCGATGGTGTTGTAGCCCCAGTAGTTGGCCAGGCCGCGGCCCTGGAGCACGCCGTCCTGGACGAACTGGTGCACCGGCATCAGCTCCACCGCGGTGACGCCGAGCGAGGTGAGGTGCTCGATCACCGAGGGGTGCGCCAGTCCGGCGTAGGTGCCGCGCAGTTCGGGCGGCACGTCGGGGTGGGTGCGGGTGAGCCCTTTGACATGGGCCTCGTAGATCACGGTGTCGGAGTACGGGCGGCAGGGGCGGGTGTCGTCGCCCCAGTCGAAGGCGGGGTCGGTCACCACGCCGAGCATGGTGTGGCCCGCGCTGTCCGCCGGGTCGGGCCCGTGCGGGTTCCGCTCGCACAGCGAGGGGTGGTCGTCGATCTGGCCGTCGACCGCGGTGGCGTAGGGGTCGAGCAGCAGTTTCGCCGGGTTGCAGCGGTGGCCGGCGGCGGGGGCCCAGGGGCCGTGGACGCGGTAGCCGTAGCGCTGGCCGGGGCCGATGCCGGGGAGGTAGCCGTGCCACACGAAGCCGTCGGCCTCGGTGAGCCGTACCGTGCGGTGGCGGCCGTCGTCGTCGGCGAGGACCAGGTCGACGCCTTCGGCGACCTCGCTGAACAGCGCGAAGTTGGTGCCCTCCCCGTCGTAGGAGGCGCCCAGCGGGTAGGGGCGCCCGCTCCAGGCGGGCGCCCCTTTCCGGTTGTGTCGCCGGGTCACCGGACCTCCTCCAGGAGGCCGCCGGGCGTTCGGATCCGGGCGGTGACCGTGGAGACGCTCACCTCGCGGGGCAGGTCCAGGCCCTCGCTCTCGCGCGGGTCCGGCGCGGTGGGGACGAGGGGCACGCGTTCGCCGGCGCGGGCGCGCTGTGAGAACCAGATGACCTTGCTGCCGGTCTCGGTGGCGCAGCCGCCCCATCCGTCGCTGCTGGCGGCGAGGTGCTCGAGGCAGCCGCGCAGCTCCTGGTCGGGGCGCAGGCCGCGGTCGTTGTCCGCGATGGCCGTGATGAGGTGCTGCCCGTTCCACCACATCTCGATGGAGGTGTTCTTGTCGGTGGCGTGCTCGTCGATGGCGCGGAGCAGCATCTCGGTGCCGCCGCAGACGGGCTCCATGAGGTTCTCCAGGTCCCAGAACCGGAGGTGAGCGGCCAGTATCCGGCTGACCTGTCCCACCCGCTCCGGGCTGACTTCCACGTCGAGGTGGTAGTAGCAGGGCACTGCGGTCTTCATCGTTGTGGCTCCTCACCGCGAAGCTCGCGCTCCTCCCGTCCGGCGGACGGGCCCCCGGACACGGAACGTGAGCGGGTGTCGCTTCTGAGTCACCTTCAGACTGAGGGGGTTGGTCCATTCGTGCAACACGAGCGCACGGGTGAGACGGACGGGACCGCATCTGAGCGCATCACAGCCGTCCGACCTGCGCGCTCGCGTCGAAGCAGTGGTTGAAACTCCAACAAGACGGTGGGTCACTGTCCGTGCACCATGAGTGAAGACCTCGATCGCCGTTACGGGTCCGTGCACCGGTGCGCACGGCTCCGCCCGACCGTCGGGACGACGCGCACCCATCGAGCCCCGGAAAGGTGAACGGCGCATGCTGCTACCCGCAAAAGCCGAAGTTGCCCGGCAGTTGCGTCGCTACCGGGCCTGGGAACGCGTGATGCTGGCCGCCCCCACCGACCACACGGTGCGGGCGACCTTCGAGGACTCCGGCTACACCCTCTGCGTGCTGATGGGGAAGCGCTGCGCGCGCGAGGCGGCCGACGCCGCCGAGCGGTACCTGCGCACCACGCCCGTCACCTATCTGCAGGAACAGAACGACCGGCCCCGTCCGGCCGCCACGGTCCGGCGCGGCCCGCCCGCCGTCGAGCGGCGCTCCCCGGCGGGAAGGCAATGACCTTCCCGCCTCCCTGTGGTTCCCCCGCCCGGGCGTCTGCCCGGGCCTCACGAGCGGCGGAGGTGCGCAGGCCCATGAAGACGACCCCGACCATCGGCCGGGTCCCGGTACGGGACGTCCGGCCGTGCGTCGACCGCGGCAGGCGGCCGGCGAAGGCTGTCGTCGGCGAGGCGTTCGAGGTGACGGCGACCGTGTTCCGTGAGGGGCACGACGCGGTGGCGGCCAACGTGGTGCTGAAGGACCCGGAGGGGCGTCCGGGTCCGTTCACGCCGATGCGGGAGCTGGCCCCCGGCACGGACCGCTGGGGCGCGGAGGTGGTCGCGGACGCGCCCGGCCACTGGACCTACCGCGTCGAGGCCTGGGGCGACCCCGTGACGACCTGGCGGCACGTCGCCACCGTCAAGGTCCCGGCGGGCATCGACACCGGGCTGGTCCTGGAGGAGGGCGCCGACCTCTTCGCGCGCGCCGCGGCCGGGGTGCCGCGCGACGCCGGACAGGACGTGATCCTCGAAGCGGCCGCGACCCTGCGTGACGACACCCTGCCCTGTGCCACCCGGCTGGCGGCGGCGCTGACGCCGGAGGTGGACGCGGTGCTGGCCCGCCATCCGCTGCGGGAGCTGGTCACCAGCAGCGAGCCGCTCCCCCTGCTGGTGGAGCGGGAGCGTGCCCTGTTCGGCTCGTGGTACGAGTTCTTCCCGCGTTCGGAGGGCACGCCCGA
>BMVA01000006.1 GCA_014650475.1 Streptomyces albogriseolus
GCGGAGAAGGTCGCCGGGTTCGGGATCGACACGGCGAACATGTTCGAGTTCTGGGACTGGGTCGGCGGGCGGTACTCGTACGACTCGGCGATCGGGCTGTCGTTGATGATCGCGATCGGTCCGGACCGGTTCCGGGAGATGCTGGACGGGTTCCGGATCGTCGACGAGCACTTCCGCACCGCCCCGCCGGAGGCCAACGCGCCGTTGCTGATGGGTCTGTTGGGGGTCTGGTACAACAACTTCCACGACGCGCAGTCGCACGCCGTGCTGCCGTACTCGCACTACCTGTCGAAGTTCACCGCCTACCTCCAGCAGCTCGACATGGAGTCCAACGGGAAATCGGTGGACCGCCAGGGCAGGCCCGTGAGTTGGCAAACGGGTCCGGTCGTGTGGGGCACCCCGGGCACCAACGGGCAGCACGCCTACTACCAGCTGATCCACCAGGGCACCAAGCTCATCCCCGCCGACCTGATCGGCTTCGTCCGTCCGATCGCCGAGCTGAGCGACGGCCTGAAGGCGCAGCACGACCTGCTGATGGCCAACCTGCTCGCGCAGGGACAGGCGCTGGCCTTCGGCAAGACCCCGGACGAGGTGCGCGCCGAGGGCGTGCCCGAGGAGCTCGTCCCGCACAAGACCTTCCAGGGAAACCGCCCCACCACGACGATCCTGGCCACCGAGCTGACCCCGTCGGTGCTGGGCCAGCTGGTTGCCCTCTACGAGCACAAGGTGTTCGTGCAGGGCGCGATCTGGAACATCGACTCCTTCGACCAGTGGGGCGTCGAACTCGGCAAGGTCCTCGCCAAGCGCGTCGAGCCCGCCCTCACCGAGGGCGCCGACGTCCCCGGCCTCGACCCGTCCACGGCCGCGCTGGTGGCCGCCTACCGCGAACGCAGGAAGTGAACTGACATGCAGATCGGTCTTGTTGGTCTCGGCAAGATGGGCGGCAACATGCGCGAGCGGCTGCGCCGCGCAGGCCACACCGTCATCGGCTTCGACACCAATCCCGCGGTGTCCGACGTGCCCCACCTGTCCGACCTGGTCGACCAGCTCGACGGGCCGCGCGCGGTGTGGGTGATGGTCCCCGCGGGCGGCGCCACCCAGCAGGTCGTCGACCAGCTGGCGAGCCTCCTCAAACACGACGACATCGTGGTGGACGGCGGCAACTCCCGCTGGACCGACGACGAGAAGCACGCCAAGGAGCTGGCGGCCCGGGGCATCGGCTTCGTCGACGCCGGCGTCTCCGGCGGAGTCTGGGGCCTGGAGCACGGCTACGCCCTCATGGTCGGCGGCGAGACGGAGTACGTGGAGCGGCTCAAGCCGATCTTCGACGCCCTCAAGCCGGACGGTCCGTACGGGTACGTCCACGCGGGCAAGGTCGGCGCCGGGCACTTCGCGAAGATGGTCCACAACGGCATCGAGTACGCCATGATGCAGGCCTACGCCGAGGGCTGGGAGCTGCTGGAGAAGGTCGACTCGGTGGACAACGTGCGGGAGGTGTTCCGCTCCTGGCAGGACGGCACCGTCATCCGCTCCTGGCTGCTCGACCTGGCGGTCAACGCCCTCGACGACGACGAGCACCTCCGGCAGCTGCGCGGGTACGCCGAGGACTCGGGCGAGGGCCGCTGGACGGTGGAGGCGGCCATCGACAACGCCGTGCCGCTGCCCGCGATCACCGCGTCGCTGTTCGCCCGGTTCACCTCCCGGCAGGAGGACTCGCCGCAGATGAAGATGGTCGCGGCGCTGCGCAACCAGTTCGGCGGCCACGCCGTCGAGAGGAAGAAGGCGTAGCGCCTCATGGGGGATCTGCTGCTCGCGCGGCACGGGGAGACGGAGTGGAGCAGGTCGGGCCGCCACACCGGCGGCACCGACCTGCCGCTGACACCGGCCGGCGAGGCCCAGGCCAGGTCCCTGGCCCCGCTGCTGGCCGACCGTGCCTTCGCCCTGGTCCTCACCAGCCCGCTGGCCCGCGCCCGCCGCACCGCCGAGCTGGCGGGCCTCACCGGCGCGGAGCCGGAGCCGGACCTGCGCGAATGGGACTACGGCGCGTACGAGGGCGTGACCACCGCCGACGTCCGCACCACCCGTCCGGGCTGGGACCTGTGGACCGACGGGGTGCCGCCCGGCGAGGAGTTCCCCGGCGAGTCCCCGGAGCAGGTGGGCGCCCGCGCCGACCGGGTGCTGGCCCGGGTCGCGGGGGCGTTGGAGCGGGGGGACGTGATGCTGGTCGCGCACGGTCATCTGCTGCGGGTCCTCACCGCGCGCCGCCTGGGCCTGCCCCCGTCCCACGGACGTCTCTTCCGGCTGGAGACGGGCACCCTGAGCCGACTGTCCCTGGAGCGCGGCTCGCCGGTGATCGCGGAGTGGAACACACGCCCGCCCACGCCTGCGCAAGGGACGGGACGCGCGCGGGACTGAGCGCATCCGCGCGGGACCGACCGCATCCGTGCCGGACTGACCGCGCCCACGCAAGGCTGACCCGCATCCGTGCGGGACTGAGCGCCCCCGCGCAAGGCCGACCGCACCCACGCAAGCCGACCCCGTCCATGCGGGACTGACCGCACCCACGCAAGGGCGACCGCCCCCGCGCAAGACCGAGCGCAGAGCTGACCGCCCTCGGTCGGGCGTGCGCCCGCGTGACGTTGCCGACGTCCATCGAACTCGGCGCGTCCCGCAGTCCATCGGCTTCGGCGCGTCCCGCCGCCCGGCGGGGCGCGCCTCGCGCCGTTCCGGACGCGTGACGGCGCCGCGTCAGCGGCCGATCAGGAATGGAGAAGCACCGGCGGGCGCCGTCCGCCTAGGCTGTCGGTGGCGCGCGACGCCCGGGGCGGGGGACGCCGTACGGGCCGGCCGGGACGCGGCCGTGGGCGCGCCGCCACGGGCCGGCCGGACGCACCCTGCCGCCGGCCGGACCGAACCGGGGAACGCCGGCGGGGACCGCGATGGCGGGCCCGCCCGACGGATGGAGAACCACGACCATGGTCACGAGCACGGACCCGCAGCGGCCGGGCGGACACGTCGCCGACAACCACGACCTGATCCGCGTGCACGGGGCGCGCGAGAACAACCTCAAGGACGTCAGCGTCGAACTGCCCAAACGCCGCCTGACCGTGTTCACCGGTGTGTCCGGCTCGGGCAAGAGCTCGCTGGTCTTCGACACCATCGCCGCCGAGTCGCAGCGCCTGATCAACGAGACGTACAGCGCCTTCCTTCAGGGGTTCATGCCGACGCTGGCCCGTCCCGAGGTCGACGTGCTCGAAGGGCTGACCACGGCGATCACCGTAGACCAGCAGCGGATGGGCTCCGACCCGCGCTCCACGGTCGGCACCGCCACCGATGCCAACGCGATGCTGCGCATCCTCTTCAGCCGCCTGGGCAAGCCCTACTTCGGCCCGCCCGGCGCGTTCTCCTTCAACGTGGCCTCGGTGTCGGCGAGCGGCGGCTTCACCGTCGAGCGCGGCGCCGACAAGACCAAGACCGAGAAGGTCACCTTCTCCCGCACCGGCGGCATGTGCGTCCGCTGCGAGGGGCGCGGCACCGTCACCGACATCGACCTCACCCAGCTCTACGACGACTCCAAGTCGCTCAACGAGGACCCGTTCACCATCCCCACCTACACCGGCGGAGGCTGGGTGGTGCGGGTCATCGCCGAGTCGGGCTTCTTCGACCCGGACAAGCCGATCCGCGAGTACACCAAGAAGGAACGCCACGACTTCCTGTACCGCGAGCCCACCAAGGTGAAGGTCGGCGGCGCCAACCTCACCTACGAGGGGCTGATCCCGAAGCTGCAGAAGTCGATGCTCAGCAAGGACCGGGAGTCGATGCAGCCGCACATCCGGGCCTTCGTGGACCGGGCGGTCACCTTCACCACCTGCCCCGAGTGCGACGGCACCCGGCTCACCGAGGGCGCCCGCTCCTCGAAGATCAAGGGCATCAGCATCGCCGACGCCTGCGCCATGGAGATCAGGGACCTCGCCGAGTGGGTGCGCGGCGTGGACGAGCCGTCCGTGGCGCCGCTGCTCACCGCGCTGCAGCACACCCTCGACTCGTTCGTGGAGATCGGCCTCGGCTATCTCTCGCTGGACCGGCCGTCCGGCACCCTGTCCGGGGGCGAGGCGCAGCGGGTCAAGATGATCCGCCACCTCGGCTCCTCGCTCACCGACGTCACGTACGTCTTCGACGAACCCACCATCGGGCTGCACCCGCACGACATCCAGCGGATGAACGACCTGCTGCTGCGGCTGCGCGACAAGGGCAACACGGTGCTCGTGGTCGAGCACAAGCCGGAGGCCATCGCGATCGCCGACCATGTCGTCGACCTGGGGCCCGGCGCCGGCACCGAGGGCGGCACGGTCTGCTTCGAGGGCACCGTCGACGGGCTGCGGGCCAGCGGCACGATCACCGGCCGCCACCTCGACGACCGCGCCTCGGTCAAGGACACCGTCCGCAAGCCCACCGGCGCCCTGGAGATCCGCGGCGCCACGGCGAACAACCTGCGAGACGTCGACGTCGACATCCCGCTCGGCGTGCTCACCGTCGTCACCGGCGTGGCCGGCTCGGGCAAGAGTTCCCTGCTGCACGGTTCGATCCCCGCCGACCAGGACGTGATCGCGGTCGACCAGACCCCGATCCGCGGCTCACGGCGCAGCAACCCGGCGACCTACACAGGCCTGCTGGAGCCGATCCGCAAGGCGTTCGCCAAGGCCAACGGCGTCAAGCCCGCGCTGTTCAGCGCCAACTCCGAGGGAGCCTGCCCCACCTGCAACGGCGCCGGGGTCGTCTTCACCGACCTGGGGATGATGGCCGGCGTCTCCACCACCTGCGAGGACTGCGGCGGCAAGCGGTTCGACGGGTCGGTGCTGGAGTACCGCTTCGGCGGACGCGACATCAGCGAGGTGCTCGGGATGTCGGTGACCGATGCGGAGGAGTTCTTCCGGGAGGGCGAGGCGCGGCTGCCGGCCGCCCACAAGATCGTGCGGCGGATGGCGGACGTCGGGCTCGGCTACCTCACCCTCGGCCAGCCGCTCACCACCCTGTCCGGCGGTGAACGGCAGCGGCTGAAGCTCGCCACCCACATGGGCGACAAGGGCGGCGTGTACGTGCTGGACGAGCCGACCACCGGTCTGCACCTCGCCGACGTCGAGCAGCTGCTCGGGCTGCTGGACCGGCTGGTCGACTCCGGCAAGTCGGTGATCGTCATCGAGCACCACCAGGCCGTCATGGCGCACGCCGACTGGATCATCGACCTGGGCCCCGGCGCCGGCCACGACGGCGGGCGGATCGTCTTCGAGGGCACCCCGGCCGAGCTGGTCGCCGCCCGCTCCACCCTGACCGGCGAGCACCTCGCGCAGTACGTGGGCGCCTGACCGCGGGCCGGGCGCGCCGGGGTGCTCCGTCAGACCCCGGCGCCCCGGCGCGGGATGCCGTACGCCCGTTCGACGTGCAGCCGCAGCACCAGCCGGCGGTCGCGGACCATCGCCGCCCGGTACTCCTCCCAGTCCGGGTGCTCGCCGTTGATGTCCCGGTAGAGCCGGATCAGCTCCTCCACCGTCTCGTCGTACGGCTGCCCGGCGACCGGCGTCAGCTCGGCGGTGCCCTCGGCCACCGTGTAGGCCCAGCGGTCCGGGGTGGTCACGTGGTAGGACGCCCGGGTGTCGCGCCGCAGGTTGCGGGTCTTCGCCCGGTCGTCGGTGAGGGAGACGCGGATGACCCGCTCGTCGGGGTAATAGGCGTGCATGACGTTGGACAGCTGGGGCCGTCCGTCGCGTTTGGTCGTGACGAGCACTCCGCCGTGCCCCTCGGAGAGCAGGGCGAGCAGTGCGTTCTGTTCTGCGTCCTGGGTCATGCTTCGATCAACGGCCCGCACCGGGCCGGCGTTCCCCGGAGGTGTGCGATGGCGGTGCTGCGGCAGGAGGCCGATCCCGGCGAGGCGGGACTGGACCCGGACGCGCTGGAGCGGCTCGACAGGGAGCTGGCCCGCCGGGTCGACGACGGGGAGATGCCCGGGTTCCTGGTCGCCGTCGCCCGTGCGGGGCGCGTCGCGCACCTGACGGCGTACGGGGCGCGGGACCTGGCGGCCGGGCTGCCCGTGGAGAGCGACACCCTGTGGCGTATCTACTCCATGACCAAGCCGGTGACCACCGTGGGCGCGCTGATGCTGGTGGAGGACGGGCTGCTGTCGCTGGACGACGAGGTGGGCCGCCACCTCCCCGCGTTCGCGGAGCCGCGTGTCCACGTGGACGGCTCGGGCGACCAGGTGCGGACCCGCCCGGCGGCCGGCCCGCTGCTGGTACGGCATCTGATGACGCACACCGCCGGGCTGACGTTCGCCTTCTACCACGCCCATCCGGTCGACGCGCTGTACCGCGCGGCCGGACTGGACTCGTCGGTGGCGCCGGGCACGGACCTCGCCGGGACGACGGACGTGTACGCGAGCCTGCCGCTCCAGTTCGACCCGGGCACGCGGTGGAACTACTCGGTCGCCACGAACGTGCTCGGCCGGATCATCGAGGTCGTCTCAGGGCGCCCCCTCGACACCTACCTGGCCGAGCGTGTGTTCCGGCCGCTCGGCATGGAGGACGCCGGGTTCGAGGTGACCGACGCACAGGCGGAGCGGCTGGCGGAGCTGTACGGCGAGACGGACGACGGGGGCATCGAGCCGATCGACGGGCTGCCGCTGCGGGGCCGCCCCCGCTTCCTGTCCGGCAGCGGCGGCATGGTCGCTTCCGCCCACGACATGCACCGCTTCATGGAACTGCTGCGCCGGCACGGCGAACTGGACGGCACACGGCTGCTCCGCCCGGAGACGGTCGATCTGATGACCCGCAACCACCTCCCCGGCGGCGCCGATCTGCGCACCGTCGGCGTCCCCCCGCACGACGACCCCGGCAACGAGGGCGTCGGGTTCGGCCTCGGCGTCTCCGTGGTCGTCGACCCGTCACGCACGAGGGAGCCGTCCGGCCTCGGCGCCTACGGCTGGAGCGGGGTGGCCACCACCACCTTCTGGGTCGACCCCGGCCGCGACCTGACCGTGCAGTTCTACACGCAGGTGCGGCCCAGGTCCTCCCACACCGTCTACCGCGACCTCAAACGGCTGGTGCACGAGGCACTCGCCGACTGACCTCCGTCCGGCGACGGTTCCGCCGGCCGGCGGGGCGTCAGGACAGGTGCCCCACCGCGTCCAGGTGCGGGAGGTGGTGGTCGAGCCGCTCCCGCTTGGTGCGCAGGTAGGTGATGTTGCTCTCGCACGGCTCGATCAGCAGCGGCACCTGCTCGTCGACCTCCACGCCGTGCCGCTCGAGCGCCTCGCGCTTGCGCGGGTTGTTGGACATCAGCCGCACCGACCGCACGCCCAGGTCCTTCAGCATCCCGGCGGCGACGGCGTAGTCGCGGGCGTCGACCGGCAGTCCGAGCGCCAGGTTCGCCTCCACGGTGTCCAGACCCTCCGCCTGCAAGGCCATCGCGCGCAGCTTGGCGAGCAGTCCGATGCCGCGGCCCTCATGCCCCCTCAAGTAGACGACGACGCCCGCCCCTTCGGCGACGACCGCGCGCAGCGCCGCGGCCAGCTGGTCGCCGCACTCGCAGTGCTGGGAGCCGAAGGCGTCGCCGGTGAGGCACTCCGAGTGCAGCCGGGTCAGCACCCGGTCCGCGCCCAGGTCGCCGTGGACCAGGGCCACTTGTTCGTCACCGCGGTCGTGGTCCAGGTAACCGATCGCCTGGAACTTCCCGTACACCGTGGGCAGCGGCGCATTCACGACGCGTTCCACACCGGTCCGCCGCTGAGGCTGCTTGCCGAGTACGCCTATTTTTTCTGTCATGATTCTCGAGTTCCTAAGCAGAGACGAAAGGCCGTGACGGATATGGGTGGTTCACACGAGCGGTCGGCGGCATACGGCCCGGTGCACGGTCTGTTGCCGGCGGATACTACAGAGGATGTACGGACGCGGGGAGCCGGCGTCTCACGTCAGATCGCGGTACTTCCGGTCGGAAGTCATGAACAGCACGGTCCCTTCCTGCCGTTGGCGACGGACACCCTGGTCGCCTGCGCGATCGCACGGGCGGTCGCCGACTCCTACCCCGTGCACCTCCTTCCTCCGGTGACCATCTCCTGCTCGCACGAGCACGCGGCCTGGCCGGGCACGGTGTCCATCTCCGCCGTGACCCTGCACGCGGTGGTGCGGGACATCGCCGACTCGCTGCGCCGCTCGGGCATCGACACGCTGGTGCTGGTCAACGGGCACGGCGGCAACTACGTGCTGGGCAACGTCGTCCAGGAGGCCTCCGCGCGCGGTGAGCGGATGGCGCTCTTCCCGGCCCCGGAGGACTGGGAGGCGGCGCGGGCGCGCGCCGGGGTCGTCACGTCGCTGCTGACGGACATGCACGCGGGCGAAATCGAGACGTCCATTCTTCTGCACACCTCTCCCGAGGTTCTCCGTCCCGGTTACGAGACGTCCGACCACGTTTCGGACGACCGGCGTCATCTGCTCACCACCGGAATGTCCGCCTATACGGATTCCGGCGTCATCGGCCGGCCTTCGCTGGGCACCGCGGAAAAGGGCAAGGAACTTCTCGCGAGCCTCGCGGATTCCTTCGGCGCGTATTTCTCGCTTCTGACCTCCGACAGCTGAGCGGGAATCCGGACGACCGGGGCCGGTGCGCGCGGGGCGGGCGGGCGGAAGCCCCATGACGCCGGTACCGGCCCCGCGGGGTCCGCCGTACGGCGGTCACGGGTGGCGGCGTACCACCGGGCCACCAGCACCACCGCTCCCGGCAGGCTGGCCGCCAGGCTGAACACCCCGTACACCACGGCGACCGTCAGCCCCCGTCCCGCACCGAGCCCCGCCGCCCCGAACGCCCACGCGGCGACGCCCTCCCGCGGTCCCCAGCCGCCCACGTTCAGCGGCAGGCTCATCGCCAGCAGCGCCAGCAGCGCGAGCGGCAGCAGCTCCGCCACCGACGCCCCGGCCCCGGCGACGTCCGCGGCGAGGACGAACATGGCCACGTACCCGGCGAGCACGACCACGGACGACACGAGGACGCCCGGCGCGGTGGACCGCGAGAACAGCGCCTGCCGCGCCTCGCCGAACATCCCGCGCACCTCGCGGGGCTTCCGCCCGGACGGCGCCCGGTTCATCCGCAGGGCCAGAACCACCGCGCAGGCGCCCACCACACCCAACGCGGCCGGCGGGGCGGCCTGCCTGATCTGGTCACGGACGGGGGAGGGCATGGCCAGCAGGACCACTCCCCCGGCGGCGAACAGCGCGAGCTGCCCGGCGGTCCGCTCCAGCACCACTGCCCGTACCCCCCGCCCGAGGTCGCCGGCGTCCCGCCCGTGCCGCACGGCCCGGTGCACGTCGCCCAGGACACCACCGGGCAGTGCCGCGTTGAGGAACAGGGCGCGGTAGTAGTCCGCCACGGCCGCGCCGAAGGGCAGCCGTATGCCGATGCCGCGCGCCACCAGCGCCCAGCGCCAGGCGCTGAACACGGTGGTCACGAGCCCGATGCCGAGGGCGGCGGCCAGCGTGGGCGCGTCGATGCGCCGTACCCCGTCCACGAAGGCGCCGGTGCCGAGCCGCCAGAACAGCACGGCGAGGATGACCACACCGGCGAGCGTGCCGAGGCGGGTGCGCACGGCGGGACCGCCGAGCCGCCCGAGCAGACGGCGGACGCCGCCCCCGGTCGCCGGTCCCGCCGAGGGCGCCTCCGCCTCGGCCGTCTCCCCCGTGTGCCTGCTCATGCGCCGCCGTCCACCGGGTGGCACAGGGCGAGCAGATCGGTGTGGTGCACGACCACCCGGAGCGTCCCCGCCGCGCAGGCTTCGAGACGCTCGGCCAGATAGGCGCCGGCGCGCTCCGCCAGCTCCGGCCGCTCCTCCACCGCCGCGCCGACCCAGCCGCGCAGCCACTGCTCGGTGAGCGCGCCCTCCTCCGGGCCGAGCCGCCACGGGCTGGGGTTGAGCCGTACGGTCGCGCCGTGCTCGGTGAACGCCTCGGCGGCGGCCGTGACCGCGTCCGGGCCGAGGAGTCCCCCGCGGCGCTGGTGGGCGTTGAACGCCTCGGTGATCTCCGCGTCCAGCGGGTGCGGCTCCGTCAGCTCGACGCGCCCGGCCACCGACAGGGTGAGCAGCGCGGGGCAGCCGGCTCCCGCGCAGGCGGCGGCCAGCACGCCGACCTCCTCGCGGGTGAGGACGTCGAGCAGGGCGGACGCCGTCACCAGGGAGGCGCCGGCCAGCGCGTCCGGGGTGAGCCGGGCCACGTCGCCGCGCCGGGTCTCGACGGTGACATGACTGCCGTCGGCCGCGGAGCGCGGGGAGGCGACGGCGGCGAAGTGCAGCAGATAGGGGTCGCGGTCGTGCAGCACCCAGTGCTGGGTGCCGTCCAGACGGGGCGCCAGCCAGCGGCCCATGGAGCCGGTGCCGCAGCCGATGTCGTGCACGACGAGACCGCCGCCGGCCCGTCCGGGCAGGTTGGCGAGCCGGATCCGCAGCGGGTCCAGCAGGTCGTAGGAGCGGGCGGCGGCGTCGGCCGGTTCGCGCAGCTGGAGCCACTCGGGCGCGTAGCGGGGCGGCTCCTCCTCGCCGGTGTCCCGCAGCCGCACGGTGGCCCGCTCGCCGGGGCGGGGTCCGGACGGTCCGGCGCCGGGGATGACCGACGCGCCGTCCGTGGAACCGGTGGCTGCCATGTCGCCCCCTGGTGTCGCGGGCGCCGCGTCGGTGACGTCCCGGGGGCCGGGCTGGGCCGGGATCGCGGCGGCGGGTCGAGTGGTGGTCGGTCGTGTCATGCCGCCCTCCCGGACGCGGTGGGGAGCCGGCGCAGGACTCCCGCGAGGCTCTGTGCGGTGCCCGCCCAGCCGCCGAGCGCGGCCCGCCGGCCGCGGGCGGCCGCCTTCAGCCGCCGCCGTACGTCGGCCTCGCCGAACCAGCCGCGCAGTTCGGCGGCGATCGCGGCCGGGTTCTCCGGCGGCACGAGGATGCCGGGCACCCCGCCGTCGGGGGCGCGGCCGACGGCCTCGGGCAGTCCGCCGACGTCGGTCGCCAGCACCGGGATGCCGCGGGCCAGGGCCTCGGTGACGGCCATGCCGTAGGTCTCGGCGTAGGACGTGAGGACCATCAGGTCGGCGGCGGCGTAGGCGGCGTCGAGTTCGGCGCCGGACTTGGGGCCGGTCAATTCCAGCCGGTCCTCCAGGCCGTGTTCGCGGACGAGGCGGCGGAGGTGGGCGACGTACTCGGGGTCGTGTCCGAGGCCGCCGACCAGGGAACAGGTCCACGGCAGGTCGGTCACCGTCGCCAGCGCCTCCACCAGCCGGTGCTGGCCCTTGCGCGGGGTGACCGCGGCGACGCACACCAGGTGCGAGACGCCATCGGTGCCCGGGGCGAGGGGCGCGATGTCGGCGCCGGGGGCGGCGGCATGGACCCGCTCGGGGGCGAGTCCGTGGTGGGCGACGAGCCGGCGCACCGCCCACTCGCTGGTGGCGACGACGGCGGGCACGGCCCTCAGCACCGCGCGCTCGCGGGCGTCCAGTTCGGCTGCGACGGTCGCGTCCAGGCCGGTCTCGTCGCCGAGCGGCAGATGGACGAGCACCGCCATGTGCAGGCGCCCCTCCTCCGCCTCGGGCACCATGATCTCGGGCACCCCGCAGGCGACCAGCCCGTCGAGCAGGACGACCGCGCCGTCGGGCAGTTCCCGCAGGGTGCGGGCGAGTTCGTCGCGGGCGGCCGCGTCGGGGCGGGGCCAGTCACCGGCGACCGGGTGCCGGTGCGCCTGCCAGCCGAAGCCGGGCAGGTCCAGGCACACGCGCCGGTCGTAGGCGTTGCCGCCGCTCGGGGCGGACCGGTCGTCGACCCCGCCCGGCATCACGAAGTGCACGGAGCGCAGGGACATGGGGATGATTCCGCCGTTCCTCCGGAAGGACGCCTGTACGGGCACATAGTCCAGGCGGCCGCCTCCGCGGCCTGCCGTCCTGGCGGTCATGTCGATCGTCGTGTCGGTCACAGCGCACGCTCGTAACTCGCCCAGGCGATGTGCGACTCGTGCAGGGTGACGGCGATCCGCGCGATGCCCTTGGCTCCCTCCCCGAGCGCGCCCTTGTGGATGCGCTCGGCGAGCCGGTCGGCGATCACCTTGGCCAGGTACTCGGTGGACGTGTTCACCCCGGCGAAGTCGGGCTCGTTGTCGAGGTTGCGGTAGTTCAGCTCTCCCACGACGGCCCCGAGTTCCTGCGTGGCCAGGCCGATGTCGACGACGATGTTGTCCTCGTCCAGCTGTTCGCGCCGGAAGGTGGCGTCCACGAGGAACGTGGCCCCGTGCAGGCGCTGGGCCGGTCCGAAGACCTCGCCGCGGAAGCTGTGGGCGATCATGATGTGATCGCGGACGGTGATGCTGAACAACGGACGACCCTCCAGGTGCGGCGCGTCTGTTCCCCGCCGGTCTGGGAGGCGGGGATGTCGAGTAGTACGGCTGGCTTCCTTCCCGTGTTCAGCGTCTGTCGTGTCTTTTCTCAGGTCAGGCGTGTGTGCCCGCTCCGGGGTCGTCGTAGCGCACCCGGTGGCACAGGGCGGGGAGGTCGCCGTAGGCGAGGCGGGGCATGACGTCGGGCAGTTCCTCGAAGGGCGACTCGCCGGTGACGAGGGCGTCGAGGGCGGGGTCGGCGAGCAGGTCGAGGGCGAGGGCGAGACGGTCCCCGTAACCACGGTGCGCGCGGGCCGGGGAGACGGTGCCGACCTGGCTGCCGCGGATGGTGAGCCGGCGGGAGTGGAACGCCTCGCCCAGCGGCACCCCCACCGTCCGGTCGCCGTACCAGCTGAGTTCGACGACCGTACCCTCGGGCCGCAGCAGCTCCAGCGCGCGGGCGAGTCCCTGTTCGGTGGCGCTGGCGTGCACCACCAGGTCGCACTCCCCGTCGGCGTCCGCGGGCAGGGCGAAACCCACCCCCAGGGCCTCGGCGGTTGCGGCCCGCGCGGGGTCGGCGTCGACGAGCTGGACGCGCACGCCGGGGAAGCGGGCGAGCAGCGCGGCCACCGAGCAGCCGACCATCCCGCCGCCGACCACGGCGATCCGGTCGCCGACCAGGGGCGCCGCGTCCCAGAGGGCGTTGACGGCGGTCTCCACGGTGCCGGCGAGCACCGCCCGCCCGGCCGGCACCGACTCGGGCACCGGCGTCACGGCCGCCGCCGGCACCACGTACCGCGTCTGGTGCGGGTACAGGCAGAACACCGTCCGTCCGGTGAGCGACGCGGGCCCCTCCTCCACCACGCCGACGCTCAGGTAGCCGTACTTCACCGGCCCCGGGAAGTCACCTTCCTGGAACGGCGCCCGCATCGCGGTGTGCTGACTCTCCGGCACCCCTCCGCGGAACACGAGCGTCTCCGTGCCACGGCTGACTCCCGAGTAGAGGGCGCGCACCACGACGTCGTCCGGGCCCGGCTCCGGCAGGTCCACCTCACGGATCTCCCCCCGGCCAGGCGAGTCGAGCCAGAACGCACGTGCGGCGTGGTTCATCGAGGTCCTCCTGAACGATCGGGATCCTGCGCGCGTACCGAGTGGTGCACAGGCCGCGCACAAGGTAGCGGCGTTGATCGACTCTGTCACACGGCCGGAGGGTGTTCGGTGGCCCTGAACAACACGTACGACGCGAGGCTCGTCCAGCAGGAGACCGCTGTGGGGGCGGGCCTGCAGATCCTGCTGCTGGCCCTGATCGGTACCGCGATCGGCATGGGCCCCGCGGGCTGGGTCACGGGCCTCGTGTTCGCGATCGCCACCTGGGCGGTGCTGTCCCGGGCCCTGCACCGGGCGGGGTCGCGCACCTTCGGTCCGGCGAACCGGGTCACCCTCGGCCGGGCCACCCTGGTCGGCGGGGTGACCGCGCTGGTCGCGGACTCGTTCCAGGATTCACCTCCTGTCTCCCTCTTCGTCGGCCTGACGGCCGTGGCCCTGATCCTCGACGGCGTCGACGGCAAGGTCGCCCGCAGGACCGGTACCTCCACCCCGCTGGGCGCCCGCTTCGACATGGAGGTCGACGCCTTCCTGATCCTGGTGCTCAGCGTGTACGTGTCGATGGTGATGGGCCCCTGGGTGCTGCTGATCGGGGTTATGCGCTACGTGTTCGTCGCTGCCGCCCGGGTGTGGCCGTGGCTGACCGCGCCGCTCCCGCCGAGCACGGCCCGCAAGACGGTCGCGGCCCTCCAGGGCGTACTGCTGCTGGTGGCGGCCTCCGCGTTCCTTCCTCACGTGGTGAACTTCGGCGTCGTGGCGCTGGCCCTCGGCCTGCTGGTGTGGTCGTTCGGCCGCGACGTGCTGTGGCTGCACCGCACGCACCGGGCGACGCAGGCGGCCCCGGCCGCGGCGGGGCGCAGGGCGCGGCGGGAACTGGTGACGAGCTGACGTCCGCGCGCCGACAGTTCGAGTCGCACCCCCTTCTGCTGCCGGCACCCGGCTACTCGATCCCCGTGGCGTCCAGCAGCCGCACCAGTTCCTTCCGCCCGTACCCGAGCTGTCTCGACCGGTACGCGGCCGTCAGCACCAGGTGCGCCACCCTCCCGGCCGCGTCACCGTCCCGCCCGTCGGCGTCGGCACAGGCGTCGGTGTCCGTGCCGGGCCACTCCCCCGGTCTCCCGGCCACCCCCAGGCCGTTCATCACCACCCCGTGCTCGCGCCGCACCTCCGCGACCGTGCAGGCGACGGCGTCCAGCAGTGTCTTTCCCCGACGCTCGCACTCCAGGGCGAAGTGCCCGTGGTCGGCCGGCACGCACCCCTCGGGCGGCCTCGCCCGCAGCGCCGCGTACCGCTCGTCGTCGAAGCCGCAGGTCCCGTCCTCCTCGTGCACCAGCAGGAAGCGGTGATGTCCCGGCGGGACCGGGGACGGCGGGGGCGTGTACGCCCAGCCCGCGTCCTCGTACAACTGCCGTTTCACCTCCTCCTCGTCGGCGTGTGTCACGGTGAAGCCGTTGGTCTCGTTGTGCCCGGTGACCGTGCCGTCGGCGTTCCGCAGGAACTGCAGGCTCATGGTGTCTCCCCCGTCGTCGGTGCCTCGCGGGGGCGACGACCGCCCCCGTCACCCCGTCGAACGGCCCGCACGACCGCCACGTGCCCGCTTGGGGCGTTATCACCGGATCGCGTGAAAAGGGGCGGTGGCGGGAACCCTTCCGCATTCTCACGACGCTCGGGAGCCCCCGCCCGCCCTCACCTGTCCCGTTGTTACGCTCCCCGGGTGAGGATTCCGGGACCGGAAGAGATCCGCGCGCTGCACGAGAAGCACGCGCCGACGGCCGAGGCGTTCACCTCCGTGCACCGCCACTGCGAGCTCGTCTGGAGCGTCGCCGAACAGCTGCTGGCAGCACCGCGCCTCGCCCACCTCGACGCCGAACTGGTCCGGGCCGGCTGCCTCCTGCACGACATCGGCGTCTACCGCCTCTACGACGACGCAGGACGGCTGGATCACAAGAACTACATCCGGCACGGACTGCTCGGCCAGGAGCTCCTGGAGAGCGAGGGCCTCCCCGCCACCCTGTGCCGTTTCTGCTCCCACCACACCGGCGTCGGACTGACCCGGCAGGACGTCGTGAGCCAGAACCTCCCCGTCCCTCCCGCCGACTACCTGGCGGAGACGGCGGAGGAGCGGCTGGTGATGTACGCGGACAAGTTCCACTCGAAGTCGCACCCCGGCCGGTTCCTCTCCCCCGAGGCCTACGCCGCCCACGTCCGCCGCTTCGGCGAGCAGAAGGTGACCGCCTTCAGGGCCCTGCGCGACGAGTTCGGCGACCCGGACCTCGCCCGCCTCACCCCGCAGGCCGAGCTGCCGCCCGTCACCGGCTGAGGCGGCGGTACGGAACGTCCGGGCGGGACAAGGAGCCGACGCGAACCGCCCCGCCCGCCGCTCACTCCGACGGCAGGTGCGCGTCCGGTGCGTCCGGGCGGTGGTCGGGGAGGTTGGACCTGGTGGACGCCTCGTGGCGCACCCGCAGGAACTCCATGTACCGCTCGTACTGGTCGAGGGCGTCGGCGATGAGCTGCTCCTGGGTGTAACCCATCACGTCGTAGTCCTGGTTGCCCTCGGCGAGACGGACCTCGAACCGTATGTAGGTGTCGCGCTCCTCGACCGACCGGGTGGCGAACGCGGGGGTGGGGCGCTCGACGGGCCACACCTCGTAGAGGAACACGTCGCCCTCGCCGACCGGCACGCGCAGTCCGACGTGGGTGAGACCGTTCTCCTCGACGGTCCCCTCCAGCATCTCCGCCTCGGCTCCCTGCTGCCGCAGCTCGTAGGTGACTTCCTGGAAGGCGGGCCGGGCGACGTGGTCCACGAACCGTGCCGCGGCCCGCGGGCCGGGGAACGACATGGCGCGCGCCAGCCGGTGCCGCCAGTTCGGCGCGCCGGGAAGGCCGTGCTGCAGCGTGCGTCCGGAGAGCGAGCCGGGCAGCGTGGTGACACGCGCCTCGACCTTCATCCGCTCGGTTCTCAGGGCGAGATAGAGACCCGCCATGATCAGGAACATCACGAAGGAGAACGGCAGGCCCATGATGATGGTGGCGTTGGTGAGCGCCTGCACACCGCCGACGATGAGCATGGCGAGGGTGAGCAGACCGGTCGCCAGCGCCCAGAAGATGCGCAGGTACGTCGGCGCGTCGGTCATCGGGGTGGGCAGGTCGGCGCTGAGGTTGCCCATCACCAGGGCGCCGGAGTCGGCGGAGGTGACGTACAGCAGCAGACCGACGAAGGTGGCGAGTCCGGCGCTGAACATGAAGCCGGGGAACTGTTCGAGCAGGGTGTAGAAGCCCTGTTCGGGGACGTTCATGGCGGTCTCGCCGAACTCGGTGTTGCCGTCGCGCACCAGGAACAGGGCGCTGTTGCCGAAAATCGCCAGGAAGAGCCCGGTGAAGAGGAACGGGATGACCAGCGTCGCCGCGACGAACTCGCGCAGGGTGCGGCCGCGGGAGATGCGCGCCAGGAACAGCCCGACGAACGGCGCCCAGGCCACCCACCACGCCCAGAAGAACAGCGTCCACGCGTCGAGCCACTCGGTGGGCTGGTCGTAGGCGAAGGTGTTCAGGGTCATCGACGGGAAGCCGCTGACGTAGTCGCCGACGTTCTGGACGATGGCGTTGAGCAGCCTGAAGGGCTCGCCGACGACGAGGATGTAGAACATCAGCAGCGCGGCGAGCAGGATGTTGAGCTGCGACAGCCGGCGGATGCCCTTGTCGACGCCGGACACCGCGGAGACGGTGGCCATGCCCACCGCGACGACGATGAGCGCGATCTGCGCGGTCAGCCCCTCGGGGATGTCGAAGAGCGCCTTGAGGCCGTAGTTGAGCTGCACCACGCCGATGCCGAGGGTCACGCCGATGCCGAAGACGGTGCCGATGATGGCCGCGAGGTCGACGGTGTCGCCGATCCGGCCGTGGATGCGGCGCCCGATGATCGGGTACAGCGCGGAGCGGATGGCGAGCGGCAGCCGGTACCGGAAGGAGAAGTAGCCGAGCGCCATGCCCATCAGCGCGTACATGCCCCAGCCGGTGATGCCGTAGTGGAACAGCGTCCAGACGACCGCCTGCCGGGCGGCCTCCAGGGTCTTCGGGTCGCCCTCGGGCGGCGCGAGGTAGTGGCTGACCGGGCCCGACACCGAGAAGAACATCAGGTCGATGCCGATGCCCGCCGCGAACAGCATCGAACCCCAGGTGAACAGGCCGTAGTCGGGCTTGGAGTGCTTGGGACCCAGCTTGATGGTGCCGTACTTGGACGCGGCGATGAAGACGACGAACAGCAGGTACAGGGTGGCCGCGAGGAAGTAGTACCAGCCGAACCAGCTGGAGATCTTGCCGACGACGACCCCGATCGCGTCCTCGGCGCCCGACGGGGTGATGATCGCCCAGAGGGAGATCGCGAGGACGAGGACCGCCGCCCCGAGGAAGACGACGGGCTTGATCCGCACCGGGCCGGTCGGCCCGTCCTCGGGTGGCAGTTCCTCCGGCGTTCCGGGGCCCTTCTCACCAACGGTCGACACGTCGCACTCCTTCTCGGCCTCGGCTGCCGGCCGCCGCACCGGATGTCCGGTCCGCGGCGCGGGCGCCCGGATGACGTCCGGTCACCGAGGCGCATATACCCCACAGGCCCGTCGTGACCACGACACCGCTGCCGCCGGAGTTCTCACCTGTCGCGGCGGGCCGCGGACCGGTCACCGCGCCGCCGCCCCGCCGGCCGGGCCAGGGCGCCCGGTGATGAGGTCGGCGGCGCGTTCGGCGGCGAGCAGCACCGTCACCATGGGGTTGATGGTGGGCATCGTCGGGAACACCGAGGCGTCGACGACACGCACGCCTTCGGCGCCGCGCAGCCGCATCTCCGGGTCGCACACGGCCATCGGGTCGCCGGCGGCGCCCATCCGGCAGGTGCCCGCCGGGTGGTAGACGGTGTGGGCGGCGCGGCGGCCGTACTCCGACAGGCCGGCGTCGGAGGTGACGTCCGGGCCGGGCGCCACCTCGCGGACCAGCCACTCCTTCAGCGGATCCGTCGCCGCGACCTCGCGGGCCAGCTTGAGCCCTTCCACGATGGTGCGCTCGTCGTGGCCCTCGGGGTCGGTGAAGTAGCGGAAGTCCAGCGCGGGATGCTCGGACGGGTCCGCACTGCGCAGCCACATGCGGCCGGTGGAGCGGGCGCGGGGCACGTTCGGCGTCATGCACACCCCGTGCTCGGGGACCGGGTAGCCGAGCCGTTCGGTGTTGACGGTGAACGGCACCTGGTAGAAGTGGAACATCAGGTCGGGCCGCGGCTGGTTCTTGTCCAAGCGCAGGAAGAGGCCGGCGTCGGAGTCCATCGCGGAGTTGGGCGGCAGCGGCCCGCGGGTCTCCCAGACGATCACCGACTCGGGGTGGTCCAGCAGGTTCTCGCCCACGCCGGGCAGGTCGATCTTCACGTCGATGCCGAGGCGGCGCAGGTCGTCGGCCGGTCCGATGCCGGACAGCATCAGCAGCCGCGGGGTGTCGATCGCCCCGGCGCACAGCAGCAGTTCACGGGTCGCGCGGACGGCGGCGGGCTCACCGTCGGCGCCGCGCACCGCGACCCGGGTGAGCCGTCCCGCCTCGTCGGTGAGCAGCCGATGCGCCCAGGTCTCCAGCTTGAGCGTGAGGTTGGGGCGGTCGAGGACGGGGTGCAGATACGCGACGGAGGCGGAGGAGCGCTTGTTGCCCTCCGGCTCGTAGGCGAGGGAGAAGAAGCCGGTGCCGTCGGCGAAGGGTTCGGCGTTGAAGTCGTCGATGACGGGGACGCCGGTGGCGCGGGCGGCGGCGGTGACGAAGTCCTTGGCGATGGGGTTACGGTCGGCCTCCGCCACCGGCACGATGGTCGTCTGCAGCCGGTCGCGGTACGGCAGGATCGTGCCCGGGTCCCAGCCGGTGCAGCCGGCGGCCACCCAGTCGTCGAGGTCCTGCGGCAGCGGCAGGAAGCTGATCAGGGTGTTGTGGGAGGAGCAGCCGCCGAGGACGCGGGCCCGCGAGTGCAGGATGTGGGAGTTGCCGCGCGGCTGTTCGACGGTCGTGTAGCCGTAGTCGAACTCCGAGCCGAGCAGGTTGATCCAGTTGCGCAGGCGCAGGATGCGGTCGTCGCCCACGTCGCTGGGTCCGCCCTCGATCACGCAGACGCGGCAGTCGGGGTCCTCGCTCAGGCGGGCGGCGAGCACACAGCCGGCGGTGCCGCCGCCGACGATGACGTAGTCGTAGGCCGACTCCGCGCCGTGAGGGGTGGTGGAGGCCATGGGCTGCCTTTCTTCGGAACCGTGGGGTGGAGGGGCGAGCCGGTGTGTCGCGGCTCAGTCGCCGCCGCTCCCGCCCTTGAACCAGCCGGAGGGTCCCGGGGTGAGGTTCTGGTAGATGTGCTTGGCCTCCTGGTACTCGCGCAGGCCCGTGGGCCCGAGCTCGCGCCCGACGCCGGAGCGTCCGAAGCCGCCCCACTCGGCCTGCGGCACATACGGGTGGAAGTCGTTGATCCAGACGGTGCCGTGCCGCAGCCGCTGCGCGACCCGCTGGGCGCGACTGGCCTCGGAGGTCCAGACGCCGCCGGCCAGTCCGTAACGGGTGTCGTTGGCGAGTTCCACGGCCTCGTCCTCGGTGCGGAACCGTTCGACGGTGACGACCGGCCCGAACACCTCCTCCTGCACGATGCGCATGGAGCGGTCGCAGTCGGCGAAGATCGTGGGCAGCAGGAAGAAGCCGCGGCTCAGGGCGGGGTCGTCGGGACGGGTGCCGCCGGTGACGAGCCGGGCGCCCTCCTCCTTGCCGAGGGCGATGTAGCGCTCGACCTTCTCCCGGTGCTCGGCGGAGCTGAGCGGCCCGCTCTCGGTGCCCTCCTCCATGCCGTTGCCCAGCCGGATCCGGCGGGCGCGTTCGGCGAAGGCCTCGACGAACCGGTCGTGCAGCGAGTCCTCCACCAGCAGGCGTGACCCGGCGGAGCAGACCTGCCCGGCGTGCAGGAAGGCGGCGTCGAGCGCGTAGTCGACGGCGGCCTCGAAGTCGGCGTCCGCGAAGACGATGTTGGGGTTCTTGCCGCCGAGTTCGAGGGCGATGTTCTTCGGCCCCTCGGCCGCGGCGGCCATGATGGCGCGCCCGGTGGCCAGGCCGCCGGTGAAGGACACCAGGTCGACCTCGGGGTGGGAGGTCATGGCCGCGCCGACCGTCGCCCCGGAACCGAGGACGAGGTTGGCGACGCCGCGCGGGGCGCCGGCCTCCTCGATCAGCCGGAACAGCGCGATGGTGGTGAGCGGGGTGATCTCGCTGGGCTTGAGGACGATGGTGTTGCCGGCCGCCAGCGCGGGCGCCACCTTCCACGAGGCTTGCAGCAGCGGATAGTTCCAGGGGGCGATGAGCGCGCACACCCCGACGGGCTGGTGGACGACGCGGCTGAGCACGTCGGGTCCGACGTCCACGACGCGTCCGCCGTCCTTGCCGGCCAGCTCCGCGAAGTAGCGGAAGGCGTTGGCCACGTCCTCGACGTCGAAGCGGCCCTCGGCCAGCGTCTTGCCGGTGTCGAGGGTCTCGGTGCGGGCGATCTCGTCGATGTCCCGCAGCAGCAGGTCGTGCACCCGCATCAGCAGGTCGGCACGGCGCCGCGTGGGGGCGTTCGCCCAGTCCTCCTCGTCGAAGGCACGGCGGGCGGCCCGCACGGCCCGGTCCACGTCGGAGGCGTCGGCCTCGTCGACGGTGGTGATGACGGAGGCGTCGTACGGATTGACCACCTCCCGCCGCCCTCCGCCGGCGGCGGTGGTCCACTCGCCGTCGATGTACAGCTCACCCATGGCGGGCGCCTCCTTCGCATCCGACCGGTTCCGGCTCGGGCGGCCGGCCGGCAGCACGGCCCATCGTGCGGTTCGCGGCCACGGCTCGCACGGCCACCGCCGCGACCGGGTGGTCCGGAGTGACTCGGCCGGGCTAGCGCTGGACCGGGACGGGCCGCCCCCGAGGGCGAAGGAGGACGACGCACGCGTCAGGCGCGGCGGCGGGGCCCGCGCGCTGTGTGGGCCGCGTGACGGGACCGCAGACCACGTGTGAATTCTTCACGCTGCCGCGTGGCGTTCACCACAGCACCGCAGCAAAGCATCACGGTCGGCGAAGCGACACACCCCGTCGACGGCCGGAATGACGGGGGTTCACCTCAAGAGCGGCACGTGGACGAGCCGTTTCGTACGCCACCCCGATGACGGACCGCTCCCCTCGACCTGCTCTATGATCGTTCAATAATTGACTTCATCGCGCTTGCAACTGCTCCCTGATGGTGTCCGGTGACCGCGAGCCCACCCGTCGGTGCGCGTCCCGTCGCGGTGACACGCAGGAGGAAAGGTGAATCGTATGGCCCTCGGACTGCTCCGGCGCCGACGTTCCCGAAGCGGTCCCACGGCCGCATCGGGCGTGCCGCTGACCCTGCCGGCCGGCGCCGGCGCGTACGGCTGCGAGGTCGTCGATCCCATGGGACAGCCCCTGGGCGGTGCCGAGGTCACGGTGACCGCCCTGGACAGCCACCGGGTCGCCGCCCACGGCACCACCGATCCGTACGGCCTGTTCATGGCGGCGCTCCCGCCCGGTTCCTACAGTGTGATGGTCACGAGTGAGGGCCTCACCCCGGCCCGCAGCGACGTCGACATAGCCGCTGACACCGCCCTTCCCCCGGCGCGCGTCGTGCTGCTGCCCGCACGCCAGCTGGAACTGCCGCCACCCGGCACCTGGCTGTTCGATCCGCCGCACACCGCGATCCGCTTCATCGCCAAGCACGTGGGCATGGCCCACGTCCACGGACGCTTCACCCGCTTCACGGGCGGTATTCGCATCGCGCCGGACATGCGCGACTCCCAGGTGTCGGTGCGCATCGACGCCGCCAGCATCACCACGGGCAACAGGACCCGTGACAACCACCTGCGTTCCGCCGACTTCCTCGACGTCGATCACTACCCTTACATCGACTTCACCAGCACCCGGTTCGTCTACCAGGGCGGATCCAAGTGGACGTTGAACGGCACGCTCACCATGCACGGAACCAGCCGCTCCGTGGGGCTGGACACGACGTACCTCGGCACGGTGAACGGCGGTTACGAACAGGAGCTGCGCTGCGCGGCCCTGGCGAAGACGGAGCTGCACCGCGAGGACTTCACCCTCAACTGGCGCTCGATGCTGGCCCGCGGCATCGCGGTCGTCGGTCCGACCGTGCAACTGGAGCTGGACGTCCAGGCGATGTACCGCACCTCCGAGACCCCTACGCCCCCGGAGTAGGCCGGCACCGCTCTCACGGAGAAGCCGCACCAACGTACTCCGGTGCGGCTTTTCCCTCTCACGGATCCGACAGGGCTCTCCGCTTCGTCCCACGGCTACCGATACGACCGAAACCCGCGTGTTCACCACGCGTTTCGGCTCGTTGAACCCGGCGGGCGGTCACCACACACTCACCGACCTGCACGATCCGCCCCCCAACAGGGGCGCCCTCGGGACAGGAGCAGCCGTGACGCACATCGAACAGCAGACGCGTTCCGCGTGGGAAACCTACGGGCAGCACCATGTGAAGCGCGGTACGCCCTTGCCCGATCTGGACCGGATCACCTGGGGCCCCGGCCTGGACGGACCGGGCGACGAGGTCCTCGGCGACCTGGAGGGTCTACGGGTCCTCGACCTGGGCTGTGGTACGGGGCGGCACGCCGCGCATCTGGCCCGCGCCAACGGCGCACGGGTCGACGGCGTTGACGCCTCCCACAGCCAGATCGAACGGGCCCGCGTCCACCACCCCGACGTGCCGGGTCTGCGCCTGTTCCACGCGGACGCCGTCGATCACCTGGGCCAGGCGGAGCCGTACGACGTGATCTACTCCGTCAGCGCGGTCCACTTCTTCGACCCGCACCGCCTTTTCTCGGCCCTGGCCGGTTCATTGACCCCCGGCGGCCGTCTGTACTTCACGGTGTTGCACACCAACTCCGACGGTCACGGACCCAGTTCGACACTGTCGCCCCGCCCCGAGCTCCTGCACCTGGCGGGCGGCGGCACCCTCACGATGCACATGTGGGTCCTCGCCCCGGACCTGTGGGAGTCCCTGCTCACCCGACACGGCCTGGAGGTGCGCGGCGTCACCGCCCTGGACGCACCGGACGACAGCAACCGGGCGTCGTACCGCCTGTTCGAGGCCCGGCGGCCGGACGACTGATCGGCGCTGGTTTCCCCGTGCTCAGCGGGACGCCAGGCCCTCCAGGGCCTGCACCGTGTCCGCCAGGCCGTACGGTCGGGCCGTCCCCGGGACAGGGCGGCCCGACCAGCCGAGGGCGTGGGGGGGCAGGAGATCCGCGGGACGTACGCATCCGCGCACCCCTTGTCACGGTGGGGGGACGACGAGGCGCGGGACGACGGTCGGGCGGTCATTCGGGACTGTCGACTCCGGCCCTCACGGCTTCGTGCGCGCCCCTTTCCCCTCGCGCGAGGAGACGACGGGCATTATGTGACGCCCATCACCCCAACTCCGGGCGGATGCCCTGTTTCTCCCTCCCCGTCCCAACTCCCCGCGCATCCATTAACGTGTCTCCAGGCGCGCATCGCGGCAGCTCAGACGCTCGCCCACGACCGATTGCCGAGGACACCGTGCGGATCACGCCCCTGAACCCCGAGGATCCGTCCGTGCTGGGCGACTTCGAACTTCTGGGACGGATCGGGCACGGCGGCATGGGGCAGGTCTTCCTCGGCGAGTCGTTGGGCGGCGCGCCGGCCGCGGTGAAGGTGATCAAGCCGTCGGTCGTTCTGCCCGAAGCACCGCAGGATGCCCGTCTCGCTCTCACCGTGAGTCGTCGTCACCGGTCCCCTCACCTCGCCACCCGCACCACACCCGGCCATCACTCACAACTCACTGCAAAGGCACGCACCGTAACTTTCGCGCCACTTGGTGCCACTTCGCCCGTACCGGGGACGAGCGTCCGCCCTCCCCCGTACAGCCCCCGCCTGTACACGCCCTCATGCCAGGACTCCGCCCCCGCCGACCTGCCTATCGGCGGGGACCTGCACGTTCATCCCGTGCCTCTTCCGCTTGCCGGAGCAGAAGGGTCGGCCCGCGACCATGCAATGGATCGGCCGAACGTGCCCTCCAGGAGCGGCACACCTCGTCGTCGCGGTGCGGGCGACATCGGCCAAGGGCTGGCTGTGCGGGCGACAGAGCGACCAGTAGGTCGATTCCGCGGAGCAGTGTGGGCATTCACGCCCCGCTGGACACCCACCGCCGCCGCCACTCCCAGCACCACGGCCGGTACCGCCCACGGCCACCGCATCACGCCTCCACCAACGACGGGGACGGGCTCACGCGGCACCAAGCTCACATGGCCCGCCGGTCCGACCAGCACTATGAGCCGCCGCTCACGCCAATGGGCGTCCCTCCAAAACAAGTCCGCGTCCGACGGCGACACCTCGACCACGGGGCGTCCGTGCTGATCATGTGAGGCCGGGAAGGGCAAGGGGCCTGGTTCGGTCCCGGGCTGCCCGTCGGAGACCGGAGGCGAGAGTGCGGGCGCCGGGCAGGCGGAGATGCCGTCGGACCATTCAGCTGGTTTCCGCTGCGCTCTTCGAGATGCACGACGAATGGAGCGCCTCCCCTCGCCCCCGAAGGCGATATGGGGGACATTTACCGTAAACTCTCTTTTAGTTCCTCCGCACTACCCAACGCACCCACATGCACCGCCAGTTGATCACCCGCACCATGACGAGGGATACTGCCTGGCGGGTGCGTGTTCCCGGCCGAGTGGCGCTCGCTGCAATATCCTCCCGCACGGGCCACTCGAAGCCCATATACCCAACGATTACTGGGCAGTTGACCTCAGGGTTTCGTGGTAGCGTCCTCGCTCAGAGGGACAGTGCAACCTGAAAGGGAAATCGTGAACACGGAGAAGATCGCCGCTCGCCGCCTCTCGCTGGAAGAGGTGACGAAACTCGGCGTGAAGGACAGGCTCTTCGTTTCCGCCGACACGGAAGAACTCAAACTTCCCGACTGCTATGTCCCTGCTTTTCTGACCAAGCCCGGTGAGCATTTCGAGGGCGGCTCGATCACGGCGAGGACCGTATTCCAGGAAGAGGTCTCCTGCCTTCCCGACGACGAGAACGAAGCCGGGATCTACGTGGCCGACGAGAGCGGTCCGGTGACCATCGAGGTCCTCCAGTCCGCCGGTGTCGTGCTGGACCTGGCACTCTTCGTCCCCGGTGGGGACAAGGGGTCCCTCACGGCCCTTTACGCCGCGGTCCGACAGGCGTTCGGCGCCGACGTCGTGCAGATCTGGCGCCAGGGCCTCAAGGCGGTTCCCGACGTGAAGGTCGACATCTTCGAGGAGCAGATCCCCCGGGGCCGCAAGGCGAGCGACAGCCCCAAGCGTGACCGTCGCGCCATCGACACCTACCCCACCCGTGCGGACTTCATCGAGTTCTCCACGGGGTGGAAGCCGGTCGTTGAGATTCACAAGCCGGTAGTCGACGACACCCCGACCATCTGAGGCGGCGCCACCTCTCGTCCCGCCCGACCGGAATCCAAGCCTGAAGTCGTTCTGCGAGAGCCCACAGGGCTTCAGTGCCGGTTGCGATCTCATGAGGTACGAGCAACGAGCAACGACCGAGGGCCGCACTCCCCGCGCGGGGAGTGCGGCCCTCGGCGCATGGGGTGACAAGGGCCAAGCCGCCGCGCGGCACGGTGATGAGCTCCACGGCGGGGCCCTTCCGGCGTGACATCCGTCCGAGACCCCACCGCTTCGGCCGGCCGTCGGCGTCCCGGACCGTCACCCCCAGGGGCCGACGGCCCCGTAGAGGTCGATTCCCGCCTGCACGGTGCGCAGCGTCCAGTAGGTGGCCGTCATGACACCCGCCACGATGACGCAGCCCGAGCGGAACGTGCGCCACCCCTTCTTCTCGCGCATATGTGACCTTTCCCTTCGACATTCCTGGTGGAGGACCAGGGCCTCGTCCGTCATCTCAGGACCCGGGTGCTCGAGATGGGGAACCGCCGAGGAGTCGTACCGCGGCGATATCCATGAGATCACAGGGGATGTGTTACCCGAAATGGCGTAACACGACGGGGGTGACCATCAGATAAGCCGCTGAATTAATGACGTACGGTCGGGTCTGGATTTGGTCGAACCGGCGGCCCGTCTCGGCAGTGAGTATGTCGGAAATACTTACGGCGGGGCGGCCGAGCATGTCTGTCATTGTGCGCCGTTGGCGCTCGGTGAGGGAGACGGTGAAAATCACTGCGTCGGCGTCGGCCTGGTCACGGGCCGACGCCACCTCGCGAACTTTCCCGTAGGTCAGCGGGGTTCTCGAGGAGTAGGGCGGACTCAGCTTCCGGGCCCCACCGTCCGAGACGCCCTGGCGTTGCACGATCCGCGCGACGACCCGAGCGCCGTGCGCTGCCAGTGCTGTGGCCGCCGACGCCATGAGGTGTCGAAGTCCTCCTGCTTCGCGGAGCTCGGCACGGGCCCCTACCCGGGCGAGAAGGCCACCCGGGAGAAGACCGAGGCCGCCTGCCGCGCCGCCCATGACACTGCCCCCGCGGCCAGGCTCTCCGAGGCGGGCCAGGCCGGAGACTACTGGTACATGTGGTCGAACTTTGGCGCGTGGACGCAGGGCGGAGGTCACATCAGCTGCTACGTCGTCACCACCAGGGGCACCGCCCCCAGCAGGTGACGAAGTCCGTGACCAGGCCGGTCCGGAGCGGCGGGGCCACCCGGCCACCCGGCCACCCGGGACAGCCTCCACTTCTGTTCACCGGTCGCGGCGTCGCCGGCGGCCACCCTCCTGCCACCGGCGAGCTCGAAGGCGGGCTCTCCGCGGGCGCGTACACGGCGACCGTCGCCGCGACCATCGGCAGCCTCGGAGGCGCCTCGCCGGCGACCGTGCCCGCGGCCGTGGCGACCATGATGGTCGACGTCGCCTTCATCAGTCAGCTCCAGCTCCGCCTGGTCTACGACGTCTCCGTCCTCTACCGGTGCCGATCGACGTGCACGACCCCGAGGACCTGTGGAAGCTGATCCGTGTGGCCTTCACGATCAAGAGCGGGGAAGCGGCCAACAAGACCGTGGTCAAGGCGGTCTCGATGGTGGTGCGGCCGCTGGTCAAGAAGTTCTACTCGGGGTCGGTGCTCACCGCCGGCAAAGCGCTGCCGGTCGTCGGGAAGCACCTCCTGCAGCGCAACGTCATCAAAATCGGCATCCCTCTGATCGGCGTCCCCCTCGCCGTCCTGCTGAACCGCTACACCACCCTCGTGGCCGGCCGGCACGCGCGGGCCGTGTTCCGGAACGAGGCGCGGATCATCGAACTGGCCGAGAGCCTGAGCGAGCGCAGTCGGCACCCGGAGCTGATGCTCTGGGTCGCCTGGCTCGTCCTCCGGGCGCACACCAAGCCCGCGATCGCCGACGACGAGGCGCTGCTGATGCGCCATCTGGTCAGGGCCGTCCGTGAGCGCCACGGCGTGGCCGACGAACGACTCGCCCAGGTCGTCGACATCGACCCGGCGGACGTGTGGAAGCGGGTTGCCGACGAGACGGGCGACCTCAGCGACGTGCTCGACGCCGCCGAACGTGTGGCCACCGTGGACGGTGACCTCGACTCCCGCGAAAAGGCGATTCTCGCGGAGCTGCGAGAGCGGTGTCGCCGGGGCTGACCCCGTCCGCACGGCAACACCCGCCGCAGGGCGTCGGAGCGGTGACCGCGCTCGCGCGGTCACCGCTCCGAGCCCACGCGTGACGCTCTGTCTGCCCAGTCGACGTGTCCTCTCCACCGCCACGCCCCGAACCGGTCGGTGGGCGCGCAGGAGACGTGCATCCTCAGACGGACAGCGGAACGCCCGTACCGGCCCGGACGGTGATCGAACTGTGCACGCTCGACGGGATCACGGGCCTCCGGGATCACCGGGATCAGCCGGGCGGCATCCGGATGCGGTCACCGCCAGGCGGTCGCCTCGGTGCCGTGAATGCAGTAGTACTCGTACGTGCCGGCGCCGCCGGCCTTCGGGACCGCACAGGCGCTGACCTCGAACTCGTCGTCGCCCACGTGCACCATCGGGGTGTACTGGTCGTCGCCGTAGTTGATCTCGGCGGCGCGTTTGGTTCCGCCGGACACCTCGACCGTGACCAAGTCACCCTTGCCGCCGTGCTCGATCTTCGCCCACACCGCCTGGCATTCCTCGCTGTAGCGAAGCTGGAGGACAGCGGGGTTGCCAGTGGCCGGCTTGAATGTGCGCGCATCCTCGTCGCAGCCCTGACGGCCGGGGTTCTTGCCCTCACACGCCTCGCCCGGACAGGTCGGCTCCTCCAGCATCCGGTTCAGAAGGTGTTCCCCGAGCGGGGACAGGATGGCGGCTGTCAAGGAACTGACGATGGCCACGGAGTACGCCACTTTCGTCGCGTTGCTCAACCGGCGCCGTCCTGCGGGCTGCTGGGAGTCGAGAGAGTGCGGGGCGGACGCGGAAGGCTGTGCCGAGGGTTCCTGGGGCGTTGCCGTGCTGTCGTCGTTGCTGTTCGTGGTCATGAGAACCGCCTGGTGCTGTGACTGGGAAAGGCAGAACCCGCCCCGCGGGAGCACGGGGAGCGGCGCACACCGGAAGGCACGGGCTGCATGCCCGGCTCATGTCGTCGGTGGTCGTGTGCCTCATGTACCGAGCAACGACATTCGCCCCACCCGGGCAACGGGCGCGCGGGAACAGCAGGAGGGCGCGCGGAGGCGCGCGAAGACCCTGATGGAGCCTCGGCCGTGATCACGCCGAACAGGCAAGGATGTCAGCCTTCCCAGATACGCTGACGCACGATGTTGCGTCCGCGGCGGGTGCGTACCGACCGCAGACGGAAGCCGCCCTTCCTACCGCATCCGCAAGGCGCGGTCCGAGGAGTTCGGGCGCCGGTGCCAGGGGTTCCGGACAGCGGTCGCACTCGCCGCACCACGGCAGCAGACGTTCTCGGTGACCGCAGCGTCGTACACGGTGGTGATGTTGGCGTGGTGCAGGCGGGCGGTTGCCTTGGCCTCCCGCTCGAACCGGGCCAGAGCGGTGGGGCGCCAGTCGGGCAGGGCCAGCAGGTCCGAGGCGACGGTCTTGACAGCCACCGGACGCTCCAGATCCACGTCCGTGCCTTCCCAGACGTGCCCCATCGCACCTCGGCCGAGCACCCGGTCCAGCCGGTACCTGCCGCGCAGGACCTTGCCCGCGGCGAACTGCTCCACTGTTCACTTCCCTCGGTACTCCCCGTGGCAGTGCCGGGGCGATTCGGCCGCGGGAAATCCCCCCTCTCAGCCCCACCCGTTGTCACAGGCAAGCGCTATTCTCGCTGAGCGCTTGTGACACGTGTGTCGTACGACAACGGGGGGTGTCCATGCACGGCCGGGACCAGATGTTCCCGCAGGACTGTCCGGGAGGCCACCAGGGCATGTCGACGGGGGCGGGGATCGACGTCCAGCGGCAACTGGAGTCGCTCATCCAGGACTTCCGCGCGGGCGACCCCCCGATGCCGGTGATCGTGCTGCACGCGGAGGACGCGGCCGACGACGACCGCGTGACGGAACTCGTCGACGAGCTGCGCGAAGGACAGCAGAGCCACGGCACGCGTCTGGCCGTCGCGCCCACCGAGCCGCCGCAGGAGGACCCGGACCTGGACCCCACCGCCCAGGCCGTGCGGCTTCTGCGCGACCTGGGCGACAGCCGGAAGTGGGGCGACCGTTCCGCCTCCTACCGCCCCTACTCCTTCCCCCGGCTGGGACTGGTCCGCGCCCTTCAGGACGCCACCGACGACCCGGACATGGACGCGCACTGGCCGACCGCCCCGGCAGGCACTCCGGACGGCAACGCCCAGCGCGAACAGGCCCAGACCCAGCTGCTCCGCATCCTCGCCCGGCAGCGCTGGCGGCCTCGCAGGCCCGCGCGCCGCAATCGTCAGGCGCTGCTGAACGACGTGCAGCAGTTCCTCCCCGCGGGTGTCCTGGGCGCGCTCACCTCCCTGTTGACCCGCCCCGAGTGGTACGTCGCCGTCCTCGCGGGCATCGGTCTGATGATCCTGCTGGCCGCGCTGAACCACGTGCCCGGGCGCGCACCACTCTTCTTATGGCTGCGCAGGGAGAGCCGCTGGTTCCTGACCACGACGTTCCTCCAGTCCGCGGCCCGTCGGCAGTCGACCAGCGTGCGGCTGCTGCGGCCCGTCCGTTCCTGGCGCGCCATCGCCGCCCGCGCCTACGACGTCGCAGAGGCCATGCGCGAGGGCGGCGTCTTCCCCCTCCAGCTGTACGTGCTGGCGCTCTTCGAGGACCTGCGGGACAACCACCGGCGCGCGAGCTGGGACCTGCGCGGCCTGAAGCGGACGCGGCCGCCGGTGCTGATCCTGCGCCAGGTGAGCCGGGAGAACGGCGGCATCGAGCTGATCAAGGCGGTCAGCGACGTCCGCAGCCGCCGAAGCGAACTGGACCCCCTGCTGATCGTGGCCGGCGTGGCGGCGGCCGACGCACCCCTGCTCGACCGGGGCGCCGACACCGGTGCGCCCCCCGCCGGGACCGACTCCCGTTCCCCGCTGCTCTCCAGCCCCGCCCGCCTGCAGCAACGGCTGCGGCACTGGTACGACGAATGGGCCGGGAACCTGCGCGCCGACCAGTCCCCGAGCCGGACGAACGCCCTGCCCTGGGTGCTGCGCATATCCCTCCCCCACGAGGAGCTGGTCCAGCTGCGGCAGGCGGACTGGCGGTGCGTGCGGGCCCGGCACCGTCCGCCCGTGGCCCGGATCGTGTGGTCGGCGTACAGCCTGGCGCTGGTCCTCGCGCTGGCGGCCACCGTCGGTGTCGTACACGCCCGTGACCTGCACCGCACGTACTGTTCGGCGGGTCTGCTGACCGCCGACCGCGACACCGAGCTGCGCCCGGCGCCGGGCGGCGGCACGGAGTGCGTCGGCATATCGACGGGCGACGTGCGGTTCGGTTCCCACCTGAAGGGCGGGTCCGACTCGGAGGGCGGACGGCTGCGCGAGCTGGAGAAGCTGGTGCACGCCGAGAACGCCAAGGTGCTGCGCGAGAATCCCCGCGCCTACGTCACGGTGGTGTACGCGGGCCCGCTGAGTTCGGCCACGGTGGACCCGTCCCTGGTCAAGGGCGCGGAGGAGCTGGCCGGCGTCTACCTCGCCCAGCGGGTGGTGAACGAGAACTACCGCGTCAAGCTACGCGTGTTGCTCGCCAACGGCGGTGCGGACATGGGACACCAGCGCTTCACCGCCGACGCGATCGCGCGGTACGCCGAGCGCGATCCGACGGTCGTCGGTGTCGTCGGCTTCGGCCGCGACCTGCAGAGCAGCCCCGACGTGACGCGGCGGCTGCAGGCGGCGGGCCTGCCCATCGTCTCCGGCACCAACTCGGCGACGTATCTGCCGAAGGACTTCTCCAACTGGTTCAGCCTCGCGGCCCCGGACGAGCACCAGGCGGAGGCGCTCGGTCTGGTCGCCCAGCAGCTCCGCGGCAAGGGCGCGGCCCCGTACGCCCTCGTCCTGGCCCGCGACACCAAGGCGTCGCAGGACCGCTACACCAGCGAACAGGCGCACTACGGCGGGGTGATGCTGCGTAAGAAGGGCTTCCGGCTGCTGCCCTCGCGGACCTACCGGGTGGCGAACGGCAAGCCCGAACTCCGGCTGCACGCGGAGAGCATCTGCCGGGGTGAGGACGTCCCGTCGGTCATCTACTTCGCGGGACGCGTCGAGGACATCGGCCCGCTGATGACCCAGTTGGGGGTCGAACCGGGCTGCGCGAACCGCGAGATATCGATTCTCACCGGGGACGACCTGAGCAAGGCCAAGTTCTCCGGCACGGGCGGCCGGGACGGCGTGGCCCCGCGCATCACGCTGTACCACGCGGCGCTGGCGGAACTGCGGGAGGCGGCGTCCGGGACCGCCTTCTACCAGGACGCGGCCCAGCACCTCCCCTGGCTCGAGCCGGGCGAGGCGACCTACGACGCCCCCGGCTTCGCCAGCGGCCAGACGGCCCTCGCCCACGACGCCACGCGCGCGCTGTACTGGGCGGCGAGCCTCGGCGACGTACGCCAGAGCCGTGCGGCGACCTGGGTCAATCTCAGGGGCGTCAAGCTGGAGGGCATGGCCACCGGCACGATCGACTTCACCGACGCGCCGCTGTACGGCGAACGCCACGGCCACAGCATCGTCCTCGCCCGCGTCCGTAGGACGCCGGAGGGGCTGTCGAGGGCGGAGGTGCTGTGCAGCAGGCCGGCGGGCACCACGAAGCCGCTTGATGTGAAGGAGTGCTCGATCAAGTGAGCGACCTGCGGGGCGGGGCGCCGCACCGGGAGAAGGCGCGGCGCCAGCCCGCCGTTCAGGCGTAGATTCGGGAATCACCTGGTTCGCCACCCCGACGGCCTTGTCGACACGCAGGACCTCTCGGCGTACGGGCGGCGGGCCACAGTACGAGCCTGCGTCCGCACGTCAGCGTCCATCCCGCATGCATCACCAGTGGAGCGCGACTCCCAGACCAGCGCGCCGGTAGGTGCGGAGCAAGCTTGAGCTCGTAGATGTCGGCCACGGTCGGCGTGCTCCGAGTGAGGGCACCGAACAGGGCGAAACCCACGTGCTCCCACGTGCGTTGATCTACCGTGACGGCATGACGCAGAAGTCTCTTCCCCATCTCACCCCCACGGGCACCTGCTGGTGCGGCTGCGCAAAGAAGGTCGGCACCGGATCGTTCTTCGCCCCCGGTCACGACAAGGTGGCGGAGGCGGCACTGCTCGCGGTCGAGTACGGCTCCTCCGTCGCCCAGTTGCTGCACGGCCACGGATACGGACCCGGACACTCGGTGAGCGCGCGTGCCGTGTCGGAGGGTGTGTGGCTCACATGCCCCGCGTGCGACTACGTCGGCGCTCCGGCGAGCATCGCCAACCACACGAAGAAGGCGCACGCAGCCACGATCGGCGACCAGGCACAGGGGGCGGAGCGTTGACGGAGCCAGCCGGCAGCCAGCGTGCCGATCTCGAGAGGGCCGTGCGCACGTACGGCGGCCTTTGGGATACCGAACGCGGCCTGCGCGCGCTGCGCGACGCGGGGCACGACCCACAGGACAAGCACACCCGCCAGATCCTCCGCGACCTCGCGAGCGATGGCCTGTTGGTGAAGGTGGAGGACCAGCCGGTCCGCTACAGGACGGTGCGGGCGGACTGAGACACCACAGCCACCATGGCAGACGAAACAAGCAGTGCGAAGCCCACGGATGTCCCCGACGCACTGGTCATCGACCTGACCGAGGTGTGCAACGCCGAGGACCTCCATCGACTGCTGCAATGTGAGTTGCGGTTCCCCGACTTCCACGGCCGGAACTGGAACGCGCTGTGGGACGCGATCACCGGCCTCGTCGACCTGCCGCACGAGCTGACCTTCACCAGATGGGCGGCCTTCTCGGCCGCCCTCCCCACGGAGGCACACACGCTGCGCAGACTTCTCGGCGACTACCTGCGTGATGTCGGCCGGTACCTCGCCGTGCCCCGCCGTATCCGCTGCCTGTAGGACCCGCACCGCAGGGCTTCGCCGTAAGTTCCCTGCGGTGCGCCGCGCTCGGCCCCGGCGCACCGGGGCGTGCCGTCGGTGGTGCCGCCCCGGTCAGCGACGACGTCCCGCCGCCCCGGTGACATTGGGCCTGCGCGGGTTGAAGACCCACACACCCTGGGACTGTGTGGCACCCAACACCCTGCCGACGTCCAGAAGCCAAGGGTTGGCCTTCTGGAACGGGGCGAAATTGTCGTTAGAGACAATTACTCCGCCCACCTCTTCGGCGATGCTGATGACCAGGGCGTCCCCCCTGCCCTCGGTGCCCGCCGGGGGCTGCACCACGGTGCCGGCGGCGATCGCCTCCTCCACCAGCGGACGCTCGTCGGCGGCGACGTCATGCCGGAGCGTCGCATCAACGACGACATGAATGTCCCGGTCCGGGTTCTTGAACCGCAGGGACTTGATCGCGGCCTGGAGCGCCTGGAAGCTCGGCTGCCCGCCCGCTGAGCGCGGCGGGCGACCGTTCCACGCAAGGTTCGAGCCATCCACCACCAGAGCCGCAGCAGGCTGCTGGGCGGCCTTGACCGACTGTGCCATCGACGCTGGCGTGGGCCGGGCCGCCGTCACCGCGCCGCCTTGCCGGCCCTGAGCCGGGACCGCGGGGGTCGCCGAGACAACAGGAACCGGTTGGGGATGCGTCGGACGGGGCGCTTCACGGCCGGTCGTGCGCAGCGAGAACAGGTCCTGGAGTTCTTTCTCGATCTCCGGCGGAACGGTAGCGTCACCGAAGACCCGCACCTCCCCGTCGAGGACGACCTGCCCCGTCTTCTGCAGCGTGGCCCGCACCGTCAGCAGGCCTTCCTTGCTGTAGGTGTACTCCAGGTCGAACGCGCCGTCCTCGGCTGCTCGGGAACGCTCCGGGTAGGCGAGAGGAAGTTCGGTGAGCTTCACGTTGTCGGGGTGGTCGACGGGCCGGTCGGGGTCACCCTCCCACACTTCGACCGTCAGTTTGGACACACCGTCCCTGGACGGCTGGTATGACTTCTTCCGCTGCTGCGGAAGCCGCTGGTTGCGGTCGATCAGCGCGCTGAACTCACGCTTGCCGTACTGGTCCTTGGTGACCGTGCCAAGCGCGTGGGTGTTCACCACGCGGATGATGCTCTTCAGCTCTCCGTCCATGGCGGCCGCGCAGACCGCAGCGCCCTCGGCGACCGCGGTCAGCGGGTGACAGAGTTCCGGGCCGACGAGCTCGCAGTCCAGGGCCTCGGCCACGGCGTCACGGACGGCGGGGATCTGGCTGCTGCCACCGATCATCAGCACGGCCTTGAGCTCGCTGGGGTCGATGCGGGCCTGTTCGAGGCATTCCTCGACGGGGTCGAGTGCGCGGGTGATCAGGTCCTGGATCTCGGCGGAGAACTCGTCCTGACCGATCTCCACCGCGTTGCCGTCCGGCGTGGTGATACGCACGAATTCCTGGGAGGACAGCAGGATCTTGTTGCGCTCGATGTCGAGTGCGAACTGTCGCTGTTCGGACTCGGACCACTTCCTGCGCGCGGGCGCCCGGTTGAGCACCATGCGACGAAGCCGCCCGTCGATCTCCAGACCGCCGAGCTTGTTGACGCCGCGGCTGGCCTTCTCGTCGAAGAAGCCGTCGTCGTGCAGGAGCAGGGTGGCGTCCATGGTTCCGCCACCCCAGTCGAAGACGAGGAACTCGCCATCCTCCTCCATATCGTGCGCGTAGGCGATGGCGGCGGCGGTGGGTTCGTTCAGCAGTGTCCTGACGGCGATGCCCGCCGCCCGTGCCGCTTCGCGCGTGCGGAAACGAGCCGCCCCCGTGGCGTTTGCCGGAACGGTGATCACTGCCTCACCGATCTCGGTCGCGGCTTCTTCCTGGGCTGCGGCAGCCATGGAGCGGAACACGCCGGCGGCCGCGGTGGTGGCGGCGAAGCGCCGCCCGCCGACCGTCACGAGCGGTTCTTCGCGCAGCAGCCGCTTGCATGCCTCGACGGCCTTCTCCGACCGCAGCTTGGCCTCCCAGCCGAACAGGGCTCCGGCTCGGAGGGAACTGGTGCCCACCACTGAGGGGTAGAGCTTTTCGAAGCCGGGCCGCCCCCAGTCCGCGTCGAGTCCCTGACCGCCGAGTTCGAGAATTTCGACGTACTCGCCGTTCCACTGGGCGGCAACCGAGTTGGTGGTGCCGAAGTCGATGCCCGTCGTCATTCTTCCTCCCCCAGTGCCGGGCCGGATACCCGCCGCAGATGTCCGGCCAGGATGACTTTCCCGGTCACTTCGTCCACGTACGCCGGGCGCAGCACCTCAAATGTGTCGCCCTGACCTTCGGTGACCACGAACCGGTCGCTCTCCTCGGGCTCGGTCACCCTGAGGATGCGCAGTTCCCGCAGGTGCGCCCCCATGGCCCCGCCCAGCAGATCGCCACCGTGCTCCGCCTGCGCCCACACGAGAGCGTCGATCTCCGCGAGACGTCCCGCGAACTGGGCACGAGTGCGGAACTCGTCGAGCACCGCCTTGCGCACCGCCACGTTCAGAGCCGTGGACGGCGGGACGTCGCCGATGTCGGCGTCCGCTAGTGCAGCGGGTACCCGGTCGACGATTCCCCGGATGATCGTCTTGGCATCGATGGGGTCAGGCGCATCCGGTACGGTCCGTTCTCGCGCGGCGGCTAGCTCTTCGACCTGCCGCTGCCGCTTCTCCTGGCGGCGCTTCAGTCCCCCAGGCCTGTGCGGCGCGTCGGCATGCGATGCGCCAGGCTGTATCTGGCCGCAATGCGGACAAATGCGGTGAGCACGCTGATTTTTCGGGATCCTCTCCCGGTCACGGCGTGCCGTGGTCTTCTTAGCGGCCATGGACTTGTTGCGCCTCGCTCACCGTCGTGCGTTCTGTGGGAAGGACCGTTCAGCGGGTGGATCCGTGCCGGTCGAGATGCGGTGGGGTGCTGCGGAAGTCGTCGAGCAGTTCGACGGCCGCCAGAGCACGGATGTATTCAAGGTCCGCGCCGCTCGTAGCGGCGGTCCGACGTGCCATCGGCTCCAGCGGCGGCACCAGTCGCCTGGGCACGGTGTCGGGCAAGTCGTACCGGTTCCGGTCGAGAGGCGCCCGGAAGAAGACATCGAATTCGGCCTCGTGACGTGCGGCCTCGTCGATGCGGTCCTCGGCCTGGTTGAGCCGGGCCTGAGCTGCCTGGTCCCCCGCTTGCTCGTACTCACGGAAAAGGACGCGGCAGTGCCGGTCCCAGCCCTCCTGCCCGTGGTCCAAGCCGATTTCAAGGAACGGGTTCGTCATCATTCCCCGCTTGTTCTTCGGCGTTTCCCTCCAGGTACGCACGTGCGCGAGGTTGCGCTCGGCGACCGGATGGCCGTTCCCTGCGGCTTTCTCGGCGTAGGTTTCGGCGAGGGCCAACTGTTCCCGGGCGGCCCGGTCGTTGTCGGCCTCGGGCGAGGTGACAGCAGCGACGTACGCAGCGATGGTGTATGCCTCGTCCATCAGGTCGGCGGACAGGGACGGATCCTTCTTGCGTTCCCGCACAAAGGGCTCCACCTGACGCCGCGCCCCCTCGATGTCACCGGACTTGAGCAGATCGTAGGCGCGGTTGAGTGCGACCAGGGCGTAGAAGTCGCCGCGTCGGGGGTCAACGGGAGTCGTCGGCCGCCACAGCGCAGCCATCAGCTTCCACAGTCCGCGGTCGCGAAGGGTGTCGCGGTCCCATTGGCCGACGAGCGCCCCGGACCTGAGGTCGCGCAACACGATCTGCTGCGCGCGCGGCAGCGCTGCGTCCAAGGCGTCGAGAGACGGCAGGTGAACGTCCCTGACCACGTCGTAGAGCAGGTCCCAGACGTCTTCCGGTTCCTGCCGCACGACCGTCTCGTCGTTCAGGAAGGCCCGACGGCGCAGCATGGCGTCCCAGCCGATCCGCTCGGCTTCCTCCGGACTGACCGAGCCGGGTACGAGTCGGGCCCGCAGGTACAAGGAGTCCTCGTCGTCCCGGGCCTTCCACGGCTCGTCCTCCGCCAGCAGACCACCGTGGTCCACGAGGTCGTCGAGGACAGACAGCGGCGCCCACGGGAGGACCTGGGCCAAGACGGCGTTGGGGACGGGGACCGCGCCCCGGGTGGCGGCTGTGGCGAACAGGGAGAAGGCGGGGCCGCCCGAGACCGCGCGGGACCTCGTGCTGACCAGCTCCAGCCCGGGAGCGGTCGAGCACAAGATCCGACAACGCTCCAGTCCTGGCCCGTTCAGCCATCGCACCCCGGCGGCCCAGAGCGCGCGTATGTGGCGGAGAACGGACTCCGGGCCCAGACCGGTAAGGCCTGCCTGGATCGTGGACAACAGCGCATCCCGGTCCGGTGCGCCCTCCAGCGCCTGGGTCAGGACGGTGCTCTGGTCCTCCGTCAACGAGGAGACATTCTCGATGTCCTTCAGAACATCGAGGACGGTGTCGACAGCTTCACTCCCATCGACTCCGACCCAGCGCCACTTTCGCTGCACGAATCCACTGGCACCTGCCGAACTGCCGCTCCGCCGGCGCTCACGTGCTCGAGCCAGGCGCTCCTTTTCCGCGGCTATTGCCGCGCGGCGGGCGGCAACCGGGTCGGTCATGTCGTACACGCCGACAGAGTAACCTCGCGCAAGAATCTCACCTAGCTCTCCCCCCACCCCACGAAGACGCAGGTAATGTGCCTAGCTCGCGTGAGCGGCAGTCCCGGACGGACGCTGCGGCTTCAGCCAACCCTCTTCCACTCTTGGCACCGGTTCGTTTTGAAGTACTCGCCGTTGTTGAGCGTCACCCGTCCTGGCCCGTTGAGGTTGTTGTTGGCGATGATGGAGTCGAACTCGCCGCTGGCGTCCTTGGCCCGTTCCCAGTAGCAGCCGAACTCGTCCTCCGCCCCGGCCGTCTTGTAGATGCCGGCCTTGATGTCCTCGCCGACCAGGTACTCGCCCTCGCCGGAGAAACTGGTGGCCGGGCCGGGCTTCTCGGTCTTCTTCGGCTTCGCCGTCACCGTCTCGGTGACCGTGGGTGCGGGCTCCGCCTCCGCGGTCTCGGTGACGGTGGCCGTGGGGCGGGGACCGGCCTTGGTGTCGGCGGCCGTCGCCTCGCCGGTGTCTGCCGAGCCGCTGTTCGTTCCGATGCCGACGCCCAACAGCAGGGAGACCAGGGCGACCGCCCCGTACGTCAGCCATCGTCTGCGGTCGCGAGTGGGCTGTCCGGGACCGGTGGGCGTGCCGAGGCCGAAGGGACCGGCGCCCTCCGGACGGTGGTCGGGCGGCGGGGGCGGCTGATGGAAGGTCATGGCCTGCTCCGTTCGCGGGATGCGTGGGCGGGGAGGTGGGTGAACGGGAAGGTGTTACCGGACGCTGGCGCCTGCGCCGGGCTCAGAGGCCGCGGATCCTGCGGCCCGTCTCGGTCGCCGGGTAGAGGATCGCCTCGGCGACCCGGCCGCCGGAGTCCTTGACTCCGCCGCTGAAGTTGAGGCGTCCGGACGTGCCGGTCTTCGCGGCGACGCCGTCCCAGTACGTCGCCTCCCGCTCCCAGTGGATGTCGTCGAGGAGGCGGAACAGGTCGTCCGTGCGGAAGGCGGACGCCGTGTCGGTCCACGGCATGGTGTGGTGAACGGCGATGCCGATACCGGCGAGGACGGCGGGTGCGGTGATGGCGCTGCGCGAGGTGAACGCCTGGGCGTGACGGGCGATGAGCCGGGCGAGGACCGGGACCACCGTGGCCTCGATCTCCTCGGGCCGGTGTGCCGCCGGCAGGTCGTCCTCGTGCACCGACTCCGCGGAGATCTGGAGGCCGTTGCGGCCGTAGAGTGTCGCGACGACGAGGGCGCGCAGCGCGGAGAGGGTGACAACCTCGCGGTCGCTCGCGGACACCTGCCGCTTGCTGACGTTCACCAGGCGTGCGAAGGGCACGCGCTGCCCGTCCGCGTCGACCTTCACCGCGTCGGCGACCAGGTGCGCGAGCCGGGTGGCGTAATCGCGCTGGTCCATGGACATGGCCAGGTTCTTGGCGACGGCCACGCCCTGGACGTTCCGGTCGTAGAAGATCTGCCGCGCGTCAGCGGGGGCGAGGTCGATGTACAGCTCGAAGGGCAGGCGCACCTCGGCGAGTTCGGGGTATGTCAGGCCGTACGCCTCGGGATCGTCGTAGAGGTCGTGCCAGGCGGTGGTCTGGGTCTCGCCATCGATGGCGATGACCATGGTGCCCGGCGCGACGGTGAGGGTGCGCAGGCCGCTGCCGGGCACGAGTTCGTCGCTGAGGGCGGCGAGCGGTCCGGCGTGCCACAGGGTGACCGGCGGCGTGGACCAGGCCGCGCCGAACTCGCCCTTGAGGCCGGCGGCGATGTACTCGGCGTACGGGCCGACGTTCTTGCCCTTCTGTGAGGACTTGAGCGTGCGCTGCACGGTGGCCCGCAGTTCGGCGTGCCGGCGCACCAGGCCGGACGCGGCCTTCAGTCTGCGCGGGTCCTCCTCCGCGCGGGGCGAGGGCACGAGCTGGACGAGCGTCGGCACGGACATCGTTCCGACGACGGCGTCGGCGCGGAACGGCATCACCGTGAGCTGGGTGCCTTCGACGACGGCGGTCGGCATGGACAGAAGCATGGAACTCCCCCCGGAGATCTTGCCACTTCCCCTCGGAAGCAACACCAGAGAAGCACAGCACTGAAAGCACCGTCAATCACGTTGACAGATTTGACGGATGTTGTAGGTTGTTGACCGCTCGCTTCAGAGAGGCTCAGGACTTCCGCCATGCCCCAGTCATCCGCGCAGGTGACCGCCGCCGAGATCTCCCGCATCGCGGGGGTCACGCGCGCCACGGTCAGCAACTGGCGCCGCCGGCACGAGGACTTCCCCACGCCGTCCGGCGGCACGGACAGCAGCCCGCTGTACGACCTGGAGGCCGTGCGCGCCTGGCTCGCCGCCCGCGGTCACGTCTCCGCGGCGACCCCGGCGGAGGAGCTGCGGACGACGCTGCGCTTGCGCGCACAGAGCGGCGGGAGCGGCGCGTCGGAAGGGCTGCTGCTCTTGGTCCTCGCGGCGGCCGGCCGCTCGCCGGAGGAGCTGACGGCCGTCATGGAGTCCCCGGACGCGGATCTCGTGGCGCAGGCGCAGCGTGACGCAACGACCGCGGCCGACGCCGTGCCCGGCGCCGTTCCCGTCCGTTTCGGCGCGGGCGACGCGGCGGTGCTGCGCGCGCTGTACGCGTGTGTACGTGACGAAGGGGGTCAGGCCGCCCTCGGCGTGCTCGCCGAGCGGGAGCTGGAGGACAGCGCCGCGTCCGGCGCGTACCTGACCCCCGCCCCGCTCGCGGACCTGATCGCCCGGCTGATCCCGGGGTCCGCGTCCAGCGTCCTCGACCCGGCCTGCGGCGGCGGCACCCTGCTGGCGGCGGCCGCCCGCCGGGGAGCGCGTGCGCTGTACGGCCAGGACAACCTGCCCGTACAGGCCCTGCGCACCGCCGTGAGCCTGACGCTGACGGCTCCGGAGGCCGAGGTCACCGTGCGCGCCGCCGACAGCCTCCGCGCGGACGCGTTCCCCGACCTGCTCGTGGACGCGGTGCTGTGCAATCCGCCGTACGGCGTGCGCGACTGGGGCCACGACGAGCTGGCGTACGACCCGCGCTGGGCGTACGGCGTCCCGCCGCGCGCGGAGTCGGAGCTCGCCTGGGTGCAGCACGCGCTCGCCCACCTGGCACCGGGCGGTTACGCCGCCCTGCTGCTGCCGCCCGCCACGGCCGGCCGCGCGTCGGGGCGCCGGGTGCGGGCGGAGCTCGTACGCAGCGGGGCCCTGCGCGCGGTGATCGCGCTGCCGGTCGGCGCGTCGGTGCCGCTGCACGTGGGGCTCCAGGTGTGGGTGCTGCAGCGACCCGAACCGGGCGGGCCCGCGCGGAAGTCGGTGTTGTTCGTGGACACGGCGGCGGACGCGGTGACGGGTACGACGGCGGGCGGGCGCGGTGGGGCGGCGGTGACCGAGCGGACGAGGAGCGGCGGCCGGTCCGCTTCCCTGGACTGGGAGGCGATCACCGCGCACGCCGTTGGCGCGTGGCAGGTGTACACACGGAACCCGGACGCTTTCGAAGGCGAACCGGGTGTCGCGCACGCGGTGGGTGTGGTGGACCTGCTGGACGACGTGGTGGACCTGACCCCGGCACGGCTCGTACGGGCGTCCAGGGCGGAGGTCGACCCGGCGGAGCTTTCGGCCGAGGTCGAGGCCGCGCGCCGTGGCCTCGTCGGAGCCGCGCGGTCCCTGGAGCGGGCGGCGGGCCGGGAGAGGTGGAGCGCCGCGGGCGCCTCGCCCCGCGAGTGGCGGACGGCGACGGTGTCCGACCTGGCGCGCGGCGGGGCCCTCACGCTGCTGCGGACCGTGCCGGAGGGAGTGCGGAGCCGCGCCGACGGTGACGGGAGCGGCAGGAGGGGGATGCGGCCTGAGACGGCCCGTGCGGTGCTCACCGGCTCGGACATCATGCGCGGATCGATCCCCACTGGCGACCCGGCGGAGCTGCCCGGCCACACGGCACCGGTCATCGCCGTGGGGGATGTTCTCGTACGGGCGATCGCGAGCGCCGACGGGCCGATGAGCCGGGTGGCGGGCGAGGAGGAGGCAGGCGCGCTGCTCGGCCTCCACGTCCACCTCTTCCGGCCGGACCCGAAGCGCCTGGACGCCTGGTTCCTCGCCGGGTTCCTGGGCGCGGAGGAGAACATCGCGGGCGCGTCGACGGGCAGCACGGTCCTGACCGTCAGCCCGGGCCGGCTGCGCGTGCCGCTGCTGCCGCTGGAGGAACAGCGGCGCTACGGGGAGGCGTTCCGGCACGTGCACGCGCTCCGAACGGAGGCGCGGCGGGCGACCCTGCTGGCGGAGGAAACGGCACGGTTGCTGGCGGGCGGGCTCACGGGCGGGCAGTTGCTGCCGGCCCGGGAGGCGGCGAAGGGGGACGCGGTACGCGGCCGGGGTGACGATTCACCCCATTAGGCACGCGGCCGCACACAGATAGACCACACTTGTCGGACGGTCCTGGTCGGCTCATCGGCCCGGGCGGTGGGGTCGGGACGTTCTGGAAGGAATCCGGGGATCCAGTTGAACAGCAGTAAGCACACGGAGTTGGCGAACCACGCGTGGTCCGTCGCCGACCTCCTGCGGGGGGACTACAAGCAGTCCGACTACGGCAAGGTCATCCTGCCGTTCACGGTGCTGCGGCGACTGGAGTGCGTGCTGGCGCCGACCCGCGAGAAGGTCGCGGAGATCGCGGAGCAGCACAAGGACAGCGGCATCGACCCGGACCGCTTCCTGCGGCGGGCCTCGGGCCACTCCTTCTACAACCGGTCGAGCCTGACCCTGAAGAAGATCGCGGACGACCCTCAGAACGCGGCGCAGAACCTCCAGGTGTACGTGGGGGCGTTCTCCGACAACGCGCGGGGCGTGCTGGACCGCTTCGAGTTCGCGCAGCAGATCAAGCGGCTGGACGCGGCCGGGCTGCTCTACCAGGTCATCGGCAAGTTCACGGACCTGGACCTGCGTCCCGAGGTCGTGCCCAACCACAACATGGGCTACATCTTCGAGGAACTGATCCGCCGCTTCGCCGAGCAGTCCAACGAGACGGCCGGTGAGCACTTCACACCCCGCGAGGTCATCCAGCTGATGGTGCGGCTGCTCGTCGCCCCGGACGGCGACGCGCTCCAGCTCCCGGGCGCGGTGCGCACGGTCCTTGATCCGGCCTGCGGCACGGGCGGCATGCTCTCCGCGATGGACGACCTCATCAAGGAGCTGAACCCTGACGCCACGGTCGAGGTCTACGGCCAGGAGCTCAACCCCGAGTCGTGGGCGATCTGCCGGTCCGACCTGATGATCAAGGGCCAGGACCCGGAGAACATCGCCTTCGGCAACTCCTTCTCCGACGACGGCCACGCCCGCAAGTCCTTCGACTACATGCTGGCCAACCCGCCGTTCGGCGTGGAGTGGAAGAAGGTCAAGGACGAGGTCGAGCACGAGCACAAGACGCTGGGCGAGGCCGGCCGCTTCGGGGCGGGGTTGCCGCGCATCAACGACGGGTCGCTGCTGTTCCTGCAGCACATGATTTCGAAGATGAAGCCGGTGGACGTGAACGGCGGGGGCGGCTCGCGGCTCGCGATCGTCTTCAACGGCTCGCCGCTGTTCACGGGCGCGGCGGGCTCGGGCGAGTCGGAGATCCGGCGCTGGATCCTGGAGAACGACTGGCTGGAGGGCATCGTCGCCCTGCCGGACCAGCTCTTCTACAACACCGGCATCTCGACGTACTTCTGGATCCTGACGAACCGGAAGAGCCCGGACCACAAGGGCAAGGTCGTGCTGCTCGACGCGCGTGACCAGTGGCAGAAGATGCGGAAGTCGCTGGGTGACAAGCGCAAGCAGCTGGGCTCGGACCACATCGCGACGGTGGTCAAGCTGTACGGCGAGGCGCTGGCCGTGGTGGACGACCCGGAGCACCCGCAGCACGGCAAGGTGAAGGTCTTCCGCAACGAGGACTTCGGCTATCAGCGGATCACGGTGGAGCGGCCGTTGAAGCTGCGGTTCGAGGTGACGGAGGAGGCGCTGGCGGCGCTGGAGGCGTCCAAGGCGATCCAGAAGCTGCCGCAGGCACCGGTTCTGGCGGACGCGTTCAAGTCCCTGATGGGCGCGAGCTGGGGCACGAAGCAGGAGGCGTGGCTCGCGCTGAAAGACGCGGTGGTGCAGGCCGGCGGGACGTGGCCGACGGGGGCGCCGTTCAACAAGGCGCTGCGGGATGTACTCGGGGTGCGGGATCCGGAGGGCGAGGTGCAGCTCGTGAAGGGGCAGCCTGAGCCGGATGGGGAGTTGCGGGACTACGAGAACGTGCCGTTGGGGGAGGACGTCGAGGAGTATCTGGCGCGGGAGGTTCATCCTCATGTGCCGGATGCGTGGATCGACGGCAGTAAGACGAAGGTGGGGTACGAGATTCCGTTCACTCGGCACTTCTATGTGTATGAGCCGCCTCGGCCGTTGGCGGAGATTGATGCGGAGTTGAAGGCGCTGGAGGCGGAGATTCGAGCGCTGTTGGGCGAGGTGACAGAGTGACTCTCTGGCCAAACATGAAGGTGGGACGCGCCGCGCGGCTGATCAGCGGGGTTGGGTTCCCTCACCAGTACCAGGGCAAGTCGTCAGGCGCGCACCCGTTCCTGAAAGTGTCCGACCTCAAATCAGGAGTATCCGGATACCGCCTGGTTACGGCGCAGAACTGGGTAGGCCAAACCGACCTTGTCTCGCTCAGTGCCCGATTGGCCCCCAAAGGAGCGATCGTGTTCCCAAAGGTGGGAGCCGCCATGCTAAAGAACCCCCGCCGCCTCCTAAATCTTTCGGCAGCGATGGACAACAACCTGATGGCCGTGGTTCCCAACCTTGGCGAATCTCGGTTCTGGCTGTACGCCCTGAGCACTGTCGACCTGGGTGAGATTGCCGCCGGTGGCGCGCTTCCTTACGTCAACGAGGGACAGATTCGGGACTTGCGTATCCCGTTCCCGGGGATTGAGGAGCAGCGCCGCATCGCCGACTTCCTCGACGCCGAGACAAGCCGCATCGACAAGCTCGTAGGCACGTTGCAGCGCGAGCGGGACCTCCTAGCGGAGCGGCGCACAGCAGGCGTGGTAGCGGCTGTGTCGGGCAGTACGGACCCGGACCGCCGAAAATCGACGCTGGCCTGGTTGGAGTCAATACCGAAGGCCTGGCAGGAAGTCCGCGTGGGGTTGCTAGCTCGGATGGGCAGTGGCCACACACCGAGCCGTTCCCACCCAGAATGGTGGACGGGATGCAGCATTCCGTGGATCACAACAGGCGAAGTTAAGCAGGTACGAGACGACCGTATCGAGGAGCTTTACGAGACTCGAGAGAGAATCAGCGAACTAGGACTTGCCAACTCCGCCGCCGAACTACACCCGAAAGGCACCGTATTTTTGTGCCGTACTGCATCGGCTGGCTACTCGGGTGTCATGGGTCTAGATATGGCGACGAGCCAGGACTTCGTTACGTGGACCTGCGGACCTCGCTTGCAGCCGCATTTCCTCTTGTGGTGCCTTCGAGCCATGCGACCTGATCTTCTGGGTCGTCTAGCTATGGGGTCCACTCACAAAACGATCTATGTGCCCGATCTCCAGATGCTGCGCATCCCCCTGCCCCCCTTGGAGGACCAAGAGGAGATCGTGCAGACCATCCGACGCCAGAATGCCCGTCTGGACACGCTGACGGACAAGGTGCAGCGTCAACAAGCACTGCTTCGCGAGCGGCGTGAAGCAGTGATCACCGCCGCTGTCACTGGCCAGTTCGACGTATCCACCGCCAGCGGCCGCAACGTCACCGAAGGAGTCTCCGCATGAGCCCCGTGCACGACGAGTCCTCCTTCGGGTCCGCCATAGTCGCTGCCCTCCGCGAGCGAGGGTGGCGGGAGGCGAATCCCGAGGACTACCGACCCGACCTCGGTCTGGACACCGCCGAGTTGTTCACCTTCATCGGTGCCACCCAGCCCGACGAATGGAACGAACTGCTCACTGTCTACGGCGGCAACCCCAATGAGGCGCAGCGCGGTTTCGCTCAGCGGCTTGACCGGGCTATCGCCGACGACGGGCTGCTCCACGTCCTCCGCAACGGCGTGAAGGATCGCGGAGTCCGTCTCCGCGTCGCGTACTTCAAGCCCAACCTGATCACCGCCGACTCCGTCCTCGACGGCTACCGCGCCAACCGCCTCACCGTCGTCCGGGAACTCCCCTATGCCACCAAGCAGGCCGACTGGGGACACCGGCTCGACCTCACCCTTTTCCTCAACGGCATACCCGTCGCCACGGCCGAGTTGAAGAACCCGCTCACCGGGCAGGGCGTCGAGCAGGCGAAGGAGCAGTACCGGACCGACCGGGACCCAACGGAGTTGATCTTCACGCGGCGCGTGATCGCGAACTTCGTCGTCGACCCGGACCTGGTCTTCGTCACGACGCAACTGCGCGGCAAGAGCACCCAGTTCCTGCCCTTCAACACCGGCTCGAACGGCCCTGGCCAGCCCGGTGGGGCAGGAAACCCGGCACCCACCGCCCACGGTACATACGCGACCTCGTACCTCTGGGAACAGGTCTGGCAGCGGGACAACTGGCTCGACCTTCTCCAGCGCTTCGTGCACCAGCAGAAGGAGAAGACACCCGGCGGCGGCACCACCAGAAAGACGATCTTCCCGCGCTTCCACCAGTGGGACGTGGTCCGGAAGCTCACCGCGCACGCCTCCGTCCACGGCGCCGGCCAGAACTACCTGGTGATGGCGTCCGCCGGGTCCGGCAAGTCGAACACCATCGGCTGGCTGGCCCACCGCCTCAGCGACCTGCACGCACGCAACGATCCGGCCGTCCTCAGGCCCGACGCTCTCGCCGACGGTCGCATCAAGCCCGGCGAGCCCGTCTTCGACAAGGTCATCGTCATCACCGACCGCCGCGCGCTGGACGCCCAGCTCTCGGCGACGGTCGGCAGCTTCTCGCAGACGGACGGCCTGGTCGTGAAGGTCGACGAGAAGCATGGCGCCAAGAGCGAGCAGCTCGCCCGAGCCCTGTCCCGGGACAGCGGCAAGATCGTCACCGTCACGCTGCACTCGTTCCCGGCGCTGCTCGACTACATCAGGCGCAACCCCACGGAGATCAAGGGCACCCGCTTCGCGATCATCGTGGACGAGGCGCACTCCTCACAGTCCGGCGACGCCGCCACCGCCGTGAAGTCCGCCCTGCGCGACCTCGGCCTGGACGCCGACTCGGACGAGGAAGGCGCGACCACGGTCACCGTGGACGACCAGCTCAAGGCGAAGGCCGTGGCGCGCTCCCGTGCCGCCAACCTCTCCTACTTCGCCTTCACGGCCACACCCAAGTCCAAGACCCTTGAACTGTTCGGCACGGAAGGCGTGGAGAACGGCAAGACCGTCTACCGCCCCTTCCACACCTACTCCATGCGCCAGGCCATCGAGGAGGGCTTCATCCTCGATCCACTGCGCAACTACGTCACCTACAACACCTACTGGAAGCTCGCGAACCTCAACCGCGACGAGAAGGAGGTCGACCCCTCCAAGGCGAACAGCCATCTCGCCCGGTTCGCCCTCATGCACGAGCACACCGTGTCCCAGCACGCCACGGTGATCGTCGAGCACTTCCTCGCGCACACCCGCGGGCGGCTCGGCGGACGGGCCAAGGCCATGGTGGTCACGGCCTCCCGCCACTCCGCCGTGCAGATGGCCCGCGCCATCCGCAGTTACATCAAGGACCGCGAGTACGACACCAAATACCCGGACCTCGGTGTGCTGGTCGCGATCTCCGGCACCCTCACCATCGACGGCGAGGAGACCACCGAGGTCAAGGAGAACGGCGGTCTCTCGGAGAACGCGCTGCCCAAGGCCTTCGCCTACACCCGCGCCGACGACAAGGCCGCGAAGGCCGGCGGTAAGGGGCAGCAGGAGTACCGGATCCTCGTCGTCGCCGAGAAGTACCAGACCGGCTTCGACCAGCCGCTCCTGACCACGATGTACGTCAACAAGACGCTGACCGGCATCGCCGCCGTGCAGACTCTCTCGCGCCTCAACCGCACCGTCGAGCGCAAGTCCCAGGCCGACCTGGCCGTCCTGGACTTCGTCAACGACGCCGAGGACATCCAGGACGCCTTCCGCCCCTACTTCGAGGAAGCGCACACCCTTCCCACCGACCCCAACCTCCTCTACACGGCCCAGAGCCGCGTCATGTCCGCGCCGATCATCTCGGAGCAGGACATGGACGAGTTCGTCGCCGCGTACTTCGAGGCGCAGGAGAAGGCCGGCGGCTCGCAGTCCAAGTGGGAGAAGCTGCACGCCGAGCTGTACCGGCTCCTCTCCCCCGCCGTCACCCGCTTCACCGCCCTCCTGGAGAGCGAGGAGGAGGACGACGTCGAGACGGCCGAGGAGTTCCGGGCCCACCTCAACGACTACGTCCGCAAGTACGGCTTCCTCGCGCAGATCGTGCCGTACCGCGACGCCGAGTTGGAACGGCTCTATCTGTACGGGCGTTACCTGCTCAACCGGCTCCCCCGCCTCGCGGACGGTGGCGTCGACATAGGCGAGGTCGACCTGAGCCACCTGCGCGTGGAGAAGACCGGCGAGCACGACGTGTCCCTCAACCCCGAGGGTCCTGCCGAGCTCAAGGGGTTCGGTGACGGGGTCGGCGGTGCGAAGGACGCCGAGAAGTCACTGCTGTCCGAGCTGATCGAGAAGTTCAACGCGAAGTTCGGCACGGAGTTCACCGAGGAGGACGTCCTCCCGGCCTTCAACGCCACGAAGAAGGACCCGAAGGTCCGAGCCGCGGCCCTCGTCAACGACGAGGAGAACTTCGGCATCGTCTTCGACAAGAAGTTCGAGGAGAACATGATGGACCATGTCTCCACGATCGACACGCTCGGCAAGCGGTACTTCGGTACCGACCGGGACTTCAAGTCCAACCTCGACCGCAGCGCCCGCCGGGCCGCCTGGCGGATGATCCGCCGGGAAGAGGGGCTGGACGAAATCTGACGCGACTGGGGGGCCGGTGCGAGTGCATCGAACCGGCCCCCGTTCGTCTACGTCCGTCAGTTCAGCGACCTGAAGCCATCCGCACAAAGCCGGACCATGCCTCCGACCCGAAGGACAGCATGGCCTCTGCGGGCCGCTTGGAGTCACGTACCCATACAGCGTCGCTGGTCTCGGCGACCTCGATGCACTCGCCGCCCTCCGCGCCGCTGTAGCTGCTCTTGCGCCACGACTCACCCGTGTTCATAGCTCTCCCAGCACCTTCTCTACGAATCCGAGGGACTCTCGCGGAGTGAGAGCCTGACTTCGGATGATCCCATAACGGGCTGAGAGGGACCGCACCTCATCCCGGTCAGTGACAAGGATGCTGCGCCCCTGGACTTCCAAGTAGCCAATCTGCTCACCCCTCTTCGGAGTGATCAACGTGAAAGGCCCGTCGACACCGGCGTTGTCCTCATGGTCGTTCGGCATGACCTGGACCTCGACGTTGCGTCGGCGCCCGATCAAGAGGATGTTCTCAAGCACCCCGCGCAGCACCGGCTTGCCACCAAACGGTTTGCGCAGCACGGCCTCCTCGATGACGAAGCTCACCAGCGGTGCCGGCCATCGTGCGAAGGTCTCCTGACGCGACAGTCGGGCTGAGACCCGCTGTTCGATCGTGTCCTCATCGAGCAGCGGTCGCCGCATGGCAAGCAGAGCACGCGTGTACTCCTCGGTCTGAAGAAGCCCCGGGACGGCCTGGACCGCGTAGAGGAAGAGCTCGTGAGCATCGGCCTCCAAGCGCGCCGCATCCCTGAAGAATGCCGGGTACTGGGCCTTGCCCACTTCTTCCTTCAGAGCCGTAAGCACCCCGCCAGCCCCTAACACCTCATCCGCCTTCTCGATGAACTGAGGTTGCGGAATCCGCCTCCCCTGCTCAATGGAAGCCACCGTGTCCGCCGAGTACCCCAGCCGCTTCCCGAACTCCGCCCGCTCCAGACCCGCCCGCGTCCGCAGCAGCTTCAGCTGCCGTCCGAACGCCGTCACCACGCCCGTCCCCGGTTCGTCCTCCGGCCGCTGCTGCCGCCGCGCCGCCGTCTCCTCGTCCCGCACCTCGGTCATGCCGTGCCGCCTCTCCCCGCGTACCGCTCCGTACAGCGCCCGCGCCCACCCCGTACGAAGGTCCGTGAGCGACGCGTCACCACTGGTCACGCTAGGCCACCGCACGCCACCGTAGGTTCGCACTGCTGGAACAATCACCCCTGCGGGGAGGGACCTTGTGCATCCCTCTCACACGCGGCGGCGACCGACTCGGTGAACCGGACCATCCCCCGGTGGTACGTCGCCCTTTCCGGGTTCGGGAAGCGGACGTTGTGACGGTAGAAGCGGTGGAAGGCGATGATCAGCGCGGCGTGCTCGATCTCGAGGGGGAGGAGCGCCCGATCCGCCATGGTGAGTGGGCGGCTCTTCTCGTATCCGGCGAGGAGGGCGTGGAGGCGGTCGGTGGAGAGAAGGCCGGCTTCGTCCTGAGCGAGGCCGACGGCTGCCATGCCGAGGTCGAGCAGCGGATCGTCGAGGGAGATCGTCTCCCAGTCCAGGAAGGACAGTCCGCCGTCGTCGCGGACGATGACGTTGTCGTCGAAGAGGTCTCCGTGGATCAGGCAGGGAGCGCGTAGGCCGCCCACCTCGGCGGCACGGACGCGGTCGAGGCGGGCGGCCAGCCACTGGGCGAACTCCTGGTCGGCGAAGCCAGCCATCGCAGCGAGATGCTGCGGTGAAAGACGGCGCGTGCCGACAGGGACGTCCTCGAGGCCTGCAGCGCCGGGCGTCAGGCTGTGCAAACGGGCGAGGAGGCCACCGGCATCCGGGAGCAGGGTGAGTGGCAACGGCTGCTGAACCGTGCCGGCGATCCATTTCTTCAGCATGAAGAGGCGACCCCCCACCGGGGTGACGAGTGAGCCGCCCACGGCGGGGACGACCTCGCTGGTGGGCAGGCCGAGCCGGTGGAGGGCCTGGGTGTGACGGGCCAGCGTGGCCGCGGTGTCCTCGTCATGGTTGTCGAGCGAGGTCAGCACATACTCACCCTGGTCGGAGGTGAGCCGGAAGCTGGAGTTCGCGGCACCACCGGAGAGCGGGCTGATGGACTCGCCTGTGAGCCCGTACCTCTCGGCAACGGCCGCAAGGTCGATCTGTTCGGCTGTGGTGTAGTGCGCCACTTGGTTCATGCTCCTTGTTGTGCTGCCGACTCCTGCCGGCGGTCCTCGACGAGGCCGACCCAGCGTGCACGCACCTGAGTTACGTCGTCCAGCCATTCGGCGCGAGGCAGACTCGCCGGAGGCTCCTCGTCGGCCATCAGATAGGTCAGTTCGGCGAGGTACGCGAACTCCATCCCGCTGACGCAGTCCTCCGTCAGGCGCTCCCGGGCTCGGGCAAGCGCCTCCGGGATACCGGCGACGAGAGCGTGCAGGCACTCGGCGAAGCGGACGTAGGCGACGGACGACGTCTGTCCCGCTTCCTCGGCTTCCCTCGCCACGGCCTCGGCACGCTGCGGCAGGTCGGGCGCGATGCCCGCGTCCCTCACCAGTGCCGCGACGCGGGTCTGGGTCTGGGCCCACCGGATCGAGACGCCCGCGAGGAGTTCTTCGGCACGGGCGATCTGCTCGGCCGCCCGTGGCCGGTCCTGGAAGGCCGCCGCAAAGGCGAGGCATGCCTGCGACAGGGCGGCTTCGCCGACCTGCCCGTCGGCCAGAGCCTGGTCGCGGCCGGCTGCGTAGGCGGAGCACGCCAACACCATGGACCCCTGTGGCCACCACAGGTCTCCGAGGACACGGTCCTGGCGGCCCTCCGCTCCCAGATGAAGCGCCGCCTCCCTGGCCCGTGGGAAGTCGCCGATCCGGCGGGCCAGGTGAACCAGCCCTCGGCGGGCCGTCGCGGCGAGACGGCCGCCCAGGTCGGCCACGCGCCGCATCCCGTTCAATGACTCCTGGAAATTCCCCAGGTCACGGTCGCACTCGGCCAGGAAGTAGAGCGGCAGTTCCTCCAGACTCGGCGGCAGGACGCCGGTCTCCAAGACCTGCCGGAGCTGCCGCGCGGTGCCGCTGCGGTGTCGACGCTGGCGCTGGGCGATGGCTGAGAGGGTCGTGGCGAGTGCCTGAGCCGGGGTGGGAGCGGTGTCGTCCTGTAGGCCTGCGGGCGGCTCGATGGGCTCCCAGACGAAATCGTCCACGTACTGGAAGGCGGCGTCCTCGAGCCAGCCGAGCGGAAGACCGAACTGGTGTGACAGAGCCAGACCTTGGCGGAGAGCAGAAACCAGGCGCGCACGGTGGGAGATGTCCTCGCGGCCGAGGGCTTCGAAGGCGCGGCGCGCGGCGCGCTGCCAGTCGGCACTCGTCCACCGGTCGTCACTGGTCGAGTCCGCCTCCCGCACCGCGTCCCGGATCAGGGCGTGCAGGCGGTAGGGCCATGGAGCTCCGGGGTCGTGCTCGACGAACGGCCGGTCCACCAGGCTCTGGGCCGGAGCGTCGTGGTCGAAGCCCGCGGCGGCGGAGGCGAGAGGTACGGAGAAGCTCTCCAGGAGGCTGACGGATCGCACGACGCGTCGCGCCTCCGGAGGCAGGTCACGGAACGTCCGGGCGACCAGAGCGGGAAAGTCGAGGTTGAAGTCGTGCACCGAGGGAGCGTTGCCGGACCGACGGTACAGATCGAGGAACCGCATCGCCGCAAGGTCGAGGTACAGCGGCAGTCCGTGCGAGTTGGCCGTGACGAGATGACGGGTCACGTCGTCCATCATCGGCCGGCCGGCGCGCGTCAGACGTTGGGACAAATACGTCTCACAGTCACCGGCCGACAGGTAGCCGACCGTGTGCTGCCGGGGCTCCTGCGTCGCGCCGCCGACGAGTTGGGGCCAGCATTCCGGGCCTGCCCAGTCGAGCTGCCCCTCGAGCTGCGGGTCGTCCCACTGGAGACGATTGCGTCCCGTGATGACGAACAGGGCGTTCGGCATCAGCCACACCACTCGTTGGACAAGGCGCTCCAGGTCTCGGTGCACCCGGTCCCCTACGTCCTCGAAAGTGTCCAGCAGTACCACCAGGGTCGCCCGGTGCTTGGGGGGAAGGCTTGCCAGGTCCCAGGCGAGGAGGTGCGGGTAGTAGCTGAGCGCGTCCTGGTCGGGAGTGGCCTCGAGGAGGTCGGCGAAGCGGCTGCACTCGGCAAGTGCCCTGACCCGGTGATGCCTCTCGCGCAACGCGCGGACGACGGTCCGCAGGCCCTGGCCGACCACTTGGCCCATGGTGCCCGGAAGAGCGACCGCCTGCGCCACGTCGGCCAGCGCCGACTGGACCTGTCCGGACAGGTTGCGAGCGCCGGGCAGGGAACTCAGCCGGGTACGGCGCCGGACGTACTCGTCGAGCGGTTCACCGGGATGGTTGTGCTCCCAGTAGCGTTGCAGGGCCAGATCGAACGTAGGCATCGGCTGTCCGATCTCCGCCGCGGCCAGCCGGACAGCCAGGATCAGCGACTCGAAATCGGCGCCGGAATCGCGCGCCAGATCGACCCGCACCGGTACGACAGGCCCGGTCCCCTCGTCCAAGGGTGGCCAGTGGTCATCGGCTGGTAGCCCTCCGGATAAGTGCCGGGCCACGGACCGGGACAATGTCGACTTGCCGATACCGCCGACACCGTAGAACGTGAGCACATTACGGCGGGGGGCCTCGAGGTCCTGCACGTCGAAGCCGTCGGCACGGACAGCGCGGACGAGGTAGGAGAGGCTCTGAGCCACCGAGTCCCACTCGTCACGCCTGTCCGCGAAATAGTCGACCGCTCTGACATCGCGATCGTTCGAACGGAACAGCGCCCTCAGGTCCGACCGGCTCACCAGCACCCCTCTGCGTCATCGTCAACGGTGACAGCAGACCAGCAGGCCTGAAATACCGTCAAGTCCTCTTGGCGGCGGGCGAGAGCTTCCGGAACCGCCTCCGCCGGATCGGGGATCGAGCACCGTCACGGCATCGTCGAGTACCACCCCGTACAGCACCCGCGGCCGCCGCGTACGGAACCGTCGAAGCGGCGCGTCACCACTGGTCACGCTAGGCGACAGCAGGCCACCGTGAGTGCATGACCGCAACACAATCACCCGTCACGGTGCACCAGTTCACGATGCGCTTCAGCTCCACCCCGCGCGGTGCCCGGCTCGCCCGCCGTCTGTGCGAGCACTGCCTCGGCGCCTGGGGCGTCCCGTACGACAGCGACGCGCACGACGTCGTCACGCTCGTGGCCGCGGAGCTGTGCGCCAACGCCGTGCAGCACGGGCACGTCCCCGGCCGGGACTTCCAGGTGCACATGACGGCCTCCCCGTCGACCCGCACCGTTCGGATCGAGGTCACCGACACCCGTGGGGAAAGCGTCCCCCTTCTCTCCGCCGGCCCGTCGCCGGACGGCGAGGGTGGGCGCGGCCTGCTGCTGGTCTCGGCGCTGGCCGACCGCTGGGGCTGTTCGCCGCGCGCCGATGGCGGGCCCGGCAAGACGGTCTGGGCGGAGTGCACCGCCTACCCGGCATGACCTGATCACGCAAGCGGCGCCCCCGCAGGTTGAACGCCCAAGCCCTCGCCCGGAAGACTGCTACCCGACACATCGAAGACCTCCGAAGATCGAAGATCTCTGAAGTCGTCTTCGGACACTCGACGCGGGCGGGGGCCAGGACCAGGTGCCGGACGGACGACGGATCGCGGGGCGTTACGAGCTGCTGGAGCAGTTCAGTCACGGGGGCATGGGGGACGTGTGGCGCGGCTACGACGCCGTGCTGGACCGGCCGGTCGCCGTGAAGCTCATCCGCCCGCAGGCCGTGGCGTCGCCGCACCTGGCGGAGGAGTTCGAGAAGCGGTTCCGGCGCGAGGCCCGGGTGACCGCGCGCATCCAGCACCCGGGCGTGCCCCAGGTGTTCGACGCGGTGCTCGACGAGTCGTACGAGCAGTTGTTCCTGGTGATGGAACTGGTCGACGGTGTGCCGCTGACCGCGTACGTGAACCCGGACCGGCCGCCGCTTCCCGTCAGCTGGGCGGTGGCCGTGGCGGCACAGGTGGCGACCGTGCTGTCGTACGCACACGACGTGCCGGTCGTCCACCGCGACCTGAAGCCCAGCAACATCCTGGTCGCCCGGGACGGCACGGTGAAAGTGCTGGACTTCGGCATCGCGGCGATCCTGCGCACGGACGTCACGAAGCTGACAGCGACGGGCAGCCCGATCGGGACGCACCAGTACATGGCGCCGGAGCAGGTGCGCGGGGGACGGGTCACGCCGCGCACCGACCTGTACGCGCTCGGCTGCGTGCTGCACGAACTGCTTTGCGGGCAGCCGCTGTTCAGCGGGGACAGCGAATGGCAGCTGATGATGCAGCACGTCAACGCTGCCCCGGTGCCGCTGCGCCGGCTGCGGGCAGACGTACCGGAGGCCTTGGAGGATCTCGTCCTGCATCTGCTCCGCAAGGCGCCCGAGGCGCGCCCTGCGGACGTGCAGGAGGTGTACGAGCGGCTGCGGCCCTTCCTGCCGGTGCCCGGCGAGGAGTCCGGGGAGTCCGAACCCGAGGGGGCGGGGCTCGCCGGGGCGCCCGACCCCACCGGCATCTTCCGCCGCCCCTACGCGCCCCGTTCGCGCGCCGCAGCGTCGGGCGCGCAGCAGAACGCGGCCGGCGCCGGGGCGGGCGCGGTCCCGGCCCCCGTGCTGCCGCCTGCCCAGCGCGACGAGCTACGCGAGCAGATCCGCGAGGTGTACGAGCACTGCGCCGCGTTGTGGGAGGAGGACCGCTTCTCGCAGGCGGCCGAAGTGGTCGGTGAGATGGTCGAGTCGGCCGCCCGGGTACTCGGCGCGGAGAGCAAGGCGGTCCTCGCCCTGCGCAGGCGCCGGGCGTTCAGCCGTCAGCTCGCGGGCGATCACCGGTCGGCGCTGCCGGAGTTCGAGGCCCTGGCGGACGCCTACGGGCGGGTCATCGGGCCGAACAGCGACGAGGCCCTGGACTGCCGGGCGCAGGCGGCGCGCTGCCGGGGCGAACTCGGGCAGGTGACCGAGGCGCTGGCCGGGCTGCACGGGGTGCTGGACGCCGTCCGCGCCGTCGACGGTGACGTGAGCGAGAACGCGGTGGAGCTGCGCCGCGACATCGGCATGCTGCTGCTCGCACAGCAGCGGGCCGCCGACGCCTTCGAGGTCCTGGAGCCGCTGCACGCGGACCTGTGCGTGGTGTACGGGCCAGACGACGAACTGACCGCCGAGGTGGCCGAGACGCTGGCCGTGATCCGTCTGGATCTCGACGGCGACGGCCCCGGTTCCGCCGGCTGAAACGGCCTTCACCCCGCACCACGGCCCACCAGGACTTTAGGATCCCCGTATGCCTCAACTCGCCTTCGACATCGGCTTCTTCGCCGAGCTCCCCAAGCTCCAGCCTCCGGTCAGGAAGGGGGTCATGGACGCCTGGGAGAAGTTCGGCCGGCTCACCCTCGACCAGCTCTTCAAGGACCCGGGGCTGAAACTGGAGAGCCTGGTGAAGGCGAAGGACAAGCAGATCAGGACGATCCGCATCGACCAGTTCTGGCGTGGGGTGGTGCTGGCGCCGCCCAGCGGGGACACCTTCGTCCTGCTGCGGGTCATGCCGCACGACAAGGCCATCGCCTGGGCGCTGAAGCAGAAGTCCAGCATCAACGAGGTGACGCGGGCCGTCGAGATCCGAGACGCGGCGACCCTGGACGAGATCACGCCGGCCTACGAGCGGGTGGCCGAGGCCTCGCCGAAGGAGCGGCTGTTCGCGAAGTTCACCGACGGGGACCTGAAGGCGCTCGGCATCGACGACGAGACACTGCGGCAGGCCCGGTCGCTGGTCGACCAGGAGCAGCTGGACGTCTTCGCGCCGCTGCTGCCGCAGGACCAGCGGGAGGTGCTGCAGTACCTCGCCGCGGGCTGCACGGTCGAGGAGGTCTGGCAGGACATCGTGGCCCCCGCCCTGCAGGCGTCCACGCAGCCGGTGGACACGGGCGACTACGAGACGGCGATCCACCACAGCCGGGCCCGCATCGCGCTGGTGTCGGCCCCCGAGGAGCTGCGGGACATCCTGGAGAAGCCCTTCGCGGCCTGGCGGGTGTTCCTGCACCCCTCGCAGCGGAAGGTGGCCTACCGGGCGTCGTACTCGGGTCCCGCGCAGGTCACAGGCGGTCCGGGCACCGGCAAGACCGTCGTCGCGCTGCACCGGGTGAAACACCTGCTCGGCCACCTGCGCGACGGCGACCGCATCCTGCTGACCACCTACACCAACGCGCTTGTCAACGCGCTCCGGTCGGGCCTGGAGTCCCTGGTGGACGACCCGGTGCTGCGCGAGCGCGTGGACATCTCCACCGTCGACGGCTTCGCGAGCCGGGTCGTCGCGGAGGTGCCGGAGGCGGTGCCGCTGCGTCCGCTGATGAACAACGAGGAGGTGAGCCGTTGGGGCAAGGCCGCCAAGGCGACGGGCTTCACCGGCAGCGCTCAGTTCCTCGCCCAGGAGTACCGGCACGTGGTCCTGGCGCAGGGCATCACCACCCTGGCCGAGTACGAGGCGGCGGACCGGCGGGGACGGGGCAGCCGACTGACGGCCGCCGAGCGGCCGCTGGTGTGGGAGACGGTCGAGCGGTTCACGGCCGACCTCGCCGCGGACGGGGCCCGGACCTGGCTGCAGACGTGCGCGGAGGCGGCTCGGCTGCTGGAGGAGAAGGGGCCGCAGTACCGGCATGTGGTGGTGGACGAGGCGCAGGACCTGCATCCCGCGCAGTGGCGGCTGCTGCGCGCGGCCGTACCCGCCCGCCCGGACGACCTGTTCATCGCGGGCGACCCGCACCAGCGCATCTACGACTCGAAGGTGTCGCTGAAGTCGCTCGGCGTCAAAGTGGCCGGGCGTTCGGTGAAGCTGCGCAAGAACTACCGCAGCACACAGGAGATCCTGCGCTGGTCCACGGCCCTGCTGGTCGGCCGCCCGATCGCCCAGCTCGAGGACGAGGGCCGCAACGACACCCTGCTCGGCTATCGCTCCGCCCTGCACGGCGACGGACCGGCCGTCCGGGGGACGGCGAGCGAGGAGGCCGAACTGGACGCTTTGGTCGACCAGGTGCGGGCATGGATGGACGCTGGTGTCGGCGCCGGTGAGATCGGGGTGAGCGCCCGGTTCAACAAGACATGCGCGAAAGCGGTGGCACGCCTGAAAGGCGCCGGGATCTCCGCCGCCACGCTGCGCGCCGCCGACGCCGCCGCCGGCGGGGACGGGACGGCCGTCCGGGTCGGAACCATGCACTCGTTCAAGGGCCTGGAGTTCCGCTGCGTCGCGGTTATCGGCGTCACGGAGGACGCGCTGCCGTTCCCGAAGGCGGTCACACCCCCCGAGGTGGATCCCAAGCAGCACGAGACGGACATGATGTCCGAGCGCTGCCTGCTCTTCGTGGCCTGCACGCGGGCCCGGGACAGCCTCTACGTGTCCTGGTCGGGCGCCCCGAGCACGTTCCTGACCGAAGCGGGCGCCACCGCGGTCTGAACCTGGATGGCCAGGTGTGTGCAGACGCAGGACAGGTCACACATCTCCACAGTTCAATTGACAGTGCTTTCAAGGGCATGTTTGAGTACTCACGCTTCCGGTGGCGCTTCAAGGGCATCACCGGACGCGCCTGTCCCTCATGCCCGGATGAATCCGAAGTGCTCTGGCGTCATTCCCTGTTCGACGCCTCGCGGCCCCGGGCGTGCCGCACCGCCACTCCTCGGAAAGACCATGAAGATCAAGCGCGTTCGTATCGAGAATTTCTGCTGCCTCCGCAGCCTCGACGTCTCCTTCGACTCCATCACCTCACTCATCGGCCCGACGGGTGTCGGCAAGTCCACCGTGCTGCGTGCTCTGGACTGGTTCTTCAACGGTGAGAAGGGCGGCGTTCTCGGCGAGGAGGACGTGCACTCGGCGGCGGCGACGAAGCGGATCCGCGTGGAGGTCGAGTTCGACTGCCTCACCGCTTCCGACCGGTCCGCGCTCGGCCACTACGCACCCGACGGACTGGACACCCTGAGCATCTGGCGCACCTGGGAGAACGGAGAGGACCGGATCAGGGGCAAGGCCCTGGCCTATCCGCCCTTCGAGCGGATCCGGGAGTGCGCCGGCAACCGGGAGAAGACGGCCGCCTACAAGGCTTTACGGGACCAGGACCCGACACTCGGCCTGGCCGCCGTACGCAGTTGGGACGCCGCCGAGGCGGAGATGCGGTCCTGGGAGGCGAGGAACCGCCATCGGCTCGCTGAGGCCGAGGTGGAGGGCACCCAGTTCTTCGGCTTCGCCGGCCAGGGACTGCTCGGCAAGCTGATCGACTTCGTCTTCATCTCGGCCGATCTGCGGGCCTACGAGGAGACCGACGACAACAAGGCGTCCGTGGTCGGGCGGATCCTCGAGCACGCGGTCGACCGCTCGGAAGCGGAAGCCCACTTCACCGCCATCGACGAGGAAGCCCAGGCGGCCCGGGAGAAGGTGCACAAGGAGATCTACCAGCCGGTACTCACCAGGCTGTCCGGCGCACTGTCCGCGGAGGTCGGCCGGTTCACCACCGGTCGGGACGTCGTCGTCACCCCGACGGCCCAGGTGCCCAAGCGGACCAGGACCGCGTTCGCGGTCAACATCCGTGACGGGGCGGCACTGACACCGGTCCGCCGTCAGGGGCACGGATTCCAGCGCGCGCTGATCATCGCGGCGCTGAGATACCTCTCGGAGTGCCGCCGCCCCGAGAACGGCACGCGTTCCCTGTGCCTGGCGATCGAGGAGCCCGAGCTCTTCCAGCACCCGGCGCAGACACGGGTGTTCGCGCAGGTGCTGCGGAGCCTGGTCTCATCGGCCGAGGACCAGACCCAGGTGATGTATGCGACGCACAGCCCGGTGTTCATCGACCCGAGCGACTACCAGCAGGTCCGCAGGTTGTACCGGGTCGGCGGTGGCGACCACCCGGAGGTGCGCCTGCGCGCCCTGACCGAGGCGGAGCTGCGGCAGACCCTCGACGGACACGTACCGGAGAAGTCCGTCGCCCGGCGTGGCGCCACGCGGTACGTCAAGGAGCTTGCCGAGGCACTGTTCGCCGATGTCGCCGTCCTGGTCGAGGGCGCCACGGACGAGAGCGTCCTCCTGGCCTTCGCGGAGCGTCAGGGCTTCAGCCTGGGCGCCGAAGGCATCTGCGTCGTGAATGCCGAGGGCAAAGACAACATGATTCTCTGCCACGCGATTCTCACCGGCTTCGGCGTGGGCTGCCATGTCGTCTTCGACGCGGACACCGGGCAGAGGAAGGTGGCCGAGGCCGACACCGAGAAAAAGGAGGCGGCCCTCCGCGGTTCGATGGCCAAGAACCGGAGGATCCTGCGCTACCTGGGGATGACCGCCGAGGCCAGCCCCGCGAGCGCGAGCGAGGCGACGCACACCGTCTTCGCGGACGACCTCGACACCTACCTCAAGGACGACTGGCCCGCTTGGAACACCCGCCGCCAAGTCCTGGTCGCGCAGGGCGACGGTTACGCGGACGGCAAGCACGCCCCAACCTACGCCGAGGCCGCACGCACCGCCGGCGGTGAACCGAAACTCCTGCACGCGCTGCTGGAGAACGTGCGGTCCCTGGTGGGGCGGCCGGTGTCCCGCGCCTGACCCGTTGACGAGGTTCATGACGTTCGCGCCGCACGCCGACCGTAGGCTGTGCCGAAGGAAAGAGGGGGAGACGATGACTGACGACCGCAAGGGAACCGTTCCGGTGTGGATGCTGGCGACCGGGGACGCCCGCGTGCCCGCGGTGACCGAAGACGGGCCGATGACGGCTGAGCGCCTGGCCGAACTGCGCGGTGCACTGGCCGCCCTGGCCGAGGAACCGATCGCCACACTTGAGGTGCACCCGCTGCCCGACCAGCTCGACCGCGGCCGAGGTATCCCGCTCGATGCCGCAAGTCCCTTGGCGCAGCACCTGTCTCAGCTCATTATGCAGTCAGCGCGGGGTTCGTCCGCAGCGACCACGGCGACGGCCACCGGCGAAGGCCTGTATCGCATGGTCATTCCGGCGAAGGTCGCTGCCCGGTTCGGTCAGGGACTTATTCGCCCGATGGCGGTGAAGGGGGCGGCCGGCGCCATCCGCGGCCCGCTGGTGGACTCGGCGGGGAAGATCGTCGGCGGTGTGAAGTTCGTGCCCGCCGGTCAAGCGGCGGCGGCGGGCGCGGCCGGCGGAGCCGGTGCGACGGCCGGTCTTGCGGTCGGCGGCAGCGCGATGCTCACCGTGGCCGCGCCGCTCGTCCTCATGGCCGTGGCGGTGGGGGTGAGCGCTCATGCCGACAGCAGGCGTCAGCAAGCCATCGAGCACATCACAGAACTGCTGGAGCAGCTGCACGAGCAGAAGCTCGTGGACGAGCACAGCGAACTCGACGGCTGCCGCGACGCCATCGACAAGGCCACCGCCATTCTTCTCGACCAGGGCAGGCCCGGCGTCTCGCTGGGCCTGGACTCGGCGGTGCACGCCATCAACTCGGCGCTCGGCGCCGCCGACCGCCGCCTGGCCCAGTGGCAGAGCGCACTCGACAAGCTCCCCGAGGGCAAGGCAGTCGATCTCGGGACGCTGACCAAGTCGTTCCCGGGTATCGACGACCATGGCGGCATTTTCCGCGCCCACCTCGAACTCGCCACACTGGCCATCGCGTTGAAGCGTCGAGTCGTCGTCCTCCAGGCCGTCGAACACGCCCAGAGCGACCCTGGCAACCTGTTCGAGAACTTCACCCGTGCTCTCAGGCTCGACCAGCAGCGTCTTGACGCACTGGAGTCGAGCATCGCCGGTGTTCTGGTCCGCCTGTCGACGCTGGAACTGGCCCGCCCGAGCGGATTGCGGCCCGTTTTCACGACAGCGGAAGTCGACCGCCTGATGCGCGCGGCTCATCGGATTCGTCGGCTGGGAGACGGCGTTGCGGTAGACAACCGCGCGACGGACTTGGCGATCGAGATTGCCCGCGACGAGGAAGGCACGGTCGTCGTGTTCCCGGCGTTGCCCACATCTGCGTAGGCGCGTCGGCCCGTACCGGCCCAAGGGCGCGGCGTGACCCATGGGCCAGGGCAGACCTACCGGGTCCCCGACGCAGGATTTGCCATTCCGAGGCGGCATTGCCTCTCCCTGTACCTGCTCCACCGATGGGCCTCGTTGCCGTGACCGGCTCCGCTCCCACACCGCCTCCCGTTGTCCGGATGCCAGCCCTACAGCGCACGGCCTGCGGGACCGGTCTCGACAACGCAGCGGCCGATGCGGCAGGGTGCCTGCCAGGCGTGGCGGCGCGTAACCGAGTCATGTGCGCTCCACAGCGGCGGCAAGGACACTTCACCCACTTCACCCATGCCCTCGGCGCCGCGTATCTGGCCCCTACGGCTGCCGAACTGGACGACAGCTGCAAAAGCGTGGGCGAGGCCCTCCAGGAGATCGAGATGCGCCTGCGGACCTACAAGGCCGAGGGCGCAGAGGCGGAGGCCGCCCACCAGAAGGTGACGCGTCTCTGCGCCGGCTTGGACGACTGAGGCTCGCAGACACCGGCGCTCGCGTTCAGACGGTCACGGCCTTGACCAGGTCCACCGCCCCGTCGTCCCGCGCGCCGGGCAGCACGGCGTAACCCTGCCGTCGGTAGAGGGCGAGGTTGCGGTGGCTGGCGGCGCCGGTGGTCAGGAGGGCGCGGTGGCAGCCTTCGGCGGCCGACTCGGCGAGGCCCAGCAGCCACCGCCCCACGCCGAGGCCGCGCAGGTCGGGGGCGACGCCGAGACGCCCGATGTGCAGGTCGTCGCCGTCCCGGCGGGTGCGGACCATGCCGAGCAGCCGCCCGTCGCGCCACAGCCCCGTGGCGTCCCACTCCGCCAGCCAGGCGCGCACGTCGTCCGGGCTCTCGTGGAGCGCGGGGATGTCGAGGGTGTCGTTGACCAGCGCCTCCTCCAGCCAGCAGCAGCGCTGCAGCACGGTCACCTCGGCCGCGTCGTCCGGACCGAGACGCCGGACGTAGGAACCGGGGAGCGGGCCCGGCAGGGCGTCGGCGTGTTCGCGCTCGCGCATCGGGCTCAGGGCGTGGGCGACCCGGACCAGCTCCGCCAGCAGTCCTTCGGCCGCCTCGGCGTGGCGCGGCTCGGGGGCGAACCGGTCGTCCCTCATCGCGTCGGTGATCCGTATCGCGACGGTCGAGCCCAGCGGGACCAGGCGCAGGGTGGTCACCACCTGCTTGGCGTGCTGGACCGCGCGGGTGCCGGCGGAGGTGTGGCCGTAGCTGACGAAGCCGGCCGGCTTCCAGGCCCACTCCGGGCCGAGGTAGTCGAGGGCGTTCTTCAGGGTGGCCGGCATGCCGTAGTTGTACTCCGGCGTGACGAAGACGAACCCGTCCGCCTCGGCGACGATCCGGCTCCACCGGCGGGTGTGCTCGTGCTGGTGCACACCGGTCGACGGGTGCTCCTCCTCGTCGAGGAAGGGCAGGTTCACGTCGCCGATGGCCATCGGCACGAGGTCCACGTCGAGTTCCTTGGCGACCGGGGCGAGGGTGTCGGTCAGCCATCCGCCGACGGCGGGGCCGAGCGCGCCGGGCCGGGTGCTGCACGTCAGGACGAGGATGCGGAGCCGTTTCGTTGTCATGGAAACGAAATTAGCCGCTAGATTGGTTCCATGTCAACGAACAGGAAAGAAGACGAGGTCCGCTGGCTCACGGCCGAGGAGGAGCAGGCCTGGCGGGCCTTCCGCCGCATGGTGATCGCGGTGCAGACCCGGACGGTGCAGGACCTCGCCGCCCACGGTCTGTCCGAGCCGGACTACGAAGTGCTCAGCACCTTGTCCGAACGTCCCGAAGGGACCAGCACGCTGCACGAGCAGGCCGCGAAGATGGGCTGGTCGAGGAGCCGCCTGTCCCGGCACGCGACCCGAATGGAGGCACGCGACCTCATCCGCCGCGCACCTGACCCGGCGGACGGCAGGGGCTGTCTGCTGGTCCTGACCGAGACGGGGTGGGACACGCTGCGCCAGGCCGCACCGACCCATCTCGACTCCGTACGGCGGCACTTCGTCGACCGGCTCGAGCCGGAGGAGCTGGCGGCGCTGGGACGCATCGCGGAGAAGATCGCCGACGAGCAGTAGGGGGCGGGCACGGCCAGGCGGTATGTCGTGGACGCATCAACTACGGCATCCTGGTCGCCGTCCGTGTCCGTCGACATCGCCGTGCGACGCAGATCGCAGTTCGGAGACAGCCGTGAGATCGATACGCCTCGCCCTGATCGGCCTCATTGCCCTGGTCGGCAGCCTGCTCGTGGCGGCACCCGCCCAGGCGGCGCCCGTGTTCAAGGCGCCCTTCGCCTGCGGCCAGAAGTGGACGTACAGCCACCACTCGGCCGAGGTCCGGCAGGCGCTCGACTTCGTCCGCAGCGACGGCGGCGCCACCAGCGGCGCGCCCGTGCTCGCCTCGGCGGCCGGGACCGCCACCCGGCACTACGAGGCCAACGGCGCCGGCAACTACATCGTGATCGACCACGGCAGCGGCTGGAAGACCTACTACTTCCATCTGAACGCCTTCTCCGTCGTCAGTGGCGCCTACGTCGGCCAGGGACAGCAGATCGGGACGACGGGCAGCACCGGAAACAGCTCCGGCGCCCACATCCACTACGAACAGCTCCTCAACGGCGTCGGCCAGCGGATCACCATCAACGGAACCGCCCTCCCCTACCCCGGCTCGTACGGCAGTTACCACCTGACCAGCGACAACGGCTGTGGTGGGGGCGGCCGTTACTGGGTGGACACCTTCGCCGACGCGACGGGCTACGCCCAGCCGAACACCAACGACGCGCAGGGCGTCCTCAAGGCCGGCACCAACTACGTGTACTGCAAGGTGTGGGGCCAGGAGATCCGCGGCGCCAACGGCACCTACAACCACTGGTGGCTGAAGACGGACCTCGACGTCACCTACGCGGGCAAGAACGGGCGCGGGGCGTACGTGTCGGCGTACTACTTGTCGCGATGGGGGAACGACGAGGCGCGGGACAACGGCGGGGCGGTCATCCCGGACTGCTGACTCCCGCTCCTCGGCGCGGTCGGCGCCTGGCAGTCGTGGCAGCGGGTTCCGGCGTTCAGGGCGCTGCGCCGGGGCGACGCGGTCCCGGAACCCGTCCGCCCGGATCCGCCCGGATCCGGGCGGAATCACAGAACACCCGCGGGGAGGCTGCCTCACGGGAGAAAATGGCCGGCATGACGGTTGAAGGCCCCTCCATCGACTGCACCAAGCCGAGCATCGCCCGCGTCTACGACTACCTGCTCGGCGGCAAGGACAACTACGCGGTGGACCGGGAGGTCGGCGACGTCTTCCTCCGCGACCTGCCCGGCTCGGTGGCCATCGCCTTCGCCAACCGCGCCGCCCTGACACGGGCGATCAAGGAGATCGTGACGACCACCGCCATACGGCAGTTCATCGACCTGGGAAGCGGTCTGCCGACCGCGGACAACGTCCACCAGGTCGCGCAGCGGCACGCCCCGGAGTCCCGGATCGTGTACGTCGACAACGACCCCCAGGTGCTGGTCCACGGCTGCGCGCTACTGGAGCAGAACGACCGGACCCGGGTCGTCCGGGCCGACGTACGCGACCCCGAAGACGTCCGCACCCACCCGGACACCCGGGAACTGATCGACTTCGATCGCCCCGTCGCCGTCATCCTCAGCGCCGTCCTCCACCATGTCAACGACGAGGAGGACCCGGCCGGGATCGTCCGCTACTGGCGCGACCACGTGCCGTCCGGGAGTCACTTCTTCGTCAGCCACTTCCGTTCCGGCCACAACCCGGAGACCGCGGAGGCGGAGCGGGTCCTTCAGCAGACCTTCGGCCGCGGCCGGTGGCGCACCGACGAGGAGATCGCCTCCCTGCTGGACGGCCTGGAGATCCTCGACCCCGGGATCGTTCCCGCGCCCCTGTGGCGTCCCGACACGACCGGCAACCGTTGGAGCGCCGACGGCGCGCAGCCGGAGCTCAGTGTCTGGCAGCACCTCATCGTCGCCGGGCTGGCCCGCAAGGCGTAGTGGCGCCGGCGAGCGGCGACCCGAGCGCCTGGCGCCGGGCGGCCGGCGACCGGACGCGCTACCGGCCCACCCTGCTGGACGACGGCGTCACGCTGCCTCGCACCACGATCCATCAGGGCGACCGACCGACAGCCCAGGCCCCCCAGCCGCCCAAGTACACGCGCCCACAACCCGGTTCGGACGCGTCTCCGTCGTCGTGACGGACCTCGCGCGCGCTCACCGAGAGGGACGGGTTGTCACCCGAAAGCGTCACCCTGTGCCATGTCCCCTCCCCTTCACTTCTGTGCCGCATACCGTGGGCCCTCGCCCGGACTCCGCTCGGCAGAACAGGGGAGCGGCGGTGGTACGCAGGTCACGGGAGACGGAGGAAGAACGGGATGACACAGGCCGCCACAGGGAGCGAGCCGGACGAACGGGTGCCGGGGCGCCGGTGGACCGTGCGCCTGGACCCCGTCGGCCGAGGCAGCGCGGAGGTGCGCGTCTCGTGCAGCCGACCCGCCTGCGCCGAGCGGCGTCTGCCCTCCGCGGCGGCAGGCCGTACGGCCGCCTTCGCCCACCTGACGGCGCACCTGCGCGCCACCCCCGCCCCCCGAGCCGACACCTACTGCGCCTGCCGGGCCGACGGCTGCCGCGCCCACCTCCCCGACACCGGCAGGCATGCGCGCACTGAACAACCTTGGCGGTGCGGCGGTCCTGTCGTCCTGGCCGTGATCACCGACCGGGCAGGACGCTGGTGGCAGGCCCTGGAGTGTTGTTCACGGTGTGCCGCCGCCACTCCCGGGGCCCGGACCGCGGCCGCCTCCTCTCCGTCCGCACCCCGGACCGCCGGCCGCCCGACCCCCGCTGTGGCGGGCCCCGGCGCGGGCACGCCACAGTTCTCCGACCAGCAGGTCACCACCCCGACGGGAGGTCCGGCGCCCCTCCCCGTACCCGCGCCCCGCCCCCGACCCGCGCGGCGCCGACCGCCGGAGGCGAGGGTCGGCCGGCATGTCATTCCGCGCGACCTGCGGCCCGTGTCCCTGCGGGACGAACTCACCGAACTCGGTGACCTCTTCCGCGCCTACCAGAAGCGCCCGGAACCCGACCTGGCGCTGCTGGCCGATCTCCAGGAACGCAAGGCCCGCGCCTTCCTCACCTGGTCCGACGTCAGTTGCGACGTCACCCTGCGGCTGGAGGCCAAGCGCGCCGAGCAGGCCGCCGCCGTCATCCGGCGCCAGCACCAGCACCGCACCGGCTGCGTCCCGGACGGCGAGGAACCGGGCGTGGCGCGCCTGCTGACCGGGCCGGCGCAGTGGGAGTACGTGCGCTCCGTCCTCGCGCACGTGGCCGGCCACACGCCGCTGCCCGGAGCGGAAGCACGGCTGCTGGTGCTGATGCTGACCCTGCGCACCGCGCACTCGGGCACCGGCAACCTCGTCGGCCAGGACGTCAACGCGCTGGGCCTGACCGACCCGGAGGACCTGGTCGAGCAGCTGACCGGCTGCGGCTGGCTGTCCCTCCCCGGCACCGTCGGCGACCTGCTGGCCTCCCGGCCGGAGAACCCCACCCCGATCACCGTCCCCTCCCTGGTGCCCGGCAAGGACGGGACGGGCCCGTTCACGTTCGGCAGGAAGACACGGCCCAAGCTTTCCGGCTGGGCTCAGAGAGTCGTCTCGGACAAGAAGCTCCGCAAGGCCAAGGCGCCCGCCGGCGCCCGACTGCTCGCCGTGACGCTGGCCACGTGGACGGACGATGTGGGGCGCCTCGGACCCGGCGGCCGGGGCGTCACCCTGGATGCTCTCACCACCCGGGTCCCGGTCGACGCCGACGAACTGCGGGACCTGATCGACCGGCTGACCGCAGCGGACTGGCTCACCGACGCCGCCCTCACCGACACCCACCTCACCGGCCGGCTGACCGAACGCGTCCTCCCTCTCACCTGTCCCCTGCCGGATTGAACTCCCGTCCGGCCTCGCCCGCGACCGAACCCGTGGACGGGGCGCGCCGTCGCCCCACCCACGGGTTCACCACCACCCCACGTCGATGGTCCGGGCCTTCTCTCGTCGGCGTGCTCGGGGAATACCACGCTGACGGTGGTGCGTCGCTCGGAGCAGCGGACGAAGAGGCCGTTTCGGCGGTCAACGCTCGGCCCGGCTCGGCGAGTCTGCGCGCAGGGGAGCAGGGCGGACCGGGTCGCCCGCGACGCCTCGAAGACCTGACGACTTTCAAGTCCCGTACAGGTCGGTTGTGTTCAAACTATTGACACGTGAATTACACCGGCTTTACGTTCCGGCCATCTGAGAGCACATGAGAGCGCTCTCAGAGACTCCCCCCAGTCACAACCTGAGGTGACTCATGCCATCCCCACGCACCAGACCGGCAACCGTTCTGCTGCTGGCGTCGGCCCTCGCCGTCGTCGGCCTGGGCCCGGCCGCCGCCCCCGCGGCCGCCGCAACCATCCCCGTAGGCGCGGGAAGTTACTCCGACACCCGGCCGCCCGGAACGTCCGGCCCCACGACCAACACGGGTACGCCGGTCACACCCAAGGTGACCGCCGCCGCCAGGAACCGCCCCGTGCCCACCAACGACTGGTGGTCCTCCCTCGCCTTCCAGCGCTACGGCGACAACCCGTACTCGACCCCCATGTACGGGCACCCCCTCACCTACCAGGCCACCGCCGGCGGACTCGACGTCGGGTACCCGACAACCCCCGTGATCACCGGCGACGGCCGCCAGTACGAGTTCGCCCACAAGCGGGACCTGACCATCGGACTGAGCGGCCTCAACTCCCCCGACACCAAGGCCGACGCCTGGTCCGACTGGACGGTCACCCCCTACTGGTCCGACGGAACCCGGACCCTGCGCACCACCATCGGCCACGGCTCGCCGTTCGTGTACGCCAAGGGAACCGGCGGCAACGCGCAGATCACCACCGCCGGCGCGCCCAGCGTCTTCGCCGACCAGGGCAACGTCCTCGGCATCACCGTCGCCGGACACCACTACGCCCTCTTCGCCCCGACCGGCAGCGACTGGAACGTCTCCGGCTCCACCGTCACCGCGGGTCTCGGCGGCAAGGACTACTTCTCCGTCGCCGTACTGCCGTCCACCGGCGCGCTGGCGACGTTCAAGAAGTACGCCTACAGCTTCGTCACCGACTCCAAGGTGACCTGGAGCTACAGCGGCGGCACGGTCCGGGCGACGTACACGCTCACCACCGAGGCGAAGGAGGGCACCGAGCGCGGCACGCTCCAGGCCCTGTACCGCCACCAGTGGCTGCACACCACCGACGCGCTGACCTCGTACACGTATGTCTCGCCGCGCGGCACCATGAAGGTGCGCGAGTCGGCGTCCTTCACGACCACCCAGAAGGCGGCTGCGGTGCTGCCCGCGCTGCCCAAGTCGGGCGGTGTGGACGCCGCCAGGCTGCGCGGCTACCTGAACGACGTGGTGAACGCCTCCGACCCCTTCTCCGGGGCGGTCGACACCTACTGGACGGGCAAGGCGCTCGGCCGCCTCGCCCAACTGGTGCCCGTGGCCGACCAGATCGGCGAGACCGGCATCCGCGACCGGATGCTGAACCTGATGAAGGGCAGGCTGCAGGACTGGTTCACGGCGGGCGGAGCCAACGAGTTCAGCTACGACCAGGCGTGGAAGACGCTCACCGGTTACCCCGCCTCGTACGGCAGTGACACCGAACTGAACGACCACCACTTCCACTACGGTTACTACGTCTACGCCGCGGCGGTCATCGCCCAGTACGACCCGTCGTGGGCCGCGGACTCGGCGTGGGGCGGCATGGTCAAGACCCTCGTGCGGGACACCGCGAACCCGAGCCGTACCGACTCCGCGTACCCGTTCCTGCGCGGCTTCGACGTCTACGCCGGCCACAGCTGGGCCTCCGGCCACCAGGGATTCGCCGCCGGCAACAACCAGGAGTCGTCGTCCGAGTCGACCAACCTCAGCGCGGCGCTCGTCCTGTGGGGCTCCGCGACCGGTGACACCTCGCTGCGCGACCTGGGCGCCTTCCTGCTGACCACGGAGGCGGAGTCGATCGCCCAGTACTGGTTCGACGCCGACGAGCAGGTCTTCCCGTCGTCCTTCGGCCACGACACGGTCGGCATGGTGTGGGGCAGCGGCGCCGCGTACTCCACGTGGTGGACCGCGAACCCCGAGGAGATCCACGGCATCAACGTCCTGCCGGTGACCGGCGGTTCGCTGCACCTCGGCGGTGAGAAGGCGGCGATCCGGCGCAACCTCGCCGAGATGGAACGGGAGAACGGCGGACCCGCCGTCGAATGGCGCGACGTGCTCTGGGAGTTCGAGTCGTTCGCCGACCCGGCTTCGGCCAAGGCCAAGTGGGACGCCGGCAACGGCGGTTACACCCCGGAGGCGGGCGAGTCGAAGGCCCACACCTACCACTGGATCAACACGCTGGCCGCGGTAGGCGCCCCGGACGCCACGGTGACGGGTGACATCCCGACCTCCGCGGTGTTCACCAAGGGCACGACCCGGACGTACGTGGCCCACAACCACGGTTCGACGGCCCGCACGGTGACCTTCTCCGACGGCAAGACGCTGTCCGTGCCGGCCCGCTCCACGGCGACGAGCACGGGCACCGGCTCCACGGACCCGGACCCCGACCCGGAGCCGCCGACCGGCAACACCTTCCAACTGCGCGCCGGCGGCGTCCTCACCACGGCGACCGGCGGCACGGCGGGCAGCGACACGATCCCCTCGGGGAACGGCGCCAACCACGACGGCACGCCGTACCAGCCCCTCGTCTACGAGGTGCGCGGCGTCAACGGCACCCTGACCTCGGGCGGCCAGACGTCCTTCCGCCTCCAGGTCGACGCGGGCACGACGGTCGGCCTCGGCCAGCAGGCGCGCGTGAGCTACGACTTCACGGGTGACGGCACATTCGACCGGACGGAGACGTACCACTACTTCGCCACCGACCCGGTGACCGGCTGGGAGGAGTACACCCAGGCCCGCGGCCTCAAGTCCGCGACGGGCAGCCTGAGCGACCTCAGGGGCGGCACGGTGCGCCTTGAGGTGTGGAGCACCATCGGCAACGGGGCGTCGAAGCTGCAGACGGGGACGGACAAGTCTGTGGTGGTGATTCCGTACAGCTGAGGTGCTGTGAGCTGTCGGTGGGGACCGGGCCTGCGGGACCGGTCCCCACCGGATCGGACCGGGATAGGGTCACGCCCACGACTGAAGCCACTCCCCGGTACAGGAATCATGGACCTGCTCACCACACTCGCCGGCTTCCCGAACGCCGCCCCGCTCACCGGGCTCGACCAGGCATGGACGTGGTCACTCGGCCCGGTCCTCCACTTCGCGGGCGCGGTGACGGCGGACGGGAACCGACTGCTGCAGACGAACCAGCGGGGCAGACACGACGAGGACCTCGCGCGAGCTGTTCTCGCGTTCGCGCGGCAGCACGAGGAGGCACTGATCGGGGAAGGCCGCCCGATCGCGGCCGTGCACGGCTTCTCCGCGGCCGGTTACGCCTTCGACGCGGTGGCCGCCGTGGCTCCCGAGGTCCACTGCCACCACAAAACGCAGAACCCCGACCTCACCGCTGTCACGTACATCGTGTGTCCCGCCTTCGCGACGGAGGTGTCCGGGCGGGAGTCCCCGGAGGAAGCACAGGCCCGGTACCAGAAGATGCTGAGCCCCGCCGAGATCGGCCGGGACGCGGTGCCCTTCCTGAAGATGAGCTACGAGAACCCGCGCACGGGCGGCGGGAGCGCCAACGATGGGCGGGCGTTGGCCTACCCCCGGACGCTGCGCCAGGAGATCCCTCAGCTGGAGGGATCGCCGGGCGGATTCGTCGAGTGGGAGAACCGGGTCGGCGAGGTGTGGCGGGTCGCGTGGGACCAGGGTTGGGTGCTGCGCGGTGGTGAGGAGGAGCAGCGAGGGCTCAGCCTGGACGAAGTACTGGACTTCGCCGACACCACGCTGCTGGTGGGCACTCCACTCGAGGGTCCGGAAGACTCGTAGGATCTTCCCTCGCACAGTAGTGCTGGGTAAGTTCACGTGTGCATACGGGTGTTGACGATGTGCGCGTAACGGGGGTTGCGGGATGGCGGGTCACCGGCCGACTGATTGGCATGTTCTCGACCTGGACAAGGACCCGACGCCCGGTGACCCGGAGCGGGTGCGTCAGCTCGCGCGATTCCTGCACGACTTCGCCGACGACGTCTCCGAGGCGTTGCGTCTGGTGAAGGGGATGGCCGGTGAGGGGACGCTGGCGGAGTGGGCGGGGAAGTCGGCGAAGGTGTTCAAGGAGGAGTTCTCCGGTGTTCCGAAGAATCTGAGGAAGCTGGAGAAGTCGTACGCGATGTGCGGGGACGCGCTCGCGGACTACTGGCCGAAGCTGGAGCGGGCGCAGGCGCTGGCGGACAAGGCGTTGGCGAAGGCGCGTGAGGCGCAGGCGGATCTGTCGTCGGCGCGGTCGAAGCTCGCGTCGGCGGAGTCGTGGGTGGGGCGGGCGACGAAGGAGGCCGACAAGTACAAGGACGACCCGACGGGGTCGACGTCGGACGCGGACAAGCCCGACGAGGCTAAAGTGCGGGCCGCGACCCGGGACGTGCGGAGCGCCAAGTCGGCGCAGGAGAAGGCGCAATCGGACGTGACGTCCGCGCAGAGCGCGCTGGACGCGGCGAAGAAGATGGCCGCGGACGCGCGGAAGATGCGCGAGGAGGCGGCGCGGGACGCGAAGTCGAAGATCGACGAGGCGTCCGACGCGGGGATCCAGAACCGGTCGTGGTGGGAGGAGATCGGCGACTGGTTCACCGACAACTGGGACACCATCGTCGCCGCCTGCAAGATCGTGGTCGCGGTCGTCGGGATCGTCGCGATGATCATCGGCGGGCCGATCCTCGGCGCGATCGTCCTCATCGCCGCGCTCGTCGTCCTCGCCGACACGCTCTACAAATACAGCAAAGGCCAGGCGTCCCTGTGGGACGTCGGACTGGCCGCGCTGGACTGCATACCCGGCATGAAGGGACTGACGACCCTCGGCGGACTCGCCAAGGGCATGAGGACCTTCGGCAAGACCGGGCTCAAGGGGATGGCCCTCGGGGTCAAGGGTCTGGGCAGAAGCACGAGTGCCCTCGGCCGCCAGATGAAGAAGCTCATCACCAGGGGCGACCCTGTCGATCTCGCCACCGGGGAGATGGTCATGTCCGCCACGGACGTGACGCTCGACGGTGTCCTGCCCCTGGTGCTGGAGCGCCACCACCGAAGTCGCGCACGCAGCGGCCGCCTTCTGGGACCCAGCTGGACCTCCACGCTCGACCAGCGGCTGGTACTGGACGCCGACGGCGTACGTCTTGTAGTCGACGACGGGATGGTGCTGCGCTACCCGGTCCCCGAGCGCGACGTCGCCGTGCTGCCCGTCACCGGCCCTCAATGGCCCCTGAGCTGGGACGGCACGGCCGAGGGGGAGATGGTCGTACACCGGAGCGAGACAGGGCACCGTCTGCACTTCCGCCCCCTCCCCGGGCGTTCTGCCGCGGAGCTGCCTCTTGCATCGATCCGCGACCGGAACGACAACTCCATCGACGTGACCTACAACCCGGACGGCACGCCCTCCGAGATCCTCCACCACGGTGGTTACCGCATCGGTGTGACCTGTGAGCAGGGCAGGATCACCGAACTCGCACTGCTCAGCCATCCGGAGCGGCCGACACTGATCCGGTACGCGTACGACCGTCGCGGCAACCTCGCCGCCGTGTACAACTCCTCCGGTCTGCCTCTTCGGTTCAGCTACGACGACAGCAGGCGTATCACCCGCTGGGAAGACCGGAACGGCGTCTGGTACCGATTCGTCTACGACGGAGCCGGCCGCTGCACAACCGGTCAGGGCAAGGACGGGTTCCTCGACTACACGTTCACCTACGACGACGAGGCTCGGCACACTGTGGCCGTCGACTCGCTGGGACACGCCACCCACTACCGGTTCAGCGACTCGTACCAGCTCGTGGAGGAGACCGATGCGCTCGGGCACACGGTGCTGCAGGAGTGGGCCGACCACGACCGTCTGATCCGGCGTACCGATCAGCTCGGACGGGTCCTGGAGCTGGAGTGGGACGCCATGGGACGGCTGGAATCCGTGCGGCTGCCCGACGGGTCGGTGTCGACCGCCCGCTACAACGACCTGGGGCTCCCCGTCGAGATCACGGAGTACGACGGCACGGTCCTGCGGCAGGAGTGGGACGAGCGTGGCAACTGCCTCTCGCTGACCACCGCCGACGGCGCCACGACGAGATTCACCCGCGACCCCTCGGGCGCGCTGGCCACCCTCACGGACGCCGGCGGCAACGAGTACCGCTTCACCAACAACGCGGCCGGGCAGCCGACCTCCGCGGTCGACCCCGTCGCCTCAGTGATCACGTACTCCTACGATCCTTTCGGGCGCAGCAGTGTGGTCACGGACGCCCTGGGCGGGGAGATACGCCGGACCTGGTCCGTGGAGGGGCTGCTCACCTCACTGACGGACGCGGACGGTGCGTCCGAATACTGGGCGTACGACGGCGAAGGCAACCTGGTCAGTCACACGGACCGGATGGGCCGTGTCACCCGGTACACCTACGGGCCGTTCGACGTGCTCACTTCCCGTACGAGCCCGGACGGCGTCCGGCACACATTCACCCACGACACCGAGCTCCGGCTGCAACAGGTCACCGACTCGCGGGGACTGACCTGGGACTACCGCTACGACCAGGTGGGCAATCTGATCGCGGAGTCGGACTTCGACAACCGTACGCTCACGTACTCCTACGACGCCGCCCGTCAGCTGCTGAGCCGGACGAACGCTGTCGGACAGACCTTGGTCCACTCGTACGACGCGGTGGGCAACCGGACGGCTTCGGCTCTCGACGGCAGTGTCACGACCTACCGGTACGACCGGGCCGGTCGTCTCGTGCACGCGGCGGGGCCCGACGCCACTCTGTCGTACGTCTACGACGCGGCGGGGCGGGTGACCGCGGAAGACACCGACGGGCGAGTCCTCACGACCGCTTACGACGCCGTGGGCCGTTCCGTCGCCCGGACCACTCCGAGTGGTGCCGTCACCCGGTACACCTACGACCGAGCCGGTCGCCGCACCGGCCTGTCCACCGCCGGCCGGACGCTCACGTTCACGCATGACCTCCTGGGGCGCGAAACGGTCAGGAACTACGACGCCGGTCTCCTGCTCGTCTCGACGTGGGACGCCGTGGATCAGCTGACGGCCCAGGAGATGACCGCCGTCGGGCGAGCTGCGCCGGTGACGCAGCGGTCGTACACCTACCGGCCGGACGGTCATGTCACCGCACTGGCCGATGTCAGGACCGGCCGCCGCACGTTCGACCTCGACCCCGCCGGCCGCGTGCACGGCGTGCGTGCCGAGGGCTGGACCGAGTCCTACGCCTACGACGCGCACGGCAACCAGACGCTGGCTTCATGGCCCGGCCGGCACCCGGAGCCGGAGGGCCAGGGCGAGCGGGTCCACCGGGGCGATCGAGTCGTGCGCGCGGGGCGGATCCACTACGAGTACGACGCGGCCGGGCGGGTGGTGCTCCGCCGCCGGACGCGGTTGTCCCGCAAGGCCGACATTTGGCGATACACCTGGGACGGTGACGACCGGCTCACCACGGTCGTGACACCGGACGGCACAGTGTGGCGGTACCTCTACGACCCGCTCGGCAGGCGAGTCGCCAAACAGCGTCTTGCCGCCGACGAGCGGACCGTGACCGAGGAGACACGGTTCACCTGGGACGGCACGCACCTGGTGGAGCAGGTCACGACGCGTGCGGGTTCCTCCGAGGTGTCGACCCTGACCTGGGAACGGGACGGTGTCCGGCCGATCGTCCAGGCCCAGCGCTCCACCGTGGCGGACGCGCCGCAGGAGATCGTCGACGAGCACTTCTACGCGATCGTCACAGACCTCATAGGCACCCCCACGGAACTCGTCTCCGAGGCGGGTGAGGTGGCATGGCACGCGGACGCCACGCTGTGGGGGCTGACGAGGGAGGAAGGCTCCGGTGCCTCGACGCCGCTGCGTTTTCCCGGCCAGTACGCCGACGCGGAGTCGCAACTGCACTACAACTTCATGCGGTACTACGATCCCGTCGCCGCCACCTACATCAGCGCGGATCCACTGGGGCTCGACGCGGGACCCCATCCCCGGGCCTACGCCTCGAACCCACTGACGTGGTTCGACTACCTGGGGCTCCTGACCTGTTCCGAGAACGCCGAACGGCTGGCCAAGAACCTCGCGCGGGAAGGACGGGCCAAGAGCCCGGGCGAGGCCGCCGCCCATCTCGTACCGTCCGGCATGAAACGGAACAAGGCAGCGGACACCCGGGCCCTGCTGGAGAAGTACGGCGTCGACATCAACGATGCGGCCAACGGGATACCTCTTGGGCACCCCCGCCCCCACAACTTCACTCACCGCAAGGACTTCCTGCTCCGTCTCAACTCACACCTCACCGACCTGACGGAAACCATGACGGAAGCCGGGTACGGCGCGCGTGCCATTCGCAGTGCGCTGCGCCGGGAACTACGCTCCATCGGGCAACAGGTGGAACGGGAACTGGCAGGAGGACAGCCAGGGCCCGGAGCGGTGTGGACGGGGTAGAGGGCCAGTCCGCTCCCGACACGACGACGAACACGAATGGTGACGCGATGACCGAGACGCCGGAGAAGAGCCCGGCGGTGTACCGGCTCCTGCCGAGGCTGGCCGAATATCAGCAGCTCACTCCGAACAGCTGGGACCTGCGCCAGCTCAAGCGCTGGCAACGGCTGGGAGCCGAGGAGGACCGGCCCGTCCAGTTCCGAGCCGAATGGGCCGGAGAGCGGAACTGGCCCAAGGGGGATTTCCCCTCGGGCTATCCAGGAGCGCCCATTCTCAGCCGACGCCTCATCGACCGCTTCGGAGGTGATGCGCTACGAACAGCCGGCACTCTGCTGCCTGTTGACATCGAGGGCGCGAAGGGGGATGAGTATCATCTCCTCCTCGTCGAGCAGGTGGTCGACTGCCTGGACCTGCGAAGGTCCTCCAAACCCAAGAAGCTGAACGGCGAAGTCAAGAACGCGGTGTACCGCACGGACGCCCTCCCCGCACACCTCCCGGCATTCCGCTTGCCCCAGTTCGCCGGCGCTGTGCAGTGGAACGGCTGGGCGGCCGAACGGCTCGTCGAACTCACCGGCGACCAGATCGAAGCACGTCTGTGCTGGTCCGAGAGTCCGACGGCAGTTCCGCATCCCGACCCGTGGGGATTGTGACGGACCGCTCGGCCGAGCTGTGCGGAGCTTGCCGCACTGCTCCCCGGGCGTCTCCGTGCGCCACCGCGCGGCAACGTCAGCGCACCGCATCCCACCGGGCCCGCAGCTCCGCCCGGTAGTGCATCCCGAGGAAGAGCAGCGCCGCCGTCAGGGCCAGTACGGCCCACGTCCAGTTCATCCACAGCAGGTCGGGATCGCTGACGTAGACGCTTCCGTCCTCCCGTACGCAGTCGAAGCGGAGGGGGAGGTAGGTGGCGCGGTGGTGGGTCAGGCCCTTGATCGTCTCCGGGTCGAAACCCATGCGGCAGGCCGGGGCCGGGGTCGAGTCGGCGCCGTCACCGACCTCCGCCTCCGACCACGCGACACCGGCCAGGCCCAGGGCGTACACAGCGCCCGCGGCCCAGCCGAGCGTTGCCGCCGCCCGGCGCAGCAGGTGGTCGGGCCAAGGCTGAGGCCGGCCGGGGAGCGCCATCGCGGCGGCCCGTGCGGCGGCGATGAGCACCCCGATGGCAGAGACCAGGGCCAGAGCAAGTGCCAGTAGCGCGAGCAACGGTTTCGTCGCCTCCCCTCCGGACGGGGCGGGACCGTCGTACGCGCCGTCGCGCCGACTCTAGTCGTGCGGGACGTCCTTCACGTACACGACCCCGTCGATGCGTGGCAGGTGGGACGGGTCCAGCGGGGCGTAGCCGAAGTACGGGGACACGCGTGGGACAGCGGCTATGTGCCGTGCTGCTGCGTTGAGTTGAGCCGCGTCGATCACGCACTGTGGTTCGGGCAGCGCGTGCAGGATGCCCTCCACCGTGTTCGGGGGCGGGGCGTGCACGCCCTGGTGCCTCATCGTGCCAAGAGCGGTGGCCAGGTACGCGTACTGGTCACCCAGCCGCGTACTCACCAGTGCCCCGGCGCTCCACCACTCCACCTTCGCGTGACCCCACATACGCATCGCGCTCTTGTCCCGCTGCAGGTGACTGTTGTGGGCGTGGACCAGCACCGGACCGCGTGAGGCGAGGGCGAGGAGGTTGCCGGCCATCATCTCGTCCCGTGTGGCGAGCAGGCGGGCCATGCGGGCGGGTGACGTGTCCGCCATCCAGGAGTGGTAGCGCAGCAGGCCGACGGCGGTACGGCCGTACAGGTGCGCTCGGGAGCGGTCGTCCGGTGAGGACACCGCAGCGAGGTGGGGTGCCTGCGTCTCCAGCAGGGTCACCATGTCGTCGGCGAGCAGGCGTAGTTCGCGTGTTTCCGGTGTGCGGCCGATGGACTGCGACGGGTCCGTCATGGCCGCCTGGTTGGTCCAGGGAGCGTCGGCGCCGAGCAGGTCGTCGAGCCTGTCCGGCGCGCAGGGCAGCAGGTCCGTGTCGACATGGGCCGCCAGGTAGTCGTGCAGTCCGGTGAGCGCCTGGCGAGGGCTTTCGGCGCCTGTGATCTCCAGCGGGCCGTCCATGCCGGCGAACCGGACGTGGTCGTCCGCGGGACGGTTCGCGTTGAAGTCCCGCAACCAGGACACAAGTTCGCGGTTCGCCTGCGAGACGCCCCAGTCGTGACTGAAGCCGCGCTTCATCACGGCGTCCAGTGATCCCTCACCCGCGGTGACGTACGCGTCCACGGTCAGAGCCCTCAGACAGTCACTCTCCAGCGCGATCGTCCGATAGCCCTCCTCTTCCACAAGCTGCCGGAAGAGAGTGTTGCGCAGGTCGAGGAGGGTGTCCTCACCGTGCGTGGGCTCGCCGAGAGCGAGCACGCGGGGAGGGGCCGGAAGCAGTTCCGTGATCGCCGACGCTTCCACGGGACGGGCGAAGTCCTTGATGCCGGTTTCCATACCCTCAACGGTATCGTTGAACTTTCGGTGGAGAGTTTGAGCGCAGTATCGTCGTGTCCGTGGGGCACAACCTTCAAACGAGTGGCAAGCTGAGGCCGGTCGACCTGGCCCGTCGGCACGGTCTGTCCACCCAGGCGGTGAGGAACTACGAAGAGGCCGGCATCCTCCCGACAGCCGAGCGAACGGCCTCCGGCTATCGCATCTACACCCCTCTGCACGAGCGGGCGCTGGCCGCGTTCCTCACCCTGGTGCCGGGGCATGGGCATGCGACGGCGACAGCGGTCATGCAGGCCGTGAACCGTGACGCCGTCGACGAGGCCTTCCAGCTCATCGACGAGAGTCACGCCCGGCTGCTGCACGACCGGCGCACGCTGCGAGCCGTGGAGGACGCCCTGCGCGGGCTCACCGCCGACTCAGGCTGTGCCGACTCGGCCGTCTTCACTCAGACGTTCATCGGGCCGCTGGCCGAGGAGCTGGGCGTCCGGCCGGCGACCCTGCGGAAGTGGGAGGACGCCGGACTCGTACGTCCGCGGCGCGACCCCGTGACCGGTTACCGGGTGTACGACCCGGCCGACGTGCGGGACGCACACCTGGTGCATCAGCTCCGGCGCGGTGGCTACCTGCTCCAGGAGATCGCCCCGCTGATCACCCAGGTGCGGACAGCCGGCGGACTCGAACCCCTCGAAGGCGCTCTACGTGACTGGCGTGGCCGGCTGTCCGACCGCGGACGGGCGATGCTGCGTGGGGCCGCCGCGCTGGACGCGTATCTGATGGTGCGTGACTGAGTTCGCGTCAGCCCTTCACGCCCAGCGCGCCCAGCAACATCGGCAGCGAGGCGTGCAGTTCGCGCTCCCAGTACCGCCACGTGTGGGTGCCGGCGCCGTAGAAATGGGTGGTGAGGTGCTTGGCGCCTACGCGCTTCAACTCGGCGGCCAGAGCGTGGTTCTGCCGATTGAAGTCCGCCTCGAGGGCGCTCACCGCGCCGGGTTTGTCCAGCGGGCCCGCCGTGCCGTCGCCGCAGGAGAGGTACACGGGCAGCGACTTGAGGCGCTTCGCCAGGTGGAACGGGTCGTGGGCCTGCCAGACGCGCCGCTGCGCGACCGGGTCGCCCCACACCCGGAGGGGGTCGTTGCCCTGACCTGCGAACAGGCCCAGGATGCGGTTGACCGACTCGTCGTTGAGGAGCGGGTGCGCGGAACCCGAGTACGCGGCGGTCGCCTTGAACATGCCGGGGTGCCGGGCGGCGTACAGCAGGGCGCCCTGGCCGCCCATCGACAGGCCGGCGACGACGCGGTTGCGGCCGGCTCCCCAGTCGCGTTCCAGGAGGTGGCGCAGTTCGACCGTGTGGAAGGTCTCCCAGGCGGGGTCACCCCCCTCGCCGTAGTTCCACCAGTCGCTGTACCAGCCGTTCCAGCCCGCCTCCGGCATGACCACGAGCACGTTGCGCAGACTGTCGGTCTCGGCGACGTCGGTCATCGCGGTCCAGGACGTGTAGTCGCCGCAGCAGCCGTGCAACAGCCAGAAGGTGGGCCAGTGCTGACGTCGGTCGGCGGGGTTCCAGCCGTCGGGGGTCAGCAGGCGGACCATGACGGTGCGGCCGCCGAGCGCCGTCGAGCGGACCGACAGGTCCACCTGGCGCTCCGCGACCTGCGTGACCGCCACGACCTCGGCGCCGCGTCGCCCCGTATCACCCTGCGCGGAGCGCGTGTCGGCGGCATCCGCGGGGGTCGGGGCGACAAGCGTCGGTGTGGTCGGTACGAGGGCGAGGATCAGGACGGCGAGGACGAGACGTACACGGGCTCGGAAGGTGACGGCGGCGGTCACGGCGGCTCCCTGCGGTGCTGTTCGTCGCTGCGGTGGAAGGGCGGCGGGGCGAAGAGCGGATGTGCCCTGGGCAAGCATTCACCACGTGAGGCGCTCAGCGACAGACCACGGTCGGCCCGTACATGACCCTTGCGTGAACGATGCCTCTCCCCGGCTGCATCCGCACCCGCCTGCGGACCGGGGTAGCTTGAGGCTCATCAGCCAACCGGTGTTCGAGAGAGGGTCGCGTCATGACCGAGGAGTTCCTCATGCGCCTCGACGACGGGATGCTCGCGTACTTCCGCGACATGGCGGACGAGATGGTGAACCGGTTCGGCATCTCGCGGGCGGAGGCCGTGGCGCGGATCAACGCCCGCTACGGCGACTGCGACATCGAGCCCTACCCCGACCTCATGTGCCACGAGGAACCCTCGTATTGGGCGTACGGCGCCTACTACGTGCCGGACGCGGCCGGCCGGCTGCCGTGCGGGGACGAGGCGCACGACCGGCGGATCGACATCTCCTCCCTCGTCGTGCGGCCCGTACCGGCGCCCGGCTCGCCCGCGTGGACACTCGCGGAACGAGCCAGGAGCCGAACCTGATCCGCTGCCGCTCGTCAGCGCCTGCGCGGCAGGATCAGCAGCGCGTCGCCGACAGGCCGTTCGCCGGCCGCGTCCGACGGGTCGTTGATCACCTGGCCGTTCGCCACCATCGTCGTCGATCCGCCCCCGTCGAGGTTGGCGGCATCCCGCAGGCCGAGGGAACGGGCCACCTTCGCACTCTCGGTGATGCTGAGGCCGAGGGAGGCCGTGCTGCGGCCGTCGGCCGTGACCAGGACGGTGCGGCCTGCCGCGTCCGTACCGGCGAGGGTGCGGGGATTGCGCTTGTGGACCCAGCCGTAGTACCAGCTGGGGTCGTCAGGGTGCACCATCCCGTCGGTGGCGGGGGTGACGTGAAGGCGCCCGTCGCGGACCAGCTCGGGGCCCGCGTTGACGATGTCCGTCCCCGGTGACGGTGTCACGCGGCGGCCCTGGTCGTCGCGGAGGGTCGTCTCGACGCGCAGGCGCTCGCCGGGGCGGGCCAAAGCCGTCAGTGCGGCCACCTGCCGGCCGGTCGCCTGGATCGAGCTGCCGCCGGACGGGAGCGGGCCGCCGCGGACGGAGCGCAGCTCCAGCACGCGCCCCCGGCTGTCCAGGACGGCTTCCACGCCCTCGCCCTGCGGCGTGCTCGCGCCGTACTCCTGGGTGAACGCGACGAGTTGGTCGGGATTGGTGCACGTCACGTCGTGCAGGGGCAGCGAGGTGGGGCTGTCGCCCTCGCTGCCGCCGCAGTTGCGGATCAGGCCCGGTACGCGGTTGACGCCGTCGAGGGTCAGGGCGGTGCCGCGCGCGGTGACCCGTCCCTCCCAGGTGAGGCGGGTGATCTGGGCGCTGCGGCCGCCGTCGCGGACGACGAGGCCGGGGCGTCCGCTGACCGGTTCGCTCAACAGGCGCCCGTCGAACACGCCGACGCCCGCCGGGTCGCCGGGTGCGCCGGAGCGGGGGTCGAGGACGAAGAAGCCCGCGTTGACCGCGGCGACGGCTCCGGCGTCGCCGGCGAGGGCGCTGACGGTCTCGCGGTTCTCGATGTCGGGGCCGTAAGCGGCGTCCAGGGTGCCGCGGAAGGTGCGCGGGTCGACGGTGAGGACATCGAGGCGCCAGGGGCCGCGGTCGGTGGTCGCGCCGTCCCAGCCGGTGTAGGTGACCGAGCCGCTGTAACCGGCGTTGATCACGCGGATGCGTTCCGTCGCCGCGGCGGACTGGGAGGTGAAGCTGCCGATGCGGACACGCCAGCCGAGCGTTCCGCCCGCGTAGTCCGCCGTCCTCGGTGTCGTCACCTGTTCGGCCCGCGCGTCGAAGCCGTCGCCTCGCAGCTCGGCGACGAGTTCGTCGGCGCTGGCCTTGTCCTTGAGGGTCGTCGGCGGTGCGTCGGGGTCGGGTGAGGTGTCGCCCCCGGGGATGGACGCCTCCACGGTCCAGTGGTGTGCCGGGTCCACGGCGCCGCGCACGATGCGGGTGAGCGTCAGACCGGGCTGCAGGGTCTGGGTGGTGCGGGTTTCGGCGAGGCCGGCGGGGCCCAGCGGGAGGGCCGCGCGGGCGTCGGCGGTGCGGTTGCCGGCGGAGGCCTGGGCCGGAAGCCCGGTCACCGCCAGGACGACACCGAAGGCGACGGCCGCCCCGCCCAGTCTTCTCTTCTTCATCGTTGACCGCCCTCTCGCGCGTCGAGCCTGCCCGCGTCACTCGTGGAGCGAAGCCCCGGTTGGGAACATGCGTCACCTTCTCGCCCTGTGCTGACGGCGTCACGAACAGTCACTTAACGCACGCTGGACAAGTATCGACCTGTGGGAACGTGCGTCAAGAAGGCGTGACCGCCTGCCAGTCGGGAGGCGCGGCGGCCTGGTCCGGTGGGCGCGGCGCCACACCAACGGGTGACGCCGATGGCCGCGCATCCGGGGTTGTCCACAGCCCTGAGCCGTTGTCAGTGGCCGCCGATAGATTTCTTCGCGTCCCGCCGGTCCGGCGAGGACATCCCCTTTCGTATGCATAGGAGAGGTGCGTTGTCGGTCTGGGAGAGGTCGAGCACGGTGCGGGTGGTGCCGCCCGCGCGGCCGCGGAAGCTCGCCAAGGTGCCGTTCGTGGAGCTGGCGGACGGGCGGTTGCAGGGTGTGGTGTCCAGCGGCTCCGACATCGGTCGGGTGTACGTGTCGTCAGTGGAGGCGGGGACGTACGCCTTCTCGTGCAGCACGAACAACAACCGGCCGTGCGGCGGGGCGCGCGGCGCTTTCTGCAACCACATACGGGCGCTGGTCGGGGAGGCCGTGCTGCAGTACGGCGCGGAGCGCGTGGCGCGGTATCTGAAGGTGGACGTGGCCGGTGAGCAGGCGGACGCGCAGGGCCTGACCTCGGCCATGACGTCGACGCGTCCCGCTCAGGGCGACAGGTCGGCCGCGGCCCAGGTGTTCAGCCGGTTCCTGCGCCATCTGGCCTACCTGGAGTTCGCGCCGACGACCGCGCCTGTGCCGGAGATGCACTGGTTCCCGACGACCGGGGCGGTGGCGTGATGCGTGCGGATCTGCTGACCGACGCCGTCGAGGGGCTGGACGAGGCGCTGGCCGCCGTGGACGGGTTCGACCAGGTGCTCGTCGGCGGGCTGCTGCGTCCGCAGCCCGCCCAGGCGGTCGCGCTCGCCGGGCTGGCGGACGCCGTCGCCGGGTCGCCGCTGGCCGGGCGGGTTGCCGAGGCGGCGGAGAAGACCGCAGCCGGGGCCGCGGACGAGGGCCACCTCATGGCGCTGGCCGCCGCGCGCACCGCGCTGCTGGGGTCCGTGCACGACGCGCTCGTCGCGCGGGTCGAGGACGCGGTCGGGCGGCCGCGCGCCGAGGAGCCGGCCGCCGCGGCCTCGGGCGTCGAGCATCCGGTGAATCTGCTGGTGGCGGCGCGTGGCTGGCTGTGCGATCTGGCGCGGGCAGGTTGGCAGGGCATCGACCATGAGCTGGTCGGCGGCGCTGCTCCCGTCGTGACCGCGTTGCTGTCCGAGCCGGGGCTGCGGCGGCTCGCCGCGCTGCTCGACGGGTTCGCCGCGGAGCTCGCCGCGTCGTGTCCCGGCGCGACGCTGGAGCGGATCCCGGTACGGCGGTGGGCCGATCTGTGGTCCCGGGCGATGCTGCTGACACTGCCCGGCGCGGACCGGGCGGCCGCCGTCGCGGAGGCCACGGGCCGTCTGCTGCCGCTCGGCGTCGACGTGCACGAGCACGCCACGGCGGTGCAGGCGCAGGTGCACGCGGTGTTCGAGCCGGCGGACGGAGGGACGCCCCGTCTGGTGCGGGCCGGTGTGTCCGCGCCGAAGCCGGACACGGTCGTCGGCGCGGGGCTGTGGCAACTGCTGAGGCCGCACATGTCGCTGCTGGCCGCCGTGAGCGAGGGGCGTGCGATGGAGCTCGACGCCATGCCGGTCACCGCCGAGGGTGACCTGATCTGGGACGACGCCCGCGCCGCGCTGGGCGAGTCCGCCGAGCCCTTCACCACCGCGCGGGTGGCGCTGCCGACTGCTGCCGCCGCCCCTGTGACGCCGGTGGACCGGCATCCGACGCGGATCGCCGTGCCCGTGCTGCTCGAGGGGTACGCCGTGGAGGACGAGGGGGAACGCGTCGCCTTCCGGGTCGCCGGTGAGCGTCTGGCCGTCGACGCCGGCCGGGTGCCCGCCGCCGGGCCGCTGACCGCGGAGACCGTCGCCTCGTCCGCCGCGTGTATCGGTCTGCTGCGCTGGGACGCCGGGGAGTTCCTGGTTCAACCGCTGGCGGTGGAGCGGACGGTGCGGAAGAAGGCCGTCGCCGTGCACGCGGGGGCCTGGGCGGGGGGTACGGCCGACAAGGCGGGCGTACGGGCCGAGAAGGCCGCCACCGACGCCGTCACTGTGCTGCGTGAACGCGCGGGAAGGCTGCTGCGGAAATGAGCGAGGTGAGCGTCGTCGAGGGAGGAGCCGAGGACGGAACTCCCGTCCCGGACTCCGACGAGAACCGACGGCAAGTCCTGTACTGGCGGCTGCTGGCCCGCCTCTTTGACCCGGAGGAGCAGGCGTCGCTGGAGTCGGCGAGTGTCGCCGTGGTCGAGGACATCGGCCTGCCGGTGGCGCTGCTCGACCCGGCCGCGTCCGTCGACTCGGTGGTGCAGCGGCATCCCGAGCTGGCCGCCGAGTTCGACGGGCTGATGACGCCGGAGCCGGACGCGGACGGCGAGCGGGACCGGGCCGCCGAGGTGCGGCGGGCGGCGCTGGCGTCGAAGGTGCTGCTCAACATCTTCTCGACCGGCAGCGGCACGGTCACCGCCGAGCAGCTCGCCCGCTGGCAGTCCGACGCCGGCTGGCTGGAGCGGGCCCTGGGCTGCCGGCCCGGTGATCTGCGCGGCGGCCGGGGCGGCGCGGGCCGGGCGGGCGCCGGCGTCAGCCCTACCGGTACCGGTGTCGGCACGCCCGCGCCCGACCTGAGCAGGCTGATCCCCGAGATCGGCCCGGAGCTGGGCTCGATCGAGGCCGGTCTGGTGCAGCGGATGCATCTGCGGGAGGTGCTGGCCGACCCGGCGCTCGCCTCGCGGCTGACGCCGAGCATGTCGCTGATCGAGCAGCTGCTGCGGGACAAGAACAACCTCTCCGGGGTCGCCCTCGCCAACGCCAAGGCACTGATCCGGCGCTACGTCGACGAGGTCACCGAGGTGCTGCGCACACAGGTGGAGAAGGCGTCGGTCGGTGAGCTGGACCGGTCCGTGCCGCCCAAGCGGGTCTTCCGCAACCTCGACCTGAACCGCACCATCTGGAAGAACCTCACCAACTGGGACCCGGAGGAGGAGCGGCTCTACGTCGACCGGCTCTACTACCGGCACACCAGCCGCAAGACGACACCGCAGCGGCTGATCGTCGTGGTGGACCAGTCGGGGTCCATGGTCGACTCGATGGTCAACTGCACGATCCTGGCGTCGATCTTCGCGGGTCTGCCCAAGGTGGACGTGCATCTGATCGCGTACGACACGCAGGCACTGGATCTGACGCCGTGGGCGCACGACCCGTTCGAGACGCTGCTGCGCACCCAGCTCGGCGGCGGCACGGACGGCACGGTCGCCATGGCGCTCGCCCAGCCCAAGATCGCCGAGCCGCGCAACACCGTGGTGGTGTGGATCTCCGACTTCTACGAATGGCGCACGGACGAGCTGTTCGAGAGCATGGCCGCCATCCACCGTTCCGGGTCGAAGTTCATCCCGGTCGGGTCGGTGACCAGCTCGGGCCGCGGCAGCGTCAACCCCTGGTTCCGGGAGAAGTTCAAGGACCTGGGCACGCCGGTGATATCCGGTCACATCAAGAAGCTCGTGCACGAGCTCAAGACGTTCCTGACGTGAGCGTCGACTTCCTGACTTGACGACTCAAAGACTTCGCGACTTCGCGACTTCGCGATCCAGCGACTCATACTTCGAAAGGCTCATCCCTCATGTCCGAACTGCTGCGCGCTCCCGCCGAGATCAAGTACGCCGAGGAGCTCGACTGGCTGGAGTCGATCGACGACAACCCCAAGCCGTTCTCGTGGCGCCTGTCGCCGAAGATGGTGCGGCTGTTCATCCTCGGCTCCGAGCGGGCCGACGGACTGGACCGTGAGATCTCGCAGAAGTGGTTCGGCGACCGCAGCTTCGTGGAGCGGTCGATCGTCACCCTCGCCTCCGACCGCGGCCTGCTGCTGATCGGCGACCCCGGTACGGGCAAGAGCTGGCTGGCCGAATTGCTGTCGGCTGCGATCTGCCGCAACTCGACCCTGGTCGTCCAGGGCACGGCCGGCACCACCGAGGACCACATCAAGTACTCGTGGAACGTGTCGATGGTGATCGCCAAGGGCCAGTCGCGGGAGTCGATGATCCCCTCGCCGATCATGACCGCGATGGAGACCGGCGCCATCGGCCGTTTCGAGGAACTGACCCGGTCCACGAGCGACGTGCAGGACGCGCTGATCTCGATCCTGTCCGAGAAGTACATCTCCGTTCCCGAGCTGGAGAGCGGGAGCGGCGACGACAACATCGTCTTCGCCAAGCCGGGCTTCTCCGTCATCGCCACCGCCAACAGCCGCGACCGTGGCGTCAACGACCTGTCGTCCGCGCTGAAGCGCCGCTTCAACTTCGTCCGCATCCCGGTGGTGACGAACAAGAAGAGCGAGGCGGAGATCGTCCGCTTCCGCACCGAGGAGCTGCTGCGCCGGCACTCGATCGACCTGGACGTGCCGCCCACACTGCTCGACGTGCTGCTGCAGAGCTTCGCCGATCTGCGCGCCTCCGCCGCTGCGGCCGGCAGCGACGACGAGAAGCTGGAGTCCGCGCTCTCGACGGCCGAGCAGATCGGCGTCCTGGAGGACGCGGTGCTGCACAGCAACTTCTTCGGTGAGCGCGCCCTGACCGCCCGCACCCTGGCGTCCTCGCTGGTCGGCTCGCTGACCCGGCGGGAGCCGGAGGACCTGGCCATACTCAACAAGTATCTGCACGGGGTCGTCGAGCCCCGCAGCAAGGAAGAGGGCGGGGCGTGGCCCGAGTTCCTCGAGGGCGGCCGCGACGCGATCGCCACCCTGTCGTGAGCGGGCCCCGGGCGAGCGGTGTGTTCACCGCGCTGCGTACGCAACTTCAGGGGGCCGCGACCGAGTTCGCGGGCGGGCCCGACGCACTGGAGGGCATCCTCCTCGGCATGGTGGACGACGTCGACCGGGCGGTGCGGGAGCCGCTGGAGATCTTCCCGGTCTGCCACCACTCCCCCGCATCCGCCCTGGCGATGGCCCGCCGCCTGCGGGAGAAGCAGCCGAAGGTGGTGTACCTGGAACTGTGCGAGGACATGGCGCCGCTGCTGACCGAGCTGCGCAACTGCCGGCTTCCCGTGGCGGTGCAGGCGTTCGCCGGTGACATCGACGGCTTCCCGCAGGAGTGGGCGCCGCTGTCGGTGGTCGCGCCGATCACGGAGGCGTCCGCGGAGTACCAGGCGATCGCCTATGCCCTGGACACGCCGGGCGTGGAACTGGTCCTGGTCGACCGCTCCTCCGACCACGTCTTCCAGTGGAACGACACCGCTCAGACGGACGACGCTTCCGCGGGGGCGGAGGAGGCGCCGAAGTCCGAGGAGGCGGCGCTGCACGGCGAGGCGGTCGGCGTCGAGATCGGCGACCTGCGCCCCCGCTTCGCCGAGCTGGAGGAGCATCTGCTGCGCCACGGCAAGGTGCGGCACTGGTCGGAGTGGTGGCACCAGTACGTCGAGGTCCCGCTCGGGGACAGCGACCACGACACCTACCGCCAGGTGATGTTCCTCATCGGCAGCCTGTTCCGGCGGCTCGCGCCGGGCGACGGCGACCGGGTCCGGGTGGACGAGGACCGCGAACGCTACATGTGGACGCGGATGCGCGAGCACATGGCGGTGACAGGCACGGACCCGGAGGACTGCCTGTACGTGTGCGGGGCGTTCCACGCGGCGAGCCGGGTGGAGGAGTTCGGCGTGGACGGACGTTCGAGCTCGTTCACCATCTCGCCGCGCACGGCGACCACGTGGCAGTACGGGCTGATCCCGTCGAGTCACGCGGCGATCGAGGTGCAGTTCGGCCTGGCGCCCGGCTCGGTGTCGATCGCGGCGACGCAGTGGCAGAAGAGCCTGAAACGCACGCGGGTGCGGCCGTACCGGCTGGAGGGCCAGGCGGGGGCGCGCACGTCCCGCGCGAAGAAGGCGCTGCCGGCCGCCGCACCGGCCGCCCCACAGCCCGCCACGGACCGGCTGTCCGGGTTCCTCCAGCAGCCGCCCGTGCTGGACGGCCTGGACGAGGCGGAGCTGCTCGGCTGGTCCGTGGACATCGTGCGGGCGGCCCGCCGCAACGGCTATCTGGCCTCCACCGCGGACGCCATCGCCGTGTTCGAGACGTCGATCCTGCTCGCGGGGATGCGGGACCGGGCCAGACCGACGCCGTACGACTTCCAGGACGCGGCGGTCACCTGCATCGAGAAGGACCGGGTGCCCGGGCGGCGGGACGTGCGGCGGCTCGTCGAGATCATGATGGGGGGCGACCGGATCGGTCAGGTGGGTTACGAGGCTCTGCCGCCGCTCGCCCGTGACGTGTACGACCGGCTGGAGCCGCTGGGGCTGAAGCTGCAACAGCGCGGTGTGCAGCGGGCCCTGCTGGACATAGCGGGCCGGCCGGAGCTGGCGGCGTGCTCGGACGTGCTGTGGATGCTGCGGCGCCTGATGCCGGCGGCCGCGGCTCGCCCGATCATGGGTGAGCGGCGGCTCGGCGAGCGGTCGATCCAGGAGTCCTGGGACCTGGCCCTCGGCACCCATCAGCGTGCGCTGATCGAGCTCGGCTACGAGGGCGTCAGCATCGAGCAGGTGCTGGAGCAGCGGCTGCGGCGCGAGGCGTACGGTCCGCGGGCGACCACGGCGGGCGTGCTGGCAGCCGTCGAGGACGCCCTGCTGTACCTGCGCAGCGGGCGACTGGCGGACGAACTGGGCACGCACGCGCTGAAGGTGCTGTCCGCGGAACGCACGGTCGACGGGGCGCCCGAGGTGCTGCGCCGGGCGCGGACGCTGCTGGCGTACTACCGCACGAGCCGGCCGGAACTGCCGGCGTGGATCGAGTCCTTCGTGAAGGCGGGGTACGCGCACTACTGCACGCTGCTGCCGACGGCGTTCCGGGACGAGGACGCGACGGTGGGACAGGTCGCGGCGATGCTGGGCTTCCTGTTCAGCATGGAGAGCCTGGCGCTGTCGCTGGGCTGCGACCGTACGCAGCTGGAGCTGGCGGTGGCCCAGTCGCACCCGGAGGATCCGTCGAAGACGGCTCTGCTGTGGGCGGCGCAGGTGCAGCTCGGCACGTTGTCGCGCGCCGAACTGCGCGACCGGTGCGACGCGTTGCTGGACAACCCGCTGGTGGTGCCCTCCTACCCGCGCTACCTCAACGGTTTCGTCCACGCGCTGGAGCCGGTGCCGGGGCTGGCGGACGTGGTGGTGGAGGCGGTGTCCAAGGCGTTCGGCCGCCTGCCGGACACGGTGCTGCTGCCGTGGCTGCCGCTGCTGATCACCACCCTGCGCAAGGGCGCGGCGGACCTGGCGCCGCTGCTGATCCGCGAGGCGGGGCGCGTCTTCCCCGGCCGGCTGCCGGCGCTGGACACGTGGGTGCCGCCGTGGCGGATGCCGCAACTGGAGGACCCGTTCGCGGCCTCCCGCTCCCGGCACACGGCCACCGCCGCCGTCCCGGCCCCCCGGGGCGCCGCGCTGCTCGCCGCCCATCCGGCGGCGTGCGACGCGGTGGCGGAGCTGCTGGGCTGCGAGGACGGCTGGCAGCAGGGCACGTCAGCACTGCCGCCGGGCGGGTCGGGCGCGGCGCTGCTGGCCGCGTATCCGGCGGCGTGTGAGGCGGTGGCGGGGCTGCTGGGGTGCGGTGAGGGCTGGGCGCCGGCCGTCGGCACCGGTTCGCCGGGTGCGGCCCTGACGACGACGCACCCGGCCGCGGCCGAGGCGCTGGAGGCGCTGCTCTCGCGCGCATGACGGACAGCGGTCGGACACAGGGTCACCGGTGTCCGACCGTTGAGGCCGGCGTCGTGTCGCAGCGCCCGACGGGCCTCGGCGGTGCGCGACCGTCACGCGCCCAGAGCCGTCGTCGGGCGAACGGGCGGATGAGTACGCCGAACCCTCGCGAACTGGGGTGGAGGGGAGCCCGAGGACGTCGCGGTCCTCGACGTGGGCGGTGCCGTCGTTCAGAGGGCCTAGGGTGCCCGCGCGAAGTGCACCCGCGACCTCGCACAGGAGTCCTCCTCAGCGACCGGTGCCCGCCGGGAGGTGCCCGCGTCCACCGTGAACATCAAGGCCGGCGAAAACGGCCGCATGCCGCGGTTGCAGCCGAGGGCTGGCCGCGGGTCAGGATGTGTTCCTGCGCCGACCCTGCGGCGGTCAGGTGTGGACGCATGCTCAGCGGCGAGCGGGACAGTAGGCGTCGTTGGTTTCCACCGGGGCGCCGCCTCCCCGGACTCCGCCACCGGGGATGTGGATGGTTCCGCGCACGGCGACGGCCGCCGTGCCGTGGCGTGGCACAGGCATGGGGGCCAGCCGCTCCCAGCGGTCGCGCAGGGTGTCGTACGCCTCGGTCTCGTCGAAGACCGTGTTCGGGCTGGTGCCGTCGTGCCGGCCCTCGCCCCCGAACGTGTAGATCCTCCTCCCCACGGCCGCGGCGGCGATGCCGCCGCGGGCGGTGGGCATCGGTGCCCGCTCGGTCCAGCGGCGGGCTCCGTGCTCCCACGCGTAGACGGTGTCCCGCACGTTCACCTGCCCCCGGTCCCGGCCGCCGAGCACATAGAATGTCTCGCCGACGACGGCCCCGCCCACGTGGTCGCGGGCCTCCGGCAGCGCGGGCAGCTCCTCCCACCGGCCGGTCACCACGTCGTACGCCGACACGGTGGCCACCGTGTCCTGGAGACCGCCCGCGCCCGGCACGAGGACACGCATACCGCCGGCCAGGAGGATCCTCCTTCCGCTCACGCCCATTGCGGCGCTTCCCCGCTCGACGCCCCGGGGCATCGGAGGCAGCCGCCGCCACCGGTCAGCGCGCGGGAAGTAGACGAAGCAGTCGCGCAGGGCCTGCCACTCCGATCCGCCCGACAGCCCTCCGAGGACATAGATCCGGTCGTGGACCACAGCGACATTGGGATGGTTCATGGCAACGGGCAGCGGCGCCGCCGTCGACCAGGTGTCGCGGCGCGTGTCGTAGACGTCGACCTGTCCGGTGGTGGCGACGCCGCCGGCCCCGTCGTGGACGATGCCACCGATGACGTAGACGTCGTCGCCGACAGCGGCGACGCTGTGCTCCTGCCGGGGGCCGCTCGCGATCGGCGCCAGCGGCCGCCACCCTTGGCCGTAGTTTCCCGGTATCGGCCGCGAGCCGCCGGGGTCCGTGGGGTGGTCGGGGTGCGCGTGGGCCTGGGCGGCCGGGGTGACCGCCAGGGCCGCGCCGAGAAGCAGGACTGTTCTCCGCTGCATGAGGAACTCCTTGTCGTGCGACCTGGTCGAGCGCGGGAAGCAAGGGGCTTCGGCCCGTTCAGGATTTCTGTGCCGCGGCAGGAGAACCAGGGGACGTCGTCCCACGTTTCGGCCGGTTCCGGGTCAGGACGTGGACTCGACGACGTCCTGCGTGCCGAGGACCGCGAGCAGATCGAGCAGGTCCGCGCTGTCGGTGCCCAGCGCGGGGGTGAACCACAGCAGACGCTGCCGGCCGTCCTCGCTGAACAGGTTGAGGCAGTTGACCTCGACGACCCCGAGGGCGGGGTGTCGGATCCGCTTCCGGTCGTCGCGGCGGAACGCCACGTCGTGGTCGGCCCAGAGGGCGGCGAACTCGGGCGAGGCGTGCAGCAGGGTGCGGATCATCGTTGTGGCCTCGGTGTCCTTGGCGTCCCTGCGGGCGGCGGCCGCGCGCAGGTCGGCGACGAACGCCCGGGACTGGGTCGCGTGGTCGGCCTCGGGGTACAGGCGGCGCGCGTCGGGTTCGGTGAACCACCGGTGGACGAAGCTGGCGCGGGGCCCGCGAAATCCCGACTGGTCGCCGAGCAACGCCACCGCGAGCGGGTTCTGCACCAGCGTGACGTGGAGGTCGGTGATGACCTGCGCGGGTGTGGACGGCATCCGCTGGAGCAGGTCGAGCATGCCGGGGTGGACGTGCGAGGCGGCGGTGCCCGGGGCGGGCACGGGGCGGTCCGCCAAGCGGTAGAGGTAGTCGCGCTCGTCGGCGGTCAGCCGCAGTGCCCGGGCCAGAGCGGCGATCATCTGTTCGGAGGGCTGGGAGCCCGCCCCGCGCTCGAGCTCGTTGTAGTAGTCCACCGATGCCCCGGCGAGCTGCGCCACCTCCTCCCGGCGCAGCCCGGGTACCCGGCGCCGCGGACCAGCGGGGAGACCGACGTCGGCCGGCCGGATGCGGCTTCGCCGCGACCGCAGGAACGTCCCGAGCTCGGTGTACTTGGCAGAACCCATGTGCACCATTCTGTGCCCGGCCGGGGCGCCGACCCAGGGGATGGCATCCCCTGGTTGTGCCGGCCGCCACCGCGCACCGTGGAGGCATGACTACCAGCGACCTCCTTCACACACCGGCACCCGAGCGGGTTGCCGTCGTCACCGGCGGATCGCGTGGCATCGGCCGCGCGGTGTCGCTCCAGCTGGCCCGCGACGGTCTGGCGGTGGTGGTGAACTACACCAGGGACGTGGCCTCGGCCGAGGAGACCGTGAAGGCGATCACCGCCGACGGCGGGAGGGCGATCGCCGTGCGGGCGGACGTGGCGGACGAGCACGCGGTCGCCGCGCTGTTCGACCGGGCGGAGCGGGAGTTCGGCGGCGTGGACGTCGTGGTCAACGCCGCCGGCCGCCTCGCCCTGTCGCCCGTCGCCGACCTCGACCTGTCGGCCCTCGACGAGATGCACCGCACCAATATCCGCGGCGCCTTCGTGGTGGCCCAGCAGGCCGCTCGGCGGCTGCGGCCCGGCGGCTCCTTCCTGGGCGTGTCGACCTCCGTGGTCGGAACGCAGTTCCCCGCTTACAGCGCGTACGTGGCGAGCAAGGCCGCCGTCGAGTCGATGACCCTGATCCTCGCCCGCGAGCTGCGCGGCCGGGACATCACGGTGAACACCGTCGCCCCCGGCCCCACAGCCACCGACCTGTTCCTCGACGGCAAAACGCCGGAGGAGATCGAGCGGCTCGCCAAGACCCCGCCGCTGGAGCGGCTGGGCACACCCGAGGACATCGCCCGGGTCGCCGCCTTCCTCACCGGCCCGGCGGGGCACTGGGTGAACGGCCAGGTCCTGCGGGCCAACGGCGGAATGGTGTGAGCATCCCGCCGGCCGCCCGGCCGGTCACCCGAGACGTGCCGGTCACGCCGGAGACGTCCGTACGGCGCCCGTATCGCGTCCGCAACTTCCTACAGAACTCTCAAGGAGTACGAGTCATGCCTTTCGCCCACTTCAAGGTCCCCGCGGACACCCTCGACCCCGACGACAAGAGGAAGATCGTCGAGCGCACCACCGATCTGTACGCGGAGATCTACGGTGAGCGCGCCCGCGCCACCACCGTGGTGCTCGTCGACGAGGTCGCCGACGGCGGCTGGGGCGTGGGCGGTCACGTCCTGACCGCCGCCCTCCTCAACGGCGACGCCTGACCCGCGGCCGTCGGTGGGCGCGGGCGGGGCAGTGCCCGCGTTCCACCGACGCCGGGACGTCACGCCGCCCTGCGCGCCCGCCCCCCATGCCCCCGGATGATGTCCGCGTACCGGTGTCCCGAGCCCTTGATGGTGCGGGTCTGGGTGGCGTAGTCGACGTGGACCAGGCCGAAGCGCTTGGCGTAGCCGTACGCCCATTCGAAGTTGTCGAGCAGGGACCAGGCGAAGTAGCCGGCCAGCGGGGCGCCCTTGCGGGCGGCGGAGGCGCAGGCGGCGATGTGCCGGGTGAGGTAGTCCTGGCGCTCCGGGTCGTCGATCGTGCCGTCGGGGCGGACCACGTCGGGGAAGGCGGAGCCGTTCTCGGTGACGTAGAGGCGGCGGGCGCCGTACTCGTCGGTGAGGCGCAGCAGGAGGTCCTCGATGCCGGTCGGGTCGATCTCCCAGTCCATGCCGGTGCGCGGCACGCCGTCCCGGCGGACGGGCGCGGCGTGCGGGGCGGGGCCGTCCGGGTCGGCGGCGACCACCTGGGGGAAGTAGTAGTTGAGGCCGAGCCAGTCGAGCGGGGCCGCGATGGTGTCGAGGTCGCCGGGGCGTTCGGGGAGGTCGACGCCGTAGACCTCGCGCATGTCGGACGGGAAGCCGCGGCCGTGGACCGGGTCGAGCCACCAGCGGTTGGTGTGGCCGTCCATGCGGACGGCGGCGGCGCGGTCCTCGGGGCTGTCGCTCGCCGGGTGGATGGTGGACAGGTTGTTGACGATGCCGACCTGGGCGTTCGGGGCGGCGGCGCGGATGGCGCGGGCGGCGAGGCCGTGGCCGAGGAGCAGGTGGTAGGAGGCGCGGACGGCCGCCGTGAGGTCGGTCCGGCCGGGGGCCATCTTGCCCTCCAGGTGGCCGATCCAGGCGGAGCAGAGGGGTTCGTTGAGGGTGGCCCAGTGGTGGACGCGGTCACCGAGGCGTTCGGCGACGGCGGAGGCGTAGGCGGCGAAGTGTTCGGCGGTGTCGCGCTCGGGCCAGCCGCCGCGGTCCTGGAGGGTCTGGGGCAGGTCCCAGTGGTAGAGGGTGACGGACGGGGTGATGCCGGCGTCGAGGAGTCCGTCGATCAGCCGGTCGTAGAAGGCGAGGCCCTTGGCGTTGACCGGGCCGTCGCCGCCGGGCACCACGCGCGGCCAGGCGACGGACAGCCGGTAGGCGTTGGCGCCGAGGCGGCGCATCAGGGCGATGTCCTCGCGCCAGCGGTGGTAGTGGTCGCAGGCCACGTCGCCGTGGTCGTCGTTGTCGATGCGGCCGGGGGTGTGCGAGAAGGTGTCCCAGATCGACGGAGAACGGCCGTCCTCCGCCACGGCGCCCTCGATCTGGTAGGCCGAGGTGGCCGTGCCCCACAGGAAGTCGTCGGGGAGGGCGGCGTAGTCGATGGTCACGGAGGTCCTTTCGGTGCGGGGGGTGGTCACTTGACGGCGCCTGCCGTCAGGCCGGCGACGAGGTAGCGCTGGAGGAGCAGGAACCCGGCCACCACGGGGACGCTCACCACGAGGGAGGCGGCCATGATCTGGTTCCAGTACACGTCGTTGAGGGTGGAGTAGCCCTGGAGGCCGACCGCCAGGGTGCGGGTGGTGTCGTTGGTCATCACCGAGGCGAAGAGGACCTCGCCCCAGGCGGTCATGAAGGCGTAGACGGCGACGGCGACGATGCCGGGGACCGCGGCCGGGACGACGACGCGGAACAGCGCGCCGAGCGGGCCGCAGCCGTCCACGAGCGCGGCTTCGTCCAGGTCCCGGGGGACGGAGTCGAAGTAGCCGATCAGCATCCAGATGGAGAACGGCAGCGAGAAGGTCAGGTACGTCAGGATGAGGCCGCCGCGGGAGCCGAACAGGGCGATGCCGGTGGCGTTGCCGATGTTGACGTAGATGAGGAACAGCGGGAGCAGGAACAGGATGCCGGGGAACATCTGCGTCGACAGCACGGTCACCGTGAAGACGCGCTTGCCGCGGAACGAGTATCGGCTGACGGCGTACGCGGAGAAGACGGCGATGACGACCGAGCAGACGGTGGCCGCGCCCGCCACGATCAGCGAGTTCACGAAGTAGCGGCCGAGCGGCACGGTGGACCAGATGTCGATGTACGGGCGGATCGTCAGCTCGGTCGGCAGCCAGCGGAACGCGCCGGTGACGTCGGCAAGCGGCTTCAGCGAGCTTGACAGCATGACGTACACCGGGATCAGGACGAAGCCGGTGAGAAGGGTGAGGAAGATCCGCCGTGACCACAGGAACGTGCGGGGCGGGGCCATCGGGGACCGGGGCGTGCTCACTGGGCGGTCCTCCGTCCGCGTGAGGTGAGGGCGAGGTAGACGCCCGTGACGACGAGCAGGAACAGCAGGAGCAGCACGGACATCGCGGACCCGGTGCCGAAGTTCCAGGTGACGAAGGAGGCCTGGTAGATGTGCACGGATATGAGGTCGGCGGCCTCGGGCGCGCTCTTGCCGAAGAGGACGTACGGGGTGTTGAAGTCGTTGAACGTCCACAGGAACAGGACGAGGACCAGCACCTGGTTGACCGGGCGGAGCGACGGCAGGGTGATGCGGCGGAGCTGCTGGACCATGCCGGCGCCGTCGAGGGCGGCGGCCTCGTACAGCTCACGGGGGATGTTCTGCAGGCCGGCCATCACGATGAGGAAGGCGAACGGCCAGCCCTTCCACACCGACACGGTGAGCAGGGCGACGAAGCTGTTGTCGCCGATCAGCCAGAAGGAGGGCTTGTCGGTGAGGCCGAGCTGGTCGTGCAGGACGTGGTTCACCAGGCCGTTGTCGTGCTGGAACATGAACACCCAGGTGATGACGGCCGCGTAGACGGGCAGCGCGTACGGCACCAGGAACAGGGCGCGCAGCAGGCCGCGGCCGCGGAAGGTGTCCTGCATGAACACGGCGGCGGCGGTGCCGATCAGCCAGCACAGGCCGACGGACAGCACGGTGAAGGCGACCGTGACGAGGAACGAGTGGAGCAGGGCCTTGCCGACGGGGGCGTCGAAGTCCACCGAGACGGAGTAGTTGTCGAGGCCGGCCCAGGGGGCGGTGCTCCAGTCACGGATGTAGAACTGGGTGAGCTCCTTGAAGCTCATGACGATGCCGATGACCATCGGCACCAGGTGGACGAGGAGTTCGAGGAGCAGCGCGGGCAGGAGCAGCAGGTAGGGCAGTCCGACGCGGCGGAGCCGCCCGGTGCGGCGGCGGGGGCCGCGCGCCGTACCGGGGGAGCTCTTCCGCACGGTGGCCTCCGCTGCGGGGGCGGTGGCGGTCATGGCGGTGTGGGACTCACTTCGTGGGCATCTGCTGCTGCGCCTTGGTGAGCGCGGCCTTCACCGAGTCGGTGGTGACCGGGCGTCCGGCGGCGGCGTCGGCGAACAGTTCCTTGACGGCGGTTCCGACGGCGGTCTCGAACTGGGACTCGTCGGGCACCTGCGGCAGGGCGACGGCGCTCTTGGCGAGGGTGTCCTTCAGCACGGCGTTGGCGGGGGTGTTGAAGGCGGGGTCGGCCTGGGCTGCCTTGACCGGCGGGATGGAGCTGTAAGCGGTGTTGAGGATCTTCTGCTCGGCGTCGCTGGTCATGAACTTCACGAACTCGGTGGCGCCGTCGAGGTTGTCGGTGTTCTTGAAGACGGCGAGGTTGATGCCGGCGACCATCGAGTTGACCTGCGTGCCGGCGCCGGGGGTTCCGGACTGCACGGGCACGGGGGCGATGCCGTAGGCGTCCTCGCTCATGCCCTGGGACGTGAGGTTGGCGGAGGCGGACTGCCACAGCAGCATGCCGGTCTTGCCCTTGGCGAAGTCGCTGACGGACTGGTTCTGGGCGTACTCGGCGTTGCCCGGGGCGATGATCTTGTCCTTGGCCATGAGGTCGACGTACTGCTTGACCGCGGCGACGGCGCCGTCGTTCGTGAAGTCTGGCTTGCCGTCGGGGGTGAAGAAGTCGGCGCCGTGCTGCTTGGCGAAGACGTAGGCGTGGTGGACGTTCTCGGAGGGGTTGGAGCCCTCCATCGCTGTCCCCCACTTGCCGTCCTTGGACAGCTTCTTGCCGGCGGCGACGAACTCGTCCCAGGTGGCGGGCGGGGCGTCGATGCCGGCGTCGGCGAACATCTGCTTGTTGTAGTAGAGGGCGTACGCCATGGAGTAGAGCGGGACGGCGGCCGGGGGCTGTCCCTCGGCGCCGGTGGAGCCGAGCGCGGAGTCGACGAAGCGGTCCTTGCCGCCGATCTTCTCGAACTGCTGGTCGTCCCACGGCAGGAGGCCGCCGGTCGCCTGGAGGGAGGCGGACCAGGTGTTGCCGATGTTCAGCACGTCCGGGCCCTGGCCGGAGGTGGTGGCGGTGAGGATGCGGTTGAGCAGGTCGGACCAGGGCACGACCTCCAGCTTGACCTTGATGCCGGTCTGCTTCTCGAACTTGTCGAGTTCGGGCTGGAGGACCTTCTTGTCGGCCTCGATGCTGGCGCCCTGGTTGGAGGCCCAGTAGGTGAGTTCCTTCGGCGAGTCGTTGGACCCGCCGCCGGTGCTCGAACCGCCTCCGCAGGCCGAGGCGGCGAGTGCGAGAGACAGCATGACGGCGCCTGTGGCCGCGGCTCGGATGCTGCGCATGGCTCCTGGTCCCTTTCCGGGAAGGTCGAATGCCGCGGGCAAGACCCGGGGCAGCGCCTCACGGCTTAATTTAGGACGTGAGTTAAACCTCTGGCCGGGACCACGTCAAGGGTTCTGACGGACTCGCTCGACTCCTGCCGCATGTCTTGACTCGTGCGTTGCGGAGATAAACCATTCAGCGCGAGAGAGCGCTCTCACCTCCCCAGTCGCCTTTACTTCCCGAACCAGGAGAGCTGCCCCATGACGTCGACGTCCGACGCCTCTTCCACCCCGCCCTCCGCCGCCCCGACCCCGCTTCCCGCCGTCGGCCGCCGGGCCGTCCTCGGCGCCGCGGCTGCCGTTCCCGTGCTGGCCGGCCTGTCCGGTACGGCCTCCGCCGCGCCGGCCGCGCACAGAAGGCCCCCGCGTCTGAAGGGCGGTGGCGACCTCGGCCCCAACGTGATCGTCTTCGACCCCTCCACGCCGGGCATCCAGGCCAGGCTGGACGAGGTGTTCGCCCGGCAGGAGGAGGACCAGTTCGGCCCCGGCCGCTACCAGTTCTTCTTCAAGCCCGGCGCCTACCACGGGCTCAACGCCCAGCTCGGCTTCTACACCTCCGTCTCCGGCCTGGGCCTGTCCCCCGACGACACCACCATCCACGGCGACGTGACGGTCGACGCCGGCTGGTTCGACGGCAACGCCACGCAGAACTTCTGGCGTTCGGCGGAGAACCTGGCCCTCGTCCCGGCCAACGGCACCAACCGCTGGGCGGTCGCCCAGGCCGCGCCGTTCCGCCGGATGCACATACGCGGCGACCTCAACCTCGCCTCGTCCACCTACGGCTGGGCCAGCGGCGGCTACATCGCCGACAGCCGGATCGACGGCACGGTCGGCCCCTACTCGCAGCAGCAGTGGTACACCCGGGAGAGCTCGGTCGGCGGCTGGACCAACGCCGTGTGGAACATGGTGTTCTCCGGCGTCGAGGGCGCCCCCGCGCAGAGCTTCCCGAACCCGCCGTACACCACGCTCGACACGACGCCGGTCTCCCGCGAGAAGCCCTTCCTGTACCTCGACGGCGAGAAGTACCGCGTCTTCCTGCCCGCACTGCGGCGGAACGCGCGCGGCGTCACCTGGGGCAACGGCACGCCGCGCGGCACCTCGCTGCCGCTGGAGCGCTTCTACGTCGCCAAGCCGGGCGACTCGGCGGCCACCCTCAACCGGGCGCTCGAGCAGGGCCTGCACCTGCTGCTCACGCCCGGCATCTACCACGTCGACCAGCCGGTCCGGGTGAACCGGCCGAACACGGTCGTCCTGGGCCTCGGTTACGCCACCCTCGTCCCCGACAACGGCGTCACCGCACTGAAGGTCGCCGACGTCGACGGCGTACGGCTGGCCGGCTTCCTGATCGACGCCGGAACGGTCAACTCCCCGGTCCTGCTGGAGGTCGGGCCGCGCGGCGCCTGCAGGGACCACGCCGCCAACCCCATCACCGTCCAGGACGTCTTCATCCGGATCGGCGGTGCGGGACCCGGCCGGGCCACCACCAGCATGGTGGTCAACGCCCGGCACACCGTCATCGACCACACCTGGGTCTGGCGCGCCGACCACGGCGAGGGTGTGGGCTGGGAGACCAACCGCTGCGACTTCGGTGTCGTCGTCAACGGCCACGACGTCCTCGCCACCGGCCTGTTCGTCGAGCACTTCAACAAGTACGACGTGCAGTGGAACGGCGAACGCGGCCGCACGATCTTCTTCCAGAACGAGAAGGCCTACGACGCCCCCAACCAGGCCGCGATCCAGAACGGCTCGCTCAAGGGCTACGCCGCCTACAAGGTCGGCGACCACGTCACCACCCACGAGGGCTGGGGCATGGGCAGCTACTGCTACTACAACGTCGACCCGACGATCGTCCAGCACCACGGTTTCGCCGCCCCGGAGCGGCCCGGGGTGCGCTTCCACCACCTGATGGTCATCTCGCTGAGCGGGCACGGACAGTACGAGTGCGTCATCAACGACACCGGAGCGCCGACCTCGGGCACGAACACCGTGCCGTCGGTGGTGGTGTCCTACCCCTGAGTCCTGAGCTCTCGTCGACTCCCCGACCTCGTTCCCGGTGCGGCGGGCGGCTCCTGGCCCGCCACACCGGGAGCGCCTGTCCGTTCTCCGCCCTTGCCACCGCGCCTCGGGGCCTGCTCCCCTGAGGTCGGCACGCCGAGGTGCCTGAGGGGGGACGGGGTGGCGCTGCGTATCCACTTCACACGTGACGATCTGCTGCGGGTGTCTCTGGGCGACGGAGTACATCCCCTGCACGAGACGGTGCTGAGCCTGAGGATCCTGCAACGACGCAGGCCGGGAGCCATGTACGGATCCTGGCAACGCTGGGCGCGCATGCGGGTGCCGTACTCCGTCCACCCGTTGCGCGCCCTGGTGCCGCCGCACGGCGGGTGCCCCGACTTCCTCACACCGCCGACGCCGGACGCATACGACGTCGACGTCGGAGTGGATGCGCTGCTGCACACCCCGAAGCAGGTGCTGCGCAGCGAACTTCGGGAGTTCACCGAGTACACCGGCAAGTCGCTCCCGTCCTGGGCCGGTTCACTCGCCGAGGGCCGCCCGCAGGCCCTCGAAGCGGTCGGCGGCGCCCTGCGCGACTGGCACCGTACGGCCATCGCCCCCCTGCAGCGCCATCTGCGCGACCGCACCGAGGCCGCCCGGTCCTCCGCCGCGCGCATCCTGCTGAGCGAGGGACTCGACGCACTGCTGTCCCGTCTGCACCCGACGCTCCGCTGGACACCGCCCGTCCTCGAGCTCGCCTGTCCCGACGTCGACGGCGACCTGCGCCTGCGAGGGCGGGGCTTACGGCTGATCCCGTCCCTGTTCTGCGGCCGCGCCCCCGTCGTCCAACCGACCGCCGACGTACCGCTCCTGATGTTCCCCGTCTGTCACGACACCATCTGGACTCCCGAACGCGAGCCCGACGCCCGTGACGGTGCGCCTGGCGGAACGGTGGCCGCCCTGCTGGGACCCACCCGCGCCATGGTGCTGCTCGAGATCGTCGACGGACACGGTCCGACCACCACCGAGCTCGCGCGCCGTACCGGCGTCTCACAGCCCACCGTCTCCCACCACACCACGGTGCTGCGTGACGCCGGGCTCATCTCCACCCATCGCTCCGGCACCCGCGCGTACCACCTCCCCACTCCGCTGGGCGCGCTGCTCGTAGGCCAGGACCGGGGACAGGCGCCGGCCGGCACGCCGTCGACCCGTGAACGCCTTGGTACCGCGCGGTGACCGGACATTCCTCACGCGGATGACCAGGCACGTTCGAGCACCTTCGAAGGCTGTGGCCGCGCATGCCGCGACCGCGAACCATGTGGAGCGAACACAGCGATCCACGCAGGACCACGAAGGGGGAACACCATGAAGCAGCGCCTGCTCAGCGGCCTGGCTGCCACGGTCGCCACGGTCTCACTGGGCGCCGGCCTGGCAATCGCCGGACCGGCGGGCTCCGCACAGGCCGCGGCCTCCGACTGCGAGGGCGGCCGCAACGGGTTCGTCGACATCTCCGACGACGCGTCCGGAACGGTGGTCCGCTCCGTCGACATGGGAGCGGGCCGCAGCGTCACTCTCCACTACGGCACCATCCGGGGCGTGCAGCGGGGATGGGCCAAGATCAGCGGTACGACCGTCAACAACGATCTGGTGTGGATGGACTGGACGACGGACGGCGGATCGACGTGGCTCCAGTGCGGACCGTTCGCCGTGGACCGGGGCCCGGGGACGTCCAAGACCAGCGCCGCAAAGAGCACGAGCAGCAACAGCAACTACCGCTTCCGGGCGTGCGGTTACCTGAAGAACGCCGGGCAGACGAAGTGCACCTCCTGGTGGTGAGGGCAGCGGACTGATCGTCCGCCGTAACCCGCGCTCAGGTGGCCCCTCCCGCGTCTGCATGCGGGAGGGGCCACCGTTCGATCGCTGACGTCGGCCGGCGCCTGTCGGCATCAGCCGCCGCTCGCGCTACCGGGCGGGCGCCGTCGCCGGTGCCGGTGCGTAACCGGCCGGCCGGGTGGTGAAGGTGCCGCGGCCCTGGGTGCGGCTGCGCAACCGGGTCGCGTAGCCGAAGAGTTCGGCCAGCGGCACGGTCGCGGTGACGACCGCCGCGCCCGCCCGGGTGGCCGACCCGCTCACCCGGCCGCGCCGCGCCGCCAGGTCACCGAGTACGGACCCCACCGCGTCCTGCGGCACGGTGACCGTGACCTCGGCGACCGGCTCAAGGAGCACCATCGCGCACGCCCGCAGGGCGTCCCGCAGTCCGAGCCGGCCCGCGGTGCGGAACGCGGTGTCGGAGGAGTCCTTGACGTGCGTCGAACCGTCGGTGAGCGTCACCCGCAGGCCCGTCACCGGGTGCCCTCCGAGGGGTCCCTCGGCGAGCGCGTCCCGGCAGCCGGCCTCGACGGCACGGACGTACTCCTGCGGCACCCGGCCGCCGACGACCGCCGAGCGGAACTCGAAGCCCCGCTCGGGGTCGTCCAGCGGCTCCACGTCGAGCACCACGTGCGCGAACTGCCCGGCCCCGCCGTCCTGTTTGACGTGCCGGTACACGAACCCGGACACACCGCGCGCCACGGTCTCCCGGTGGCTGACGCGGGGCCGGCCGACGGCGACGCCCAGCCCGTGGTCGCGCCGGATCCGCTCCACCGCGACCTCCAGGTGCAGTTCGCCCATGCCGGACAGCACCGTCTGCCCGGTCTCGGCGTCGCCGCGCACGACCAGCGAGGGGTCCTCCTCCGCGAGCCGGGCCAGCGCGGACGCCAGCCGCCCGGTGTCCGTGCCGCGCAGCGCCTCGACGGCGACCGAGACGACGGGTTCGGCGGTGCCGGGCGGCTCCAGCGCCAGCGGGGCGTCCGGCGCGCACAGCGTGGCGCCGGCGCGGGCGCCCTTCAGCCCGACCACGGCGACGATGTCGCCCGCGACCGCACGGTCCAGGCGCGCGTGCCGGTCGGCGGTGACGCGCAGGATGCGTCCGACACGCTCGGCGCGGCCCGCCGTGGCGTCCCACACGGTGTCCCCCTGTTCGATCGTTCCGGAATAGACGCGCAGGTAGGTGAGGCGCCCGGTGGCGGTCGCGGTCACCTTGAACGCGAGGGCGGCGAGCGGCGCCGCCGGGTCGGCGGGCCGCTCCTGCTCGGCGCCGTCGTGCGTGCCGCGCACCGGCGGTACGTCCAGCGGCGACGGCAGGTAGGCGAGGACGGCGTCCAGCAGCGGCTCGATCCCGCGGTTGCGGTAGGCGGAGCCGCACAGCACGACCACGGCCTCGCCGCGTGCGGTCAGGTCCCGCAGGGCCGCCGTGAGCGTCCGGGTGCGGAGCGCGCCCGTGTCGCAGAACTCCTCCAGCGCGGCCGGATGCAGTTCCGCCACGGCCTCCTCCAGCAGCCGGCGCCGCCGCAGCGCCTCCTCCCGCAGGGCGTCCGGCACGGGTGCCGGATCGCGGGCCTCACCCTCGTCGCTCCAGGTCAGGGCGCGCATGCCGAGCAGGTCGACGACGCCGGTGAAGGCGTCCTCGGCCCCGACCGGGAGCTGCACGGCCAGCGGCGCCGGGTGCAGCCGCTCCCGGACGGAGGCGACGGCGGCGTCGAGGTCGGCGCCCGCCCGGTCCATCTTGTTGACGAACGCGATGCGCGGGACGCCGTGCCGGTCGGCCTGCCGCCACACCGACTCGCTCTGCGGCTCCACCCCGGCGACCGCGTCGAACACGGCGACCGCCCCGTCGAGGACGCGCAGGGAACGCTCGACCTCGTCGGCGAAGTCGACGTGGCCCGGGGTGTCGATCAGGTTGATCCGGTGGCCGTCCCAGGAGCAGGTCACGGCGGCGGAGAAGATGGTGATGCCCCGGTCGCGCTCCTGCGGGTCGAAGTCGGTGACGGTGGTGCCGTCGTGCACCTCGCCGCGCTTGTGGGTGGTGCCGGTGGCGTACAGGATCCGCTCGGTGACGGTGGTCTTGCCGGCGTCGACGTGGGCGAGGATGCCGAGGTTGCGGACGACGGCGAGGGTGTCGGTGGTGCGCATGGCCCGTGGCCTTTCGGATGGAACCGGAAAAGGGCAGCGCGATTCCCCCCGGCGCACGGCGCCGAGTACTCCCCGCGGGGGGGCGGACGTGCGTCAGGGCATCCGGTGCCGGCCGCGCAGCGGGCACCGGGCGGCCGGAGACACCAGGATCACCACGGACCGGCGGGACCGGGAACGGGGAGCGACGGCGACAGCGGTGTGGTCACGCACGGCCGGACTCCCTCCCAGGTCGGTTCTGAACGCGCGCACCGCCGACGGGGGGCGGGGCGCGCCTGTCCGGCGAGTGTAGGGAGCCGGGCGGCCGCGGGGCCACGCATTTACCGCAGCAGGTCACAGGGAAGTTGTCTCATATCTTGGAACACCATTCCTGATGCGTGAGACCTTCTGAGAATGTGGAGCGATCGTCCCCCGTGGAAAGACCGTGACATGCCCGCACCATCCACCAGTCCGGCCCCGACCCCCGTCAACTCGCGGTCGCGCGTCCTCATCGCCAGCCTCATCGGCACGACGATCGAGTTCTACGACTTCTACATCTACGCGACCGCCGCCGTACTGGTCTTCCCCTCGCTCTTCTTCCCGAGCAGCGACCCCACCACGGCGCTGCTCTCGTCGTTCGCGGTGTTCGGCGCCGCGATGGTCGCCCGGCCGATCGGCGCGGTGGTCTTCGGCCACCTCGGCGACCGCCTCGGCCGCAAGGGAACGCTCGTGGCCTCCCTGCTCACCATGGGCATCGCCACGTTCCTCATCGGCGTGCTGCCCACCTACGCGCAGGCGGGCTGGGTGGCGACCGCGCTGCTGGTGCTGATGCGGCTGGCGCAGGGCTTCGCGCTCGGCGGCGAGTGGAGCGGCGCGGCCCTGGTCGCCACCGAGAACGCGCCGAAGGGCAAACGCGCTCTGTACGGCACGTTCCCGCAGTTGGGCGCCCCGCTGGGCTTCATCATCGGCAACGGCCTGTTCCTGGTCATCGGCGCGCTGCTGCCGTCCGCGGCCGGCGCCGACCCGTCGCAGCCGTCGGACGCCTTCCTGAACTGGGGCTGGCGCATCCCGTTCCTGTTCTCGGCGGTGATGGTCGCGATCGGCCTGTGGGTGCGGATGCGCCTGGTCGAGGCGCCGGTGTTCGCCAAGACGAAGGAGGCGGGCCTGGTGCGGAAGCTGCCGCTGGCGACGGTGTTCCGCAGCCACTGGAAGCAGCTGATCCTCGGCACGTTCTTCATGCTGGCGACGTACGTGCTCTTCTACCTGATGACCACGTTCTCCCTGAGCTACGGCCGCACGGCGGAGGACGCCGCCGTGCCGGGCCTGGGCTACGACTACGCGACGTTCGTACTGATGATGATCTTCGGTGTGCTGTTCTTCGCGGCGTTCACCCTGATCTCCGGCCCGCTCGCGGACCGCTACGGCCGGCGCGCCACGCTGATCGCGGTCACGGCCGGCATCCTGGTCTTCGGCCTGGTCTGGGTGCCGCTGATCGGCCTGGGCACGGTCGGCGTGGTGCTGTGGCTGGTGTTCGGCTTCACGCTGATGGGCATGACGTTCGGCCCGATGGGCGCGCTGCTGCCGGAGCTGTTCCCGACGAGCGTGCGGTACACGGGCTCCGGCATCTCCTACAACGTCAGCTCGATCCTCGGCGCGGCCGTGGCGCCCTTCATAGCGGTGGCCCTGTGGGAGGCCGGCGACGGCTCGCCCTGGCTGGTCGGCGTCTACCTGTCCTCGATGGCCCTGCTGACGCTGGTGGCGCTGCTGATCGGGCGGGAGACGAAGGACGTGGGTCTCGAGGAGGGCGAGGCCGCGGAGGCGCCGGCCCGCGACAACGCCTCCGTCGGCGTGGCTCCCTGAGCCGTCCACCCACTGAGGCCCTCCGCGTCCTTCATCGGACGCGGAGGGCTTCTGCGTGCCGTTCTCCTGGTGGCGCGTCGGCACCGGCCCGGTCACGACGGACCGGCCGGCCGCCGTCAGCGGTTACCTGACGTGGAAACCGTAGACGTGGTGGGTGCCGGTCCCGGTGAAGGGGGCCGACGTGTAGGGCGGGAGGACTTCGACGTCCCATCCGAAGTCCGTCCTCCAGAAGACGACCACCTCGTGGGCGCCCGAGGAGAAGGAGGTGACCCCGCTCTGTCCGAGCGAGACGTCACCGGGTCCGGTCCAGCACCGGCTGTGCTCCGTGCCGTTCTCCAGATACGTCACCCGCACGGCATCCGTGCCGACGCCGCAGTCGATCTCCTCAGTGGCTAACGCGGGGGCCGCCGGGAGCGCGAGGCTCAACGCGACGGCCGCCATGGCTCCCAGCGCCAGCTTCCTGGTTCGGGTCTTCATGATCGTGGTTCCTTCCGGTCGGAGCTCCGGCGGACCGAAGCTTTAGGTGAACCATCAACCATTAAACGCGTGAGTTCAACGGTGCGTTGGGATGTCCTCACGCGCCTGGGACCGCAGCGTGAAGCTGCCGATGCGCGATACCGCAGTTCAGGCGCGTTGTCAGTGCCCCTCCCTAAGGTGAAGCCATCACTTGGACGGAACGGCGTCCATCCCCGGGGTTCACGCCCCGGAGATGGACACGTCCGCCTGCGGAAACGGGCGTTGGGGAGCTGCCCCGACGGCCGACGGGGAAAGGGATGGACGCGATGAGCGCCACGGTGAAGGACCGGCTGAAGAAGCACTTCGTGAACCACGTCGCTCTCGTCATCGACAAGTCCGGTTCGATGCAGGGCCACTCGGAGCAACTGGTGCGGGTCGTCGACGAGTTCGTGAAGGGACTCGCGGAGGAGTCGGACCGGCTCGGGCACGAGACCCGGATCAGCCTCTACGCCTTCGACCACCTCGTCGAGAACCTGGTCTGGGACATGGACGTGAAGCACCTGCCGTCCATGCGGGGCCTGTACACCGTCGAGAACGGCGCGACGGCACTGATCCAGGCCTCGGTGAAGGCGCTCGACGACCTCGGTCACATATGGGAGGAGTACGGCGAGCACAGCTTCCTCCAGGTCGTCGTCACCGACGGCGAGGAGAACGCCTCCGGCGCCGACAGGACGGGCGCGCGGCACGACCTCATGCCCGACGGGCGTGCCGTCCTGGACGAGTGGCGGAGCAGGATCGCCGACAAGATGAACACCCTGCCCGACCACTGGACGTCGGCCATCATGGTGCCGAACTCCCTGGCCAAGCGGACGGCCCAGCAGTACGGCTTCCCGACGGGCAACATCTCGATCTGGGACGCCGACTCCGACCAGGGTGTCGAGGAAGCGATCGGCGCCGTCAAGACGGCCGCCACCCGGTTCCTGCGCGACCGTGAGCAGGGCGTGCGCGGCACCCGGAACCTCTTCGCGATGGGCCAGGACCTGAGCGCGGCCGACGTGACGTCCAGCCTCCAGGCCCTGGACGCCGGCAAGTACGTGCTGATCCCGGTGGACCAGCGCACGTCGATCCGCGATTTCGTCACCAGCGCCGGGCATCCGTACAGGACCGGCTGCGCCTTCTACGAGCTGTCCAAGCGCGAGAAGGTGCAGGCGAACAAGCAGATCGCCGTGGCCGAGAAGGACCCGGCCACCGGCCGCATGACCGGCAAGGTGTTCACGGGCCCCGCCGCCCGTCAGCTCCTGGGACTGCCCGCGACGGAGGTCACGGTGGCCCCGGGGAGCAACGACGCCTACACGGTGTTCGTCCAGTCGACGTCGGTCAACCGCAAGCTGGTCCCGGGGACCAGGCTGCTCGTCCTGCTGTAGCCATTACCATCCATCACACCTCGGAGACCTCCCTTGTCCTCGCTCCGTGACATCACCACCTGGCAGCCCCTGCTGCGCCTCTTGCACGCCGCGCACGCGGACACGCTCTCCGCGCCCGGCGGGCACGTGGCGGGGCAGATCGGTCCCCGTGGGTGGAGTGTTCCCCTCCCTTACCGGCCCCCGCAGCCGGGGCGTGCCTCACTCGTCTCGGACAACCAGGACGAGTTCGACGCCGTGGGCCTGATCACCGAGGCGCTCGTGAAGGACGGGAGCGACGGTGTCTCCTTCGTCGTGGAGGCCTCCTCCACACCCGGTGGTCTCCGGCTGCACCTGATCGAACCGAGCTCCTCCGTCGAGCCGGGTGTCGCTACCGCGCACCCCGGCACGCTCCTCCTCGCGGACGGGGCGCTGCCCGAGCCGGTGCGCCGCCTGCCGGAGCCGGTGCCGGGCGCGGCGCCGGCCGCGTCCGCGGACGTGGACCTGCTGCGGCGCACTCTGCGTGAACGGCTCCAGGACGCGGTGGGCGCCTCCGAGGAGGAGCTCGCGGCGGCCGAAGCGCGCCTGGGCGTGACGCTGCCGCCCGAGCTGCGAGCCCTGTACCGGGTCGTCCGGGGCCGGTACGAGGACTGGGACGACCTCCGGGACCCGTACGACACCATCGGCTGCGAACTGTTCCCGCTCAGCGAGGTGTACATCGCCGACGCGGCGTCCCGCGAGGTGCTGTGGCAGTTCGGCGCCATGGACGCGGTCGAGACGGGTCCCGAGCACGCCGTGCAGCAGCTCGTCGGCTCGCCGGGCTGGATCGTCTTCGGTGACAACGGCGGCGGCGACCGTATCGCCGTCGACCTCACACCGGGCCCGGACGGGCACCTCGGACAGGTGATCATCATCGGTCACGAGGGGAACATCGGCGCCGGGCTGGTCGCCGACTCCCTCACCGACATGGTCGTCCACGGTCACTTCGACGGCCGGCCGGTCCCGAAGGTCGAGCGGCCCCCGCTGGTCGCCTACGTCAACCGCGCCTCCCTGCCCAGCATCGAGGCCGCCGCCCACCCCGGCCTGGAGGTCCTCAGCATCGGGGTGTGGGAGAAGGAACCCCTCAGCCTCGCCCCCGTCTTCGACCTGCCCCGCCTGCGGACCCTGAGCGCGTATCCCGGTACGCTCGCCGACCCGTGCGAGATCTCCCGGCTCACCCACCTCGAGTATCTGGAGCTGCCGCCCGCGGAGTGGCGCGTCCTGCTCGACGCGGGGGCCGTCCCCACGGGGCTCCTCGCAGCCGGCATCGACGCCCACCGGCAGCGGGACAACCCGCTGCATATGATCGCCCTCGCCAACGAGATCCTCACCCTGTACGGCCGGCCGCCGATCACCGGGATCACGGTGTTGGAGTGTGCGGCCTCTTGAGGGGCCCGACCGGTGAGGGACGGCCCGGGACCTACAGGATCTCGACGGCGCCTGGCGGGACCGGGCCCTCACCTGCGTAGGAGTCGCCGCGCGGTGCGGTCGGGGCGTCGTCCTCCGCGATGGTCAGGGTGGGCCACGGGGCGGCCAGGGTCGCGTCGTCCAGGGTGAGGCCGAGGTGGTCGAGGACGAGAGCGACCACGGGGGCCATTCCGGAGCCCTCACGCCCGGCCAGGGCCTCCTGAACCCTGTCCCACCAGGGACCGGGATGCTCGGACGGGGGTTGTTCCAGGTCGGGCTCGAAGTTCTCCAGGCACTGGCCGTCGCGCCAGTACTGGAAGACGGCAAGACCCTCGGTGGACAGGACGCTGTAGGTCTCGGTGCCGCGGGACAGCGCGGCGAGGAGTTCGGGCCACGAGCCGATGACGCCGTCCTCCTCGACGCAGAACGTCCAGTCGCCGAGCCTTCCGGACCGGAGGAGCGACACGGCTCCGGCGGCGAACTGACCTGTGGGCAGGTCGGACGCGGCGTCCGCGTCGAGCAGACGGGAACGGGCCGGGTCCGCGCCGTAGCGGGCGAACACCTCGGCGGGGTCCAGGCCCCGGGTGAAGGTGACGCACATCTGGTCACCCGCCCAGTCGAACGCGTCCGTTGTCATGTTCTGCCTCCGTCCTGTGTACCGGCGCCTCTGCCGGATCGTGTCTGCCGGGCCCCCGCGGCACGGCGCGGGGGCCCGGTTCATGGTGCCCGGTTCAGGAGGTGAACTCGATGCGGAACGGGTCGTCCGTCACCAGGCGCTGGTACTTGCGCAGGGAGCCGAGGACGCCGCCGGCGGAGCTGTTGGCGCGCTGGGTGATGTGCAGCCGCAGACACGTCTCCGTGCCGGTGGTCGGGCGGTTGGGCCAGGTCGCGGGTGCTGACCACACGTTGTTCACGACCTGAGGGGTCAGTTCGGCGCAGAGGCTGCCGTCCTGGCCGCCCTCCTTGGTGCTGGCGGGCGGGAACTCGTCGCAGCTGTCCGCGCCGCGGGTGGTCGGGTACAGGTTGGTGAACGGGGTGCAGGTCGCGTTGCGGTTGGCCGTCGCCTGGGTCAGGTCGACGGCGTGCAGGATGTCGGTACCGCGGCGCCGCATGATCTCCTCGTAGATCGGGACGACGATCCCGTACTTCTCGTGCGAGCGCGAATAGCTGAGGACGGGCAGGTCGTTCGTGGGGATGACGCAGCCGCGCAGCCGGGGCTGCTCGGCGTCACAGCGGATCTCCCCGCCCGCGGGGCTGGACCAGGTGGCACTGGAGTCGACCGGAGTGGCGCCCGGCATCGTCACGTACATCGCGTAGTTGGTCCGGAAGGAGACGCGGGTCTTGCCTGTGGCGAAGGGGTCGCCGCGGTACTTGGTCTTTCCGGTGACCTCACCGTTGTACGACAAGGTGGTGGCGTACCAGGGCTGCTTGGTCACCGTCGTGCAGCCGGTGCCGCAGCCGACCTGCATGCGCAGGGTGAGGCTCTGCACGTCGCCGGTGACGCGGATCACCTTGGCGGTGATCGTCTCGGTGACGTCCAGGGATTTGTAGGAGGTGCTGAGGGTCGAGTTGACCGATATCAGGCCACTCCCGATCTCCACGCCCCTCGAGTCGAGGAGCTTGTACGTGACCTCGGCGCCGTTCAGGCACATCCCGCCGGTGCGGCTCCACGTCCAGGTGCCGGGGTTGGTGACCTGGCAGGTGGCGGCCGGAGGTTCGGGGTCGTCGGCGTCGGGTTCGAACTCGGTGCCGAGGCCGTCGCCGGCCGGGTCGTCGGCCTCGTCCGCCTCCGCGGCCAGGCTCCGGGTGCCTGCGGTGCCTCCCTCGGTGTGCGTGGTCGTGGAACGCGCGGGGGTGGTGGTGTCCGGCGTGGCCGAAGCGGATGTCGCCTGGGTGCGGGGCAGGGTGCCCGCCTTGGCGGGGCTGCTCTCCACGCTCACGCACGCCGTGACCGCCTCGGGCGCCTCCGGGTGCGTACCGGCGGGAACGCGGGTGCAGGACCTCCCTGCGGTGAAGGCTGTGGTCTGCAGGGTCGCCGCGGGGGCCGCGGGATCGACCGGAGCGGGGCCGGTGGCGGGGCTCGCGGAGCTGGGCGCGTCGCGGTCCGGGGCTTCGCCGGCGTTCGTCGTGCCGACGGCCGTGAGGCTCAGCGTGAGGGAGAGCGCGAGGACGGGCAGTAACCGTCTGGTACGTCGTGAGGGCATGTCTTCTCTCTGGTGTCGGTGGATTCCGGGCAGAGGCAGCGGCCTCCGCCGGCTCATGGAGGGACCTGTACCGTTCGCCGCTCCGCCGCCGGGGCGAACGCGGGTCACCGCGAGGGGAGTTGCTGGCGGACGACTACCGCAGGTCCCGGTGCGGCCCCGACCGCATGGCGTCGGCAGCCGATGTGGGCCTGCTCGAAGCGGGGACGCCGAGGACGCTTGCTTACTGGACCAGTTCGATGTGGGGGTGGGACGGGTCGGCCGGGCAGACGTGGAGCTGGAGGTTGTAGCCGCCGACGATGTCGATCAAGGTGTACCGGCCGTCCCGGGCGCCCAGGGGAGGCGGGGACGTGTCCGTCGAATCCTCCTCGGCGATCCAGGTACCGCTGCCGCCGTCCCATTCCGAGGAGGCGAGGGTGAGCAGCGGGACCTGCTCGGTTCCGCATGCGGGGCAGGGGCGGGGCTTGGGATCGGTGAGGCTCCAGCGGGTCCAGCCGCCGGTCTTCCAGCCGGGGGCGGTGGAGAGGTTGTTCAGGTACAGCTCGCCCGGGTCGTCCGCGTACGTGGTGTACAGCTCGGGGTCGATCGACTCCCAACGGCTCTCGTCCTCCAGTTGGTCCTGCAGTTCCTCGTCCAGCTCCGAGGGGTGGGGGTACTCGGTTACCTGTTCCGGTGAGAACAGGCACGGCTCCGGGAGGTAGCAGTCCCGTTGGACGACGGGCGGCTCGGGCGGTGCGTCGAGAACGTGGGTGACGGTGGCGGAGGAGCGCCAGAAGAGGGCCGTCCGGGGGTGGGCCGTCTCGTGGTCGAAGGGGCACCAGAGCACCTGGAGGAGGTCCGCTTCAGGCGGGCGCGGGAAGGGGACGTCGCGGGCGTAGAGCTGGGCGACGGGGAGAAGAGGGATCGGACCGTCGAACCACGGGCGGTTCGCGAGCCGCTCCCAGGTGGCCCGTTCCTCGGGAGTCCACTGGGGTGCCTCGGGGTCGAGGCGCCGCCGCTCGGCCGCCGCGGCGCGGTCGCGACGGAGGAGCCGGACGTCGTCCGGTGTGTGGACCACCGGCTCCGCGCGGCTGTCGTGCGGTTCGTCGCAGTACGGCCACGGCTCGTCGGCGGGCCACAGCAGCGGCCCGCCGACGGAACTGTCGTGCACGGTCGGCGATCCCGGCCTCGGGTGCAGCCGGGTCGCCGTGCGCGCCAGCGGGGCCAGCTGGGGGAAGAGCGCGGTGATGTCGAACGGCCGCGGTGGGGTGGTGAAGCTCATGCCGGCTCCCGTTGGCAGGAACTGAGTGGGGGTCAGTTGCCGAGGTTGTACAACCCGGTGTTCGCGTAGGTGTTGGTGACGTAGACGCTGGGGAACAGTTCCTCGGTCGGCCCGTTCGCCCGCTGGATGGTAGCGCTCATCGTGACGCCCACCGGGATGGTGCTGTTGGCGTCCTTGTAGACGGGAGTCACCTGGTAGAAGATCGCGTCGCTCGTTCCGAGAACCCGACGGGGATCGTTGCCCTTGACCAGGTCCTCCGCCATCTTTTCGTAGGTCCGCATGCTGGGCGAGCCCGTGTTCATCCCGACCTGCCAGCAAGGGACGAGGTTGAACCGGGTGCGCTTGCTCGTACCCTTCCCGCCGAGGACCTTCGGGACGAGATGACACCGGGCCTGGTCGTAGGGGAGATTGTTCGCCTTCGCATACTCCACCGCGTCCTTCATACCGGTGACGGGGTTGCTGGTATCGGTCCCCTCCTTGATGTTGAGCCCGATGCATGCCAGCGCCCGGGTCGTCCTGAATCCGCTGCCGCCCGCCGGGTCACTCTTGTTGACAAGGGGAACCGGCTCTTTGGCCAGGGAGAACCAGCCGTCGCCGTTGGGCAGCGAGTCGCCCGGCGTCGGGCCGTTCAGGCAGTCGGCATGCGGGCCGGTGTCCGGCAACGAGAACGTCAGCTCGAACTGGTCGGCGTCGATCACCCGCTGGTCCTTGAAACCGTCCGCGAGCTGGGCGTCGGCGAACTGCTTCTCAGCGGGCGTGACATGGGCCTGCACGCACGGTGAGGCCGGGTCCAGGACGTGGGCGTCGTTCAGGACGTAGGTGTCCCATTCGCCGTTGCCGAGGTTGGGGATCACCTGGACGCACTTGTCACCCGGGGCACCGCCCTCCTTCGCCTCCCCGAAGGGGAAGTCGGCGCAGGAGTCGGCGTCGACGAGTTCCGGCTCGGCCGTGAAGCCGCCGCAGGTGGCGGCGGTCCGGTTGGCCACGCCGCTCGTCGACCGGGTCAGCGGGCTGCCCTTCTTCCCCCAGGCTCCGCTGAGGTTCTTCTGGGCCCACGCGTAGGAGGCGACGGCGCCGCCCGCGTCCGAAGCCGTCGCCTTCATCGACAGCTCGGGCAGGACCGACGGGACCGCGCAGCCCGCCACCGAGCTGCCCCCGACCGCGTGGTCGCAACGGATGGTGCGCGGGTTGGCCCACGAGGCGTTCGGGTCCACGGGGGTGGTGTCCGCGTTCGGGGACTTCACGTACATCTTGTATCCGGTGGTGAACGACAGGGCGGTACCCGCCGCCGGGGACGAGCTGTACTTGACGGCTCCGCTCAGGGTCCCGCCGACGACGATGTCGCTCTTGTACCAGGGGGCTGTCGTGGTGGCCCTGCAGCCGGTCGTGCAGGAGGCGCGGAACTTGGCGTCGAGGGCCGGCACCGCGGGGCTGCCGCTGATCATGGTGACGTCGACCTGCTCGCTCCAGGTCGTGGCCTGCGCGGACAGGGTGGCGCTGGTGGAGACCTGCAGGACGCCACGGCCGAGTTCGATGCCGTTGGTGTCGCGGAGGATGTAGGTGACGTGGATGCCGGTCACGCAGTACGAGAAGCGCCCGTAGCTGTAGGTGCCGGGGCTGGTGATCTCGCAGGTGCCGGTGGGGGCGTCCGCGGCGGTGGAGGCGAGACCGGTGCGGGTCTTCGTCTTCGCGGGGGCGGTGACGGGGGCGGGGGTGACCGTCACGCAGGACTCGACGGCACCCGCGCGGCGCTCCTTGGAGCCCGGCGCGGTGGCGGTGCACTCCTCACCGGAGTCGGCCGCGAACGCGCTGGTCCTGTTGCTCTTCGCGCCGGGCGCCGGGGACTCGGCGGCGGGAGCGGCCTTCGCCGTCGCGGGCGGCTCGGCCGCCCGGCTCGTCGCAGCCGTGGGGAGGACGAGGGTCAGGGCGGTGAGGACGGTCAGGACCGTCGAGCGGGCACGTCTTCTTGTGGCATGCCCACGGCGTATGCCATGCATGGGAGCAGGACTTTCCGTGAAGGGGAGGAAGGGGGCGCCGCCTGGTCGCGGCGCCCCGGGAGAGCGAAGAGAGATCAGGCCGCCAGGTCGTAGAGCTTGCTGAGCCCCTTGGTGATGGGCGAGACCAGGTCTTCGCCGACCTCCGTGATCTTGCCCACGACGGGCTTGACGAGAGCGCCGCCGAGCGCCTTGTCGGCCGCGCCCACCCACTTGTAGGCGCCGAACGTGACCAGGCTCAGGCCGGTGCCGACGGCGGACTCCCAGAAGGCGCCGCTGGTGAAGCCGTGCTCGATGCCGGTGAAGAGGGTGCCGAGGGCGCCCGCGCCCGCGGAGACCCCGGCGAAGAAGCCGGCCGCGGCGAGGGCCGGCGGGAACACGAAGGCGGCGAGGCCGCAGCCCGCAGCGAGGAACCCGGCGCCGATGCTGACCACGTTGGCGGCGTCCGCGTAGAACTGGGCGTCGTTCCACCACTCGTCGGAGTCGCCGTCCCCGGTGCCGTGCGGGTTGACCTGGTCGTTCTTGTTGTTGTCGGCCGGGTTCTCCTTGTTCGCCCGCTGCTCCTCGGCCTTGCGGGCGAGTTCCTTGGCCTTGGCGATCTCTTCGGCCCGCTTCTTGTCGGCGGCGATCTTCTTGGCCTGGGCGTACGCGGTGGCGGCGGCCTTCGCGTCGGCGGAGGCGGCGAGTTCGGCGGCTCGGGCCGCGGCGGCCGACCGCTGGGCCGCGGCGGAGGAGGCGATGGCGGAACGGGCCGAGTCCACGGCCTTGTTGGCCGAATAGTTGGCCGACCGGGCGGCGCTGCGGGCCGTGGCGGCGGCGGCCTTGGCGGTGTTGGCGGAGGCCTGGGCGGCGGCGGCCGACTTGTCGGCAGCCGCGGCGTGGTCCCGGGCCTGCTGGGCGTAGTCCTCGGCCTTGGCCGCGGAGTCGAGTGCCTTCTGCGCCCACTGCTGGGCCTCGGCGGCGGCCTTTCGTGCGTCGGCGGCGGCCTTCGAGGCGAGGGCCGCGTTCTCCTGCGCCTTCTCCGCGATCTTCGCGGCGGCGGAGATGGCCCCGCGGATCGCCGCCACGTGGGTGGCGGTGTCGTGGTCGAGCTGGGCCGTGCGGTACTGGATGACGGTGATGAAGTTGCGCAGCATCCACGCCGGTCCCTCGAGCGCGACCTCCGCGTACGCCTTGGTGTAGGGGCCAGCGGTGGTGATGAGCTGGTTGGCCCGGACCTTGTCGTCCTGCTTCTGCGCCCGCGGGTAGGCCTCGTCGAAGAAGTAGTTGAGCGACTCGGTGGTGTTCTCGTCCAGCGCCTTGTTGGCGGCCTCGGTGACGGCCCTGCCCGCGCCCTCGGCGAGGATCTTGTTGATGGCGACGCGCAGATCCTCGTTGGATGCCCGCTTCATGCCGATGGTGAGGAAGTCGCCGACGGCCTTGGACTCGTTGCTCTCAAGCGCGGCAGCGGCGGCGGCGGCGACCTTCGGGCCGGCGATCGCCGCCACATGGAGGGTGGTCTCGCGGTCGTCCTGCTCCTGGGCGAGGGCCCGGTCGAGGTCGATCCAGGCGTAGACGTCGTCGTCGGAACCGGCGAGGGCGTGCTGGGCGGCCTGCCGGGTGTGGGACCCGCGGGAGTCGATCAGGGCGACCGCGGCCTTGCGGCCCAGAGTGGCGGCCAACGCCATGTCGCCCGAGTACAGGGCCTGTTCGGCGTTCGCGATGGTGTCCAGGGTGTCCTGGGCGGTGCGCTCGGCCATGAGCCGCTTGTCGCGGACGTCGGACAGCTCGGTCACCTCGATGGCGGCGAGCTGCTGGGCCTCCTCGATGGCCTGCTGCTTGTCCTGCTCCAGCGTCTGCGCCTCGGCGGCGCGGGCGTTCTTCTCCACCTCGATGGCGTCGGCGACCGCCTGGGAGGCGATGTTGGCGGCCTTCACGGCCGCGTCGGCGTGAGCGGTCGACTTGTTGGCGTAGTCGATGGCCTTGCCCGCGTTGAGGACCGCCTCCTCGGCGGCGGCGGCGGCCTTGTCCGCGTGCGCCGCGGCGGAGTTCGCGGCGTCCCGCGCGGTGCGGGCCGCCTTGGCCGCGGCGCTCGCCAACGCCTGGGCGGACGAGGCGGCGTTGGTGGCACGGTTGGCGGCGCTGTTGGCGATGGCGGCCTGGCGCTTGGCCTCGTCGGCCTCCGCCTTGGCGACTCCGGCCGACACCGCGGCCTGGGCAGCGGCCGCGGCGGCCGCGGCCGAGTTGCGGGCGGCGGACGCGGCAGAGGCGCCGGCCGAGCTGGCCGCCTCGCCGGCGATGGCGGCCTTGTCGGCCGCGGCGGCGGCGGTGCGGGCCTTGGCGGCGGCGTTCTTGGCGGCGACCGCCGCGATCCTGGCGTCCTCCGTCTTCTTCGCGTCCTTGGACGCGGCTATCGCGGCGTTGTAGGCGGCGGTCGCGGCGCTGCCCGCCTTCGAGGCCGCCTGCGCGGCACCCGCGGCCGCCCATGAAGCACGGCGGGACGCCTGCACCGCCGCGTTGGAGGCGTTGATGGCGTTGCGGGCGGCGTCCGCCGCGCCCTTCGCCGCGCTCGCCGCCTTGCGGGCCGCCGCCCCTGCCCTCTGCACGTCGTTCTGGGCGGCGGAGGCCTCGGCGGCGGCCTTCTCCGCGGCCTCCTTGGCCTTGGCGGCGGCGGTCTCGGCGCGGGCCCCTGCCTCCACCGCCAGATTGGTCTCCTTCTCGGCGCGCTTGCCCTCACGCTCGACGACGGCCACCAGTTCCTCGATGGTCGCCGCCTCCTGGTCACGGGCACGGGCGATGTGCTGACCGGTCTCGATGAACCACTCGATGTCGGCCGCGGTACCGCTCAGCGCGCGGTCCGCGTACTTCTGCACCTCCGGACCACCGGTCACCAGCATGGTGCTGACCTGTACCCGGGTGTCCTCCAGCCGCGCGTCGTACTGCTTGTCGGTGAGGAAGGTGACGAGCGCCGCTTCGGTGCCGGCGTCCAGGGCGGCACTGGCCTCCCGATTCACGCCCCTGCCGCCGGTGGACGCGACGATGTTGGTGGCGACCTTGAAGTCCTCCCGCATGGCGGGCCGGAAACCGTTGGTCAGGAACGCGGCGATCGCTTCGTCGCCGGCCTCCAGGGCGGCGACGGCCTCACGGCGCAGGCCCTTGCCCGCGCGGTCTAGGCTGCTGATGATCGCGACCCGGTTGTCCTGCACGGTCTGCTTCGGCAGCGTCTCGGCGAGGAAGGTCGAGATGTCGGTGTCCGAGCCGTAGAGGGCTGTGGCCGCTGCGGCCTTGACCCCCCTGCCACCGGTCAGCCACGCGCGGACGACCTTGGCCCGGTCGGTGTCCGGCAGCGGCACCGGCTCGGGCGCGGCGCCCTCGGCGGCCGCGGCGGTGGCCGGCCGCAGGACCGAGGGGGTGGCGGCGACGGCGGTCGCGGCCGCGAGCGCGCCGAGCACGCGGCGTCTGCTCCAGAACATTGTCTGCATGGGGAATTCCTCGCGAAAGCTGGATGAGGCGCGCAGCGATCCTGCGAGCCGGGCTGGCCACGGAATACGGCGGATAGTTGTCACTGGATTCCGCCGACCTTAGCAACTCGCCGAATCTTAGGCCGAGTTATTTTCCGTCCGTTGAACTCGACCGCAATGCGAAGATTTATTCGCCACTGTCCGGACAATTCAGCCCAATCACAGTGCGTCGCTCACAGAATCTTCACAAATGAGGTGCTGGATCATCCCCTCACTTCGTGTTGACTTGACGAGGTTCACGGAGCTGACCATCCGTCAACCCACCCACGCTCGGCGGCGGATGAGCCATTTCAAGACAGAGACGCACCCCTTTGAATGCGGGGTCTGTTTCCCATGCCTGTGATGCGTTTCGAACTGAGGAAGCGATGAGGAGAAACAGCACAATGACCCTGCGGAAGCGCAGAAATCGGCTTGCGGCGAGGATTCTCGGCGCTGCGGCGGCCGGCACTCTCGCGATCCTCGCGGTAACCACCGGTCTCCCTGAGTCGTCCGCCCAGGGGGCGTCCCCGGAACTTGTCGTGGACGACGCTCCCGGCTATGCCGTTGAGGATTTCAACTACCCGTTTGCCGATGAGATTCTGGCTGAAAAGAACATTTTCCTGAAGCGCGGCGACGGCCACATCACCCTGGCCGACTGCGCGGTCGGCACCGGTCAGATCGAGATCTCGACCCGGATCAGCGAAGACAACATCTGCTTCGACACCGTCGGCGACGAGGGCTGGCTGACCCTGGAGGTCCCCGCCGTCTACTCCATCAAGGGCAACGACTACGCCACCACCGTCGACATGACCGTCGGCACCGAGGAGAAGACCGTCGAGGTCCGCAAGAACGCCTGGACCCCGGTGGGCGAGTCCGCGGACCCGCAGGGCCGCGACCACATGCTCGTGGAGATCCGGACGGTCAGGTAGCCGAGTCCGGGGCGCCCACCGCCCGGATCCGCTCCCCCGACCATGTTGCTCAGCCTTGTGATTGAGGTAACCACTCCCATGCATCCCAGCAGACTCTCCCGCGTCGCCGCGCTCGGCGCCGTCCTGGCCACCGGGTCGCTCGCGCTGTCCGCGGTGCCCGCGGCCGCCGTCACCGGCGGCACCCCGGTCGCCGACGCGGACACCACCTACGCCTACACCGCCCAGCTCATCGTCGGCCCGCACGACCGCGGCTGTTCCGCGGTCCTCGTGGACAGCGAATGGCTGCTCACGGCCGCCAGTTGCTTCGCCGCCGACCCGGCCGTCTCGCTCGCGGTCACTCCCGGCGCCCCGGCGAAGGCGATCACCGCCGTCGTCGGACGCAGCAACCTCTCCAACTCCCAGGGCGCCGAACGCCGTGTCGTCGAGCTCGTGCCGCGCACGGACCGTGACGTGGTCCTGGCCCGGCTGAACCGGCCGGTCACCGACGTGGCGCCCGCCGCCCTCGCGACCACCGCGCCCACGGCCGGCCAGGAAGTGAAGTTCGCCGGGTACGGCCGTACCGCCGACGAGTGGGCCCCGCTCCGTCTGCACACGGGGACGTACAGCGTCGACTCGGTCGCCGCCACCTCCGCGAACGTGACCGGCGTGAACGGCGCGGCCGCCTGCATGGGCGACGCCGGAGGCCCGGTCGTCGTCGCGGGCACGCTGGTGGGCCTCAGCAGCCAGTCGCACCAGGGCGGTTGCTACGGCACGGACGCCGCGCAGACCGGCACCGGTGGCGTGATCTCCCGGGTGGACGACCTGGCCTCCTGGGTGAGCTCCAAGGTCCGCGCCCCCCGCATCACCGACTTCAACGGCGACGGGATCGAGGACATCGCCATCGCCGACCCGGCGGCGACGGTCGGGGGCAAGACCAATGCGGGTCTCGTGCGGATCGTGTACGGCGGCGGCAAGGGTACCGCCGAGATCAACCAGGACCTCGACTGGGTGGCCGGCGCGGCCGAGCAGGGTGACTGGTTCGGTGACGCGTTGGACACCGTCGACTACAACGAGGACGGCTACACCGACCTCGTCGTCGGCAGCACCCTGGAGGACGTCGGCAGCGTCGCCGACGCGGGTTTCGTCGACGTGCTCTACGGCGCCGCCGGCGGCCTGGGCGCCGGGCCCCTGAAGAACACCCACCTCGAACAGGGCGCGGGCACCGGTGCGATCAAGGCCTCGGCCCCCGGGGCCGGTGAACGGATGGGCGACGCCGTCGCCGCGGGCACCACCGCCGCGGGCGAGCCCTATCTGGTGATCGGTGTGCCCGGTGAGACCGTGAACGGGAAGGCCAAGAGCGGTATGGCCTTCTACCTGCGCGGCGGCACCAATGTCGCCGTCCACCAGGACACGACCGACGTGCCCGGTGCCGTCGAGGCCAACGACGGCTTCGGCGCGGCCGTGGCGGCCGACGCCAACCACATCGCCGTCGGCGCACCGAACGAGAACATCGGCGGTGACGACGGGGCCGGCAACCTGGCCGTCTTCTCCCACACCCTCCACGCCGAAGGCCACCCCAAGCCGCTGTTCGGCCTCGACCAGGACCTCGACAGCGTCTCCGGGGGTGCCGAAGCCGGCGACGAGTTCGGCTACGCGCTGACCCTGACCGACTACCGGCCTTCCGGGGCCGCGACGGCCAACGAGTCGATTCTCGCGATCGGTTCGCCCGGTGAGGCCATGGCCATCGGAACCTCCGCCAACGCGGCTGCCGGCCGTGTGGTCGTCGGCCGCGTCACCGCCGCCGGCGCCTGGCAGGAGACCCGCCAGCTGTGGCAGGGCCCCGCCGACGACGACGTCTCCGGCACCGCCGAGGCCGGCGACCGGATGGGCGAGAGCCTGACCGCCGTGAACACCGACCCGCGCGCCGTCTCCACCGCGGCCACCATGCGCCTCGCCGTCGGCGTCCCCGGTGAGGCCCTCGGCACCACCGACAACGCGGGAGCCGTCCACACGTTCTCCCTGGTCGCCGCGGCCGGCGCCAACGACAGGTGGATCGAGGCCGGTGACGGCGACGGCATCCCCGGCCCTCCCGGCGCCAACCAGTACCTGGGCCGCAACATCCACTACACGGGCACCCACCTGTACGTGGGCATGCCGTACGGGCCCGGCCTCGGCGCTCTGTACGCCCTGCCCATGTCCAACACCGTCGTCGGCGGCGCCGTCGCCCCGGTGACCGCCTACAAGCCCGGCACGGGCGGTCTGCCCAACGTCGGCACGCGATTCGGCGCGCAGGCACGGTAGGCGTCGTACGGGAACAGATCGTCCCGGAACAGGGCGGAGCCCCGAGGATCCCGTCGGTCCTCGGGGCTCCGCCCTGTTCTGTCCGGTGTCCGGCCCCGCGGGCGCGGCGCTCCCGGGAACGCCTCGAGGGCCCCGACCATCCGGTCGAGGCCCTCGAAGGGAGCAAGTGTCCGAGGGGGGACTTGAACCCCCACGCCCGATAAAGGGCACTAGCACCTCAAGCTAGCGCGTCTGCCATTCCGCCACCCGGACAAGGTGTCTGTCGCGTGCGGGGTGATCCCCCGTGGCGACATGGACAACCATACCAAGGTTTCGGAGTGCCTTTCACCTGCGTTTCCGCCGTCCCGGGGAGGTACCGCACACGGCCCGGGCACCCGGTCAGGGCGTCAGCCGGTGGTCCGGGAAGTTCCCCGGCAGCCTCTCCCCCGCCGGGCCCCGGGTGACCGCGCGGACGAGGAGCTCGCCGCCGACGAAGGCGCCGCGCCAGGACGCGCCGAAGCCGCCGAACAGCTCGTCCCGGTCGCCGCGGGAGCGCGGCACCCCGTGGCCGGTCTTGAAGGCGCGGATGTGCGGGGCGAGCCGGTCGAAGGTGGCGCGTTCGTCCGTGGAGAGGGTGGCCACCAGGGCGCCGTTGGACGCGTTCATGGCGGCCAGCAGCTCCGCCTCCGTGTCGACCAGGACGATCGTGTCGACCGGGCCGAACGGTTCCGCGTGGTGCAGCGGGGACGAGCGGGGCGGATGGAGCAGCGTGACCGGCTGGACGTACGCCGATGTGTCCTGGCCGGGCAGGAAGCGGGCGTCGGCCGGTGTGCCGCGGTGCAGCGGGACGGCGCCGCGGTCGATGGCCTCGGTGACCTGGTCGTCCAGTTCCTTCGCCTTGGCCGCGTTGATCACGGGGCCGAAGTCGAGCGCCGGGTAGGGGTCGTCCGGGTGCTCGACGGCGAGGGGGTGGCCGGTCCGCAGGGTGCGGACCGCGGGGAGGTAGGCGGCGAGGAACGCGTCGAAGAGGCCGCGCTGGACGACGAAGCGCGGGTAGGCCGTGCAGCGCTGCTTGCCGTAGTCGAAGAGTTTCGGGATCGTCGCGCCCAGGGTGTCCCAGTCGGAGAAGTTCCAGACGCCCCAGGTGTTCAGCCCCTCCTGTTCGAGGATGTGGCGTTTGCCCAGGTCGGCGACGGCGGTGGCGACCGCGGCGCCGGTGTCGCGGCCGCCGACGAAGGAGACGCAGCCGATCTCCGGCGCCCGCACCAGCGCCTCGGACAGCTCGCCCCCGCTGCCGCTGACCAGGGTCACCGGGATGCCCTCGCGGGCGGCGAGCGCCGTGGCCAGGGTGAGGCAGGCGACGCCGCCGTCGGTCGGGGTCTTGGCGACGACCGCGTTGCCGGCCAGCGTCTGCACCAGCAGGGCGTGGACCAGCACGCTCATCGGGTAGTTCCAGCTGGCGATGTTGGAGACGGGCCCGTCGAGCGGGGCGCGGCCCTCCAGCATGGTGTCGATGCCGTCGGCGTACCAGCGCACGCCGTCGACGGCCCGGTCGACGTCGGCGCGGGCGAGCCGCCAGGGCTTGCCGATCTCCCAGACGAGCAGGAGGGCGAGCAGATCGCGGTGCTCGGCCAGGGCGTCGAGGGTGGCGGCCACGCGGGCCCGGCGTTCCGGGAGCGGGACGTGGCGCCAGGCGCGGTGCTGGTCCAGGGCCGCGCGTACGGCGTGCCGGGCGGTGGCCCGGTCCAGGCGGGGCGGGCCCGCGACGGGGGTGCCGTCGACGGGGCTCACGGCGGGCAGGGCACGGCCGTCGGCCTGCCAGGCGGTGTTCCAGAGGTTGAGGACGCGGTCGTCGCGGAAGGCCTCCGGGGCGGCGGTCAGGCAGCGCTGCCAGGCGTCGGCCCAGGCGGTGCCGGACTTGAGGGTGAGGGTGGGTGGCATACGGTTCGCTCCGCTCTCGGTGCACGGTCGAGAGGACAGGGGGGCGCGGCGGTCAGGCGCCGGCGTCCAGGGCGGCCAGCACCTGCCGGGCCGTCTCCGTGGGGGTGCGTCCGACCCGCACGCCGGCCGCCTCCAGGGCCTGCTGCTTGGCCCGGGCCGTGCCGGAGGAGCCGGAGACGATGGCGCCGGCGTGGCCCATGGTGCGTCCCTCGGGTGCGGTGAAGCCGGCGATGTAGCCGACGACGGGCTTGGTGACGTGGTCGCGGATGTAGGCGGCGGCGCGTTCCTCCGCGTCGCCGCCGATCTCGCCGATGAGGACGATCAGGTCGGTGTCGGGGTCGTCCTGGAAGGCGGCGAGGCAGTCGATGTGGGTGGTGCCGACGACGGGGTCGCCGCCGATGCCGACGCAGGTGGAGAAGCCGATGTCGCGCAGCTCGTACATCAGCTGGTAGGTGAGGGTGCCGGACTTGGAGACCAGGCCGATGCGGCCGGGCTTGGTGATGTCGGCGGGGATGATGCCCGCGACCGACTGGCCGGGGCTGATCAGGCCGGGGCAGTTGGGGCCGATGACGCGGGTGCCGCGCCGGCGGGCGTGGGCGAGGAAGGCGACGGAGTCGTGGACGGGGACGCCCTCGGTGATGACCACGGCGAGGCCGATGCCGGCGTCGGCGGCCTCGGTCACCGCGGCCTTGGTGAAGGCCGGCGGCACGAAGACCACGGTGACGTCGGCGCCCGTCGCGTCGACGCCCTCGGCGACGGAGCCGAAGACGGGGACCGGCCGGTCGTCGAAGTCCACGGTGCGGCCCGCCTTGCGCGGGTTGACGCCGCCGACGACGTTCGTGCCGGCGGCGAGCATCCGCCGGGTGTGCTTCATGCCCTCGCCGCCGGTCATGCCCTGGACGAGGATCTTGCTCTCCTTGGTGAGGTGGATCGCCATGCCGTCCGGTCTCCTCAGGGTGTGGTGGCGAGGTGGGCGGCCCGGCTCGCGGCGCCGTCCATGGTGGTGACCTGTTCGACGAGCGGGTGGGCGCGCTCGTCGAGGAGGGCCCGTCCGCGCTCGGCGTTGTTGCCGTCGAGGCGCACGACGAGCGGCTTGGTGAGCCGTACGGTGCCGAGGGCGCGGACGATGCCGTCGGCGACCGCGTCGCAGGCGGTGATGCCGCCGAAGACGTTGACGAGGACGGACTTCACCGCCGGGTCGGAGAGGACGACGGACAGTCCGTCGGCCATGACCTGGGCGGAGGCGCCGCCGCCGATGTCGAGGAAGTTGGCGGGGCGGGCGCCGCAGCCGGCGACCACGTCGAGGGTGGACATGACGAGTCCGGCGCCGTTGCCGATCACGCCCACCTCGCCGTCGAGCTTCACGTAGTGGAGGCCCTTGGCGGCCGCCGCGGCCTCGCGCGGGTCGTGCCCCGCGTCGGCCTCGTCGCCCCGACGGGCGTGGCGGAAGCGGGCGTTGTCGTCGAGGGTGACCTTGCCGTCGAGGGCCATGATCTGTCCGTCGCGGGTGCTGACGAGCGGGTTGACCTCGACGAGGAGGGCGTCCTCGTGGACCAGGACGTCCCAGAGGCGGACCAGGACGTCGACGGTGCGGGCGGGCAGGCCCGCCGCGTCGGCGATGCGGGCGGCGACCGCGGGGGTGACGCCCTCGGCGGGGTCGACGGGGACGCGTGCGACGGCCTCGGGGCGGGTGGCGGCGACCTCCTCGATCTCCATGCCCCCTTCGGCGGAGGCGATGGCGAGGAAGCGGCCGGCGGCGCGGTCGAGGACGTAGGAGACGTAGAACTCGCTCTCGATGTCGACGGGTCGGGCCAGCATCACCGTGTGGACGGTGTGGCCCTTGATGTCCATGCCGAGGATCTGGCGGGCGGTGAGTTCGGCGTCGGCCGGGTCGGCGGCGAGCTTGACGCCGCCCGCCTTGCCGCGTCCGCCGGTCCTGACCTGGGCCTTGACGACCACGCGGCCGCCGAGCCGGCGGGCGATCTCGCGGGCCTGCTTGGGCGAGCCGGTGACCTCGGCCCGCGGCACCACGATGCCGTGATCTGCGAAGAGTTCCCTTGCCTGGTGTTCGTACAGGTCCATCTCGGCTCCTGTCTGCGAAGTCGCCGGAAGGTCCGGTGAGGGCCGGGGACCGGCGACCGAAAAGTGCCGCGCACCCCCTGGACACCACCCATCGGATGCGGGATAACAAGGTTCATACAGTATTCGTCGACTGTATGCAATGTACCGCGAGAGCGTTCCCCATCCCGCGTTCCCCATCCCCTAAGGAAAGGGACAAGGACTTCGCCATGCCCGACGACACCCAGGACGTCATCTCCGGCGGTCATCTCGTCGCCAAGGCCCTCAAGGCCGAGGGCGTCGACCGCATCTACACGCTGTGCGGCGGCCACATCATCGACATCTACGACGGTTGCGTCGACGAGGGCATCGAGGTCGTCGACGTACGGCACGAGCAGGTCGCCGCCCACGCCGCCGACGGCTACGCGCGCATCACGGGCAAGCCCGGCTGTGCGGTGGTCACGGCCGGGCCGGGCACCACCGACGCCGTCACCGGGGTCGCCAACGCCTTCCGCGCGGAGTCGCCCATGCTGCTGATCGGCGGCCAAGGGGCCCTGACCCAGCACAAGATGGGGTCGCTCCAGGACCTGCCACACGTCGACATGATGAACCCCGTCACCAAGTTCGCGGCGACCGTGCCGGACACGGCACGCGCGGCGGACATGGTGTCGATGGCCTTCCGCGAGTGCTACCACGGAGCGCCCGGCCCCTCCTTCCTGGAGATCCCACGCGACGTGCTGGACGCCAAGGTGCCCGCGGACAGGGCGCGGGTCCCGAAGGCGGGCGCCTACCGCGCCTCGACCCGCTCCCCCGGTGACCCCGAGGCGGTCGAGAGGCTGGCCGACCTGCTGGTGCACGCCGAGAGGCCGGCCGTCCTGCTCGGCAGCCAGGTGTGGACGACCCGCGCCACCGAGGCCGCCGTCGAGCTGGTCCGCACCCTCAACGTCCCCGCCTACATGAACGGCGCGGGCCGCGGCACCCTGCCGCCCGGGGACCCGCACCACTTCCAGCTGTCGCGGCGGTACGCGTTCTCGGGCGCCGACGTCATCGTCATCGTCGGCACGCCGTTCGACTTCCGGATGGGCTACGGCAAGCGGCTCTCCCCCGCCGCGACGGTCGTGCAGATCGACCTCGACTACCGCACGGTCGGCAAGAACCGCGACATCGACCTCGGCATCGTCGGGGACGCGGGGCTGGTGCTGAAGGCGGTGACCGAGGCGGCCTCCGGGCGGGTCAACGGCGGCGCGTCCCAGCGGAAGGAGTGGCTGGACGAGCTGCGCGCGGCCGAGCGGACCGCCCTGGAGAAGCGGCTGCCGCAGCTGCGCTCGGACGCCTCCCCCATCCACCCGTACCGGCTGGTGAGCGAGATCAACGACTTCCTCACCGAGGACTCGATCTACATCGGCGACGGCGGCGACATCGTCACCTTCTCCGGGCAGGTCGTGCAGCCCAAGTCGCCCGGGCACTGGATGGACCCGGGGCCGCTCGGGACGCTCGGCGTGGGGGTGCCGTTCGTGCTGGCCGCGAAGCAGGCGCGGCCCGACAAGGAGGTCGTCGCGCTGTTCGGCGACGGCGCGTTCTCCCTCACCGGCTGGGACTTCGAGACGCTGGTCCGCTACGACCTGCCGTTCGTCGGCATCGTCGGCAACAACTCCTCGATGAACCAGATCCGTTACGGCCAGGCCGCCAAGTACGGCAAGGACCGCGAGCGGGTCGGCAACACCCTCGGGGACGTCCGCTACGACGAGTTCGCGCGGATGCTCGGCGGGTACGGCGAGGAGGTCCGCGACCCCGCCGGCATCGCCCCCGCGCTGCGCCGCGCCCGCGAGTCGGGCAAGCCGTCGCTGATCAACGTCTGGGTGGACCCGGACGCGTACGCCCCCGGAACCATGAACCAGACCATGTACAAGTGAGGTGCACGCCCATGACCGCGAAGGCACTCGAGGGCATCCGCGTCCTGGACATGACCCACGTCCAGTCGGGCCCGTCCGCGACCCAGCTGCTGGCCTGGCTCGGCGCGGACGTCGTCAAGCTGGAGGCGCCCACCGGTGACATCACGCGCAGGCAGCTGCGCGACCTGCCGGACGTCGACTCCCTCTACTTCACGATGCTCAACTGCAACAAGCGGAGCATCACCCTGAACACCAAGACCGAGCGCGGCAAGGAGATCCTCACCGAGCTGATCCGGCGCTCGGACGTCATGGTCGAGAACTTCGGGCCGGGCGCCATCGACCGGATGGGGTTCACCTGGGACCGCATCAAGGAGATCAACCCGCGGATCGTCTACGCCTCCATCAAGGGCTTCGGCGAGGGCCCGTACACCAGCTTCAAGGCGTACGAGGTCGTCGCGCAGGCGATGGGCGGCTCGATGTCGACCACCGGCTTCGAGGACGGGCCGCCGCTCGCGACGGGCGCGCAGATCGGCGACTCGGGCACGGGTGTGCACGCGGTGGCCGGCATCCTCGCCGCGCTGTTCCAGCGGGAGCGCACCGGGCGCGGGCAGCGGGTGAACGTCGCGATGCAGCACGCGGTGCTCAACCTGTGCCGGGTGAAGCTGCGCGACCAGCAGCGCCTGGCGCACGGCCCGCTCGCCGAGTACCCCAACGAGGACTTCGGCGACGAGGTCCCCCGCTCCGGCAACGCCTCCGGCGGCGGGCAGCCCGGCTGGGCCGTCAAGTGCGCCCCGGGCGGCCCGAACGACTACGTGTACGTCATCGTGCAGCCCGTCGGCTGGAAGCCGGTCAGTGAGCTGATCGGCCGGCCGGAGCTGGCGGACGACCCCGAATGGGCCACTCCGGAGGCACGGCTGCCGAAGCTGAACAAGATGTTCCAGCTGATCGAGGAGTGGTCCTCGACGCTGCCCAAGTGGGAGGTGCTGGACAGGCTCAACGCGCACAACATCCCGTGCGGGCCGATCCTGTCGACCAAGGAGATCATCGAGGACGGCTCGCTGGTCGCCAACGGGATGGTGGTCACCGTCCCGCACCCCGAGCGCGGAGAGTTCGTCACCGTCGGCAGCCCGCTGAAGCTGTCCGACTCCCCCGTGGAGGTGGTCGCCTCCCCGCTGCTCGGCGAGCACAACGAAGAGGTCTACGTCGGCGAACTCGGCCTCGGCGACGAGGAGTTGCGCCTGCTCAAGTCGAACGGGGTGATCTGAGGTGATGGCCGAGGACCGGGCGTCGACGGTGCGGGCGCTGCTGGACGCGGTGCGCGCCGAGGGGCGGACCGCGCTGACCGCGCCCGAGGGCAAGGTGATCGCCGACGCGTACGGCATCGCCGTACCCGGGGAGGAGCTGGCGCGGGACGTCGACGAGGCCGTGGCGTGCGCGGCACGGCTGGGCGGGCCCGTGGTGATGAAGATCGTGTCGCCGGACATCCTGCACAAGACCGACGCCGGTGGTGTGGTCGTCGGGGTGGAGGGCGCGGCGGACGTGCGGGCGGCGTTCTGCCGGATCGTGGAGAACGCGCGGGGGTACGCCCCTCAGGCGCGCATCGAGGGCGTGCAGGTGCAGGAGCTGCTGCCGCAGGGGCAGGAGGTCATCGTCGGCGCGGTCACCGACCCGACGTTCGGGAAGGTGGTGGCGTTCGGGCTCGGCGGGGTGCTCGTCGAGGTGCTGAAGGACGTCACGTTCCGGCTGGCGCCGGTGGACGCCGACGAGGCGCTGTCGATGCTGGAGTCGATCCGGTCGGCGGAGATCCTGACCGGGGTGCGCGGCCGGGAGGGCGTGGACCGCTGGGCGGTCGCCGAGCAGATCCGGCGGGTGTCCGAACTGGTCGCGGACTTCCCGGAGATCGCCGAGGTGGACCTCAACCCGGTGATCGCGACGCCGGACGGGGCGGTCGCCGCCGACATCCGGGTGATCCTGTCCACGCAGACGCCGAAGGAGCGCCGCCGGTACTCGCGGGAGGAGATCCTCGCCTCCATGCGGCGGCTGATGCAGCCGCGGTCGGTGGCGGTGATCGGCGCGTCCAGCGAAGCCGGGAAGATCGGCAACTCGGTGATGCGCAACCTCGTCGACGGCGGGTTCGCCGGGGACATCCACCCGGTGAACCCGAAGGCCGACGACATCCTGGGCCGCAAGGCGTACCGGAGCGTCACCGACGTGCCCGGCGAGGTGGACGTGGCGGTGTTCGCGATCCCCGCCCGGTTCGTGGCCTCGGCGCTGGAGGAGGTGGGGCGCAAGCGGATCCCCAACGCGGTCCTCATACCGTCCGGGTTCGCGGAGACCGGTGAGCACGCACTCCAGGCGGAGATCGTGGCGATCGCCGAGCGGCACGGCATCCGGCTGCTGGGACCCAACATCTACGGCTACTACTCCACCTGGCAGGACCTGTGCGCCACGTTCTGCACGCCGTACGACGTCAAGGGCGGGGTGGCGCTGACCAGCCAGTCGGGCGGCATCGGCATGGCGATCCTGGGCTTCGCGCGGACCACGAGGACGGGTGTGTCGGCGATCGTGGGGCTCGGCAACAAGTCGGACCTGGACGAGGACGACCTGCTGACCTGGTTCGGGGAGGACCCGCACACGGAGTGCATCGCGATGCACCTGGAGGACCTCAAGGACGGGCGCGCGTTCGTCGAGGCCGCGCGGGCGACGGTGCCGAAGAAGCCGGTGGTGGTGCTGAAGGCGGGCCGCACGGCGGCGGGCGCGAAGGCGGCGGGCTCGCACACCGGGGCGCTCGCGGGCGACGACGCCGTGTACGACGACATCCTGCGGCAGGCCGGCGTGATCCGCGCGCCGGGGCTGAAGGACATGCTGGAGTACGCGCGGGCGCTGCCCGTGCTGCCCGCGCCGCAGGGCGACAACGTCGTGATCATCACGGGTGCGGGCGGCAGCGGGGTGCTGCTGTCGGACGCGGTGACGGACAACGGGCTGTCCCTGATGGAGATCCCGCCCGATCTGGACGCCGCCTTCCGGGAGTTCATCCCGCCGTTCGGGGCGGCCGGCAACCCGGTGGACATCACCGGCGGCGAGCCCCCGTCGACGTACGAGGCGACGATCCGGCTGGGTCTTGAGGATCCGCGCATCCACGCGCTGGTGCTGGGCTACTGGCACACGATCGTCACGCCGCCCATGGTGTTCGCCGAACTCACCGCGCGTGTGGTGGCGGAGTTCCGCGAGCGGGGGATCTCCAAGCCGGTGGTGGCCTCGCTCGCCGGGGACGTGGAGGTCGAGGAGGCGTGCCAGTACCTCTTCGAGCACGGCGTCGTGGCCTACCCGTACACGACCGAGCGGCCGGTGGCCGTCCTCGGCGCCAAGTACCGCTGGGCGCGGGCCGCCGGGCTGATGGGGGGCGGCTCATGAGGTGACCGGACCGGGGTGCGCACGAAAGGCACGGGACAGGGGGCGCTGGCCAGTTCTTTCGACGCAAGGGGTGCATTTTCCATGACAACCACGGATGTCACACGGGTCGTCCCCTACCGGGAGGTGACCGACAGGAACGGGCGGGTCTACCGCGTCGGTGAGACCGACGTCGACATCATGGGCCGCTCACGCAAGTGGATGGTGATCCTGCCCTGGGTCGGCATGATGGGCATCTCCTCCGCCGAGTACGCGTTCGCGTCCGCGGAGGACACGCTCCACGAGGCCCACAGCTGGTCCAGCGGCAGCATCTACTGGATGATGACCGCCTGGGTGTTCTGCCAGGCCGCGGTGGCCTTCCCGGCGGGGCGGCTGCGGGAGAACGGCAAGCTGCCCGCGCGGTGGGCGATGATGCTCGGCTCGGCCGGCACGCTGCTCGGCTATCTCTCCCTGGCCTTCGCGCCGCATGTCGCCCTGGCCTTCATCGGGTTCGGCGTGTTCAGCGGCATGGGCGCGGGCATGGTGTACGCGACCTGCGTCAACATGGTCGGCAAGTGGTACCCGGAGCGCAGGGGCGGCAAGACCGGCTTCGTCAACGGCGGTTTCGCGTACGGCTCGGTGCCGTTCGTCTTCATCTTCCACGGCTACATGGACGGCTCCAACTTCCGCTGGGTGCTGATCGCCTCCGGTGTCTTCCTCGCCGCGGTGGTGGCCGTCGCCGGCTTCTACTTCCGGGACCCGCCGAAGAACTGGTGGCCGGACTCGGTCGACCCGCTGAACCCGCCGGACGACCCGCGCGCCCGGCGTTCGCTCGAGAAGAACCCGCCCGCCGTGAAGCAGTACTCCCCGATGGAGGCGTGGCGGACCGGCCGGGTGGCGCTGATGTGGTTCTGTCTCGCCTGCACCTCGGGCGTGAACATCTTCGGCATCGCCTTCCAGGTCGACATCGGCGAGGAAGCGGGCTTCGCGGCCGGCATCGTGGCCACCGCGATGTCGCTGAAGGCGATCGTCAACGGCACCGGCCGGGGCGTGATCGGCTGGCTGTCCGACCTGTACGGCCGCAAGCGGTGCCTGCTGTACGTGTGCGTGATCCTGGGCCTGGCCCAGTTCGGCATCATCTGGTCGGCGGAGATCAAGAACCTGCCGCTGTTCCTGTTCTTCTCCGCCGTCTCCGGCTTCGGCGGCGGCGCCATCTTCCCGATGTTCGCGGCGCTGACGGCGGACTACTTCGGGGAGAACAACAACGCCACCAACTACGGGATGGTGTACAGCTCCAAGCTGGTCTCCGGTCTCGGCGCGGGCATGGGGTCCATGGTCGTGGCCGCGTGGGGCTACAACGGCGCCTTCGGTCTCGCGGGCGGCATCTCGCTGTTCGCCGGGGTCGTCGCGCTGTTCCTGACCCCGCCGGGACGCCCGAGGAGCAAGAAGGTGACGCCCAACCCGCGTCCGCTCGGGGAGGGGTGACGGGGAACGTCCCGCACGGCACGGACCGGGCGGCCCTTCCCGAGGGGGAAGGGCCGCCCGGTCCGTCGTCACGCGGTCAGCGGCGGCGCCTGCGCAGGGCCGCCATGTTGTCGTAGCTGATCTTGGCCTCGCGCAGCGACTGCGCGGGGTCGGTGGCGCTCGGGGAGTTGTCGTCCTCCACCATCGGGTTGCGGTAGTTGCTCAGCCCGACGCGGGAGAAGAACGTCGTGTAGTCGATGTCGCCGGTGCCGAACGGCACCATGTCCCAGCCCATGCCGTTGGCGGTGTCGACGACGCCGTCCTTGGCGTGGAACAGCGGGTAGCGCTTGTTGTACCGGGTGACCAGGCCCGCCGGGTCGAACACGTTCCTGCGGGTGGAGCCGTCGGGGGCGGTGTAGGTGTGGAACTTGTACTGGGCGACGTGCGCCCAGAAGATGTCCATCTCCAGCCACACCAGCTTCGGGTCGGTGATCTTCAGGAAGTACTCCAGCTTCCGGATGCCGGAGCTGCGGGTCGGCCGGCCCTGGTCGTCCAGCGGGCCCCGGTCGAGCAGGAAGCCGTACGCACTGTCGTGGTTGTGGGTGTAGAGCTTGATGCCCTCGCGGCGGGCGATCTCGCCGAGCGCGTTCCACTTGTCGGCGGCCACGTCCCAGTCGGCGCGGTAGGAGCTGCCGGTGGGGTCGCCGCCGGTGCCCATGTGGTCCATGCCGATGATGTTGGCGATCTCCAGGTGCTTCTTGAAGGTGTCCCGGTCGGCGGCGGTCAGCGGCCAGGACGGCGGGATGAAGCCGTGGTTGCCCTGGGCGCGCAGCCCGTACTCGTCGAGCCAGCGGCGCAGGAGCTTCGCGCCCTCCACGGTCTCCAGGTTGTCGCCGCCGGGTGCGTTGGCGTGCTGGCGGTAACCGGCGAACTCGACCTGGCGGTAGCCGTGCCGGGCGAGCTGCTTGAACACCTCGCGGAAGCCCGAGGGCAGGTCACTGGCGAGCGGGTCGCGGGCGGTGGCGTCACGGACGGTGTAGAGGATGATGCCGCGCTTGTGCGGCGGGACGAGCACCTGGCCGCGGCCGTGGTCGTGTCCGTGTCCGTGGTCGTGGTCTCTGCCGTGGGCCAGGGCCGGGGCGGCGCCGAAGACGGGGGCGGCGACGGCGCCGGCCGCCACGGCGGTGCAGGTGCTCAGGAAGCGGCGCCGGGCCACGCCGAGGCTGCGGCGCAGCGCCTCGTCCGGGGTGTCGGTGAGCGCGGCGGCGTCGGCGCCGGTGGGGCGGGAGGGGTCGGAGTACGAGGTCACGGGTGCCTGCCTTCTCGGTCGTGGCCGGTCCCGGCGGCTGCGGGAGAGGCCGTTGTCAGTGCTGTGTGTTTCACTCTCGGTAGTCGGAACGCGGCGGCCGTGCGGGGTGCTGTGCGGTGTCAGCCGAGTCCGGCGAGCCGGAGCAGGAGTTGCTTGACGTCGGTGGCCGCGACACGGTCGCCGACAGCGCGGGGGGTGGAGCAGATGAGGAGCGGACCGTCGTCGTCGCTCGCGGGGAGGCGGCCGTGGCTGCCGCGAACAGGTGAGGCGTCGAGGGGCACGACCGCCATGCGGTAGCGCATGCCGAGCTTCTTGCGGGCCAGCGCGCCGGCCGCCTTGACCTTGACGTAGGGGTCGTGGGGGTCCATGAACAGCTCGACCGGGTCGTAGCCGGGTTTGCGGTGGATCTCGACGAGCTGCGCGAAGTCGGGCGCGCGGTCGTCGTCGAGCCAGTAGTAGTACGTGAACCAGGCGTCGGGTTCGGCGACGGCGACGAGTTCGCCGGCGCGCGGGTGGTCGAGGTGGTGGGCCTTCTTGCCCTCGTCGTCGAGGAGCTGCTCGATGCCGGGCAGTCCGTCGAGTGCCTCCCGGGTGGCGTCGAGGTCCTCGGGGCGGCGCACGTAGACGTGGGCGATCTGGTGGTCGGCGACGGCGAAGGCGCGGGAGGCCATCGGGTCGAGGTACTCCATGCCGTCCTGGGTGTGGACCTCGAGCAGGCCGGCGCGGCGCAGGGCGCGGTTGATGTCCACGGGCCGGCTGACGCGGGTGATGCCGTACTCGGAGAGGGCGACGACGGTGCGTCCCTGGGCGCGGGCGTCGTCCAGCAGCGGGGCGAGGGCCGCGTCCAGGTCGGCGGCGGCCTTCAGGGAGCGCGGGTCGTCGGGGCCGTGGCGCTGCAGGTCGTAGTCGAGGTGAGGGAGGTAGCAGAGGGTCAGGTCGGGGTTGCGGGTGTTCATGATGTGGCGGGTGGCGTCGATGATCCACCGGCTGGACACCAGGTCGGCGCCGGGTCCCCAGAAGTGGAACAGGGGGAAGGTGCCGAGCTTCTCGGTGAGTTCGTCGTGCAGGGCGGGCGGCCGGGTGTAGCAGTCGGGCTCCTTGCGGCCGTCGGCGTAGTAGACGGGACGGGGGGTGACGGTGATGTCGGTGTCCGCGCCCATGGCGTACCACCAGCAGATGTTGGCGACGGTGTAGCCGGGGTGGGCGCGGCGGGCGGCGTCCCAGAGCTTGTCGCCGGAGACGAGGCCGTTGTGCTGCCGCCACAGCAGGACGTCGCCGAGTTCCCGGAAGTACCAGCCGTTGCCGACGATGCCGTGCTCGGAGGGCATGGCGCCGGTGAGGAAGGTGGACTGGGCGGCGCAGGTGACGGCGGGCAGGACGGTGCCGAGCGGGGCGCGGGACCCGGACTGCCCGAGGGTCTTGAGGTGGGGCATGTGGTCGAGCAGACGGGGGGTGAGGCCCACGACGTCCAGGACGAGCAGGGGGGTGGGGTCGGTCATGGGAGTTCCTTCAGGCCGAGGTCCGTCAGCAGGTCGCGGGCCAGGGTGAGTTCGGCGGCGATGCCGTCGGCGAGCTGGGCGCGGCCGCGGGGGCGCAGCTCGGGCGGGAGCGCCTGCCAGGTGTAGGTCTCCACCTCGAGGTGGCGGGTGAGCGGGTGCGGGCCGCCGACGAGCCGGGTCAGCGCGGAGGTGAGGACGGGGAGGGTGGAGGTGAGGGGCGCGGCGGGGGCCGCGTGCAGCGGCACGTGGAAGTGGGAGCGCCAGGGTCCGGTGTCGGGCAGGGCGTTGCCGGCCAGGGCCTCGTCGAGGTCGTCGGTGCCGCGCAGTCCGGCGGCGACGGGGGCCCCTCCCGCTCGGGCGGAGTCGAGAGCGGGGGAGGTGCGGGTCTGGTGCAGGAAGCGGGGTTCGGCGAAGGCGGCCAGGGCCTCGCGGACCTCGGGGAGGTGCGGCTGTTCGGCGTGCAGGGCGGCGGACAGCTGGGACTTGACGACGGGGACGCCGGCCCGGGCGAGGTCGTCCAGGGCGGTGTCGGGATCTTCGAAGGAGGTGGCGAGGTGGCAGGTGTCGACGCAGATGCCGATGCGGTCGTGGCCGACCGCGGTGAGCGGGGCGATGGCGTCCCGTGTGGTCTCGACGACGCAGCCCGGTTCGGGTTCGAGAGCGACGCGGACGGAGCGCCCGGTGAGGTCCTCGAGCGCGTCGAGGCGTTCGGCGAGGGTGCGCAGGGCGGTGCGGGCGGTCTCCGCGCGCGCGTCGTCGTAGGCGGTGCGCCAGGCGAGCGGCAGGGTGGAGATGCTGCCCTCGGTGACGTCGTCGGGGAGCAGTCCGGCGAGCACGCGGGCGAGGGCGGCGGTGTGCTCCAGACGTTCGGGGTCGGCCCAGTCCGGCTTGTAGACGCGGTACTTGACCTCCTCGGCGCCGAAGCCCTCGTAGGGGAAGCCGTTGAGGGTGACGACCTCCAGGCCCCGCCGTTCCAGTTCGCAGCGCAGGCCGCGCAGGGCGGCGGGGTCGGTGACCAGGGCGCGGGCGGCGTCCTTGGCCAGCCACAGGCCGATGCCGAGCCGGTCCCGGCCGAGGCGGCGGCGGACGGGTTCGCAGTGGTCGCGAAGCTGGGCGAGGACGCCGTCGAGGGTCTCGGCGGGGTGGACGTTGGTGCAGTAGGCGAGGTGGACGGTGGAGCCGTCGGGATGGCGGAAGCGCATGGCTCACGCCCCCGTGGCGTCGGCGGTGTCCGGTGCCGGTTCGTCTCTGGGCTGGCCGCGCAGGATGGAGTTGCCCTCGTGGGTGGCCTCGGTGGCGGTGACGTCGAGGCTGAGGCGTCCGCTGAGTCCGTAGAAGGCGACCGGGTTGCGCCACAGCACGCGGTCGACGTCGTCCTCGGTGAAGCCCTCGGCGAGCATCAGGTCGGCGACCTTGCGGGTCTTGAGCGGGTCGCTCCTCCCCCAGTCGGCGGCGGAGTTCACCAGTACCTGCTCGGGGCCGTAGGCGCGCAGGATGGCGACCATCCGCTCCTCGTCCATCTTGGTGTCGGGGTAGACGGAGAAGCCGAGCCAGGCGCCGCTGTCCTTGGCCTCCTTGACGGTGGTCTCGTTGAGGTGGTCGATCAGCACCCGCTCCACCGGCAGCGCGGACTCGCGGACCACGTCGAGGGTGCGGCGCAGTCCGGCGAGCTTGTCGCGGTGCGGGGTGTGCACCAGTGCGGGCAGCCCGTGGTCGGCGGCCATCTGGAGCTGGGCGGCGAGCGCGGTGTCCTCGGCGGGGGTCATGGAGTCGTAGCCGATCTCGCCGACGGCGACGACGTTGTCCTTGACCAGATAGCGGGGCAGCGCGTCCAGGACGGGGGTGCAGCGCGGGTCGCCCGCCTCCTTGGGGTTGAGGGCGAGGGTGCAGTGGTGGGCGATGCCGTACTGGGCGGCGCGGAAGGGTTCCCAGCCGAGGAGGGAGTCGAAGTAGTCGAAGAAGGAGGCCGGGGAGGTGCGGGGCTGGCCGAGCCAGAAGGAGGGTTCGACGACGGCGCGGACGCCCGCGGCGTACATGGCCTCGTAGTCGTCGGTGGTGCGCGACGTCATGTGGATGTGGGGGTCGAAGATGCGCATCAGGACTCCTTGCCGTGGGGGGCGTCCGGGCCGTCGCCCTGCGTCGGCGCCGATCCGGTCAGGGCCAGGACGCGGTGCAGGTCCTCCGGGACGGTGCGGCCGGCTGCGGTGCGTTCGGCGGCGTAGTCGGCGAGCATGCGGGCGAGTTCGGCGTCGCCGCGGGCGCGCCGGTCGAGGTCCGCGACCAGGTCGAGGGCGACGCCGGTGAACAGGCACTTCAGTACGGCGTGCCGCCAGGCGTGGGCGTCGAGGTGGCGGGCGCCGTAGGGGCCGAGCGCGGCGGCGACCAGCCGGGTGTCGTTGGTGCGCAGGGCGTCCTCGACGAGCGGGAGCGCCTCGGGCCCGGGCACCAGGTGGGGCAGGGCGTGCAGGACGGCGCGGCGTTCGTCGGCGGTGCCCTGGTGGTAGACGCGGGTCAGGGCCTCGGCGTCGGCGTGGGCCGTGTGCAGGATGAGGACGCGGGCGGCGTCGGCGTGGTCGGGTCCGCAGCGGCGGCCCGCCTCGGCGAGGCGCAGCTCCCACACCGAGATCGGCCCGTGGGTGCCGGGGTGGGCGGTGGCCTCGTCCAGTGCCTGGTCGAGCCAGGCGCGGGCGGCGCCGTCGAGCCGGGCCGCGAGGTGGCGGCGCAGGTCGGCGGGCGGGGTGACGGCGGGGGTGGTGCCGTCGCCGGGGGCGGCCGGTCTGCCGGTGGTGTCGGCGTCCTGGCCGGCCGGTGCGTGCGGGTGGGTCATGGGGTGCTGCTCCCTTCGGGGGTGGCGGAGGGATCGCCGTGAGAGGGGACGGTGGACGTGCCGGTGGTGCGCTCGGCCACGAGCCGGGCGGCACGGTGGAGGTACGGCAGCGAGTGGGCGGCGAAGCGGGGTCCTGCGTGGGAGTGCCGGGGCAGTTCGACGACGGTCAGGCCCCGGTATCCGGTGGCGGCGAGCGCGGCGAGGACGGGCGGGAAGTCGATCTCCCCGTCGCCGAACGGCAGATGCTCGTGGACGCCGCGGCGCATGTCCTCGATCTGCACGTGCCGCAGCCAGGGAGCGGCCTCGCGGACGCAGTCGGCGGGCGCGAGGGGTTCCAGGCACTGGCAGTGGCCGATGTCCAGGGTGAGGCCGAGCGGCTCGGGGTCGCCGAGGGCGCGGCGCAGATGGTGGAAGTCGGCGAGGGTGGCGAGGAGGTGACCGGGTTCGGGTTCGACGGCGAGCGGGACTCCGGCGCTCGACGCCGCGTCCAGCACCGGCCCGAACGCCTCGGTGAGACGTTTCCAGGCAGTGTCCTCGTCGGTGTGGTCGGGGACGGTGCCGCTGAAGCAGTGCACGGCGTGCGCCCCGAGGTCGGCGGCGACCTGGACCGCCCGCACCAGCAGGTCGACGCGGCGCGCCCGGTCACCGGGGTCGGGGTCGAGCAGGGACGGGCCGTGCTTGCGCCGGGGGTCCAGCACGTAGCGGGCGCCGGTCTCCACGGTGACGCCGAGCCCCAGCTCGTCCAGGCGGCGCGCGACGTGCCGGGTGCGGGCCGCGAGGCCGGGGGCGAGCGGGTCGAGGTGCATGTGGTCGAGGGTGAGGCCGACGCCGTCGTAGCCGAGGTCGGCCAGCAGGCCGAGGGCGTCGTCGAGGCGGAGGTCGGTGAGACCGTTGGTGCCGTAGCCGAAGCGCAGCGGCAGCGCGGGGGGCTCGTGCGCGGTCATGTGATGCTCACCTTCCTCATGGCGCGCCGGCGGGCGAACAGCCGTCCCGCCGGGGCCAGCGCCGCGATCAGCAGGGACGTGGCGGTCGCCCCTGACCGGGCGGCGAGTGCGGCCTGGAGCGGAACGGTGGCGCGGATGCCGCCGCCGACCGCGCGCTGGGTGAGCGGGGGTGAGGGGTTGAGCGCGGCGTGGACGTACGGCCGGGCGGCCGTGGCCGCGTAGGCGGCGGCCAGCGCGGCGGTGACGGCGCCGGCGGGCGTGGTCCGGGCGCCGCCGCCCGGGGTGGGACCCGGCAGGCCGGGGGCGGCTGCTGCCCGCCGGCCTGCCGGGAGTCGGACACGGCGGTGCGTGACCAGCCGGGTCAGGACGCCCGTCGCCGCGAGGGCGGCGAGCGGGGCCGCCACCGAGCCGCCGGTGGTCTCGCGCCGGGAGACGGCGGTGACGGCGAGGGTGTGACAGCCGAGGAGCGCGGCGGAGGGCGCCGCCGCCCGGGCGGAACCGGCGGCGGCCGCGCCCATCAGCAGGTCGAGGCCGCGGGCGGCGGCCATGGCGGGCGGGCCCGCAGGCGTGTGCTTCAGCGCCAGGTCGTACGCCCAGACCGTCGCCGCCAGCGGGGCGGCCACCGCGAGGGCGGGGCGGCCGGTGCGGGCGGCGAGCAGCAGTCCGGCGCCGGTGAGTCCGCAGGCGGCGGCGAGCGCGGCGGCGGGACGGACGCGTCCGGACGGGAGGGGACGGTGGGGGCGTTCCACGGCGTCCTCGGCGCGGTCGGCCCAGTCGTTGAGGACCATGCCGGCCGCGTACAGGCACAGGGAGGAGCCGATGGGGAGCAGGGTGCGGGGACCCGGCCGCCCGCCGGCCGCGGCGACGCCGGCGAGGGTGTCGCCGGGGACGGTGAACAGGGCGGGGAGGCGCACGAGTTCCGCCCAGGCGGCGGCGCGGTCCGGGGTGACCGGGCCGTCGGCGGTCGGGGGTGCGGATGTGGTGTCGCGGTCGGCGGGGGTGAGGGGAGGCGAAGCGGTCCGGGTCATCGGCGCGCCCCGCTGTCCCCCGCGTCGTCGCGCGCGTGTGTGTCGTCGCGCAGGCGCGCGGCGAAGCGTTTCAGCTCCGTGTACTGCTCCCCCAGGGAGGCCGGGCCGTCGCCGACCGGGTCCTTGAAGTAGAAGCCGAGTTCGCCCAGCGGGCCGGTGATGCCCTTCTGTCCGGCGCGGAGCAGCAGCCGGGCCAGGTCGAGGACGAGGGGCGCGGCGAGGGCGGAGTCGCAGCCCTGCCAGATGGTCTGGAGGATCATGCGGGAGCCGAGGAAGCCGTCGAAGGCGATGTGGTCCCAGGCGGTCTTCCAGTCGCCCAGCGCGGGCACGTCGTCGATGTGCACCTCGCCCTCCGGCGCCGCGCCGAGGGTGTCGGCGAGGACGCGTTCCTTGCCCGCGTTCTTCGCGGCGGCCGCGGCGGGGTCGGCGAGGGCGGCGCCGTCGCCGCCGCCGAGGAGGTTGGTGCCGGACCAGGCGCGCACGGCGAGGGCGCGCTGCTGGAACATCGGGCCCAGCACGGACCGCAGCAGGGTCTGCCCGGTTTTGCCGTCCCGGCCCGCGTAGGGCACGCCCGCCTCGGCGGCGAGCTGGGCCAGCGCGGGGTGGTGCAGGCCGGTGGACGGGGTGAAGTTGACGTAGCCGCAGCCGGCGCGGAGGGCGGCGGCCGCGTAGAGGGAGCTGGGCGGCAGGGCGCCGTCCGCGGGGACGGGTTCGGTGGAGGCGACGTTCACCACGACGGTGCCGGCGAGGTGGTGGCGGTCGGTGAAGCCGCGGATGTCGGCGGCGAAGACGTCGATCCAGTCGTCGTCGGTGCGGGCGGGCACGGTGTCCGAGTCGCCGGGGGTGGGCCCGCCGGGCCTGATCTCCCGGTCGGCGGCGACGAGTTCGGCGTGCACGGCGGTGGGCAGGCCGTGCGGGAGGACGCCGCCCTCGGCGAGGTGCTCGGCGCGCTTGGGCAGCGGGCAGTCGACGGTGTCGTGGCCGCCGAAGACGAGCGAAGCCAGCGGGGGCAGGCCGCTCGCGGCGAAGTCGGGGGTCTCGGTGACCATGCCGGTGGGCGGATGGAGCCCGGCGGCGACGGCCGCGCAGCCCGCGGCGGCGGTCGTGGCGACGGACCCGCGGGCCCCGACGAGCCAGACGCCGTAGCGGGGGGCGGCGGAGGAAGGGGTGGTGGGGGTGGGGAGGGACGACGGTTCGGCGGACATGGGCAGCCTCCTTGTCGAACGCGAACCGAATGTGGCGGTGCGCCGGCCCACCGCCGGCCCTTCGACCGACGGCGCGCCGAACCCCGGACGGGGTGGTGTGTCCGGCTCGGGAACCGGACGGGATTGCTCGTCCCCGGCCCGGCAGTGGCCCGAGCCCGGGACCGGATGCGCCACCTGGTCGGTGACCCGTTCACGCACCCGGTCCGTGGGCCCGTCGCCCTGCCGGGCAGGAGCCGTGCGGTGCGCCGGGCACGGACCCGGCGTGTGCCCGGCCCGTGGGCCGGGCGGGTGCCGGTCCCCGGGACGGGCCGTGGCCCGTACCCGGGAGCCGGGTGGTACGTCGTGCGGAAGACCCGGGCGCGTCACTGCGCCTCGCCCGGCACCGGCGCCGGCCTGAGAAGGGGCCGGACCCGGTGCCCGGCCGGTGGGTCATGCGCCCGCCGGCCCGAGGGCCGAGCCGGGTGGCCGGCCCTCCCGGGCCGGATCAGGTGCCGGAGTCGGAGCGGGCTCCGGGCCGGGCGGCCCGGGGTGGAGGCGACGGGCGGGGGTCCGGCGTCCGTCCGCCCGCCGCCGTTCTGGGTGCCCTAGGAGGGCAGTTCCTTCAGCTGGATGTTGCGGAAGGAGACCTTGTCGTCGGGACCGTGGTTCTGCAGGCCGATGTAGCCGTCGGTCAGGCTCCGCTGCGGGTCCTTGTTGGTGAAGTCGTTGATCTTGACTCCGTTGAGGAACACCTGGAGCCGCTCGCCCTGGACCTTGATCTCGTAGGAGTTCCACTGCCCGGGCGGGCGCAGCACCTGGTCACGGGCCTTGATGTTGGCCGACTTGAAGGAGTAGACCGCGCCGGTGGTGCGGTCCGCCGCGTCGGTGGCGTCGATCTGGATCTCGTAGCCCCGGTCGACCGCCGACCAGGGGTCGTCGGAGGCCGGGAAGCCCACGAAGACACCGGAGTTGTCGTCGCCGCGCATCTTCCAGTCGAGCTTCAGCGAGTACGCCTTCAGCTCCTTGGCCTGGTACCAGAGGAGACCCATGCCGCCCTCGGACTCCATGACCCCGCCGTCCTTGACGACGAACCTGCCCGGGCCGGCCTGCTTCCAGCCGTCGAGGGTCTGGCCGTTGAAGATCTTCCGGTAGCCCTTGTCCGGCTTGCAGTCCGCCTTCACCTGGCCGGTGGCGTACTGCAGGCCGCCGAGCAGATGGGCGCGGAAGGCCTCGTCGGCGTACGACTCCTTGGTGTGGCCGCCGCCGGTGTAGAAGGAGCGGCCGCCGCCGTAGGTCTGGCACCAGGCGATCGGGTGGTCGCCCTTCATGGTGCCGCCCTGGTAGGTGGTCTCGTCCAGGGTGGCGAGGATCTTGGCCTGCTCCCGCGGGTTGGTGCGGTAGTTGTACCACTCGTCCGTGCGCTCCCAGGTGTCCTCCAGGTGCGCGGTGGCCGGGTGGTCGTGGTCCTCGACGCGCACGGTGGCCTTCTGGATGGCCGGGTGCGAGGCGAAGTACGCGCCGACCAGACCGCCGTAGAACTCCCAGTCGTACTCGGTGTCGGCGGCGGCGTGGATGCCCATGTAGCCGCCGCCGTTCTTCACGTAGTTCTCGAACGCCTTCTGCTGGTCGGCGTTGAGGACGTCACCCGTGGTGGACAGGAAGGCGACCGCGTCGTACTTGGCGAGGTTGGCGGTGGTGAACTGTCCGGCCTCCTCGGTCGCGGTGACCGAGATGCCGGCCGGGGCGCCGAGTTCCTTCAGGGCGGCGACGCCGGTCCCGATGGAGTCGTGCCGGAAGCCGGCGGTCTTGGAGAAGACGAGCACCTTCTTGCCCTGCTTGAACGGCTCCTTGGAGAACTCGAAGTCGTCCACGTCGTACAGCGCGCCCTCGCCGCCCCTGAAGACCAGGTAGATCTCGGTGGTCTTCCTCGGCAGGGCCCGCAGCGGGACGTCGACGTCCTGGAACGTCTCCCAGCCGCCGGTCGGCGGGATGTACGCCGAGCCGTGCAGCGGGCCCTCGGGGGAGCCGGTGCGCAGCTCGATGAAGCCGCCGGAGCCGCCGGAGGAGGCCCGTACGGTCATCTTCCTCTGCCCGTCGAAGCGGTAGGGGCTGAAGGAGATCCAGTCGCCGTCGTGGATGTCGCCGACGGTCTTGCCGCCGTTGGCCTGTGTCTTGTCGAAGACGTTCACCCCGGACTGGGCGGTGAAGTGCTCGGCCTGGCGGTGCAGCGGCTGGATGACGGTGCGCGCGGTGCCGGTGAGGGCCTCCTGGCCGTTGGCGCCGCCGTCGGTGTAACTGGCGCCGACCACACCGTAGATGTCGGCGTTGGGGTCGTGGCCGCCGTCGCCGGGGGGCGGGGTGAGGGTGCCCTCGCAGCCCGTCTCGCTGGTGAGCTCGTGGGCGTGGGAGTCGTGGCCGAGGCTGTAGGCGACCTTGACCTTGGAGCAGTCGATCGTCTCCTCGGGGTCGGTGACGGTCACCTTGAACGGCACGGGCTCGCCGAAGGCGGCCAGGCTGCCGTTGCCGGGGACGTCGATCCTCACCTTGGGCTCGGTGTTGCCGACGACGATCCGGGTGCTGGCGTTGCCGGTGTTGCCCTCGGGGTCGGTGGCGGTGAAGGTCGCGGTGTAGGTGCCGACCTTCTTGTATGTGTGGGTGGGGTTGAGCCCTTCACCCTTGGTGCCGTCGCCGAAGTCCCAGGCGTAGGTGAGCTCCGGCGAGTCGGCGTCCTCCGCGGTGGCGGTGAACGTGACCTTCAGGCCGGCCGCGCCGGACGTGCGGTCCGCGGTGACCCCGACGATCGGCGAGAAGCCGTCCTCGGCGTTCTCGATGCGGTAGAGCGCGGAGTGCTCGTCGCCCTGGAACCAGGACACGCCGTAGTCGAGGACGTAGAGCGCGCCGTCGGGGCCGAAGTCCATGTCCATGATCTGCGTGCCGGTCCACGGGAAGTCGTTGATCTTCGCGACCGAGCCGTCCTCGGTCTGCTCGATGCGCTTGATCCAGCGGCGCCCGAACTCGCCGGCGAAGAAGTCGCCGTCGAACTCCTCCGGGAACTTGACCGAGGACTTCAGGTCCGGGTCGTAGCGGTAGACCGGGCCCGCCATCGGGGACTCGGAGCCGCTGCCGAACTCCGGCAGGGAGCCGCCGTCGTAGGGGATCCAGGCGGGCTGGGCGGGCGGCAGGTCGACCAGGCCGGTGTTGTGCCGGGAGGTGTTCTTCGGCGCGGAGCAGTCGAACGTGTCACCGGACGTGCCGGTGGCGAAGTCGTAGTCGACGTAGGCGTCGTTGTCGCCGGTGCAGAACGGCCAGCCGAAGTTGGCGGCCTTCGTCACCTTGGCGAACTCGACCTGTCCCCCGGGGCCGCGGGTCGGGCTGGCGGCGCCGGCGTCGGGGCCGTAGTCGCCGACGTAGACGGTGCCGGTCTTCTCGTCGACGCTCATCCGGAACGGGTTGCGGAAGCCCATCGCGTAGATCTCGGGACGGGTCTTCTCGGTGCCCGGCGGGAAGAGGTTGCCCTCGGGGATGTCGTACGACCCGTCCTCGTCGACCTTGATGCGCAGGATCTTGCCGCGCAGGTCGTTGGTGTTGCCGGAGCTGCGGCGGGCGTCGAAGGCGGGGTTGCGGTTGGCGCGCTCGTCGATCGGCGTGTAGCCGTCGGAGGCGAAGGGGTTGGTGTCGTCGCCGGTGGACAGGTAGAGGTTGCCCTCGGCGTCGAAGTCGATGTCGCCGCCGACGTGGCAGCAGATGCCGCGGGAGGCCGCGACGTCCAGGATCTTCTTCTCGCTGGACAGGTCCAGGGTGCCGTTGGGGTTCAGGGTGAACCGGGAGAGGCGGTTGACGCCGTCGAACTTCGCGAAGTCCTCGGCGGTGCCGGTCTCCGGGGCGTCCCCGGCGGGCGTGTCGAGCGGCGGGGCGTAGTAGAGGTAGATGGCCCGGTTGTTCTCGAAGTCCGGGTCCACCCCGACGCCCTGGAGGCCTTCCTCGTCGTGGCTGTAGACGTCGAGACGGCCGGCCACCTTGGTGGTGCCGCCCGCGTCGGTGAGGCGCAGGGTGCCGTCCCGGGAGGTGTGCAGGACGCTGCGGTCCGGGAGGACGGCGAGCGACATGGGCTCGCCCATCTCGGGTTCGCCCTTGGCGAGCGGCACCTGCTGGAACTGCCCCTCGGCGGCGCCCGGTTCGTCGTGCTCCGGGTGGCCGGGGTGGGCGCCGGCGACGGTGGCCGGGGTGCCCACGGCCAGCAGCAGGCCGGTGACCAGGGCGAGCGTGGTGCGGAAGGCGGGACGTTTGGCGGTGCGGGTCGATGTGAGTCTTCTTCTGTGCACGAAGTCCCTCCGGGAACGGGATGGGCCGTACGGAACAGGTGCTGATCGTGCGGTGCGTGCGGGCGCCGGGGTGCGCCGTCACCCCGGAGGCGTGGGTGCCCTGAACACTCAGGGACGGTAACCGCGTTCATCCTGGGGCAACAGCCCTTGGACCACGCCCGGTTGAACTTTTTCCCAACTGAGGACAAAGCCGATTCCGGGCAGGCCGGACCGGGGACCGGCGAAGGCGCCGGCCCCCGTCCCGACACCTGCGGTCGGGCCTGTCCCTCAGCTGTTGAAGGCCGCGTCGAAGGAGGCGCTGGGCGGTTCGAAGTCGAAGGCCTTGAGGCGCTTCAGGGCCTCCGGGGCGCCCTGGAGACGGTCCATGCCCGCGTCCTCCCACTCCACGGAGACCGGGCCCTGGTAGTCGATGGAGCGCAGCATGCGGAAGACGTCCTCCCAGGGCACGTCGCCGTGGCCCGCGGAGACGAAGTCCCAGCCGCGCCGGGGGTCGCCCCAGGGGAGGTGGGAGCCGAGCCGGCCGTTGCGGCCGTCGAGGCGCTTGCGGGCCTCCTTGCAGTCGACGTGGTAGATCCGGTCGCGGAAGTCCCACAGGAAGCCGACCGGGTCGAGGTCCTGCCAGACGAAGTGGGACGGGTCGAAGTTCAGCCCGAAGGCCGGGCGGCGGTCCACCGCGTCGAGGGCGCGCACGGTGGTCCAGTAGTCGTACGCGATCTCGCTGGGGTGCACCTCGTGGGCGAAGCGCACCCCCTCGGCGTCGAAGACGTCCAGGATCGGGTTCCAGCGCTCCGCGAAGTCCTCGTAGCCGCGCTCGATCATCGACTCGGGGGCGGGCGGGAACATGGCGACCAGGTGCCAGATGGCGGAGCCGGTGAACCCGATCACGGTGTCGACGCCGAGCAGGGCCGCGGCGCGCGCGGTGTCCTTGATCTCGGCGGCGGCCCGCTGCCGTACGCCTTCGGGCTCGCCGTCGCCCCAGATGCGGGCGGGCAGGATGTTCTGGTGGCGTTCGTCGATGATGGCGTCGCAGACGGCCTGGCCCACCAGGTGGTTGGAGATCGCCCAGCACTTCAGGCCGTACTTGTCGAGGAGCTGGTGGCGGCCGGCCACGTAGGAGGGATCGGCGAGGGCCTTGTCCACCTCGAAGTGGTCGCCCCAGCAGGCGAGTTCGAGGCCGTCGTAGCCGAAGTCACGGGCGAGCCGGCAGACCTCCTCCAGCGGAAGGTCGGCCCACTGGCCGGTGAACAGGGTGAAGTTGCGCGGCATCCGTATCCATCCTCCTCAGGCGGCGATCGGGGTGTAGACGGCGTTCTTCCCGGCGCTCTCCTCCACCGCCGCGAGGACGCGCTGCACCTGAAGCCCGTCCGCGAAGGACGGTTCGGGGCTGCGGCCCTCGGCGACGGCGTGCACCAGGTCGCGGGCCTGGTGCGCGAAGGTGTGCTCGTAGCCGAGCCCGTGGCCCGGCGGCCACCAGGCGTCCAGGTAGGGGTGGTCCGGCTCGGTGACGAGGATGCGGCGGAAGCCGCCGTGGGCGGCGTCCCCGGTGCCGTCGTGGTACTCGAGCTCGTTGAGCCGCTCCAGGTCGAAGGCGAGCGAGCCGCGCTCGCCGTTGAGTTCGATGCGCAGGGCGTTCTTGCGTCCGGTGGCGTACCGGGTGGCCTCGAAGGACGCCAGCGCGCCGGAGGCGAACCGGCCGGTGAACACGGCGGCGTCGTCGACGGTGACCGGTCCGGTGCCGGCCGCGGAGACGGCGGCCAGGCCGCTGCTCGGCGCGGTGGGCAGCGGCCGCTCGCGGACGAACGTCTCGGTGAGCGCGGAGACGCCCGCGAGCCGCTCCCCGGCCAGGTGCTGGGCGAGGTCGACGATGTGCGCGCCGAGGTCGCCGAGCGAGCCGGAGCCCGCCTGCTCCCGGCGCAGCCGCCAGGTGAGCGGGAACTGCGGGTCCACCAGCCAGTCCTGGAGGTACGCCACCCGCACGTGCCGCAGGGTGCCGATGCGGCCCTCCTCCACCATCCGCCGGGCCAGCGCGGTGGCGGGCACCCGGCGGTAGTTGAAGCCGACCATGGCCGCCTGGCCGCGGTCCCGCGCCTCCTGGGCGGCGCGGGCCATCGCCTCGGCCTCGGCGACGGTGTTGGCGAGGGGCTTCTCGCACAGCACGTGCTTGCCCGCGGCCAGCGCGGCCAGCGCGATCTCGGCGTGGCTGTCGCCGGGGGTGCAGATGTCGACGAGGTCGATGTCGTCGCGCTCCACCAGGGCCCGCCAGTCGGTCTCGGCCTCCGCCCAGCCGTGCCGGCCGGCCGCCGCCCGCACGGCGTCGGCGTCCCGGCCGCAGATCACGGCCATCTCGGGGCGGAGCGGCAGCTCGAAGACACGTCCCACGGTGCGCCAGCCCTGGGAGTGGGCGGCGCCCATGAAGGCGTACCCGACCATGCCGATGCGCAGCGGTGGCTTCCCCGTTTCCGCCCCTTCGGACGCTTGCGGCTGTGCCATTCGGTAGTCCTCCTCGTCGTCGTGGCGGGCGGGGCGGTCCCCGCCCGGTGGGCTGGTCAGGCCCGTGGGGCGGGGCTCCTCACTTGAAGCCGGTGGGCATGTACTGGTCGACGTTGTCCTTGTCGACGACGGCCGAGTAGCAGGTCACCGACGAGGGGATCTCGAATTCGGCCAGGCCGCCGATGCCCTTGCCCTGGCCGAGGGCTCGGGCGAGGTCGATCGCGGAGGCGGCCATCGTCGGCGGGTACAGCACCGTGGCCTTCAGGACACCGTTGTCGGCCTTGATGGCCTCGAAGGCGGAGAGCGCGCCGGCGCCGCCCACCATCAGGAAGCCGTCGCGCCCTGCCTGCTCGATGGCGCGCAGGGCGCCCACGCCCTGGTCGTCGTCGTGGTTCCACAGCGCGTCGAACCGCGACTGGGCCTGGAGCAGCTGCGCCATCTTGGCCTGGCCGGACTCGACGGTGAACTCGGCCGCCTGACGGGCCACCTTGCGGATGTTCGGATAGTTCTTCAGGGCGTCGTCGAAGCCCTGGGTGCGCTGCTTGGTCAGCTCCAGGTTGTCCAGGCCGGCCAGTTCGATCACCTTGGCGTCCTGCTTGCCCTTGAGCTTCTCGCCGATGTAGTGACCGGCGTTGAGGCCCATGCCGTAGTTGTCGCCGCCGACCCAGCAGCGGTACGCCTGCGGGGTGTTGAAGATGCGGTCGAGGTTGACGACGGGGATGCCGGCGCGCATCGCCTTCAGCCCGACCTGGGTGAGGGCCTTGCCGTCGGCCGGGAGGATCACCAGGACGTCGACCTTCTTGTTGATGAGGGTCTCGATCTGGCCGATCTGCTGGGCGGTGTCGTTGGAGCCCTCGGTGATCTCCAGGGTGACGTCGGAGTACTTCTCGGCGCGCTTCTTGGCGTTGTCGTTGATGGCGTTGAGCCAGCCGTGGTCGGCCTGCGGTCCGGCGAAGCCGATGGTGACCTGCTTGCCCGGCTTGTCGTCGGCGGCCGGCTGGTTGTTCGCGGCCGGCTCGTCGCCGCCGCTGGGCTCGTTGCTGGTGCAGCCGGTGACGAGGGCGCCGGCGGAGACGGCGGCGGCTCCGAAGAGGAGCCCTCTGCGGCTGGTGAACGTCGGCTCTGGCATGGCGGTGAACCCTTCCCTCAGGTCGTGCTCGCGGTACGCCGCTGGACCAGCACGGCGGCGACGATGATCGCGCCCTTGGCGATCTGCTGGACGTCGGTCTGCAGGTTGTTCAGGGCGAAGATGTTGGTGATGGTGGTGAAGATCAGGACGCCGAGGACGGAGCCGACGATGGTGCCGCGGCCCCCGGTGAGCAGGGTGCCGCCGATGATCGCGGCGGCGATGGCGTCGAGTTCGTAGAGGTTGCCGTTGGTGTTCTGTCCCGAGCCGGACAGAACGATCAGCAGGAAGGCGGCGATGCCGCAGCACAGCCCGGACAGCAGGTACAGGTAGAGCCGCTGGCGGCGCACGTCGATGCCGGCCAGGCGGGCGGCCTCCGCGTTGCCGCCGACGGCGACGGAGCGGCGGCCGAAGGTGGTGCGGTTGAGCACCAGCCAGCCGACGACGGTGACCGCGGCGAACACCAGCACCAGCGGGGGGATGCCCAGCACGTAGGCGTCGCGCTCGCCGAGGTCGAGGACGCTGTCGACGGTGACGATCTGGGTGCGCCCGTCGGTGATCTGGAGGGCGAGACCGCGGGCGGAGGCGAGCATGGCGAGGGTGGCGATGAACGGCACCATCCCGCCGTACGCGATGAGCACCCCGTTGACCAGGCCGCAGCCGAGTCCGACCAGGACGGCGGTGAAGAGGATGCCGGCGAAGCCGTACTCCTGGGTGGCGACGGTGGTCGCCCACACCGAGGCGAGGGCGACGATCGCGCCGACCGACAGGTCGATGCCGCCGGAGATGATGACGAAGGTCATGCCGACGGTGACGACGCCGATGACGGACGCCTGGGTGAGGACCAGCTGGAGGTTGCGGGTGTCCAGGAACTGGTCCGGCTTGGTGAGGCCGCCGATCAGGATCAGTACGGCGAGCACGCCGAGCAGGGACAGGGTGCGCACGTCGGCGCGGAACAACACGGCCCGCCAGGCGGGCGTTTCGGCGGCCGACGGCACCTTGCCGGTGCTGTCCCGCGGCGGGGAGACGGGCTGCGTCATGACGCCGGGCTTCCTTCCATGACCAGATCGAGTACACGGTGTTCGTCGAGTTCGCGGGCGGGCGCCGTGTGGACGACGGAGCCCTCGCGCAGCACCAGGACGCGGTCGGCGAGGCCGAGGACCTCGGGCACCTCGCTGGAGACCAGCAGCACGGCGAGCCCTTCGTCCGCCAGCCGCCGTACGACGGCGTACAGTTCGGCCCGCGCGCCGACGTCGACGCCGCGGGTGGGTTCGTCGAGCAGCAGCACCCGGCAGCCGCGCAGCAGCCAGCGGGCGAGGACGGCCTTCTGCTGGTTGCCGCCGGACAGGGTGCGCACGGGCACGTCGGGGTTGTCGGGCCGCAGGGACAGCTCCCGGACCGCCGCGCGCGCCGCCCCCAGTTCGGCGCCGCGGTCGATCCATCCGGCCCGCGCGAAGCGGGACATGGAGGAGACGGACACGTTGCGGGTGACCGACTCCAGCATCAGCAGGGCCTGCGCCTTGCGTTCCTCGGGGGCGAGACCGAGTCCGGCGCGCACGGCCGCGCGGACGCTGCCGGGGCGAAGAGGCGTGCCGTCGACGAGGACGCGGCCGGTGTCGGGCTTGCGGGCGCCGTAGATCGTCTCGAGGATCTCCGACCGCCCGGACCCGACGAGTCCGGCGAGACCGACGATCTCACCGGGACGCACCTGAAGGTCGAGCGGGGCGAACTCGCCCTGCCGGGACAGGTTCTCCACGGTGAGGACCGGTTCGCCGGCGGCCGGCGGGGCGGCGGGCCGGGGCGGGAAGACGTACTCGACGTTGCGGCCCGTCATCAGCGACACCACCTCGCTGGTGGGCGTCGACTTCGCGGGCAGCCCGCGGGCCACGGCGCGGCCGTCCTTCAGCACGGTCACGCGGTCGCCGATGCGGCGGATCTCCTCCAGGCGGTGGGAGATGTAGACGACGGCGACGCCGGCGGCGGTCAGGTCGCCGACGATGCGGAAGAGGTTGTCGACCTCGTCCGGGTCGAGCGCGGCGGACGGCTCGTCCATCACGATGAGCCGCACGTCGTGGGAGAGGGCGCGGGCCATGGACACGATCTGCTGGTGTGCGGCGGAGAGGTCGCCGACCAGGCGGCCGGGGTCGATCTCGGGGTGTCCGAGGCGCTTCAGCAGGTCGGCGGTGGAGGCCTTGGCCGCCCGGCCGCGGACGACGAAGCCCGCGGCGGTGGGTTCGTGGCCGAGGTGGACGTTCTCCGCGACCGACAGGTGTTCCACCAGGTCGAGTTCCTGGTAGATGGTGGCGATGCCGAGGCGCATGGCGGCGATCGGCGAGCGCAGGGTGACGTCGTCGCCGCGCCAGCGGATCGTGCCCGTGTCGGGCTGGTGGGCGCCGGCCAGCACCTTGATGAGCGTGCTTTTCCCGGCGCCGTTCTGGCCGAGCAGGCAGTGCACCTCGCCGGCCTGGACGTCGAGATCGACCCCGTCCAGGGCCCGGACTCCCGGGAACGACTTGGTGATGCCGGACATGCTGAGCAGCGGTGGTTCTGATGCCATGCGGATTCCCCTCGGCGGGCGTGGGCCGACGGCCCCTCGCGGGGCAAGAGTTTTCGGGCAGGGCGGAGCGGAGCGGCGGCGGTGGGGTGGTGTTCGGGGCGGGTGGTGCGGGGCGGGCCCCGCGTCCACGGTGGTGCGTCTCTCTGCCGGGACGGGCGGCTTCCGCCCCGGCGCGGACCGTGCGGACGGCGTCCGCACCGGCACGGTGGTGCCTCGCACGCCGGCGACGGGGTGGCGCCCGCGCCGGCGGGTGGTGCTGTGCGCGCCGGAAGCGGGTGGTTTCCGCCCCGGCGGTGCGGGCTCCCGATGCCGATACGACTGGCGGTCGTCCAGCACGGTGGTACCGCGCACGCCGGAACGGGCGGCTTCCGCACCGGCGGGTCGTGTTCCGTGCCGGTGCGGCTGGCGGTCGCACCGGCGCTGTGCCTTGGGCGCCGGTGCGGGTGGGACCCGTACCGGCGGTGGTGCTGTTCGGGTCGGTGCGGGCGGGCCCGCGCCGGGGCGGTGCTGGTCGGGCCGGTCCGGTGGCGGCCGTACCGGCGTGGTCCTACGCGGGTGAGAACAGGTGGTCGCTGATGAGGCGGGCCGCGCCGATGACCCCGGCGGTGGGGCCCAGCTCGCCCAGGACGATGGGCAGGTTGCCCGTCGCCAGGGGCAGCGACCCTCGGTAGACCTGGGTGCGGATCGCGGCGAGCAGGGTGTGGCCGAGGCCGGTCACCCCGCCGCCGATCACCACCAGGCCCGGGTTGAAGAAGCTGACCAGGCCGGCGATGACCTGCCCGGTGCGGTTCCCTCCCTCGCGGATCAGGTCGAGGGCGGTGGCGTCACCCGCGGCCGCCGCGGCGGCGACGTCGACGGCGCTGAGCGTGCCGTTCGCCTCCAGCCGGGCGGCGAGTTCGGGCGAGAGCTGCTGCTCGGCGGCCTCCGTCGCGTCCCGCGCGAGGGCCGCGCCGGAGAAGTGCGCCTCGAGACAGCCCCGGTTGCCGCAGGCGCACGGGCGTCCGTCGGGCACGGCCTGGATGTGCCCGATGTCGCCCGCGCTGCCCGTCGTACCGCGGTACACCTCACCGCCGACGACGATGCCGCAGCCGATGCCGGTGCCGATCTTGACGCAGAGGAAGTCGGCGACGGTGCGGGCGACGCCCGCGTGCTGCTCCCCCAGCGCCATGAGGTTCACGTCGTTGTCGACCATGACCGGGCAGCCGAGTTCCTGGCTCAGCGCCTCCCGCACGGGGAAGCCGTCCCAGCCGGGCATGATCGGCGGCGCGACCGGAACGCCCTCGGGGAAGCGGACCGGCCCGGGGACGCCGATGCCGGCGCCGTCGAACCCCTCCGCGAGCCCGGTGGCCCTCAGCTTGGCGGCCATGGCCAGCACCTGCTCGAAGACCGCGACCGGTCCCTCGCGCACGTCCATCGGCTGGTTGATGTGCCCGAGGATCTCCAGCTCGGCGTTGGTGACGGCGACGTCGACCGAGGTCGCGCCGATGTCGACGCCGAGGAAGCGCAGGTGCGGGTTGAGACGGATGTTGTGGGAGCGGCGCCCGCCGCGCGAGGCGGCGAGTCCGTCGGCCACGACGAGTTCCGTCTCCAGCAGCCGGTCCACCTCCACGGCCAGCTTCGACCGGGACAGGTCGACCTGGTCGCCCAGCTGGGCACGGGAGTTGGGTCCGCCGTCGCGCAACAGCCTGAGCAGTCGTGCCTGATGGGCGTTCGCGGGTCGCGCAGTCATGCGTCTCACGAGCCCCTCCCCGCCTCGTCGGCTGTGCGCGCCGGATTCCGGCCACGTGTGTGGCGTGCTTTCGGATGGGAAAGTAGCAGCGCCTGCCGGAGGTGGGAAGAAGTCGCGCAGGAATTGGCCCCTACTTTTTCCACTCTCAGGACAAAGAGGGGGGTGCGGGGCCCGGACGACCCCGCTCAGGCCGGACGAAAGCCCCTCAGGAGTCCTCCCGCGCGTGGTACGACCGCCGGGTGTGCTCGGTGTGCTCGCGCATCAGACGTGTGGCCGACTGCTCGTCCCGGGCCGCGATGGCGGAGATCAGCTCACGGTGCTCGATCCAGGACTGCTCGCCGCGCTGCCGGGCCACCGGCGTGTAGTACCAGCGCACCCGCCGGTCCACCTGTGCGGCCAGCTCGGCGAGGACCGCGTTGCCCGCGAGTTCCATCACCTTGGCGTGGAAACGGGCGTTGAGCGCCACCGCGGCGTCCACGTCGTCCGCCTCGACGGCCTTGAGCCCTTCGGCGAGGATCTCCTCCAGCGCCTGGACGCCCTTGCTGCCGGCGTTGCCCGCGGCGAGCCGGGCCGCCTCCGCCTCCAGCAGCGTGCGGACGGTGAGGAGCTGGTCGGCCTCCTCCTCCGTCGGCTCGTGCACGAACGCGCCCTGGGCGGGCCGCAGATCGACCCACCCCTCGGTGTTGAGTCGCTGGAGCGCCTCGCGCACCGGCTGACGGGAGACGCCGAGGTGGCCGGCGAGTTCGCTCTCGACGAGGTGCTGGCCCGGCTGGAGGGCGCGGGTGGTGATGAGTTCGAGCAGTGCCTCGTAGACGCGGTCGCGCAGCGGGCCCGGCCGCTCGAGCCGGGGCACCGCCCCGTGGGGCAGTCCTGCCGACAACATCGGTCCCCCTCTCCGGCGGCGCCGCGCGTCCGTGGTGAACGCCGGTGACACCGCAGACGTCCTCGGTGATTGTCTTTCGTCTACAGTCTACGGCGCGCCGCCGCACCCCGTTCCGGTTGCCCTCGTCACACCCGCGCCATGGGACGCGCCGTCAGGGGCACCGCACGACCTGCCCCGCGTACGACAGGTTGCCGCCGAAGCCGAACAGCAGCACCGGGTCCCCGCTCGACACCGCGCCCTGCTCGACGAGCTTGGAGAAGGCGAGCGGAATGCTCGCGGCCGAGGTGTTGCCGGAGTCGACGACGTCCCGCGCGACGACGGCGTTGACGGCGCCTATCCGGCGCGCGAGAGGTTCCACGATCCGCAGGTTGGCCTGGTGCAGCACGACCGCGGCGAGGTCCTCGGGCGCCAGCCCCGCCTTCTCGCAGGCGCGGCGGGCGAACTCCGGCAGCCGGGTGGTCGCCCAGCGGTAGACGCTCTGTCCCTCCTGCGCGAACCGCGGCGGAGTCCCTTCGATCCGCACCGCGTTGCCCATCTCCGGCACCGAGCCCCACAGCACCGGACCGATGCCGTCCGCCGCGCCCGGCCCCGCCGCCTCCACCACGGCCGCGCCCGCCCCGTCGCCGACCAGGACGCAGGTGGTGCGGTCGGTCCAGTCGGTGACGTCGGACATCTTGTCGGCGCCGACGACCAGCACCCGGTGCGCCCCGCCGGCCCGCACGGCGTGGTCGGCGGTGGCGAGGGCGTGGGTGAAGCCGGCGCAGACCACGTTGATGTCCATGACGGCGGGGCCCGGCATGCCGAGGCGGGCGGCGACGCGGGCCGCCATGTTCGGTGACCGGTCGGTCGCGGTGGAGGTGGCGACCAGGACCAGGTCGATCTCGTCGGGCGTCCGGCCGGCCGCGGCGAGCGCCTTGGCGGCGGCGTGCGCGGCCAGTTCGTCGACGGGCTCGTCGGGCCCGGCGATATGACGGGTACGGATGCCCACCCGGCTCGTGATCCACGCGTCGCTGGTGTCGACCATGCCCGCCAGGTCCTCGTTGGTCAGGACCCGGGCGGGCTGGTAGTGGCCGACGGCGGTGATGCGTGAGCCGCTCATGGTGATCCCCTCGTGATCCGGTTGCGGGATGCACCAGTCTGATCAGTGACTCACGGGTACGAGTGCAGGTGGAGCGACAGGAAACGGGCGCGAGGCTTGTCGCCTTCCGTCAGCCCCCGGAGGGCCGCGTCAGGCGTCCCCGCGCCCGTCCTGTCCATGAGCACGCGCATGAACCGCCGGATCACCCGGTGAACAGCTGCGTCGCCTTCCGCACCAGCTCGTACAGGCCGTAGGCGAGCGGGAGGCCCACCCACAGCCAGGCGAAGGCGATCAGCGCGCGGCGCGCGGGCTCAGGCGGACTCGGGCTGCTCTCGCCGGTCATCGGCGGCCTCCTTCGATGCGACGGCCGGGGCGTCGGCGCCCGGTTCGTGGTGACGCGGATGGACGGGGCGGACCAGTTCGTTGGCGACGAAGCCGACGGCCAGCAGCCCGATCATGACGACCAGGGAGACGCCGTACAGGGACGGGCCGTGCTTGCCGGCCTCCTCCTGCCGGTCGGCGACCCAGTTGACGATGAGCGGTCCGAGGACGCCGGCGGTGGACCAGGCGGTGAGCAGCCGGCCGTGGATGGCGCCCACCTGGTAGGTCCCGAAGAGATCCTTGAGGTAGGCGGGGACGGTCGCGAAGCCGCCCCCGTAGAACGAGAGGATGACGAGCGCGGCCAGCACGAACAGCGGCTTGGAGGAGTCGCCGAGCGACCAGATGAGGGCGTACATCAGCGCGCCGACGCCGAGGTAGACGCGGTAGATGTTCTTCCGGCCGATGAGGTCGGAGGTGGTGGACCAGCCGAGGCGTCCGGCCATGTTGGCGGCGGACAGCAGGGCGACGAACCCGGCGGCGGCCGTGGCGGACACCGGCGCGGAGCTGTCCGCGAAGAAGTCGGTGATCATCGGCGCGGCCTTCTCCAGAATGCCGATCCCGGCGGTCACGTTCATGCAGAGCACGATCCACAGCAGCCAGAACTGCGGGGTGCGCACGGCGGACCGGGCGGAGACCTGCGGCCCGGCGGTGACGGCGGGCGCGTCGGCCGCCGGCCGCGCGGGGGGCGGCACGCGCACCAGGAGCACGCCGAGCAGCATGAACACGGCGTACGTCAGCCCGTGCACCAGGAAGGCGTACGCGATGCCGACGTTGTCGGTGCCGAAGGACTGGAGCATCTGCGCCGACCAGGGGGAGGCGATCAGCGCGCCGCCGCCGAAGCCCATGATGGCGATGCCGGTGGCCATGCCGGGCCGGTCCGGGAACCACTTGATGAGCGTGGAGACGGGCGAGATGTAGCCGATGCCCAGGCCGATGCCGCCGACGAAGCCGTAGCCGAGGACGATCAGCCAGTACTGCTCGGTGGCGGCGCCCAGCGCGGAGAGCAGGAAGCCGGAGGAGAAGCAGATCAGGGCGACGGTCATCGCCCAGCGCGGGCCCCGGCGTTCGACGAGGGTGCCGCCGAAGGCGGCGGACAGACCGAGCATGACGATGCCGAGCTGGAAGGGCAGCGCGCTCTGGGTGCCGCTGAGGTCGAGCGCGGACTCCAGCGGCGGCTTGAACACGCTCCACGCGTAGGCCTGGCCGATGGAGAGGTGTACGCCGAGTGCGGCGGGCGGGACGAGCCAGCGGCTCCAGCCCGGCGGTGCGACGGGGGGACTCATGGGTCCCCCACCGTAGGGAGCGGCCCGCCCGTTGAGAAGACGGTTGAGCGGACAACCACCGGTACTGCACAAAACCTTGTCGGCCCCCTCTCCATACTGTAGACAATATTTCGTCGACAGAGATTCGGCGATTCTCCCGGTTCTTCGGTGTCCCTCGACCGGACGGAGCTCCCTCGCCATGAAAGTCGCAGTCCTCGGCGCCGGTGCGATCGGCGCCTACGTGGGCGCCGCGCTCCACCGCGCGGGCGCCGACGTGCATCTCATCGCCCGTGGACCGCATCTCGCGGCCATGCGGCAGGACGGAGTCCGGGTGCGCAGCCCGCGCGGCGACTTCACCGCGCGTCCCCACGCCACCGACGACCCGGCCGACGTCGGCCCCGCCGACTACGTGTTCCTGGGTCTGAAGGCCACCTCGTACGCGGCGTGCGGGCCGCTGATCGAGCCGCTGCTGCACGACACGACGGCCGTCGTGGCCGCCCAGAACGGCATCCCCTGGTGGTACTTCCACCGGCACGGCGGCCCGTACGACGGACGCCGGCTGGAGAGCGTGGACCCCGGCGGCGCGGTCAGCGCGGTGCTCGCGCCCGAACGGGCGGTCGGCTGTGTGGTGTACGCGGCCACCGAACTCGAACGGCCCGGTGTCGTCCGCCATGTGGAAGGCACCCGCTTCTCGGTCGGCGAACCCGGCCGCGGCGTCTCCGCGCGCTGTCTCCGGCTGAGCGAGGCGATGCGGGCGGGCGGCCTGAAGTGCCCGGTCGAGCCGGACCTGCGCAACGACATCTGGCTCAAGCTGCTGGGCAACATCTCCTTCAACCCGATCAGCGCCCTGGTGCGCGCCACCATGCGGCAGATGTGCCTGCACGGCGGCACCCGCCGGGTCATCGGGACGATGATGTCCGAGACCCTGGCGGTCGCCCACGCGCTCGGCTGCGAGGTCGGCGTCTCCATCGAACGGCGGCTGGCCGGCGCCGAGAGGGTCGGCGACCACCGCACCTCCACGCTGCAGGACCTGGAACGCGGCAAGCCGCTGGAGCTCGACGTGCTGCTCGCGGCCGTGGTCGAGCTGGCGGAGATCACCGGCGTCCCCGTGCCCACCCTGCGCACCGTGCACGCCCTGTCCGACCTGCTCGCGCTGAGGAGCGCCGCATGAGGAAACGCGACCGGACCCCGAAGACCTACACCCGCCTCACCCATCCCCTCGTCCGGGACGCACGCGGCGAGCCGCTGCGCCGGGCGGCCTGGGACGAGGCGCTGGACCGCACCGCGCGCGAACTGGAGGCGGCGCGCGGCGCGTTCGGCATGTTCTCCTGCTCCCGCGCCACCAACGAGACGAACTACGTGGCGCAGAAGTTCGCCCGGGTCGTCATGGGCACCAACAACGTCGACTCCTGCAACCGCACCTGTCACGCGCCCTCGGTGGCAGGGCTGTCCGCCGCGTTCGGCTCGGGCGGCGGCACGTCGTCGTACGAGGAGGTGGAGCACACCGACGTCATCGTGATGTGGGGCTCCAACGCCCGTTTCGCCCACCCGATCTTCTTCCAGCACGTCCTCAAGGGCATCCGGGGCGGGGCCCGGATGTACGCCGTCGACCCGCGCCGGACGTCCACCGCCGAGTGGGCGGAGAGCTGGCTCGGGCTCAACGTCGGCACGGACATCGCGATGGCGCACGCGATCGGCCGCGAGATCATCCACGCGGGCCTGGTCAACGAGGCGTTCGTCCGGCGCGCCACCGCCGGCTTCGAGGAGTACAGGGAACTCGTCGAGCCCTGGACGCTGTCCCTCGCCTCGAAGGTGACCGGCGTCCCGGCCGCCGCGATACGCGAGCTGGCGCACGCCTACGCCCGCGCCGAACGCGCCCAGCTGTGCTGGACGCTGGGCATCACCGAGCACCACAACGGCACCGACAACGTGCGCGCCCTGATCAATCTCGCGCTGCTGACCGGTCACGTCGGCCGCTACGGCTCGGGGCTCCAGCCGCTGCGCGGGCAGAACAACGTGCAGGGCGGCGGCGACATGGGCGCGATCCCCAACCGGCTGCCCGGCTTCCAGGACCTCCTCGACGCGGACGTGCGCGCCGCGTTCGAGGCCGCCTGGGACACCGTCGTCCAGCCCCGGTACGGGATGACGCTGACGGAGATGTTCGAGGCGATGGAGGACCGGTCGCTGCGCGCCGTCTACTGCATCGGCGAGAACCCGGCCCAGTCGGAGGCGGACGGCGACCGGGCCGTGCGCCGGCTGAAGGAGCTGGACTTCCTCGTGGTGCAGGACATCTTCCTGACGAAGACCGCGGAACTGGCGGACGTGGTGCTGCCCGCGACCGCCGGCTGGGCCGAGACCGAGGGCACCACCACCAACAGCGAACGCCGGGTGCAGCGCGTGCGCCGGGCCGTGACCCCGCCCGGCGAGGCCCGCGAGGACATCGACATCCTCTGCGACCTCGCCGGACGCCTCGGCCACGACTGGAAGTACGACGGCGCCGAGGCCGTGTGGAACGAGCTGCGCGCGGTCTCCCCGGACCACCACGGCATGACGTACGCCCGCCTCGAGGAGCACCAGGGCATCCAGTGGCCGTGTCCGAGCACCGACCGGCTGGAACCGCCGTACCTGCACGGCCGGCTGTGGGAGAAGGACCCGGAACGCCGGGGCCGCCCGGCGCCGTTCGGGATCGTGCGGCACGACCCGCCGGTGGACCTCACCGACGAGCGGTACCCGGTCCGGCTCACCACGGGACGACGCCTGGACTCCTACAACACCGGGGTGCAGAGCGGCAGTTACGCCTCCCCCTTGCGGCGCGGCGAGTACGTCGAGCTGAGCCCGGAGGACGCCGAGCGGTACGGGGTCGTGGTCGGCGAGGAGGTGCTGGTGACCTCGCGGCGCGGGTCCGTGCGGGCGCCGGTGTGGGTGGACCCCGCGCTGCGGCCGGGGCTCGCGTTCATGACGTTCCACTTTCCCGACGAGGTGGACACCAACCGGCTGACGATCGAGGCGAACTGCCCGATCGCGGGGACGGCGGAGTTCAAGGCGTCGGCGATCCGGATCGAGAAGCTCCCGGCTCCGGCAGACATGAGGTGAGCGAGCGTGGACCTGCGTTTCGGCGACAGCGAACCGACGGACGAGGAGCGAGCCGCCGTCGACGCCCTGCTCGGGCCGCCCGCGTCGTCCTGGGAGGGCGCCGGCCGCTCCGACGCGGATCTGAGGTGGGCGCGCGGCGGACGGGCCGCGCGTGACCGCCGCGACCTGCTGCTGCCGGGGCTGCACGCGCTCAACGACCGGGTCGGCTGGATCAGCGACGGCGGGCTGGACTACCTGTGCCGCCGGCTGACGGTCCCCCCGTCCGAGGCGTACGGGGTGGCGACGTTCTACGCCATGTTCTCCGTCCGCCCGCGCCCGGCGACGGTGCTGCACGTGTGCACGGACCTGGCCTGCGCGGCGGCGGGTGCGCCGAAGCTGTGCGAGGCGGTGGAGGCGCGCCTGGGCCCGGAGTCGGGGGTGCGGGTGGAGCGCAGTCCGTGTCTGGGCCTGTGCGAGCGGGCCCCGGCGGCGCTGGTGGTGCGGGCCGGGGAGGACGCGGCCCGTGCGGTGACCGACGGCGGGACGCCACGGGCCACCGCCGTGTCCGCCCTCGCCACCCCCGGCGCGGTGGTCCGCGCGGCGCTCACCCCCGAGAACGCCCCGGAGGAGCCACCGGCCGCCCTGGCGGTCCCCCAGGCGCCCGACCCCGGGCTCCTCCTGCTGGGCCGCGTCGGCGCGGTGGACCCCGCCGACCTGGACGACTACCGGGCGCACGGCGGGTACACCGCGCTGCGCCGCGCCTTCGCGCTCGGCCCCGCCGGGGTGATCCGGGAGGTGACCGACTCCGGGCTGCTGGGCCGCGGCGGGGCGGCCTTCCCGACCGGCCGCAAGTGGCAGGCCACCGCCTCCCAGCCGGACCGCCCGCACCACCTGGTGTGCAACGCCGACGAGTCCGAGCCGGGCACCTTCAAGGACCGCGTGCTGATGGAGGGCGACCCGTACGCGCTGGTCGAGGCCATGACGATCGCGGCGTACGCGACCGGCGCCCGGCACGGCCACCTGTATCTGCGCGGCGAGTACCCGCGCGCCCTGGTCCGCATGGAGCACGCGATCGCGCAGGCCCGCGCCCGCGGTCTGCTCGGCGACGACATCCTGGGCCAGGGGTTCTCCTTCGACATCGAGATCCGGCGCGGCGCGGGCGCCTACATCTGCGGCGAGGAGACCGCGCTGTTCAACTCGATCGAGGGCTTCCGGGGCGAGCCCCGCTCCAAGCCGCCGTTCCCGGTGGAGAAGGGCCTGTTCGGCAAGCCGACGGCCGCGAACAACGTGGAGACGCTGGTCAACGTCCTGCCGGTGCTCACGCTGGGCGCGCAGGCGTACGCGGCGATCGGCACCGGCGCGTCCGCCGGCCCCAAGCTGTTCTGCGTCTCGGGCAGCGTGGAGCGGCCCGGCGTCTACGAGCTGCCGTTCGGCGCCACGCTCGGGGAACTGCTGGAGCTCGCCGGGGTGCGCGACTCCCTCAGGGCGGTGCTGCTCGGCGGGGCCGCCGGCGGGTTCGTCCGCCCCGACGAGCTGGACATCCCGCTCACCTTCGAGGGCGCCCGGGCGGCGGGCACCACCCTCGGCTCGGGTGTCGTCATGGCCTTCGACGACACGGTCCCGCTCCCCCGCCTGCTGCTGCGCATCGCGGAGTTCTTCCGTGACGAGTCCTGCGGGCAGTGCGTGCCCTGCCGGGTCGGCACCGTACGCCAGGAGGAGGCGCTGCACCGGATCGCGGAGCGCACCGGCGCTGACGCCGCCGCCGACATCGCCCTGCTGCGCGAGGTGGGGCGCGCGATGCGGGACGCCTCGATCTGCGGTCTGGGCCAGACCGCGTGGAACGCCGTGGAATCCGCCATCGACCGTCTGGGGGCGTACGAATGACCGTGACACCGCTGGGGATCCCCCGCCGTCTGCTGGAGTTCACCCTGGACGGGGAGCCGGTCCGGGCGCCCGAGGGGTCGACCATCCTGGACGCCTGCCGGGCCGCCGGCAAGGACGTCCCGACGCTGTGCGAGGGCGACACGCTCACGCCGAAGAACGCCTGCCGCGTCTGTGTGGTCGAGGTCGAAGGTTCGCGCACCCTCGTCCCGGCCTGCTCGCGCAAGGCCGAGGCGGGCATGGAGGTGCGCACCGGCACCGAGCGGGCCCGGCACAGCCGCAAGGTCGTCCTGGAACTGCTCGCCTCCTCGGTCGACCTGTCGACGACGCCGCGGGTCGCCGAGTGGCTGAAGGAGTACGGGGCGAAGCCGGACCGCTTCGGCCCGGACGCGGCCCGGCTGAACGAGGAGCCCCGCGTCGACAACGGCCTCTACGTGCGCGACTACGGCAAGTGCATCCTCTGCTACAAGTGCGTGGACGCGTGCGGTGACCAGTGGCAGAACACCTTCGCGATCTCCGTCGCCGGGCGCGGCTTCGGCGCCCGGGTCGCGGTGGAGCACGACGCCCCGCTGACCGATTCGGCGTGCGTGTACTGCGGCAACTGCATCGAGGTGTGCCCGACGGGGGCGCTGTCGTTCAAATCCGAGTTCGACATGCGGGGGGCGGGTACGTGGGACGAGTCGCGGCAGACGCGCACGACGACCGTGTGCGCCTACTGCGGCGTGGGCTGCAACCTGACGCTCCATGTGCAGGACAATGAGATCGTGAAGGTCACGTCGCCGCACGACAACCCGGTGACCCACGGCAACCTGTGCATCAAGGGCCGGTTCGGCTACCAGCACGTGCAGAACCGGGACTGAACGGAACGGACAGGGACATGGGACGAGTCACGGAACGACGCAAGGTGATCCGCATCCGGGACGGGGCGGTCTCCACCCGCCCGGACACGCTCGTCGCCGAGGAACCCCTGGAGATCCGGCTCAACGGCAAGCCCCTGGCGATCACCATGCGCACCCCGGGCGACGACTTCGCGCTGGCGGCCGGCTTCCTGGTCAGCGAGGGCGTCCTGACGGCCGCGTCGGACCTCCGCAACATCGTCTACTGCGCCGGGGCCACGGCCGACGGGTCGAACACCTACAACGTGGTCGACGTGACGACCGCGCCCGGGGTGTCCGTCCCCGACATCACGCTGGAGCGCAACGTCTACACCACCTCGTCCTGCGGGCTGTGCGGCAAGGCCAGTCTGGACGCGGTGCGCACCACGACCCGGCACCCGATCGCCGACACCCCGCCGCTGCGGGTGACGCCGGAGCTGCTGGCCGGGCTGCCGGACCGGCTGCGGGCGGCCCAGCGGGTCTTCGACCGGACCGGCGGACTGCACGCGGCGGCCCTGTTCGACGAGCACGGCGGACTGCTCGACGTACGGGAGGACGTGGGCCGGCACAACGCGGTCGACAAGCTGGTCGGCCGCGCCCTGCAGAGCGGGGACCTGCCGCTGTCCCGGACGGTCCTCATGGTGTCCGGGCGGGCCTCGTTCGAGCTGGCGCAGAAGGCGGTCATGGCCGGCATCCCGGTGCTGGCGGCGGTCTCGGCGCCGTCCTCGCTCGCCGTGGACCTGGCGGCGGAGACCGGCATGACCCTGGTGGGCTTCCTGCGGGGCAGCTCCATGAACGTGTACGCGGGTGAGGAGCGGATCGCCCTGCGGGCCGCGGCCGTCCGGGCCTGACCGCATCCCCTCGCTGCACGGCGGCGGGGTCCCGACGGCGGGGAGCGCCCCCTGCGCCGCGGGGCCCCGCCTCGGCCGAGGCCCCGTGGACCCGGGCCCGTACGGCCGCTAACGTCACCCGGCGTGCCCGGCGACACCGTGCGAGTACGGCGGCTGACGGGGGCCGGGACCGCGGCGGCGCTGGTCCTGGTCCTCGGGGCCGTGCTGGTCACGGGGCGGTCGGAGGACGACGGCGGCCGCGAGGGGTGTCCGCCCCGCACGGTCGTCTCCTGGGCGCCCGAGCCCGGGCTCACCTCCGCCTTCGCCCGCTACGGCGACGACGACGCCCGCACCGACGACTGGACCGGCGGGGACGGCACGCACTCGGTGCGGCTGCCGGACGGGCGGCTGCTGTGGCTGTTCTCCGACACCTTTCTGGGCCGGGTGCACCGGCCGCCCAACCCGGCGGGCGAGGCGTACGCCTGGCGGGACGGCGGCGCGCCGCTGGTGCGCAACTCGGCGGTGGTGATGCGCGGCGGCCGGCCCGAGGCCACCCTTCCGGCCCCGCTCTTCCCCGACCCGGCCCCGGGGAGCTGGCGCTGGCCGGTCGCCGCCCGCGTCGAACCGCGCTCCCCCGGCGCGGCGGAGCGCGTGCTGAGGGTGCTGCTGTGGGTGCGGCGGCACGGCGCCCCTCCGTGGATCTACGGGGAGCCCCTGGCCACCGAGGTCGCCACGCTCTCCCTGCCCGCCCTGCGCCTGGAGTCGGTGACCACGGTGCTGGACGAGCGGCGGACCGGCGACCTCTCCCGCCGCGTCCTGTTCGGCACCACGCTGGTCGCGGAGGACGGCTGGACGTACGTGTACGGCGGTGACGACGGGCGCCCCGCGTCCCGCCCGGCCTCGCACGCCTATGTGGCCCGGGTGCCCGAGGGAGGTCTCGGCGACCCGGCCGCCTGGGAGTACTGGGACGGCTCGGGCTGGCGGTCGCGCGCGCGTCCGGCGCCGGTGCTGGGCGACGGGCGGCGCACGGGGGTGGGCAGCGCCTTCACGGTGACGCGCGACGACCGGACGTATGTGCTGTTCACCATGGCGGCGGGGGCGGAGGGGCTGGCCACGGTGACGGCGTACTGGGCGTGTTCCCCGGCCGGGCCGTGGCACGGTCCGGCGGGCGCGTTCACCCCCGCGCTGCCCGCGCCGGGCACCGCCGCCTACAACCCGCAGGCGCATCCCGGGCTGGGCCGGGACGGGCGGCTGGTGCTGAGCCACGACGTGAACTGGCTGGACACGTCCACGGCGGCGGGGATGCTCAGCCGGAACGTGTCGCTGTACCGGCCTCGGTTCGTGACGGTGCGGCTCGGTCCTCCGGAGTGACCTCCGGGACGGGGTCCTTGGAGCGGCGCTTGGCGATGACCGCGCACACCATGAGCTGCATCTGGTGGAAGAGCATCAGGGGCAGCACGGCCAGCGAGGCGTGCGCCCCGAACAGCACGCTCGCCATGGGCAGTCCGGCGGCCAGCGACTTCTTCGACCCGGCGAACTGGATGGCGATCCGGTCCTCCCGGCCGAAGCCGAGGCCCTTGGCGCCGTACCAGGTGAGCGCCAGCATCACGGCGAGCAGCACGGCCTCGACGACGAGCAGTCCGCCGAGCCGGGCGGGGCTCACCTGGCTCCAGACGCCCTGCACCATGCCCTCGCTGAACGCGGTGTAGACGACGAGCAGGATGGAGCCGCGGTCCACAAGACCCAGCACCTTGCGGTGGCGGGCGACGAAGCCGCCGGTCCAGCGGCGGGTGAACTGCCCGGCGAGGAACGGCACCAGCAGCTGGAGCACGATCTTCACCACCGAGTCCCCGGAGAAGCCGCCCACGCTGCCGCCGAGCAGCGCCGCCGCGAGCAGCGGGGTGACGACGATGCCGGCCAGCGAGGAGAACGACCCGGCGCAGATCGCGGCGGGCACGTTGCCGCGGGCGATCGAGGTGAACGCGATCGAGGACTGGATGGTGGAGGGGACCAGGGTGCAGAACAGCAGCCCCTGGTGCAGGGGGTCGGTGAGGAACACCGGGACCAGGCCCCGGGTGGCCAGGCCCAGCAGCGGGAAGACGATGAAGGTGCAGGCCAGGACGGTGACGTGGAGCCGCCAGTGCTTGAGACCGTCGAGCGCCTCACGGGTGGACAGGCGGGCGCCGTAGAGGAAGAAGAGGAACGCGATCGCGGCGGTGGAGGCGCCGGACGCGACGTCCGCGCCGGCGCCCCGGGCGGGCAGCAGCGCGGCCACGCCCACCGTGCCGAGCAGGAGCGTGATGTACGGGTCGATCGGCAGCCGGCGCGGCCAGTGCAGGCGTTTCACGGTGCTCCACGTGCTCGGGTGGGTGTGCTCGGCGGTGCGGTTCCCCGGAGCGGGTGCCCCGGGCTGCCGGGGACAAGGGGTCCCCGCTCCATCCTGCTCCCCCGTTCCGTGATCGGGAATCCCGCACACCGCTCTCACTGTGATCGTGATGCGCGATGACCGGGGTAGGCTGCCGGGCATGTACGAGCCAGTCCACCTGCGGACCTTCCTGTCCGTGGCGCAGACGCTGAGCTTCACGCAGGCGGCGCGGCGGCTCGGGCTGCGCCAGTCGACGGTGAGCCAGCATGTGCGGCGGCTTGAGGAGGCCACCGGGCGGCAGCTGTTCACCCGGGACACCCACTCGGTGGAGCTGACCGAGGACGGCGAGGCGATGCTCGGCTTCGCGCGCCGCATCCTGGACGTGCACGAGCAGGCGGCGCAGTTCTTCACCGGCACCCGGCTGCGCGGACGGCTGCGGTTCGGGGCGTCCGAGGACTTCGTGCTGACCCGGCTGCCGGAGATCCTCGAACGGTTCCGGCACGAGCACCCGGAGGTCGACCTGGAGCTGACGGTCGAACTGTCGGGCACCCTGCACGAGCAGCTCGCCGCGGGCCGGCTCGACCTGGTGCTGGCCAAGCGGCGGCCGGAGGATCCGCGCCCGGACCCGCACCGGCTGGTGTGGCAGGACGAGCTGGTGTGGATCGGCGCGCCGGGTCTGCGGCTCGACCCGCACCGCCCGGTGCCGCTGATCGTCTACCCGCCGCCGGGCATCACCCGGGCCCTCGCGCTGCGGGCGCTGGAGCGTGAGGGCCGGCAGTGGCGGATCGTGTGCAGCAGCGGCAGCCTCAACGGTCTGCTCGCGGCGGCGCGGGCGGGGCTCGGGGTGATGGTGCACGCGCGCGGGCTGATCCCGCCGGGGCTGGTGAGGGTGCCGGAGCGGGCCGGGCTGCCGGAGCCGGGCTCGGTGGACTTCGTGGTGGTGCACGGCCGGCGGCGGCCCTCGGCGCAGGGCGCGGCGGACGCGCTCGCGGCGGCGATCCTGGCGGGCGGCGACCGGCTGCACCGCGGCGGACAGGGGTGACGGCCGGGCGGGGGTGACGGTCCGGGCCGCCCGTGCGCTGAGCTGGGTGAGGGCCGTCGCGCCGCCCAAGGGCCGGTCATGGGGTCGTACAGATTCCGTGGAGATTACGGCACCGAAACTTACTCCACCGTCAGGAATGTGCCCGGACCTTACCCACTTGCGCGGTTTCTCCTTCACCGGTCGCCGATGTTGCGCCCTTTTCGCGGATTTCGTCCCCCTCCCGCCCCCGGATCCCGTGGGGTAGCTTTCACGGCGCTGTGCGGGACGACGGTGTTGCCGCACCGGTCCGGGCGCCAGGAAGCGGGGAGCGGGATTGCGCGAGTTCACCAACCCTCCGTTGTCACAGGCGCCCGCGGCGGGCGGTCTGGCCGACGTGGTGTTCCGGTACGCGGAGGAGGAGCCGCTGCGGGTGGCGCTCGGGCGCAAGGACGAGGGCGGCCGGTGGCGTGACGTGACCTGCGCCGAGTTCCGTGACGAGGTGCTCGCCCTGGCGAAGGGCCTGCTGGCGAGCGGGATCCGGTTCGGCGACCGGGTCGCGATCATGTCCCGCACCCGCTACGAGTGGACCCTGTTCGACTTCGCGCTGTGGTCGGTCGGCGCGCAGGTCGTCCCCGTCTACCCGACGTCGTCGGCGGAGCAGTGCTCGTGGATGCTGCACGACGCGGAGGTGACGGCGGCGATCGTGGAGCACGAGGACCACGCGATGACCATCGCGACGGTCATCGACCGGCTGCCGCGGATGCGCAGGCTGTGGCAGCTCGACGCGGGCGCGGTGCAGGAGCTGTACGACGCGGGCGCGCACCTCGAGGACGACGTGGTGCACCGGCACCGCCGGGCGGTCACCCCCGACTCGGTGGCGACGGTCATCTACACCTCGGGCACCACCGGCCGCCCCAAGGGCTGCGTCCTCTCCCACGGCAACTTCATGTACGAGGCGGACACCGTCATCGAGCGCTGGGAGCCGGTGTTCCATTCCAAGCGGGGCGACGAGGCGTCGACGCTGCTGTTCCTGCCGCTGGCGCACGTCTTCGGACGGATGGTGGAGGTCGCGGCGATCCGCGGCAAGGTGAAGTTCGGCCACCAGCCGCAGCTCAACGCGGCCGCGCTGATGCCCGACCTGGCCGCGTTCCGGCCGACGTTCATCCTGGCCGTGCCGTACATCTTCGAGAAGGTGTTCAATGCGGCGCGGCGCAAGGCCGAGCGGGAGGGACGCGCGGGGCCGTTCGAGAAGGCGGTCGACGTGGCCGTCCGGTACGCCGACGCGGTGGAGGCGAAGGCCTGGGGCACCGGCCCGGGTCCTTCGGCGTCGCTGCGGATGCAGCACCAGCTGTTCGAGAAGCTCGTGTACTCCAAGATCCGGACGGCGATGGGCGGCAGGATCCGGCACGCCATGTCGGGCGGCTCGGCGATGGACCGGCGCCTCGGCCTGTTCTTCGCGGGCGCGGGCGTGCACATCTACGAGGGGTACGGGCTGACGGAGTCGACCGCGGCGGCCACCGCCAACCCGCCCGAGCGCACGCGCTACGGCACCGTCGGGCAGCCGATCCCCGGGGTGGGCGTGCACATCGCGGACGACGGCGAGATCTGGCTGCACGGCGAGAACGTCTTCCAGGGGTACCTCAACAACCCCAAGGCCACCGACGAGACGCTGCACGACGGCTGGCTCGCCACCGGCGACCTGGGCTCGCTGGACGAGGACGGCTATCTGACCATCACCGGGCGGAAGAAGGAGATCCTGGTGACGTCCGGCGGCAAGAGCGTCTCGCCGGGCGTGCTGGAGGAGCGGGTGCGCGACCATCCGCTGGTCAACCAGTGCATCGTGGTCGGCAACGACCGGCCGTACGTGGCCGCGCTGGTCACCCTGGACCAGGAGGCGGTCGAGCACTGGCTGGCGATGCGGGACAAGCCGCGGCTCTCCCCGGCCGAACTGGTGCGCGACCCGGATCTCGAGACGGAGGTGCGGCGCGCGGTGGTCACGGCCAACACGCTGGTCTCGCAGGCCGAGTCGATCCGCACCTTCCGCATCCTGGCGCAGCCGTTCACCGAGGAGCACGGGCTGCTCACCCCGTCGCTGAAGCTGAAGCGCAGGGCCATCGAGAAGGCGTACGCCGAAGAGGTCGAGGCGCTGTACCGGGCGTGAATTGCGCGGTCAGGAATGCGGCGCGGGCCGTGATCGTTGACGATGGGGGTACACCTGACCACAACCTAAGGATCGAGAGCTCGTGAGCAAGGTCCCCCCGATCACCCTGAACAACGGCGTCGAGATGCCCCAGCTCGGGTTCGGCGTCTGGCAGGTACCGGACGCGGAGGCCGAAACGGCCGTGGCGGCGGCGCTGGAGGCCGGCTACCGCAGCATCGACACGGCGGCGATCTACGGCAACGAGAAGGGCACCGGCAGGGCCGTCGCACGGTCGGGCGTCCCCCGTGAGGACATCTTCGTCACCACCAAGCTGTGGAACAGCGACCAGGGTTACGACGCCACCCTCAAGGCCTTCGACACCTCGCTGGCCAAGCTCGGCCTCGACTACGTCGACCTGTACCTCATCCACTGGCCCACCCCGGCCCGCGACCTGTACGTCGACACGTACAAGGCGTTCGAGAAGCTGCTGTCCGACGGGCGAGTGCGCGCGATCGGCGTGTCCAACTTCCTGCCGGAGCACCTGGAGCGGCTGATCGACGAGACGTCGGTCGTCCCGGCGGTCAACCAGATCGAGCTGCACCCGCATCTGCAGCAGGCCGCCGCGCGGGAGTACCACGCGGAGCAGGGCATCGCCACCGAGGCGTACTCCCCGCTCGGCTCCGGCAAGGGCATCCTGGAGATCCCGGCGATCGTGGCCATCGCGCAGAAGCACGGCCGCACGCCCGCCCAGGTGGTGCTGCGCTGGCACCTCCAACTGGGCAACGTCGTCATCCCCAAGTCGGTGACGCCGTCCCGGATCGAGGAGAACATCGACGTCTTCGGGTTCACCCTGGACGCCGAGGACCTGGCGGCGATCAGCGCGCTGAACGAGGACCGGCGGGTGGGTCTGAACCCCGCGGAGTTCAACCAGGGCTGACGGCACGGACGCCGGCGGCCGGCCCCCGCGGTGACGGGGCGCCGGCCATCGGCGTGTCCGGCCGGGTCAGTTGGGCTGCCCCACCGGCCGGACGACCACGGTGTTCACGTCCACCCCCTCCGGCTGGCCGAGCGCCCACACCACCGACCCGGCGATCTGCTCGGCGGTGAGCATGTGCCCCAGTGACGTCACGTCCCGGCCGTCCCAGAACGGGGTCTCCACCCGGCCCGGCGCGATCAGCGTGACCCCGACGCCCCACTCGGTGACCTGCCGCCGGGTGTTCTCGGCGAGCCCGGTCACCGCGTACTTGGTGGCCCCGTACAGATTGCCGGGCGTGGGCACGAACCCGGCGACGCTGCCCACCAGCACGATCCGCCCGCGGCTGCGCCTGAGCGCGTCGACGGAGGCCCGGATCAGCAGGGCGGGGCCCAGCACGTTGGTGAGCACCATGTCGGTCCACCCGGCGGGGTCGCCGTCGGCCACGGTGTCGTGCGTGGCGAACCCGGCGTTGGCGACGACGGCGTCCAGCCGCCCGAACCGCGCCAGCGCGGCGTCGACGGCTCCGCTCACGTCGGCGTAGTCGGCCGCGTTCCCGGGAATCGTCAACAGCCGCTCGGGCTCCCCGAGTTCCTTGGCGAACGCGTGCAGCCGCTCCTCCCGCCGCCCGGTGACGGCGACCGCCTCCCCCGCCTCCAGCAGCCGCCGCGCCACGGCGGCGCCGATCCCCGTACCGCCTCCGGTGACGAGCGTGACCCGCAGGTCGTCGGTCATGGGAACTCCCCTGTGTCTCGATGCGTGCCGGGGAGTCCATCACTTGGAGCGCTCTTCAGGTCAAGGGGTCACACCGGCCGGACCCCCGAATGGACCGTGTGGGCCGCCAGGACGAAGACGTCCGGGCGGTGGTGGACGCTCGCCGGGTCGTCCGGGTCGACGAGGCGGTCCAGGGTGGCGCGGTCGTCGGGGTCCAGGTGCTCGCCGAGCATGTCGCGGGTGCGGGTGAGGGACTCGATGACGTAGGCGCGGGCGCGGTCCGGGACCGGGGAGGGGAGGTCGAGGAGGAAGGTGCGCGAGCGGGTGTGGTGCAGTCCGGCCGCGGTGAGCAGGGCGGGCCAGTCCTCCACCTGGGCCACCGAGCCGGGCAGTTCCTCGCGCATGCGGGTGAACCGCTCCTCCTCCACGGCGTCGATGCGCGCGTGGAGGCCGGGGCGGCCGAAGCCGATGTCGCGGGGCAGGAAACGGGCGGGCAGTCCGCCCTCCATCACGGCGAGCGTGCCGCCGGGCGCGAGGCGTTCGACGCAGGCCGCGAGGGCGGCGCCCTGGTCGCCGAGGTGGTGGATGCTGCGGCTGGCCCACAGCAGGTCGGCCGGGTAGTCCAGTTCCGCCAGCACGCCCGGCATGTCGCCGGTCAGGGTGTCGAAGCGGTCGCCGGCTCCGAGGCGTTCGGCACGGGCGCGGGCGCGCTCCAGCAGCGGTTCGGAGCCGTCCACGGCCACGATCCGGGCGCCCGGGAAGGTCTCGGCGAACAGCCCCGAGATCACGCCGGGCCCGCTGCCCGCGTCCACGATCAGTCCCGGTTCGGTGACCTCCTTGGCCAGCCAGGCCAGGGCCCGCTCGTACAGCGGGGTGAACAGTTCCGCCTGGTTCTCCAGCAGGGGCGCCAGCTCGGCCCAGTCGAGGTGCTCGTGGTCGTGTCCGTGGCCGTCGTGCTCGTGGCGGTGCTCGTCGTGCCCGGGTGCGTGGTGGTGGTGCGCCATGGTGGTCAGCCTCTCCGCTCGGATGCGGCCAGCGTGCGACGACGCACCGGGGACGGGCAAACCGTGTTGCCGGTCCAGCAAAACGCCGGACCGGAGGGACAGGGGTCCGCCGGACCCGGACCCCTGAGGGGTCCGGGTCCGGCGGACGCGGGTCATCCCGTCACGACAGCGGCGGGTAGGCGTTCCTCATCAGCTCCTGGAACTGGGCGGAGAACCAGTGCCCGGAGATCGGGGCGTCGGGGAGCGCTCCCGACATGTTGTTGTCGTTCCGCGGGTTGCCGGTGTACGTGGGGTCGCACATCCGGTCGAAGCCCTTGCCCTCGTCGTTGTCGATGGCCTTGCTCGCGCCGTCGGACTCCCCCGGCGGCTTCATCCACACGTAGGCGTCGATGCCGGGCTCCGGGGACGCCTGGGGCCGCTCACCCAGTCCGGCTCCGGACTGGTTGCACCAGTTGCCGGTGTTGAAGCGGCGGTCGTAGCGGCCGCCGTCGACGTAGGTGTCCACGCTGGTGGTCGCGCCGGGCCCGGTGGGCCGGTTCGCCCCGCCCCAGCCGTTGCGGGAGGTGTCGATCAGCATGCCGATCTTCGAGTCGAAGCCGAGCGAGACCAGCTTCTCGCGCAGCGCCTGGGCGTACGACAGCTCGTCGACGTAGCGGTTCCAGCTGACCCACTTGGACTCGCGCACGGACTTGCCGGCCACCGTGTCGTTGATGGAGAAGTGGTCCTCCTTCAGCGCGCTGTAGTTGGCCGTGTTGGCGATGAAGCCGTGCACGTCGGCGACGGTCGCGCCCTCGGCGGTCGCGGCCTGCTTGAACATCTCGGCGGAGGCGCCGAAGTTGTCGTCCCAGCCCAGCCAGCCGTGGTGCCCGGCGTCCACGTAGTTGTAGACGTTGGGCACGTCACCCAGCTTGTTCAGGGCGTAGCCGACGCCCTTCACGTAGTTGCCGTTGGCCTTCATCACGTCGCAGTTCGGCGTGGCGGTCGCCCGCGGCGAGACGTTGGTGACCAGGTTGGGCAGGGAGTCGATCTCGACCGTGGTGACGATCCGCAGCGAGGCGTACTTCGGGTCGGCGAGGATGGTCTTGATCGGGTCGATGTACTCGCTCTTGTAGCGGTCGATCTCCGTGGGGCCGAGCTCGCCGTTGGAGGCGAGGGCGGCGCAGTCGCGGCCCGGCAGGTTGTAGATGACGAGCTGGACGACGAGCTCGCCGGAGCCCTTCTGTTCCAGGGCCTCGTCGAGGTGGTCCCGCAGACCCATCTTGCCGCCCGCCCCGTTGATGGCGGCGGTGCGGTCCAGCCAGACACCGGTGGGCTGGTTCGCGATGCGGCTGCCGCCCGGCTCGGCGGCGGCGTTCGCGGACCACTCGGGGTTCACGTAGACCTTGGCGCCGTCGTAGGGGTTGTCGACGCGGTTGCCCGGAGGCGGATCCGTCGGGTCCGGCGGGTCGGTCGGTCCGCCGCCGCCGTCGACGTTGCAGGTCACGCCGTCGAGGGTGAAGGTGGCGGGCACGGCGTTGGTGCCGCTGTAGCTGCCCTGGAAGCCGAAGGTGGCGGAGCCTCCGCTGGCGAGCGTGGCGTTGTACGACTCGTTGGCCGCGGTGACGTTCGCGCCGGACTGGGTGATCCTGGCGTTCCAGCCGCTGGTCACCTTCTGGTTGCCGGCGTAGCTCCACTTCACCGCCCACGACGACTTCGCGGCGCCGTGGTTGGTGACCGTCACGGACGCGGTGAAGCCGGTGTCCCACTGGTTCTGCACCTTGTAGTCCACGGTGCAGGGGACGGCGGCCGCGCCGGCGTCGCCCGGGACGGCGGCGATCGCCGACCCGGTGGCGCCGGCGACCAACGCCATGGCGGCGAGGAGCGCGGTTCTGGTGCGACTCATGGTGCGGGTTTCCTATCCGTAGGGGGCTTGCCTTCGTGGCCGCGCGCAGCCGTGCGCAACCTGGTGCCTTACGGGGTGGGGGATGCCGTCCCGGATCCGCACGGGCGGGTCCGTGATGCCGGCCGGACGTCTCCGGGCAGCACGACGGCACAGGGATCCCACGCTGATGAGCGCCCCCGCCTCAGGTGCTCCACACGTGCACGGGGGTGGCTAAAAGTACTGAACGCGGGGGGTGGCTCATCGAGCGACTCCTTGCAGCTCGGACGCGTCGTGACCGGCGCGTCGACTGATGGAACCGCTCCCACTGGTGCCCAAGAAGCTAGCGCCAAGTGACGATGAAGAACAGAGGGTGTGCGGACATTGACGTTTCTCGGGCTGTCGAATGTTTTCGATTCGCACCAAGGGTTGACCGGTCACCACCCCGTCCCCACTATGGGAGCGCTCCCACTGGTTCAAGCCTTGACATGTCGAGTCGCAGGAAGGACCAGCACCATGCATCCCCCACCCCGCAGACGCGGTGGCGTGCGCCGACTCTTAGCGATCGCCGTGACCGCTCTCGCACTGCCCCTGACGATGCTGTCGACGGGTACCACCCCCGCCCGGGCGGCGGCCGTCCAGTGCAGCGTGGACTACAAAACGAACGACTGGGGGTCGGGCTTCACCACCGACCTGACCGTCACCAACCGCGGTGCGGACGTCATCGACGGCTGGACCCTGACGTACGCCTACACGGGCAACCAGCGCCTGGTGAACGGCTGGAACGGCAGCTGGTCCCAGTCCGGCTCCACCGTCACCGTGAAGAACGCCGGGCACAACGGCCGGATCGCGGCCGGCGCCGCCGTCACCACCGGCGCCCAGTTCTCCTACAGCGGCACCAACACCGCGCCCACCTCCTTCTCGGTCAACGGCACCGCCTGCGTGGGCGCCCACCAGCCGCCGATCGCCGTGCTGACCAGCCCGGCGGCCGGCTCGGTCTACACGCAGGGCGAGACGGTGCCGCTCGCGGCCACGGCCGCCGCGGCCGACCAGGCCACCATCACCAAGGTGGAGTTCTACGACGACACCGAACTGCTGGGGACGGACACCTCCGCGCCGTTCACGCTGTCGGTCGGCGGCCTCGCCGTCGGCGCCCACTCGCTGGTCGCGAAGGCGTACGACAGCCTGGGCGCCTCCGCCTCCTCCACCCCGGTCGGCATCACGGTCGCCTCGGGTCCGGCCGTGGTCGCGAGCCCGTCCCAACTGGGCGTGCGCCAGGGTGAGTCGGGCACGTTCGAGGTGAAGCTGTCCAAGCAGCCGAGCGCGAACGTCACCGTCACGACGGCACGGGCGAGCGGCAACACGGGTCTGTCGGTGTCCTCCGGCGCGACCCTCACCTTCACGCCGTCCAACTGGAGCACCGCGCAGCGGGTGACCGTCGCCGCCGACTCCTCCGGCACCGGCTCGGCGGTCTTCGAGTCCACCGCGCCCGGCCACGCCAAGGCCGCGGTGACCGTGACCCAGCTGGGCGCGACCAAGTCGTACGAGGGCCGCTTCCTGGAGCTCTACGACAAGATCACCGACCCGGTGAACGGCTACTTCTCCCCCGAGGGCATCCCGTACCACTCGGTCGAGACGCTGATCGTCGAGGCGCCCGACCACGGTCACGAGACCACCTCGGAGGCGTACAGCTACCTGCTGTGGCTGCAGGCGATGTACGGCAGGATCACCGGTGACTGGACGCGGTTCAACGACGCCTGGGAGACGATGGAGCAGTACGCCATCCCGACCCACGCCGACCAGCCGACGACCTCCTTCTACGACCCCTCGAAGCCGGCGACATACGCGCCCGAGCACGACACCCCGAACGAGTACCCGTCGCAGCTCGACTCCGGCGTCTCCGTCGGCCGCGACCCGATCGCGGCCGAGCTGAAGTCCGCGTACGGCACGGACGACGTGTACGGCATGCACTGGATCCAGGACGTGGACAACGTCTACGGCTACGGCAACTCGCCGGGCAAGTGCGAGGCCGGACCGTCCGACACCGGCCCGTCCTACATCAACACCTTCCAGCGCGGCCCGCAGGAGTCGGTGTGGGAGACCGTCACCCAGCCCACCTGCGACGCCTTCAAGTACGGCGGCGCCAACGGCTATCTGGACCTGTTCACCAAGGACGCGTCCTACGCCAAGCAGTGGAAGTTCACCAACGCCCCCGACGCCGACGCACGCGCGGTGCAGGCGGCCTACTGGGCCGACCTGTGGGCGAAGGAGCAGGGCAAGGGCGGTGAGGTCGCCGGGACCGTCGCCAAGGCCGCCAAGATGGGCGACTACCTGCGCTACGCGATGTACGACAAGTACTTCAAGAAGATCGGCAACTGCACCAGCACGTCCTGCCCGGCCGGCACCGGCAAGGACGCCTCGCACTACCTGCTCTCCTGGTACTACGCCTGGGGCGGCGCCACCGACACCTCGGCGGGCTGGTCCTGGCGCATCGGCTCCAGCCACGCGCACGGCGGATACCAGAACCCGCTCGCCGCGTACGCCCTGGCCAACTACGCGCCGCTGAAGCCGAAGTCGGCGACGGGCGCGGGGGACTGGGCCAAGTCCTTCGAGCGGCAGCTGGAGTTCTACCGCTGGCTGCAGTCCGACGAGGGCGCCATCGCGGGCGGCGCGACCAACAGCTGGGCGGGCCGCTACACCACCCCGCCGTCCGGCACACCGACCTTCTACGGCATGTTCTACGACGAGAAGCCGGTGTACCACGACCCGCCGTCGAACCAGTGGTTCGGCTTCCAGGCGTGGTCGCTGGAGCGGGTGGCCGAGGTCTACCAGCAGACGGGCAACGCGCAGGCCAAGGCGGTCCTCGACAAGTGGGTCGACTGGGCGCTGTCCGAGACCACGGTCAACCCGGACGGTTCGTTCCTCTTCCCGTCCACGCTGAAGTGGTCCGGCAAGCCCGACACCTGGAACCCGTCGTCGCCGGGCGCCAACAGCGGGCTGCACGTCGAGGTCGTCGACTACACCAACGACGTCGGCGTGGCCGGCGCCTACGCCAAGATCCTGACGTACTACGCCGCCCGCTCCGGCGACACCGAGGCGGCGGACACGGCGAAGGCGCTGCTGGACGGCATGTGGGAGAACCACCAGGACGACCTCGGCATCGCCGTCCCGGAGACCCGCACCGACTATCAGCGCTTCGACGACCCGGTGTACATCCCGTCCGGCTGGACCGGCACCATGCCGAACGGCGACCGGATCGACTCCTCGTCGACGTTCGTCTCGATCCGCTCCTTCTACAAGGACGACCCGGCCTGGTCGAAGATCGAGAGCTATCTGAAGGGCGGCGCCGCGCCGGTCTTCACGTACCACCGGTTCTGGGCCCAGGCGGACATCGCCACGGCCATGGGCGCGTACGCGGAGCTTCTCGAATAGTCCCCGCCGACGCTCCGTGTACCGGCCCCGGCACCTGACGCCGGGGCCCAGCGGGCCGGGCGGTCCCCTCGCGCACGGGGGGCCGCCCGGTCCTCGCACGCTCCCGCTTCTCTCCCCCCATGAGGAAGGACACCCCCACCGTGCGAAGAACCCGCGTCCTCACGGCCGTGCTCGCCCTGGCGGCCGGACTGCTCGCCGGCGGGCCGCCCGCCCTGGCCGCCGACGCCCCGGCCCCCGCCTCCGCCCCCGCCCCCGTGTCCAAGGCCGCCGACACCTACACCTGGCGCAACGCGCGCATCGACGGCGGCGGTTTCGTGCCCGGCATCGTCTTCAACCGCGGCGAACCGGACCTGGCGTACGCCCGCACCGACATCGGCGGCGCCTACCGCTGGCAGGAGTCGACACGGAGCTGGATCCCCCTGCTGGACTCGGTCGGCTGGGACGACTGGGGCCACACGGGAGTGGTCAGCATCGCCTCCGACTCGGCCGACCCCGACCGGGTGTACGCGGCGGTCGGCACGTACACCAACGACTGGGACCCGGGCAACGGCGCGGTGATGCGCTCGGCCGACCGGGGCGCGAGCTGGCGGAAGACCCCGCTGCCGTTCAAGCTGGGCGGCAACATGCCCGGCCGGGGCATGGGCGAACGGCTGGCGGTCGACCCGCACGACAACGACGTGCTGTACCTGGGCGCGCCCAGCGGCCACGGGCTCTGGCGGTCGACGGACGCCGGCGTCACCTGGTCGCGGGTGACGTCCTTCCCCAACCCGGGGAACTACGCCGAGGACCCCGACGACGAGAGCGGGTACGCCTCGGACAACCAGGGCGTCGTCTGGGTGACGTTCGACGAGTCGACGGGGACCGCGGGGGCGCCGACAAGGACCGTGTACGTCGGCGTCGCCGACAAGGAGAACGCCGTCTACCGCTCGACGGACGCGGGCGCGACCTGGGAGCGGCTGGCCGGCCAGCCCACGGGGTATCTCGCCCACAAGGGCGTCCTCGACGCGGAGAACGGCCACCTCTATCTCGCGTACAGCGACACCGGCGGGCCCTACGACGGGGGCAAGGGCCGGCTGTACCGGTACGCTACGGCGACCGGCACCTGGACGGACATCAGCCCCGTGGCGGAGGCCGACACCTACTTCGGCTTCAGCGGGCTCACCCTGGACCGGCAGAACCCGGGCACGGTGATGGCGACCGCGTACAGCTCCTGGTGGCCCGACACGCAGATCTTCCGCTCCACGGACAGCGGCGCCACCTGGACCCAGGCGTGGCGCTACACGTCCTACCCGGAGCGGGAGAACCGCTATGTCATGGACGTCTCCTCGTCGCCGTGGCTGACCTGGGGGGCCAACCCGTCGCCGCCCGAACAGACGCCGAAACTGGGGTGGATGACGGAGGCGCTGGAGATCGACCCGTTCGACCCGGACCGGATGATGTACGGCACGGGCGCGACGGTCTACGGCACCGAGGAGCTGACGAACTGGGACGACGACACCCCGTTCACCATCCGGCCGATGGTGCGCGGGCTGGAGGAGACCGCGGTCCTCGACCTGGCCTCTCCCCCGTCGGGCGCCCCGCTGCTCAGCGCGCTCGGCGACATCGGCGGATTCCGGCACACGGACCTGACGAAGGTGCCGTCGATGATGTTCACCCGGCCGAACTTCACGTCGACGACGAGCCTGGACTTCGCGGAGTCGGACCCGGACACGGTGGTCCGCGTGGGCCACGTCGACTCCGGTCCGCACGTGGCGTTCTCCACCGACAACGGCGCCAACTGGACCGCCGGGACGGACCCTTCGGGGGTCAGCGGCGGCGGGACGGTCGCCGCGTCGGCGGACGGCGGCCGCTTCGTGTGGAGCCCGGAGGGCGCGGGCGTCCACCACACCACGGGCTTCGGCACCTCCTGGTCGGCGTCGCAAGGCATCCCGGCGGGCGCGGTCGTGGAGTCGGACCGGGAGGACCCGGAGACCTTCTACGGCTTCAAGTCCGGGCGCTTCTACGTCAGCAGGGACGGCGGGGCGACCTTCGAGGCGTCGCAGGCGACCGGGCTGCCGGCCGGTGACAGCGTGCGGTTCAAGGCGCTGCCGGGCACGGCGGGCGAGATCTGGCTGGCGGGCGGGGCGAGCGACGGGCCGTACGGGCTGTGGCACTCCACCGACTTCGGGGAGACGTTCACCAAGCTGCCGGGCGTCGAGGAGGCGGACACCGTCGGCTTCGGCAAGGCGGCGCCGGGGGCGTCGTACCGGACGCTGTTCACCAGCGCGCGGATCGACGGGGTGCGCGGCATCTACCGCTCCACGGACGCGGGCGCGAGCTGGGTGCGCGTCAACGACGAGGCCCACCAGTGGGGTTGGACCGGCGCGGCCATCACCGGCGACCCGCGGGTGTTCGGCCGGGTCTACGTGGCGACCAACGGCCGGGGCGTCGTCTACGGCGACCCGACGGACACGGGCGGCGGTCCCGGCCCGGACCCGTCGGGCAAGTGCGAGGTGACGTACCGGGTCACGAACGCATGGGGCGACGGCTTCCAGGCGGACGTCCGCCTGACCAACACGGGCCCGACACCGTGGGACGGCTGGTCCCTGACCTGGTCCTTCACGGACGGCGAGCGGATCACCCAGCTCTGGAACGGCGCCCACACCCAGGCCGGCCCGACGGTGACGGTCCGCAACGCCGACTGGAACCGCGCGGTGGCCCCGGGCGCGACGGTCGCCTTCGGCTTCACGGCGAGCGGTCCGCCGGCGGACACCCGCCCGACGGCGTTCACGCTGGGCGGTCAGACCTGCGCGGCGCGGTGAAGATCGCCGGTGGGGGATGATGGCCCCGCCCCCACCGGCGTCCCCGAAGGAGCCCCGATGTACGGACGGATCATCTTCCTCAACGGCACGTCCAGTTCGGGGAAGTCCAGCATCGCCCGGGAGCTGCTGCACGTCCTGGACGAGCCGTACTTCCACATGCCCGTGGACGCCTTCCACCGGATGCGGACGGGCCGGGAGATCGGGGCCGACCGGCTGCCCGACGTGCTGCACCGGACCTGGCGTGGGTATCACCGGGCGGTCGCGGGGATGGCCGCGGCGGGGAACAACGTGGTGGTCGACCATGTGCTGAGCGAGGAGTGGCGGCTGGCCGACTGTCTCGGGCTGTTCGAGCCGCGGGAGGTCGTCCTGGTGGGCGTGCGCTGCTCACCGGAGGAGACCGAGCGGCGTGAGCGGGAGCGGGGCGACCGTCCGGCGGGGCTCGCCGCCCGGCAGTACGGGCAGGTGCACGCGCACGGCGTGTACGACCTCGAGTGCGACACGACCACGACGAGCGCGGCGGACTGCGCCCGTGCCATCGCCGCATTCCTGCCCCACCGCCCCTCCCCCACCGCCTTCGAACGGCTCCGCGCGACGGCGGAGGCGAGCGGCCGATGAGCCGGCTCGCGCCCGCACAGCAGCGTCCCGCCGGCGTACGCCTCCCGCAGCAGCCGGTCGACGCCGTGAACCCGCCAGACGGCCGGCAGTCCCGTACCCGGAGAGCGTCGAGGAACCTCTCGACGTGATCAGCGCCGGGGCCAACTGCTGGGCCGCGGGGTCGCACACCGACTCCTTCGGCCCGTTGACCCATCTGCCCGACGGGCTGGGGCTGCTGCCCGGGTCGGTGTGCCCGCACCACGACAGCGAGCCCGGACGCCGGTCCTCCTACCGGGCGGCCGTGGCGCGCGGTGCGCTGCCCGCCGGGTGGGCGGTGGAGGACGGCGCGGCGGCGCTCTTCACGGACGGGCGGCTGACCGAGGCGGTGACGCGGTCGCCGCACGCCCGCCTGTACCGGGTGCGGACGGACGGGGAGGGGGGAGCCGTCGAGGAGCCGGTGCCCTGCCGGCTGCTCGGCGCGTGATCCTACGCCGCCTTGCGGAACGCCCTGAGCGTGAAGACCGGGTCCGGGCGGGGGCGGTCCTGGTCGGGGAGGGCCGAGAGGCGGGCGGCGAACTCCTCCACGAGGGGGTGGCCGGGCGGGAGGGTGACGAACCAGCCGCGCCGCAGGTCGTCCACGGTGCGGCGGGGGCTGCGCCCCTGGCCGTGGCCCCGGAAGCGGGCCTCCCCCGCCGGGGCCAGTCCGTGCCCGGCCGCGCAGGCCGCGACCGTCGTGGGGTCGTCGGGCACGGGGCTCGGCGGGCGGCCGGCGAGCACGGCGTCGACGTCGCTGCCCACGTTGTGCGACAGCCCCTTGTGCACGGTGGTGACGTACACCCCGCCGGGCCGCAGCACCCGCGCGCACTCGGCGACGACGGCGCGCACGTCGGCGGGGTCGGTCAGCAGGTGCAGCAGCCACACGCTGACCACCGCGTCGAAGCAGGCGTCCCGGAAGGGCAGCCGGCGGCTGTCGGCGCGCACCACGGCCCCCGGGAGCCGGTCGGCGGCCCGCAGGGCCATGGACGAGGACAGGTCCACGCCCGTCACCCGCAGTCCGGGGCGGGACGCGGGGAGCCTCCGGGTCACGATGCCGGTGCCGCAGGCCACGTCCAGCAGGCGCCGCGCCCGGCGTGGGACGAGGCTCAGGACGGCCTCGGCGGCGGCCGCCGCGCGGGGTTCACCGCCGCGCAGCGTGTCGTAGCGCTCCGCTTCCTCGTCGTAGTCCAGCACACGCCTCAGTGTGCCCCGTGGGCGGACGCCAGGTCCTCCACCCTGCGGGCGAGCTCGAAGTCCTTCGCGGTGACGGCGCCGCCCGCGCTGTGCGTCTGCACGGACAGGAACACCGTGTTGTAGCCGAGGGTGAGGTCGGAGTGGTGGTCCAGCTCGTCCTGCACCCGGGCGATGTGGACGGTCATGGCGGCCGCCGCGACGTGCGAGTCCAGCCGGTAGGCGCGGGTGAGGCGGTCCCCGGCGAGCGTCCAGCCCGGCAGCTCGGCGAGCCGGGCCTCGATCTCCGTCCGGGACAACGGTTCGACGGGCATGCGCGGTGCTCCTTCGCCGGGTCGGCTCTCGTGGCGGGTCCAGGCTGCCACAGAAGCCCGGGCCGTGCCCGGGCCGGACGGCGGGCGGCTCCCCCGCACGGCCGCTCCTCGACTACCGTCCTGGCATGACCACTGTCACCTCCGGTACCGCCTCCCGCACCGAGGGCGTGGGGACGCTGCTGCGCGCCTGGCGGCAGCAGCGGCGGGTCAGCCAGCTGGAGCTGGCCCTGCGCGCCGACTCCTCCGCCCGGCACATCAGCTTCATCGAGACCGGCCGCTCCCGGCCCAGCGAGGAGATGGTGCTGCGGCTGGCCGAGCACCTGGACGTGCCGATGCGGGAGCGCAACGCGCTGCTCCTCGCGGCCGGCTACGCGCCCCGCTACCCGGAGACCCCGCTGGACGACCCCGCGCTGGAGGTCGTGCGCACCGGCATCGAACGGCTGATCGCCGGGTTCGAGCCGTACCCGGCGCTGGTGGTGGACGCGACGTACGACGTGGTGGCGGCCAACCGGGGGGTCCTGGCGCTGTTCGACGGCATCCCGGAGGCGCTGCTGACGCCGCCGCTGAACGCGGTGCGGCTCACCCTGCACCCGCGGGGGCTGGCGCCGCGGATCCGGAACCTGCGGGAGTGGCGCGGGCACCTGCTGGAGCAGATGCGCCGGAACATCGCCCTGCGCCGCTCGGAACGGCTGCGGGCGCTGTACGACGAGGTGGCGGCGTACCCCGTGCCGGACACCGCCGGACGCGCGGAGGAACCGGCCGAGCCGGTGGCGTACTTCGCGCTGCCGATGGTGGTCGGGCACCGGGGGCGGACGCTGTCGTTCGTGTCGTCCATCTCCACGTTCAACACTCCGATGGACGTGACCGTCGCCGAGCTGGCCGTGGAGACGCTGCTCCCGGCGGACCCGGCGACGGCCGCGTACCTTCAGACCTGGCTGGACTGACGTGCCTTCAGCGCCCTGTGCTGCATCAGGGTGAGGCCCGCCACGGCGAGGGCCTGGAGCACGGTCCACACCGCGCCCGCGGTGGTCGGCGAGAGCCACAGCGCGAGCGCCAGGAGACTCGCCGCCGTCCAGGCGAGGTTGGCCTCCACGACGAGCCGCACTCCGGTCGCCGGCGGGTGCGGGCGGGCGGCCAGCAGGCCCACGCCGGCCGCGTACCCGGCGAGGAACGCGCCGAGCCCGAGCAGCAGTCCGGAACCGATCCCGAGGAACCGGCCGAGCGGTCCGGACAGGGCGAGGTAGGCGAGGGCGTTGGCGCCGGTCATCACGGCGTCGAGGACCAGCAGGCGGCGCAGCGGTTCGCCGGTCCGGGCGGGTGCGGCGAGCGAGGTCGTGGACATGGGGCGTCATCCTCCGTCGGGAAGCGGTGCGGGACTCGGTGCGTCCACGATCCCGCGCGTCACGTGGCCGGGTCGATTACGTCCGGGGTAATGCGGCGGGCGGCGGTGAAACAGGGCGGTCACCTGCGGCTCGTGAGAGCCTCGGAGGGACATGACAGGATGAGCGCATGCCCGAGCACGTTGGGGAGGCGTGGCGTTGAGTGAACGGCGGGCCGCACCCACCGTGGGCCAGGTGGTCCTCGGACGGCGGCTGTACGAGTTGCGGGAGGCCGCGGGCCTCTCACGGGAGGAGGCCGCCCGGATCCTGCGGGTGGCGCCGGCGACCGTCCGCCGGATGGAGACCGCCGAGGTCGCCCTGAAGATCCCGTACGTCCAGATGCTGCTGACCGCCTACGGGGTGCCCGACAGCGAGGCCGACACGTTCGTCACGCTCGCCGAGGACGCCAACCGGCCGGGCTGGTGGCAGCGGTACCACGACGTGCTGCCCGAGTGGTTCAGCCTGTACGTCAGCCTGGAGGGCGCCGCCCGGATCATCCGCTCCTACGAGCCGCACTTCGTCCCCGGACTGCTCCAGACGGAGGACTACGCGCGTGCCGTGCTGGAGGCCGGCACGATCGGCACGGCGGGCCCGGAGACGGTCGAGCGGCATGTGGCGCTGCGGATGGAGCGGCAGCGGCTGCTGGAGCGCCCGGACCCGCCGCACCTGTGGGTGCTCATGGAGGAGACCGTGCTGCGGCGCCCGGTGAGCGGGGACAGCCGGGTGATGCGCGACCAGCTCGACAAGCTGCTGGAGTACGCCGCGCGGGACCGGGTCACGCTGCAGGTCGCCGAGTTCGCCGACGGGCCGCACCCGGGGACGTACGCGCCGTTCTCGCTGTTCCGGTTCGCCGAGCCGGAGCTGCCGGACATGGTGTTCACCGAGTACCTGACCGGCGCGCTGTACCTGGACTCCCGCAAGGAGGTCTCGGTGCACCTGGAGGTGCTGGACCACATGACGGCCCGTGCGGCCTCGGCCCAGCGCACCGAGAAGCTGCTGCGGGAGTGCCGCGAGCGCCTGTGAGGCGCCCGCGGCCTCAGGCCGCGCCCTCCTGGCGGCCGCCGGTGTTCTTGTCGTCGTCGACGATCTCCGCGTCGACGACGTCGTCGTCCCCCTGGGACGCCTCGCCGCCGTCCGCGGTGCCGGGCCCGGTTGTTCCGCCCCCGGTGGCGGCGCCGGTCCGCTCGTACATCGCCTGGCCCATGCGCTGGCTGACGGTGGCGACCTTCTCCACGGCGGTGCGCAGCTCGGCGGTGTCGGGCGACTCCTGCGCCAGGAGCCGCTTGACGTCGGCGACGGCCGACTCCACCTCGGACTTGGCGTCGCCGGGCACCTTGTCGCCGTTCTCGGTCAGGAACTTCTCGGTCTGGTAGACGAGTTGCTCGGCCTGGTTGCGGGTCTCGGCCGCCTCCCGGCGCCTGCGGTCCTCCTCCGCGTACTGCTCGGCCTCCCGCATCATGCGGTCGATCGCCTCCTTCGGGAGGGCCGAGCCGCCGGTGACGGTCATCTTCTGTTCCTTGCCGGTGCCGAGGTCCTTCGCGGAGACGTGCATGATGCCGTTGGCGTCGATGTCGAACGCCACTTCGATCTGCGGCACCCCGCGCGGCGCAGGGGGCAGGCCGGTCAGGTCGAACGTGCCGAGCTTCTTGTTGTACGCGGCGATCTCGCGTTCGCCCTGGTAGACCTGGATGCCGACCGACGGCTGGTTGTCGGCGGCGGTGGTGAAGATCTCCGAACGCCGGGTGGGGATCGTGGTGTTGCGCTCGATCAGCTTCGTCATGATGCCGCCCTTGGTCTCGATGCCGAGGGACAGCGGGGTGACGTCGAGCAGCAGCACGTCCTTGACGTCGCCGCGGATGACGCCCGCCTGGAGGGCGGCGCCGAGGGCCACCACCTCGTCGGGGTTGACGCCCTTGTGCGGTTCCTTGCCGGTGAGTTCGCGGACCAGGTCGGTCACGGCGGGCATCCGGGTGGACCCGCCGACGAGGATGACGTGGTCGATGTCGGACAGCCGCACGCCGGCGTCCTCGACCGCCTGGTGGAAGGGCTTCTTGCAGCGGTCCAGCAGATCCTGGGTGAGTTCCTGGAACTGGGCCCGGGTGAGCTTCTCGTCCAGGTGCAGCGGGCCTTCCGCGGAGGCGGTGATGTACGGCAGGTTGACGGTGGTCTCGCTGGACGACGACAGCTCGATCTTCGCCTTCTCGGCGGACTCCCGCAGCCGCTGCACGGCCATCCGGTCCTGCGCCAGGTCGACGCCGTACTGGCCCTTGAAGCGCTTGGCGAGCCAGTCCACGATCCGCTGGTCCCAGTCGTCGCCGCCGAGGTGGGTGTCTCCGTTGGTGGCCTTCACCTCGATGACGCCCTCGCCCATCTCCAGCAGCGACACGTCGAAGGTGCCGCCACCGAGGTCGAACACCAGGACGGTCTGGTCGTTCTCCTTGTCCAGCCCGTAGGCGAGCGCCGCGGCCGTGGGCTCGTTGATGATGCGCAGCACGTTGAGCCCGGCGATCTCGCCGGCCTCCTTGGTGGCCTGCCGCTGGGTGTCGTCGAAGTACGCCGGCACGGTGATGACCGCGTCGGTGACGTCCTCGCCGAGGTAGGACTCGGCGTCCCTGCGCAGCTTCTGCAGCACACGGGAGGACAGTTCCTGCGCCCGGTAGCGGGTGCCGTCGACGGAGCCCTGCTCGGGGAACCGCCACTGGGCGTCGCCCATGTGCCGCTTGACCGAGCGGGCGGTGCGGTCGACGTTGGTGACGGCCTGCCGCTTGGCGACCTCTCCGACGAGCACCTCGCCGTTCTTGGCGAAGGCCACGACCGAGGGGGTGGTGCGGGCGCCTTCCGCGTTGGCGATGACGGTGGGCTCACCGCCCTCGAGCACGGCGACCACCGAGTTCGTGGTTCCCAGATCGATTCCGACGGCACGTCCCATCGCTGCAACCCCTTCCGCCAGGGCACCTCTCCGATCTTCCAACACATCCAGCACAAAACTTGAGCGGCCTGTTGTCAAGCGTGCGGGCGGGGGACGTCAGCGGGCGCGTGCGCCGTCCGGGTGGTCGCGCAGCGTCACCGCGCGGCGCGGACGGTCGGTGACCAGGACGTCCACGCGCGGGTCGTCGAGGAAGACGCGCAGCGCCGCGTCGTCGTTCACCGTCCACACCATCGTGAACAGACCGCCGCGGGCGGCTTCACGCAGCACGGTGGCGCGGGCCAGCCGCTGGTGCACGGCGACCCCGTGGGCGCCGCAGGCGCGGACGCGGCGCAGCGGCAGCAGTTCGCCGACCCGGGTGCGCACCAGCCGGCGCCTCCCCAGGCCCCGGCCGTCGCGGCCGAGGGACAGCAGGGTGCGCACCCGCGGGCGGGCGGCGGTGAGCGCGGCGACGGAGCGGTCCTCCAGCGTGGTGGCGACGACCCCGTCCTCCCCCAGCAGGGCGACCGCCCGGTCCAGCAGCTCCCGCTCGTAGCCGGTCTCCTTCAGGTCCAGATGCGCGACGAGCCTCCCCGCGATCAGCTCCATCACGTCGTCCACGACCGGCACCGGGTGTCCCGCGCGGGCGTCCAGCTCGGCGCGGGTGAGCGTGGACAGCAGGGGGCCGGTGCCGCCCACCCGGGCGTCGTGGTGGACGACGAGGACGCCGTCCGCGGTGCGCCGTACGTCGAACTCGACGTACTCGGCGCCGGAGGCGAGCGCGTCCTGGTACGCCTCCCAGGTGGCGGGGGCGGCGCGCTCGGCGCCTCCGCGGTGGGCCGAGACGGCGGGGCATGACGTCATGGCGGCGGCTTTCGGTGGTGGACGCGGCGCAGGCCGCCCACGCGGGGGCGGCCTGCGGTGGCCCTGCGGGACACGTCCGGGTCAGGCGAGCTTCGCCGTCAGGGTGATCTCGGTGCCCTTGAGCGCCTGGCTGACCGGGCAGTTCACCTTCGCGTCCTCGGCGGCGGCGACGAAGCCGGCCTCGTCGAGGCCGGGGACCGTGCCCTCGACCGTGAGGTGGATCCCGGTGATCCCCGTGCCCGGCACGAAGGTGACCTCGGCGTTGGTGGTCAGCCGGGTGGGCGGGGTGCCCGCCTTGTCGAGGCCGTTGGACAGGGCCATCGAGAAGCAGCTGGAGTGCGCGGCGGCGATCAGCTCCTCGGGGCTGGTCTTCCCGTTCGCGTCCTCGGCGCGCGAGGCCCAGGTGACCGGCTGCTCGGAGATGGCGCCCGAGGAGTCGAAGGCGACGACCCCGCTGCCCTTGAAGAGGCTGCCTTCCCAAACGGTGTGTGCGGAGCGCGTGGTTGCCATGACGCATCCTTTCGAAAAAAGTCCGGCCGGGTGACCGGCGGTGCTCGGTCCGGACGCCCGGATCACCGGGCGTCCTGCTCCATCCGATCACATCACGGCTCAACTCACCCGGAAGACGGGCCCTCTCGGGGCGAACGGCAGGCCGGCGCCCTGCGGGATCAGGTAGGCGTGCTCGCGCCGCACCCGCAGCACGTCGCACCACCCGTCGGTGATGACCAGCACGGGCGCGCCGCGCGGGAAGTCGTCGGCGCGCTCCAGCAGGTCGACGCCCGGCTGGAGGACGGTGCCGCCCCGGCCGCGCACCCGCACCCTCCCGGCGATCTCGGTGACCGGGACGAAGCCCGCGTCGTGCGGCGCGGCGTCGCAGAACACCACGCGCGCGGCCGGCACGTCGCGGGACTGCGCGTAGGAGGCGATGGCGCCGAGCGCCTTGCCGAGCAGGATCCGGTTCATGGAACCGGACGTGTCGAGGACGACGCCGAAGGTGCAGCGGGCGACCTCCTCGGGCGGGTACCAGCGGCCCGCGCGCGGAATGTCCGGGGTGGACGCCTGACGCCGGGAGGGACGGGCGAACGACCGCAGCGGCTCGGGGCGGGGCACGAACTCGTCGAACCAGCGGGCGAGCCGGGCGTCCCAGGGCAGCGGCGGATGACTGAGGGCGCGGATCTCCTCGACCAGGCCGGCCGGGAGCAGGCCGCGCTCCTGGCGGTCGTGCAGGTCCAGGCCCTGGGCGAGGCCCCGGCGGTAGAAACCGTCGAGGTCGACGCAGTCGCGGGGCGGGCCGAGCGGGGCGCCGAGGACGTCTCCGAGGCCCTTGCCGCGCGGGGTGGCCAGGCGGCGGGAGCGGCGCTCGCCGGCGATGCGGTCGTAGACCTCCTCGGCGGACAGTCCGGCGAGGTCCTTGTCGTACAGCAGGCCCGCGGGGATCGTGCCGATCTCCATCTCGACGAGCCAGCCGTTGATGACGAAGTCGCAGGCGACGTTGAAGAGGAACGGGTCGCGGGGGCCGCAGCGGTCGCCGTGGCGCAGGGCGGCGTGCAGCATCTCGTGCGCCAGCACGAACCGCCACTCGTCGTCCTCCAGGACCCGCAGCGGGTTGACGTAGATCTCGCCGGCCTCGGCGTTGACGGCGGCGACGGAGATGCCGTGGGCGCGGGCCAGTTCGGCGTCGGCGACCAGGGTCATGCCGGAGGCGATGCCGCCGAGCAGCGGGTAGGAGGAGACGAACCAGCTCAGCGCCTTGTGCCAGGGGCGGCGCGGGGCGGGTGCGCCGTCCAGGCTGTCCCTGCGGCCGCCCGCGACGTCCATCGCGGCGGCCACGGCGCGGGTGAGGGCGGAGGCGAACGCGAGCTGGTGGTCGGGCGGCTGCCCGTACCAGCCGTTCCAGCCGGTCAGGTGCAGGTCGGGCTCGCCGCCCGCGGTGCCGCAGCGCCGGTAGGCATCCGGGACGCCGGTGCGCCGCCAGGCGGCGGCGAGGCGCTCCTCGTCCCCGTCGGGGTAGGCGGCGGGCAGCTCCTCGGGCGGCCGGCCGACGGGCGAGCCCAGCAGGAAGCGGTCGACGACGACGCAGCGGGCGGCCAGCTCACAGGCGTCCGGCTGGGTGCGGGGCCCCGGGGCGGCGGGGACGTGGCCGAAGCCGAGGTGCAGGACGGCGTGCGCGAGGGCCCACGCCCAGGTCTCCGGGTCGGCCGTGCGGTCGGGGTGGACGTGCAGCACGGCGTCCGAGTCGACGCGCACCAGGCCGTCGCGGGGCGACAGTTCGCAGTCCTCCCGGCGGCACACGTCGACGTCGACGGCGGCCAGCGCAGGGTTGGCCCGCATGATCCGCAGGCCCTCGGTGAACGCCTCCGCCGCGAGGTCGCGTTTGCGGCGCTGCGTGTCGCCCTTGGGGTGCGGGCCCTTGCCGCGGGCGCGGCTCACCGGCGCGCCTCCACCAGCCGGGGCATGTCGCGGGCCGCCTCGACGAGGAACCACGACGGCAGCACCGGGTTGCCGTCGGCGTCGGGGGCGATGACGGTCTGCGCGACCTCGACGGAGATCTCCGCGAGCTGCACCAGCAGCGCCTTGGCGCGGTACGCGATCTGCCGGCCGGCCGCCGACATGTGCTCCTTGGACGCGGGCAGCTCCTTCACCAGCCGGCCGCGGAAGGACTCGGCGAGGTAGTAGAGCAGGTCGCGGTCCTCGGGCCGGTGCGGCCAGCGGGCGTCGCCCTTGAGCACGGCGTCGATGCCGAAACGGCTGCGCACGATCTTGACGTAGCCGCAGAAGGCGGTGGCGTGCGCGGGGGTGAGCGTGCCGTGGGCGAGGACCTTCAGGGTCTCCTCGTCGAGGTCGCGGCCGAAGGAGTGCAGCGCGTCGGAGAGCATGTGCCAGGAGCGGGGCGTGGAGAACGGCTCCTCGGTCTTGGGCGGCTTGGACCACAGGTGGTCGGGGCGGTCGGTGAGGTGGTCGGTGATCCACGGGTGGATGCCGTTGTTCGCCGCCCACACCAGCCAGTCCTTCGGGGACGCCTCCAGGTGGACGTGGGCGAGGCGGTTGACCAGCGCGGAGGTGAGCGGGCGGGCGAGCGCGTTGTCGGTGGCGCGGTTGCCGGCGCCGATGACGACGGAGCCCTTGGGCAGCTCGTAGTCGCCGATGCGGCGGTCCAGGATCAGCGAGTAGAACGCCTTCTGCACGTCCGGGGTGGCCGCGTTCAGCTCGTCCAGGAACAGGCAGTACGGCTCGTCGCGGGCGATCGACGCGGGCGGGCAGAACACCGAGCGGCCGTCACGGATCTGCGGCACGCCGATCAGGTCCTCGGGGGCGAGCTGGGTGCCCAGCAGACTCACGCACTCCAGCCCCAGGCTCTCGGCGAACTCCCTGACCAGGGAGGACTTCCCGATGCCGGGCGCACCCCAGAGGAACACGGGCCGCACGGTCGCCAGCCCGAGCAGCAGCTCCGGGACACGGGCGGGGGTGACGGTGACGGCTGCCTGCACGCGGAAACTCCTGGTGGCGTGGGGTCGGAAGGGGCACGCGTCGTCGGCGTCGGTCCCGGGCGCATCGGGGCACGACGGGCGCCGGGCCCAGTCAACGCCGTCACGCTCAGGCGGGGCAACGCGTTTTCAGCGGGACCGGGCGCGCCCCAGGGTCTCGGGCACCCAGTCGTGGAACACCAGCCGGGGGAAGAGGCGCCCCTCGGTGCGGAAGGGGAAGGTGAAGCCGAGCGTCCCCCGCACGTCCTGGTGTGCCAGGCGGACGTGGGCGCGGGTGTCGGGAACGAAGCGGGGGGCGCCGAAGGGTCCGATCCGGTTGATCCTCGCGTGGACGCGGTCGCCGTACACCAGGGCGGCGCAGCCGCGTTCCCGTGCCCTCTCCCAGGGGACCGCGTCGACCCAGCGGTGCAGCTCGTCGAGGTATCCGTGCCGGGAGAGCTCCCGCAGACCGGTCCGCTCCGTCCGGGCGCCCCCGTGACCGTCGAGGGACACCAGCAGTTGGGGCACCCCCCGGCCTCGGCTCCAGTGGGCGGGCAGGTCGTCGACGACTTGGTCCAGGACGCGCAGGACGTCCGTGCGCACCGCCGGGTCCAGCGCCCGCAGTGTGTCCAGCGTGTACGTGGCCTCCCTGTTCACCACGCCATCATCGGGGGCCGTCGGCGGCGGGACAACGGCCCTTCAGGCCGCCCGTTCGCGGTGGTCCGGGAGAGGGCGGGTGCCGGACTCCTCGGACTCGGTGAGCCAGCGGCGCAGGACGTGGTGGACCTGTTCGGCGCCGGCCGGCTCCGTGCCGTCGGGGACCGGCGCGGACAGGACCAGCGGGGAGAGCAGGAAGGGGCGGGACTGGTCGCCGCCGAGGCCGCCGTGGGAGCCGATCTGCTCCTCGAACGCGAGGACCTCGCCGTCCGCCGGGTCGTAGAAGGAGTTGACCATGATGTCGGCGGTGTGCGGGAAGGTGTGGGTGCGGCGCACGACGTCGGCGGCGCCGGGTCCGAACGGGGCCAGCGGGCCCGGGTTGTCGTCGAGTTCGTCCAGCGGGATCTCCGCGCCGTACGCGCCGAGCACGACCCCGCCGTGGCGTTCGCTGCGGACCAGCAGGAAGCCGACGCCGGGGTGGTTGGCGAGGGTCGGCAGCAGCGCGGGGTGCCGGGCGTCGATCTCCTCCTTGGTCATCCTGTGCGGCACGTCCGGGAAGGACACCAGGCCCAGGTTGCCGGAGGCGAGCACGACCGGCTCCGAACCGCGGGAGGGCCGGTAGTGCTCGGCGCCCTCCTCGACGGGCCGGCGCAGCGCGGCGCGGACGGCCGCGCGGGCCTCGGCGCCGCTGTGGGTGCGCCGGGCGCGGCGCGGCACGGGCAGCCCGCAGCCGGCCCGCACCAGGTCGCCGAGGGTGAGGCCGTAGCGGGAGCGGAAGGTCTCGCCGGGGCTCTGCCCGTGGTCGGACAGCACGACGATGCGGTACGGGCGGGGCGCGTGCTCGGCGACGTTCTCGATGAGGGCGAGGGCGCGGTCGAGGCGGCGCAGGACCTGCTCGGTGTCGCGGCTCGTCGGTCCGGAGTGGTGGGCGACCTCGTCGTAGGCGACCAGGTCGGCGTAGACGGCGCTGCGTCCCGCCAGCAGGTCGCCCATCACGGCGGCGGTGACGACGTCCCGCTCGACGACGGTGGCGAAGGCGCGCACCAGGGGGTACAGCCCGCCGCGGGAGACGCGCGGGCGCCGGCCGCGTATCCGGGCGCGCACGGACTGGCCGATCTCCCGGCCCACCTCGGCGACGAAGGACAGGGCGGTGCGCACGGCGTTGGCCGGGTCGGAGAAGTACGCGAAGTAGCCGGCGCGGGAGCGGGCGGCCGGGCCCCTGCGGCGGGCGGCGATGGACAGCACCAGCGCCTGCTCCTCGGCGCCGCCGCCGAACAGGTTGCCCCGGCTGGCGCCGTCCCGGGCGAGCAGTCCCGCGTGGCCGGAGTGCTCGATGGCGCGGGCCTGGAGCTCGGCGGCGCTGGTGGGCCGGTTGCAGACCATCACTTCGCGGCGGGCCTTCTCGTACCAGCGGAAGGCGGGGACGTCGAAGTTGCTGCCGTGCAGGATGCCGAGCTGGCTGGCCCCGGTCTGGCTGGACCAGTCGGTGCGCCAGGGGGTGAGGCGGTGGGTGGGCCGGTCGCCGCCCGTGCCCAGCCAGCGGGCGACGGTGGGCATCAGGCCCTTGTCGACGGCGGCCAGCAGGACGTCGTGGCCGACGCCGTCGAGCTGGACGAACACCGTGCCGGGGGTGGCCGGGACGGGCCGGCCGGAGCGCCGTCTTCGGTCCGCGAGCCGGTAGAGGCGCCGGCGGTAGGCGTCGTCGTCGCGGACGGCGAGGGCGCCCCCGGTGGCGGAGGCGACGGCGGACATCACGGCGGCGACCACCACGGCCGTCTCGGGGGCCGCCGAGCCGCGCTCGACCGGGTTGACGCGCAGCGCCACCCACAGCAGGGCGCCGTTGAGGAAGAACACCAGCAGACCGAGGACGAGCGCCGGCACGAGCAGCAGCAGCCGCACCAGGAGCGGCCAGACCAGGGCGGACAGCAGACCGAAGGCGCCCGCGCCGAGGGCGGCGGTGACCGCGATGTCGGTGGCGCTGCTGCCGTCGGCCGACCGCAGCCGGAAGTCGGGCAGGATGCCCGCGAGGACCAGCATCGTGAGCGTGGAGACCGCCCACACGGTGACACTCCGCCCGATCTGACTGGCGACCCGTCGCCATCGCCCGCCACCCACGCCGCGCACACCTCACGTTCCCCGGTCCCTGGCCCGCCTCCACCCTGTCACAACGTCCCGACGAGGCGTTTCGTCCCCCGGCCCGCTCGGCGCACCGCGGCCGGTGGCGCCTCAGCGGCCGTCGTAGCCGGCGGTCGGCATGGACAGCCTGCGGTGCACCCGGGCCTTCATCGCCGCGTCGTACGACGGCTCCGCGCACCCCACCGTCTCCACCCGCACCCCGCGCCGCGCGCACTCCGCCGCGAACTCGGCCACGGACGACAGCGCCCGCTCCAGCACCCTCCGGCTGGGCGCCACGAAGAGGTCGGCGCCGGGGCGCACCCCGTCCCAGAGCAGCGCGTGGTCGGGGCGCAGGCCGCGCACCAGCAGTTCGCGGGCCACCACGTACCCGTGCTCGGCGGCCCAGCGCGCGCACATCGTGTGCTGGCCGCGGGAGTCCACCAGGAACGGATCGGCGTCCAGTTCCTCCAGCGGCGTCAGGCTCGCGATGGTCGTCACCCGCACCGGCGCCATGGCGTCCCCCTCACCTCGGGCTCACCTCGGGTTTTCGCCGACGACCCTACTCCTGCGCGTAGGCTTCGGGGAGTCGCGCGAAGGAGGCGAAGAGGTGCCGGTGGAGGTCACGTGGTGGGGGCACGCCACCTGCACGCTGGAGGACTCGCACACGCGCGTCCTCACCGACCCCCTGTTCGCACGCCGGCTGGCGCATCTGCGGCGCAGGCGCGGCGCGGTGCCGCCGCCGGAGGCGCTGCGCGCGGACGTGGCGGTGGTCTCCCATCTGCACGCCGACCACCTCCATCTGCCGTCGCTGGCCCGGCTCGCCCCGGGGACCCGGCTGCTGGTGCCCTGCGGCGCGCTCCGCGCCGTGCCCGGGCTGCGCAGGCTCACCGCGCTCGACATCACGGAGATGGCGCCCGGTGACGTGACGTCCGTCGGGGCCCTCGCGGTGCGGGCGGTGCCCGCGCTGCACGACGGGCGGCGGCTGCCCGTGGGCCGGCGCCACGCGCCCGCCCTCGGCTACGTGGTGGAGGGAGAGGCGCGCACCTACTTCGCCGGGGACACCGGCCTGTTCGAGGACATGGCCAAGGAGGTCGGACCGGTCGACACCGCGCTGCTGCCGGTGGGCGGCTGGGGACCGTACCTGGGCGACGGGCACCTGGACGCGGGGCGCGCGGCGCGGGCGCTGGCGCTGCTGGGCGCGGCCCGCGCGGTGCCGGTGCACTACGGCACGTACTGGCCGATCGGAATGGACGCCGTGCGCCCCCACGAGTTCCACGCGCCGGGGCACGAGTTCGAGCGGCTGGCGGCGCGGCACGCGCCGGAGGCGGTGGTGCACCGGCTCGACCACGGAGGAAGCGTGCGCCTGGGGGGCGCGCGGTGATATCCCCCGCCGCCCTCGTGCAGGCGGCCGGCGGCCTGGTGACACCGGCGGCCGTGGCGCCCGATTCCACCCAGCAGGCCATCGGGTACCCGTCGCTGTTCCTGCTGGTGCTCATCGGGGCGCTGGTGCCGGTGGTGCCGACCGGCGCGCTGGTCAGTTCGGCGGCCGTGGTCGCCTTCCACCGGACCGCGCCGTTCTCCATGGCGCTGGTGTTCGTGACGGCGTCGCTGGCCGCCTTCCTCGGCGACGTGGCGCTGTACTGGCTGGGGCGACGCGGGATGACGTCGAGGAACGGCTCGCGCTGGCTGGAGGCGATCCGGGAGCGGGCCCCCGAGGAGCGGCTGGCTCAGGCCCAGGAGAAGCTCGCAGGACACGGGGTGGCGGTGCTCGTGCTGTCCCGGCTGGTGCCGGCCGGGCGGCTCCCGGTGATGCTGGCCTGCCTGGTCGCGAAGTGGCCGCTGCGGCGGTTCGTGCGCGGCAACCTGCCGGCCTGTCTGGCGTGGGCGGCCACCTACCAGCTCATCGGCGTCCTCGGCGGCTCGCTGTTCCCCGAACCCTGGCAGGGCGTGCTCGCGGCGGTCTCGCTGACCGTGCTGATCAGCGTGGCCCCGAGCCTGTGGCGGCGGGTGCGCCGCACGCCGGCCGGCTGACGCCGGTCACCCGGGTCACGCGAGCACCCGCGACCCGCCGATCGGCAGGTCCCACAGCCGGTCCCGGGGCAGCCCGGCGGCCTCCCAGGCGGCGCGGACCCGGATGAGCGGCTCCAGCACCGGCTCCGCGGACAGCACGAACGTGCCCCAGTGCATGGGCGCCATGTGCCGCGCCCCCAGGTCCTGGGCGGCGCGCACCGCCTCCTCCGGGTCGCAGTGCACGTCGGCCAGCCACCAGCGCGGGTCGTAGGCGCCGATCGGCATCAGGGTCAGGTCGATGCCCGGGTAGCGGCGGCCGATGCGGGAGAACCAGTGGCCGTAGCCGGTGTCGCCGGCGAAGTGCACCCGGTGGCCGTCCGGTGCGGTGAGCACCCAGCCGCCCCACAGCGAGCGGCAGGTGTCGGTGAGGGTGCGCTTGGACCAGTGGTGGGCCGGCACGAAGTCGAAGCGGACGCCGTCCAGTTCGGCCGCCTCCCACCAGTCCAGCTCGGTGACCCGGGTGAACCGGCGGCGGTGGAACCAGCGGCCGAGGCCGGCCGGCACGAACATCGGGGTGTCGCGCGGCAGCCGCCGCAGGGTGGGGGCGTCCAGATGGTCGTAGTGGTTGTGGCTGATGACGACCGCGTCCACACGGGGCAGCGCCTCCCAGGCCACGCCGACGGGCGTGACGCGCGCGGGCGTGCCGAGGATGCGCCGGGACCACACCGGGTCGGTGAGCACGGTGAGCCCCCCGATCCGCACCACCCAGCTGGCGTGGCCCGCCCAGGTCACGGCGAGCGCGCGGGCGTCCACGTCGGGCACCGGGCCCGGCGCGTACGGCAGGTCGGGGATGCCGGCGAGGCCCTCGGGGCCGGGACGCACCGCGCCCTCGCGGGCGAAGCGGGCGAAGGCCTTGAGGCCGGGCAGCGGGGCGGTCAGCCGGTCGTGGAAGGCGCGGGGCCACACCCGGCGCTCGGCGAGCGGACGCGGTTCGGCGAGCGGGGGGCAGGGGCTGTCGTCGCGGGCCGGGGGGCCGGCGCCCGGTGCCGTGGTCGTCGTTCTGGCCGACTCGTGCCGCTGCGTCATCGAGTGGACTCCCATCGCCGAGCGTCGTCACGGAGATCGCCGAAGACCGATGTCAGATGGTTCAACGCGCGTCCCACCCGTGGCAGTTCCGCCGGTTCGTCCGCGTCCAGGCACGCGGCGCGCTCCTCGGGCGTGTCCCCCAGCAGGGGCGCGGTGCACAGCCGTACGCGCGGTGTCTCCAGATCGTCGCCGAACCGGTGGCCGCCCGCCGCGGGCATGCCCAGCCGGCCGGTGAGGAAGTCCTCCAGCTCCTGGGCGTCGCCGACGCCGTGCGCGGCGAGCGCGGGCGCCAGCGGGGAGAGGTCGACGTAGAGGTGCCGGCCGCACTGCGGGGGCCGGGCCAGGGCGCCCGCCTCGACGACGGCCCGGTGCGCGGCGGCGGCCACCCGCGCGTGCGTCCGTACGGCCGCGGCGACGCGGGCGACGACCGGCTCGGGCTCGGACAGCGCGTACCCGGCGGCCGCGGCGACGGGGGCCGCCACGCGCGCGTCGAGGGCGGTGAGCACGTCGAGGACGCGTGCGTGCAGCGCGCCGCCCTCGTCGCCCGCGGGGAAACGGGCGACGGCGGCGGGCCAGCCGGGCGGGAGCAGGGAGCCGGCGAGGTCGGTGACGACGGTGACCCGGTCGGGCAGCATCTCGGCGGGGCTGAGCAGCACCGTGCCGTGCGGGTCGTGCAGCGTGTCGCGCCAGGTCTCGTCGCTGACCAGGTGCAGCCCCTCCCCGTACGCGGCCTCCAGCGTCTCGTGGAGCAGCTCGGGCGGGGCGACCGTCGCGGTGGGGTCGTCGGCCACGGACAGCACCAGCAGCCGCGGGTCGCGGCCCTCGGCGCGCATCCGGCGCACGGTCTCCAGCAGCGCGTACGGGTCGGGGACGCCGCCGCTCTCGGCGGGGGTCGGCACATGGAAGACGGGTCTGCCGAGCAGCCGCGCGTACGGCGCCCACCAGGAGGCGCACGGCCTCGGCACCAGGACGTCGCCGTCGATGGCGGCGGTCAGGGCGGTCAGCAGGGCGGGCGCGCCGGGGGCGAGGGCCGTGCGGTCGGGAGCGGCCGGCAGTCCGCGCCGCTCGCCGTGGCCGCAGGCCGCGTCGCGCAGGGCGGGGCCGCCGCCGACCGGTTCGGGGCCGGCCCGGGAGGCGGCCGCCGCCAGCACTCCGGCCAGCTCGGGCAGCACCGGCAGCCCGTCCTCGGGGAGCGGCGGCCCGAAGCGGACCGGGCCGTGGCCTTCCGGATCCGTCCGCATCGCCACCTCCGCGCAGTTGCCAGTGCCCGGCGCCGTGTCCCGGCGTCCGTCCGTGCCGCCCTCGGCGAAGTCAGTACCCCGAGACCGGCCCGTCATGAGCGCGGTGCCGGACCGGGTGCGCCGCCGCACCGGCACGGCCGCCCGGCGGGGACGTCAGAGACGCGTCCCGCCGGTGCGCCTGCGGAGCAGACGGTGTGCGCCGGCGCCGAACGCGCCCGCGAGCAGCAGACCGCCCGCGACCTGGGCGGGCACGGAGTCGGTGAAGGCGCCGCCGCCGCCCGCCTGGACGCCCTGGTGGGCGGGCGGCGACGGGCAGGGCGTCGACGTCGGCCTGTGCGAAGGAGTCGGCTTGTGGGTGGGGGCGGGCTTGTGGGTGGGCGAGTGGGAGGCGGACGGCGAGGCCGTGGGCGGGGCGGTCCGGAGCGGGGCCGCCTCCGGGCCGCCGGCCCCGGGGTCCGCCGCCGTGCGGGGCGCGGCCTTGTGGTCCATGGCGCCGGGGTCCGCGGCGTAGGGGTCGGCGGCTCGGGGGTCCGTGCCGTGGGGGTCCGCGGCGTAGGGGTCCGTGCCGTAGGTGCCGTACGGGTCGGCCGCACCGGGGTCCACGGGGCCGGCGGCTCCCGGGTCCGCCGCCGTGCCGGGTGCGCCCTCCGTGCCCGGGACGCCGGCGCGCTCCTCGGCGCCGGCGTCGGGGATCAGCTCCTCGAGACCGGCGGGCGGCTCCTGAGCCAGTTCGGGCGCGAGCGGGTCGGTCTCCGCCGGCTCCTCGGGTGCGAGGCCCTCGGCGGTGTCGAGGGACGTCGCGCCGTAGAGATCGGCCTCGGTGAACTCCTCCACCAGGGTCTCCGACGGGTACTCCTCGGCCTCGTGCGCCCCCGGCGCCACGGGGCTCGGCGTCGCGCTGCGGGACGCGTGCCCCTGCCGTCCGTGGGCGGCGGTCGGGGACGCGCACGGGGAGGGGGACGTCCAGGCGCCCACGCTGCCGGGGGCCGTCAGGGCGGACGCGGCCGGTGCGAGCGCGCCGAGGACGGTGCCGGCGACGGCGGCGACGGACAGGGCACGGGCGGTGCGGCGCATGGTGCGGGCTCCTTCGGCGACGGCTGGGGCGCGGCGGTCGCCCCGGTGCCATCACAGCCCGCCCGTCCCGGCCTCGCGCGCGGCCGGGCACCATTCGCGGGACCGGGCGCGCCCGTGCGGGTGAAGCGACCCCCTACGCGTCGTCGGCGCCGCCCATCACCTGGTCGCGCACCCGGCCGCAGCTGCGGCTGATCAGCCGGGAGACGTGCATCTGGGAGAGGCCCAGCTCCTGCGCGATGCTGTTCTGCGTCATGTCGTCGAAGAAGCGCATGTAGAGGATCGCCCGCTCACGCTCGGGCAGCTCGGCCAGCCGTTCCTTGACCGCCTCGCGGTCGACCACGGTGTCCAGCGCGGGGTCGGGCCCGCCCAGGGCGTCGCCCAGGGACCAGCCGTCGTCGCTGCCGGGCATCTCGGCGTCCAGGGACAGGGCGCTGAAGCTCTCCGCCGCGGCCTGGCCGGTGCGCACCTCGTCCTCGCTCAGCCCGGCGCACGCGGCGATCTCGGCGACGGTGGGGGTGCGGCCCTGGACGGTCTGGGAGAGGTCCTGCGAGGCGTGCCGGACGCGGTTGCGCAGCTCCTGGACGCGGCGCGGGACGTGCAGGGTCCACATGTGGTCGCGGAAGTGCCGCTTGATCTCGCCGGTGACGGTCGGCACGGCGTAGCTCTCGAAGGCGTTGCCGAGGTCCGGGTCGTACCGGTCGACGGCCTTGACCAGCCCCAGGGCGGCGACCTGGCACAGGTCGTCGTAGCTCTCGCCGCGGCTGCGGAACCGGGAGGCGAGGCGGTGGGCCATGGGGAGCCAGGCCCGCACGAGCTCGTCGCGGAGCGCGTCGCGCTCGGGTCCGTCGGGCAGGGCGGCGAGCCTGCGGAAGGCCTCCGCGGTGTCGGGCGCGTCGTGATGGGGGTGCGTCTGGGCACCTGTTCGGCTCGGCATGGTGCGTCGCAACTCCCTGGGAGGTGCTCGGGGACGGACGGTCACCGTGGAGGACGCACCCGTCGGGACAGGGACGTCCGGGGCGGGGTATGCCGCCGCCACGGACGTGCCTCCTGTCCGAAGCACTGCCCGTCCGGGTGCCCCCATGTCAGCGGCTCAAACCTCCTGCAGGCCGGTCGCCTGGTTCCGGTTCCGCCTCACGGGGCGGAAGGACGAAGTCCTCGTAGCGGCCCAGCATCAGGATCACGCCGAGCATGAGGGACGGGACGAGCAGGGCGAGCACCACCATGGCCGGTCCTTCCGGAAGCCGCGTGGGGGGCGTGCCGTCCGGGTCTCCCCCGGTCCCGGGGCCAAACCCGGCGGGCACGGAGCCGCCCTCCGGATCCGGCCCGGATCGCCGCCCGTGGCCCGGTGTCGGCCCGCGCTCCTCGGGTACGCGGGTCGCACCCCCGAAGGATCTGGAGGGAGACATGCAGCGAGGCAGTGACCGGCTCAGCGTCCACCGTGACGACGAGATGAAGCACGAACTGCAGGGCCTGCTGCGGTCCGGACATCCCACCCGCACCGAGGAGTGGCACGACCCGGAGCCGTTCGCCGACGACGACCCCGAGGTGGCGCGCGGACCCGTGACGCCGGGCCGTGACCCGTCGTCGCTGGAGACCGTGCGACTGGAACTGGCCCGGAACCTGGGCCGCGGGGACTTTCCCGCGGGCCCCCGAGAACTGATGCGTGCCCTGGACCGGCGGTACGCCCCCGACGCGCTCGTCGAGGCGCTGGAGCGGCTGCCCCGCAAGGACCGCTACCACAGCCTCCAGGAGCTGGCCCAGGCGCTGACCCGGGTCCGGGAGACCGAGACGGCATGACCGGAAGGGAGGCCCGCCGGCCATGGCCGAGTTCGTGAAGGACGTGATGACCCCCGGCGTGGTCGCGGTCCGTCCGGACGCCTCGGTCGTCGAGGCCGCGCGGCTGATGCGCGGCCAGAACATCGGCGACGTGGTGGTGGCGGACGGACAGCGCGTCGTGGGGGTGGTCACCGACCGGGACATCACCGTGCGGGCGGTGGCCGAGGGTCGGGACCCGTACGCGGTGAGCGTCGGGTCGGTGTGCACGCCACACCCGCTGACGCTGGCCCCGGACGAGCCGGTGGCGTCGGCCGTCGCCCTGATGCGGGAGCACGCGGTACGCCGGATCCCCGTGGTGGAGGGCGGGCTGCCCGTCGGTCTGGTGACCCTCGGCGACCTCGCCGAGGCCCGGGACCCCGGGTCGGCCCTCGCCGACATCAGCCGCGCGGAACCCGACACCACCCGGTGACGGACGAGGACGAGACAGAACGATGGACCACGAACGACGAAGGGACGTAGCGCCATCATGCGCATCGCATTTCTGACCGCACCCGAGGGCGTCGAGCAGGTCGAGCTGACCGAGCCCTGGAAGGCCGCCGAGCAGGCGGGGCACGAGCCCGTGCTGGTGTCGACGCAGTCCGGGGAGGTCCAGGCGTTCCACCACCTCGACAAGGCGGACACCTTCCCCGTGCAGGAGGTCGTCGGCGACACCTCGGCGGACTCCTTCGACGGGCTGGTGCTGCCCGGCGGGGTCGCCAACCCGGACTTCCTGCGGATGGACGACAAGGCCGTCGGCTTCGTCCGGGACTTCTTCGAGCAGGGCCGGCCGGTGGCCGCGATCTGTCACGCGCCGTGGACCCTCATCGAGGCGGACGTCGTGCGCGGCCGGGTGCTGACGAGCTGGCCCAGCCTGCGGACCGACCTCGGCAACGCGGGGGCCACGTGGGTGGACGAGCAGGTCAAGGTCTGCGACCACGGGTCGAACAAGTTGGTCACCAGCCGTAAGCCGGACGACCTCAAGGCGTTCTGCGAGACCTTCCTGGAGGTGTTCGCGGCGGAGCGCGCCTCGTAGCGGAGACGGTGTGGACGACGGGAGCCCCGCATGAGCGGGGCTCCCGTCGTTCAGGTGCCCGAGGCGGTCGGCGTCACGGAGTCCGAGGCGGTCCGCTCCCGGGCGCCCTCGCGGGTGCGGCCCGATGCGACGGGGCGGCGCGGGTTGCGCCGCAGGTACTCGCCCTCCAGCTGCGCCATGCGCTCGTTGTGGACCCGCAGTGCGTCGTTGGACCCGTACAGCAGCGTGTCGTGGCGCGTGCGGTGGATGGTCTCCAGCTCCTTCATGAGCTGCTGGTCGTCCAGGCGGTTCGGGTCGACTCCGGTCATCGTGGTGCCCCGCTCGTCGTGTGCGTTCATGCGCCCCGGGTACCCGCGCCGCGCCTGCGCCACCACTCGTCAGCGCGCGCGTTCCACCCGTCGTTCGTCCCAGACCGGTTCCGGGGTCTCGCGGACCCGGCCGTCGCTGCCGAAGACCAGGAACCGGTCGAAGGAGCGGGCGAACCAGCGGTCGTGCGTGACGGCGAGGACAGTGCCCTCGAAGCCCTCCAGGCCCTCCTGGAGGGCTTCCGCCGATTCCAGGTCGAGGTTGTCGGTGGGCTCGTCGAGCAGCAGGGCGGTGACGCCCTGGAGCTCGAGGAGCAGGATCTGGAAGCGGGCCTGCTGCCCGCCGGAGAGCCGGTCGAAGGTGCGCTCCGCCTGCTGGGTCAGCTCGTAGCGGCGCAGCCGGGACATGGCGGCGCCCCGGTCCTGGGCGTGCTCGGTCCACAGGATGTCGAGCAGGGTGCGGCCGGTCAGCTCGGGGTGGGCGTGGGTCTGCGCGAAGTGTCCGGGCACCACGCGCGCGCCGAGCCGCCGGACGCCGGTGTGCGCGACGTCCTCACCCGCGAGCAGGCGCAGGAAGTGCGACTTGCCGGAGCCGTTGGAGCCGAGCACCGCGACCCGCTCGCCGTAGAACACCTCCAGGTCGAACGGCTTCATCAGGCCGGTCAGCTCGAGCCGCTCGCAGGTGACGGCGCGGACGCCGGTGCGGCCGCCCTTGAGGCGCATCCGGATGTCCTGCTCGCGCGGCGGCTCCGGCGGGGGTCCCGCCTCCTCGAACTTGCGCAGCCGGGTCTGCGCGGCGCGGTAGCGGGACGCCATGTCCGGGCTGTTCTCGGCGGCCTGCCGCAGGGTCAGCACCAGCTTCTTGAGCTGGGCGTGCTTCTCGTCCCAGCGGCGGCGCAGCTCCTCGAAGCGGGCGAAGCGCTCGCGCCGCGCCTCGTGGAAGGTGGCGAAGCCGCCGCCGTGCACCCAGGCGTCGGCCCCGGCGGGGCCCGGTTCCAGGGAGACGATCTTCTCGGCGGCGCGGGAGAGGAGTTCCCGGTCGTGGGAGACGAAGAGGACCGTCTTGCGGGTCTCGGCGAGGCGCTCCTCCAGCCAGCGTTTGCCGGGCACGTCCAGGTAGTTGTCGGGTTCGTCGAGGAGCAGCACCTCGTCGGGGCCGCGCAGCAGCGCCTCCAGCACCAGCCGTTTCTGCTCGCCGCCGGAGAGCGTGCTCACCTGCCGCCACTGGGCCTTCTCGTAGGGGACGCCCATCGCGGCCGTGGTGCAGATGTCCCACAGCGTCTCGGACTCGTAGCCCTGGGCCTCGGCCCAGTCGGCGAGGGCCTGCGCATACCGCATCTGGGCGGCCTCGTCGTCGACGGTCATGAGGGCGTGCTCGGCGGCGTCCACCGCGCGGGCGGCCTCGCGGATCCGGGGCGGCGCCACGGACACCAGCAGGTCGCGCACGGTGGTGTCGTCCCGTACGGAGCCGACGAACTGGCGCATCACGCCGAGGCCGCCGGTGACGGCGACGCTGCCGCCGTGCGGGGCGAGCTCGCCGGAGAGGATGCGCAGGAGGGTCGTCTTGCCGGCGCCGTTGGGCCCCACGAGGGCCATGACGGCCCCCTCCCCCACCCGGAACGACACATCGCCCAGGAGGGTCCTCCCGTCGGGGAGGTGGTACTCGAGGTGCGCTGCTTCCAGGTGTCCCATGGGCGCGATTCTGCGGGGCGCCGGGAACGCCTGGCAAACGGGTTTTGACGAGCCCTGTCCCGTCGTCAGGCGTCCCAATATATGAAACCGCTATCTCATCATGCGGCCGACGCGCGTAACGTGGGCGCCCTCACGACAAGGGGAAGGGGGTGGCCCCGCCATGCCGCACGCACGGGAGACCGCCGTCTACACGCACGGGCACCACGAGTCGGTGCTGCGGTCGCACACCTGGCGCACCGCGCGGAACTCGGCCGCGTATCTGCTCGGGGCGCTGAAGCCCCACATGCGGATCCTGGACATCGGCTGCGGGCCCGGCACCATCACCGCTGACCTGGCCGCCCTGGTGCCCGACGGCCATGTCACGGGGCTCGACCGGGAGCCGGGCATCCTGGAGCGGGCGCGCGCGGTGGCCGACGAGCGGGGGCTGACGAACGCGGACTTCGTGACGGGGGACGTGCACGCGCTGGACTTCCCCGACGACACCTTCTGCGTGGTGCACGCCCACCAGGTGCTCCAGCACGTGGGCGACCCCGTGGCCGCGCTGCGCGAGATGCGGCGGGTGACGAAACCGGGCGGGTACGTCGCCGTCCGGGACGCGGACTACGCGGCGATGACCTGGTATCCGGAGTCGGCGGGCCTCGACGACTGGCTGGACCTCTACCGGCGCGTGGCGCGGGCCAACGGGGGCGAGCCGGACGCGGGCCGGCGGCTGAAGGCGTGGGCCCTGGAGGCGGGTTTCACGGACGTCACCGCGACGACGGGGACCTGGACGTACTCCACGGCCGAGGAGCGCGCCTGGTGGAGCGGGCTGTGGGCGGACCGCACGGTGGCGTCCGCCTACGCGGAACGGGCCGTGGCGGGCGGGCACGCCACCCGCGAGCGGCTGGAGGCGGCGGCCGCGGCATGGCGGGAGTGGGGCGCCCGGGAGGACGGCTGGTTCGCCGTGCTGCACGGCGAGATCCTCTGCCGCGAGGGCGCCTGACCGGCAGGACGGGGCCGGCGCCCCGGGACTCAGTCCCGGGGCAGCAGCGGCCCGAGCGGGCCGAGGTCGAGGTTGAGGTCCTCAGGGCGCAGTCCGTAGCGGTTGCGCAGCTCGGCCATCCGGTCCTCGAGCAGCATGAGGGTCAGCCCGACCCGCTCCTCCTGCTCCTCGGTGAGGTCGCCCTCGTCGAAGCGGCGCACCGCCTGGCGCTCCATGAGCTGGCGGAGCAGTTCCACCACGGTCAGCACCAGCTTCACCAGATCGCGTTCGACCGTGTCCGGCTCCAGGTCGAGCCGGCGCCGGGGCTTGGGGCGCGGTCCGGCGGGGCGGGCGGCGGGCTCCGGGTGCGCGTCGAAGGACGCCTCCGGGTCCAGGGGCGACCGGCCCTCGAAGAGGTCGGCGTCGGTCACCGTGACGGGGTCCGGCGCGCCCGGCGCGGGGTGCCGCGGGTCGTCGGTCACGAAAGCTCCTCGAAGGGCGAGGGGACGTTCTGGTTCACGGAGCTGATCAGCGCGTTGAGGTCGATGCGGACCAGGTCGACGTCCGCGATCCGCAGCGTGATGTCGCCCGTGATCACCACACCGCCGGCCAGCAGCCGGTCGAGCAGGTCGACCAGGGCGATCTCACGCCGTTCGACGACGGTCACGCGATCCCCTCCCCTGCGGTCTCCCCGTCAGCGGTGTCCTCGCCGGCGAACGAGTAGGCGGCCCACGGCCCGGTGAGCTCCACCCGCAGCCCCGGGGAGTCGTCCTTCGTACGCTCCACCTGCTCCACGAACGCCTCCGACTGGCCGCGCGGCACCAGATAGGCCGCGTTGAGCACGTTGCGGCCGCGGGCTCCGGACAGGGCAGGGTTCTGCGGCGCGTGCAGCCGGGAGTCCTCGGCGAAGCCCGTCAGGGTCTCGTGCAGCCGGGTCGCGAAGGTCTCGGCCCGCTGCCACTGGTCCTCCCGCGACCGCGTCTGCTCCCGGCGCCGGCGCAGATAGTCCCGCCCGGACATCGCCGCGGGCTGCGGCGCGGGCTGTTCGGGGGCCTGCTCCGGCTCGGACTCCAGGAACACCTTGACGCCCCACTCGACCCGGCCCTCCAGCCGGTCCAGCCGGCGCAGGAAGTTCTCCTCGCGCGCCTCGATCATCGACCGTACGCCGCTGTCGTCGCGGAACACGGTGCCGAGCCGCAGCGGCAGCGGGGTGGTGACGGTGGTGAGCGCGTCGATCACCCCCTGGTGGGCCCGCGCGACCGCGGTCAGCCAGTCCAGGTCCTCCAGATGGGCCCGCAGCGGCTCCTCCGCGAAGTCCGCCTCGGGCACATGGCTGACCACGGCCACCAGGTCGTGGTGCGGGACCAGCCGGGGCGGGTCGCCGCCCACGCCCGTGAGCTGGGCCTGGAGCGGTGTGCCGAAGGGGCGGCAGACCGCGTAGACGTAACGCAGTCCCGTCACGGGGCCTCCTCCTCGGCGCGGCGCGGCTCCAGCTCCTCGAGCCGGGCCAGGCGCTCGCGCAACTCGGCGTTCTCGCGGGCCAGTTCGTCACGCCGGGCGCGTGAGGACAGCGCCGGGTCGGACTCCCACCAGTCGATCCCCATCTCCTTGGCCTTGTCCACGGAGGCGACGACGAGGCGCAGCTTGATGGTGAGCAGTTCGATGTCGAGCAGGTTGATCTTGATGTCGCCCGCGATCACCACGCCCTTGTCCAGCACCCTTTCCAGGATGTCGGCGAGGTTGGCGCCGCCGCCCTGGCCGTAGGGGTCGGGGAGTCGGCTGGGAGTGGTCATCGGCGGCTCCGGCCCTCGGATTCCTCAGGAGCGGCCTCGTCGGCCGGCTCGTCGTCCTCGTACTCCTCGTCCTCGTCCTCGTACTCCTCCTCCGGAGGGACACCCTCCTCGTACTCCTCGTCGTCCTCGTCGCCGGCGGCTTCCTCGTCCTCGTCCTCGTACGGGTCCTCGGGCTCGGCGCCCTCCTCGTCCTCGTACGCGTCCTCGGGCCCGGCGCCCTCCTCGTCCTCCTCGCCCTCGTACTCCTCGTCCTCGTCGTACGCGTCCTCGGGAGCGCCTTCCTCCTCGGCCTCCCCGGCCTCGGCGTCCTCGTACTCGCCCTCGGGGCCGCCCTGCTCCTCCTCTTCCTCGGCCAGGGCGTCCTCGTGGCTGCGGACGACCTCGCCGTCGCGGATCTCGCCGCGCCAGCTGTCCTCGGCCTCGCCCTTGATCGTGATGAAGCGGGCGAAGTTCTTCAGGTCGAGCCGGGCGCGGCGGCCCTGGGCGCGCCAGATGTTGCCGGTCTTCTCGAAGAAGCCCGAGGGGTAGTACTCGATGACCAGCAGGACCCGGGTCAGGTTGTCGGCGAGCTTGTGGAACGAGACGACGCCCTTGGTGGTGCCCTTGGCGCCCTCCGAGCTCCAGGCGATCCGGTCGTCGGGCACTTGCTCGGTGGTCGTCGCCTTCCAGCTGCGGTTGGACCACCAGATCTTCGCCTGCCAGTCCGACGTGGTGTCGTCGGCCTTGTTGGCGCTCTTCACGCCCTTGGCGAAGGTGCTGAAGTCCTGGTACTGCGTCCACTGGTCGTACGCGGTGCGCAGCGGCACGCCGACGTCGATGTGCTCGATGATGACGGTCGGCTTGTTGCCGGAGGACTTCTTGCGCTTGCCCTTGCCGCCGCCGAGGTTCTTCAGGGCGCCCTTGACGCTGTCCTTGGCCCGGCCGGCGCCGAGTTCCACGGCGGTGCGCAGCGGGCCCTTGCCCTCGGCGAGTTTCCTGCCGCCGTCGACGGCGAGCTTGGCGAAGCCGGGGCTGTTGCCCTCGGCGATGTCGTTCAGCTTGCCGGTGGTCTCGCCCAGCTTGTGGCCGACGCCGGTCAGCAGCCGGGTGGCCTGGGCGGCGAGGTAGTCCTGCAGCTCGGCCTTGAGCCGGTCCGCGGCCTCGCTGTGGGCCAGGTCGGACAGCGGGTTGCCGGCGGCGCCGTCCGCACCGTCGCGTGCGGCGGACGTGGCCCGCCCGACGGTCTCGGTCATCGCTCACCGCCTCCCTTCGAGGAACGGGTACGGCCGCCGCGGGAGGCGGACGCGGTCTTCTTCGCGGCCGTCTTCTTGGCGGCTGCCTTCTTCGCGGGCGCGGTCCCGCCGGCTGCGCGCTTGGCCGGTGCGGCCTTCTTCGCCGCGGGACCCTTCTTGGCCGGGGCCTTCTTGGCGGCCTTCTTCGCCGTCCGCGCGGCGTCCGGTTCGCGCCCGCCGTCGTCCTGGTCCTCGGCGGCGTCGTCCGGTTCGCGGTCGCGCGTCTCCTCGTCGTGCGGCTCCTCGCCGGAGTCCTCGTCCTCCTCGTCCCGGCCTTCGGCGCCGTTGCCGGCCAGCTGACCGCGCACCTCGGCGGTGCGGCCGTGCAGCCGGTCGGCGAGCGAGCTGATCTGCCGTTCGACCAGCGCGCCGGAGGCCGCCTTGCCGGCGCCGCGCAGGTCACCGCGGAGCTGGTCGCCCAGCTCCTTGAACTGCGGGTTGTCCCGGAGCTGCTGCGACACCAGGTCGGCGACCGCCCGCGGGCTGAGGTTGAGCTTCTTGCCCGCGACCAGCCCGCCGACGGCCAGCGCCATCTTCAGCTTCTTGGTCCGTCCGAGGAGATATCCGGCCCCTATGGCGAGGCCCAATCCCGTTCGATTCATCGTTGTGCCGTCCCGTCCCCATTACCCGCGCCTGTGCGCGTCGCGATCTCCAGCCGGTCCAGGAGTGCGTCCTCCTGCTCGTCGAACTCCTCCTCGGTGATCTCCCCGGCCTCCAGCAGCTCCTCCAGCCGGGCCAGCTCGGCACGGATGGTCGCGGGGTCGTAGTAGATGCGTTCCGCTTCCTGCAGGACCTGCCGGATGGCCCAGGCGCCGCCACGCGCCGGTGCGAGCGGCAGCAGCAGCACCTCCGAGATCAGGCCCATGTCGTCACCCCGCTCCGGTTTCCGCCCCGCCGGCCGTGGTGCCCGCGGGCTCGGCGGGGCCGGGCTCGACGAAGCTGTACGGCGGCAGCGGGCCGTTCAGACGTATCTCCAGGTGGGGCATGTCCGTGCGGACCTGCTCCACCGCGGCCAGGAACTCCTCCGCCGTCGCGCGCTTCACCAGGTACGAGACGTTGGCGAGCCAGCCGGTGGACTCCGGGCCCACGCTCTCGGCGTCGGCGATGCCGCGCAGCGCGTTCTCCAGCGCGGCGCCGTCCTCGGCCTCCCGGGCCTTGACGGCTTCGGCGACCATCTCGCCGAGGCGGATCTTGTCGTCGTAACTGCCGCCGCCGGACTGCCGGTTGGCCTCCGCGAGGGCGCGGATCTCCGGGTTGAGGGCCATCACGTGGTGGAGGACCGCCTCTTCCACGTGGTTGGCCTTGACGTTGTACTCGACGCGGTCGTCGAGGGCGCGCAGCCGCTCGAGGTAGTGGTCGGCGCGCTCGGCGAGGACCGAGGTGACGGCGTCGTCGTCGGGGGCGACGCTGCCGAACCGCATGGGCAGCACGCAGCCGCCCGCGCCGATCTCGCTGAGCACGTTCTGGTGGGCGAGCAGCTCCCGCCGCTTGGGGCGCAGGCCCTCGGGGGCGTCGCTGACGACGGCCGCCAGCTCGCCCTGGGTCAGCACGCGCAGCGGGCGCGCCGGGTCGCCGACGCCGCCCATCCCCTCGGGCAGGGAGGGGTGCGAGGCCGCGGTGATGCCGTAGACGTACGTGCTCACTCCTGCTCCTCCTTGCGCCGCGACGTGGTCTTACGGGCCCGGGGCCGCGACTCGGTCTCGCCCTCGCGCCCCTGCTTGAAGGCGTCCGAGATGGTCTCGGCGGCGCCGGAGAGGGCGCCCTTGGACTTGCCGCGGGCGCCGGACTCGGTCACCTCGCCGACGATCTCGGGCAGGCCCGGGCTCTTGCGGGGGCCGGCCTCGAGGTCGAGGCGGTTGCACGCCTCCGCGAAGCGGAGGTAGGTGTCGACGCTCGCGACGACGACACGGACGTCGATCTTGAGGATCTCGATGCCGACCAGGGACACGCGCACGAATGCGTCGATGACGAGCCCCCTGTCCAGGACAAGCTCGAGCACGTCGTAGAGGCCGCTGCTGCCGCCTCCGCCGCCGGACTGCTGTGCCGGTACGACTGTCATGCCGGCCGTTCCTCCTTATGTCGGGGATGTGGGATGTGGGGATGTGCTTGCGGTCGTGCGGCCTAGCCGCCGTGCCTGCGCGAGTCGGCGCGTCCGCGCTCGTAGCGGCGGACCCTCCGGTACCCGGTGAGGTCCCCGTCGGGGTCCAGCTCCACCTGGTAGCTCGCCATCAGGCTCATCGTGTCGGGCACCCGCTCCAGCTCCAGGACCTCGACCTCCAGCACCCAGCCCTCCGAGGTCTGCTCGAAGGACGACACGGACTCGGCCTCCATGCCGGTGAGCTCCGCGAGCTGTGCGCGCGCCTCGCGCAGCACCTCCATGGGCTTCGGCTTCTTCTTCCGTGCCGTGGTGCTCTCGGTCGTGTCGCCGTCCTTCTCGGTCCGCCTGCGGGGTGCGGTCTGTTTACGGGTGGTGCGCGGGCTCGGGGCCTCCTGGGAGTCCCGGCCCTCACGGGAGTCCGTGGATTCCTGTGAATCTTGTGACTCTTCGGTGTTTTTCGTGTTCGACATGGCCACCTCTCCCTTCGTGTGGCCGTAAGCGTGTTCGCCAAACCTCCGCGGACTCACCCGTTCGCTCAGGCGGGTCAGCCGCGCAGCGCGGCGAGCCTCCGGCGGGCCGGGGCGAGAAAGCGGCCCTTGCGGAACAGACCCGCCCACGGGCTCGCACCGGCCTGCTCGGCGGCGTTCTCCACCGTCCAGCGGCGGGCGTGCAGGTCCGGGTCGTCGAGCTGCTCCCAGGTGACCGGGGCGGCGACGGGCGCGCCGGGCAGGGCGCGGACCGTCCAGGGGGCGACCGCGGTCTGCGCGTAGGCGTTGCGCTGCACGTCCAGGTACAGCCGGTCGCCGCGGTCCTTCTTGCGGGCCGCGGTGGTGAGCTTGTCCGGGTGGGCGTCCGCCAGCGTGTCGGCGACGTCGCGGGCGAACTTCCGTACGGCGTCGAAGTCCTGGCCGCCGTCGAGCGGCACGACCACGTGCAGGCCCCGGGACCCCGTGGTCATCAGGGCGGAGGGCAGGGCGAGTTCGTCCAGCAGCTCCCCCAGCAGCCGGGCGGCCTCCCGCACCGCCTCGAAGTCGTCGCCGGACGGGTCGAGGTCGAAGACCAGCCGGTCCGGGCGGTCGGCGTCGTCGGCGCGGGAGAGCCAGCGGTGCAGCGTGATGCTCGCCTGGTCGACCAGGTACAGGAGGGTGGCGGTGTCGTCGCACACGGTGTGCGTGACGGTTCCGCCCTCCTTGCCGACCTCGGCCCGGGTGATCCAGTCCGGATAGCTGTCGGGGGTGTTCTTCTGCATGAACGCCGGGCCGTCGAGGCCGTCGGGCCGCCGGTCCAGCATCAGCGGCCGGCCCCGCAGGTGCGGCAGCATGTGGCGGGCGACGGCCCGGTGGTAGTCGACGAGATCGCCCTTGGTGTACCCGCGGGCGCCGTCGCCGCCCGGGAGGAGCACCTTGTCCGGGCGGCGGATCTCCACCCGGCGGCGGCCGGCCCGTACGGTGCGCGAGCCGCCGTCGCTCACGACACGATCGCCTCCCCCACCAGCAGCCGGCAGGCCGTGGCGATCGAGTCGGCGTCGATGCCGGCGGCGTGCAGCTGCTCCGCGGGGGAGGCCGAGCCCGGCATGTTCCGCACGGCGAGCCGCACCAGCCGCGGCACGGGACGCCCGTCGCCGAACGCCTCGGCGACCGCGTCGCCGAGCCCGCCCTCGGGGTGGTGGTCCTCCACCGTCATCAGACAGCCGGTCTCCTCGGCGGCGGTGCGCAGGGTCTCCACGTCGACCGGCTTCACCGAGTACAGGTCGACGACCCGTACGGCGATGCCCGCGTCCGCGAGGGCGTCGGCCGCGGCCAGCGCCTCGGGCACGGTGACGCCGGCGGCGACCAGGGTGAGCCGGTCCTGGCCGGACGAGCGCAGCACCTTGCTGCCGCCGACGGGGAACTCCTCGTCGGGGCCGTAGATCACGGGGCTCCCGCCGCGCGAGGTGCGCAGATAGCGGATGCCCTCCAGGCCGGCCATGGCGGCGACCAGGCGGGCCGTCTGGTTGGCGTCGCACGGGTACAGCACGGTGGAGCCGTGCACCGCCCGCATCATCGCCAGGTCCTCCAGGCCCATCTGGCTGGGGCCGTCCTGGCCGATCGCGACGCCCGCGTGCGACCCGACGAGGTTCAGTCCGGAGCCGCTGACCGACGCCATGCGGACGAAGTCGTGGGCGCGGGTGAGGAAGGCCGCGAAGGTGGACGCGAACGGCAGCCAGCCGCGCGCGGCGAACCCGACGGCGTCCGCGACCATCTGCTGCTCGGCGATGTAGCACTCGACGTAGCGCTCGGGGTGCTCCTTGGCGAAGAACTCCAGGCGGGTGGAGTCGCCGACCTCGCCGTCCAGGGCCACGACGTCGTCGCGCGCGGAGCCGAGGGCGGCCAGCGCCTCGCCGAAGGCGTCGCGGGTGGCCACGTCCTCGCCCCGTTCCCAGCGCGGCAGCTCGGGCGTGGTGATCCGCCGGGCGGGGGTCCCGCCGTCGGCGGGCGGCGCCTGGACGGTGATGCGCAGGTCGCGCCGGCCGCCCAGTTCGGCGATCGCCTCCTCCGCCTCCGGCAGCGGCTTGCCGTGCAGGCCCTCCCGGTCCTGCACGGACTCCACGCCCTTGCCCTTGAGGGTGCGGGCGAGGATCGCGGTCGGCTGGCCCCGGGTGGACAGCGCCTCTCCGTAGGCGCGGTCCACCGCGTCCACGTCGTGCCCGTCCACCTCGACGGTGTGCCAGCCGAACGCCTGGAAGCGGCGGGCGTAGGCGTCCAGGTCGTGGCCGTGCCGGGTGGGGCCGCGCTGGCCGAGCCGGTTGACGTCCACGATCGCGGTCAGGTTGTCCAGGTTCTCGTACGCGGCCTGCTCGGCCGCCTCCCACACCGACCCCTCGGCCAGCTCGCTGTCGCCGCACAGCACCCACACCCGGTGATCGGTGTGGTCAAGACGCTTCCCGGCGAGCGCGATGCCGACGCCGACGGGCAGGCCCTGCCCGAGGGAGCCGGTCGCCGTCTCCACCCAGGGGAGCTTGCGGGGCGTGGGGTGGCCCTCCATGCGGCTGCCGTTCTCGCGGAAGGTGAGCAGCTCCTCGTCGCCGATGACGCCGGCCGCCTTGTAGGTGGCGTACATCAGCGGGGAGGCGTGGCCCTTGGACAGGACGAAGCGGTCGTTGGCGGGGTGGTCGGGGCGCTCGAAGTCGTAGCGCAGGTGGTGGGCGAAGAGGACGGCCATGAGGTCGGCCGCGGACATCGACGACGTGGGGTGCCCGGAGCCCGCGGCGGCCGCCGCCCGGACACTGTCCACCCGCAACTGTTGTCCGAGTTCGGCGAGTTCACCGGTGTTCATGCGTCTCCTTCGGTAAATCGGTCGGTGCGCCGGACGGGCCCGGGCGCCACGTCGGGGCCGGGCCCCGGCTGGTCGGGCGGCGGGGCGACGTCGGAAGCCCCAGCGGTGGGCTGGTTCTTGGCCGGTTCACCGCCCGGCTGGTTCTTGGCCGGTTCACCACCGGGCCGGGTCTTCGCGGGCTCGCCCTCCGGCCGGCCCGGGACGCGTGCCACCTCGGGGGACGCGGTGTCCAGCGGCACCGACCAGGACCGTACGAGCCCCAACTGCACGGCCTGGCGCGGCAGTACGGCGTCCAGCAGCCAGTCGGCGGCCACCCGCACCCGGTTGCCGGGCATCGCGGCCAGGTGGTAGCCGCGGGTCACCGCACCGGCCGCCACCCCGGAGAGGTTGACGCCCAGCGGGTTGGCGGCGGCCTTCACACCGCCGAGGTCCACCACGAACCCCAGGTCCTTGTGCCGGTACGCGCGCCGCTCCCCGTCGCCGAAGGACGCGGCGATGTTGTGGGCGCAGACCTTGCCCTGCCGCCAGGCGTGCTGGGCGGTCATCGGGGTGTAGGAGCCCGGTTTCTCCAGGTCGGGCACCGCGGCCGCGTCACCGCAGGCGAACACCTCGGGCCGGCCGGGGACCTGCAGATGCGGGTCCACCAGCAGCCGGCCCCGTTCCAGGGGCAGCCCGAGGGACTCGGCGAGCGGGTCGGGGCGTACGCCCACGCACCACACCAGGGTGCGGGTCTCCACGAACTCCCCGTCGGTCAGCAGCACCCCGTCGGGGGTGGCCTCCTTCACGGAGGTGCCCATCCGCACGTCCACGCCCCGCTCCCGCAGCACCGTGTCGGCGGTGCGGGAGAGCCGTTCGTCCAGCTCGGGCAGGACCCGGTCGGCGATGTCCAGCAGGATCCAGCGGGGCCGCATGCCGGTGCGCAGCGGCTGCTTCGCCACCTGCGCGTCGGTGAAGAGCTGCCCGTGCGCGGCGACCTCGGTGCCGGTGTAGCCGGCGCCCACGACGACGAAGGTGCACCGCGACGAGCAGCGCTTCGGGTCGTCCGTGGCGGCGGCCAGCTCCACCTGCCGGGTCACGTGGTCGCGCAGGTACAGCGCCTCGGGGAGGCCGCGGAAGCCGTGCGCGTGCTCGGCGACGCCCGGGATCGGCAGCAGCTTGTTGACGCTGCCGGCGGCGAGCACCAGCCGGTCGTAGGAGAGCGTGCCGCCCTCGCCCTCGGGGCCGGTGTAGTGCACCTGGCGGGCGTCGAGGTCGACGCGGCCGGCCTCGCCCAGCACCAGCCTGACGTGCGGCAGCGTCCCGGAGAGGGACACGGTGACCCGGCGCGGCTCGAGGACGCCGGCCGCGACCTGGGGCAGCAGGGGCAGGTACAGGAAGTAGTCGGTCGGGTTGAGCAGGACGATCTCGGCCCGGCCCCTGGCCGTACGGGACAGGGTCTGGGCCGTGCGGTACCCGGCGAAGCCGGCACCGACGATCACAATGCGGGGTCGACTCACTGTTCGCCTCCGGCGCGGTCGCGTACGTCGGGAGACTTCCGCGTCCCCCTGTGCGGGACCGCCAAACGTCGGGCGGTTCCCGCGGTCCCGGGCCGGGTACCCGGCGCGGGACCCGGACGCCCCATGTCAAGGAGGCACCCATGCCCCAGTACGGCTACTTCCTCTCGTGCGAGCAGTACGGTCCCGCGGAGCTGGTCGAGCAGGCGCGGATGGCCGAGCAGGCCGGCTTCGAGGCGCTGTGGATCTCGGACCACTACCACCCGTGGAACGACGAGCAGGGGCAGAGTCCTTTCGTGTGGTCGGTGATCGGCGCACTGTCGGAGGCGGTGTCCCTGCCGGTGGGCACGGCGGTGACCTGCCCGACCGTGCGTACGCACCCGGCGGTGGTGGCGCAGGCCGCGGCGACCGCGGCGGTGATGTCGCCGGGCGGGTTCCGGCTGGGCGTGGGCACGGGCGAGGCGCTGAACGAGCACGTCGTCGGCGGGCCCTGGCCGCCCGCCCATGTGCGCCTGGAGATGCTGGAGGAGGCCGTGCAGATCATGCGCCGGCTGTTCTCCGGCGAGGAGGTCAACCATCGCGGCACCCACTACACCGTCGAGAACGCCCGGCTCTACACGCTGCCCGACGAGCCCGTGCCCATCGACGTCTCCGGCTTCGGCCCGGCGGCCACCAAGCTCGCGGCACGGGTCGGCGACGGCTACATCACGATGATGCCGGACGCCTCCATGGTCGAGCAGTACCGCAAGGGCGGGGGCGGCCAGAAGCTCGTGAGCGGCGGCACGAAGGTCTGCTACGGCACCGACCGCGAGGAGTGCGTGCGTACGGTGCACCGGCTGTGGGCGAACGAGCAGCTGCCGGGCGAGCTGGGGCAGGTGCTGCCCTCGCCGAAACACTTCGAGCAGGCGCAGACCCTGGTCACCGAGGACATGGTCCGGGAGAACCGGGTCTGCGGCGACGACGCGGACGAGCACGTCGCCGAACTGCGCGCCTTCGCCGACGCGGGCTTCGACCGGATCTACGTGAACCAGATCGGTCCCGACCTGCGCGGCTTCTTCGACTTCTACCGCACGAAGGTGCTGCCGCAGGTGCAGCAGGGCGACTAGTCGCGCTGTCCGGGGAGGCGGCCGGTGCCGACCGTCGGCGGGGCGGACGGCACCGGGGGGACGGGGGCGGATCCCGCGGCGTTCGTCGCGCCGGTCGCGCTGGGGGCGGCCGGTGCGGCCGGGCGGGCCGCCGTGCGCAGGGCGAAGGCGACCGCGGTGAGGAGCGCCGCGGTGATCAGCGCCGCCGCCCAGCCCGGCAGGACCAGGTCGAGGGCGAGGCCCACGGCGAGGGCGACGGCCGCGCCGGCGTACAGCGCGGCGGCGCCGGACCCGGCGTAGAGGGCCGCCTTCCGGCGCTGTCCCCGCGTCTGCTCGCGCAGTTCGGCGCGCACGGACTCCCGGGCCACGAGGGCCAGTTCGTCCACCAGGTGCTTGTCGAGATGCTGCATGTGCTCCAAGCGCTGCATGGCGCCCGGGTACCCGTGCCCGGGACCCGGTAACTCGCCCGCCGTCCAGGGCGTCCAACTACGCTCGGACGCATGGAGATTCTGGGTGCCACACTGCGCGTCTGCGTCGACGACATCGAGACCGCCATCCCCTTCTACGAGCGCCTGGCGGGCGGGAAGGCCCTGCGGTTCGCACGGGAAGGCGTCGAGGTCGCCGCGGTGGGCTGCTTCCTGCTGATGAGCGGCCCCGAAGCAGAACTGGACGTGCTGCGCAAGGTCGCCGCGACCATCGCGGTCACGGACGTCGACGAGACCCGCCGGGTGCTGGAGGAGATGGGCGCGGCCGTCCTCGCCGGACCGCTGCCCACCCCCGTCGGCCGCAACCTGATCGCACGCCACCCGGACGGGGCGGTCTACGAGTACGCGGACCGCCGCGCCTGACCGCCCGTCACGGCGTGGGCCGCATCCGGAAGTCGTACCGCTCCGGCAGCGGCTCGTCCGTGAGCCGCGCCCACAGCCGCCCGATGACCTCGTCGCCCTCACGCAGGTCGGCGACCTCGAAGCCCGCGTCGAACACGGCGCGGGCCTCGTCCTGCCGTCCCTCGGCGAGCAGCAGCCCCGCCTCGATCAGCCGGAAGCGTCCGCGCGCCCGGGTGGCGGGCGCCAGCCGCTCCCACACCGACCGGGCGTCGGCCGTGCGCCCCACCGCGAGCAGCGCCTCGATCGCCTCCCGCCCGAGCGCGGCCACGACGGCGGTCCACTCCCCGGCCGTCCCGCCGCCCGCCTCCCCGGCCTCGCGGCACAGGTCGTCGAAGGCCAGCGCATAGCGGTCGGCGGCGCGTTCCGGGTGACGCTCCTCCCGGTCCGCGACGGCGAGGCAGCGCAGGACCGGCCAGGACGGGCCGTCGTGCGCCAGCCCCCGCTCCCAGCTGCGCACCGCCTGCGCCCGGTCGCCGCCGTGCCACTGGGCGACGCCCAGGTGGTACTCGGTGAGCCCGGTCGCGGGCGCCGTCTCCAGCATGTCCCGCCAGTGCCGGGCGACCAGCGTCCCGCCGGGCGGCCGGCTGTCCGGAGACCCGGGGAAGGAACCGGCGCGCAGCAGATGCAGCCAGGGCTGCTGCTCCTCGCCCAGGGTGCTCTCGTCGAAGGGCGTGCCGGGCAGCTTCCAGCCGGTCCGCAGCACTTCGAGCGCGCCCCACCCGGACCCGGCGGCCAGCCGCTCGCCGGGGTCGGTGTCGGCGTACGGCAGCCAGGCCGTGTACGCCGCGTCGACGTCCGCGCGCGGCAGCACGCCCTCCAGCCGGGCCTCCGCCTCGTCCAGTACGGCGCCCCAGTCCCCTTCGCGCCGGGCTTCGAAGGGCCCGTACGCCTCCAGCCAGGACACCTCGCTCTCCGGTTCCAGACGGACGTGCTCCAGCTGGGTGCGGGCGAGTCCGGCCTGGATCTCGCAGTAGCCGCCGCTGCCGGGCTCGGTGAGCCACTGCTGCCAGCTCCGTCCGCCGGGCCCGCGGCCCCACACGAACAGCTTCCGGCCGCGCAGGGTGTCGGTGGAGGTCTGCACGAGCCCGTGACCGTCGCCGTCCAGCGCGGCGATCCAGCGCCGGCGCGCCTCGGGGACCTCGTAGAAGTAGTCGGCGGCGTAGGTGCTGTTCGGGGGGTAGGTGCGGTCGACGCCGTCGTACTCGGGGACGGGGACGCGGCGCAGGCGCTGCTCGTAGCCGAAGTGGTACGCCTCCTCGGCGGGGGCGAGGACGCGGCAGTCCTCGGGGACGGCGATGTTGGACCACCAGTACGTCGGCGCCTGCCTCTCGTGCGGATTGCGGATCCGCACGCCGACGTGCAGGAAGTCGGAGCCGTCCGGCAGCCACAGATCGACCTGGAAGGGCAGATCGCGCAGCCGCTCCCACTCCCACAGGCGCAGCATCTCCCCGCCGTCCGGGGCGGGGACACGGGCCGCGTGCACGGGCGAGCAGGACAGGGTGGTGTGGCCGGTCGCGCCGATGTTCCACTCGATGCCGCCGGAGAACCAGGCGCCGTTGAGCGCGAAGTTGGCCGGCTGGAACACCGGGTTCGCATAGAGCAGTTCACGGCCGGTGGGCTTGTGGACGAGGGAGGCGATCCGGCCGCCGAGACCGGGCAGGACGGTGGCGCGCAGCCGGTCGTTCTCGATGACCAGGGCGTCGAGGGACCGGGGCGCGCGGTCCCGGTCGTAGCCGTCGCGGACCGGGACCGGCAGCAGGCTGTGCAGCGGGGCGTAACCGATCTGCCGGGCCATGTCGCGCGGCAGGTCCTTCTTGTCACGGTCTTCGATGCGGTGCATCTCGTCGAGGGGACGCAGGGCGGGCAGCGGGTTGTCGGGGCCGAGGTGCGCGGCCGGCAGCGTGAGTACCTCATGTCGGATCGTCGTCACGATCTCCATGGAAGCCCTCGGACGCCCGCCTGAACAGAGGCCCGCGCCTGCGGTTTTCGGGGCGCGGTCAGTCGTCCCCGGTCAGCATCTCGCTGGTGAGCGCCCAGCGTTCGTGGTCGCGCCAGGCGCCGTCGATGTAGAGCATCTTCGGTGAGAAGCCCTCCTTGCGGAAGCCGCAGGCGCGGGCGAGGGCGATGGAGGCGGCGTTGCCCGGCTGCACGTTGATCTCCAGCCGGTGCAGCCGCATCGGCCCGAAGGCGTACCGCACGACCAGGTCCAGCGCCTCGCGCATCAGCCCGCGTCCGGCCGCGTGGGCGAAGGCTCCGTAGCCCAGGGCGCCGCAGAGGAACCCGCCCTCGACGATGTTGTTGATGTTGACGAAGCCGGCGAGGGCGCCGTCCGCCTCCTTCTCGCAGACCAGGAAACCCGCCTTGGCGGGGTCCTCGATCAGCCGCTGCGCGTAGGCGGCGTAGGCGGCCGGGGTGTCCGGCGGGAACAGCCAGGGGTGGTGCAGGTCCTTGCTCTCCCGGGCCCGCGCGGTGAACTCGGCGGCGTCGTCGTAGGTGAAATGGCGCAGGCCCACGCGGCGGCCTTCGGTGAGGTAACGGGAAGCGGTGTGCGGCACCCTGTCACCCTACGACGCCTGCCCGGCGCCGCCGCGTTCAGCTCAGCGCCGGTTCGTCCAGCGTCAGCGTGCCCGCGTCCGCGTCCAGTTCGGCCGCGACGCCGAACGGCAGCGTGAGCGCGTCGTCGCAGTGGCCGAAGCCGAACTGCTCGGCCACCGGCACCCCCAGCCCGCCGAGCCGGTCCACGAGCAGCGTCCGCACCGTGTCGTACGGGTCGCACTCCGCCCAGGAGCCCAGCAGCAGCCCGGCCACGCCGTCGAGCATCCCGGCGCGCAGCAGCTGGGTCAGGTAGCGGTCGAGGCGGTAGGTCTCCTCCCCCACGTCCTCCAGGCACAGCAGTCCGCCGCGCGCGGAGTCGCGGGTGTGCGGGGTGCCGATGCCGCCGGCGATCAGGGAGAGACAGCCGCCGAGCGTCACCCCCCGGGCGCGTCCCGGGACCAGCGCGGTGCCGTCGGAGCGGATCGTGCGCACCGACTCGGGGTCGAACAGGGTGGCCCGCAGATGCTCCTGGGCACGCGCGCTCTTGACGAAGTCGGCGCCCGCGGCCATCGGCCCGTGCAGCGTGACCAGGCCGAGCCGCACCGCGAACGCCTCGTGCAGCGTGGTGATGTCGCTGAACCCGACGAACACCTTGGGCCCCGCCGCCCGCATCGCCTCCCAGTCGAGGGCGTCGGCCATGCGCTGTGCGCCGTAGCCGCCGCGCGCGCAGATCACCGCGTCGACGGCCGGGTCGCACCAGGCGCGCTGCAGATCGGCGGCACGGTCGGCGTCGGCGCCGGCCAGGTACCCCAGCTCGCCGTGCCGGTCGAGGACGTGCGGGGCGGCGACGGGGTCGAGGCCCCAGCCGCGCAGCACGTCGAGCCCGGCCGCGAGCCGCTCCTCGGGAATGGGTCCGCTGGGGGCGACCACGGCCACCCGGGCGCCGGGGGCGAGGCGGGGCGGCCGCCGCAGCGGAGTCAGGGTGCTCACGGCTTCAGCTCCAGGACCGGGATGCCGGGCGTCTTCAGCCCGAACACCTGCGCGTACAGGGACAGCTCGGCCTCCAGGGCGCGCACCATGGTCTCCGCGCGGCGGAAGCCGTGGCCCTCGCCCTCGAAGGTGAGGTAGGCGTGCGGGACGCCCCGGCCGGCCAGCCGGTCCAGGAACCGCTCGCACTGCACGGGCGGGCAGATCACATCGTCCAGGCCCTGGAGCAGCAGGAACGGCGCGCCGAGCCGGTCGGCGTGGGTGACGGGCGAGCGCTCCTCGTACCGCTCGGGCACGTCGGCGCGCGGCCCGATCAGCGTCTCGAGGTACTGCGACTCGAAGTCGTGGGTCTCCCCGGTGCCCCAGCCGGTGAGGTCGAGCACCGGGTAGACGATCGTGCCGCAGGCGTAGACGTCGGTGGTGGTGAGGGAGGCCGCGGTGGTCCAGCCGCCGGCGCTGCCGCCGCGGACCGCGAGCCGGTCCGGGTCGGCGGTGCCCTCCTCGGCGAGGGCCCGCGCGACGGCGGCGCAGTCCTCGACGTCGACCACGCCCCACTGGCCGCGCAACCGGTTGCGGTACGCGCGGCCGTAGCCGGTGGAGCCGCCGTAGTTGACCTCGGCGACGCCGATGCCGCGCGAGGTGAAGTAGGCGATCTCCAGGTCGAGGACCAGCGGGAAGCGGCCGGTGGGGCCGCCGTGCGCCCAGATCACGTACGGGGGCAGCTCACCGTCGGGGCCGGCGCAGTCCGGGTTGCGCGGCGGGTACACCTGGGCGTGGATCTCCCGGCCGCCGGGTCCGGTGAAGGTGCGCACCTCGGGCTCGGGGTAGCAGGCGGGGTCCACGGCGTCGCGGTGGGCGGCGCCGATCACGCGGGCCCGGCCGGTGCGGGTGTCCAGTTCCACGACCTCGTAGGAGCTGTGCGGGCTCGCACCGACGGCGACGACCCGCTCGCCGAGCGCGGCGAGGGTGGGGCCGAACTCGCTCCACGGTCCTGCGGCGTCGACGACCTCGCAGCTCTCCGGGTCGAGCACGCCGAGCCTCTGGGCGCCCTTGCCGTGCAGGACGGCGATCAGCCCGCCGTCCAGCGGGGCGAACCAGCGCTGGCCCAGCTTCCACAGCGGCCCGGCGAACTCCTCGGGGCGCGGGCAGACCGGCTCGCCGTCCCGGTAGAGGTTCCACCAGCCGGTGCGGTCGCTCGCGTACAGCAGGCGGTTGTCGTGGGTCCAGTCGGCCTGGGGGACGGACTCCTCGGGCCCGCCGGCCACGGTGCGGGCGCCGGTCAGGGTGCCGTCCGCGGCGACGTCGGCGACGATCAGCTCGGTGCCGTCCCAGGGCATGCGGGGGTGGTCCCAGCCGATCCAGGCGGCGCGCGTCCCGTCGGGCGAGAGCCGCGGTCCCGTGACGAACCGGTGCCGCTCCCCGGTCAGCTCGCGTACCGCGCCCCGGTCCTCGGCGGCGGACCCGTCGAGGGGCACGGCGGCGAGCACCCGGCGCACGTCGCTCGGGCCGTCGCCGGTGAACTCCTCCAGGACGCACCACACCTCGCCGCGCTCCGGCAGCACGACGGGCTCGGCCCAGCGGAGCCCCGGCCCGACCGGGGACACCGGGGTGAGCGGGCGCGGCTCGGCGCCCGGCTCCCAGCGGTAGAGGCGCTGGTCGGGGAAGTGCGCGAACACCACGAGCGGCACGCCGTCGCGCACGGCGCCGGCCCAGGGGTGGCCGCCGTACTCGATGACGCGGCTGCGGACGTTCCACGGCGCGGGCAGGACGGACTCCTCGGTGCCGTCCGGGTGCCGCCGCACCAGGGTGCGCCGGCCCGCCTCGGCGGGCCGGGGCTCGGTCCACCACACCTCGTCGCCGACGAAGCCCACGTACTCGGGGCTGCCGTCGTGGGCCGCGGCCGTCGCCGCGTCGACGGGCGAGGGCCACTCGCCGTACGCCAGGGTCTGCACTGTCTCCCCCACTCGCTCAGGCCGACCGCAGGAACCGGTCGAGCACCTGGACACCGAACTGGAGCGCCTCGACCGGCACGCGCTCGTCCACGCCGTGGAAGAGGGCCTGGTAGTCGAAGCCCTCGGGCAGCTTCAGCGGCGCGAAGCCGTACCCGGTGATGCCGAGCCGGGCGAACTGCTTGGCGTCCGTGCCTCCGGACATGCAGTACGGCACCGTGTACGCCTCGGGCGCGAACGCCTGCACGGCCTCCCGCATCGCGGCGAACGTCGGGGAGTCCACCGGCGCCTGGAGGGCGATCTCGCGGTGGGCGAACTCCCAGTCGACGTCGGGGCCGGTGAGCCGGTCCATGGTGGCCCGGAACTCGTCCTCGGTGTCCGGCAGGAACCGTCCGTCGACGTGCGCCACGGCCTCGCCGGGGATCACGTTGACCTTGTAGCCGGCGTCGAGCATCGTCGGGTTGCTGCTGTTGCGGACGGTGGCCTCGACGAGCTTGGCCGCCCCGCCGAGCTTGTCCAGCAGGGCGTCCACGTCGGACAGGTCGGTCTCGATGCCGTACACGGCGGCGATCTCGGTCAGCGCGGCGCGCACCGTCGGCGTGAGCCGCAGCGGCCACTCGTGCTCGCCGATGCGGGTGACGGCGGCGGCGAGGCGGGTGACCGCGTTCTCCCGGTTGACCTTGGAGCCGTGTCCGGCCCGGCCGCGGGCGGTGAGCCGCATCCAGCCGGTGCCGCGCTCGCCGGCCCCGATGGGGTAGAACTGCCGGCCCTGCCCGTCGTGGAAGGTGTACGCGCCGGACTCGCTGACGCCTTCGGTGCAGCCCTCGAAGAGGTGCGGGTGCCGGTCGGCGAGGAACCCCGCGCCGTCCGCGGCGCTGGCCTCCTCGTCGGCGGTGAACGCGATGACGATGTCCCGGCGCGGCCGCACGCCCTCGCGGGCCCAGGAGCGCACCACGGACAGGATCATCGCGTCCATGTTCTTCATGTCGACGGCGCCGCGTCCCCAGACCACGCCGTCGCGGACCTCCCCGGAGAAGGGGTGCACGCTCCAGTCGGCGGGCTCGGCCGGGACGACGTCCAGGTGACCGTGGAGCAGCAGCGCGTCGGCCGACGGGTCGGTGCCCTCCAGCCGCGCCACGACGTTGGTCCGGCCCAGGGTGCGCTCCAGCATGACCGGCTCCAGGCCGGCCTCGGCGAGCCGCGCCGCCGCGTATTCGGCGGCGGGACGCTCCTGGCAGTCGCCCCCGCCCCGGTTCGTCGTGTCGATCCTGATGAGGTCGGACGTGAAGGTCACGACCTCGTCCAGGGCGAGCTGGTCAGCCATACTGCTCCTCCACCGCGGCCGAGGCGATCGTGGTGACCGCCTTGAAGGTGCGGATTGCGTCGTACATGGTCTCGCTGGTGTAGATCACCTTGCGCTCGCCGCTCCGGGTCACGCCCGGCACGACGGTGACGGCGCCGGCCAGGTGCTCGGCGTCGAACTCCACCGCCACGGTGAAGGGGCCGCCCCGGACCGGCTCCCGGCGCACCGCCAGCGCGGCCGCCTCCTCGGCCGCCGCGCGGATGTCGGCGGCCGTCCTGGACGGGGTGCGGCACACGGCGGCGTACCGCGACACATGGTCCTTCACGGCGACCTTCAGCGCCTCGGGCGCGTACCCCAGGGCGTCCTCGCAGGCCACGTCGTCGCCGGTGACGAGGATCACCGGGACTCCGTACTCGGCGGCCACGTGCGCGTTGAGCAGGCCCTCGCTGGCGCGCACGTCGTTGAGCCACACGCCGGTGATGGAGTTGGCGAGGAAGGTGTGCGCGAGGACGCCTTCCATGCCGGCGCCCGCGTGGTAGCCGACGAAGGCGACGCCGTCGACGTCGCCGTGCTGCACGCCCTCCACCATGGACAGCGCCTTGTGCCGGCCGGTGAGCATCTCGGCGCGCTCGTCGAGCCGCTCCAGCAGCAGGTTGCGCATGGTCCAGTGGGCCTCGTTGATCAGCACCTCGTCGGCGCCGCCGTCGAAGAAGCCCCGCACGGCGGCGTCCACGTCGGAGGTGAACATCGACCGGCAGCGCTCCCACTGGGGCGTCCCCGGCAGGACGTCGGCCGGCCAGGTGACACCGGTGGCGCCCTCCATGTCGGCGCTGATGAGGATCTTCATGGCGCACACGCTACGTGGTCCCGTATCGCTCGGGCCACCCTGTGGACGACTTCACTGGTCCAGACCACTGACGCCCTCCGCGTGCCTCGGACCACACCGCCCGACCTGCGCGGATGCCGGGCCGGACCTACGGTGAACGGGACGAACGCCCGCCACGGAGCACAGGAGCGTCGCATGCCGGAGACCCCGAACCCGCTGGACGGAAGGACCGCCGTCGTCACCGGCGCGGCCCGCGGATTGGGCGCGGCGATGGCCCGCGAGCTGTCCTCGCGGGGCATGAAGGTGGCACTGCTCGGGCGGGAGGAGCGGACGCTGCGGCAGGTGCGGGACGAACTGCCGGGCGAGGGCGGCTGCTGGGAGGTCGACGTCACGGACGACCGGGGTCTCGCGGAGACCGGGGCGGACATCCGGGCCCGTCTCGGGCCGCCGTCCGTCGTCGTCGCCAACGCGGGGGTGGCCGAGGGCGGGCCGTTCGCCGAGTCCGACCCGGCGGTGTGGCGGCGGGTGATCGAGGTGAACCTGATCGGCAGCGCGGCCACCGCCCGCACGTTCATCGGCGATCTGACCGTCACCGGCGGCTACTTCCTCCAGGTGGCGTCGCTGGCGTCGATCGGCTCGGCGCCGATGATGAGCGCGTACTGCGCGTCCAAGGCGGGCGTCGAGTCGTTCGCGCACTCGCTGCGGGCGGAGATGGCGCACCGTCATGTGGCCGTGGGCATCGCCTACATCAACTGGACCGACACCGACATGATCCGCGGTGTGGACGAGCACGCGGTGCTGCGCGAACTGCGCGGCCACATGCCGCCGCCCGCGCGGAAGGTGTACCCGGCGGAGCATGTCGCGCGGCGGCTGTCGGACGCGGTGCAGCGGCGGCGCCCGTCGGTGTACGTGCCCGGGTGGCTGCGCGCGACCCAGCTGGTGCGGGGGGCGATGCCGCCGGTGGTGACGGCGCTGTCCCGGCGTGAACTGCCGCGGCTGGCCGCCGCCGAGCCGTTCGAGGCGACCGGGTTGCTGGGCGCCGGGGGTCTCGCGGACCAGGCCGCCGCCCGGAACCGCCGGACGCCCTGACCGGCCCGCCCTCCTCCACACGCTTCCCTTCCTCGCGTCGCAACGACGTGTGCAGACACCACGGTTGAGCGGTGTCACGTATGTGCGAGCCACATTGTGGCCGGATCTGACCGGGATCACACTTCCGGTTACCGCTCAGCGCACAGTGATCACCCGTGACGGATCGTGCCGCTGGCGTCGTCCGCCGTCGCACCGAGGAGCCGTACGGTCATGCGTAGACCCCTTTTCCTGTCCGCCGCCGTGGCCCTGCTCGCCACCGCCCTCACCGCCGGCTGCTCCAGTCCGGGCAGCGGCACCGCCTCCGGCGCCGAGGAGGTGAAGGTGGCCCTCATCACCTCCACCAGCGGCCCGCTGGCCTCGTACGGCGAGCAGTACCTGCGCGGCTTCGAGGCCGGGCTCGACCACGCGACCGACGGCACCGGCGCCGTCGACGGCGTCGAGATCACCGTGCTGAAGGACGACGACGGCGGCGACCCGGCCAAGGGCGTCTCCCTGGCCAAGAAGCGCATCGGGCAGGGCGTGCCGATCATCGCGGGCTCCGTCGTCTCCGGTGTGGCCACGCAGATCGCGCCCGTCGCGGCGCAGAACAAGACCCTGTACATCAGCGGTCCGGCCGCCACCGACGCGCTGACCGGCGTCAACCGCTACACCTTCCGCTCCGGCCGGCAGACCTACCAGGACGTGCTGACCGCGAAGAACATCCTGGGCGGCTCGAAGGGCAAGAAGGTCCTGGTGCTGGCCCAGGACAACGCCTTCGGCCAGGCCAACGCCGCCGCGGTGACGTCCGTGCTCGGCACCGGCGGCACCACGGTGAGCGAGGTGCTGGCGCCGCCCGCCGCCACCGATCTGACCCCGGTGGCGAGCAAGGTGAAGGCGGCCCGGCCGGACATGGTGTTCGTCGCGTGGGCCGGGGACACCGCCCAGTCGATGTGGTCCACCCTCGACCAGCAGGGCGTGCTGGACGCCGCCACCGTCGTCACCGGCCTGGACAGCAGGGCGAGTTACCCGGTCTTCGGCAAGGCGCGGGAGAAGGTCACGCTCCTCGCGCACTACGTGCCGGGCGCCGCGGACACCCCGGAGGCCGAGGCGATGCGGACGTACTTCAAGGCGAAGAAGTGGGAGGAGGACCTGTTCACCCCGGACGGGTTCAACGCGGCGCAGATGGTCGTCGAGGCGGTCCGCGCGGGCGGCGCGGAGGGCGACACCGACGCCATGGTGAAGGCGCTGGAGGGCTTCTCGTTCTCCGGTGTGAAGGGGCCGAACACCGTACGGGCCGCCGACCACGCGCTGCTCCAGCCCACGTTCCAGGCGCAGTTCACCGCCGAGGGCGCGCCGCGGGTGGCGCGGACCTTCCCGGCCGAGCAGGTCGCCCCCGCCGAGACGAGGATCGGCTGAGCATGACGCCCGTACTGCAACTGGACCGGCTGCGCTGGTCGGTGGGGGGCGCCGACATCGTCGACGGGGTGTCGCTCGCCGTGCGCGAGGGCGAACTCCTCGCCGTGATCGGCCCCAACGGGGCGGGCAAGACCTCCCTGTTCAACCTGATCACCGGGCTGACCCGGCCGACCGGCGGCGCCGTCCTGCTCGACGGCCACGACATCACCGCCCTGCCCCCGCACCGCCGGGTGCGCCGGGGCGTCGGGCGGACCTTCCAGTCGTCCTCGGTGTTCGCCACGATGACGGTCGCCGAGCACGTCGACCTGGCCGCCCGGTCCGCCGGGGTGCGCCGGGTCGGCGCGGGGGACGTCACCGGCGTGCTGGAGCGGGTCAGGCTGGCGCACCGCGCCGGGGATCCGGCGGCCGGCCTCTCGCACGGCGACAAGCGCAAGCTGGAGCTGGCGATGCTGCTCGCGCCCACCCTCGGCGGGGGCTCGGCCGGGGCGCGGCTGATGCTGCTGGACGAGCCGATGGCCGGGGTGGCCTCGGAGGAGACCGCCGAACTCACCGACCTCATCCGGTCGTTGCACCGCGACGAGGGCCGCACCGTGCTGCTGGTCGAGCACCACATGGACGTGGTCCTCGGACTCGCCGACCGGGTCGCCGTGATGCACCACGGGCGGCTGCTCGCCGCCGCGAGCCCCGCCGAGGTGATGGCGGACGCCACCGTCCAGCAGGCCTATCTGGGAGACGAGCTGTGACCGCGCCACCGATCCTGCGCGTCGAGGGTCTCGACGTGGACATCGCCGGGTCCCGCATCCTCACCGGCGTCACCTTCGACGTGCCCGCCTCCGGCGTGACCGCGCTGCTGGGCCGCAACGGCGTCGGCAAGACCACGACCATCCGCGCGGTGCTGGGGCTGCTGCCCGACGGCGGCCGCGTCACCGCGGGCCGCGTCACCTTCGCCGGCGACGACATCACCCACGAGCCCACCCACCGCACCGTGCGCCGCGGCATCGGCTACGCCCCCGAGGACCGCGGGGTGTTCGCCGGGCTCACCGTCGCCGAGAACCTCACCCTGGCCGAACGCCCGGGCCACGCCCACCGCTACGACCTGGTGCACGACCTCTTCCCGGAGCTGGCCGCCCGCCGCGACCAGCGCGCCGGCACCCTGTCCGGCGGCCAGCAGCAGATGGTCGCCCTCGCCCGGACCCTGCTCAACGACAACACCCTCGTCGTCGTGGACGAACCCACCAAGGGCCTCGCGCCCCGGGTGGTCACCGAGGCCGCCGAGGTGCTGGAACGGGCCGCCGAGCGCGTGCCGCTGCTGCTGGTCGAGCAGAACCTCGCCGTGGTGCGCCGGCTGGCGCGCAGCGCGGTGGTGCTGGACGCCGGCCAGGTGGTGCACACCGGCGACGCCCGCGACCTGCTCGCCGACACCGCCCGTACGACCGCGCTGCTGGGTGTCGGCAGCCGCCCCGACCACGGAGCCGCCTGATGGACACCCTCGTCCTGCTCACCCTGACCGGACTGGGCCTGGGAGCCCTGTACTTCCTCATCGCCTCCGGACTCGCCCTGATCTTCGGGCTGATGGACGTGCTGAACTTCGCGCACGGCGCGTTCCTCACCGTCTCCGTCTACACCGCCTGGCGCACCGCCGAGACGGTCGGGGGGATGCCGGGGCTGCTGCTCGCCGCGGTCGTGGGCACCCTCACCGGGCTGCTGCTGGCGGCCGTGGTCGAACTGGTCCTGATCCGGCGGCTGTACGGCCGGGTGAAGGAGCAGATCCTGGTGACCGTCGGCCTGTCGCTCGCCGTCCCCGCCCTCGTGCAGACCGTCTGGGGCGCCGACGCCCGGCCCTTCCCGGTGCCCGACGCGCTCGCGGGCACCGTGGGCGTCATGGGCGCGCGCGTGCCGGTGAACCGGTTCCTGCTGATCGCGGTGGCGCTGCTGGTGCTCGCCGGCATCCACCTCTTCCTGTCCCGCACCCGCTACGGGCTGATCGTCCGCGCCGGGGTCGAGGACCGGGCGATGGTCACGGCGCTCGGCATCGACGTCACCCGTGCCTTCACCCTGGTCTTCGCGCTCGGCGGCGCCCTCGCGGGCCTGGCCGGCGTGCTCGGCGGCCTCTACTTCGGCTCCCTCTCCCCGCATCAGGGGACCTCGATGCTGGTGTTCGCGTTCGTCGTGGTGATCATCGGCGGACTCGTCTCGATCACCAGCGTCGCGCTGTCCGCGCTCACCGTGGGCCTGGTGCAGCAGTACGCCAACTACTACGCGGGCGGCTACGGCGACCTGGCCGTCGTGGTCCTGCTGGCCGCGGTGGTGCTGTCCCGGCCGGCCGCCGGGACCGGGTCGCCGCTGACGCGGCTGCGCCGCGCGCTCACCGCACCCCGCACCCGATCCGCAGGAGGCACGGCATGACCGCCACCCGCACCCCGCGGGCCACCCCCGCCGCCCCGGCCCCGGCCGTGAAGGACGCGCCGGGCACGCGGCACGGGCTGCTGCGCCGGCTGCGCCCGGCGACCGTCCCGGTGGCGGTGCTGCTGGTCCTCGCGCTGCTGCCGTACTCGGCGCTGGACATCCCGGTGCTGCTCGACGGACCGGTCAACTCCCCCGGCTCGCTCCAGCTGTTCGCGCTCTGCCTGGTCTTCGGCGCGCTCGCGCTCGGCTACGACCTGATGTTCGGCCGCACCGGGCTGCTGTCCTTCGGGCACGCCCTCTACATCGCCGGCGGCAGCTACGGCACCCAGCTCGCGATGACCGAGCTGGGCCTGGGCCTGCTGCCCGCCGCACTGCTCACCCTGGTGCTCGGGGCACTGGCCGCCCTCGTCCTGGGCGCCGTGTCGCTGCGCACCCTCGCCCTCGGCAGCGTCGGGTTCGCGATGGTCACCCTGGCCTTCGCGCAGGCGGGCTCCATCTACGTGGAGCGCAACCCGGGCAGCCTCACCGGCGGCGAGGAAGGCCTGCCGCTGTACGTCGACGGGGTGCCGGACGCCCTGGTCGGGGTGCAGAACACCGCGAACGTGTACTGGCTGGCGCTCGCCTACCTGGCCCTGGTGGCGGGCGTGGTGTGGACGGTGACCGCGCGCCCGGCCGGCCGGGTCTGGCAGGCGATCCGGGACAACGAGCAGCGGGTGGCCGTCCTCGGCCGCAGCCCGTTCGCCCACAAGCTGGGCGCGTTCGTGCTGGCGTCGTCCCTGGCCGTGCTCGGCGGGGTGCTGCACCTGCTGGTCACCGCGGGCGCCACCCCGCACACCTCCACGCCCGAGTTCACCCTCACCCTGCTGGTGATGGTGGTGCTGGGCGGCAGCGGCACCCGCTGGGGGCCGGTCGTGGGCGGGGTGCTGTTCACCTACCTCGACCAGCGGCTCGGCGGCTGGGACCTGGGGGTGGAACCGATGCTGATCCTGGGCAGCCTCTTCGTCCTGGCCGTTTATCTGGCCCCCGGCGGCATCACCGCCCTCGGCCGAAGGAGAAGCGCATGACCACGTCCGGCTCCGCCCTCGCGCGGGACCTCACCGCCCCCGTCCGGGGCGGCCGGCTCGCCGTCACCCACTGGCCGGGCGACGGCCCGCCGGTGGTCGCCCTGCACGGCATCACCGCCAACTCGCTCGCCTTCGCCGCCCTGGCCGACGCCCTGCCCGGCGTCGATCTCCACGCCCCCGACCTGCGGGGCCGGGCCGGGAGCGCGGGGCTGCCGGGACCGTTCGGGCTGGGCGCGCATGTCGACGACACGGTGGCGCTGCTCGACCACCTGGGGCTGGAACGGGCGGTGCTGGTGGGCCACTCGATGGGCGCGTTCGTCGCCGCGCTGGCCGCCGCCCGGCACCCGGACCGCTTCCCGCGCGTGGTGCTGGTCGACGGCGGGCTGGGCTTCCCGCCGCCCGAGGGCACCGACATCGACGCGCTGCTGAAGGCGGTGATCGGCCCGGCGATGGACCGGCTGTCGATGACGTTCGGGAGCCCGGAAAACTATCTCGCGTTCTTCCGCGCCCACCCGGCGCTCGGCCCGCACTGGGGTCCGCACGTGGCCGGCTATGTGACACGGGACCTCACGGGCCGGGCGCCCGAGCTGCGCAGCAGCTGTGTGCTGGACGCGGTGCGCGCGGACGGCGCGGACGTGCTCGGCGACGAGGAGACGCTGGCCGCGGTGCACCGGCCGCAGGTGCGCGGCGAACTGCTGTGGGCGGAGCGGGGGTTGCTCGACGAGCCGCGGGCGCTGTACGACGCCGGACGGATCGCCGCGGCGGCCCTGGACCCGGCGCGGATGCCGGCCCGCCGGATCGACGGGACCAACCACTACTCGATCCTCTTCCCGCCGGCCGTGGAGGAGGTCGCCTCAGCGGTGCGTGACGCTCTGGCCGGGGGGTGACAGCCGTGGACCGGAGCCGCGGAGGGGGGCGGCTCCGGTCCAGCGGTGCGGGGGCGCGGTCAGTCCTCGTGCCCCAGCTGGAGGTCGCGTTCGGTGCGGCCCCCGCCGGCCACCTGGAGCACGGTGGCGACCGGCGGATAGCCGGCGGCGATGACCGTGTACTCGCCGGAGGACAGGTCGACGAAGCGGAAGGTGCCGTCGGGTCCGGTGGTGAGGGTGTCGACGACGTTGCCCGCCGCGTCGAGCAGCGTGACCCGCGCGTCCTCCACCGGCCGTCCGCCGCCGGCCCGCACGGTGCCGCGGAGCACGGCGCCGCCCGCCAGCTCGACGTCCTGGCGGGTCTCGCGGGCGGCCTGCACGGTGACCGGCAGGGCGGCCGGGCGGAAGGCGGGGGCGCTGGCGGCGAGGGTGTACTCCCCCGCGACGAGTTCGGTGATGACGTAGCCGCCCTCGCGGCCGCTGCGGGTGCTGGCCACGACCTCGCCGTGCACATTGGTGAGGGTGACGGCGGCGTCCCGGACGGGCGTGCCGTCGGCGGTGACGACGCTGCCCGCGAGCCGGCCCGCGCCGCCAAGAACGACGTCGAGTTCGACGGGCCGCTCGCCGACGGTCACGGAGACCGCCTGCGGCTGGTGACCGCCCGCGGCGGCGATCAGGACGTACGAGCCCGGTCCAGGGGTGGCCAGCGCGTACCGCCCGTCGGCGCCGCTCGCGCCGCGTCCGGTCTGCTGCCCCTGGACGTCGATGAGGGTGAGCGCCGCGCGGGGCACGGGGGTGCCGTCGGGGTGCTGAACGGTGCCGCAGACGGGGATGCCGCCGCTCTGCGCGGAGCGCGCCTGGGGCACGCGCGTCTCGAAGTGCGGTGCTTCCTGGGCCGGGTCGGCGGTGGGGGTGTGGTGGGACACCAGTGGTTTCTCCTTGAGGAAGAAGGCGATGAGCAGGCCGAGGACGAGCACCGGCACGAGGTAGAGGAAGATGCGCGGCATGGCGTCCGCGTAGGCCTGGACGTAGGCGTCGCGCAGCTCGGGCGGCAGGGCGTGCACGAACTCGGGGGTGATCGACTCGGCGTCGGCCGGCGCGCCGGCGGGGAGGCGGTCGGCGAGCGCGTCGGTGAGCCGGTCGGCGAACAGGGTGCCGAAGACGGCGGCGCCGACGCTCCCGCCGATCTGCCGGAAGTAGTTGTTGGCGCTGGTGGCGGTGCCGAGGTCCGCGGGGCGCACGGAGTTCTGCACGGCGAGGACGAGGACCGGCATCACCATGCCGATGCCGGCGCCGAGGACGAACATCCAGACGCTGTAGTGCAGCCGGGGCGTGCCGGTGTCCATGCGGGACAGCAGCCACATGCCGGCGGCGGACAGGGCGGTGCCCACGATGGGGTGGCTCCGGTAACGGCCGGAGCGGCTGATCATCTGTCCGGAGACGATGGAGGTGCCGACGATGCCGCCCATCATGGGCAGCATCAGCAGGCCCGACTCGGTCGCCGAGACCCCGTCCACCATCTGGAGGTAGGTGGGCAGATAGCTGGCGGCGCCGAACAGGGCGACGCCGACGACCAGGCCCACCAGCCCGGTGACGTTGAAGACCGAGTCGCGGAACAGCCGCAGCGGGATGAGCGGTTCGGCGGCGAACCGCTCGACGGCCAGGAAGAGGGCGGTGGCCGCGACGGCGCCCGCGCCGAGGCCCAGCACGACGCGGGAGTCCCAGGCGTACTCGGTGCCGCCCCAGCTGGTCAGCAGGACCAGGCAGGTGGAGGCGGCGGTCAGCAGCAGCGTGCCGAGGACGTCGAAGCGGCGCCGGCCCGTCGGCTTGGGCAGTTTCAGCACCAGGGCGACGACGACCATGGTGACCAGGCCGAAGGGCACGTTGATGTAGAAGCACCAGCGCCAGGACAGATGGTCGGTGAAGTAGCCGCCGAGCAGCGGTCCGGCGACCGACGCGAGTCCGAAGGCGGCGCCGATCAGCCCCATGAAGCGGCCGCGCTGCCGGGCGGGCACGATGTCCGCGATGATCGCCTGGACGCCGATCATCAGGCCGCCCGCGCCGACGCCCTGCACCGCGCGGTAGGCGATCAGCTGGTCCATCGTCGTGGCGCGGCCGGCCAGCGCGGAGCCGACGACGAAAACGAGGATGGCGAACTGGAAGACGCCCTTGCGGCCGAGCTGGTCGCCGAGCTTGCCGTACACCGGCAGTCCGACGGTGGCGGTGAGCAGATAGGCGGTGATCGCCCAGGACATCGTGTCCAGGCCGTGCAGCTCGCCGACGATCCTCGGCAGCGCCGTGGCGACGATCATCTGCTCGAGCGCGGCGAGCAGCAGCGCCAGCATGAGCGCGAGGAAGACGAGCCGGACCCGGCCGGGGCTCAGGTCCGGCCCGCTCCGCGGGGCCGGGGACGGAGGGTCCCCGGCCGGTGGCACGGGGGGCGGCGGCTCCCCGGCCGATGGAGCCGTGACCGGCTCGTCCTGCGTCAGAGTGATCCCGCCCACGTGCCGCTCCCCTCGTCGCACTGCTGGACAATTCCCGCATAAAAGCGACAACTACGAGCAAGCACGGCGAGTTACGGCACGGAGTCGGTCCGCCGAGAGATCACCCGAACAGGTGACGGAAGCGCCAACTCCATTTCAGCTGAACGGAGTTGGCGCGATCGGACCTACTGCTTCCCGACCTCGGCGTCCAGCCGGGCCAGCACCGCGTCGTAGATGCGGGCGAGGCCCTTGGGGGCGAAGGTGCGCTCGAAGAAGCCGCCGATGCCGCCCGCGCCGTTCCACACGGTGGTCACGACGACCCGGGCGCGGCCCTCGCCGGCCGGGGTGACCCGCCAGGTGGTGACCATGGAGGAGTTGCGGTCCTTCTCGACCAGCTCACCGTCGGTGGGCTCGGTGACCTCCAGGAGGCAGTCGCGCACCCGCTTGCTGGTGGCCTGGAGCTTCCAGTGCACGAGAGTGCCCTCGCCGTCGCCGCCCTCGCGGACCTCGTACTCGCTGAACTGCTCGGGCAGCAGCTTGGCGCGGGTGCCGCTGTAATCGGCGAGGGCGTCGAACACCGTGTCCGCGTCCGCCGCGACGATCCGCTCCGTAGTGGCCTCGACCTGCGCCATCGCATTCCTCCAGGGCTGGGTTCTCCAGGGTCGGGGCAAGCCAACCACCCCCGTACCCGGCCGCCCAAATCGGGGTTCCGGAACTGACCGAAGATGTCGCTCGCACGATCAAGGGAACATGTGTTCTATTCTGTGCCCAGCGACACCGAGGAGGCGTCATGCGCTGGGAGAATCTCTCACCGGACTCCGAACACGGCCGTGCCGACGCCGCGCTGTTCGGCGCGGAGGCGGTCACGACCCGCACCTTCGACACGCCCGAGTTCCGCGGGATCACCTTCCACGAGGTCCGGGCCCGCTCCATCGTCAACCGGGTGCCGGGCGCCTCCCGCATGCCGTTCGAATGGACGGTGAACCCCTACCGGGGCTGCAGCCACGCCTGCGTCTACTGCTTCGCCCGCAAGACCCACAGCTACCTCGACCTCGACACGGGGCTCGGCTTCGACAGCCAGATCGTGGTCAAGGTGAACGCGCCCGAGCTGCTGCGCCACCGGCTGGCCTCCCGCTCCTGGCACGGCGAGCACATAGCCATGGGCACCAACGTCGACTGCTACCAGCGGGCGGAGGGCCGCTACCGGCTGATGCCCGGCATCGTCGAGGCGCTGCGCGACCACGCGAACCCCTTCTCGATCCTGACCAAGGGCACGCTGATCCTGCGCGACCTGCCCCTGCTGCGGCAGGCCGCCGACGTGACCGACGTCGGCGTCTCGGTGTCGGTGGGCTTCACCGACGAGGAGCTGTGGCGCACGGTCGAGCCGGGCACCCCGGCGCCCGAGCGGCGGCTGGACGTGGTGCGCGCCTTCACCGACGCCGGCATCGGCTGCGGGGTGCTGATGGCGCCGGTGATCCCGTTCCTGGGCGACCGGCCGGAGCAGCTGAGGGCGACCGTGCGGGCCGTCGCGGCGTCGGGCGCCACCTCGGTCACGCCGCTGGTGCTGCATCTGCGGCCCGGCGCCCGCGAGTGGTTCATGTCCTGGCTGGCCCGGCACCACCCGCATCTGGTCGCCCGCTACGAGCGGCTGTACGCGGAGGGCGCCTACGCGCCCCGCTGGTACCAGCGCCGGATCACGCGTCAGGTGCACGACCTGGCCCGGGAGTACGGCATCGGCCCGGCCGGCGCGGACGCCCCGCGCCGTGTCCCGGCCCCGGCGCCCGAGGAGGCGGAGGCGGAGCTGCCGACCCAGCTGACGCTGCTCTGAGGGCATCCGGGCGCATCCGGCGGCCCGATTGGGTCAACAACCGGCGTATCGCGTTCGGACAGGGCGCCACATCGGGACGATGCCGCGTGAACCGTGAGCTCGCGGTCCGCGCCACCTCGTCCTGGGAGAAGCATGAAGAAACGCGCAGCCGTGCTGTGCGGCGCCGCCGCCGTCGTCGCCTCGGGCCTCACGGCCGTGCCCGCCGAGGCCGACGCCCCGCACGCGCCGGAGACGTTCCGCGCCTCCGCGCCGGCCTGGAAGAAGTGCGGCACCGACGACTACCCGACGCTGCAGTGCGCGTCCGTCGAGGTGCCGCTGGACCACGCCGAGCCCTCCGGGCGCACGATCACGCTGGCGCTGTCCCGCGTCCCGCACACGGCGAAGAAGTACCAGGGCCCGCTGCTGGTGAACCCGGGCGGGCCGGGCGGCAGCGGACTGACGCTCGCCGGGTTCGTGGCCGCGTCGCTGCCGAAGCGGGTCGCCGCCGAGTACGACGTCGTCGGCTTCGACCCGCGCGGCGTGGGCGACAGCCGCCCGGCGCTGGACTGCGCGCCGGGCCACTTCGACGCCGTGCGCCCCGACCCGGTGCCCACCTCGCCCGAGGTGGAGCGGGCCAACCTCGACCGCGCGAAGTCCTTCGCCGAGGCGTGCGGCCGCAAGTACGGGGACCTGCTGCCGCACATGACCACCACGGCCGCCGCGCGCGACCTGGACGTGATCCGGCAGGCGCTGGGCGCGGAGCGGATCAACTACTTCGGCTACTCCTACGGCACCTACCTCGGCACCGTGTACGCCAAGCTGCACCCGCAGCGGGTGCGGCGGCTGGTGCTGGACTCCGTGGTCGACCCCACCGGCGTCTGGTACGACGCCAACCTCGACCAGAACCAGGCGTTCAACGCCCGCCACCGCGCCTTCATGGACTGGGTGGCCAAGCACGACGCGACCTACCGCCTGGGCACCGACGCGGAGGAGATCGAGGCCTCCTGGTACGCGATGCGCTCCGCGCTGACGGAGAACCCGGCCGGCGGGAAGGTCGGCCCGGCCGAGCTGGAGGACACCTTCGTCCCGGGCGGCTACTACAACGGCTACTGGCCCTACCTGGCCGAGGCGTTCGCCGCGTACGTCAACGAGAAGGACGGCGGGCCGCTGGTCGAGGCGTACGAGAACTTCGGCGCGACCGACGCCGCCGGGGACAACGGCTACAGCGTCTACACGGCGATCGAGTGCCGGGACGCCGTCTGGCCGCGGGACTGGGCGCAGTGGCGCAAGGACAACTGGGAGATGTACGAGCGGGCGCCGTTCCTGTCGTGGAACAACGCCTGGTACAACGCGCCGTGCGCGTACTGGCCGGTCGCGTCGCAGCGGCCGGAGCGGATCAACACCACGAACCAGGTGCCGCCCGCGCTGCTGTTCCAGGCCACGGACGACGCGGCCACCCCGTACCAGGGCGCCGTCACCGTGCACCGCAGGCTGGAGCGGTCCAGCCTGGTGGTCGAGTCGGGCGGCGGCAACCACGGCATCACGCTGAGCGGGAACGCCTGCCTGGACCGGCACCTGGCGGCCTACCTGGCCGACGGCACGGTGCCGCGCGGCAGCCACGGGGACGCCGACGCGGTGTGCGCGGCGCAGCCCGACCCGAAGCCGCTGACGTCGAAGGCGGCCCCCGGCACGGCCCGCGGCTCGGTCCTCCACGGCCTCCTCGGCTCCCGTATCTGACCCGGCGGAAACGCGGCGGCGGACGCGCGGCACGGTGGGCCATGATGACCCGCATGGTCCCTCTCCCCCGCGCGTCCGCCCCCGGGCGCGTCCGTATCCGCCCCATGACCGCCGACGACAGCGACGAGGTCGCCGCGATGCGGGTGAGGGGGTGGCGGCACGCGTACCGCGGGATGATCCCGCAGGCGTATCTGGACGCGATGGACGTCGCGGCGGAGGCCGGGAAGCAGCGGGCCCGGCTCGCCGCCGGGGACGGCAGCGTGGTGAACCTGGTCGCCGAGGCGGCGGACGGCACGCTCGCCGGGTGGGCCGCGTACGGGCCGTACCGGGACGGCGAGGTGCGCACCGGCGACGGCGAGCTGTACGCGCTGTACCTTCCGCCCGAGCGGATCGGTCAGGGGGTGGGGCGCGCCCTGCTGACCGAGGTGACCGGCCGCTGCGCGGCGGCCGGACTCCCTCGGATGTTCCTGTGGGTGCTCAAGGAGAACGCGCGCGCCCGCCGCTTCTACGAGGCGGCGGGCTTCACGGCGGACGGCGCCGAGGAGCCCTTCGAGGTGGGCGGGGCCACGGTGCCGGAGGTGCGGTACGTGCGGACTCTCACCGGCTGACGCCGGGTACGACAGCGAGGCGACGGCCCGTCATCCCTCAGCGTTGCCCCGGGATCCGCCCCCGGGCGCTCCCCTGGTGCGGGATGCGGGCCAGGGCGTGCACCGCCGCCTCCGCCAGTGCGGGGTGGGCGAGCGCCTCGTTCAGGACGGACTCCGCGCGGGGGTCGCCGAGTTCGCCCAGCCCCTCCACGCACGCGAGCGCGACCCGGCGGTAGGGGTCGTGCGGGCGCAGCCGGCGGCGGAGGGTGGTGATCAGGGCCGGGACCGCCTCGGGGGCGCGCAGCTCGGCGAGCAGGCGGACCGGATGCAGGGCGTAGGCGACGCGCAGTTCGTTGGTGGCGAGGGCGGCCGCGGCGCGCGCGGTGCGCGGGTCGCCGAGCCGAGCCAGGGCGTGCGCGGCGGCGGCGCAGCGCGGCGGATCGCGGTGGTTGAGGAGGAGCACCAGCGCCTCGAACGCCCGCCGGTCGCCCGCCGTCCCGAGCCGGAACGCGGCCAGTTCACGCGCCCACAGCGGCTGTCCGGGGGCGGTGAGGACGCCGGCCAGGAGGTCGTGGTCGTCCGTGGCGGCCAGCCGCTCGAACGCGGCCGTGCCGCCGGACTCCGCCCGTAAGCGCTCCGTGAGCGTTCGCAACTCTTCGTCCATGCGACGAGGTTAGGGGGATCACACCGGGGACGGGAGCCACCTCACAAATCCAGGGGCTGGCGCGCTCGTTACCCGCGGGTTAAGCTCAGACGAGCGAGTTACCCACTCGCACCCTCCTCACGGCGGTCTGGTGACGCGGCCGCAGTGAGTCGCAGTCGGTTCGGTACCCCGTGTACCGCAGTACGGCTCGGCCCCGGGACAGGGCCGGTCGGATCCACCGCCGCTCGCCGGCGGTCCGGGCGTGTGCGCTCGCAGCCCGGCCAACACCCGCATCCAGCACGCCCCCTGGTGCGCCGCTCGGCGCACCGGGGCGCGGCTTCCGTCGTCACCCTCATTCCTGGAGTCCCGCGATGGCCACTCCCCTGTCCGACACCCCCTTGTCCCCGCTCCGGACCGTCGCCGTGGTCGGCCTCGGCACGATGGGCACCGGCATCACCGAGGTCCTGGCCGCCGCCGGCCGCGACGTGATCGGCATCGACGTCAGCGAGACCCAGGCCGCGCGGTGCGTCGCCGCCCTGGAGGCCTCCACCGCCCGCGCCGTCGAGCGCGGCCGGCTGACCGGTCAGCAGCGCGCGGAGCTCCTCGCCCGCGTCACCACCGGGACCGACCTCTCGGCCGCGGCGGCCGCCGACCTGGTGATCGAGGTCGCCCCGGAGTCGTACGAGATCAAGCAGCAGATCTTCCGGGAGCTGGACGGCATCGTGCGGCCGGAGACCGTCCTGGCCACCGGCACCAACGCACTGTCGGTGACCCGGCTCGCCGCCGACTCCGCCCGCCCGGAGCGCGTGCTGGGCATGCACTTCTTCAACCCGGCGCCCGCGATGAAGCTGGTCGAGGTGGTCTCCAGCGTGCTGACCGCGCCCGCCGCCGTCACCGCCGTCACCAACCTCGCGTTGGACCTGGGCAAGGAGCCGGTGGCGGTCGGCGACCGGCCCGGGTTCGTCGCCGACGGGCTGCTGTTCGGCTATCTGAACCAGGCCGCCGCGATGTACGAGGCCAACTACGCCTCCCGTGAGGACATCGACGCCGCGATGCGGCTGGGCTGCGGTCTGCCGATGGGCCCGCTGGCGCTGCTGGACCTGATCGGCATCGACACGGCCCGAACCGTCCTGGAGGCCATGTACACCGCCTCCCGCGACCGGCTGCACGCCCCCGCGCCGATCCTCAAGCAGCTCAGCGAGGCGGGCCTGACCGGCCGCAAGGCGGGCCGCGGCTTCTACACCTACGAGGCGCCCGGCAGCGGCACGGTCGTGGAGGACGCCCTCACCCCGCGCGAGGACGGCCCCTCGGCCGCCGGCCGCCCGGTGCGCTCGGTGGGCGTGGCCGGCTCGGGCACGATGGCGTCCGGGATCGCCGAGGTCTTCGCCAAGGCGGGCTTCGAGGTCGTCCTGGCCGCCCGCAGCGAGGAGAAGGCGCAGGCGGCGAAGGCCCGTATCGGCAAGTCGCTGTCCCGCTCTGTCGACAAGGGCCGGATGACCGCCGAGGCCGCGGCGAGCACCCTGGACCTGATCCGTGCGACGGGCACCTACGACGACTTCGCCGACGTCGATCTCGCGGTCGAGGCGGTCGCCGAGGACCTGGAGGTCAAGCGGCAGCTGTTCGCCACGCTGGACAAGGTCTGCAAGCCGGGCGCGGTGCTCGCCACCACCACGTCCTCCCTCCCGGTCGTCGCCTGCGCCCGCGCCACCTCGCGCCCGCAGGACGTGATCGGCATGCACTTCTTCAACCCGGCGCCGGCCATGAAGCTGGTCGAGGTGGTGCGCACGGTCCTGACCGCCGACGACGTCCACGCCACCGTGCGCGAGGTCTGCGCGAAGATCCGCAAGCACGCCGTGGACTGCGGCGACCGGGCCGGGTTCATCGTGAACGCGCTGCTGTTCCCGTACCTGAACAACGCCGTGAAGATGGTGCAGGAGCACTACGCCACCCTCGACGACATCGACGCCGCGATGAAGCTGGGCGGCGGCTACCCGATGGGCCCGTTCGAGCTGCTGGACGTCGTCGGGCTGGACGTCTCGCTGGCCATCGAGAAGGTGCTGCACCGCGAGTTCCGCGACCCGGGTCTGGCCCCGGCGCCCCTGCTGGAGCACCTGGTGGCCGCGGGCTGCCTCGGCCGCAAGACCGGCCGTGGCTTCCGCGAATATGCCAAGCGCTGAGCGGTACCCCGGCGAGCCGCTCCAGGGCGGCGCCGAGTGGGGCGGGCTGCTGGACCCCGACCGGTTCCCGCCGCCCGCCCGCACCGCCCCTCCCCCGCCCCCCGGGGGCGGGGGAACCCCCGGTCACGCGCACCGAGCTGCGCGCATGCAGTACGTTCAGGGCATGTCCCAGCCCGCCAAGTCCGTACGTACGCCGGCCACGACCGAGCAGCCGGAGTCCACCGCCGGCTCGCGTGCCGCCGCCCAGCGCCTCAAGATGCGCCGGGAACTGGCGGCCGCCGCGATGGAGCTGTTCGCGACCAAGGGGTACGAGGCGACCACCGTCGACGAGATCGCGGCCGCCGCCGGGGTGGCCCGCCGCACGTTCTTCCGCCACTTCCGCTCCAAGGAAGAGGCGATCTTCCCCGACCACGACGACACCCTGGTCCGCGCCGAGGCGGTGCTCAACGCCGCGCCCGCGCACGAGCATCCGCTCGACACGGTGTGCCGGGGCATCAAAGAGGTCATGAAGATGTACGCGGCGCGGCCGGACATCTCGGTCGCCCGCTACAAGCTGACCCGTGAGGTGCCCACCCTGCGGGAGGCGGAGATCGCCTCGGTGGCCCGCTACGAGCGGCTGTTCACCCGCTATCTGCTGGGCCACTTCGACGAGCACGCCCATGACGACGACGCCAACGACGACCCGCTGCTGGCGGAGGTCGCCGCGTCCGCCGTGGTCACGGCGCACAACCATGTGCTGCGGCGCTGGCTGCGGGCGGGCGGCCAGGGCGACGTGGAGGCGCAGCTGGACCACGCCTTCGCGATCGTGCGGAAGACGTTCGGCTCGGGGATCATGGCGGGCCGGCGCACCGCCGCCCCGCCCCGGCCGGCCGCGGCCACGGTGTCCGCGCACGACGAGGTGCTGGTGACCGTCGCCCGGACCGACGCCCCGCTGGACGAGGTCATGCGGGCCATCGAGCAGGCGCTCAAGGAGCGCTGAATCTCGCGCTGAACCGCCCTTCACCGCTGTGATGACGGCCACCCCACGGGGTGGCCGTTTTGCCATGTCAGGGCCGGTTTTCACCCGCGTTTCCAGGCCGATTCGATCGATCATCGCTCATCTGATGCGTAAAGATTTCACCTGAGCCCAAGTTCTGGCACGCAGTGCCTTGCCGACTGACACGGCGTGCCATACGTTGAAGGAGTCCGGGCGGGTCCCGGCGGGTCCACCACCCGCACGTCCGGACGCCTGCGTCACAGGCAACCTCCCGCGCAACCACGCGCTGCCGAAGCACCACCCGCCGAACCGACGGCACCCCCAACCCTCAGCAGCACACCGACGTAACCCTCAGCGCCCCTCCCTCAGGGCGCCCTTCGCCGGAGGCAACACCGTGACCGTCAAGGACATCCTGGCCGCCATCCAGTCGCCCGACTCCACGTCGGAGGACTTCGCCGCCCTGCCGCTCCCCGAGTCGTACCGCGCGATCACCGTGCACAAGGACGAGACGGAGATGTTCGCGGGCCTCGCCACCCGCGACAAGGACCCCCGCAAGTCGATCCACCTGGACGACGTGCCGCTGCCCGAGCTGGGCCCGGGCGAGGCCCTGGTCGCCGTGATGGCCTCCTCGGTCAACTACAACTCGGTGTGGACCTCGATCTTCGAGCCGCTGTCCACCTTCGGGTTCCTCGAGCGCTACGGCCGCACCAGCGAGCTGGCCAAGCGCCACGACCTGCCGTACCACATCATCGGCTCCGACCTCGCGGGCGTCGTGCTGCGCACCGGTCCCGGCGTGAACTCCTGGAAGCCCGGCGACGAGGTCGTCGCGCACTGTCTGTCCGTCGAGCTGGAGTCGTCCGACGGCCACAACGACACGATGCTCGACCCCGAGCAGCGCATCTGGGGCTTCGAGACCAACTTCGGCGGCCTCGCCGAGATCGCGCTGGTGAAGTCCAACCAGCTGATGCCGAAGCCCGACCACCTCAGCTGGGAGGAGGCCGCCGCGCCGGGCCTGGTGAACTCCACCGCCTACCGGCAGCTGGTCTCCCGCAACGGCGCCGGCATGAAGCAGGGCGACAACGTCCTCATCTGGGGCGCGAGCGGCGGCCTCGGCTCCTACGCCACCCAGTTCGCGCTGGCCGGCGGCGCCAACCCGATCTGCGTCGTCTCCAGCGACCAGAAGGCGGAGATCTGCCGCTCGATGGGCGCCGAGGCGATCATCGACCGCAACGCCGAGGGCTACAAGTTCTGGAAGGACGAGAACACCCAGGACCCGAAGGAGTGGAAGCGCTTCGGCAAGCGCATCCGCGAGCTCACCGGCGGCGAGGACATCGACATCGTCTTCGAGCACCCCGGCCGCGAGACCTTCGGCGCCTCGGTCTACGTCACCCGCAAGGGCGGCACCATCACCACCTGCGCCTCGACCTCGGGCTACATGCACCAGTACGACAACCGCTACCTGTGGATGTCGCTGAAGCGCATCATCGGCTCGCACTTCGCCAACTACCGCGAGGCCTGGGAGGCCAACCGGCTGATCGCGAAGGGCAAGATCCACCCGACCCTGTCGAAGGTGTACTCCCTGGAGGACACCGGCCAGGCCGCCTACGACGTGCACCGCAACCTCCACCAGGGCAAGGTCGGCGTGCTGTGCATGGCGCCCGAGGAGGGTCTCGGCGTGCGCGACCACGAGAAGCGGGCCAAGCACATCGACGCCATCAACCGCTTCCGGAACGTCTGAGGGCGGGCACAGCCATGACAGAGCGTCAGAAGGACCGTCCGTGGCTCATGCGGACGTACGCCGGCCACTCGACCGCCGAGGCGTCCAACGAGCTGTACCGGCGCAACCTCGCCAAGGGCCAGACGGGTCTGTCGGTCGCCTTCGACCTGCCGACCCAGACCGGCTACGACCCCGACCACGTCCTCGCCCGCGGCGAGGTCGGCCGGGTCGGGGTGCCGGTCTCGCACCTCGGCGACATGCGCCGGCTGTTCCAGGACATCCCCCTGGAGCAGATGAACACCTCGATGACGATCAACGCCACCGCCATGTGGCTGCTGGCGCTCTACCAGGTCGTCGCCGAGGAGCAGGGCGCGGACATCACCAAGCTCCAGGGCACGACCCAGAACGACATCGTCAAGGAGTACCTGTCCCGCGGGACGCACGTCTTCCCGCCGGGGCCGTCGCTCCGCCTGACGACCGACATGATCGCGTACACGGTCTCCCGCATCCCGAAGTGGAACCCGATCAACATCTGCAGCTACCACCTGCAGGAGGCCGGGGCCACGCCGGTGCAGGAGATCGCGTACGCGATGTCCACCGCGATCGCCGTGCTCGACGCGGTGCGCGACAGCGGCCAGGTGCCGCAGGAGCGCATGGGCGACGTGGTCGGCCGTATCTCCTTCTTCGTGAACGCGGGCGTCCGCTTCATCGAGGAGATGTGCAAGATGCGCGCGTTCGGCCGCATCTGGGACACCCTCACCCGTGAGCGGTACGGCATCGAGAACCCCAAGCACCGCCGCTTCCGCTACGGCGTCCAGGTCAACTCGCTCGGGCTGACCGAGGCGCAGCCGGAGAACAACGTCCAGCGGATCGTGCTGGAGATGCTGGCCGTCACCCTCTCCAAGGACGCCCGCGCGCGTGCCGTGCAGCTGCCCGCCTGGAACGAGGCGCTCGGCCTGCCCCGCCCCTGGGACCAGCAGTGGTCGCTGCGCATCCAGCAGGTCCTCGCCTACGAGAGCGACCTGCTGGAGTACGAGGACATCTTCGAGGGCTCGAAGGTGATCGAGGCCAAGGTCGAGGAGCTGGTCGCCGAGGCGACCGCGGAGATCGAGCGGATCCAGGAGATGGGCGGCGCGATGGCCGCCGTGGAGTCCGGCTACCTCAAGTCCCAGCTGGTCTCCTCGCACGCCGCGCGCCGCGCCCGGATCGAGTCCGGCGACGAGAAGATCATCGGGGTCAACGCCTTCGAGTCCACCGAGCCCAACCCGCTCACCGCCGATCTGGACACCGCCATCCAGACCGTCGACCCCGCGGTCGAGGCGCGGGTGATCGCCTCGCTGCAGAACTGGCGCGACACCCGCTACCAGCCGCCCTTCAACCACCCGCGCCCCTGCAAGGCGCTGGAGAAGCTGAAGGAGGCCGCGCGCGGCACCGACAACCTCATGGAGGCCACCCTGGAGTGCGCCCGGGCCGGCGTCACCACCGGCGAGTGGGCCGGCGCGCTGCGCGAGGTGTTCGGCGAGTTCCGGGCGCCGACCGGGGTCTCCTCGGCCCCCGTCGCGGTCCCCGCCGAGCAGGGCTCCGCCCTGTCGGAGGTCCGCCGGAAGGTGGAACTCACCGCGAAGGACCTCGGCGTGGGCAAGCTGCGCTTCCTGGTCGGCAAGCCCGGCCTGGACGGTCACTCCAACGGCGCCGAGCAGATCGCCGTGCGGGCCCGCGACGCCGGGTTCGAGGTGGTCTACCAGGGCATCCGGCTCACCCCTGAGCAGATCGTGGACGCCGCGCTGGCGGAGGACGTCCACGCGGTGGGCCTGTCGATCCTCTCCGGATCGCACGCCCAGCTGGTGCCGGACGTACTCGAACGGCTCCGTGTGGCCGGCGCCACGGACATTCCCGTGATCGCCGGTGGCATCATCCCCAGCGGTGACGCCGAACAGCTGCGGGCCGCGGGAGTCGCCGCGGTCTTCACCCCGAAGGACTTCGACATCACCGGGATCATCGGCCGCATCGTCGACGAGATCCGCACCGCGAACAAGCTCGACCCCCTGGAGGTCCCCGCATGACAACCGTCAATCGCCTTCGCCCCCGCCGCTCCTGTCTGGCGGTCCCGGGAAGCAACCCGCGCTTCCTGGAGAAGGCCCAGGGCCTCCCGGCGGACCAGGTCTTCCTGGACCTCGAGGACGCCTGCGCCCCGCTCGCCAAGCCCGAGGCGCGGCACACCATCGTGAAGTTCCTCAACGAGGGCGACTGGACCGGCAAGACCCGCGTGGTGCGCGTCAACGACTGGACCACCGAGTGGACGTACCGGGACGTCGTGACGGTCGTCGAGGGCGCGGGCCCGAACCTCGACTGCATCATGCTGCCGAAGGTGCAGGACGCCCAGCAGGTCGTCGCCCTGGACCTGCTGCTCACGCAGATCGAGAAGACCATGGGCTTCGAGGTCGGCCGGATCGGCATCGAGGCGCAGATCGAGAACGCGCAGGGCCTCAACAACGTCAACGAGATCGCCCAGGCCTCCCCGCGCATCGAGACCATCATCTTCGGCCCGGCCGACTTCATGGCGTCCATCAACATGAAGTCGCTGGTCGTGGGCGAGCAGCCGCCCGGCTACCCGGCGGACGCCTACCACTACATCCTGATGAAGATCCTGATGGCCGCCCGCGCCAACAACCTCCAGGCGATCGACGGCCCCTACCTGCAGATCCGCAACGTGGACGGCTTCCGCGAGGTGGCCGGCCGCGCCGCCGCGCTCGGCTTCGACGGCAAGTGGGTGCTGCACCCCGGCCAGGTCGACGCCGCCAACGAGGTCTTCTCCCCCTCGCAGGAGGACTACGACCACGCCGAGCTGATCCTGGACGCGTACGACTACTACACGTCCGAGGCGGGCGGCAAGAAGGGCTCCGCGATGCTCGGCGACGAGATGATCGACGAGGCCAGCCGCAAGATGGCCCTGGTCATCGCGGGCAAGGGGCGTGCGGCCGGCATGCGGCGCACGTCGACGTTCGAGATCCCGGAGGCCTGACCGTCATGCAGTTCGGACGCACCTACGAGGAGTTCGAGGTCGGGGCGACGTACAAGCACTGGCCGGGGAAGACGGTCACCGAGTACGACGACCACCTGTTCTGTCTCCTCACCATGAACCACCACCCGCTCCACATGGACGTCAACTATGCGGAGAAGACGACGGACTTCGGCAAGAACGTCGTCGTCGGGAACTACATCTACTCGCTGCTGCTCGGCATGAGCGTGCCGGACATCTCCGGCAAGGCCATCGCCAACCTGGAGATCGAGTCGCTCAAGCACGTGGCCCCGACCTTCCACGGCGACACGGTCTACGGGCAGACGACCGTCCTGGACAAGTGGCCGTCGAAGTCGAAGAACGACCGCGGCATCGTGTACGTCGAGACCAAGGGCTACAAGCAGGACGGAACGCTGGTCTGCGTGTTCCGCCGCAAGGTGATGGTGCCGACCGAGACGTACATCAAGGAGCGCGGCGGCGAGCAGCCCGGCCGCCCCGAGCTGAAGGAACAGGGGAAGTAAGCGATGGCCCGTCTCGCCCAGACCGCCGGTCTGACCGACGTCCAGCAGGAGATCCTCTCCACCGTCCGGGACTTCGTGGACAAGGAGATCATCCCGGTCGCGACCGAGCTGGAGCACCGCGACGAGTACCCGCAGCAGATCGTCGACGGGCTGAAGGAATTGGGCCTGTTCGGCCTGATGATCCCCGAGGAGTACGGCGGCCTGGGCGAGTCCCTCCTCACGTACGCGCTGTGCGTGGAGGAGATCGCCCGCGGCTGGATGTCGGTGTCCGGCATCATCAACACGCACTTCATCGTGGCGTACATGCTCAAGCAGCACGGCACGCAGGAGCAGAAGGAGCACTTCCTTCCGCGGATGGCGGCCGGCGACGTCCGGGGCGCCTTCTCGATGTCGGAGCCGGGTCTCGGCTCCGACGTGTCGGCCATCACGTCCAAGGCGGTCAAGGACGGCGACGAGTACGTCCTCAACGGCCAGAAGATGTGGCTGACGAACGGCGGAACCTCGTCGCTGGTGGCCGTTCTGGTGCGGAGTGACGAAGGACACTCCCCTGAAGAGGCAGCCGCCAAGCCGCACAAGTCGATGACCACCTTCCTGGTGGAGAAGGAGCCGGGCTTCGGCGAGGTCCGACCGGGCCTGACCATCCCCGGCAAGATCGACAAGATGGGCTACAAGGGCGTCGACACGACCGAGCTCATCATGGACGACCTGCGCGTTCCCGCCGATCGGGTGCTCGGCGGCGTCACCGGCCGAGGTTTTTACCAAATGATGGACGGCGTCGAGGTCGGCCGTGTGAACGTCGCGGCGCGTGGCTGCGGCGTCGCGCAGCGTGCCTTCGAGCTGGGCGTCCGGTACGCCCAGCAGCGTCACACTTTCGGCAAGCCGATCGCCCAGCACCAGGCCATCCAGTTCAAGCTGGCGGAGATGGCTACCAAGGTGGAGGCCGCGCATGCCATGATGGTCAACGCAGCGCGCAAAAAGGACTCCGGGGAACGAAACGACCTTGAGGCTGGGATGGCGAAGTACCTCGCCTCCGAGTACTGCAAGGAGGTCGTGGAGGACGCCTTCCGGATCCACGGCGGCTACGGCTTCTCGAAGGAGTACGAGATCGAGCGCCTCTACCGGGAGGCCCCGATGCTGCTGATCGGTGAGGGCACCGCTGAGATCCAGAAAATGATCATCGGCCGTCGACTGCTCGAAGAGTATCGATTCCAGGGCTGAGCAGGGTCAGATGTCCGGATACGGGGTGTTTTCTTGAGGAAGAGGATCACACCCCGTATGCGTTCTTCGGCCGCCGACTTGGTTGCCTGGCTTACCCAGTTGCGGCCGGGAGCCGCTACGATCGCCGGAAAGCCGCCGTCCCCCGCAGTTGCGCGGCATCATCCGCTACGAAGGTCATCCATGCCCCACAGCCAAACCTCTGCACACCGCGACAGCCTCGCCGGCGTACGCCTCGCGCGCGGAGCATCGCCGTGGCTTCTGCCGACCGTCGCCACCGCAGCCGTGAGCCTGCTCCGCGCCCGCCGCTCGGGCGCCGCCAAGGCCGTCGCCGTCCCCGCCACCGCTCTCGCGGCGGGGATGCTGTGGTTCTTCCGCGACCCCGAGCGCGAGATCGCCCAGGGCCGGGTCATCTCGCCCGCCGACGGTGTGGTGCAGAGCATCATGCCCTGGAAGGACGGACGCACCCGCGTCGCGATCTTCATGAGCCCGCTCAACGTCCACGTGAACCGCGCCCCCCTGGCCGGCACCGTGACGTCGGTCGAGCACATCCCCGGTGGCTTCGTTCCCGCCTTCAACAAGGAGAGCGAGAACAACGAGCGCGTGGTGTGGCACTTCGACACCGAGCTCGGCGACATCGAGATGATCCAGATCGCCGGCGCGGTGGCCCGCCGCATCGTCCCCTACGTGCCCCAGGGCACCAAGGTCGAGCAGGGCGAGCGCATCGGCCTCATCCGCTTCGGCTCGCGCGTCGACATCTACCTGCCCGAGGGCGTGGAGGTCGATGTCGAAGTGGGTCAGAAGACCGTGGCTGGGGTGACTCGCATTGACCGTGGTTGATCCCGAGACACAGGCCGGCTGGGTGCCGGAGGCCGACGAGGACGACGACGAGGAGATGCCTCTGTCGCTGCGTCTGTCGATAGCGGACACCCTCACGCTGGGCAACGCCACGTGCGGCTTCATGGCGGTGTACTTCACGACCACCGGCATCCTGATCCCGCATCTGCAGGGCAGCCAGGAGTCCGGCATGGCCCGCCACAGCGCGGCCACCGCGGTCATCCTGATGCTGTGCGCGGCGGTGTTCGACCTCTTCGACGGCCTGGTGGCGCGCAAGCTGCGCTCCTCGCCGATGGGCGCCGAGCTGGACAACCTCTCGGACCTGATCAGCTTCGGCCTGGCCCCGGCGTACTTCGTCCTCGTCTACGGCATGGTCGCGGACGACGCGCACCAGAGGGTGGCCGCGGTCGGGGCGATCGTGGTGCTGCTGGCGGTGGTGCTGAGACTGGCGCGCTTCTCCTGCGTCACGGTGAAGGACGGCACCTTCCAGGGCATGCCGTCGCCCTTCGGGGCGCTGACGGTCGTGTCGATCGTGCTCCTTGAGCTGCCGTTCGTGGCGACGCTGCTGGCGATCATCGGCACGGCGTGGCTGATGGTGAGCCGCGTCGAGTACCCGAAGCCGCGGGGGCGCCTCGCCGTGGCGATGCTGTCGTGGATCGTGCTGTCGATGGGGCTGCTGGCGGCATGGGCCTTCGACGCGCCGAGCGGACAGCTGCTGCTGCAGACGGGGTGTGCGCTGCAGCTGGTCATGGGGGCGGTCATTCCGCTGTTCGCCACGGCGCGGCGGGTGAACAACTTCCGCGACAACCGCCGCGAGGCGCGGGCGGCGCAGTTGCCGTAGCGCCGCCGCAGGCTGTGGTGTGGGCCCCGGACCCGGGAAGGGTTCCGGGGCCCTCGTGCGTGCGGAGCCTTGTGCGTGCGGCGCCTTCGTACGTGCGCCTCACAGGACCTGCTCGTCCTCCTCGGGCGTCTTGCGCTTCCGGTGCGCCATCACTTCCCAGAAGGCGTGCAGCTCCCGCACGGGGATGCTCACCCAGGAGGCGGTGCGCCGGGTGAGGGCCGGCAGGTGCCAGCGACGGTGGCTGTGCAGGAGAGCCTGCTGCTGCCGGCAGAACGGCTCCTCGATCTCCTTCTGCGTCCTCGCGGCCTTGGGCGGATAGGGGCACAGGCGGAACGTGCAGGTCGGCAGGCAGGTGGAGCCCGGCTCGTCCCGGTCGTCGCGCCCCACGCTCCGCTCGGGGTGGAGCGGGGTGCGGTCGTGGGTGACGCAGGGCGGGAGGTCGCTGCGGTCGGTGAGCTCCAGGCGTTCCTCGATGGCGTCCGGGCTGCCGTCCCGCTCCGTGAGGTTCAGCATGATCAGGACGTCGGCGAGGAGCCGCTGCGCCCGGGGGTGCAGGCTGGTCCACCCGGACGACGGGGCGATCCACAGATTGTGCTTGCGGTAGCGCTCCGGGTCCGCCGGGGTGGACCCGACGCTGTTGACGGCGCCGTGCTCGTCGATCCAGAGGAACTGCTCGGGATGCCCCGTCTCCAGGGCCAGGGTCACCAGGTCCGCGGCCTCGGCGACGAACGGGTGGAGCATCGCGCGCGGCCCGCCTCCGTCTCCCCCGCCACGGCGCGCGCTCCCCGCGATGGCGAGCCAGCGGGCGACCGCGCGCACGGGCTCGACGGACGCGTCCTTCCCGGCGGGGGCGTCCTGCCGCCCGGCCGTGTCGGGCAGTTCCCACAGGCACAGGGCGTGCAGCAGACTCAGCTGCGCGTACCAGGATCGGCTGGAGGCGAGCATCCGCTCGGCGTGCCTGGTCAGGAACGCCCGGCTCTCCTCGTACACATCCGGATGACGCCTGCGCCGGTTCGCGGCGTTCTTGAAGCCCTGGGTCATGGCGATCTCCAGGGACAGCGGCAGGTCGGGCTCCACCGGTCCCGTGGACGGCGCCGGCGCGCCGTTCCGGCCGCTCGGAACGGTGAGGTGCCGCAGCCAGAGATCGAGGCGTTCCTCGGCCTCGTCGCGGTACCTCGCGGAGACGGACCCGAGGAACATGGGGACCAGCCAGGCCCGCAGGGCGAAGTGACGCCACTGTTCGGTGCGGCGCCGCTCGTGCTCCCGTACGAACCGGGCGTACCGCTGCTCCCTGCGCTGCGCCGTCCCCGGGTCGGCCGGCCGGCCCGACTCCGTGTCCTCGAGCCAGGCGGTGTAGTCCTCGTTGAGCTTCCGTCTGGCCTCCCGCGTCTGATGCAGGTACTGCCGCACCGGATCGGTGTCGAGGGGGAACAGTTCCCGCAGGGCGCGGAAGGCGGCGTCCCCGCCGGCGGCGATCTGGTGGGCGATCGCGGTCCGGACGGCGTGGGAGGGCTCGTGCGTGCCGATACTGAGCAGCCGCTCGTACGGCAGTGGAGGCGGCGCCGCGGCCGCCCCCGGAGGCGGCCCGGCCTCGTTCCCGCGCCTCTCCCGTTCGCGCAGCGCCGCGCCGAAGCGCCGCACCAGCCCGAGCTTGGCGTCCTCCACGGTGCGCTGGTCGGACCTGATGACCAGCCCCTCCCACTGTTCGTCGAGGCTGCGGGCCAGCTCGTCCTGGATCGGCTCCGGGTCGATGCTGTCGATCTCCAGGGCGGCGGCGTACAGGTCGAAGTACTTCGCGTCGTGCCGGTTCGCGGCGGCGTCGCGGAGCAGTTCGCTCGTCCTCGGGGCCCTCCTGCCGTCGCGCGGCCCTGACGGGCGGGGCGCGGCGGTGGTGGCCCGGTGGCGGGAGAGCAGCACCAGGGCGATGAGGAGTTCCCGGGACGGGCCGGGGCCGCGCAGGGCGGGTCCGACGACGGCGGCCATCTCGTCGGCGGGCACCTCGGTCAGCAGCCGGTGCCCCAGGAAGGCCTGGACGATGCTGTGGGGGAAGCGGACCGTGTTCTCGGAACCCCGCACGAGCCCCAGGTGCTGTCCGTTGGCGGCGTACCGGGCGAGCTCGGCGTAGCACTCGGTCGGGGCGTCCAGCGGGTTGATCCAGGACGACGACTCGCCGACCGTGCGGGCCAGCACGTTCCAGACCACCTCGCGCTGGACCGGCGAGACGGAGGAACGGACCGCCTCCCGCCACGATCCGGCCGACGGCTCCTCGGGCAGGGCCCCGGAGCGGCGGCGCTCCCGCAGGTCGTCCAGGTAGGCGCCGACGAAGTCGTCGAAGGACACCTCCAGGCTGTCCTGCAGCAGGCCGAAACAGGCCAGGGCCGACACGACCCACAGGGTCTCCCTGCGTTCCCTGCGGTCCATCACCAGCTTGTCGCGGATGAGCCCGTCCTCCATGGCCCGGCGGTAGCTGTCGAGCAGCCACAGCCTGATCGTGGAGCAGTCGTTGCTGCGGGTATTCAGCCGCCCGTCGTTCTCGCGGAGCGTCAGGTGCTCCAGCAGTCCGCGCTGTTGGAGGGCGCGTGCGATGCGCAGGTAGATCGGCGAGTCGGAGACCTCGGCGGTCTCCACCACCCAGTCCAGCCGGCGTTCGTCCCCCTCGCCGGGTTCCCGGACCAGGTACTCCAGGGCCGCCTCCTCGCTGAGCGGTTCCAGGTCGGCGATGGCGGCCCTGGTGCCTTCCAGCGGCGCGTGCGGACGCGAGGCGATGACGAGGGGCAGCTGCTGACGGTCCGCCCGGTCGATGGCCCGCCGGATGATGTTGTCGCGGTCCTCCCGGTACCGCTCGTCGAGGAGGGCCTCCTCCAGACCGTCGGCGATGACCACGGCCTTGTCGTCGAGCCGCAGTTGCCGCCATGCCTTGTCGATGTTCCCGGCGGCGAAGACGCCCTGGTCGGCCTCCTCGGCGAAGCGGTGCCGTGCCATCTGCTCGAAGTCGAACTCCCCGTCCATGTCGCGCAGGCGCAGGGGCACCGGTACGGCGGACTGCTGCGCGAGCATGCGGGTCAGCTCCACGAGGACGGCGGTCTTGCCGACGCCCACGCCGCCGACCAGCAGATAGGGACGGCGCGTCTTGCGGTTGCGGAGCGTCTGGGCCATCACCTGGGCCAGTTCGCGGCGCCCGACGATCCGGTCGACGAGCGTCCCTGCCGTGGGGACCAGTTCGTGCGGGCGGGTGCGCGCCTTCCTCACCAGCGGCCTCTTGGCCTTGTGGTACCAGTACAGGAGGAAGACCGCGAGGAGGAGGGCGCCGGTCAGCACGGGGCTCACGAAGGACAGCACGGTGCTGAACCAGGCGTCGTTCTTCAGTTCGTCGTACCACGAGCGCGCCTGCTGCGAGGAGTCGTACGCCGCGAGCGCGATCCAGCCGAGCAGCAGCGCGGTTCCGACGAAGGCGAACACACGCAGCAGCCGGCCGAGCGAGACCCGCCAGGGGTGCCACCTGCGGTTGGGGACGATGCTCCGGCGGGCCTCCCGGCCGGTCCGGTAGGACCGCCAGCGCCGCCCCACCGCTCGCGCGGCCCGGAGCGTCCAGCGTCTCGGGTACAGCGTGAACCAGGCGGCGTCACGCGGCCGCTGCTTGCCCTCCGGGCTGCGGATGACCTTGGTGGGCATGGCGTCGTTCCCTCCGTGCTGCGCCTTCCGGCGAGACGTCACGGAACGCCGGGAGGCGCAGCGGCCGGTGACGCCGCCGCTCCGTGCGGGCGAGGACGTCGGGGACGTCCACCTGCACGTTTGCCTTCATGTCCATGGAACCACTGATGAGGAGGATCGCAACACGGTCCCGTCGGGCGCTCGGGCCCCTGTCATGACGCGCGGTGAGACGGTGTCAGGTCCCCCCAAGGGGGACCTGACCCGGGGCCCGGCTCAGGTGAGGTAGTCCCGCGCGATGCGCTCCGCCGTCCGCTCCAGGATCGGCCCCGCATCGGCGATGCACTTCGCCACGTCCGGCTCCACGTCCGTGAGGGCGTACGCCCGCCGGATGCCGGCCCGCCCCAGCACCTCCGGCGCCAGCGCCAGCCGCCCGCACACCGCGACCACGTCCTTCCCGGCCGCCCGCGCGGCCGCGGCGACGCCCGCCGGGGCCTTCCCGTGCAGCGTCTGCTCGTCGAGCGACCCCTCCCCCGTGATCACCAGATCCGCCCGCTCCAGCGCGGACGCGAACCCCAGCACGTCCAGCATCACCTCGATGCCCGGCCGGAACCGCGCCCCCACCAGCAGCGCCGCGAACCCGATACCTCCCGCGGCCCCCGCCCCCGGCAACGCCGCGAGCGCGGAGGCGTCCAGCACCTTCACGAGGTGCGCCAGCGCGGCGTCCAGCCGCTCCACGTCCTCCGGCGAGGCGCCCTTCTGCGGCCCGTACACCGCCGCCGCGCCCTTCGGGCCGGTCAGCGGGTTGTCGACGTCGCTCGCGAGCACGAACTCGACCGAACGCAGCCGCGGGTCGAGACCGGACAGGTCCGCGGTCGCCAGCTCCGCCAGCGCGGCGCCGCCCGGCCGGACCGGCTCGCCCGACGCCGTCAGGAACCGCGCGCCCAGCGCCGCCAGCATCCCGGCCCCGCCGTCCGTGGTCGCGCTGCCGCCGACGCCGAACACGATGCTGCGCGCGCCCGCGTCCAGCGCGGCCCGCAGCAGCTCCCCGGAGCCGTACGTCGACGCCGTGAGCGGCGCGAAGACGCCCTCCGACAGCCGCTGCAGCCCGCTGGCCTCCGCCATCTCCACGACGGCGGTGCCGTCCCGCAGCGCGTAGGCCGCGGTCACCTCGTCGCCGAGGGGTCCGGAGACCCGAACCTCGTGCCGTTCGAACCCGGCCGCGACGGCCGCCGCGACGGTGCCGTCGCCGCCGTCGGCCACCGGCAGCGCCTCGGCCCGGAGGTCCGGCCGGACCCGGCGCAGTCCGGCGATGACCCGCTCGGCGACCTCCACGGCCGTCAGCGACCCCTTGAACTTGTCCGCGGCGACCAGCACCCGCTGGGCCGACGGCGTCGTACGCGTACCGCTTCGTGCAGCGTCCGCCACTTGGCTTCCCCTCGTTCATCGGGCCCCGCGCGCGTGCCGGGGCCTGTCGCGCCGCTGCGACCCTAACCGCCGGGCGCCGTGCCCGTCATGCACCGACCGGCCCGTGGACCGGTACGGAACCGCCTGGAAACGGGTAGACCGGTCCCATGACCGCCACGACCGGAACGACCACCGCGACCGGGCTCGCCGACCGCATCCTGGGCGGCTGGCTGGGCCGGATCGCCGGCAACATGCTGGGCAAGCCGGTGGAGCAGGGCGAGGTGTGGACGCGGGACCGCATCGACCGCTACCTGCGGGCGACGGACGCGCTGCCGCTGACCGACTACCTGCCGGGACCGCCGACGGAGGACGAGGAGCGGGCGCTGCGCCCGGAGTGGCGGTACTGCGTCCGCGGCCGGGTGCACGGCAGCTGCCGGGACGACGACGTCGACTACGCGATCCTCGGCCTGCACCTGCTGGAGACGCACGGGTTCGGCTTCACCACCGAGCAGGTCGGCGACCTGTGGCTGCTGCGGCTGCCGTACCTGCAGACGTTCACCGCGGAGCGGGCGGCGTACCGGAACCTGGCGAACGGGCTGCGGCCGCCGCTGACGGCGACGTACGACAACCCGTACCAGGAGTGGATCGGCGCGCTGATCCGTGCCGATGTGCACGGCTGGGTCTCGCCGGGCGCCCCGCGCCGGGCAGCCGCGCTGGCCCGCAAGGACGCGGTGCTGTCGCACACCGGCAACGGGGTGTACGGCGCGATGTGGGCGGCGGCGCTGGTCGCGGCGGCGTTCACGGCGCCGACGCCGCGGGAGGCGGTGGACGAGGCGCTGACGGTGATCCCGGCGGGCAGCAGGCTGGCGCGCACGGTGCGCCGGGTGACGTCGCTGCACGAGAGCGGCCTGCCGTGGGAGGACACGCTGGCCACGCTGGAGAAGGAGACGGCGGGGCTCGGCTGGATCCACACGATCCCGAACGCGGCCGTGATCACCGCGGGGCTGCTGTACGGCGACGGCGACTTCTCCCGGAGTGTCGCGCTGACAGTGCGGGGCGGTCTGGACACGGACTCGTGCGGCGCGACGGCCGGGTCGGTGGCGGGGGTGATGTGCGGCGCGGCGGCCGTCCCGGACCAGTGGAAGGAGCCGCTGGAGGACACGGTGCGCAGTGCGGTGTTCGGGTTCGACGGAGTGCGGATCAGCGAGCTGGCGGAGCGGACGCTGCGGCTGGCGCAGGCGGAGGTCTGAGCCCGTGGCCAGGGCGGAGGCCGGCCGCCCGTACCGCCGTCGGCCGTGCTCCGGCGTGTGCGCCCGCCGTGTCGGTCAGGGGACGGCGCGTGCTGCCGTGCGCCGGGCGGGCGGGTCCGCGACGGCCCCGGCGGGGCGCTCGGCCGCCGCTACCCTTCCCGCATGACCACCACGCAGGACACCCAGGACTTCGCCGCCTACGTCGCCTCCCTCCCCCGTGTCCTCGCCGGGGCCGCCGCCCTCTTCCGGGACGTCCGGGGGCGCGTGCTGCTCGTCGAGCCGAACTACCGGGAGGGGTGGGCGCTGCCCGGCGGCACGATCGAGTCGGACGAGGGGGAGAGCCCGCGCGAGGGGGCGCGGCGGGAGACGGCCGAGGAGATCGGCCTGGACCGCCCGCTGGGCCGGCTGCTCGCCGTGGACTGGGTGCGGACGCAGGGCGTGCCGCCGCTGGTGGCGTACCTCTACGACGGCGGTGTGCTCGGCGAGGACGAGCTGAGGGCGATCCGTCTCCAGGAGGAGGAGCTGCTGTCGTGGCGGCTGGTGGAGCGCGAGGAGATCACCGCGCACCTGCCCGGTGCCCTGGGCCTCCGGGTGCTCGCCGCGCTGGACGTCCTCGCGGACGGCTCGGGCACGGCGGAGCTGGAGAACGGCCGCCGGGTGCACTGACGGGCCGGACCGACCGGCCCGATATCCGCTCGCCGGGCGCGCCTTCTCCGCCCTACCCTCGCCGCATGAGCAAGCCCCTCGTCGCCCTGCTGACCGGCGCCGGCGTCAGCACGGACTCCGGCATCCCCGACTACCGCGGACCGGCCGGGCTGTGGCGCCGCGACCCCGACGCCGAGAAGCTCGTGACGTACGAGTACTACATGGCCGACCCGGAGATCCGCCGCCGGTCGTGGCGGATGCGGCGGGAGACCGTCGCCGCGCTGCCCGAGCCGAACGCCGCGCATCGTGCCGTGGCCGAGCTGGAGCGGTCCGGGACGGCGGTGCGGGTGATCACCCAGAACGTGGACGGTCTGCACCAGCTCGGCGGCATGCCGGACCGCAAGGTGCTGGAGCTGCACGGAACGGCGCGCACGGTCGTCTGCACCAAGTGCCACGCGCGGACCCCGATGGAGGACGCGCTGGCCCGTCTGACGGCCGGCGAGGACGACCCGCCCTGCGCCGACTGCGGCGGCGTCCTCAAGCCGGCGACGGTGATGTTCGGCGAGGCGCTGGACCCCATGGTGCTCGGCGAGGCGGTGGCGATCACGAAGGCCTGCACCCTCTTCATCGCCGCCGGCACCAGCCTTCAGGTGCACCCCGCGGCGGGTCTCGCCCAGGTGGCCGCCGACCACGGCGCCCGCCTGATCATCGTCAACGCCGAACCGACCCCGTACGACGACCTGGCGGACGAGGTCGTCCGGGAACCGATCGGCACGGCGCTGCCGGCGTTGCTGCGGCGGATCGCCGCCTCGAGCACCGCCTAGAACAGGGCCGTTCCGCGTTCGAAGTCCAGCAGGCGTCGTTTGCGGGGCAGGCCGCCGCCGTAGCCGGTGAGGTCGCCGGTGGAGCCGATGACGCGGTGGCAGGGGACGATGACGCCGACCGGGTTGCGGCCGTTGGCGAGGCCGACGGCGCGGGACGCCCTGGGGTTGCCGAGGACGTCGGCGAGCTGTCCGTAGGTGCGGGTCTCGCCGTAGGGGATGCGCCGGAGCTGTTCCCACACCCGGAGCTGGAACGGGGTGCCGTGCAGGCGCAGAGGGACGGTGAACTCCTTCAGGTAGCCCGCGAAGTAGGCGGCCAGCTGTTCCTTCGTCGCGGTGAAAGGGCTGTCGTCGGGGGCGCCGAAGGTCTCCTCCGGGGGGCGGTGGCGCTGGTCGGTCATGTAGAGGCCGCAGAGGACGCCGTCGTCGGCGACGAGGGTCAGGGGGCCGTACGGGCTGTCGGTCACGGTGTGCTGTCTCATGGGTCCTCCCCTGCCGGTCAGGACGGCAGGACGTTGATCGGGTGGCTGTCGGTCGCCCAGAGGTACTGCACCGCGTAGGCGCGCCAGGGGCGCCAGGCCGCGGCTCGGGTCGTGAGGGCGGACGGGGTGGAGGGGAGGCCCAGGGCGCGGGCGGCGCGGCGGACGCCCAGGTCGGTGGGGAGGAAGGCGTCGGGGTCGCCGAGGGCGCGCATGGCGATGACGTCGGCGGTCCAGGGGCCGAAGCCCGGGAGGGCGAGCAGCGCGGCGCGGGTCTCCGTCCAGTCGCTGTCGGCGCCCAGGCGGAGGTCGCCGTCCGCGAGCCTGCGGACCAGGGTGGTGAGGGTGGTGCGGCGGGTGCGGGGCATGGCGAGGGCGTCCGGGTCGAGCGCGGCCAGCTCCTCCGGTGCCGGGAAGAGGTGGGTGAGGCCGCCCTCGGGGTCGTCGACGGGGGTGCCGTGCGCGGTGACCAGGCGCGCCGCGTGGGTGCGGGCGGCGGCGGTGGACACCTGCTGTCCGAGGACCGCGCGGACGGCGAACTCCGCCGCGTCGACCGTGCGCGGCACCCGTCGGCCGGGGGCCTTGTCGACCAGGGGCGTGAGCGCCGGGTCGGCCCGCAGCTGCTCGTCGACGGCGACCGGGTCGGCGTCGAGGTCGAGCAGGCGGCGGCAGCGGCTGATGGCGACGGTGAGGTCCCGGGGGTCGCTCAGGGCGAGCCGGCAGGCGATGTGGCCGGGGCGGGGTGACAGGGCCACGATGCCGTGGCCGTACGGGAGCCGCAGCGTGCGGCGGTAGGCGCCGATGGGGGTACCTCCCACGCCCTCGAGGCTGTGGGGGAGCCATTCCTCCACGCCGGGTACGGCGGTGGCGGCGAGGTGGCCGAAGAGGTTGTCGGGGTGGAGCGGGGCGCGGAACGGCAGGCGCAGCGTGATCACGCCGGGAGTGCCGGCGGCCGCGTGCTTCGGCGCCCGGGTGCGCAGGTCGCTCGGGGAGAGCGCGAACACCTCGCGCACGGTGTCGTTGAAGGTGCGCACGGAGGAGAAGCCGGCCGCGAAGGCGACGTCCGCCATCGGCAGGTCCGTCGTCTCGACGAGCAGCCGCGCGGTCTGCGCCCGCTGGGCGCGGGCCAGGGCAAGGGGTCCCGCGCCCAGTTCGGCGAGCAGCTGGCGTTCGATCTGCCGGGTGCTGTAGCCGAGGCGGGCGGCGAGGCCGGTGACGCCCTCGCGGTCCACCACGCCGTCGGCGATCAGCCGCATGGCGCGGGCGACGAGGTCGGCGCGCACGTTCCACTGCGGGGAGCCGGGACTGGTGTCGGGGCGGCAGCGTTTGCACGCCCGGTACCCGTCCTGCTGGCAGGCGGCCGCGCTGGGGTGGAAGACCATGTGCTCGGGCCTGGGCGGGACGGCGGGGCAGCTGGGCCGGCAGTAGATGCCGGTGGTGAGGACGGCGGTGTAGAACCAGCCGTCGAACCGCGCGTCCTTCGACTGCACGGCGCGCACGCAGCGCTCGGTGTCGGTGTGCATCCCTCGGTGCATGCCTCAAGGATCGGGCACGGGGAGTGAGGGAGTCCGGCGGAAATCCGACATCAACGTCCCGTGTCCTGCGGTTCGGCGGATCGCCCCGGCGGTGGGATCAGGAGGCCCCGCATCGTCTCCGCCGCCCGTACCGCCGCGTCGCCGCAGCAGTTGTTGAACAGGACGTGCAGCTCGTCCGTGTCCTGTGCCGCGCGGCGCAGGCGCGGCACCCAGGCGGCGAGCTCCGTCACGTCGTAGTCGTGACGGAAGCGGTCCTCCTTGCTGCCCCTCCCCCACGCGCCGCTGCGGCCGTGGAACCGTACGACGGCCAGGGCGGGGCGGGTGACGGGGACCAGGGGCGGCAGGGAGGCGGTGAGGCCCTGGGCCATGTCGGTGCCGACCGCCGACATGCCCAGGGAGGTCAGCAACTCCCTTGTCTCGTCGGCGTGTTCCACGTGCCACCAGGACGGGTGGCGGAACTCCACGGCGAGCGGCCAGCCCTTGGCGCGTTCCGCGCAGTCCTCGAGGCGGCGTTCGGCCGGGGCGCCGGGGGTGAACCACGGCGGGAACTGGAACAGCACGGCCCCCAGCCGTCCGGCCGTGCGCAGGGGGTCGACCGCCTCCGCGAAACGGCCCCAGACCTCGTCCAGCAGTGCCGGGTCCGCCCGCCCTCGTGCGGGCACCCGGTCGCGCAGATCCGCCGGGAGCGCCTCGGGGCGTGTCGGGTGACCCGTGAGCAGGGAGAACGCCTTGACGTCGAAGCGGAAGCCGTCCGGGGTGCGTTCCACCCACAGTTCACTGTTGCGGCGGCGCGGCAACGCGTAGTAGCCGGAGTCCACTTCGACGACCGGCAACCGCTCCGCGTAGTGCCGCAGCCGCCCTTCGGCGTCGCGCCGTCCGCGCGGATACCAGCCGCTCGCGACGAGTTGGCGATCCGTCCATGAACAGGCGCCGACCAGGATGTCACCCATGGGAGCCCGGTTACCCCGGGCTCCCCCGAGTGTGCCGGGCTATTCGACCGCGGTGGGCCGGCGGGAGAGGGCGAGCGCCCGGTCCACGTCGGTGAGCGGGCGCAGCCGGTAGGTGTAGGCGTAGTCGTGGTCCGCGAACAGCTTGAACTCGTCGTGGGTGTGCGCGCCCCAGCTGTCGTCGCCGCCCACGCCCATCTGCCGGTGGTTGACCCGCAGCACGACCGCGTCGCGCGGGGTGAGCTGGTAGTCGTGCCGGACGCCGGCGGACAGGTCCTCGGGGGTGAAGTGCGAGGCGTTGACCTCGACGAGGGGTTCGCCCGTCACCAGCAGTCCGCGTCCCTCTCCGTCGGTCAGCGCGGCCCAGCGCACGTCGGTCTTGTTGCCGTTCTCCTGCGGGCGGATGTACGGCGTCCACTGCTCGGCCACGGTCGAGGACCAACGGCCCACGTCGGTGCCGGTGTTGCGGTCCCAGTGGTTCTCCTCGGGGCCGCGCCCGTACCAGTGCAGCCGGTCCAGGCGGCGGGGCAGGAACAGCAGCGAGCCGACCTCGGGGAGGTACGGCAGGCTCGCGGAGCCCGGGTGGAGGGTGTGGTCCACCTTGATCTCGCCGTTGCCGAAGACGGTGTACGTCGTGGAGTACGCGGACTCGGCCGTGGTGGGCAGGGTGCCGGTGACGCGGACCTCGACGGCGCGGTCGCCGAGCGGCCGCACGGTGACGCCGGTGACCGTTCGGCGGGCGCCCGCGTCGCGCCAGGTCTGGTTGCGCAGGTGCTGGCCGTTGCCGCGGTCGTTGTCGGTGGGCGCCCGCCAGAAGTTGGGCGCCGGTCCCGAGGTGAGCAGGCGGGCGCCGTCCGCCTCGTAGTCGGTGAGGAGGCCGGTGCTCCGGTCGACGGTGACCGAGAAACCCTTGCCGGTGACGCGGATGTCCCCGTCGCGCACCTCGTGCCGCAGCGCCGGGACCCGGGACAGCGGCACGGGCGTCACCGCCGGGGGGTCCGTGTCGAGCGGGAGCTGGTGGCGCGCCACCTCGAAGCCGGCCTCCGCCCAGGGCGCGCGCTCCCGTGTCGTGAAGGACAGCTGGAGGAAGAACTCCGTGCCCGGGGACGGGTTCCTGGGCAGGCGCACGGGCAGGTCGACGCGCTTCTCGGTCAGCGGCGCCACGTCCAGCTGGTCCCGGGTGAGCCGTCCGCCGCCGATCACCTCGCCGTCCGCGACAAGCTCCCAACGCCCGTCGAACTCGCGGAGGTCGGTGAAGAGGTACTCGTTGGTGAGGGTGACCGCGCCCGGTCCGCCGCCGGGCGTGCGGACGACGCCGACGGCCTGGTGGACGCGCTTGATCTCGGCCGCCTTGCCGCCGGGCCTGCGGTCGGCGGTGACGATGCCGTCGGCGACGAACGCCCCGTCGTTGGGGTTGTCGCCCCAGTCCCCGCCGTACGCGAGGAAGGTCCTGGCCGCGGGGCGTTTCCGCTCCGTCCTCACGGTGGCGGCGTCGAACCAGAAGCGCACGCCGTCGTCGCCGGGCGCCCGGTCCTCGGAGGCCAGTTCGGCCGTGGTGAGGGCACGGGCGTAGACGCGGGCGCGGCGGATCGTGCCGTCGAACTCCCGGGTCTGGTTGTCCGCGTCGGAGGCGAGGGACAGCGGGGCGGTGGTGCTGGTGGGCCGGCGGTCGGTGGCACGGGTGGCGCGGACCGCGCCGTCGACGTACAGGGTGAGGGTGCCGGCGTCGGCGTCGAAGACGCCCGCGACATGGTGTTCCCTGCCGCTCCAGTCGTCCGGGACGGGCCAGTTGACGGCGATCCATTGGCCGTCGGAGCAGATGAAGAACTCCACCCTGCGGTCGGTCTGTTTGAGCGCGTACTGGGTGTCGCCCTTGGCGACGATCGGCTGGTGGTAGCCGGGCACGCCCGGGGTGAACCACGCCTCCAGGGTGAGGGATCCGGTGAGGTCGAGGCTGTCGTGGCGTGCGAAGACGGTGATGCCGGACAGGCCCTTGTCGCGGTCGAGGCGGCCGCGGGTGGCGAGGATCTCGCCGCGCAGCGCGGCCGGTCCGGACTCGGTGAGCAGGGTGCGCTCCGGCACGGGCGTGTGGAGGGACTGGTCGGCGAAGTCCCAGATCCAGCCGCCCTGCAGGACGTCGTGCCGGCGCACGACGTCCCAGTACTTCCGGAAGTTGCCGTTGGAGTTCCCCATCGCGTGGGAGTACTCGATCATCACGTACGGCCGGGTGTCGGCGGTGTCGCGGGCGCGCTGCTCGACACGGGCGGGGCTCTCGTACATGCGGGAGCGGATGTCGCTGACGCCGGGCCGGTCGTCGCCCTCGTACTGGATGACGCGGGTGGTGTCGTAGGAGCGGATCCAGTCGTGCATGGCGGTGAAGGTGGAACCGCCGCCGGCCTCGTTGCCGAGCGACCAGATGACCACCGAGGGGTGGTTCTTGTCGCGGTGGACCATGTTCTGCGCGCGGGCGACGCAGGCGGCGGTCCAGTCGGGGTGGTCGCCCGGGTAGCGGTCGCGGATGCCGTGGGTCTCGAGGTTGGTCTCGTCGACGAGGTAGAGGCCGTAGGCGTCGGCGAGTTCGTACCAGAGGGGGTTGTCCGGGTAGTGGGAGGTGCGGACCGAGTTCATGTTGAGCCGCTTGACGATCGTGATGTCCCGGACCATGTCCTCACGGGTGAGGGCGGTGCCGCGGGCCGGGTGCATCTCGTGGCGGTTGGTGCCGCGGAAGGAGACGGGGCGGCCGTTGATCCGCATCAGCCCGTCCTTGAGCGCGAACTCACGGATGCCCACCCGGTGGGAGAGCGTCTCGACGACCGTCCCGGACGGGTCGCGGAGCCGGAGGACGGCCGTGTAGAGGTACGGGTCCTCCGCCGACCACAGCCGTGGGCCGGGCACGGCTCGCGACGCCCGTACGGTGACGTCCCGGCCGGCCTCCACCGAACCGAGGTCGGCGGTCCGCAGCAGCGGCCGCGACCAGACGGCGTGGCCGCGCGCGTCGTACAGCTGCGTCTCGACGGTGTACCGGCCGCCTCCCGCGTCGTCGCCGTACGCCCGCACGTGTGCGGTGACGTCCAGCCCGGCGGCGGTGTACGTGTCGTTCAGCGGCGTCTCCAGCTTGAAGTCGCGCAGGTGCACGGGCGGGGTGGAGTACAGGTAGACCGAGCGGAAGATGCCGCTCAGCCGGATCATGTCCTGGTCCTCCAGCCAGTCGCCGTCGGAGTAGCGGTACACCTCGACCGCGATCTGGTTGGCGCCGGGACGCAGCTGCTCGGTGACGTCGTACTCCGACGGCGTGTAGGAGTCCTCGTCGTAGCCGACGAGTTCGCCGTTGATCCACACGTAGTGCGCGGACTTGACGCCCTCGAAGTGCAGGAAGACACGGCGGCCGCGCCAGTCGCGCGGCACGGTGAAGGTGCGGCGGTACTGGCCCACCGGGTTGTAGCGGGTGGGCGCGGCGGGCGGCTGGGGTTCCTCGCCGCGGCCGTTGGGGCCCCAGTAGGGGTAGGTGATGTTCAGGTAGATCGGGAAGTCGTGGCCGTGCAGCTGCCACACCGACGGGACGGGGATGGTGTCCCAGCCGCGGTCGTCGGTGTCGGTGCGGTGGAAGTCGGGGTCGCGGTCCTCGGGCCGGTCCGCGTAGGCGAACTTCCAGGTGCCGTCGAGGTCCAGCCGGTACGGCGAGCGGGTGCGGTCGGCGGCGAGCGCCTGCGGCAGGCCGGCGTACGGCATGAGGGTGGTGTGCGGAGGTTCGGTGCCGAGGCGGAAGACGCCGAAGTCGTTCCACTCCGGGGGTCCGTCGTCGGACTGCGGGCGCGGGCCTGCCGCGTGCGCGGCGCCGGACGGGGCGGACAGGGCGAGGGCGCCGAGCACGGCGGCGCCGGACTCCAGGAGACGGCGGCGGCTGACGACCGGACGGACGGGGCGGGTGGGAGCTGCGGCGGGAGACACGTGCGGGTGCGGCATGACCGTGGCCTTCCTCGGTGCGACAGGGCACTGCACGGACTGAGGGCACGCCGGATCCCCCGGCGGCGCGGCGTCACGGCGGCGACGTCACGCCGGAGGTGGATCACGACGGGTGGTGAGGGTGCGACTACTGAGCCCGCCACACCCTAGGACTCGCACACAAACGAAGCAATGATGCCGTCGGACTCTGTGCGGTCGTGGTGGTTCCGCGCGGAGTCCGACCCGGGGACGGGTCACGTGGGACGGTCGGCGGGCCGTCAGCCGCCCGTGGTGGTGCCTTCCGGTTCCGGCGCCCCGATTTCGCCGAGCCAGCGGGCGAGCTTGCCGCGCCGGCCGATGGCGCGCAGCCGGCGTTCGGCGTCCTCGCGGGTCTCCGGGGTGGCGATGAGCAGGAGTTCGTCCCCGGCGCGCAGCACGGTGTCGCGGTCCGGCACCAGCGTGGCGCCCTCCCGGACGATGAGGGTGACGACGGCCGGGGGCGGCAGCCGCAGTTCGAAGACGGCCACGCCGTGCAGCTGGGAGCCCTCCGGGATGCTCACGGTGAGCAGGTCGGCGTCCAGGACGTCGAGGGGAGCGGTCTCCACCTGGATCTCGCGCAGCGCGTCGGTGCGCACCAGGCCGAGGCGGCGGGCGACGGCGGGCAGGGTGGGGCCCTGGAGCAGGGTGAACAGGGCCACCAGCACGAACACGATGTTGAGGATCTCGCGGGCGTGCGGCACGTCCTCCACCACCGGGAAGGTGGTGAGCACGATGGGGACCGCGCCGCGCAGCCCCGCCCAGGAGATGAACGCCTGCTGCCGCCAGGGGGTGCGGAACGGCAGCAGGCACAGCAGTACGGACACGGGGCGGGCGACGAGCAGCAGCACCAGGCCGACGACGAGGGCGGGCAGGACCGCGCCGGACAGCTCGCTGGGGTCGACGAGCAGTCCGAGCATGACGAACAGGCCGATCTGCGCCAGCCAGCCCGCGCCCTCCGCGAAGGAGCGGGTGGCGGCGCGGTGCGGCAGCTGGGAGTTGCCGAGGACCAGTCCGGACAGATAGGCGGCGATGATGCCGCTCGCGCCGGCCGCGCCGGCGGCGGCGAAGGCGGTGATGCCGAAGCCGACCGTGGCCAGCGGGTAGAGACCCGTGGCGGGCAGCGCGATGTGGCGCAGCGCGACCGCGCCGAGGAGGCCGGTCAGCACACCGAGCGCGCCGCCGACGGCCAGCTGGAACAGCAGGCTGCCGAGGAGCGGACCGATCGCCGGGACGTCGGAGGTGGTGGTGGAGAAGACCAGCACGAGGATGATCGTGGGCGCGTCGTTGAAGCCGGACTCGGCCTCGACCAGTCCGGTCAGCTTCCGGGGCAGGGGCAGCGCCCGCAGCACGGAGAACACGGCGGCGGAGTCGGTCGAGGAGACGATCGCCCCGAGCAGCAGCGCCACGTTCCAGTCGAGCCCGAGCAGCCAGTGCGCGCCCGAGGCGGTGACCAGGACGGACAGGAACACGCCCACGGTGGCCAGGACGCCGGCGGGCGCCACCAGCCGCCGGACGTCGCTCCACCGGGTGGTCAGACCGCCTTCCACGAGGATCACGGCCAGGGCGGCGGTGCCGAGCGCCTGCGCGAGCTGGACGTCGTCGAACCGCAGGCCGAGGCCGTCCTCGCCGGCCACGATCCCCACCGCGAGGAACAGCAGCAGACTGGGCAGACCCACCCGGTGAGCGGTACGGGCGGCGGCGATGCTGGCCAGCAGCACCGTGCCCGCGATGAGCAGCGTCACGTACAGCTCGGGCAGGGTCATCGATCAGGTCCTCGTACCGTCCTCAGCCGTCCGTCGGTCGCCGGCGTCCCCGTCCCGTCCGACGACGCCGTGCATCACGATCACACCGGGCGGGGTGGGACAGGCGCACATACACACCCGGCGGGCACCGGCGTCCACGGGATCAAGGGGGCCGTTCGAAGCCTCACCCGGCGGGACGGGCGAGCGCCATCGGGGTCATCACCCAATGGGAGGCGTATCGGACATGTACGGCGGGAATGCTCGGTGCACGGATCTCGGCATCCGGGCCGCGGCTGGGTAACGTGGTGGCAAAGGTGCCGGCTCCCCCTCGCGTGCCGGCCGGCGCCGGCCAAGCCCTCCACCGCAGGTGAGAAGAGGCGCGACATGGACACCTGGCTGATCTGGCTGATCGTCGCGGCCGCCCTGGCCGTCGCGGAGATCCTCACCGTCACCGCCGCCCTCGGCATGCTGAGCGTGGCCGCGCTGGTCACGGCGGGGGTCGCGGCGGCCGGGCTGCCGCTGTGGGTCCAGCTGGTCGCGTACTCCGTCCTCGCCGCCGTGACGCTGCTGTTCGTACGGCCCCTCGCCCTGCGCCACCTCCAGCGCCCGCAGGGTCAGCGCTTCGGAGTGGACGCGCTGGTGGGCAAGCCCGCGCAGGTGCTGACGGCGGTGTCGGGCACCGGTGGCAGGGTCCGTATCGACGGCGAGGAGTGGACCGCCCGCAGTTACGACGAAACACTGGTGATCTCGCCCGGAACGACTGTCGACGTCATCGAGATCAGTGGCGCCACCGCGATCGTCTACCCACGGGACTGAAGCCATGGACATCTCCGCCTCCCTCGTCGCCGGGCTGCTGATCGCGCTGCTCGCGATCTTCACGGTGATCCGCGCGGTGCGCATCGTGCCTCAGGCGCGCGCTCGCAACGTGGAGCGGCTGGGCCGCTACCACAAGACCCTGACCCCCGGTCTCAACCTCGTCATCCCGTACATCGACCGGGTGCACCCGCAGATCGACCTGCGCGAACAGGTCGTCTCCTTCAAGCCGCAGCCGGTCATCACCGAGGACAACCTGGTCGTCGAGATCGACACCGTGCTGTACTTCCAGGTCACCGACCCGCGTGCGGCCTTCTACGAGATCGCCAGCTTCCTCCAGGCGGTGGAGCAGCTGACCGTCACCACGCTGCGCAACGTGGTCGGGTCCATGGACCTGGAGAAGACGCTCACCTCACGGGACACCATCAACAGCCAGCTGCGCGGGGTGCTCGACGAGGCGACCGGCAAGTGGGGGCTGCGGGTCAACCGCGTGGAGATCAAGGCCATCGACCCGCCGCAGTCCATCAAGGAGGCCATGCAGAAGCAGATGCGGGCCGAGCGGGACAAGCGGGCGGCGATCCTGGGCGCCGAGGGACAGCGCCAGTCGCAGATCCTCACGGCGGAGGGCGACAAGCAGGCGGCCGTGCTGCGCGCGGAGGGCAACCGGACCGCCGCGATCCTGGAGGCCGAGGGCCAGTCGCGCGCCATCGACGAGGTGTTCCAGGCGATCCACCGCAACGACCCCGACCCGAAGCTGCTCGCCTACCAGTACCTCCAGGCGCTGCCCCAGCTCGCGCAGGGGCAGGGCAACAACTTCTGGGTGATCCCGAGCGAGATCACCACGGCGCTCCAGGGCGTGTCGAAGGCGTTCAGCGAGTCGCTCCCGCCGTCACCGGCCACCCGGGCCAAGCCCACGGCCGACGACGCGGCCGCGGCCAAGGCCGCCGACGACACGGCGGAGGCGGCCCAGGCGGCGGCGGAGGCGGTGGCCGACGCGGCGGAGGCGGACCGGCGCCCGCGGGGGCTCTGAGGTTCACGTCGTGGCCGGGGCGGCGACCGGACGACGCGGCGGCACGTCCGGCACGACGGGCGCGAAGGGCGGCATGTCCGGCACGGACCGCGTGGTCGGCCGGAGGGGCGAGGGCGTCAGGTGACGGCGGGAGGGATCCCGGCGCGCCCCGTCAGCCGGCCGCCGCCGCGAACGCCTTGTACGCCCGTTCGTCGAACAGGACGAAGGTGATCTCCTCGACCGCGGTGTCCGTCGCGCGGACCGTCTCCACGGCGATGCGGGCCGCGTCGTCCAGCGGCCACCGGTAGACGCCCGTCGAGATCGCGGGGAACGCGACCGTGCGGGCGCCCAGTGCGTCGGCGACGCGCAGGGACTCGCGGTAGCAGGAGGCGAGGAGCGCGGAGCGGTCCTCGGTGGTGCTGTGCACCGGGCCGACCGTGTGGATCACCCAGCGTGCGTCCAGCCGGCCCGCGGTGGTGGCGACCGCCTGCCCCGTGGGCAGCCCCCTGCCGTACCGGGAGGCGCGCAGGGAGCGGCACTCGGCGAGGATCTCCGGGCCGCCCCGCCGGTGGATCGCGCCGTCGACGCCGCCCCCGCCGAGCAGGGACGAGTTGGCCGCGTTGACGAGGGCGTCGGCGCTCTGCCGGGTGATGTCGCCCTGGACGAGGGTGAGCCTGGGGGTCATGTCTGGCGGAGCCTCCTCCATACCGCCTTGGCGGCGTTGTGGCCGGGCATGCCGTGCACGCCGGGGCCGGGCGGGGTGGCCTGGGAGCAGATGAACACGGCGGGGTGCGGTGTCGTGTACGGGAACAGCGACAGCTTGGGGCGCAGCAGCGTCTGGAGTCCGGAGACCGCGCCGGTGGCGATGTCGCCGCCGATGTAGTTGGCGTTGCGCGCGGCCAGTTCGGGCGGTCCCGCGGTGGCGCGGGCCAGCACCCGGTCGCGGAAGCCGGGCGCGAACCGCTCCAGCTGGCGTTCGATCGCGTCGGTGAGGTCGCCGTTCCAGCCGTGCGGGACGTGTCCGTAGACCCAGAAGACGTGCTTGCCGTCGGGGGCCCGGGTGGGGTCGACGACGGAGGGCTGCACCGTGATGAGGAACGGCGCGTCGGGGGCGCGGTTCTCCCGGGACGCGGCGCGCAGGGCGGCGCCGATCTCCGCGCTGTCCGCGCCGATCTGCACGGTCCCGGCCCTGCGCGCCTCGGGGGCGGTCCACGGGACGGGCCCGTCCAGCGCGTAGTCGATCTTGAAGACGCCGGGGCCGTAGCGGTAGCGGGCGTAGTGGTCGCCGAAGCCGGCGATACGGGCCAGCGCGGTGGGCGAGGTGTCGAAGACGTACGCCCGCGCCGGGGGCAGGTCGTCGAGCCGCTTGACCTCGTAGTCGGTGTGCACGGTGCCGCCGAGTTCGCGCAGGTGGGCGGCGAGGGCGTCGGAGATCGCCTGGGAACCGCCGCGGGCGACGGGCCAGCCGCGGGTGTGCGCGGCGAGGGCGAAGACCAGGCCTATGGCCGAGGTGGCGAAGCCGTTGAGCGGGGCCATCACATGGGCGACGAGACCGGCGAAGAGGGTGCGGGCGCGCTCGTCGCGGAAGCGGCGGGCCAGCCAGGTCGACGGGGGCAGGCCGACGAGGCCGAACCGGGCGAGTGTGACGGGGTCGCGGGGCAGCGCGGTCAGCGGCAGCGACATGAAGTCGCGGACCAGGGTGTCCCAGCGGTGCAGGAAGGGCGTCACGAGCCGCCGGTACGCGCCGGCGTCGCGCGGCCCGAAGGAGGCGGCCGTCTCCCCGACCGAGCGGGACAGCACGGCCGCCGTGCCGTCCGGGAAGGGGTGGGCCATGGGCAGCTCGGGGTGCAGCCACTGAAGGCCGTGCCGCTCCAGCGGCAGGCCGCGGAAGGCGGGCGAGCTGACGGCGAGGGGGTGGGCGGCGGAGCAGGGGTCGTGCCGGAAGCCGGGAAGGGTCAGCTCCTCGGTGCGGGCGCCGCCGCCGACGGTCCCCTTGGCCTCGAAGAGGGCCACCGAGAAACCGCGCCGGGCCAGTTCCACGGCGGCGGTCAGCCCGTTCGGCCCCGCCCCCACCACGACCGCATCGAGCATCGACGGCACCTTCGGACTCCTTCGTCAGCCGACGGCCACAGAGGATCAGGATATGCCGGGCCGCGGACGGCGCCGGACGGCGTCCGGACACCCGCCCCGCACCGCCCGGCGGTCCGCGCCTCAGACGGCCGCGGACAGCAGCTCCACCACCCGCCGCGCGGTGGCCTCGTCCCGCGCCGCGGTGAACGGCAGCGTGTTGCCGCCGCGGATCGCGAACGGGATGCCCGCGCGGGTGAGCTGGGCGCCGCCCGCCTCCTCCACCAGCAGCAGACCGGCCGCGTGGTCCCAGGCCAGCTCCCAGTTGAACGCGGTCGCGTCCAGCTCGCCGCGGGCCACCGCCAGGTACTCGAGCCCGGCCGAACCGCAGGGGCGCGGGGACACGCCGTCGGCGCGCAGGCCGAGGAGGGCGCGCTTCTGCTCGTCGGTGGTGAAGTCCGGGTGGGAGGTGGCGACGCGGAGGTCCCGGCCGGGCTCCGGGGAACCGGAGCGCAGCGGCTCGCCGTCGAGGCGGGCGCCCTGTCCGCGGACGGCGGTGGCCAGCAGGCCGAGGGCCGGGGCGTACGTCCAGGAGGCCCGCACCACGCCGCGCACGGCGAGCGCGACCAGGGTGCAGTAGCCGGTCTCGCCGCGCACGAACTGGCGGGTGCCGTCGACGGGGTCGACGATCCACACCGGCGCGTCCCCGCCTATCGCCTCGTACGACGACGGGTCGGCGTGCACGCCCTCCTCGCCGACCACCACGGAGCCGGGCAGCAGGCGGGGCAGCTCCGCCGTGAGGTGCCGCTCGGCCTCGCGGTCGGCGTCGGTCACCAGGTCGTGCGGTCCGCTCTTGCGGTCCACCTCGTGGGCGGCGAGACGGCGCCAGCGCGGCACGATCTCCCGCGCGGCGGCCTCGCGGACGGCGGCCTCCACGTCGGGGGCGTGCCGGGTGAGGAACTGGTCGATGCTCGCGTCGGTCTCGATCACTCCTCCATGAGAGCACGCCGCACCGACAGCCCCGCCCCGGCCCGGGACGGTCTCGGGTGCGGGCGCCGCGGAAATGGGCTGCCCGCACCCGCGGGGATGGGCTCAGCGGCCCACCGCGTACCCCTGCTGGCCGCGCGGGTTGGCGGCCGCCGAGAGGACGCCGGTGTCCGGGTCGCGGGCGACCGCGCACAGCCGTCCCTCGGACCAGGCGTCGCCGACGGTGACGTCGTGGCCGCGGCGGCGCAGCTCCTCGACCACCTCCGGGTCGGTGCGGGACTCGACGGTGACGCTGCCGGGCCGCATGCCGCGGGGGTAGAAGGAGCCGGGGAAGCTGTCGTTGTGCCAGTTCGGGGCGTCGACGGCGCCCTGGAGGTCGAGCCCGCCGCGCACCTTCGCGCGCAGGGCGACGGCGAGGAAGAAGTGCAGCTGCCACTGGTCCTGCTGGTCGCCGCCGGGCGTGCCGAACGCCATGACCGGCACGCCGTCGCGCAGGGCGAGGGACGGGGTGAGCGTGGTGCGGGGGCGGCGGCCCGGGGTGAGGCTGTTGGGCAGGCCCTCCTCCAGCCAGGTCATCTGGAGCCGGGTGCCGAGCGGGAAGCCCAGCTCGGGCACGACGGGGTTGGACTGGAGCCAGCCGCCGCTGGGCGTGGCGGAGATCATGTTGCCCCAGCGGTCGACGACGTCGAGGTGACAGGTGTCGCCGCGGGTACCGCCGTCGGCGGAGACCTCCGGTTCGCCGGGCACCGGAGAGGTGGGGCTCTTGGCGACGGTCGGCTCACCGGCGCCCATGGGGCTGAAGCCCGGCTCGTCGGTGGCCACGACGCGCGCGTGGGCGGCGAGCCGGGGGGTGCGGCCGCCGGGGCTGCCGAGGCGCAGCTCGTGGGAGGCGCGCGGGCCGGCCAGGGTGCGCCGCTCGGCGTTGTACGCGGCGGACAGCAGGTCGTCGAGCGGCACCTCGGCGGCGTCGCCGTACCAGGCCTCGCGGTCGGCCATGGCGAGCTTGCAGTTCTCGATCAGCAGATGCAGATAGGCGGCCGAGCCGTAGGGCGGCAACTCGTCGGGGAGCAGGGCGAGTTGCTGGAGGAGCACCGGGCCCTGGCTCCACGGTCCCGCCTTGCACACGGTCCAGCCGTCGAAGTCGTAGGTGACCGGGTCCTCGTAGGTGGCGGACCAGGCGGCGAGGTCGTCGGCGGTGAGGGTGCCGGTGTGGCGCCTGCCGCTGGTGTCGAGGGTGGGGCGGGCGGCCTGCCGGACCAGCGCCTCGGCGACGAAGCCGGTGCGCCACACCTCGCGGGCGGCCTCGATCTGCGCCTCCCGGTCACCGGCGCCGGCCACCTCGGCGAGCAGCCGCTTCCAGGTGGCGGCGAGGGCGGGGTTGCGGAACAGCTCGCCGGGGCGCGGCGGGCGTCCGCCGGGCAGGTAGACCTCGGCGGAGCTGGTCCACTCCGTCTCGAACAGCTCGCGCACGGTCTCCACGGTGTCGCCGACCCGCTCCACGGGCGGGTGGCCGTCCTCGGCGTAGCCGATGGCGTAGGTGAGGACGTCGGCGAGGGACTTGGTGCCGTGGTCGCGCAGCAGGAGCATCCAGGCGTCGAAGGCGCCGGGCACGGCGGCGGCGAGCGGGCCGGTGCCGGGGACGAGGTCGAGGCCGAGCCCCTTGTAGTGGGCGACGGTCGCGCCGGCCGGGGCGACGCCCTGCCCGCACAGCACGCGTACCTCCCCGCCGGCCGGGGCGAGGATCATCGGCACTTCGCCGGCCGGGCCGTTGAGGTGGGGTTCGACGACGTGCAGCACGAAGGCTCCGGCCACGGCCGCGTCGTAGGCGTTGCCGCCGTCCTCGAGGACGGCCATGGCGGACTGGGAGGCCAGCCAGTGGGTGGAGGACACCATGCCGAAGGTGCCCTGGAGGGTCGGTCGGGTGGTGAACTGCATCCCCTGCCCCAGGTGTTCGCGTCGTCCGGCCCTGCGCACCACCCGCTCCGGGCCGGCGGCCTCGGCCACTGCCGCCCGCAGGGTAAGCGCGTACTGCGGGACGACGCCACCCTCGGCGGCGCCCGCGGCACCGGGCGCCGCGGCCGTGACGGGAACAATCCGGGCGGGCCCGGCGTTGGTGCACGCGGCTGGACGAAAGGCGGAGTCGTGCACGGTGAGTACAAGGTTCCCGGCGGCAAGCTCGTCGTGGTGGACGTGGACGTGGTGGACGGGGCGCTGCGTCACGCGCGCGTGGCGGGGGACTTCTTCCTGGAGCCCGACGAGGCGCTGGACGCCGTGAACGGAGCCCTGGAGGGCGCCCCGGCCGACACCGACGCGGCCGGTCTGGCCGCGCGGATCGAGGCCGCCCTGCCCGAGGGGACCGTGATGTACGGGCTCACCGCGGAGGGTGTCGGCATCGCGGTGCGCCGTGCGCTGGCGCACGCCACGGACTGGACCGACTACGACTGGCAGCTGGTGCACGAGGGCCCGCAGCCGCCCGCGCTGCACATGGCCCTGGACGAGGTGCTGACCGCCGAGGTGGCCGCCGGACGGCGCCCGCCGACGCTGCGGGTGTGGGAGTGGGCCTCCCCCGCCGTGATCATCGGCAGCTTCCAGTCGCTGCGCAACGAGGTGGACCCCGAGGGGGCCCGCCGGCACGGCGTGGACGTGGTGCGCCGGATCTCCGGCGGCGGCGCGATGTTCGTGGAGCCGGGGAACACCATCACCTACTCGCTGTCGGTGCCGGAGGCGCTGGTGCAGGGCCTGTCCTTCCAGGACAGCTACGCCTACCTCGACGACTGGGTGCTCGGCGCGCTCGGCGACATGGGGATCCGCGCCTGGTACCAGCCGCTGAACGACATCGCCACCGACCAGGGCAAGATCGCGGGCGCGGCGCAGAAGCGGATCGTGGGCCCCGACGGCGCGCCCGGCGCGGTGCTGCACCACGTGACGATGGCGTACGACATCGACGCGGACAAGATGCTCGAGGTGCTGCGCATCGGCAAGGAGAAGCTGTCGGACAAGGGCACGAAGAGCGCGAAGAAGCGGGTGGACCCGCTGCGCCGGCAGACGGGGCTGCCGCGCGAGGCGGTCATCGGGCGGATGGTCGACTCCTTCCGCGCCCGGTACGGGCTGACGCAGGGCAAGGTGACGGACGAGGAACTGGCCCGCGCCCAGGAACTCGTGGGGACGAAGTTCACCGCACCGGAATGGGTCGCCCGGGTGCCCTGACGCTCAAATCCCCCTATTCGCAGAGGAAAAGCGGCAAGCGGCCGCCGATGCGGAACCGCCCCGTCACCGCGCGCCTACGGAGCGAGTTGAACCCTTCCGCACCTTGACGAAGCGTGTGACACTGGCGTCCCGTCCGCAGTGCGGACCACCTCCGCACCGTCCCCCACGAGAAGTGCGCCGTGCGTTCCTTTCCTCTGCCGATCGCCCTGACCGCCCGTCTGTCGCCGGTGGTCGTCCTCGCCGCGGCCGGATGGGCGCTGTCCTCCGGCCCGCTGGCCGCGCCCGAGACCTCCGAGGACAAGCCGACCGGGAAGACCGCCTCGCAGCAGTCCCCCACCGCCCCGTCCGAGACGCAGGCGGTGAAGACGTACGCCGCGGCGCCCGAGCCGTGCGACGCGCTGTCCGCCAAGACCGTCAAGTCCCTTGTGCCGGGCGCGAAGACGGCCGGCAAGGAGATACCGTCCACGGACTCCGACCTGCGCCGCACCTGCTCGTGGAACGCCCTCGAGGGCTACGACTACCGCTGGCTCGACGTGTCCTTCGAGGTGCTGGACTCCGACGAGGCCGCGGAGAAGTCGTACGACGGGCGGCTGGCGGAGAAGAGCGGCGGGGGCGCCGTCCCGGGGGTCGGGGACACGGCGTACTCGGTCGTGAACCTCACCACCGAGGACAAGCAGGACACACGTGAGGGTGTCGTGGTGGCGCGGGCCGCCAACGCGCTGGTGATCGTCACGTACAACGGCAGCGACTTCGAGTCGAAGAAGGCGCCGAGCACGGAGGAGATCAACAAGGGCGCGATCAAGGCCGCCAAGGAAGCGGTGGCCGCGCTGCAGAAGACGCGAGGCTGATCCGGAACCGATGGTTCCGTGACATCTGTCACAGCCTGTTACCGATCTGACCGGGTCGCTTAGTAGACGGGGCCGCGGCGACATGGGGGACTTGTCCGTCTTGACGGGAAAGCGGACCGGGCCCGCACAGGTGGCGGGCCGGCCGCGATCCGGGTGCCCCCGCTTCGTCGCCGCATGGGGCTTTCTGACGTGACGGCAGACGGTCCCGGCACCCTCCCGAGGGCCGGTCGGCACGCTCTCCCGGCCGTCGCAAGACCCCTCGGGTCCTACGAAGCCGGGTCGTAGATGAGCCCTTTGCGTCCCGCGCCGGGCCGTCCCAAGAATGACCAGCCTCCGCACACCCAGGGGTGAGGTCACGTATGGGAATCCATCGCCAGCAGAAGAAGTACCGGCGGACGGTCGTCACCGCCGTCGCCGTCGGCGTCATAGGCATACCCTCGGTCGCCATGGCCTGTACCGACTGGCCGGAGGGCGGGCAGCGGGAGGACCGCGCCACCTCGGTGCCGTCCGTCGGCGAGGACCGCTGGGACGGCCCCGGCTGGTACAGCCGCTGGAGCAGCCAGCACGAGGGCGCCCCGTCGCCGGTGGCCTCCGACTCCCCCAGCGCCTCCGCGAGCCCTTCCGAGGACGCCCGCAGGCACCACGGCGGCAAGCCCTCGCAGAAGCCGAAGAAGAAGGCGGCCAGGACCGCCACCGCGGCCCCCTCCACCACCACGGCGGCCCCGAAGCCCACCACGGCGGCCCCGAAGCCCTCGACGGCCGCTCCCGCGCCCTCCACCACCGTGCCGAAGCCGACCACCGCGGCCCCGCAGCCGACCACCGCCGCGCCGAAGCCCACCGCCACGGCCTCCGGCGCCGTCGCCCGGGTCGTGGAACTGGTCAACGCGGAGCGCGCCGAGGCCGGCTGCGCCCCGGTGACGGCCAACTCCACGCTGAACACGGCCGCCCAGCGGCACAGCGAGGACATGGCGTCGACCGGCACCATGTCCCACACCGGCTCCGACGGCTCCGACCCCGGTGAGCGCATCACCCGCGCCGGGTACGCCTGGAGCACCTACGGCGAGAACGTCGCCTACGGGTACTCCACCCCGGAGCAGGTGATGCAGGGCTGGATGACCAGCCCCGGCCACAAGGCGAACATCCTCAACTGCTCGTTCAAGGAGATCGGCGTCGGCCTGTCCGGCACCTACTGGACGCAGGACTTCGGCACCGCCCGCTGAGGCCGCCGAGGCGCCGCGGGGACACGGCGGCGGGTCCTCACACCCGCCGCCGCGTGCCCGCCGTCAGCGCGAGGTACACGACGAGCGAGGCCGCGAGGCCGACCGCCCAGCCGTAGTCCGCGAGGGGCTTCAGGAACGGGATCAGCCCGTCCTCGGGGAAAGGCCCCTTGCCGGGGGCCGAGTGGGAGCCGCCCACCGCGAGCACCCCGCCGGTCAGGAAGGCGACGACGGCGTGCGGGTTCCAGCCGGACGTGTACCAGTACCGTCCGCCCGGGGTGTACAGGTCGGTCAGGTCCAGCCGGGTGCGGCGCACGATCCAGTAGTCGGCGACGAGGATGCCGGCGACCGTGCCGAGCAGCCCGCCGACCAGCCCGAGCCAGGTGAAGATGTACAGCTCCGGCGTCTCGGTCAGCTTCCACGGCATGATGACCACGCCGACCACCCCGGTGATCAGCGCCCCGGTGCGGAAGGTGATGAACTTCGGCGCCAGGTTGGCCAGGTCGTACGCCGGTGACACCACGTTCGCCGCGATGTTCACGGAGATGGTGGCGACGAGCACGGTGATCAGCGCGAAGAGCAGCCCGAAGACGTTGTCGGTCTTGGCGGCCAGCTCCACCGGGTCCCAGATCGCCGCCCCGTAGACGGCCTGCGAGCCGGAGGTGACGAACACCGACAGCAGCGCGAACAGGGTCATGGTGGTGGGCAGGCCGAGCGTCTGCCCCCAGACCTGGGCGCGCTGTCCCGCGCCGAAGCGGGTGAAGTCGGGGATGTTCAGGCTGAGCGTCGACCAGAAGGCGATCATGCCCATCAGGGACGGGAAGAACACCGGCCAGAAGTCGGCTCCCCAGCCCAGCCGGGACGGCTGGTCGAGCAGCGGCCCGAGACCGCCGGCCTTGTTCGCGATCCATGCCAGCAGCACCAGCGCGCCGACGATGACGAACGGCGCGGCCCAGTTCTCGAACCGGCGCAGCGCCTCCATCCCCCGGTAGATGATGGCCAGTTCGAGCGCCCAGAAGAGGACGAAGCACACCCACAGGGTCCACGGCTGGCCGCCCACCTCGGACGCCTCGGCCCAGCCGCCGAAGAGCTTGCCCAGCAGCACGAAGACGCCCTGGCCGCCGATCCAGGTCTGGATGCCGAACCAGGCGCAGGCGACCGCGGCCCGGATCATGGCGGGCAGGTTGGCGCCGCGCAGCCCGAAGGAGGCGCGGGCCAGCACCGGGAAGGGGATGCCGTACTTGGGTCCCGCGTGACCCGTCAGCAGCATCGGCGCGAGCACGATGACGTTGGCCAGCGCGATGGTGAAGACGGCCTGCTTCCAGTCCATGCCGAGCGCGACCAGGCCGGACGCGAGCAGCCAGGAGGGGATGTTGTGCGCCATCCCCACCCACAGGGCGGTGAAGTTGTACGTGGTCCAGCGGCGGCGGGCCAGCGGGACCGGCAGCAGGTCGTCGTTGACGAAACGGGCGTCGGTGAGGACGGCGCCCGGCGGGAGCTCGACGCGTCCCGCCGGGTCGGGTATCGGGTTCTCTGAGGACGCGGGCGGGACGGTCGCGGTCATGGGCGTGCCTTTCGCAGTGGTACCGGTTCAGTCGCCGAGTGCCGGGATGATCTCCGCGCCGTACGCGTCGATCGTCGTTTCCTGCGCGTCGTGCATGTCGTACACCGCGAACTGGTCGACGCCCAGGTCGCGCAGTGCGCGGAGCTTCTCGATGTGCGCCTCGGGCGGGCCGAGCAGGCAGAAGCGGTCCACGATCTCGTCGGGGACGAAGTCCGTGGACGGGTTGCCGGCCCGTCCGTGGTGGCTGTAGTCGTAGCCCTCGCGGCCCTTGATGTAGTCCGTGAGCGCCTCGGGGACCATGCCGGAGTGCTCGCCGTAGCGGGAGACCAGGTCGGCGACGTGGTTGCCGACCATCCCGCCGAACCAGCGGCACTGCTCGCGGGCGTGCGCCAGGTCGTCGCCGACGTACGCGGGGGCGGCGACGCAGACGGTGATCGCGTCGGGGTCGCGTCCCGCCTCGGCGGCGGCGTTCCGCACGGCCTTCACCATCCACTCGGTGAGAAACGGGTCGGCGAGCTGGAGGATGAACCCGTCGGCCCTCTGGCCGGTCAGGGCGAGCGCCTTGGGCCCGTAGGCGGCCATCCACACCGGGAGTTCGCCGTCGCGGACCCACGGCAGGCGGATCCGCTGTCCGTCGACCTCGGCCTCGCGTCCCTCGGCGAGGTCGCGGATCGCGTCGATCGCCTCGCCGAGCCGGGCGAGGGTGTTGGGCTTGCGTCCGGCGACGCGCATCGCGGAGTCGCCCCGGCCGATGCCGCACACGGTGCGGTTGCCGAACATGTCGTTGAGGGTGGCGAAGGTGGAGGCGGTCACCTCCCAGGTGCGGGTGCCCGGGTTGGTGACCATCGGGCCGACCTTGAGGGTCGTGGTGTTCGCCAGGATCTGGCTGTAGACGACGAAGGGTTCCTGCCACAGCACCGCCGAGTCGAAGGTCCACCCGTGGGTGAACCCGTTGCGCTCGGCGCGCTTCATCAGGCTGATCACCCGCGACGCCGGCGGGTCGGTCTGCAGGACGAGGCCGAAGTCCATGCGCTCCACTCCTAGTTGAGGTACTGACAGGTGGATCGCGGGGTGTAGACGCCGTGTCCGGCGTGTCCGGTGTACTCCCGGTCGGTGACGACCGGGACCCCGCGCGAGAAGACGGTCTCGACGCGGCCGGTGACCCGCTTGCCCTCGTATGCCGAGTAGTCCACGTTCATGTGGTGGGTGTCGGCGGACATGACCTGCTCGGCCGTCGGGTCGTAGATCACGACGTCGGCGTCGGCGCCCGGCGCGATGGTGCCCTTCTTCGGGTACAGGCCGAACATCCGCGCCGGGGTGGCGCAGGCGATCTCGATCCAGCGGCGGCGGGTGAGGTGGCCGTCCAGGACGGCCTGGTGGAGGAGGTCCATGCGGTTCTCCACGCCCGGCAGACCGTTGGGAATCCTGGAGAAGTCGCCGCGGCCGAGTTCCTTCTGGCCGGTGAAGCAGAACGGGCAGTGGTCGGTGGAGACCACCTGGAGATCGTTGGTGCGCAGGCCCCGCCACAGCGCCGCCTGGTGCTCCTTGGGCCGCAGGGGCGTGCTGCACACGTACTTGGCGCCCTCGAAGTCCGGCTCGGCGAGGTTGTCGGTGGACAGGAACAGGTACTGGGGGCAGGTCTCGCCGAAGACGGGCAGTCCGTCGTCGCGGGCCCGGGCCAGTTCCGCGACCGCCTCGGTGGCGGAGACGTGCACCACGTACAGCGGGGCGCCGGCCACCTGGGCGAGCCGGATGGCGCGGTGGGTGGCCTCCGCCTCCAGGAGTGCCTTGCGGACCTCGCCGTGGTAGCGGGGGTCGGTCTCGCCGCGGGCGAGGGCCTGCTCGACGAGGACGTCGATGGCGATGCCGTTCTCGGCGTGCATCATGATCAGGCCGCCGTTGTCGGCGGAGCGTTGCATGGCGCGGAGGATCTGTCCGTCGTCGGAGTAGAAGACCCCGGGGTACGCCATGAACTGCTTGAACGACGTCACCCCTTCCTCCACGAGAAGGTCCATCTCCTTCAGCGTCTCGTCGTTCACGTCCGAGACGATCATGTGGAAGGCGTAGTCGATCGCGCAGGTGCCCTCCGCCTTCGCGTGCCAGGCGTCCAGGCCCTCGCGCAGGGTGTGCCCGACGCTCTGCACGGCGAAGTCGACGATCGTGGTGGTGCCGCCCCAGGCGGCGGCACGGGTGCCGGTCTCGAAGGTGTCGGAGGCGAAGGTGCCGCCGAACGGCAGCTCCATGTGGGTGTGCGCGTCCACGCCGCCCGGGATGACGTACTTCCCGGTGGCGTCGACGGTCCGCTCGGCGGTGAGCGCCTCGGCGGCGGGGGTGCCGGAGGCGGCGAGGGCCGCGATGCGGCCGTCCTCCATGAGGACGTCTGCGTGTGTTTCGTCGGAGGCGGTGATGACGAGTCCGCCGCGGATGAGTGTGCGGGTGCTCATGTCCGGGTCGCTCCTCCTGGTGGGTACGTGCGGGTCGTTCGTGGTTTCTCGCGCAGTTCCCCGCGCCCCTGATGGGTGTCGGTGTTCAGGGAGTTGTCAGGGGGCCGTAGGCTCCGGGGTTCCTGTCGCGGTAGAACTGCCAGCGGTCGCGGACCTCGCGGAGCTTGGCCAGGTCCAGGTCGCGGACGACCAGTTCCGTCTCCTTGTCGCCGGCGACCTCGCCGACGAAGCGGGCCTCGGGGTCGACGAAGTAGCTCGTGCCGTAGAAGTCGTTGTCGCCGTACTCCTCGACGCCCACCCGGTTGATCGCGCCCACGAAGTACTCGTTGGCGACGGCCGCCGCCGGCTGCTCCAGCTGCCACAGGTAGCCGGACAGGCCGCGCGAGGTGGCGGACGGGTTGAACACCACCTCCGCGCCCGCGAGTCCGAGCGCGCGCCAGCCCTCCGGGAAGTGGCGGTCGTAGCAGATGTAGACGCCGATCCGGCCGGCCCGGGTGTCGAAGACGGGCCAGCCGCTGTTGCCGGGGCGGAAGTAGAACTTCTCCCAGAACCCCTTGACCTGCGGGATGTGGGTCTTGCGGTACTTGCCCAGGTAGGAGCCGTCGGCGTCGATCACGGCGGCGGTGTTGTAGAGGACGCCGGGCTGCTCCTCCTCGTACATCGGGAGCACCAGGACGATGTTCAGCTCCCGGGCGAGGCGCCGGAAGCGCTCGACGATCGGGCCGTCGGGGATGCGTTCGGCGTAGGCGTAGAAGGCCGGGTCCTGGACCTGGCAGAAGTACGGTCCGTAGAACAGCTCCTGGAAGCAGAGCACGTGAGCGCCCTGCGCGGCCGCGTCGCGGGCGGCCTGCTCGTGGACCTGGATCATCGACTCCTTGTCGCCCGTCCAGGCGGTCTGGAAGACGGCGGCTCGGATCACTCGGCTCATCGGGACCTCCGGTCGCTCGGTGTGCAGTGAGCCTAGGAAGCGGACGAGCGCGCTTTGAGTGGCAAGGTGTCACGTCCGGCGGGGTGCGGCGTGTCACCGTGTCATCCGCGGACGATCCCATGTGTCACCGCCGTTGCCGCAGGTGGTCGCTCGTTTCAGCGTTGTTGCGCGTCGTGCGCGAGGAGTGCGATGTGCAGCGAGGCGGCCTGTTCGAAGTCGTCCAGGTCCACCCCCAGCCGTATCTGTATCGCCTCGAGACGGCGGTACAGCGCGGGCCGGGAGACGTGGTGCAGCTGCGCGGTACGGGACTTGTTGCGGCCGGTCGCCAGGTACGTGCGCAGCACCGGGAGCAGGTCCTCGCCGGGGTCGCACAGCAGCCCCGACAGCTCCCGTTCGGCGAACGACTGCACCTGCGGGTCGTCACGCAACAGCCGGACCAGGCCCCGTAGGTGGACGTCCCGAAGCCGCACCACGGGCGGCAGGTCCAGGGCGGCGGCGGAGTCCGCGACCGCGTCCGCGACGTGCCGGGCCTCGCGCAGCCCGGCGGGCACGTCGTCGAAGGAGGTGCGGGCGGCGGCGGCCGCCACCACGACGTCGGCGTCGGCCGGTTCGGCGCGCAGCCGGGCCGCGAAGTGCGCGGTGAGCGCTTCGGCGTCCTGGTCGCGGGCGAGGCTGAGCAGCACGGCGGTCGCGGTCCCGGACAGTTCGCCCGCGATGCCGGGGAGACCCAGCAGCCGCAGCGTCCGGTCGAGCGGGGCGGCCCGGCGTCCGCGTACCACGAGCGGCACGAACGTGCGCCGGTTGACCGGCAGTCCGGCGGCACGGGCGCGGGGCAGCAGGTGCCGGGCCGGTACGGCGCCGCCGACCAGGTCGGTGAGCAGGCTCAGCGCGGACTGCTCCTCCCACGAGCAGTCGGCGCCGCCGAGCATGCGGTGCAGCACGAGGGCCTCGGCGGCACGGTCGGCGAGCAGCCGCCCGGTCTCGGTGTCGCCGCGGTAGCCGCACAGCACGAGCCGGCCCCAGGGCTCGCCCCGCCCGCCCAGCTCCGCGCGGATCCAGCCGTCGCCGTCGCCGCGGCCGGTCTGGCGGGCGATGCGCTCCCAGTCGCGCAGGACGTCGTCGACGGCGGACCGCTCCCCCGCCGTGCCGAGGACGCGGTGGGCGAGGTTGGTGACGACGACGGGGCAGCCGCTGTGCCGGGCGATCTCGTCGAGCAGCCGCCGCAGCGGGGCGCCGCCGGTGATCAGCGCGGTGAGTTCGGTGCGGACCGCCTCGGAGAGGCTGACCGCGGCGAACTTGCGGCGCACCAGCCGGGACTGCACCTCCTCGGTCAACTGGGCGAAGGGGAAAGGGCGGTGGAGCACCACGAGGGGAAGCTGGCAGCGCTCCGCCGCCCGCCGCATCGCCTCCGGCGGGGACGGGAACGCCCGGCCGAGGCCGAGGACCACGGCGGACGCCTCGGCGCGGTGCAGGGAGCGGACGTACTCGGTCTGCTTGTGCTCGTCGCCGGCGAGCAGCACTCCGGTGGTGAGCACCATCTCCCCGCCGCTGAGCATGACGCCGACGTCGGCCGCCTCGGCGACGTGCACCCAGCGCACCGGCCGGTCCAGCCTGCCGGCGCCGGCCACCACCTCGGGCTCCCCGGCGAGGACCCGCTCCAGGGCGAGGACCTGCCGGACCGAGAGGGCCGGTACCGGTGGCTCCCAGGTGGTCATGGCGGCGTCCTCCGGTGGGTGTCGGGCTACTGGATGCTCCTCAGGGCGTCCTCGAGGATCGCGGCGCCCTCCTCGGCCTCCGCGACGTTCAGGGACAGCGGCGGGGCGATGCGCAGGGCGCTGGTGTCGTGGCCGCCGCCCTTGCCGATGAGCAGGCCGCCCTCGCGGGCCGCCTCCAGGACGGCGGACGCGGCGGCCGGGTCGGCCTCGTCGGTGCCGGGCCTGGTCAGCTCGATGCCGATCATCAGGCCGCGTCCGCGCACCTCCCGTACGGCGGGCACATGGGCGGCGGCGGCCCGCAGCCGCTCGATGAGCAGGCCGCCGACCCGGCGCGCGTTGCCCTGGAGGTCGTGCTCCAGGAGGTAGGTGAGGTTGGCGAGGCCCGCCGCCATGGTGATCTGGGTGCCGCCGAACGTGGAGATGCTGTTCGAATCCAGGCAGTTCATGATCTCCGCGCGGGCGACGACCCCGCCGATGGACATGCCGTTGCCGATGCCCTTGGCGAAGGTCAGCATGTCGGGCGGGCCGCTGCGGGCGTGCGCCTGCCAGCCCCAGAAGTGCTCGCCGGTGCGGCCCCAGCCGGTCTGCACCTCGTCGGAGATCCACAGCACGCCCCGCTCGTGCAGCACCTCGCGGAACGCGGCGTAGAGGCCGTCGGGCGGCGAGGTGAAGCCGCCGACGCCCTGGATCGGCTCGGCGATCAGCGCGGCGGGCGGACGGCTGTGGCCGAGGAGGTCCTTGAGGTCGTCGACGCAGGCGGCGACGAAGTCGTAGTCGTCGAGGCCGGCGAACGGGCCCCGGGTGCGCACCCCGCCGTGCACGTACAGCGTCTGCAGCGGGGAGAGCGAGGTCGGGGACCAGCCGCGGTTGCCGGTGACGCCGACGGCGCTGAAGGAGCGGCCGTGGTAGCTGTTGCGCATCGCCAGGACGGTGTTGCTGCGCCGGTGGGCGGTGGCGAGCAGCAGGGCGGTGTCGTTGGCCTCGGTGCCGGAGGTGGTGAAGAAGACCCGGGCGTCCGGGATGCCGCTGAGCTTGGCGATGCGTTCGGCGAGGTCCACCATCGGCCGGTTGAGGTAGAGGGTGGAGGAGTGGATGATCCGCCCGGCCTGTTCGGTCACCGCCTTGGTGACCTCGGGCAGGGCGTGGGCGGTCATGGTGGTGAGGATGCCGCCGAAGAAGTCCAGGTAGCGGTTGCCGTCGGAGTCCCAGACGTGGCGTCCCTCGCCGTGGGTGATCTCGATGGGGTGTTCGTAGTAGAGGGCGAGCCAGTCGGGGAGGACGGCGCGGTGGCGGCTCAGCAGGTCGTCGGTCACGGCCGCACCAGCCCTTCGTAGGCGTCGGGGCGGCGGTCGCGGTAGAAGGCCCACTGCTGCCGCACCTCGTCGATGAGGTCGAAGTCGAGTTCCCGGACCACCAGTTCCTCCTCGCTGTCGCCGGCCACGTCGCCGACGAACCGTCCGCGCGGGTCGACGAAGTAGCTCGTGCCGTAGAAGTCGTTGTCGCCGTACTCCTCGACGCCGACCCGGTTGATGGCGGCGACGAAGTACTCGTTGGCGACGGCCGCGGCGGGCTGTTCCAGCTGCCACAGGTACGCCGAAAGACCTCGGTGCGTGGCCGACGGGTTGTACACCAACTGGGCGCCGTTGAGCCCGAGTTGCCGCCAGCCCTCGGGGAAGTGGCGGTCGTAGCAGATGTAGACGCCGACCTTGCCGACGGCGGTGTCGAAGACGGGCCAGCCGAGGTTGCCCGGACGGAAGTAGAACTTCTCCCAGAACCCCTTGACCTGCGGGATGTGGTGCTTGCGGTACTTGCCGAGGTAGGCGCCGTCGGCGTCGATCACGGCGGCGGTGTTGTAGTAGTGGCCGGACTGCTCGACCTCGAAGACGGGGGCGACGACGACCATGCCGGTCTCGCGGGCCAGGTCCCGCATCCGGCGCACGGTCGGACCGTCGGGGACCTCCTCGGCCCAGCGGTAGTGCTCGGCGTCCTGGACCTGGCAGAAGTAGGGGGCGTTGAACACCTCCTGGAACCCGATGACCTTCGCGCCCCGCCGGGCCGCCTCGCGGGCGTGCTCCTCGTGTTTCGCCAGCATGGACTCGGTGTCGCCGGTCCAGGTGGCCTGGACCAGGGCGGCGGTTACGACGTTGGGCATGAGCTGCTGCTCCTTCGACGCGACGTCAGCGCCTCTACGCCCGTAGAGACGGCCGTAGAGGGACGAACGTAAGCCTCTCGGACGGCCTTGCCAAGACCATCGTCGTGCGGCCCGTGGAGTCGATCGTGATTGACACCCCTGTGGGTGAGCGGGCCGGGCCGCCGGCCCCCGGTCAGGCGGCCAGTCCCGCGACGCGCAGGGCGTGCAGGACGTCCCAGTGCCGTTCCTCCGACACGGCGCGGGCGGCCGTCAGGAGCAGCGGCACCAGGCGTCCCGGGTCCGGTGCTGCCGTGCGGGCGGCGTCCTGCGGGGTGCGCATCCGCACGCAGGCGTCGAGCAGGGCGCGCAGCTCGCGGTGGCGGGTGCCGTCGGCCAGGGCGAGGGCGGCGTGCCCGATCTCGTCGGCCGGGCGTACGACGCCCTGCCGCAGGATCTGCTCGCCGTCCTCCGCACGGCCCGCCGCGGTGAGCGCGTCGGCGGCGGCGACGAGACGCTCGGCGGGCAGCGTCGCCGCCGCCTCCCACAGCAGGGTGGCCCAGTCGGCGGCGTGCCCGGCCCGCTCCATGTCGGCCGCGAGCAGCGGGAACCGTACGGCGGGCCAGTACGCGGCCTCGTTCAGCAGGACGTGCGCCTCGCCGCTGCGGCCCTCGCGGCGCAGGCGCGTCAGGGTCCGCACGAGGCGGGCGACCTCGCGGAGGTCGTCCGCGCCGATCCGCTCCTTCGGCCCCGGCTCGGCGGGGCCCGCCTCCGCGGCGGCCCCGGCGAACCGCGCGCCGCGGGCCGCGGTGGCGGCGACGGGCAGCTCAGGCGCGGCGGCGGGAGGGGTGACGACGGAGGCCGACCCGTCGTCCTCCATCCCGGCGAAGCGGGCGCCGCCGCGGCGGCGCTTGCGGGGCGGGGCGGGGTGTGTCTCCTCGGCGGGCGCGGGCGGGGGCACGTGCTGTTGCGCCGCGCGCAGCTCCGGGGGGACAGGGTCGGGGGCCGGCGCCTGTGCGGCGTCCGGCGCCGGGCGGGAGGCGAAGCGGCCCTGGGCGTGCGGGGGTCCCGCCCTCCGGCCGTGCCCGTCGAGGGCGGTCATCCGGGCGGTGAGTTCCGCGCAGCGGGCGGTCGCGCGGCGGCGGCGAGCCGGCGCGTCAGGCCGGCCCGGCGGTCCGCCGCGTACCGCTGCTCGCGGAGCATCACGTCGAGGCGGTCGCTCAGCGTCTGCCGGGCGCCGGGCCGCGCGTCGAACACGGCCGTCGCCTCGGCGTGCAGTGCACGGGCCCGCGGCAGCTCCGCCTCGGCGGCCGCGGGGCCGTGCACGGCGGCGAGGTCCTGGAGCAGCGACTCCACCACGTCCCACGGCGGCGGTTCCCGCCCTTCGAGACACGCCCGCATGCCGTCGGGGTCGCGCTGCCAGAACACCAGGCACCAGCCCGCGTACCGGTCCAGACGCGCCAGCAGACCCCGCAGATGGTCCGTGAACTCCCGGACGGCGTCCGGGAGTTGCTCCGCAGCCATAGCCAACTCCCGCCAGTCCCGGAGTACTCGACTCCGTAGATAACACCCGGCGTGTTACGGCGACGCTACGGAGACTTTTCCGGCGGGGTGCGGGAGCCCGGCGGGGACGCGCTAGGCGGCGATCGACGCGTCCGGGGTGTCCGGCACGTCCGGGGTCTCCGGCGCGCAGCGTCCGATCAGCTCGTCCATGGACAGGCCGAGCGCCCCGGCCAGCGCGGCCACGGTGAAGAACGCCGGGGTCGGCGCCCGGCCCGTCTCGATCTTGCGGAGCGTCTCCGCGGAGATGCCGGCGCTCGCGGCGACGTCCGTCATGCTGCGGACTCCGCGCGCCTCGCGCAGCAGCCTGCCGAGCCGCTCGCCGCGTTCGCGCTCTTCGGGGGTCAAGGGGGTGCGCACCATGAGACCCATTCTAATACCGGTATAGTAATTGGCATGGTGGAGCTGAAGACCGACGCATCGATCGATGCCATGTACAAGACGGGCCAGGTCGTGGCCCAGGCGCTGACGGCCGTACGGAAGGCCGCCGACGTGGGCGTTTCCCTGCTGGAGCTGGACGGGGTGGCGAGGGAGGTGCTGAACGCGGCCGGCGCGACGTCGCCGTTCCTGGGCTATCGGCCCTCGTTCGCACCGACGCCGTTCCCCGCCGTGATCTGCGCGTCGGTGAACGACGCGATCGTGCACGGCATCCCGACCACCTACCGGCTGCGCGACGGGGACCTCGTGTCCATCGACTGCGGCGCCCAGCTGGGCGGCTGGGCGGGCGACTCGGCGATCAGTTTCGTCGTGGGCACGGCGCGCCCGGCGGACACGCGGCTGATCGGGACGGCCGAGCGGGCGCTCGCGGCGGGCATCGAGGCGGCCGTGGTCGGCAACCGCATGGGCGACATCGCGCACGCCATCGGCACGGTGTGCCGCGGGGCGGGCTACGGGATCATGGAGGACTACGGCGGCCACGGCATCGGCCGCCGCATGCACGAGGACCCGCCGGTGCCGAACGAGGGCCGGCCGGGACGCGGAATGCCGCTGCGGCACGGCACGGTCCTGGCGATCGAGCCGATGCTGATCGCCGGCGGCGGCGACGCCTACCGCACCGACCAGGACGGCTGGACCCTCCGCACCACGGACGGCTCCCGCGCGGCCCACACGGAACACACGGTCGCGATCACGGAGAGCGGACCCCGTGTGCTGACGGCGCGGGACTGAGGGGGCCAGGCGTCCGGCGGACGCCCGCCCCCGGAGGCATGCGCGGTGAGGCGCCCAGGTTGCCGTGGGTGCCGCCCCGCGCTTGGCGGCGAGGCCGGGCGATACGCGCCCCATGGGGCGTATGGTGCCCGGCGTGGGTGACCGCCACGTCGATGGCCTGGGGCATCACCCCGCCACGCCACGGACGGCGACCGCGGGCCCGACCCCGAGCCCCCCGGCCGGCACCACCTTCGCCGCACCTCACCCCCGGCGGGCCGGCCAGGTGCCGAAACCTGGACATGCCCGCCCCCGCCGAACGTGTCATCGTGGGCATGAGCGCGCCCCGACCGGGTTACCCGGGCCCGGCACGTCGACCCAGCGAAGGAACGGATGACGATGACGAATGGTTTCGTCGGCCCGGAGGGTGACCCGTTCGCAGAATTCCTCGCCCGCTTCTTCGGCGGACAGCGCCCCCGCCAGATCGACATCGGCAGGCTTCTCAGCCAGCCCGCCCGTGAACTCGTGCGCGGCGCCGCCCAGTACGCGGCCGAGCACGGCAGCCGTGACCTGGACACCCAGCACCTGCTGCGTGCCGCGCTCTCCGCCGAGCCGACCCGGAGTCTGCTCAGCCGCGCGGGCGCGGACCCGGACTCGCTGGCGTCCCAGATCGACGACCGGTCGGGGCCCGTGCAGCACAGCCCGGGCGAGGCCCCTCCGCCGACGTCGCTGTCCCTGACGCCCGCCGTCAAACGGGCGCTGCTGGACGCGCACGAGATGGCCCGGGCGAGCGGCGCCGGATACATCGGCCCGGAGCATGTGCTCAGCGCGCTCGCCGCCAACCCGGACTCGGCCGCCGGGCACATCCTGAACGCGGCCCGGTTCGCCCCGTCCGGCCCGCAGGAGGCGCCGGAGGCGCAGCAGCCCCGTGCCGAGCGTCCGCGGCCGCCGACGGGCACCCCGACCCTGGACAAGTACGGCCGTGACCTGACGGCGCTGGCCCGCGAGGGCCGGATCGACCCGGTGATCGGGCGGGACACGGAGATCGAGCAGACCGTCGAGGTGCTGTCCCGCCGCGGCAAGAACAACCCCGTGCTGATCGGCGACGCGGGCGTCGGCAAGACCGCCGTGGTGGAGGGGCTGGCCCAGCGGATCGCGGAGGGGGACGTGCCCGACATCCTGCTGGGCCGCCGCGTGGTCGCCCTCGACCTGACCGGCGTCGTCGCCGGCACCCGCTACCGGGGCGACTTCGAGGAGCGGATGAACAACCTCGTCGACGAGATCCGCGCCCACTCCGACCAGCTGATCGTCTTCATCGACGAACTGCACACCGTGGTCGGCGCGGGAGGCGGCGGCGAGGGCGGCTCGATGGACGCGGGCAACATCCTCAAGCCGGCCCTGGCGCGCGGCGAGCTGAACATCGTCGGCGCGACGACCCTGGAGGAGTACCGGCGGATCGAGAAGGACGCGGCCCTGGCCCGCCGCTTCCAGCCGATCATGGTGCCGGAGCCGACGCCCGCCGACGCGATCGAGATCCTGCGCGGTCTGCGCGACCGCTACGAGGCGCACCACCAGGTCCGCTACACCGACGAGGCGCTGGTGGCGGCTGTGGAGCTGTCCGACCGCTATCTCAGCGACCGCAGGCTGCCGGACAAGGCGATCGACCTGATCGACCAGGCGGGCGCGCGGGTGCGGCTGCGGGCGCGCACCAAGGGCACCGACGTCCGCGCGATGGAGCGTGAGGTCGAGCAGCTGACCTGCGACAAGGACCAGGCGGTCGCGGACGAGCAGTACGAGCAGGCCACGCAGCTGAGGGACCGCATCACGGAGCTGAAGACGCGCATCGCGCAGGCCGGCGGCGAGGACGAGGTCGACGAGGGCCAGAGCCTGTGGGTGGACGCCGAGGCGATCGCCGAGGTGGTGGCCCGGCAGACGGGCATCCCGGTCAGCCGGCTCACCGAGGAGGAGAAGGACCGCCTGCTGGGTCTGGAGCAGCACCTGCACCAGCGGGTGGTGGGCCAGGAGGAGGCCGTGCGGGTCGTCTCGGACGCCGTGCTGCGCTCCCGCGCCGGGCTCTCCAGCCCGGACCGGCCGATCGGCAGCTTCCTGTTCCTCGGCCCGACGGGCGTCGGCAAGACGGAGCTGGCGCGGGCGCTCGCCGAGGCGCTGTTCGGCAGCGAGGACCGGATGGTGCGCCTCGACATGAGCGAGTACCAGGAGCGGCACACGGTGAGCCGCCTGGTGGGCGCCCCGCCCGGCTACGTGGGGCACGAGGAGGCCGGGCAGCTCACCGAGGTGGTGCGCCGGCACCCGTACTCGCTGCTGCTGCTCGACGAGGTGGAGAAGGCCCACCCGGACGTCTTCAACATCCTGCTGCAGGTGCTGGACGACGGCCGGCTGACCGACGCGCAGGGCCGCACGGTGGACTTCACCAACAGCGTGATCGTGATGACCAGCAACCTCGGCTCCGAGGCCATCACCCGGCGCGGCGCCACCCTGGGTTTCGCGAGCGGTGGCACGGAGGCCGACGAGGAGGCGCGGCGGGAGCAGATCCTGCGGCCGCTGCGGGACCACTTCCGGCCCGAGTTCCTCAACCGGATCGACGAGATCGTGGTGTTCCGCCAGCTCACCCCCGGAGAGCTGCGGCAGATCACCGACCTGCTGCTGGAGAGCACCCGCCGCCGGCTGAAGGGGCAGGACATCACGGCGGAGTTCACCGACGCGGCCGTGGACTGGCTCGCCGAGCGCGGCTACGAACCGGAGTACGGCGCGCGGCCGTTGCGCCGCACCATCCAGCGGGAGGTCGACAACCAGCTGTCCCGGCTGCTGCTGGACGGCCGTGTGAAGGAGGGCGGCCGGGTGACGGTGGACGCGGAGGACGGACGCCTGGTCTTCCGCACGCAGGAGACGCCGGCGCCGGAGGTGTGACGTCCGTACGGCGGTCGGCCCGGCACCCCTCGCAGGGGTGCCGGGCCGACGGCTGTGAGGGCAAGTGAAGCGTCTAACGCCTCGGGTGGACGACCATCGCCGAGCCGCCGCCCCGGCGGACCTTCTCCGCCGCGGCGAGCCAGGCGCCGCCCGGCAGCCGCTGCACGCCGGTGGTCGCGCCGATCTCCGGGTTCTCCCGGAAGGAGTGCCCGATCGCCTCCAGCCGCTGCCTCAGCTCGCTGTCGTACAGGCCGGGTTCGAGGTCGGTCTGTGCGGCGTTGCGCTGGCTGGCTCGGGGGGCGGCGATCGCGTCGACGAGGGGCAGGCCGCGGTCGAGGAAGCCGGTGAGGGTCTGCAGCACGGTGGTGATGATGGTCGCGCCGCCGGGCGAGCCGAGCGCCACCACCGGCCGGTCGTGCCGGTCGAGGACGATCGTCGGCGCCATGGACGAGCGGGGCCGCTTGCCGGGGCCGGGCAGGTTCGGGTCGTGGACGGCCGGGTTCGCCGGGGCGAAGGAGAAGTCCGTCAGCTCGTTGTTGAGCAGGAAGCCGCGCCCGGGCACGGTGATGCCGCTGCCGCCGGTCTGCTCGATGGTGAGCGTGTAGGCGACGACGTTGCCCCACCGGTCGGCGGTGGTGAGATGCGTGGTGCTCTCGCCCTCGTACGTCGTCGGCGCGGCCGTGCCGCCCTCGGCGCACGGCGCGGGCTCGCGGGGGTCGCCGGGGGCGAGCGGGCTGGTGAGGACGGCGTCGTCCCTGATCAGGCAGGCGCGGGAGTCCGCGAACCGCTGCGACAGCAGCTCCTTCGTCGGTACGTCCTCGAAGGCGGGGTCGCCGACCCAGCGGCCCCGGTCCGCGAACGCGATCCGGCTCGCCTCGATGAACCGGTGCAGATAGCGCACGTCGCTCGCCCTGGACAGGTCGGTGCGCTCCAGGATGTTGAGCGCCTCGCCGACCGTCGTGCCGCCGGAGGACGAGGGCGCCATGGAGTAGACGTCGAGACCGCGGTAGGAGGTCTTCGACGGCGCCTGGAGCTTCGTGCGGTAGGCGGCGAGGTCGCGCGGGGTCAGATCGCCGGGGCGGGCGTTCCAGCCGGACGCCGGGTCCACGGGCGGCTTGTTGACCGTGTCGACGATGTCGCGGGCGATGTCCCCCCGGTACAGGGCGTCGACGCCCTTGCTGCTCAGCTCGCGGTAGGTGCGGGCCAGGTCGGGGTTCTTGAAGGTGGAGCCGACGGCGGGGAGTTCGCCGCCCGGCAGGAACAGCTCGGCGGTGTCGGGGAAGTACCGGAAGCGGGCCTCGTTGGCGGCGGTCTGCGCGCGGAAGGTCTCGTCGACGGTGAAGCCGTCGCGGGCGAGGCGCTCGGCGGGCCGGAGGACCGTGCCGAGACTTCTCTTGCCCCAGCTGTCGAGCGCGCGCTGCCAGGTGGCGGGGGTGCCGGGCGTGCCGACGGAGAGTCCGCTGCTGACCGCCTCGGCGAACGGGATGGGCGCGCCGTTCTCCAGGAAGAGGCCGGAGTCGGCGCTGAGCGGGGCGGTCTCGCGGCCGTCGAGGGTGTGCACGGTACGGGACCGGGCGTCGTAGTAGACGAAGTAGCCGCCTCCGCCGATGCCGGCCGAGTAGGGCTCGGTGACGCCGAGCGCGGCGGCGGTGGCCACCGCGGCGTCGACGGCGTTGCCTCCCTTGCGCAGCACCTCGATGCCGGCGGCGGTGGCGTCGGGGTCGACGCTGGAGACGGCGCCGCCGTGGCCGACGGCCACCGGTGTCTTGGGCGCCGGGCGGGTGTGAGGGGCTTTTTCGCCGTGGGGGGTGGGCGGCGCGGCCGCTCCCACCGAGACGACGGCGGTGGTGACCGCGAGGGCCGCGAATTTCCGTGCGACAGGGCGACGCATCCGCACCTCCAGTAAAGGGCCGTCCGGGCAGCTTAGTTCGCCGCCATGCCCGCGTCAGGGAGGTGGTACGGGCGTGCCGCCGGGCGGGGCGGGGCCGCCCGGTCACCCCGGGGTGTCGAACACGGGTGCGCTCGGGACCGCTAGCATGCCCGCCCATGAATGACGACGTGCGCAACATCGTGCTGGGCCTGGTGGCCGCGGGCATCAGCGCCGCCCTGGGCTGGATCGCCCGCACCTATCTCTGGAATCGCAAGCTCCGCCGCAAGCAGGCGTTCTTCGGACTGCCGGAGAACGCCGAGTCGTTGCTCGTCGTCAACCGCGACCCGGCGACGGCGGAACCGGCGGTGCACCGCTTCGACGTGTTCGCGCTGCTCGAACTGTCCGCGCTGGTCAAGGACTGCGGGGCGCACGTCCAGGTGGTCACCCAGGACGCGGCGCACCAGGGGTTCGGCGAGCGGACCGAGTTCTGCGTGGGCGGGCCGGGGTCGAACCGGCGGATGGTCGCCCACATGGCGGCCATGCTGCCCGGGGTGCGGGTCAACATCGACCCGGAGCCGGGGCCGGACCGCGGCGCCTTCCGCATAGGCTCGGAGGTGTACCGCATGGAGCCGGGCGTTTCCGAGTACGTGCTGCTGGCGCGGCTCACGGCGGGCGAACGGCGGGAGACGCGGCCGGTGTTCCTGTTCTGCGGCCAGCGGGCGATCACCAACCAGGCGGCGACCCGCTACCTCGCCCGCAACCACGAGCGGCTGGCCCGCAAGTACGGGTCGGGATCCTTCGTGCTGCTGCTGAAGGTCATCAACTCGCAGGCGTACGGGCCTGATGTGGTGGAACTGGTCGCGGACGTCACCAGGCCGGCGCAGAGTCCGCTGCCCGCTCCGGAGCCGGCGGCGCAGAAGAAGTCGCATCGGGCGGACTGACGTGGCTGTCCGGCGGGCGCGGGCGCCCGCGGGACACGCGGCGCGCCCCGGACACAGAAGTGGCCGTCGTGGGTGCCTGGGTGGCACCACCCGTCCGGCGCGCAGCTGACCTTCTCCTCACCTGCGGGCGACCGTGGCTCGGTCGCTGCCGCCGGGAGCAGTGATCTCCGGCTGCCGCCGGACGGGACCGGCCTGTGTGATCCGCCGCCCCGGCTGGGCGGGCGGTCCCCTCCCGGCGGCGGCGTCCCCGCTTACGCCGCGAAGTCTCCTCCCCCACCGGGACGGAGGGAACATCGTAGTCGAGGTCCGGGCGGACAGGTTTCCGTACGTCATGGTGACCGCCGCAACGTATCCGGGCAAGATCGCCAGAACGACGCGACACGCACTTTCCGGGCATAAGCCGTATTTACGGCGGATGATGGGGCGTGCGAGGGGGCGCGTACGTCAGCCTTCCGCGACCTCGGCGTAGAGCTGGGACAGTTCGGGCGCGCCGTCGGCCGCCCACCGGTGCCCCGCGTCGACGACGTCGAACTCCCGTCCGCCGACAAGCCGTACGACCGGCTGTCCGTCGGGGCGGAGGTCCCAGGCGGCGCCCTCGACGGTGCGGACGATCACGGTGCCCAGGTACAACCCGGCGTCGTTCCCCAGCCAGTCGGAGGTGTCCTCGTCGTCCCGCCAGCGCGGAACCAGCTGGTCGAGGGCCTCCAGCGAGGCCGGGCCGTCGTCCAGCCGGACCCCTTCCCGGTCCGCCTGGGAGCGCAACAGCGCGCACTCGGCGAGGAGTTCGGCGAGCCCCTCCGGGCCGGGGAGTTCGTCCTTCCGGCGCCGCTTGCCCAGGAACGGGATCCTCATACTGCCAGCCTGTCATTCGAACCGCCCCGCGCACCACAGGCGCGCGGGGTCCGCCGACGCCGGGCCGGCCCCTGTCACACGTCCAGGTCGACCACGACCGGTGCGTGGTCCGAGGCGCCCTTGCCCTTGCGCTCCTCACGGTCGACGTAGGAGTCGGTGACGGCCTTGGCGAACGGCTCGTTGCCGTAGACCAGGTCGATGCGCATGCCGCGGTTCTTGGGGAAGCAGAGCTGGCGGTAGTCCCAGTACGTGTACGGGTGGTCGTACTTGAGGGGGCGCGGGACGACGTCGGTCAGGCCGGCCTCACGCAGGGAGGCGAGGGCGGCGCGCTCGGCCGGGGTGACGTGGGTGGAACCCTCGAAGGCGGCCCGGTCGTACACGTCGTCGTCGGTCGGCGCGATGTTGTAGTCGCCGAGGACCGCGAACGGGCGGTCGCCCGCCGCGTCGCCCGCGACCGCCGCCTTCAGCGCCTCCAGCCACTGGAGCTTGTACGCGTAGTGCGGGTGCTCCACCTCTCGGCCGTTCGGCACGTAGACCGACCAGACGCGCACCGGGCCGCAGGTCGCGGAGAGGGCGCGGGGCTCGACGGAGCCGTCGTACCCCGGGTCGCCCGGGAGGCCCTTGACGACGTCCTCCAGGCCGACGCGGGAGAGCACCGCCACGCCGTTCCACCGGCCGGTGGCGTGCACCGCCGACTCGTATCCCAGCTCACGCAGCTGCTCCACCGGGAACTGGGCCTCGGCGATCTTGGCCTCCTGAAGGCACAGCACGTCCGTGCCGCTGCTCTCCAGCCAGGCCAGGAGCCTCGGCAGGCGGGCGGTGATCGAGTTCACGTTCCAGGTCGCGATGCGCATGCTGCCCAACCTACCCGCCGCCTCCGACAACGCACGGCCGGCGGCCGTGGCCCGGGGACGGCCGCCGACGGCCGCCGCCCGCGGTCAGAGCTGGACCGCGTCCCTGGGGGCCAGCCGCAGGTGCTCGGAGCCGCCGAGGGCGCCGATCTGGCGGTCGTAGATCGGGCGGGCGAGGTCGGTGAGCAGGGCGTCGTGGATGTCGTAGGCGCGCCGCGGGCGGACCTCGCGGACATAGTCGATCACCTCGGAGATCTTGTTCCAGGGCGCCATCACGGGCAGCATCAGCGTCTCGACCGGGAGGCCGGGGACGGTGAGCGCGTCGCCCGGGTGGAACAGCTTGCCGCCGTCGACGAGGTAACCGACGTTGGTGATGCGCGGGATGTCCGGGTGGATCACCGCGTGCAGCTCGCCGTGCACCTGGACGTCGAAGCCGGCGGCGGTGAAGGCGTCGCCGTGGCCGACGGTGTGCACGCGGCCCGGGAAGGCCGCGGAGACCTGGTCCGCGACCGCCTTCAGCGTCCAGATCTCGGCCGCGGGGTTGGCCTCCATGGCGGTGCGCAGCCGGCCCTCGTCGAAGTGGTCCGGGTGCTCGTGGGTGACCAGCACGGCGTCCGCGCCGACGGCGGCGTCCTCCTCGCTGAACCCTCCGGGGTCGACGACGAGGACGCGTCCGTCCTTCTCCAGCCGGACGCAGGAGTGCGACATCTTGATGAGCTTCATGACTCCATCCTGCATCCGGGGCGCGGGGCGGCATGCCGGGGGCGGGGACGGGGGCGTCCGCGCGGGGCGGCCCGGGGGCGTCCGCGCGGTGTGGGCTCACTCCGGCGGGGTGGTCTCCTCGCGGATGACCTGCTGAGCGACGTGGAAGGCGCCGCTGGCGGCCGGGACGCCGCAGTAGACGGCCGCCTGGAGCAGCACCTCCTTGATCTCGTCCGGGGTGAGCCCGTTGCGCAGGGCGGCACGGGTGTGCACGGCGAGTTCGCCGAGGTGACCGCCCGCGACGAGGGCGGTGAGGGTGACGCAGCTGCGGGTGCGGCGGTCGAGCCCGGGGCGGTTCCAGACCTCGCCCCAGGCGTACCGCGTGACGAGCTCCTGGAAGTCCTCCGTGAAGGCGTCGGTCTGCTCCAGGATCCGGTCGACGTGCGCGTCGCCCAGCACCTCCCGGCGGACCTTGATGCCGGAGTCGTACGTGTCCGGGACGCCCTGCGCCTGCGGGGGCACGGCGGCCGGGGCGATCTCGGCGACGGGGGCGGGCTGCGGCGGGGCGGCGGCCGGCATCACGGGCGGCCGGGGCGCGGCGGCGGGCAGGACGACGTGGCCGGTGGCGTATTCGGGGAGGGGCTGCCAGGCGGTGGAGAAGTGCCGGACCAGCAGGTCGGTGACGGCGGCGGGCTGCTCCACCGGCACCAGGTGGCTGGCGCCGGGCACGACGGCGAGCCGGGCGTCGGGGATGCCGGCGACCAGGGTGCGGGCCTCGGCGGGCCCGGTGACCTGGTCCTCGGAGCCGACGAGCACGAGGGTCGGCACGCCGACGCTGCCGAGCCCCGCCCGGACGTCGAAGGAGGCGAGCGCCTCGCAGGCGGCGATGTAGCAGCCGGGGTCGGTGGTGCGCACCATCTGCACGGCCCACTCGGTGATCGCGGGCTGGGCGGCGGCGAACCCCCCGGTGAACCAGCGCTCGGGCGCCGAGCGGGCGATCGGGTCGAGGCCGTTGGTGCGCACGATCACGCCGCGCTGGCGGAACTCGTCGGCGGTGCCGAAGCGGGGCGAGGCGGCGATCAGCGCGAGGGACGCGAGGCGCTCCGGGTGACGCAGGGCCAGCTCGATGCCGACGGCGCCGCCGAGCGCGCAGCCGGCGTACCCGAAGCGGTGGACGCCGAGACCCTCGAGGGTGGCGAGCAGCCGCGCGGTGAGGTCGGTGACGGAGGCGGCGGGGTGGGCGGGGGCGCCGCCGTGTCCGGGGAGGTCGAAGCGGAACACCCGCCACTGCTTCGTCAGTTCGGGGATCTGCCGGTCCCACATGTGCCATGTGGTACCGAGAGACGGGCCCAAGATCAGGACTGGTAGGTGTTCTGGCCCGTCAAAGCGGTATTGCAGCGTCTCGCTCTTGCCTTCTGTCACGGGTTCACACCTTCATCTGTCACGATCTGTCACACGCCCCCTGCGAGACCTCCCCATGCCTCCGCCGCCGGAAGCAGGTCCGCCACGTCCGGCTTCACGTACCACTTCTTCGTCGTCTTCACGTTCGTGTGTCCGGCCCACCTGGCGAGCAGGTGATCCGGCACCCCGTTGTTCGCGAAGTACGTGAGGCAAGACGCCCGAGCATCGTACAGACGGACCCTGCGAAGGCCGTTTGCGTCCATTATTTTGTAGGCCCGCGTACGAAGCTGCCGACCGTTCAGCGCGCACCCAAGTTCATCCACGAGGACATACCCGCCCCCCTCGTACCCCTCGCCGGCCGCCAAGCGTTCCACTGCCTGCGTGGCGCGGAACGTCTTCAGCGCCTCCCGTACAAGGCTCGGGATCGGCAACACACGCTCCCCCGCCATACTCTTCGTGTCCTTCTCCACCACCGTGCGGTTGCCCATCATCGTCCGGGTGTTGGCGATGCCGAGCGTGGCCGCTTCCAGGTCGATGTCCGACCACCGCAGGCCGCAGACCTCAGCCGGACGGAGCCCCATCACGGACAGCAGCAACGGCGCGAACAGGCGGTCACTCTTCATCGCAGCGACGAAGGCACCCACCTCCGAGGCGTTCCATGGCTGGACAACCTTCTTAGTCCTCCGCTCCGCCTTCCGGGCCTTCAGCGGAATGTGCACCTCGCTGGCAACGTTGACGGTCACCAGACCGCGCGTGACAGCACGGTTCAGGGCGTCCTTCAGTCTGGCCAAGCTCATGTCAACCGACGTGACCCCGAGCCCCGTTCCCGCCTTCCCGCCCCGCACACGGCCCCCCTGGAGAGCCCACTGCATCCACGCCATCACATGGTCCTCCGTGAGTTCCTGCAGCCGGACGTTCCCGAGCTTCCCGCGTACACGATCCAGCGTCACCCGGTAGTTGTAGACCGTGGTCGGCTCCAGGTCTTCGGCCTTCATCACGAGCCACTGATCCAGCCACTCGTTCACGGTGATCTTGTTGGGCGGGACGAACGTCCCTTCATGCCGCTTGCTGGTGATGCGGGCGTACTCCGCCTTCGCTTCCCTCAGCGTGTTGAAGGTACGCCGGAGCTGCTTCCGCTTCCCCGTCTCCGGATCCGTGCCGGCGTCCACCACAAAGCGGTAGCGCACCTGTCCCTTTGCGTTTGGGGGCAGCTTCTTGATCGGTTCGGGCATCTCAAGTTCCTTTCCTGATGTGCTGGGCCAGCTCGCGATTTCCCTCAGGGCGCCGACCAAGTGCGTGTCCGTCCGCGGGAGCTTGGCTGAACACCGACCAACCGCACCAACCCCGCTCGACGTCGGTCGGCTCAGTCGTGTCTGCCAATGCGATTGCCGGATCCTTCAACCACAAATCCAAAGCCAACCAGACCTGAATACGGGCCCCCGGGAAGGACACCGTCCAGGTCGAGCGGGCGGCCTTAGCTCGAAGCGGCCCGGCCCACCAACGACACGGCGCTGCGTGAGGCCCTCGACGAGGCCACTCGCAACCCGGAACTGGCGCCGCTGGTCCGCGCCGTCGAGACGCTGAAGGCGCCGGTGCCGGCCTGACCGGCCGGGTCCGAGCAGGACGCGAACCCGGCCCGGTTCCGCAAAGGACCGCCGGATGTGGCGAGGAATGGGTCTGCATCGCCCTCGACACGTGTCGTCCGCCGAGTACGAGAAGCGGCAACGAACGCCCATGTCGCGCCGAGTCGCCGCCAAATGTCGGCACGTACGGCGCCAATGGTCCGCACGATCGCCGGTTTGGCGAACCGGCGATCATCGGCTATGTTGCCCGCCGCATCACGGGCCCTGTGTCCGCTCGGCCTCGCAGTCGGCAGGTGAGCGCGAGGCTCCGGGAGCGCTGTCTGGGGGCGAGCATCAGCGGACCGTCACCCGTGAGCCGGTCGAGATTTGCCGTGACGCGGCGCTCAGGGACCCGTAGGGTCTGTGCGACCTGCCTCGTTGTGGCACCCGGATGCCGTGCCATTGCGCGAGGACGACACGATCTGCGCGGTGGCCTCGCTGGAAGAGATTGTCCCCGAAAAGGCTGACGGCGGCGCAGGCGGAAACACAGAGCCCTGTGGAGGCCGCGAGGTAGTTACCGGCCGTTCGACCTCCGCAGACATTTGGGCCACCGAGGACAAAGAGCACGGGCGAAGTGAAGCGAGCAGATCGGATAACAGACTCAGACAGACGGGCCTCCTAAGAGGGAGCCACGCCAGCGGGCCAACCCTCACAACGCCCACCCCAAATGGTTTCAAAGAAGTGAGCGTAGCCGAGCGGTGGCACCGTCTGGCCTGGACTTTGCGGGACGTTGTACGTTGACATGCCCTCGCGCAGCTATCCAGTCTTTCTGCGATCTTTCTTGTCTGCCGTAGGCGAATTCGTCGCTTCGGCAATCCGGAGGCATCGCGGCACAGGGTCCGATGGCAGATCAAGCGATGCGTCTAAAATGGGTAAGGCTGCCCATGAGACGAGTTGCTACTCGTGATTAGCTGGTAGTGGGCTACATGATCCCCTTCCATCGCCACGGCGGCGTCCCGGCCCGACCGCGCAAGCAGTCAATGCGGTACTGCGCCTCCCGCCGCCACTCTGGACGGCTGGCAGCGTGCTGCGCGGCGTACGTCGTCATCCGCAGCTCTCGCGCGCCAGCCAGAAGTTCATACCCTTCCCACTCCGTGACGTCAGCGCCGTAGGTGTCGCAGAACGCGGCGTACTCCTCGGCAGACACCGCGCCGGTCGTGGTGAGCTTCACTGCGGTCGACACTAGATCCCACTCCGGAGGGCCGAACGAAGCGCGCTCGAAGTCGAGCAACATCGGGCCGGCCTCCGTGCGCGCCACGTTGCCGACCCATGCATCCCCGTGGACTACACACTCCGGCAGGCCCTTCGGCCTTGAGGCCCATTGCTGCTTGAGGTCCTCAAGCCGGCCCTTCAGCCACAGCCGGTCATCGTCAGAAATCGTGCTCGCTGAGTCGATGCGCTCATCCAGCCGGACGAACGGGTCCAGCTCACCCAGTGGCAGGTCTGGTTTCGGCAGGGCGTGCAGTTGCTTGAGGAGCACGACGACGTCGGTGACGGTCCCGATTGCGTGTGGCGGCAGCTCTTCCCAGAACGTCACCGGGTACCCGCTGGCTGCTACCGGCTGCCGCAGATCAAGGGCGCGTACGGCGGGCACGCCCTGGGCTGCCAGCCAGCGGGCGACCTGGACCTCGCGCGTTGCGGCGGCGGCCTGGCCAGGCCGGGCGATACGCACCACCATCCCCCCGGGCAGACGCCAAACGGCGTTCTCGGCGATCCGTATCGGTTGGGCGTTGGTCGCGTCGAGGCCAACGGCGTGGCACGCCTCCTCAAGTACGGCTTGGGTGGGCGTGGGTGAAGTAGTCACGCCTGCACCGTAGCTGCGATGCGCTCGCGCAGGTCGCTGGCCTCGGGGAGGTTCCGGTGTCGGCCTGCGAACCGGGCGAGTTCCCGCAGGTCCTCGGCGGCCCGGCAGGAGGTCAGCTTGCCGACGTCGTCCAGCGCTCGGTGGCCGAGCACGACCGCGTGCCGCGGATCGTCGCCCTTGGCCATGACCAGGGAAGCGAGTTTTGTCTCGGAGATGGCGCGCGAGCGGGCGAAGGCGTTGCCGTGTCCTTTGACCGCGATTTCGAAGCGGCGGGCCGCCTGCCCGGGGTCCTGGTCCGCGTGGACCGCGAGATCGAATAGCGCGTGGGCGGTGTCGCCGTGGTGCTGGGCGTAGTCGTAGTAGGCCATCCACGGCGGGTCCTGTGCCGGGTCGGACTGTTCGAACGCGGCGTCGGCTTCTCCGACCGCGCGCAGGGTGTTGGCTACGTCGCGCATCTTGCCGAAGGCGCGGGCGCGTGCGGTGTGCAGCATGGCACGCTCGGTGGCGCTGAGTCGGTCGGAGCGCACCAGACCCTTCTCTGCGTGGGTTAGGCCAGTATCCGGATCTCCGACCCAGATTTCCTGCCGAGCCATGAACGAGTACGTCTTGGCGCGCAGGTGCCACTCCCCGGCTTCTTCCGCGCACTCAGCGGCTAGCCGGAAGCTGACTCGGGCATCGTTGTGGGCGTACGCGTCGAACTGCGAGGCGCCGACGACAATCCCTAACCGAGCCACAGAGGCCAGGAGTTCAGGCCGCAGGGGCTCGGGGCAGGGCACCGGCAGCAGGGAGGCTCCCCACATGATGGCGCCGCGGGCGAGTTCTCGCACCGCGCCGCCGCCTCCGTACTCGTTGTCCTGGCGATGGATGACATCGGCCAGCGACTTCAGCTGCCTGATCTCGCGTGGGCGGATCTGAGTCGGGATCTCCCGGGGGGCTGCTGGGGTCACGAGGTGGACGAGGTCTATCGGGGCAATGGCGGCAAGGCCGCTCGTGGCAAGGAAGGCGCGACGGTCCACAGAGGCAGGGCTCCCGCTTGGAGGTGTTGTACTACCTCTGCCCAGGATGCGGCCGTCATGGACCTGAACCGGCACCTCCGCCCTGCCAGGGGGTGCACTTTCCGTTTCGAGGCGGGCTTTTTCCGTTTGCCCGAACACCATCCCCCACGCCCGGGTGAGGACTCCGCCGGTCTGCAGGGCCTCGTCCAAGCGCTCAGCCAAGTCCCTCGAACAGGTAGCAGTCGCCTTCTCGATCTTTTCGATGAGTGAGCCGCTGACCTGCACTTTCGCGCCCAAATCGGCGTGTGTGAGAGGGCCGCGCTTCTTACGCCAGGTCCGCAGTTCATGACCGAACCAGTCACGCGGGGACGCGTCCGGAGTCAGTTGCTTCTCGGGTCTTGGCATGGGCTGTTCCTCGCTTGCGAAACGGAAGATCGAGGTTTCCGAATCAAGGTCTGCACGCGGTCCTGTCGGCCTGGCTCAATGGTTGCTCACGGCCGCCGCCCCAGTACACACCGTGTCCGGCGCCGGTTGGAGAGATTTCGTCGAACGAGGGACTCCCCGTGAAGGCAGACCTGATGGAGGCTCAACAACGCGTTACCGACGGCACGAGCGCTGCGGTCCGGACGCGTTCCGGAGCATGCGAAATCGACGTCACTCTGACAGCCGCTGCCGTCTCGGGCGTGCGTGACCTCGTCAGTGCGTGCCTCCGTTTGTGGGACCTGACCGAACTCGACTGGCGGGTCACTCTCACTGCGTCCGAGCTACTGACGAACGCCTTCCAGCACGCCCGCAAGGAGGATGAGTCCTCGGTTCCAGTGAAGGTCGTCCTCACCCGGACCCCCGACGGGGTCTTCCTGTGCGTCAGTGACCCGCATCCCTGGCTCCCAGCCCCCGTCTCGGCAGGCGACAACGACGAGGGCGGGCGCGGCCTGATGTTGATCAAGACGCTCAGCAACAGATACGGCTGCTCGTCCACGGCCCACGGCAAAGACGTTTGGGTCACGATCCTGCACTCGGCGTAGCCGCAATCTCCCTGCCTCTGACGAGAGCCGAAAGGACCACCATCATGTGCCGGCACTCGCCGCCGTTCCCCGGGGCCGACGCGAAGGCCGACGGCCGTTCATCGTCAGCGACGCTGCGCTCGGAAGAATCGAATGACAGCTTCGGGTTGAGGCACGGCCCTCGCGCGAGACCTCTTCTGGGAGGGCGACGTCAGCGAGGTCGCTCGTACTTCCTGGTCTGCCTTCCGCGCCCCCGCGGACAGGGCGCGATGTACGCCCGCACGGGCTGCAGCGTCGTGGAATTACGGCAAGCCTGCCTCCGGGCGCTCCGCTGCGTCGCGCCAGTAGTCGGCAAGCATCTCGCTCGGCCAGGCCGGCTGGCGGATGGAACCTCGGGGCCCCATTTCCTGAAAGTAGGGGGCCAGATCAATCACCGGCGTCCCGTCGACTGCGTCGAGGTCGGTCACCAGAAGGTCGCGGCCGTCCACGCCCAGCAGCCTCGGGTAGCTGACAGCCAACTGGTTGGGGCGCCGATGGTTTCGGTGGACGAAGGTTCCGGTCGCTGGCCACTGCACGTTGCCCCTGGGGCTGCGGGCGTGGAGCTGCACGTCCTCGGGCTGCGCCAGGTGGAAGCGCCACGTCACCGTCAGGTGGGAGAACTCGTCGATTCCCCGCAGCGTTTCGAGGGGGTACGCCTCGTTGAGTCGAATCACCGACTCAACCCCACCCTGGTAGTCGTCCTGAACGCGGGTGTGTCCCCCGACGACCGTTGCGATCGACTCGACCTCGTACGACGTCACCGGTACTGGTTCCTCTCCTCGGGCGATGCTGGTCCGCGGGCTGCCATGGGGCATCGAACGTCCGTGTCGCGATCAGCCTATGGCCCGGAGCATGCCGCGTGCCCGGCGATCCAGCTCGGTGACATGGCGGCCTCCGCGTTGCCGGACGGGCGAGAGATCGCTCTGGATCCGGACGATGACGTCACGTGCCCGGCCGGACTGGACGCCCGTCATGGCGTCGAGTGCTTCGTTCCAGGTTGCGCACGCCTCGTCGAGGTTTCCCCGCTGCACCTGGACTGCACCGAGGTAGCCGAGCGTCACGCTGTGGGTGCGGGCGAACTGCTGGCGCCGGCGCGTGGCCACACTCCGCTTGAAGTGGATCTCCGCGTCGCGGGGCTGACCTATGTCGCGCAGCGCGCAGGCCGTCTCGTGGGCGAGGGAGGCTTCCTGGAAGAAGCCGACGCGAGCCGGCGCCTCGGTGGTGTCGGCGCGGGCGAGGTCCCGCTCCGCGCGGCTGATAGCCGCGAGGGTTCCGGAGCGGTCGCCGTCAGCCGCGAGCGCGCGGGCGTACACGATCGCCAGCAGCGCCTTCTCTCGGTGGCTGGCCTGGCCGTAGCGGTCGCGAGACATCGAGGCGTCGGCCAGGGCCAGCGCCCTGCGTGGGTGCCCGAGGTCGACGGCCTGGTGAGCGAGGGCGCGCAGGACGTGGCCACCGAGCGGTCCGTCACCGGCCTCCGCCGCGATCCGGGCGGCGATGGTGAGGTAGCGCTGGGCGGTGCGGTGTTCGCCGGCGTCGAAGGCCATCCAGCCAGCGAGGTACGTCATCTCTGCGACGGCGGAGTGCGTGTCGCGGCGGAGCTGATCTGTACGAAATCGGCCACCGAGCAGCGGCACCGCCTCGTCGAGCAGGTGGCTGGCGAGGGCTTTGCGGCCGGTTGCGCCGCCTCGCTGCTGGTCCCGCGCGGAGTAGTAGACCGTGAGGTCGCGGACGTCGTCGATGTCGGCTCGGGTCACCGAGCGCGAGGAGGACGGTCGCCGGTTCGCCGCTGCGGCGGGGGCGGCTGCCCACCACGAAGTGGTGGGCAGGGCGAAGCCGGCTGCGGAGTAGGCGGCGGTGGCCAGCAGCTTGCGTCGGTGCATGTCGAGATCGTCGCTTCCCAGCTCGGCCAGTGCGGTCAGAGGGTCGACGCTCCAGTCGGATCCGGTGTCAGTCGTGCCTGTCGGCTCTTCTTCCAGCCCGAGGTCGGCCAGGGAGAGCCAGCGGCCAAGCCTGCGGGACAGCGTCTCACGCAGGATATGCGGCGCTCTGCCACTCGGCTTCGTGCCGAGCACCCACATGGAGATGTGCGAGCGGGAGATCGCCTCCAGCTCACGCACTCCACACTCCGCCGCCACGCGGGCAACGGCGGCAGCTGCTTGCGGCTGGGACCAGCCTGCTTCGCGCAGGAGTGCGGCAAGGGCGACGTTGCGGTCACGGGCCATGGACTGCCCCTCGGTTCCGTAATGATCTTTGGCGCCTTTGGCGACCTTCCCGTCCACCAAGGCATACCCCTCGAACGGGATTCGCGGTTCGCTCAACGTAGCGGCCAGATCACTCACATCGCACGCCGACCGACGCCTCCGACAGGCGATCTCGGCTCACTTTGGCTTGATCCGAACAGGAGTTGTGGCATGCGCCTTTCGCTGGATCCTCGCCGAGACGGCAGCCAGCTCGTGGGCGAGCGCAGGCGGCAAGCGCCCGTCACCGCGGCACCGGCGCCGGAGCGCGATCACGTGGTGGCCGCGTCGGAGACGGTGACGCTGGTACTGGGCGAAGCCTCGCCACTACCCGAGAGCGCTGCCGACGTGGAGGACCTCGTTCGCCTTCTGCGCGGCCACATTGCCCAGTTGGGCGCACGGACCGCTCCGCATGTTCCCGCCCTGCTGCGTGCGCAGCGGCTCTGCTCCGACAGCATCCCCGAGGGTTATGTGTCGAGCCGGGTGCACCTAGTCAGGCTCGCCAAGGCCACCCAGGAACTGACGGCTTACGTGGAACGCGGCGGCCTCGGGCCGAACAGCAAGGAGGGCGGGCGGCGTTGGCCGAGGCCAACGCTCAACGTGCTGCGCGGCACCGTCTTCGCCCTCGTCCTGGCCTGCCTGATCTTCGCCGCTTCGGTGCCGCGGACATGACGGTGACCGGTGCCGTCGTCATCGCTCTGGTCCTCGGGCCGACGGCCTGGCTAATGCTTCGCGGCGAGCGGGCGGCCGACCTTGCACGGGCCGCCGAGCACCTGCCGCCGCCCGGCGCTCCCTCCCTATCTGGTGAACACGGACCTACCTACCGCCCACCGTTCCCGGCCGCTGCGACGGCCCTGATACGGCCCCGAACCTGCGGGGCTCACGGAGATCCACACGATGAATCGGCTTCCGCGCATCGAGCAGTACGGTCTGATCGGCGACACACAGACCAGTGCCCACGTCTGCGATGACGGTTCGATCGACTGGCTGTGCCTGCCCCGTTTCGACTCGCCGGCCGTCTTCGCCGGTCTGCTCGGCACGCAAAAGCACGGCTCCTGGCAGATCTCTCCGGCCCCGTCCGCAGGCCGGAGGGGTTCAGAGAAGGTCGCTGAGCGCCAGTACCGCGGTGACTCGCTCGTCCTCGAATCGGTGTGGCGCACCCCAACGGGTTCGGTCCGCGTCCTGGACTTCATGCCTCCGCGCGACGGCACCCCGCAGGTGATCCGGATCGCCGAGGGGCTGAGCGGCGAGGTGGACATGGTCTCGGCCATGCGCCCTCGGCCGGGATACGGCAGCGTCAGCCCGTGGATCCACGAGGTCGGTGGACGCATGGTCGCGGAGGCCGGCGCGGACGCTGTGTGGCTCGACACCTGCGTCCCGCAGGTGGAGAAGGACGGTGTGGTCGTCAGCGCCTTCGCCATCAGCGCCGGGCAGAGCGTGGTGTTCGTGCTCAGCTGGTGCCCGTCCCACGCCCCCGCACCGGACGTTCCTGACCCGGAGGCCGCGCTCGCCGAGACGCTCGCCTTCTGGCAGGACTGGACGCAGGAGTGCACCTACGATGGGCCCTATCGCGAGGCCGTGGTCCGGTCCTCGATCACGCTGAAGGCCATGACCTACGGGCCGAGCGGCGGGATCGTCGCGGCGCCGACCACGTCGCTTCCCGAGGACATCGGCGGCGACCGGAACTGGGACTACCGCTTCACCTGGCTGCGCGACGCCGCCACGACGCTTGCCGCGCTGTTGGGGACCGGATACCGGCAGGAGGCACAGGCATGGCGGCGATGGCTGCTGCGCGCTGTGGCCGGGGACCCGGAGAACCTGCAGATCATGTACGGGATCACCGGGGAGCGTGACCTGCGGGAGCGGGAGCTGCCCTGGCTTCCCGGGTACGAGGGATCGGCTCCGGTCCGGGTCGGGAACGGGGCTGCGGACCAGCTGCAGCTGGACGTATACGGCGAGGTGATCGACACCCTGTACCTCGCGCACCAGAGCGGTGTCGCCCACTGCGCCGACGCCGCGGTCCTGCACCAGCGGCTCATCGAGCACCTGGCAGAGCGCTGGCAGGAGCCCGACGAGGGAATCTGGGAGATCCGCGGGGCCCGCCGGCACTTCGTCCATTCCAAGGTGATGGCCTGGGTGGCGGTCGACCGCACCATCCGCCTGGCCGAAGCCGGCGCGCTCGACATGGACCTGGCCCCCCTGGTCGAGCTGCGGGCGGCGATCCACCGCGAGGTCTGTGACAAGGGCTTCGACCCGGTGCGCAACACCTTCACCCAGTCCTACGGCTCGACGGAACTGGACGCTGCCACGCTGCTCATCCCCCGCACCGGCTTCCTGCCGCCCGACGACCCGCGCGTCATCGGCACCGTGGATGCGGTACGTCATGAACTCTCCACGGACGACGGGCTCGTGTACCGGTACCCGACCTGCGGTGAGGACGTCGGGGTGGACGGCTTGACCGGCGACGAGGGCGCCTTCTTCCTGTGCAACTTCTGGCTCGTCGACGGCCTCGCCCTGACCGGCCGCCCCGACGAGGCATGCGCCTTGTTCGAACGCCTCCTGGCTCTGCGCAACGACCTCGGGCTCCTGGCGGAGGAGTACGACCCCGGCCAGCAGCGTCAGCTCGGCAACTTCCCGCAGGCGTTCAGCCACATGGGCCTGATCCAAAGCGCCCTGCTGCTTCAGCAGATGGCGGCGCAGTCCTCCCCCCGCCACGCCGCGCTCGCGGTTCCCGCACCCCGCTCAACCTCCCGCAGCACGCGCCAGCCCACCGCCGACCTGACGCCGCAGCACGCATAGCCACCCCACCCCTGACGAGGATTCCCATGCCTGACAGCGCCTTCCCGGCACGGCCGGCCGCTACCGGCCACCGCAGACGGCGGCCCCCGGTCGACGCGACCACGCTGTACCTCGCCCGTCGCGCCGTGGCACTGCCCCTGGCACTCCTTGCCGCGCTGCTGCTCGCCGCCTTCGCTCTCCGGTCGGGGTCCGTCGTAGGCCCCGGCTGGGTCCTGGCCGGCCTGGTCTGCGGACTGGCGGCGGTCGTCGCGGTGGCGGCACACGGAACGCGCACCGTGGCCAGTGCCGTGCAGTCGGCAGTGGAGGAGTCCCAGTCAGCAGCGCTGACAGCGGTCACAGGGGCAGCGGCAGCCGTTGAGAAGTCGGTGCAGTGGTCGGCGGACGAGCTGTGCCGCGGAACACGTCCAGCGTTGCCGGACCCGCACACCGCGCAGTCGCCCACTGCGAACGCCGGGATCGACAACGCGCTGAGTGCCCTCCAGGCGCAGGCCATCATGTCGCTGATCCGCGTGCACGACGAGTCCCAGTCCGTGGTCCTCCTGGAAGTGCTTCGCCGCCTGGCCATGCGCGAGCACGCCCTGGTCAGCAAGGCACTCCAGGCACTGAGCCAGCTGGAGATGCTGACCGACGACCCGGAACTGCTGGCCAAGATCTTCGAGATCGATCACCTCGTGACGCGGATGCGCCGCCAGGTCGAGAGCACGGCGGTCCTGGGCGGACAGTCCCTGCGCAGCGTGCGCCGGCCCGTTCCCGTCACGACGGCCCTGCGTGGCGCTGTCTCCGAGGTTGTGCAGTATCCGCGGGTGGCCGTCGCGGCCGGATCCGTGGGCGCCGAGCTGGGGTTGCCCGGCCATGTGGGGCCGGACCTGACGCACCTGCTGGCCGAGCTGATCGAGAACGCCTGCGAGTGCTCGGATCCAGAGACGCGGGTGATGGTGCGCGCGCAGCGGGTGCCACACGGGCTGGCCATCGAGGTCGAGGACCGCGCCATTCCCATGCACCCGCAGACGCGGGCACAGATGAACCACCTGCTCAAAGCCCCGGACGAGGTCGACGTCAGCGGCCAGGTCCGGGCTGGACAGCTCGGCCTGCTGGTCGCCGCGAAGATCGCCCAGTCACACGGGTTGTCCGTCCTCCTGCAGGAGAACGCGACGGGAGGCACCACCGCCCTGGTCGTCATACCGGCACGGCTCCTGGTAGCCATTCCATCGATCGAGGACGCGGGTGCGCCGCAGCCCGAGGAAGCTCGCCTGTCCGGGCAGCAGCCGCATCAGGTGGCCGCGGCTCCTGCCGCCCCAGGGGTGGGGCAGGTCGCACGCCCCGGCGCCGCTGGGGCATCGACCTCGGCGGGTCATTCGGCCGACGCGCCCGCTCTTCCCACGCGCACGCGTCGGTCGGAACCTTTCCGTCCGCCACAGGAGCGGGAGCAAGCCCCCGTGTCCGCGGCGACGCCCGGGCTGGCAGCCGCCTTCCGCAGCGGCCTCCAGGCCGGCGGCACCGCAAGTCCCCCTCCCGCCTCGACAGAAGACCCCACCCCCTGACCCGCTTCTTCCGCGTTCCCGGCGGCCCAGTACACCCACTGGCCCTTCCCCCTTCTGGAGCGATCCCCATGAGCACCCACCCCGCGATGAACAACGTGACCGACGGCACGCCCGCATCCGCGACGACAAGCGGACAGCGGGACAGCATGGCTTGGCTGCTGCGTCAGTTCGCCTCCGAGACGCCGGGCGTCACGCACGCCGTCCTGCTCTCGCGCGACGGACTGCGGCTGCTGGACAGCGACGTCGACAAGGACTGGGCGGACGAACTGTCGGCCGCCTTCAGCGGGGTCGCCTCCCTCGCGGCGAACATCACCGGCCCCAGCCACAAGAAGAGGCCGGCCCGGCAGGTCATCATCGAGCGAGACGACTGCCTGTTCTTCGTCCAGAGCGCCGGGCGCAGCGCGGCCTTCGACACCCACCCCGGTGCCGAACGCGGTGAGGTGGACACGATCCTCGCTGTCATCGCCACCAGGGACGCCGATGTGGGCACCGTCGGCTTCGAGATGGGGCGCCTGGTCCAGAAGTTCGCCCCGTACATGCTGATCCCCGTCCGCGTTGGCACGGGCGGAGAGGTCCGGTGACCACGTACGGCCGCGCGGCCGAGGAGTCGGCGTTCGTGCGGACCTACGCCGTGACGCGCGGGCGTACCAAGCCGCGGCACCTGCTCGCTCTGGAAACCGTCCTGGAGGCCGGGCAGGGAAGGCCGGGCCCGGCGCAGGCCGAGGAGTGCGGGGAGATTCTCGCCCTGTGCCGGGAGCGCCGGCGGTCGGTGGTCGAGCTGGCGGGTCGCCTCGGCCGGCCCGTGACCGCCGTCAAAGTGCTCGTCTCCGACCTCCTGGACGCCGGCGCCCTCGTCGTCCCCCTGACCCAGTCCTATGCCGATACCGGCGCAGGGTCCGGTCCGTCTATCCAAATGCTGGCAGCGGTTTCCGCCGGCTTGAAGAGGAAGTGGCCTGATGCCGTCGCCTATCCCCAGGCCGGATGACCCGTCCACGGTTTCGCCGCACTCGCAGGCCGGTGCGCCGACTGTGCTGAAGATCGTGATTGCCGGCGGTTTCGGCGCGGGCAAGACCACCGCAGTGGGCGCCGTCAGCGAGATCACGCCGCTGAGTACGGAGGAGTACCTGACCGAGGCGAGCGCGGACGTCGACAGCCTGGCTGGCCTGGCGTCCAAGCGGACCACCACGGTCGCCTTCGACTTCGGCCGATTGAGCCTGCCCGATGCGCCCGTGCCGCTGGAACTGTTTCTGTTCGGCACGCCGGGCCAGGACCGGTTCGTCGACCTCTGGTACGACCTCTCCCGCGGCGCCGTCGGCGCGGTCGTCCTGGTCGACACCCGCCGCTTGGAGAGCAGCTTCACGCCCGTCAGCTTCTTCGAAGACATCGGCCTGCCCTTCGTCGTCGCGGTCAACCAGTTCGACGGCGCACACCGCTACCACCCCGAGCAGGTCCGCGCCGCTCTCGAACTCCCCGCCGCCGTGCCGGTGGTCACCTGCGACGCCCGCGACACGAATCACGTCGCCGGCGTTCTGCTGGCCCTCGTCGACCACGCCGTGAACAGCGCCGCCACCACCAATCGCGCTGGTCACACCCCTTCTACCACCCTCCAGGACGCCTGATGTCACAGCACCCCAGCGACCCCTACCGCACGCCGCAGACTGCCCCGCCCGCCCGGTCCTTGCCTCGGCGCGACATGCGGGACACCAACCGTGGCCCGTTCACCCCGCCCGCCACCGCCCTCACCAGCCAGCGACCTCAGCAGTCGCTGGAGCTGGCGCAGCGTTACGAGCTGCTCAACCGCCTGGGCGTGCCCCCGGTGGCCAACGAGGACTTCGACGAGCTGGCCCGCGACATGGCCACACAGGCCGGGTTCTTGTACGGGTTCGTCAACCTGTTCCTGGAGGAGCAGACTTTCGTCGGGCTGCACCAGCCGCCGGCGGACAGCGGGTTCGTGATCGTCGGCCGCACCATGAGCCGGGACCACGGCTGGTGCCCGGAGGTCATGGCCCGCAGGAAGGCCCTCCCGCTGCACGACGTGCACGCGTCCCCGCGCTTCAGCGGCAACGCGGTGGTCGACGCCGTCGGGATCCGCTCCTACTTCGGCGCTCCGTTGATCCACGACAGCGGCACGGTGCTGGGCACGGTGTGTGTGATCGACCCCGAGAAGCGGCCCCTGGCCGAGGCACGTCGTCTGCGGGACATCGTCATCAACGCCAGTGCACAGGTGATGGACCACATCGTCCGCGCCCCCGTCCGCTAGGCCGTTCCACAACTTCCCACCCGGGAGCCGTAGGCGTTCCCCGGCCGCTCCACGCGTTGCGACCTTCATCCAGGGAGAGGGAGACCATGTCCGCCACACCCACCACGCCTCCACCGGCGCTGCGTCCCTACCTCACCGCCCGCCACGACATGCTGTGGCAGGAGGCGGACGCCTTCGCGGCCGAGTACGTCGCGCCGCGCGTGGCGCGGATGGAGGCCGCTCCGGGCAGGGTGGAGCGCAAGGTCGCCGACCTGATGGCCGCACGGGGCTGGTTCGCCGTCACCGTCCCGGCGGTCTTCGGCGGGCTGGGCGCCGGGCACGTGGCCAGGACCGTCTTGGTCCACCGCATCGCGCGGGTCTCGGCGGCTGCCGCGGCCATCCTGCAGGCCACATTGATCCCCGTGGGCGCTCTGCTGCACTTCGCCACCTACGAGCAGAAGGGCCGCTGGCTTCCCCGGGTCGCGGACGGGTCCGTGCTGCTGTCGATCGCCGTGACCGAACCGCTCGCCGGCGGACACATCGGCGGCATCGAAACCACCGCCGAACGCGCCGGCAACGAGTGGGTGATCACCGGCAGCAAGATCCATATCGGCAACAGCCACCTCGCCGGAGCCCACCTCGTCGTCGCCCGCACCGCCGGGCCGGGAGTAAGCACCTCACAGGCGCTGACCGCGTTCATCGTCGAGGCCGACCGCCCCGGACTTTCCGTCTCCGACCACCGTGCCGGGCTCGGTCTGCATGGCTTCTCCGCCGGCCGCCTCGACCTCGATCACGTCCGCGTCCCCGAGGACAACGTGGTCGGGGAGATCGGCCAGGGACTGGCCGTGGCCCAGAGCAGCAGCATCCTCTACGGCCGCCCCAACCTGGCCGCCGTCAGCCTCGGCATCCACGAAGCCGTCGTGGACACCACCACCGCCCGGCTCAAGACCCGCCCCCGCTACCAGGGCGCCCTGTCCGACCTGCCGGTCCTGCGGGACCGCGTCGGCGGCATGGAAGCCCGCCTGCGCGCCGCCCGGATACTCGCCTACCAGGCCGTGCACCTCCTCGACCAGGGCCTGCCCTGCGACGCCGACCTGATCAATTCGAAATACCTCGGCCACCAGTGGGCCGTCCAGTCCGCCCAGGACGCCATGGAGCTGCACGGCGCCCACGCCCTCGATGGCGACTACATCGTCCAGCGCCTGTGGCGCGACATCCAGCACACCTACCCACCGGCCGGAACCGGTGAGGTCCAGCGCATACGCCTGGCCGACGCCGCCTTCGCAGAGGACCACTTCCAGTGGTCCGAGCGCCTCGCCGCCGAAGCCGCCTGGGCACGACCCGATCCGACCGCCACATGAGCCCCCGTGCGCGGCACCCCGTGACTCCCCATCGCCGCGCACGGGCCCGTGCCGCCGGCCCCCGTCCCCCGCGGGGACCGGCGGCACCCCTCACCGTGACCATCCACTCAGCCGAGAGAGACACCGTGACCCCGCCCGTGACGACCAGCGCACCGATCACGCCCCTGACGCCGACCCTGCAGCGCGTCGCCCAGCACCTCGCGAACGGCCTCACGGCCCAGGAGATTGCGGCAGAGGCCAGCCTGTCGGCCGTGACCGTCCGCCAGTACATGCGCGACATCCGTGAGAGCCTGCACTGCCCGCCCCGCTGCAAGCCCCCGGTGATCGTGCACCGCCTGTTCACCACCCAGCAGGTGGCCTCACCCACGGCGGACCGGCCAGCGCCATCCCTCACCCCGGAGCAGCGGCTGCTGCTCCGAGCCGTCGCCGAGCACAGCGACCCCCGTGACATCGCCGTCGCCGCCAAGCTCGCCCCCGCCGACCAGCGCGCCGCACTCGACCAACTCCTCGCCGACACGGGCGCGCGGGACACCACCCACCTGGTGATCCTTGCCCACGGCTGGAAGCTGCTGCCGACCGCCCCGGCGGCGCGGAGCGGAGCGAGCCAGTGAGAAGGCCCCCCACTCCCCTGGCCAACGAGGAGGCTCCGGCTTCCACCTCGTTCGCAGCGAAGTACCCGGGCGCCGTGTACGCGGTGCGCAGGTTACGTACGGACGCCGAGCGCGCGGAAGCCGCTGCCCTCGTGCAGGACCGGCAGCGCTGGCTCACCCTGCGCGGTCTCCCCGTGCCTGCCCAAGCCGACGTGCCGGCCCTGTTCCGCGACCCGCACACGACGTCGGCCGGTCTGTTCGAGGACGGAAAGCTGCTCGCCTGCATGGTCCCCGCGCGCGACCCCGGACTCAGCTGGGGCGAAGGCCCCTGCCTCCGCCTGGGCCACGTGCACACCCTGCCCGAGCAGCCCGACGACATCACCCGGCTGATCACTCTGTGGGCCTCCGACTTCGCCGCCCGGCAGAGCCTCCCGCTCGTACGGGCCGAAATCCTGGCAGGCCACACCCTGCAAGCCGAACCCATCGCCGCCCTGCTGCGTCGGCTCACGGACATGGGCTGGGACGTGCGGGGTTCCGGTCCGGGACGGGAGGGGGACCGGGTCGCCCGCCTCGAACTGGCCGCCGAGCACCGCCCCCGACTCAGCACACTGATCAGCTGCCAAACCCAAGCTCCCCACCTTGCCGCGGAAGAAGGGAGCAGCACGTGACAACCGAAAAGCCGCAGCGGCCCGACATCGCCCGCGAGCTGATCGCCCGCGCCACGGAATCGGCAGCGCACCGGGCCAGACGCGTGCGCAACCAGCTCGATGGCGTCCAACTCGGCCGTGGTCGGCACACCGACTACGCCAACGCCAAGTTGCTGCACCGCGTCCTGGGCGAATACGAGTGGCCCGGCCACCGCCTCGTCGGCCCTGCTGCTGCCCGAGCCGCCTGGAGCATCGCCCTGCACAGCGACCACGATCTCGTCTTCCAGCGCGCCGCCACCATCCTGCTCGGACGTGCGGTCGAGGTCGGCGACGCGCTCGTCCACCACTGGGCACACCTACACGACCGCACCCTCATCAACACCGGCCAGGACCAGGAGTACGGCACCCAGCTCCTGCTGAGCTCCGACCGCATCGAGCTGTGCCCACTGCGCGCGCCGGGATCCGTCGACAAACGAAGGGCCACGGTCGGTCTGCCGCCGATCGCTGTCGCACTGGAGACGGTGCGTAGCCGGTACATGCCTAACGGCTCTACCGATGAAGTCCCGAGCGTCGTCCTCGCGGAGGCCGCGTGAACAAGCGGAACACCGCGGTCCCCACCATTCGGCCTTCATGCCGCACATCCGCTCTGCGAAAGGGTTGTTGATCGATGAAGCTCCCTACCGCCGTCCTCGCTGCCGGTGTTGCCCTGTCCCTCACGACCGCCGTGGTCGGAGCCGCCCGGCTCAGGCAGAACGCACGGCACCAGGCCGAGCGGCACGAGGCGCTCCTCGCGGGCAACCAGCTCGACTGGCTGAACCGGGTGTCCACCAACGCCGACCTCGCCGAGCTGTGGAAGCCCGAGGACATGAAGGCCGAGGAGTACATGCAGCTCATGTCGGCCAACCGACTCATCTGCGCCCTCAGCCTCCGACACTGCCTCGGCCGCGTCCGCGACGGACAGCTGCCGTTCTACGCCGAGATGGTCATGAGCAGTGACGTCTGCCGGCGCTACTGGCAGCGCTTCGGCGACCTCCGCGCTCAGGAGGCCGAGGGCGACAAGCGGGCCGAGCACTTCACCCGGGTGCTGGACCAGGCCGCGAAGAACCATCCTCAAGCGCAGCCCGCGGCAGCCTGACGGCGTATCTCGGTTCACCTTTCGGACTTCACTGTCCCGTCCCCAACTCCTCTTCCGGACAGCAGTTCTCGTGTCTGAAGAGGTGGCCGGCGAGGACCCGACTGGCGCAGGCCACACAGCTGCTGCCCACCGGGGTCGGCCGTACCGCAACACACCGAATCGAAGTGTTCCACCGGACCAATCAGGAGGATTCCCGTGACTCCCAGGGTGACCGACCAGGGCATGAGGACCGCCTCGGCCTCTGCCGCGCAGGACCCGTTCGACCTCGACATCAGCGTCATCGAATCGGGTGGCACGGTCGGGGCGAGTATCGCCTCCGACGGCGGCTGCGGCTCAACCTGCGGTGGCAACGCTTGTATCTCCAGCGGCTCCTGACCGCACCAGACCACCGGCACGACGCCCATGTCCTGTCGGCGCCGCCCACGCGGCACGTCCCTCGCGGCTCGATCGGAGCCGCGCACGGCAACGGAGGAATCACCACATGCAGATCGACGAATTCGACCTCGACATCAGCGTCCTGGAGTCCGACGACGGCTCCGCCACGCTGATCAACCTCACCGACGACGGCTGCGGCAGCACCTGCTCCAGCCCGTGTGCCACCAACGTGGCCTGATCATCTTCCACCGCACGACGAGTAGGGAGAAACCCGCATGAACGCGAACACGATCAAGGGCCAGGCACAGTCCCCGGCCGCCACGGCGGGCGGTGACGCGTTCGACCTGGACATCAGCGTCCTGGAGTCCGGCGACGGCTCCGCCACGGTGATCAACCTGACGGACGACGGCTGCAAGCCGAGCTGCCAGGGGTCCTGCGCCACCAACGTGGCCTGACCTCGGCGCATTGATCTGCCAGCCCGCGCGGCCTTGCGCCGCGCGGGCTGGCACCCACCCCAACACACCACAACCAGGGAGGGTGCATGGGTTCCCGGAAGGACGGCCCGCTGTACCGGTGCGCGGATACTGCGCTGGTGCGCGCCGCCCGTTCCTCGAGGCTGCGGCTTCCCGCGTGGCCGGACCTCACCGACGACACCCCGGACTGCGAGGTGCGGTGGCAGACGTGGCTGCGCGACGTCTGGTCGCTGTCCGAGGCCGCCGACTCCATCGAGCAGGCCAGCCCTCTGCTCGCGCAGCAGGTTCAGACCCTGTGCTCGGTGGCCAGTCCCGAGACCCGTCAGTTGCGCCGCGCAGTGGTGTCGGTCATGCGGTACCTGCTGCGTATGACGGGCCGGGCGACCCCGAACGGTCTGTTCGCCGGTATCGCGCCCGCCTCGTTCGGGGAACGACCGGGATGGTCCTGGGGTGAGTGGCATCGACCCGTCATCCGTGCCGACGGCGACTGGATCGCGGACCTGGTCGCCCGTCTGGAAGCAGATCCTGAACTCCTGCGGCACCTGCATGTGATGGCCAACAACACCATCTTCGTACGGGGCGATCGGCTGATCGTGCCCTACCCGCCCCGTTCATGCCGTACCGACGGCAGCCCAGCGGCCGAAGTGTCCCTCCGGTACACCAGCGCCGTACGTATCGCCGTTGATGCCACCGTTTCGCCCGTCCCCGTCCATGCGGTGGTCGCACTGATGAGGAGCGAGTTCCCCGACGTTCCCGCGGACCGGGTGGAAGGGCTCGTCAGCAGCCTCGTCGAACGCGGTGTGCTCATCAGCAGCCTGCACGCGCCCTCTGCCACCGTCGACGCCCTGGACCACCTGGTCGAGCAGGCCGAAGCAGCCGCCGCCTCATCAGCCACGGACCTCGTGGCCGACCTGCGGACGGTCCGCGACGCCATCGCCCGGCACAACCAGGTACTGGCCCCGGCGGACGGCCGGCACCTGCGTACCGCCTTACGTCGGAAAATGACCGCTTTGAGTAGCGTCAAGGCTCAGCCGTTCACGCTGGACCTTCGCATGGACTGCTCCCTCACTCTGCCCCCACAGGTTGCCCGCGAGGCGGAGCAGGCCGCCACGGTGCTGGCCCGGCTGAGCGCGTACCCCTTCGGCACTCCGGCATGGAAGGACTTCCACAACCGATTCTTCGAGCGGTACGGCATCAACTCACTCGTCCCGGTCCGGGACCTGGTGGACCCCGATGTCGGCCTCGGGTTCCCGGTCGGATACCGCGATGCGCAACCTGAACAGGGTGAGGCCCTGACCGCCCGTGAACAGCGGCTGCTCTCCCTCGCCCAAGCGGCCGTCCTCGACGGCCGCGACGAGATCCGCCTGGACGAGGACCTGATCCGCACGTTGACGGTCGGAGATCGCAACGCCCCGCAGGTACCGGCCCACACGGAGCTGCGCTTTCGAATCCGTGCCGCTTCGCAAGAGGCCCTGGAGAGTGGAGACTTCGTTCTCCACGGCATCGCCCCGTCCCGCGGGATCGGCACCACGATCGGCCGCAGCCTGGGGCTGCTCGCATCAGACGATCAGGCCCGCGTGGCCGTCATGCTGGAAGAGCTGCCGGTCAACACGCCCGGCGCGGTGCCCACGCAGGTCTCCTTCACCCCACTCGACCGGGGCGACACCAACGTCACCCGCGTTACAGAACTCCTGCCGGCCGTCATCAGCCTCGCGGAGCACCGTCCGGTCGACGCGCGCACCATCCCGCTCGACGACCTCGCCGTGGGCTGCGACCGCCGCAGGCTCTACCTCGTCTCCCTCTCCCGCGCCTGCCTGCTGGACCCCATGACGCTGCACGCGCTGGACCTGCGCGGCCACACGCCGCCGCTCGCACGCTTCCTCACCGAGATCAGCCGGGCCCAGACCGCCGTCCTGACCGTCTTCCCCTGGGCGTTCGCTACCGCACTGCCGTACCTGCCGCGGGTGCGCTACGGCCGCGCGATCCTCTCTCCGGCGAGGTGGCGACTGGACCGGTCGGAGCTGCCCGACCGCCGCGCCTCCTGGGGGGAGTGGCACAAGGCGGCCGACGAGTGGCGTGCACGCCGCCGAGTTCCGGACGAAGTCGCGCTGGCCGAGGGCGACCAGCTTCTGCCGCTGGACCTCTCCGAGCGCGCGCACCTCGCGCTGCTGCGCGCCCACCTGGACACTCATGAATCGGTGATCTTGACGGAAGCGGAATCCGAGGAAGGCTGGTTCGACGGACGGTCCCACGAGATCATCGCCCCGATGACGGCCGTCCGCCCGCCGCAGTGGCCGGCCGTCCCTCCCGTCACCGCGGACCAGCTCGTCACCCGCGACCACGGTCACCTTCCGGGCGCCGCCTCCTGGCTGCTGGTCAAGCTGTACGGGCACGTCGAACGGCAGCCCGAGATCCTTGCCGACCACCTGCCCGCGCTGCTCGGCCAGTGGAACGAGCCGCCGACCTGGTGGTACATGCGCTACCGCGATCCCCGCTGGCACCTGCGCCTGCGCATCGCGGTCCCCAGCGAGCAGGACTTCGCCCTCACCGCACAGCGCGTGAGCGCCTGGGCGAACGGACTGCGCCGTGCCGGGCTCCTCGCCGACATGCAGTTCGCGACCTCCTACCCGGAGACCGGCCGGTGGGGCCCCGGGCCGCTGATGAGCCTGGCCGAGGACGTCTTCGCCGCTGACTCCCGAGCCCTGGCCGTCCAGTTCGCCCAAAGCTCCCGTCCGCACCAACAGGCCCTCGCCGCAGCGAACTTCGTCTCCGTCGCCGCCGCCTTCACCGGCAGCACCGCAGTCGGCATGAATTGGCTGATCGCCCACGGCCGGATCACCGACCCGCGCCCTATGGACCGGACCGTGCGCGGTCAGGCGTTGCGCCTAGCCGACCCGGCCGACGGCTGGGCGGCCCTGCGCGCGGCCCCCGGCGGCGACGCCATCGCCAGCGCCTGGAGCGAGCGCGACGCGGCCCTGGCCCGCTACCGACAGAAGCTGGACGCGTTCGGTGGCATAGACCTAGACCTCGTTCTCGACTCGCTCTTGCACGCCCACCACATCCGCGCCGCCGGCATCGACAAGGACGACGAGCGGATGTGCGTACGGCTGGCCCACGCCGCCGCGATGGCCTGGACTCACCGAGGAGATCACCATGAATCTGCGTGAAAGCGCGCGGGCAGCCGCCGACACGATCGCCGAGCGGCTTGCCTCGCCGCAGGACGTACGGGAGCTGCATCACCGCCAGGGCTGGTGGCCGCAGTCGCTCGCGCACGGCGCAGCCGGTGTCGCGCTGCTGCACATCGAGCGGGCCCGCACCGACCAGGGGCCGTGGCAGCGCGCCCACGACTGGCTCGCCTGCGCCGCAGCCGAACCCGCTGTCGGCGGCCCGGACAGCCACCTCTACTACGGGGCGCCCGCGCTCGCCTTCGCCCTGCACGCCGCCGCCGACCGCCCCGGACGCTACGCCCGCGCCCTGGACACCCTCGACCGGTACGTCACGAAGGCGATCCGGGACCGGCTCGCGGACGCCCACGCACGCATGGACCGCGGCGAGATGCCCGCGCTGGCGGAGTTCGACGCGATCCGCGGCCTGAGCGGGCTGGGCGGGCTCCTGCTGCACCGCGACGTCCATACCGGCGTCGTCCGCGAGATCCTGACCTACCTGGTCCGCCTGACCGAGCCGGTCAAGCAGGACGGGGAAGTTCTGCCCGGCTGGTGGAGCTCCCTAGCTCCCTCCGGCACGATCTCCCCGGAGTATCCGGAAGGGCACGCCAATAACGGCGTCGCCCACGGCATCGGCGGCCCCCTCGCTGTGCTCTCCCTCGCAGCCCGCCGCAGCGTCACCGTCGAGGGCCACCTCGACGCGATCACCCGCATCCTGGCCTGGCTCGACCACTGGCAGCAGGACGGCCCCGCCGGCCCGTGGTGGCCGTACTGGATCACCCGTGAGCAACTACGCTCCGGCACGATCGGCCCCGGACCATCCCGGCCGTCCTGGTGCTACGGCACCGCAGGATTCGCCCGCGCCCAGCAGCTCGCCGCCCTCGCCCTCAAGGACCCGGCGCGCCAACACGCCGCCGAATTCGCCCTCCTGCGCGCCATGACCGACCCCGGACAACTCGACGCGACCGTGGACGTCTCCCTGTGCCACGGCTTCGCCGGCCTGGCGCACATCACACAACTCGCTGCCACCGACGCCCTCACTCCCGGCCTCACCGAATGCCTGCCCCGGCTCCTGGCACCAATCACCGACACCACGCCCGGCGCCCTGGCGGACTCCCTGATCAACCCTCCCAGCGGCGGCGACATCGGACTCCTCGAAGGCGCCGCCGGCACCGCCCTCGCCCTGCACTCCTTCCACACCGGAACGCCGTCCGCGTCCGGGTGGGACACCTGCTTCCTGATCAACTAGCCGACGAGAAGAGGAAACATGGCAGCGGACGAATGGCCGCAACGCCTCATCCGGTTCACCGACTGGAGCCGCGCGGAGGCCACCGCCGTGGAGCATCTGCTCCCAGTGCTGATCGCCCAGGAGTCGGAACTGACCCAGTGGTCATTCCTGCGAAAGTTCCCCTGGTGGCGGTTGCGGTACCGGGCCGCGGGCCCGGACACGGCGAAGGCCCTGGACGCTGCCCTGGACGAGCTGGTCGACGCCGGCGTCCTCGCTTCCTGGACGCGAGGCATCTACGAGCCGGAAGAGACAGCCTTCGGCGGCCCCGCCGCGATGAAGATCGCCCACACTCTGTTCCACTACGACAGCCGTCACCTGCTGGAGGAGGCGGCCCGCCAGCAGGCAGTCACCGGTCCCCAGCTCGGCCGCCGCGAGCTGGCGGTGCTCCTGCTCAGCGTGGCGATGCGCGCGGCGGGTCTCGACTGGTACGAGCAGGGCGACGTCTGGGCGAGGATCGCGGCCGAGCGCCCCGGCGACGACATCCGCACCCTGCAACGGCACCGGGCCGCTGTCCACCGGTTGATGACCACCGACGTCAGCACCACCAGCCGCAGCGTCACCCAGGGCCGACTCGCGCCGCTGGCCGAGTGGATAGCCACGTTCGAGTGGCTTGGCCAGCAGCTCGCAGACCTCAACCGTCAGGGCCGCCTGGAACGAGGGTTGCGGGCCGTGATCGCCCACCACGGCATCTTCCACTTCAACCGCCTGGGCCTCCCCGCCCAGGACCAGCGCACCTTGTCAACACTCGCGAAAGAGGTAGTCATGGGAACGAGCGACAACACCGCGTCCACCCGAGCTGAGGGGACGGCGAGCACTACGGTCAACGGGGTGAACAGTGACACCATCGAAGCCCCCTCCGCAGACCGTCTGCGCGCCCAGCTGATCGACCACCTGGTCGAGACCGGGTGCGTGCGCACGCCCCGGGTGGAGGAGGCCATGCGGACCGTACCCCGCCACCTCTTCGTCCCCAACGCCCCCCTGGAAAAGGCGTACGGCAACACACCCGTGGACACGAAGTTCGACGGATCCGGCCGCTCCATCAGCTGCGCCTCCCAGCCCGACATCGTCGCCATGATGCTGGAACAACTCGACGTCCAGCCCGGCCAGAAGATCCTGGAGCTGGGGGCCGGCACCGGCTTCAACGCCGGACTCCTCGGCTACCTCGTCGGCGAGACGGGACACGTCACCACGATCGACGTGGACGAGGACATCGTGGACGGAGCGCGCGGCGGGCTGGCCGCCGCCGGCATCCACAACGTCGAAGTGGTTCTCGGAGACGGAGCCGTGGGCCACGCCTCCAACGCGCCGTACGACCGGATCGAAGCCACCGTTGGCGCCCACGGCGTTCCGCACGCCTGGCTCGACCAGCTCGCCCCAGGTGGACGACTCCTCACGCCACTACGCCTGCGCGGCAGCGTCTCCCGCTCGATCGCCTTCGAGAACCAGGACGGAGCCTGGCGCAGCGTCGGCAGCCAGATGAACACGTTCATGCCGCTGCGCAGGGGCATCGCCGACGACCCGCGCGTCTTCGTTCCCCTGGACACCGACAACACCGTCACGCTCGTGACCAACGGAGACCAGAAGGTCGACGCGGACGCCCTGCGCGACATCTTCCGCCAGCCGCGCGCCGAGGCGTGGACGGACGTCACCTTCCGGGGCCCGGAATCGGCGGAGTACCTGGAGCTGTGGCTCGCCTGCGCCATGCCGAACGGCCTGAGCCGGATGCCCGCCAACAACGAGGCCATCGAGAAGGGCCTGGTCACCGCGCCCTACCCGTCCTCGACCGCGGTCTTCGAGGGTGGCACGCTCACCTACCTCACCCGGCGCCCCTACGCGAAGAAGGCCCCCGATGGCGCCACCCTGTACGAGTTCGGCGTCATCGGCCACGGCCCTGACGCCGAAGCCCTCGCCTCGGACGTCGCGGACCAGGTCCGCACCTGGAACCAGGGCTTCCGGGCGCTCGACGTCGGGTTCGAAATCCAACCACTCGACGCGACCCCGCTCGCCCCGAAGCCTGGCCGCTTCACCTTCGACAACCCACTGAACCGCATCGTCATCGAATGGCAGTGACATGGACGTCAGCCAGATAGCGAAGCGGTTCCCGCTCGTTGCCCGTCCACGTCCAGCGTGCCCGCCCCTCGCTGAACGCATCCGCGAAATCACCGACCTCGCTGCCGCCGCCGAGCGCGACGGCAACGTGACCTCCGCAACCGTCGCCCTGAACAAGGCGGCACTGATCGCAAGCGACTGCGGCATGCCGGACCTGGCACGCTCTCTGTGCTGGCGCCACGCCGAGGCCGTCCTGCGCGCCCAGCCCCTGGGCGCGCAGGAAGCCCGGTACGCCCTGGAACCCCTGGTCAACCTGGCCCGACTGCGCATCCGCGACGGCGACGGGACTGGCGCGTATCATCTGCTCGATTCCCTGAACCGAGCAGTCAGATCGAAGACGGAAGCGGTCATCGACGACCGCGCCACGTCCTTCCAGCGCCTCACGAAGTCGGCTTCTGACCATCAACAGGTATGCCAATGGCTGTGGGCCGTACTCCTCGGCGACGGAACCCGTGCCCTCGTCGCAGCAGGTGAATGGGACTACGCCCGGGCGCACAGTAGGCAACACCGGGGCGTGGGACAGCGCCTCTTCGACGGGCGCCAAGTCGAGGTGCTCGTCCGCTGCCTCGGCGAGCAGCCCAGCGACGCGTTGAAGTTCCTACACGAGAGCACCCTGGTGGAGCCATGGGAGCACGCCGTCGCGGCAGCCCTTGCCGTCCTCTGCCACAGGGCAGCCGAGGAGCAGCCAGTCGAGCCGATCAACAAGATGGTGCAGCACTACCTGGCTCTCGACTCGGCCCCCGACCTTGCCGTCTTCCGCTCTCGTGTAGGACTAGTTGTGCTCGACCTCTCCCCAGAGTCCCGACAAGCCGAATTGATGCGCCGCCTCACCAGCGAAGCGACGACGCATCCCGACGGGTACATCGCACGAGACGTCCTGGCCCACTCTGTGTGCCGCGAAGGGCTGAGCCAGGACGAGCGCAGAACGCTCTCCACTGCAGTCGCCTCCGCCGGCCTCGGACGGGGCAGCATCCCCGACCCTCTGGATCAGGCCATACGGGACGCTTCAACAGTCGCAGCGGATGTCTGGCAACGCCACGCTAGCTGCCGAGCTAACGCCTGGCCCGCATGACCGGCACCCCGAGCGGCGCACCCCGTCGTATGTCCACTGCAACCGCGGTTGGCCGTGCGAACACGACGCGAATCAACAGGAGTTCTCGTGAACGAGATGCGGCCCAGCGAGCAGATGCGCAAACTCGGCGTAGTCCAGGAAGGCGCCTCCGTCCTTACCGAGCCAGCACGCCCCTTCTCACTCCCTGCCGAACGTCAGGCCGCCGAGCAAGCCGTGGAAAGCCTGTTCACCTCCATGGCGCGCATCGCAGGCGTCCACACGTTCGCCAAGGGCATGGGCATTGCAGCCCCACAGATCGGCATCCGCCGGGCCGCGGCCGTCGTCCAGCCCGCCGAGCCAGGAGCGGGCGCGATCGTACTGCTCAACCCCCGGGTCATCGCCGCCTCGCAGGAGACCGACGACCAGTACGAGGGATGCCTGAGCTTCTTCGACGTACGCGGCCTCGCCCGTCTGGTCCACCACGAGATCGACCACCTCGACGGCCACCTGTACACAGCCCGGATGCGCCCCGGAGTGCAGCCCATCTCCGTGACCGAGTACCGGCAGACCGGACGGGCCTGGTCCTACGAGCACTGAAACCCAATCCTGCCGGCCCGCGAGCTCGGGGATGCAGGGGCCCGAAAGCCGGGTGAGATACCTGGGAGGCGTAGCGGTCGCTCTCAACCACGCCCCTCCTTCGGATCAGCGCGCCAGGTGGAAGACGGCTGCGGCCACGATGGTGCCGAGGATGGTGCCTGCGATCACTTGGTTGCGTGTGTGGTCCCGCAGCTCGACGCGGGACCAGCCGACGACGACGACCAACAGGAAGCCAAGGGCCATCCACGGGCCGTAGGTCTGCACGAGCATCGCGCAGGCACCTGCGGACACGGCCTGGTGGACGGAGATCTTCCAGGCGAAGGTGATCGCGGTGAGAATCGCGAGCGTCACGAGCATCGAGACGATGAGGGCAACCATGGTGCGCGGCGCCCCCGCGACAAGCATCAGGACGATGCCAGTGGCTACGGAGAGCAGGATGACGGCCATCACGACTAGCCGTGCTGGCTTCGCTCCGACGTGTCTGTCGCCCCAGTGACCCTTGCGAATGCCGTACTTGATGAAGGTGATCGGGATGACGGCCGCGAAGAGGGCGCCGACCACACCCCAAGCAACACCTGTCCATTTTGCGGTGTGCCAGCCGACCAGCAGCGTGACAGCGATGATCCAGTTCTTCGGCTCAAGCCAGTCTGTAATGCGGCGGGCCAGCCGCGACTCGCCGGGGCGGACATCAGTTGCCATTTGAGGAGATCCTTTCCGAAGCGCCCTGCTCGTGGGAAACGGACGAATGTTCTTGCCGGACGAATTCGGAAACGACTGGCGAGGAGAGGTACGCGCGGGCAACGGTGCGCAACCATGACAGTTCGCTCGCTCTGTCTCGGCCAGTGACGCCGAGGGGTGGATATTCAACTCCCCGCAGCCGTTCCCCATTTCGTGCGCTCTGGACGGCTGCACGCAACCAGCAGGCTTCCGCCACTGCGTCAGAGAGTTGCGCAACGACCCCTTCCTGACGGACGAACCTCCGGGCCTTTGTGTGCATGTCGACTGACACGTACTCGCGAAGCGCCAGGCAGGCATCCTCGATCTCGATGACGCACCGTTCCAGCCGGAAGCGGACACGCCACCTGCCTACAGATGTCGCCAGCACCACATACGGGGCTGCTTCCGTGAGCTGCACCCAGAGGGGACGCAGTTTCCGCAGGGTGCTCCACGCGGCGACGTATTCCACGGCGACGGAGAGAGGAGGCAAGCAGACGCCGACTGCGACCGACAGGACGGTGGCTTGCTTGAGCGTTGTGGAGAGAAGGTTCTCCAAGGCTGGATAGCTGGTGCCGGAGGCAAGCTGAACCGTCACGAAGACGATGCGCTGGAGGGCGTACAGGCTTCCGAGCAGGGTTCCCAAGCCCAGAAATCCGAGGCCGGCCTTCCCCAGGAGAGTCCGGCTGTGGCGTACGCCGCCGAGGAACAGCCATGTAGCGACGACCATGGCGATGCCGATGTACAGCGTGAAGACCGTCATGTAGAGGACGGGAAAGAGGGCGCCACGGCCCTCCCCAAGCCTGACGGGCCCTCCTGACGTCCAGTTGGCCAGGGCGTAGAAGGCGAGCATGAGGGGCAACGTCACGCCGGCGGCCACCAGCCGGGTGCGACTTGCCAGGCCCTGCGGTCGAACGACTGCGATGACGAAGTCGAGCAGATATGCCGCCGAGGTAACGCCGAGCAGGTGCTTCAGCAGCGGCGACAGCCTGGCGTCTGCGCCGACGGCGGCATCGACTGCCTCTTTGACCGGCGGAACCTCGAACGTCATGGCAGCCGCGAGAGCCACCAGGGTCAGCGCCAGACTTCGCTGCTTGCGAGAGTGCCGGAGGGACGGCAGTCGCCACACAGCCACCAGCCAGAGGACGCCGGCGATGAGGGTGGATGTACTCATGAGCGGCGGTTCCTCCGTGGGTGGACCAGGGCGTCGTCGAGCCGCGCCACGGCACCGGACCGACCGCGTTCCCGGCCCGAGTGGGCAAGATCGTGAAAGAGCTCTCCCAGACAGGAGGCGGCCATCTCGGCGTCGTACTCAGTCTCGCTGTCGTAGCTCGTCCGGCCGAGAGCGGAGAGCACGGCAGAGGGGTCGACCCCGTCAGGCAGGACTCCCACTAGAGACCTGACGACGCTCTCGTTGTTCCCGGCGTGCCCGAGCAGCAGGTGCGCTAGCTCATGGCGCACGATTTGCGCACGATGCCGCTCGCTGGTAGCCGCGACGTGAAAGACGTAATCCCCGTGGTCGAACGAGAGGACCATTCCGCAGGGAGCGTTGGCCCCTCCGGTCTCAGGCAATTCGTGGAGGTGCAGGGGGCGGCCACGCTTGACGGCGAGCTGCCGGCATATTTCATCCACCGCGTAGGGATCGGATATCTCGACCCCCCGCAACTGCTCCTCACACAGTCGCCTCAGCTGCGCCTCTCTGCGCGCGAATTGCCGCTTGAACATGGACGAGATCCTTGCTGTAGCCCCCGAATGAGCGCTGACACGGCCTGCGCTAACCGGAACCCACCATTCCGCGTGGTTCTAGCGGAGCTTTGCATAGGTACAGATGGTTGCCCAAGGCGATCTTGAAGATCCATGCGCGGCATACCAGTCAAATCCGCCCAGCAGGTGAGGGAGGTCACATCACTCCCCGGGCTTGTCGAGCCCTTCCCACCGTCTCGCCTGATTGATCACATCCGTGATCATCCTCAAGCTGTCCGCCGAGAGGCCGTTGGCTCGAAGCGCAAGGCCGCGGACGTCGCTGTCGGCTACGGCCTCGATGAGTTCCATGGAGGCGCGCACCTTCTCGGCCTCCTCGGCGTCGTAGTCCGAGAAGAAGTACTGCTCTTTGACATGGAAGTGGCCGGCCAGTCGTTCCACCGTCGTGTAGGTGGGGTTGGACTTCGCACCGGTCCGCAGCTGCGAGATCGCACTCTCGGACACGGAGATCGCCCGGGCGACCTCGGCATTGGTGTAGCGCTTGCCGGTCTCCGGGTTCGTCACGGTCTGGAACAGGTGGTTGAGCTTGTCGGCGAATGAGCGCCGAGCGTCGGCCGCGCCGCCGGGCGCCTCCGCCGGTCCGCTGGACTCCACCATCACCGACTCCTCTCATCTAGACGCCGACTCCGGACTGTACTGCAGTGCAGTTCCCAGGACCAAAGGCCGAGACGCTTCACTTCAGTGTTGACAGACTGGGATCACTCTGGCGTAGGTTTTCGATCACAGCTTCACTGAAGTGTTGTGACGCCGACGGGGTGCGGTAAGCGCTCCTTGCCCGGCCGTCGTGGCCTACGTACGCGCTAGGACTCGCCCATGCTCGCTCCACCCCCGTCGCAGCAGCTCACGCGACTTCTACAGGGTTTAAGAACCAACTCTGGACCTTGACGCGGAGCCGTGCGTATGTTCGTCGTCCCCCGCCGGGCAGACCGCCCGCGCGGACGAGCACAGGAGCAATGACGTGCACAACCTCCGGGCCTCATAGGTCCCAGGACACAGCGACGGCGCCCGAGAGCGGCAACTCCCGGACGCCGGACGCTTAACGGCTGTACCGCCCCGGCAAGGGCGGAGATCGCCACCATCACCACGCTGATCCCTTCCACGGGGCGTCTCAGCGTGGCAACACCAAAGGAGATTCTTGCATGCGCTCCGCCCTGCGCAAAAGGCCCTACCGTCCGGCCTGCGCGGCAGCTAGCTCCGCCTCGGCGCCTCAGCGCCCCGAGCCGGACCACACCATCCAGGCCCCCGCGAGCCGCCCCGCTCGCCCGCTTGCCGGGAGCGGACGATGAGCAGCGAAGCTCGCGAGTGGGTGTGGGAGCACAGCTCCAGCCGAGGGGCCGCGCGTCTGGTCCTGCTGTCGATCGCCGACCGGGTGGCCGACGACCAGTGCATCTCCTGGGCCTCCCTGTCCAGCCTGGCCAAGCGCACGCACGCCTCGGTCTCCACGGTCCGCGAAGCCATCGAACGCCTCGTCCTCGCCGGCGAGCTGGAACAGCTCGACGACCTGGTGGGCCCGCAGCGCAGCACGGTCTACCACCTGCCGCTCGCCGCCGAAGCAGTCGCACAGGCGCTGCGAGAGCAGCGGGAGGAAACGGGCGACACGGCGGTGCCGGACGAGCCCACTGGTCCTGCCAAGCTCCGGCTGTCGGCGCTGCGGCGGTGCGGAATCCGCCCGCGTGAGGTGCCGGAATCCCCCGCCAGGGTCCGGAAACCGGCAGTACCGGAAACCGGCAGGTCCAGGCGGAAACCGGCACAGCGGCGTACCGGCCACCGGCACAGCGATGTACCGGCCACCGGCACACAGAACCGTAGTGAACCTGATTTGAACCGGAGGTACAGCAGTAGTGGTGGTGCTGCGGTCACCTCGGCTGCCGAGTGGCAGGTCGACCCTGCCACCCACACCTGGGCCCGCCAGCAGGGACACCTCGACCGCCTCGGCGAGCATGGCCTGCAGGCCGCCGACGCGAAGTGGCGTGCCCACCGGGCGGCCCACGCCCCGAGGCCGGCGGAAGCCTGGGCTGCCGACTGGCGAGCCTGGATCACCCGGGAACACGCCCCCAACCGCCCGAACCTCTACGCCGTGCCCGGCCAGAACACCGCCGCGCCCGGTGGCATGACGCGGGCCGAGAAGCACACCGCCGCCCTTCTCGCCGCCCTGGACGAGCCGACCGGAACGGAGGGCTGACCGTGGACCGCCGCGAAATCGCTGCCCTGCTGGCCTACATCGGCCGACTCGACCCCCGCAGCATCCGCACCGACGAGGGCGAGGCCCGCGACCAGCTCGCCCAGTGGCACGAGCTGCTCGGCGACGTGCCGATGGCCACCCCGCACGGCTGGGACGCCCGCGTCGCCGCCCGCCAGCACTACCGTACCTCGCCGTACCAGATCCAACCCGCAGACGTGGTCCGCCCCTGGGAGAGCTACCGGCGCGACCGCCTGGCCCTCCACTGGGACCCCACACCGTCCGCGGACCCGGACGACCAGGCCGCCTGGACCGCCGAGCTGGTCGGCACCCGCCGTGCCGTCGCCGCCGGCATAGCGCAGCCCGCGTATGCCCCGGCCATCACCAGCGGTCGCGACGGGATCGACCCGAGGCTGGAGGCGCGGCTGCGGGAGATCGGCTCCTGCATACCGCCCGCTGCCCGAGCCGCCCTCGCGCCCTACCGGCCCGCCCGAGCTGCCCGTGAGGCCGCCGTCGCGCAGGGGCTGCCCGACGCCCTGAGCGTTCGCTGCGGGTGGTGCCTGGCCCAGCCTGGCGAGCCGTGTCGCCGCCGCCGGATCGGCCCCAACGACGGGGTACGCGCCATCACGCCGCGCGCCACCCCGCACCCCGGCCGTGTGGACCTCGCCGCCCAGCAGGCCCAGCACGCCGAGCAGGCCCAGCAGCCCGCCCTGGCCTGACCGGCGCCTCCGGCGCGTGCATCCCGTCCGCTGCACCGCCGCAACCTCACCGTCCCGCACCGGATGCGGCGCACACCCACGCGCCGCAGCCGGCGCCCGACGCCGCACCCGCCAGGCACTGCGCCAGCCGGCCGGTGTGGCAGCACATCGGAGACTCGCCTTGCGCCACATCACCACCCACGACGCGCCGGCCACCGGCCTGCGCGGCATCGGAGACACCAGCTGGCACGTCCGCGGAGCGTGCCACGGCATGGACGTCGAGGACGCCGACGCCGTGTTCTTCCCCGGTCCCCGGGATCACGAGGAGATCGCGGAGGCGAAGGAGCTGTGCGGCTGGTGCCCCGTCCGCCGCGCGTGCCTGGACTTCGCCCTGGAGAACGTCCTCAAGGAGGGCGTCTGGGGCGGGCTCACCGAAGCCGAGCGGCGCCCGCTGCACGACAACCTGCACCGGCGCCTGGACTACCGGCGTGTGACCGCCTTCTTCCAGGGACGCGACGTGCACCTGACGGAAGCCGAGCGGCAGGTGGCCATCGACCACGCCTACGTCCGAGGCTGGCAGCCCGACCGACTCGCCGCCGCCCTGCAGATCAGCCACAAGCACGCCCGCGACCTGCTCCGGCAAGCGGCCAACAAGGTCTTCGACCGGGACCGCAACTACGGCGTGCCCCGCTCCAAGAAGAAGCGGAAGAAGACCTCCAAGGCCAAGGGCACCCCCGCGCCCGCAGCTCCCGGCACTCAGCAGCCGACAGGCCGCCCGGCGGCGTCGACCCCGGCGCACGCCCCTCTCGGAAAGGCAGCATGACCCACCCTGTCCTCGCCTTCGGTGCTACTTCGGACCTCCCTCTCCTCCTCGCCGCCGCCGTGCCGGCCGCCCTCGCGCTCGTGCTGACCGCCTGGGCGATCCGGCGCCGGGGAACCCGCCCGCGGAAACGTCTCGGCGGCCCGGCGGTCAAGGTCGCCGCCGTCGCCGCCCTGGGCTGCACCGCCTACAGCGCCGACACCAGCTGGCGCTTCGCGGCCGACTACCTCGACATGGCCGGCACCGCCGAGCGCGCCGGCATGTTCGCCGCCGCCGAACTCGCCCTGTTCGCCACCGCGCTGATGGCACGGCAGAACCTCGCCGTCCAGGGCGCTCCCGGCCTGCCGGGCACGCTGGTCTGGGTGATCACCACAGTGCAGGTGATCCCCGCCTACGCCGAGAGCGGCCCCATCGGCGGCACGGTCCGCGCCTTCGTCGGACCGGTCATGGCGGCGATGCTGTGGCACCTGGCCATGGGCATCGAACTGCGCCTGCGCACCCCGGGTGCAGCCTCGAACGGACTGCTCGCCGTCCTGGGCCGGGAGGCACGCGAGCGGCTGCTGTCCCGCCTGGGCATCGCCGCGCGGGACCGCGACGCCGCGCAGATCACCCGGGACCGGGCCACCGCCCGTGCGGTCACCCTCGCCGCCCGCCTCGCCGAGCGCACACCCGAGCAGCAGCAGAGCCGTCGCGGCCGGCGGCTGACGCGACGCCTGTCGAAGGCGGTCGGCAGGGCTTCGGTCGGCACCGACCCTCACCAGCGGGCGCAGCTGCTCGACCAGCTCGCCGCTCGGCGACACGCGCTGGCGCTCGCCACGGTCCCGCTCCCTTCTCCCTGGTCCCCGGCGCACAGCAGCGCATCGGCGGCCACGGTCCCCGTACAGCCGACATCGGATGTGCCGGTCCCCGTCCCCGGTCCCGACGGTTCCGACGAGCCGGTCCCGGACCGAGGACCGAGGGCTCCTCGGGGCTCCGTCCCCGAGAACCCGGAAGCCGAGGTCGACGCAAGGACCAAGGGCGACGCAACGGGAACGTTCGCGGGAACCAAGCCCTCTGAAGACGGTGCGGTCCCAGGGACCGTGCTCGCCGGACCGGGAGCCGCAGCGCGGGACGCAGCGGCCATGAGGACCGACCACAACACGCGAGAAGTGGCAGCTCAGGACCCGGATTCTCATCGGGGACCGGGCATCACGAAGTCGGGGACCGCGACCACCGAGGACCGAGGACCGACCGCCCCACAGTCCGGGACCGAGACCACCCAGGACCGAGGACCGACCGCCCCACAGTCCGGGACCGAGACCACCCAGGACCGAGGACCGACCGCCCCACAGTCCGGGACCGAGACCACCCAGGACCGAGGACACAAGGTCCCGCTTCGCCGGAAGCCGACCAGGACCTCCCGGACGAAGAACAAGGACAAGCGTGCACGGTCCCGCTCGCAGACGGAGCGCCAGGCACGCGAGCTGGGTGAATCCGAGCGCCAGCTTGTCCATGAGGTGCGTCCCCATGTGCCGGCTCTGCTCGAACGGGACGGCAACGGCGCGATCACCCGAGTGCAGCTGCGCGAAATCATCCGCCGCCAGGGCCTGACGGGTGTCGGTAACGACCGACTCGGCCTGGTCCTCCAGGAGCTGCGGAACGCGGACATCACGACGACGAGGAGCACCGCCCGATGAAGACCTGCCACCAGTTCAAGACGGTCCGCGCCGAGTACGAGCGCGAGATCGGATTCATGCTCGCTCACTCCGAGCGGTATGCGGGCAGGCCGGCGGCGAAGTCCAGCGCGAAGCAGGCAGCCTCGGCGAAACAGCGGATGGCCCGCGCGCTCAACAGCCACGTCGGACGCTGCCCCGAATGCGGCTGAACCGGCAAATCCCAGCACAAGGCCCGTATCCGTAAAGGTGGCCCGGCTCCACGCCGGGCCACCGCCCCGCTTAGGAGGTACGCCATGATTCCTCGTCCCCCTCGCTTTTCCGGGCCCACCACCGCCGAGGCCGGTGCCTGGGCGGACGCCTTGGTCCGCCGGCAACTCCTCCACGCCGTCGTCCTCACGCCGACCGGGCAGTGGCTCGTCCAGGACCGTCCCAACAGACCGGTTCGCGTCCTTGCCAGCCCAGCCGAAGTTCTCGCGCTGGCCGCAACCATCCAGCAACGCACCCGCTCTACGAGGCCCGAATCTCAATGACGAACGCACCCAAGAACGGCACCACCCCGGAACCTGATCGCGGCTCCAACTCGGTCTCGGGGCGAGCAAGTTATCGCAAGAGCATTGCTCCCGAGGGGAGCAATGCTCTTGCGTTCCCCGCCCCTGGAGTGGCGGGAGCGGAACGGCACCGGGGGGCGCCGATCCGTGAGGATGCGACCGAGGGCGGCTCGCATCCCGAGGGGCAGGACCAGCACGCCTGCCACAGTGCGCACTGCACGCACACCGCCCCTTCAAAGCCGCATGTGCAACAGCGTGAGCGCCTGCGCGACGAGAACAAGCGCATGCGCCAGCCCAGCTGCCGCATGAACGACGACGAGTACCAACTCCTAGCTCGTGCAGCCGCCGTGTGCCACATGAGCGTCGCCAGTTTCCTCGCCCACGCCGCTCTCAAAGCCGCCCACGATCTCGACCGTACGGCGGCGGAAATCGCCGCCCAACGAGAAGTCCACAACGAGCTCTTCGCTGTGCGCCGGCACCTCGGCCACATCGGCAACAACGTCAACCAGGTAGCTAAGGCCGCCAACTCCGGTGCCGACGTCCCCTACTCCGAAGCCGTACTCGGCGCCGTCCAGCGCGCCACCCAGCGCGTGGATGCCTTCATCCAGCACTACCTCGACACCGAAAGGCGAACCGGTTGATCCCTCGCGTCCACAAGCGTGGCTCGAACACGTTTGGCCTGCTCATCTACCTCTACGGCAAAGGGACCCATGAGGAGCACGTCGATCCGCATCTCGTGGCGGCATGGGACAGCTTCGCTCCCGACCCCGGTCGCGATCCTCAAGCTACGAAGAGACAGTTGCAGCAGCTCCTGGACCAGCCCGTCCAGACGCTCGCGGAGTCGCGCCGCCCGGCCAAGCACGTCTGGCACCTATCCGTCCGGGCCGCACCCGACGACCCGGTTCTCTCCGACGAGCAATGGGGGGAGATCGCCCGACGCATGGTCGCCGCGACCGGCATCGCTCCGGCCGCCGACGAGGCGGGATGCCGCTGGGCAGCCGTGCGCCACGCCGACGACCACATCCACATCATCGCCACGCTCGTCCGCGAAGACGGCCGGCGCCCCCGACTCAACAACGACGCCAAGCGATCCCAGGCCGAAGCCCGCCTGATCGAAGCCGAGTACGGGCTCAAGCAGCTCAGCACCGGGGACGGGACCGCAGCGCAACGACCGACCAGCGCCGAGCGCCACAAGGCCCAGCGCCAAGGCCGCGAGCGCACCGCCCGCGAGGAACTGCGGGAATCCGTGCGGCGTGCGGTGGCCGGCGCGAGAAGCGACGAGGAGTTCTTCCACCGCCTCGCCGCCGCCGGCCTCCTGATCCGCAAGCGCGCCGCGCCCTCCGATAACCTGCTCGGATACAAGGTCGCCCTGCCCGACGACCTGAACAAGGACGGCGAGCCGGTGTTCTACCCCGGCGCGCGCCTCGCTCCCGACCTGTCCTTGCCTCGCATCCGCGAGCGGTGGTCCGGTGATGCGCAGGATGTCCCTGCGGCCCGGCGGGAGGAAGCGATTCGTACGGGGCCGGGCAGTCCGGCCTCCGCGCGCCGCGGCACGGCATCGGCCGTGTGGCAGGCCGTGCTCGTCGTCGACCACGGCGAGGACGGGGTCGCCGCCGCCCACATCGCCGCGGTCGGCGAGGTCCTGGACGCCCTCGCGAAGACGTCCGCCGCTCACACCCGCCGCGAACTGCACGACGCCGCAACGGCCTTCGAACGGGCCTCGCGCTCTCACGTCCGCGCCGTACGCGGGCACGATCGAGCCCTGCGACAGGCCGCCCGCGACCTCGTCCAGGGCGGCCCGGCCCTCGGCCGCGGTGAGGACGGAGCAACCACGGCGATGGCGATCGACATGCTGTTCTTCCTGATCACCGCCACCGCGCACTGGCACTCCCGGAAGGGCCACGCCCAGCAGGCCGAGGCCGCCACCCGAGCTGCTGAACACCTGCGCACCGCTTACCAGGCCGCCTCGGCCCAGCCGCTCGGTGTGCTATACCAGCGCGGCCGACGTCTGAGCCGGCCGATGCTCCAGCGGCAGACCGCGCTGCTGCGCAAGGCGCTCCCGGAACTGGCCGAGCAGATCCTCGCCGAACCCGGCTGGTACGCCCTGGCCGCGACCATCAGGGAAGCCGAAGCCGCCGGCCACGACCCGGCCGCCCTGCTGTCCGACGTTGCCGCTCGGCGCGAACTGGGCACCGCGGACTCCATCAGCGACGTGCTCGTATGGCGGATGCGACGGACAGCCGACCTGCCCGCCGATGCCTCCCAGCTTCCCGAGACCAGCACCGCAGCGAACCGGTCCGCGACGCGCAGGGCGACGACCAGGCCCTCCGCGCCCGGCAGGCGGCGCAGCGGAGAGGAGTCACCGCGTCAGGCCCGATAAGTACACCAGACGGCACGCAGGCTCCCCGGATCGCCGCTGTGCCGTACCGAGACATGCGTCGTGGCCTCCTCGTCACCCGGGCAGCCGAGAGGCCACACCCGTGCTGACCTGGCCGAAGGGACTGTGGACGTTGTGAATTGAAACCGCCGACGGCGTGGGGCACGATCATGAAACGCGCAGGACGAGGTGCCGAGGTAGAGGAGGACGCCAGAGTGTTTCACCGAATACGCCGCAGGGCCAAGGGGCCGAGCCAAGCTCAGAAACGGTTCGCCGAGCTGCACGCGCAGATGCAGGGACAGGTCCCGCCCGGCATCGGAGTGCCGGCGCCCGAGCCGCAGCCCGCCGAGCCGACCGCCATCGTGGACGACTTCCTCCCGCCGGAGCTGCGGGTGCCGAGCCACGACCAGGTCGAAGGCAAGATGATGCCGTGGAAGCAGCCCCTGGTCCTCGACGGCGAGATGGCCACCTGCGCCGAGTGCGGCGCATACCGGGACTGGCTCATCCTCTCCACCCGCGGTGAGATCTGGCTGCGCTGCAGGGCCGGACACCAGCATCTGGAGACGCGCATCGACACCGCCTGGTACAACCGGCACTCCGGGCCGGCGGACTCGACGCACGCCACGTTCGAGGACTGCCTGCGCCACCTCGGGCACTGACCACCACTCCTACGACCCCACCGGACCCGCGGGCCCGCACTGACCACCCGTCGCCTAGCACCAAGGGGTCAGTTCCGTCATGCGCGTTCGCGTCGCCACCACCGCACTCGGCATCACCGCCGCCCTCCTCGCCGTGCCCGCCTGCTCCACCGACACCCCCGGGTCCAAGCACCGGCCCGCCTCCTCCCGTACGGGAAAGCCGACCGAGGTCGCCCAGGAGCCGGCCGCGCTCTCCTCGGCCGCGCTCGAGTCCCGCCTGCTCGACCCGCGCGACCTCGGCAGCGGCTACCTTCCCCAGCCGGAGCGTCCGGCCCAGCACGATGACGTCACCGTCCTCGGCTGCCCGGCCCTGAGCGAGCTGGGCGGTGACGCGGCGACTGACGGCACACTCGCCTTCCCGCACAAGGCGAAGGCGGACTTCACCTACGGCTACAGCTCCTCGGAGATCTCCGAGGAGCTGTACAGCGACAACGTGAAGAAGCTCTCCGACGGCACCAGCCGGATCTTCGATGCCATGACAGGCTGCCCGGCCTATCAGGTCGTCGCCGGTGGCACCCAGTTCGACGTGACCTCGCAGAAGCTGCCCGCGCCCAGCGTCGGCGGTGATGAGCAGTGGAGCCTGCTTCTGACGTACATCGCCGGGGGCCGGAGCACCGTGGCCAAGCAGACCGCGATCCGCGACGGCAGCCTGCTGCTGGTCCTCTCCGGCTCCCCGGCCCTCGTCGACCGCCACCTCGACAAGGCCCTCGCCAAGGCCACGGCAACGAGCTGACCTGCGTGCACGTCACGCTGCTGCCTCCGACCGTCGCGGTCGGGGGCAGCAGTGCGTTATGGGCTAAGCACTAACGACCCGACCGGCCACTTCGCCCGGGAAACAAAAAAGTCCGGCACCCCCAACTGGGAGGATGCCGGACTGCGATCGTCGAGAGGGGTGCGCGGGACGTTAGATGGCCGGCGCGCGCAGGAGGCGCTCCTGGGTGGCCTCGGGCAGGACCCGCCGCAGGACCGGTGCGGTCGAGCTGAGGGACGCGGCGAAGGCGGCGACGAGATCGTACGGGACGCTGGCGGCGAACGAGGCCACCCACAGAAGCGGGGCGCCGAGTACGGGCTCGGCCCACGCCTGCCATCCGGCCGGTCCCCTCTCGTCGTCCTCGGCTGACAGGGCCCGTAGGTCGCCGTCCTGGATGAGGGGCGGCACCTCCCCCAGGCTGATGTGCGAGGTGAACGTCGGGTCCACCGCCGCCGCCTCGGGCTGGTCGATGTCGCGGAACCAGCCGTGGGCGGCGACAGCGTCAAGGACCAGCTCGGTTCCGGCGAGCGCCGAGGCAGGCTGGTTGCTTGCGTCGAGCGCGACGAGGAAGTCGACCACCGCCTCGCCGGGGACGTCACGGGTGAAGTAGGCCGACCACTGGGCGAGCGGGCTGCTCGCCTCGGCTCGGGCGGAGATCTGCCAGGCGATCGGCAGCCCACCCAGGTGGAACGGCTCGTCCGCCAGCCCCCACTGGGCCCAACGCAAGGCGTCGGGGCTGATGTGCAGGACGGTGCTGCGCAGGACCTGGCGGTCCTCCGGTTCCTCGTCCGGCTCGTGCCGTCCGCGGACGATCGTCAGGCTCGTCCAGCCCAGGCCGGCGAGCGCGTCGACGACGACGTCGTAGAGGCGTCCATCGTCACCGGCTAGGTGCCGGGGGCCGACCCAGAACGCGGGCTGGCCGCCGCGCGGGGCGGACGGGTCGGGCGGAAGGTCGGGGTACAGGGGCGCCTCCAAGGGCTCGGTGCGTGTCTAGTTGCCGCCGGCACGGCGGCGAGGGCGGCGCGGGGGCGCCTGGACGGCGCCCTGCCACGTCAGGGCGATGGCGACCTCCGGCGGAAGGTGGCCGAGCTGTGCGTCCTCGTCCCGCCCTTCGGCGAGGTAGACAACGGTCCGGCCGGTCTCGTCGACTGACTGCAGGACCTGCGCCAAGCGGTGCGCCATCGGGAAGAACGGGTTCATGGCCTGGCGGACCGGAGCGCTCCGGTCGCAGCCGGACAACAGATCGATGAGATCGCCGACGGTCATCTCCGGGGACGTCACGGACAGCCTCCTGGGGTTCGAGGGAAACGGGGGCGGTGGAGCCGGGCCGGCCTACGGCACCGCCAGCGCTCATAGGACGGGCGCTATGTATCGGTGGCCGCGCTGTCAGAGGCGGCGTGAGGTCTGCAGCACCCTCGCCACGGTGGCGGCGACGATGTCGGCCGGCGTCTCGGTGTCGAACGACATGTGGTAGCCGCGGACCTGGGCAGTGCCGGTGACAGCAATCTTCCACCCCTCGCCGTCCGTGCCGGGTCGGCCGTGCGGAAACCAACCGAGGTAGAACCGGCCGTCCTTGGAGCTGACGTGCACGTCCGCGCGATCATCAACGATCAGGTGGAAGTCCTCGGCCGAGAACTGGTCTATGACCAGAGTCGGCTGACCGGGGCCGAGCTGCCACTCCCGCAGTCGCAGGGCCTCGACAGTGGTGGAGAAACCGGGGCCCGCAGGGGCTACGGACACGAGCAATCACCTCTCTGACCTGGGGTTTCTAGCAAGGTCGTCTACGTTGACATGCTCTCGCGCACGTTGGCCAGTCTTTCCGAGATCTTTCCTGTCTGCCCCCGGCGAACTGCCGTCCATCGATAGCAAAGCCACCGGGCGGCGACGGTCTTCGGCACCACCAGTGCGATGCGGCCCGATGCTGGCAGATGGATAACATGGCCCGCGGGATTCGGTAGCGGCGAACCCAACGCTTGAAGGATTAGGACTGATCGACCCGGGGGAAAAGATGGCAGTCAGGTTCGACCTGCATATCGCCCGCCAGACATTGGACGAGGCGTTTAGGCAAGCGATGGAAGCAACTTCGCTACCAGAGGCGTGGCTGCACCTTTCGCGCTCACTGCGCCAGGAAGAAGCGCCACGCACTTACACCCCCGCGCTGGGTACCGCACTCCTCGCTCGAACACTCGACGAGACCGTTGACCCTCGCTCTATCAAGCAGCAGACACACAATGCTCGATCCTATTCGGCTCGAACCCTATGCCACCGCGTACTTGTACCCGCTTCCGTGGAACTCGGTTTCGACCTGCACACCGCAGGAAGGGAACCTTTCAACAACCAGCCCTTTTTCCGCTGCGACCATTGGGACGAGATACCCCGACCTGAAGCGGAAAAGGGGACGCATTTCGACAGGGTCGATAAGGCGCTGAGACTTCTCGATCGGCAAGACTCGCAGGAATGCAAGTTGGCACTTATGGCCTTCCTGAAAGTCTGCTCCGAGCATTCAGAGTACGACAAGAAGCCGAAATTCACTGCCCGCCATATGGCTGGCGTGCGCAAAAATTACGCGTGCGATCCCATCCCTATAGATGGCGGCCAAGCTCAGGTTTTCAGGGCGAGGGACAAGTCCACGGGATCCGTGGTAGCCCTGAAGAAGCTCCGCACACCGCTAGAGCGCCGCGTCGCCAGAATGAGGCGGGAGATTGAAGTCGGACTATTCCTGAGCGGTCATCCTCATGCCATGCCCATTCTGGACCACGCGCCAGATCATAGCTGGTTCGTCATGCCGTATGCGCAGGGAACGGCCCTGGACTACCGCGATGACCTACGGAACGACGACGCGCTGGCCCTTCTCCTGCAATCCGTATGTTCGGTCCTTGAGGTAGCACACGAAAAAGGCTATGTGCACCGTGACATCAAACCGGCCAACATTCTTCTGCTGGACGGCCGGTGGGTGGTTGCTGACTGGGGCATTGTTAGAGGTCATCTCATTTGGCTACCTCGGTAGGCTGTGGGGCGTGGTGGGGATCGTTGAGCGGCTGGTGCCGGACGAATTGTGGGAGTTGTTCCAGCGGGTGGTGCCGGAGGCGCCTTCGCGGCCTCAGGGCGGTGGCCGCCGTCGGCATGGCGACCGTGAGGTGCTGGCCGCGATCGTGTTCGTGGCCACGTCGGGCTGCACGTGGCAGCAGTTGCCCGCTGCGTCGTTCGGTCCGTCGGGGGCGACGGCTCACCGCCGTTTTGCCGAGTGGACGAAGGCCAGGGTGTGGGCCAAGCTCCACCGCCTGGTCCTCGATGAGCTGGGCTGCCGCGGCGAGTTGGACTGGTCCCGCTGCGCGATCGACTCGGTAAACATGCGGGCCCTGAAAAGGGGGACCTGACGGGCCCGAATCCTGTCGACCGGGGCAAGTACGGATCGAAGATCCATTTGATCACTGAGCGGACGGGTCTGCCCCTGTCCGTCGGCATCTCGGGGGCGAACCTGCACGACAGCCAGGCATTGATCCCCTTGGTGAAGGGCATACCACCAGTCCGCTCCCGCCGCGGGCGGCGGCGACGCAGGCCGGACAAGCTCCACGCAGACAAGGGCTACGACTACTCTCACCTGCGGCGATGGTTACGAGGGCGAGGCATCAAACACCGCATTGCCCGCAAAGGGATCGAGACCTCGCAGCGACTCGGCCGCCACCGCTGGACCATCGAGCGCACGATGTCCTGGCTCGCCGGCTGCCGCCGCCTTCATCGCCGTTATGAGCGCAAGGCCGAGCACTTTCTGGCCTTCACGAGCATCGCCTGCACCCTCATCTGTTATCGGCGGCTCGTCTGCTGATATGGGTCTGCAGCAGTTTCATCGCCAGGTCGTGACCGTAGTGACTGGCCATGTCCATGGGGGTGTGGCCGTCTGGGGCTGCGAGCTCTGGATCAGCCCCGAAGGCCAGCAACACGGCCGTGGTGTGCACAGTCAACGGCTGTCCGCTCTGCAGGGACCCATCACCCTCAACGTCGATCGCGTGTGTCAGCAGCGTCATATTGGCGCAGACCTCATCGGGATCGGAACCAGCTGCCAGCAACCGGGCCAGGGCCTCTGCATCCTCCTGCTCGACCGCTTGATGCGCGGGGGTCCAGTAGTCACTCATCACGGCATTCAATCGTCCCCACAGCACGCCTGCCAGCGACTATCTACATCATCAGTCGCCAATTGAGATGACCTCTTAGGCGTCCCCGAGGGATGACGACCGACCCTCAGAGGACGAGGATGGGTGTAGCTTTGGGATCGGCTGGGTTTGCCGCCCCCGAACTGGAAGACGACGCTCACAGCGCAGGGCCGCAGGCCGACATATACAGCCTGGGCCAATTCGTCGGGTGGGCAATCACAGGAAAGCGCCCCCGCGCGAATATTCCCCTCCTACCGGAGAGCGGCGCATGGCGTGCGGTCGTAGAGACCGCCACGAGAGACGACCCCGCCATGCGGCCCGAGTCCGTCACCGAGTTCCTCGAAATGGTCACCCGCGAAACACAAGTTCCCATTAGGTCGACTTCTGGTTCTCATGTTCCAGCAGCCGAGTAATCCTGCGGGCTGCGACCACGCGTTTACCCACTGAGCGGATGCCAGCCGTCGCGGCTGCCCGCGGATCGAGAGGGGCGCTGGGTTAGCAGGCAGCTCGCCTCACGCGCTGGCGGCTGGTCAGGAAGCGCCCGCCCGCCAGGAACCACCGAGTTCGGCAAGATGCCTGCGCAATGCGCCGCGCTGCTCCTCAAGATCCTGCGAGGCGGGAGACAGAAGATAGACATTGTCCCGGTAGGGACGGAAACCCAGGCTCTCCCACCCCTGGGCGATTTTGGCGTTCACGCGGTCCCACTCGGCTCTGGCCGTCAGCCGATGGCTGCTGAGATCGGTGATGCCGGGCGAACAGGCTACGGCCCGGCAGCCGGCCATGAGCCGGGTGATCACCTCGCAGGCAAGCACGGCCGCCAGGCCGTGCCCGCGCCATGGCGGATCCAGCGTCACGCGATTCATGACGAGCAGCGCTGAGCCGACGTACTCCAACTGTTCGCTGACTTCGTCGGTGAAAGAACCCGTCTCGGGATCAAGGAGGACCTGCGCGGTCTCGTACAGTTCCTCCGACTCCTCCTCCATGGCCCAGTAGGCGTTGCGGCCCCGGTCGAGGTGCACCCGGTAGAACGTCATGGAGCCGACGACTACGTCCTCGACCGTGCACGAGGAGCAATCAGCAGTCGTACACCCGCTGGAGCTGACCGGCTCGTGATGTTCACCATGAGCGCGTCGGCGGCGCAGGACGGCCACGTTCCAGCACTCCAGCGTGTCAGCCTGGGGAGTGTCCCAGGGTCCGTCGTCGTAGGAGATGCGCAGGTGTAGCTCGGAGGGGTCGCCTGGCAGCGGGGAGGGCTCGGTCACGGCCGCAGCGTAACGAGGTGTCCGCGCGTTCGTGGATAACGGAGCCCCAGCTCAGAGATGGCGTGCCCACACCCACGCCGAAGCGAGGAGTTCGTGCGCTGGGACCCGCGGTCCTTCGCCGAGCTGAAGGCCAGCTATTCCTCCCGATTCGTCCGCGGCAGCTCACCGCACGCGCGTCACGGTGACCACGGCATGCCTCGTCGTCCCCGCCAGCACCTCGACGAGCAGTCCGGACTCCGCCGCCGTGAACGACTCGCCCCCAGCCGCCCGACCTCGCGCGGCCGGAGCAACGGCCACCAGCGCCGCCGCGACCTGCGCGGCCAGCTGCGCCCCGAGCCGCTGAGACAATGCAACACGGCCGTCAGGCAACCGCACCGCCAGCGCCCGCGGCCGACCCGCCGCCCCCGTGAACCCCACCACCTCCGCGTCGATCGTCTCCGCGTGTCTGACCTTCTTCCACGACGACGACCGACCCGCCCGGTACGGCGACCGCCCCGACTTCGCCACCACCCCCTCCGCACCGGAGCCGGTCAGCGTCTCGTACCAAACCCGGGCGACCTCCACGTCTTCCGTCGCCGACACTGCCTGAATTGGCGACCCCTCCGGCAGCCCGGCCACCATGTCCAGCATCAAGGCGCGCTGCTCCTCATACGGACGCCCCCTCACATCCCCGGTGGGCAACGACAAAACGTCCCACACGATGAGCAGCGCAGGTGCCGCGCCGCCAGCTCCCGCGACCGTGCAGGCGAGGAAGCCGCCCGAGCCTGAGCGGCCTCGAACGACACCCGCCCGCAACCACGACGACTGCCTCGCCGTCCAGGACGACACCAGGCGGCAGGGCCATCCCCGCCACGGCAAGATCCATCCAGGGCGTCGTCACGTCCCGACCCGACCGCGCTTGAAGTCGAACCGTCTCAGGCAGCCGCCACAAAACTGTCCGGTGACCGTCCTTCTCCAGACTTCGGCATGTCTCACGAGACAATCCGCGCTCCGTTGTAGAACCGGGCTGGCTGGTCGCTTGACCCTGCCCAGGACGCTGCGTCGACGCTGAGGCGTCAGGGGTTGCTGACCCTGAAGCGGCGGAACATGTCCGGTATGAACTGGCGCATGAGGTCCCGGGCGGCATCAAGGTGCTTCAATTCGTCATGGCCGAAGCGGAACACCTCGTACCCCCTGAGCTTGAGGTCGCGGTCGGCGGCAACCATCTCCGCGTACTTGGCGGTGTCCGGGATGCGGCCGCGGTCGCGGGTGTAGTGCTGCGATCCGTCGACCTCCAGCACGACGCGCTGTCCGTGAGGCAGCAGCAGGAGAAAGTCCATGCGGGAGCGCAGCAACGCCTCAGGGCCGCGCTCTTGGACGGTCTTATGGTCCCAGTGCAGCCACACTTCAGGGAGGAGAGCCGGCACCTCGACTGAGGGTTTGAGAATCTCGTGGTAGGCGATGTAGAGATTTCTCTGGCCATCCGAGTTCTTGGGCAGGCTCTTGAGGAGTCGTTGGTAAAGGTTTTTCCTGGCGTCGATCTCGCTGCTGAACTTGCGGGTGGTCTGCCACCAGGCATGCACATCACGCCAACGCAGCCCCTCGATGGGAATTTCCCAGTCGTAGACGAGGATGTCGTCCGGGTCCCCTCCGGCGATCTCGATGTCGTTGTCGACCGAGGACCGGAAACGGATGTCCGGTTTGGCGAGAGAGGCGAAAATTATGTTCTTCGGTCGCCGGTTGCCGTGCAGTCGCGTCGACACCATGGTGAACAGGGGATAGCCGCCGTCATCGCCGGTTAGTCTCAACTCGACCCCAGCAGGGCGGAGATAACCGTTGACCGTGCTGACGGTTGCTCGCTGTAGGTCCTCGTCAAGGAGGACGTCCGCCGATACCAGGCCCTCCAGGAAGCGGGCAAACCTGGCGTCTCCAGCCTCGAACACACCGAGGTTCTCGAAAAGGACTTCTGCTGACCAGTCCCCGGGGTTGCGGAAGACGTGCCGCTCAATGCGGTCTCTCAGCGTCACCGGCCGCCTCCCATTCAGCAAGTCATCGATGGAGGGGCCCGGCTCCTCGGTGATCCAAAACCGGTCAAGTAGCCGGAGGAAAGGTGCGTGGTTCCGGGCGAGCTCCGACAGGTCGAGGGCTCGCGCCAGCTCACGGCGAGCCTTTTTGGGTATCTTTAAGGGAGCGTCCTCTTCCCACAGCAGGTCCTCCATTTGATAGCGGACCGACGCACTCACATAGAAGTAGCTCTGTTCCAATACGCGTCGCGTGACCTGCGGCAGCTCGGCATCTGCTACCTGACTGAAGCTCAGCTCAATCCGCTCGCGCTTGCTACCGGCGTCCTCAGGGACCGGTGGCATGCCCAGTTGTTCGAGGGCCGGGGTCAGCTCGCGGTGCGTCAGGCTGCCAAGTCCAGCGACGACCTCGCCGACCAGTGTGCGCAGCGCCGAACGATCCCTGATATCGACCATTGGCAGATGGTCGCAGAAGCCGAAGGAATCCGGCAGTGGCACCTGGGCATGGGCGATGAGACACATTGAGGTGTCTGGAGAACCGTCGAGCTTCACTTCATACCACCAGCGCGGCCCGGTCGGCAGTTGCGGCACCAGCTCGGCCAGGGCGACGTCGACAGGGAACTCCACCCCGCCACCCTCAAACGCCGCCCGGGCCGCCCGCGCGCCGGACTACTCCAGCAGGCCCAGCCGCGTGTCCGGCCGACACTTCGGCATGCCGGAACCTGCTGACGTATCGCGTCGCGTGCCTGCTCCCGCGTCGCTGGCATCTGGCGCTTACCCGGGCCCCAGCAGTCCCCCGTGTGCACCGCCACCAGGCTGCTCCGGTCAAGGCCCCGCTCGATCAGCCACTCCGGGGGTGGCGGTCGCCGCTCCTCGGCCTGCCGTCGCTCGGCCTCGCGACGCTCCTCGTCCGCGATCCACCGGTCTAGCTGCCGAAGGCTCGCCCGCGCCTGCTGCTCGACCACGCGGCGCGTGAACTGCAGCAGTTCCAGACGGGATGGAATATCGCTCACACGTTCGATTATAGAGGGGCGGTTCACAAACACCGAGGCCCCCACATCCAAGGAGGACGCTGTTGGCGGTCGCGAACAGCGTGTCCAGCTGGGGCTGCGGGGGCTCCGTGTAGTGAAGAAGGGTAGGTGCGGTCAGCTCCTGGTGTTGTCTTCTGTGTGGCTGTCGGTGCGGCTGCGGCGTGCCCCGGCGAGGGCGCCTCCGCCTGCCGCGATCAGAACGGCCGCGCCGGCGATCAGCCACAGCGAGGCGTCAGCACCGGTGTGGGCGAGGGAGCCCGTCGGCGTCTTCGGTGTGGAGTCGCCGACCGGGGTGGCGGCGATGGCGGAGGTGTCGGTTTCCGGTGTGTCGCTGTCCGATGCGGACGGCGTGGCCCTGTCCGTACCGCTGTTCGGCTTGCCTGGGCTGGAGGGGGCGGCGGTGGGCGTGTGCGTGGGCTTGCCCGAGGGTTCGGGCTTCGGGTTGGTGGTGGTCTTGGCGTTGGTGACGGTCACGGTCACCGGGTCGCCGGGACCAGCGGTGAACGTCTTGGTGGGCTTGTACAGGTCGTAGCCGGCAGGGGCTTTGATCTCCTTGACCCAAAACTGGGCCTTCCGGCTCGACATGGGCAGCTCTCCGGAGGCCGTGCCCTTGGCTCCCGTGGTCAGGGTGAGCAGCGTCGAGCTGCCGGTGCCGATGTTCACGGTCGCTCCGGGCAGGAGCTTGCCGGTCTTGTCGTCCTTGGCCTGCAGGAGGACCTTGGCGGCCTTGAAGGGATCGGTGATCGTCAGCCGTGTGGTCGCGCCCGGGGTGACGATGACGTCCTGGTCGGCGACGACCTCGTGGAGCGGGCTGCCGGAGTCTGTCTCCTTGAGCCGGTAGACGCCGGGCGCGAGGTCGGAGAAGGTCAGCTTTCCCTGTGCGTCGGTCTTCCCGTGTCCGGCTTCCTGGCCGGCGGAGTCGAGCAGCAGGAACACGGCGCCGGGCAGGACGTCTCCGGCCGTGTCCTTGGTGGTGATCTCGAGGCTGCCCGCGTCCGGGGCCGGAGTCTCGGCGGCGGAGGCTGAGGGGGTCGGTTCGGTGGGCTCGGCGCTCGCGGCCGGTGCCCAGGTGAGGGTGCCGGCCGCGGCGACAGCGATGGCGGCGGCGGATCGGACGAGACGTGCGTGCACGAGGAAGAGGACTCCTTGATCGGTCGGGGGAGGTTAGCGGGCGCGGCCGGCGGGGTGGGGTGCGGACGGCAGAGCGGGCGGCAGATGGCTGGGCTGCTGCGGGGCTGCAGCCGGTGCGACGTAGAGGTGACGACGGGTGTGGAAGGGGATCTGCTTCACGGCCCGGTGCAGCGGTTCGGTGGAGATCAGCGAGGCGGTGAAAGCCGCGGCGAGGGTGGTGGGCGCGCCGGCAGAGAACTGGGCCTGCCAGTGCGGCTCGCTCGGGTATCCGCCCCAGGCCCGCCAGGCCGGACCGTCGGACCCAGTGGTGGCGTACCGGTGGCGCACACCGCCAAGGCCCTCTGGTGACAGAAAGGTCTGCGCACCGTCCGTTTTGACGCTGTGGCTCCAGCCGTGGGTGAGGAGCGGCGTGTACACCTCGTGCGGGGCCGTCGGATCCTCGACCAGGTGATTCTTCTCGCTGTGGCGGTCTTCGAGATACAGGTCGAGCAGTTCGGTGTGGACGTCGCGCAGGAGTTCGGCGGGGGTGGTGGCGTCGAAGGTGATCTCCCAGGCCCGCGGGCCGAAGGGGGCACGGTCCATGCCGATGGTCCACGTGTCTGCGCCTCGCTCCTCGGGCTTGGGAGCGAAGCGGGTCCACAGCCGGGCGCAGGTGCTGATGGCGAACACCATCCCTTCGAGTCCCTGGTGAAGGTGCCATCCGTCGTCGAAGGGGAAGGCCCAGATCGTCTCCAGGTCTGCCTGGCCGGGACCGGCGAGGTGACGCGGGAGAACTCTCACGGTCTGGGCAGGGTCGAGATTGTTGAAGGGGTCGCGTGGTGGATCGGGCAACACGAGGAGATGCTCCTGCTGAGTAGGTGGTGCGGGGATCGGGACGAGGCTCAGCGGGTGCGGGCCCCGGCGGGGGCGGTCGACGGAGCTGGAGTGCTGCGCGGCGTGGGGCCGGCCGCACGCTTGGGCGCGGAGGCAGCCCAGGCGCCGGGGAACCATACGGCCGTGTACTGCTCGATGGCGTCGCGCAGCCCGGTGGTGACGGCTCCGTCCCACGGGGGGCGGCCGGGGCGGTGGTAGGTGCCGAAGGTGCCGTACTGCTTGGTGTTCGGAGGGGTGTTGGTGGCTTCGTCGCGGCGGTGGAAGGTTCCGTGGTCCACGAAGCTGAGTGCCACCGCGTCGATCTCCCCGCGTTCCGGGTGGACGACTGCGACACGCAGCCCGCCGTAGGTGTCCGCGTGGATGGTTCGGGTGAAGTCAATCCGCAAACGCAGCGGCGTGCCCGGCACGGGGGCGGCGTAGTAGGTGTTGCCCACGACGGCGTGCTCGTGGAAAGGAAGGCACAGCTCGGTGAAGAACTCGGGAGCCTGCAGGGACACGAGGGTCTCCGATCGGAGTTGAGTGGAGTCAGCGGCGTTGGCCGGGCAGGGCATGTCGGCTGGTGGTGCTCCAGCGCGGAACGCTGGCCGCGGGAAGCGCGGCCGGGCGGCGGGACGCTGCGGCCCGCCGGACGTCGAGCGGGGTGGGCGTCGGCGGAGAGGGCGGGTGGATCGGGGAAGTCTGGGCGTAGTCCTTGACGTAGCTGGAGGTGTCGTCCCGCCATCGAGGCAGGGGGGCGGGGTCGGCCACGGCCTCGGTCACAGCTCGCAGAAGGGCTGCGGGGGTGTCGGTGCTGGCCGTGGCGTACCAGTAGGGCCGGGCTGAGGAGGTACCGGCCCACAGGTGCCAGCGCGCGTCGCGGGTGTCCAGTTCGATCGCCGGGTCGAGGTCGCCGGTGGTGTATTCCAGCGTGGCGAGCCCGTCGGGTGCGGTGATGGCGAAGGTCCTCAGATGCGGTCGGTCGAAGCGCCAGCCTCGGTTGATGAGCGGGTCAACGACCTGGAACGGGTCACGGTCGGTGCTTCCGGCAAGCGGGCGGGCAAGGTAGCGGTCTGGGCCCTGCCGGTACGCCTCGGCGAGGGCGGTGGTGAAGGCGGTGACGAACTCCGTGGGCGCGCTGTCGTTGAAGCAGACGCCCCAGGCCGGTGGGCCGAAGGCGTCCTTGTAGGCGTTGATGCGCCACAGTCCGTCGTCGTCGCCTTCGGGGAGGTAGCCGAGGCGGGCCTTGCCGTCGGGGGCCGTGAGGTAGGCGTTGCCGAGGTGGTCGTGGTGCAGATCCCAGCCGAGGTCGCGCAGCGGGTCGAGGCCGGGGTCGCTGACCGCGGTGGAGCGGGCCAGGTGGCGTGGGGAGACGTAGACGTCGCCGTCGATGGTGTCGTGGTCGTCGTGGGGCACTGAATCCTGGGGGGGGGAGGAAGCGGGTCAGTTCGGGGGCTGCAGGGCGGTTGCGAGGTCGGTGGGGTGGCCGGTGTAGTGCAGGGTGCGCAGGCCCAGGTGGCGGGCTGCGTGGCAGTTGTCGTCTCGGTCGTCCACGAAGAGGACGCGGTCGGGGTCGGCGGCGCCGGTGGCGTTCATCGCGTGCTGGTAGGCGGCCGGGTCGGGTTTGCAGACCTGGAGCCGGGCCGAGTAGAAGGCGTGGGTCATCAGGCGGCGCCACGGGCGGCGGTCGAGGACATCGCTGAGGTGGCGGGGTGCGTTCGACAGCAAGACCAGCGGCAGCCCGGACTCGTAAGCCTGGTGGAGAACATCGATGACGTGATCGTCGATGGACGTCCACATGTCGGTGTCGGCGTCGCGGAGTTCACGCAGCCTGCGGGCGCCGGGGTGGTGGTCGAGAACTTGGGCCCAGTACGCGAGGTCGCTGAGGTGGCCTGCGTCGTAGGCGGTGCGGGCGGTCCAGAAGGCGTGCTGGAAGGCGGGGAGGTCGTCCTCGGGCCACAGGGCGGTGCGGGCCAGGTGGAGCCACTGGTCGGTGGTGGGTTGCAGGCCGATGACGCCGTTGTAGTCGAGGATGACGGCGTCCAGGCCCGCGTGGGCAGTGGTGGGTGTCAAGGGGTGGTGTTCTCCAGGGCGCGGTGGGCGAGGGCGGCGACGGCGGCTGCGAGGAGTGCGGGCAGCAGCAGGGCCGTGGGCAGGGTGGTGGCGCTGGCCAGGGCGCCGATGAGGGCCGGTCCGGCGAGGAGGCCGAGGTAGCCGGTGGCTGTGACCGTGGCCACGGCCTGGGCGCCTCCGGCGCCGGCCGCGGTGATGAGCGAGGGGACGGTGGTGGACAGGCCGAGTCCGAAGACCGCCCAGCCCGTCAGCGCCAGTGGGGTGCTGTTCCCGATGACGCCGAGGGTGAGTCCGGCCGTGGCGAGAAGGGCTCCGGCCCGTACGACTGTCGGTGCGCCGAAGGCAGCGGTGAGCCGGTCTCCGGTCAGCCGTCCGGCCGCCATGGCCGCGCTGTACAGTGCGAACGCGGTGGCGCTCGCGGCCGTCGGGGCGCCCAGGGTGTGCAGGTGCACGGCGGCCCAGTCAGCGGCGGCGCCCTCGCCCAGCAGGCTCGCTGCGGCCAGCGCGGCCAGAAGCCAGAGCTTTCCCGGCGACGAAAGCAGGGGCAGCTTCCCGGCGCCGGCGCGCATTGCGGGGCGGTCTGCGCCGCTCAGGCTTCGGGTGACCGGCACCGCTGCGACAGCGGCCCCGGCCATGAGGGCGCCTGTTGCGGTGAAGAGTGTGCTGTGCGGGGCCTGGGCGGTGAGGGCGGCCAGGGCGGCGCCGGCGAGGGCGCCGAGGGAGTAGGCGGCGTGAAGACCAGACATGATGGGCCGGCCGAAGGCGTTCTGGCAGCGGACGGCCGCAGTGTTGGCGGCTACATCGAGGACGCCGTGCGCGAGACCGAACGCGAGAGCCGCCGCCAGCAACGCGGACAGGCTCTCGCCTTGCCCCACCAGGACGAGGCACCCGGCCAGGGCGATGGACCCACTGGTGAGCTGGGCTGGTAGCCGCACCGGGCGGGCGTAGCGGCCTCCGAGCTGCAGTCCAGCGACCATGCCGACGGCGGCGGCCAGCAGGACCAGGGCCAGCCCTGCGGTGCCGAGGTGGGCAGCCTGCTGCACGGCGGGCATCCGGGCGCCCCACACCGCCATGATGGCCCCCAGGCCGAGGAAATAGCCGGTCAGCAATGCCCGGCTATGCCGGTCAGCCGCAGACACCGCGCTCACGCCGCAGCGCTACGGGGGCCGGAGGTCCGGTCGAGGACCGCGGTGACGGCACAAGCAGCCTGGTCGGCGCGTGCACGCGCCTGCTGGCCGGTGGTGGCGGTGGTGATGAGGTAGCCGATCCGGCCGGTGTACAGGTTTCCTCCGTCGGCGGGGAGGAGGAGCTGGTCACCGGGGCGGCACTGGTAGTGCAGCCGGTCCAGCCACGTCGGGCGGGGCCCGTCGTAGGTGAGGTGGGTGAGGGTGCCGGAGGTGTCCGGATAGAGGAGCCGGATGGCGGCGGCCGAGGACCTGGTGGGCGTGAGGTCGGGGGTGCGGTCGCAGGCGATGTCGGCGGCGGCACGGACCAGGTCGATGCCGGTGGCGAGACGCACGAGGTGGCCGATCATGTCTCCGGCCAGGCGAGCGTTGACCTCGATGAGGCGGGGCCTGCCGTCGACGAGGCGCATCTCTATGTGGCTGACGCCGTCGGTGATGCCGAGGGCGTTGATCGCCGCCCGGGCGGCCGGCGCGACGGTCTCCCGGAGCGGGTCGTCGGCGTCCACACTGTGGGCCAGCTGCTCGAAGTGCGGCGGAGGGCTGATGGTCTTGCGGTTGACCGCCACCACCGTGGTGGCGCTGCGGTAGGTGACACACTCCACGGAGATCTCCGGCCCGTCGAGGAACTCCTCGACGAGGACGCTGGTGCTCTCGGTGCCCTGACCGGCCGTCCGTTCGGCCGCCCGGTAGGCGGCCGTGAGCTGGTCGCGGTCATCGACGCGGAGCACGCCGATGGCACCCGCGTGTGAGGCAGGCTTCAGCACCACGGGATAGCCGATCCGGTCGGCGGCGGCTTCGGCCTCCTGCCGGGTACGCACGCTCACCGAAGCGGCCGAGGGCACGCCGTGGCGGGCGAACAGCGACCGAGCGGTGGCCTTGTTGCGGCACCCCTGCATCACTTCGGGCGCGGTGGTGGACAAGCCGAGCTGGCGGGCGAGTCGGGCGGTCGGGACCACACTCCACTCGTCCCAGGTCATGACACCGGCGAGGTCGTGGCGTGCGGCCAGGGCCCGGCCCCCCGCCAACAGCGCGGCAGGATCGCTGAGGTCCACGACGGCGTGATCGGTGATGTGCGGCTTCTCCCACGAGGGTTCGGTACCGGTGAGCAGCACGACTCTGTAGGCGTCGGCGACCTGCTCAAGGCAGTAGCCGCGGTAGTTCTCATCTCCGGGAGCGACGACAAGTACAACAGGGCGAGCGGGCAAGAGGGAATTCTCCGTATCAAGGGACGGCAGGGCAGGGAAAAGGGGGTGTCTCAGGCGGCGCGGCGCCGGCGCAGCTCGAACGCGTGGGACCAGTGGGGGTGGTCGTCGATGAGGCGACGGGCGTAGAGAGCGGTGAAGTTGTTGTTCAGCCCGGCGACGCCGTACGGGAGTTGGCGTCGCAGGTCTTCGAAGAGGTCCTTGAGGCTGATCCGGGTGGCGCCGGCGGCCAGGCGGCGGGCGGCCATGCGTTCGAGGGATCGGTACACGTGCGGGTTGCGGGCGTCGAAGGCGTGGAACTGCTCGGTGATGGTGCGGCCGGTCGCTCGGTGCGACCCGAGGGCGGCGATGGTCATAGGGGTCCTCCACGGGCGGGACAGCCGGGTCAGGCGCGCAGGGCAGGGTCGGTGCGCAGGCGGGCGAAGGCGCAGAACAGGCCGAGGGTTTGCAGAGCGGCACAGGCGGTGATGACGTGGCCCAGCGCGTCGGGCGGGGTGAGCGCGGTGAGCACGCCGGCGAGGGGGAAGGGCAGCAGGAGGATGAGGATGGTGGCCGACAGGGTGCTGCCGAATGCCTCCGGGGGGATCAGGCGGGAGCGCAGGGTGCGCAGGACGACCGCCAAGCCGCCATCGGCTGCCATCAGGACCGCGACCATGACCAGGTAGGACAGGTAGTCGGGGGCCAGGGCGGCTGCGAGACAGGCGAGCGAAGCGATGACGGAGCAGGCGACTCCCACCGGCCACAGGCCCAGGCGGTCCAACGCGAACCGACAGACGGTGACGGCCACCAAAGTGGCCGCCGCTGCGGCGGACCACACCAGGCCGACGGCCGTGGTGGACTGCCCGAAGTGCTGGACGACGATCACCGGACCGGCTGCCTGGAGAAGGCCGATAGACAGGTTGGACAGGGTCAGCCCGGCCACCAACCAGCCGAGCGCGGGGAGCGCGCGGATGGTGCGCCACCCGGTGACGAGCCCGGCGCCGGGCCGCCCCTTCGGCGCGCGGGCCGGGGCCACGGGTGAGGGCGGTGTGCGCAGGGCGAGCAGCGCGGCAAGCAGCGAGAGCACGGTGACCACCGCGAGCATCGACGGCGGCCCGGCGAGCAGCAGCACGCCGGCGAGCGCCGGTCCGGCCAAGGTCGCCGTCTGGTCGATGCCGAGCAGGGCAGCCTGGACACGGTGAGCCCGAGGTCCCGCTCGGCGGCCGGCGGCGGCACCTGCAGTCTCGACGGCGATGTAGCTAAACTCAGTGAGCACACCGGTCGCCGCCGCCAGCACCATCACCGTCACGCTCGCCGCAGCACCGGACGGGTAGAGGTACAGCAGGACAGCGCCGGCGGCGAGAGCCAGCGCCCGTCCCAGGGAGGCGAGGTGGAAGACCACCGAGGCGCCGCGTCGGTCGACGATCGACCCGGCCCACCCGAACGCTGCCAGGCGCGGGATCCACTCCAGGGCGAAGGCGGCCCCTGTCAGTACGGCGGATCCAGTCGTGGTCAGAACGAGCAACGGGATGCCGTAGGTGGACATCGCGAATGCCAACGCGTCCGCCGTGCGCGGCAGGTAAATGCTGCTCATCAGCCCGGCCGTGTGGCGTGCGTGCCGGGGTGTGACCGCTGCGCTCACGCGGCCCGCTCGGGCTCGGCCCTGGTCACCTGGGGGTTGCCGGCCAGCCACTGGATCAGGTGCGTGCGGACGCGCGCTAGGTCCGCCTCAGCCTCCGCGCTGATCGGGTGCGCGTCGGGCAGGGGTGCGGGGCGGTCGGCGTTCCCGGGGGTGAGTGAGGGTGCCAGCAGGCCGAGAACGTGCTGGATGCGGCTGCTGAACTCGCAGACGGCGGCGGGGGTCGAGTGACGCCGCGCCCACCGGGCTAGCGCGTCGTACAAGTCGGCCAGTTCCATCCCGGAGTCCGTGAGTTCCAGACCGGCGCCGGGCGCGACCCGGACGAGGCCGTGGGCACGGGCCGTGTCGGATGCACTGCGCAGTTGGTGCGCGGAAAGGTCGGGCAGGGTGCCGGCGAGCCGTCGCGGCGGTATGGCGCCGTTGTCGTCGATCTCGGTGACCAGACGGATCAAGGAGCGTGAGGCCAGCAGGTCGATGACCTGGCGCGCTTCGGCAGGGGGGAAGGAAGTGCTCATCGGCGCGGGCCTCCCGCCGGGATGGCTGCCGTCGGGCGGCTGGTGGCAGCGTGCGAGAAGAGGTCGCGGTGGTGCCACACCGGGGACGACCCAACCGCCCGAGCAGGTGGAAGCGCCACGGGCGCCAGCCGTGACGGGCTGCTGACCCACGGCCTCGGCGCGCTCTTGGCCTGCGGCTGCCCCCAGACGGGGTGGCTGGCTGCCTGGTCGAGGGGTTGCCCGGCGGACCAGGCGGACAGCGTGCCGAGGACGGGGCCCAGGGCGTCGCCGGCGGCGGACAGCCGGTAGGGCCGGCCGTTTCCCTCGGTATCGGCCAGACCGTCGGCAACGAGCTGGCGCAACGGCGGATAGATGTTGGTCCAGTCGCTGCTGGGCATCACGATCCGGGCCAGAACCCGGCCACTGACCTCCTTACGCGACTTGAGCACCCACAGGATGGCGGCTGCATGGCGCCGGGTGAGCAGGGTGAGGCTGTCTTCGATCTGCTCGATCGCGGCCAGCGGGCGCTCCGCCTTCTCCAGGTGCTCTTCGGCCCAGGTGACGATCATCGGCAGGATCGGCAGCAGGGCAGTGGCTCGCTCGGTGTGGCCGTAGGTGACGTGCCGTGCGGTGTGTTCGGTGCGCTCGACGAGACCGGCGCCGCACAACGACTTCAACTTGGGGTGGAGCTGGCCGTTCTGCAGCCAGGACACCTTGGCCGCCAACTCGCTGTAGCGCAGCGGCGGGCCGGAGAGGGCCAGCAGGATCCTCACGTTCCAGCGCGGGGTGATCATGGCGAGGGCCTCGGTGACCCGGGCGATGTCGGCGTCGGCATCGGGGGGCAGAGCGGTGATGGCCAAGGGAGGAACTCCTGGGTGAAAGAAGGGGGAATCGCCTGGGGGTCGGGTCAGCGGCTGTGCGCCGCGCTCTGCGCCATAAGGGGCGCGGCCGGAGCAGGCGGCGCGGGAGTCGGAGAGGCAGACGTCGGGGCCGGGACGCGGGCCAGGCTCTGCAGGACGGCTGCGACCGATGTGGCCTGGGCCTCGCGGACGGCGACGGCTTCGGCGAGCCGGCGGGTGCCGTCGAGGAGGTGGGACACCTCGTGCGGGCCGATCTGCCGCTCGGGGTGGACGAGCCGGGCCAGCTGGTCGCGGTGGAAGTCGATGCTGCGCTCGGCCAGGGCGAGGGCGCCGTGCATGCCGAGCAGGGCGGACAGCATGCCGGGTGGCTGTTCCTGTGCATGGGCTTCGAGGTCGGCGAGCGGTGCGCCGTACAGGTCCTCGATCCGGTCGGCTATGTCGGTGGACGTGAAGTGGGGCAATCGGGGGCTTTCACGGTCGGCGGGCCCGGGCCGCCCCGGCACGCTGGGGTGCCGGGGCGGCAGAGGGGGGCAGGGTGGCGGTGGCCTTGAGCTGTGCCGTGCGAGCGGGCCGGGTTTGCTTTGCAGGCGGGGGCATGGTGCGCAGCAGCTCGCCGAGGGCTGCGCGGTAGCCGTCGCGGGCCTCCAGTGCTGCTTCCAGCCACTGCGTGTCGAAGCGGAGCTTGTCCGCCGACAGTTCGCCCATGTCCCGCTCGGGGTCCATGTCGGCATGGACGCGGTCGCGGACGCGGGCGACCTGCTCCTCGGTGAGCGCCAGGAACGAGCGCAGCTCCAGGGCACGGGCTAGCTCGGGTGAGGCATCGTGGCCGGCAGCAACCTCGTACAGCTCGGGTACCGGGTTCCCGAAGACCTTCTGCAGGTCGGTGTCCATGGTGCTGGCCATGTCCCGGCTCATCGGGCGGACCTCGCCGGCCGCCACGCCGACGCCGGTGCGAGTGTCCCTGCCGGCCGGTTGGGGGCGCTGGTCTGCACCGCCGGGCCGCTTCGGGGCCGGAGGCGGGCCAGGCGCTCTGCGGCGAGGTCCTTCTTTCCCGGGGCGTCCGGGTCGAGGAGCCACCGCACGACCATGGCCCGGCCGTCGCGGGTGGTGACGGCGGCGTTCACCCGATGGGCGAGGCCCATCGTAGGGTCGTCGACCTCGCTGGGCTGGGTCTCAAGGGCGGCGAGGAGGTCTTCCTCTGCGCGCTCCAGCACGGACTGGGCCTCGACGAGAAGGCCGTGCCACTTGACGACGTCGGTGGCGTTGGGGTTCGCGGTCGGAGCGGCGGCGACCGCGGCCTTCAACTGGTCCATGCCCATGTCGAAGCGGGCCTCGATCCGTTCGGTGAGTACGCCCACGACATCCGCAGACTCATCGGATATGCCGTCGGTCAAAAGGGATCTCCTGTTCTGGATGGGCCGGTGCCTGCGGAATGTGAGGGGCGGCTGTACTCGATGCCCCCGCCGCTGGGCGGGACGTGCTGGATCCGGTCAGTCAGTCCAGACACATGCGGACGTCGCGGTAGACGTAGGTGCCGGAGACCCAGCCCTTGACGCCGGTCGTCTTGTCCGTGATGTAGAGCCAGTTGCCGCTCTTCTTGGACACGCTGAACTTGTGGCTCTTGTAGAGCACACCGAGCGCGGTGGACTTCGAGCTGGCCTTGGACCGGATGGTCACGGCCTTGGTGTGCACCGCGTACGGGAGCGGCGGCAGGTTGTGGCAGCTCGGGGTGGCGGTTGCTGCGGTGGGTACGGTCGCGGCGCTGGCGGGCGTGGCGGACAGCGCCGGCAGCGCGAGCGTGCCGAGCATCGCCGCGGATATGGCGATTCGGGTGGAGCGCATGCGGAAGAAACCTCCGTGAAGGCACAGGGAATGCGGGGAAAGTGCCGCGGGAGTTGTCCCGGCGGCTGTATAAGAGTCCGGAGAATCGGCGGTTTGGCTAACCGGCGATCGTCGGCTATGTTGCGCCGGCCGCGACTGGACCAGCGCTCAGCGAGAGCGGCCGGGCGGGTGTGGGGCAGGGGCCTTCGCTACACCTGCCGGGCGGCTGGGGGTGGCTGCCGGGCGGATCGGCGGGAGCGGCCCGGCCTTGCCGGTGAGGCGGTCGTCGCACCACTGCAGGGCCTCACCGGCCGTGTCGAAGCCGCCCTCCCGCAGGGTGTGCGTCCACGTCTCGGTATCGACCTCCTCGACCACCACGCGGAACGGGCTGGGGACTTGCTCGTCCTGTGCACCCAGTACCACGACGATGACCATGTCGTCCGGGTCGTCGCTGGTGTAGGAGTAGCCCATGGCGTAGTGGTCGCCGTCGCCGACGAGGCGTCGCTCCAGTGCTCGCGTGGCCTCGTCCGCCGGTGGCGGGCCCAGTTCGGGGTGGAGGCCGATGGCGTCGGGCGGGCAGCCGCGGTGGATGAGCCAGGACTGCGCCATCGCAGACAGCGGCAGCTGAGCGTGCTCGAAGCTGAACATGCCTTTTTCGTGGTCCCGTTGCAGATGCACGGCGAGCACCTGGGGCATGCCGGGGCGTCCCCAGGTGGCGGTGCGGTCGAACAGCACGTAGTAGCTGTTCGGGCCGTCGTGGTGTTCGGCGAGGGGGACGAGCATGTCCTCGTGGACAGCGACCTTGCGATAGAAGTCGAGGTACCTCTCCTCGTCGGAGTCGAGGTCGTCCAGCTCGAAGTCGACGTGGGGGATGGCCTTCCGGGCCGGCGCCGGTTCGGTGGGGGACAACAAGAGCCTTTCGGTGGATCGGTGCAGTTCAGCGCCGCTTCGCTGGAGTGGACGGCGGGGCGCCGGGGCGAGCCGGGCTCGTCGGCGCATGCGTTGCAGGAGTCCGGCGGGCGTCCAGCAGTGCGGCTCGTCCGGCGTCGGTGAGGGAGACGGGCTGGCCGGCGTGCACAGGGTGGCTGGTGTCCCGGACGGTGAGGCCGGCACGTTCCAGCTGCTGCATCTGGGGATAGGGGATGCGGGTGCCGGAGAAGGCGGTCACGGACAGTCGGCCTGTCAGCAGGTGTTCGTGGAGCTTGGCACCGCCGGCGATGGCGAGCAGTGCCGCCCGGTCGTCGGTCGAGAGTCGTCCTTCGTCGGGCGTCGATGCTGCGGCGGCGGCCTCGATGGGCTCCAGGGCGGCGAGCACCTCTTGGGCGGCGGCGTCGCGCGCGTTGGCGGCTTCCTCCAGCTGGTCCACGGTGCGGTCGATGCGTACGAAGAGGGCACCGTCGACAGGGAACTCACCGCTCGTGAGACGGTTGAGCAGCTTGAGGTAGAAGGTGACGCCGATCTGGGCGTTGGCCAGGGTGCGGTGCCGGTCGACCAGCTGGGTGTGTGGCTCGTCGAGGGCGCCGCGGTCGCGGTAGGTCCACAGGGTGTCGATGTCGTGGCCGGTGATCGCTTCGAGGCGGTGGTCGAGCTGCGTGACCGCACGCCGGGTGGGTGTCGGCGCGGGTTGAGGGGGCATGGGCGGCGCTCCGTGCGTTCAGCGGGTGGGATGGTGCGCGGGGTTGGGTGCGGGACGGGGCAGGCCCGGCAGTGCGGCAGGCGGCGGACCGGGCCGGGGCTTGGGAGGACGGGTGGTCAGCTGCGGGGAACGCGAGCGGGCCGCGTGCGTCCGAGCGCTCAGCGGCCGGCGGGTCATCCCCAGGCGGCGGCCGACCTCGTCGTAGACGTCGTTGCCCGCACGCGGCCGTACCGCGACGACGTGAATCTCCTTGGGGTGGGCGGATTCCGCGGGCGCCGGGCGGACGCCGTAGACGACGCGCCAGTCCTTGCGGCGGTCCACGAACAGCTTCCGGAATCCCTCCAGGTCGCTGTCGAGGCGCTGTCCGAAGCGCTGGGCGTTCACGACCTCCTGCAGGTAGGCGAGGGTGAGGTCGCGGATATCGCTGGGGGCCTGGAGGAGATCGGTCAGCGCGCGGGGGTCGAAGCTCAGTCCGAAGGCGGGCTGTCCCGCTCCCGCGGTCATGACGTCGGCTCGCCCGGCTCGGCAGTGCCGGTGCCATCCGCCGTGGCCGCCGTCTCGGTGCGCACGGACGGCGGCGGGCCGGGCAGGAGACGGTGCGCGGGCCGGTCGGGGGAGGTCATGCAGGCCGACAGCGGTCCGCCCGGCGCGCGGATCGCGGCGATGGCGTGGGTGAGGAAGTCGCGGTGCCACACGAACAGGCCGGAGAGCCCGGCTTCGGGGTCCTTGTGCTGCTGGTAGGCGAGCCACAGGGCGTGGAGCCAGGCCACGACGTCGTCGTGTTCCTGCCACTGCAGGCACCAAGGTGCCGCGGTGGTGACCTCCGCCCCGTAGACCGGGAGGAAGAAGTCGTCGACCCAGTCCGAGAGGGCGTCGAGTTCGTCTTCCCGTTCCTCCCCGTCGAGTTCCAGGATCGGGCGGGGCTCCGGCGGAGCGGCGGCCGGAGGCCCGCCGAGTCCCGGCATGCCGAACGCGGCGAACGGTGACCCGCTCGGCGCCGGCGCGGATGCGAGGTGGTCGAGCTGCTGAGCCTGTTGCGCCGACTGCTCCATGAGCCGCCGCACGCTCGCCTCGATTCCCTCCAACTGCGGATCCGGAATACGAACCGGCTCCAACTCCCCATCGTCAGACGGCCTTGCGGATTCAGACATTGAAAGTTCAGCCTCCTACGAGACACGGGTTGGGAGAAAGGCGACGGCGTCCTTGCACGGACCGGGCAGTGAAATTGCACGTCCGCTCCGGCGGTGCTCCGCCGGCGGCTCAGCAGGGAGCCGGTTGCCTTGGCGGCAGGAGAGGACGCGGCTCAGGTTGCGAGAACCACGTCGTCCTTGGTGAGGGTGGCGCGGATCGTCTCGGTGAGCCGGTCGGCCGCGATCGACGCGTAGTGCTCGGTCTTCTCCACGCCGATGAAGTCCCGGCCTTCCAGCAGGGCGGCGACGCCCGTGGAGCCGGAGCCGGCGCAGAAGTCGAGGACCGTGCCGCCTTCGGGGCTGATCTTGACCAGCTCGCGCATCACCTCGACCGGCTTCTGCGTGATGTGCTGGCGCTTGGACCCCGAGGGCTGCGAAGCCGAGTACATACCCGGCAGGTAGACCGGGTTCCGGGAGCCGTCGATCGGCCCCTTGGACGCCCAGACGATGAATTCGCAGTTCTGGGTGAACCGGCCCTTCTGGGGCCTGGCCTGCGGCTTGTGCCAGGCCAGCACACCCCGCCACAGCCACCCGGCCGCCTGGATCGCGTCCGTCGTCGTGGGGAGCTGGCGCCAGTCGGTGAACAGCAGCGCGGTCCCGCCGGTCTTCGTCAGCCGGTGCGCTTCGGTCATGATCTGCGTCAGCCAGAATCCGTAGGAGCGCTGGTCCATGTTCTCGCCGGTGAAGTCGGCAAGGTCGTTCTTGGAATCGGCGGAGGTGTACTTCTGCTTCGCGGAGCGGGTGGTGCGCTCCTTCGCGGTCCGGCCGCCGCTGTTGTACGGCGGGTCGGTGATGACGGAGTCGACGCAGCCGTCCGGTAGGCCGGAGAGAACGGCCAGAGCGTCGCCCTGGTGCAGAGAAAAAGGCAAAGAGAAACCCCTATTCGGGTGCGGAAATCGCGGAGGGAAACCCCGCCTCACACAGGAGTCCTCGCGGGCCGGAAGCGGGAATGCAGAAGCCCGTGGCCGCAGACCGAGGAGGGCGAGGGGGAGTCAAAAAATTGTAGAGGCGAATCCGCCGACGACCAAGAAACCCTTACCGATGTACCGGTTTCCGGCACCTCACGCCGAGCTTTTTGGTCAACCGCCGATCCGCACCTACTGTTCTTGAACCGCCCGGCGCACACCGCCGCTGGCTACATCCTCGCCACACCTCGTGGAGATACCCCTGCCCCGGCACACCTAGCTCACAGCACGGCCGCGCGGAGCGAGCGGCAACTCCCCCGCACCGGCCCGCCTCCGATCGCCCACCCCGGCTGCCGCGCCCTTCCACCACGCCTCGCGCACGCGACACGCCGGACACCACATCCCGAAGGACTCGTTCATGACGTCTGACCACCCATCCATGCCCGAACCCGCTGACCGGCGAGCGGTCCGCTCGGGTTGAAGGCACTCGCCGCCGGCATCGGCGTCGTCTTCCTCTCCCCGATCCTGCTCGCCGGCACCGGCATGATGCTCGCCTCCTCCGCCGAAGCCGTACAGAGCAGCAGCTCCTTCAGCAACTGCCTGACCGACATCGACAGCGACAAGGTCGCCGAGCAGGTCACCAAGATCCTCGACGGCGCGTCCGGCAAGGACGTTGACATTGAGGGCCTGGACCTGCCCGCCGAGCAGGTCCCCAACGCGGCGACGATCGTGGCCGCCGGCCTCTCGCTCGACGTCCCCAAGAAGGGACAGATCATCGCGCTCGCCACGGCGATGCAGGAGAGCCGGCTGCGCAACCTGGGCTACGGGGACCGCGACTCCCTCGGTCTCTTCCAGCAGCGTCCGTCCCAGGGGTGGGGCAGCGCCCAGCAGATCCGCGACCCAACCTACGCGAGCGAGCAGTTCTACAAGCACCTGCTCAAGGTGGACGGCTGGCAGCAGATGACCGTCACCCAGGCCGCGCAAGCCGTGCAGAAATCCGGCCTGCCGGACGCGTACGCGCAGTGGGAGAACCTGGCCACCGCGCTGCAGGCCGCCATCGTCAAGACCTTCCCCGGCGCCGGGGATGCCACGGATGACAAGGACGAGAAGCCGTCGACCAGTACGACCGGCTGCGCGCCGGGCCAGGACGGTTCCGGCTTCGGCCGCATCCCCGAAGGGAGCGTCCCCAAGGGCTACTCGATCCCCAAGGACGCCGACCCGAAGGCCCGTAAGGCCATCGAGTGGGCGATGCACCAGCTCGGCACGCTCTACCAGTGGGGCGGATCCTGCACCAACGCGCACGGCCCCGACCCCATGGGCCGCTGCGACTGCTCCAGCCTGATGCAGCAGGCGTACGCCCACGCTGGCATCACGCTCACCCGCACCACATACACGCAGGTCAACGAAGGCAAGGCTGTCTCGCCCGCTCACCTCAAGCCCGGCGACCTGATCTTCAGCCGCGGTACCGCCGCACGGCCTGAGCACGTCGGCATGTACATGGGCGAGGGCCTCGTGATCGAGGCGCCGCGCACCACCAAGCCGGTGCGGATCACCCCGATCAAGGACTGGGACATTTTCGCCGTCCGCCGCGTCCTCTGACGCCGCCCCGCCCGGTGCCAGCCCGGGCAAGCCGGGCTGACGCGGCCACTTCCGTGCCCTTCGCTCACCTCTCCCTCCGCTTTCACCTTCCCGTTGGGCCTCGCCGGGCCCGCGTATGCAAGGAGCCTCGCACCACCTATGTCCGTCCCTCTCTCAGACCGCGTCATCCAGCTCGCCTACGACCCAGGAATCACGCCCAAAGGCGGCGGGCTGCCTGGCCTCGCCGTGCTGAAGAACGTGGTCAACAGCATCAACATGTTCGGGATCATCGCCGTCGTCGGCGCCCTCGCCGTCTCGCTAGGCGTATGGGCCTGGGGCCACCACACCGGTGGACACCAGGCCGAGGCCAACGGGAAGAAGGGCGCCGTCGTCGCCGCCGGCGCCGCCCTCGGTCTGGGTGCCGCGAACGGCATCGTGGCCTTCTTCTCCGGCCTGGGATCGCAGGTCCACTGATGCGGAAACGCTTCCCCTCCTCTTCGCTGTCCTCGTACGGCTCGGGCTGGTCGACGAACCAGCGCATCGCGATCGGCGCCACCGTTGTCGCCGTTCTACTTGCCCTCGCCGGGGTCGTTGCCCTGCTGACCGGCGGTGGCAACAGCCAGCAGACTCCCGATGCCGCGCCACCGGCTCCCACGGGCGGCCCGTCCCACTCCGAGGCTGCTCCCAAGCCTTCCTCCGGGTCCGGGTCGGTGCCCAAGCCGCCGCAGATCGCCGAGCCGGTCGCCTACGCCAAGGCAGCGGCCCAGATGCTCTGGTCCTACGACACCCGCGACACCAGCCGCGACCAGCAACTCGCCGGCATGCGCGCCTGGATGACCACCGAGACCAAGTACGCCGACTGGACCTCGGTCGCAGGCCAGGTCCCCGACGCCGTGCTGTGGTCACGGATGGCCGACCAGGACCAGCACGCCACCGCCCACATCACCGAAGGCCACTACCCCGGCGCGTTCAAACAGGCGCTGGCCGAGGATCCGTCCGCGATCACCGAAGCGTACATCTACGTCGTCACCGTCAACGGCAAGCAGACCCTCAGCTGGAAGAAGGGCGGCGGCGGAGCCGAGGAACGCGCCGTGACCCTGGCCGTCCAGTGCCGCCCGAACCACGACTGCACCCTGGCCGCCATCGCACCGAGCGTCACGCAGTGACCCGCGCCTGAGACACGAAAGGAGGAGTAACTCCTCGTGGGTTTCTGTGATTTCCCCCTGGCGGACAAACTGTGCGCCGTCGGCGACGCGGTGGACTTCGCCTCGGACCCGGGCAAAGCCATCGGTGACTGGATGGCGAAGTCCGCCGGTGAACTGGCAGCCGCCGCAGCCGACCTGGCCGCCGAAGCCGTCAACACCACCACCAAGGTCGATCTGAACGCCGGGTGGTTCCGCGACAACTACAAAATGCTGTTGCCGCTGGGCCTGGTCCTGCTGGTCGCCACCTTCTGCGCGCAACTGGTCCGGGCCGCCATCAGACGCGACGGGCAAGCCCTTACCCAAGCATTCACGGGCACCGCGTCCGGAGTCCTGTTCGCCTTCTGCGCCATCGCCCTGACCACAGTCGCCATCGAGGTCGTGGACGCCGTCAGCGACGGCCTGTTCAAAGCCGCACACCTGAACATCGAATCGGCCGTGCGCCGCGTGGTGAAGGTCAGCCAAATCGGGGCGCTGTCCGGTCTCGGCTGGCTCGTCCCGGTCGTCACCGGGCTCGGCGCCGCCATCGGCGCCTTCCTCTACTGGTGCGTGATGATGGTCCGCAAGGTCGGCATCCTCGTCATGGTCACCCTCGCGGTCTTCGCCTCCGCCGGCGGCGGCTGGGAAGTCGCCCGGCGCTGGCGCAAGGGCTGGATCGAAGCCACCGCCACCCTCGTCGTCTCCAAGCTCCTGATGACCGTCATCTTCGTCCTCGGTATTGCCGCCATGGGCAAGACCGAAGCCAATGACGGCATCGCCGCGCTCGCCGACGTCATGTCCGGCATCGTGATCATGGTCCTGGTGCTGTTGTGCCCGTACGCCGTCTTCAAATTCGTGCACTGGGCGGCCGACGGCACCGACGGCGAGTCCATCCACCGTGCCGGTGGCGCCGGGGCCCAGATCGCCAAGGCGCACGCCGAGAAGGCCGCCCGCAAGGCCGCCGCAGCCGCAGCCACCGCCGGAACCGGTGGCGCCGCAGCCGGAGCAGGTGGCGCCGCCGCCATGGGGAGTGCCGCACCGCAAGGCCCCGACGGCGGCGGATTCCCCGGCGACGTCGCCACCGTCCCGACCGGCGGCGAAGGCAAGGACGGTTCGCAGGGCGGTGGTACGGGAGGCTCGCCCTGCGGCGATGCCGTCAAGTCCGGCCTGGAGAAAGCCGTCCAGCCCGCGCCGACCAGCGTGTCCGACGACACCAGCGGCCAGGTGGGAGGCACCCCAGGTTCTGGCGGATCCGGCGCGAATGCCGCGTCCGGCCAGGGCGGCGGATGGCAGACCACTCCGCCGACAACGACACCGCCTCCACAGGGCGCACCCCCGTCCTCCGGCTCACAGGACGCCGCGTCGAGCGGGTCGGCACCGCCGCCGCCTCCGACCGGCCTCTGACCCCTGCCCGACACCCGGGGGCGGAACGTGCACACCACCTCCCGCCCCCGGCCTCCACCCGCGCCTCCAGGACCCGCCCCCATGACTGACCTCTCTGTTGCTCCGGTCACGGTGAAGTTCCCCCACCGGAGCCGCCGCGGCATCCTCCTCGGCCTTTCCCTGCCCCAACTCGTTCTCGTCTCCTGCACACTGGCCCTGCTGCTAATGACGGTGATCTCCACCGGGCTACTCGGCGTCGTTGCCCTGGCACCGCTGTGGGCGGCATCCGGTGCACTGGTCGCGGTCCGCCGGCACGGCCGCTCCCTCATCGACTGGGCACCGATCGTCACCCGGTACGCGCACCGCCGCCGCACCGGCCAGATCCTCTGGCTCGCCCGGCCCGTCACCCGACCAAGGCAGGACGGCGTCCTCCACCTTCCCGGCACCGCCGCCTCCCTGAAGGTGGTCACCCCCGGCGACTCCGCCAACCAGGCTGCGGCCGTCCACGACCCGCACCAGCAAACCCTGACCGCCATCGCCCGCGTCACCAGCCGCGCCTTCGCCCTCCTCGACCCCGCCACCCAGAACCACAACGTCACCAGCTGGGGACGCGCCCTCGCCGGCATCGCCCGCACTGGGCACGTCGCCACCGTCCAGGTACTGGAGCGCACCGTGCCCGACAGCGGTGACACGCTCACCCGCCACTGGACCCAGAACGGGCAACCCCAAGCTCCCGTCGCTGGGCAGATCTACTCCGAACTGGCCGCCTCGGCCGGCCCGGCCGCCGCTCCGCACGAGACCTACCTCGCCATCTCCCTCGACCTCAAAGCCGCCCGGCGCCTGATCAACCAGGCCGGCGGAGGGCTGCCCGGGGCGTTCACCGTCTTGCAGCAGACCACCGCCTCCATCGCCCAGGCCGCCCGCAACGCCGGCCTGATGGTCACCGGATGGCTGAGCGCGCGGGAGATCGCCGCCGTCATCCGCACCGCCTACGACCCCAAGGCGCTCGCCGCGCTCCAGCAATGGTCCGAGACCGGCCGTGCCGAGGCCGACCCCGCAGCCGCCGGGCCCGTCGTGCAGTTCGAGGAGTACGACCGCCTCGCCAGCGACAGCGCGCGGCACGCGACGTACTGGGTGGAGAACTGGCCGAGGACCGAGATGGGGGCAGGGTTCCTGCACGGGATCATGTTCACGGCCGGTGTGCGCCGCAGCCTCTCCCTTATCTACGTGCCGCAGGGGCTCGAGTCGGCACTGCGGGACGTCCAGCGCAAGAAGGCCGCGATCATCGCCGACGCCAACGAGCGCGCCCGCCGCGGGCAGGTCGACTCCGAAGAGGATTCCGTCGAGTACGCCGACGTCAAGACCCGCGAACGCCAGCTCATCGCCGGGCACGCGGACGTGGCACTGACCGGCCTGGTCACCGTCACCGCCGAGACCGACGCGCTCCTGGACGCCGCCTGCGCACAGATCGAGACCCACGCCGTCACCTCCGGCGTCGATCTCCGCAGGCTCAACTACCAGCAGTCGGACGCCTTCGCCCTCTCCGCGCTCCCGCTCGCCCGCACCGCCCTGTGAACCAGAGCGTGCCCTGGCCCACTGCCCTCCGGATCACCCGCGACGGGACTCCCGTCGCCGCCCTGCCGACCGGCAGGAAGGATTACCACCTTTGACCTCTCCCCCGCGCCCCGACGACGCGCACCCCTACCTCCGCGCCGCGAGCGCCGGCATCCGCCACCACGCACGAGCCCTGGCGCCGTCGGACGCAGACCCGCCCAGGCCCGTGGACCGTCCGCACATCGACGTACTGCACGCCCACCTCACCGCTCTGCTCCAGCTTCTGGACCTGCTCGCCGACCACACCCGGCCCCCTCACCCGGCCGCCGGACGCCACCTGGCCACCGCCCACACCAGGCTCTGGCAAGCCACCACCGAAGTCCACGCCGCCTTCCATCTGCTGCCCGACACGACCGAGGCCACCGCCAGGACGAGCGCCTGTCATCCGGAACGGCTCCCCGAGGGCCCGCCCGTGCTGACGATCTGCCAACGCCACCTCGCCGCCGGACACGTCGTCCGCCGCAAGACCACCCCCACCGACCTCCGCCCGCACACCACCGCCTGCGCGCGATGAGCACCACCCGCAGAATCGAGGGCCCCCGATGAGCCACCGGCCCGCCCGTCGCGCCCGCCGCGCGTCCGCCAGCCCGCTGTTCACCCCCCACGGCACCGACCGCGCCAGCCGCAAGGCCGCCCGCCGCCAGCTCGCCGAGGCCGCCGCCAAAGCCCGTGCCGAAGCCAGCGCCCACCAGAGCGAAAGCACCCGCCCCGAGCAGCAGATGCCCGTCCCGCTCTACCCACCGAGCGGACGCCCCGGTCCCGCCTCCGCCCGCGGGAACCGGCTGAAACTTCCGGCCCACCGCATGACCACCGCCGTCGCGGCCGGCGCCTATCCCTTCCTCGCCGAAGGCGGACTCGGCGCCGAGGGCATCTACATCGGCCGCGACGTCCACGCCGAGGCGTCATTCGTCTTCGACCCGTTCGCGCTGTACGGCAAGGTCGAGGGGTTCACCAACCCGAACCTGCTGCTCGCCGGCGTGATCGGCCAGGGCAAGAGCGCGCTGGCCAAGTCTTTCGCGCTGCGGTCGGTCGCCTTCGGATACCGCGTCTACGTCCCGTGCGACCCGAAGGGCGAGTGGACGCCGGTGGCCGAAGCCCTCGGCGGCCGGTCCGTCGCCCTCGGTCCCGGACTGCCCGGACGCCTGAACCCCCTGGACGCAGCCCCGCGCCCGGACAGCGTGGCCGAGGCCGACTGGGTCAGCGAAATCCGCAAGCGGCGCCTGCTCCTGCTCGGCTCCCTGGCCCGGACCGTACTCGGCCGGGACCTGATGCCCATGGAACACACCGCCCTGGACGTCGCCCTCGACGCCGTCGTCACCCGCGCCGCCGACACACACCGCACCCCGCTCCTCGGCAACATCGCCGCCACCCTCAACAACCCGACCGACCTCGACGAGGCCGCCGGGATGATGTCGGGCCAACTCGGCGACGCAGCCCGCGACCTGGCCCACGCCATGCGGCGCCTGGTCCACGGCGACCTGGCCGGCATGTTCGACGCCTCCTCCACCGTGAGCTTCGACCCCAACGCGCCGATGCTCACCATCGACCTCTCCCGCCTCGGCGGATCCGGAGACGACACCGCCCTCGTCCTCGCCATGACCTGCGCGAGCGCCTGGATGGAATCCGCCCTCTCCGACCCCAACGGCGGCCGGCGCTGGATCGTGTACGACGAGGCATGGCGCCTGATGCGGCACGTCGGCCTGCTCCAGCGCATGCAAGCCCAATGGAAGCTCTCCCGCGGCCTCGGCATCGCCAACCTCATGGTGATCCACCGGCTGTCCGACCTGCTCACCGCTGGCGACGCCGGATCACAGGGCCGCGCCCTGGCCGAGGGCCTCCTGGCGGACTGCTCCACCCGGATCATCTACCGCCAGGAGACCGACCAGCTCCACGCCGCAGCCTCCCTGCTCGGCCTGACCTCCGTCGAGATGGACGCCATCGCCCACCTCAACCGAGGGCGCGGATTGTGGAAAGTCGCAGGTCGGAGCTTCATCGTGCAGCACCTCCTGCACAGCCACGAATTGGCGCTCTTCGATACCGACGCCCGTATGCACTGAGGAGCAAAAGGCCCGTGAAGCCCGATTTCCAACGCGACCTGATACCGCGCGACGACGCGCTCCACCTTATCGGCGCACTCAACGCCATGAAGGACAAACTGCACGACGCCGCCCAGCGGTGGGAGCTGCTCGACGAGAACGGGCACGTTCCGGCCGCGCCGTCCTACACCGCGCTGCTCCAGCACGCCACCGATGCGCAGGACCTCTCACGCGAGGTCCTCCGCCTGGCCGACGCCTTCGCCCGGAGCCCTCACCACACCACCTGGACCGGCCGGACCGTCCTGAAGCAACTCGCCACGGCCGCGACCATCTCCAGCCACGCAGCCCCGCACTTCACCGAGACCGCAGAGGCCGCCCTGACCCTGCCCCGGACCACGAACCCCACCGACCGGCACTACCTCACGAATCGCATGGTCATCGACCACGCCTCAGCGCGAGCCTTTCTGCGGCGTGCCTCGGAATCCCTCCGCGACGCAGCCAAGGAACTCGACGACCACCTCGGCGTCCAGCGCTTCCTTGCGCCTCTGACCCGCCGGGAGGGACCGCCGGAACCACCGCCGTCCCGGCCTGGCGGTCTCCACCGCTGACCGCGCCAGAGCCGTGAACTGCTCGTGCAACAGATCGCCACCTCGGTGCAGTCCGCCCGTAACGACCTGCAGCCCGCACCAGCCCGAAGGACTCCTGCATCATCCCCCGCGACCCAGACTTCGAGCTCTACGACAACGTCGGCCGCGACGCCGACCAGATCCAAGCCGCCCGGTACAACCTCGCCACCCGCGGCGACCTGAAGCGGTGGGCACAACGCGATGCACAGCCCTTCCGCGCCGCGTACCCCCTACCCGACCAGCCCTGGCCAGCGCCCGACCTCACCCCGTACCTGGACGCCCTCGCCGCAGCCCAGACCCCGGCGGAGATCGACGCGGTCACCGACCACGTCCTGGACGCCGCCGAACCCGCACTGCGCGCCCTGAGCGACTACCTCGTCGCCGCCGCCCGCTGGAAGCAGGAAAACCGCGACGCGGCCAAGGGATCACCTTCGCACCTGCTGATGACAGCGGCCAGCCGGGCGCTGTCCGCCCTCGCTCTCGCCGACGAAGCCGGTCTGAACAGACTGCGCGCCGCCTATGACCCGGCCCCCGCCCCCACAGCGTCGGCCGACGCCTCGCGTGGAGCTACCGCGAGCTTGCCGCCCGCTCCCCCCTCCACCGGCCCCGGGCCTCGCCGTTAGCTCTTCTCCATCGGCCGTGCCCGTGCGCGCCCTGACCCACTGCACTCCGGATCACCCCGACGCCACAGCCGTCGCCGCTCTGCCCGCCGGCAGGAAGGATCACACCCTTTGGCCTCTCCCCCACGCCCCGACGAGCCGCACGCCTACCTCCGGGCCGCAAGCGGCGGCAGCCGCAGGAGGAGCCATGGCCGCTGACGAAACGACCACTCCAGAACCCGGCCAGATACCGCTCGCGCCGCTGCCCGACCACCGCAACGTGCACACACCGTGGTGGCAGGAGCTGTGGCGTCGCCACGCACACGTCATCACGCCGCTTCGGGCACGCGGACTGCAGTGCGACATCGAATTCGGCCTCAGCACCTACAACGTGCGCGTCTCGCTCCCCGACGACAGCTACCTGGTCATCAGCCCGCCGCACGACCCGCCCTCCGAGCGACCGCCCGGAGACCCGGAGGGCTGGATCGCCACTCGCGAGCACCCCGACGACCAGACGCTGTTCGAGGTCATCTACGACTCGGCGCCCTCCAACGATCCCGGTGCTCCCCAGCGGCCCGAAGCCCGCCACGGCGGCAGCGCCCAACCTCTGATCGAGGCGATCGACCACCGCCTCGCCCAGCTGGGGCTGCTACCGCACCCCGTCTTGCCCCACGAAAACTCACACGTTCCCCCAGCCCAGCCGTCACCCCTCCCGCCACGGGTCCTCCCGCCGGCATCGCCGAAAGCCGCCCCACCGGCCAGACGCACGCCCTGACCTCTTCCCCTTGCGAACCCTTGGAGCCTCCATCCGCACCGCCCGCCGTACTCTGCCGCTGATCATCGGCGCCGCCTGCCTCACCCTGGCCCTCACCGGCTGCTCCGACGAAGACGGCCCAGCCCAGGCCCGGCAGACGCCCAGCGCCAGCACCGCCCCGAAGCCCGCGCCCGCTCTCAGCACCGCCCAGGCCCGCGACGTCATCACCCGCTATTCCAAGATCAACAACGAGGCCAATGCGGACCGCGACCGGCGCCTCCTCCACACCGTCGAGGACGGGCCCCTGTACGCGATGTCCGTCTCGGACTACACCGAGACCGAAGGACTCCCCGCCAAGAACCGCGAGCCGTACGAGCGCTGGTCCTACGACCTCGCCAGCGCCAAGCTGTACATCCCCCGCCTGGCCGACGGACAGGACCGCTGGTTCGCTGCCGCCCTCTCCAGCGAGAAGGGCAAGGCCCCCTCCCGCCTGGCCGTGTTCGCCGAACAGCCCCAGCACAAGCGCTGGGAGATGGTGTCCGTCGTCGACCTCGACAGCCAGAAGCTGCCCGACGTCGCCCTGGACCGCGAGGGATACGCGACGGCCGTCGCCGCCAACGACAACAAGCAGCTGGCCGCCGACGCCGACCTGCTGCGTACTGCCGTGCTGGACAACTTCACCACCGGAGGCACGAACACCGGAAGCAAGGTGTTCGCGCCGACCAAGGCCAGCAAGCGGCAAGTCAAGGTCCACAGCGATGCCGCAACACGCTTCGGCGACAAGGGAACCAGCGTCTTCGACGAAGCCGACAACCGCTTCACGGACGCCTACGCCCTCAAGACGGAAGACGGCGGCGCGCTGGTCCTCTTCTCCCACACGCACACCCAGACCGACGCCGTCGCGCACTCCGGCCTGCAGATCAACCCCGGCAAGGAAGACCGGGCCTGGCTCCACGACGTGCCCCGCATGTCCATCCAGTACACGTTCGTGTGCAACGACGCCGCCACCATCCCCGCGAAGGCCGAGCCCTCCCGCCTGATCGGCTACACCTGCGCCCGCACCGACGCCTCCGGCCCCCCGGTCCCCTCCTGGTCACACCGCGCGTAGCCGCACCCGCCCGCCACTTCGACGGCCACCGAGGACATCCCCCGCCCCCTGCTCGCTCCGGAGAACTCCCTGTCCACACACTCCTTCATCGCCCGCCCCACCGCCGGCACGGGGTACAGCGGCATCCACGTCCAGCTCGACGGCGTGCCCAGCAACCACCTCCCGCTCCTCCTGGCCGCCTACCAGTACAAGTTCGGACGCGACGTCGAGGCCATGTGCCGGCACCTCATCGACGACATCGCCGTCGGCTGGGACGAACTCGGCACCGATCTCCTCGACGACGCCCCGCCCACGCTCGTGGCCGTGCTGACCGGCGGCGAACACTGGCCCAGCCGGACCCTCGATCACCTGATCACTCCGGACGGCTCGCCCCCGGTGCGCATGACGGTCACCGACACCACCGCCAGCGACCTGGGCATGCCGTGGGGCTACATCCTGCATCCGCAGGGCATCGAAGTGATCAGCATGGCTCACACAGGCGCGGGCCCCCTCGTGGCCTGGGACACCGACCCCAGCACCCCCTTCAGCGACCACCCGGCGCACTGGCCCGCCATCACCACACGCCGGACGCCCACCACCTCGCGCACCGCGCGCCCACCGCGGCCCGCTGCCGGTGCAGCGCCGACCGGGCCCCACACGGCTGCCCGCCGCTGACCCGCACCGCCCCTCATTGCCGGAGACTTCCCTGCCCGCTCCCCTGATTACGGTCGTCATCGCCACCCGCCTGCGCGACGACCGCCTCGACTACCTGACCGCCATGCACGCCAGCCTCACCCGGCAGTCCGTGCCGTGGGAGGCCGTGATCGCGCTCGACGGCACCACACCCGAACGCCTGCCGACCGCGCTCGCGCAGGACTCCCGCATCCGCACACTGACGCTGCCCCGGCCGGTCGGCGCCGCCTGCGCCAGGAACCTGGCCCTCACACACGTGCGCACCCCCTACGTCAACTGGGCCGACGATGACGACCAGTTCACCGATGACGCCATGACCGTACGGCTGAGCACCCTGGAATCCACCGGGGTCGGCTGGTGCGCGGGCTGGAGCGAGGACCAGCACCCCGACGGCTCGACCCGTCTGTGGCGCTGCCCGACCCCGCCCGGCCGGCACGAGGCCGGCGACGTGTGGGCCTATTGGAAGACGCCGACGGACACGATCCCCATCGGGCCGACCACGATCCTCGCCCGCACCGACCTCGTGCGCGCCGCGCCGATGGGCGGCCTCGTCCAGGGCGAGGACTACTGCGCGGCCCTCGGCGTCACCACGCTCGCACCCGGAATCCTGCTGCCGGTCCCTGTGTACCGGTACCGCAAGCACCCCGGGCAGATGACGGCCCAGGTCGGGTACGACCAGCTGGAGGCGGCGGCCCGGCAGCACGCCTGGGCGTACGGGCGCAGCCTGCGCGCCGTCCTGCGCGGTGGCGAGGACCTGGTCCGTGGCTGAGGCGCAGATCATCCTGTCGCACAACCGGGAGTCGGGGATCGTCGCCATCGCCTCGGGCGAGCAGTATCCGTGGGCGCACACCGCCCTCGCCGAGAGCGGCTTCCAGCGAGACGACGACGGCGTCTGGCACCTGCCCGCGGACGGCACCCAGACCACCGTGGTCGATCTGGTCACGTGCGCAAAGCGGCACCGCGCCAGCGTGCACACGAGCAGCCGGCGGTACATCGGCGACGCCGCCCGTGACCTCGCGCGCCTGCTGCCCGGCCAGTGGCACGCCTCGGTCGAGATCTATGCGCACCCGGCCTGGCAGGAAAACCTGGTCCCGTGGATCTGGGACAGCGGCGACCTCGGCCGCGCCGTCCAGAGCGAGCGGATCCCCTACGCCGCGGTCCTCACCGACGCGGCGCAGGGCACCACACTGTTGTTCGTCGAGCGGCCCGGCCATCATCTCGGCTACCTGGTGGGCGCCTTCTCGCCGGAAGGGCTCGAAGGAGGCTACGGTGATCCCCACGCTCCGCCCAGCATCGTCCTGCCGCCGTTTCCCGGGCGGGCTGCCCAGGCTCTCACCGACCGGTACCTTCCCGCCTACGAGCAGGCCGTCCATGCCCGCCAGACGGCGGCCATCGCCGGCGTGCTCGGGGACATCCGCTCCGAGCACGACACCTGGCAGGCCATGAACGCCTCCGGCAGCTACAGCGACGCCACCCCGCTGAGCGCCGCCGCCCTCGGCGCCTCGACGGAGCTGTTCCTCGACCACGCCTGGCGCCATTTCCTGACCGTCGTCGACCACACCCCGACGCTGCTCGACCGGTGCCGGCCCGCGAACAGCCCGTGGCCCGACGACGCCTCAGCCCTCTCCTGTCTGGCCGACGCCGTGAGCGATGCCGAAGCCCTGCTCGACGAGATCGTCCACGGTGATGCCGTACCGGAGCAGGAGCGCCGAGCACGCGCGTGGCCGGCGATCGAGACGTGGCTCACCGACGGCGACGCGTTCTTGCGCCAGGCCCGCCTGAGCGCACCCCACCGCCGCCCGGCCCTCCCCGTCACAGCCCCAGCCCGCCCCCTCGCTGCGGCCCGGCCGGCGTACCGCAGCCACTGACCGTTTCACCCGACAACGTCTGGAGACTTCCGCCCCTTTGCAACCCGGCACCCACTTCTCCTTCGGCGACCACAAGGAACACGGCTTCGTCGCCTCCTTCACCTCCTTGATTCCCCAGCACCTCGCCCACTGGTTCCTGGAGCGGGAACAGTTCGAGCCCGTTCCCGGTGAACCCGGGCTGTACCGCCTCAGCGAGCCCGAGCGCGACGGAGTCCGCCGCACCCGCCAGGCCGTCCACGACCTGCGCCGCCACGGTTACACCGTGCAGGCCGACATCCGCCTCAACCCGGCCCTCTCCACCGGCCCGCCGCGCCCTGTCCGGCCCCACGGGCTCCAGGAGCGCCGCAGCAGGCTCGCCCAGGCCGCCGCCGGCCGAACGACGCAGCGCTCCACACCGCCCACCACCTCCCCGCCATCGGCCCGGCCGATCCCGCCGAAGCCCACCTACGCTCCCACCGTCCACCTGACGGCCGCAGCCGGCGGGCGGTCCCGATGACACCCGCGAACAGCCCGGCCCCCGACAGTCCTTTGCCGACAGCGCCCGCACTGACCGGCAAGGCACGCGACTTCCGGCTACGGATGGCCGTCATCGACTGCGAGACCGATGCCGCCCTCGACATGACACGCGACCGCCACGGCCGCACCGTCCACGCAGACGCAGCCGCAGCCGCAGCCGCACGAGCCCACCGTGACAAGGCGGCGCTGGAGGCGTACACCACCCATCTCGCCCCGCACGCCGAGGCTCTCCTCGATGCCGCCCGACTCGCGCTCGACGAGTTGCCGCCCGCCCGGCACCTGACCGGGTGGCGGGCCGTCCTGGACGGCCTGGAATCCTCCGCCGCCGAAATCCGCCGAGCCCTCGACCGGCCCGCCGCGCCCGGCTCCCCCGCCGAACGTGCTCAGCACGCGGCCCTGTGGCCGCACCTCACCGCCTGGGCGGACCACAGCCCGATCGCCAGCGACCTCGCCGACCAACGCGACGGCCAGCACCACAAGGCTCCGCTGACCGACGAGGAACAGCAGCTGTGGACCGACAGGGCCCGGGCCGCGCAGACGCGTGGCGCGCTGGAGCTGACCGAGTCGTGGTATGCCGCCGACGGACAGCCGATCACCCTCGCTTACCTGGTCGAGGACGACGACTCCACAGTGGTCGCGCTGCACGGCGACCCGGGCGTACCGGGCTGGCAGGTGATCGGGCATTTCGCCCACGAGTACGAGGCGGGCAAGGCCCTGCCCGCTCCGGTCCCGCCCGGCGTGCTGCGCTCGGACATCTCCCGTTTTAACCGCCCGGCACCGGCCCCGGAGCTGTCCCTGCAGGACCTCATCCGCGACGTCGTCGAAGGCCACAGTGCCGGTGACGCCTCGAACGCTCCCCTGGGAGCTGTCCAGCGGGGCTACGCCGCCGGCCCGATGGTCCGCCTGCAGGAACTTCTGGAGACGAGCAGCCAGTTCGCCACCGCCCTGGAGACCGTGCAGGGCCGCCAGATCGCCGCCCGCCTCTCAGCGCTGGGCCGGCAGATCGAGTTCCTCACCCGCGAAGTCGAAGAGGCAGCCGAAGACCTCGGTGCGACCGTCGCCGTCCTGCCCCCGCACCGCATCCCCGTGCTGCGCACCCGCCCGCGCCCGGCCGTGGACACCACACCGCCCGCGCCGCCGCCCCGCGCCAGCATGACCGCCCGCCACCGATAGGAGATCCACTTTGCCCGAGGCACCAGCAGAGCCGTTCATGCCGATCCGGCACGCCATCACCGGCGAGATCACCACCACCGGCTACAACGCCGCCGCCCGGCGGATCCTGCTCCAGGACGGCTTCGAAGAAACGCCCGGCTGCGCCTGCCGAGCGACGGAACCCGGTACCGAGCTCACGAACGGGCCTGCTCGCCAGCCAGCCAGCTGCTCATCGCCAGCCATCCCGTGCCCCTGGACCGAGCCCTCGGCCGGCCGGTGAGCGCCGACGGTACGCCCCGGTTGGCCCGGTCGCCGATGTCGGCACAGCCCGTGATCCCCTCCGAGAGCGGCCGGCCTCTTTAGCGCATCGCCCACCCCGCCCCCACCCACACCTGTTGAAGGGTTCTCGTTTTGACCACACCCGGGCCTACCAGATCAGCGCGCACCAAGGGCGGCGAACTACGGGCCAAGGTGGCCCGACTGCTGGCCGACCGGCCGGCGGACAAGCTCACCATAGGGGACATGGCCAGGCAGCTGGGCCACTCCCATGGCGCCGTCCGCAACGCCGCCCTCACCCTGGTGCGACGCGGCGAGGCCGACCAAAGCGGGACCGGGCAACCGCAGTTCCGCGCGAACGCGAAAACTGCCGCAGCCGCGCAGAGGGCTGTGATCAGCCCACCGGGCACCCACTCTCCCCGCGCCCAGGCGGCCACGACCCGTACGACCTACACCGCAGCAGCCGCGCCCAAGCAGACCGGCCCGATCCGCCGCGCGGGGGGCCAGCTCTACCACCCCCGGGAGCTGGCCGATCTGCCCGACGTCGAGGCGTTGAACCGCTTGCGCGACGCCGACGTGCCGGTACTGCTCTACGGCCCTCCGGGCACCGGCAAGACGAGTTTGGTCGAGGCGGCGTTCCCGGACCTGCTCACCGTCGCCGGTGACGGCGACACCACGGTCGGCGACTTGATCGGCGAGTACACACAGGACGACGCGGGAGCCTACGTCTTCCAGTACGGTCCGCTGGTCACCGCGATGACCGAGGGCCGCGCCCTGTTGATCGACGATGCCACCCTGATCTCACCGAAGGTCCTGGCGGCGCTGTATCCCGCGATGGACGGGCGCCGGCAGATCCAGGTCAAGGCCCACAAGGGCGAGACCATCAAGGCCGAGCCGGGCTTCTACGTGGTGGCGGGCCACAATCCCGGCGTCCACGGGGCGGTGTTGACGGAGGCGCTCGCGAGCCGGTTCAGCGTGCAAATCCAGATTGGCACGGACTACGACCTCGCCCTGGCCTTGAGGATCGATGCCCGGGTGGTCCGGGTCGCCCGACACCTCGCCCAGCAGGTCGAACTCGGCGAGCTGGGCTGGGCCCCCCAACTGCGGGAACTGCTCAGCTACCAGAAGACCGAGGCCGTCCTCGGCACCAAAGCCGCGCTCGCGAACCTCGTCGGCATCGCTCCTGTGGAGGATCGCGACGCCGTCGCCGACGCCGTCACGAAGGCTGTCGGCATCAAGAAGATCGCACCTCTCACCCTCGGCAAGCAGCTCCCCGCCTCAGCCGCCCGGCAGCCTCCGGGCAGCACCGGTTCCGCACACCGGGGCCGCCCGCGATGAGTGCCCACCACCATATCCAGTCCACGCCGGAAGACGACGCCGACCTCGCGCGCTGGGACGACGACGGCGCCCCGCCCGCACAACCCCGCTCCTCCCCGACCGCGTGGCTGCGCGTGGGAGCCGAACTCGGCGACCGGCTGGTCGCCCTCTCCGGCCGCCAGGACCTCCTCGTCACCTGCCGCCCCGGCACGCGCAGCGGCGCACCGGCCGCGTTCTTCCCCACGCTGGGCGAGGTCGAGTTCGACGCCCGCCTGTTCGCCCCCCTCCAGCCCCACGAGATCCATCCGCGGATCGTGGGCGACGAGGAGCGGTATCCCGCCGCCTGGGGCGTGTTCGTCCACGAGGCCGCGCACGCGGCCCACTCCGTCTGGACACAGCCTGCCGGAGCCAACCCCCGCGTCGTCGAGGCCGCGCTCCTGCTGGAGGAGAGCCGCGTCGAAGGCGCACACCTGATCACGCGGCCCACGGACCGCACGTACCTGCGCACCAGCGCCCGCACCCTGGTCATGCCCGACATCGCCCACCCCAGCATCCAGGGCATCGAGCAGGCCGCCGCCGCGGCAGCCCTGATCCTCGGCCGCCGGGACGTCGGCATCCTGGACGCCGGCGAGACCCGGGCCGTCTCCGATCTGTGCGAAAAGGTGCTGGGCGCAAACCTGCTGACCACCCTCACCCGCATCTGGACCGCAGCCCACCAGTGCGCCGACCACGACGCCACCACCATGCTCGCGCACGGTCAAGAATGGTGCGACGCTCTGGACGCCGCGGCCCCCGCCCTGCCCGTGCCGGAGGGCCTCTCCGATCTGCTGACCGGCGCCGTGGGGGTCGTCATGGACCACGCGGCAGCCACTGACGCGGCCGACCTCGCGGCACAGGACGCAGCGGCCAACGCCATGGCGTCGCGCTCCAAGGCGCAGGCTCAGGACCGCGCCCAGCGAGCCCGCCAGCGACGCAAAGCCGCCGCCACCGCCAAGTCGGTCTTCAACGCCCGTAGCACCACTGTCCACCCCGACGGCACACCGGCACCCTCCGGCAACCCCGTCACCGGCACCCGCAGGCCCACCGCCGCCGAGCAGAGTGCCGCCGCGCGCCTGAGCCGCGCCCTGCGTGCCGCCGCCTACCGCGAGCGGACCGAGGAACGGACCACCAGCCCCACCCCGCCCGGCCGCCTCAACATGCGCGCGGCCCTCGCCCGCGACGCTCAGCGCGCGACCGGGTCGGTCCCCACAGCGGAACCGTTCACCCACACCCGCCGCCGGAACTCCCCCACCCCACCACTGCGTGTGGGGATCGCCGTCGACGTCTCCGGCTCCATGCGCGCCGCTTGCAAGCCCGTCGCCTCCGCTGCCTGGATCGTGGCACGCGCAGCAGCCCTGACCGACCCCGACTCCCGTACCGCCACCATCGCCTACGACAGGCACCTGACCGCACTGACCCGCCCCACCCACCGAGCACCAGAGCGCGTGACGACGTTCGATGCCACCGGCGGCCACCACAACCTCGCCAACGCCATCGACGCACTCGACCACGGCCTCGAACTCAGCCGCCCCGGCGCCGGCCGCCTCCTCGTGATCGTCACCGACGCCCACTACGGCAGCGACGAAACCGCTCAAGCCGTCACCCGCGTCAAGCAGCTCACGACCGCCGGCTGCGCCGTACTCCAGCTCACCCTCACCGCGGAATCCCGCCACTTGCCGGGGACCACCTTGCTGCACCTGCCCCAGCCCTCCAGCGCTCCCGCCGCCATCGCCAAGGCGGCCACAGACGCCATCCGCAGGACCCGCTGAGACGACGCAGAAGGCGAAAGCGTCCCCGAGACCACCGCCAAGCACTCCAGACCACCCCCGTCCGTCGCATGACTCGTGCAACCCCAACCGTCAACGAAAGGCACTCGATTTGAAGCCCCAGACCAGCAGCCCGACCTCGAACGTAACGCCCATCAAACGGAATTCCCCGGGGGTAAGTACGCACTGGACCGTGGAGCACGCCTGCTCCCACCGGGTAGATCAGGACCTGTCCAACCGCCCCGCCGACAAGCGGGCCGGCTTCGCCCGTTGGCTCGCGTCGAAGGACTGCACCGACTGCTGGAAGGCGGCGCGCGACGCCGACTCCGCGTCCAAGGAGAAGTGGCTCGCGGAGAAGCGCGCCGAGGAGCAGGAGGCAGCCGCCACCTGGGCCAAGCAGTTCGACATGCCGCAGCTGGAGGGCCCGGCCAAGGCCCTGGACTGGGGTGAGCGCTCCCGCCATCAGCTGATGATGGCCGCGCACACCGCCCTGGTCGTCGAGGGCAGTTGGGACGAGGCGGACTGGGCGGAGCTGGAGGAGAAGGCCCGCTCCATAACCCGTGCCGGTTGGTGGATCGACCAGCGTGACGCCGAAGGCACTGACCTGCTCGAACTCCTCGACGCAGCCACCGAGGCGGACCGCGGGACGGAGAATCCGTTCCGCTGACGGCGGGGCAACATAGCCGGGAAACGCCGGTTAGCCAAACCGGCGTTCCTCCGGACTATTGATGCTCCCACCCCGCCAGCCATCGCGTGGAAGGAACCGCGTGCTCCCTCCGTCCTGGGACCATCAGCCCACCCCCGTCACCGCCCGCACCCCCGACCCGCTCACTCCCACCCGAGATATCACTCACGCCCACTTTCAGGCCGGGGACACCGTCGTCGTCCTCAAGGGGGTGGCCGGCGGAGAACTGTGGGGAGACTCCATGCGCATCGTCGCCCCCTCCTGGCACACCCCCACCGACGAGGACGGATGGCGACTGCGTGACCCCACCGGGGGTGCCCAGTCCTACGTCACCGCTCACCCCCGCTACCTCGTGCACCTCTCGCGCCGCTGCCCGGACTGCCTGATCTACCTGCGGGCCATGGAAGACGCCCTCCTTACGCGGTTCGCCGGCCGCGACGAGCTGATCGACTGCTGCTGGTACACCACCACCGCCCTGGGCCAGCTCGTGCACACCGCAGACACCAGGGGCGGCCGGTGACTCCCCCAACGAACCGCCCGGACCGTGCCGCTGCGCTCCACAAGGCCAGGGCCCGAGCCACCGCAACTGCGGACGATCCGTCCTGGCCGCTGCACCTGGCCGAAGACCTCCACGGCATCCGGGCCGACTGGAAAACCTCAGCCGAGGTGTGCGCGGACGCCGTCTGGGCGGCACGGTCAGCCGGCCGCAGCGTCCTGGGCCTGCTGTCCCCGGAGGATGTCCTCGCAACGAACCGCGATCCGATCACCACCCGCACCTTGGCGCATCTGTACCTGAGCGCCCTGCGGTTCGACTTCCGCTGCCCCACCCTCCAGCGCCTCGTCGAACAGCTCGCGCAGACCGCGCGTCAGCCGCTGGACTGCTACACCCGCGCCCTGTACGCCTTCGCGCTGCTTGGCCAGTCCCGCCCCGAGGGCCTGATGGTCATGGACGAAGTCCTCGCCATGGCCGAGGAGCACCCCAAGACCCTGCACGTCCTGCTGCACGGACTGTGGCTCGGCCAGGACCTGGACGAGGGTGCGGAGCGTCTCCTGGCCCTCAGCTTGCGGCCCGCCCTCGCCACCGGCACCGACCCGATCGTCCTCTTCCGCACGGCGGGTGCCCTGCGCCGGCTGGGCCGGTACGACGAGGGGCTGAGCGCCATCGACAGGGCGATCGACTGTCTTCCGCCAGGAGACATCTCGGTCCACGCCGACCTGGTGCGCGAGCGCTCGCTGCTCTGTGCAGCCCGCGACCTTCATCAGCACCGGTCACCCACCCGCGCGTCGAGTGGGGTGCCGTCGTGATCCCCCGCCTGCATGCAAGGGCCCACTCGCCGCGCGAGCCGCTGGCCAAGGCGCTCGGGCGGCCCCTTTCCCCGAACGAGGGCCTGACGGAGTACACCGTGGTCGCCCACTGGCCGGGCCTGGACTACTACACCCCGGACGACGAGCAGAGGACCTGGACGTCCGTTGAGTGGGCCGAGCACCTCGAAGATCCGTACCTGGAGCATCCGTTCGCTGCCAGCCCGGACGACGACCGGCACGCGATCCTCCATCTCGACGTCCGGCTCCATCCGGACGACCGGGAGCTGACAGGTCCCGAGTGGTCCGAAACCGCCCACCGGTTCGCGCGGGCCGCTGGTATCGAGGTACCTGGCGCCGCAGAGCACGGCTGGCGGTGGATCGCTGTCCAGGGCCAGCCCGGACGTCTGGATCTGATCGCCAACCTGATCCACCTCGACGGCACCTGGCGCACCCCTCCCGCCGACATCCTGCGACGGCTTGCGGACGAAGCGCGCCGCATCGAGCAGGACCTGCACCTGATCCCCGTCCGCACCGGCACCACGCAGTGGTCCGCTGCCCGTACGGTCCCGACCGCATCGGCGCAGCTCGCTGGCGTCCTCACGCAGCTCGCCGACGAACAGGCCGGCCCGCTGGCCACGGTCCGCGGACTGGTCGAGCACACCGCTTACCGGATCGCCCGCCAACCGGGGGCTGCCGGCACGGACACGGCGCACCGTCTGGAGCTGATCGCCCGCCGCCTCCACGCGATTCAGCAGGACCTGGACGCCACTGCGGCCCATCTGGCCCAGCCCCGGGCCGCCGCCGCACCGGCCGCGGCCCGGCGCACCACCCACCGATCTCCGTAGGAGAAACGTCTCTTTGCCCCGCACCACCGGCCGCTTCCTGGACATCCGCCGTGACCCGCACTCCGGCGAACTCCTCGCCCGCGGGGGCGACGCTGAGGCGCACAGCCTTCTCCAGCGCGCGGGATTCGTCGCGGTCGTCCGCCTCCACGAGAGCTACCACCGCGCCCCGTCGGCCTGACTGAGGACGAAGAGTCCCGTCTCGCCATCGATGCCGTAGGGCGCCTGCGGGCCGTCGGGTACCACGTCGACTGCGACGAGCCCTTCGACACCGAAGCCCGCCCCGCGGCCTATCCCACGCTCGGCGCCTCGGTCTCCCACCTCGCAGAACGCCTCCGCGAGGCCACCGACACCGCCGAGGCAGCCGACATCCTCACCGAACTCACCGCGCCCCACGACGGCATCCTCGCCGGGTTCGAGGAAACCCTCGGCGCCCTGGCGGAGTTCTTCGATGGGCTCGGCGACGCGAGCGATCCGTACACCGCCGGGCGCCTGCGCTACCTCGCCGACGCATACGTCCGCGTCATCCGCTCCGACCTCGCGCACACCCGCGAACGGCTGGCCGACCGGCACGCCCCTCACCCCGGACGCCGCGCCTGCACAGAGCAGGTTCCCGACCATGAGCCCGAACGCTCCGCGGTGTGCGCCTGCCCGCCCCCGCCGCGTGCCCTGCCGGCCCCGGCACCGCCACCCGTCGGTGCCACCCGCCTGCGCCGCTGAGCCCCTTCAACTGCCCAAGGACACCATGCACGACCACGACATATCCGAGCGCCTTGCCTCTTACGCCGACGTCCTCGCCGGCGAACTCCCCGACACCTGGACCAGCACCCACCTGACGGGCGACGCCAAGGACGACCTCGCCGAACTCACCGACCGCATCTGGGACCTGGACCTGGTCGCCGCCTCCCTGGCCGAACATCCCCTGCAGCAGGCAGCCGTCCTCAGCCGCCCCGACGGCGCCCAGCTCGTCCTGATCGACCGGCACGACGAACGCGACGGCTTCCTCCTCGCCGCCGTCGCCCCGCACGCCCTGCCGGACGAGGCGTACCGCGGCGTCCCCGAGCCCAACGGCATCGCCCTGACCGACGACCCGTTCCTCGGTGCCGAGCAGGTCGCCGGCGATCTCCTCGTCCGCTACGACCGTGCGCTCGCCCAGGTCCGGTACAACGCCCTGGACGGCATCCAGCCCTCCCAGCCGGACCGGGTCGTCCTGACCTGGCAGCCGGACGGCAGCGTCGCCACCGCCCCTGCCGACGACCGGGCCGGCACCATCCTCGCCGCCCACGGCTTCGTCCAGGACCCGCACAGCGGCATCTACCGCCTGGACGGCGACGACACCCAGGCACAGGCCCGCGCGCTGCGCGAGATCGGCCCGCAGCTCGACGCGCTCGGTATCGGCACCGCCCTCCAGCACCCCGCCGGACGCCACGCGCCCACCTCCGCCCCGGCATCCATGCCGCCGGCCCCCGCCGGCACCCGCACACCCACCGCCAGGACGCGATGAACCAGACGGAGCCCGACTTCTGGGTCCTGGAGTACGTCACCGTCACCAAGGACCCCCGCACCGGTCTGGTCGTGGCCATCGGCGGCACCGAGCAAGCAGCAGACATCCTCCAGCGGACCGGCGGCTTCCTCACCTCTCCCGGACCCCGCGGTGACTACCACCGTCTTCCACACGGCCTGCCCATCGAGCAGCAGCGCCTGAAGGCGACCACCGCCTCGCACGCCCTGCTCGCCGCCGGCCACAGCGTCCACCTCGACCCCGCCTTGAACATGCTGGCCGCCCCCGACGGCGACCGTGACGCAGCCCTGCGCTACCTCACCCAACTCGCCGAGCGGGCCTCGGCCGCCGAGACCAGCAGCGAGGTGGCCGAAGTCCTGACCGAGGTCGCGGCCCCCGTGCACGGGCTGCTGCCCCTGACCAGAGAAGTGATCGTCCGCGCCTGGATCGCCGCCAGTGATCTCCACGGCGCCGCGCCCGGCGAGGAACCCGAGCCCATCGCACGGCTCGGCAGCACCGCCAACTCCCTGAGCGAAGCCGCCCGCGTCATCCTGCACGCCCGCAACCACGCCGCCCGCCCGGCGCAGCCGCCAGCGACCGCACCGGCCCCGACATCGGCAGCGGGCCGTGCACCGTCCCCGGTTTCCCGCCGCCGCTGACCCCGGAGAAGAAACGTATGGCCAATCTGGCCGACGAGTACGGCACAGACGTCGAGATCTACATCAAGGCCCTGACGACCACCATCCACGCCGACACCCCCACCGGCGCCCCCGCCGGCCTCCACGACCTGCTGGAACAGCTCGGCCTCGAACGCCACGAATACCCCACAGGCGAGCCGCTCTACGTCTGGCACACCGTGCCCGATCACCTCGGTGCCGAGGAGCAGAAACACCTGGCGAACCGTGCCATCCCCGCCCTGCTCATGGCCGGATACACGGTCAACTGCGACCCCGAAGTCTTCGACGAGGCCCTCTACCAGCAGGCCGTGCACCGCCTCCAGGCGCGCGCGGCCCGACCCGCCCCGCAGCAACCGGCGCCCGCCAGTCCCCCCTCGCACTCCGCACCGGTCCGCCGCACCCCGTAAGCCCGGGCGGCCCCGGCACCACGCCGGGGCCGCCCACCCCCCGCCCGATTCCACGGAGAAACCCGTAGCAGAACGCACACCCGCACCGATCAGCCATCGGCTCAAACCCCGGCACACAACCGCCCTGTTCCGCCGCTATCTACGCGCCTGCATCACGGCCGGCCCCGACCGCGCCTCCCCACTGGCCGGCGCCCGCCCGGAAGCCGTCCCCAACGAGGCGCAACGCGTCGGGCAGCGCCACCACCACTGACCGTCCACACACCCGGAGGAGCATGTCCCACCCCGCCCCCTACCCGGTGAGACTGACCGACGAGATCACTCGCCAGCTCGGCCAGCTCTCCGACCACCTCTCTCAGCTTCCCCCGCCCCAGGCAGCGCAGGTCATCGCCCGTGTCCTCGACCCAGACAACGGAGTCCTCGGCGGCGTCACTCACCTCGTCATCACCGGCAGCCACTTCGCCAAGAGCGAGGCAGAACGAGGCGCCTTGCCAGCGGAGGTATGGCTCGCCTTGGGCCGTGCCGCCAACGAACTGCACGACATCAGCCTGGACCTGGACGAGCATCAGGACCTCCTCCAGCACCTCGGTACTCGACCGGCCACCAGCGCGGCGAAGCCTCCGGCTCCTGCCCCGCTCGTCGTACGGCGGCGCCGGTGAAGAAGAAGCAGTGGCAGGGCTGGGGGCCGGGCGAGCAGGCCGAGCAGCACTACCTGGTCCAGCCCCGTGCCCTGGCCGGCGGCGGTGACGTCCGGCACGTCTCGGAGTTCCTGCGCGCCTCGGGCTGGCGGGAGAAGTCCAAGAAGGGCGGCCCGCTGCTCATGGAGAGCCCGGACCGCACCGTCCGCGTCGCCTACGACCCCTACATCCTGCCGGGCGGATGGACCATCCACGGCCGGGCAGGCGGCGCGACCGGTGAATGGTCTGCGCACCTGGGCCGGCAGACTCCGGTGGAGATCGTCGCCGGTCTTACCGACGCCCTCACCCGCCCCCGCTCCGCACACGCCCCCAACGTCTGGGCACCTCTGCAGGAGCAGAACTGGCACACGCGGTTCGAGGGCCAAGACTATTCGGCGAGCAGCCCCGACGGCACCGCGTGGATGCAGTACCGCCAGGGCGTCGATGGCTCGGCGATGTGGTGGACCGGAGCGCAGGACAAGCAGGGCAACGGCTGGACTGCCCACTTCACGCCGAACACGCCGATGCACCTGGTCCAAGCCTTCTCCACCGAACTTGCCGGCCCGGACCCGGTGATGCGCCCACGCGGACGTGTCCCGCACAGCGCCCAGATCCGGACCTGGTCGGTCTCCGTCAAGCCCTCCCAGCTCAGCGCCTGGCAGCAGGCCCGGATTACAGCTGCCCGCGCCGCCACCTGGGCCCGCAACAGCGCCCGAAGCGCCCGGCCCCGCACCACCGCCCGGCTCTACGCCCCGGCCGGCGGTGCCCGGACCCGCCGCTGATCTCCATCCCCATCTGAAGGAGCCCGATGCCTGCCCCCACCCCGGAAACCCTGCGCGCCCTGACCGAAACGCTGTCGGACGTCACCGAGTACCTGCGCGAGAATCCCGACCCCGATGAAGCCCTCGCCCTCGTTGAGCCGCTCCTCGACGAGTACACGGGCCTGCCCGTCCAGCTCGCCGACACCCTGCGTGCCCTCGCCCGCACCATCCAGGAACACCAGGCCATCCCACGCACCGCGCACGTCAACCGCCTGATCGCCGAGCTGCGCTCCGCCGCCTGGGAACAGACCGACCAGCACACCCTCCACTACGTCCTGGACGAACTGCGCGCGCTGTACGACGACGCCGAGAGCGAGCAGGGGTGCAGCCGGTGCCGGTGAGCGAGCGTCAGCTCGACGCCTTCGCCGACCAGCACGCCGGGCAGATCCCCTTCGACACCAGCCCCCGCCACCTCGCCGGCCCGGGCGACGCCCGTCACGTCACCCACGGCCTGGCCGCGGCCGGATGGGCCACGGTCTCCGACCCGCTCAGCGCCGAGATCGTGATGGCCAGCCCCGATCACCGCTACCGCCTGCAGTTCGACCCGCAGACCGCCACCTCCGCCTGGTGGCGGCTGCGGGCCGCCCACGGCGACAACGAACACGGCTGGTACGCCGAGTTCGGTGAACTCGTGCCGGCCGAGGTCCTCGCCGGCCTCACCGACGCCCTCATCACACCGCCCTCATCGCAACCGGACCCCTGGCAGCCCGTGACCAGCGCAGGCTGGCAGCACGACGATGCCAAGACAGCGCTCTCTCCGGACTCGCTGTGCCGCATCGAACACCGCCCCACGAGTGAGTTCCATGAACGGCCGTCCTGGCACATCGAGGTCAGGACAAGCAGCGACGAATCATTCCCGGGCCCGCGGATCTGGCACGCCTTCCTCGACGAGCACGTTCCCGATCGCCTCGTCGGTGCCTTCCTGGGCGCGCTGGCCGACCAGAGCCCGCTGCAGCGCGGCATGTTCGACCGCACCGCCCACTACAGCGCCGTCAAAGAGCCGAGCCCACTGCGCCCGCAGCAGGTAGTCGACGCGCACACCGCCCGGGTGAAGACGCTCCGCGCACAGGCCCGCGCCGTGCGCCGTCAGCAGACCGCCCCCGCGACACCCCCGGCGCCCACGACCGCCGTCCAGCCGGCCGCCCGCCGCTGACCTCAAAGGATGCTCTCATCTCCCGCACCACGAACCACGGCCGCCGCACCTCGCTGCGGCGCCTCAACCGCTACCTGCGCCACAGTGAACGGATCCTGGCGTCCTGGGACGCTTTCACCGCGTTCAAAACGGACTTGGACGGTTGGCCCTTCGACGAGGACGCCTACGGCCGCCGGGCCGCCGTCCGTGACGCGGACACCGCCGCAGCGTTCGACGGCATCCGTCCTGGCGCTCGCCAATTGCTGGCCACCGCCCGGCTCCAGCTCCAGCACCTGCCCGCACACCTCACGCGGGACAGCTGGCCCGGGCAGCTGACCATCCTGGAGGAGGCACTGAGCCATCTCGACGCCTTGGACGCGCAGTGGCGCCAGACCCGGGCCCAGCTCCCCGAGGGCGCCGGTCCGGGCAGCGACGCGTACGTCGACGCGCTGGACGAGCACCACGCAGAGTGCTGGCGCTATCTGGACGACTGGGCCTGCCACGGCCGCGTCATCCTCGACATCCAGGCCGCCGCACGCCGCGCACCGTCCCGGCCGAAGCGCTCGCAGCTTCCCGCCCTGACGTCCCGGCGCAGCGGACACGGCGCGAAAGGGCGGTGACCATGCCCGAGGTCGCCGTCAACGTTGACATCGACTACGTCGCCCCGCGCCACCTGGCTGGCGGCGGCGATCCAGCCTGGATCACCGTCCCCCTCCACCGAGCCTGCGGCTGGAGCTACGGTCACGACCCCCTGATGCCTCGCGTTCTGCTTTCCAGCCCCGACCAGAAGGCCCTCCTGCGGCTGGAGCCTGACCCCGACGGACGGTGGTGGACTCTGCAGCACGCCCCCGCGCCGGACCGGCCCGCCTGGTTCGCCAGCTTCGATGCCCGCACCCCCGTCGAGATGATCGCTGCGTTCACCGACGTGCTGACCGATCCCACTGCCGATCAAGGAGACAACTGGGATCCGCAGGAGCCGCTTCTGACAGCGGGCTGGTCTCCGGCCTACAGCCACCACCGGCTGGCCTCACCCGACGGCACCGTCCGCGTCGAGGCCGACGAGGCAACCGGGGCCTGGTGGGTCGACACCGCCCTCCGCGACTTCCGGACTCTGCTGTGGCAAGCCCACTTCAGCGAGCACACCCCACCGCACCTGATCACCGCGTTCACCGCCGCGCTCACCGACCCCCGACCGGTGCCGCGCACCGCAGGCCCCTCCAGCCTCCCGACTCGCAACCCGGACCTCATCACCCTCTCGCACCGGGAAGTACCCGCCCAGCAGGTCGCCGGCGCCCTGGAAGAACGCGTCCGCTCCCTCGCCGCACGCCGATCCGGCCCGCCGGCGACGAGCACGCATCCTCCGCAACGGCCGCAGACCGAGCGCCACCGCATGCGCTGATCCCTCCGTCCCCGCCTGGAAGCACCTAGCCCTTGCCCCCCTCCTCCTCCAGCAGCAACACCGACGGATACGACCTCGTCCTGCGCCTCCTGCTCGGCGTGCTCGCCGTCGTCGTCCCCCTGTCCCACCTGGCCTGGCTGTGCGGCAACCTCACCGCCTCCCTCGCCGGAGGCAGCTGGGCCCCCTACCAGCCAACCAACGCCTTGCTCCACCCCGAGCAGGTCTGGCCCGAGGCCGGGGAGAACGCCCTGCTCATCGGGGCACGCATCGTTCCCGTTCTGCTCCTCCTGGCTCTGGCGGTGACGGCGGTCGCCCTGTGGCTCCGGCACAAGAACCACGGCGGCGGCCGGAAGAAGATCACCGGCATGGCCAAGGCCAGGGACATCGAGCCCTTGATGGCCAAGGCGATCACCGACAAGGCCCGCTCGCTGCGCCCGAGTTTGAAGGACGCCAAGCACATCGAAGCCCGCGACACCGGCATCCTCCTGGGCAATCTGCAGAACACCCGGCACGAGGTGCGCATGGGCTACGAGGATGTGGCCGTCGCCATCATGGCGCCCCGCTCGGGCAAGACCACCTCGCTCGCCATCCCCTCCATGCTCGCCGCGCCCGGCCCCGTCCTGCTGACCTCGAACAAGGCCGCAGGCGACGCATTCACCGCCACATACGAGGCCCGCTCCCGCGTCGGGCAGGTGTGGACCATGGACCCCCAGCAGATCGCGCACGCCGCACGCGAGATGTGGTGGAACCCCCTCGCCAGCGCGAAAACCCTGGACGGGGCGAACCGGCTCGCCGGCCACTTCCTCGCCGCCTCGGTGGACGCCTCCCAGCAGGGCGACTTCTGGTCCAAGGCCGGCAGCAACATCCTGTCCCAACTGCTGCTGGCCGCAGCGCTCGACGAGCGGCCCATCACCGACATCATGCAGTGGCTCGCCTTCCCCGCCGACCGCACCCCGCTCGACATCCTCCGCGACCACGACTTCGCCGCCGTCGCAGCACAGCTCAAGGGCACCGTCGAGGGACCCCCGGAGACGCGCGACGGCATCTACGAGACTGCCCGCCAGTACGCCGCCGCACTGCTGAACAACGAGATCGCCGCCTGGGTCACCCCGCAGAAGGACGTTCCCGAGTTCCGCCCGTCGGAGTTCGTCACCTCCACCGACACGCTGTTCCTGCTGAGCAAGGACGGGGGAGGCGGGGCCTCGGCACTGATCGCCGCGTGCGCGGACTCCGTCATGCGCGCGGCCACCGCCCAGGCCGAACGGGCCGGCGGACGCCTGGACCCGCCCATGCTGGCGATCCTCGACGAGGCCGCCAACGTGTGCAAGATCAGCGACCTGCCGGACCTGTACTCCCACCTCGGCTCCCGCGGAATCATCCCGATCACCATCCTCCAGTCCTACCGCCAGGGCCAGAAGGTCTGGGGAGACGCGGGCATGGACGCCATGTGGTCCGCCTCGACCGTCAAGGTCATCGGCTCCGGCATCGACGACCCCGACTTCGCGGACAAGCTCAGCCGCTTGATCGGCGACCACGACGTCGAGACCACATCGACGTCGCACTCGGAGTCCGGCAAGAGCACGTCGGTGTCGATGCGGCAGGAACGGATCCTGCCCGCCGACGCGATCCGAGCCCTGCCCAAGGGCACCGCCCTGTGCTTCGCCACCGGCATGCGCGCCGCCATGCTCGACCTGCGGCCCTGGTACCGAGAGCCAGGAGCCGGGGAACTGTCCGCGGCGTCCGCCCGCGCGTCGAAGGCGATCACGGCTCGCGCCGTCGCGAAGCACGCGCCGACACAGTCCGACTTCGGGACGGCCGCGTGAGCGACGCCCCGCTGCACCTGGTGCCGGTCCGCTCCCGTGAGGCGAAGGACTTCGTGCGCACCTGGCACCGTCACCACCCGCCGCCCGCAGGACAGATCTTCGCGGTCGGCGCCGCCGACGAGAGGGGCACGCTGCGCGCCGTGGCCATCGTCGGCAGGCCGGTGGCCCGTCACCTGGACGACGGCGCCACCCTCGAAGTCACCCGGACCGCCAGCGACGGCGCCCGCAACGCCAACTCACTGCTCTACGGGGCCGCGTGGCGGGCGGCGAAAGCCCTCGGCTACCGACGGCTGATCACCTACACGCAGGACGGCGAGAGCGGCGCATCCCTGCGCGGCGCCGGGTGGCGCGTGATCGCCAGCCGGCCGCCCCGCGCCGGATGGCACGCCCCGGCCCGCCCACGAGCCGACCACGGCAACGACCACGTCACCCGCCTGCTGTGGGAAGCCCTGTGACCGAGCCCGTTCCTGCACAGCAACGGACCGACCATCTCACCTTGCCCCGTACCGCCCCGCGTCCTCCCGGAGTTGTCCTGCACACCGTCGACCTGACCGAACACACCCGCCTTCTCGGCGAGGTGGCCCCCGTCCTGAAGGAGCTGTCCGTGGAGGCGGCACGCATCCGGGAGGGCGAGATCGCCAAGCCCGTCCGAGAGATCGCACCCCTGAGCCTGCGGGTGCACGAGCTGGCGATGAAGTGCACGCGGCAGGTGCACGACCTGTCGGTCAGCCAGTACCCCGCAATGAAGGACGGGGCCGACAACCTGGCGCTCCTCGCCGGCGCCTGCTCCCAGATCTCACTGGCCGCCACCCTGTGCAACCTCGCCATCCATCACCGCACCGAGATCCTGCTGTACGAGGACGCCGATCCCACCCCGGCGACCAGCCGTGATCAGCTTCGCCGTGCCGGTGTCGAGATGCAGCAAGCGGCCACCACTTATCGCGCCGTAGCGCGACGGCTCTCCCGACGCCTCGCCTCATTCTCGGCGCGCGCTGAAGACCGGCAACTCATCGCCGAGGCCCAAAGGCCCAGCCCGCAGAAGGCGCCCTCCACACCGCCCGTGCTCGCTGCCCGGCGCCGCGTATGACGACGCCGCCCGAGGGCTTCCTGTTCGACGTGGCCGCCCCGCCGACGCCGGTTGAGCGCCTGCTGCTCGCAGACCAGTACGTGCAGCACAACGACATGCTCGACCGTCTCCTGCGGGCCCATCCGCCATCCGAGCCCAACGCCCACGCCGCCTCCGCCCAGCGACTCGCTTCTGCGACCCGCACCGCCCTCAAAGCGGTCACCGACGTACGCCTCTTCCGCAGTCCCGACCTGTCGGACGCAGTGGTCCGCCTTGAGCAGCTCGCCTTCCTGAGCAGTGCCTCCGCAGACCAGCAGCTCCCGATGGCACGCAGTCTGACCGCCTTGGCACCCGAAGCCGCGATGGGCTGCGCCAACACCCTCGCCTACGAAATCCGACGCCGCGGGGGGACGGCAGCAGGCGACGGTCCGGAGCACACCCTGACCGCCGCTCACCACACCGCCCTGTGGGAGATCGCCTGCGGGAACGTGGTGGTCACCAGCTCCCTGGGACGGCAAAACGTCCACTACCGCGACGAGCGCGTGCTCCTGGGCACACTGCGGGCGTTGGAGGCAAAGGGGCTCGCGGAGCGCGTTCCGGAGTCCGCGCCTGCCGCCTATGTGGGCGGCCCGCTCCAGGACCGAGTCCGCCTCACTCCTGCCGGCACCACCGCGCTGGCCACGGCCATCAGCAGCCCGCCCACTCGCAGGGTGCCCGGCACGACGCCCGCGCCCGCACCCACCGCTGCGAAGACGGCCGCCCGCAGCCGTTAACTGACCCATCGGAGCCCACAGCAGCCCATGACCTCGCACTACCCTGCAGAACACCCGGATCCACCCCGCGCCCGGGTGGACGGATACGAGGCCCCGCCCGCACGCGTCCCAGACGTCTCCTGCACACCGGCACCGACGCGCTGCACCCGATCAGTCCTGGCCCACTGCCGCCTGCGGTACAAGGCCCGGCGGTGAGGCCCTTCGCGCCCCAGGACCGGGTCCTGGTCTCCCCGCGCTATCTGGCGGGAGCGGGCATCGACCGGCTCGCCGATGCGATCGGCCCGCTGGTCCACCTCTTCGGCTGGCCGAGCGAGCACGATCGCGCAAGCGGACGCATCAGCGTCCACAGCCCCGACGGCAGCCTGTTCGTCAACTTCAACTCCCGGCATACCCACGGCCACTGGTGGTCCCTCGCGCACCACGAGCCGTACTGGGAAGCCCGCTTCACCCGGCAGACCCCGATCGAGGCCATCGCCGCCGTCACCCAGGCTCTGCCCCAGCTGCTCGGCGACGACCGGCACATCGACCGGATCCCGCTCACCACCACCCCCCTCGCGCAGATCGCCGAACTGAACCACTGGCACCGCGAGGACGACACGTTCACCTCGCCCGACGGCCACTGCCACCTGCAGCACACTCCGGCGGAAGACACCCCGTGGCACTTCCGGCACCACGTGTACGACGGCTTCGACACCCACTGGGACGCCTCCTTCACCCAGGACACCCCCGAGCGGCTCGTCGCCCAGTTCTTCACCCACCTCGCGACGACCACCCCGGTCGAACGCACCTTCCGTGACGTCCCCTACCTCGTGCAGAACCTGGACGACGCGCTCATCACCCCCGTGCACCGAGCCGCCGTGAACCCACACGTCCACCACGCCGGCGCCCAGCTCAGCCGCGTCGTACACCGCCGCTGACCCCGGCCTCACCGAAACCCGTCATCCCCAGATGAACGAGCCGACTGGGCCGGCCGAGCACCTCCTGCTCCTCGCCGGCTACTTCACCCGGCACAACGACGCCCTGACTCGGCTGCACGTACCCGTCCGTTGCCGCGAGCGCACTGCCATTCCTCCCGGCCTGCACTTCCGAATCCCTTGGACCACCGTGTCACTCCTGGACATCCCCGACGTATTCATCGGGTCCACCGACGACGTCCACACCTTCGTCATCCTCAACCGCCCCATCCGCGACGCCGACCGGCTGCTCACCGACGCCGGCTTCCTCCCTCGTGAACACCACGGCCGCAGGCTCCACCTGCTGCCTCCAGGCATCGCGCAGGACGTACACGAGCGCGCCGGCGTGGCGATGTACGGGCTCTTGGCCCACACCCACGACCTCGTCGACCTTTCCTGGACCACCCGCTGGAGTCCCGATCAGCCGGCAGGCGGCCCAGACCTGCACTTCCAGGTCAGGGACGGCACGGTTGCCGTGACTGCCTCGACCACCGCCGCCCGGTTGCTGCTGGAGCAACACGGCTTCGTCCCCACAGCAGACGGCGCGTCCTACCGCACTCGGGACGGGCTGGACGAGCGCGGACTGCTCGGCGCCGTCACCGCTGCCGAGGCACACGCGTACACCCACGGTCTCAGCGCGCGTGTCCACCTGGGCATTCCCACACCAGCCGACATCCCCGCCAGCACCCGCCGCCGCTCAGCTCCCGCCACCGGTCCACGAATCACACCATCGGCCCCTCGCCGCACCCGCTGACCACCCCAACGCATCCGGCACCGCCATCCGAGGAGCTTCCACGTCCGACACCCCCACCGTGCATGATCTCGCCCGTGCCCTCGCCGACCAGCTCCACCCCGGTGCCGCTCCCCGGGACGTGACCGTCAACTTCGGCGCCCGCCGGCAAGCCCCCATCGAGTACCGCAGCCGCGGTCGGGGCGGACCCGTGACGGTCTACGCCCAGGCACTGCACGCCGCCCTCTACGGCCTTCCCACGCCCGACGAGTCGCTGCCCACCGCCCTGGACGCGCTTCTGCAAGCCACACACACCGCGACCGCCCCGGAACAGAAAACCGCCGTGCTGCGGCAGGTCGCCGAGCAGCTGCGCAACGCCGCCGAGATCATCCAGCGCTACCAGTACCGAGCCCAGTGGGACCGGTTCCCCACCGATGTCGCCGAGCAGCTCGCTACTGCTCACGACCAGGCCCAGCAGATCGCCCAGGCCCTCGACCGCGTGGCCCCCGCCTTCAGCCACCAGCCCACCACGCCCCGTGCCCAGGCCGCCCACGGCAGTGCCACCACCCCCGTGGCCTCCCCGCTGGCACCACGCCACCGCTGACCTGCCGCGACAGCCCGCCCTCCGAGAAAGGCATCTCCTGGCCGCCACCGACTCCCTCCACGCCCTCCTTGCCCAACCTCGGTGCGCGCTCGGCGTGTTCGTTCCCGCCGGACTGCATCCGGCCCGCGCCGAGCGCCGTCAGCTCGACCAGATCGCTCGGGCCGGCGCCGATCTGTTCGAGATCGGCCTCGCCCACCATGACGCCGGCCTCGACGGGCCCGTCATCCAAGCCGCCTACCGCCGCGCCCTGAGCCGCGGAAACGTCCTCGCCCGCGCCCTGCGCGCGGTCGAGCACGCCGCTGGCCTTCGGCCGACCGTCGTCATGACCTACTGGGATCCAGTCCACCGGCACGGCCCCGAACACCTGGCCCGACTGCTCGCTGACGCGGGCGCCGCCGGGGCGATGGTCGTCGACCTGCCCGACGACCAGGCAGAGCGCTGGCAGGCCGCAGCGAAGGACGCGAACCTCTCCACCCCACGCCTCGTCCCGCGCCACCTCGCCGACACCGGTCTCGCCACCGTGGCCGCCGGTGCGTCGGGATGGCTCTACGCACCCGCCAGCACCGGCCCCACCGGCTACCGCGGCCCGCTCGACGTGCCTGCGCTCGCCGACTTCACGACACGCCTTCGTGCCGCGAGCCCCCTGCCCGTCGTGTCGGGCGTGGGGATCTCCACCCCGGCCCTCGCGGAACGCGTGGCGCCACTGGTGGACGCCGTCGTCATCGGCACCCCCGTCGTCCGCGCCCTGATGGCCTCCCCCGAGCAGGCCCCGGTGCTCACCACCGCGTTCGCCCACGCCCTGTACCCGTACGCCACCACGGAGACCCGTGCCTGACTCCACCAACCCGGTCCCGGTCCTGTCCCGCATCGCCTCCGACGCGTCCTGTCTGCACCAGGCCCTGCGTGCCCTGCCCGCCGAACGGGACGCATCCGCACTGGCCGCGCGCATCACTGACGCCCAGGACCTCGCCGGCATCGCTTTGCGGCTGTTTCTCACCCGCAGCCGCCAGACGTCGCGGCCCTCCCCTACGGACCTGCTGCTTCTTCACCGTGTCGCGCAGATCGCCAAGGCCGCCCAGGACGCCGCTGCCGAACTGACGGCTGCTCTTGCCCGCGCCGTGGAGAACCAGCGCCGCCAGGCCGCCGCCACATCACGGCGGGTCGTCCTGATCGGGCCGACACCGCAGCAGTTCATCGAGTCGGCCGCCGACCTCCTCGACCGCATCCCCGCCCTCTGCGACGCCCGCGAGTGGCCGGAATCCCCTTGCCAGTGACGCGACAGCCGCGATGCGAGCGCCCCCCCCTTTTTCCTACACCCAGGACAGACCATTTCAGATCAGCCCCGATTCCGCGCACTCTCCCTCGGCGCGGGAGTTCAATCCAGCACGCTCCTTGCACTGTCAGCCGAGGGCATTCTCCCCAAGGTCGACTACGCGATTTTCGCCGACACCGGATGGGAACCCGCAGCGGTCTATGCACACCTTGACCGCCTGGAAGAAGAGATAGCCGCCCCCGCCAGGATACCCGTACTGCGCGTGTCGGTCGGAAATACCCGAGACGACGCCCTGAACCCGGATCACCGGTTCGCCTCCATGCCGCTCCACATCCTCAATCAGGACGGGCGACCTGGGATGACCCGGCGGCAGTGCACCGGCGAATATAAGGTTAAGCCAATCAAGCAGAAGGTCCGCGAACTGCTCGGCTACCCCTATCCGACACGCATCCCGAAGGGCGTTTTCGTCGAGCAGTGGGTAGGAATCTCCACGGATGAATTCCACCGCGCGAAGGACGCGGACGTCAAGTACATGCGTAACCGGCATCCCCTTCTGGACATGTCCTGGAGCAGGGCCGACTGCGCGCGCTACCTGACTTCCCTCGGTCTCGCCGATACCCCGAAGTCGAGTTGCCTGGGATGCCCGTTCCATGGAAATGCGCAGTGGCGGCATATCAGGGACACCTCTCCGTCCGAGTGGGCAGACGTCGTCGAATTCGACGCGGCCATCCGGCAGGGCAATGCCCGCGCCAACGCCACCGGCAACAGACTGCTCGGCGAGGCGTTCCTGCACCGCTTCCGCGTCCCGCTCAGCGAAGCCCCCATCGATCACGTCACGGCTGCCGAGCGGGCCGCCCTGCGGATCAGCGCGGACGAGGCCGACGTCCTGGAGAACGGTGTCGAGGACGGCTGCTCGCCCTGGGCGTGCCGGGGCGACGCCGACGCGCTGACGCAGGACGACTTCGGGCTGGCCACGTGATACTCGACCTCTTCGCGGGGCCGGGCGGCTGGAGCAGGGCACTGCACGTCCTGGGCGTGCGCGACGTCGGCCTGGAATGGGACCCGTGGGCATGTAAGACCCGTGCTGCGGCGGGTCAGTTGACCATCCGGTGCGACGTGGCGAGGTATCCGGCCTGGCCGTTCCTCGGCCGCACCCGCGGTGTGATCGCTTCGCCGCCGTGTCAGGCGTGGAGCATGGCCGGCAAGCGCCTCGGTCTTCTCGACCAGCCGCTGGTGCACGCGGCGGTCGAAGACCTGGCCGCCGGGCGCGACACCCGCGAACGCCTCCTCACCGCCTGCCGCGACGAGCGCTCCCTGCTCGCCGCCGAGCCGATGCGCTACCTGCACGCGCTGAACGCGGTCGGCGAGCCCGACTGGGTGGCCATGGAGGAAGTACCGGATGTGCTGCCCTTGTGGAAGCAGTACGCGGCCGTCCTGCGCGGGTGGGGGTTCTCCGTCTGGTACGGGATCCTCAACGCCGCCGACTTCGGCGTCCCGCAGACCAGGAAGCGGGCAATCCTCCTGGCCTCCCGCGTCCGCACGGCGCAGCCGCCCACGCCCACGCACGCCCAGCTCGCCGAGCCGGAATCGCTGTTCGGTCCGGGCCGTGCCCGCTGGGTCAGCATGGCCGAAGCCCTGGGATGGGGCGCGACCGACCGGCCCGTCCCCACCGTCTGTGCAGGAGGTGGGCCTGGCGGCGGCCCCGAGCCGTTCCCGTCGGGCTCTCGCAAGACGCTGTCCGACGCGCGGGAGCGCGGCACCTGGATGCCGCGGCCGGACGGGGTGGTTCTGCAGTCCCGCCGGGAAGGCGCGGGGTGGGCGGCCCGGCACGGCACGCGCGAGAATCGTGCGGCCGACGCTCCGGCGCCCACGTTCACCGCCGAGGCGCACCGCTGGTCCTGGTCCCTGCGCAGCAACAACCAGGCCAACGCCACCGTCCGGTCCATCCAGGAGCCGGCTGGCACGCTGTTCTTCGGGCACCGCGCCAACGAGTGCACCTGGGTCGCCGAACCCGTCACACCCTCGGCCACGGACACCGATGCACCGGCCGTTCCCGAGCCGATCCGGATCACCGCCCGCGAGGCGGGCCTCCTGCAGACCTTTCCCGCCGACTACCCCTGGGCCGGCAACAAGGGCCAGCAGTTCTCCCAGATCGGCAACGCCGTTCCCCCGCTGCTCGCCGGCCACCTCCTCGCCCCGCACCTCCAGGTCGCCCTCGACCCCGACGACTTCACCCTCGCCGCCTGATGCCCCACACCCCCGAACCCGAAGAAGACGACCTCGACGCCATCGCACCTTCGCAGCCGGTGTTCCACGTCGAGCAGGCCCTCCTCGGCGCCCTCCTCCTTCATCCACACCGCCTCGGCGACGTGACCGGCATCGCCGCCGACTCGTTCTCCACCGCCGCGCACGCCGCCCTGTTCACCGCTATCAGCACCCTGCCTCCGCCCGACCCCGCCGAGCACGCGAAGAACACCAAATGGCTCGACCGAGTGCTCGCCACGGGGCGCGAACAGGCGCGCGGACTGACCGCCTCCTACCTGCACACCCTCGTCCAGGTCTGCCCCTGGCCCCGCCACGCACCGGCCTACGCCCGGATGGTCGAGGCCGAACACGCCCGCCGTCGCCTGCAGACGGCCGCCGAACGCCTCACCCAGACCGTCCACGACGCCACCTACCCGCACCCCGTCGAGACAGTGCTCGCCGAGGCCGACGCGCTCACCGCGGTCGTGGACGACATCGCGAGCCGCTTCCCGCCGCGCGCCGGAGTGCTGCCCCGCACCGCGGCACCGCCGCCGGCCATCACCACCGACAACACCGAGACGGTCGAGGAGGAGCAGCTGCTCCTAGCGACCGGCACCGCCCACCCCGCCGACATCGAGTCCGTCCGGTGGCTGCTCCCCGACGACCTCACCCGGCCCCTGCACGCCGGCCTGTGGCAGTGCCTGACCGCCCTGGCCCGCCGCCGCGAGCCCGTCGACCCCGTCACGGTCCTATGGGAGGCCCAACAGCGCGGCCTGCTCGACAACGCGAGTGAAGCCGAAGAGGTTCTCCGCCTGTTGGCCGAACCGGCCGGTTCCGTAGAGCACTGGGGCGAACGTGCCCTACAGCGCTCCCTCCTAGCCACCGCCGATCACGCCGGCCGGCGCATCTCGGCGTACGCCGGAGACCCGGCGAACACCCCGTTCCAACTTGTGGTGGGCGCCCGCCGCTCCCTCGCCGACATCAGCGCCGTTCGCACCCGCTGGCAACACGCCACCGGAACTGTCCCGCCACCATGGCCGCGCCCGGCGCCTGCCACTCGCGCCGGCCCGCCGACCACGACGGCCGCTCACGCCGCCCGCGCCGCGCGAGCAACCCGATAGCACCCCGCATACGCCGGTGGCCGGGCCCGAAGGCCCCGTCACCGGCAGAAGAGACGACATCCCAACGTGACTCCCTCCATCGACGCTCACGTCCGCCTCGACACCCACCCCACCCATCCCAGCGCCGTGACCGCTGTCCTGACCGGCAGCCAGGCCCGCATCGCTCTCACGGCTCTCGAGACAGCCGACTGGGCCGTCCTCGCCGACAACGTCCTGGTCTTGGCCCGCATCGACCACGAGGAGCCCTACTGGGCTGAGGACGCAGCCAAGCATCTGTCCGCCGGCGGCATCAGCGTCGAAATCACCCCTCGACTCCGGGAGGCCATGGACGAGGAATGGACCTGGGCGGACTATCCGATGCCGTGGTGCACCCGCAGCGAGATCCGCGAGGTCTCCAACCAGGCGCAGAAGATCCACGACGACATCCGCCACGGCCATCTCCTCATCCACGCACACGCCCGCGACGGCCACACCACCGTCGCGGTCGGCACGTACCTCGGCCGTGACGGCAAGTCGGTCTACCTCCACGGCGAGGACCACCTGCGCCAAGTCGCCGACACATTCGACTCACCCGCTCAGGCCCTGCTCGCCTTCGAGAAGGTCCACGGCAGCGACATGCGCCCCGGTCCGGCACCCCTGACCGACGCCGAGCGCGCCGCCGTCGAGGCCCGCACCGCCTTGGACCTCGGCGCAGCGAAACCCGGGCCTCACCGCCCGGAGTCGGAGACCGTCCCTGTCTACCTGGCCGATGCAGGCGACCACGACGCCCTCCTCGACTCCTTCCTCGACAGGCACGGCGAGTTCGAGAAGTGGCGGACCTGGTCCAACGAGACAACCCACGCCATCCACGAGTCGCAGACCCTGCGCATCGAGCGCGTCCACGAGACCCCGGCCCACGAGACCGCGTGGACCGTCGCCGCCTACGAGACGCCCGTCTCCGACCGCATGTGGGTCCTCACCGCGACCGGCGCCACCCCCGCCCCGGTGATAGCGGAACTTCTGAATCACCTCGCCGACGGCGACGGCTGGGACACGACCACCGGCGTCCCGGTGGACGAGAAGACGGTCACCGCGGCTACCCAGCCACTCTCCGACGCCGGATGGAAGCACACCGTGGACCGGCAATGGATCCGCTGGACATCCCCCGCCGGGAACGTGGGCGTCCAGTTCGACGCCTTCACAGCACAACACCCGAATCAGAACCTGGCCACCTGGACCGTCTGGGCCGGCCCCGGACCGGACCGGCCGACCTGGGCCATCACGGCGTCGCCACATACCCCGACTTCGCTGCTGGCGGATCTCTCAGAGAACCTCGCCCACGAAACCGGCACCCGCAGCCATCAGGCCACGGGTCGCGCACCAACAAAGGGACTCGCCGTCACATCGCCGACTGCTCTGGCGGTCACGAGCTTTGCAGCCAGCCATAGGCGCTGATCACGGATACGCCTGAAGAGACCACCCGACGACCAAATCTCGCCAACAGACACCCAAGGCCAGCCGATGCTGTCGGCCGTCACTCCGCCCCATAAGCTCGCGGAACGGCTTGTGCGCCCGGTCCACGTGCCTCGGCTGCGGAGCTCCACCCGCACGTCGTCCGCCCAGTGAACCGCTCCGGGTCTGATGGAGGCTCGATTCCCTGAGAGGATCGAGTCATGGCACGTCCGTCC
>BMVA01000007.1 GCA_014650475.1 Streptomyces albogriseolus
TGCGCCCGGCCCCCGAGGACCCGCGCCCTCCCCTTCCGCCCGCCGCCGCCCGCCGGCTCGCGGCGCTGCTCGCCGACCGTCCCGGCGCGTCCGGCGGCGGCCGCCGGGGCGCGGCGCCGGATCTGATGGAGCTGCTGCCGCAGTGGCTCCAGGCGGCGAACGCCCGCGGCTACGCGGCGCCCCCGCAGGCGCTGCCCGCCCTGCTCGACACCGCACGGGGCCGCACCGACCTGCGTCCGGCGGCACTGCGGTTCGCGGGCCCGCGCGCGCTGTGGCTGGCCCGTCTCAACCCGGACTGGCGGTTCGCCCTGCGCGCGGCCCCCGGCGGTGGCCCCTCGGCCCCCGACCTCCGCGACCCGCAGGGGATACGGAGGCTTTGGCAGGAGGGCCTCTTCGCGGAACGGGTCACGCTGCTCACCGCCCTGCGCTCCCGCGACGCGGCCGCCGCGCGCGCCCTGCTGGAGGAGACGTGGGCGACCGAGCGGGCCGAGGACCGGCTGATGTTCCTGGACTCCCTGCGCGCCGGACTCGGCCCGGACGACGAGACGTTCCTGGAGCGGGCGCTGGCCGACCGCAGTCGCAACGTACGGGCGACGGCCGCCGAGTTGCTGTCGGCGCTGCCCGCGTCGGCGCTGGCCGCGCGGATGGCGGTGCGCGCCGCCGCGTGCGTGGCGGTGGACCGCACGCAGGACGTGCCGACGGTCGTCGTGGAGGCGCCGCACGAGTGCGACGCGGCGATGGAGCGCGACGGCGTGGTGGCCAAGGCGCCCGCCGGACGCGGAGAACGGTCGTGGTGGCTCGGTCAGCTGGTGGAGGCGGCGCCCCTCGGCACGTGGCCGGGGCGGCTCGGCGGGCGCACCCCGGAGGAGATCGTGGCGCTGCCGGTCGCCGACGGCTGGCAGGGCGAGCTGCACGGGGCCTGGTGCCGTGCGGCGGTGCGGCAGCGGGACGCGGAGTGGTCCCGGGCGCTGCTCGGGGAGCCCTCCGCGCCGGAGGCGGGCGGTCCGGGGGCGGTGTCCCTGGCCGAGCGCGCCCGGCTGCTGGCCACCCTGGACGCCGGCGAACGGGCGGCATGGGTCGCCGGGTTCATCGAGACGCACGGCCTGTCCGAGGCGTTCCAACTGCTCGGGGTATGTGCGGTGCCCTGGGCCCCGCCGCTCGGGCGGGCCGTGGTCGACGCGCTCAACATCGCGCGGGACGCAGGGAGTTATCCATGGAGTTTCAGCGGAGTCATGGGCCTGGCCGAGCGCTGCCTCGACCCGTCCGAGGCGAGCCGTCTGGACGCGCTGCTGGCGATACCGGACGAGCCCGAGGACGCGGCGCCGGGCGCCGGGAGCTACTGGTCGGAGGCCTTCCAGCGCCTGGTGACCACGCTGCGGCTGCGCGGCGCGATGCTGGCCGAACTGGCTCCGGAGGAACCGGCCCCCTGACCGGACCGGCCGACCTCGTCACGTCCCGGCTCACGACCGGAGCGCGCGGCACATACGCCGACGGACACCCTCGGCGCCCGGGGACCGGCATCCCGCCGCCCGCCGTCACACGGCCGGCAGCGGCTCCCGCACCGCGGGCACCGGCAGCACCGGCCCCCGCGGTCCTCGTCGCGCTGACACCAGCCACGCTCGTCGCGCCCACCCCGGACGTCCTGGCCGCCCCGGTATCCGCGCCCGTCAGCACACCGACGCCCACTGCCCCGGCGCCCCTGGCACCTCTCACCGCGGCCGGCCTCACGGTCCCGGCGGCGCACCGCCGGCCGTCCGCCGCCGCGACCGTGCGCCTACGCCTCCGCGGGCTGGCGGACGTTCGCCCGCACCCAGTCCACGATGGACGCCGTGGTGGCGCCCGGCGTGAAGATCTCCGCGACGCCCTTCTCCTTCAGCGGGGGAATGTCCGCCTCAGGGATGATGCCGCCGCCGAAGACGAGGATGTCCTCCGCGTCCCGCTCCTTCAGCAGCCCGATGACCGCCGCGAACAGCGTGTTGTGCGCGCCCGAGAGGATGGACAGGCCGATCGCGTCGGCGTCCTCCTGGATCGCGGTGTCGACGATCTGCTCGGGGGTCTGGTGGAGCCCGGTGTAGATCACCTCCATACCGGCGTCGCGCAGGGCCCGCGCGATGACCTTGGCCCCGCGATCGTGGCCGTCGAGCCCCGGCTTGGCCACCACCACGCGGATCGGACCGGCTGCCACACCCATCACTGCCTCCATGAAGCGACTACATCCATCCGTATCGACCAGTACCGCACACATCGCACGGATTCCCCGGCCCGAACCGGCCGCAGAAGTGAACGAACGTTATCTCCAGCATCCCGCAACCGGCAGTTTCGCGGTGCACAGGGAGGGGGAAATCACACGGTGGGACACGTCCGTCGCACAGCGTTCCCGGACCCGGCCCCGGAGCCGAGTGCTCGTGCGACGCACGGACATCAGTGGGAACATGCGCATAAGGGATGCGCTTCGAGGTCGACCCACCGCCGCGCACCGTCCACGCGTCACCGGCGCGCGCCGTCGACCGCTCTCGGAGCGCCATTCCACGAGGGCACACGGGGGACGAGGCTGTCCCCTCGCGTGCCGACAGGAGGTCGGCCATGAAGGTCACCCAGGCAGCTCTTCCGTTCCTGCCCCTCTGCCGGCGCCTCCTGCCGGCCCGGCTGGCGGATCTCTCCGTGGGCCTGCTGAAGGCGACCGCGCTCGAGCTGGCGATCCTGGCGGGCCATGTCCTCCTCTATCCCGCCGGCATCATCCAGGAGCGGCGCGGCCCCGACCGCTCCGCACTGACCACCCCGGAGGGGACGGCGGAGCTGCCGACGGAGGCCAAGCCCCCGGTCGTGCTGCTGCACGGCTTCATCGACAACCGCTCGGTCTTCGTCCTGCTGCGCCGCAGCCTGGCCCAGCACGGCCGGCAGCAGATCGAGTCGCTCAACTACTCCCCGCTGACGTGCGACATCCGCACGGCGGCCGAGCTGCTCGGCCGGCATGTCGAGCAGGTCTGCGACCGCACGGGCAGCGAGCAGGTGGACGTGGTGGGACACAGCCTCGGCGGGCTGATCGCGCGGTACTACGTGCAGCGGCTGGGCGGCGACCGGAGGGTGCGGACGCTGGTCACGCTCGGCACCCCGCACTCCGGCACGCGCGTGGCGCCGCTGGCCAACGCCCATCCGATCGTGCGGCAGATGCGTCCGGGCTCCCCGGTGCTGGAGGAGCTGGCCCGGCCCGCCCCCGGGTGCCGTACGTACTTCGTGGCGTTCTGGAGCGACCTCGACCACATCATGGATCCGCTGGAGACGGCGTGCGTCGACCACCCGGACCTGGAGGCGGTCAACGTGCGGGTGAGCGGTGTGGGCCACCTGGCGCTGCCGGTGCACCCTGCGGTGGCGACGGGCATCCGGGAGGCGCTGGACACGGCGCATCCGGGTGAACCGTCCGGCGGACGGGCGAACGGCCTCACGGTGGCCTGAGGCGCGGGGGCGCACGACACGCCGGTGCCTCTCCCCCTGGACGGACCGATCTTTCGCGTCCACAAGCGAACAACATCGGTCAGGGACGGCCGACTTGCCGACGCCCGCGCGTCACTATTTCGAACGCCAGTCGAACAAAGAGCCAAGACCGCGCCCGCCGACCGCCAAAACCCGACCGAATGCCCGTTTCCTGCGATCGCGAAACCTGGGGAAGATTGTCGCGCCCGCATACCGCCGGGTACAGTCGCCGCACTGCTCTGGCAGCCCCTGTTGTCGAGGCGAAAGAGAAGTTGGTGAACGACCGTCACCCGTCGGGGACCATGACCCCGGCTCCGGCCTCCGATGCCGCCTCGGCGCCCTACGCGTCGTACGGCAGCCAGGAGGCTCCGTACGGGGACGTCACCTCCTACGGCGGCTACGACGCCACCTACTACGGCACCGGCGACCACGCCGCCGGCACCTTCGCGGCCGACCCCCTCTTCGGGAGCATGCCGGGCGTGGACCCCGCGCAGGCCGCCTGGACCACCGGTCAGTGGACGGCCGGCGCGCAGGACACCGGGCACTACGACGCCTACGCCTTCCAGCAGGCCGCGTACGACACCGGCGGCCATGACGCGACCGCCTGGACCACCGGCCAGCAGCCGATGGCGGTGATCCCCCAGCAGGGCGGGTCCCCCGAGACCGGCGAGTGGGACGCGACCGCCTGGGTCCAGCCCGACCAGACCGAGCAGCCGGCGGACCCCACCCAGCAGTGGGACTGGGGCACGCAGACCTTCGACAGCGGCGCCTACGACGCCACTCAGTGGAACTCCGCCGGCGGCGAGACGCCCGCACCGGACGCGCAGTACGGCGGGGAGCCGTACGAGCAGGAGAACTTCGCGGCGCAGGACAACTTCGCGGCGCAGGAGAACTTCACTCAGGAGAACTTCGCGCAGGAGTCCTACGACCAGGACGCCCCCGGCCAGCCGTACGCGGAGGACGCGTACCGCGGGGAGCCCGGTCCGGACGAACCCGGGGCCGGTGAACCGGCCGACACCGGTGAACTCCCCGCCGTCTCCCTCCTCGACGAGCAGGAGGAGGTCACCCCCGCACCGCGCGCCGCCTCCCGTTCCGGGTCCCGCTCCCGCCGCCGCACCCCGCCCAAGCGCTCCGCCCTGCTGACCGTGGCCGTGCCCTCGGCGTGCGTGATGGGGGTCGCCGGCATCGCCGCCGCCTCGGTGGGTGATCTGTCCGAGGAGAGCGGCCAGGACGCGCGGACGACCGCCGCGGACGCCCAGCCGGTCCAGCCCTCCGCCGCCAACGTCAAGCTGGACACCCAGCTCGAGAGCCTCGCCGCCGGCGCCGACGACTTCGCCGACCGGGCCAGCCGCGCCCAGGGCCGCATCGACCTCGAGGCACAGCAGGAGCTGGAGCGCAGGCGGGCGGCCGAGGAGGCGGCCCGCAAGGAGCGGCTCCGCCCGAAGTTCGCGCTCCCGGTGGCGCAGCACGGACTCAGCGCCTACTACGGCCAGTCCGGCATCAACTGGATGTCCCTCCACAGCGGCATCGACTTCCCCGTCTCCTACGGCACGCCCGTACTGGCCGCGACCGACGGCACGGTGCGCACGCAGTACAACTCCGCCTACGGCAACATGCTGATCGTGACCGCGATGGACGGCACGGAGACGTGGTACTGCCACCTCTCCACCTACCAGGTGCCCCCCGGCGCGACCGTCAAGGCCGGCGACCAGATCGCGTTCTCCGGGAACTCCGGCAACTCGACCGGACCGCACCTGCATTTCGAGGTGCGCCCCGGCGGCGGCTCGGCGATCGACCCGCTCGCCTGGTTCCGCAGCCACGGCCTCGAACCGACCTAGGCCGACCCGCATCGCGGCTCGCCCGTCGCGGCGCCGGGGCGGACCCCGGCCCACGACGGGCCGTCGCCCTTGCCGCTAGAGCTTCTCCACCGGCGCGTACCGCAGCAGCAGGCGCTTGGGCTTCTCGTCGCCGAAGTCGATCGTCGCCTCCGCGTTCGCTCCCGTTCCCTTCACCGCGACGACCGTGCCCAGGCCGAACTGGTCGTGCGTGACCCGGTCCCCGACCGCCAGCGACACCACGGGCTTCTCCGAGGTGCGGCGGGTGGCGAAGCCGGACGCGCCCGACGCGGACGAGCGGGAGCGGGTCGACGACAGCGACGCCGCCACGCCGGACACGGCGCCGGAGGCCACCGGCCCGCTGGCCCCGGTCCTCTTCCACTCCACATGCGTGGCCGGGATCTCCTCCAGGAACCGCGAGGGCGGGTTGTACGACGGCTGGCCCCAGGCGCTGCGCATCGTCGACCGGGTGAGGTAGAGCCGCTCCCGGGCGCGCGTGATGCCGACGTACGCCAGGCGGCGCTCCTCCTCGAGCTCCTTGGTCTGGCCGAGGGCGCGCATGTGCGGGAAGACGCCGTCCTCCATGCCGGTGAGGAAGACGACCGGGAACTCCAGGCCCTTGGCGGTGTGCAGGGTCATCAGCGTGATGACGCCGTCGCCGTCCTCCTCGTCGGGGATCTGGTCGGAGTCGGCGACCAGGGCGACCTGCTCGAGGAAGTCGGCCAGCGTGCCGGTCTCGCCCTCGCCGCGCTCCTGCTCGAACTCCAGGGCGACGGCCGCGAGTTCCTGGAGGTTCTCGATGCGGGTCTCGTCCTGCGGGTCGGTGGAGGCCTGCAACTCGGCGAGGTATCCGGTGCGTTCGAGGATGGCCTCGAGGACCGTCGCCGGTCCCGCCCCCGACTCGACGACCGTACGGAGGTCCTCCATCAGCGTGTTGAACCGCTTGACGGCGTTCGCCGACCGGGCGGCCATGCCGTACGCCTCGTCGACGCGCTTGAGCGCCTGCGGGAAGCTGATCTTCTCCCGCTGGGCGAGCGCGTCGATCATGGCCTCGGCGCGGTCGCCGATGCCGCGCTTGGGGACGTTGAGGATGCGGCGCAGCGGCACCGAGTCCTCGGGGTTGGCCAGCACCCGCAGGTAGGCCAGGACGTCCCGGACCTCCTTGCGCTCGTAGAAGCGGACGCCGCCGACGACCTTGTAGGGCAGGCCGACGCGGATGAAGATCTCCTCGAAGACACGCGACTGGGCGTTGGTGCGGTAGAAGACGGCGACGTCGCCCGCCTTGGCCTTGCCCGTGTCCGTGAGACGGTCTATCTCGTCGGCGACGAACTGCGCCTCGTCGTGCTCGGTGTCGGCGACGTAGCCGGTGATGAGCGAACCGGTGCCGGCGTTGGTCCACAGGTTCTTCGGGCGGCGGGACTCGTTGCGCTCGATGACGGCGTTGGCGGCGGACAGAATCGTCTGCGTGGAGCGGTAGTTCTGCTCCAGCAGGATCGTCGTCGCGTCCGGGTAGTCCTCCTCGAACTGGAGGATGTTGCGGATCGTCGCGCCGCGGAAGGCGTAGATGGACTGGTCGGCGTCGCCCACCACGCACAGCTCGGCGGGCGGCACCTCGGCCTCCGGCGGGACGTCGACGGGGTGCTCGGAGGCGCCCCCGACCAGCTCGCGCACCAGGGCGTACTGGGCGTGGTTGGTGTCCTGGTACTCGTCGACCATGACGTGCCGGAAGCGGCGGCGGTAGTGCTCGGCGACGTCGGGGAAGGCGCGGAGCAGATTGACCGTCGTCATGATCAGGTCGTCGAAGTCCAGCGCGTTCGCCTCGCGCAGGCGGGACTGGTAGAGCGCGTAGGCCTGGGCGAGGGTCTTCTCGAAACCGTCGGTCGCCTGGGCGGCGAAGTCCTCCTCGTCGATCAGCTCGTTCTTCAGGTTGCTGATCTTGGCGCTGAAGGACTTCGGCGGGAAGCGCTTGGGGTCGAGGTCCAGGTCGCGGCAGACCAGGGCCATCAGGCGCTTGGAGTCGGCGGCGTCGTAGATCGAGAAGGACGACGTGAAGCCCAGCTTCTTGGACTCGCGGCGCAGGATGCGGACGCACGCGCTGTGGAAGGTCATGACCCACATCGCGTTCGCCCGGGGGCCGACGAGCTGCTCGACGCGCTCCTTCATCTCGCCCGCGGCCTTGTTGGTGAAGGTGATCGCGAGGATCTGGCCCGGGTGCACGCCCCGCTCGGCGAGCAGGTAGGCGATGCGGTGGGTGAGCACGCGGGTCTTGCCGGAACCGGCTCCGGCGACGATGAGCAGGGGGGAGCCGGAGTGCACCACCGCGGCGCGCTGGTTGTCGTTGAGCCCCTCCAGCAGCGCGGCGGAGTCGATCACCGGGCGCGGGGCGCCGTCCCGGTAGTAGGCGTCCCGCTCCGGGGGCACGTCGAACTTCCCGCCGAACAGGTCGTCCGGGAGGGGCTCCGGGGCGTGCTCGTCCTCGGGTGGCGGCGGGGGCTCGTCCGCCGGGCCGCGCTGGGCCTGGAGGTCCGCCAGGAAGCTGTCGTCAAAGAGGCTGCTCATCGCTCTCCGAGTCTAGGGCGCTCCACCGACAACCCGGGGCCGCCCCGGAAACATCCCGCGGCACCCGCCGCGGGTTCCGCGGCGGGCACCCTCCACGGTCAGCGCCTCACCCTGAGTGACACCGCCGACGAGGTCACGAAAATGTATCGGGCATATCACCCATCAACCTTCACAAGCGCCACACCAGTTGGCTACCGTGCGGTCCGGGCCGCTCGTCCCCCGCCGGCGAACCTCGCCGGACCGCGCGGCCCCCGCCGAGTCCATCGCTGCCCGCCGTGGCAGCCGGAGCCGGGGACCCACCGAGACCTGGGGTGAATCGGCCCACTCCCGCAGGGAGCGGCCGTAGGGCAACCCTTCCGAACCACCCGCCCGAACCCGACAGCTAACCCGGTAGGCGGAGCACTGGAAGGAGTCGCCTCCCTTGGCGTCGCACCGCAAGTCGCGCACCCCCGGCACGCGCGTGGCAGGCATACGCACCCCGGCCCTGGCCACGGCCGCGCTCACCTCCGTGGCCCTGCTCTCCCAGACCGCCGAGGCCGCTCCCGGCGACGACCGGCCGAGCCTGGAGGAGGTCGAGAAGAAGGTCGGCGACCTCTACCGTCAGGCCGAGTCGGCGACCGAGAAGTACAACGCGGCCAAGGAGAAGACCACCAAGCAGCGCAAACGCGTCGACACCCTCCTCGACGACGTGGCGCAGCGCACACAGAAGCTGAACGAGGCGCGCGCGGAGCTGGGCTCCTACGCGGCCGCCCAGTACCGCACCGGCGCGGGCATGCCCGACACCGCGACGTTCCTGCTCGCGGAGACCCCGCAGGACGTCTTCGACCAGCGCCAGGTGCTGGACCGGATGACCGGCCGCCAGAAGGCGGCGGTGGACGACTACGTCACCCAGCAGACCGAGACGATGAAGAAGCGGCAGGAGGCCACCGAGAACCTCCGCACGCTCACCGAGACGCAGGGCGACCTGAAGACGGCCAAGGCCACCGTCCAGAAGAAGCTCGCCGACGCGCGTGAGCTGCTGTCGAAGCTGACCGCCGAGGAGAAGGCGCGGCTCGCCGCGATCGAGAAGCGCAAGCAGGAGGAGGCCGCCCGCAAGGCCGCGGAGCTGGCCCGGCAGCAGGCGGCGCAGGAGCAGGCCCGTGAGGAGGCCGCGCAGCAGAGCGGCGGCACCTCGGAGAGCTCCGGGTCCGGCTCCACCGGCTCGGCCGACACCCCGCCGGCCGACTCCTCGTACGCCGCCAAGGCCGAGAAGGCGCTCGCCTTCGCCCGCGCGCAGATCGGCAAGCCGTACGTCTGGGGCGCGACCGGTCCCGGCTCCTACGACTGCTCGGGGCTGACCCAGGCCGCCTGGAAGGCCGCCGGCGTCTCCCTCCCGCGCACCACCTACGACCAGGTGAACGCCGGCACCACCGTCCCGGTGTCCCAGGCCCAGCCCGGCGACCTGGTCTTCTTCTACGACGACGTCACCCACGTGGGCATCTACATCGGCAACGGGATGATGATCCACGCCCCGAAGCCGGGCACGTACGTCCGCGAGGAGTCCATCTACTACGACGGCGACTCCGCGATCCACAGCATCGTCCGCCCGGCCTGACGGCCGGGTGCCGACGGGTCTACGACGACACCGCCGACCCTGCCGGAGACGGCTCGGTCGGCGGTGTCGTGTCGACGCCGGGGGCGCGGCGTTCCGGGAGCGGGCTCAGGTCCAGAGGACCGCGATGAAGATGTTGGCCACGGTCAGCAGGCCGACCAGGCCGAAGACGCCCTTGTCCACCTTCTCCTCGTCCCGCTTCACGTAGACCAGGCCGAGGATCACGATCAGCAGCGCCAGCTTCACGCCGATCTTTATGTTGTCCACGGCGTAGTCCTGGGCCTGGTTGAGGCCCACCAGCACCACGCCCGTGACCAGCATCGTCAGCGCGCCGTGCAGCATCGCGGGGACGAAGCGGGCGGTGCCCGCGCCCATCGCCTTCATCTGGGTGAGGAAGCCGCCGAGCAGCGACGCGATGCCGATGATGTGCAGACCGACGAAGATGTGGAGAAGTACGTCCATGAGGCCGGAGCCTAGCCAGGGGCGTCCCCTGGCATTCCGCCGCCCTCACCCTTCCCGCCTTCACCCCAACGGTCATCACCCTGAGTGAGAACGAAGCGCCGTAAGCGGTCCAACGGACACTTACGGTCATCCGCTGGTCCGTGGGCGACAGTTCCGCACAACGCGTGTCCCGCGCGCGGCCCCCCCACATCGGCAACGGGCAGATGATCCAGGCCCCAGCGGCTCAGACCAGACGGCGGGCCGTCGCCCAGCGGGTCAGCTCATGGCGGTTGGACAACTGCAGCTTGCGCAGCACCGCGGAGACATGCGACTCCACCGTCTTCACCGAGATGAACAGCTGCTTGGCGATCTCCTTGTACGCGTAACCGCGGGCGATCAGCCGCAGCACCTCCCGCTCGCGCTGGGTGAGACGGTCGAGGTCCTCGTCCACCGGCGGGGCGTCCGTCGACGCGAAGGCGTCCAGGACGAACCCGGCCAGCCGCGGCGAGAACACCGCGTCGCCCTCCTGCACCCGGAAGATCGAGTCGATCAGGTCGGCACCCGTGATCGTCTTGGTGACATAGCCGCGCGCACCGCCCCGGATGACGCCGATGACGTCCTCCGCCGCGTCCGACACGGACAGCGCGAGGAACCGCACCGGCCGCTCCGCGTCCCCCATCAACGAGAGGCAGCGCCGCAGCACTTCGACACCGCCGCCCCCGGGCAGGTGCACGTCGAGCAGCACCACCTCGGGCCGGGTCGCGGTGATGACGGTGACCGCCTGGTCGACGTCGGCGGCCTCGCCGACCACCTCGACGCCGGTCTGCTCGGTCTGCCCGATCTCCGCCTGGACCCCCGTACGGAACATGCGGTGGTCGTCGACGAGGACCACGCGCACATGGCGCCGCCCGGTACCGCCGGCCGGCTCCGCGGGCGCGTCCCCCGGTGCCGCTTCCGCCGCTGCGCTCGCCTCGGTCGGCTCGCTCATGACGTCTTCTCCGCCCTCTCCATCTCCAGCTCGACCTCCGTGCCGCCGTCCGGCACCGCGCGCAGCCGCGCCGTGCCGCCGTTGCGTTCCATGCGGCCGATGATCGATTCTCTGACGCCCATGCGGTCGGCGGGTATCGAGTCGAGGTCGAACCCGGGACCGCGGTCCCGGACGGACACGAACACCGTCCTCCCCTCGACCTCCGCGTAGACCTGGACCGCGCCTCCCTCGCCACCGTACTTGGCGGCGTTGACCATCGCTTCTCTCGCGGCCTGCATCTGCGCGCCGATCTTCTCGTCCAGGGGGCAGTCGCCCACGACGACGACCTCCAGGGGGACGCCGTGCTTGTCCTCGACCTCGGCGGCGTTGCGCTTGACCGCCTCGGCGAGGGCGGTGGGCTCCTCGTCCTCGTCCTTGCCGTTCCCCTCCGGCTTGTAGAGCCAGGCGCGCAGGTCGCGCTCCTGGGCCCGGGCCAGACGGCGCACCTCGCCGGGGTTGTCCGCGTTGCGCTGGATCAGCGTGAGCGTGTGCAGCACCGAGTCGTGGACGTGGGCGGCGACCTCGGCCCGCTCCTGGGCGCGGATGCGCATCAGGCGCTCCTCGGAGAGGTCCTGGGTCATGCGAACGAGGTAGGGGCCGGCGAGCAGGGTGATGCCGACGAGGACCGCTAGGGCGGCCTGCAGCACCGCGCCGAGGTGGCTGCCGGAGCCGCGCAGGACGAAGATGCCGGAGGCGCCCGCCGTCACCAGCAGCACACCCGCCACCGCCCGCAGCAGCGTGACCGTGCGCCGACGGCGGCCGACCTCCATCCAGCGGGCCCGGCGCGCGTTGTCCGCCTGCCGCCACACCAGGGCCACGCCCGCGCCGACCAGGACGGTCGGCCAGAGGTAGGCCCGGGCGCCGTTGGTGAGGTTCACACTGCCCACGAAGATCATGGCCACCACGACCATGAGGAGCAGGGCGACGATCTGCCCCTTGTCCGGTTTCCGTGTGACGAGTCTGCGGCGGCCGTCCGGAGTGGTCTCGGTGGTGACCGGCGAGGGCGGCTTCTGCGCGTCGACGCCGCCCACCCCGAGCGGCACGAAGAACCAGAACGCGGCGTACAGCAGGGCCCCGAGACCGTCGGCCATGAACAGGGCGACGAACGCGAGGCGCACCCAGATCACGGGCAGGCCGAGGTGTCCGGCGAGCCCCCGCGCCACTCCCCCGAGCCAGCGTCCGTCACTGCTGCGGTAGAGCTTGCGCGGCGGCCGCGGCTCGGCGAGGGGCGCTGCTGCGGCTTCCGACATGGCAACGATGGTCACACGCCACGCAAGCCGGGGCATCAGGGTCCGCCCCGGAGACTCCCCTGATCTCGGAGGGCGGGGCGGTCAACCCTGCACCGGCCCGGGGAGTCCAGCTCGGTCCGCAGGGCACAGGGCCCTGCACCGCGGGGCGCCCGGCCCAGGCATCCTGACCCGCCGGCCCCGGACCACAGGGGCGCCGGCCCTGCCGCCCGCACGTCCCGGGGCCCGCCTCAGGGGCGGATCTCAGGGTCCGGCCAGGGTCGTTCCCACTGCCGCCGGGGCGGCTCGGCCGTCACCATGGACGCATGACGGATCACCAGCATGCCGCGTCGGATCCGGGACCGGGCTCGGGCCCGCGTCCCGGGTCCGTTCCCGGCGCGCCCGCCGCGGACCCCTCGCGGGCGGGCGGGCGTGCGGGCGCGGGGAAGGAGGGGACGGCCGGCGCACCGGCCGGGACCACGGGCGGGGCGGAGCCTGTCGACCCCGGCCGGCACTTCCGGCGCGACCGGCGGCACCAGATGTTCGGCGGGGTCTGCTCCGGTCTCGCGCGGCAGTACGACATGGACCCGGTGATCTTCCGGATCACGCTCGCCGTGCTGTCCGCGACCGGCGGCATCGGCCTGATCTTCTATGGCTTCGCCTGGCTGTTCGTCCCGTACGACGACGAGGACGAGAACCAGGTCCGCCGACTGCTCACCGGCCGGGTGGACGGCCACACGCTGGCGGCGGTGCTGTTCGCGCTGGTCGGCTGCGGCGTCTTTCTGTCCATGCTGAGCAACGACGGGGTGCTGAGCTTCGCCGTCATACTGTCCCTGCTGCTCGCGGGCGCCGCCTACTGGTCGCGGCGACGCGGCACGCCGAGCCCGGATCCGATAGCGGCTCAGGCCGCCGCCGACGCCCCGCCGGAGCCGCAGGCCCCGCCGGTCCCGGCCGCGTACCCGTCGTGGTGGCGCGAGCCCATCGTCAAGGACGGCACCCATGTCGGGGGCACGGGCTATCTGTGGGGTCCCGAGGACTCCCGGGACCTGGACATCGCCACCGCGGTCGGCGTCGGCGTCCGCTCCGGGGCCGGGGGCGGAGTGAAGGACGTGTGGCGCCCGCCGCAGACACGCCCGCCCAAGCCGAGAGGGCCGCGCGGGATCGGCGGCTGGGTCTTCCTGTTCGCGCTGCTCGCGGCCGGTCTGGGCACGGGCCTCACGTGGGAGACACACCCCCTCGGCACCAGCCTGCAGACGGGTCTGGCGTGCGCCCTCGGCGTCATCGGCCTCGGGATCGCCGTCAGCGCCTTCCTGGGCCGCACGGGAGCCGGGTCGATCGTCCTCGCGGTCCTCACGGCGGGCCTGCTCGCCGGATCGACCGCCATGCCCCAGGACATCGGCACCGACTGGACCCGCACGGGATGGCATCCCGCCTCGGTCGCGCAGATACGCCCGGTGTACGACCTGGGCGCCGGCGAGGGCGAGCTGGACCTGTCGGCGGTCCGCGTCCCCGAGGGCGACACGGTCTCCACCCAGGTCGAGGTGGGGCTGGGCCGCATCCATGTGATCGTCCCCCGGGACGTGACCGTGCGGCTGCATGTCGAGGTGGGTCTCGGTGACATCCAGGTGCCGGGCGACGGACGGAAGGACGTGGACGTGGCGCCGGGCAAGTACAAGGAGGTGACCCTGGAGCCGCCCGCCGGCGCGGGGAAGGCGGGCACGCTCCGGCTCGACCTCAGGGTCGGCGCGGGGCAGGCGGAGGTGAGCCGTGCTACGTCATGAGTTCCAGCCCGGCCGGCTGGTCGCCGGCACCGTCCTCGTCGCGGCCGCGGTGATCTACGGCGGGGACGCGGGAGGGGCCTGGGAGACACCGTGGTTCGTGGTGATCCCGCTCGTCGTGGGCGGCCTCTGTCTGGCCGGCGTGGCAGGTGCCGTGACCGGGCAGGTGCGCCGCCGCCGTGGCCGCCCGGACCTTGGAGGAGGGGAGGCGGCCGACGGCTGACGGCAGGCGGACGGGAGCGACGGGTGGTTAGAAGGACCCGCGTCGGCGCCGTGCGCGGAGGGCGGCGTCCACGGACAGCAGCGGGGCCCCCGCCAGGATCAGCGGGATCCAGGCCATGAGGTACGGCAGGTCGTTGCCGTAGTAGTACGGCTCGGCGGCCCAGCTCACGGTCAGCCACAGGCTGAGCGAGATCAGCGCCCCGCCGAGGGCGGCGATCCGGGTGAGCAGCCCGAGCAGGGTGCCGATGCCGACGGCCAGCTCGCCGAAGGCGATGGCGTAGCCGAAGCCGACGGGGCTCTCCAGCGCCATGTCGACCAGCGCGGGTATGGCGGAGGAGTCGCGGACGACGCGCATCATGTCGCCGATCGACCCGGCTCCGGAGTCCTTGAGGAAGGCGCTGTCGGTGAGCTTGTCGAGTCCGGCGTAGACGAAGGTGACGCCGAGGAAGATCCTCAGCGGCAGCAGGGCGTAGCGGGCGGCGGTGTCCCGCAGCCCGCCGTCACCGGCGCTGTGGTGACGGGGGGTGTAACTGTCTGCGCGCATGCCGTGCGTCATGTCGCCGCTGCCTCTCGACTCCGGGCCCACCTGGACAGACCGAACGTACGGCAATCGGCGCCGGACGGACCCGGTCGACAGCGTTTTCTCAGGAAAGCGACAGCGGACGTCCAGCAACGGTGCCGCGCCGGCGCACCCCCGCGCCCGTCGCCCCGTCACTCCCCCGCCGTCACCCCGTCACTCCGTGACGTCGATGGTGTACCGGTTGGTCTCCACACCGGCCGCGGTGACCACTTGCACGTCGACCCGGCCGGGCTCCACCTCCGCGGGGACCGGCACGGTCAGCAGGTCGTCGGCCGGGTTGTCGAAGCCGCCCACCACCGGCACCAGCGGCACATGGACGTTCACCGGGCCGACCCGCACCACCATGCGCGCCAGCCGGTCCGCGCCCTGGGCCCCGGCCGGGACGAACCCGGTGCCGCGGATCTCGATGTCGTCGCCGGTGCGGATGGGCGCGTCCAGGTCGCCGGCCTCCCGGGCCCGCACCACGGACAGGATCACCGGGCGCCCGCCCTCGGCGTACTTGCCCGCGAGGTAGGTGCCCGCCGACACCAGCACCACCAGGGCCAGCCCCCAGGGCAGGTCGGGCAACTGGTCCGGGCGGCGGGCCAGCCGTACGGCGGCGAAGGCGAGGGCGACGCCGTTGATGACGACGTACTGGATGTCGGCGAAGCTGCCGCGTCCGGAGTCGTCGGTGAGCAGGTCGGCCGCCCTGGGCCGGTGGGCGCGCACCTTCTGGAGCCGCTGCCCCTGCACCCGGAGCCCGACCACCCGGCGCACCAGCACGGCGATCCCGCAGACCACGGCGAGCACGGTCACCACGCCGGCGCCGCGGGCGAGTTCCAAGCCGTCGATCAGCGCGTCCCGCTCCCGGTGGTCGGAGGCGGCCGCGAGCCGCCCCGCCAGCACGAGCACGGCGAACGCGACGAGCAGCACCCACGAGCCGGCCACCGCACGGGACGTGGAGAGCCGGTTGTCCTCGCCGATGACCGGGGCGAGCGCGCCGCCCCGTGTCCGGTGGAGCCAGGACGCCGCGGTGAGCGCCCCCGCCACCAGCACCGCGGACAGCAGTCCGGCGGTGCGCGCGGAGGTCCAGCCCGCGCCGATCGCGGTGAGCGCCTGCACGAGCAGCAGCACGAGGACGCCGGCCCAGACGACGACCGCCGTCCGCTGCCACAGGCGGGCCAGCCAGGCGGCGCCCTCGGCCCGGCCGCGTTCGGCCACCGCCTCGGCGGCCTGGGCGAGTTCCTCGGAGACCCACTGCCGGGAGGCGGAGGCGGAGTGGGCCACCGCGGCCGGGAGACCCTGACCGGTGGCGTACTCGTCCCGCTTCACCAGGAACGCGGCGACCGCGCGCCGATGCCCTTCACGCGCCCCGTGCGGACAGTCCCCGCAGGTGCAGCCGCCCTCGTGGGCAGCCGGGTCCGCTCCGCGCTGTCTCGCCTCCTGCACCGCCACGCCCGAAGCCGCCTTCCCGAACTACCCGACACATCTCGGCACACCATGACCGCCGTCGGCGGCCACCGGACAACTCCCCCGCATCGAGAGCGAATTGTGCCCTACGCCACGCCCGTCCCGTCCGCCGGGCCCGGTCGCCGCGGGTGAACCTCGAGGCGCCATGTTGACGCACTCCCCAGGGCAGGAGCCACGCGCGCTCAGTCCAGCAGATCCGGCTCGCTCCGTGTGATCTCCCGCCACATCGGCTGGTAGTTGATCCACGCCACCAGGTCCCCGCCCAGCTGCTCCCGCGTGGCCACCGCCTGACGGTGCTCGATCAGCACGGGACGGCCGGCCGCCCGCGCGGTGAGCTGCACCTGGCAGGAGCGTTCCATGGTCATGAACCACCAGGCCGCCGCGTCCACCGAGTCGCCCACGGTCAGCAGCCCGTGGTTGCGCAGCACCAGCGCCTTGCGGGTGCCGAGGGCGGCGGCGATGCGGCGGCCCTCCTCGGGGTCGACGGTGACGGAGGTGTAGGCGTCGTAGAGGGCGTGGTCCTCGTAGAAGGCGCAGCTCTCCTGGGTGATCGGGTCGAGCAGCTCGCCGAGGGCGGCGAGGGCGCGGCCGTGCACGGAGTGGCAGTGGGCGACGGCGACGACGTCGGGCCGGGCCGCGTGCACCTGGGCGTGGACGGCGAAGGCGGCCTGGTTGACGTGGTGTCCGCCCTCGACGACCTGGCCGTCCTGGTTGGCGAGCACCAGGTCGCTCACGGTGACGTGCCGGAACGGCATGCCGAACGGGTTGACCCAGAAGCAGCCGCTGAACTCGGGGTCGCGTGCGGTGATGTGCCCGGAGACGCCGTCTTCGTAGCCGAGCCGTCCGAACAGCCGCAGCGCTCCCGCCAGCCGCTCCTTGCGGTGCCTGCGCTCGTCCTCGAGGGACTCGTGCATGGGCGGCATGGCGAACTGCAGTTTGTCGGTGGGCACCGGCGGGGGCGGAGTGGGCCCGTGCATGAGTCCTCCCGCGGGGGGTTCGCGTACGGGGCGGAAGTTACCCGTGGGGCGCGCCGTACGACAGCTCTGTTCCGTAACACCGGACACCCGCCGGATACCCGGCGGACCACCCGGATACCCGACAGAGGATGTCGGATTTCCGGGTCACACTCGCTCCATGAGCACGCACATGGACACGGACGACCGGAAGGGCGCCGGCGTCAGCTGGGGAGAGGTCGCCGCCGCCGAACCCGACCTGGCGCGGACCGCCGAGGAGCGCTTCGCCGCCTACACGCACCACGTCCTCGCGACCCTCCGCCAGGACGGCTCGCCGCGCACCACGGGCCTGGAGGTGCGCTTCCTGGACGGCGAGCTGTGGTTCGGGATGATGCCGCGGTCGATGAAGGCGCTGGACCTCCGCCGCGACCCCCGCTTCTCGCTCCAGGCGAACCCGGGCGAGGGGACGACCATGGGCGGCGGCGACGTGCGGATCGCCGGCCGGGCGGTCGAGGTGCCGGAGGACGACACGGAGACGAGGGCCCGGTACGCCGAAGAGGTGGAACCGCCGGAGCCGTTCCACCTCTTCCGCACCGAGGTCACGGAGGTCGTGCGGACCTACGTGGAGGACGAGAAGTATCTCGTCGTGCAGGTCTGGAAGCCCGGAGCGCCGGTGCGCACGCTCAGACGGACCTGACCTGGGGACCGGCCGGGGATCACTCCCACTCGATGGTGCCCGGGGGCTTGGACGTGACGTCCAGGACGACCCGGTTGACGTCGCTGACCTCGTTGGTGATCCGCGTGGAGATCTTCGCGAGGACGTCGTACGGCAGCCGCGACCAGTCGGCGGTCATGGCGTCCTCGCTGGAGACCGGGCGCAGCACGATCGGGTGACCGTAGGTGCGGCCGTCGCCCTGGACGCCGACCGAGCGGACGTCGGCGAGCAGCACCACCGGGCACTGCCAGATGTCGCGGTCCAGGCCGGCCGCGGTCAGCTCCTCGCGGGCGATCGCGTCGGCCTCGCGGAGCAGGTCGAGCCGCTCCTTGGTGACCTCGCCGACGATGCGGATGCCCAGGCCGGGGCCGGGGAAGGGCTGGCGGTGGACGATCTCCTCGGGCAGGCCGAGCTCCTGGCCGACCATCCGGACCTCGTCCTTGAACAGCTTGCGCAGCGGCTCGATCAGCTTGAACTCGAGGTCCTCGGGCAGGCCGCCCACGTTGTGGTGGGACTTGATGTTGGCCGTGCCGGTGCCGCCGCCGGACTCGACGACGTCCGGGTAGAGGGTGCCCTGCACCAGGAACTCCACCGCGGGGCCCTCGTCGGCGATGATCTCCGCCTGGGCCTGCTCGAAGACCCGGATGAACTCACGGCCGATGATCTTGCGCTTCTGCTCGGGGTCGGAGACCCCGGCCAGCGCCTTCAGGAACCGCTCCTCGGCGTCGACGACCTTGAGCTGGACGCCGGTCGCCGCGACGAAGTCCTTCTCGACCTGCTCGGTCTCGCCCTTGCGCATCAGGCCGTGGTCGACGTAGACGCAGGTCAGCTGGGAGCCGATGGCCTTCTGCACCAGCGCGGCGGCCACGGCGGAGTCCACCCCGCCGGACAGGCCGCAGATGGCGCGCTTGTCGCCGACCAGCTCGCGGATGGCGGCCACCTGCTCGTCGATGACGTTGCCGGTGGTCCAGTTCGGCGTGAGGCCCGCGCCCCGGTACAGGAAGTGCTCCAGCACCTGCTGCCCGTGCGTGGAGTGCATCACCTCGGGGTGGTACTGGACGCCGTAGAGCTTCTTCTCGTCGTTCTCGAAGGCGGCGACCGGCACGACGTCCGTGGACGCGGTGACGGTGAAGCCCTCGGGGGCGGCGGAGCAGGCGTCGCCGTGCGACATCCAGACCGCCTGCTCCTCGGGGGTGCCCTCGAAGAGGGTGGAGGAGTTCTTGGCGACGTGCAGGCCGGTGCGGCCGTACTCACGGGCGCCGGTGTTGTCCACCTGGCCGCCCAGGGTCTGGGCCATGAGCTGGAAGCCGTAGCACATGCCGAAGACGGGGACGCCGGCCTCGAAGAGCTCGCGGTCGAGGCGCGGGGCGCCCTCCTCGTACACGGACGAGGGACCGCCGGAGAGGATGATCGCCGCGGGGTTCTTGGCGAGGATGTCCGCGACCGGCATGGTGCTCGGCACGATCTCGCTGTAGACCCGCGCCTCGCGGACGCGACGGGCGATGAGCTGGGCGTACTGCGCGCCGAAGTCGACGACCAGGACGGTGTCGGGCGCGTTGGCAGCGGGAGTAGTCGCTGATGACACGAGGTGCCTTCCGGCGGTGGGGAGGGGGTCTTGTGCCTCCCGATTCTACCGAGACGGCGGCGAGGTCCGTCCCGGGCCGACCGCCGCCCGGCGTCCCGCTCCACGTCTCACCATGCGGGCCGGGCGTTGGGCGGGCTGGGCCGACCGGGCATACTGGGTCCCATGCTCACGCACGCGACCTTCCTCTTTACCTATGGCACCCGGCCCGCCGGCTGCCATGGTCGTGCTGCTTGAGCAACTGACAAGCGACTTCCCAGGCGCCCCGGGCCGACAGGTCCGGGGCGCCTGGCGTTTCACCGGACCGTGCCGGCTCCGGGGCCCCGCACCCCACTCACCGAGGAGCCCCGAGATGACTGCCGCCACCACCGAGCCGACCGAGAAGACCGGCGCCCGCACCGCCGAGGCCGCCGAGCTGATCGGCGACGCCCGTGAGCGGATCGACGCGCTGGACGACCGGATCATCGGCCTGGTGCAGGAACGGATGGCGGTGTCCGCCGTGATCCAGAAGGAACGGATCGCCTCCGGCGGCCGCCGTGTGAACCTCTCCCGCGAGATGGAGATCCTCGCCACGTACCGGGACGCCCTGGGCAAGCCGGGCACCGCGCTCGCCATGACCCTGCTGGAGCTGTGCCGGGGCAGGATCTGAATCCGCGTTCCGGGTACTGGCGTGCGGATCGGCTCTCACCCGTCCGGTGCGTGACCGGCGGGCCGGGCGGGTCGTTGGTCCCGGTGTCCGCGCCAGCCAGGGGCGGACCGGAGCAGCACCACGCGTGGCTCGCCGGAGCGATGAGACGGACGGCTGGTGCCGTGCGTCGTGGGACCTCGTTCCGGTACCGGTGACCGGGAGGCAGGGGACAGCCGTCCCGGTCACGCGAGAGATCGGCCGGCCCCGGGGACGCCCGGGGCCGGCCGACGCATGTGTGTCCGCACCGCTACCGCTCAGGTGCGGGTGACGACCCGCACCCGTCCGGGTCGTTTCCGCGGGCCACGCCCATCCGGGCCCGGGCGGAGAGCTCCTTGGGCGCGGAGGCGGGGACACCGGCCTCGCTGTCCCGGAGGAACTGCTCCCACACGTCTCGGTGTGCGGCTGATGCGCGTGATCTTGGTGGGCGGCGAGTCTGCGCCGACGGCCCCCTTGTCCGCCCGTGATCCACATCACGTAAAGATTCTGTGAGTTCAGGGACAACCATTCGGCGGCCTCGGTGATCGAACTCACTGACATCACGGATCTGACCCGTGCGCCCCACACGGAGGCGCTTTTCGACTCGTGCCGCGACCGCGCGGCACGCCGGACTCACCGAGGTCTTCATGAAGCTTCGCCGCGCCCTGGCCGCAGCGGCCGCGACGGCAGCGATAGTCCCGGCCGCCCTCCTCGCGGCCCCGGCCGCCCACGCGACCGACCCCACGTCCACCGCCTCCGCGACCCAGTCGACGGAGACCGCCCCGACGACCGCCCCCGCCGGGACGGAGTCCACGGAGTCCGGCACCGACGAGACCGACGACACCGGGAACGGGAACGACACCGGGAACGGGAACGAGGGCGGGAACGACGACGAGGAGGGGAACGGGACCGACGACTCCGCCTCGCCCTCCCCGTCCACCTCCGCCTCGCCCTCGGCGTCCGCCTCCCCCTCGCCGAGCCCCAGCGCGAGCACCCCGGCCGCGGAGGACCCGGAGCTCTGCGTCGACGAGAACGGCGAGAGCACGGCCGGGCTCAGCGAGGACCTGCGCAGCGGTCTGTCGGGCCTGCCCGAGACGATCGTCGCGGGCAGCGGCTGGACCACGTTCTCCTTCGACGTCTCCAACCGCGGCGACGAGGAGATCAAGAACATCAAGCCGCTGATCGGCGTCGCCGCGATCGGCTGGGAGGACGTCCGCGACTACTCCGGCCAGATCACGGTCCAGGCGTACGACAAGGCGGCCGGCACGTGGAACACGCTCGCGGGCGCCGCGGGCGAGGGCGCCACGTTCGCCGCGTTCTCGCTGGGCGCCGGCCAGTCCGCCTCCTACCAGCTGCGGCTCTCCGTCAGCGGCAAGGTGCCGGACGCGCTCGGCCTCACCGGCGGTTTCGCCGAGTACTCGGACACCGAGGGCTGCTGGGTCGCCGACGACCCGAACGGCTGGATCTACTTCTTCGACATCCTGGCGGCCGGCTCCGACGCCGGTGACCCGGAGGACGCCAAGCCGCAGACCGGTGGCGTCAAGGAGCTCGACAAGGTCAGCGAGGTGAAGGTCACCGGCAGCCTCGCCGAGACCGGCTCCAGCTCCGCCCTGCCGGTGATCGGCCTGGTCGGCGGCGCCGCCGTCGTGGCCGGCGCGGGTGCGCTGTTCGTCGTCCGCCGTCGCAAGGCCGGCGCCGAGGCGTGACCCCGGCCGCCCGCGCGGCGGCCCCTGTGACAAGGGGAAAGGACCTGAGCTCGGAGGGGGGCACAGGTCCTTTCCTCTTTGTCACGCATACGCGGCTACTTCTTCGGCGGCACCGCCGGGATCCCCAGGAACGGCAGCTTCAGCGCGCCGAACGCGTCCGCCGGGACGGCCGGGGCCTTCGGCTCCACCGGAGTCAGCCTCCGGTACGCCTCGCCCTGCGCCGGACGCGGGTCCTCCTCGCCCTTGTTGGGCCAGAACGACATCGCCCGCTCCGCCTGCGCGGTGATGGTCAGCGAGGGGTTCACGCCGAGGTTCGCGGAGACCGCCGACCCGTCGGCGACGGTGATGCCGGGATGCCCGTACAGCCGGTGGTACGGGTCGATCACGCCGGTCTCGGGGGAGTCGCCGATCGCGCAGCCGCCGAGGAAGTGGGCGGTGAGCGGCATGCCCGTCAGCTCGCCGACGTTGGAGCCGGCGAAGCCGTTGATCTCGGCGGCCAGCGCGGACGCGCCGTCGGTGGCCGCCTTGATCTGCTTGGGGTTGGGGGCGCCGTGCCCCTGGCGCGCGGTGAGCAGCCCACGGCCCACCCCGGACGGCTTGAGGTACGTGGTCAGGGAGTTGTCCAGCGACTGCATCACCAGGCCGATGATGGTCCGCTCCGACCAGCGCCGGTTGGACAGCGACCGCAGCGTCAGCCACGGGTGCCGCGCCACGTTGCCGAGCCAGCCCAGCACCCGGGCGGCGCCCGAATCGCTGCCCGCGTAGGGCACCTGGAGGATCGACAGGGAGCCCATCGAGTTGGAGCCCTTGCCGTAGCGGACCGGCTCGATGTGGGTGTTCTCGTCCGGGTGGATGGAGGACGTGATGGCCACACCGCGGGTGAAGTCGGCCTTCGGCTCGCCGGTGGCCTTGCGGTAGCGCCGGTCGTCGGTCTGCGCGCCCACCAGCGCCTCGGAGTTGGTGCGGGTCCTCTCGCCCAGCCGGTCCGAGAGGTGCGGGAGCTGCCCGCCCGTGCGCATCCGGTGCAGCAGCGTCTGCGTGCCGTAGGTGCCGGCGGCCAGCACCACCCGGCGGGCGGTGAACGTACGGCCCTTGCCCTTGCGCCGGTCGTTCGTGGGAAGCGTGGCGACGGCGAACCCGCCGCGCGAGTCCTCCGTCACCGAGACCGCCGTGGTCATCGGGTGCACGACCGCGCCCGCCTTCTCGGCGAGGTACAGGTAGTTCTCGTTGAGGGTGTTCTTCGCGCCGTGCCGGCAGCCCGTCATGCATTCGCCGCACTCGGAGCAGGCCCGCCGCGAGGGCCCCGCCCCGCCGAAGTACGGGTCGGGCACCTCCTGCCCCGGCGTGGCCTTGACCTTGCCGTCGGCGTCCTCGCCGTCGCCGAAGAAGACCCCGACGGGCGCCATGTGGAAGGTGTCGCCGCAGCCCATCCGCTCGGCCGCCGCCTTCAGGTGCACGTCCGAGGGGGTGGTCGTCGGGTTGAGCCGCACGCCGAGCATGCGCCGCGCCTGGTCGTAGTACGGCGCCAGCTCCTCCTGCCAGTTCGTGATGTCCCCCCACTGGGGGTCCTCGAAGAACGGCTTCGGCGGCACGTACAGGGTGTTGGCGTAGTTGAGCGAGCCGCCGCCGACGCCCGCGCCGGCCAGCACCATCACGTTGCCCAGCAGATGGATGCGCTGGATGCCGTACATGCCGAGCCTCGGCGCCCAGAGGTAGTTCTTCAGGTCCCAGGAGTTCTTCGGCAGCGACTCGCGGGTCCAGCGGCGGCCGGCCTCCAGCACGCCGACGCGGTAGCCCTTCTCGGTCAGCCGGAGCGCCGAGACGGAACCGCCGAAGCCCGAGCCGACGACGAGGACGTCGTAGTCGTAGCCGGCGTCGTCGTCCGGGGCGGGGGCGGAGTTCTCCTGTGACACGTGCTCTCCTCGTCGAAAGCTCTCGTTCGAAGCGGCGGCGCCGGGACCGGGCCGGGCAAAGGGGCCTAGCGGAGACGGAACGCCTTCATCAGGCGCAGGCTGCGGCTCATGAAGGCCGCGTACTTCTCGTCGTCCATGCCGAGCGACGGCGCCATCGGCAGCAGCCGCTGCTGGGCGACGGTCTGGGCCTCGGTGTACTTGAGGATCCCTTCCGAGCCGTGCCGGCGGCCGAGACCGGAGTCCTTCATGCCGCCCATCGGGGACTGCACGCTGCCGTAGGCGGGCGCGTAGCCCTCGTTGACGTTCACCGTGCCGGTGCGCAGGCGGGCGGCGATGTCCCGGCCACGCCGGGCGTTCCTCGTCCACACCGACGCGTTGAGCCCGTACGGCGTCCCGTTGGCGCGCTCGACCGCCTCGTCCTCGGAGGAGAAGCGGTAGACGGAGACGACCGGGCCGAAGGTCTCCTCCGTGCACACGCTCATCGGGGCCTCGACGCCGTCGAGGATGGTCGGCTCGTAGAAGTAGGGGCCGATGTCCGGGCGGGCGGTGCCGCCGGCGAGGACCCTGGCGCCCTTGGCGACGGCGTCCTCGACGTGCCGGGTCACCGCGTCGAGCTGGCGCTGTCCGACCAGGGAGCCCATGTCGGCGCCGTAGGCGAGGGCGGTGCCCAGGCGCAGCGCCTTGGTGCGGGCGACGAAGCGCTCCAGGAAGGCGTCGGCGACCGCCTCGTGGACGTAGAGCCGCTCGATGGAGATGCAGAGCTGCCCGGCGGAGGAGAAGCAGGCGCGGACGGCGCCGGCGGCGGCCTTGTCGAGGTCGGCGTCCTCCAGCACCAGCATGGCGTTCTTGCCGCCGAGTTCGAGGGAGACGCCGACCAGGCGGGCGGCGGCGCCCTGGGCGACCTCGCGGCCGGTGCGGGTGGAGCCGGTGAAGGAGACGTAGTCGGCGTGCCGGACGACCTCGGGGCCGACGACCGGGCCCTCGCCGAGGACCACCTGGAAGACGTCGGCGGGCAGCCCCGCCTCGATCAGCAGGTCGCGGGCCCACAGCGCGGTCAGGCAGGTCTCCGTGTCGGGCTTCATCACGACCGCGTTGCCCGCGACGAACGCCGGGAGCGCGTCGCCGACGGACAGTTCGAGCGGGTAGTTCCAGGGCGCGATCTGGCCGACGACCCCGCGCGGGTGGCGCAGCTCGGACACCTTCGTCAGCACCGGCACGGCGCCCGTGTGCCGCTTGGGCCGCAGATAGGCGGCGGCACGACGGCCGTAGTGGCGGGCCGCGACGGCGACCGCCTGGACCTCCTCGTGGGCGTGCAGCCGGGCCTTGCCGGTCTCCAGCTGGATCAGGTCCAGCACCTCGGCCTGGCGGCTGAGCACCAGGTCGTGGAAGCGCAGCAGCACGGCGGCGCGCTCCCGGACCGGTGTCCGCGCCCACACGGCCTGGGCGGCGCGGGCCGCCTCGAACGCCTTCGCCACGTCCTCGGGCGTCGACTCGGGCAGGTCGGCCAGCTTCTCGCCGGTGAAGGGCGTGTGGTTGGCGGTGCGGCCTGAGCCGGCCACGCCCTTGGTGAGCTGGGCGACCAGTTCCGGCGTCACCACGTCGGCAGCGGTGCGTACGCCCTGGGGGGCGGGGGCCAAGGGGTTGGTGCCGGTCGTTTCCCGGGTCTGCGCTTCCGTCATGAGGCGCAGAGTATGCCGGGGCGCACACTTTGTGTACCCGTCGGTAACAGATTCCCGCAGGGCTCACACAATGCCAGTGAACGCTGGCAACAAAGCCGCTGATCAGCACGTTGCCGTCACCGGTGCCCGACAGCACCGGTGACGGCCCGCGGCGTCAGCGCTGGTGGACGTCCCATGTGTCGAAGACCGTGCGGGCGATCTCGCGGCCGTCCTCCGCGAAGTAGCCCTTCGCCGGGTACACGATCCAGAGCCGGTACATGTCACCGTCCGCGTTGCGGTAGTACAGGACCTGCGCCTCGCGCTCCAGCGGCGGCGTGGTGGTCGTCGTGAAGACGATCGTGTTCGTCGCCGCGTCCTGCTCCTGGTACGTCGTCTCCCTGGGCCGCCCCTGCGGCGCCGGCGTGTCGGCGATCCCCCAGGAGAACTCGCCGTCCTTCAGCTCGTTCCAGTGGGCGAACGCCTGTTCCGACGCGGACGCCGGGATCTTGTTGTCCTTGTCGTCGGCCTTCAGGTCCCGGTCGGTCTCGATCCGCACCATCCCGCTCGGGTCGGTGAAGGAGGCGACGGTGCCGTCGGCGTCCTCGGCCGGCTTGTCCTTCACGAAGCCCTCCGGCACCGCCAGGGACACGCCCACCCGGTCGCCGAGGTCGTGCGTCTTCCAGCCGTCGGGCAGCGGCCCCGCGAACGGGTCGGCGATCACCAGGCCCACCACGACGGCCGCCGCGACCACCGCCGCACCCAGCCCCAGCAGCGTCCTGCGGCCGATGCGGACGCCGCCCTCGCGGCCCGGCACGGGCAGCGTGGCCACCTGGGTGGGCTGCGGCGCCGGCGGGTTGGCGGCGGCCTCCAGTGCGGCGCGGACCTGGGCGGCGTTCGGACGGCGCGCCGGGTCCTTCTGCAGCAGCGCGGTGATGATCCCGGCCAGCGGGCCCTGCGCGGAGGCGGGCGGTGCCGGCGTGGCGTTGAGGACGGACTGGAGGGTGGCCGGCGTGTTGCTGCGGCGGAACGGCGACACGCCCTCCGTCGCCGCGTACAGCACCACGCCGAGCGACCACAGGTCGGAGGCGGGGCCGGGGCGCTGGCCCAGCACCCGCTCCGGGGCGATGTACTCGGGCGAGCCGACGAAGCCGCCGGTGTCGGTCAGATTGGTCTCGCCCTCGATCTGGGCGATGCCGAAGTCGGTGAGGACGACCCGGTCGTGACGGCCCAGCAGCACGTTGTCGGGCTTGACGTCCCGGTGCAGGACGCCCGCCGCGTGCGCGGCCTCCAGTGCGCCGAGCACCTCCAGGCCGACGCGGGCGGCCTCACGCGCGGAGAGCGTGCCCTCCTCCTGGAGCACCGCGCCGAGCGAGCGGCCCTGGACGAGCTCCATCACGATCCACGGCCGGCCGTCGACCACGGCGACGTCGTGGACGTTGACCACGGCGGGGTGGTCGAGCCGGGCGGCGGCGCGGGCCTCGCGGCGCATCCGCTCGAAGACGTTGGCCCGTTCACGTTCGGGAAGGTGGTCGGGGACCCGGGGTTCCTTGACGGCGACCTCGCGGTCCACCGTCTCGTCCTTGGCCCGCCACACGGTGCCCATGCCGCCGTGGCCGAGCTTGGCGAGCAGCCGGTAGCGGCCGGCGATCACCCGTCCGGCGCCGGGGTCGGGCGCGGACGGCCCGGGCGGCACCGGATCGCCCGTCGGGGCGGCCTGTCGCGGACCGCTCCCCTGCGCATCGTCCCGTCCGCGTGCGCCGTCCGGCGCGGGGTGCGGCGCCCGGCCGTGCGCGTGCGCCTGGCCGTCCCCCTGCGGCGGGACGACTACGGCCGGCGCCGCGTACGGATTGCCGGGGTGCGGCACGGCCGCCGGCGGGTTCGGGCTGGGCGGTTGCAGACCAAAACTGGTCGGCTCGTCGGCCCCGTTGCGGGCTCCCCCGTCACTGCTCATGGGTCCATGCATATCGTGCCGGACCACCGCCCTTCCACAGCGGGCCGCCACCGGTCACAGACCCGTGACCGACGCCGGAACGTATGCCGTTTTTGTACGGCTATGCGGCCGAGGCGGACGAGGAGGCTTCCGGCGAGGCCGTACCCGCCTTTGACGAGGGCGTGGACGAGGTATGGGCACCGGTGGGCGAGGCGCCGGCTGCCGTGGACGAGGCGCCGGCCCCCGTGGGCGACGGCGCCGGTCGCCGCGGGGTGGTGGCGGGCGGCACGGGCCCGGGCGTCGACCCGGTCGCGGGGGTCTCGGGCGCCGTGGTGCTCGGCGTGGAGCCGCCCCCTTCGCCGCCCCGGTCCTGGAGCAGCAGCGCCCCCGCGGACACGCCCGCCCCGGCCAGCGCGGCGATCACCAGCGCCGCCACCAGCGCGCCCCGCGTGGGCTGACGGCGTACGGGGCGGCCGTCCGGCGCGTCCTGCGGGGCCGTCTCCGGCACCTCCCGCCACACCGGGGCCCGGCGGCGGGGCGGCTCGCGGTCCGGGAGCAGGTCGAGCGGGGCCGTCTCGGGCGTCCGGCCGGTCGCGAGGAAGGCGCGCAGCATCCGTTCGGCCCGGTCGGCGTCCAGCCGGCGGTCCGGGTCGCGCTCCAGCAGGCCGCGCACCACCGGCAGGATCGGCCCGGCCTGCGCGGGCGGCCGGATCTCGTCGACCACCACCGCGTGCAGCACGCCGCTCAGTGAGTCGCGGCGGAACGGCGACTCGCCGCTGAGCGCCGCGCACAGCAGCGCGCCCAGCGACCACAGGTCCGACTCGGGCCCCGTCCGCGCGCCCGACATCCGCTCGGGGGCGGTGTACTCGGGCGAGCCGACGAACGACCCGCTCTCGGTGAGCGTGGTCGAGCCCGGCATCTGGGCGATGCCGAAATCGGTGAGCAGCACCCGGTCGGTGCCGTTCTCCAGCAGCACGTTGGCGGGCTTGAGATCGCGGTGCAGCACCCCTGCGGCGTGCGCGGCGCGCAGCGCGCCCAGCAGGTCGACGCCGATCCGCGCGGCCTCCGCCGCGTCCACCGGCCCGTCGGCGGCCACCCGGTCGGCGAGGGACGGACCGTCGATCAACTCCAGGACGATGTACGGGCGTTCGTTGTCCTCGACGACGTCGTGCACGACGATGATGTTCGGGTGGCTGAGCTGGGCCAGGGCGCGCGCCTCGCGCAGGGTGCGTTCCCGCTGCCGCCGGGCGTCGGCCGCGGTGAGCGTGTCGTCGAAGGGCAGTTCCTTCACCGCGACACCCCGGCCGAGCAGTTGGTCCGTGGCCCGCCACACCACGCCCATGCCGCCGCGTCCGAGCAGTGCCTCCAGGCGGTAACGTCCCGCCACGACGCGGGCGTTGGCCCCGTCGGTCCCGTTGTCCGGCTCCCCCTCGGTCACCATGCGCCCATCATGCCCCACCGGATGTGTCCACTCCGGTACGGCGATTCGGCCAACGGGCGCACGTCCGCGCACGCCGGGGGCGGTCAGGGCTCGCGCCAGCCTCTGAGAATCGTCTCGAACTGCTGCCTGGTCGTGTCCCAGTCCTCGGCGGGCCCGGCCATGTAGAGGGCGTACTCCACGCCGTCGCGCGTGAGGTACATCTGGTCCACCGCACGGTACGGCCCGGGGAACTCGGTGTCCTTGGGCAGCGCGGTCCAGCTGTACTCCAGACGCGCGGCCTCGCGGTCACGGTAGGTCAGGCGCTTCAGCTCGATCTGCTCGTAGTCGACGAGACGCCCGCCGACCTGCTGGTCGAGGTCGCTGAGGTGGTCGAACGGGTCGTCGAAGTCCGGGGAGTCGTCGGCGGCGATGCGCAGGAAGTGCTTGCCGCCGTCGGGGGTGTAGTCGACCTGCTGGGTCTCCTCGTCGAACACCACCCGTTCCCAGTCCTCGCCGGGCAGGACGACGGTGAACCCGAAGGGGTCGCTGCGGCGCACCCATCCCTCGGGCAGGCTGCCCGCGTCGGTCCCGCCGGTGTCCGACACGCCGGGCGTCTCCACGGTGTCCGCGGTCTCGGTCGGCGCCGCCGTGACGCCGCCCCGGTCGTCCTGCTGCTGGAGCACCACCGCCGTGCCCCCGCCGATGATCGCGGCCAGCGCGACGACCAGGGCGACCGTCCGCCCGCGCGAGCGCCGGCGCGGCACCACGGGCGCCCCGTACGGCGCCTGCACGGCGGTGGAGCCGCCGCCCTGCGGGCGGGCCGGCGTGCCGGTCGGGTAGGGCTGTGCGCCCGCGCCGGGGTGCGGTCCCGTCTGGCGCGGCAGCGGGACATGGGCGCCGTCGCCCCGGGTGGGCACGTACTCCTGCGCCGCGCGGGGCCGGCGTCCCTCCGCGGCCTCGGCGAGCATCTGCTCGGCCGTCGCGGCGTCGGGCCGGGTGGCCGGATCCTTCCGCAGGAACGCGCTGATGACGGGCGCGAGCGGGCCGGCGTGCCGGAGCGGCTCGGCCTCCTCCTCGACGACGGCCTGCATCGTGGTGAGCGGCGAGGTCCGGCGGAACGGCGAGAGGCCCTCCACCGCCGTGTACAGGGTGGCGCCGAGCGCCCACAGGTCGGAGGCGGGGCCGGGGTCGTGGCCGCGGACCCGCTCGGGCGCCAGGTAGTCGACGGACCCGACGACCTCGCCGGTGCGGGTGATGGCGGCGTCGCCGTCTATCTGCGCGATGCCGAAGTCGGTGAGCAGCACCCGGCCGTCCCGGCCGAGCAGCACGTTGCCGGGCTTGACGTCGCGGTGCAGGACGCCGGCGGCGTGCGCGGCGCGCAGGGCGCGCAGCACCCACAAGCCGATGCGGGCGGCCTCACGGGGCTCGACGCGCTCCTGCTCCTTGACCACGTCGGCCAGCGAGCGGCCCTCGACCAGCTCCATGACGATCCACGGCCGGCCGTCGTGCTCCAGCACGTCGTGCACGGTGACGACGGCCGAGTGGTTGATCCGCGCGGCGGCCCGCGCCTCCGCGCGGGTGCGGGCCAGCAGGGTGGCCTGTTCGCTGTCGGAGACGTAGAGCGCGGCGGTCAGTTCCTTGATGGCGACGGAACGGTGCAGCACCTCGTCGTGTGCACGCCACACCCGGCCCATGCCACCGCTCCCGATGGATTCGCCGAGTCGGTAGCGGCCCGCGACGAGCGAGCCCTGCATCTGATTCACGTTGCCCCGCAATGGTCTTGACAGGGCAAGGGTAGGTACCCCGGCCCGTCCTGGGAACCGAGGGGGTGCCAGAGAGACCGCACTGTGATGGTTTGTCGCGCCCCCGCGTCGCGTCTCCCCTCACGGTCGCGCCGGAGGTCAGCCGGTGTGCCGGTACGTGGCGGCCGCCTGCTCGAAGAGCCGTGTCACCTCGTCCCGTTCGCCGTCAGGGCCGCGCACCTGCACCACGTGGTAGCGGCCGTCGATCAGCGCCGCGAGGTTGCGCACGTACAGCTCGCCCTGGTCGCCGGTCCAGGTGAACTGGCCCTCGGCCATGACCCGTCCGCCGACCTCGATGGTCTTCAGCCCGGTGGAGGTGGCCCAGCTGGAGTCGCGGTAGGGCTGCAGCTCGCGCTCGGCGTCCCGCTGGTAGACCATCGGGTCGCCGCCGAACTGCTGGGCGCTGTCCCGGCCCGGCACCACGATGAGCTCGAAGTCGCCTTTGGAGTAGACGACCTGGCCGCTGCCGTTCTTGGCGGTGCGCTGCCAGCCCTCGGCGACGGCGACCTCGAAGCCCTCGGGGTCCTTGCGCAGCGTGAAGCCGTCGGCGGCCTCAGGGCCGGTGGTCTGCGTCTCGGTCGAGGCGGCCGACTCCTCGGGGCTGGTCTGCGGACCGTCGCCGCCGCTCGGGGAGTTGTCGCCGTCCGGGCGCGCGTCCCCCGAAGGGCTCGGCGCGGCCCCGCCGACGGCTCCGGTGCGGTCGGCGGAGGGCGACCCGGTGGTCTCCTCGCCCGCCTTCGGCATGAACAGCATCGCGTACGCGATCGCCGCCGCCATGGCGAGCAGCACCAGCAGGAGCAGGGTGCGGCCGAGGCGGCGCGGTGAACCGGCGCGCGGCGCGGCCTTCTTGTGCCGTCCGTGCCGCGCGGGCAGCCCGGCGCGCCGCCTGCGCACGAGTTCTCCCCGGCGCCGTACGACCGGCAGACGTCCCACGTCGACCGGCGGGGCCGTTATGACGTTCAGGCCCGCCTCCGGCTCGGGCGCGGACCGCACCAGCGACCGCAGCCAGCCGCGCAGCTCCTCGAAGTCGGGGCGCTCGGTGGGGTCCTGGCGCAGCAGCGACTCGACGACCGGGCGCAGCGGGCCGCACTCCTCGGCGAAGGCGGGCGGCTCGGCGCACACCATCTGCACCAGCTCGGCCGTCGACTCCTCCGGGTAGGCGGCGTGCCCCTGCACGGCGCGGAACAGCAGGGCGCCCAGCGCCCACAGGTCGGTGACGGGTCCGATGGGCGGGGCGAGCTGCCAGTTCTCGTGCACGGGCCCGGCCTGCTCGGGCGCCCAGCGCTCGGTGACGGGCCCGACGACGGCCATCCGCGCCTGCCGGGCGCGCTCGGCGGCCAGCGCGGTGGCGGGGCCCCGGCGGGCGGGGGCGTGCGGGGCCGGCTCGTCCCAGCGGCCGGCGGGGGCGGCAGGAGCCGCTCCGGACTCGGGGGCGGCGGCCGCGGGTTCGGGCGTGCCGCCCGCCTGTGCGCCGATGCGGGGGGTGGCCCCGTGCCAGCCGGAGGCGGCCGCCCCGTACGGGTCGGCTATCTGTCCCGGGGGCGTCGACGGCCGCTGCCCGGCACCCTCCTCGGGGGCGGGGCGCGCCCCCGGCAGCGCGCGGGAGCCCTGCTGGGCCTCCTGCACGCGGGCCGCGGCCCGGGCGCCCGCGCGGTAGGCGGCGATGGCACCGGCCCGCGCCGCCCGTACGTCGCCCGCGCTGTCCAGGGCGCGGGGCGCCACCACGGGCGAGAGGTCGCCGGGGCCGCCGGTCCCGCCGCCGTCCGGCAGCCGTCCGGCCCGCGCCTCGATGGCCGCGCGGCGCGCCGCGTCCGGGTCGGGGTCGGCGGTGAACCCGGGCGGCCAGGCCGGTCCGCGCCCGCCGTCCGCTCCGGCGCCCGGGCCGAGCGCCTCGAGCGCCGCGCCCGGCTCCGGTCCTTCGTCGTCGGCGGGCGGCACCGGGTCGTATCCGCACAGCGCCTCCTCGGCCGCGCCGACCGCGAGCCCGGTGAGCATCACCCGGCCGTCGTCGCAGACCAGGACCGTGCGCGCGGTGATGTTGCGGTGGACCCAGCCGTGGGAGTGCAGCACCCGCAGGGCGGTGAGCACGTCGGAGGCGACCTCGGCGGCCCGGTAGGGGGACAGCGGCTTCTCGGCGAGCAGCGCGGCCAGCGGGCGCGCGGCGACGCACTCGCTGACGATCCACAGCGAACCGCCCTCCGCGAACACGTCGAAGACCTGGTCCAGGCGCGGATGGTCGGGCAGGGCCGCCGCGGCCTGCGCGGCCTCCACGGCCCGCCGCACGACCGGGTCGGCGGGCCGGCGCACCGCGCCCTGGCCGCCTCCGGGCACGCCTCTGCCGCGCCGCGCGCCGTCCCGGGCGGTGAAGCCCTCGGGCAGCCCTTCGGCGTCCAGCACCTCGGCCTCGACGACCTCCGGCAGCGGCACCTGCCGGACCAGGACCTCCTGGCCGCTGTAGGTGTCGAAGGCGCGGCTCTCGGTCAGCTCGTACTCGTCGGAAGGGGGCAGGGGCAGGCGGTAGCGGTCGGCGAGAACCCGTCCCGCATAGTCGTCCACGTTGCCTCCCCCGGCACTACGGTCGGTCAGTTCCGTTCTCCGGACAGCCCGTTCCCGCTCCGTACGGTCCGCAACCACTCACGATACGTGCCGGAGGCAACCCGCAGAGAGGGGATGCCACATCTGGCGTCCCGATCCGCGGGCCGGGCGGATCAGGACTTCGGGCGGAACGTCTCCGTCAGCGTCCGCCACGTGTTCTTGCGCTGCTCGCCGTCCCACGCGTCGGCCCTGGCCGTGTAGAACAGCCCGTACCCCAGACCGTCGTTGACGACGGTGCCCCGGTCCACGGACCGGTAGGTGACGCCGCCGTCGACGTAGGTGAACTCCCAGTCGGCCGTCTTCCAGCCGCGGTACTCCACCGCCACGATCCGTATGCGCTTGTACTGGGAACGCACCATGAAGCGCTCCTGGTTCGTCCAGTCGGCGACCGGGTCGTCCTTGGGCGTGGTGGTCCAGCCGATGAGCAGCTTCTGCCCGTTCGGCCCGGTGAAGCGGTCTCCGGCGTCGCCGGACGACTTGTACGTCCATCCGGCGGGCAGACCGATCGAGTACCCCTGCTGCCCCCGGTACGTCGTGGCCGCCCCGGCCTCGCCCGTTCCGCCGCCTGCGGCGTCCGAGGAGCTGCCCGGCGCGGCGCCGCCGCCCGTCCCGGTGGAGCCGGGGGAGGCTCCGGCGCTCGCGCCCGTCCCGGTGGACGCGGTGGCGGAGCCGTCGGTGCGGGTGCCGCCCTTGTCGTCCTTCCTGGTCTCGGCGCTGGGGGTGCTCTCCGCCGCGGTCCGGTCGCCGCCGGCGCCCTGGGCGCCCTTGCCGCCCTCGTCGTCGCCGAGGGTGAGGGCGAGCACGGTGCCGATCACGGCGAGCACCACGACCAGCGCGATGACCACCAGCGTGCGGCGCGGCACCACGTCGGTGATCGAGGCGCGTGGCGCGGGCCGCGCGGGGAGGTCCGGCGGGGTCATCACGGGCCAGCCCGAACTGCGGCCTCCGGTGGCCGCGTCGGCGCCGCGCGCGCCTCCTGCCGTCCCCGCGGCGGGGCTCGCGGCGGTCGCGGACCGCGCGGCGGCCGGCGTCGCGTCCGGGGTGCGGGTCGCCGCGCCGGACGCCGAGGCGGAGGTGGAGGCGGACGTGGAGGTGCCGGACTTGGTGCGGGCGGCGCCGGCCGCGCCGGCCGCCACCGCGGCCTTGCGCACGGAGCGCAGAGCTCCGCGCAGCTTCTCCGCGGCCTCCTCGCCGCGCTTGGCGCCGGTGTCCCGCGTGCCGGGCTGCTCGGGCAGCGGCACGACGCGGGTGGCGTCGGCCGGCTGTCCGTCGGCGTCCTCGGCGTCGGGCGCGCTGATGACGGCGGTCAGCATGGCCCGCGCGGCGCGGTCGTCGAGCCGCTGGGCGGGGTCCTTGTTCAGCAGCCCGTGGATGACGTCCCGCAGGGGGCCGGCGTTCTTCGGCTCCTCCAGCGGTTCGGTCATCACCGCGGTGAGCGTCGCGATCGCGGAGCCCTTGTCGTACGGCGGGGTGCCCTCGACCGCCGCGTACAGCAGGCCGCCGAGCGACCACAGGTCGGCCGCCGGTCCGGGCTTGTGCCCGCGGGCGCGCTCCGGGGAGATGTAGGAGGGGGCGCCGACGAGCATGCCGGTCGAGGTGATGGAGGGGTCGCCCTCGACCTGGGCGATCCCGAAGTCGGTGAGGACGACGCGGCCGTCATCGGCGATCAGCACGTTGGACGGCTTCACGTCGCGGTGCAGGATGCCCTCGCGGTGCGCGGACCGCAGCACGTCGAGGACGGCGAGCCCGACCTCGGCGGCGCGGCGCGGCTCCAGCAGGCCGTCCTCCCGGATGACCTCGGCGAGCGACTTGCCCTCGACGAGCTCCATGACGATCCAGGGACGGTCGTCCTCCTGGACCACGTCGAAGACGGTCACGGCGCTGGTGTTGCGGATCCGCGCGATCGCCTTGGCCTCGCGCAGCGTCCGGGTGATCAGCCGCCGCTTCTCCTCCTCGTCGATGTTCGACGGGAAGCGGAGCTCCTTGACGGCGACCGTACGGCCGAGGGTCTCGTCCTCGGCCCGCCACACCGTCCCCATGCCGCCGCGGCCGAGCACGTCTCCCAGCCGGTACCGCCCGGCGAGGAGACGTGCGCTCTTGTCCTGACGGGATGTCCCCGCCCGCTCCGCCTCCGACATGCGTCCCCTCATGCAACCCGCCCTGACAGAGCCTTCATTGTCCCTCACCCGACAAGCGCCCGACGCCCAGGGTGCCCCTGTCCGCCCACCGGACACGGCGGGCGGAGGGGTGGGGGAACGAAGCGTTCACCCACTCTGCCGGACGGGTGCCGACAAAGGCGGACCCGAAGCGCACCGATTCGGTCACAGGTGGGCCGGCCTGACGCTTCGTCGCCCAGGCCGGCAGGGGCGCGGGAGCCCTGAGCCCTCGCACGCCGCAGGTCCCGAACCGGTCGCAAAGATGGCCGAGTCGAGTCCCCGGCCGCACGAATGGCCGAGTCGCGCCCCCGGGCGCGCCGGGCAACCGCCCCGTGCCCTGGGGGACGAGCCGTCGCCCGGACTACAGCGGCACGATGTCCGGCGCCCCCAGCCGGGCCGCGTCCGCGGTCAGGTCGTCGGGCTGCCGCTGCGACTCCCGCTCGGCCTCCACCCGCTTCTCGTAGTGCTGCACCTCGCGGTCGATCTGGCCGCTGTCCCAGCCCAGCACGGGAGCCATCAGCTCGGCGGCCTCGCGTGCGCTGCGCGTGCCCCGGTCGAACGTCTCGATGGATATGCGGGTGCGCCGGGTCAGCACGTCCTCCAGATGGCGCGCGCCCTCGTGCGAGGCGGCGTAGACGACCTCGGCGCGCAGGTAGTCGTCGGCGGCCCGCAGCGGCTCGCCCAGGGACGGGTCTCCGGCGACGAGGTCCAGCACCTCCTCGGTGAGCGACCCGTACCGCTGGAGCAGGTGCTCCACCCTCACCGGGTGCAGGCCGGTGCGGGCCGCCGTGCGGGCCCGGCCGTTCCACAGGGCGTGGTAGCCCTCGGCGCCCACCAGCGGGGTCTCCTCGGTCACGCAGTCCGCCACGCGCAGGTCGAGTCCGTGCACCGCGGCGTCCACCGCGTCCTTGGCCATCACCCGGTACGTCGTGTACTTGCCGCCCGCGACCACGACGAGGCCGGGGACCGGGTGGGCGACCGTGTGCTCGCGGGACAGCTTGCTCGTGGCGTCGGACTCACCGGCGAGCAGCGGGCGCAGCCCCGCGTACACCCCTTCGACGTCGTCCCGGGTGAGCGGGACCGCGAGGACGGAGTTGACGTGCTCCAGCAGGTAGTCGATGTCGGCGCTGGACGCGGCCGGGTGCGCCTTGTCGAGGTCCCAGCCGGTGTCGGTGGTGCCGACGATCCAGTGCCGGCCCCAGGGGATGACGAAGAGCACGGACTTCTCGGTGCGCAGGATCAGCCCGGTGGTGGAGTGGATGCGGTCCTTGGGCACGACCAGGTGGATGCCCTTGGAGGCGCGCACATGGAACTGGCCGCGCTCGCCGACCATCGCCTGGGTGTCGTCGGTCCACACGCCGGTGGCGTTGACCACCTGCTTGGCGCGGATCTCATACTCGCCGCCGCCCTCCACGTCCTGCACCCGGGCGCCGACGACGCGCTCGCCCTCGCGCAGGAACCCGGTCACGCGGGCGCCGTTGGCGGTCCTGGCGCCGTACGCCGCGGCCGTGCGCACGAGGGTGAGCACGAAGCGGGCGTCGTCCATCTGGGCGTCGTAGTACTGCAGGGCGCCGACCAGCGCGTCCTTCCTCAAGCAGGGCGCGGCCCGCAGGGCGTGACGGCGGCTCAGATGACGGTGCACGGGGAGGCCACGGCCGCGGCCGTGGGTCATCGCCATGGTGTCGTAGAGCGCGACGCCCGCCCCGGCGTACAGCCGCTCCCAGCCGCGGTGCTGCAGCGGGTAGAGGAACGGCACCGGGCGCACGAGGTGCGGGGCGAGCTTCTCCAGGAGCAGGCCGCGCTCCTTCAACGCCTCGCGGACGAGCGCGAAGTCCAGCATCTCGAGATAGCGCAGCCCGCCGTGGATCAGCTTGCTGGAGCGGCTGGAGGTGCCGGACGCCCAGTCACGCGCCTCGACCAGTCCCGTGGACAGACCGCGCGTCACCGCGTCGAGCGCCGTGCCCGCGCCGACCACGCCGCCGCCCACCACCAGGACGTCCAGCTCGCGCTCCGCCATGGACGCCAGTGATTCGGCGCGCTGCGCCGGCCCCAGTGTCGCTGTCCTCACCGCTGCCTCCCGCTCATCGGTCGCATCGGCCACACCCGTCGGGCGAAGCCCGGTCTCCCACCCTCATGCCCAAATTCTGACCGGGTTGCCCGGCTTCAGCCACACGCCGCCTCGAGCTGTGGACAACCGCCCCGCGGAACGACTCACCGAAAACAAGCCGATCAATCCCACATATCGGTCATATTTACTCCTAGTCTGACATTGCGCTCGCCTGTCCAGTGCACAGCGCTTGCGCACCTGTCGCACTCCGGCTATTGGGAAGGACGGTCCACGCCATGCCCGCAGATCTCGCCGTCATCGGACTCGGCCCGTTCGGACTGCCCCTGGCCCAGGCCGCCGTCGCCGCCGGCATCCCCACCGTCGGGTACCGGACCGGCCCCGAGCCCGGCTCCCTCAGCCCCGCCGAGCAGCGGCGCATGCTCGCGCAGGGCTTCCGGGTCACCACCGGCGCGGCCGAGCTCGGCCGGGTGCGCACGGCCGTGATCTGCGTCCCCACCCCGCCGGCCGCGGACGGCGGACTCGACCTCTCCCAGGTCGAGGCGGCGGCCCGCACCCTCGCCGCGCAGCTCCGCCCGCACACCACCGTGATCCTGGAGTCCCCCGTGCCGCCCGGCACCACGGAGGGCCCGCTGCTGCGGCTGCTGGAGTCCGGGTCCGGCCTGCGCGCGGGCCGCGACTTCCACCTCGCCCACTGCCCCAGCCGCGTCGACCCCGGCAACCGCGACGTCACCCCCGCCAACACGCCGAAGGTCATCGGCGGCCTCACCCCGGCCTGCACCGAGTCGGCGGCGGCCTTCTACGGCCGCATCACCGACAAGGTGGTCCGCGCCCGCGGCCCCCGCGAGGCCGAGACGGTGCAGCTCCTGGAGACCAACTTCCGGCACGTCAACATCGCCCTGGTCAACGAGATGGCCGCCCTCTGCCACGACCTCGGCATCGACCTGTGGGACGTGCTGCGCTGCGCGGAGACCAAGCCCTTCGGCTTCCTCGCCTTCCGCCCCGGACCGGGCGTCGGCGGCCACACCGTCCCCCAGGACCTCACCGCGCACGCCGGCCGCACCCTGCGCATGGCGGAACTGGCCCAGGAGGTCAACGGCCGCATGCCCCGCTACGTCGTGCAGCGCGCCGCCGCCCTGCTCAACGAGCACGGCAAGTCGGCGCGCGGCGCGCGCGTGCTGCTCCTCGGGGTCACCTACAAGGCCGACCTCGCCGACCTCCAGGGCAGCCCCGCGCAGGAGATCGCGGTCCGCCTGATGGAACTGGGCGCCTCGGTCAGCTACCACGACCCGCACGTCCCGTCCTGGAACGTCCTGGACCGCCCCGTCCCCCGCGCCGACTCCCTCTACGAGGCCGCCGCCGACGCCGACCTCACGATCCTGCTCCAGCAGCACCGCACGTACGACCTCCAGGGCCTCTCGGTCAAGGCACAGCTCCTCCTGGACACCCGGGGCGCGACCCCCACCGGGGCGGCGCACCGGTTGTGAGAGGGGGCGCGCGGCGGGCTCCGGGATGATGCGCCCGGCGCAGACGTTAAAGGGGCCGGTCACCCGTTCAGGTGACCGGCCCCTTCTCGTGGCCCGAGGGCGACTACCGGCGGTGCTGCGAGTCCGCCACCGTCACCTCGACGCGCTGGAACTCCTTCAGCTCGCTGTAGCCCGTGGTGGCCATGGCGCGACGGAGGGCGCCGAAGAGGTTCATCGAGCCGTCGGGGGTGTGGGACGGACCGGTGAGGATCTCCTCCAGCGTGCCCACCGTGCCGAGGTCGACCTTCTGGCCGCGCGGCAGTTCCTCGTTGACGGCCTCCATGCCCCAGTGGTGGCCGCGGCCGGGCCCGTCGGTGGCGCGGGCCAGCGGGGAGCCCATCATCACGGAGTCCGCGCCGCAGGCGATCGCCTTGGGCAGGTCGCCGGACCAGCCGACGCCGCCGTCCGCGATGACGTGCACGTACCGGCCGCCGGACTCGTCCATGTAGTCGCGGCGGGCCGCGGCCACGTCGGCGACCGCGGTGGCCATCGGCACCTGGATGCCCAGCACGTTGCGTGTGGTGTGCGCGGCGCCGCCGCCGAAGCCGACCAGGACGCCCGCCGCGCCGGTGCGCATCAGGTGCAGCGCAGCGGTGTAGGTGGCGCAGCCGCCGACGATCACCGGGACGTCCAGCTCGTAGATGAACTGCTTCAGGTTCAGCGGCTCGTGCGAACCGGAGACGTGCTCCGCCGACACCGTGGTGCCGCGGATGACGAAGATGTCCACGCCCGCGTCGACGACGGCCTTGGAGAACTGGGCGGTGCGCTGCGGGGAGAGCGCGGCGGCGGTGACGACGCCGGAGTCGCGCACCTCCTTGATGCGCTGCCCGATCAGCTCCTCCTTGATCGGAGCGGCGTAGATCTCCTGGAGGCGGCGGGTGGCCGCCTCGGCGGGCAGGCCGACGATCTCGTCGAGCAGCGGCTGCGGGTCCTCGTAGCGGGTCCACAGGCCCTCGAGGTTCAGCACGCCGAGGCCGCCGAGCTCGCCGATGCGGATCGCGGTGGCCGGCGAGACGACCGAATCCATCGGAGCGGCCAGGAACGGCAGCTCGAAGCGGTAGGCGTCGATCTGCCAGGCGATCGAGACCTCCTTCGGGTCCCGCGTACGGCGGCTGGGGACGACCGCGATGTCGTCGAAGGCGTACGCCCGGCGGCCGCGCTTGCCGCGCCCGATCTCGATCTCAGTCACGTCTGTGGCCTTTCCCTGTTGCGTTGCAGCGCCTTCCAGTATCCCCGACGGCCGCGGCGCCCACCGCCCCGGCGGCACGGGCGAGGGCGGCCCCGGTGGTCCGGAGCCGCCCTCGGGAAGCCCGCCGCTACTGGCGGCTGTAGTTCGGTGCCTCGACCGTCATCTGGATGTCGTGCGGGTGGCTCTCCTTGAGACCCGCCGAGGTGATCCGGACGAAGCGGCCGTTGGCCTGGAGCTCCGGGACGGTGCGGCCGCCGACGTAGAACATCGACTGGCGCAGACCGCCGACGAGCTGGTGGACGACGGACGACAGCGGGCCGCGGTAGGGCACCTGGCCCTCGATGCCCTCGGGCACCAGCTGCTCGTCGGAGGCGACGCCCTCCTGGAAGTAACGGTCCTTGGAGAACGACTTGCGGTCGCCACGGGTCTGCATGGCGCCCAGCGACCCCATGCCGCGGTACGACTTGAACTGCTTGCCGTTGATGAACATCAGCTCGCCCGGGGACTCCTCGCAGCCCGCGAGCAGCGAGCCCAGCATCACCGTGTCGGCGCCCGCGACGAGCGCCTTGGCGATGTCGCCGGAGTACTGCAGACCGCCGTCGCCGATGACCGGCACGCCGGCCTCCTTGGCGGCCAGCGCGGCCTCGTAGATCGCCGTGACCTGCGGGACGCCGACGCCGGCGACGACACGCGTGGTGCAGATGGAGCCGGGGCCGACACCGACCTTGATGCCGTCGCAGCCCGCGTCGACGAGCGCCTTGGCGCCGTCGCGGGTGGCGATGTTGCCGCCGATCACGTCGACGCCGGAGGAGTTCGACTTGATCTTGGCGACCATGTCGCCGACCAGCCGGGAGTGGCCGTGCGCGGTGTCGACGACGATGAAGTCGACGCCCGCCTCGATCAGCGCCTGGGCGCGCTCGAACGCGTCACCGGCGACACCGACCGCGGCGCCGACCAGCAGGCGGCCCTCGCCGTCCTTGGCGGCGTTGGGGTACTTCTCGGCCTTGACGAAGTCCTTGACCGTGATGAGGCCCTTGAGGACGCCGTCGTCGTCGACCAGCGGAAGCTTCTCGATCTTGTGGCGGCGCAGCAGCTCCATGGCGTCCGGGCCGGAGATGCCGACCTTGCCGGTCACCAGCGGCATCGGCGTCATGACCTCGCGCACCTGACGGGAGCGGTCGGTCTCGAAGGCCATGTCACGGTTGGTGACGATGCCCAGCAGCTTCTTGTTGCCGTCGGTCACCGGGACGCCGCTGATGCGGAACTTCGCGCACAGCGCGTCGGCCTCGCCGAGCGTGGCGTCCGGGTGGATCGTGATGGGGTCGGTGACCATGCCCGACTCGGACCGCTTCACCAGGTCGACCTGGTTGGCCTGGTCCTCGATGGACAGGTTGCGGTGCAGCACGCCGACGCCGCCCTGGCGGGCCATCGCGATGGCCATGCGGGACTCGGTCACCTTGTCCATGGCGGCGGACAGCAGCGGGATGTTCACCCGCACGTTCTTGGAGACGTACGAGGCGGTGTCGATCTCGTCGGGTGCCATGTCCGACGGGCCCGGCAGCAGCAGCACGTCGTCGTAGGTCAGCCCGAGTGTCGCGAATTTTCCGGGCACTCCGTCGACGTTGGCAGTCATGACACCTTCCCCAAATGGCCTTGATCGGTGCGGATGTCCATGCTAACGGGAAGCGCGGGTGTCTCATTCCACGGTTCCGCACGGTCCCCGGCTTCGTAGGTTCGTACGGGAACGGCTGATCGTCCGTTCATATGCAACTGATGCGCTGTCGCGCTCACGAAGAGGCGGCGCGGGGACGGGCGTTACTGCTCCGCCAGGGCCCGCAGCCGGCTCAGCGCGCGGTGCTGCGCCACCCGGACCGCGCCGGGTGACATTCCCAACATCTGGCCGGTCTCCTCCGCGGTGAGCCCCACGGCGATGCGCAGGAGGATCAGCTCGCGCTGGTTCTCGGGCAGGCTGGCCAGCAGTTTCTTGGCCCACTCGGCGTCGCTGCTGAGCAGGGCGCGCTCTTCCGGGCCGAGCGAGTCGTCGGGCCGCTCCGGCATCTCGTCGGACGGCACGGCGGTCGAACCGGGGTGCCGCATGGCGGCGCGCTGGAGGTCGGCGACCTTGTGGGAGGCGATGGCGAAGATGAACGCCTCGAAGGGCCGGCCGGTGTCCTTGTAGCGGGGCAGCGCGAGCAGCACCGCCACGCAGACTTCCTGGGCGAGGTCCTCGACGAAGTGCCGGGCGTCGCCCGGCAGACGGGAGAGACGGGTGCGGCAGTAGCGCAGGGCGAGGGGATGGACGTGGGCGAGCAGATCGTGCGTGGCCTGCTCGTCTCCGTCGACCGCGCGGTGGACGAGCGCACCGATCGCCCCGTGGGCCGTGCCCGCCTCGTCGTCGCGCATCGGTCCATGGTGCCCTGCGGACGCGGGGTCCGTGGCACCGTGTCCTTGGTTGTGCACCGAAGCGTTATGAGCAGGTGCGCCGGAACTCATCCCTCGCGCCCTCCCCTTCCGCTCGACCGACTCGTCCCCGAGGAACTCCACACCTCAAGGATGCGGCATCCGCCGCGAAACGAGCAGTGGGTCCTTCCCGGCCGCGGCGAACACCACGTCCGCCCTGTGGGCCGGCCCACGCCCCGAGCGGCCCACGGACCGCTCCGCGGCAGGCCCGCCCGCGGGACGAGGGGCCTGTGCACGGGAGTACGAGGTGTCCGTCACGACACACGACAGTGCGGGATGTCACGGACGCGGGGTGCGCGACCGTCCGTCCGGTGACCGCGAGCACCCACGCCCCGAGGGGAACGTCCGGCGCCCGACCACGACACCGCGACCGAACCCGGGACCGCGAGCTGGGCCGCCCACGTCCTGCCGGACGATCCGCACCGGACCGCCGCGCGCACTCGACACGTCGTACGACCACCGCGCGACGCCCGCGAACCGCTTCCGCGGGTCCCACCGCGGCCCGAGACGCCCCGGCACCGCGTCCACCCGGACGGCAGCTCACCGGATCCGGGCCCGGAGGCGTGTCCGGACCCCGCGCCGGTACGGCGCTCCGCAGCCCGGCCGGCCCGGTCCGAAGGACGGGACGGCCTACCGCACCAGGCCCCACCGGAACCCGAGCGCCACCGCGTGGGCCCGGTCCGAGGCGCCGAGCTTCTTGAACAGACGGCGCGCGTGGGTCTTCACCGTGTCCTCGGAGAGGAACAGCTCGCGGCCGATCTCCGCGTTGGAGCGGCCGTGGCTCATCCCCTCCAGCACCTGGATCTCACGCGCGGTGAGCGTGGGCGCAGCGCCCATCTCGGCCGAGCGCAGCCGGCGCGGGGCGAGCCGCCAGGTCGGGTCGGCGAGCGCCTGAGTGACCGTGGCGCGCAGCTCTGCGCGGGAGGCGTCCTTGTGCAGATAGCCGCGGGCCCCGGCGGCCACCGCGAGGGCGACGCCGTCCAGGTCCTCGGCGACCGTGAGCATGATGATGCGTGCTCCGGGGTCGGCGGAAAGCAGCCGCCGTACTGTCTCCACGCCGCCCAGACCGGGCATGCGCACGTCCATCAGGATCAGGTCCGAGCGGTCGGCGCCCCAGCGGCGGAGGACTTCCTCGCCGTTGGCCGCCGTCGTCACACGCTCGACGCCGGGCACGGTCGCGACCGCGCGGCGGAGCGCCTCTCGGGCAAGCGGGGAGTCGTCGCAGACGAGGACGGAAGTCATGGCCGCCCTCCGCAGCTGATGCGCGTCACCTTGAGCCTCCAGGCTGGTACGAAATCGTCACCTTGCGGTCGACCGTCTCGGACGCCCGCCCGAGCGCTTGTTCCTTCAACCGCCTCGCACTCTCAACGACGGTCACTCGAAAGAGTTACGGGGCCGTCTGCCATCTTCGGCACTCTACGTGAGGAGGTGCTCACGGTGGAGACATGCGCGACGTACCCCCCGACTTTCACCACAAGCCATGCCCCATTTAGACCCTTTTCTTCCCCTTCGATGGTGTCCGGAGCTAGATTCGCAATGAGTCATATTTTCATCTCCTTTGATCGTAGTTGTACGGTCGTGGACACCGGATCCGCCCAGTAACGGCTACAAGGGGTCACGCAATGGCAGATTTCTCCCGCCTTCCCGGACCGAACGCGGACCTGTGGGACTGGCAGCTCCTGGCTGCCTGCCGCGGGGTGGACAGCTCGCTCTTCTTCCACCCGGAGGGCGAACGGGGCGCCGCCCGCAGCGCACGCGAGAACTCGGCCAAGGAGGTCTGCATGAGGTGCCCGGTGCGCGCCGAGTGCGCCGCACACGCGCTGGCGGTGCGCGAGCCGTACGGCGTGTGGGGCGGCCTGACCGAGGACGAACGCGAAGAACTGATGGGGCGGGCGCGCAACCGGCTGGTGTCGGCGTCGGGCGCCGGCGGACACGCCACCGCCTCGAACACCTGAAGGAACGTTTCTCCAGAAAAGAGCCCCGGCACGCTCGCGTGCCCTTGATCCGTCGGCCGCCCGCTGCCGGCCCGTCGCCGTCGGCCGGCTTCCGTCACCTGGCGGCGGCCGCCGCCAGTTTCTCCAGCGTCGCGGTGACCGCGGGCACCTGGGCGAGGTCCGGCAGGGTGAGCGCGACGATCTCCCGCCGTACGGCGGGCTCCAGGTCCACGGTGCGTACGCCGCGCGGCCGCAGCGACTCCAGCGCGAGCTGCGGCAGGACCGCGACCCCGAGTCCCGCGCCGACCAGACCGGCGACCGCCGGGTAGTCGTCCGTCGCGAAGTCGATGCGCGGGGTGAAACCGGCCGTCTCGCACACCTCGACGAGCTGCCCCCGGCAGCGTGGGCAGCCCGCGATCCACGGCTCCCCCGCGAGTTCGCCGATGGCGACCGACCCCGCGCGGGCCAGCCGGTGCCGTTCCGGCACGAGCCCGACCAGCCGGTCCGACAGCAGCGGCCGTACCACCAGGTCGTCCCACTCCTCCGCCCCCGCCGCGCCCTCGTAGCGGAAGGCGAGGGCCACGTCGCAGTCACCCTCGCGCAGCATCCGCACGGAGCGGGGCGGTTCGGCCTCCTCCAGGGAGACGCGCGTGCCGGGGTGGGCGTCACGCAGTGCGGCGAGGGCGGTCGGCACGAGCGTGGAGCTGCCGCTGGGGAACGACACCAGCCGCACCCGTCCCGCGCGCAGTCCTGCGATGGCCGCGACCTCCTCCTCGGCGGCGGTGAGCCCGGCGAGGATGCCCGCCGCGTGCCGCACCAGCGCCTCGCCGGCCTGGGTCAGCCGCATCTCGCGGCCGGTGCGGATGAGCAGCGGCGTGCCGACGGACGCCTCCAGCGCCTTCATCTGCTGGCTGACGGCGGGCTGGGTGCACCCCAGATCGCGGGCCGCGGCGGAGAAGGAACCGGTGGAGGCCACGGCGCGCAGCACGCGGAGGTGGCGGGCTTCGATCACACCGCCAGGATACCCACAGGGATAAGCCCGCCTTTGATCAATGAGGAATAAATGCGTCGAAGCTTTGACGTGGATGCCCTACCGTGCACCGCATGAAGCTTCTGTCTGTGAACCTGGGCCGCCCGAAGCCCGTCCCCTACACGGGTCAGCGCGACGGCCTGACCGGTATCGACAAGCGTCCGGTGGAGGGGCCGGTGCGGGTGTCGGCGCCCGGTGCGAAGGGCATCGGCGGGAGCGGTCTGGCCGGGGACGCGGTGTGCGAGACGCGGCACCACGGCGGGGACGACCAGGCGGTGTACGCGGTGGCCCGCGAGGACCTCGACGAGTGGGAGCGCGCGCTGGGCCGCACGCTGTCCGCCGGCGCCTTCGGCGAGAACCTCACCACCCTGGGCGTCGACGTCTCCGGCGCGCTGATCGGCGAGCGCTGGGCCGTGGGTCCCGAGGTGGTCCTGGAGGTCACGTCCGGGCGTATCCCGTGCCGCACCTTCCAGGGCCATCTGGGTGAGGAGGGCTGGGTCAGGCGGTTCACGGAGCGGGCCGCGCCGGGGGCGTACCTGCGGGTGATCACGCCCGGCGAGGTGCGCGCGGGGGACGCCGTACGCATCGTCCACCGCCCGGACCACGACGTGACGGTGGCCCTCCAGTTCCGGGCGGTGACGACGGAGCGCTCCCTGCTCCCCCGGCTGCTGGCGGCGGGGGACGCGCTGCACCCGGAGGCGCTGGGGAAGGCGCGGGAGCATGTGAAGAAGTCCGGCACGGCCGTGGAGGTCTGACCGTACGTCGGCGCGTGTCCTGGAGGCCCGGTGTCGGCCCGCACCGCAGAGCGGACGGCTCCGCTCCGGGTAACTACTCTTGGGCCATGACAACGGCTCTGATTACGGGATCGACGGCGGGAATCGGTGCCGCGTTCGCGCGGCGGCTGGCGGCCGACGGCCACGACCTGGTGCTCGTGGCCCGGGACACCGCCCGGCTTCGGGAACAGGCGACCGAGCTGCACGACCGCCACGGCATCGAGGCGGAGGTGCTGACCGCCGACCTGGCCGAGGACAAGGGCATCGAGGCGGTGGAGCGCCGGCTCGCCGACCGCCGTAACCCCGTCGACCTGCTGATCAACAACGCCGGGTTCGGGCACAAGGGCCGCTACCTCGAGGTCCCCATGTCCGACGAGCTGATGATGCTCAAGGTCCACTGCGAGGCCGTGCTGCGGCTGACGTCGGCGGCGGTGGAGGCGATGCGGGAGCGCGGACGCGGCGGGGTCGTGAACGTCGCCTCGACCGCGGCGTTCGTGCCGCGCGGGACGTACGGCGCGTCGAAGGCGTGGGTCGTGCAGTTCACGCAGGGCGCGGCGCAGGACCTGGCCGGTCACGGCGTGCGCCTGATGGCGCTGTGCCCCGGCTTCGTGCGCACCGAGTTCCACCAGCGGGCGTGCATGGGCACGGACAACATTCCCCGGTGGATGTGGCTGGACGCGGACAAGGTCGCCGCGGCGGCGCTGGCGGACCTGGCCCGGGGCAAGTCGCTGTCCGTCCCGGATCCGCGGTACAAGGTGCTGATGGGGGCGTCGAAGCTGGTCCCGCGTGGGCTGCTGGGCGGGATCTCGTCGCGGACGGGGCGGAAGTACGGGCCTCGCTGACGCGGACGGGCGGAAGTACGGTCCCGGCAGGCCACGGGTGCGCCTCGGGCACTCCGCCCTGCGCACGGTCACGGCGGGACGCGGGCCGCTCCCCGGAGGAAGATGGAGGGGACAGGGCACCCAGAACCCGAGACACCCGGCCCCCGGGTGCCGGAGGTGGCGACGTCATGACCTTCGTACAGTTGATCGACTGCAAGACGAGCCGGTTCGAGGAGATGGACCAGCTCATGGACCGGTGGGTCGAGCAGACCAAGGGGAAGAGGACGGCGACGCACGCGGTGGTCGGCAAGGACCGCTCGGACGCGTCGCACGTCGTCGAGATCGTGGAGTTCCCGTCGTACGAGGAGGCGATGCGGAACTCGCAGCTGCCGGAGACCGACCGGATCTTCCGGGAGATGGTGGCCCTCTGCGACGAGATGCCCACCTTCACGGACCTGGACGTGGTGCGCGACGCCCAGCTGAACACGGACACGGCGCGGCGCTTCTTCGAGGTGGCGGTCACGGCGGACGACCTGTCCGGGCTGTCGGGTCTGGTCGAGGAGCACTACCACGGCCACGATCCGGCCAACGAGCAGGACGTGCTCGGCCTGGACCACCTCCGGCGCGAGCTGGACGAGTGGCGCGGCGGCTTCGACTTCACCTTCCGCGTCGAGGACCACATCGCCGAGGGCGACCGGGTGTGCACCCGGTGGGTCTGGAAGGCGACCCACCGGGCCGACTTCCTCGGCATCCCGGCGACGAACAAGGACGTCACCATGACGGGCACGACCATCTTCCGCTTCGGCGACAACGGCAAGATCGTCGAGGGCTGGTGGGAGTACGACCGGCTGGGCCTGATGGCGGAGCTGGGGGCGCTGGAGCCGGTGGACCTCTGATACCGGCGGGGCTCCGCCGGTATCAGCCGACGACGCGGGCGGCGGTGGTGCGCGCACACCAGGGACTCCGCGTGTGCGGTGTCCGCTCCAGGGCGTGGAACACCCCCTCGTGCACCACGTCCGCCTGCCGCGCGGCCGTCCCCTGCACCCGGTCATCTGATGTACAGCGAAGACGCCCTGAAACAGGAACAGGCCATTCCTGAATCTGGAATCCGTCACACGGGAACGACGTCTTCGCCTTCGGCCTCCTGACATACAGGCTGACGCCGACCAGTCAGCTCACGCGGGGGGATTCATGCGCACCACGGGGCACAGACGTGTCATCGCCGCAGCCGCGACCACGACGGCGGCACTCACGCTGATCGGCGCACCGGTGCAACGCCGACGCCTCTTGGCCGTGGCGGCAGCGCTGGTCGTCGCATCCGGCTGCTCGTCCCAGGACGACGAAACCCCGTCGTCCTCGGCCTCGGAGTCCTACGACGGGGCCCGCGAGGCCGTCGAGGCCTATGTGCGGGCCCTCAACTCCCGCAGTGTCACCGGGCTGATCTCGGTCGGAGGCGTCGAGGACGCGGAGTGGTCCCGGCAGGAGGCCGAGCGAATCCTCGCCGACCGGGGCGGACGCGGTTGGAAGATCAAGGACGTGCGGATCCGGCGCGACATGGGTCCGGACGTCGGCTCGGCCCGCCTCCTCGCCGAGGACAGGGCGGGCAAGCCACTGCGGGATACCTTCACCGTCACACGGGAGAAGGGTGCCTGGCACCTGACGGTGTTCACCGGCCAGCCCGCCGAACCGGGCAAGGAGTCCGCCGCGACCGACGAGCCACGTTCCTGACGATCACTGGCGCGTGGTGGCCCGGTCCAGCGGCTTTCCCGGGTCACCACGTCACGGGACACAGAGCCCTGGGAGAAGCGCGAAGCCGCTGCCCTCCGGAGCTGGCTGCTCGATGCTGCCGAGCGGGGGGAGTTGTGGTTCGAGGAGCGGGACGGGTTCACCGTGCCTCGGCCGCTCACCGTCAATCAGCTTGCCGATGAGCTGCGGCACGACCAGGAGGTGCAGGCCGTGGCCGCGCTCTACGCCGCCGATCACCTCGGCAAGCGGGACGCCTCCCTCGCCACCGTCATCAAGGCCGAGCACGTGCCCTACCTCGCCGCCCTCCGTTACAAGGACTCCGGGCTGCGCAAGCGGGCCCAGTGGAAGCAGGTCTGGGAGCAGACGGCTCCCTGCTGCTCGGCTGGGCCGGCTGGAACCACCGCGACCAGGCCGACGCCCTCGTCGGACTGATCCGCAACAGCCGTGTGGAGACCGACGGCTGGACCAGGACGACTCCCGCTTCGTACCGCTTCTCGCCGGGCTGCGCGAGGTGCTGCCCTGGGTGCACCAGTGGTACGGCGAGTACGACGAGGAGTGGGATGGCAACCCCGCCGAGGAGTTCCAGGCCGCCCTCGACACCGGTGGCGCGGAGCGTGAGCTGTCCGAGGCGGATCTCGTCAACTGGCGTCCCGAGAAGAAGGCAGGCGGGCGGCGCAAGAAGAGCGAGTGAGCACCACGCTCCGTGGCATGACTGAGGGCGGTGGGGAGCGCAAACGTGCTTCCCACCGCCCCTCGTTCGTCTCAAACGCCTGCGGCCATCCGCACGAACGCCGTCCACTGGGCAGACGGCACATTGAGGATCGCCACGTCCGGGCGCTTGGAGTCCCGGATCAGTACGGCCGTACCGGCGTCCGCGACCTCGACGCAATCACCGCCGTTTCCCGCGCTGTAGCTGCTCTTGAACCAGCGCAGTTCGCCAGCGGCAGGCGCGGGGCTGCCTGTCTTCATAGCTCTCCCAACAGCTTCTGGATGAAGGCCAGTGATTCCCTGGGAGTCAACGCCTGTGCCGCGAGGACTCTGTACGTTGCCTCCAACGGGCTGACCTTCCTCGGGTCCGAGTACAGGGCACTTGTGTCCTGTACCTCCATGTAAGCCATCCTGCGCTGACCGGCGAGATGGATCAATGTGAAGGGGCCCGCCAGTCCCGCGTGCTCGTCGCGCCGCGTCGGCATCACCTGCAACTCGACGTTGCGCTCGTGCCCGTAGAGCAGCAGTTGTTCCAGTTGCCCCCGCAGCACCTTCGGACCTCCGAGAGGTCGCTGCAGAACATGCTCCTCGATGACGAAGCTCAGCAAGGGGGCGGGCCGACGAGCGAAGAGCTTCCGGCGCTCCATCCGTGCCGTCACGCCCTGCTCGATCGTCTCCTCGTCCAACAACGGACGCCACATGCGGAAGACCGCGCGTGCGTACTCCTCCGTCTGCAAGATCCCCTTGACCACATGGTCGGAGTAGGCGTGCAGCTCAACCGCCTGTCCCTCCAGTTCAGCGTACCGTCGGAAGAACCCCGGATACCGAGCCTTCGCCACCTCCCCCTTCATCGCCACCAACACCCCCCGCCCGCACACCTCGCGATCCACCGCGTCCACCAACTCCGGCCGGGGAATCCGCCGCCCCTGCTCGACCGCCGCGATCTGCGCCTCGCCGTACCCGACCCGCTCGCCCAACTGCGCCTGGGTCAGCCCCGCAGCCTCCCGCAGCAGCTTCATCTGGCGGCCGAAGCACCGCAGGAACTCCCCGTTGGAGTCGGCACCCGCGCCACCCTCCACGCCCGCACCCGAGTCCGCTCCCGACTCCATCGCACCAGCCCCCTCAGCACATCCGTCCACCGGTCACCCGTGCTCGCACCGTAGGACGGACGCACTGCAACCATGCCCGACGTCAGACAAGTTCCGGCTTACGGGTGAACCCCCGGCCTACCATTCCGGCAAGGAACCGGCATCGGCATCCCGAAGGGGTACTCGTGGCGCAACTTGTCCGGCAGCAGCGTGTGAACGCGGATGTGGGGTATCACTCCTTCGCGCTTCAGGAGTCCGATGACGCTGAACTGCCGATACCGTTTCCGGACGACTATGAGTCCGACGTATTCCTGAACGGGTTTCCCGGGCGCCTCGATTTCTACAGCGGTGGCCACACTCATACCGCCACGCTGATCGTGGAGGTGTGGGACGGGCCGCCTCCCGAGCAGGACCCCTTGGCCTGGGACGAACGGGGCGAGGCCGAGTTCGAGTCGACCAGCGGAGAGGTGGCGGTCTGGTCGGGGAGCGTGGGGCGTACGGAGTCCTTCGCGCTGGGCTCTCCGGGTTCGTGGCACGTGCGGGCGCACTGCGTCGGCCGCGCCGAGGCCGCCGCCCTGTCGGAAGGTGAGGGCACAGGGCACGACGTGGAGAGGTATCTCGTGCAGTTCTGGCCTGCCAAGCCGTGACGGCGGCGCGGGCGGGGCGGCCGGATGCCGTCCCGCCCGTCCGCCTGCCCCCGGGGTCAGGAACGGATCTTCACGAGGAACCCGTCGTCCATCCCGTCGATGATGCGGTTCTTCGCGTAGAAACTACGCAGGATGTTGCCGCCCGCCAGGTTCTCTGCCGCGGGGATCGGCTTCACGGAGAAGTTGAACTTCTTCGCTTCTGAGTCGTGGTCCGCCTCCGCGGCACCCTCGTAGGTGGTGGCGAAGGGGTACTCGTCACACTCGAGTTTGCCGCCCTGGGTGTACTTGGCGCCCCAGTAGCGCTTGCACTGCTTGACCGCCGCCTTGCGGTTGTCGTCCTTGCGGGTCTTGTTCACCAGCCGGTGCAGCGGGTCCTTCGCGCTCTGGCCCGGCACCTTCTTGGCCGACATGTACGGCTTGGTGTCCTGCGGGACGGTGAACGCCGTGCTGATGTGCTGGGCCACGCCCCGCTCCGCGGCCCCCGCCTTGGCGCTGTAGGTCAGCGTGGGCACGTAGCTGAAGGTGGCCGCCCCCTTCTTGGCAGGAGTGCCGCCGCCGGTGGAGTTGGCCAGGTACGACGCGGCGTCCCAGCGCGGGGCGAGCATGAACAGCTTGCCGCCCAGGGCACCGCTCAGCTTCCAGGGCGCGGGCGGGGTGTAGCTGATGGCCGGTTCGTACACCGCGAAGAGGAGGTCGGCGGATCCGCTGCCCTGTCCGGGCTTGGCGGTCACGGTCTCCTTGAACGTGCGCTGCGCCTTGAGCTGGGTGAACGTCTTCGTCCCCGGCATGGTCCCGCCACGGGTGTAGCGCGCACCGGAGGGCCAGCTCTGCGGGATGTCGGCCTTCGTCGTGATCGGCATCGCGGGCGCGCCGGTGGTGCCGGCGGTGGTGAAGTCGGTGAAGTAGTACTGGAAGGTGATGGTGCGGCTGTTCTGGGCAATGGTGCCGACCGCGCGGACATTGAACATGCTGGTGCCGACCGGCTGGCCGTTGCGCGTCCATGTCTGGAGGAAGGACGCCCCGTTGCAGACCGCGAAGCGGGACTTTACGTAGAACTTCTTGTCGCTGCCCAGACCCTTGACGCATTCGTCGTACGTCATCGTCCGCGCGGGCTCCGGCGCCGTGGCCGTCGGGCCCATAGCTGCGCGCTGCTGTATCCCTGTGGTGGCGTCCGCCGGCGGTGAGCCGGACGGGCGTCGGGACAGCGGGGCGGACGAGGCCGCCGGACCCACCGTCTCCTGCGCCAGCGCCGCCCCTGGCTCGGCCGCCGTGGCCGCCCGGCGAAGACGTTCCCTGCCTTCTGCGCTGTGCAGTTCCTCCAGTGACGGTATTGCCGCACCGGCGGGCAGTACGTAGGACTCCACCCGCAGATCCGCTGTCGTGTCTGCGCCGGCCGTGGAGGGCGCCGTCATCGGCAGGACGGCGGCCGCCGCTGTCACGGCCAGCATCTGTATACCGGTACGTCTGAACGATTCCCGCTGCATCCGGTCGAACCCCCGGTTCTCGAACGGTGCCGGGCCTGTTGCCCGCCACCGGGTCGATCACCAGATCTATCGAACAAATGATCGATATCGGGGTCGAGGGAGGTGGATTGACGTGATCGCAGCAGTAGTTGGCTGGACCGCCACGGTCCGGCGGACCGAACAGCGAGCCCCGACCTCTTCACTCAACGCGGTCACGCGCGCACGCAGCGTGCGGTAGCGTCGCCTCGACATCACGTCTTCCTCGTGCCACGCCGGGCACGGAACGAAGGCGACCCCCGCGGCGGCTGCAACCGTCCGCGAGGGCCTTGAACCACCAGTGGAAAGCGACTCCACCGTGATTTACCGGCACCATATCGCGCCCCCGCGCGCCTTCTCCCAGTTCTCCCATGACCTGATCCGGCACCCCCGACTGTCCTCCGACGCCGTGCGGCTGCTGACCTGGCAGCTCTCCCTCCCCGACGGGGCGCGCGAGTCGTTGTCGCGCACCGCCGAACGCGCCCGCATCGGGGCGTGCGCCTTTACGCGGGCCAAGCGGCAGCTCAAGGAGGAGGGCTTCGTGCACGAGCGGCGACTCCAGGGACCCGGCGGGCACTGGGTCACCCAACAGCTCGTCTCCAACGTGCCGTTGAGCGCCGCCGAGGCCGCCAAGCTCCTCGCCCGGATGCCCGTACACACACCCTCCGCCGACGCGTCACCGCAGGTCGCGCCGAGTCCCCGCATTCCGACCGTCGGTACTCCGACCCCTCCGCCCACCGACGGTCATCCAAGGAAAGACCCTGGGGAAGACACCTTCCACCATCCCGCCGAGCCGGAGCGGAGGCCGGACCCGGAGCCCGACCCCGCCCCGCAGGCGACCGAGGTCCCCGAAGCCGCCCGCACCCTGGTCGCCGCCCTCCCCCACCTCTCCCCCGACCTCCGCCGCATTCCCCGGGGCATGTACGACGAGTTGGCCCGCCTCGTCTCCCGCTGGCTCGCGGCAGGCCACACCCCCGCCGCCGTCCGCACCCACATCCTGCGCGGCCTCCCCGACGACGGCACCCCCGTCCACCGCCCCGGCGGCCTCCTGCGCTACCTCCTCCGCGACGTGCCACCCGCGCCGGACCCCGACACCACCCCGGCCGCCGAACACCCCGCCCCCGCACGCCCGTCCAGCCGCCTCTCCGCCCTCCGCGAATGCGAGGGCGACCACGTCCAGGCAACCCTCTTCCGCCCGACCGGCGACGAAACCCACTGCGGCCGCTGCCTCAGCTCACCCACCGGTCAACGGGTCTGACGGGGCCTGGAGCGGACACGGACGGGTACATGAAACGCGCCGCGACATCAGGTTCGCCCAAGTCCGGTTGCCCCGGGGAGCCCGCGGTGACGCCGCGCCTGGCAGGATGCGCGCCATGGCATCGCGAGAGGACAGCGACGAGGCGTACGTGGTCGGCCTGTGCAACCGGGTCCTCGGCGAAGAGGCCCTGACACAGCACAAGTTCGACTGGCTGCTGGGTGACCCGGGGGCAGGGGGCCGTCAGGTCCGGCTGCCGGTCGACGCGTACTGGCCCGGACACCGGCTGGTGGTCGAGTACCGGGAGCTCCAGCACGACCAGCCGGTGCCGCACTCCTACAAGCCGGACCGGCTCACCGTGAGCGGCGTCCACCGGGGCGAGCAGCGGGCCCTGTACGACGCCCGCCGCGACACCGAGATCCCCGCTCACGGACTGCGGCTGGTCGTGGTCCGTCCGGCCGACCTGGACGCGGACGGGCGCGGGCGACTGCGGCGCAGCGAGGAGGCCGACCTGGCGGCGCTGCGGAAGCTCCTGGCCCGGGAGAGCGACGAGGACCGGGTCACCGACGCGTTCCGCACCTGGCTGCTCGGCGAGGGGTGGACGCCGGTCGAGCCCACAGACCGCTGGACCGACCTGGAAGCGGTGCGCGACGAGGAACGGCTGATCTGCGAGGCCAAGGGCCCCACCAAGGAGAAGGGCATCGACGCGGACATCGCCTACGGGCAACTGCTGCGCCGCATGACGAGCCAGGACGCCCGTATACGGTACGCACTCGTCGTGCCGTCCTCGTCCGTCAGGGCCGTCGAGCGGGTTCCGGCGCACGTCCGCGCGCTGCTGCGGATCGACGTGTACGAAGTGACGGACGACAACGGGGTGCGCCCGCTGCCCGCGTGAGCGGCCTCGCCCCGACAGGCCCGACAGCGTCGCCCGCCGCCCCGACAGACGACCGCCGTGGAGGCGTCACTCCTGGTGAACAGGGGTGTGGGCGCGGGATCTTCGGGGCATGACCACTTCCCCCCGCCAGGAGCGGCGGTCCGCGCTGCCGCTCCCGCTCGCCGACCAGACGGTGCTCTCGTTCCGCTTCACCCCGTCGCCGCGCGGCGCCCGGCTGGCCCGCCGGCTCGCCTGCTGCCAGATGGACGCCTGGGGCCGGCACCACGGCACCCCGGCGCACGACGCCGTGGAGCTGATCCTGGCCGAGCTGGCGAACAACGCCGTGACCCACGGGCGGGTGCCCGGCCGGGACGCAGAACTGCGGCTCAGCAGGGAGGACGGCGGGGGCGTACGCGTCGAGGTGAGCGACGCGCGGGGCGAGCGGCTGCCCGAGACGCGGGACGCCGGAACCGGGGAGGAGGGCGGGCGGGGGCTCCTCCTCGTCGCCGCCCTCGCCAAGGAGTGGGGGACGGCCCCGCGTCCCGGTGCCCCCGGCAAGACGGTGTGGGCCGTGGTGCCCGCCGAGCCGGTCCGTGGGTGAGCCAGGGGCAACCCCCGGTCCGTCAGTAGTGGTACCGGGCCTTGATGATCACGACTTCCTTCTCGGTGGCCCGGTAGACGAGGCGGTGCTCGTCGTCGATCCGGCGTGACCAGTACCCCGACAGGTCGCCCTTCAGCGGTTCCGGTTTGCCGATACCGGTGAAGGGGTCCCGTTGGATCTCCCCGATCAGGCGGATGAGCTTGCGGAACAGCTTCTTGTCTGCGGCCTGCCAGTACAGGACGTCCTCCCACCCGGTGGGACGGAACCGCACGTCCCTCACTCGCCGTCCTCCGCCAGGGATTCCAGCTCCGCCATACTCCTGGTGATCACCGGGGTGTCGGCGGCCTTGTCCGCGGCGACGGCCGCCATGAGGTGGGCCGCGTTGGCCGGGGAGCGCAGCAGGTAGACGGTCTCCTGCCAGGAACGGAAGTCGTCGGCGGACATCAGTATGGCGTTGCCGCCCCTGGAGGTGATCTCCACGGGCTCATGGTCATCGTTGACCTGCTGGATCAGCGGAAACAGCCGGGCCCGAGCCTCGCTGGCGGTGATGGACATGCTCCTCCTTCACAGCAACCGGTACGGGAGGACCGTACCAGTGGAATGGTACAAGTATCCGGTACCAGTGACACGATCTCTACTTGCCCAGGCCGGTACTGCCGCCTCGGCCGGCGGATCAGGAGGGGGACGTGAGGTTCCCGGCTTGACCGCGCGAGCCCCGGAAGAGGCCCCGGCCGAGGGGGGCGTGTACCGCTACAACCTTCCCTGACCCTCGGGTGTCACAGACGCAGGGGAGGTGAGGCCTCCCCGCGTATCGCATCGCTGGTTGGAGACACCATGGCCGTCCGTGCCCCGTACCGTTCACTTCGCGGGCTGTCCGCCCTCGCCGCGCTGGTCGCGCTCGGGGCCGTCGGCTGTTCGGACGTGTCCGAAGCCGTCGACAGCGCCAAGGACGGGGCGAAGAAGGCCGCCCGGCAGCGGTCGGTGTTCTCGCTCGACGTGGGGGACTGCTACAACCCGAACGGCAAGGCCGAGGGCGAGGCCTATCTCGTCGAGGTCGTGCCGTGCGACGAGGCCCACCAGGGGCAGGTCGTCGGTGAGTTCGCCATCGAGGGCGGCCTTCGGCACCCCGGTGACGAGAAGGTCGCCGCGATCGCCGACGAGCGCTGCCCCGCCGAGGCGCAGAAGCGCGCGCCGGACACCTGGGCGCTCCCCGCGGGCGTCGGGCTCTCGCACTACACCCCGACCAAGGAGAGCTGGACGACCGGCGACCGCGCCGTGACCTGCACGTACACCGTGGAGAAGGGCACCTTCAAGGGCTCGCTGGACACCGCGAAGTCCTTCGAGCCCGACCAGCTCACGTTCCTGAAGGGGTCGAACGCCGTCTACGAGGCCCTGTGGGCCAACCAGCCCGTGACGGACGACGTCGAGGCCGCACTGAAGGACTACCAGGCGCAGGCCAAGGCCGTCGCGGCGGCTCTCGGCACGCACGTCGAGGAACTGGACGGCATCGAGGGCGCCGAGGTCGGCAAGCTCCGGGCGACGCTCGCCAAGGCGGCGGACCAGTGGGAGAAGGCCGCGAACGCCCCCGACGTCGACACCTTCTACCTCGCCTACGACCAGGCGTTCACCCTCATCGACCCGGGCAAGACGGTTCCCGCCCGCAAGGAACTGGGCCTGGCCACCACCGTCCCGGCCGACGAGGCCGAGGTCTGGGCGGTCTGACCTCGGGCGGGTGACCGGGTGTCGGCCGGGCCCGGCTCAGTCGCCTCCGCCGCCTCCGCCTCCGCCTCCGCCGCCTCCGTCTCCCCCTCCCCCGTCACTGCCTCCGCCGTCCCCGCCGCCACCGTCTCCGGCGTCGCCGCCGTCGCTGCCCCAGCCGTCGCCGCCGCCGGGTTCGTTGTCGTCGCGGCCGCGGCCGAGGTTGGTGAACCAGGGCTGGTCCCAGCCGTCGTCATCGGCGTCGCGGCGGGGGTGCGTGGTGCGGAACCTCGCCAGGCCCGTCGCGTCGCCGAGGCCGAAGGACACCGCGACCGCGTGGGCCATCACGGCGTCCAGCGGGTCGGGGCTCTCGTGCCGGACCTCGGCGAGCGGCAGCAGCGGGGTGCCGGGGGCGGGGGCAGCGCCGCGCGGCGGGCGGACCAGCAGGGCGACCGGTCTGCCGCCGCGGAACAGCCGGGAGGCGACCGCGTTCACGCGGCGCAGGGTCCACTGCCGGTCGGGGAGCCCGATCTCCACCGTGCTCCTGGACCTGCGGAACTTCTTGCGCAGCACGAGCTGGGCCACGGCGCCCCCCACGGTCAGCACCAGCCCCGTGCCCCCGACGCTGTCGTTGCCGAGGAAGCCGTGCGGTGCCCGCAGGCGTACGGCGGGTGCGTGGGGGCCCCAGACGTCCACGCGCACCTGGCGGCGGTCCACGGCGACCGTGACCGGACCGGCCGGACCGGGCGCGTGGCGCCGGGCGATCCACAGCGGTACGCCTTCCTCCCGCGCCCGCGCCGAGAGGGCGGCCACCTGCCCGGGCCCGCCGCACCGGCGCACCGCGAGCTCGCCCAGCGCGCGGGCGAACGCGGCGGCCTGACGTGCCTTCACGGGCCGGCAGGTGCCCGTCGCCCGGGTGACCGGCACGAGGCCGGCGCCCTCGGGGAGCGAGGCCAGGGGCCGTTCGGCGCCTCCGCCGCCGAGCCAGGCGCCCCGCAGGAACGCTTCGGCCATGGCGCCGAGGTTCAGCTCCTCCAGCGGGGTCGTCCGGCCGCCTCTGCGCAGTCCGACCTCGCTGAGGTGCACGGTCCGCGCGAGCGGATTGCGGGAGCGTTCCCCGTAGAGCACCTGGTCCATCGCCGTCCCCCTCGTCGTTCCGGCCGCCATGAGCACAGACTCCGGACGGGCGTGGTCCGGTTCCAGCACGGGCGGGGACCGCCGACAGGCACGGCGGCGGACACGGCGAAGGCCCGGCTCCCCGTCGGGTGGACGGGGAGCCGGGCCCTCACTCGGTGTCCGGCGGTCTCGTGACCGTCAGTGCGGCCTCGCGACCGTCAGCGCGGCCTGAGCGTCGTCAGTGGGCGTGCCCGTGGCCGTGGCCACCGCCGGCGGCCGGCTCTTCCTCTTCCTTCTTCTCGACGACCAGGGTCTCGGTCGTCAGCAGGAGGGAGGCGATGGAGGCGGCGTTCTCCAGGGCGGAGCGGGTGACCTTGACCGGGTCGATGACGCCGGCCTTGATCAGGTCGCCGTACTCGCCGGTGGCGGCGTTGTAACCGTTGCCCTTCTCCAGCTCGGAGACCTTGGAGACGATGACGTAGCCCTCGAGGCCGGCGTTCTCGGCGATCCAGCGCAGCGGCTCGACGGCGGCCTTGCGGACCACGGAGACACCGGTGGCCTCGTCGCCGGTCTTGTCGAGGTTGCCCTCGAGGACCTTGACGGCGTGGACCAGCGCGGAGCCGCCGCCGGAGACGATGCCCTCCTCGACCGCGGCGCGGGTCGCGGAGATGGCGTCCTCCAGACGGTGCTTCTTCTCCTTCAGCTCCACCTCGGTGGCGGCGCCGACCTTGATCACGCACACGCCGCCGGCCAGCTTCGCGAGGCGCTCCTGGAGCTTCTCGCGGTCCCAGTCGGAGTCCGTGGTCTCGATCTCGGCCTTGATCTGGCCGACGCGGGCCTCCACGTCCTCCTTCTTGCCGGCGCCGTCGACGATCGTGGTGTCGTCCTTGGTGACGGTGACGCGGCGGGCGGAGCCCAGCACGTCCAGGCCGACCTGGTCGAGCTTGAGGCCGACCTCCTCGGAGACGACCGTGGCGCCGGTGAGGACGGCCATGTCCTGCAGCATCGCCTTGCGGCGGTCACCGAAGCCGGGCGCCTTGACGGCGACGGCGTTGAAGGTGCCGCGGATCTTGTTGACCACCAGGGTCGACAGGGCCTCGCCCTCGACGTCCTCGGCGATGATCAGCAGCGGCTTGGAGGCGTTGGCCTGGATGACCTTCTCCAGCAGCGGCAGCAGGTCCGCGATGGCGGAGATCTTGCCCTGCGTGATCAGGATCTGCGGGTCGTCGAGGACGGCCTCCATGCGCTCCTGGTCCGTCACGAAGTACGGCGACAGGTAGCCCTTGTCGAAGGCCATGCCCTCGGTGAAGTCCAGCTCAAGACCGAAGGTGTTGGACTCCTCGACGGTGATGACACCGTCCTTGCCGACCTTGTCCATCGCCTCGGCGATGAGCTCGCCGACCTGCTGGTCCTGGGCGGACAGCGCGGCGACGGCGGCGATGTCGGACTTCTCGTCGATCGGGCGCGCGGTGGCGAGGAGGTCCTCGGAGACGGCGGCGACCGCGGCGTCGATGCCCTTCTTCAGGGCGGCCGGGGAGGCGCCGGCGGCGACGTTCTTCAGGCCCTCGCGGACCAGCGCCTGGGCCAGCACGGTGGCGGTGGTGGTGCCGTCACCCGCGATGTCGTTGGTCTTGGTCGCCACCTCCTTCACCAGCTGCGCGCCGAGGTTCTCGTAGGGGTCCTCGATCTCCACCTCGCGGGCGATCGTGACACCGTCGTTGGTGATGGTGGGGGCGCCGAACTTCTTGTCGATGACGACGTTGCGGCCCTTGGGGCCGATCGTCACCTTGACCGTGTCGGCAAGCTTGTTGACGCCGCGCTCGAGGGCGCGACGGGCGTCCTCGTCGAACTTCAGGATCTTCGCCATGGCAGCGGGAGCCCTCTCGGAAATCTAGATGAAATCACTGCGCCCCTGGGCCGCCCGGCTCCTTGTCGGATGCTGGGGCCAGGGGCGCAGTGTTCGAGCAGAAGTACTTGCTACGAGGTCGGGTTCTCCGGGGCGGGCCCCGGGGTCCCCTTACTTCTCGACGATCGCGAGGACGTCGCGAGCCGAGAGGACGAGGTACTCCTCGCCGTTGTACTTGACCTCGGTGCCGCCGTACTTGCTGTACAGAACGACGTCGCCGACCTTCACGTCGAGCTCGACGCGCTTGCCGTCCTCGAAGCGGCCCGGACCGATGGCCAGGACGACGCCCTCCTGGGGCTTCTCCTTCGCGGTGTCCGGAATGACCAGGCCCGAAGCCGTGGTCTGCTCGGCGTCGAGCGGCTGGACCACGATGCGGTCCTCGAGCGGCTTGATGGCAACCTTGGAGCTGGCGGTCGTCACGATCCGACCTCCCCCTTCGGAGATCTCACGGGGTTAACTGTCTGAGGTGGCGACCAGGTCGATCCGTCGTCGCGGGTGCCGGACCTGCCCGTCGCGTTTTGGCACTCTCCAGGGGGGAGTGCCAGACCCGAGACTATGACCGCGATTAGCACTCGGTCAAGCGGAGTGCCAATTGCCGTGCGGCGCGTCGGGGTGCGGGGGCGTTCTTCGGGGCGCGGTTGCGCAGTGGCCGGTGTTGCTCCGACCGTCCGGGGGCTGCGCCCCCGGACCCCCTGTCGGCCCTTCGGGCCTCGTCCTCAAGCGCCGGACGGGCTGGGTGTCACTCCTACGTGGTCCTCCAGCCTGCCCACCTTCAAGCCCCGCTCGTCCAGTTCCGCGAGGAGCCGTGTCGTGCGTTCCGCCAGGGTCAGGGGCGGCGCCTCCCCCGACGGTACGGAGACGATGTCGCCCGGGCGCAGGCGGTGGGGGCCGTGGGCGTAGGTGAGGTGGCCGTCGGGTTCCAGCGTCACGCGCCACAGGACCACTGCGGCGATGCCGCACTCGGCGGCGGCGCGCAGCGTGGTGGTGTCGTACCTGCCGTACGGCGGGCGGAAGAGGCGGGGGCGGACGCCGAAGCGGGCGGCGAGCTTGCGCTGCTGGCCGCAGATCTGGGCGCGCTGGGCGGCGAGGGGCAGGCCGGGCAGGGCCGGGTGGTCGAGGGTGTGGTTCTGGAGGTTGGCGCCGACCGCGCGCAGACGGGCGAAGTGGCCGTAGCCGGGGCCCATCACGCTGTCGGTGAGGAACATGCTGACCGGCAGCCTGCGCTCGCGCACCAGGTCGATGAAGCGGGGGTCGCGTTCGGCGCCGTCGTCGTAGGTGAGGAAGACGACGGGGTCGTCGGTGGCGACGTGGCCGACGACCGGCGGGGGCGGCGCCGGGGCGACGGCGGTGGCCGTCCCGCCGGCGCGGGAGGACACGTGCCCCGCGCCGGACGGGGCCGCGCATCCGGCGGTCGCGGCGAGCAGCAGGGCGAGGGCCGCCGGGAGGGGCCCCGGGGTCCCGCGCCGCCGCCTCACAGGTAGTCCTCCAGCCTGGCCACGGCGTACCCCTCGGCCGTCACCTTGTCGAGGAAGCGGCGGATCATGTCCCGCATGGTGCCGTCCCAGTCCTCGCGGCCCCGGAAGTGGGACAGCACGATGTCGCCGGGGCGGATCTTCCGGTCCCACTCGCGGTACTCCCAGCGGTCGGCGAAGACCTCCTCGTTCCACAGCGGGACGTGGGTGATGCCGCAGCTCTTGGCGGCGCGCAGGGTCGCCTTGTCGTAGTTGCCGTAGGGCGGGCGGAAGAGGACCGGGCGGGTGCCGTAGCGCTTCTCGAGGACGTGCTGCATGCCGCAGATCTCGCGCTTCTGCCCGGCGTACGAGAGGGCCGGCAGGTAGGGGTGGCGGAGGGTGTGGTTGTGCAGGGCCACGCCCCGTTTCTGCATGTCCTCGAAGTAGCCGTAGTCCGCCTCGACGAGGTAGTCGCTGAGGAAGGCGCTGTACGGCACCTTCAGTTCGGACATCATCCGCAGGAACTTCGGGTCCTTCTCGGCGCCGTCGTCGATGGTGAGGAAGACGACCTTCTCCTTCACCGGGACGGTGGTGAAGACCGGCGGGAGGTCCAGCCGTTCGTGGCCGTCGACCTCGAAGCCGTCGCGGGTGGTGATGCGCGGCTTGTCCGCCGGGGGCGGCGGCGCGGTCAGCGGGACCTTCTTCAGGCCCCAGCGTCTGGCCGCGGCGGCGCGTGCGGCGTGCGCGGCGCGCAGCTTGTCGGCATAGGAGTCGAGGGCGCGGGCCGGGGGCGCCTCGAGGGGCTGGCCGCCGGCCGGTTCGACCGTGTCGCTGTCCTTGCCGCAGCCCGAGGCGAGGGCGGCGAGCGCGAGCGCGGCGAGACCGGTTCTCGTCCCCAGCCACCGCATCCGCTTCTTATCGTTTTGTCCTACTACTCGCATGGTGCCGGATCCTCGCAGCCGCCCGGCCCGCGGCCGGCCCGACACCGCGGCCGGAAGCGCACGGTCCACCGACTGGCCCACAATGACCCGGTGAACGACCTCGCCCCGCTCCTCACCCCCGAAGGCCGCGCCCTCCTCGACGAGGTGCGCGACACCGACCCGGCGCACGAACTCGCCGTCGCGACCCGGCTGCGCCGCGACCACCCGGCCGAGCTGGTCTCGGCCGCGCTCGGCCAGGCGCGGCTGCGGCAGCGGGCCGTGGCGAAGTTCGGGGCGGAGGACGCGGCGCGGATGTTCTTCACGCCGAACGGGGTGGAGCAGTCCACCCGGCGCGGCGTCGCCGCGTACCGGGCGGAGCGGCTGCGGGCGGCGGGCGTACGGTCGGTCGCCGACCTGTGCTGCGGGATCGGCGGGGACGCGATCGCGCTGGCGCGGGCCGGGATCCGGGTCCTCGCGGTGGACCGGGACCCGCAGACGGCCGCGGCCGCCCGTGCCAACGCGGACGCGCTCGGCCTCGCCGGCCTCATCGAGGTGCGCGAGGCGGATGTGACGGAGGTCGACACGTCCGCCTACGACGCGGTGTTCGTGGACCCAGCCCGGCGCTCGTCGAAGCGCGGCCGGATCTTCGACCCGGAGGCGTACTCGCCTCCCCTGTCCTGGGCGGTACGGGCGGCGCTGAAGGCGCCCAGGGCCGCCGCCCTGAAGGTCGCCCCCGGCATCCCGCACGAGGCGGTTCCGGCCGAGGCCGAGGCGGAGTGGATCTCCGACGGCGGGGACGTGAAGGAGGCGGTCCTGTGGTTCGGCACGGCCCCGGGCACGATCCGCGCGACCCTGCTCCCTGGCCCGCGCACCCTGGTCTCCCGCGGCCTCCCCGACCCCGCGGTCCGTCCCGTCGGACGCTACCTGTACGAGCCCGACGGCGCCGTCATCCGCTCCCACCTGGTGGCCGAGGTCGCCGAACCCCTCGACGGCGGCCTGATCGACCCGACCATCGCCTACATCACCGCGGACACCCTGAACCCGACCCCGTACGCCACGGCGTACGAGATCACCGACCGGCTCCCCTTCAACGTCAAGAAGCTGAAGGCGCTGCTGCGGGAGCGCGAGGTGGGGGTCCTCACCGTCAAGAAGCGCGGCTCGGCCGTCGAGCCGGAGGAACTCCGCCGCAAGGCCCTGCCGAAGCCGCACGGCACCGCGTCGGTCACGGTGTTCCTCACCCGGGTCGCGGGCGCCCCGACGATGCTGCTGGGCCACCCGGCACGCTGAAGCGACGCCGGTGCGCGCGGCTTCCCGAGGACGCGAAGCCCTCGCACCACGGCCGGTCACTGCCCGCCTGTACGACAGCCGCGCGTTGGCCCGGACACCACCCGTCCCGTCTCTACCGGCTGGTGACGCCTCGCACCGACCAGCCGCTGAGCCGGGCCGCGGATCGGCGGCTGATCACCACCCGCGCCCCGTCGACGGCGCGAACGCCGCCCGCCACTCCCTCGCGGAGATCCGCCGCGTCGGCTCGGACAGCCCGTCCCCCGCCCGAGCTGCACGCCACGGCGCGGACGGTCACGGTCGTCCTGACCGCGCCGTCAGCGCATCGACGACACCGCTGGGCCACCCGGCAGCGATCGGCGCGCCCGCGCGCCGCGCACTCCGACAGCTCGGGACTTCACGCGCCGATCAGCCGCCGGGCCGCGCCCCGCGCCGATACGGGTCCCGCGCACGCCGACCCGTCACCACCCGCCACCCGACGGCAACGCACCCGCCCGCAGGACGGCGCGAGCGCCGGGACGGCGCCCTTGGCGCGGAGGTCCGCCACCTCCGCGCCTCCCTCAGCCCCCCATCTCCTCCGCCCGCCTCCGCAGCATCTCCCGTTCGCGTGCGTTGCCCGCCAGTTCCGCGGCCCGCGTGAACTCCTGCCGTGCTTCGGCCGCGCGCCCCAGGCGGGACAGGAGGTCGCCGCGGACGCTCGGCAGCAGGTGGTAGTCGCGCAGCGCCGGCACCTCGGTCAGCGCGTCCACCAGCGGCAGCGCCGCCTCCGGGCCCTCCGCCATGGAGACGGCGACCGCGCGGTTGAGTTCGACCACCGGGGACGGCGTGCGGGCGGCGAGCAGGGCGTAGAGGGCGGCGATGCGGTGCCAGTCCGTCTCCTCGTAGCGGTACGCGTGCGCGTGGCAGGCGGCGATGGCCGCCTGGAGGACGTACGGGCCCGGAGGTCCGGAGGCGACCGCGTCGGCGCGGGCCAGCGCGGCCACCCCGCGGGCGATGAGCATGCGGTTCCAGCGCGCGCGGTTCTGGTCCGCGAGCAGCACCGGCTCGCCGTCGGGGCCGGTACGGGCGGCGGTCCGGGACGCCTGGAACTCCAGCAGCGCGGTGAGCCCGTGCACCTCGGGCTCCTTCGGCATCAGCCCCGCCAGCACGCGGGCCAGCCGCAACGCGTCCTCGCACAGCGCGGGCCGCAGCCAGTCGTCGCCGGCCGTGGCCGCGTACCCCTCGTTGAAGATCAGGTAGATGACGTCGAGGACCGAGCCGAGCCGGGCCTCGCGGTCGGGTCCGTACGGCACCTCGAAGGCGACGTTCTTCCTGGCCAGCGTGCGCTTGGCGCGGACGATCCGCTGCGCCACGGTCGCCTCGGGCACGAGGAAGGCGCGGGCGATCTCGGCCGTGGTCAGTCCGCCGAGCAGCCGCAGGGTGAGGGCGGTGCGCGCCTCGGCGGACAGGGCGGGATGGCAGGCCGTGAAGACGAGCCGGAGCAGGTCGTCGTCGATGTCGTCCGGGTCGGCGGGCGGCTCGGGCGGCGCCGTCACCAGGTCGGCGTCCCGGCCGATCTCGGCGAGCTTGCGGGCGTAGGTCTCCCGGCGGCGCACCAGGTCGACGGCGCGGTGGCGGGCGGTGGCCGTGAGCCAGGCGCCCGGGTTGTCCGGCACCCCGTCCCGCGGCCACTGCTCCAGGGCCGCGACCAGGGCGTCCTGCGCGAGTTCCTCGGCGATGCCGACGTCCCGGACGATCCGGGCCACCGCGGCGACCACCCGCGGGAACTCCATGCGGAAGACGGTCTCGACGGCCCCGCCCGGTCCGGCGGTGGGCTGTGGTGTCACAGCCCACCATCAGACACCCGTACGGCGGTGAGGCCAAGCGGGGCCAGCGGGCCGGGGCGTCAGCCCTCCTCGATCTCCCGGACCTCGCAGGTCACCGTCCAGTACGGCTCGTGCACCTTCAGGAAGCGCTTGGTCCACTCGATCGCCTCGGCCTTGTCCTTGGCCTGGAGGAGGGCGTACCCGCCGATGACCTCCTTGGTCTCGGTGAACGGCCCGTCCGTCACGGACAGCCGGCCGCCCTCGTAGTGGACCCGGGCGCCCTGGGCGGTCGGGGTCAGCCCTGCGGTGTCCAGCAGGACGCCGTTCTTGGTCATCTCCTCGATCAGCTCGCCCATCCGCTGCATCAGCTCGGGGCTGGGTCCGCCCTCGGGGGCGTTGTTCTCGTCGATCCGGATGAGGGAGAGATAGCGCGGCATGACGGCTCCTCGTGGTGTGCGGGCCGGGTCCTTCCCGGCCTCTCACCCCTGCGTCGAACGGCACGGACGGAAATCGACACCCGGCCGGAGAAATCTTCGCCTCACTTCGGCGAGACCCGCAGCCGCCCGGCCTCGGGCACGTCAGCCACCACCCGGTCGGGGTCGTCCGGCTCGGTGATCCGCCGGACCAGCGCACCACCCGACGGCTCAGCGCACCGCCCGCCAGCTCAGTGCGCCGCCGGCGCGGCCGTGCTGCTCCGCACCACCAGGCTGGTGGCCAGCTCCACGCGGGTCGCCGCGGCGGAGTCCTCGCCCTTGCCGAGGTCGAGCACCAGCTTCGCCGCCGCCTCCGCCATCTCCGTCAGCGGCTGCCGCACGGTCGTCAGCGGCGGGCCCACCCAGCGGGCCACGGGCAGGTCGTCGAAGCCGACCACGCTCAGGTCCTCAGGGATCCGCAGGCCCAGCTCACGGGCGGCCTCGTACAGCCCGAGCGCCTGGAGGTCGTTGCCGGCGAAGACCGCGGTGGGCCGGTCCTCGCGGCGCAGCAGGGCGAGGCCCTGCCGGTAGCCGGCGTCGTGGTGGAAGTCACCGGACACGATCAGTGACGGGTCCACCGGCAGCCCGGCGGTCTCCAGGGCGGCCCGGTAGCCGTCGACGCGGGCGCGGCTGCACATCATCCGCGAGGGTCCGCTGATCGCGCCGATCCGGGTGTGGCCCAGCTCGATCAGATGCCGGGTGGCGGCGAGCCCGCCCTGCCAGTTGGTCGCGCCGATGGAGGGCACGTCGGTGCCCGGGTCGCCGGCCGGGTCCATCACCACGAACGGGATGGAACGGCTGGTCAGCAGCGCGCGTCCGGACTCGTCGAGGCCGGACAGCACAAGGATCACGCCGTGCGGGCGGCGGGCGGCGACCTGGTCGGCCCAGGTGCGGCCGGGGGTGAGCCGCCCCGCGCTCTCCGACAGCACCACGCTCAGCCCGGCGTCCCGGGCGACGTTCTCCACGCCCCGGATGACCTCCATCGCCCAGGCGCTCTCCAGCTCGTGGAAGACCAGGTCGATCAGGGGGGAGCGACTGGCCTCGGCGCGGCGGCGCCGGTATCCGTGGGTGCGCAGCAGCTCCTCGACCCGGGAACGGGTGCCGGGGGCGACGTCGGCGCGGCCGTTGAGCACCTTCGAAACAGTCGGCGCGGAGACACCCGCCTCGCGGGCGATCTCAGCGAGCGTCGCGGTCTGCGTGCTGCGCCCGTGGGTCCGGGTGTCAGCGGGCTGCGGGGAAGTCATGGCGGCGATCGTATCTCCGCGAGCCGCGAGGACGAAGACCTGCGACAGTCCGGAACATTCGAAACGTATGACGAAACATTCGCGTCATCTCGCCGTCCCGCACCCGCGACGCAGTGCCCCTCCCCCGCTCAGACGCTTCCCAGCGACTCGAACCGCCACCGGTGCACCGCCCGCGTGACCAGCGTGTTCTCCGGCTCCGGGAGCTCGGGGAGGTCGGCGTCGAGGGGGGCGTTCCACCAGGTGATGACGAGGACGCGGTCCTGCGGGGCGCGGAAGGTCTCCCGGCGCACCGGGCGCCGGGGCAGCTCGCGGGCCCGCTCCTCGGCCCAGGCCAGCAGGTCGGGGCCGCGGCCGGGGACCGCGCGGGCCTCCCACATCAGCGCGACGGTCATGTGTAGAGGTTCTCCCGGGCGGTCTCGTGGACGTGGTCGTGGGAGTGGGCGGCGCCCGGCACGTGCGGGTCGGTGACCGGGAGGGAGGAGTCCGCCGAGAGGTCCCAGTCGGAGGCCGCGCGGTTGCGGGCGACCATCTCCGCGCCGAGGGCGGCCACCATCGCGCCGTTGTCCGTGCACAGCTTGGGACGCGGCACCCGCAGCCGGATGCCGGCGGCCTCGCAGCGCTCCTGGGCGAGGGCGCGCAGCCGGGAGTTGGCGGCCACGCCGCCGCCGATCATCAGATGGTCGACGCCCTCGTCCTTGCAGGCCCGTACGGCCTTGCGGGTGAGCACGTCCACGACGGCCTCCTGGAAGGACGCCGACACGTCCCGCACCGGCACCTCCTCGCCCGCCGCCCGCTTGGCCTCGATCCAGCGCGCCACGGCCGTCTTCAGCCCGGAGAAGGAGAAGTCGTACGCCGGGTCACGGGGGCCGGTCAGGCCGCGCGGGAAGGCGATCGCAGCCGGGTCGCCCTCGCGGGCGTACCGGTCGATGACGGGACCGCCGGGGAAGCCGAGGTTCAGCACCCGGGCGATCTTGTCGAAGGCCTCGCCCGCCGCGTCGTCGATGGTCGCGCCGAGCGGGCGCACGTCGGAGGTGATGTCGGCGGACAGCAGCAGCGAGGAGTGGCCGCCGGAGACCAGCAGCGCCATCGTCGGCTCGGGCAGCGGCCCGTGCTCCAGCTGGTCGACGCAGATGTGGGAGGCGAGGTGGTTGACCCCGTACAGCGGCTTGCCGAGGGCGTAGGCGTACGCCTTCGCCGCGGAGACGCCGACCAGCAGCGCGCCGGCCAGGCCGGGGCCCGCGGTGACGGCGATGCCGTCGAGGTCCCGGGCGCTCACCCCCGCTTCCTTCAGCGCCCGCTCGATGGTGGGGACCATCGCCTCGAGGTGGGCGCGGCTCGCCACCTCGGGGACGACGCCGCCGAAGCGGGCGTGCTCGTCGACGCTGGAGGCGACGGCGTCCGCGAGCAGGGTGGTGCCGCGGACGATGCCGACGCCGGTCTCGTCGCAGGAGGTCTCGATCCCCAGTACCAGGGGTTCGTCAGCCATGGATCTCGGTTCCTTGTACGCCGTCACGGGGTGGCCCGGGTCACGGAGGCGGACGGGCCGGTCAAGCGCATGACCAGCGCGTCCACGTTGCCCGGCTGGTAATAACCGCGTCTGACTCCGATGACCTCGAAGCCGAAGCGCTCGTAGAGCTTCTGGGCGCGGACGTTGTCGACGCGGCACTCCAGCATGACCTCGGCGCACTCGAACGCCGTGGCCGCGCGCAGCAGCTCGGTCAGCAGCCGCGAGCCGAGCCCGGTGCCCCAGTGGTCGCGGGTGACCGCGATGGTCTGGACGTCGGCCGCCGGGGTGGCGCCGTCGTCGCCCTCCGCGCCGGAGGTGGTGAGGCCGGCGTAGCCGACGATCCGGTCGCCCTCCTCGGCGACGACGTAGCGCCGGGTCGCCCCGGGCCCGCGGGAGTGGGCCAGCTCGGACCAGAACATGCCGCGCGACCACGCGTCCTCGGGGAAGAGGTCGCGCTCCAGCTCCAGCACGGGGTCGATGTCCCACCAGCGCATCTCGCGCAGGACCACCGTCTCGGTTCCCGTCACTTGGGGGTGACCACCTTGTAGTTCTTGGGGACCTGGGCATCGGGCCGCCGCAGGTACAGCGGCCGCGGGGCGGGCAGTTCCTCGCCCGCCTTCAGCCTCTCCACGGCCAGCCGGGCGAGGGCGGCGGCGCTCACGTGCTCCGGCTCGTGCGCCTGGGGGAAGGTGTCCGGGTAGAGCAGCGCGCCCGCGCCGACCGCGGGCACGCCCTTGACCTGGTCCGCGATGTCGGCGGGCCGGTCGACGGCCGGTTCGGTGAGGCGGGTGCGGGAGTCGGCGTACCGCGCCCAGTAGACCTCCTTGCGGCGGGCGTCCGTCGCCACGACGAAGGGGCCCTCCAGGTCGGCCGCGTAGGCCAGGCCGTCCAGCGTGCACACACCGTGCACGGGCACGCCGAGGGCCAGCCCGAAGGCGTCGGCGGTCATCAGGCCGACCCGCAGGCCGGTGTAGGGGCCGGGGCCGGTGCCGGCCACGATCCCGGTGACGGCGTCGAGCCGCAGACCGGCCTCGGCGAGCACCCGGTCGACGGCCGGGAGCAGCAGTTCACCGTGGCGGCGGGCGTCCACCTGGCTCGACGAGGCGATGACGTCGTCGCCGTCGTGCAGCGCGACGGTGACGGCGGGGGTGGCGGTATCCAGAGCGAGCAAGAGCACGCAAACAGCCTACGGCTCCCGCGCCCCGGCCACGGCCGCACGGGCCGGACGGTCACGGACTGCTACGGTCGCGTCACATCCGCACACAGCAGGACAGAGCAGGACAGGGGCGACGGCGATGGCGGGGACCAGTTCGACGATCGTGGCGGGGCTGACCGCGGCGGCCCTCGCGACGGTCGGTTACCTCGGCCACCGGGCGGCGGAGACGGTCCCGCCGGACCTGCGCCGGGAGGCGTCCGGCGCCCCGGCCCCCGCACCGAAGGCGTCCCGCGGCGGCCATCCGGCAGCCCTGCCCCCGCGCTCGGGCCTGGGACAGCGGGTCGTGTACTCGCTGGGCCGCGACCGGGTGTGGCTGGTGGACAAGGGCGACAAGGTGCGCCGCACGTTCGGCGTCAGCCCCAGCACGGTCGACCCGGCTCCGGGCACCTACCGGGTGACGTCCCGCTCGGGGAAGGTCACCGGCTCGGACGGCGTCCCGGTCGAACACGTCGTGCGCTTCGCCGGCGTGGACGGCACGGTGATCGGGTTCAGCGCGGCGGTCGACGGCTCGGCGCCCGTCCTCGACCCGCGGGAACGCACCGGCGGGATCCGGGAGACACGGGCGGACGGCGCGGCGATGTGGAAGTTCGCGACGATCGGCCGCACGGTCGTCGTGGTGCCGTAGGAGCCCTACGCAGCCGCGCGCCGGTCGCGTACGGCCTTCTCGTGCCGCGGCGGCTCGGGCGCGGGCGGCGGCGTGGAGACGGCGGCGGCCGCCGCGCACGCGGCGAGCAGGTCGCGCATGGACACCGGTCGCGGCGTGGACTCACGCCTGCTCGGGACGGCCGGCATGGACGCCTCCTGGACATCGGGGGCGGGACGCGGTTAGGTAACCCTAACCGCGAGCTGGATACCATGTGACCACGCGGGACACCGCGGACGCAACACCTTGCCGACACCTTGTCGGGACGCTCAGGCGGACAGCGACCCCAGCTCGGCCCCGGCCCAGCGGGCGCCCACCCCCTGCACGGTCACGTGCCGGACCTCGTCCGTGGTGTCGCCGACCGCCCGGTGGATGACGACGTGCAGCCGGTCCTCGGTCAGCTCCTCGACCTTGCCCTCGCCCCACTCCACGACGACCACCGACTCGGGCAGCGAGACGTCGAGGTCCAGGTCCTCCATCTCGTCGAGCCCGCCGGACAGCCGGTAGGCGTCGACGTGCACCAGCGGTGGACCGTCCCCCAGCGAGGGGTGCACCCGCGCGATGACGAACGTCGGCGAGGTCACCGCGCCCCGCACACCGAGCCCTTCGCCGAGCCCGCGCGTCAGGGTCGTCTTGCCGGCCCCCAGCTCACCGGAGAGCAGCACGAGGTCGCCCGCGCGCAGCAGCTTCGCGAGCCGGCGCCCGAGGTCGCGCATCTGCTCGGGGGAGGTGACGGTCAGTTCAGCGGGGCTCTGCGGTGCTACTGCTTCCATAGCCACCCACGGTAGCCCCTGCGGGCACCGCGCCCGCGCGGACGAGCAGGTCGGCGAGGCGGTCGGTCACCTGCTCGGGATGCTCCAGCATCACCAGGTGCCCGGCGTCCGGCACGAGCACCAGCTCGGCCCCGGGCAGCAGATCGGCGATGCCCTCGCTGTGCTCACTCGGGGTGACGAGATCCCCCACGCCCGCGAGCACCAGCACCGGCATGTCACGGAAGTGCGCCAGCGCCTCGGCCTTGTCGTGATCGTCGAAGGCCGGGTAGTACTCGGCGACCACGTCGATCGGCGTCGACTCGATCATCCGCTCGGCGAACCGCGCGACGGCGGGATCGACGTCCCGCGAGGCGAACGAGTACCGCTTGATGACCCCGGCGAACAGGTCGGCGGTGGCCCGCCGCCCCTTCTCCACCAGCTCGGCCCGCTGCCCCAGCGCCTTCAGCACCCCGGGCAGCACCCGCCGCACGGCGTTGACCCCGGCCACCGGCAGCCCGAAGTTGACCTCCCCCAGCCGCCCCGACGACGTCCCCACCAGAGCGACACCGGCACACCGCTCCCGGATCAGCTCCGGGAACTGCTCGGCGAGCGCCATCACGGTCATCCCGCCCATGGAGTGGCCGACCAGCACCAGCGGCCCTTCAGGAGCGGCGGCATCGATGACGGCCTTCAGATCCCGCCCGAGCTGCTCGATGCTCACCGGCTCCCCGCGCTCCACCTGCGCGGCGCCCCGCGCCGAACGCCCGTGGCTGCGCTGGTCCCAGTACACGGACCGCACCACACCGCGCAACGCGGCCCGCTGGAAGTGCCAGGAATCCTGGCTGAGGCAGTACCCGTGACTGAACACCACGGTCACGGGGGCGGGCACCCGCCGCCCGAACAACCGCCGCCGCCTACCGCGCTCCGCGTCCGCCTCGACCTCGTCGACCTCGTAGTACAACTCGGTCCCGTCATCGGCGTACGCCTTGCCGGGCGTGCCCCGCAGCGAGCCGTACGGCCCGGCCGAGTCCAGGACGAGCCGGGCCCTGCGGCGTATGCCCCGGCCGACGGTCATCCGCTCTATGGCCACACCGGCGGCGGCCCCGGTGGCCAGCACGCCTATCGCGAGGCCCGCGACACCGGTCGCCCGGCGCCACCCCCCGGCGGACGCGGCCGTCACGGCCTGCGTACTGCTCTCGCTCACGTACCGCTCCTCTTCCCCGGACCCCACGCAGGGCGCTTACCCGCTCTGTTCCCCGTTCACATATACGCGCGGGACGCGGCTGCCGATCCGGGTGACGATCTCGTACGCGATGGTCCCGGACGCCTGCGCCCAGTCCTCCGCGGTGGGCTCACCCCGGTCGCCGGGCCCGAACAGCACCGCCTCGGCCCCCGCCCCGGGCTCGTCACCCCCCAGATCCACCACGAACTGGTCCATCGCGACCCGCCCGGCGACGGTCCGCCACTTCCCCTCGACCAGCACGGGCCCGGCGCTGGAGGCATGCCGCGGAATGCCGTCGGCGTACCCGAGCGGCACGAGCCCCAGCGTGGTGGCCCCCGCGGTCACGTAGTGATGCCCGTAGCTGACGCCGTGCCCGCCCGGCACGTGCTTCACCAGCGCCAGCGACGCCTTGAGGGTCATCGCGGGCCGCAGCCCCAGCTCCATCGGCGTGCCAATCTCGGGGCTGGGCGAGACGCCGTACATCGCGATGCCGGGCCGCACCAGATCGAAGTGGCTCTCCGGCAACGTCAGCGTCGCGGGCGAATTGGCGATGTGCCGCACTTCGGGCTCCACGCCCCGCGCCTCGGCGTACGCCACCATCTCCCGGAACGTCGACAGCTGCCCGGCGATGGACGGATGACCCGGCTCATCGGCACAGGCGAAGTGCGACCACAGCCCGGTGACCTTCAGCAGCCCCTCGGCCTCCGCACGCAGCGCGCCGGCGACCAGCTCGGCCCAGTCCCCGGGCTGGCACCCGCCCCGCCCGAGCCCGGTGTCCGCCTTGAGCTGCACCCGCGCGGCCCGTCCGGCCGACCTCGCTGCCGCGACGACCTCGTCCAGCGCCCACATCCCGCTCACCGAGACGTCGACGTCGGCCTCGATCGCCTCGCGCCAGGGCCCGCCGGGCGTCCACAGCCAGCACATGACCCGGACGTCGTCCGGCACCCCGGAGCCCGGCGCCCTCAGCGCGAGCGCCTCCTGCGGCGTGGCGGCGCCCAGCCAGGTCGCGCCGGCCTCCACGGCCGCACGGGCGCAGGAGGCGGCGCCGTGCCCGTAGCCGTCGGCCTTGACGACGGCCATCAGGGCGGCGCGGGGGGCGCGCTCACGCAGGGTGCGTACGTTGGCCCGCACGGCGGCCAGATCGATCACAGCGCGAGCTCGGAGCTGCGCGCCGTGCGGGTCGGCTGTCTCTTTCATCCCGGACAGTCTCTCAGAGCACCCACGCCCACCCCTCGCACCGGGGTGCGGCGCCTTTGCACTCCGTGCGCTTCTCCGTCCGGAGGGGGTGGGGCGGGGTGCGTCAGCCCTCACCTCAGCCCCGCACCACGCTCCGCCAAGCCTCCGGAATCCGCGCCGCGACATCCTCCGCGCTCACCGGCGCCCCCTCCGCCGCGAACCGCCCCGCCAGCCCATGCAGATACGCCGCCGCACTCCCCGCGTCCACCGCCGACAACCCCGCCGCCAGCAGCGACCCCCCGAGCCCCGACAGCACATCCCCGCTCCCCGCCGTGGCCAGCCACGGCGTCCCCGTCGGGTTCACCCGCACCGCACCCCCACCCCCCGCCTGAGCCACCAACGTCGTGGACCCCTTCAGCAGCACAGCGGCCCCGTACCGCCCCGCCAGCTCCCGCACGGCCGCCAGCCGTCCCGACTCCACTTCCTCCCGCTCGACCCCCAGCAGCGCGGCCGCCTCCCCCGCATGCGGAGTCATCAACGTCGGCACCCCCCGAGCCCCCCTCGCCCGCACCGCCTCGACCCCCGCCAACCGCAACCCGTCCGCGTCGATCAGCACCGGCACGTCCGCCGCCAGCACCTCCCCCACGGTCGCCGCGTCGTCCCCCGCCCCCGGCCCGACCACCCACGCCTGCACCCGCCCGGCCCGCGCAGGCCCCCGCTCCGACACCAGCGTCTCGGGATGCCGGGCCAGCACCGCACCGCCCGCCGGCCCCACGTACCGCACGGCCCCGGCCCCGCCCCGCAAGGCCCCGCCCACCGCGAGCACGGCCGCCCCCGGATACCGGGCGGACCCGGCGGCAACGCCGACGACCCCCCGCCGGTACTTGTCGCTCTCCGCAGCAGGCACCGGCAACAACCGCGCGACGTCCGCATGCTGCAGCGCCTCCACCTCAGGCGTCCGCGCCCCGCCCGTCTCCAGCCCGATGTCGACGAACCGCACCACCCCCGCGTACTCCCGAGCCGGATCGATCAACAACCCCGGCTTGTACGCCCCGAAGGTGACCGTGACATCCGCCCGCACGGCGGCCCCCCGTGCCTCCCCCGTGTCCGCGTCGACCCCACTCGGCAGATCCACGGCGACGACCACCCCCCGCCCCCGCCGCGCAGCCTCCGCGAGCGGCACCGCTTCCTCCCGCAGCCCGCCCTTCCCCCCGATCCCCACGATCCCGTCCACGACAAGATCGGCCTGCTCGACACACGCCTCCGCGCCCCCGGCCGCCACCACGGAACCCCCCGCCCGCCGCAGCGCGGCCAGCCCACCCGCGTGCGCCCGCCCCGGCGCCAGCAGCACGGCCCGCACCCCGGCCCCCCGCCGAGCCAGCCGCGCGCCGGCGTACAACGCGTCGCCCCCGTTGTCGCCGCTCCCCACCAGCAGCACCACCCGGCTGCCGTACACCCGCCCCAGCACATCCGCGCACGCCGCGGCGAGTCCCGCGGCGGCGCGCTGCATCAGCGCCCCCTCCGGCGCCCGCGCCATCAGTTCCCGCTCCGCCGCCCTGACCGTCTCCACGCTGTAAGCAGTCCGCATACGTCCGAGTTTCCCGCACCCCCATCCCCACGCCCTCGCGTCGCCCCACCCCCTTGACTCCGCGCAGCGCCCTTGCCACAATCCCGGCCCCCCACCGGATGAATCGATTCACTCGAACCGGTTCGACAACCGACAAGGACAACACCCCCATGCGACGCAGAGCCGCGTTACTCGCGACATCGGCCGCCACCGCCCTCCTGACGGCGACGGCCACCCTCACCGCCCCCACCGCGTCCGCGGAGGCGCCCACCCCCGCCTCGACCCCCGCCCCCGCTCGCGCGGCAGCCTGCGGTGACGGCGCCTACCACGCCGAAGCCGTCAAGAACGGCTCCACCTGGACCGCCCGCCGGGGCAGCAGCACGGTCTACACCGGCACCGACATGCGCGCCGCCGCCCAGGCGGCGATCGGCGCCCTCACGGCGAACCGCACCAGCAAGGAACGCGTCGTGGTGCGCGGCTCCGGCTCCGTCTCGGCCGGCTCCCGCATCTCCCTCCCCAGCTACACGGTGCTCGACGTCTGCGGCACGATCGACGTCACCGGCACCGGCTCGGGCGACCAGGCGCCGGTCTACTCGCGCGGCACGCGCGACATCGAGGTGCAGCACCTCAACGTCACCGGCGCCCCGCTCTACGGCATCTTCCTGCGCAACGTGCAGAACGTGGTCCTGGGCCAGATCGACATGCGGCTCTCCCGCGGCCTCGGCGTCCGCATCGACAACCGCGGCGACACCAGCCAGTGGACCCGCAACGTCCGTATCGACAATGTGTACGTGTCCGGCGCGTCGAGCCACGCCGTGGAGACGTACGGCGTCGACGGTCTGACCGTCGGCACGGTCACCGCCCGCAACGTGGGCGAGTCGGGCCTGCTGCTCAACCAGACGATCAACGCCACGGTGTCGAAGGTGGACGCGGAGAACGCCGGCGCGGGCACCGGCTACGCGGCGTTCCGCATGGCCAACCGCAACGGCCGGATCGGCAGCAGTTACGCGACGAACATCCGCGTCGGCGAGGTGATCGCGCGCGGCGGCGGGCGCGGCGTGTTCTGCGTCTCGGAGAGCGGCGGCGCGACGATCGACAGGATCACGCTGTCCGACACCGGCAACAACGCGATCCTCATCGAGAACTGCTACAACGTGACCCTCGCGGCGCAGAGCGGCACGGTCACCGGCGGCGGCGAGATCCGCCTGGCGGCCCGCTCGGAGTTCCCGAACAACAGGGACATCACCGTCCAGAACCTCACGGTGACGAACTCCTCCATCCGCGAGAGCCCCTGCGGCGAGAACACCACCTTCCGCAACAACCGCCTGGTGAACAGCACCCAGTCCATCTGCTGACCGGATCGACCGGCGCCCGGCACGAAGCGGTGACCCGCACCGCCGGGAGCGGGCGTCCGCACCGGCGCGGGCGTCCGCGGCCGCGTCCCGTGCCAGACCTCCGGCAGTCGGAGCCGCCCGCCCCCTGACGTCTCGTCGCTCACGTGCGGTCGTGGAGAGTGACGTGGTAGCCGTCGGGGTCGGCGAAGGTGAAGGTCCGGCCGAAGGGGCCGTCGATCGGCGCGGAGACGATCGTGTGACCGCCGGCGACGAGCGCATCGTGGATCGCCTGGACATCGGTGGCGTGGAGCCAGATCGCGGCGCCGATGCCGGGCTGGGCGACGGATGTCAGATCCGTGCCGGGAACGACGTCGCGCAGGGCGAAGGCGATCGGCTTCGTGGCGAAGACGACGGCGTGCGCGGGCCCGGCCGGCGAGCGGACGAGGCCCAGGTACTGCTCGTAGAACGCCTGCGAGGCGTCGCGGTCACGCACCTGCAGCGAGATGAAGTCGGGGCCGGTGACGGGCATGATGAACTCCTTCTTCGGTGTCAGTTTTCTGACACGCGGCAGGCTATGTCAGAATACTGACATGAGTCAAAGAGGTGACGGCGTCGACCTGGAGACGTCATTGGGGTACCTGCTGAAGGAAGCGTCGAGCGCCCTGCGCGCAGCCATGGAAGACGTACTGCGCCCCCTCGGGATGAGCATCACGCACTACTCCTGCCTCGAGCTGCTCGCCCAACGCCCCGGTCTGTCGAACTCCGAACTCGCGCGAGGCGCGTTCGTGACACGGCAGACGATGAACGTGCTCCTCCAGGCCCTGGAACGAGACGGCTACGTGACCAGACCCGCACAGGCGCCCGCCGGGAAGGCCCTTCCCGCACGACTCACGCCGCGCGGGCGGCAGCACCTCGACGTGGCCAGCAAAGCCGTCCGGTCCGTCGAGGCCAGGATGCTGGGCGGCCTGACCAGCGCCGAGCAGTCGGACGCACTTCGCATCCTGCGGACGATGACCCGCTCCCTGCGCGACGACGACTGACGGGTCCGCCCCGGGCGAAGCCGGCAGTGCTGCCACACGGCGGGTGCCGTCGCGGCCATCTAACGTTGTTAGGATGACTGGGCCGTGACGGTGCCGCCGACCCCCGCGGCTCCTGCCGAGGACACGCTGGAAGCGAGGTGCCCACCATGCCGACCAGCACCAGGCGGGCCCGCGAACGCGCGAACACCCGTGCACGCATCATCGAGGCCGCGTTGCACATCCTCGAGAACGACGGTGTCACGGCGCTGACGATCCGGCGCATAGCCGATGCCGTCGAATACTCCGCACCCGTGGTCTATCAGCACTTCGCCAACAAGGACGCGCTCGTGCTGGAGCTCGTCGCCCACGGCCACCGGCTGATGATGGCCGAGCTGCGGCAGGCCGCCGAGGAGCCCGACATCGACCGGCGCTTCCTGTTGCTCGCGTCCGAGAGCGTCCGGTTCGCCGGCGAGCATCCGCACCTGTATCAGGTGATGAACGACAACACGGTCGACGCGGAGGAGCGCCTGCGCGCGGCCGCCCCCATGATCGGCCTCTTGAGGGAACTCCTCACCACGTGGTCGGACGCCCACGACGTGGTCCTGGCCGATTTCGACGAGGCCTGCGACATCGTCTGGGGCACCCTGTCCGGCATAGCGTCGCTCGGCCGCATCGACACCGTCGGCAACGAGCGCGCCCAGCAGCTCGCCCGGAAGGCGACGCGGACACTGCTTCGCGGCTGGCAGGCCGACTCTCCGGTGAACGCGTAGACACCCGCTGCCCGGCCCGGCGGGGAGACGTCAGCTGCCGGGCGGGGTCCAGTCCGCGGGCAGGCCGGATTCGCTGAGGATCTCCCCCCTGTTGTAGTAGTCGTTGCTCGACTGGATGAGATTGCCGCGCAGCCGCAGCACCGTCACGAGCGGGACCGCGAACGGGCGAGGCGCACCCACGATGTGACCGCTGAACACCCCCTCGACCACCACGCCGTCCCCTCCACGGAACCCACCGGTCGCCTCGAACTTGAGATTCCCGATGAGCTGTCGGGACCCGGTCTCCCACTCCTCGACCCCCTTGGAACCACGGAACACCAGGTTCAGGGCACGGTCGGTGTAGACCGCGTCCCTGGTGTACAGGCGGGCCAGATCCCGGGTGTCGCCCGTCGTCCAGGCGGCGGCCCAGCGCCGCCCGACCGCCGGCACCCGCTCCTCCCCGTGTTCGGGCGCGCCGACGAGCTGCTGCGTCCTGGCCTGCGGCTTGGGCGACGCCTCGGAAGAGGCCGCGGATCCGGCACCGGCAGTTCCGGCTATCAGGGCCGCCGCGGCCACTCCGACAGCGAGGCCGGGAACGAAACGACGCATGCGCATGTGAGTCTCCTCGATCTAACGTCGTTAGCTTTTCTAACACCGTTAGACTATGGAGGTCGGACGTCACCGTCAAGACACCAGGGGGCGTGGCGCAGCACAAAGGGCCTCCCGCCGCTCGTTCGACACACGAGCCGCGCGGGAGGCCCCGCTTCCACACTTGGCCGGCCAGGAGATCACCCGACCGCGCCGGCGACAGTCGCTCTCAGCCCGGCTGAAAGAGCTGAGCCCTTCAGTTGGTGCAGAGCATCCCCGCCCGCAGCCGCTTGAGGGTCCGCGACAGCAGTCGCGACACATGCATCTGGGAGCACCCCAGCCGCTCCCCGATCTCCGCCTGCGTCAGCTCCTCCACGAACCGCCAGTGGACGATCTTCCGCTCGCGCTCGTCCAGCTCGGCGATCATCGGGGCGAGGGCGTGGAAGTCCTCGACCAGCCCCAGCGCCGCGTCCTCGGCGCCGATGAAGTCGGCGAGCACCGACTCGCCGTCGGGCTCGCTGCCGATGGCGGCGTCCAGGGAGGCGGAGTTGTAGCCGTTGGCGGCCAGCCGGGCCTCGTTGACCTCGGCCTCGGTGAGGCTCATCAGCGTCGCCAGCTCGGCGGTCGTGGGCGTGCGGCCCAGCCGGCTGCGCAGTTCCTCGGTGGCGCGGGCGAGCTGCACCCGGGCCTCCTGGAGCCGCCGCGGCACGTGCACGGACCACGAGGTGTCGCGGAAGAAGCGCTTGATCTCGCCGACGATGTAGGGGATCGCGAAGGAGGTGAACTCGACCTCGCGGGACAGCTCGAAGCGGTCGATGGCCTTGATCAGACCGATCATGCCGACCTGGACGATGTCCTCCATCTCCTCCGGGCCGCGGCTGCGGAACCGGCCGGCCGCGTAGCGGACCAGGGACATGTTCATCTCGATCAGCGTGTTGCGCGCGTACTGGTACTCGTGGGTACCTTCCTCCAGCTCCGTCAGCCGCCGGAAGAACTGCCGGGACAGTTCACGCGCGTCCTGCGGCGCCACCTGGCCGGGATTCGCGACCTCCGGCAGCTCGGTCACGCTCTGCGCCTGGTCCGTCCGTGCCATTGTCGACGTCACAGTAAAGCCCTCCCTCATTGGTGCCCCCGCTCCGATACCGGCTCCCTGCCTGTACCCCCACTTCCACGATGCACGCACTTCATCGACAAATTTTTCGCAGGAGGCGTACGAGGGCGAAAACGACGGTCAGGCGCCGTCCAGGGTCCCTCAGCCCTCCGCGACCACGACCGCCGAGGCCACCCCGGCGTCGTGGCTGAGGGAGATGTGCCAGGAGCGCACGCCCAGTTCCTCTGCGCGGGCGGCGACGGTCCCCTTGACCCGCAGCCGGGGCTGCCCGCTGTCCTCGCACCACACCTCGGCGTCGGTCCAGTACAGCCCCGCGGGCGCCCCGAGCGCCTTGGCCAGCGCCTCCTTGGCGGCGAACCGCGCCGCCAGGGAGGCGATGCCGCGCCGGTCCCCGCTGGGCAGCAGCAGCTCGCTCTCCACGAAGAGCCGCTGTGCCAGCCCGGGCGTGCGTTCCAGCGACGCGGCGAACCGCTCGATCTCGGCGACGTCGATCCCGACTCCGATGATGCTCATGCGGGCAGCCTAGATCGACCGGGCCCGCACGCCCCCTTACTCCACGGTCACCGACTTGGCGAGGTTCCGCGGCTGGTCCACCTCGTTGCCGCGGGCGGTGGCCAGCTCGCAGGCGAACACCTGCAGCGGCACGGTCGCCACCAGCGGCTGGAGCAGCGTCGGCGTGACCGGGACGCGGATCAGATGGTCGGCGTACGGGACGACCGCGTCGTCCCCTTCCTCCGCGACCACGATGGTCCGGGCGCCCCGCGCGCGGATCTCCTGGATGTTGGACACGATCTTGTCGTGCAGCACGGACCTCCCACGCGGCGACGGCACCACGACCACCACCGGCAGGTCGTCCTCGATCAACGCGATCGGCCCGTGCTTCAGCTCACCCGCCGCGAAGCCCTCCGCATGCATGTAGGCGAGCTCCTTCAGCTTCAGCGCGCCCTCCAGCGCCACCGGATGGCCCACGTGCCGCCCCAGGAACAGCACCGTGTCCTTCCCGGCCAGCGAGCGGGCGAGCTGCCGTACCGGCTCCATGGTCTCCAGGACCCGTTCGACGGCCCCGGAGACCGACGCGAGGTCGCGCACCACGGCGCGGATCTCGTCGGCGTACTTGGTGCCGCGCACCTGGCCCAGATAGAGGGCGACCAGATAACAGGCGACCAGCTGCGTCAGGAAGGCCTTCGTCGACGCGACGGCGACCTCCGGGCCGGCGTGCGTGTACAGAACGGCGTCCGACTCCCGCGGGATCGTCGACCCGTTCGTGTTGCAGATGGCCAGCACCTTGGCGCCCTGCTCCCGCGCGTGCCGCACCGCCATCAGCGTGTCCATGGTCTCGCCGGACTGGGAGATGGCGACGACGAGCGTCTGCTGGTCCAGGATCGGATCGCGGTAGCGGAACTCGCTCGCCAGCTCCACCTCGCACGGCACGCGCGTCCAGTGCTCGATGGCGTACTTGGCGATGAGTCCGGCGTGGAAGGCGGTGCCGCAGGCGACGATGACGACCTTGTCGACCTCGCGCAGCACGTTCGCCGGGATGCGCACCTCGTCCAGCATCAGCGAACCCGACCCGTCGATACGGCCCAGCAGGGTGTCGGCGACCGCCTTCGGCTGCTCGGCGATCTCCTTGAGCATGAAGGAGGCGTAGCCGCCCTTCTCGGCGGCGGAGGCGTCCCAGTCGACGTGGTACTCGCGGACGTCGGCCGGGGCCCCGTCGAAGTCCGTCACCGTCACCGCGTCCCGGCGCAGCTCGACCACCTGATCCTGGCCCAGCTCGATCGCCTCACGGGTGTGCGCGATGAACGCGGCGACGTCGGAGGCGAGGAACGACTCGCCCTGCCCGACCCCTGCCACCAGCGGCGAGTTGCGGCGCGCGCCCACGACCACGTCCGGCTCGTCGGCGTGCACGGCGACGAGGGTGAACGCGCCCTCCAGCCGCCGGCACACCAGCCGCATCGCCTCGGCGAGGTCGGCGCAGGCGGAGTACTCCTCGGCGAGCAGATGGGCGACGACCTCGGTGTCGGTCTCGGAGGCCAGTTCGTGCCCGCGCTCGGTCAACTCCTCGCGCAGGGCGGCGAAGTTCTCGATGATGCCGTTGTGGACGACGGCGACCCGGCCCGCGTTGTCCATGTGCGGGTGGGCGTTGGCGTCGGTCGGACCGCCGTGCGTGGCCCACCGGGTGTGCCCGATCCCGGTCGTGCCCGTGGGCAGCGGCCGTTCGCTCAGCTCCTTCTCCAGGTTGACCAGCTTCCCGGCCCTTTTCGCCGTGGCCAGCCCGCCGTCGGCCTGCACGGCGACGCCCGCCGAGTCGTAGCCCCGGTACTCCAGTCGCTTCAGTCCGGCCGTCACGACGTCAAGCGCCGACTGCGGCCCCACGTAACCCACGATTCCGCACATGCCGGGCAGCCTACGGTCCGTCAGCCGCCGAAAACGGCCTCCGCGTGCCCGAAATCGGAAATTCCCACCGGTGCACGAGGCACCGGTGGGAGAGGTTCCGCGTCAGCCGAGCTTGGCGACCTGGGCGGCGACGACGTCGGCCGGGACCTCGAAGTCCTTGCCGGTGGCCATGGCCGCGAGGTTCACGGCGCTGAAGGTGACCACGGTCGAGCCCTTGCGCACCAGGACGATCTTGGCGGGCGCCTTGACGCCCTCGTCCGCGGCGACGGTCAGGGTGACGGCGACGCCCTCGTCGCCGCCCTCGGGCGCGTCGCCGGTGGCGACCTTCACGACGTCCATCGGCTGACCGACGGCGGTGGCCTTGAACCCGCCCGCGCACTTCTCGGCCGCCGCGACGACACCCTTCACGGCCTGCTCGGCGCCGTCGCCCTCGTAGGAGGCGAGGTTGATCAGCACCTTCTCCGTGTCCAGCGCGGCCAGCAGGGCGTCCTCGGGCTTGGTGTCCGCGGACGGCTTCACCGGGTCGCCCGTGAAGGACCGCTTCACGGACGCGGCCGGCTCACCCTGCGCCACACCGTTCTGGGCGTGCGCCAGCGGCAGACAGGCGGCGTCCTCGGTCGTCACCTGGTCCTCGGCGATGTCGTCCGTCGCGGGGAGCTTGGTGGCGACCTTGCCGCCCTTGACGTCCGACTGCGCGAGGGCGGCCTTCTCCAGCTCGGCTGCGGTGAGCGTCTTCGCCGGGGCGGCGGCGGAGGCCGTGGGCGCGGCCTTGCCCTTGCCCTCGTCGGCCTTGTCCTGGTCGTCACCGGAGCCGCCACAGGCGGTGACGAGCAGGGCCAGCGCGGCGGCGGAGGCGGCGAGCGCGGTACGACGGACGGAACTGGTTCTCACGGAGAAACTCTTTCTCGAGGGCGCGGAGGGATCCGCGTCACGTGCGCGCACTGTAGACACAGCCGCTTCACAGTTGATCACCGGGGCCCCCACAGGGCCGCGGCGTGACACAGCCCACCTGTCGCCGCGTTCGAACTCCGTTAACAATGGACTGTGATCTCTCCGGTCTCCTCGATGCCCCGGAGCGCCCACCGGCAGCGGCCGGAGGCGACTCCCTACGTCGACCTCACCCGCTCCGAGTGGAGCGCGCTGCGCGACAAGACACCGCTGCCGCTGACCGCGGAGGAGGTGGAGCGGCTGCGCGGGCTCGGCGACGTCATCGACCTCGACGAGGTGCGGGACATCTACCTGCCGCTGTCCCGGCTGCTCAACCTCTACGTCCGCGCCACCGACGGGCTGCGCGGCGCGCTCAACACCTTCCTCGGTGAGAAGGGCTCCCAGTCGGGCACGCCCTTCGTCATAGGGGTCGCCGGTTCCGTCGCCGTCGGCAAGTCCACGGTGGCCCGGCTGCTGCAGGCCCTGCTGTCCCGCTGGCCGGAGCATCCGCGCGTCGAGCTCGTCACGACGGACGGCTTCCTGCTGCCCACCCAGGAACTCCAGGCACGCGGCCTGATGTCGCGGAAAGGTTTCCCCGAGTCCTACGACCGGCGCGCGCTGACACGCTTCGTGGCGGACATCAAGGCCGGCAAATCCGAAGTCTCCGCCCCCGTCTACTCCCACCTCATCTACGACATCGTCCCGGGCGAGAAGCTCACGGTGCGGCGGCCGGACATCCTGATCGTCGAGGGCCTCAACGTCCTCCAGCCGGCCCTCCCCGGCAAGGACGGGCGCACCCGCGTCGGCCTCGCCGACTACTTCGACTTCAGCGTGTACGTCGACGCCCGGACCGAGGACATCGAGCAGTGGTACCTGAACCGGTTCCGGAAGCTGCGGCAGACGGCGTTCCAGGATCCGTCCTCGTACTTCCGGAAGTACACGCAGGTGTCGGAGGAGGAGGCACTGGACTACGCCCGCACGATGTGGCGGACCATCAACAAACCGAACCTCGTGGAGAACATCGCCCCCACCCGGGGCCGGGCCACCCTGGTCCTCCGCAAGGGCCCCGACCACACGGTCCAGCGCCTGAGCCTGCGCAAACTGTGAACCCCCCGGCCCGCCCGTCACCGGCGGCTACCCTGCCGCCATGCTGCATCTGCGTCTGATCACACCCGCCGAGCAGACCGAGGAAGCGGTCCGCCTGATCGAGGGGACGAGAGGCACGACGCATCTGTGTGTGCTGACGGGTGCCGCCCGCGACCCCGCCGGGGACGTCGTGCTGTGCGACGTGGCCCGGGAGGCCGCCGACGACCTGCTCAGCGGCCTGCAGCGACTGGGTCTGGACACGACCGGGTCCATCGCCGTGGAGAACGTCGACCTGTCGCTGTCGGAGCGCGCGGACCGGGCCGAGAAGGAGGCGCCCGGGGAGGGCGCGGACGCGGTGCTGTGGGAGCACCTCACGGAGGCCACCCACGAGGAGTCCACCCTCTCGGTGACCTACCTCTCGTTCCTCACGCTGGCGACCATGATCGCGGCGTGCGGTGTGGTGCTGGACAACGCGGTGCTGATCGTGGGGGCGATGGCGGTGGGCCCGGAGTTCGGCCCGCTGGCCGGCATCTCCACGGCGACGGTGCAGCGCCGGCCGCGCCTCGCGGTGCGTTCGCTGATCGCCCTGCTGGTGGGCTTCGCGGTGGCGATGGTGCTGACGGTGGGGTTCAGCCTGTTCATGGACGCGGTGGGGCTGTTCACCAAGGAGCAACTGGAGGCCGACCGGCCGCAGACCGGCTTCGTGTACGCCCCCGACTGGTTCTCCTTCGTGGTGGCGGTGCTGGCCGGGGCGGCCGGCACGCTGTCGCTCACGTCCGCGAAGTCGGGAGCCCTGGTGGGAGTCGCCATCTCGGTGACGACGGTGCCGGCCGCGGCGAACGCGGCGGTGGCCCTGAGCTACGGGGACACCGTCCAGACCTGGGGTTCCACCGAGCAGCTGCTGCTCAACCTGCTCGGGATCACGCTGGCGGGCACGCTGACGCTGCTGACACAGAAGCAGCTGTGGCGGAAGCAGCACGCACGTCTGCGAAGGCGCGCGGCCGCCTGAGGCGCGCCGGCGGTGGCCGGGCCGCCCACGGCGGCCCCGCACCACCACCCCGCCGTGGGCGCGACCTCACCCCTCACCGGGCAGCGCCGCAGGCACACGACCTCAGCCGAGCGCGGACTTCACCGCATCCGCGAGCCGCCCCGCCACCGACCGCGCCTGGTCGATGTCGGCCGCCTCGACCATCACCCGCACCAGCGGCTCCGTGCCCGAGGGACGCAGCAGCACCCGCCCGGTCTCCCCCAGCTCACGCTCGGCCTCGCCCACGGCCGTCGCCAGCTCCGCGGACGTCTTCACCCGCGACTTGTCCACGTCAGGGACGTTGATCAGGACCTGCGGCAACCGCTCCATCACCGACGCCAGCTCCCGCAGCGGCCGCCCCGTCTGAGCGACCCGCGCCGCCAGCAGCAGCCCCGTCAGCGTCCCGTCACCCGTCGTCGCGTGGTCGAGGATGATCACGTGCCCGGACTGCTCGCCGCCCAGGGCGAACCCGTGCTGCTTCATCTCCTCCAGCACGTACCGGTCCCCCACCGCGGTCTGGACGAGCCGGATCCCCTCCCGCTCCATGGCGAGCTTGAACCCGAGGTTCGACATCACGGTGGCGACCACCGTGTCGGACCGCAACGCCTCCCGCTCCCGCATGGCCAGCGCCAGCACGGCGAGGATCTGGTCCCCGTCGACCTCCTCCCCCATGTGGTCGACGGCCAGGCACCGGTCGGCGTCGCCGTCGTGCGCGATCCCCAGCGCGGCCCCGTGCTCGACGACGGCGGCCTTCAGCAGCGCGAGATGCGTGGACCCGCACCCGTCGTTGATGTTCAGCCCGTCCGGCTCGGCACCGATCGTCACGACCTCGGCCCCGGCCCGCCGGAACGCCTCGGGCGACACCTGCGACGCCGCCCCGTGCGCCTCGTCCAGCACGATCTTCAGCCCGTCGAGCCGGTTCGGCAGCACGTCCACGAGGTGGGCGACATACGTGTCGGCCCCCTCCTCGTAGTCCCGCACCCGCCCGACCCCGGACCCGGTGGGCCGGTCCCACGGCGCACCGGTGCGGTGCTCCTCGTAGACCGACTCGATCCGGTCCTCCAGCTCGTCGGCGAGCTTGTGCCCCCCGCGGGCGAAGAACTTGATGCCGTTGTCCGGCATGGCGTTGTGGCTGGCGGAGAGCATCACGCCGAGGTCGGCGCCGAGCGCACCGGTGAGATGGGCGACGGCCGGCGTCGGCAGCACGCCGACCCGCAGGACGTCCACGCCCGCGCTGGCGAGCCCGGCGACCACGGCGGCCTCCAGGAACTCCCCGGACGCGCGCGGGTCCCGTCCGACCACGGCGGTGGGCCGGTGCCCTTCGAACGTGCCCGCCTCGGCCAGTACGTGCGCGGCGGCGACGGACAGGCCGAGCGCCATCTCCGCCGTGAGATCCGCGTTGGCGACACCGCGCACGCCGTCCGTGCCGAAGAGTCGTCCCACTTGTCCTCCTGAGGATGCGTCAGTATCGACAGCCCTCCAGGGTCCTGCCACTGACAAAGCTGAGCTTCTGCTGTGTTCGACGGTCGCGGAACGACCCCGGCTCCCATGTCACGGGAACGCGCACCGGGCGTACACCTCGGCGTCACCGCCCGACCATCCGATCACATTAGCGTTTGAGCGCCTTGTGCCGTTATACGCCCACGCCAGTGAATAAACGAACGCCCCGGCAGCACGATGGCGTGCCGCCGGGGCGTTCGGAGTACGCGCGAGCGCCCTGCGATTAGCGCTTGCTGTACTGCGGAGCCTTGCGGGCCTTCTTCAGACCGGCCTTCTTCCGCTCGACCGCACGGTCGTCGCGGCGCAGGAAGCCGGCCTTCTTCAGCGGACCGCGGTTGTTGTCGACGTCCGCCTCGTTCAGCGCACGGGCGACACCGAGACGGAGCGCACCGGCCTGACCGGAGACACCGCCACCCGCGATGCGGGCGATGACGTCGTAGCGGCCCTCGAGCTCGAGCACCTTGAAGGGCTCGTTCACTTCCTGCTGGTGCACCTTGTTCGGGAAGTAGTCCTCGAGGGTGCGACCGTTGATCTTCCACTTGCCGGTGCCCGGGACGATCCGGACGCGGGCGATGGCGTTCTTGCGACGGCCCAGGCCGGCGGCCGGCTGGGGCTCGCCGAAGCGGGACGCCATGGACTCCGAGGTGTACTCGCCCTCGACGGGCGCCTCGGACTCGGTGGTGTAGCTGTCGATGTCAAGCTCTTCGAGCGGCTGCTCGGCAGTGGTCTCGGCCACGATTCTCCTCAGATTCTCTTCGGTCTTAGGGGGTGGCCGGACTTACTGCGCGACCTGGGTGATCTCGAACGGCACCGGCTGCTGGGCAGCGTGCGGGTGCTGGTCGCCCGAGTAGACCTTCAGCTTCGAGAGCATCTGACGGCCCAGGGTGTTCTTGGGGAGCATGCCCTTGACGGCCTTCTCGATGGCCTTCTCGGGGTTCTTGGCAAGCAGCTCGTCGTAGCGGACGGAGCGCAGACCACCCGGGTAGCCCGAGTGGCGGTACGCCATCTTCTGGGTCCGCTTGTTGCCGGAGAGGTGCACCTTGTCGGCGTTGATGATGATGACGAAGTCACCGGTGTCGACGTGGGGCGCGTAGATCGGCTTGTGCTTGCCACGCAGGATGGAGGCGGCAGTGGAGGCCAGACGGCCCAGGACGACGTCCTGAGCGTCGATGACGTGCCACTGGCGCGTCACATCGCCGGGCTTGGGGCTGTACGTACGCACGGTTCGTAGCCTTCGCTTCTTCAGTGAATGGTCCTGACAAGGTCACCGAAGACGATCACGACAGCCCTGACCGCACAGCGGTGACGCAAACCGCGTGCTGGTCGCTGGTCATCGGCCCGGTGGACCGGTGTAAGGGCCCCTCACGTGAGAATGAGTAAGCCACTACACACAACAGAGACGCAGAATACCCGTGCTCGGCCGGACGGGTCAAAACGAGCCCGCCGCCCGTGGGCGCGCCCTATTTTACGGCCGTACGGCGCCCTCCGTGGCCGCACGCCACCCGTCCGCCGCCCGACCGGCCCCTTCCCCGTCCCGGGGAGCTCCCCGCGCGCCCCGGACCGCGTGGTACGCCACCGTCCCCGCCAGCACGCACAGCGTGACGGCGTCCCGGAACGCCCGCCGCTTCCCCGACTCCAGCCACGGCCAGGTCACCCCCGGCAGCTGCGGCACCAGCGCCAGCCAGAACCACGGCCGCCGGGTCACCGACCCCGCGTACGGCAGCCCCGCGATCAGCAGGGGCAGCACGACGAGCAGGTAGTGGTTGTAGGAGGGCCGCGACACCAGGAACGCGGACAGCATCAGCCCGGCGGACGTCTCCGCCAGCCGCAGCGGCTCGGGCCCCGGCCCCCGCCACCGCCGGTACGCGCACCCCACCCCGACCGCGGCGGCGGCCACCGCCAGCGCCTGGGCCAACGCCTGCGGCACACCGAGCCGGGGCAGCACGGCCGCGGGACCCGCCTCGTAGAGCCGGAGGAAGGCGTCGTCGGCGGTGAAGAGGAAGGGCAGGGTCTGGGTGAGGAAGCCGGTGGGGTCGGGCAGGAAGAAGGCGGCCACCACCGACGAGACCGCCGGCACCAGCACCACCAGCGCGAGCGCTCCCCACCGGCGCGCGAAGAGGAACAGCAGCGCCATCGGCGCGAGCAGCGGCTTCAGCGCCACCGCCACCCCGATCACCGCGCCCGCCGCGACCCACCGCCCCCGGCTCGCGAGCAGCAGGCACAGCGGCAGCGCGAGCACCGCCGTCACCGTCCAGTTGCCCAGCCGCACCAGTTGCGCGAACGGCGCGAACCCGGCCGCCAGCCCGAGCAGGCCGAGCACGGCGAGCCTGCTGCGCAGCGGCACCCGGTGCAGCAGCAGCGCGCACACCCAGCCCAGCGCGAGGGCGAGGACGACCGCCACCGGCACCAGGACGTCCAGCACGGACCGCGGCAGCAGCGCCTGCGGGGCGGCCGCCATCACCGCGCTCGGAAAATAGAGGAAGTGCTCGTCGTCGTACGGCGATCCGCCGTCCAGCCAGGTGCGCGCCGCGTCCACGACGATGCCGTTGTCCATGCCTCCGTCCGAGGTCACCAGCACCGTATGGGTCGTCAGCGCGGCCAGGACCGCCACGAGTCCGGCCCACCAGCCGATGCCCGCGGGGCGCACCAACCACCCGGAGATGTCGCTTTTGCCCGTCGCCATGGACGCAACGCTAGGCCCTCGCGGGCCCGTTGAGGCGGACCAGCACACCCCTTGCCCCGTCTAAGATGCGCCCCATGAGCTTTGGTCAGGGGGGCTCCTCACAGCAGTGGGATCCCTGGAAACCGAATTCCCAGCAGCCGTGGAGCGGCGGCAGTGCCGGCGGGTCACCCGACTGGGCGGCGCTCGCCGACGCGTCCGAGGCGCGCGCCAAGCGGCGCCGGCTGCTGTTCATAGGCGGCGGCGCACTCGCCGCCGTGGCGATAGGCACCGCGGTGGCGGTCGCCGTCGTGTCGGCGGGCGGCTCGAACCAGGCCTCCCCGGGCACCGAGTCCCAGCTGCCCGGCGTCTCCGACCTGCCGAGCCCCACCGGCACGGTCCCGTCGTTCGAGCCGACGAGCGCGCCGCCCCCGCTGGACCCGAAGGACTTCGTCGCCAGCGCCCAGAAGGACAAGGCGCCGCTGAGCCCCGACATCCTGTTCCCGGGCACACAGCTGACCATGGGAGACACGGTCTACAAGAAGGGCCCGACGGCGGACACCAAGGACTGCGCGTCCGCGGCGAAGGCCACGCTCCCCAAGGTCCTCACCGACAACGGCTGCACGCGGCTGATCCGCGTCACCTACAGCCGGGACGGCGTGGCGGTGACGGTCGGCGTGGCGGTCTTCGCGACCGAGGCGCAGGCGACGAAGGCCAAGCAGCAGGCGGACGCGAAAAGCATCGTCAAGTCGCTGTCCGGCGGCGGGGTGAAGGACTTCTGCGTCGGCGCGGTCTGCCGCTCCACCACCAACGCCTACGGCCGCTACGCCTACTTCACGCTGGCCGGCTTCACCAGCGGCAAGGACGTGACGGAGAAGGACAAGGCCGTCTTCAAGACCGGCGACGACCTCCAAGAGTTCACGTACCGTCAGATCCGGCGCAGGGGCGAGGCGCAGGCGTCGGCGGCGGCGGTCGGCTGACCCCGCCGATCGGAGCGCGTCAGCAGCAGCCGGCCGACGGCAGCGTCCGCTTGTTGCGCGCCTCGGCGCTGCGGGCCGCGAGGAGTTCGTCGGCCGGGTAGCCGACCTCCTCCAGGGTCAGGCCGTGCGGGCGTACGACATGGACCGCCGAGTCCCGTACGCCCGCCGCCAGGACCTTCGCGGGCCAGTCCGGCGTGCGGTGCCCGTCCCCGACGAACAGCAGCGCGCCGATCAGCGAGCGCACCATGTTGTGGCAGAAGGCGTCGGCGCGGACGGTGGCGGTGATGATCCCGTCGTCGCCGCGCACGAGACTCAGCTCCTGCAGCGTCCGGATGGTCGTCGCGCCCTCGCGCCGCTTGCAGTAGGCGGCGAAGTCGTGCTCGCCGAGCAGTCCGCGGGCGGCCTCGTTCATGGCGTCCACGTCCAGCGGCCAGTCGTGCCAGAGCACATGGTCGCGCAGCAGCGGGTCGACGCCGCCGGGGTTGTCGGTAACGCGGTAGGCGTAGCGCCGCCAGATCGCCGAGAACCGGGCGTCGAAGCCCGCCGGCGCCTCCCTCAGCGCCCACACCCGGACGTCCTTCGGCAGCCGCCCGGCGAGCCGCTTCAGCAGCTTCGGCCGGTGCTCGGCCCACACCTCGCGCGGCAGGTCCACGTGCGCGACCTGACCCCGCGCGTGCACACCGGCGTCGGTCCGCCCCGCCACGGTCAGCTCGTACGTCGTCGCGGACCGCGTCACGGTCCGCAGGGCGTCCTCGATCTCCCCCTGCACGGTCCGCCGCCCCCCGGCCTGCTTGGCCCACCCGGAGAACTCGGAACCGTCGTAGGAAAGATCCAGCCGCACCCGCACCACACCACTCACCCGGAGATCTCCATTCCAAAACGAAACGGGCCCGCTCCTCGGAAGAAGCGGGCCCGCTGGTGCGCCCTGAAGGGGCGCGGGACTGTGCTTGATATGCGGCTCCGCCGCGTGGGCGCGACAAGCCACAACGGCGCCGCACTGAAGCGACCGCACAGGCCCCGCCAGAAACGCTTACGCGTCCTTCGACTCCTCGGCCGCAGCCTCGTCGTCGCCCTTGGCCGTGTCGACCTTGGTCTCCGCGGCCTCCGCCTCGGCGTCCTTCGCGGACCGCTTGGTCGCGGCCTCGGCCTCGCCGACCGCGGCCTGCTGCACCGTCAGCGCCTCGACCAGCTCGATGACGGCCATGGGCGCGTTGTCGCCACGGCGGTTACCGATCTTGGTGATGCGGGTGTAGCCACCGGGACGGTTCTCGTACCGCGGGCCGATCTCGGTGAAGAGCGTGTGGACGATGCTCTTGTCCGTGATCACCTGGAGCACCTGACGGCGGTTGTGAAGGTCGCCCTTCTTCGCCTTGGTGACCAGACGCTCGGCGTAGGGACGCAGCTTGCGCGCCTTCGCCTCGGTGGTGGTGATGCGGCCGTGCTCGAAAAGCGCCTTCGCGAGGTTCGCGAGCATGAGCTTCTCGTGCGCGGCGCTGCCGCCCAGACGGGCACCCTTGGTGGGCCTCGGCATAGTGACTCTCCTGTGTGTCTGCCCCGGCCGTATCAGGTACCGGAGTCAGTATCCGAGCAGGCGGTCGCCTGTCGGAGATCCGGGACGCCTTCACAGACGTCCCGGAGGGCCCGCGCCCCCGAAGGGGCGCGGGGAACTGCGCGACCAGCCGAAACCGGCCGGCAGTCACCAACGGACCGCAGGTCCCGAGCTCAGTACTGCTCGGTCTCCACGAACCCGGCATCCGCGTCGTCGTCGGCGCCGAAGGCGTCCGCAGCGGCGGTCGGGTCGAACCCGGGAGGCGAGTCCTTGAGCGCGAGGCCCATCCCGGCCAGCTTGGCCTTGACCTCGTCGATGGACTTCGCACCGAAGTTCCGGATGTCGAGCAGGTCCGCCTCGGACCGCGCGACGAGCTCACCCACGGAGTGGATGCCCTCACGCTTGAGGCAGTTGTACGACCGGACCGTGAGCTCCAGCTCCTCGATCGGCAGCGCCAGGTCGGCGGCGAGGGCGGCGTCCGTCGGGGACGGACCCATGTCGATGCCCTCGGCGTCGATGTTCAGCTCGCGGGCGAGACCGAACAGCTCGACCAGGGTCTTGCCGGCGGAGGCCATGGCGTCACGCGGACGCATCGCCTGCTTGGTCTCGACGTCGACGATCAGCTTGTCGAAGTCGGTGCGCTGCTCGACACGGGTCGCCTCGACCTTGTAGGTGACCTTGAGAACCGGCGAGTAGATCGAGTCGACCGGGATGCGCCCGATCTCCTGGCCCACCTGCTTGTTCTGCACGGCGGAGACGTAGCCGCGACCGCGCTCGACGGTCAGCTCCATCTCCAGCTTGCCCTTGCCGTTGAGCGTGGCGAGGACGAGGTCCGGGTTGTGCACCTCGACACCGGCCGGGGGCGCGATGTCGGCGGCGGTGACCAGACCCGGGCCCTGCTTGCGCAGGTACATCACGACCGGCTCGTCGTGCTCCGAGGAGACGACCAGCTGCTTGATGTTGAGGATCAGGTCGGTGACGTCCTCCTTGACGCCCGGCACGGTGGTGAACTCGTGCAGGACGCCGTCGATGCGGATGCTGGTGACAGCGGCACCGGGGATCGACGACAGGAGGGTGCGGCGGAGGGAGTTGCCGAGGGTGTAGCCGAAGCCCGGCTCCAGCGGCTCGATCACGAACCGGGAACGGAATTCGTCGACGACCTCTTCGGTCAACGAGGGACGCTGAGCGATCAGCATGAGTGGATCAGATCCTTCTTTCGTGGACGCCCGCTATTTGACGTCCGACGGAAACCGCACCTGGTGAAAAGTGCGGGTACTGCAAGGGTACGGGCGATACGGCCCTTGCGAGCCGTACCGCCCGGAACCTCAGGAAACCGGTGCCTCAGACGCGGCGGCGCTTCGGCGGGCGGCAGCCGTTGTGCGGGGTCGGGGTGACGTCCTGGATGGAGCCGACCTCGAGGCCCGTGGCCTGCAGGGAGCGGATCGCGGTCTCACGACCGGAACCCGGGCCCTTGACGAACACGTCGACCTTGCGCATGCCGTGCTCCTGGGCGCGGCGGGCGGCCGACTCGGCGGCCATCTGCGCGGCGAACGGCGTGGACTTCCGGGAGCCCTTGAAGCCGACGTGGCCGGCGGAGGCCCAGGAGATCACGTTGCCCGACGGGTCCGTGATCGAGACGATCGTGTTGTTGAACGTGCTCTTGATGTGCGCGTGGCCGTGAGCGACGTTCTTCTTTTCCTTGCGGCGCACCTTCTTGGCAGCGCCCTGACGACCCTTGGGGGGCATCTGTACTCCTACGGGAGGTGGTCGGTCCTACAGCGAAGACCGCTGGACGGCGAAGTCCGCTGAGGACTACTTCTTGCCCGGCTTCTTCTTGCCGGCGATGGCGCGACGCGGGCCCTTGCGGGTACGCGCGTTGGTGCTGGTGCGCTGACCGCGGACGGGCAGACCGCGACGGTGACGCAGACCCTGGTAGGTGCCGATCTCGACCTTGCGGCGGATGTCGGCCTGGATCTCGCGACGGAGGTCACCCTCGGTCTTGATGTTGTTGTCGACGTACTCGCGGATCGCGACGAGCTGCTCCTCGGAGAGGTCGCGGACGCGGGTGTTCGGGTCGACGCCGGTGGCGGCCAGCGTCTGCTGCGAAAGGGTCCGGCCGATGCCGAACACATAGGTGAGGGCGATCTCCACGCGCTTTTCGCGCGGGATGTCAACACCGGAAACGCGTGCCATTCAATGGCTCCAGTTGGTTGTCGGAGGTCTTCCACAGAACCGGATCCCCGCCCGCCGTACCAGGTACGGGCCGGGTCCCCGGCCTCCGAGCCGGGGGTGTCGAGCCGTGCGGCTCGGGTCCTGCGTATGAACGTGTGTTGCTCGCGTCGCGCGAAGTCTGCGGGAGGCGCAGAGGGTGGATCAGTGCTGCGGTCAGCCCTGGCGCTGCTTGTGGCGCGGGTTGTCGCAGATGACCATGACCCGGCCGTGACGGCGGATCACCCTGCACTTGTCGCAGATCTTCTTGACGCTCGGCTTGACCTTCATGGGTGTGAGGTTCTCCGGGTCAGTGCCATCACCCCGGCGGGCCGGGGAGCGGGCAAGATCTACTTGTACCGGTAGACGATCCGGCCACGCGTCAGGTCGTACGGAGACAGCTCCACCACGACCCGGTCGTCAGGGAGGATGCGGATGTAGTGCATGCGCATCTTGCCGCTGATGTGTGCCAGGACCTGGTGGCCGTTCTGGAGCTCGACCCTGAACATGGCGTTCGGCAGAGACTCAACGACAGTGCCCTCGATCTCGATGGCACCTTGCTTCTTGGCCACGCTTCGCCCTTCGAATCGACTACCTTGATCGACTCTTCAGTACACCGTGACCACATGCGGACATGCGGGTGCACCAGAGCCGACGAGTCAGTCTACGTCAGCGGCCCCGGAAACACGAATCGAGAGATCCTGCCCGCTGCGGGAGATCCTTAACCGAGCGGGTCCGGCGCGGCCGTGATGCCCAGCTCCGCCAGCTTGGCCTTGCCGCCGTCGGGGGCGGTCAGGACCAGGGGGCCCTGCTCGGTGAGGGCGACCGAGTGCTCCCAGTGGGAGGACCAGGTGCCGTCGGTCGTGATGACCGTCCAGTCGTCGGAGAGGACCTCGGTGCGCGGGGTGCCGAGGGAGACCATCGGCTCGATCGCCAGGCAGAAGCCGGGCACCAGCTTCGGGCCCTTGCCGCGCTTGCGGTCGACGTAGTTCAGCAGGTGCGGGTCCATGTGCATCTCGGTGCCGATGCCGTGGCCGCCGTAGTCCTCGATGATCCCGTACTTGCCGCCGCCGGGCTTCGGCTGGCGGCGGATGTACGTCTCGATCGCGCGGGAGATGTCGACCAGCCGGTTGCCCTGCTTCATGGCCGCGATGCCGGCCCACATCGACTCCTCGGTGACCCGGGAGAGCTCGACCAGCTCCGGGGAGTGACCCGAGCCGACGAAGGCGGTGTAGGCGGCGTCGCCGTGCCAGCCGTCGATGATGGCGCCGCAGTCGATGGAGATGATGTCCCCGTCCTTGAGGATCACGTCGTCGGACGGGATGCCGTGGACCACGACCTCGTTCACCGAGGTGCAGATGGTGGCGGGGAAGCCGCCGTAGCCGAGGAAGTTCGGCTTGGCGCCGTGCTCGGCGAGCACCTTGCGGGCGACCTGGTCCAGATCCTTGGTGGACGCCCCCGGCACCGCGGCCTCACGGGTGGCCGCGTGGATGGCGGCGACGACCAGCCCCGCCTCGCGCATCTTGGCGATCTGCTCAGGGCTCTTGATCTGCACCATGGGGACGACGGCCTTTCTGGACCAGTGGAGGAGTGCGAACGCTTCCAACGATACGGGCGCGAGCCGCCCGGGTGCCGCGCGGGCGGCGGCACGGACCCCGCCCACGCCACAGCCGCGGTCCCTCGGGGGGAACCGCGGCTGTGCGGGCGGCGGGACGGACTACTGGCCGCTCTTCAGCGCCTCCAGCGCCCGGCCGGTGACCTCGTCGACGGGACCCGTCGCGGAGATGGTCACCACCAGGCCCTGGGCCCGGTAGTAGCCGATGATCGGCTCGGTCTGCGTGTGGTAGACCTCCAGGCGCGTGCGGACGGTCTCCTCGGAGTCGTCGTTGCGCTGGTACAGCTCGCCGCCGCAGAGGTCGCAGACGCCGTCCTGCTTCGGCGGGCTGTAGGTGACGTGGAAGACGTGCGCGGAGTCCTTGCGGCAGACGCGCCGCCCGGCGATCCGCTTCACGACCTCGTCCTCGGGGGCCTCGAGGTCGAGCACCGCGTCCAGCTTGATGCCCTCGCTCTTCAGCAGCTCGTCCAGCGCCTCGGCCTGCGACACGTTGCGCGGGAAGCCGTCCAGCAGGAAGCCGCCCTCGGCGTCGGGCTGCGCCATGCGGTCCTTGGCCATGGCGATGGTGACCTCGTCGGGGACGAGATTACCGGCGTCGATGTAGGACTTCGCGAGCTTGCCGAGCTCGGTCTGCCGGCTGATGTTGGCGCGGAACAGGTCGCCCGTGGAGATGTGCGGGATGCGCAGTTTCTCGGCAAGGCGGGTTGCCTGTGTGCCCTTACCAGCACCCGGCGGCCCGACGAGGACGATTCGCATCAGCGGAGGAACCCTTCGTAATTGCGCTGCTGGAGCTGGCTCTCGATCTGCTTCACCGTCTCGAGACCGACACCCACGATGATCAGGATGCTCGTCCCGCCGAACGGGAAGTTCTGGTTTGCCCCGAAACCAACCAACGCCATCGTCGGTACGAGAGCGATCAGACCCAAGTACAGCGAACCCGGCCAGGTGATCCGGTTGAGTACGTAGCTCAGGTACTCAGCGGTCGGTCGGCCAGCCCGGATGCCCGGGATGAAGCCACCATACTTCTTCATGTTGTCCGCGACTTCCTCGGGGTTGAACGAGATGGCCACGTAGAAGAACGCGAAGAAGACGATGAGCAAGAAGTACAGCGTCACGTAGATCGGGTGGTCACCGCGGACGAGGTGCGCCTCGATCCAGGTCTTCCAGCCCGAGGTGCCGCTGGAGAACTGCGCGATCAGCGCCGGGATGTACAGCAGCGACGAGGCGAAGATGACCGGGATCACACCGGCCTGGTTGACCTTCAGCGGGATGTAGGTCGACGTACCGCCGTAGGAACGGCGGCCGATCATGCGCTTCGCGTACTGGACGGGGATCCGGCGCTGGGCCTGCTCGACGAAGACGACCAGGCCGACCATGACCAGGCCGACGGCGATGACGGTGCCGAACTCGATCCAGCCGTCCGCGAGGCTGCCCTGCTCCTTGATGGCCCACAGGGCGGAGGGGAAGGTGGCGGCGATCGAGATGAACATCAGGATCGACATGCCGTTGCCGATGCCGCGGTCGGTGATCAGCTCACCGAGCCACATGACCACGGCCGTACCGGCGGTCATGGTGATGACCATGGTGATGGTCACGAAGATCGACTGGTCCGGGACGATCTGGCTCGCGACCGGGCAGCCCTGGAAGAGGGCGCCGCTGCGGGCGGTGGCCACCAGGCCGGTGCCCTGGAGGATGGCGAGCGCGACCGTCAGGTAACGGGTGTACTGCGTGATCTTCGCCGTGCCGGCCTGCCCCTCCTTCTTCAGGGCTTCCAGGCGCGGGATCACCACGGTCAGCAGCTGCAGAATGATGCTCGCCGTGATGTACGGCATGATCCCGAGCGCGAAGACCGTGATCTGGAGCAGCGCGCCGCCGCTGAACATGTTCACCAGACCGAACAGGCCCTGGTTCGCCTGGGCCGCGTCGATACAGGTCTGGACGTTCCGGTAGTCGACACCCGGGATGGGGATGTGCGTACCGAGCCGGTACACCACGATGATGCCGAGCGTGAAGAGCAGCTTCTTGCGCAGGTCGGGCGTCTTGAACGCCCGGGCGAACGCGGTGAGCACGGTGCCTCCTGCGACCCCCCGCGCAACTGCGTCAAGGGTGATGGTCTGAGATTCCGACTGAGGACGAATTCTTAACGGTCAACTGCCGCCCTGAGTGCCCCGCGTGGGGCTCCCGGGGTGAATGGGCAGCGCAGGCCACCTTACCGGCGACACCACCGCCCTAGGAACGACCAACCGGGGATACCCCATTTGTGGGGTATCCCCGGTCGGGATCGCTCTATGTCATCGAGACACCTGACGGGGTCAGACGAGCTCGGTGACGGTACCGCCGGCGGCGGTGATCTTCTCCTTGGCGGAGCCGGAGACGGCGTCGACCGTCACCTGCAGCGCCACGGAGATCTCGCCCTGGCCCAGGACCTTGACGAGGCTGTTCTTGCGCACGGCGCCCTTGGCGACCAGGTCCTCGACCGTGACCTCTCCGCCCTCGGGGTAGAGGGAGGCGAGCTTGTCCAGGTTCACGACCTGGTACTCGGTCTTGAACGGGTTCTTGAAGCCCTTCAGCTTCGGGAGACGCATGTGGAGGGGCATCTGGCCACCCTCGAAGCGCTCCGGAACCTGGTAGCGGGCCTTGGTGCCCTTCGTACCACGACCGGCCGTCTTACCCTTCGACGCCTCACCACGACCCACACGGGTCTTGGCGGTCTTGGCGCCCGGGGCCGGACGGAGGTTGTGGATCTTGAGCGGGTTGTTCTCCGCCATGATCAGTCGACCTCCTCGACCGTCACGAGGTGGCGGACGGTGTGCACCATGCCGCGGAACTCGGGACGATCCTCCTTGACGACCTGCGTGTTGATGCCCTTGAGACCAAGGGAGCGCAGGGTGTCACGGTGGTTCTGCTTGCTGCCGATGTAGGACTTGACCTGCGTGATCTTGAGCTGCGCCATGATCACACACCCGCCCCGGCACGCGCACGCAGCAGAGCCGCGGGAGCGACGTCCTCGAGGGGCAGACCACGGCGGGCCGCGATCTCCTCGGGACGCTGCAGGCCCTTCAGGGCCGCCACGGTCGCGTGCACGATGTTGATGGCGTTGTCGGAGCCGAGCGACTTCGACAGCACGTCGTGGATACCGGCGCACTCGAGCACGGCGCGCACCGGACCACCGGCGATCACACCGGTACCCGGGGACGCGGGCTTGAGCAGCACGACGCCGGCAGCCTTCTCACCCTGGATGGGGTGCGGGATGGTGCCCTGGATGCGGGGGACCTTGAAGAAGTGCTTCTTGGCCTCCTCAACACCCTTGGCGATGGCGGCCGGCACCTCCTTGGCCTTGCCGTATCCGACACCCACGGTGCCGTCACCGTCGCCCACCACGACCAGCGCGGTGAAGCTGAAGCGACGACCACCCTTCACAACCTTGGCGACGCGGTTGATCGCGACAACGCGCTCAACGTACGCGGTCTTCTCGGCGGCAGCAGCGCCGCCGTCACGGCCCTTCCGGTCCCGCCGCTCGCCGCCACCGGCGCCGCCACCGCGGCGCTGGGGTCCAGCCATTGGATTACCTCTCTCTTTCCGCTAGCTACAAGCGGCTCAGAACTTGAGCCCGGCTTCGCGGGCGGCGTCCGCCAGGGCGGCGATGCGCCCGGCGTACTGGTTGCCACCACGGTCGAACACGACGGCCTCGACACCGGCGGCCTTGGCACGCTCGGCGACCAGGGCGCCGACCTGCTTGGCCTGCGCGGACTTGTCGCCCTCGCCGCCGCGGACCGACGCGTCCAGGGTGGACGCCGACGCCAGGGTGTGACCCTTCAGGTCGTCGATCACCTGCGCCACGATGTGGCGGTTGGAACGGGTCACGACCAGGCGAGGACGCTCGGCGGTGCCGGCGACCTTCTTGCGGATCCGGATGTGACGGCGCTTGATAGCAGCACGCTTGTACGCGTCGCCCTTGAGGATCTTCTGCCCGTATGCCATGGCTTACTTACCCGCCTTTCCGACCTTGCGGCGGATGACTTCGCCCTCGTACTTGACGCCCTTGGCCTTGTACGGGTCGGGCTTGCGCAGCTTGCGGATGTTGGCCGCAACCTCGCCGACCTTCTGCTTGTCGATGCCCTCGACCGAGAACCGGGTCGGGGTCTCCACCTTGAAGGTGATGCCCTCGGGGGCCTCGACCGTGATCGGGTGGCTGTAGCCGAGGGAGAACTCCAGGTTCGAACCCTTGGCGACAACGCGGTAACCGACACCGCTGATCTCGAGCTTCTTCACGTAACCCTGGGTCACGCCGGTGATCATGTTCGCCACCAGCGTGCGGGACAGGCCGTGCAGGGCCTTGTTCTGACGCTCGTCGTTGGGGCGGGTGACGTTCAGAACGCCGTCCTCGCCCTTGGCGATCTCGATCGGCGCCACGACGGTGTGGGTCAGCGTGCCCTTGGGGCCCTTGACCGCGACCGTGCGGCCGTCGATGGTGACGTCCACGCCGGCGGGAACCGCGATGGGGAGCTTGCCGATGCGCGACATAGCTGTTTCCTCCGTTCCCTTCCGTTACCAGACGTAGGCGAGGACTTCCCCACCCACGCCCTTCTTGCCGGCCTGCTTGTCGGTGAGGAGCCCGTGCGACGTGGAGATGATCGCCACGCCCAGGCCGCCGAGCACCTTCGGCAGGTTGGTGGACTTCGCGTACACCCGGAGACCGGGCTTGGAGATCCGCTTGATGCCCGCGATGGAGCGCTCACGGTTGGGGCCGAACTTCAGCTCCAGGACGAGGTTCTTGCCGACCTCGGCGTCCTCGACCTTCCAGCCCGTGATGAAGCCCTCCTGCTGGAGGATCTCCGCGATGTGCGACTTGATCTTCGAGTGCGGCATCGACACGGTGTCGTGGTATGCCGAGTTCGCGTTCCGCAGACGCGTAAGCATGTCTGCGATCGGATCAGTCATGGTCATGAATTGGCCTTCGGCCTCTCTCGCCGGGGTTTCCTGGTGCGCCATCCCTCTCCCCGATCCGAGACGGGACGGGTGCGGCGCGGTGGACCTACGGCGTAGTAAGTCGTACGGGCACGGCAGGTGCCCAACCCCACAAGCCTAAGCCATGCGGAGCGGGGCTCCTGCCGTTCCCATTGCTTACCGAGAGCCCTGGGAGTCCGGAACTACCGGATTACCAGGAGCTCTTGGTCACGCCCGGCAGCTCGCCACGGTGAGCCATCTCACGAAGGCACACGCGGCACAGGCCGAACTTGCGGTACACGGAGTGGGGACGGCCGCAGCGCTGGCAGCGGGTGTAGCCACGCACACCGAACTTGGGCTTGCGAGCAGCCTTCGCGATGAGAGCCTTCTTCGCCATCTCGCTCACGCCTCCTTGAACGGGAAGCCGAGGTGACGGAGAAGGGCACGGCCCTCTTCGTCGTTGGTCGCCGTGGTCACCACGGTGATGTCCATACCCCGGACGCGGTCGATCTTGTCCTGGTCGATCTCGTGGAACATGACCTGCTCCGTGAGACCGAAGGTGTAGTTGCCACGGCCGTCGAACTGCTTGGGGGACAGGCCGCGGAAGTCGCGGATGCGCGGGAGCGCGAGCGACAGGGTGCGGTCCAGGAACTCCCACATGCGGTCGCCACGGAGCGTGACGTGGGCACCGATCGGCTGGCCCTCACGCAGCTTGAACTGCGCGATGGACTTGCGGGCCTTGGTGACGGCCGGCTTCTGACCGGTGATCGTGGTGAGGTCGCGGATGGCGCCCTCGATCAGCTTGGAGTCGCGGGCGGCGTCGCCCACACCCATGTTGACCACGATCTTGACGAGGCCGGGAACCTGCATGACGTTCTCGTAGGAGAACTCCTCACGCAGCTTGCCCGCGATCTCCTCGCGGTACTTCGTCTTCAGACGCGGAGTGGTGGTGGTCGTCATCAGATGTCCTCACCCGTCCGCTTGGCAACGCGGATCTTGTTGCCCTCGTCGTCGAAGCGGTAGCCGACGCGGGTCACGACCTTCTTGCCGTCCTTCTCCACGACCAGCTGGACGTTGGAGACGTGGATCGGGGCCTCGGTGGTGACGATGCCGCCGGCCTGCGAACCGCGAGCCGTCGGACCGGCCTTGGTGTGCTTCTTGACCCGGTTGACACCCTCGACCAGGACGCGCTGCTCGCGCGGGAAAGCGGCAATGACCTTGCCCTGCTTGCCCTTGTCCTTGCCGGTGATGACCTGGACCAGGTCGCCCTTCTTGATCTTCATGCTCACAGCACCTCCGGCGCGAGGGAGATGATCTTCATGAACTTCTTCTCGCGCAGCTCACGGCCCACGGGGCCGAAGATACGGGTGCCACGAGGGTCGCCGTCGTTCTTGAGAATGACGGCGGCGTTCTCGTCGAAGCGGATGTACGAGCCGTCCGGACGGCGGCGCTCCTTGACGGTGCGAACGATGACCGCCTTGACGACGTCACCCTTCTTCACGTTGCCACCGGGGATCGCGTCCTTGACGGTGGCGACGATGACGTCACCGATACCCGCGTAGCGGCGACCGGAGCCACCGAGCACACGGATGCAGAGGATCTCCTTCGCACCCGTGTTGTCGGCGACACGCAGTCGCGACTCCTGCTGGATCACGTCTATCTCCTGAATGTCTGCCGGTTCCCCGGGAGCCGCTCAGCGAGCGGCTCCCGGAGCCTGGCGGAACTGTCCTGCGGGTTTGCCCGCAGGAATTACTTGGCCTTCTCGAGGATCTCGACGACGCGCCAGCGCTTCGTCGCGGACAGCGGCCGGGTCTCCATGAGGAGGACGCGGTCGCCGACACCCGCGGCGTTCTGCTCGTCGTGCGCCTTGAGCTTGTTCGTACGGCGGATGACCTTGCCGTACAGCGCGTGCTTCACGCGGTCCTCGACGGCGACGACGACGGTCTTGTCCATCTTGTCGCTGACGACCAGACCCTCACGGGTCTTGCGGAATCCGCGGGCGGCCTTCGTCTCTTCAGTCACGTTGTTCTCGCTCATGCGCTCTCCACCGTCTCGATGCCCAGCTCGCGCTCACGCATCAGGGTGTAGATCCGCGCGATGTCCTTGCGGACGGCCTTGAGCCGACCGTGGTTCTCGAGCTGACCCGTGGCCGCCTGGAAGCGGAGGTTGAACAGCTCTTCCTTGGCCTCGCGGAGCTTCGCCAGAAGCTCCTCGTTGCCCAGCTCGCGCAGCTCTGACGCCTTGGTACCGGCCGACATCACGCTTCACCTGCCTCGCGCTTGACGATCTTGCACTTCATCGGCAGCTTGTGAGCCGCACGGGTCAGGGCCTCGCGCGCGATCTTCTCGTTGGGGTACGACAGCTCGAACATGACGCGTCCGGGCTTGACGTTGGCCACCCACCACTCCGGGGAGCCCTTACCGGAACCCATGCGGGTCTCGGCCGGCTTCTTGGTGAGGGGGCGGTCCGGGTAGATGTTGATCCAGACCTTGCCGCCACGCTTGATGTGGCGGGTCATGGCGATACGAGCCGCTTCGATCTGGCGGTTCGTCACGTACGCCGGGGTGAGCGCCTGGATGCCGTACTCGCCGAACGCAACCTGCGTGCCACCCTTCGACATGCCGTTGCGCTTCGGGTGGTGCTGCTTGCGGTGCTTGACCCTACGGGGGATCAGCATGGTGGTCAGGCCTCCGTTCCGGTGCTCTCAGCCGGAGCGGCCGCCGGAGCCTCGGCCTTGGGGGCCTCGGCAGCGGGAGCCTGCTGCGGCTTGCGACCGCGACCGCCACGCTCGCCACCGCGGCCACCACGGGCCGGGCGGTCTGCACCGCCACGGGCCGGGCGGTTGCCGGCGCGGGCAGCGGCGTTCTCGGCGCGGACCTCGGCGATGTTCTTGACGTCGCCCTTGTAGATCCAGACCTTCACGCCGATGCGGCCGAAGGTCGTCTTGGCCTCGAAGAAGCCGTAGTCCACGTTCGCGCGGAGCGTGTGCAGGGGCACGCGGCCCTCGCGGTAGAACTCCGAGCGGGACATCTCGGCGCCGCCGAGGCGGCCGCCGCACTGGATCTTGATGCCCTTGGCGCCCGCCTTCATGGCCGACTGCATGCTCTTGCGCATGGCGCGGCGGAAGGAGACGCGGGAGGAGAGCTGCTCGGCGACGGCCTGGGCGACCAGCTGAGCGTCGGTCTCGGGGTTCTTGACCTCGAGGATGTTCAGCTGGACCTGCTTGCCGGTGAGCTTCTCGAGGTCGCCGCGGATGCGGTCGGCCTCGGCGCCACGGCGGCCGATCACGATGCCCGGACGCGCGGTGTGGATGTCCACACGCACACGGTCACGGGTGCGCTCGATCTCGACCTTGGAGATGCCGGCGCGCTCCATGCCGGACGTCATCATCCGACGGATGGCGACGTCTTCCTTGACGTAGTCCTTGTACAGCTTGTCGGCGTACCAACGCGACTTGAAGTCGGTCGTGACACCGAGCCGGAACCCATGCGGGTTAACCTTCTGGCCCATTACCGGGTTCCTTCCTTGCTGCTGACGACCACGGTGATGTGGCTGGTCCGCTTGCGGATCCGGTAGGCGCGGCCCTGGGCGCGCGGACGGAACCGCTTCAGGGTCGGGCCCTCGTCGACGTAGGCCTCGGAAATGAAGAGGCTGTCGACGTCGGTGTGGTCGTAGTTGTGCGCGGCGTTGGCAATGGCGCTGTCCAGCACCTTGCCCACCGGAACCGAGGCTGCCTGCGGAGCGAATCGCAGGACGGCCTGGGCCTCCGTGGCGTCCATGCCACGGATGAGGTCCACCACGCGGCGGGCCTTCATGGGCGTGACGCGGATGTACCGCGCCTGGGCCCTGGCTTCCATGGTTGTCCTTCCAGTTACTTACGTGTCTGTTGCGATCCGCGCCCTAGCGGCGCTTCGACTTCCGGTCTTCCTTGACGTGACCCCGGAAGGTCCGCGTCGGCGAGAACTCGCCGAGCTTGTGACCGACCATCGACTCGGTGACGAACACCGGGATGTGGGTCTTGCCGTTGTGCACCGCGATCGTGTGGCCGAGCATCGCCGGGACGATCATGGAGCGACGGGACCAGGTCTTGATGACGTTCTTGGTACCGGCTTCGTTCTGCGCGTCCACCTTCTTGATCAGGTGGTCGTCGACGAAGGGTCCCTTCTTCAAGCTACGAGGCATCTCAACCCGTCCTTAGCGCTTCTTGTTCGTCTTGCGGCGGCGGACGATGTACTTGTTCGACGCCTTCTTGGGCGAACGAGTACGGCCTTCCTTCTTGCCCCAGGGGGACACGGGGTGACGGCCACCGGAGGTCCGGCCCTCACCACCACCGTGCGGGTGGTCGACCGGGTTCATCACGACACCACGGACGGTCGGGCGGACGCCCAGCCACCGCTTACGGCCGGCCTTGCCCCAGTTGATGTTGCTCTGCTCGGCGTTGCCGACCTCGCCGACCGTGGCGCGGCAGCGCTGGTCGACCAGGCGGATCTCACCGGAGGGCATGCGGAGGTGGGCCATGGTGCCCTCCTTCGCGAGCAGCTGCACCGAGGCGCCGGCGGAGCGGGCGAACTTGGCGCCGCCGCCGGGACGCAGCTCGATGGCGTGCAGCGTCGTACCGACCGGGATGTTGCGCAGGGCAAGGTTGTTGCCCGGCTTGATGTCGGCCCCGGGACCGTTCTCGACGCGGTCGCCCTGGCTCAGGCCACGCGGCGCGAGGATGTAGCGCTTCTCGCCGTCCGCGTAGTGCAGGAGCGCGATGCGCGCGGTGCGGTTGGGGTCGTACTCGATGTGCGCGACCTTCGCCGGCACGCCGTCCTTGTCGTGACGACGGAAGTCGATCACTCGGTAGGCGCGCTTGTGGCCACCGCCCTGGTGGCGGACGGTCACACGACCGGAATTGTTACGGCCGCCCTTGCTGTGCAGGGGACGGACCAGCGACTTCTCCGGCGTGGACCGCGTGACCTCGACGAAGTCGGCGACGCTGGAGCCACGACGGCCCGGAGTCGTCGGCTTGTACTTGCGGATACCCATTTCTCAGTCCTCGTCCGATATCGAACGATCCTGACCGCTTACGCGGTCGGACCGCCGAAGATGTCGATACGGTCGCCCTCAGCGAGGGTCACGATCGCGCGCTTGGTGGCGGCACGCTGGCCGAAGCCGGTGCGGGTGCGCTTGCGCTTGCCCACGCGGTTGATCGTGTTGACCCCGGTGACCTTGACCTCGAAGACCGCCTGGACGGCCTCCTTGATCTGGGTCTTGTTGGCACGCGGGTCGACGAGGAACGTGTACTTGTTCTCGTCGATGAGCGCGTAGCTCTTCTCGGACACGACCGGCTTCAGCAGGACGTCACGGGGGTCCGTGTACGCCTTGCTCGCCGGGGTGACGACGGTGTTCTTGCCTTCGGCCTCGTGACGGCGCGCCTTGGCGACGCGCGCAGCCTTGGCCGCCTTGGCGGCCTTCGAGGCGATCGAGGGGTGACGGGCAGCCATCAGACCTCGCTCCCTTCGTTGTCGTTGGCCTTGTTCGGGCCGGCGACGAAGGACTCGAAAGCGGCCTTGGTGAAGACCACGTCGTCCGAGACGAGAACGTCGTACGTGTTCAGCTGGCCCGGCTCCAGGATGTGGACCTGGGGCAGGTTGCGGGCGGAGAGCCACGCGGCCTCGTCGGCGCGGTCGACGACCAGGAGCAGGTTCTTGCGCTCCGAGATCTTGCCGAACAGCGTCTTGGCGGCCTTCGTGGAGGGGTTCTCGCCCTCGACCACGCCGGTGACGACGTGGATGCGGTTGTGGCGCGCCCGGTCGGTGAGGGCGTGACGCAGGGCGGCAGCCTTCATCTTCTTGGGCGTGCGCTGCGAGTAGTCGCGCGGCACGGGACCGTGCACGACGCCACCACCGGCGAACTGCGGCGCGCGGGTCGAGCCCTGACGGGCGCGGCCGGTGCCCTTCTGGCGGTACGGCTTCTTGCCGCCACCACGGACCTCGCCACGGCTCTTCGTCTTGTGCGTGCCCTGGCGGGCAGCGGCCAGCTGCGCGACGACGACCTGGTGGATCAGCGGAACGCTGACCTTCTCGACGTCGAAGATCTCCGCGGGGAGCTCGACGGTACCGGCCTTGTCGCCCGCCGGCGAAAGGATGTCAACAGTGCTCATCGGTTACCTCAGGCCCCCTTGGCCGCGGTGCGGACCAGGACGAGGCCGCCGTTCGGACCGGGAACCGCGCCCTTGATGAGCAGCAGACCCTTCTCCGCGTCAACGGCGTGGACGGTCAGGTTCTGGGTGGTGACCCGCTCGTTGCCCATGCGACCCGCCATGCGGAGGCCCTTGAACACACGACCCGGGGTGGCGCAGCCACCGATGGAACCGGGCGAGCGGTGCTTGCGCTGGGTGCCGTGACCGGCGCCGAGGCCCTTGAAGTTGTGACGCTTCATGACACCGGCGAAGCCCTTGCCCTTGCTCTTGCCGGTCACGTCGACCTTCACGCCGGACTCGAACACCTCGGCGGTGATCTCCTGGCCCAGCGTGTACTCGGAGGCGTCCGACGTGCGGATCTCGACGAGGTGACGACGGGGGGTGACGTCGGCCTTGGCGAAGTGACCCTTGAGGGGCTTGTTCACCTTGCGCGGGTCGATCTCGCCGAAGGCGATCTGGACGGACTCGTAGCCGTCGACGTCGTTCGTGCGGACCTGGGTGACGACGTTGGGGCCGGCCTTGACGACGGTGACCGGGACGACGCGGTTGTTCGCGTCCCACACCTGCGTCATGCCGAGCTTCTCGCCCAGGATGCCCTTGATCTGCTTAGCCATCTCTTCAGATCACCGGCCTCAGAGCTTGATCTCGATGTCGACACCGGCCGGGAGGTCGAGTCGCATCAGGGAGTCAACGGTCTTGGGGGTCGGGTCGAGGATGTCGATCAGGCGCTTGTGCGTGCGCATCTCGAAGTGCTCGCGCGAGTCCTTGTACTTGTGCGGCGACTTGATGACGCAGTACACGTTCTTCTCAGTGGGCAGCGGCACCGGGCCCGCGACCGACGCACCAGTACGCGTCACCGTCTCGACGATCTTCTTCGCCGAAGAGTCGATGACCTCGTGGTCGTAGGCCTTGAGCCGGATGCGGATCTTCTGTCCCGCCATGGCTACTTCGTAGTCCTGTCTCTCATTACGCTCTGGAACCCGGAGCGGCTTCCCCTCACCTCCGACCCACGCGGTCGGGCGTGTCGCACTCCCGCTGACACAGATGTCCCTTGTTCGAACATCCCTGCGGGATTGACACGGCCCTACCAGAACCGCGGACCGGGGGCGAAAGGCCCACCGGGCGCCTGGCCGGCGCCGCACCACACTTCCCGGAAGATTCCCGTACGTCCGCCCCTGATCAGGGACGACGAGTACTGTGGGACTCGCTTCCGGTCCTCCCGGCGGGAGGCGCGCAGCATCAACACTCGACCGAGCAACTCGGACAGTCTGCCACAGAGGGCGGCGGGCTGGCCAATCGGGCGGAAGAGAGTACCCGGAAGGTGGCGGGGATCAAACGCGGGAGCCCCGGAAACGGCGCAGCGAACAGGCCGGTGCAGGAACGTCGTGCGAGTTCACGGGCTTCGGCACCGCTCCCCCGCACACCGCTCCTCGTTCCCGCCGGCGTGCTCTAACGGATGCCTTCGATCAGCTTTTCCAGTGCCTCCTCAGCCGTGTGCGCCAGCAGCACGACACTGTCCCTGCCGATGTAAACGGCACCAGTCGGCGCGATGCCGAGGAAACTGTTGCGCCGGTCGGCCTCTCCGATCGGATAGAGGTCGGTACCGGCCTCCTCACTGAGTACGTCGAAGATCTCGTCCTCCCATTCGGCCGCCGTCGGATCGAGGCTGAATCCCATACGGGCCATCGTCCGCCCGGGTCCGCGAGCAGTGCTCTCGAGCCCTCCGAACTCGGCAAGGAAGCGTCGGGCCGCCTCGTGCATTTCAAAGCCGCCGCGTTCTTTGAGCGCGTTCTCCCACTCCTCGGTCGACACCGTCCGGCCGGGGCGCCAGCCCGCCTCCCGCAACACCCGGTCGGTCTCCGCGGACCACCGCTGCCCGTCGTTCTCGTGCATCGCTATGTCACCGCCGTTATTCCTAGTTGACCAAGGACATGTTGACAGGAGGAGCACACAGCCTTCGGCGTTCCGTGCCTCGGATTGCCCGCCGCCCGTACCTCCACGGCGGCCATCACACCGCCCCGGGGATCGACACCGGCCTTCATGGCGTTCGACAGTGCTTCCGCCTCGCCGCACCGTCCGTGCTGGTTGCCGACGGGCGGCCGCTGGTCCGTGGGAACCCGGTCGTAGGCCGCCTGGATGTCCGGATGCAAGTCGTGGTCGCCACCGCCCTTGATGCTCGCGCCCGTGAACGGCGCGTCATGCCCCGGCACGGAGAGTCCGGCCGCGCTGGTCGGTCTTGTGTACTTGTTGGCGCCGGGCCGAGCCTGCTCCTCGTCGGCCCTCCGGCGCGCGGCGGCCAGAGCTTCCTCATCACAAGCCGGCGACAGACCGAAGGGGTCCACCGCGGTGAATGGGTTACGGACATAGGCGCGCGGGTTCGGTCCGGGGGCAAGGCCCAAGGGGTCCTGGGAAACGTACCGCCCCGTCTCCGGGTCGTAGTGACGGTGGTAGTTGTAGGCGAGGGCCGTCTCGGGATCGCTGTACTGACCCGGAAAACGCAGCGGGCAGTGCGCACCGCCGGTCCGGTGACCGTCGACGGCCGCTCCCCAGACCGTTGTGCGCGCACTCCACGCCACCTCCCCGCTCTCCCCGACAAGTTCGGTGGGGGTTCCGACGAGGTCCGTCACGATGCCGTAGAACTGCTCGTCCACCCAGTCCTGGAAGGCTCCTGCGCGACGCACCCGGTCCACCTGTGTGACAGGGCTGAACCGGTCCCGCTCCCAGTCCCACACTGTGCATGTGGACGTTTCGTCGTCCGCCCTGGTGACGACCTGCTCGGCCAGGACGAAGCCGTCCCACGTGAAGTGCACCTCCTCCACCGGGGTCTCTCCGTCGGGTCCGAGCCGTTGTTTGGCGACACGGCGTCCGAACGGGTCGTACCGGTAGACCCACCGCGTGCCGTCGGGTGTAGTCACGGAGGCCAGGCGGTCTTGGCTGTCCCAGACGTAGTGCCAGACATCGGCCTTGTTCGAGAGGCGCTTCCTGCGCCTGACCACCACCCGGCCTTGGGCGTCGTACTGGTATCGGACATCACCAACCCTGTGCACCCGGCCGGGCTCGGTCCGGGGCGCGCCAAGGCGGGACCCGTGCTCCCGCAGTTCTCCCTGCGCGAGGTTTCCCGCCCTGTCGTACGCATAGCTCTCCGACCACGTGGCCGCCCTGACGCCCGTGACCCGGCCCGTAGCGTCGACATCGACGTCGCGGTCGCCGTTGAGCAGGTCCGTGATCGCCGTTACCGTGCCGTCCTCCCGGTAGCGGTAGGCACGGTGCTGGACCCGGTGGGATGCGGACTCCGCCGAGGGGCCGGTGCCCGCCAGGAGGGTCTGCGAGCTCAGTCTGCCGTTCGTGTCCCAGGTCTGGCTCAGCCGGGCGGCGCCCAGGCGGCGTTCGACCTCACGCCCTGCCTCGTCGTATGCGAACGTGATGTCTCTGCCCGCGGTCCGCAGTAGAACGGGCCTGTCCCGTCCGTCGTACTGCCAGATGCTCTCGGTGCCGGACGGCGTCGTCCGGCGGATGCGTCTGCCGAGGATGTCGTAGGCCGAACGGACGGTCGCGCCGTTGCACGCCTCGGCGACGACCCGGCCGACTGCATCCCGTTCATAGGTCAACTCGACGCTACCGTCGCCCGCCCGGACAAGGTTGCCGACCGCGTCGTACGTGTAGGTCGTGACTCCTTCGGACGTGCGCTGCTCCACCACCTTGTCCCGGGCATCACGAACATAGGTGACGGACTGACCGAGTCCGTTGGTCAGCTCGACTAGGCGGCCGCCCGCGTCGAATCGGTAACTCTGGGTACGGCCGGAGAAGTCCCGCTCGCGCACCAGACGTCCGGCGGCGTCGTAGACATAGCTCCACTCGGCTCCGAGCTGATTGGTGACGGAGGTGACACGCAGTTCACGGTCGTAGGTGAAGGTCAGAAGCGAGCCGTCCGGATCGGTGCGCGAGGTGACGAGATCGAACCCGCCGTATGTGAAGCGGGTCACCTGACCGAGGGCGTCCACGTGCTCGACGAGGTTGCCCTCGGCATCGTAGCTCCGGATCTCCGTCGTGCCGTCGGGGCTGGTGCGTCGGCTCAACCTGCCTTCCGTCGTCCAGTGGAACCGTGTCTCCGCCCCGTCCGGAGCGGTCACTACGACGATCCTGCCGAACGCATCCCTTTGGTACCGGGTCGTCGCGCCTTCTGCGTCGGTGTACGCGAGAGGCAGGCCGGCCGCGTCCGGCTCCACGAGCGCGGTTCGTCCGAGTGCGTCGGTGACGGCGACCAGTGCCCCGATGTTGTTGTACTGGTAGCCGATCCGGGCACCCGTGGGGTCGGTTTCTCCTGTCAGGTTCCCCCGCGCGTCGTACTCCAGGGACCAGACACCGCCATTGGCCTGCATGAGCGACACCGGCCGACCGAACTGGTTGTTCTCGGCCGACTCCCGGCTGCCGTCGGGACGGACGACGGCTGTCGGTGCGCCGAACTCGTCGTACTCGTAGTGCGTCGTCCGGCCGAGCGGGTCCGTACGGGACAGCAGGCGATCGTAGCGATCCCATTCCGAGTACGTGGTGTGACCGAGAGGGTCGGTCGAGGAAACGAGTTGGTACAGCTCGTTGTGCCGATAGACCGTCGTGTTGCCAAACGCGTCCGTGTAACGCGTCTCACGGCCGTCCGCGTCGTACTCGACGGTGCAGGAGAGGCTGCCGTCGGCGCCCTCGCCGGCGACGCAGCGGTCCAGGGCGTCGTAGGTGAAGTGGTACCAGTAGTCGTTGCGGTCGGTCCATGACGTGATGCGGGCGCGGTCGTCGTACGTGAGCTTCAGCGGCCGGCCGCTCGAATCGTGGATCTCGGTGAGGTTCCCTTCGGGGCTGTAGCCGAAGCTCCTGAGAACGGTGCCCTCGGCACCGTCCTCCATATTGCGCAGGCGGAGCCGGGTGACACGTCCGTCCGTCGTGTCGACGTGCACGTGCCGACCGCCCGAATCGCGTACCGCGACAGGGGTTCCGTCGGCGTCACGATCGAAGTCGACACGCGATCCGTTGCGGTCGGTTATCGCGGCCAGGGGCAGCGTGAAGGTCTCATCCACCGCGGCCGGGCTCGACCGGGGCGCGAAGTGACGAGTGATCCCCATACCGGGGTCGGTGATGCGAAGAGGAGCACCCGCTGTGCCGTCCCAGTCCAGCGGCCAGCGGGGGCCCTCCAGCGGCATGACCGAGGTGCCCGGACGGGGCACCGGGTAGAAGAGCAGCATGCCGTCCTCGGTGGCGAAAACGGCTCCCTCGTCGTCCAGTTCGAGGCGTTCGTCCAGAGTGGAGGCCCAGGACGGGCCGAAGCAACGGCCCCACTGATATGTGGACAGGTGGGTGCGGCGCAAGATCAGGGGGAGCAGGCCGGGAAGTTCGACATCGGTGGTCTCCATGAGCATTTCGCCGGAGACCATGTCGATCGGGTCGCCGTTCTTGCAGCGGCCCTTGGACGGCTTGGACTTCGCAGCGGCGTCGTCGGCTTCTCTGCGCAGGCCCTTTCCGAGCCCTTTGGCCATGGCTTTCAGCCCACCCTTGGCCAAGGTTTTGGCACCCTTGGCCAAGGCGCCGAGGGTGGTCAGGCCCTTCATGCCGGGTATGCAGTCCAGCGCGGCCAGCCCCACGTCCCATAGGGACGCCTGGCCTTTGGAGTATTTGTAAAGTGTGTCGGCCAGGACGACCAGCGCCGCGATGAGGACGATCGCGCCGAGGATCGGTCCGCCGATGATCAGCGCGACGATGCCGACGACCGCGACGACGATCTTGCAGGCGGCGACGATGTTGTCCCAGTTGTCGGTGAACCAGTCGCCGATCTCCTCCCACCACGACCGGTTCTGGATCCCCGCGTCGGAGGCCTCGTCGATCTTCGACTTCGCGTCCCGCGCCGCCTCCTCGCGCATCTTCCGCGCGTCCGCGGCCATCTTCTTCGCCGCGTCCAGCGCGCTCTGCGCGGACGTGACGTCCGACTGCGCCTTCTCCTGCGCCGACTTCGCACTGCGCACATCACGGGTCGCGGCCCGCACCTTCGCCTCGTCCGGCTTGTCCGCGTCCGACTTCGACCCCGTCGGGTCGTCCTTGTACTTGTCGGCCTCCTTCGTCGCCCGCCCCACCCACGACTCCGCCGACGCCAGCTTCGACTTCGCCGACGACAGATCCGCCTGCGCCTCACGCGCCTTCGCCAACGCCTTGTCCGCCAGCGCCTGCGCCCGCTCCAGCTTCGGCCAGTAATCCGCGAGCGCGTCCCCGCACATCGCGTACGACTTCTCCAACTTCCTCAAGTTCTTGGGAACGCCGGAGAACTCCTCCTTGAACACCTTCGCCGACTTCCCCGCCCACTCCGCCAGCGCCCCCTCACCGGCCATCCCCTTCACCAGACGCAACGCCTCGGAGACGTCGTCGGCGAAGTCGTGCAGGAATCGCGCGAGCTGACGCACCCGCTCCGGGTCACCGGGCGTCGGGTCCTTGTCCAGGTCGAGAACATGCCAGTCCGTCGGTCGGTGACCCGCCATCCCGCAACCCCCGTTACGCGCACATCGTCAACACCTGTATGCACACGTGAACTTACCGGGCACGGCTGTTCGATCGGAAGAGTGGCCCTTCTCGCCGCAGGGGCGTCAGTCGGGCGTTACTCACCACATGCTGGGACCGACGGTCACCGGCACGTCAGCAGGGGCCCAGTCGTACCGGACCAGGAGTTCTTGGGGGTTCCGTCTCCCGGACAGGCGTGGACGACTCGCGTGCCGATGCGCATGGCCGCTCCTCCTCACGCGTCTCCGTGCGGGTTCGGTTCCGACGCGATGACGTGCCGCACCTGCCAGCGGGCTTCCTCCCAGCGGGCGCGGCGGGCGGCGGTGCGCTCGTCGACATCGTCGCCACGGTGCCGCGCGGCCCAGCGGCCGGCCTCCGCCTGAAGCCGGCGGGCCACGTAGAGGCAAGGAATCGGGGTGGAGGGGCCATGCCCCGCCGCCTTGGCCAGCATCTGCTCGGTGCCGACCCGTGCGGCGTCGAGAACCAGCCCCGCTCCCCGGGCGAGGACGTGTCTGTCGGTGTTCCACCGTGCGGCGGCTTCCCACAGTCGCTCCTTCGCCTCGGACAGCCGAGGAGGAACCTCCCCGAGATCGATCGCGTCGTGGCACGCCTCGACGTACCCCAAGCACGCGGCCCACACGGGCTCCTCGATCTCGTCCCGCTCCAGATCCAGCACGTGCCGTGCGAAGTCCAGTGCCAGATGAGCCGCTCGTTTCTGGTCGATCTGTTCGAGCAGGTCACCCAGCAGTCTCGAAGGAACAATCACGTCCAGCCCCCTCCCCTCGAACCCAGCTCATTCTCGATTCCCCCCTCCGCCAGTGCCGCGTCACCCACGGCGCACGGCCTGCCACACGCGACGCGCCGCGTCCTCCCCCCGCAGCCACCAGCCTTCCAGCTTGTCCCGGACCGTCACGTACACCGCCCACGGCGGCAGGTCGCGGAACCGTACGAAGGTGAGGGTGTCGTCCACGGCGTTCACGGCGATGCTTCTGCGGCCGGGGCCCGCCGCGCGCAGCACCTCGTACAGCTCTGGCGTCAGCGCCCCGTTCAGCCGGGCCGCCGTCCCCACCGCCGTGAAGGCGAAGCCTCGTTGGTCGGTGTCCGGGAGTTGCGTCGCGCGGACGAGACGCGGGGAGGCGTCCTCCAGCGGGCAGTTGAAGGCCAGGCCGATCGCCGCCGTGCCCAAACTCCGCTCACCGCGTTCGAATGCGGCGTCCCACTCCTCCGGGCTGTCGAGCCCCAGGAGGCCCTCCCCCGTCGCCCAGTCCCACGACCGCGTCATGCCAGCTCAGCCCGCTCAGTCCACTCAGTCCGCGAACCGGAACGTCGACGTGATCGCGTCGAAGATGTCGAAGAAGGACTCCGCGAGGTCCAGGACCTGGCTGCTGCCCGCGACCAGGGCGACCTTGCCCTCCTGGCCCGGCACCGGGATGAACGTCTGCATCAGCACGGCCCGGATCGTGCGGCCGAGCTCGTCACCCGGTACCGGGACGTCCTCGATGCCGTACGTGCGGGCCGCCGGACCCACGCCCGGGATGTCGACCGTCGTCACCTTGCGCCAGGCGTCGCCCTCCCGCCTGGCCTCCTTGACCGCGAGCTGGGCGGTGACCGCCTCCGGGTCGGTGGGGAGCGGGTCGCCCTTGCTGGTGCGGCCGCCGACCAGCGACACCGTGACCGAGCCGGTGATCGGGGTGTCGCCCCCGAAGCTCTCCGCCATGCAGCCGCAGTACAGCGCACCCGACTTCCACGCGTCCGCCGCCGCCTTGCGCAGGAAGGAGACGAACGTGTCGCGGTGCGGCTCGAGTTCGGGGTGTGCGCGCACCCGCTCGCTCACCATGCGGTGGATCGAGTCGTCCCGGGACTCGGGACGGACGTCGAACTCCCACCAGCTCTCCGGCACCTTGATCCGGAAACCGCCCCGCTCGACGGTCAGCGCTTCCATGTAACGGGCCATGACGCCGGCGTCCCCCTTCGCTCGATGACGTGCCGACATCGTGCCATCGCGCCGTCACCGCGTGGGGCGCGGGCCCGTCAGTCGTCGAAGCTCACCGACGTCAGCCCTTCTTCGCCACCGTCAGCAGCACCGCCGCGTCCTCCAGCGCCTCCAGCCCGTGCCGGGCGTCCGGGATGACGAGGAGGTCGCCGGTGCGGCCCTCCCATTGCACATCGCCGCTGGTGAGGCGGACGCGGCCGCGCAGGACGTGGAGGGTGGCCTCTCCAGGGCTGTCGTGCTCGGCGAGTTCCGTGCCGGCGGTCAGCGCGAGAAGGGTCTGGCGCAGGGTGTGCTCGTGGCCGCCGTAGACGGTGGTCGCGCTGCGGCCGCTGGAGGCGGTGGCGGCCTGCTCCAGGTGGGTGCGGACGAGGGCGTCGAGTGAAAGCTTCTCCATGCGTCCAGCGTCGCCGAGCGCCTCGGCTGCGGCCAGGGCCATGTGGGGTACCGCACCGTCCGCGATACTGGCGCCGTGCCCTCGACACCGCAGCCCGTCACGCCCGACCCGCCGGAGGCGATCGCGCGTCCGCTGCTCACGCAGTCATGGCTGGACCTGACGTTCGTGCACTGGGCGGTGGACCCGGCCGACGTGGCGGGGCTGCTGCCGCCGGGCGCCGTGCCCGACACCCTCGACGGCGTGACGTACGTCGGTCTCGTCGCGTTCCGGATGCACCGGGTGGGCTGGCTGCGGCTGCCGGGTGTGCCGTACCTGGGGAACTTCCCGGAGACGAACGTCCGCCTGTACTCGGTGGACGACCACGGCCGGCGCGGGGTGGTGTTCCTCTCCCTGGACGCCTCCCGGCTGGTCCCGGTGCTGGTCGGCCGCCTCGGCTTCGGGATGCCGTACGTCTGGTCGCGGATGCGGGTACGGCACGTCGACGACCGCACCGTCACGTACACCGCCTCCCGGCGCTGGCCCGGGCCGCGCGGGGCCGGTACGCGGCTCACCGTGCGGCGGGGCGAGGCGGTCGCGGAGCCGACGGAGCTGGAGCACTTCCTCACCGCCCGCTGGGGCATGCACGGCGTGTTCTTCGGGCGGCCGATGTATCTGCCGAACGCCCATCCGCGCTGGCCGCTGTACCGGGCCGAGCTGCTGGAGTGCGAGGAGGACCTGGTCGCGGCGGCGGGGCTGCCCGCGCCTGCCGGAGAGCCGGTCAGCGTGCTGTACTCGCCGGGCGTCCCCGCCCGCTTCGGCCGCCCGGCCCGCCCGGCGGGCATCCCCACGCCCTGAACGCAGGCGGGGCCGAGGGCGGCACGCCCCCAGCCCCACGCAGCCCACGCCCGTACGGCGTACGCGTCAGATGACGCCCTGCGCCAGCATCGCGTCCGCGACCCGCTCGAACCCGGCGATGTTCGCGCCGGCGACGTAGTCGCCGGGGACGCCGTAGCGCTCGGCGGTCTCCGCGCAGGTGGTGTGGATGTCGGTCATGATCCGGGCCAGCTCGGCCTCGACATGGTCGGCCTTCCAGGACATGCGCGACGCGTTCTGCGTCATCTCCAGCGCGCTGACCGCGACACCGCCTGCGTTGGCCGCCTTGCCGGGGCCGAAGGCGACGCCGGCCTGCTGGAGCAGGTCGACGGCGTCGGGCGTGGTGGGCATGTTCGCGCCCTCGGAGACCGCCTTCACGCCGTTGCGGATCAGCACGGCGGCGTCGTCGGCGTTCAGCTCGTTCTGCGTGGCCGACGGGAGGGCGACGTCCGCGGGGACCTCCCAGACGCGCCCGCCGGGCACGTAGCGGGCGGAGGCGCCCCGGCGGTCCGCGTAGTCGCTCACCCGGCCGCGCTCGACCTCCTTGATCTGGCGCAGGAGCTCCAGGTCGATGCCCTTCTCGTCGACGACGTAGCCGCCGGAGTCGGAGCAGGTGACCGGGTTGGCGCCGAGGGCGGTGAGCTTCTGGATGGTGTAGATGGCGACGTTGCCGGAGCCGGAGACGACGGCCGTCTGGCCCTCCAGGTCCTCGCCGCGGGCGCGCAGCATGGCCTCCGCGAACAGCACGTTGCCGTAGCCGGTCGCCTCCGGGCGGATCAGCGAGCCGCCCCAGCCGGCGGCCTTGCCGGTGAGGACGCCGCCCTCCCAGCGGTTGGTGATGCGCCGGTACTGGCCGAAGAGGTAGCCGATCTCGCGGGCGCCGACGCCGATGTCACCGGCGGGGATGTCGGTGTACTCGCCGATGTGCCGGTACAGCTCCGTCATGAACGACTGGCAGAAGCGCATGACCTCCGCGTCGCTGCGGCCCTGCGGGTCGAAGTCGCTGCCGCCCTTGCCGCCGCCGATGCCGAGCCCGGTGAGCGCGTTCTTGAAGATCTGCTCGAAGCCGAGGAACTTGATGATCCCGAGGTTCACCGAGGGGTGGAAGCGCAGGCCGCCCTTGTAGGGGCCGAGGGCGCTGTTGAACTCGATGCGGAAGCCCCGGTTGACGTGGATGCGGCCGTTGTCGTCCGTCCACGGCACCCGGAAGATGATCTGCCGCTCGGGCTCGATCAGCCGCTCCACGAGGCCCGGGTCGGCGTACTCCGGCCGGGCGGCGAGCACGGGGGCGAGCGTGTCCAGCACCTCACGCGCCGCCTGGTGGAACTCCGGCTCCGCAGGGTTACGGCGCTCCACCTCGGCGCGGAGCTGCTCGAGCGAGATCTTGGGGTCGGGGCGTGAGGTCACGGGGGTCACGGGGTCCCTTTCTGGCGCGGCTGGCATCCGGTTCGTGGGCGGGCATGAGATCCATGGACGGGGGAACCGGTGAGGAGCGCTCGGCGCCGTTGCCGCGCGCGGGACAGCGACCGCCCGTTCGTATACGACAGGTCGGCCGACCCTTCCAGTGTTACTCCTGTGTTAAGCGGATACCAAGAGGCGAGTCGGATAGTCCGCTATCTGGACACCGTGTACGGAGTACGGATGCGCTGCGCAGAGCGGGGGCGTGCGCTTCAGCGCGCCGATCAGTGCTCCGAGGCGTACGTCACGAAGCGGGCCCACGCGGCCGGCGTGAGCGCGAGGCGGGGTCCGGTCACGTCCTTGGAGTCACGGACGTGGACGGTGCGGGGGGCTATCGCCACCTCGACGCAGGAATTGCCGTCCGGCCCGTCGCTGTAGCTGCTCTTGTACCAGACCAGCTCGGAAACGTCCCCGTCGGAAGCCTTGCGGATCATGTCTCTCCCAGCATGTGCTCGATGAGGTCCAGCGACTCCCGAGGCGTGAGAGCCAGCGCCCGGATCGTCCCATAGCGCAGGTCCAGGATCCGAAGCTGCTTCGGATCGAAGGTCGGCCGGCCGTTGAACGCGCCGTCGGACCGGCCCGCGGCCGTGCCGTCGGCGAACTTCAGCACCTCGATCCTGCCGTTCAGTCCGGGGTGGGCCCCGGCGCCCGTGGGCATCACCTGGAGCGTCACATTACGCAACTGCCCCACCTCCAGCAGGTGTTCGAGCTGCCGACGCCACACCATTGTCCCTCCGACCGGGCGGCGCACGGTCGTCTCTTCCAGGACGAAGCTGAGCGCCGGGGCGGGGGACCGCTCGAAAATCGCCTTACGGGCCATCCGGGCGGCCACCAGGCCCTCGGCCTCCTCCTGCGTGTACGGCGGCTGCCAGGCGTCGAACAGGGCGCGTGCATGCTCGGGCGTCTGCAGCAGACCATGAATGCTGAGCCCGACGTACACGCCCAACTCGACGCACTTGGATTCGAGTTCGGCCAGAGCCCGCACACTTTTCGGGTACCGAACCCTCTTCACGTCCTCCCACGCCGCCGCGAGCAGCCCGCCGGCCCTCAGCACCTCGTCGGCCCGCTCCAGATACTCCCGCCGCGGAATACGCTTCCCCGCCTCGACCTTGTATACGAGGTCCTCCCCGTACCCGACGGCCCGCGCGAAGTCGCACACCCGCATTTCCACGGCCTCGCGCCGCAGCTTCAACTGCCGCCCCACGGTGGTGATGACGGCGACGCCCCACTCGTCGTCCGGGTCCACCTCCCACCCCGGCTCGTCCGCCTCCCCCGAGCCCCGTACGACCTCGCCGTCCACCGCCATCCCGCACCCCTCCGTGTCGTCCGCGCACCGCACACACCGGCGCCTCCCCCTGCCAACGAGCAGGACAGCGTGGACAGCACTGGACAACCAACTGGACAACCAGTGCCGTGAACGCGCCACCGGAACGCGAACTTTGATGCTCCGGTGCCTCCGGCGGTCCCAAGCAAGAACTCGGGGGAAATCACCCCACCAAGCCCCACCCCTCCCGCCCGCGGCCCCGTGATCACTCGGGCGAGTGAACATCCGCCGCTCAACTGGCGTTTGGAGCCCTCAGCACCTCTACGCTCAGCGCAACACCACCCGAAAAAGACTTCGGCCCCCGCCGGGACTGGCATCCCGGTGCGAGGGCCTGACCACCAAGGAAGAAGAGAGCTTCCCGATGGATACCCAAAACCCTAGCGCGCCCCCGCGCGCCCAGTCAGCCCCCGCCGACAAACCGGCCCGATCGCGTCACCACACCGGCGGCGTCATCCACGAGAACACCCGCCACACCACCCGTTTCACGGTGATCGGCAACCACCTCACCCAGCACAAGGAACTCTCCCTGCTGGCGATCGGCCTCGGCTGTCACCTCCAATCGCTGCCCACGGGCGCCCCGGCCGACATCAAGTCGCTGACCGCCCGCTTCAAGGAGGGCGCCACGCGCATCGCCGCCGCCCTCCGCGAACTGGAGACCCACGGCTACCTGCGCCGGGAACGCGTCCGCACCGCCACCGGCCGGATCATCACCCGCACCATCTCCTGCAACCAACCCGGACAGCGCCGCCGCCCCGCCGACACCGGCTGCCCCACACCACCCCGGACCGCGCACAGGCCCGAACCCCGCCCCCGCAAGGCCCTCCCCGCCGTCCCCCAGCCCACCCAAGCCGCCGCCCTGGCCCTCCACCAGCAGGCCACCGACCTCCTCACCGGCCTCCGCCGCCAAGACCCCCGCCTCCTCCTCTCCGCCACCGACACCGAGCACCTGGCCCCCGGAGTCGCCGCCTGGCTCGAACGCGAAGTCACCCCCACCGCCGTCCGCCACGCCCTCACCACCGACCTCCCCGACACCCCCCTCCGCCGCCCCGCAGCCCTTCTCGCCCACCGCCTCACAGCCCAACTCCCACCCCCACCCCCCTACCGCACCCCGGCCACCACCCCACCCCCCGTCCGCCACAAACTCCGCACCTGCGACACCTGCGACCGCGCCTTCCGCGCCCCGGACACAGAAACCCACTGCCGCGACTGCCGCACGGCAGCCACCACGCCTCCCGCGTGAGCATGGAACCGCCCCGGACCGGTGACGGGCGACCGGGCCGGGGCGGCGGTGTGGGGGACGTGCGGGGGACCGCTCAGTGCTTGTGGTGCTTCGGGCCCTTCCCGCAGTCGTCGTGGCGGGCTTCCTTCAGGGTGTCGCGCAGGGCGTAGTACGCCGGCTTGCGGTCGAAGTCCTCCGTCATGACCGTCGCGAAGCCCTCACCCTGGAAGAACACCGGGACCCACGAGTACTTGTCGGTGAAGCCCCAGATGGTGAACGAGTTGCAGCCGTCGACCTCCAGGCACGCCTGGAGCATCCGCTGGTAGTACTCGGCCTGCTGCTTCTCCTGGGCCGGGGTCGGGAGCGACCCCTCCGGCACGTCCATGCGGACGTCCAGCTCGGTGACCGCGGTCTCCAGGCCCAGCGCGTCGAAGCGGCGCAGGTTGTCCGCGAGGTCGCCGGGGAAGCCGTACCGCGTGCTCAGGTGGCCCTGCACGGAGAAGCCGTGCACCGGCACCCGCTGCGCGCGCAGGTCCTTCACCAGGGCGTAGTAGGCGTCGCTCTTCGCGTTGACGCCCTCGACGTTGTAGTCGTTGAAGAACAGCTTCGCCTTGGGGTCGGCCTGGTGGGCCCAGCGGAACGCGTCCGCGACGATCTCCGGACCGAGCTCACGGATCCAGATGTTGTCCTGCGTGCGCAGGTTGCCCTGGTCGTCGAAGATCTCGTTCGCCACGTCCCACTGCTGGATCCTGCCCTTGTACCGGCCGACCACCGTGGTGATGTGCTCGCGCAGGATGCCGCGCAGCTCTGCCTTGGTGAAGTCGCCCTCCTCCAGCCAGGCCGGGTTCTGGCTGTGCCACAACAGCGTGTGCCCGCGCACCACTTGGCGGTTCTTGCGGGCGAACTCGACGATCGCGTCCGCCTGCCCGAAGTCGTAGCGGTCGCGCTCGGGGTGGATGTAGTCCCACTTCATCTGGTTCTCGGGCGAGACCGAGCTGAACTCCCGGCCCAGTACCTTCCGGTACTCCTTGTCGTACGTGAAGGGGTCCGGGTAGTCCTGCTCCAGGTGGTGGCCGCCGCCCGCCACGGCGGTGCCGATCACGAAACCTTCGGGGGCGGCCGCGCGCAGCCGGTCGAACTGGGCGTGGGAGTGCTGCGGCGGCTTGGGGCCGGCCGGCGAGGCGGCGGTCGCCGAACCGCCGAGGAGCGGCAGGGCCAGTGCCGCGGTGGCGAGGGCCACGGTGGCGAAACGGAACGGTCTCATGCGGGGGCTCTCATTCCCGTCGTCGTTCTCGAATGTTTCGAAGTAGCATCCGAAACATTAGGGATGGGCGGACGGTACGATCCGGCCATGCGGCGAGTCAATACCCGTGCACGGACCGGGTTTTCGAGCTGCCTCATCCCGCAGACGGGCGGATCACCTCCTCCGCGACCCACCGGGCGATGCCCTCGGGGAACGGCGCAGGCAGCCCGAGCACGACATGCCGGAACCCCGCGTCCAGCACCTCCCTCACCGCGCCCCGCACCGCGGCGGGCCGGTCCGTGTCGACGGGGAGGTGGATGGACCGGACGATCGACGCGGGGTCGCGGCCGATGTCGGCGCAGTACCGGTCGAGCAGGGCGCTGCGCCGCACCACGTCGTCGAGGTCGCCGCCCGGGACGTTCCACAGGTCGGCGTGCTCGGCGACCACGCGCAGCGTCGCGGACGACCGGCCGCCGACGAGGATCGGCGGATGCGGGCGCTGCACCGGCTTCGGGCTGCCGAACGCCCCCGTCAGCCGGTGGTGCTCGCCGTGGAAGTCGAACGGCTTCTCCTCCGTCCAGAGCCGCCGGATCAACACGCAGGCCTCGGCGAGGCTCGCCACCGCCCGCGCCGGTTCCTGGAACGGCAGGCCGTGCGCCGGGTACTCGCGCCACGCCTCGGGCGGATGCGGGCGCGAGCCGACGCCTATGCCGAAGTCGAGCCGGCCGCCGGAGACGATGTCGACGGTCGTCGCGATCTTCGCGAGCACGGCGGGTGGCCGGAACCGGTTGCTGGTGACCATCACGCCCAGCCGCATCCGCCGCGTCTGCGCCGCGAGGGCCGCCAGCAGCGTCCAGCCCTCGAACGTCGGTCCCTCGGGGTCCCCCCAGATGGGCATGAGGTGGTCGAACAGCCAGGCGTGCTCGATCTCGGGGACCTCGTCCGCCTCGCGCCAGACGCGGACGAGGTCGTCGTAACCGACTTGCGAGGGCGCGGTCATGATGCCGAAGCTGGGCCGCCCCGGCGGGACGGGCGGACGTGTCGTGTCGGGCATGGGCCGGGGCCCCTTCCGGGTCGGATGGCGGCCGGGTGGCGGCCGGACGGCGGTGGTCAGCGACGGCGGCGCAGGGACGCGTCGAGCAGCGCCGGCGGGGTGTCGAACTTCTCGCCGGGGGCCAGGTCGGTGCCGGGGGCGACGATCTCGTCGATCGCGTCGAGGACGTCGGCGGTCAGCACGATGTCGGCGGCGGCGAGCTGCGACCGCAGGTGCTCCATCGTGCGGGGTCCGATGAGCGCGGCCGTCACGGCGGGGTGCGCGTTGACGAAGCCGAGCGCCAGCTGGATCAGGGTGAGCCCGGCCTCGTCGGCGACCTTGGACAGCCGCTCCACCGCGTCGAGCCGGGCCTCGTTGTGCGGGAGCGAGGGGTCGAAGCGCTCCGGCAGGACCGCCGAGCGGTGGGTGGCGACGTCCCGACCCTTGCGCACCGCACCCGAGAGCCACCCCGAGGCCAGCGGGGACCAGGCCAGCACGCCCATGCCGTACTCCTCCGTCACCGGCAGGACATGGGACTCGATGCCACGCTGAAGCATCGAGTAGCTGGGCTGCTCGGTCACGTAGCGGCCGAGCCGGTGCTCGGAGGCGGCCCACTGGGCCTGCACGATGCGGTACGCGGGGAAGGTCGAGGAGCCGAAGTAGCGGATCTTGCCGGCGCGCTGGAGGTCGGTGAGGGCCGACAGGGTCTCCTCGTCGCTGGTCGTCGGGTCCCAGCGGTGCATCTGGTAGAGGTCCACGTGGTCGACGCCGAGGCGGCGCAGGCTGTCGTCCAGGGCGGTGTAGAGCCAGCGGCGCGAGCTGCCCCGGTGGTTGCGCTCCTCCCCTATCGGCATGGTCGCCTTCGTGGCCAGCACGATGTCGTCGCGGCGGCCGGCGATGGCCTTGCCGACCATCTCCTCGGACTCGCCGTTGCCGTACATGTCGGCGGTGTCGATGAGGTTGACGCCGGCCTCCAGGGCCGCGTCGACGATGGCGGTGGCCTCCTCCTGCGTGGTGCGCCCGATGGCGCCGAAGTTCATCGCGCCGAGCGCGAGGGTGCTGACCTGGACGCCGGTGCGGCCGAGGGTGCGGTACTGCATGCCGTGGTCTCCTCACGAGTAGAATCGGAACAGTGTTCCGGTACGACTCCAACGATACGGAACACTGTTCCGTTTTTCCAGTCCGAGCGCCCGCGGACATGCGTGAGGCGCCTCGGGCAGGCGTGAGACCATGCGGTAGCTGTATGAGTGACGGAGGAAACGACGCGGTGAACCAGAGCGAGGACGGCGTGGGCGCCGGCCCGTCACGGCGCAAGGACGCCCGGCGCAACAAGGAGACGCTGCTGGAGGCGGCCGCCGCGGTCTTCGTCACGTCCGGCGTGGACGCCCCGGTGCGCGACATCGCCTCCCGGGCAGGCGTCGGCCTGGGCACCCTCTACCGGCACTTCCCGACGCGGGCGGACCTGATCATCGCCGTCTACCGGCACCAGGTGGAGGCCTGCGCCGAGGCCGGCCCGGCCCTGCTGGAGTCCGCTCCGACCCCGCACGACGCCCTGCGGCAGTGGATCGACCTCTTCGTCGACTTCCTGGTCACCAAGCACGGCCTCGCCGCCGTGCTGCGCTCCGACCAGTCGGGCTTCGAGGGCCTGCACGCGTACTTCCTCGACCGCCTCGTCCCCGTCTGCACCCAGCTGCTCGACGCCGCGAGGGCGGCCGGGGAGATCCGCGAGGACATCGCCGCCCTCACGCTCATGCGCGGCGTGGGCAACCTCTGCATCGGCGCGGAGACCGACCCCGACTACGACGCCCGCCGCCTCGCCGCGGTGCTGGTCGACGGCCTGCGCCGCCCCAGCTGACGACAGGCCTGGAACCCCGTCAGCCGGCGTCCGCCCCGGACTCCCCGTCCGACGCGAAGACCTCCGCCGTCGACGTCGCTGTGAGGGCCTTCCTGAACCACAGGCCCAGCACGTCGGGATCACCACAGCCGACAATGCGCTCCCGGTCCTCCTCGGAGACCTCGACACCCCGGTGCCCCAGCAGGAGCAGCAGATCCTTCGCCCGGCCCTCCGCCCGAAGCTGCTGCGCGGTCTGCGACTGGAAGAACGAGAGGTCGAAGGCCATCAGATGTCCGTGGACAGTTCGACGGTGGGATGAGCTGACCATGAGGCGAAGCTAGGGGCGCCTGGCATACGCCGGGCGGATATGCGGCAGTGATCACGCGACCGGGCGAACTGACCGGCGCGCGTTGACGCTCCCACGCTCCCACGCTCCCGCGCCCAAGCGAAGGGGCCCGCACGACCGAAGTCGTGCGGGCCCCTTCAGGTGCTCGCAGCAGGAGCTACCAGGTCAGATCGTCACTTGACGATCTTGGTGACCTGGCCGGCGCCCACGGTCCGGCCACCCTCACGGATGGCGAACTTCAGGCCCTCCTCCATGGCGACGGGCTGGATGAGCTCCACCTTCATCTCGGTGTTGTCACCCGGCATGACCATCTCGGTGCCCTCGGGGAGGGTCACGACGCCGGTCACGTCCGTCGTACGGAAGTAGAACTGCGGGCGGTAGTTGTTGAAGAACGGGGTGTGACGGCCACCCTCGTCCTTCGACAGGATGTAGGCCTGGGCCTCGAACTCGGTGTGCGGGGTGACCGAACCGGGCTTGATGATGACCTGGCCGCGCTCGACGTCCTCGCGCTTGATGCCGCGGAGCAGCAGACCGACGTTCTCACCGGCCTGACCCTCGTCGAGCAGCTTGCGGAACATCTCGATGCCGGTGACCGTGGTGGAGGTCTTCTCGGTCTTGATGCCGATGATGTCGACGGTCTCGTTGACCTTGAGGACACCACGCTCGATGCGGCCGGTGACGACCGTACCGCGACCGGTGATGGTGAAGACGTCCTCGATCGGCATCAGGAACGGCTTGTCGACGTCGCGCTCCGGCTCCGGGATCGACTCGTCGACGGCCTTCATGAGGTCCAGGACGGACTGGCCCCACTCCTTGTCGCCCTCGAGGGCCTTCAGGGCGGAGACCTTGACGACGGGAACGTCGTCGCCCGGGAACTCGTACTCGGAGAGGAGCTCACGCACCTCGAGCTCGACGAGCTCCAGGATCTCCTCGTCGTCGACCATGTCGGCCTTGTTCAGGGCGACGACGATGTAGGGGACGCCGACCTGGCGGGCCAGGAGCACGTGCTCCTTGGTCTGCGGCATCGGGCCGTCCGTGGCGGCGACCACGAGGATGGCGCCGTCCATCTGCGCCGCACCCGTGATCATGTTCTTGATGTAGTCCGCGTGACCGGGGCAGTCGACGTGGGCGTAGTGACGCGTCTCGGTCTGGTACTCGACGTGCGCGATGGAGATGGTGATACCGCGCTGGCGCTCTTCGGGAGCCTTGTCGATCTGGTCGAAGGCCGAGGCCTCGTTCAGGTCCGGGTACGCGTCGTGCAGCACCTTGGTAATGGCGGCCGTGAGGGTCGTCTTACCGTGGTCGATGTGACCGATGGTGCCGATGTTGACGTGCGGCTTAGTCCGCTCGAACTTCGCCTTCGCCACTGGGGTCCTCCTGTGGAGTGGTTCTGTACGCCTTACTTCATCGGCGCCAGGTGATCTTTGCTGGGAAACCCGGGCCCGGGTCATTCCGCCGGGTGACGGCGGAATGACCACTTGCAGGCTCCGGGGTCAAGCCTAAAGCGTTGATACGGAGTCCGTTAAACGGAGCCCCTTATTCGCCCTTGGCCTTCGCGATGATCTCCTCGGCGACGTTCCGCGGAACCTCGGCGTAGGAGTCGAACTGCATGGAGTAGCTGGCACGGCCGGACGTCTTGCTGCGCAGGTCGCCGACGTAGCCGAACATCTCCGAGAGGGGCACGAGACCCTTCACGACGCGGGCACCCGCCCGCTCCTCCATGGCCTGAATCTGGCCACGGCGGGAGTTGATGTCGCCGATGACCTCACCCATGTAGTCCTCGGGCGTGGTGACCTCGACGGCCATCATCGGCTCCAGGAGCACGGGCGAAGCCTTGCGCGCGGCCTCCTTGAAGGCCTGCGAACCGGCGATCTTGAACGCGAGCTCGGAGGAGTCGACCTCGTGGTAGCCACCGTCGAGAAGCGTGACGCGGACGCCCGTCATCTCGTAGCCGGCCAGGATGCCGAACTGCATGGCCTCCTGGGCGCCGGCGTCCACCGAAGGGATGTACTCCTTCGGGATACGGCCACCGGTCACCTTGTTCACGAACTCGTACGAGGCGTCGCCGCCCTCGATCGGCTCGATCGCGATCTGCACCTTGGCGAACTGACCGGTACCACCGGTCTGCTTCTTGTGGGTGTAGTCCACGCGCTCGACGGCCTTGCGGATCGTCTCACGGTACGCGACCTGGGGCTTGCCGACGTTGGCCTCGACCTTGAACTCACGGCGCATGCGGTCGACCAGCACCTCGAGGTGCAGCTCGCCCATACCGCCGATGATGGTCTGGCCGGTCTCCTCGTCCGAGTGGACCTGGAACGACGGGTCCTCCTCGGCGAGCCGCTGGATCGCGACGCCGAGCTTCTCCTGGTCGCCCTTCGACTTGGGCTCGATGGCGACCTGGATGACCGGCGCCGGGAAGTCCATGGACTCCAGGATGACCGGGCTCTTGTCGTCGGACAGCGTCTCACCGGTGGTGGTCTGCTTCAGGCCCATGACGGCGACGATGTCACCGGCGCCCACCGACTCGATCTCCTCACGCTTGTTGGCGTGCATGCGGTAGATCTTGCCGATGCGCTCTTTCTTGCCCTTCACGGAGTTCAGCACCTGGGTGCCGGACTCCAGACGGCCGGAGTACACGCGGACGAAGGTGAGCTTGCCGAGGTGCGGGTCGCTCATGATCTTGAACGCGAGCGCGGCGAGGGGCTCGTCGTCCGACGGCTTGCGCGCGACGACCTTCTCCGCGTCCTTGGGGTCGTGGCCCTCGATGGCCTCGACGTCCAGGGGGGAGGGCAGGTAGCGCACGACGGCGTCGAGCAGGGGCTGCACGCCCTTGTTCTTGAACGCGGTGCCGCAGAACACGGGGGTGACGGTGGTGCCGCCGCCCTTGCCGGAGGCGATGGTGATACGACGGATCGCCGCGTACAGCTGCTCCACGGAGGGCTCCTGGCCCTCGAGGTACAGCTCCATCAGCTCTTCGTCGTTCTCCGCGACGGCCTCGAGCAGCTTGCCGCGCCACTCCTCGGCGGCCTCGGTGTGCGTGGCCGGGATGTCGACGACGTCGTACATCTCGCCCTTGGCCGCCTCGGCGGACCACACGAAGGCCTTCATCGTCACGAGGTCGACGACGCCCTGGAAGTCGGCCTCGGCGCCGATGGGCAGCTGCATGACGAGCGGCTGCGCACCCAGGCGGTCGCTGATCATGTCGACGCAGCGGTGGAACTCGGCACCGGTGCGGTCGAGCTTGTTGACGAAGCAGATACGCGGAACGCCGTAGCGGTCCGCCTGACGCCACACGGTCTCGGACTGGGGCTCGACGCCGGCGACGCCGTCGAACACCGTCACGGCACCGTCGAGCACCCGCAGGGAACGCTCCACCTCGACGGTAAAGTCGACGTGGCCCGGCGTGTCGATGATGTTGATGGTGTGGTCGACGTCTTCCAGCGGCCAGTGGCAGGTGGTGGCAGCAGAGGTGATCGTGATGCCACGCTCCTGCTCCTGCTCCATCCAGTCCATGGTGGCAGCGCCGTCGTGGACCTCACCGATCTTGTAGGAAACGCCGGTGTAGAACAGGATCCGCTCGGTGGTCGTCGTCTTGCCCGCGTCGATGTGGGCCATGATCCCGATGTTGCGGACCCTGGCCAGGTCAAGCGAAGTGGTAGCCATAAGGCTTCAGTCTTCTCTCGGTCTCGATGGGGTCTGCGACTACCAGCGGTAGTGCGCGAAGGCCTTGTTGGACTCGGCCATCTTGTGCGTGTCCTCACGCTTCTTCACAGCGGCACCGAGGCCGTTGCTGGCGTCGAGGAGCTCGTTGAGCAGACGCTCGGTCATGGTCTTCTCGCGGCGGGCGCGGGAGTAACCGACCAGCCAGCGCAGCGCCAGCGTGTTGGCACGGCCGGGCTTGACCTCGACCGGAACCTGGTAGGTGGCACCACCGACACGGCGGGACTTGACCTCGAGGGTCGGCTTGATGTTCTCGAGAGCGCGCTTCAGCGTGATGACCGGGTCGTTGCCGGTCTTCTCGCGCAGACCCTCCATGGCGCCGTAGACGATGCGCTCGGCGGTGGAGCGCTTGCCGTTCAGCAGCACCTTGTTGATCAGGGAGGTCACCAGGGGGGAGCCGTAAACCGGGTCGATGATGACCGGGCGCTTCGGGGCGGGGCCCTTACGAGGCATTCTTACTTCTCCTTCTTGGCGCCGTAACGGCTGCGAGCCTGCTTGCGGTTCTTGACACCCTGGGTGTCGAGGGAACCGCGGATGATCTTGTAGCGAACACCCGGCAGGTCCTTCACACGGCCGCCGCGCACGAGCACGATGGAGTGCTCCTGCAGGTTGTGTCCCTCACCCGGAATGTAGGCGGTGACCTCGATCCCGCTGGTCAGACGCACACGCGCGACCTTACGCAGGGCCGAGTTCGGCTTCTTCGGGGTGGTCGTGAACACACGCGTGCAGACGCCGCGACGCTGAGGGGAACCCTCGAGTGCGGGCGTCTTGTTCTTCTCGACCTTGTCCTGCCGGCCCTTTCGGACCAGCTGCTGGATCGTAGGCACTACTTCTCCGGTTTCTGTGTGCCGATGGGTACAGCTAACCTGGAACATCTCCGACCCACGCGGTCGGGTGTGTCGAATCCGGCGGACTCCCACCGCAAGGCAGAAGGAAGCGCTGAATCACGGTGGCCGTTTCACAGCCCCCGGTGCGGTGTGATGGCACGCACGAAGGCCAGGGCACACCCCAGGCACAAGGTCTGAGCGTACCTAGCTCATGGACTCCGGTCAAAACAAATGGAGTGGGACGCGACACGCCCGACTTCTTGCGGTTCTCCCTGCCGGGACCCGCGGTTCCTTCGGCACGGCACGCGTCCGTTCGCGGCATTGGCCGGTTCACGCCCTTTACACGCCCGGCGCTCAGTACTTTGATCCGTCCGCCGCAGGACGAACGGGGGGATCCAGCCTGATGACATCGGCGTCGTACGGTCCGGACGACGGTGGCCTGGAGGACAGGGTGCCGTTCCTGGCCCGTCTGGAGAACGGGGAGCGCACCGCGCTGCTCGGACTCGGCCGTGAGCTGCGCTTCGCGCCGCGCGTGGTGCTGCTGCACCAGCGCGAGCCGTCCTCCCACGTGCTGTTCCTGGTCCAGGGATGGACGAAGGTCACGGCCGCGGCCGCCAACGGCTACGAGGCGCTGCTCGCGCTGCGCGGCGCCGGCGACGTGGTCGGCGAGTCCGCCGCGCTGACCGGGCGGCCACGGTCGGCGACGGTGACCGCGCTGGAGCCGGTCCGGGCGGTGGCCGTGGAACACGCGCGGTTCAAGGAGTTCCTGGGCCGGTCGCCCGCCGCGTCCTTCGCGCTCCTCGGCCTCACCGCGGACCGCACCCGGGCGGCGGACCGGCGGCGGCTGGAGTTCGCGTCGATGAGCGTGCGTCAGCGGTTCGCCGTGCTGCTGCTGGATCTGGCCCGCAGCCACGGCCGCCGTACGCCTGACGGCGTCGAGCTGGCCGTGCCGCTGAGCAAGCAGGAGCTGGCGGGGTCGGTGGGGGCGTCCCGGGAGATGGTGCAGAGGCTGCTGCGCGAGCTTCGGGAGAAGGACGCGGTGTCCACAGGGCGGCGCACCCTGCTGATCCGCCGGCCCGATGTTCTCCGGCGCATCGCCACCACCGACCAGGCCGCCTCGGCGATTCCGTCGCCCCCGCGGCCTCGGGCCGCCGAGACGGCGGTCCACGAGGGCGACGCGGGGCACTGACCTGCCGGCCAGCCCCCGTCCGGCGGACGGCCCGCGGGAGCTGAGCGCGCAGTTCCCCGCGCCCCTCCCGGGCCGCACCGCCACCACCGCCGCCGTCTGCGGGCAGTCGGGCCGCAGGGCGGCACGGGTGGGCGCAGACGGCACCCCAGCGGCGCGGGGGCTGACCGCGCAGTTCCCCGCGCCCCTTCGGGGCCGCACCACCCACCGCCGCCGCCGTCTGCGGACCGTCGCGGCGCAAGCCACGGCACCCCGCAGCGGTCCGGCGGACGGCCCGCGGGGGCTGAGCGCGCAGTTCCCCGCGCCCCTCCCGGGCCGCACCACCACCACCGCCGCCGTCTGCGGGCAGTCGTGCCGCAGGGCGGCACGGGTGGGCGCAGACGGCACCCCCCAGCGGCCCGCGGGGGCTGGGCGCGCAGTTCCCCGCGCCCCTTCAGGGGGCGCTTCTGTGTACGCGTACACAGTTTCTGTGGGTCATACGCCCTCACGCCCCACCCCCCGCTCACGCCACTCTGCTGCCCTGCGCGACCACCCCCTCCCCCGAAGGGCAACCATGACCCACCCCGTGAGCCGCACGATCCTGTTGCTGGACATCGAGAGGTTCAGCGACCGGGACGACGTCGAGCAGGCGTATCTGCGGCGCATGCTGTACGACGTCACCGACCGGGCGCTGGAGGCCGCCGGCATCGACGAGACGCTACGCACGCGTGCCGACCGCGGCGACTCCGTGATGGAGTTGATCGACGCGAACGCCCCGGTCACCGCGCTGCTGCGGGCCCTGCTCACCGAGGTCCCCGTGCAGCTGCGCGCCATGAACCGCATGGCGTCCCGCTCGGCGCAGATGCGGCTCCGCGGCGTCGTCGCCGGCGGCTACGTGGCCGTCGACGGCCTCGACGGCTGGGTCGGCTCCGACCTGAACCACGCCTGCCGCCTGCTGGACGCCGCCCTCCTGCGCGCGGCCCTGCGCGAGCGCCCCGACGACTTCGCCCTGTGCGTCTCGGACTCCGTGTACCAGGGCGTCGTACGCCACGACCACCCGGGCGTCCCGGCCGCCGACTTCCACCAGGTGACGGTGGGCACGAAGAACGGCCCGCTGACGGCGTGGCTGCACGGCCCCGTGCCGTCGGCCGGGGAGAACCACGGTGAGCGGGGGACGGGGGAGGCGCCGGGCGGATCGGGGGACCGCCCGGCGCCGGCAGCACGCCGGGGAGCCCCGGCGCCGGGTCCGGTCCTGGACGTCAACGGCGGCTCCGTGTCGTTCGGCGGCGGCTACGTCGCGGGCGACCAGCACGGCGTCTCCGGCGGCCGGGTCACCGGCGACGTGGTCATGGGCGGCAAGACGGACGGAGACCGCTCATGACCGGCCCCGACCCGGCGGCCCCGGGGGACGCCACCGCCCCGGACGGGACCGCCCCCGACGAGCACCCCGCGAAGGAGTCCTCCGCCGAGGAGACGGAGGAGCACGACCAGCCGCAGGACGCGTGGGCGGCCCGCCGCGACCTGGTCGACCACAGCCCCCGCACCATGAAGGTCGGCTCGCACGCGGCGTTCGGCGGCGGCTACATCGCGGGCGACCAGCACGGCGTCTCCGGCGGCCGGGTCACCGGCGACGTGGTCATGGGCAGCAAGACGGTCCACCACTGGACGTTCCCCGGCCTGTCCACGGCCGCCTCCGCCTCGGGGGAGATCCCGCCCGCCACCCTCACCCGGCTCGCCGCCACCTTCGTCACCGCCGACGACGCCTTCGGCGACCTGGTCGAACGGCTGCGCCGGGAGCGGGTGCTGGTGCTGTCCGGCGCCCGCTTCAGCGGCCGCCGGACGGCCGCCCTGATGCTGCTGCACCGGCTCGGCGCCGCCCCCGTGATCGCCCTCGACCGCGCGACCACCCCGGGCTCCCTGGCCGACGCCTTCACCGCACGCGACGACACGCCGGACGGCACCACGGACCGCACCACGGACCGCACGGGCGCGGCCCGCGGCTACGTGCTGTGCGACCTGGAGACCCGCCGCGGCAGCGCCCTCCGCGAAACCCACCTGCTCGGCGCCGCCGACCGCCTCGCCGAGCAGAACGCGTACGCGGTGATCACCGTCGGACCGACCGCCGTCCTGGAGGACGACGTGTTCCCCTTCGCGTGGCGGCCGCCCGCGACCGAGGACGTGCTCGCCGCGCATCTGCGGGTCCGCGCCGGCGAGGACGCCGTACCGCGCCTGCTGGGGCTGCCGGCGGTCAAGGAGTTCCTCGACCACGGCCATCAACTGCGCGAGGTCGCCGCCTTCGCCCAGCTCCTCGGCCGGTACAACGCGGGCGGGGCCACCGAGCAGGAGGTCGCCGCCTTCTCGCTGGTGTCGCTGGAGAACCAGGTCCGCGAGTGGTTCGAGGAGGACGAGACCACCGTCCACCTGCGGGACAAGGCGTTCCTGATCGCGCTCGCCGCGTTCGACGACGGCCCCTACGCGCTCACCGCCGAACTCGGGGACCGGCTCTACGACTTCCTCCAGCAGACCCAGAACCGCTCCCTGGCCGCGGACATCCCGGTCTTCGGCACCCACATCGGCAAGCGCCTCCAGCTCGCCCGCGCCCGGCTGTCCGAGGGCGAGGAGCACACCGAGTGGGGCCCGGTCACGCAGACGAAGGCCGCGTTCCACGACGAGCGGGCCTCGCTGGTGCTGCTGCGCGAGGTGTGGACGGGCCACCCGTCGGCGCGGCCCGCGCTGATCCAGTGGTTGCGCCGGCTCGCCGACGACGGCCGCCCCCTGGTGCGCACCCGCGCCGCGTCCACCGTCGCCGTCCTCGCCCGCACCGACCTGCCGTCCGCGATGGCGCTGGTCATCGAGGTGTGGGCGCGGTCCAAGCGGTTCCGCCACCGGCTCGTCGCCGTCAACTCGCTGACCCTCGCCCATCACATCGGCACCCCCAACGTGCCGCGCATCCTCGACACCTGGTCGGCCGCCGAGGACCGCCGGCTGCGCTGGGTGGCGGTCCGCGCGTACGCCCTGATCGGCCCCGAGCGGCCGGCCCAGGCGCTCGCCGCACTGCGCGCCGCGGCCCGCGAGCTGTACCGGCACGCCGGCGACCCGGACGACTTCGACGTGGAGACGGCCGGGGAGCTCGCGGACGCCGTGGTGCTGCTGCTGCTCTCCCCCGCCTCCTCCGAGGTCCTCGACGACCTGCGCGCCCACCTCGACGACGACCGCGCCGTGCACGACCTGGCCGTCGGAGGCTTCATCAGCGCCTGCGGCCGCACCCAGGACGACGAGCGCCACGGCGTCCCGCTGGTCCTCGACTGGTACGCCCGCGCCGCGACCGACGAGAACCGGGCCGCCGACGGCATCGCGCACCTGTGGCGCGAGGCGCTCGACGACCCGCACCACACGACGAGCGCGCTCACGGCGATGCGCGCGTGGGTCCTGGCCGCCGACCGCTCCACCACCGTCGAATGGGCGCTCGCCGCACTGCTGCCGAGGCTCGTCACCACACCCACGGAGCACCAGCGGCTCAGTCATCTGCTGCGCACCATGCCCGGCGAGGACGGAAACCCCCCGCCGGAGGTCGCCGCCCGGCTGCTCGGCACGCTGCCGCCCCGCTGACGCTTCGACCCCACCGACGAAAGACATCCGCGCCATGCCTTCCTTCCACCGTCCGCCCGAGTGGCAGCAGCCTGCCGACCGGCACACCCGGCTGATCGACCCCGTGCTCACCGTCAGACAGCTGTCCCGCTTCGAGCTGTCCCTGAAGCACGTGGTCCGCATCGACCACGCCCTGGTCTTCTCCACCCCGAAGGGCGGTTACGAGGCCTATCCGCCGCCGGCCCGGCCCAGCCGCGGTGAGATCGCCGCCCGCCGCTACACCGCCGTGTACGAGGTGGACATGGGCGTCCACCCGTTCACCGAGACGCTCACCCTGCCCAGCGACAACGACGCCTTCGAGTTCACCGCCGAGGTGGACGTCACCTGGCAGGTGCTGGACCCGGCGCGGTTCGTGGCCTGCGGCGTCCGGGACGTGCCCGCGCTGCTCATCGGCGAACTCCAGCAGGCGGCCCGCCCGGTGACCCGCCGCTTCTCCGTCGAGGACAGCGCGCGGGCCGAGCGGGAACTGCTGAGCGCCGTCACCGTCGTCGGTCCGCTGGGCGCGCCCGCGGGGCTCCAGGTGACGTGGACGCTCCGGCTGCGCCGGGACCAGGCGAACATCGACCACCAGCGGAGGATCCAGCAGATCGGCCATTCCGCGGAGGAGCAGGTCCACGCGGCGCAGGAGGGCATGCGGGTCGACCGCGCCATGGACGAACGCCACCGGCAGCAGGACGCGCTCCAGTCCGCGCGGTCCCTGGAGTACGGCCGTCAGCAGCAGGAGCTGGCCATGCAGCAGCATCGCTGGCAGCACGAACAGGCGATGCTCCAGGGGCAGCAGATGCTGGAGATGCAGCAGATCGAGGCCAAGAAGATCGAGTTCTATGAGTGGCATCTCTCGCAGGGCGGGGTGCAGGCCTGGGCACTGCACCTGGCGCAGCACCCGGAGGACTCGCAGCTGGTGATGAGCAGCCTGCGCGAGGACCAGCTCCGCATGATCCAGGCGCAGATGGAACTGGTGAAGGAGCTGCTGGGCGGGGAGGGCGCGGAGAAGTTCGAGCTGGAGGGGCCCAAGCAGCTCGCGCTGCGCACCGTCAGCGACATCCTCAACCAGCGGTTGCCCGGGGTTCCGCAGAACCCGCCGCTGCTGCCGTCGCCGGACGGGGCCGGGACGGACGGGGCCAGGACGGACGGCACCCCGCCTGCGGCGCCTCCCGCATCCCCCGGCGCACCCGGCACCCCGTACGCACCTCCGCCTCCGCCCACGGCCTTCCCCCCGCCGTCCGGCGCGCCGTACACCCCGCCGCCCGGACCGCCCCGGACGCCCCCGCCCGGCCCGTACACCCCGCCGGCATCACCCGCGCCCACGGCCGGGGCGTACCCGCCGCCCCCGACGACTCCGGCCTGGCAGCCGCCCCCGGGCTACGGCACCACGCCGACCGCGCCTCCGCCGCAACCGCCCGCCACGCCCGACCCGACAGCGCCCACGGAGAAGGAGCCGGAGTCATGACAGCCGTCACCCCGGACGCCGCCTCCCCCGCGCCCCCTTCCCCCGCCCGCGCCCAGGTGGGCGAACGCCTGCTCGCGGACCTGCGGACCGAGATCGCCCGCGCCGACAGCAAGGCGGCCGTCCTGGTCGCCGCGCTCGGCATCACCGCGGGCGTGTTCAGCGGGCTGCTCGCCGGGCGGGACTGGTCGCCGGACGCGCTGTCCGCCGTCGGGGCCGTGGTGTGGTGGACCGGGACCCTGGCCCTCGCCCTGTCCCTGCCGGCGCTGCTCCTCGCCGTCCTGCCCCGCTACCGCAGCGGGAGCTGGGCGCCGGGGCAGCCCTTGTCGTACTTCGGCGACATCCGGCGGGCCGTGGAGGCGGGCCGGCTGGACACCGCGCTCGCCGACACCGAGGCCGACCCCCTGGCCGCCCTGACGACGGCGCTCACCGAGACCAGCCGGATCGCCTGGCGCAAGCACCAGTGGATCCGCGCCGGTCTGATCACCTTCTGCACCGGCACGCTCCTGCTGCCCGCCTCCCTGCTGATCGGCTGACCCACGCAAGCGGCCGCCCACGCACGTCAACCGAAGGAAGCACGATGACCCAGCCACCGCCGATCCCGCCGGAGTACCCCGAGCCGACGGGCGGGCCCGCGCACCCCGGTGCGGCCCAGGTCCCGCCGGCCCGCCCGCCCGTACCGGGGCCGCGGCAGCCGCACATCCCGCCGCAGGCACCGCCGTACCCGCAGCCCCCGCAGTACCCCACGGCCGCCGCACAGCCGCCCCCGTACCCGACGGGTCCGCAGCCCCCGCAGTACCCCTCGGCTCCTCGGTTCCAGCCTCCGTACCCTGACCCGCAGGCCGCCGCCGTCCCGCCGCACCCGCACCACATCGACACCGCCCACCGCGGGCGCGTCCACGTCTCCAGCCGGCAGCGGCACACCGACGCCACCGCCTTCGGCAGCCTGCTCCTGCATCTGCCGAACTTCCTGTGCAGCCTGGTCGTCGTCGCCCTCGTCTCGCTGATCTTCGGAGACCTCGGCCTGCTGGTGATACTCGCCTGGCTGGCCAGCGGCGCACTCGTGTTCCACCGGCCCACCGAAAGCGCCCTCGCGCGCCATCTGCTCCGTCTGCGCTACCCCACTCCGCAGGAACGGGCCACACTCGAACCCGTCTGGCGCGAGGTCACCGCCCGCGCCGGCGTCGAGGGCCGCGCCTACGAGCTGTGGGTCGAGGACAGCGACAGCCTCAACGCGGTCGCCGCGGCCGGCCACATCGTGGGCGTGACCAGCTTCGCCCTGAACCGGCTGCCCAACGGCGAGCTGGCCGCCGTCATGGCCCACGAGCTGGGCCACCACGTCGGCGGGCACGCCTGGTCCGGGCTGCTCGGCCACTGGTACGCGCTGCCCGGCCGGATCGCCTGGCGGCTGCTGCGCGCCGTCACCGGCTTCCTGTTCCATGTGTCGCGGGCGTTCTCCTGCATCGGCGTGGCCTTCTTCGGCCTCTGCGCCGGCGGCATCGCCCTCGCCACCATCAGCACCCTGTACGGCCTGCCGCTGCTGCTCCTGGGCATGCCGTACGCCCTCGCCGCCGTCGGCCGCCGCTCCGAGCTGCGGGCCGACCGGCACGCGGCGGCACTCGGTTTCGCGCCGATGCTGGCCGCCGTGCTGGAGAAGCTGCACCAGCAGGAGCAGGCGCAGGAGCAGGCGCGGCTCGCCGCGGCCGGGCAGGGCGGCGGCGCGCGGATGAAGGAAACGGCCGCGAGCAGGCTGCTGTCCTCGCACCCGGACTACTACACCCGGCTGCACCACCTTCAGGAGTACCTCCAGCCGGCGCGCTGAGGCCGAGGCGGCTCAGCCCGACGTCGCCACCACCGCCAGCAGGCCGAACAGCCCCAGGAAGATCAGCCAGCCGGCCACCGACAGCCACCCGAGCACCAGCCCGGTCAGGGCCATGCCGTCACCGGCCTCGCCGGTGCGGCGTATCTCCGACTGCGCCATGTGCCCGAGGATCACGGCAGGGAGCCCCGTGAGTCCTCCGGTGGCCACGCACAGCACCCCGCACACCATGGACGCCAGCGCCTTGCCGTTGGTGCGGGCCTGCGGGCGGGGCAGGAACGCAGCCGGCACCGGCCCGTGGGGCGTCACCGGCTGCGGCATCGGGCCCTGCGGCAGATCGGCCACCAGAAGCGACAGCTCGCCCACCGTGCGCGCCGAGTAGGCGCGCGCCACCCGCTTCTCGAACTCGGGGTGGTCCAGGCGGCCCTCCCCGTACCCGGCGCGCAGCACGTCCACCGCACGCTCGCGGTCCGCGTGGGAGGCCAGCATCGAGGGCCCGCCGGGCCCCGGCAGCGGAGGACCCTGCCACGGAGTCGGATACGACACGGCTGCCTCCCCAGGGCCGGGACGGACAGTCCCAGTATGAGCGTTTCACCCACTGGAACGCATCGGACGGGCGGTGCGGTTCCACGGACGCGCCGGGAGGCGCACACGCCGAAGGGCGGTCACCCCGTACGGGGTGACCGCCCTTCGGTTCAGACGACCCGCTTACTGGTTGTACGGACCGTAGTCGTAGTCCTCCAGCGGAACGGCCTGGCCGGAGCCCGTGCCGAACGGCGAGTAGTCGATGTCGTCGTAGCCGACGGCCGAGTACATCGCGGCCTTGGCCTCCTCGGTCGGCTCGACCCGGATGTTGCGGTAGCGGGACAGACCCGTACCGGCCGGGATGAGCTTACCGATGATGACGTTCTCCTTGAGGCCGATGAGCGAGTCGGACTTGGCGTTGATCGCCGCGTCCGTGAGGACTCGCGTCGTCTCCTGGAAGGACGCCGCCGACAGCCAGGACTCCGTGGCCAGCGAGGCCTTGGTGATACCCATGAGCTGCGGACGGCCGGAGGCCGGGTGACCGCCCTCCTGGACCACACGGCGGTTCTCGGTCTCGAACTTCGACCGCTCGACCAGCTCGCCGGGCAGCAGCTCGGCGTCGCCGGACTCGATGATCGTCACACGGCGCAGCATCTGCCGGATGATGATCTCGATGTGCTTGTCGTGGATCGACACGCCCTGCGAGTTGTAGACCTTCTGGACCTCGCCGACCAGGTGGACCTGGACGGCACGCTGACCCAGGATGCGCAGCACGTCGTGCGGGTTGGTGGCACCCACGGTGAGCTGCTGGCCCACCTCGACGTGGTCGCCCTCGGAGACCAGGACCTTGGCGCGCTTCGAGATCGGGTACGCCGTCTCGTCGCTGCCGTCGTCCGGGGTGACGACGATCTTCTTCGTCTTCTCCGTCTCCTCGATCCGCACGCGGCCGGAGGCCTCGGAGATCGGGGCGACACCCTTCGGGGTACGGGCCTCGAAGAGCTCGACGACACGCGGCAGACCCTGGGTGATGTCGTCACCGGCCACACCACCGGTGTGGAAGGTACGCATCGTCAGCTGGGTGCCGGGCTCACCGATGGACTGGGCGGCGATGATGCCGACCGCCTCACCGATGTCGACCAGCTTGCCGGTGGCCAGCGAACGGCCGTAGCACATCGCGCAGGTGCCGACGGCGGACTCGCAGGTCAGGACCGAGCGGGTCTTGACCTCCTCGACGCCGCGGGAGACGAGCTCCTCGATGAGGACGTCGCCCAGGTCGGTGCCGGCCGGGGCCAGCACCTGGCCGTCGACCACGATGTCCTCGGCGAGGCAGCGCGCGTACACGGACGTCTCGACGTCGCCCTCCTTGCGGAGCACGCCCGTCTCGTCCCGGCTGGCGATCTTGAGGCGCAGACCGCGGTCGGTGCCGCAGTCCTCCTCGCGGATGATGACGTCCTGGGAGACGTCGACCAGACGACGGGTGAGGTAACCCGAGTCGGCGGTACGCAGAGCGGTGTCCGCCAGACCCTTACGGGCGCCGTGCGTGGAGATGAAGTACTCCAGCACGGACAGGCCCTCACGGAACGACGCCTTGATCGGACGCGGGATCGTCTCGTTCTTCGCGTTCGACACCAGACCACGCATACCGGCGATCTGACGCATCTGCATCATGTTGCCTCGTGCACCCGAGTTCACCATCATGAAGATCGGGTTGGTCTTCGGGAAGTTGTCGTTCATCGCCTCGGCGACCTCGTTGGTCGCCTTGGTCCAGATCGCGATGAGTTCCTGCGTGCGCTCGTCCTTGGTGATCAGACCGCGCTCGTACTGCTTCTGGACCTTCTCGTCCTGCGCCTCGTAGCCCTTGACGATCTCCTTCTTCGCCTCAGGAACGACGACGTCGGAGATGGCCACGGTGACGCCGGAACGGGTCGCCCAGTAGAAGCCGGACGCCTTCAGGTTGTCGAGCGTCGCCGCCACGATGACCTTCGGGTAGCGCTCGGCGAGGTCGTTGACGATCTCGGAGAGCTGCTTCTTGCCGACCTCGTAGTCGACGAACGGGTAGTCCTCGGGCAGCAGCTCGTTGAAGAGCGCCCGGCCCAGGGTGGTGGTCAGGCGGAACGGGTCCCCCTGCTGCCACTCCGAGGCGCCCTCGGTCTCGCCGTCCTCGTCCGCCGGCGGGGTCCAGCCGCGCGGCGGGATGGTGCCGACCGGGAAGCGGATGTCGATCTTCGACTGGAGCGACAGCTCGCCCGCGTCGAAGGCCATGATCGCCTCCGCGACCGAGGCGAAGGAACGGCCCTCGCCCTTGAGGTCGCGCATCTCGCCGTCGGTGGTGAGGAAGAACAGACCGAGGACCATGTCCTGGGTCGGCATCGTCACCGGGCGGCCGTCGGCCGGCTTGAGGATGTTGTTCGAGGACAGCATCAGGATGCGGGCCTCGGCCTGCGCCTCCGCGGAGAGCGGCAGGTGGACGGCCATCTGGTCACCGTCGAAGTCCGCGTTGAACGCGGTGCAGACGAGCGGGTGGATCTGGATGGCCTTGCCCTCGACCAGCTGCGGCTCGAAGGCCTGGATGCCGAGGCGGTGCAGCGTGGGCGCACGGTTCAGCAGAACCGGGTGCTCCGCGATGACCTCTTCCAGCACGTCGTACACGACCGTGCGGCCGCGCTCGACCATGCGCTTGGCCGACTTGATGTTCTGCGCGTGGTTCAGGTCGACCAGGCGCTTCATCACGAACGGCTTGAACAGCTCCAGCGCCATCGCCTTCGGCAGACCGCACTGGTGCAGCTTCAGCTGCGGACCGACGACGATCACGGAACGCGCGGAGTAGTCCACACGCTTGCCGAGCAGGTTCTGGCGGAAGCGGCCCTGCTTGCCCTTCAGCATGTCGCTGAGGGACTTCAGCGGGCGGTTGCCCGGACCGGTGACCGGACGGCCACGGCGGCCGTTGTCGAACAGCGCGTCCACGGCCTCCTGGAGCATGCGCTTCTCGTTGTTCACGATGATCTCGGGCGCGCCGAGGTCGAGAAGCCGCTTCAGGCGGTTGTTGCGGTTGATGACGCGGCGGTACAGGTCGTTCAGGTCGGAGGTCGCGAAGCGGCCACCGTCCAGCTGCACCATCGGACGCAGGTCCGGCGGGATGACCGGGACGCAGTCCAGGACCATGCCCTTGGGGCTGTTGGAGGTCTGCAGGAACGCGGAGACGACCTTCAGCCGCTTCAGGGCGCGGGTCTTCTTCTGGCCCTTGCCGGTGCGGATGATCTCGCGGAGCTTCTCGGCCTCCTCCTCGAGGTCGAAGGACTCCAGGCGCTTCTGCAGCGCCGCGGCGCCCATCGAGCCGTCGAAGTACGTGCCGAAGCGGTCACGCAGCTCGCGGTAGAGCAGCTCGTCGCCCTCGAGGTCCTGGACCTTGAGGTTCTTGAACCGGTTCCACACCTCGTCGAGGCGGTCGATCTCGCGCTGCGCACGGTCGCGCAGCTGCTTCATCTCACGCTCGGCGCCCTCGCGCACCTTGCGGCGCACGTCGGCCTTGGCGCCCTCGGCCTCCAGCTCGGCCAGGTCGGTCTCGAGCTTCTTGGCGCGGGCCTCCAGGTCGGCGTCCCGGCGGTTCTCGATCTGCTGACGCTCGACGGAGACGTGGGCCTCCAGCGACGGCAGGTCGCGGGTACGGCGCTCCTCGTCCACGTACGTGATCATGTACGCGGCGAAGTAGATGACCTTCTCGAGGTCCTTCGGAGCCAGGTCGAGCAGGTAGCCCAGCCGGCTCGGGACACCCTTGAAGTACCAGATGTGCGTGACGGGGGCGGCGAGCTCGATGTGGCCCATCCGCTCACGGCGCACCTTGGCACGGGTGACCTCGACGCCGCAGCGCTCGCAGATGATGCCCTTGAAGCGGACGCGCTTGTACTTGCCGCAGTAGCACTCCCAGTCCCGGGTCGGACCGAAGATCTTCTCGCAGAAGAGTCCGTCCTTCTCGGGCTTGAGGGTGCGGTAGTTGATGGTCTCGGGCTTCTTGACCTCGCCGTGGCTCCACTGACGGATGTCGTCAGCGGTGGCCAGGCCGATCCGGAGCTCGTCGAAGAAGTTGACGTCGAGCACTATGCGTCAATCCCTCTCAGGGTTGTAAGTCATGGGGTCTGAAACGGGGGTCCTGGGGCCGGCGGCCTTCACGGGGAAGGCCGCCGGACTCCCGTCAGACCTCTTCGACGCTGCTCGGCTCGCGCCGGGACAGGTCGATGCCAAGCTCCTCCGCTGCGCGGAAGACGTCCTCGTCGGTGTCACGCATCTCGATGGACATACCGTCGCTGGACAGCACCTCCACGTTGAGGCACAGGGACTGCATCTCCTTGATGAGCACCTTGAAGGACTCGGGGATGCCGGGCTCGGGGATGTTCTCGCCCTTGACGATGGCCTCGTAGACCTTCACGCGGCCGGTGACGTCGTCGGACTTGATGGTCAGCAGCTCCTGGAGCGCGTAGGCGGCGCCGTACGCCTCGAGTGCCCACACCTCCATCTCGCCGAACCGCTGGCCACCGAACTGAGCCTTACCGCCCAGCGGCTGCTGGGTGATCATGGAGTACGGACCGGTCGAGCGGGCGTGCAGCTTGTCGTCGACCAGGTGGTGCAGCTTCAGGATGTACATGTAGCCGACCGAGATCGGGTCCGGGAACGGCTCACCCGAGCGGCCGTCGAACAGCCGCGCCTTGCCGGACGGGAGCACCATGCGCTCGCCGTCGCGGTTCGGGATGGTGTGCTGGAGGAGGCCCGCGAGCTCGTCCTCGCGCGCACCGTCGAACACCGGGGTGGCGACGTTGGTGCCGGGCTCGACCTTGTCGGCGCCGATGGCCTGGAGGCGCTCGGCCCACTCCTCCGCGAGGCCGGAGACGTCCCAGCCCCGGCTGGCGAGCCAGCCCAGGTGGATCTCCAGAACCTGTCCCGGGTTCATTCGGGACGGCACGCCCAGCGGGTTGAGGATGATGTCGACCGGGGTCCCGTCCTCGAGGAACGGCATGTCCTCGATGGGCAGGATCTTGGAGATGACGCCCTTGTTGCCGTGACGGCCGGCGAGCTTGTCACCGTCGGTGATCTTGCGCTTCTGCGCGACGTAGACGCGCACCAGCTGGTTCACACCGGGGGGAAGCTCGTCGCCCTCCTCGCGGTCGAAGACGCGGACGCCGATGACCTTGCCGGTCTCGCCGTGCGGCACCTTCAGCGAGGTGTCACGGACCTCACGGGCCTTCTCACCGAAGATCGCGCGCAGCAGGCGCTCCTCGGGGGTCAGCTCGGTCTCGCCCTTCGGGGTCACCTTGCCGACGAGGATGTCGCCGGCGATGACCTCGGCGCCGATGCGGATGATGCCGCGCTCGTCGAGGTCGGCGAGGACCTCCTCGGAGACGTTCGGGATGTCCCGGGTGATCTCCTCGGGGCCGAGCTTGGTGTCACGGGCGTCGACCTCGTGCTCCTCGATGTGGATCGAGGAGAGGACGTCGTCCTGCACGAGGCGCTGCGACAGGATGATCGCGTCCTCGTAGTTGTGACCCTCCCACGGCATGAACGCGACCAGCAGGTTCTTGCCGAGCGCCATCTCGCCGTTCTCGGTGGCCGGACCGTCGGCGAGGACCTGGCCCTCGATGATCCGGTCGCCCTCGGCGACGATGACCTTCTGGTTGACCGAGGTGCCCTGGTTGGACCGGGAGAACTTGGCGAGGCGGTACGTGATGTACGTGCCGTCGTCGTTGGCGGTGGTGATGTAGTCCGCGGAGACCTCCTGGACCACACCCGCCTTCTCGGCCTTGACCACGTCGCCGGCGTCGACGGCGGAGCGGTACTCCATGCCGGTGCCGACGAGCGGGGCCTCGCTCTTGATCAGCGGCACGGCCTGACGCATCATGTTCGCGCCCATGAGGGCACGGTTGGCGTCGTCGTGCTCGAGGAACGGGATCATGGCGGTCGCGACCGACACCATCTGGCGCGGCGAGACGTCCATGTAGTCGACCTCGTCACCGGGGACGTAGTCGACCTCGCCGCCGCGGCGGCGGACCAGGATGCGGTTCTCGACGAAGCGCATGTCGTCGTTGAGCGGCGCGTTGGCCTGCGCGATGACGAAGCGGTCCTCCTCGTCGGCGGTCAGGTAGTCCACCTCGTCGGTGACCTGGCCGTCGACGACCTTGCGGTAAGGCGTCTCGATGAAGCCGAACGGGTTGATCCGCCCGTAGGAGGCGAGCGAACCGATCAGGCCGATGTTCGGGCCTTCCGGCGTCTCGATCGGGCACATGCGGCCGTAGTGCGAGGGGTGCACGTCACGGACCTCGAAGCCGGCCCGCTCACGGGAGAGACCACCCGGGCCGAGGGCGTTCAGACGACGCTTGTGCGTCAGCCCCGACAGCGGGTTGTTCTGGTCCATGAACTGGGACAGCTGGCTGGTGCCGAAGAACTCCTTGATGGAGGCGACGACCGGCCGGATGTTGATCAGGGTCTGCGGCGTGATCGCCTCGACGTCCTGGGTGGTCATGCGCTCGCGCACGACGCGCTCCATACGGGCGAGACCCGTACGGACCTGGTTCTGGATCAGCTCGCCGACGTTGCGGATGCGGCGGTTGCCGAAGTGGTCGATGTCGTCGGTCTCGACGATGATCGTCCGGCCCGACTCGCCGACCGTCTCGGTCTCACCGGCGTGCAGCTTCACCAGGTACTTGATCGTGGCGATGATGTCGTCGGTGGTGAGCACGCCGGCGTCGAGCGGCTGGTCGCCGCCGAGCTTCTTGTTCACCTTGTAGCGGCCGACCTTGGCGAGGTCGTAGCGCTTGGGGTTGAAGTAGAGGTTCTCGAGCAGCGTCTGCGCGGCCTCACGCGTGGGGGGCTCGCCCGGACGCAGCTTGCGGTAGATGTCGAGCAGCGCGTCGTCCTGGCCCTGGGTGTGGTCCTTCTCCAGGGTGGCGCGCATGGACTCGTACTCGCCGAACTCCTCGAGGATCTGCTCGGTGGTCCAGCCGAGCGCCTTCAGGAGGACGGTGACGGACTGCTTGCGCTTGCGGTCGATGCGCACACCGACCATGTCGCGCTTGTCGATCTCCATCTCCAGCCAGGCACCCCGGGACGGGATGATCTTGGCGGAGAAGATGTCCTTGTCGGAGGTCTTGTCGATGGAGGAGTCGAAGTAGACGCCGGGCGAGCGCACCAGCTGGGACACCACGACACGCTCGGTGCCGTTGATGACGAAGGTGCCCTTGTTCGTCATGAGCGGGAAGTCGCCCATGAAGACGGTCTGGGACTTGATCTCGCCGGTCTCGTTGTTGGTGAACTCGGCCGTGACGAAGAGCGGGGCGGCGTACGTGAAGTCGCGCTCCTTGCACTCGTCGATGGAGTTCTTCGGCGGCTCGAAGCGGTGGTCGCGGAAGGTCAGCGACATCGACCCGGAGAAGTCCTCGATCGGGGAGATCTCTTCGAAGATCTCCTCCAGACCGGACTTGGTGGGGACGTCGTGCCCGTTCTCGAGAGCCTCCTCGACGCGAGCCTTCCACGCGTCGTTGCCGAGCAGCCAGTCAAAGCTCTCGGTCTGCAGCGCGAGAAGGTTCGGAACCTCGAGGGGCTCCTTGATCTTTGCAAAGGAGATGCGCAGCGGGGCGGTGCTGGCGCCATTGTTCGTATTCGCGGTCGAGGCGTTGCGCGAGGCGGCCAAGAGGGGGTCCTTCCGAGGGCTCGGACTCACTACGCGCGTACCGGCCCCCCACTGGGCGCAGAGACGGACATTCCAGGTCGGAGATGATCCGGTCGTCCATGCTCGAGTGAGGGCATGCCCCTGGTGACGGGCAGGGGACAGCTAACAGGCAGCGCAAAGGGTCAGTGTAGCCACTTGGCACACTGATGTCCAGTGCGGTGTACGAGACCGGGTGGAGGCCCTCGTTGTCATCAACTCCTGCGGCAAGGCGCTGCCCTCAACGCACGGTGATACTGCCCTCTTTGCCGTCGATCCATGCCTCGGATTCGGATCCTTGTGACGACGCGTCCTGAGAATTGCGCGCTGCGTGCGGTTCGTCAAGGGCCCCCCTTGCGCGAACCGCCGCCGTCCGGCTCATCTCCGCGGCCCCTCGGAGGCACAACGAAGATCACCATACCCCCCGCCGTCCCGGGTGCAAGGCGGCCGCCGCCGACCCCCCGATACACCGAAGAGCGACCACCCGGATGGATGATCGCTCCTCGGCACTTGAGCGTTACACGCCTTCGAAGGCGCGTGACGGATCCCTGCGGACCCGGAAGGTCTTACTTGACCTCGACGGAGGCGCCGGCGCCCTCGAGGGCCTCCTTGGCCTTGTCGGCGGCTTCCTTGTTGACCTTCTCGAGGACCGGCTTCGGGGTGCCGTCGACGAGGTCCTTGGCCTCCTTCAGACCCAGGGAGGTCAGCTCGCGCACGACCTTGATGACCTGAATCTTCTTCTCGCCGGCGCCGGTGAGGACGACGTCGAACTCGTCCTTCTCCTCGACGGCCTCGGCGGCGGCGCCACCGGCGCCGGCGCCGGCGACGACGACCGGGGCGGCCGCGGCGGCGGTGACGTCGAACTTCTCCTCGAAGGCCTTCACGAACTCGGAGAGCTCGATGAGGGTCATGCCCTCGAACTGGGCCAGCAGCTCGTCCTGGGTGAGCTTCGCCATGATGGCGGTCCTTCCACTAAATCGGCAGGTGCCGGGTGTACTGGGTGAGGCGGGCGTTACTCGGGCCCGCATCGGTCCTCACCTCATGCGGCGAGGACCGGAAAGCGAGCCGAATTACTCGGCACCGCCCTGCTCGTCCTGCTTGGCACGGAGCGCGTCCACGGTGCGGACGAGCTTCGACGGCAGCGCCTGGAAGACGGAGGCAGCCTGGGACTGCTTCGCCTTGAAGGCACCGGCCAGCTTGGAGAGCAGCACCTCGCGGGACTCGAGGTCCGCGAGCTTCTTGATCTCGTCGGCGGACAGCGCCTTGCCGTCAAGGACACCGCCCTTGATGACGAGATTCGGGTTGTCCTTGGCGAAGTCACGAAGACCCTTCGCCGACTCCACCGGGTCACCGGTGACGAAGGCGACCGCCGTCGGGCCAGCGAAGAGCTGGTCGTCGAGCGTGATCCCGGCCTCGTTGGCCGCAATCTTGGTCAGCGTGTTCTTCACCACGGCGTACTGGGCGTTCTCACCGAGCGAACGACGCAGCGTCTTGAGCTGCGCCACGGTGAGACCGCGGTACTCGGTCAGCACGGCGGCGTTGGAGCTGCGGAACTTGTCCGTCAGCTCGGCAACCGCGGCAGCCTTGTCGGGCCTCGCCATAGAGCCTCGGCCTCCTTCCGGGTGATTCGGACCGCGCGGACCCGAAGGAGGACTGGGGAAAACGAAACGCCCCGGGCGCAGGCGCACGGGGCGAAGCTCAACCGGATCTCCGCGCCTCGCGGCGGCGGCCTACCGGGAACTCTTCCACTGTCACCTGCGCGGGTCGTCCGCAGTTCAGCGGATCCTTCGGCCACCGCACCCTCTTACGAGCGCACGGCAACGACCAGCGGTCTTTGGCTTCCTCGGAAGAGTACGTGACCGCATCGGCGTCAGGCAAATCGGCCGATCGGGGGCTCCCGGCGCCCGGCGTGCGGCGCCTCGGAAGCCCCCGCCGGGAAGCTAGGCAGCCGGGCCGGCGCCCTGCGACTCCAGCTCCTTGAGCATCTGCACGAAGTCGAAGGTCTCACCGGCCGGCGGGGCCTCGACCTCGGCCTTGGCGCCGTAGTCCGAGAAGTGCGAGGTCATCTTCATCGTGCCCTCGGCCATGGTCATACCGACGACCATCTTGACGGGGAGGTCGTCCTCGTTGACCCAGATCTCGGTGTCGTAGCCCTTCATCCCCGACTTCTCGGCCGTGGCGACGAGTTCGTCCCGCTCCTCCTTCGAGAGCAGTTCGAAGGAGGTGTTGGCGTCGATCATCTCCTTGAAGCTGAGCGTGCCCTTGTAGTGCTGTGCCTCCACCCCGTCGACCTTCTCGGGGCCCACGTGCTTCAGGCTCGGCGACTCCAGCAGCAGGGCGAGCTGCTGCGCCGGGTCCTGGTTCATGTTCTCCAGGCCGCCGGTCAGCTGCTTCTGGACCGCCGGGTCGCCCGTCGCTTCGGCGGCGGCCTTGAAGTTAAGCTTCATCCAGCGCTTGCCGTCCATCTCCGCGGCCTGCTCCGTGCCCAGGTCCATGTACATGACGCCGTCGAGCATGATCACGCGCACCTGCTCGGGCGCCCCGGGGCCGGCGGCGGCGAATCCGGTGCCCTTCATGGTGACGTCCATGACCGCCGGGTCCCATCCCTGCACCCCGGACATCTGCATGGTGCCGCTCTCCGCGGCGGTCCCGGACGTCTCGATGGTCATCCGGATCTTGGAGGACTTCGCCTCCGAGGTCTTCTTGAAAGCGGCCTGGAGCACCTCGGCCGCCTCGTCCCGCGTCTGCCCCTCGGCAGAGGCGCCGGCCTTCTTGCTGCCCCCGTCGTCACCGTCCTGACACCCCGCGAGGCCCACGACGACCGCCGCGGCCGTCAGACAGACACCCGCGCGCTTCCATGCGGCCATGGCCATCAGATTCCCACCCCTGCTGTCTCTCGCTGCACCACGTGTGTGATGCCTGTGAACCGTAGCCCACGCCGACGACACAGGCGTACGGAAAAACCCGCCCTCGCGCCCGAGTCGGGCGTGAGGACGGGTTCTTCGACGCGTGCGCGAGTCCGGCCGTCGGCCGGCTCACCCGGCTCAGACGGCGGCCGGGTCCTCCTCGACGAGGAGGTTGCGGGTGCGGTTCGGGTCGAGCGGAATGCCGGGGCCCATGGTGGTGCTGAGGGCGGCCTTCTTGATGTAGCGACCCTTGGCGGCGGACGGCTTCAGACGGAGGATCTCCTCCAGGGCCGCGCCGTAGTTCTCCACCAGCTTGGTGTCGTCGAACGACGTCTTGCCGATGATGAAGTGCAGGTTCGCGTGCTTGTCGACACGGAACTCGATCTTGCCGCCCTTGATGTCGTTGACAGCCTTGGCGACGTCCGGGGTCACGGTGCCGGTCTTCGGGTTCGGCATCAGACCACGGGGACCGAGCACGCGGCCGAGGCGGCCGACCTTGCCCATGAGGTCCGGGGTGGCGACGACGGCGTCGAAGTCCAGACGGCCCTTCGACACCTCGTCGATCAGCTCGTCGGCGCCGACGATGTCGGCGCCCGCGGCACGCGCGGCCTCGGCACGGTCACCGGTCGCGAAGACCAGGACCCGGGCGGTCTTACCGGTGCCGTGCGGGAGGTTCACGGTGCCACGGACCATCTGGTCGGCCTTACGCGGGTCGACACCCAGACGGAAGGCGACCTCGACGGTGCCGTCGAACTTGGTCGTGGACGTCTCCTTGGCGAGACGGACGGCCTCGAGCGGGGCGTACTGCTTCTCCCGGTCGATCTTGGCGTCCGCAGCGCGGAGAGACTTGCTGCGCTTGCTCACTGAAAGCTCCTGTGCGTTCGAGGAGTCGTGGTCCGGGCCGAGCAGGCCCTGCCACTACTGCTTGGCTTACGGGGGTGGAGGTCAGCCCTCGACCGTGACGCCCATGGAACGGGCGGTGCCGGCGATGATCTTCTCGGCGGCGTCCAGGTCGTTGGCGTTGAGGTCGGGCATCTTGGTGGTGGCGATCTCACGGACCTGGTCGCGGGTGATCTTCGCGACCTTCGTCTTGTGCGGCTCGCCGGAGCCCTTCTCCACGCCCGCGGCCTTGAGGATCATCTTGGCGGCCGGCGGGGTCTTGGTGATGAAGGTGAAGGAACGGTCCTCGTAGACCGTGATCTCCACCGGGATGACCCAGCCGCGCTGCGACTCGGTCGCGGCGTTGTAGGCCTTGCAGAACTCCATGATGTTGACGCCGTGCTGACCCAGCGCGGGGCCGACCGGCGGGGCCGGGTTCGCGGCACCGGCCTGGATCTGGAGCTTGATGAGCCCCGTGACCTTCTTCTTCTTGGGAGGCATGGCTCTCCGGGTCCTTTCGAATTCGGGTCCTGCCCGGGTCCCGGAAACCTCCAGGACGCAGGCATACCGCACAACGATAACGGGTATGGATGCGCGGCCAAAAACCGCGCAGGTCAGACAAACGCGCGAGCGTTCGCCTGACCTGCGCGGAAGCTGTTTCTCAGCCGGTCCAGAAGGCTAGTTCTTCTGGATCTGGTCGAAGGAGAGCTCGACCGGCGTCTCGCGGCCGAAGATCTCCACCAGGCCCTTGACCTTCTTGGAGTCGGGGTTGATCTCGTTGATGGTCGCCTGGAGCGTGGCGAACGGGCCGTCGGTGACGGTGACCGAGTCGCCGACCTCGAAGTCCAGCACCTGGACCTCGACCTTGCGCTGCGGAGCCGGCTTGCCCTCGGCCTCGGCGGCCTCGCGGGCGGCCTTCTCCTCGGCCTCCGGGGCGAGCATCTTGACGATCTCGTCCAGCGTCAGCGGGTACGGGTCGTAGGCGTTGCCCACGAAGCCCGTGACACCCGGGGTGTTGCGGACGACGCCCCAGGACTCGTTCGTCAGGTCCATGCGGACCAGGACGTAGCCCGGGAGCTTGTTCTGCTTGATCGTCTTGCGGTCGCCGTTCTTGATCTGGACGACCTCTTCCTGCGGCACCTCGGCCTGGAAGATGTAGTCCTCGACGTTGAGCGAGACGGCGCGCTGCTCGAGGTTGGTCTTCACGCGGTTCTCGTAGCCCGCGTAGGTGTGGATGACGTACCACTCGCCGGGCAGGGACCGCAGTTCCTCGCGGAGCTTCTCGACCGGGTCGCGGTCGTCCTCCGGCTCGGCCTCGGCCTCTTCCGCGGCCTCGGCGGACTCGTCCTCCGCGGCCTCGGCGTCGGTGGTGTCGGCAGCCTCGGCCTCGGCGGAGGCCTCGGTGTCCTCGACGTCCGCGTCCTCCACGGCGGCGAGCGCGTCCTCGGCGGACTCGGCCCCTTCGCCGTAAGGCTCGACGGCGTCGTTCACGTTCGGGTCAGACACGGTGGCTGCTTCTTCCTGGATACATAGGGGTGGAACATGCGAAAGGAGCGCCGGGTACCTCGGCGCTCTTCGCTCGGGGATCAGCCGAAGACGTACTTGGCGGCGTTGCTGAGGCCATAGTCGATCAGGGTGATCAGGCCGATCATCAGGACCACGAAGATGATGACCGCGGTCGTGTACGACGTCAGCTGGTTGCGAGTGGGCCAGACGACCTTGCGGAGTTCCGCGATGATCTGGCGGTAGAAGAGCGCGAGACGCTTCAGAGGGCCCTTCTTGGCACGCTTGCCGCCCTTGCGGGGCTTCTGCTCCTGGGCATCAGGCATGTCGATGGAGCCCACGGCGTCCGTCACTCGTCCTCACCTGATTCCGGGTCGTGGCCGTGCCGCGCCCGGTCTGAGCCGCACGGCGGTGCATTGCTGTACGTACATGCGCACACATCCTGGCGAAGGTGTGTGTAGCAGGGCCGGAGGGACTTGAACCCCCAACCGCTGGTTTTGGAGACCAGTGCTCTACCAATTGAGCTACGACCCTTTGTGCGTCCCCCAACGTACCGCATCCGGCCGGAAGCTTGGTGTGCACCGGCTGAGCGCGGACCGCTGAAGGCCAACGAGGTGAGAGTGTACGTGTTCCTGGGCCGGGCGTCGAACAGAAAGTGCCTGGGAGGGGGCGTACCGGCCAGGGAAAGGCCGGTGATCGTCCTGGCCACACCGCCCGCGGACGCGCGATGGGGACTGGTGTTCCACCCTTTGCCCGGTGTTGTTCAGTCCGTGAAACCGCTGTGCCGAGTGTGTTTCGTGTCTGGAACGATGGGCCTCATGAGCGCTGCAACCCCTCCCACCGAGCGCCGGGTCTCCGCCCGAGTCGGCGCGATCTCCGAGTCCGCCACTCTCGCCGTGGACGCCAAGGCCAAGGCCCTCAAGGCCGCCGGGCGACCGGTGATCGGCTTCGGCGCCGGTGAGCCCGACTTCCCGACGCCGGACTACATCGTCGAGGCCGCGATCGAGGCCTGCAAGAACCCGAAGTACCACCGGTACACCCCGGCCGGCGGTCTGCCCGAGCTGAAGCAGGCGATCGCCGCCAAGACCCTCCGCGACTCCGGCTACCAGGTCGACCCGGCCCAGATCCTGGTCACCAACGGCGGCAAGCAGGCCATCTACGAGGCCTTCGCCGCGATCCTCGACCCGGGCGACGAGGTCATCGTCCCGGCGCCGTACTGGACGACGTACCCCGAGTCGATCCGGCTCGCGGGCGGTGTCCCGGTCGAGGTCGTCGCCGACGAGACCACCGGCTACCGGGTGAGCGTGGAGCAGCTGGAGGCGGCCCGCACGGAGAACACCAAGGTTCTCCTCTTCGTCTCGCCCTCCAACCCGACCGGCGCCGTGTACAGCCGCGCGCAGATCGAGGAGATCGGCCGCTGGGCCGCCGAGAAGGGCCTGTGGGTCCTCACCGACGAAATCTACGAGCACCTGGTCTACGGGGACGCCGAGTTCCACTCCCTGCCGGTGGTCGTGCCCGAGCTGGCCGACAAGTGCGTCGTCGTCAACGGCGTCGCCAAGACGTACGCCATGACCGGCTGGCGGGTCGGGTGGGTCATCGGCCCGAAGGACGTCGTGAAGGCCGCGACCAACCTCCAGTCGCACGCCACGTCGAACGTGTCGAACGTCGCGCAGGCCGCCGCCCTCGCCGCCGTCTCCGGCGACCTGGACGCGGTCGCGACGATGCGCGAGGCGTTCGACCGCCGGCGCAAGACCATCGTGCGGATGCTCAACGAGATCGACGGCGTGGTCTGCCCCGAGCCCGAGGGCGCGTTCTACGCCTACCCGTCGGTGAAGGCGCTGGTCGGCAAGGAGATCCGCGGCAAGCGTCCGCAGAACACGGTCGAGCTGGCCGCGCTGATCCTGGAGGAGGCCGAGGTCGCGGTGGTCCCCGGTGAGGCGTTCGGCACGCCGGGCTACCTGCGGCTGTCCTACGCGCTGGGCGACGAGGACCTCGTCGAGGGCGTGAGCCGCATCCAGAAGCTGCTGGCGGAGGCGCGGGACTGACCGTCCCTTCCGTTCCGCTCCGGGGGCGCCCAGGACTGTCCTGGGCGCCCCCGTTCGTCTGTGCGAGCAAGACCACGAACGGCGAAAGCGCTACCGGGACGGCCCTGGCGTGCGGCAGGATCGCCGGATGGAGCGTGTACGTGATGTCTCTGAGCTGCCGAAGGCCCATCTGCATCTGCACTTCACCGGGTCGATGCGGCCCACCACCGTGCTGGAGCTGGCCGACAAGTACGGGGTGCGCCTGCCCGAGGCGCTGACCGACGCCCTGACCGGCGGGGAACCGCCCCGGCTGCGGGCCACGGACGAGCGCGGCTGGTTCCGCTTCCAGCGCCTGTACGACGCGGCACGCTCGTGCATCAGATCGGCCGAGGACATCCAGCGCCTGGTACGGGAGGCGGCCGAGGAGGACCTGCGGGACGGCTCCGGCTGGCTGGAGATCCAGGTCGACCCGACCTCGTACGCGCCCCGGCTGGGCGGGCTGATCCCGGCGCTGGAGATCATCCTCGACGCGGTGGACTCGGCGTCCCGCGACACCGGGCTCGGCATGCGGGTGCTGGTGGCCGCCAACCGGATGAAGCACCCCCTGGACGCCCGCACGCTGGCCCGCCTCGCCGTGCGCTACGCCGACCGGGGGATCATCGGCTTCGGCCTCTCCAACGACGAACGGCGCGGCATGGCCCGCGACTTCGACCGGGCGTTCGCCATCGCCCGGGACGGCGGCCTGCTGTCGGCGCCGCACGGCGGCGAGCTGGCGGGCCCCGCGTCGGTGCGGGACTGCCTCGACGACCTGGAGGCGCACCGGATCGGGCACGGCGTGCGGGCGGCAGACGACCCGCGGCTGATGAAGCGGCTCGCGGACCGGGGCGTCACCTGCGAGGTGTGCCCGGCGTCGAACGTCGCCCTCGGCGTGTACGACAAGCTGGAGGACGTGCCGCTGCGCACGCTGTTCGAGGCGGGCGTGCCGATGGCGCTGGGCGCGGACGACCCGCTGCTGTTCGGCTCCCGGCTGGCGGCGCAGTACGAGATCGCGCGGCGGCACCACGACTTCACCGACGCGGAGCTCGCCGAGCTGGCCCGGCAGTCGATCCGGGGCTCGGCGGCGCCGGAGGGCGTCAAGGAGAAGCTGCTGTCGGACGTCGACGCCTGGCTGACCGCCCCGGTCGGGCGAAGTGGGCCAGGGGCGGATACGCCTGGAAGCCGACGTCCAGCTCCGTCCTCGGGCCCCGGGACAGGGGCAGCAGTGTGGTGAGCGAGCTGCTGAGCACGTCGTGCCCCTGGGCCGCCCTCCTGCCGAGCGGGCCGAAGCCGGCCGCCTCACCGATCCGCAGGGACGCGGCGGCGAAGGTGTCCCGCGCGCCGAACAGGAACAGGGTCCGGGCGTGGACGGTGGGCTGCAGGCGGTCCACCCGGGGCAGGCGGTCCCAGCGCCGCTCCCAGAGCTCCTCCCAGGCGGCGCCGTCGCACGCGGTGCGCCGTTCGTCGGTGCGGACGGTCCGCGGGACGCCGTGGGTCAGCCCGCGGCGCAGGGCGGGCCACGCGGAGGGCCGCAGGCCGAGCGTCTGGTGGGCGAGCACCAGGTCGACGGGCACGCCCTGGGGGTAGTCGCGGGGAATGCTCTGCCGGAGCGGCACATGGACGACCGTGTGCGGGGAGTACGCGGCGAAGGAGAACAGCCCGGCGAGGCGGGCCAGTCCGTCGTGGTCCCCGACCAGGTAGCCCCAGTCGCGTATCGGGTCGTTGAGGGTGGTGTGCCGCAGCGCAGGGCGCGGCTGGACGACCCGGAAGGCGTAGCGCCCGGCACGCGGCCGGAACTCCTCGGTTCTCAGCCGCACTGATGCTCCCTCATGACGTCAGGGATACGCGCGTCGGGCGGGTCACGGCAACGGAATTACTTCCCCGCACCCGTGCCGTTCAGAGGCCGACGCCGACCATGACCGGCTCGTTCACCAGGGTGATCCCGAACGCGCCGCGGACGCCTGCCACGACCTCGCGGGCCAGCGCCAGCAGGTCCTCCGTGGTGGCGTCGCCGCGGTTGGTGAGGGCGAGGGTGTGCTTGGTGGAGATGCGGGCGGGCCCGCTGCCGTACCCCTTGGTGAAGCCGGCCTTGTCGATCAGCCAGGCCGCGGAGGTCTTGGTGCGCCCCTCGCCGGCGGGGTAGGCGGGCGGCTCCACGCCGTCCCCCAACCGCTCCCGCACACGCGTACGGAATGCGGCGAACGTCTCGTCGTCGAGGATCGGGTTGGTGAAGAAGGAGCCGGCCGACCAGGTGTCGTGGTCCTCGGGGTCCAGCACCATGCCCTTGCCGGCGCGGAGCTTCAGCACCGTGTCCCGGGCGGTGGCCAGCGGTACCCGCTCGCCGGGCGCAACGCCGAGCACGCGGGCGGTCTCGGCGTACTTGACCGGCCCGGACATCCCGCCGGCGTCCTCCAGCCGGAAGCGGACGCGCAGGACGACGTACCGCTCGGGGTCGGCCTTGAAGCGGCTGTGCCGGTAGGAGAAGGCGCACTCCTCGGCGGAGAGCGTGACGGTCTCGCCGGAGCGCCGGTCGTAGGCGACGACCTCGGTGATCGTCGAGGCGACCTCCTGGCCGTACGCGCCCACGTTCTGGATGGGGGTGGCGCCGGCGGAGCCGGGGATGCCGGCCAGGCACTCGATGCCGGCGAGTCCGGCCTCCACGGTGGCGGCGACGGCGTCGGTCCACACCTCGCCGGCGGCCAGTTCGAGGTCGGTGCCGTCGAGGGTGACGCCCTTGGTGGCGACGACGAGGGCGGTGCCGTCGAAGCCCTTGTCGCCGATGACCAGGTTGGAGCCGCCGCCGATGACCAGCAGCGGGGTGCCGGCGGCGTCGGCCTCGCGGACGGCGGCGATCACCTCGTCGTCGGTGGTCGCGGTGACCAGCCGGGTGGCGGGGCCGCCCAGCCGGAAGGTGGTCAGCGGGGCGAGGGGGGCGTCGTGGAGTTCCTGCACGGGCTCAAGACTACGAGACGGCGCCGCCGCCCCCGCTCCCCCGCCGCCGCGGCTCCCGCTCAGGCGAGGCGTACGACCGCGCGCGAGGCGCCGAGGACCTTCTGGCCGGCGCTGGTCGCGGTGAGGTCCACCCGGACGGTGTTGTCGTCGAGCTTGGCGGCGACCTTGCCGCTGACCTCGATGACGGCGCCCTTGTCGTCGTCGGGCACGACGACCGGGCGGGTGAAGCGGACGCCGTACTCGACGACCGCGCCGGGGTCGCCCACCCAGTCGGTCACGACGCGGACCGCCTCGGCCATGGTGAACATGCCGTGCGCGATGACGTCGGGCAGGCCGACCTCCTTGGCGAACCGCTCGTTCCAGTGGATGGGGTTGAAGTCGCCGGAGGCTCCCGCGTACTGGACGAGGGTGGCGCGCGTCACGGGGAACGTCTGTGCGGGCAGCTCGGTGCCGACCTCGACGTCGGCGTAGGAGATCTTCGCCGTCATGGTGTGGTTCACGCCTCCTCGGCCGCGCGGGCCACCAGCTTGGTCCAGGCGGTCACGACGTGCTCGCCGTCCTGGTCGTGCACCTCGCCGCGGATGTCCAGTATGTCGTTGCCCGCCATCGTCCGAATGGTCTCGATGGTGGAGGTGACGGTCAGCCGGTCACCGGCGCGCACGGGCCGGTTGTAGGCGAACTTCTGGTCGCCGTGCACCACCCGGCTGTAGTCGAGGCCGAGCTGAGGGTCGGCGACGACCTGGCCGGCGGCCTTGAACGTGATGGCGAACACAAAGGTCGGCGGGGCGATCACGTCGGGGTGGCCGAGCGCCCGGGCCGCCTCCGTGTCCGTGTACGCCGGGTTGGCGTCCCCCACTGCCTCGGCGAACTCGCGGATCTTCTCCCGGCCCACCTCGTAGGGCTCGGTGGGCGGGTAGGCCCGCCCCACGAAGGACTGGTCGAGCGCCATACGCGCGGCACCTCCTGTGTCGGTTCAGGACCGACGTGTCTCACGGTGTGTGGTGTCGGTGGGGAAACGACACGAGGCCGCCCCCCGAGTGGGGGGACGGCCTCGTGTACGAGCCTGTTTTATCGCGTCTCGCGGTGCGCGGTGTGCGCATTGCAACGCGGGCAGTGCTTCTTCATCTCAAGACGGTCCGGGTTGTTACGCCGGTTCTTCTTGGTGATGTAGTTCCGCTCCTTGCACTCCACGCAGGCCAGCGTGATCTTCGGGCGGACGTCGGTGGCAGCCACGTGAGTGCTCCTTGACGAACGGATGGACTTGATTAACGCAAGAAGAGTAGCCGATCGAAGGACCGACCCCGCAATCGGCTACTGTCTGTAGCGGTGACCGGACTTGAACCGGTGACACAGCGATTATGAGCCGCTTGCTCTACCGACTGAGCTACACCGCTTTGATGCGATCGGGCCCCGCCTCGCGGCGGGAACCTCTCACACCAGAGCCCCAAAACGGAATCGAACCGTTGACCTTCTCCTTACCATGGAGACGCTCTGCCGACTGAGCTATTGGGGCGAGCGATGAAGACATTACACGGTCCGCCGCCGTTCGCCCAAATCCGTTTCCGGCCTCCGTCCCCCTCCCGGGCGGACGGGCCACACCGGTACGACTATTGCGCTCCTCCCGGCGCGGGACGGAGGGCCGTCCTAGGCTCGACTCACTCTCCGTGATCTTGTCTCAGCGTGACGTGCGTCCTCGTGCGCAGCCCGAGCCCCAGGAGCGCGATGCCCGACAACCGGCCGCAGCCGCCGTCCCCGCCGTGGTCCTCGCCCTCCGGTTCCGGTCCGGCCGACCCGCCCCCGCTCCTTCTGTGCGGCGCCCGCCTCACCGACGGCCGGACCGTGGACGTACGCCTCGGCGGCGGGCGCATCGAGGCCGTCGGCACGGCGGGCAGCCTCACGGCGGACGCCACGCGCGCGTGCGTGCCGCGGCTCGACCTCACCGGCTACCTGCTGCTGCCCGCCCCGGCCGAACCGCACGCCCACGCGGACACCTCCCTGTCCGCCGACGGACCGGGCCCCGTCTCCCAGGACCCCCAGGACGTCCAGCGCCGGGCGACGGAGGCCGCGCTCCTCCAGCTCGGGCACGGGGCGACGGCCCTGCGCGCGCACGTGCGCGTGGGGGACATGGCAGGACTCGGCGCGCTGCGGGCCGTGCTCCGCACGGCGCGCTCGCTGCGCGGGCTGGCCGAGCTGACCACGGTGGCGATGCCCCGGGTGCTGACGGGGATGGCCGGGGCCGACGGGGTGGCGGTGCTGCGGGACGCGGTGAAGATGGGCGCGTCCGTGGTGGGCGGCTGCCCGGACCTCGACCCCGACCCCACGGGCTATGTGGAGGCGGTGCTGGAGACGGCCTCCGAGCACGGCCTGCCCGTCGACCTGCACACCGACGCCTCCGACCCGGCCCGGCTGGCCCGCCTCGCGGCGATGGCCGGCGGCCTGCGACCCGGGGTGACGCTCGGCCCGTGCGGGGGCCTGTCCGCCCTCCCCGCCGACGTCGCGGCCCGTACGGCGGAGCGGCTCGCGGCGGCCGGGGTGACGGTGGTGTGCCTGCCCCAGGGCGGTTGCGGCGCGGCGGACGGCCGGGACGCCGCACCGGTACGGCTGCTGCGCGCGGCGGGTGTGCGGGTGGCGGCCGGCAGCGGGTCGCTGCGGGACGTGTCGAACCCGGTGGGCCGGGGCGACCCGCTGGAGGCGGCGTACCTGCTGGCCTCCTGCCAGGGACTGACCCCCGAGGACGCGTACGCGGCGGTGAGCACGCGGGCGCGGGCGGCGATGGGGCTGCCGGAGGTCCGGGTGGAGGCGGGCTTCCCCGCCGACCTGCTGGCGGTCCGGGGCGACGGCCTGCCGGCCGCGCTGTCCCTGGCGTACAGCCGGATCGTGGTGCACGGGGGGCGTGTGGTCGCCCGCACGAGCGCGGTGCGGGAGTACTGCGACTCGGCGGCGTCCGGCTCGGGACCGGGGCTGCCCCGGCAGGGGCGGGGGCCCGCGTAGGGGTTCGAGGTTTCCGAAGGGCCGGGTGTGTCGCGCGGCCGGGTCGCACGGCTGGTCGTCCGACCGGTCGCCCGGCTGGTCGCACGGCGGACGGGCCCGGTGCGGCGTACGGTCGAAGGCATGCGCATTGTCATCGCTGGTGGTCATGGTCAGATCGCGCTGCGGCTGGAGCGGCTGCTCGCCGCGCGCGGGGACGAGGCGGCGGGCATCATCCGCAAACCCGAACAGGCGGACGACCTGCGGGAGCTGGGCGCGGAGCCGGTCGTGCTCGACCTGGAGTCGGCGTCCGTGGAGGAGGTCGCGCGGTGCCTGGAGGGCGCGGACGCGGCGGTGTTCGCGGCGGGCGCCGGTCCGGGCAGCGGCGTGGGCCGCAAGGACACCGTGGACCGGGCGGCGGCGGTCCTCTTCGCGGACGCGGCCGTGCGTGCGGGCGTGCGCCGGTTCGTGATCGTGTCGTCGATGGGCGCGGACCCGGAGCACCAGGGGGACGAGGTCTTCGACGTGTACCTGCGCGCCAAGGGCGAGGCGGACGCGTATGTGCGGAGCCTGGACGCCCTGGACTGGACGATTCTGCGGCCGGGTCAGCTCACGGACGAGCCGGGCACGGGCCTGGTCCGCCTGGAGGCCCGCACGGGCCGCGGCCCGATCCCCCGCGACGACGTGGCGGCCGTCCTGGCGGAACTGGTGGACACCCCCGCGACGGCGGGCCTCACCCTGGAACTGATCAGCGGCTCCGCGCCGGTGTCGGTGGCGGTGAAGTCGGTCGCGGGCAACTGAGCGGGGCGGGAGCCCGGTTCGGACGAAGGGCTCAGGAGAAGGGGCCCAGGGGAAGGCACCCCGGAGAAAGGGCCGGGGCAGGGCCCAGGAGAAGGGGATCAGAAGAGGGGCATCTGCCCGGGGAACGGCGGGACGACGTAACCGTCCAACGACGGCTGCTCGGCGCCCGGTTGGGCGTGACGCCGGGACCCCGGGCAGGAGGTCAGCTCCCCGCTGCCGCGGGCGCCGGGCGGATCGTGCCGCGCGTACCGCCCGGCGACGACGGCGATCTCACGACGGCACTCGGGGCAGGGACGACGACGCGGCGACATGCGTCCATTGTTCCCCGGTGCGCCGGCGCGTCAGCTCAGCGTAAGGGGGGTTGCCGCGAGCAGCGCGGTGACCGGGACCGCGGGACCGGCCGTCCACAACCTCCCGGGAAAGGGCCGACAGGTTGAGGCCAAGGCGGCTGCGGCGAGGACTGCTGTGCGAAAGCGGAGTCGCAGCATGGGAAGCCCGTGCGTCCCCCAGGCAGGTGAAGTGCGGGTGACCTGGTGTGCTCTCGCGGTCCCGCGCGGGCTGGGGGCGGGTCAAGCCCGGCGCCATGGAGTGGCGACCCGGCACCCGGCAACTGCACGGGCTCACGCGGCCGGACCACCCAGCCCTGGCGGGGTGTCGTTTGGATCAGGCCGGCTCCAGCCCACGGTGCCTTCCGGCCCCCGCGACCCCGGCATGACCCGAACGACACCCCCAGCTCAGGCGCCCGGTCCGGGGTCCGGCTCCACCGGCGTGCGGATGCCCGCCCGGGCCGCCTCCAACTGGGCGGCGAACGCGATGCCGAGGAAGAGCGCCACGGCGGTCAGGTTGGCCCACAGCAGCAGGGCGATGAAGGCCGTGAGCGGACCGTACACGGCGCCGAAGGCCCCGCTCCGTCCGACGTACAGCGCGAGCAGCCAGGTCGCCGAGATCCACAGCACCAGGTGGACCGCCGAGCCGAAGGCCAGCCAGGTGTAGCCGGGCTGGTCGCGGCGGGGCGACCAGCGCAGGATCACCGCCGACGCGACCCAGGCCAGCAGCAGTCCGGCCGGTACGTCCAGCACGGCCCACCACGCGGCCCCGCCCGTCCCGTGGCCGGTGGTGCGGGCCACGGCGTCGCCGACCGTCTCACCCGCGACGAGCACCAGGAACCCCAGGACCATCGGCAGGCCGGCCGTGAAGGCGAGCACCAGGGCCCGGCCGTACTTGCGGACGAAGGGGCGGTCGCGCTCGATGCCGTAGATGCGGTTGGCGCCCCGCTCGATCTGCGCCATGGCCGAGGCGAGGTTCAGCACCGCGAACCCGAGGCCCAGCCAGAGCGCGACCGTGCTCCACACGTCGCTGCCGGCGCTGCGCCGGGTGCCCTCGAAGGCCTTCTCGACGACGTCCGCGCTGGCCCCCGGCACGATCCGGCCGAGGGTCAGCTCGATGACCCGGCCCACGCTCTCCGTGTGCACCGACGTGGCGAGACCCACGAGCACGACGGTGAAGGGGACCAGGCCGAGCACGACCTGGAAGGCGAGGGCCCGGGCGTTGGTGAAGCCGTCCGCGTAACGGAACCGGGTGAAGGAGTCGGCCAGCAGCCTGAGGCCCCCGTACCGCCGCAGGGCGGTGAGGGCTTCGTCGCCGGAGAGTTCGTCTCCGAGCATGTCCCGGGTCTGCGGAACGTGGACGGCGGTTCCCACGATGCGGCTGCTCCTCGTGTCGGGGCGGGCGAGGACATCGTCCTCCACCCGTGCGCATGCCCCGTGAACGAGACCGCAGCGCGCAGGGGACGGCTCAGCCGCGACGGAGCGGGAACTCGAGCCCTCGGTCAACCAGGGACCGTGAACGAGCCGAACGCGACTCCGAGAGACCCGCCCGCGCTCGGGGTCGGCCTGGACGGACAGCGGTGAGGCACACGGCCGGCGAGGGCTCAAGCACCGGCCCCGGAAAGAAGTCCGCACGGTGCCGATCCCGCCCGATCTCGTGAGCCTGGACGGGGGTGCGGCGACGGCGAACGCCCGCATCGAACGGGCGCTGAGGAGCGGCAACTAGCGGCCGAAGGCTGCCCCACGCCCGCCCCACACGGACTGGTCAGCACCCGAATCAGGGTGAGACACATTGAGAAAAAGCGCCCATAACGATCAGGTCGGGCCTGTCAACGACGAAAGGGTCTGTGATCAGCATTGCTGCTGGTCACAGACCCTTTCGGTCGTGTGGCGGCGCCAGGATTCGAACCTGGGAAGGCTGAGCCACACCGCCGGGGTCGCTGCGCTGAACCTCGCCTTCCGGCGGTGCTCGCTGGCAACGACGTAAACAATACCCGATGGACAGGGGTGCTCCGCCACCCGATTGATCGCCACCCCGGGGCCGGGGGGTGACTAGGCTGGTCCGGATGCGGTCCGGGGCCGATGCCGGGCCCGGTGGCCGCCTCAAGTACGCCGGTACGCATCCGGTGCGCAGCCCGATACGCACCCCGAATCAAGGAGCCACAGGACATGGCCGACTCCAGTTTCGACATCGTCTCGAAGGTCGAGCGGCAGGAGGTCGACAACGCCCTCAACCAGACCGCCAAGGAGATCTCGCAGCGCTACGACTTCAAGGGCGTGGGCGCCTCGATCTCGTGGTCCGGGGAGAAGATCCTCATGGAGGCGAACTCCGAGGACCGGGTGAAGGCAGTCCTCGACGTCTTCCAGTCCAAACTGATCAAGCGGGGCATCTCCCTGAAGGCCCTGGACGCGGGTGAGCCGCAGCTCTCGGGCAAGGAGTACAAGATCTTCGCGACGATCGAGGAGGGCATCTCCCAGGAGAACGCGAAGAAGGTCGCGAAGATCATCCGTGACGAGGGCCCGAAGGGCGTGAAGGCCCAGGTGCAGGGTGACGAGCTGCGCGTCAGCTCCAAGAGCCGGGACGACCTCCAGACCGTCATCGCGCTGCTCAAGGGCAAGGACTTCGACTTCGCCCTGCAGTTCGTGAACTACCGGTAGGACGGCCGGCGCGCCGGACGGGCGGAGAAGGGTGGGTGCCGCTCGGGCGCCCGCCCCCTTCGCTCCGGTCGCGTCGTCGTCAGTCGCGCGAGTGGCCGAACAGGATGCGGTAGGCGATCAGCAGGACCAGTGAACCGCCGATGGCGGCCACCCAAGTGGTGCCGTCGTAGAAGTCCTTGCTGATCGGGTGGTCCAGCCAGCGGGACGAGATCCAGCCGCCGATGAACGCGCCGGCGACGCCGATCAGGGTGGTGCCGACGAGGCCGCCCGGGTCGCGGCCGGGCAGCAGGAACTTCGCGATGGCTCCGGCCAGCAGGCCCAGAATGATCCAGCTGATGATCGTCATGCCGAGTACCTGCCCTCTCACGCCGGCGTTCGCACCATGAAGGACGTCACCAGTACACCTTCCGGTTGCCCTTGATCAGTAGGGTGCGGCCCCATGACGAACACCTCCGCCGCTCCTGGCACGCCCGGACTGCGCCGCACCCTCGGGACGGGCGACGCCGTCGTCGTCGGCCTGGGCGCGATGCTCGGCGCGGGCATCTTCGCCGCGCTCGCGCCCGCCGCGCGGGCCGCCGGTTCGGGGCTGCTCCTCGGGCTGGCCGTCGCCGCCGTCGTCGCCTACTGCAACGCCGACTCGTCGGCCCGCCTGGCCGCCCTGTACCCGGCCTCGGGCGGCACCTACGTGTACGGGCGGGAGCGGCTCGGGGAGTTCTGGGGCTATCTGGCCGGGTGGGCCTTCGTCGTCGGCAAGACGGCGTCCTGCGCGGCGATGGCGCTGACCGTCGGCGCGTACGCCTGGCCGGAGCAGGCACACGCCGTGGCAGTCGCCGCCGTGGTGCTGATCACTGTGGTCGACTACGGCGGGGTGCAGAAGGCCGCGTGGGTGACGCGGGCGATCGTGGGTGTGGTCCTGGCGGTCCTCGCTTCCGTGGTGGTCGTGTGTCTGACGTCGGGGGACTCCGATCCGGGCCGGCTGGACGACGGCGTGTCGGGCGGGCCCGGCGGGGTGCTCCAGGCGGCCGGGCTGCTGTTCTTCGCGTTCGCCGGGTACGCGCGGATCGCGACCCTGGGCGAGGAGGTGCGGGATCCGGCGCGCACCATCCCGCGGGCCGTCCGGGTGGCCCTGGGTATCGCGCTCGCCGCGTACGCGGCTGTCGCCGTCGCCGTCCTTTCCGTGCTGGGGGCGGAGTCGTTGGGTGCGTCCGTCGCGCCGCTCGCCGACGCGGTGCGGGCGGCCGGGGTGCCCGGGCTCGCGCCGGTGGTGCGGGTGGGTGCGGCGGTCGCCGCGCTGGGCTCGCTGCTCGCCCTGCTGCTCGGGGTGTCGCGGACGACACTGGCCATGGCCCGGGACCGGCACCTCCCGGGACCGCTGGCCGCGGTCCATCCGCGGTTCCACGTGCCGCACCGGGCGGCGCTGGCTGTGGGCGGTGTGGTCGCCGTCCTGGCCGCCACCGTCGACCTACGGGGCGCTGTCGGGTTCTCCTCCTTCGGTGTGCTGACGTACTACGCCGTGGCGAACGCCTCGGCGTGGACACTGCGTCCGGGGGTCGTGGCCCGGCTGGTGCCCGCGGTGGGGTTCGCCGGGTGCCTGGCGCTGGCGTTCTCCCTGCCCTGGACCTCGGTGGCCGTGGGCGCGGCGGTGCTCGGTGCGGGTGTGGCGGCGTACGGGGTGCGGAAGGCGCGGGGGCGGCGGCAGGGCGATCCGGATCCGGGCGGTCGGTAGCCCGTCACCTCACCAGCGGTCCGTGAACGCCTGGTCCGTGCGGACGATCTCGCGGCCCAGCGGGAACAGCGAGACCGGGATCAGCTTGAAGTTGGCGATGCCGAGCGGGATGCCGATGATCGTCACGCAGAGGGCGAGGCCCGTGACGATGTGGCCGAGGGCGAGCCACCAGCCCGCGAGGATCAGCCACAGCACGTTGACGATGAAGGACGGGGCTCCGGCGTCGCGTCGCTCCACGGTGGTGTACCCGAAGGGCCACAGGGCGTACACGCCGATGCGGAACGCGGCCACGCCGAACGGGATGCCGATGATCGTGATGCACAGCAGCAGGCCGGCGAGCACGTAGCCGAGGAACAGCCAGAAGCCGCTGAGGACGAGCCAGATGAGATTCAGGATGGTCTTCACAGGTGACCTGCCATCTTCTCGAGCCGGGCGACACGTTCCGCCATCGGCGGGTGGGTGGAGAACATCTTCGCGAGCCCCTGCCCCGGGCGGAAGGGGTTCGCGATCATCATGTGGCTGGCCGTCTCGATGCGGGGCTCCGGGGGCAGCGGGAGCTGCTTGGTGCCCAGTTCCAGCTTACGCAGGGCGCTCGCCAGGGCCAGCGGGTCGCCGGTGAGCTGGGCGCCGGAGGCGTCCGCCTCGTACTCGCGGGAGCGGCTGATGGCCAGCTGGATGAGGGACGCCGCCAGCGGGCCCAGGATCAGGATCAGGAGCATGCCGAACAGGCCCGGGCCGTCGTCGTCGTCCGAGCGGCCGATCGGGATCAGCCAGGCGAAGTTGACCAGGAACATGATCACGGAGGCGAGGGCGCCGGCGACCGAGGAGATCAGGATGTCGCGGTTGTAGACATGGCTGAGCTCGTGGCCGATGACGCCGCGCAGCTCCCGTTCGTCGAGGAGGCGCAGGATGCCTTCCGTGCAGCACACCGCCGCGTTGCGCGGATTGCGGCCGGTGGCGAAGGCGTTGGGGGCCTCCGTCGGCGAGATGTAGAGGCGGGGCATGGGCTGGCGGGCCTGCGTGGACAGTTCACGCACCATCCGGTACAGGCCGGGGGCCTCGAACTCGCTCACCGGCCGGGCCCGCATCGCCCGCAGGGCCAGCTTGTCGCTGTTCCAGTACGCGTAGGCGTTGGTGCCCAGCGCGACGACGACGGCGATGACGAGCCCCATGCGGCCGAAGAAGCTGCCGATGACGATGATGAGCGCGGACAGTCCCCCGAGGAGGACCGCGGTTCTGAGCCCGTTGTGCCGGCGGTGCACGGTACGCCCTCCAAGTCGTGCGGCAGGGGAACCCTTGCTGGCTGATCTTCCGTCTGACCTGCGCTGCCCACTGGTGCCGTGGTGTCACGTCCAGTGGACCCTCCCGTACCGGTCAACGCCAGGCGAGGGGCACTAGTTCCCTTGTGCGCGTGGTGGCGCGTGTCAACCGTCCGGGTGAAGGGCCGCGCGAGGCAGGACGAGCCGCTCAGAAGAGGCCGGTCTCCGTGAAACGCAGGACCAGTTGCGGGGCGCCGGAGAGGGCGATGCCGAGGACGCCGGTCAGGGCAAGCGCCGCGGTGAGCGGGGCGGGCAGGCGGTGGGGCGCGGCCGCGCCTCCCGCCGTCTCCCCCTCGGCGGCCGTCTCCGGCGCGCGGAACAGCAGTGCCGTCCAGCGCAGGTAGTACACCAGCGCGATGACGACGTTGACGGCCATGACGACGGCCAGCCAGCCCAGCCCGGCGTCGACGGCCGCCGCGAACACGGTGACCTTGGCGAAGAGGCCGATGACACCCGGCGGGAGGCCGGCGAGGCACAGCAGGAAGAAGCCCATGAGCAGCGCGGTGAGCGGACTCGCGGCGTACAGGCCGCGGTAGTCGGCGACCCGGTTGAGCCGGTGTGCGCGGCCGACGAGGGCGGCCACCGCGAAGGCGCCCAGGTTCACGGCGCCGTACATGAGGGCGTAGGCGAGGGTGGAGCCGACCGCCTTCTCGGGGTCGTCGGAGTACCCGGCGGCGGCGATCGGGACGAGCAGGTAGCCGGCCTGGCCGACGGACGACCAGGCGAGCAGGCGTACGGCGCTGTACGCGCGCGTGGACCGCTGGCGCAGGGCGCCGACGTTGCCGACCGTCATGGTGAGGGCGGCCAGCACGGCCAGGGCGGGGGCCCAGGCGTCCGCGTACGACGGCAGGGCCACGACCGTGACGAGGATGAGGCCGGAGAAGCCGACCGCCTTGCCGATGACGGACAGGTAGGCGGCGATCGGGAGCGGGGCGCCCACGTAGGTGTCGGGGACCCAGAAGTGGAAGGGGACGGCGGCCGTCTTGAAGGCGAAGCCGACCAGGGTGAGGACGACACCGGTCTGTGCGAGGGTCTCGAGCTGCCCGTCGACGTGCTGGATGCGTTCGGCGACCCGGGTGAGGTGGAGGGTGCCGGTGGCGGCGTAGACGAAGCTGATGCCGAGCAGGCTGACCGCGGTGGCGGTGACCGAGGAGAGGAAGAACTTCAGGGCCGCTTCGGAGGACCTGCGGTCGCCGTGGCGCAGGCCGACCAGGGCGAAGGCGGGCAGGGACGCCACCTCCAGGGCGACGACGAGGGTCGCGAGGTCCCGGGAGGCGGGCAGCAGGGCCGCGCCGGCCGCGGAGGAGAGGAACAGGAACCAGTACTCGCCCTCGGGGAGCCGCTTGCCGGAGTCCTTCAGCGCGGTCACGGACAGCAGGGCGCAGAGCAGGGCGCCGCCGAGCACCAGGAACTGGATGACGAGGGTGAAGCGGTCCGCGGTGTAGCTGCACACCTCGGTGTCGCCGACCAGGCAGAAGGTGGAGCGGTCGGCGTCGAGGAGCGGCAGCAGCATGAGCGCGGCGGCCGCGAGTCCGGCCACCGCGATCCAGCCGAGCAGCGGCTTCCTGGACTCCGCGACGAACAGGTCGGCGACCAGCACGACGAGTCCGACGACCGCCGCGATGGTGGGCGGTGCGATGGCCAGCCAGTCGACGGACTGGACGAGGGAGCTCATCGGGTGCCTCCTGCGAGGAGCTGCTGCACGGCCGGGTCGGTCAGCCCCAGGAGGACCTTGGGCCACAGGCCGGCGACGACGGTGAGGACGACGAGCGGGGTCCAGGCCGCGAACTCGTAGGAGCGCACGTCGGTGTAGGCCGGCGTGTCCTTCGGCGCGGCGCCCATGCAGACCCGGCGGACCACGATCAGCAGGTAGGCGGCGGTGAGCAGGGTGCCGAACGCGCCGATCGACATGAAGGTGAGGAAGGCCGGACGGCTGAGCCCCTCGGCGGGGTCGAAGGCGCCGAACAGCGCCAGCATCTCGCCCCAGAACCCGGCGAGGCCGGGCAGGCCGAGGGAGGCGACGGCGGCGAAGGCGAGCAGGCCGCCGAGGCGGGGGGCCTTGCCGTAGAGGGCGGCTCCGGTCTCCTGGGCGAGGGCGTCGAGGTCGGTGCTGCCGGTGCGCTCCTTCAGTCCGCCGACCAGGAAGAACAGCAGGCCGGTGATGAGGCCGTGGGCGATGTTGGCGAACAGGGCGCCGTTGACTCCGGTCGGGGTCATGGTCGCGATGCCGAGCAGGACGAAACCCATGTGGCCGACGGAGGAGTAGGCGATGAGGCGCTTGAGGTCGCCCTTCGCGCCCTTCCTGGCCAGGGCGAGGCAGGCGAGGGACCCGTAGATGACGCCGACGACGGCGAACGCGGCGAGGTACGGCGCGAAGGTGCGGAAGCCGTCGGGCGCGGCCGGGAGCAGGATGCGGACGAAGCCGTACGTGCCCATCTTCAGCAGGACGCCGGCGAGCAGGACGGAGCCGACCGTCGGGGCGGCGGTGTGGGCGTCGGGCAGCCAGCTGTGCAGGGGCCACATCGGCGTCTTCACCGCGAGCCCGAGCCCGATCGTCAGAACGGCGATGACCTGCACGGACGCGGTCAGTGACCGGCCGTTGTCAGTGGCGAGTGCCACCATGTCGAACGTGCCCGCCTTGATCCCGATCAGGAGCAGGCCGAGCAGCATGACCACGGAGCCGAGCAGCGTGTACAGGATGAACTTCCAGGCGGCCTCGGCCCGGCCCTCGCCGCCCCAGCGGGCGATGAGGAAGTACATCGGGACGAGGACCGTCTCGAAGGCGAGGAAGAACAGGACGAGGTCGAGGACGGCGAAGGTCGCCAGGGTGCCGGACTCGAGGACGAGCAGCAGGGCGACGAAGGCCTTCGGGGACGGCCCCGTGGGCGGCTTGAAGTACGAGTAGAGGGCGCTGAGGAAGGTCAGCAGGGCGGTCAGGACCAGAAGGGGGAGCGAGATGCCGTCGATGCCGAGGTGGATCCGCACGTCGAGTGCGGGGATCCAGCTGATGTCGGTCGTGGCCTGCATCGTCGACGGGTGGTCGTGGTCGAAGCCGAGCGCCAGGACGATCGCGGCGATGAGGATCACGCCGGTGACGGTCACGCCGTGGCGGAGCACGGCCTGCTCGGGAGAGCTCCCCTTCAGTCCGGGCGGGGCGGGCAGCAGAGCGGCGGCGGCGCCGAGGAGCGGGCCGACGACGATCAATGCCAGAAGGAACTGCATCACGGACTCGTTGATATCGATCACGCCTGCTCACGCTCCCGTGGCGACGAGGACGGCGGCGACCGCGAGGACGACGGTGCCGGCGAGCAGCGCGCTCACATAGGTCTGCAGATTGCCGGTCTGGGCGCGCCGGACGGCGGCGCCGAGCCAGCGGGGCAGGGTGCCCGCGCCGCGTACGTAGGTGTCGACGACCTCCCGGTCGAGGAACCGCACGAGGCTCGCGCCGGCTCGCACCGGGCGGACGAAGAGCGCCGAGTACACGGCGTCCAGGTGGAAGCCGACGGCGGCGTGCCGGTGCAGCCGGCCGAGCAGCAGCCGGCCGGGGTCCGACGGGTCGGCCGCGTACGCGATGTTCCCGTAGGCAGGTTCGTGGCTCGCGATGGCCTCCGCCTCGACCTGCCCGGCGTCGCCCTCGGGGTGGGCGGCGACGGCGCCGAGGGGGACGCGGGCGGCGTGCGCGGTGGTGTGCCGCCAGGTGGCGTAGGTGACGATGCCGCCGACCAGGGCCACGCCCGTGCCGAGCACGGAGGTGGTGAGGGTCGGGGTGAGGTCGTGTCCGTCGAACCAGTCGGGCAGCACCCGGAAGGCGAAGCCGCCGAACGCCAGCGACGGCACGGCGAGCACCCACAGCACGGTGGTCATGGTGAGCGGCTGCCGGCCGTGGTCCGGCGCCTCGGTGCCGCTGCCGCGGAAGGCGAGCAGCCACAGCCGTGTCGCGTACGCGGCGGTGAGGAGGGCGGTGAGCAGTCCGGCGAGGAGGACGATCCAGCCCGCGGCGGCGGGGGCGTGCTCGGTGTTGCCCGTGACGACGTGTTCGGCGACGCCGAGAACGGCCTCCTTGGAGAAGAAGCCGCTGAACGGCGGGATCGCGGCGAGCGCGAGGAGCGCCACGGTCATCGTCCAGTAGGCGTCGGGGACGCGGTCGCGCAGATGGTTCATGCGGGACATGGCGGCCAGGGAGTTGGTGCCGGCGGCGTGGATGATCACGCCGGCGGCGAGGAACAGCAGCGCCTTGAAGGCGCCGTGGGACAGGAGGTGGAAGACGGCGGCGCCGCGGTCGGCGACGGCGAGGGCGCCGGTCATGTAGCCGAGCTGGCCGATCGTCGAGTAGGCGAGGACGCGTTTGATGTCGTCCTGGGCGAGGGCGGCGAGCGCCGAGCCGGTCATCGTCACGGCGGCCATGACGGCGAGGACGGTCATCGCGGCCCGCGAGGCCTCGAAGAGCGGGAGGAGACGGGCGACGAAGTAGACGCCGGCGGCGACCATCGTCGCGGCGTGGATCAGCGCGGAGACGGGGGTGGGGCCCGCCATCGCGTCCGGCAGCCAGGTGTGCAGCGGGAACTGCGCGGACTTGCCGGCCACGCCCGCGAGGAGCAGCAGGGCGATCAGCGTCGGGTGGTCGATGCCGCCCTGCGCGACGGCGCCGAGGATCCGGGTGATGCGGAAGGACCCGGCGTCGGAGGCGAGCGCGAACAGGCCGATGAGGAAGGGGACGTCGCCGAGCTTGGTGACCAGGAAGGCCTTCAGCGAGGCGGCGCGCGCCTCGGGGGTCTCCCAGTAGTGGCCGACGAGGAAGTAGGAGCAGATGCCCATCACTTCCCAGCCGACCAGCAGCACCATCAGGTCGCCGGTGTAGACGACCAGGAGCATCGCGGAGGTGAACAGCGAGACGAGAGCGGCGTACGACGGGTAGCGCGGGTCGTCGCGCAGATAGCCCGTGGAGTAGATCTGCACGCAGGTCGCGACGGTGCCGACGACCACTGCGGTGAGGGCGGCGAAGCCGTCGATGTGCAGGGCGAGTTCGATGGGGACCGAGCCGGTGGGGGTGAGCTCGGTCGCGGCGTCGACCGGGGCGCCGCCGCCCTGGCGCGCGGCGACGGCGGCGGCGAGCGCGAGGGAGGCGAGCGTCGGCAGAACGGCGAGCGGGCGGGCGAAGCCGGGCGCGGTGCGGCCCAGCAGCAGTCCGGCGAGCGCGCCGAGGAACGGAAGGAGGGGGACGAGGACGGCGAGGGCGGTCGTGGTCACGCGGTGGCCTCGGCCTTCTCGCCGGCGGCCGGGGCGGGGATCGCGCGGCCGGCGGCGTCGCTGTCGGGGTCGTCGGGGTCGTGGCCCTCGGCGGTGTCGCGCAGCCGGTCGATGTCCGAGGTGCCGCGGTTGCGGTACACGGCGAGGACGATCGCGAGGCCGATGCCGATCTCGGCGGCGGCGACGGCGATGGTGAACAGGGCCAGGGCCTGGCCGGAGTGAAGGGTGTCCTCGGCGGCCCGGCTGAGCCAGGCGTCGAAGGCGACGAGGTTGAGGTTGACGGCGTTGAGCATCAGCTCGACCGACATCAGCACCAGGATCGCGTTGCGGCGGGCGAGGACGCCGTAGAGGCCGGTGCAGAAGAGGAGGGCGGCGAGGACGGCGGGATAGGCGAGGTGCATCAGCGGGCCCCTTCCTGGTCGCGCCGGGTGTCTGTCGTGCGGGTCGCCGGGCCGGACGGAGCCGCGTCCTTCGCGCCGGGCTCGGAGCCGGCCTCGGCCTTGCGGGACAGGACGATCGCGCCGACGAGGGCGGCGAGGAGAAGGACGGAGAGGGCCTCGAAGGGGAGGACCCAGTGCTGGAAGAGGCTGGCGCCGGTCACCTCGGTGGTGCCGGAGGGGGCGCCGTCCAGGTCGATCCAGGTGGTGCGGAAGGCGTCGACGACCACCCAGACCAGGGCGGACGCCGCGGCGACGGCGACGGCGAGCGCGACCCAGCGGTTGCCGGAGTCCGCGTCCGGCGAGCGGCCGATGGGGGCGCGGGTGAGCATCAGCCCGAACAGAAGGAGGACGACGACGGAGCCGACGTAGATGAGGACCTGCACCCAGGCGATGAACTCGGCGGTGAGCAGCAGGTATTCGACGGCGAGCCCGCCGAGGGCCACCACCAGCCACAGGGCGGCGTGCACCAGCTGCCGGGTGGTGACGGTGACGACGGCGGCCCCGAGGGTGACCAGGCCGACGAGAAGGAAGGTGATCTCCACGCCGGTCGGGGACAGGAAGCCGGGCGACTCGGCCGCCCGGTGCGCGGTGCCGGCCGCGAGGGCGCCGGCGGTCGCCGCGGTGCTCATGCGCGGCCCTCCTGACCCGGTTCGTCGGCCTGGGCGGCCGCGAGTTTGTCGGCGGTCTTGCGGGCGGCGGCCACTTCCTTCGGTTCCTCCGCGCCGGCGTCGAGTGCGGGCGGGGCCGGGACGGTCCACATCCACTCACGGAGCTTGTCCCGCTCGTGGGTGAGGTCACGGATGTCGGTCTCCGCGTACTCGAACTCCGGGGACCAGAACAGCGCGTCGAAAGGACAGACCTCGATGCAGATACCGCAGTACATGCACAGGGCGAAGTCGATGGCGAACCGGTCGAGGACGTTGCGGCTGCGCTCGCGGCCGCCGGGGGCGGCGGGCGGAACCGTCTCCTTGTGCGAGTCGATGTAGATGCACCAGTCGGGGCACTCGCGGGCGCACAGCATGCAGACGGTGCAGTTCTCCTCGAACAGGCCGATCACCCCGCGGCTGCGGGGCGGCAGTTCGGGCTGGGTGTCCGGGTACTGCGCGGTGACGGACTTCCGCGTCATCGTCCGCAGCGTGACGGCCAGGCCCTTGGCCAGGCCGGAGCCGGGGATGGGGGCCATTACAGGAACACCACCTTGACGACGCCGGTGAGGGCGATCTGGGCGAGGGCGAGAGGAACCAGGAGGGTCCAGGCGAACTTCTGCAGCTGGTCCTCGCGCAGCCGTGGGTAGCTGACGCGCAGCCAGATGACGACGAAGGCCAGCACCGCGGTCTTCAGCAGGGTCCACACCCAGCCGAGCCCGTCGGCGCCCCAGGGCCCGTGCCACCCGCCCAGGAACAGGACGGTGGTCAGGCCGCACAGCACGACGATCCCGGCGTACTCGGCGAGGAGGAACAGGGCGAAGCGCAGGCCGGTGTACTCGGTGTACGCACCGAAGATGATCTCCGAGTCGGCGACCGGCATGTCGAAGGGCGGGCGCTGGAGTTCGGCGAGGCCCGCGACGAAGAAGACCAGCGCGCCGGTGATCTGCCAGGGCAGCCACCACCACTCGAACGCGTCGAGGATGCCGACGAGGGACACGGTCCCGGCGGCCATCGCCACGGAGGCGGCGGTGAGCAGCATCGGCAGTTCGTACGCGAGGAGCTGGGCGGCGGTGCGCAGGCCGCCGAGGAGGGAGTACTTGTTGGCGGACGCCCAGCCGGCCATGAGCGAGCCGAGGACGCCGACGCCCATCACGGCCAGGACGAAGAACACGCCCGCGTCCAGCACCTGACCGACCGCGCCCTCGCCCGGCCCGATCGGAATGGCGAGCAGCACGAGGAGGTACGGCAGGAGCGCGACGGCCGGGGCGAGCTGGAAGATACGGCGGTCCGCGCCGGCCGGGACGATGTCCTCCTTCTGCGCGAACTTCACACCGTCGGCGATGAGCTGAGCCCAGCCGTGGAAGCCGCCCGCGTACATGGGGCCGAGGCGGCCCTGCATGTGCGCCATCACCTTGTGCTCGGTCTGGCCCACGAGCAGGGGGAAGGTCAGGAAGACGACGAACACGACGAGGAGTCGCAGGGCGACGTCGAGAACGTCGGTCACCGCGTGCCTCCTGAGGGGTCGTCGGGGATGTTCGTGTCGGGGCCGCCGGGTTCAGGGCGCGGCCCGGTCTCCGGCTCCGGCTCCGGGTCCGAGTCGGGACGCGCTTCGGGGTCCGGCTCGGGACGTGCTCCGGGGTCCGGCTCGGGCCGGGACGCGGTCTCCGGCTCCGGTTCCTCGAAGGCCGGCCGTGCGTGGTGCCACGGGGCGTCCGGGCTGCGCGGGGCGGCGGGCGGCTTGCGGTCACGCGGTTCCTCGGCGGGAGCCGCTGCCGTGTCGTCCGCGCCCGGCGCCTGATCCTGTCCCGTGCCCGGGGCGCCTTCGCGCTGCGACGCCGAACCCTCGCTCGCGCTGCGCGACCGGCGCGCGGGGACGTCCGCCTGTTGGCTCGCGGACCCCTCGGACGCCGAACGGGAACGACGAGGCGCAGGGGCTCCGCTCTCAGCGTCACCGGCACCGGCACCCGAGCCGCCCGTGCCCCTCTGGCTCGCGGACCCCTCCGACACCGACCGCGCCCTGCGCGGGGCGGCCGGCGGCCGGTCCGTACTCGCGTCGGCGCCCGCGTCCGCCCCCGCCCCCGTCGTCTGGCTCGCCGAGCCCTCGGAGACGGAGCGGGTGCGGCGGGGCGGGCGTTCGCCCGGGGTGCGGGCCGCCGCGGTGGCCGTGCGGCGGGCGGGGCGGGCCGGGGCGGGCGGGAGCTGGCCCTTGAGCGGGCCCCACTCGTTCGGGTCGGGCACGCCCGGCGGCAGCATCTGGCGCCGCTTGGGTCCGCCGTGCTCCGACTCCCCCGGCTCCTTGGCGCCGGGCCACGCCTTGGCGACCCGGGCCGCGAGGACGAAGTCCTTGCGCAGCGGGTGGCCCTCGAAGCCGTCCGGCAGCAGCAGATGGTCGAGGCCGGGATGCCCGGTGAAGTCGACGCCGAACATCTCGTGGGTCTCGCGCTCGTGCCAGGCCGCGCCCGCGTAGACGTCCACGGCGGACGGCAGGACGGGGGCCTCGTGCGGCACCGTGGTGCGCAGCAGCAGCCGCCGTACCGGGGAGAGGGCGGCGACGTGGGCGGTCACACGGAAGCCGGCGCCGGGTTCGTCGACCGCGCTCAGCCAGTCGAAGAAGGTGCAGCCGAGGCGGTCGCGGGCGGCTTCGAGGGCGGGGATCCAGGCGTCGGACGGCACGTCGACGGTGAGGACGCCGTACGCCTCCTCCGCCGTGGCCTGCGCGCCGAACAGGTCCTCGACGTCCGCGGGGAGCCAGCCGGCGGCGGTCATCCGGCACCCCCCTCGCCCTTGGGCGCGGGCGGCTCGACCAGCCCGCTCTGCAGCGCCGCCGCCGAGGGCCGCCCGGCGGAGCCGGTGCCGTACCGCTCCCCCAGCGACTCGCGGGCGATCTTCTCCTGGAGCTTGAGGATGCCCTGGAGCAGCGCCTCGGGCCGGGGCGGGCAGCCGGGGACGTAGACGTCGACGGGGATGATCTGGTCGACGCCCTTCGTGACGGAGTAGGAGTCCCAGTAGGGGCCGCCGCAGTTGCTGCACGCGCCGAAGGAGATGACGTACTTCGGCTCGGGCATCTGCTCGTACAGGCGCTTGACCGCGGGCGCCATCTTGTCGGTGACCGTGCCGGAGACGACCATCAGGTCGGCCTGGCGGGGTCCCGGGGCGAACGGGATGACGCCGAGGCGGATGAAGTCGTGCCGGGCCATCGACGCGGCGATGAACTCGATCGCGCAGCAGGCGAGGCCGAAGTTGAACACCCAGAGCGAGTAGCGGCGACCCCAGTTGAGGACCACCTTCATCGGCTCGGGGGCGAGCCGGGCGAGCGCGCCGAGCCTCCCCTTGCCTTCGCCGGGGGGAAGTCCAGGCTCCGGCAGGAGCACCGGCTCGGGGGCGGCAGGGTTCACGTCCATGTCAGGACGCCCTTCTTGTAGGCGTACAGCAGGCCCACGGCGAGGAAGCCGAGGAAGACGAACATCTCCACCAGGGTGGCCGCGCCGTACCCGTCGGCGGCGAAGACGGTCGCCCAGGGGAAGAGGAAGATCGAGTCGACGGCGAAGATCACGTAGAGGAAGGCGTAGACGTAGTAGCGGACCTGGGTGTGGGCCCAGCCCTCGCCGACGGGGTCGACGCCGCACTCGTACGTCAGCAGCTTCTCCGGCGTGGGCACCACCGGCCGCAGCAGGCGGCCCGCGCCGAAGGCGACGGCGACGAACAGCAGGCCGACGACGGCGAGCAGTCCGACGACCGAGTAGGACTGGAAGTAGTCCGCCGCGACGACGGTCGTTTCCCGCACGTCCGCCCCTCACTCCTCAGATCGGCGACCAGGCACTCCTGCCTGTGCCCTGCCCTTGATCCGTGCCGGTGAACGCCGAACGCCACGGTCCGACGATCTGTACGCACGGGAGTCTAGGCCCTGATAAAGGCACGGTAAGCAGCCCGTCGCGGCTTGGCACGCGGGGGTGGGGTTTTCCTCAGTTCAGCTTGGCGGTCCGCCTCATGGCGCGGGCCCCCCGGCGCCGGGCAGGCTAGGCCCATGACCGAACCGATCCCGCAGCCGGCCGGACCGGGCGACCGCCCGCCGCCGGCCCGCTTCGCCTACGACGCGCACACCTGGAAGGAGATCGCGCATCTCCTGACGAACCTCCCGGTGGCGGTCGTCGGCTTCGTCTACACGATGACCGTGCTGTCCACCGGTGTGGGCCTGACGGTCACGGTGATCGGTCTGCCGCTGCTCGCGCTCGGTCTGATGGGCGCGCGGCAGCTGGGCCGGATGGAGCGGGCGCGCGCGAGGGCCATGCTCGGGGTGCGGGTGGACGAGCCGAGCCCGCTGCCGTGGCGGAGTTCCGGCGGGTTCTGGCCGGGGCTGTGGCAGGCGGTCAAGGACCCGGTGGGGTGGCGGACGTTCCTGTTCGCGCTGATACGTCTGCCGTGGGGCGTCCTCACCTTCACCGTCACGCTGACCGGGCTGTTCGTGCTGTGGCCGGTGCTGGCGTTCGTGGTGCGGGCGATGGCCGACGTGGACCGGGCGATGGTGCGGGGTCTGCTGTCGCCGTCGGACGAGCTGGAGCGGCGCATCGCCGAGCTGGAGTCGGACCGCGGGGTCGTGGTGGACACGGCGGCGGCGGACCTGCGGCGCATCGAGCGGGACCTGCACGACGGGGCGCAGGCCCGGCTGGTGAACCTGGCGATGGGGCTGGGCCTGGCCAAGGAGAAGCTGCTGGAGGACCCGGACGCGGCGGCGTCGATGGTCGAGGAGGCGCACGGCGAGGTGAAGCTGGCGCTGCAGGAGCTGCGGGACCTGGCCCGCGGCATCCACCCGGCGGTCCTCACCGACCGCGGCCTGGACGCGGCCCTGTCGTCGGTCGCCGCGCGGTGCACGGTGCCGGTGGCGGTCACCGTCGACCTGGCCGAGCGGCCGGCGCCCGCGATCGAGGGCATCGCCTACTTCACGGTCTCGGAGCTGCTGCAGAACGTCAGCAAGCACAGCCGGGCGCGGTCCGCGACGGTGGAGGTGTGGCGGTCGGACAACCGGCTGTTCCTCCAGGTGCGCGACGACGGCGTGGGCGGGGCGAGCCTCGACGGCGGTACGGGCATACGGGGGCTGGCCGACCGGCTGGGCGCGGTGGACGGCCTGTTCGTCGTGGACTCCCCGGAGGGCGGTCCGACGACGGTCACGGCCGAGCTGCCGTGGCGGGACCGCTCCGGCACCCCGGCGGGGAAGGCGCCGGGCAAGGAGGCGTCCACCCGCGGCCGTAGGTAGGGAAAACCCCCCTCCGAAGACTGCGACGGCCGTCATTCCCCGCCGACCTGCGGCGCAGCACTCTGGATGTACGACAGCACAGCCGCCGGACGAGGAGAAGGACGACGCCGATGGCCACGGAGTACGGACAGGGCTACGGGCTCCCCACCGGGCCCGGACACGCGCGGGGCGTGGGGGGACGGCGGCGCCGGATGCCGGCGGCGCTGCGGGCGCCGGTCGAGGGGCGCGCCTGGCGGGAGCTGGCGTACGTGCTGCTGTGCCTGCCGATCAGCATTCTGCTGTTCACCTACGCGGTCACGATGGTCTCGCTGGGCGCGGGCCTGCTGGTGACGTTCCTCGGGGTGCCGGTGCTGGCGGCGGCGCTCGCCGGGTGCCGGGGCATCGGGTCGGTGGAGCGGGCGCGGGCGCGCGGGCTGCTGGGCCTGGACGTGGGCGAACCGCAGCCGCTGCGGCTGGAGCGGCAGGGGTTCATGGGGTGGATCGGGGCGGTGCTGAAGAGCGGCACGTCCTGGCGGGCGCTGCTGTACTCGGTGCTGCAGCTCCCCTGGGCGGTGCTGTCCTTCACGGTGACGGTCACCGTCTGGACGCTGGGCTGGTCGCTGGTGACGTACCCGCTGTGGTTCTGGGTGCTCCCGATGTACGCGGGCCAGGACGGCATACAGCTGTACGGCGACGAGCAGCACTCGATCTACCTGGACAACCCGTTCGAGATCGCGGTGACGGCGGGCGTGGGTCTGCTGTTCACGCTGGCCACGCCGTGGATCGTGCGGGCGCTGACGATGGTGGACCGGCTGATGGTGCACGGGCTGCTGGGCCCGTCGCGGCTGGCGACCCGGGTGGTGGAGCTGGAGTCGGACCGCGGGGTCGTGGTGGACACGGCGGCGGCGGACCTGCGGCGCATCGAGCGGGACCTGCACGACGGGGCGCAGGCCCGGCTGGTGAGCCTGGCGATGGACCTGGGTCTGGCGAAGGAGAAGCTGCGGGAGGACCCGCAGGCCGCGGCGCGGATGGTGGACGAGGCGCACGGCGAGGTGAAGACGGCCCTGCAGGAGCTGCGGGACCTGGCCCGCGGCATCCACCCGGCGGTCCTCACCGACCGCGGCCTGGACGCGGCGCTCTCCTCGGTCGCCTCGCGCTGCACGGTGCCGGTGCAGGTGGAGGTGGACCTGTCGGAGCGGCCGGCGCCCGCGATCGAGGGCATCGCCTACTTCACGGTCTCGGAGCTGCTGCAGAACGTCAGCAAGCACAGCCGGGCGACCTGGGCGGCCGTGGAGGTGTGGCGGTCGGAGGACCGGCTGATGCTCCAGGTGGTGGACAACGGCGTGGGCGGCGCGGACCTGTCGCGCGGTTCCGGGCTGTCGGGTCTGGCGGAGCGGCTGGACGCGGTGGACGGGATCCTCGTGGTGGACTCGCCGGCCGGCGGCCCGACGCGGGTGACCGCGGAGCTGCCGTGGCGTGCGGAGCGGGCGCGATGACCGCGGGGTGAGGGGAGCGGTCCGGCGGACGGACACACGGGCGGGTGCGGGCCCCGGGGGCGCGCACCCGCCCGGTGACGCGCGCCGGTGGCCCGGGCGGGTCCGGGCCGGCCCGCGGCACGCGATGACGACACCCCCCGGTCGCGTTGCTCCGGCCCGTCCTCCCCCGGATGCTGAAATGCTGGACCCGACGACCGGGCCGGCCACAAGGGCGGGTCCGGAGCAGGGCTTGGGGGGACGAGGACGTGGAGGACAGGGTGCGGGTGGTCATCGCCGAGGATTCGGTGCTGCTGCGGGAGGGCCTGACCCGGCTGCTCACCGACCGGGGGCACGAGGTGGTGGCCGGGGTCGGCGACGCCGACGCGCTGATCGCCACGGTCGACGACCTGGCCCGGCGGGACCAGCTGCCGGACGTGGTGGTGGCCGACGTGCGGATGCCGCCGACGCACACCGACGAGGGCGTGCGGGCCGCGGTGCAGCTGCGGAAGAGCCATCCGGGCGTCGGGGTGCTGGTGCTGTCGCAGTACGTGGAGGAGCGGTACGCCACCGAGCTGCTGGCCGGCTCCAGCCGGGGCGTCGGCTATCTGCTGAAGGACCGGGTGGCCGAGGTGCGCGAGTTCGTGGACGCGGTGGTCCGGGTGGCCCGGGGCGGCACGGCCCTGGACCCGGAGGTGGTGGCGCAGCTGCTGGGCCGCAGCCGTAAGCAGGACGTGCTGGCGGGGCTCACCCCGCGTGAGCGCGAGGTGCTGGGGCTGATGGCGGAGGGGCGGACGAACTCGGCGATCGCCCGGCAGCTGGTGGTGAGCGACGGCGCGGTGGAGAAGCACGTCAGCAACATCTTCCTGAAGCTGGGGCTGTCCCCGAGCGACGGCGACCACCGGCGGGTCCTGGCGGTGCTGACGTACTTGAAGTCCTGAGGGGCAGGCGGCACGCGTCTCGGCGCCGTGTCCACCATCTGGATCGTTCACTCGATTCCTTCACGGTGGGCACCCCTCACGGTCGTAGGGTTTATGCGGGGAAGGCCTGCGGGAAGGCCGTCCCGGACAGCCGCCTCGAGGAGGTCCAGTTCAGTGACCAGCCAGGTCAGCAGCCCAGCGGAGCAGGCCGACGGAACAGTCGTAGGAGAGCAGCGCACAGCGGCGGGGACGAAGGGCGTCCGCCGGCTCGACCGAGTGATCATCAGGTTCGCGGGGGACTCGGGTGACGGGATGCAGCTCACCGGTGACCGTTTCACCTCGGAGACCGCGTCCTTCGGCAACGACCTCTCCACGCTGCCGAACTTCCCCGCCGAGATCCGCGCCCCGGCCGGCACCCTGCCGGGCGTGTCGTCGTTCCAGCTGCACTTCGCCGACCACGACATCCTCACCCCGGGTGACGCGCCGAACGTGCTGGTGGCGATGAACCCGGCCGCGCTGAAGGCGAACATCGGGGACCTGCCGCGCGGGGCGGAGATCATCGTCAACACCGACGAGTTCACCAAGCGGGCGATGCAGAAGGTGGGCTACGACGCCAGTCCGCTGGAGGACGGCTCGCTGGACGGCTACCACCTGCACCCGGTGCCGCTGACCACGCTGACCGTGGAGGCGCTGAAGGAGTTCGACCTCACCCGTAAGGAGGCCGAGCGCAGCAAGAACATGTTCGCGCTGGGTCTGCTGTCGTGGATGTACCACCGGCCGACGGAGGGGACGGAGAAGTTCCTGCGGTCGAAGTTCGCGAAGAAGCCGGACATCGCGGCGGCGAACATCGCCGCGTTCCGGGCGGGCTGGAACTTCGGCGAGACCACGGAGGACTTCGCGGTCTCCTACGAGGTGGCGCCGGCGGCGACGGCGTTCCCACCGGGCGTCTACCGCAACATCTCCGGGAACCTGGCCCTGTCCTACGGGCTGGTCGCCGCGTCCCGGCAGGCGGACCTGCCGCTGTTCCTGGGGTCGTACCCGATCACCCCGGCCTCCGACATCCTGCACGAGCTGAGCAAGCACAAGAACTTCGGCGTGCGCACGTTCCAGGCGGAGGACGAGATCGCCGGGATCGGGGCGGCGCTGGGTGCGGCGTTCGGCGGGTCGCTGGCGGTGACGACGACCTCCGGGCCGGGTGTGGCGCTCAAGAGCGAGACGATCGGGCTGGCGGTGTCGTTGGAGCTGCCGCTGCTGGTGGTGGACATCCAGCGCGGCGGGCCGTCGACGGGGCTGCCGACCAAGACGGAGCAGGCGGATCTGCTCCAGGCGATGTACGGGCGCAACGGTGAGGCGCCGGTGCCGGTGGTCGCGCCGCGCACGCCGGCGGACTGCTTCGACGCCGCGCTGGAGGCGGCGCGGATCGCGCTGACCTACCGCACCCCGGTGTTCCTGCTGTCGGACGGGTATCTGGCCAACGGCAGTGAGCCGTGGCGGATCCCGGAGCTGGAGGAGCTGCCGGACCTGAGGGTGCGGTTCGCGCAGGGCCCGAACCACACCACCGAGGACGGCACCGAGGTGTTCTGGCCGTACAAGCGCGACCCGCACACGCTGGCCCGCCCGTGGGCGATCCCCGGCACGCCGGGTCTGGAGCACCGGATCGGCGGCATCGAGAAGCAGGACGGCACCGGCAACATCTCCTACGACCCGGCCAACCACGACTTCATGGTCCGCACCCGCCAGGCCAAGGTCGACGGCGTCGACGTCCCCGACCTCGGCGTCGACGACCCGGACGGCACCGCCCGCCTGCTCGTGCTGGGCTGGGGCTCGACGTACGGGCCGATCACGGCGGCGGTACGGCGGCTGCGCCGGGCCGGACAGCCGGTCGCGCAGGCCCACCTGCGCCACCTCAACCCCTTCCCGAAGAACCTCGGCGAGGTCCTGCGCAGATACGACAAGGTGGTGATCCCCGAGATGAACCTCGGGCAGCTCGCCACGCTCATCAGGGCGAAGTACCTGGTCGACGCCCGCTCGTACAACCAGGTCAACGGCATGCCGTTCAAGGCGGAGCAGCTCGCCGCGGCGCTGAAGGAGGCCATCGATGACTGACGCCGACCTGCTCCAGCTCGTGCCCAAGGCCGAGGGCAGGCAGACGATGAAGGACTTCAAGTCCGACCAGGAGGTGCGCTGGTGCCCGGGCTGCGGCGACTACGCCGTGCTGGCCGCCGTGCAGGGCTTCATGCCGGAGCTGGGCCTGGCCCGGGAGAACATCGTCTTCGTCTCCGGCATCGGCTGCTCCTCCCGCTTCCCGTACTACATGAACACCTACGGGATGCACTCCATCCACGGCCGCGCCCCCGCCATCGCCACCGGCCTGGCCACGTCCCGGCGCGACCTGAGCGTGTGGGTCGTCACCGGCGACGGCGACGCGCTGTCCATCGGCGGCAACCACCTCATCCACGCCCTGCGCCGCAACGTCAACCTCAAGATCCTGCTGTTCAACAACCGCATCTACGGGCTCACCAAGGGCCAGTACTCCCCCACCTCCGAGGTCGGCAAGATCACCAAGTCGACCCCGATGGGCTCCCTGGACGCGCCCTTCAACCCGGTGTCGCTGGCGATCGGCGCGGAGGCGTCCTTCGTCGCCCGGACCGTCGACTCCGACCGCAAGCACCTCACCGAGGTGCTGCGCCAGGCCGCCGACCACCCCGGCACCGCCCTGGTGGAGATCTACCAGAACTGCAACATCTTCAACGACGGCGCCTTCGAGGTCCTCAAGGACCGGCAGCGGGCCGAGGAGGCCGTCATCCGCCTGGAACACGGACAGCCGATCCGCTTCGGCGCCGACCGCTCCAAGGGCGTCGTCCGCGACCCCGCCACCGGGGACCTCAAGGTCGTCGCCGTCACGCCGGAGAACGAGGCGGACATCCTCGTCCACGACGCCCACAGCGCGTCCCCGACGACCGCGTTCGCCCTGTCCCGGCTCGCCGACCCCGACACCCTCCACCACACCCCCATCGGCGTGTTCCGCTCCGTCGGCCGGCCGGTCTACGACACCCTCATGGCCGACCAGCTCGACACCGCCGTCGACCAGCACGGCAAGGGCGACCTCGCCGCACTCCTGGCCGGCGGGGACACCTGGACCGTCGTCGGCTGAGCACCGACGCGAAAGGGCCCCGGCATCCGCAGGGATGCCGGGGCCCTTTCGCGTCGGCCGGGTGCGCTCAGCAGAAGTCGCTGAGGCCCCACCACTCGCCGTGGGTCCGCTCGGGCCCGTACAGGGTCCCGCCGGCCCGTCCGCGGTAGGTGATCAGCCAGCCCGGGTTGCCCTCGAAGCCGTCGATCACATACGAGCGGTTGGTGACGGTGGCGAGATCGGGGCGGCCGTCGCCGGAGAAGTCGCCGACCGAGATCAGGTGCTCCATCGTGTTCCAGCCGCCGCTGCCGACGAGCTGGCGCGAGCCGAGCCGGGCGGTGGAGGTGCCCGGGTAGAGCCACAGCTTGCCGGTGGCCTTCTCGCGGGCGTACAGGTCGGGGCGGCCGTCGCCGGTCACGTCGCCCATGCCGGCCAGCGCGTTCATGCCGTTCCAGCCGCCGGAGCCGATCAGCTTGCGCGCGCCCAGCCTGGAGCCGGAGGCGCCCGGGTACAGCCACAGGGCGCCGGTGGACCTCTGGACGGCGATCAGGTCGGAGCGTCCGTCGCCGGTCAGGTCGCCGTAGGCGGTGATGTGGTTCATCGAGTTCCAGCCGCTCGCGCCGAGCAGCTTGCGCGCGCCGAGGGAGCCGGTGCCGGTGCCGGGGTAGAGCCACAGCGTGCCGGTGGCCTTCTCCCGGGCGATCAGGTCCTCGCGGCCGTCGCCGGTGAAGTCACCGTGCCGGGTCAGGGTGTTCATGGCGTTCCAGCCGCCCGAGCCGATGAGCCGGCCGGTGGCGTCGCCCGGGGTGAACCAGAGCCGTCCGGCCAGGTCACGGGTGATGACGTCGGCCCTGCGGTCGCCATTCATGTCGCCGAAGCCGGCGGCCGTCGGGGACGGCTCTGAGTACCAGCTCGGGTAGGCGGGCTGACTGCACTCGCGCTCGGTGCGGACGAACTTGATGGAGCTGATCGTCGCCGTCGGGGAGCTGCTGTACTCGCCGGGCGTGTTCGGGTCCTGGGGGAAGTAGCCGCCCCACGGCACGTAGTTCTTGTCGTCGTACAGGCAGGCGATCAGGCTGGTGCGGTTGACGTACGAGCGGATCTTGTCGTCCCAGCCGCCCAGGTCGGCGACGTTCCTGCTCGTCTTCCACATCGTGCCCTTGGTGCTCTCGCCCGACCAGCCGCAGAAGTAGCCGGACGGGCAGTCGTACGAGCTCGCCGCCGCCGGAGCGGCGGTCGCGACGGTCAGGCCGGTGCCGGCCAGCGTGAGGCCGACGAGTGCCGCGACACCCCGCTTGAGATGTTTCCGCATGAATGAGTCCCCTCCCAGTGATGCGCGTCCGCTCCTCGCACCCCCCGATGCGACGGCTCGGCGGGAGTCGGATCCCTCCGGCGGCGGCACGCGCGACCGTGATCGTAGAGCACGCCCAACCGCTTCCGCGCCTCGGCTGTACACTTTCCAAAAGTTAGCGCCTGTCGTACAGTTAGTGTTCACACGCATCCCCGAGGAGTGGTCGCATCATGAGCATCGTCGTCACCGGAGCCAGCGGAAAGCTCGGCCGTCATGTGGTGGAGCAGTTGCTGGAGAAGGTCCCGGCCGGGCAGGTCACCGCGGTCGTGCGCGACCCGGAGAGGGTGGCGGACCTCGCGGAGCATGGGGTGCGGGTCGCGGTCGCCGACTACAACGCGCCGGAGACCTTCGACGGCCTGTTCGCGGCCGGCGACAAGGTCCTGCTGATCTCCGGCAACGAGTTCGACAAGGGCCGGGTGCGGCAGCACTCCGTCGTCATCGACGCGGCCAGGGCGGCCGGTGTGGCCCTGCTCGCCTACACCAGCGCCCCCGGCTCGCTGACCGCGACGCTCGCGGACGACCACCGCGGCACCGAGCGGGCGCTGCTCGACTCGGGCGTGCCGTACGTGCTGCTGCGCAACGGCTGGTACCACGAGAACTACACCGAGAACCTGGCCCCGGTGCTGGAGCACGACGCGGTGGTCGCCGCCGCGGGCGAGGGCCGGATCTCCTCCGCCTCACGGGCCGACTACGCGGCCGCCGCCGTCGCCGTGCTGACCGGCGAGGGCCACGAGAACACGACGTACGAGCTGGGCGGCGACGAGGCGTGGAGCTTCGCCGAGTACGCGGCCGAGCTGAGCCGGCAGACCGGCCGGGAGATCGTCTACAACCCGGTCACACCCGAGGCGCTCACCGGCATCCTGACCGGCGCGGGGGTGCCCGAGCCGATGGCGGCCGTCTTCGCCGGCGTGGACGCGGCGATCGCCGAGGGCCAGCTGGTGGTCGACAGCGGCGACCTGTCCCGGCTGGCCGGCCGCCCGACGACCCCGCTCGCCGAGGCCGTCGCCGCCGCGCTCAAGGACTGACCTCCGGTCCGAGGCCCGCACGGTCCGCACCCCCGCCGTCATGACCGTATGCCGGTACGGACATGACACGTGGGGGTGTGCGGCGTTACCTTCGTCCGGGTGGGTTCCGCGCGCGCGTCGGCGGCCCGCGGATGACTACGGGACGCGTCGGAACATGTTGGAGGGGCCCGTGACCGGGAAGCCGGCCGCAGAGCGGCGCACAGGACTGCTGAACGGCTTCGCGGCGTACGGGATGTGGGGGCTCGTCCCGCTGTTCTGGCCTCTGCTGAAGCCGGCGGGCGCGGTGGAGATCCTGGCCCACCGGATGGTGTGGTCGCTGGTCTTCGTCGCGGCCGCGCTGGCCGTGGTCCGCCGCTGGGCCTGGATCGGCGAGCTGGTGCGGCAGCCGCGCAGGCTGGCCCTGATCACGGTGGCCGCCGCGGTCATCACCGTCAACTGGGGCGTCTACATCTGGTCGGTGAACTCCGGGCACGTCGTCGAGGCGTCCCTCGGCTATTTCATCAACCCGCTGGTCACCATAGCCATCGGCGTCCTGCTGCTGAAGGAGCGCCTGCGGCCCGTCCAGTGGGCCGCCGTCGGCATCGGCGCCCTCGCTGTCGTCGTCCTCACCGTCGGCTACGGCCGGCCGCCGTGGATCTCCCTGTGCCTCGCCTTCTCCTTCGCGACCTACGGGCTGGTGAAGAAGAAGGTCAACCTCGGCGGCATCGAGTCGCTGGCCGCCGAGACCGCGATCCAGTTCCTGCCCGCCCTCGGCTACCTGGTGTGGCTGGGCGCCCAGGGCGAGTCGACCTTCGGCGCCGAGGGCGCGGGGCACGCGCTGCTGCTCGCGGCGACCGGCATCGTCACCGCGCTCCCCCTGGTCTGCTTCGGCGCCGCGGCGATCCGCGTGCCGCTGTCCACGCTGGGGCTGCTGCAGTACCTGGCGCCGGTCTTCCAGTTCCTGCTCGGCATCCTCTACTTCAAGGAGGCCATGCCGCCGGAGCGCTGGGCCGGGTTCGCCCTGGTGTGGCTGGCGCTCACCCTGCTCACCTGGGACGCCCTGCGCACCGCCCGCCGCGCCGCCCGCGCGCTGTCCGGCCGTCGCGCCGGTGCGGGCGACACGACCGTGTCGCCGGGCGCCGGAGGGGCCGTGCCGGCCGCCGCGCCGCTGAGCGAAGCGGATGTGGAGGCGGCGAGGGCGCTGGAGACCAAGCCCTAGCGCGCGGCGGGACGGCGTTGTCGGTGCCGTCCCCTATAACGGGGCGCATGACGCAGACACCTACGCCGGCCACGCCGGTGCACTGGAAGGTCGTCGTCGACGCGGCCGACCCCCACGCCCAGGCGGACTTCTGGGCCGCCGCCCTGCACTACGTGGTCGAGGACAACAGCCCGCTCATCGAGAAGCTGCTCGCCGCCGGGGCCGTCCCCGAGGCACTCACGGTCGAGTCGCACGGCCGCCGCGCCTGGAGCGACCTGGCCGCCGTACGGCACCCCGACGACCCCTACGAGGAGGAGAGCGGCACCGGGCGCGGCCGGCGGCTGCTGTTCCAGCGGGTGCCCGAGGAGAAGACGGTCAAGAACCGGCTCCATCTCGATCTGCACCCCGGTGTGGACCGCCGTGACGAGGAGTCGGCCCGGCTGGAGGGGCTTGGCGCCCGGGTGCTGCGACGGGTGGAGGAGCCCTCCGGGAGCTGGGTCGTGATGGCGGACCCGGAGGGGAACGAGTTCTGTCTTCACTAGGCGGCGGCCGCCCGCGTGGTCACCCTCGCAAGCCGCGGGCGCGGGCGGTGAGGCGGTCCATGCGGGCGTGCGCGGAGTCCAGTTCCTCCTCCTCGTCTGCGGCGGGGCCGCCCTCGGAGGCGAGTTCGGTCCACAGCGCGACCAGGTCGCGTCCCAGTTCCAGCCCGAGCAGGGGGTCACGCACCCCGCGCCACGCAGTGGCCGCGCTGCGGACGTTGCCGTAGGCCGCCTCCGCGTCGCCCGCGCGGCGGCAGACGACGGCGAGGTCGAGGGAGAGCCGGAAGGCGCGCACCGGCTCGCCCGCCAGATAGGCGATGTACGCGGTGAGCTCCCGGAGACGCAGCACCTCCGGGTGCTCGGCCCCCAGGGTCGCCGAGGCGTGCTCCAGGGTCTCGTCGGCGAGACGGGCGGCCGTGTCGATCCTGCCCTTCCGCACGGCGTCGTTGATGCGCTCCATGGGGTCGGCGAGGGGGCTGCCGGCAGGTGCGGCGGGCTCGTCGCCGAGCACGGCCTCCGCGACGGCGTCGAAACCGCGCGGCGGGGTGGGCCGGGGGTCAGGATCGGCGTCGAGCGCGGCGGCGAGGTCGGGGGCGGGGGTCGGACCGGTCGCCGTGTCGCGCCCGGCGGGGTGCGGCCGCGCGTCCATGTCCGGGGGCGGCCCGAACACGCCCGTGGGCGGCGCGACGGTGCCGGGCGGGGTGAGCCTCCGGAGCCGGAAGGTGGGCGGGGAGTCGAAGGAGGCTTCGCATCCGGTTCCGGTCCCGGGAACCGGATGCGGGGGGAAGGCCGGGGTGGCGTCCCGCACGGGGGTGGGGGGTGCGGGGGTTCCGGAAGCCGCCGCCGCCCCGGATGCCGATGCCGGACGGAGGTTCCGCGGGGCCGCGGACTCCGGGACCGGGCGCAGCAGGTGGGTCGGGCGGTCGGTGTCCGGTTCCGCGGGCGGGGACTGGGGCGCCGGGCCCCGAGGCGTCTCCGGGGCCGGGGCCGGGGGTATCCCGGGGGCCGGCGTCTCCGAAGACGCCTGTCCCCTGTCCCGCGGGCCGCGCAGCTGCACCGGCTGCGCCGCGAACGCGCTGGAGCCGTCCGGGGCGACCCGGAGCGGGACCACGTACCCGATGCGCTCGTCGCGCACGGTGGCGTGCACGGCGTGGCCGGAGGCGACGGCGATGCGGTGCAGGCGGTTCAGCACGGCCTGCTGGATCTCCTCGCCGGGGCCCGCGATCACCCGCACGCCGTCGACGTAGGCGCCCGGCTCGCCCGACCCGTCGGCCGGGACACGGACGTCGACCGGCACCGCCGCACGGTTCGCCGCGTCCTCCGCGGCCTGCTGCTGTTCCCGCTTCTTCTCGCGGCTGAGTCGAGACATCGTTCCCTCATTCGGGTCGTACACCTACCGTCGAGTCTGTCCGTTCGCGCGCGCTGTGCACGTCACCGCGTTGTCACAGGCTCGTCCCAAGGGCCGTCGGCCCCGGTTCCGTACCGGGCGCGGGGCATGGACGATCGGGCCGCCGAGCAGGAGAGGGACATGCGAGCAGGCACGGGACAGGGACCGGAGATCTGGCTGCGGGGACCGGTGACGGCGCCGGAAGCGGACCCTCCGGGGCCGGTGCCCGCACGGGCGGCGGCCCGGCGCTTCTCCTGGCTCGGTCTGCACGGCGGCGCGGGCGTCTCCACGCTCGCCGCGGTCTACGGCGGCCACGACTGCGGACGGTCCTGGCCCGTGCCGGACGCCCCGCGTTCGGTGCTGCTGGTCGCCCGCACCCACGCGGCCGGCCTGGACGCGGTGCCGCAGGCCGTCGAACTGTTCCGGCGCGGTGAGGCGCCGCACGGGCTCGACCTGGACGCCGTCGTCCTCGTCGCGGACGCGCCGGGCCGGCTCCCGCGTCCCCTCGCGCACCGGGTGCGGCTGATCGAGCCGCTGATCGACGTGTACCGGGTGCCGTGGGTGCCCGACTGGCGCCTCGGCGACCTGGACGGCCGGCCGCCGCGCGGGACGGAACCGCTGGCCCGTCTCACCGGCGCCCCGCGGTGAGCGGGGACGGCGCCCTGGAGATCGCGGCGGCGGTCCGCGCGGGCGCGCGCCGGGCCGTGGACATGGTCGCGGAGGCGCTGGCGCGGATCGCACGGGCCGATCCGGAGCTGTGCGCGTTCCTCGACGTGTGGGGCGAGGAGGCGCTGCGGCGGGCGGCCGAGGTGGACGCGCGGATCGCCGCCGGGGAGCGCCCGCCGCTGGCCGGGGTGCCGGTCGCGGTCAAGGGGCGGCACGGACGGCGGGCGGCGGAGCCGCTGCTGGCGGCCGGCGCGGTCGCCGTGGGCGCCACGTCCGTGCCGGGTCCGGGGACGCCGTGGCAGACCTGGGGGCTGGGGGCGGGCGGCCGCACCGTCAATCCGTGGCGGGCGGACCGTACGCCCGGCGGGTCCTCGGCGGGGGCGGCGGTGGCGGTGGCGGCCGGGCTGGTGCCGTGGGCGACGGGCTCGGACGGGGCGGGGTCGGTGCGTATCCCGGCGGCGTGGTGCGGGGTGCTCGGGCTGAAGGTCACGGGCGGCCGGTTCCCCTCGCCCGACCGTACGGGTCTGGCCGCGCCCGGGGTCCTCACCCGCACGGCGGGGGACGCGGAGGCATGGTGGCGGCTGGTGTCGGGGCGGGCCGGACAGCCCGCCGCGCCGTTCCCCGTCACCGCGGTCTGGTCCCCCGACCTGGGCTTCGCGTCGCCCGACGCCGAGCCCGTCGCCCTGGCCCGGCAGACGGTCGGCCGGCTCGTCGACGCCGGGGTGGTACGCCTCGTACGGCCACCGGCGGCCCCCCTGCTCCTCGACCCGGGGCCGGCCTGGCTCGCCCTGCGCACCCCGGGCGCCGACCTCACCGGCGCCCACCGCGTCCGGGCGGCCGACGACGAGCGTCTGCGCGCCCTCTTCACCCGCGCCGACCTGCTGCTCACCCCCACGGCGCCCACGCGGCCGCACGGCCACGACGGCCCGGGCGACACCTACTCCACCGCGCTCACCTGGGCGTTCAACCTCAGCGGTCACCCCGCGCTGAGCATCCCGGCCGGCTTCGGCGCCGACGGCTGCCCGGCGGGGCTCCAGCTGGTCGCGCCGCACGACCGGGAGGACCTGCTGCTCGCGGTGGCCGGGGAGGCGGAAAGGCGCGGGGCCACCACCACCCGCCGGCCGCCCGCGTCTCACCAGCCGAGCTGAGCCTCGCCCAGCACCTCGCTGCCGATGTGCGCGGCGAGTTCCTGGGCGAGGGGCAGGTCTCCCCACTTGGTGACATGAACGAAGACGGTGTGCTCCTCCGTCCAGTCGTCCCACTGGGCTTCGTCACCGTGGAACAAGACCTGGACCCCGTCGTACTTCGAGGGCCAGTCCACATCCGCGTCCGAGTCGTCCGGCCAGCGCCCGTGCCACTCGACGGAGGCCGTGCCGTCGCCCAGCGCGGTCAGGATCCGGGCCTCGACGCGCTCCCGCTCCACTGGCTCCGAGAATCTCAACGGCAGGTGTTCCGCCAGTGCCGCGTCATCCAGTGCCGTCACGTCGAGGTCGAACCGGAGGTAGTCGCCCGTCGCCGGATCGGTCCGGTTGTCCGCGTAGTCGAAGGGCAGTCCGGGAGCGATCGCGGCAATCTCCCGCACCTCACGGACCGTGGCCGGTTCGGCGAACAGCCACACCTCGTCCTCGATCTGTTTCAGCAGCGCACACAACCGCCTGGCCTGCCGATACGCCTCCGCCGCGTCGGTGGTCCGCAGGACGGGGTACGCCCGTGAGTTGCCCATGGACCGAACCGTCACACGCCCCGGCCCTCCCGTGCCGGCGCATTTCCCTACGCGGTGACGTCCTTGCCCGTGAACCGCGCCCAGGCCGCCGAGCCGAACACGAGTGCGTACAGGGCCTGGAGGCCGAGGTTCCTGGTCAGGTCGTCCCAGAGGACCGGTTCTCGCATCAGGTCCGCGAAGGACAGCCAGTAGTGCGAGAACAGGTACGGGTGCAGGGCGTGCAGCTGAGGGATCTGGTCGAGGATCTGGACGGTGATGAGCAGCCCGACCGTGGTGGCCATCGCCGCGATGCCGCTGTTGGTGAGGGTGGAGACGAACAGGCCGAGCGCGGCCACCCCGAGCAGGGACGCGGCGACGACCAGGGCGATCAGCAGGGCCCGGAGCAGTCCCTCGGCAAAGGTGATGCGGGTGCCCGAGATGGTGGTGAGGTCGCCGAGCGGGAACAGCAGCGCGCCGACGGCCAGCGCCGAGACGGCCACCACCAGGGTGGCGGCCAGGCAGAACACCATGACCGCCGCGTACTTGGTGAGCAGCAGGCGGGTGCGGCCCGCGGGGGCGACCAGCAGGTAGCGCAGGGTGCCGGCGCCCGCCTCGCCGGCCACGGCGTCGCCCGCGATCACGCCGACCGCCATGGGGAGGAAGAACGGCAGGGTCGCGGCGAGCGCGGTGAAGACCAGGAACAGGCCGTTGTTGGTGATCTGCGAGACGAACGCGGGTCCTCCGCCGCCCCCTCCGGAGGACGAGCCGTCGCCGGTCTCGATCCGCACGGCGATCCCGACCAGCACCGGGACGGCGGCCAGCACGCCCAGCAGGGCGAGGGTGCGCCAGCGCCGGAAGGTGGTGCGCAGCTCGTCGCGCACCAGCCCGAGCGTCCACAGGGGACGCGGCCGTACGGACGCCTCGGCGCCCGTCCCGCCCGCCGTCTCAGCCCGCGACATCGAACCCCTCCCCGGTCAGCGCCACGAACGCGTCCTCCAGCGAGGCCCGTTCGACAGCGAAGCCGCGGACCCGCACGCCCGCCGTGACCAGGGCGGCGTTCACCTCGGCGAGGTCCCGTGCGGGCGGCTCCGCGCTCACCCGGTCGCCGTCCGCGACGACGTCGGCGAGCCCCTGTTCCTTCAGCACCCGGGCCGCGTCCGCCGGGTCGGGCGTGGTGACCACCAGGCGGCCCCGGGCGCCCGCGGCCAGCTCGGCGACCGGCCCCTGGGTGATCAGCCGGCCGCGTGCCATCACCGCGACGTGCGTGCACACCTGCTCGATCTCGTCGAGCAGGTGGGAGGAGAGGAAGACGGTCGTGCCGTCGGTGGCGAGTTCACGGACGAGGGCGCGGATCTCCCGCATGCCCTGCGGGTCGAGGCCGTTGGTCGGCTCGTCCAGCACCAGCAGCCGGCGGGGCCGCAGCAGGGCGGCGGCGAGACCGAGGCGCTGTTTCATGCCGAGGGAGTACGCCCGCGCCTTCTTGCCGGAGGCGGCCGTGAGGCCCACCCGGTCCAGGGCGGCGGCGACGCGGGCCGTGCGGGTGCGCGGGTCGGCGGTGGGGTCGGCGGCGTCGTACCGGAGGAGGTTGTCGCGGCCGGAGAGGAAGCCGTAGAGGGCGGGGCCCTCGATGAGGGCGCCGACGTGCGGCAGGACGGCGCGCGCGGAGCGGGGCATGGGGCGCCCCAGCACGTCCGCCGTCCCGGAGGTCGGCTCGATCAGGCCCATCAGCATGCGGATGGTGGTGGTCTTGCCGGAGCCGTTGGGGCCGAGGAAGCCGAAGACGCTGCCCGCCGGGACGGTCAGGTGCAGGCCGTCCACGGCGAGCTGTCCGCCGCGGTAACGCTTGGTCAGCCCGCGGGTGACGACGACGGCGTCACCCGCAGCCGGCCTGCCGCGTGTCTGCTCCGTGGCGGACGTCCCGTCCATCGGCTCCCCGTTCCCTCGCCGTGCCGGTGGGGAGCTACTTCCCCGCCTCGGCCGCCTTCACCAGCGCGTCCTTGGTGACCGTACCCACGTAGACCGTGCCGTCCTCGGTGATGAGGGCGTTGACCAGGCGGGTGCTGAACACGGTGCCCTTGCCGAAGTCGCCCTTGACCTGGTCGCCGAGCGAACCGAGGAAGCCGCCGAGGTCGCCGCCCGCCTCCTCGGTGGGCAGGCCGGCGCCGGTGCCGGTGTCGAAGGTGGCGACGGTGTTCCAGCCCTCGCCGAGCATCCTCAGCCCGTCGAGGCCCTTGGCCAGGTCCTCCTCGGGCTTCGGGCCGCGCTCCGGCTTCCCGCCGAAGCCGCCGTGGGCGCGGTCCTGTTCGGTGTCCTCGGTCACCTTGGCGCCCTTGGGCGGGGTGAACCGGAACGTGGAGGCGTCCGGGCGGTCGAAACTCACCTTGGTGAAGCCGACGTCCACGACGGCCGCGCCGCCGCCGGCCGGGGTGAGCGTGAACTTCAGCGGCATGCCCGTCTCGTGGTCCACGGCGATGCTGATGGCGCCGACGGTGGACCCGGACTGCTTGGGCTCGACCACCAGCCGGTAGGCGTCGCGGCCGGCCACCTGGGCGGTGCCGTCGACCTTCACGGACGTGGTGTCGTCGACCGCCTTCAGCGCCTCCTCCGCGAAGTCCTTCGGAGTGGCCGGAGGCCGCTGCGCGCTCCGCTCCTTCGTGTCCGCCTCGTCGACGGTGGCGTGGTAGACCTCGTTGGACGCGCTGTCGTAGCCCCAGACGTCCTTGCCGTTGTGGATGAGGCTGTACTCGGCGGCGTTCTCCAGCAGGGACAGCTTCTGGCGGTCCGGGCCGTCGGCGGCGACGCGCAGGGTGTGCGTGCCGGACGCCAGCTCGGTGAGCCGGCCGGAGGGGTCGGCGGAGGAACCGCCCTCGCCGTCCTCGCCGCCCGCCGCGCCGGACAGCAGGCCGCTCTCCAGGCCGCCGAGGTCCGGCAGCCCGAGGTCGGTGGTGATCTTCACGGTGCCGGACAGCCGCTCCACGTCCGACTGCGCGATCTTCTCGATGAGCTGCGCCGCGGTGATGTCCGGCAGGTCGGGGTCGCCGGAGTCGGCGAGCGCCGGGACGAGTCCGATCGTCGCGGCTGCCACGCCCATCACGGTGACCGGGACGATGTACCGCGCGGCCCTGCGGCGGCCGGCGCGCGGCTCCTCGACCTCCCCCGCGGTCGTCGTGTCGTCGGTCTCGTTCGGTGCCATGTGTGCCCTCCGTGGTCGGCGGCGGCTTCCGTCCCGTGTCCTCGCACCAGTTCGGCCCGGGCCGCCATTCTCACCCGAACCGGTGAGAAGTGGTGTTGTCCGTCGTGGTCCATCTGACCAAAACCGCGGGACGGAATCGTCAGACCGCGGGCTCAACTGCGCGTACTGCTGCGGTATGACACGGGACGACGGCGCCTCACCCGCCCCGTAGGGGTCACCCGGGTACCGGAGGCGTACGGAGGAGGGCCGGGCGGGTCAGCCGGCCCGGTGCACCACGGCGTCGCACAGTTCGACGAGCGCCGACTTGGCGGGGCCGTCGGGCAGCGGGGCGAGCGCGGCGCGCGCCTCCTCGGCGTAGCGCACGGTGTCCCGGCGGGCCTGGTCCAGCGCGGGGTGGGCGCGCAGCAGGCGCAGCGCCTCGGCGTGCCGGGCGTCGTCGGTGAGGTCGGAGTCGAGCAGCTCGCACAGGGCGAGGTCCTCGGCGAGGCCCAGCCGGGCCGCCCGCTCGCGCAGCCGCAGCACGGGCAGGGTGGCGATGCCCTCGCGCAGGTCGGTGCCGGGGGTCTTGCCCGACTCGTGGGAGTCGGAGGCGATGTCGAGGACGTCGTCGGCGAGCTGGAAGGCGACGCCGAGCCGCTCGCCGTACTGGGTGAGGACGTCGACGACCGTCTCGTCGGCGCCGGACATCATCGCGCCGAACCGGCAGGAGACGGCGACGAGGGAGCCGGTCTTGCCGCCGAGCACGTCCAGGTAGTGGTCGACCGGGTCGCGGCCGTCCTGCGGGCCCGCGGTCTCCAGGATCTGGCCGGTGACCAGCCGCTCGAACGCCTCGGCCTGCACCCGCACGGCCTCCGGGCCGAGGTCGGCCAGGATGTGCGAGGCGCGGGCGAAGAGGAAGTCGCCGGTGAGCACGGCGACCGAGTTGCCCCAGCGGGCGTTCGCGCTCGCGACCCCGCGCCGCACCTCGGCGTCGTCCATCACGTCGTCGTGGTACAGCGTGGCCAGGTGGGTGAGCTCCACCACGACGGCCGACGGCACGATGCCGGGCGCGTAGGGGTCCCCGAACCGGGCGGAGAGCATGACGAGCAGCGGGCGGAACCGCTTGCCGCCGGCCCGCACCAGGTGCTGGGCGGCCTCCGTGATGAACGGCACCGCGCTCTTGGTGGCTTCGAGCAGTCCTTCCTCGACAGCCGTCAATCCGGCCTGGACATCGGCTTCCAGAGCCTGGTCCCGCACGCTCAGCCCGAACGGCCCGACGACGGTCACGAGGGGTCTCCTGTCTGCTGGTGTCTGCTGGCGGTTACACGGTTTGTCGATAGGTCGCTGCCACCACTCGAGTCAGCGTATCCGGTCGTGTTTCGATCACCGCCAGGGCCCGGGGTCTCAAGCAGGGCGATACGGGATCAGAAGCGGAGTGTTTTTGATCGGCTGATAACAACGGACATACCTCTGTTTCCCGGACACAGCGACCCGTGAACCATCCTGCCCCACCTCTGAGTCCGATTTGCCGCCATTGATGCGCCAATTCCCCTTGGCCGCAAATGCTCTCGCGGCCGCCGTCCCGTGAGGTGAGTCACGCGCACGCCGGCCTCCGGGCCACCCTCGCGCAGGCCCGTCCTCCCGCTGCGGGCAACGGAGTTGAGTCTTGGCGACCGCAAAGGATCAAGCACGCAAAACCGCCCATCCCAAGATCAAACGGTGCCTTGTGTGATCGTCGCACTTGTTCCCGACATGTGCTCTCGCATACGTTCCGGGCCTGCCGGGTGGACGCCTAGTCCTGCCGCCACCCGCATCACACCCGACGACCAACTCACGCACGGCAGGAGCGGGGGACCCAGGTAAGCCGCCGTACCGGACACGCGCCGGGACGGCTCGGGGTGAAGCCATGCCCGCAGGGGCACGGCCGGGCACTCTCCCGCCCGAACCCGACAGCTCACCTCGCAGGCGTAGGAGAGGAACCCAGACATGCGCGCTTTCGCCTCGCCCCGCCGCCTCGTCCGCACCCTCGCCGTCGCCGGCACCGGTGTCGCCGTGGTCGCGCTGCCGCTGTTCGGCGCCACCAGCGCCTCCGCGGCCCCCACGACCCAGGCCACCACCGCCGCCTCCACGACCGCGTACCCGGACAACCTCGACGGCTGGATCCGCGAGGCGATGGACGTCATGGCGCAGAACGGCATACCCGGCTCCTACGACGCCATCCACCGCAACATCATGCGGGAGTCGTCCGGCAACCCGGCCGCCATCAACCTGTGGGACTCCAACGCCGCGAAGGGCACCCCGTCGAAGGGCCTGCTCCAGGTCATCGACCCGACCTTCCAGGCGTACCACGTGCCCGGCACCGCCTTCGACCCGTTCGACCCGGTCGCCAACATCGCCGCGGCCTGCAACTACGCCGCCGACCGCTACGGCTCGATCGACAACGTCTTCGGCGCGTACTGAGCCGACCTCTGACGGCCCAGCCCGGCCGTCTGCCCGAACAGTCGCTCGAGGACGACGGCCACGCCGTCGTCCTCGTTCGACAGGGTGACCTCGTCGGCCACCGCCTTCAGCTCGGGGTGCGCGTTGGCCATGGCGACGCCGTGGCCCGCCCACCGGAACATGGGGACGTCGTTCGGCATGTCCCCGAAGGCGATCGTGTCCTCGGGGCGCAGCCCCAGGTGCTCGGCGGCCAGCGCCAGACCGGTCGCCTTGGTCACCCCGCACGGCTGGAGCTCCACCGTGCCCGGCCCCGACATCGTGACCGTGGCCAGCGAGCCGACCACGGACCGGGCCGCCGCCGCCAGCGCGTCGTCCGACAGCTCCGGGTGACGCAGCAGCACCTTGCTGATCGGCCGCGCCCACAGGTCGTCGCGCCGTTCCGCCCGCACCGACGGAAGCGTCGGGTGCGGCATCCGGTAGCCCGGCTCGATCAGCGTCAGCCCGTCGACCCCGTCCTGGTCGACCGCGGCGTACACCTCCCCCACCTCGGCCTCGATCTTGCCGAGCGCGGTCTCCGCCAGCTCCCGGTCCAGCCGGACCGACCACAGCATCCGCCGCGCGGCGGCGTCGTAGACCTGCGCGCCCTGTCCGCACACCGCGAGCCCCGTACAGCCGAGGTCGTCGAGCAGCGACCGCACTCTGGGGGCCGGGCGGCCCGTCACCACGAGGTGCCGGACACCGGCCCGCTCGGCCCGGGCGAGGGCGGCGAGGGAGCGGTCGGAAAGGGTGTCGTCACCGCGCAGCAGCGTCCCGTCCAGGTCGGTGGCGATGAGAGAACAATCGGTGGGTGCGGCCATGATCAGAGAATACGGAGAAGAGGACCGTCCGATTCACCGCGCCCGTATGCCCTCGCATTGGGTGCGATTTGCCTTCTTGTGCCGACGGATCGCGACCGGTTGAGACCTGTTTTCCCTTTTGACCGTTACACGGTGCGCTCCACCGGACCCGGGCCCCGTGAGTCGTCCCTCATATCAGGAGCCCCCCGGGACGCGACCCCGTAACGTGTGGCACGGCCACGGACACGTGGCGCACCCGCGCACACGAAAGCGAGGCAGCACCCGATGCCCCCCTTCGATGTCCCCGAGGGCGACCCCTTCGGCCCGCACAACCTGCCGTACGGCGTCTTCTCGCTCCCCGGTTCGACGGAGCGCACCGTGGGCGTCCGGCTGGGCGACCACGTCCTCGACGCCGGCGCGGCGGCACACGCCCTGGGCTCCCCCTACGCCTCCCTGCTCGCCCGCCCGACCCTCAACCCGCTGCTGGCGGCGGGCCGTACGGCCTGGTCGGACGTGCGCCGCGCGCTCACCGCGTGGGTGACGGTCCCGGCACACCGGGAGACCGTCGGGCCCTTCTTCCACCCGCTGTCCGAGGTGACCCTCCATCTGCCGTTCGAGGTCGCGGACTACGTCGACTTCTACGCCTCGGAGAACCACGCGCGGAACGTCGGGCAGATCTTCCGCCCCGACGCCGCCGACTCCCTGACCCCCAACTGGAAGCACCTGCCGATCGGTTACCACGGGCGCTCCGGCACCGTCGTGGTGTCCGGCACCGACGTGGTGCGGCCTTCGGGGCAGCGCAAGGCGCCCGCCGACGCCGCCCCCGTCTTCGGCCCGTCGGTGCGGCTGGACATCGAGGCCGAGGTCGGCTTCGTCGTCGGCGTCCCGTCCGAGCAGGGCCGGCCCGTGCCGCTGAGCGCCTACCGCGACCACGTCTTCGGCCTGTGCCTGCTCAACGACTGGTCCGCACGCGACATCCAGGCCTGGGAGTACGTGCCCCTCGGCCCGTTCCTCGGCAAGTCCTTCGCCACCTCGGTGTCGGCGTGGATCACCCCGCTGGACGCCCTGGACGAAGCCCGCGTCGCCCCGCCCGACCGCACCCACGGCCTCCTGCCGTACCTGGACGACTCCGGCGAGGAGCCCGGCGGTTACGACCTGCGCATCACCGTGACGATCAACGGTCACACCGTCTCCGAGTGCCCCTTCTCCACCATGTACTGGACGGCCGCCCAGCAGCTCGCCCACATGACGGTGAACGGCGCCTCCCTGCGCACCGGCGACCTCTACGGCTCCGGCACGGTCAGCGGCCCCGCCGAACGGGAGCGCGGCTCCCTGCTGGAGCTGACCTGGAACGGCCGCGACCCGCTCGAACTCCCCGACGGCAAGCGGACGTTCCTGGAGGACGGCGACGTGGTGACGCTGTCCGCCTGGGCGCCGGGACCGGACGGGGTGCGCGTGGGCCTCGGCGAGGTGACGGGACGAGTGGTCCCCGCGTCCTGACCCCACCGGCCCTACCGCACCGCACAACCACGCTGACTCGCACCGCCCTTCGCCGTCATACTGGGCGTCGGGCGGTGCGTCGTTCCGTCACGCCGCGCGCCCGCCGCACGTCCCCGAGCCGCTTCTTCCGACAGGATCCGGAGCCCGTGGCATGACGTACTGCCTGCTCCTGCTGAGCGTGGTCGCCGTGACCGCCGCCGTGCCCGTCCCCCGCGCGCTCACCCGGACGAAGTGGCCGGAACGGGAGCCGGTCGTCGCCCTGTGGGTGTGGCAGTGCCTGGTCGCCACCGTGCTGCTGTGCTGTCTGACCGCCCTGGCGCTGGGCGCCGCCGCCGTCTTCGGCACCGTCCGCGCCCAGCTGTTCGCGCCGGCGCCGCCCGCCGTGACCGCCGCCTACGACCTCTCGCACGCCTCGCCCTGGACGACCGTCCTCACCGTGCTGCTGGCCTGCGGCGCCGCCTGGACCACGGCGGTGCTCGGCCGCGAGCTGGTCGAGGCCCGCCGCCGACGTGCCCGCGCCCGGGCGCATCTGCGGGACCGCGCGCCCGACCTGCCCGCGGGGCTTCCCGAGGGGCGGGGGCCGCTGCTGGTGCTGGAGGAGGAGTACCCCGACGCCTGGTGGATGCCGGGCAGCCCGCCCCAGCTGATCGTCACGACCGGCGCGCTGCAGCGGCTCACGGACCATCAGCTCGACGCGGTCCTCACCCACGAGCGCGGTCACGCCCGGGCCCGCCACGACTGGCTGCTGCATCTGTCGGCGGCGCTGGCGGCCGGCTTTCCGCGCGTCCCGCTGTTCGCCCACTTCTGCGAGCAGACCCACCGTCTGGTGGAGCTGTCCGCCGACGACACGGCCTCCCGCCGCTGCGGGCATCTGACCACCGCGCTGGCGCTGATCGAGCTCAACCAGCACCGGGGCGTGCTGTCCTGCTCCTCCAGCCACCGGCTGCTCGGCGAGCGCGTCGACCGCCTGCTGGAGCCGCCCCCGCGACTGGGCCGCCGTCACCGCGCCCTGACCACGGCGGCGGCGTCGCTGGTGCCGCTCGTCCCGCTGCTCATCACCTTCGCACCGGGGCTGACGGCGCTCCCGTAGCGGGGCGGCCGGGCCGGCCGTGGGTGCGGCCCGGGGGCTCAGGTCCAGTCGGGCTCCTCGTCGGGCCAGTCGTACGCGTCCGAGGCCGCCGGGGCGGGACGGGGAGCGGAGCCGGAAGCCGAGCCGGTAGCCGAGCCGGGCGCGGAGGCCGGAGCGGCTTCGGGCGCGGCGGCCGACGCCGGCGCCGACAGCCCCGCCAGCACCTCCACGACCCCCTCCCCGTATGTCGCCCGCTTCTTCTCGCCCACGCCGCTGATCCCGCCGAGCTGCTCCACCGAGGTGGGCCACACCGTGACGATCTCCCGCAGCGTGGCGTCGTGGAAGATCACGTACGCCGGGACGCCCTGCTCCTTGGCCGTCTCGGCGCGCCAGGCGCGGAGCGCCTCGAACGCGGGCTGGAGTGCCTCGGGCAGCTCGGCCACGGCCGCCTTCGCCTTGCGGTCGCGGCCCGCCCCGCCGCCCGAGCGGGACGTGACCGGCTTCTCGGGCTCCTTGCGCAGCGGCACCTCCCGCTCCCGCCGCAGCACCGACCCGCTGGACTCGGTGAGCACCAGCGTGCCGTAGTCGCCCTCGACCGCGAGCAGTCCCTGGGCGAGCAGCTGGCGGATGACGCCGCGCCACTGGGCCTCGCTCAGCTCCTCGCCGATGCCGAACACGGAGAGCTGGTCGTGGTCGAACTGGATCACCTTCACGGTGCGGCGGCCCAGCAGGATGTCCACGATCTGCACCGCGCCGAACTTCTGCCCCCGCTCCCGCTGCAGCCGCACCACCGTGGACAGCACCTTCTGCGCCGCCACCGTGCCGTCCCAGGTGTCCGGCGGGGCGAGGCAGGTGTCGCAGTTGCCGCAGTTCTCCCCGGACGGCTCCTGGCCGAAGTAGGCGAGGAGCTGGCCGCGGCGGCAGCGCACCGTCTCGCACAGGGCGAGCATGGCGTCGAGGTGCTGCCCCGCCCGCCGCCGGAACGCCTCGTCGCCCTCACCGGACTGGATCAGCTTGCGCTGCTGGATGACGTCGCTGAGCCCGTAGGCCATCCACGCCGTGGACGGCAGCCCGTCGCGGCCCGCGCGGCCCGTCTCCTGGTAGTACCCCTCGACCGACTTGGGCAGGTCGAGGTGGGCGACGAAGCGGACGTCCGGCTTGTCGATGCCCATGCCGAAGGCGATGGTCGCCACCACGACCAGGCCCTCCTCGCGCAGGAACCGCGCCTGGTGCGCGGCGCGCGTCCCCGCGTCGAGCCCCGCGTGGTACGGCACCGCCTCGATGCCGTTCTTCGAGAGGAACTCGGCGGTCTTCTCCACCGAGTTGCGCGAGAGGCAGTACACGATGCCCGCGTCCCCGGCGTGCTCCTCGCGCAGGAAGGCGAGGAGCTGCTTGCGCGGGTCGGCCTTCGGCACGATCCGGTACTGGATGTTGGGCCGGTCGAAGCTGGCCACGAAGTGCCGGGCGTCCGGCATGCCCAGCCGCTCGGTGATCTCCCGGTGCGTGGCGTCCGTGGCGGTCGCGGTGAGCGCGATGCGGGGCACGTCCGGCCACCGCTCCCCCAGCACGGACAGGGTGAGGTAGTCCGGCCGGAAGTCGTGCCCCCACTGGGAGACGCAGTGCGCCTCGTCGATGGCGAAGACGGAGATCTTGCCGCGCGAGAGGAGGTCCAGGCTGCTGTCCAGACGCAGCCGCTCCGGCGCCAGGTACAGCAGGTCGAGCTCGCCGGCGAGGAACTCCGCCTCGACCGTCCGCCGCTCGTCGAAGTCCTGCGTGGAGTTCATGAAGCCGGCCCGCACGCCGAGCGCCCGCAGCGCGTCGACCTGGTCCTGCATCAGCGCGATCAGCGGGGAGACGACCACGCCCGTGCCGGGCCGGACCAGGGCCGGGATCTGGTAGCAGAGCGACTTGCCGCCGCCGGTCGGCATGAGCACGACCGCGTCGCCGCCGGCGATCACATGGTCGACGACCGCTTCCTGCTCGCCGCGGAAGGTCTCGTAGCCGAAGACCCGGTGCAGCGCAGCCAGCGCCTCACTGTCCGTCACTGCCATCCCGGCGACACCGTCCGTCCCGTGCATCGTCCCGTCCCCCGCGGCCGTACCTCGGCCACTGCGTCCACCATAGGCGTCCGGACCGACAGCCCCCGGAGTTGTCCACAGGCCCGCACGGAACGCACCGGTCCTGTGCGGAACGCGACCGGGAACGACCGTGGCCCGGTACCCCCGCGCGGGGGTACCGGGCCACGGTCGTGCGTCCGGCGGGGTGCGTCAGCGGACGAACACCCCCGCGTCCCCGGCCAGGTCCAGGAAGTACTGCGGCGCCACACCGAGCACCACCGTGACCGCCACGCCGACCGCGATCGCCGTCATCGTCAGCGGCGACGGCACCGCGACGGTCGGGCCCTCCGGGCGCGGCTCGCTGAAGAACATCAGCACGATGACGCGGATGTAGAAGAACGCCGCGACCGCCGACGAGATCACACCCACCACGACCAGCGGGATCGCCCCGCCCTCCGCCGCCGCCTTGAACACGGCGAACTTCCCGGCGAAGCCGGAGGTCAGCGGAATGCCCGCGAAGGCCAGCAGGAACACCGCGAACACCGCGGCGACCAGCGGGGAGCGCCGGCCCAGGCCCGCCCAGCGGGACAGGTGCGTCGCCTCGCCGCCCGCGTCCCGCACCAGCGTGACGACGGCGAAGGCGCCGATCGTCACGAAGGAGTAGGCCGCCAGATAGAACAGCACCGACGAGATGCCCGACGGCGTGGCCGCGATGACACCCGCGAGGATGAAGCCCGCGTGCGCGATCGACGAGTACGCCAGCAGGCGCTTGATGTCGGTCTGGGTGATCGCCACGATCGCGCCGGCCAGCATGGTGACGATGGCGACGCCCCACATGACCGGCCGCCAGTCCCAGCGCAGGCCCGGCAGCACCACGTACAGCAGACGCAGCAGGGCGCCGAAGGCCGCGACCTTGGTGGCCGCCGCCATGAACCCGGTGACCGGGGTGGGCGCGCCCTGGTAGACGTCGGGCGTCCACATGTGGAAGGGCACCGCGCCGACCTTGAACAGCAGGCCCATCACCAGCAGCGCGGCGCCGATCAGCAGCAGCGCGTCGTTGCCCATGGTGTCGGCGAGCGCCGGGGTGACCTCCGGCACCGTGCCGTCGACGACCTGCGCGATCGTCGCGTACGACATGGAGCCCGCGTAGCCGTAGAGCAGGGCGATGCCGAACAGCGTGAACGCGGAGGCGAACGCACCGAGCAGGAAGTACTTGACCGCCGCCTCCTGCGACATCAGCCGCTTGCGCCGGGCCAGCGCGCACAGCAGGTACAGCGGGAGGGAGAGGACCTCCAGGGCCACGAACAGCGTCAGCAGGTCGTTGGCCGCCGGGAAGACCAGCATGCCCGCGACCGCGAAGAGCAGCAGCGGGAACACCTCGGTGGTGGTGAACCCGGCCTTGACGGCCCGCTTCTCGCTGTCGCTGCCGGGGACGGCCGCGGCCTGCGCGGCGAAGGAGTCGACGCGGTTGCCGTGCGCCTCCGGATCGAGCCGGCGCTCGGCGAAGGTGAACAGGCCAACCAGCGCCGTCAGCAGGATCGTGCCCTGGAGGAAGAGCGCCGGTCCGTCGACGGCGATCGCGCCCATGGCGGCGATGCCCGCCTTGGTGGTGGCGTACCCGTCCGCGGCGAGCGCCACGACCGCGGCGAACGCGGCGACCAGCGCGACCACGGAGACGAACATCTGCGCGTAGTAACGGGACTTGCGCGGCACGAACGCCTCGACCAGCACCCCGACGAGCGCCGCGCCGACGACGATCAGCGTGGGCGCGAGCTGCCCGTACTCGATCTTGGGTGCGTCGATCTTGGCGATCGGATCGGCCGCGGTTGTCCACAGGCTGTGGACGGCTGCTGTTGCGCTCACTTGGCCGCCTCCACCTCGGGCTGGGGGTCCTTCTTCTGTACGTCGGACAAGGTCTGCTTCACCGCCGGGTTCACGACGTCCGTCACGGGCTTGGGGTAGACGCCCAGGAACACCAGCAGCACGACCAGCGGCGCCACCACCGCGATCTCCCGCACCCGCAGGTCGGGCATCGCGGCGACCTCGGGCTTCACCGGACCGGTCATCGTCCGCTGGTACAGGACGAGGGTGTAGAGCGCGGCGAGCACGATGCCGAAGGTGGCGATGATCCCGATCACCGGGTAGCGCGTGAACGTGCCGACCAGCACCAGGAACTCACTGACGAAGGGCGCGAGGCCCGGCAGCGAGAGGGTGGCGAGGCCGCCGATCAGGAAGGTTCCGGCGAGCACCGGCGCGACCTTCTGCACACCGCCGAAGTCGGCGATGAGCCGCGAGCCGCGCCGGGAGATCAGGAACCCGGCGATCAGCATCAGCACGGCGGTCGAGATGCCGTGGTTGACCATGTAGAGCGTCGCCCCGGACTGGCCCTGGCTGGTCATCGCGAAGATGCCCATCACGATGAAGCCGAAGTGCGAGATCGAGGCGTAGGCGATCAGCCGCTTGATGTCGCGCTGGCCGACGGCGAGCAGCGCGCCGTAGATGATGCTGATCACCGCCAGCACCATGATCACCGGCGTCGCCCATGTGCTGGCCTCCGGGAAGAGCTGGAGGCAGAAGCGGAGCATCGCGAAGGTGCCCACCTTGTCGACCACCGCCGTGATCAGCACGGCCACCGGGGCGGTGGACTCCTGCATGGCGTTGGGCAGCCAGGTGTGCAGCGGCCACAGCGGCGCCTTCACCGCGAAGGCGAAGAAGAAGCCGAGGAACAGCCAGCGTTCGGTGCTGGTCGCCATCTCCAGCTCGCCGTTGGCGCGGGCCTGCGCGATCTCGGTGAGGGAGAAGTTCCCCGCGACCACGTACAGCCCGATCACCGCGGCCAGCATGATCAGACCGCCGGCCAGGTTGTAGAGGAGGAACTTCACCGCCGCGTACGACCGCTGGGTCGCCGCCTTCTCCTCGCCGTGCTCGTGCGCACGGTCCCCGAAGCCTCCGATGAGGAAGTACATCGGGATGAGCATGGCCTCGAAGAAGATGTAGAAGAGGAAGACGTCGGTGGCCTCGAAGGAGATGATCACCATCGCCTCGACGGCCAGGATCAGGGCGAAGAAGCCCTGCGTCGGCCGCCACCGCCTGCTGCCCGTCTCCAGCGGGTCGGCGTCGTGCCAGCCCGCCAGCACGATGAACGGGATCAGCAGCGCGGTCAGCGCGATCAGCGCCACCGCGATGCCGTCGACGCCCAGTTCGTAGCGGACGCCGAAGTCGGCGATCCAGGAGTGGGACTCGGTGAGCTGGTAGCGGTCGCCGTCCGGGTCGAAGCGGACCAGGACGGTGATCGCCAGGGCGAGTGTGGCCAGCGAGAACAGCAGGGCCAGCCACTTGGCCGCCGTGCGCCGCGCGGCCGGTACGGCGGCCGTGGCGATCGCCCCGATGGCCGGGAGCGCCGCCGTCGCTGTCAGAAGAGGAAAGGACATCGGTATCAGACCGCCCTCATCAGCAGGGTCGCGGCGGCGAGGACCGCCGCGCCGCCGAACATCGAGACCGCGTAGGACCGCGCGAAGCCGTTCTGCAGCCTGCGCATCCGCCCGGACAGACCGCCCACGGAGGCGGCCGTGCCGTTGACGACCCCGTCGACCAGGGTGTGGTCGACGTACACCAGCGAGCGCGTGAGGTGCTCGCCGCCGCGGACCAGGACCACATGGTTGAAGTCGTCCTGGTACAGGTCGCGGCGGGCGGCCCGGGTGAGCAGCGAACCGCGCGGGGCGACGGCCGGCACGGGGCGCCGTCCGTACTGCGCCCAGGCGACCGCCACGCCGATCACCATCACCGCGACCGTGGACAGCGTCACCGTCAGCGCGCTGACCGGCGGGTGTCCGTGGGCGTGCCCGGTGACCGGCTCCAGCCAGTGGATGAAGCGGTCGCCGATGCTGAAGAACGCGCCGCCGAACACCGACCCGACGGCCAGCAGGATCATCGGGACCGTCATGACCTTCGGCGACTCGTGCGGGTGCGGCGGCTCGTAGGCGCCGCCGGTCTGCGCGGCCGGCTCCACGTCCGGGGAGGCCGGGGACGGCGTCGGCGCGTTGCGCCAGCGCTCCTCGCCGAAGAAGGTCATCAGCATCACGCGCGTCATGTAGTAGGCGGTGATGGCCGCGCCCAGCAGGGCGCAGGCGCCGAGGACCCAGCCCTCGGTGCCGCCCTTGGCGAACGCCGCCTCGATGATCTTGTCCTTGGAGAAGAAGCCGGACAGGCCGGGGAAGCCGATGATCGCGAGGTAGCCGAGCCCGAAGGTGACGAACGTGACCGGCATGTACTTCCTGAGGCCGCCGTAACGGCGCATGTCGACCTCGTCGTTCATGCCGTGCATGACCGAACCGGCGCCGAGGAACAGACCGGCCTTGAAGAAGCCGTGCGTCACCAGGTGCATGATCGCGAAGACGTAGCCGATCGGGCCGAGGCCCGCGGCCAGCACCATGTAGCCGATCTGCGACATGGTCGAGCCGGCCAGCGCCTTCTTGATGTCGTCCTTGGCGCAACCGACGATCGCACCGAACAGCAGCGTGACCGCGCCGACGACGGTGACGACCAGTTGCGCGTCCGGGGCGCCGTTGAAGACGGCCGCGGACCGGACGATCAGGTACACGCCCGCGGTCACCATGGTCGCGGCGTGGATGAGGGCCGACACCGGGGTCGGGCCCTCCATCGCGTCCCCGAGCCAGGACTGCAGCGGCACCTGGGCGGACTTGCCGCACGCGGCGAGCAGCAGCATCAGGGCGATCGCGGTCAGCTTGCCCTCGCCCGCGTCACCGGCGAGACCGGCCTCCCCGTGGCCGCCGAGCACCGGCCCGAAGGCGAAGGTGCCGAACCACAGGAACATCAGCATGATCGCGATGGACAGGCCCATGTCACCGACGCGGTTGACCAGGAAGGCCTTCTTCGCGGCCGTGGCCGCGCTCGGCTTGTGCTGCCAGAAGCCGATCAGCAGGTAGGAGGCGAGACCGACGCCCTCCCAGCCGACGTACAGCAGCAGGTAGTTGTCGGCGAGGACCAGGATCAGCATCGCCGCGAGGAAGAGGTTCAGGTAGCCGAAGAAGCGGCGGCGCCGCTCGTCGTGCTCCATGTACCCGACGGAGTAGAGGTGGATCAGCGAGCCGACACCGGTGATCAGCAGCACGAACGTCATCGAGAGCTGGTCGAGCCGGAAGGCGACGTCCGCCTGGAAGCCCTCCACCGGGATCCAGCTGAACAGGTGCTGCACGACCGTGCGGTCCTCGGCGCCCTTGCCCAGCAGGTCGGTGAAGAGCACCAGGCCGAGCGCGAAGGAGACGGCGGCCAGGGCCGTGCCGATCCAGTGGCCGACGGCGTCCAGCCGGCGTCCGCCGCACAGCAGGACCACCGCTCCGAGCAGAGGCGCCGCCACCAGCAGCGCAATCAGGTTCTCCACGATTCAGCAGCCCCTCACAGCTTCATCAGGCTGGCGTCGTCGACCGAGGCCGAGTGGCGGGAACGGAACAGGGACACGATGATCGCCAGCCCCACCACGACCTCCGCGGCGGCGACGACCATCGTGAAGAACGCGATGATCTGGCCGTCGAGGTTGCCGTGCATGCGGGAGAAGGCGACGAACGCCAGGTTGCAGGCGTTGAGCATCAGCTCGACGCACATGAACACCACGATCGCGTTGCGCCGGATCAGCACACCGGTGGCGCCGATGGTGAACAGCAGCGCCGCCAGGTACAGGTAGTTGACGGGATTCACTTCGACGCCTCCTCGGCCCGCTTGAAGACCGGCGGCTCGATCGCGCGGCGCTCCAGGCGCTCCTCCGCGCGCTGCTCCATCGCCCGCAGGTCGTTGATCGCCTCCCGCGACACGTCACGGACCTGGCCGCGGTCCCGCAGCGTCTTGCTGACGGTGAGGTCCGACGGGGTGCCGTCGGGCAGCAGGCCCGCGATGTCGACCGCGTTGTGCCGGGCGTAGACGCCGGGCGCGGGCAGCGGCGGCAGGTACCTGCCCTCGCGGACGCGCTGCTCGGCCAGTTCGCGCTGGGTCTTGGCCCGCTCGGTGCGCTCGCGGTGGGTGAGCACCATGGCGCCGACGGCCGCCGTGATGAGCAGCGCGCCGGTGATCTCGAAGGCGAAGACGTAGCGGGTGAACATCAAGGAGGCGAGGCCCTGGACGTTCCCCCCGGCGTTGGCCTCGCCGACGCCGCTGAACTCGCTCAGCGAGGCGTTGCCGATGCCGCCGACCAGCAGGATGCCGAAGCCGAGCCCGCACAGCAGGGCCAGCCAGCGCTGGCCCTTGATGGTCTCCTTCAGGGAGTCCGCGGCCGTGACGCCGACGAGCATCACCACGAACAGGAACAGCATCATGATCGCGCCGGTGTAGACGACGATCTGCACGACGCCCAGGAAGTAGGCGCCGTTCGCCAGGTAGAACACGGCGAGGACGATCATCGTGCCGGCGAGGCAGAGCGCGCTGTGCACGGCCCGCCGCATGAAGACGGTGCACAGGGCGCCGATCACGGCGACGGTGCCGAGGATCCAGAACTGCACGGCCTCGCCGGTGGAGGTCGCATACGCGGCGAGCTGTTCGGTCATCGCCCGATCACCTTCTCCGAGGCCGGCTCCTCCGGGCCGAACGTGGACTCGGCCTCCTGGACCACCTCGCCCTTGGAGTGGGCGACCTGACGCTCCGTGCCGGGCGCCGCCTCGGTCACCAGACCGCGGTAGTAGTCCTGTTCGTCCGTGCCCGGGTACATGGCGTGCGGGGCCTCGACCATGCCCTCGTCCAGGCCGGCGAGCAGCTGCTCCTTGGTGTAGATGAGGTTCGCCCGGCTGGAGTCGGCCAGCTCGAACTCGTTGGTCATCGTCAGCGCGCGCGTCGGGCACGCCTCGATGCACAGGCCGCACAGGATGCAGCGGGCGTAGTTGATCTGGTAGACGCGGCCGTACCGCTCGCCGGGCGAGTAGCGCTCCTCGTCCGTGTTGTCCGCGCCCTCGACGTAGATCGCGTCGGCGGGACAGGCCCAGGCGCACAGCTCGCAGCCGACGCACTTCTCCAGGCCGTCCGGATGGCGGTTGAGCTGGTGCCGTCCGTGGAAGCGCGGGGCCGTGGTCTTCTGCTGCTCCGGGTACTGCTCGGTGAGCCGCTTCTTGAACATGGCCTTGAAGGTCACGCCGAAGCCGGCCACCGGGTTCAGGAAACCGGGCTTGGTGTCCTTCGGTTCCTCAGCCATCGGACGCCTCCTTTCCATCCGTAGATCCGCCCTGGGATTCGTCACTGTGAGTATCGGGTCCGCCACTGACAACGAGCTCCCGCTCGTGACGCGGGCGGCGCCGCGGCACCGGGGGCAGCTCCTGCCCGGGCAGCGGCGGCACGGGGAACCCGCCCGCCATCGGGTCGAACGGAGGCTGGTCCGCGGGCTGTGCGGTCTCCTCGCCCCGGCCGCGGAACATGTCGGCGACGAAGGAGAGGAGCAGCAGGACGAGCACGCCGCCGGCGATGTAGAGCGCGATGTCGGCGAACTCGTAGTTCTCGTTGCGCAGCGCCCGGACCGTGGCGACCGCCATCAGCCACACCAGGGAGACCGGGATGAGGACCTTCCAGCCGAGCTTCATCAGCTGGTCGTAGCGGACGCGCGGGAGCGTGCCGCGCAGCCAGACGAAGCAGAACAGCAGGGTGAGCAGCTTGCCGGTGAACCAGAGCATCGGCCACCAGCCGTGGTTGGCGCCCTCCCAGAAGGTGCTGACCGGCCAGGGGGCCCGCCAGCCGCCCAGGAAGAGGGTCACCGCGACCGCCGAGACGGTCACCATGTTGATGTACTCGGCGAGCATGAACATCGCGAACTTGATCGACGAGTACTCGGTGTTGAAGCCGCCGACCAGGTCGCCCTCGGACTCCGGCATGTCGAACGGGGCGCGGTTGGTCTCGCCGACCATCGTCACGATGTAGATGAGGAACGACACCGGCAGCAGCAGCACGTACCAGCGGTCGGCCTGCTGCTCGACGATCGTCGACGTCGACATCGACCCGGAGTAGAGGAAGACGGAGGCGAACGCGGCGCCCATGGCGATCTCGTAGGAGATCATCTGGGCGCAGGAACGCAGGCCTCCCAGCAGCGGGTAGGTGGAGCCGGAGCTCCAGCCCGCCAGGACGATGCCGTAGATGCCGACCGAGGCGACCGCGAGGATGTAGAGCGCCGCGATCGGCAGGTCGGTGAGCTGCATCGTGGTGCGCTGGCCGAAGATCGAGATCTCGTTGCCGGCCGGCCCGAAGGGGATCACGGCGAACGCCATGAACGCCGGGATGGCCGCCACGATCGGCGCGAGGACGTAGACCGCCTTGTCCGCGCGCTTGACGACGACGTCCTCCTTCAGCATCAGCTTCACGCCGTCGGCGAGCGACTGGAGCATGCCCCAGGGGCCGTGCCGGTTGGGGCCGATGCGCAGCTGCATCCAGGCGACGACCTTGCGCTCCATGACGATGGAGATCAGCACGGTCACCATCAGGAAGGCGAAGCAGAACACCGCCTTGACGACGATCAGCCACCAGGGATCGCGGCCGAACATCGAGAGGTCTTCAGCGGCGAGGTACGGGCTCATGCCTCCACCTCCTGGGGAGCCTCGCCGGCGAGGGTCGCCGGGCCGATGCGGACGAGGGAGCCGGGCAGCGCCCCGGTGCCGGAGGCCACCCCGCCGTCCGTGGAGTTCAGCGGGAGCCAGACCACCCGGTCGGGCATCTCGGTGACGGACAGCGGCAGTTCGAGCGTCCCGGCGGGGCCGGTCACCGCGAGCGTGTCGCCGTCCTTCACGCCGACCTCGGCGGCCGTGGCGGCCGAGAGCCGGGCGAGCGCGGCGTGCCGGGTGCCGGCCAGCGCCTCGTCGCCCTGCTGCAGCAGGCCGAGGTCCAGCAGGAGCCGGTGACCGGCCAGCACGGCCTCGCCGGCGGCCGGCCGGGGCAGGGCGCCCGCGGTCTCCACCGGGTCGGCGGCGCGCGGGCCGTCCCACGGTCCGAGCCGGTCGATCTCCGAGCGGATCGTGCGCAGGTCCGGCAGGCCCAGGTGCACGTCCATCGCGTCGGCGAGCATCTGCAGCACGCGCGCGTCGGTGGGCGCCACCCGCCGGGTCATCTGGTCGGGCTTGAGCGCCGCCTCGAACAGCCGCACCCTGCCTTCCCAGTTGAGGAAGGTGCCGGCCTTCTCGGCGACCGCGGCGACCGGCAGGACCACGTCGGCGAGCTCGGTGACCTCGCCGGGCCGCAGCTCCAGGGAGACCACGAACCCGGCCTCGGCGAGCGCGGCCCGGGCGCGGGCCGGGTCGGGCAGGTCGGCGACCTCCACGCCCGCCACCAGCAGCGCCTGGAGGTCGCCGCGGGCGGCGGCCTCGACGATCTGCGCGGTGTCCCGGCCGTAGCGGTGCGGGAGTTCGGCGACGCCCCAGAGGGCGGCCACCTCCTCCCGGGCGCGCGGGTCGGTCGCCGGGCGGCCGCCCGGCAGCAGCGACGGCAGCGCACCCGCCTCGATCGCGCCCCGCTCCCCGGCCCGGCGCGGGATCCACACCAGCCGGGAGCCGGTCGCGGTGGCGAACCGCACGGCCGCGGTGAGCCCGCCCCGTACGGCGGCCAGCCGCTCGCCGACGACGACCACCGCGCCCTCGGAGCGCAGCGCCTCGGCGGCCGCGGCCCCGTCGCCCTCCAGGCCGACGCCGCTCGCCAGCGCGTCCAGCCACTCGGTCTCGGTGCCCGGGGCCGCCGGCAGCAGCGTGCCGCCGGCCTTGGTCAGCCCGCGGGTGGCGTGCGTGGCCAGCGCGAAGGTGCGCTGGCCGTGGGCGCGCCAGGCCTTGCGCAGCCGCAGGAAGACGCCGGGCGCCTCCTCCTCGGACTCGAAGCCGACCAGCAGGACCGCCGGGGCCTTCTCCAGCGCCCGGTAGGTGACGCCGGTGCCGTCCAGGTCGACGCCGCGTCCCGCGACGCGCGCGGCGAGGAAGTCGGACTCCTCCGTGCTGTGCACGCGCGCACGGAAGTCGATGTCGTTGGTGGCGAGCGCGACCCGCGCGAACTTGCTGTACGCGTAGGCGTCCTCGACGGTCAGCCGGCCACCGGTCAGCACACCGGTGCGGCCCCGCGAGGCCAGCAGGCCCTGCGCCGCGATCTGCAGCGCGTCCGGCCACGACGCCGGCTCCAGCTCACCCTCCGGGTTGCGCACCAGCGGGGTGTCGAGCCGGTCCCGCTGCTGCGCGTACCGGAACGCGAAGCGGCCCTTGTCGCAGATCCACTCCTCGTTGACCTCGGGGTCGTCGGCGGCGAGCCGCCGCATGACCTTGCCGCGCCGGTGGTCGGTGCGGGTGGCGCAGCCGCCCGAGCAGTGCTCGCACACCGACGGCGAGGAGATCAGGTCGAACGGGCGGGAGCGGAACCGGTAGGCGGCCGAGGTGAGCGCGCCGACCGGGCAGATCTGGATGGTGTTGCCGGAGAAGTACGACTCGAACGGGTCGCCCTCGCCGGTGCCGATCTGCTGGAGCGCGCCCCGCTCGACCATCTCGATCATCGGGTCGCCCGCGATCTGGTTGGAGAAGCGGGTGCAGCGGGCGCACAGCACGCACCGTTCGCGGTCCAGCAGCACCTGGGTGGAGATCGCGACGGGCTTCTCGTAGGTGCGCTTCTTGCCGTCGAAGCGGGACTCGGCGTTGCCGTGCGACATCGCCTGGTTCTGCAGCGGGCACTCGCCGCCCTTGTCGCAGACCGGGCAGTCCAGCGGGTGGTTGATGAGCAGCAGCTCCATCACGCCCTTCTGGGCCTTCTCCGCGACCGGCGAGGAGAGCTGCGTCTTCACCACCATTCCGTCGGTGCAGGTGATGGTGCAGGACGCCATGGGCTTGCGCTGGCCCTCGACCTCCACGATGCACTGGCGGCAGGCGCCGGCCGGCGCGAGCAGCGGGTGGTCGCAGAACCGGGGGATCTCGATGCCGAGCTGCTCGGCGGCCCGGATGACCAGGGTGCCCTTGGGCACGCTGATCTCGGCGCCGTCGATCGTCAGCGTGACGAGGTCCTCGGGCGGGACCGCCGCCTCTCCCCCTCCTGAGGGAGCGTTGGTGGTCACAGTCATGCGTGCACCTCCGTACGGTCGGCCCAGACCGTCGACGCGGCCGGGTCGAAGGGGCAGCGACGGTCCGTGATGTGCTGCTCGTACTCCTCGCGGAAGTACTTGAGCGAGGAGAAGATCGGCGAGGCGGCGCCGTCGCCGAGGGCGCAGAAGGCCTTGCCGTTGATGTTGTCGGCGATGTCGTTCAGCTTGTCGAGGTCGGACATCTGTCCCTTGCCGGCCTCGATGTCCCGCATCAGCTGGACGAGCCAGTACGTGCCCTCGCGGCAGGGGGTGCACTTGCCGCAGGACTCGTGGGCGTAGAACTCGGTCCAGCGGGTGACGGCGCGGACCACGCAGGTGGTCTCGTCGAAGCACTGCAGCGCCTTGGTGCCGAGCATGGAGCCCGCGGCGCCGACCCCTTCGTAGTCGAGGGGGACGTCGAGGTGCTCGTCGGTGAACATCGGCGTCGAGGAGCCGCCCGGCGTCCAGAACTTCAGCCGGTGGCCGGGCCGCATCCCGCCGCTCATGTCGAGCAGCTGGCGCAGGGTGATGCCGAGGGGCGCCTCGTACTGGCCGGGGCTCGCCACATGGCCGCTGAGGGAGTAGAGCGTGAAGCCCGGGGACTTCTCGCTGCCCATCGAGCGGAACCACTCCTTGCCCCGGTTCATGATGGCGGGAACCGAGGCGATGGACTCGACGTTGTTCACCACCGTGGGGCAGGCGTAGAGGCCCGCGACGGCGGGGAAGGGAGGACGCAGCCTGGGCTGGCCGCGACGGCCCTCGAGGGAGTCGAGCAGCGCGGTCTCCTCACCGCAGATGTACGCGCCCGCGCCCGCGTGCACGGTGAGTTCGAGGTCGAGTCCGCTGCCGAGGATGTTCTTGCCGAGGAGCCCGGCCTCGTACGCCTCGCGCACGGCCGCGTGCAGCCTGCGCAGCACGGGGACGACCTCGCCGCGCAGGTAGATGAACGCGTGCGACGACCTGATGGCGTAGCAGGCGATGACGATGCCCTCGATCAGGCTGTGCGGGTTGGCGAAGAGCAGCGGGATGTCCTTGCAGGTCCCGGGCTCCGACTCGTCGGCGTTGACGACGAGGTAGTGCGGCTTGCCGTCGCCCTGCGGGATGAACTGCCACTTCATGCCCGTCGGGAAGCCGGCGCCGCCGCGTCCGCGCAGCCCGGAGTCCTTGACGTACGCGATGACGTCGTCGGGCGACATCGCGAGCGCCTTGCGCAGGCCCTCGTAGCCGTCGTGCCGGCGGTAGACGTCGAGCGTCCAGGACTTCTCCTCGTCCCAGAAGGCCGACAGCACCGGCGCGAGCAGCTTCTCCGGGCTGGTGTCCTTCAGTTCGGGTGCCAAGGTCATCACTCCCCCTCCTCGGCGACGGGTCCGGACGGGTGGGACGGGTCGGAGGCCGCCGTGTCCTGCGGCGCGTCGTGCGAGCTGAGGTGCTCGGCGGGGGACGGCTCGTGCGGCGGGGCGTCCTGCGGCGCCTCGCCCCGCGGGTGCACCACGCGCGCGGGGGCGGCCTCGCCCTTGGCCAGCTTCAGGCCGATCAGGGAGGCGGGGCCCGCGCTGCCGGTCGCCTCGACGGCCCCCTCGCGCTCGTCGGGGAAGCCGGCCAGGATCCGCGCGGTCTCCTTGAACGTGCACAGCGGCGCGCCGCGGGTGGGCGCGACCGGGCGGCCGGCGCGCAGGTCGTCGACCATGCGCTTGGCGCTCTCGGGGGTCTGGTTGTCGAAGAACTCCCAGTTGACCATCACGACGGGCGCGTAGTCGCAGGCCGCGTTGCACTCGATGTGCTCCAGGGTGACCTTGCCGTCGGCGGTGGTCTCGCCGTTGCCGACGCCCAGGTGCTCCTGGAGCTCCTCGAAGATCGCGTCGCCGCCCATCACCGCGCACAGGGTGTTGGTGCACACCCCGACCTGGTAGTCGCCGCTCGGGCGGCGCCGGTACATGGTGTAGAAGGTGGCGACCGCGGTCACCTCGGCCGTGGTCAGGCCGAGCGTCTCGGCGCAGAACCGCATGCCGGTGCGCGTGACATGGCCCTCCTCCGACTGCACCAGGTGCAGCAGCGGCAGGAGGGCGGACCGGGAGTCCGGGTAGCGCGCGACGATCGCCCGCGCGTCGGTCTCCAGCCGGGCCCGGACGTCGTCCGGGTAGTCCGGCGCGGGCAGTTCCGGCATGCCCAGGCTGACGCCCCGCTCGGAAGAAGAGGTGGTCACCGGTCGACGCCTCCCATCACGGGGTCGATGGACGCGACGGCGACGATGACGTCGGCGACCTGGCCGCCCTCGCACATCGCCGCCATGGCCTGAAGGTTGGTGAAGGACGGGTCGCGGAAGTGGACCCGGTAGGGGCGGGTGCCGCCGTCGGAGACGACGTGCACCCCGAGCTCGCCCTTGGGCGACTCGACGGCCGCGTAGGCCTGGCCCGGCGGGACGCGGAAGCCCTCGGTGACCAGCTTGAAGTGGTGGATCAGGGCCTCCATGGAGGTGCCCATGATCTGCTTGATGTGGTCGAGGGAGTTGCCCAGTCCGTCGGGTCCCAGGGCGAGCTGGGCGGGCCAGGCGATCTTCTTGTCGGCGACCATGACCGGGCCGGGCTCCAGCCGGTCCAGGCACTGCTCGACGATGCGCAGCGACTGGCGCATCTCCTCCAGCCGGATCAGGAACCGGCCGTAGGAGTCGCAGGTGTCGGCGGTCGGGACGTCGAAGTCGTACGTCTCGTAGCCGCAGTACGGCTGGGCCTTGCGCAGGTCGTGCGGCAGGCCGGTGGAGCGCAGGATCGGGCCGGTCGCGCCGAGGGCCATGCAGCCGGCCAGGTCGAGGTAGCCGACGTCCTGCATGCGGGCCTTGAAGATGGGGTTCCCGGTGGCGAGCTTGTCGTACTCGGGGAGGTTCTTCCGCATCTTCTTGACGAACTCGCGGATCTGGTCGACCGCGCCGGGCGGCAGGTCCTGGGCGAGTCCGCCGGGGCGGATGTACGCGTGGTTCATCCTCAGGCCCGTGATGAGCTCGTAGATGTCGAGAATCAGTTCACGGTCACGGAATCCGTAGATCATGATCGTGGTGGCGCCGAGCTCCATGCCGCCGGTGGCGATGCACACCAGGTGGGAGGAGAGCCGGTTCAGCTCCATCAGGAGCACCCGGATGACCGAGGCGCGGTCCGGGACCTCGTCCTCGATGCCGAGCAGCTTCTCGACCGCGAGGCAGTACGCCGTCTCGTTGAAGAACGGCGTCAGGTAGTCCATGCGCGTCACGAACGTGGTGCCCTGGGTCCACGTCCGGTACTCGAGGTTCTTCTCGATGCCGGTGTGGAGGTAGCCGATGCCGCAGCGGGCCTCGGTGACCGTCTCGCCGTCGATCTCCAGGATCAGGCGGAGCACCCCGTGGGTGGACGGGTGCTGCGGTCCCATGTTGACGACGATGCGCTCGTCGTCGGTCCGGGCCGCGGTCTCGACGACCTCGTCCCAGTCGCCGCCGGTGACGGTGTAGACGGTTCCCTCGGTGGTCTCGCGAGGGTTGGCGTGCGTGCTCACGAGTACGACCTCCGCTGGTCCGGAGCCGGGATCTGGGCGCCCTTGTACTCGACGGGGATGCCGCCGAGGGGATAGTCCTTGCGCTGCGGATGGCCCTGCCAGTCGTCCGGCATCATGATCCGCGTCAGGGCCGGGTGACCGTCGAAGACGATGCCGAAGAAGTCGTACGTCTCGCGCTCGTGCCAGTCGTTGGTCGGATAGACGGAGAACAGCGACGGGATGTGCGGGTCGCTGTCCGGCACGCTGACCTCCAGGCGGATCACCCGGTTGTGGGTGATCGAGCGCAGGTGGTAGACGGCGTGCAGCTCGCGCCCTTTGTCGCCCGGGTAGTGCACCCCGCTGACGCCGGTGCACAGTTCGAACCGCAGCGCGGGGTCGTCGCGCAGCGTCCTCGCCACCCGCACGAGGTGCTCGCGCTCGATGTGGAAGGTGATCTCACCGCGGTCGACGACCGTCTTCTCGATGGCGTTCTCCGGGAGCAGGTCCTGCTCCTCCAGCGCGCCCTCCAGTTCGTCGGCGACCTCGTCGAACCAGCCGCCGTACGGGCGGGCCGCCGGTCCCGGGAGCCGGACCGAGCGGACCAGGCCGCCGTAACCGGAGGTGTCGCCGCCGCTGTCGGCGCCGAACATGCCGCGCTGGACGCGGATCTCCTCGCCGCCCTGTCCGCGCTGGCCGGGGAGGTTCTCGGCGGAGAGCTCCTTCTCGGGGTTCACGCCGTCACCCGCGGTGTTGTTCGCGTCGCTCATCGCAGCAGCCCCTTCATCTCGATCGTGGGCAGGGCCTTGAGCGCCGCCTCCTCCGCCTCGCGGGCCGCCTCCTCGGCGTTCACGCCGAGCTTGGAGCTCTGGATCTTCTGGTGGAGCTTGAGGATCGCGTCCATCAGCATCTCGGGGCGGGGCGGACAGCCGGGGAGGTAGATGTCGACCGGGACGACGTGGTCGACGCCCTGGACGATCGCGTAGTTGTTGAACATGCCGCCCGAGGAGGCGCAGACCCCCATGGAGATCACCCACTTGGGGTTCGGCATCTGGTCGTAGACCTGCCGGAGCACCGGCGCCATCTTCTGGCTGACCCGCCCGGCGACGATCATGAGGTCCGCCTGCCGCGGCGAGCCGCGGAAGACCTCCATGCCGAAGCGCGCCAGGTCGTAGCGGCCCGCGCCGGTGGTCATCATCTCGATGGCACAGCAGGCGAGGCCGAACGTGGCGGGGAAGACGGACGACTTGCGCACCCAGCCCGCGGCCTGCTCGACGGTGGTCAGCAGGAATCCGCTCGGCAGCTTTTCTTCGAGTCCCATGACTTATGGCCCCTCAGTCCCATTCCAGGCCGCCGCGCCGCCATACGTACGCGTACGCGACGAAGACGGTGAGCACGAAGAGCAGCATCTCCACGAGCCCGAAAATCCCCAGGGCGTCGAAGGTGACGGCCCAGGGGTAGAGGAAGACGATCTCGATATCGAAGATGATGAAGAGCATCGCCGTCAGGTAGTACTTGATGGGGAAGCGCCCGCCGCCGGCCGGCGTGGGGGTCGGCTCGATGCCGCACTCGTAGGCCTCGAGCTTCGCCCGGTTGTACCGCTTCGGACCGATCAGCGTGGCCATGACCACGGAGAAGATCGCAAAGCCTGCCCCGAGGGCTCCCAGTACGAGGATGGGCGCATACGCGTTCACCGCTCCTCGCTCCTCTCAGTCGGCACTGACTGCTGGCGGTTGTGCAGCGGGCCCGTCGCCTCACCAGCCCCACGAACCACGCCCGCCCCGGCGAAGATCGAGAACATGTGAAGCAGGTCACAAGCCCAACCGCTCCGCATCTTATGCCTGTGGGTCTGTGATCTGCGACACGGGGTATTGCACAAGCTTTGTGATCTCCACCACCTGACGAACGATCATGAAGTCGGATGAGCGGTGATCTTCACACGTCAAGCATCCACGTGATCACCAAAGGTGACATCTTGATCCGTCGGCCCAGCTCAGAGGGGTCCCGGAGGAGGCGTCTCCATATCAAGACGATTCCTCTGCATGCAAATTGGCGCTGGACGGGTTGTCTTGATAGAGGCCCCGTTCACACGTCAGGGGGGTCGCGAGGCGCGATGTGGACGTGTGCACGCGTTCACGAAGTCCGGGGTGGCCGACGGACGCCCTGGCGGCCCCTACCGTTCCGTGACGTCCGTCACATTCCTGAGGGGCCCTCAGGAGCGGGGCTTGGCCAACCATCCCAACCGGTGGTAAGCGAGGAGCAATTCGGGCGTAACGATGAAAGTGCGTGATCACGGCCCGGTCACGGCCGCCCGCAATGTCCGTTGTGGCGTCAATGGAGAGGGACGTGCGGGGAATTTGGGCCCCCGATTGAACAACTGTGGCGCAGCACACGTTTCTTGAAGATATGAAGCAGCCCCTGGTACCGGTTGTTCCCATGTCCCACACCGCTCACATACGCAGCCACCGGAAGCCCCGCCGCACCGCGACCTCCACGATCGCCATGCGGGCCGGAGTTGCCGGTGGCGTCCTCAGCACCCTGGCAGTGGCCGGGGCGTCCAGCGCGGCCAACGCGGCCGAGCCGGTGACGCAGACCCTCGAACTGCCCACCCTGACGGCCGACCTGGCCGCCCAGGTCGCCGAGTCCGCGGACGCCACCCAGCAGGCGGCCGCGAACTACCAGCTGCAGGCCGAGCGTGACGCAGCGGCCGCCGAGGCCGCGAAGCAGGCCAAGGCGGACCTGGCCGAGGCCAAGAAGAAGGCCGAGGCGAGGAAGAAGGCGGCCGAGGAGGCCCGTCAGGCGGCCGCCGAGCGCGCGGCGCGCGACGCCGAGCGCCCCGCGCTCACCACGGAGACCGCGACCGCGACCGCGACCGTCTCCGCGCCGGCCGGCGGCAGCGTCGCGACCGTCCTCGCCTTCCTCCAGGCGCAGGTGGGCGACGCCTACGTCATGGGCGCCACCGGCCCCAACGCCTGGGACTGCTCCAGCCTGGTGCAGGCCGCGTTCAAGCAGGTCGGTGTGGACCTGCCGCGCGTCTCCCAGGACCAGTCGATGGTGGGCACCGACATCCCGCTGTCGCAGATCCAGCCCGGCGACATCCTGTACTGGGGCGGCAAGGGCTCCGCGTACCACGTGGGCGTCTACATCGGGAACGGCCAGTACCTGGACGCCGCCAACCCCTCGAAGGGCGTCGTCATCCAGGACCTCTCCGGCTACCCGGCGTCGGGCGCCGTCCGCGTGCTCTGACCCACGTCTCCACGGACCGAAGGGCCGCTGCCTCACCGAGGCGGCGGCCCTCCGTGTCGTCCGGCCGGCCATGAGGCCGCCAAACCAGGGCAAGATCACCGTATTGCCCGAATTGCACCCCTGTCGGCGTGCGTTGACGGCAGGCGAGCAGCCACCGTGCCGCTCGCCGCGCCCCGTGACAGGCCCTCACGGGGCTTCGGAACCACGAGGGGGCCGGAGGGTCCGCCGAGGCGGGCTCCGGCCCCACAGGGGCGTCACAGCGACGCGCGCGTCAGACGGCTGCCTGTCCGTCGCGGCCGGCGCGACGGCGCTGGTACACCACGACGGCCGCGCCGAGCCCCAGCGCGAGCACCGCCGCGCCGCCGAGCAGGCCCACGCCCTGGGCGCCGGTGAGCGCCAGACCGCCGCCGGCGTCGTCGCCCGCACCGCCGCCGGAGTCGGCGTCGTCCGTGCCGGTCCCGTCGCCGGAGCCGTCCCCGTCACCGGCGCCGGGCGCCGACGGGTCGTCCGACGGGCCGCCGTCGGAGCCGCCCGTGCCGTCGTCGCCGGGCTCGCCGGGGGCGTTCAGCACGATCCACGCCACGTCGTTCGACGGGTCGGAGTCGAAGGGGTTGTCCCACTCGGGCATCGCCACCCGGCCCCTGGCGCCCTCCACGACCTCGTCGACGCGCAGCTCGAACGGGAAGGTGAGCCGGGCGTCCTCGAGCAGCGGCGTCGCCACCGAGCAGCGGTAGCCCGGCACGCTGCCGTCGACGGTGATGGTCCGGCACTTCTCGGGCGCCGAGGTGACGGGCGATCCCTCGGGCGCGACCACCGTGAAGGAGAACGGCTCCCCGCCGGAGCGCAGCGCGCTGATCCAGGCCGGCCCGTTGTTGGCGAACCCGATCTCCGCCGTGACGGTGTCCCCGGCCGCGCCGGACGCGGAGGCGCCGGTGAGCTCCAGGTCGTAGGTGTTGGTCGTGGGCAGGTCCAGCTCGGCGTACTTGGTGTACTGCGCCGGGTCCGCGTCCCCGGCCCGCTCCAGCGTCAGGTCCGGCCCGCTGCCCTGCCGGCGCCCCTCGTGCAGCGTCTTCTCCTCGCCCGGCTCCAGGGGCCGGAACGAGGAGGAGAAGATGTCGTGCAGCGCGAAGTCCGCGGTCTTCACCCGCACCGGGCCGGCCAGGGTGTACGCCGCTCCCGCCTCGAGGGTGTCGGGGAAGGCGCAGAGCACCTCGGTGTGCTGCCGCAGCAGCGGTCCGGTGTCCACCACGGTCGAGGAGCAGTTGCCGAAGTCGTCCGGGAAGGACAGCCCGCGCGAGCCGTACAGCCGCAGCACGGCGCCCTCGGACGGCACGCCGCCCACGTTCATCACGCCCAGCGGCGGCTCGAAGGTCTCGCCGGCCTTCAGGTCCTTCGGCAGGGTGAGCGCGCGGTTCAGCAGCTCGGGGCCGCCGACGCGCACGTCGACGGTGAGGGGCGTGAACTCGAGGCCCTCGCCCTCGCCGGTGACGACGATGCTGCCGGTGTCGCCGGCCTCGCTGTCGTCGGTGAGGTCGAGCCGGATGCCGCCGAGCCGGTTGTACGTCGTGCCCGCGTACAGGTCGTAGCCCGAACAGACCGCGACCAGGCCGTCGGCGTCGCAGGGCAGGTCGGCCTTCGCGACGCCCTTCAGCCCGCGGGCGTCGATGCGGATCGTGTACTCCCCGCGGTACACCGCCGGAACCTCGCCGTCGCCCTCGAACTCCTCGCCCGGGACGTCGAGCCGGAGGTCGACCTGCGGCTCCGTGGGGTCACCGTTGTCCGAGTGGAGGGACAGGTCCACCCGGTCCTCGCCCGTGATCACCACCGGGAGGGGTGCGTCGGCCGCGTGGGCCGCGCCCTGGAACCCGGCCGCGGCCAGCGCCGTGGCGCCCACCGCTCCCAGCGCCGCGAGCCGCGCGCGCAGCCGTCTCGCCTGCTGTGTCATGAAAAGGCTCTTTCGTCGAACGGGACGTGCCCGGCTGGGTCACGTCCCGTTCGACACCGCCCGGAGTCGATCAGTTGTTCACGGATGCGTCACGCGACGGTCACGATCGGACACCGCGCCCGGAGATGCCGGACATGCCCGCCGACTCCGGTCACGCGCCCGGCCGTTCAGGCCTTCGGGGCCACCTTGCTCAGACCGTTGATGATGCGGTCCATCGCGTCGCCGCCCGTGGGGTCGGTCAGGTTGGCGAGGAGCTTCAGCGTGAACTTCATCAGCATCGGGTGCGTCAGACCGCGCTGGGCGGCGATCTGCATGACCTTCGGGTTGCCGATGAGCTTCACGAAGGCGCGGCCGAGCGTGTAGTAGCCGCCGTAGGTGTCCTTGAGGACCCGCGGGTAGCGCTGGAGGGCGATCTCACGCTGGGCCGGGGTGGACCGCGCGTGCGCCTGGACGATCACGTCGGCGGCGAGCTGCCCGGACTCCATCGCGTAGGCGATGCCCTCGCCGTTGAACGGGTTCACCAGACCGCCCGCGTCGCCGACGAGCAGCAGACCGCGCGTGTAGTGCGGCTGGCGGTTGAAGGCCATGGGGAGCGCGGCGCCGCGGATCGGGCCGGTCATGTTGTCCGGGGTGTAGCCCCAGTCCTCCGGCATGGACGCGCACCAGGCCTTGAGGACCTCGCGCCAGTCCAGCTCCTTGAAGGAGTCGGAGGTGTTGAGCACGCCCAGGCCGACGTTGGACGTGCCGTCGCCCATGCCGAAGATCCAGCCGTAGCCGGGCAGCAGCCGGTCCTGCGCGCCGCGCCGGTCCCACAGCTCCAGCCAGGACTCCAGGTAGTCGTCGTCGTGGCGGGGCGAGGTGAAGTACGTGCGCACGGCGACGCCCATCGGGCGGTCCTCGCGCCGGTGCAGGCCCATCGCCAGGGACAGCCGGGTGGAGTTGCCGTCGGCGGCCACCACCAGCGGGGCGTGGAAGGTGACCTCCCGCTTGTCCTCGCCGAGCTTGGCCTTCACGCCCGTGATGCGGCCGGTGCGGTCGTCGACGACCGGCGCGCCCACGTTGCACCGCTCGTACAGCCGGGCGCCCGCCTTCTGCGCCTGCCGGGCGAGCTGCTCGTCGAAGTCGTCGCGCTTGCGCACGAGTCCGTAATCGGGGAAGGAGGCGAGATCCGGCCAGTCGAGCTGGAGGCGGACGCCGCCGCCGATGATGCGCAGGCCCTTGTTGCGCAGCCAGCCGGCCTCCTCGGAGATGTCGATGCCCATCGACACCAGCTGCTTCACGGCGCGCGGGGTGAGGCCGTCGCCGCACACCTTCTCGCGCGGGAACTCGGTCTTCTCCAGCAGGAGCACGTCGAGGCCGGACCGGGCCAGGTGGTAGGCGGTGGTGGAGCCGGCTGGCCCCGCGCCCACGACGATCACATCTGCGGTGTTGTCGGAGAGGGGCTCGGTCACGGCGGGATCTCCCCAGAGTTCGAAATCTTCGTGCCGACCGGCACTGGACACAGGCAGTCTATTCAGCGGACGTGATCACCCGGCTGAAGGGCTGCCCCGTGAACCGAGCACTCCCCGCTGTACGGCTGCGGGTTCCCACCGACGAGGACGCCGTCACCTGGCACCGCATCTTCGCCCACCCCGACGTCATGGAGTTCCACGGCGGCCGGCCCGCGGAGCTGTCGGTCTACGAGGAGCTCACCGCCCGCCAGCGGCGGCACGACGCCGAGCTGGGCTTCTGCCTGTGGAGCGTCCTCGACGAGAACGGGCAGGTCATCGGCTTCACCGGCGCCCAGCCCTGGGAGCGCGAGTGGGGCCCCACGGGGGAGATCGAGATCGGCTGGCGGCTCGCCCGCGAGCACTGGGGCAAGGGCTACGTCACGGCGGCGGCCCTGGAGACGCTGGACCGGGTGCGCGCGGCGGGCCCGACGAGCGTCGTGGCGGTGGTGAAGGCCCACAACGCCCGCTCGATCGCGGTGACCCGGCGGCTGGGCATGCGGCTCGCTCAGACGTTCACGACGCCCGTCTCGAAGGCCGAGGCCCACGTCTACCGCCTCGACCTCTGACGGACCCCGCCCGCGGCTACTCTGCGTGACTTTTTGTCACGAACCATCACGCAGTGCTTCCGTCGGACGCGCCCCCGGCCTACCCTTCCGGTACCGCTGGGGGTGACGTCCATGCGTATGACACCCGAGGGACACGGGGGCGGCGACGTGCGCGTGCCGCGCCTGGTCGGGCTGATGGCCGTCGACGCGCGCGAGTCGGCCCGCGCGAGGGGCCTGTCCCTCGACGCGCCCGGCCGGCCGGACTTCCCGCACGCCGTCGTGGACTACGTGGTCCGCCAGTACCCGCAGCCCGGCACGCCCGTGCCCCGCCACTCCGTGGTGCACGTGTGGCTGGACTTCGGCGAGGGCGAAGGCGGTGGAGGGGTGCGCGAGCCGCGCGGTCCGCTGCCGCCGCCGGGCGGGCTGCGGCGCGAGCTGGAGGAACCGGGCGCCGCGGCGCCCCTGGTGGCGCTCGGCTCTCCTTGAGGCCGTGGCGGCGCTCAGCTCTCCTTGAAGCCCCGGTGCAGTGCCACCACGCCGCCGGTGAGGTTGCGCCAGGCCACCCTGGACCAGCCGGCGCCCTTCAGCCGCTCGGCCAGCGCGGGCTGGTCGGGCCAGGCGCGGATGGACTCGGCGAGGTAGACGTACGCGTCCGGGCTGGACGACACCGCGCGGGCGACCGGCGGCAGCGCGCGCATCAGGTACTCGGTGTAGACGGTGCGGAACGGCGTCCATGTCGGGTGCGAGAACTCGCAGATGACGATGCGTCCGCCGGGCCGGGTCACCCGGTGCATCTCGCGCAGCGCCGCGTCGGTGTCCTGCACGTTGCGCAGGCCGAAGGAGATGGTGACGGCGTCGAACACGTCGTCCTTGAACGGCAGCCGGGTCGCGTCGCCGGCCGTGTACGGCAGCCAGGCGTTGGCCCGCTTGCCGACCCGCAGCATGCCCTGCGAGAAGTCGCAGGGCACGACGTAGGCGCCGGTGCGGGCGAAGGGCAGGGAGGAGGTGCCGGTACCGGCCGCCAGGTCCAGGACCTTCTGCGCGGGCCGCGCGTCGACCGCCTTCGCGACCTCCTTGCGCCAGCGCCGGTCCTGTCCGAGGGACAGCACGTCGTTGGTCAGGTCGTACCGTTCCGCGACGTCGTCGAACATCGAGGCGACTTCGTGCGGCTGCTTGTCCAGGGATGCGCGGGTCACGGGCCCATTCTTGCAGCCGCGCCCCGGCCGGCCCGCGGCGGCGTACCGGCACGGGCGTACGCCGGGTCAGCGCCGCCGGTGGACCAGACGCCCGCCGACCACGGTCGCCACGCAGGTGGACGCGCCCTGCCGGACCAGGGCGTCACGGTCGGGCACGTCGAACACCGCGAACCGCGCGGGGCTCCCGGGACCGAGGGCCGGCAGCAGCACGAGCGGCACCGGGGACAGCGCCGGAGGTCCGGGCAGCGCGGGCGGGCGGCCCGCGAGGGCGAGCCCGGCCCTGCGGACGGCGTCCAGGGCCTCGCGGCCACGGATCTCACCGGCCACGGCGACCGTCCCGTGGGCCAGCAGACGCTGCACCCCGCGGCGCGCGCTGGCGCCCCGCGCGGAGGGCGCGGAGGCGAGGAGCGCCCGCGCCCGCAGCCCGAACAGCGGCTCGGTGCCGAGCCGGTCCGCCTCGCGCGGGTCGGGGTGGTAGGCCTGCTCCAGCAGTTCCGGGCCGTACGGGTTGAGCAGTCCGGGCGTCAGGATGCCGGGCCACCGGCGCAGCCGGGCGTCCGGGTGCGCGGCGGCCAGCTCCTCGTACGGGCCGACGGCGGCGATCCGCGCGCCCTCGACCAGGACGGCGGACTCGGGCGAGGCCTCGGCGACGTGAAGGGTCAGCACGGGCAGGTCAGTTGACGGGGAGGAGCTTCAGCTCCGGGTGGGCCGTGCCGCCCTCGATGGCGGTGGACGAGATGTGCGAGACCACGCGGTCGTCGACCGGGTCGTTCGCCGGGTCGTCGTGCACCACCAGGTGCTCGTACGTCGTGGAGCGCTGCGCCGGGACCCGGCCCGCCTTACGGATCAGGTCGATGATCTCCAGCCGGTTGGAGCGGTGCCTGGCGCCGGCGGAGGAGACGACGTTCTCCTCCAGCATGATCGAGCCGAGGTCGTCCGCGCCGTAGTGCAGGGAGAGCTGGCCGACCTCCTTGCCGGTGGTCAGCCACGAGCCCTGGATGTGGGCCACGTTGTCGAGGAACAGGCGGGCGATGGCGATCATCCGCAGGTACTCGAAGAGCGTGGCCTGGGTGCGGCCCTTCAGGTGGTTGTTCTCGGGCTGGTAGGTGTACGGGATGAACGCGCGGAAGCCGCCCGTGCGGTCCTGCACGTCCCGGATCATCCGCAGGTGCTCGATCCGCTCGGCGTTGGTCTCGCCGGTGCCCATCAGCATGGTGGAGGTGGACTCCACGCCCAGGTTGTGGGCGATCTCCATGATCTGCAGCCAGCGCTCGCCGGACTCCTTCAGCGGGGCGATGGCCTTGCGCGGGCGCTCCGGGAGCAGTTCGGCGCCGGCGCCGGCGAAGGAGTCGAGCCCCGCCGCGTGGATCCGGGTGATCGCCTCCTCGACGCTCACCTTCGAGATCCGCGCCATGTGCTCGACCTCGCTCGCCCCCAGGCTGTGGATGACGAGCTGCGGGAACTCCTTCTTGATGGCCGCGAAGTGCTTCTCGTAGTACTCGACGCCGTAGTCCGGGTGGTGGCCGCCCTGGAACATGATCTGGGTGCCGCCCAGTTCCACGGTCTCCGCGCAGCGGCGCAGGATGTCGTCGAGGTCGCGGGTCCAGCCCTTGGCGGTGTCCTTGGGGGCCGCGTAGAACGCGCAGAACCTGCACGCCGTGACACACACGTTCGTGTAGTTGATGTTCCGCTCGATGATGTACGTGGCGATGTGCTCCGTGCCCGCGTACCGGCGGCGGCGGGCCGCGTCGGCGGCCGCGCCCAGGGCGTGCAGCGGGGCGTCGCGGTAGAGGACCAGGGCCTCTTCGGGGGTGATCCGCCCACCGGCGGCGGCACGGTCGAGGACGGGCTGAAGGTCGGCCTTCTCGGTCACCGGTGTCCCTTTCGCAGGGGTGTGGACGGACGGAATCAGCGTACGTCAGCCGTCTCCGCGCGCGGACGTCAGGCCGTGTACGCGCCGATCAGCAGCCCCGCGAAGGCCCCGCCGATCAGGAACGGACCGAACGGGATGGACGTCGTGCGGCCCGCCTTCCGGGCGACGACGAGCGCCCCGCCGTACAGCGCCCCGCACAGGAACCCGGCCAGCGTGCCGAGCAGCACGGTGGGCCAGCCGTACCAGCCGAGGACCGCGCCCGCGCCGAGCGCCAGTTTCACGTCGCCGAAGCCCATCCCGGCCGGGTTGACCAGGAACAGCACGAAGTAGCCGGCGCCGAGCGCGAGCGCGCCCAGCAGGGCGCCTGTCCACTCCCCCGCGTGCTCGGGGACCAGCGCCGTCAGCCCCAGCAGCACCAGGGCGGTCCCGGCGAAGGGCAGGGTGAGCGGGTCGGGCAGCCGCTGCACCCGGACGTCGACGGTGGCGAGCAGCACGCCTACGGGCGCCAGCAGCAGCCACACCGCCAGCTCCGGCCGGGTCCCGGTGGCGGCGGCGAGGGCCGCGCAGACCAGCGCGGTGACGGTCACGGGGACGGCGGCGCCGGTTCCGTACGGGGTTCCTCCGCACGCCCGGCAGCGGGCCGGGCCGAGCCAGCGCGCGAGCGGGTGTCCCTGCGGGCACGCCGAGCGCCACTCCTCCCCGGCCGGGACGGCGAACCGGTGGGCGGCGCGGGGCAGCAGCGCGCCGGCCGCCGCGCCCCACAGCGCGGCGACGGCGATCAGCGCGTACTCCAGGCCGCCGGTCATCACGTCCGGCCGCTCAGCCGGCCGCCGCGACCGCGTCGCGCCACGTCGGCAGCAGTTCGTCGAGCAGCGCCTCGGTGCGCGGCGGCAGCCCCCGCGACCCGCTGCGGGCCACCAGGTCGGACGCCAGCGCGGTGAGCCGCTCCGGGTCGTCCAGGGCGTGGGTGGCGCGCAGCAGTTCGTGCCACAGCCGCTCGTCGGCCGGGGCGGTGCGCAGCGCGGCGTTCAGCGCCTCGATGGCCTTCTCCGCGCGGTTCTTCTCCATGTGGAACTCGGCGAGCGCGAGCCCGGTGTCCGCCACGAGCAGCGGGAGCTGCGCGTCGACGATCTCGTGGGTGAGCCAGCGGTAGCGGTCCTCGGGCCGGTCGGCCAGGAGCGGGCCGCGCACCAGCACCAGCGCGTCGGTCAGCAGCCGTCCGCGCACGGCCCGGCTGTCGACGCCCTTGCCCTGCGTCGCCTCGTGGTACAGCGAGCGCAGCACGTCCAGGTCGGAGACCACGGACTTGGCGAGGGTGAGCCGGCCGGTGTCGTCGGTGCGCAGCCGCGGGGTGCCGTCGGGGTCGGTGCCCAGCCAGTCCCGCAGCCGGTCGAGAAGCGCCCCGCGCACGTCGTCGGTGACGCCGCGCGGCCACAGCGCGGAGGACAGCACCCGCGGATGCACGCCCTCACGGTGCAGGAGCAGCAGCGCCAGCGCCTCGTGCAGCAGCGCGCTCCGCTCGCCGTCCGGCGTCTCCAGGCCGATGATCTCGTACGGCCCGACCAGCCGCGCGTACACGGCGGGCCGGCCCTGCTCGCTGATGTCGACCAGGAACGGCGGCGTGGTGCCGGGCCCGTCGGGGCTGCGCTCCGGGTCGGTGTCGGTGAACAGCTCGACGACCGCGCGCCGTTGGGCGGCGGGCAGGAGCTGCGCGTCGAGTTCCAGGCCGAGCAGCGGGGCGAGCAGCCGGCCCTCGCCGGTGATCTCCATCTCCCAGGCGGCGCCCGGCAGATCGCCACTGCCGGTGCCGACGAGGTAGCCGATGCCCAGGCGGCTCGCGTCGGCGGCGAGTTCGGCGAGCGTCATGGCGTCCTCGGGGGACGGCTCGGCGGCCAGCAGCACCAGGTGCGGGGCCCAGCGGGTGTGCTGGGCCGGGCCGGTGCGGCCGGTGAGCACGGAGTCGTGGCCGGCGGCGCCGAGCGCGCCGCGCCGCTGCCGGGTCTCCGCCTCCATCGTCTCGATCAGCGCCTCGATGCCGTCGAGGTGGCGCAGCCGGCTGGGCGCGAGGGCGGTGAGGTCCTCGCCGAACCCGACGAGGGTGATGGTCATGCGGTCCGACCAGCCGTTGGTGGCCAGTTCGGCGGCCACGGACGCGAACACGGCCGCCCGGTCCTCCTCACGGCCGCTCAGCGACACGATGCCGGGGACCGACTCCAGGTTGAGCAGCAGCCGGGAGTCGTCCATGGTGCCGAGGCTGACCAGGCCGGGGTAGGGCGCGGCCGTGTCGGCGTCCTCGTACGTCTCGGCGTCGGCTCGGGCCAGCATCCAGAACGTCTGGTCCTGCCCGAGCTGCCACGGGGACGGCGGCTTGCCGGACGGCTGGGCGAGCTGGAGGTGCAGGTCGCCGTTGCTCATCCAGGCCGCGTAGACCGTGGGCAGCGGACGGGACTCGGCGGCCAGCGACGCGGCGAGCCCGCGCAGCGACCGGTCCAGCAGCCGTACGCCCTCCGGGTCGGCGCCGACCAGCAGCGCGTCCTGCACGTCGAGGGCGTCGCCGGTGGGCGTGGGCGGCTCCATGCCGCGCCGGCCGCCGATCCCGGCGAACGCCGACTGCCACAGCGCCTGGCGGCGCCGGTGGCCGAGCGCCCCGAGCAGACCGGCGGCGAGCAGGGGCGCGGTCAGCAGGGCCTCGGGCAGCCCGAAGGAGGAGGAGTCCTGGGCGGGCGTGGCGACCTGGTCCGGCGCGGGGCGCCGGAGGTCGGCGTGACCGGTGTCGGGGGCGGGGGCGGGGCGCTGCTGGGGCAGGTCGACGTGGGCGGCGCCACCGCCGCTGTCTTCGTTGCCGCTGCCCTGTGCCTGGTCGCCGCCTTGTGCCTGGTCGCCGCCGCCGGACGCGCCGTCGCCGGTCCTCGCGTAGTCGCTGATCTGCTGCCGCACCTCGGGCGACACCTCGGGGGCGTCGTCCGGCATCTCGACGAGGTCGCCGCCCCGCGCGTCGCCGGGCATCTCCATGATCCAGCCGGGCCGGATCAGACTGGCCTCGGACAGCCGTGAACCGTCCGGCTGCACACGGTCCTTGTTGAGCTCGAAGATCTCCTTGTAGCGGCGGCCGTCGCCGAGGTGACGTTCGGCGATCTCCCACAGGGAGTCGTGGTGACGCCCCTCCGGCGGCTGGATCCGGTAGAACTTCGTGTCGCCCTGCTTCTTGGCGGCGGCGGGGGCCGCCTCGGAGTGGCCGGCCTGCTCGGCGACCGCGGCGGCGGCGCCGGCCGCCTGCTCCTGCTGCTGGGCGAAGAGACCCGGGGTCTGCTGGGCGGCGGCCACGGTGGGCCGCTGGGTGTCGTCGAAGGTCTGCCCGAGCTGCGCGAGCGACGGCGTGAAGCTGGCGGCGGTCGCGCCGACCAGCAGCAGCGCGGCGACGAGCTGCCGGGCGAGCAGCTGGCTCGGACCGGCGCCGGGCACCCGCCCCGGCACCCCGACGCCCGACAGCGCGGCCTTCATCTCCACCAGCACACAGGCGGTGAACTGCGCCCAGGCGAGCCAGACGACGAACGTGAGGATGGAGAGGAACGTCGAGACGGAGATGTCCTGCTTGAGCCACTCCATCGGCTCGAACGTCTCCGGGAACGGCCAGCCCGCCGTCATCGCCAGCGCCACCGGCACCCCGACGAGCAGCACCGCCAGCGCCACGAACGCGAGGAACGCCTTCACGAAGTCCCCGAACGTCCGCCGGCGCACCCGCACCGGCTGCGGCGTGCGGTTCCTCGGAGCCGTCGAGCTGGACGGGCTGGGACTGCGGCGTCGCGGCATGGCGGGTGTCCTGGGGTGTGGGAGGAAGGGGTCGTCGGGGCTACGGGGATCTTATTGACTCGAATGGCCGCAGTCGAAGGGGTACCGCCCCCCTCCTCCCGGCACCGGCCTTCCGACACCTCGCGCCTCGCACCTCCCCCCGGACGACGAACCGCTGCCCTCAAGCGCTGCCTTGACCGTTTCGGCCTTCCGCACGCCCCCCACAGCATCCGGCAGGGCTGGTACGGCGAAGGGCTGTGGACCGACCCCTTCAGGGACGGCAAGGAAGCCCGGAACTACTTCGGCACACCCGCGAGCGTGCCCGGTTACGAGAACTACGACCTGGGCGAGGACGGCTACTTCTGGCGCGGCGTCGCCCCTGACTGGTCCGCTCTCGACGACACGTCGCTGTGCAGCCGCCTCATGTTCTGGCAGGACGCCGGCGAGGTCCCGGACGAGCCGGAGGCCCCGACACCGGAGGTTCTCGCCGCGTACGCCTACGACAAGGTGAAGGTCCCGGAGACCGAGATCGAGCTCAAGCCCGCGGCCCGCTCCACGGTGAACCTGCCGACCTGGGTCTGGCTGGACAAGGCCGCCTTCAAGGACATCTCCGTGCGCGCGGAGCTCCCCGGCACGGGCCTGTGGGCGGAGACCACCGCCCAGCCGGTCGCGCTGCACCTGGACCCGGGGACGGAGGACGCGGAGACCTACCCCGCCTCCGGCCACTGCGAGATCAACGCGGACGGCTCCATCGGCACCCCGTACACCCGGGGCAGCGCCGACAGGACCCCGCCGTGCGGGATCCGCTACCTCCGCGCCTCGGGCGGAGAGCCGTATCGCCTGACCGCGTCGATCACCTGCGGGCTGGACCTCCGGCCCCGTCCGAGCCGTACCCTGCTCAGGGTGAGGGTCGGCCGCGGGCTACCGAGGGGGAATTCATATGGGTGAGGGAAAGAGCGATCTCGCGCTTCCGTTGTCCGATCTGGAGGACTACGGGCGCCGGCTGCGGTCGGTGAAGAAGCGGATGAATCACACGAAGAAGCTGTTCGACTCGTACAAGGACGACATCGGCGACAGCTCCGTGAACGACGCGCTCTCCGACTTCGAGTCGAACTGGGAGGACGGCCGCGAGGACATCACGCAGCAGCTCGACGCGCTGGCCGACATGTCCGACGCGGTGGTCCGTGAATTCACCAAGCTCGAGAACGAACTCACCAAGCAGGTCAACGAGAAGATGAGGGTGGAGGACAAGCGGGAGAAGAAATGAGCCCGGCCCCGGCCCGCGAACGGACCGGGGCCGGGTACGGCACTCAGACCATCGTGGTGCGCACGGCGTCCGCGTGGCTCACCGAGCCGCCGAGACCGGCGGAGACGCTGAGGGGACCGGCTTCGACGTACACACCCACGCCGGCGGAACCGTGGCCGAGGACGACGGCCGCGCCGGCGTCGAAGCCGGCGGAGACGGACTGGCCGCCGGAGACGTGGTCCAGGTCGGCGTCGGAGAGTTCGGCGGTTTCCACTCGGGGGGCGAGGTTCATGGGGGCGTGTTTCCCTTCGTATCGGACAGTGCGTCGCGAGATGTCCGCCGAGTTCCGTCGGGGAATGCGGAATTGCCTGCCGTGGCGGACCGCGACCGCGGCACCGATCAAAGCACGCGAGGATGCCGTCGACCAGCGACGTCCGGGCGGCAGCGCGTAACGGAGCAACGCGCACGTCACAGATGTGACGGAAAGGCCGTAGGGAGACCGCGGATTCTTCACGTCTGCCCTCCGCTCATGCCCCCTCACCCGAATCGCGGCGCGGAAAAGGCGGCGGAACAGCTGGTCTTCGTACCCGCCGTGAGAAGCCGAGGTGAACCCTGTGCCGATTTCCTGGTTTCTTCGGTCAGGGCGACGCGGGGTCGCGGCCTCAGAGCGTCAGCGTCTTCGCGATGCCGTCCACGATGCCCTCGAGGGGTTCGTCGAGGACCGGTTCGGTCCAGGACACCATCAGGGTGAGGGCCGCGTCCGTCGTCGGCGGGCGGACGCCGTAGAAGAGGGTGCGGACCACCGGGCGCGGGCCGAACAGCCGCTTGCGCTCCTCGACGAGGTTCTGCCGGATGCGGACGGCGTCCCCGAGCGGCAGCCGCACGCGGCGGACGTCCGGCGGGCCGAAGTCCGTCGCGGACATCGACTCGGCGAGCAGGTCGAGGGTCACCTCGGGGTACGTCCTGTCGGGGTGGATCGCGTCCAGTTCCAGCACCGCGGCCACGGTCTGGTGCCCGCTGATGTACCAGCCGAACGCGCCCAGCGGCTCCCGGCTCCGGCTGTCGGCCGCCGCGCGTTCCAGATCGCGGGCGAGCGCTCGGGCGTTGCCCTTCTCCCCGTCCCGCGCGTACCGCTCGACGAGCTCCTCCGCCTGGTACCTGGCCCAGTAGGACAGGTCGATCGTGCCGGTCACCGGGAACGGCACCCAGTCCTCCGAGCACTCCAGGCCCAGCGTCGACAGGTCGTCGGTCATCGGCGGTTTCACTCCGTCCAGGTCAGCGAGGAGGCAATGGCGTCGAAGAGGCCGGCCATGGCGTCGGCGACGGGTTCCAGCGGGGTGGAGAAGGTGAGCAGCAGGTACTGGGCGCTGCCGGGGACGGGCACGTGGTACTCCACCGAGACGGAGGCACGCTGCCCGTCCTGCCGCTCCCGCTCCGTGGGCCGCGTGGTGGACCGGACGCGTACGGCTGTGCCGGCGGCCAGTTCCTCGACGCTCACCTTCGTGTCGTCCTCGTCCGGTTCCGCGCCCCTCGCGAACGCCGCCGCCAGGTCGTGCGGCGACAGCGGCTCGGGGCCGCGCAGCGGGGCGAGGCTCACCAGCAGCGAGGCGGGGATCGTGAGCGGTCCGGCCTCCTGGAAGCTGAGGTACAGCTCGATACCGCCGCCGCGGTAGGCCTCGGCGGCCCGGCGGCGCAGATCCGCTCGCATCTCGTCCTTGAGGTGCGGGGCGTTGTCGATGCCCTGGAAGCGGCGTTCCGCCAGCGCGTCGACCGACCGGTCCCGCTGTTCGGGGTCGAGGAGGATCCGGAACCAGCCGTCGGGCAGCAGGAGCTGGTAGTCGGACGGTGGTCCGTCGTGTTCGGGTCGGGTCGTCATCGCCGGGCCTCCTCGTTCGTCGTCCGCTCCGCCGCGGGCCGGTCGAGCACCAGCCGTCCGCGCAGTTCGTGCACGGCGTACGGCACGGCCTGCAGGACGAGACCGAGCGCCCCCGCGGCCACGGCGACGGCCGCGGGCCCGGGTGCCGTGTCGGCGACGCGCACGCCCTGGACCACGGAGAAGAGGTTCCCGAAGGCCATGACAGCGGTGGACGAGACTCCCGCCGCCGTGCCGGGGAAGCGTGCCATCCGGCGGGCGTCCCGGCCGGTGCGGGGCAGCAGCCCGGTGCCCAGTACGGGCCCCTTGGGCCAGGTCCGCCTGCCGCTGAGCCGGCGTTCGGACACCGCCAGTCCGGAGGCGCCGCACAGCCGCGACCATCCGCCGGCGCCGTCCGCGCCACCGAACCACAGGTCCCACGGGAACACCGCCCGCACCTGCTCGCCCGGCCCCCGCAGCTCCGCCCCGACCGGCAGTCCGGCGCCGTCGAGCACCTTCACCAGCCGCTTCACCGCGTGCGGACCCGAGCGGGCGAACCAGTACTCCTGGCCGCCGAGGTCCCGCAGCACCAGGTCGCGGTCCTGCACCCGCAGCTCGGTGTCCCGCAGGAACCGGGCCGTGGCCCCGGTCCCGGCCGCCGGGCTGGGTGCGACGCGTTCGAGGACCGTGACCCGCCGTCGTCCCGCCCGCAGCCGGGTCCAGGCGCGCAGCGCCAGCCGCGCCACCGGCCCGCACAGGGCGGTGAGGGCGAGCAGCAGCACCAGCCAGGCGGGCACGGTGTCGGAGAAGACGACCACGGTGAACGCGGAGAACCACAGCGTCCCGGCGACGCCGCGCACGCACCAGTACCAGAGCGGGAAGGCCGGGCCGGGCCCGAGGGAGACGCCTCCCTTCCCGGAACCCGCCCGAGGGCCGGTGCGGTCCCGCGCGATGTGCAGCGGCACACCCGCGGCCTTCAGCAGCCCGGCCACGCCCGTACGCTCCAGCAGCTGCTCCCCCTGCACGGCACGCTCCGGAAGCGCGGGCGCCTCCGGCAGCCACTCCCCGAGCGGGATGCGGGCGACCTGCGCCCCGTCCCGGTCCTGAAGCCGTACCTCGCCCCAGGCGCCCGGACGGCCGGGCTCGTCGCGTCCGGCGTCCATGGCCGCGTCGACGAACACCGCGCGGGCGACACCGCCGTCCCCGACCGGGACCCGCCGGGTACGGCCGCGGGCGCGCAGCACGAGCGCGCCGTCCTCCACGGACAGCCGTGAGCCGTGACACCGTTCGAGCCCGGGACCGCGCCCCGCGGCCGGCCGGAGAGCGGGCGCCTCGGTCACGGGGTGACCTTGTCGGCGACGGAGGTCACCGCGCCGTAGGCGCCCTCGGCGCCGGCGAGCACACCGGTGGCGGTGGAGCCCGCCCAGACGTTGGTCTGGGCGGTGAAGTTGTTCAGGGCGCTGCTGACCGCGGGGAACTCGCGGGCGGCCGGGGCGATGCCGTCGAGCCCGGCGGCCGTGCGGGCGAGGTCGGGGTCCAGGGTGCCGGCGGACCGGGGGGCCGCCATGCCGCTCAGGCCCTCCCGCCAGCCCTCCCGGGAGAAGGCGTTGCGGATGGATTTCACGCCGTCGACCGTATCCCGGGCCAGGGCGGACGGGCTGAAGCCCTCCTTGATGTTGCTCCAGTTCGGCAGCTTGCCCTTGGGCATGGTGGCCATGGCGCGGGCCGCGTCCTTGCCGCGGAGCGACCCCTGCGCGCCGCGGTTGGCGAGGTTCCAGGCCTTGTTGGTCTTCATGCCGGACCGCACGGCGTTCTTGTAGAGGTTGCTGCGGGCCAGCGCCTTGCTGCCGGCGGCCACGCCCTTGGCTCCCGCCATCGCGGCCCGCCCGAGGCCGAAGGTGGCGACACCGACGGCGTCCAGGATGACGGATTTCCAGCTGCCCTCACCGCCCAGCACCAGCACCAGGTCCGTCGCCAGGGCGACGACGCCGGCGACGAGGGCGACGGCGTTCGCGACGACGGCGATCGCTTGGCCGATGACGGGGATCCAGCCGAGCGCGAGCGCCGCCACCCCGGCCCAGAGGGCGATGCGTCCCGCCCATTTCGAGATCTCCTTGAGCCAGCCGGCGTTCTCGTGGACCCAGTTCTTGAACTTGTCCTTCCAGCCGTCCTTCAGCCCGTCGTTCTCGATGACGTCGTGGATGGCGTCGGCCGCCGCCTGCGCGGCACGGTCACGGATCCCCTTGGCGGCCGCCAGCGCCTTCTTCGCGTCGGCCAGCGCGGACGTCGCCGCCTTCTGCCGGTCGGTGTGCCGCTTGCGGTCCGGGTCGTCGTCCGGGGTGTCGTCCGGCAGCCCGTCCAGGGCCCGGCGCGCGCTCCCCTGGCTCTCCTCGGCCTGCTCGGCGTCCTTCAGCGCCTGGTCGGCCATCTGCTGGGCGCGGTGCAGCTCCGAGGCGAACTCGTTGCTGCACACCCCTTCCCGCACCTGGGTGCCGAGCGCCTGCGCGGCTTCGTCGTACCGCTTGAACGCCCTGCGCAACTTGCCGCTCGCGCCCTCGGCGGCGCCGCGGAACTCGGTGGCGGTCTTGCCCTTCCAGTTCTCCACCGACGCCAGCGCCTCGATCTCGCGGGCCTCCTTGTCGATGGCCTCGGCGGTCTTGCGCAGCTGCCTTCCGAGCCGGGCGACGGTCTCCGGGTCCCCGGGTATCGGGTCGGCCGACTCGTCGAGCACGGCCCAGCGGTGGGCGGCCGGTCTGGCGGTCATCGGCCCGCTCCCTTCGGCTGGTCCTTGTCGGTGCGCCGGAGCGCCTCGGCGAGCTCGTGGTCGAGCCCTTCGTACGACTGGGCAGCGGACTTGGTGATCCCGTGCAGTTTCTCCAGCTCCTCGGTGAGCTGCCTGCGGTGGATCTTCCAGTTGTCGGCGAAGGTGTCGAAGGCGTCCAGAATCTTGTCGGAGCCGAGGTCGTCGACGCCGTACCCCTCGGCGGGGTTGGCGCGTTCGGCGAAGGTGTCGCGGATGCGCCCGAGCGAGCGGGCCGTCTCCTTGATCCGCGCGATGTCGGCTTCCTGGTCACCCACCGTGTCCCCTCCTTGCCCGTGCCGTCCGGCCGTTGCGACGTCAGCCGACCTCGTTCTCCGCGATCGCCTGCCCCCGCACCACCACGTCACCGCCGTAGAACATCCCGGTGAACACGGGCGAGTAGGTGAGCTGGACCTCGACCTCGACCGCGTCGACCGTCGCCGTCACGCAGTGGGTGGCGGCGATGTCCGGGCCGGACATGTCCATCTCGCGGGCGAAGGCCTTCACCCGGGCGTCGCAGTTCTGGAAGTTGATGGGGGCGGGGCCGCCCTCGTTGTCGTAGAGGGCCTCGCGGTCGATGTCCTGGGCGGCGTAACGGGCCGCCTGTTCCGCGATGTCCGCCGCGCGCTCCCGCTTGGAGATCGACATGCCGCCGTCGATGACGAAGGCCGCCAGGGAGAGGAAGACCAGCGCGAAGATGATGACCGCGCCGGCGCCCGAGCCACGGTCGTCCAGCCGCCGGGCGCGGTCCGCGCACCAGGCCCGGACGCGTGCGCGCGGGCCGGGCCCGGATGCGGACGCGCGCGGGCACGGCTCGGGTACGCGGGCGCCCAGCACCGGCTCAGGTACGCGGGCGCCCACCACCGGCTCGGATACGCCTGCTCTCACGCCGTCCTCCGGTACGGGTCGAGCGGCGAGCTGAAGCTCGCGGTGAGCGTCGTCGGGATGTCCAGGCCCAGCATGGCGAGGCCCCGCACCTCACAGCTCACCTGGACGCTGAAGAGGGTGTCCGGCTCGAAGCCCTGGCTGGTCTGGACGACGGTCACCGGACCCGAGCAGACGTCCTGGAGGTTCGCCTCCGCCGCCGCCCGCGCCTCGGCCATCGCCGTGGCGTGGTCCTTCTGGATCGACCCCGCACGGGCCGCGTCCCGCGCCGCGCCGTCCAGCGCGCCGCGACCGTCGACCAGTTGCCCGAAGGCCACCAGGACGAGGATGAACAGGATCATCACCGGCGCGAGGATGACGACCTCGACGGTGGACAGACCCCGGTCTGCGGTGTCCTGCCACGTCGCCCGCAGACGCAGGAGGGAACGGCGCATCAGTTCTCCCCCTCCTGCACGAACCGCTCCACCGGCCCCATCGACTGCGCGTGCACCGTCAGGTCCAGCCCCGGGAACACCGTCGGGATACGCGCGGTGATCTCCACGCCGACCGTGTTCTGCTCCGGCTGGAGCATCTTCACGTCCGGGGCGATGACCAACTGCGGTCCCAGTTGCCGGATGTAGCTGTCCACCACGTCCCGCGCCTCGCCCCGCCAGCCGCCCGGCTCGGCATCCGCCGTGGCCCGCGCCTTGCGCGCGCCCGCCTGCGCCGCCGCCTGGGCGACGTGATCGGCGAAGAAGTACAGCGCGAACTGCACCGTCGCGAAGATCATGAAGAACAGGACGGGCGTGAGGAACACGAACTCGATCGCGGTCATGCCGGAATCGCCGCGGGTGGAGGCGGCCTCCACCCGTCGGCGTACCCAGCTGCGTACGCGCACCGGCATCCCCGTTGACGTCGAGAAGGAACGTGCGGTCAGCAGGTCTTGCCCGCGTCCGCGCCCTTGATGCAGTCGCCGACCTTGTTGGCGCCCTCGCTGAGCGCGGCGTTGATGATCGCGGCCACCACGCCGACGATGGCCACGACGACGGCCGAGATGATGACCCACTCGACCGCGGAGGCGCCGCGGTCCAGCTCGCCGGAGCGCGCCCGCTCGACGCGTGCCCGCAGGAAGGTGACCAGGAAGTCGACGGCGGGGATGCCGGTGTGGAAGGTACGTCCGTTCATGACGCGTTGTCCTCTCGAATTCGGTTCACGGAAGTTCTGACGTACGGCGCGCGGTCCGCGGTTCGCGGCTCGCCGGTCCGGTAGCTCACACCTGGAACACCCGCATCGCCGCCGGGAAGATCAGGAACACCAGGAACCCCGCGCACAGCAGCAGCTGCGCCACGAGCATCGACTGCGACTTCTCACCCGCGCTGCCCTCGATCTCGGCGAGTTCGCGGTGACGCATGGTCTCGGCGCGCGAGGCGAGGGACTCCCGTACCTTCGCGCCGTCGTCCGCGACGAGGGCCAGCGAGGCGGAGAGGTCCTTCAGCTCCTCCACGCCCAGCTCCTCCCCGAGCTGGCCGAGCGCCTGCCACTGGCTGACGCCGGTGATCCGGGCGTCGGCGAGGGCGTTGCGGATCCGCTGCGTGGCCCAGCCGTCGGACACCTCGGCCGCCGCCATCAGCGCCTCGGGCAGACCCCGGCCGCCGGCCAGGCTCATCGACACCAGGTCCAGGTACGCGCCGATCACCCGGCGCAGGTCGCGCCGCTTCTCGGCGGCGTCCCGGCGCACCTCCAGGTCGGGCAGCACGAAGAACAGCACCGCGCACAGCAGCGCCAGCCACACCGGGATGACCGGGCTGCTGCCGAAGCCGAGCTGCCACACGATGGCGAACAGGAACGGCCCGAAGAACAGACCGGCCACCGCCAGCAGCACCTTCGTCGCCAGGAACTTCTCCCAGCTGCGCTCCAGGACGGCCAGGTCGGCGCGGAGCGACCGCTGCTCCCAGCCCTGCTGCCGGTAGAACTCGGCGACTCTCTCGCCCACTTGGGCACGCGCCGAGGCGAAGCGGCCGGACGGCTCCCGGTCCGTGGACCGCGCCGACTCGTACGCCGTGCCGCGGGCCCGCATCGCGTCGATCCGGGCGACCTGGGAGAGCGCGCTGCGCTTGGTCGGCATCAGCGCGCGGACCAGGACGTAGACGCCCAGTCCGACGACCGCGCCGACGACCACCGGCATCGTCAGTCCGTCGTTCACCGGCGTACCCCCTCTTCCGGCTGGAACGGCGACGCCTGCGCGGGCGCGGCGCCCGGGGTGCGGGGACGCACCAGGCGCACCGAGGACTCGTCGCGCACCAGGAAGCGTTCGGGCGTCTCGATGGTGGACAGCTTGCGCAGCCACCAGAAGCCCAGCGCGAACAGCCCGCACACGCAGGCGAGGACGACCTGGCCGACGGCCGTGCCGTACGGCTCGACGAAGTCCCGGTTGAAGATGGACAGTCCGAGCACGAACGCGATCGACACGGCGACCACGATCTGCACCGAGCGTCGGGTGGACGCGCGCTGCGCCATGACACGCTGCCGCATGTCGACCTCCTCGCGCGCCGACTTGGCGAGCGCGCCGAGCACCTGCCGCAGACCGGGGCCGCGCAGGCGGGCGTTGAGGATGAGGGCGGCGACGATGATGTCGGCGGAGGCGTCGTCGATCTCGTCGGCGAGGTGCTGGAGCGCCTCGGGCAGCGGGGTGCGGGCGCGCAGCCGGTCGACGAGCGCGTCGAGGTGCGGGCGCAGCACGGGCGCCGCGGCCCGCGCCGACGCCGGGATGGCCTGCTCCAGGCCGACCGCGCCGGCGATGGTGTCGCGCAGCGACTCCGTCCACGAGGCGAGCGCCTCCACGCGCCGCATCGCGGCCCGCTCCTCGGAGGCCCCGCCGAAGAGGCGGTCCCAGAAGAAGACGAGCACGGCGGAGGCGACGCCGGCGACGACCCAGCGGGTCATCAGCAGCACGGCGAGTCCGACGAGCGCGGCGAGCGAACCGCGCCGCCCGGCGAACCGGATCAGCTCGTTCGCCCGCTCGCTCGCCTTCTGCTTCTCGTGCTCGGGCTTCGCGGGCAGTCCGCGTACGGCGACGAGGAACAGGGCGAGACCGCCGCCGACGGCGACACCGCAGGCGAGCGCGTACAGCACGGTGGTGGAGAACAGTCCGCCCATCGTGCCGACCGAGCCGAGCGCGGCCAGGTCGGTGGTGGCGGGGGTGGTCAGCGGATCGATGGTCATCGGCTCACCCCCACGTTCCGCTGGGCCGGTAGCCGTGGGCCATCAGATCCTCCAGGCAGGCTATGGGGGCGTGCGGCACGACCCGGCCGTCGGACGCCTCGGCGAAGACCTCGCTGGACAGCACCCGTCCGTCGACGCCGTTGACCTCGCGCACGGACGTCACACTGCGCTGGAGGCGGCCGCCGCTCTGGAAGCCGTTGCGCCGCTGGATGAAGACGACGAAGTTCACCGCGCCGGCGATGAGCATCTGACTCGCCTCGATCGGCAGCCGCTCGTTGGCCTGGAGGGCGTAGGTGGAGATGCGGTTGAACACCTCGCTGGAGCTGTTGGCGTGGATCGTGGACAGTGAGCCGTCGTTGCCCTGGGACATCGCGTTCAGCATGGTCACGATCTCGTCGCCGAGCACCTCGCCGACGATGACCCGGGAGGGGTTCATACGCAGCGACCGGCGCACCAGCTCCGCCATCGAAATGGCCCCTTGCCCTTCGGAGTTGGGCAGCCGCTCCTCGAACGCCACCACGTTGGGGTGCAGGTCGGGGAAAGTGTCGAGGCCCAGCTCCAGCGCGCGCTCGACGGTGATGAGGCGCTCGTGCGGCGGGATCTCGTTGGCGAGGGCGCGCAGCAGCGTCGTCTTGCCGGCATTGGTGGCGCCCGCGATCATGATGTTCTTGCGGGCGCGGACCGCGCAGGCCAGGAAGTGCCCCAGCTCGGGCGTCAGCGTGCCGTTGCCGACCAGGTCGGAGATGAACACCTTGCCCATGCGGGCCCGGCGGATGGACAGCGCGGGCCGGCGGGCCACGTCCATGACGGCCGACAGCCGGGAGCCGTCCGGCAGCCGCAGGTCGAGCTGCGGGTTGGCGGAGTCGAAGGGCCGGGACGACAGACCGGAGTAGGCGCCCAGCACCTGGATCAGCTCGATGAGCTCCTCGTCGGTCTCGGCGACGGGCTCGCCGCGCACCTCGCGCCCGTCGGCGTAGCCGACGAACACCTGGTCGCAGCCGTTGATGTCGATGTTCTCGACCTCGGGGTCGTCGAGCAGCGGCTGGAGCCGGCCCACCCCGAACAGCGCCGCGTGCACGGCAGCCGCGTACTGCTCCTCGGTCTCCGCGTCCAGCGGCGTACGGCCCGCGTTGATCTCGGAGCGGGCGTGCTCCTCGAGGATCTGGGCTATGACCGCGCGGGCGTACTGCCGTTCGTCCTCGGTGGACATCGGCGTGACGCCGCTGACCTGGTCGAGGCGGCGCTGCTCCGCGATCCGGTCACCGGCCTCCTGACGGAACCGCTTGACCAGGGAGTGGTCGACAGCGGTCATCGCCCGGCTCCGTGACCCTGCGGCGGCCGGGCGGCGTGCGCCTGCGGGGCGGCCTGGGTCTGCGCGGCCCAGGCGGCGCCGTACTGCTGGTACACGTCGGCCGTGACCTTGCGGGCCGAGCGGATCAGCAGCGACTTGTCCAGGCGGCCGCGGCGGCGCCCGGCGAGCTGCTCGGCGCCGGCCGGGTCGTCAGCGAGGGTGCCGACCACACGGGCGCCGGTCTGGGCGTGCACGAGCATGTCGTTGACCTGGCCGGCCAGCTTGGCCGCGTTGCCCGGGTCGGCGACCAGGACGACGCCGATGACCGGGCTGTTCAGGGTGGCGGCGCCGCGCGACCCGCCGTGCAGCTTGCCGGCCAGCGCGGCCGCCCGGTCCCGCACGCGGGCCAGCGCCTCGGGCTCGGTGCGCGAGATCAGCAGGACGAGGGAGGCGTGCGGGAACAGCTCGGCGGCCGGGGTGTCGCCGCTGATGCGGCCGCAGTCGGCGATGACGTCGGCGGGCGCGTTGGGCGAGTCGGCGAGGGAGGCGAAGGCGTGGCCGAGTGTGGGCCACAACCCGGCGAGTCCGGCGGCCTGCTCGGCGATGCCGAGCCCGACGAGCACTTCGAGTCCGCCACTCAACGGCTGTACGTGGTCCCAGAGTTGGTCGGGCACGAGGCCGCGCCGCGCGGTGGCGGCGATGGACAGCATGCCGGTGTTGGGGTTGAGCGGGCCGCCGTGCGCGGCCGCGCTGCGGTATACGAGGTCACCGCCCGCCGGGTCGGTCTCGGCGAGCAGCACGCGGCGCGGCCAGACCGCCGCGAGGGCGACGGCCGCGGTGGTGACGCCGGGGGAACCCTTGTCGGCGGCGAGGGCGATGAGGGCCATGGGTCGGGTGCCGCCTTCTAGGTGCCAGGGACGAGGACGAGCGCCACCTCGCCGTTGGAGGAGGCCTGGGTGAGCGCCGCGGCCTGCGCGTCGTCGACGAGCAGCGTCACGGGAAGGTTGGTGCTGCCGACGAGGTCGTCGCCCTTCCTGTCCTGGACGTAGCTGACGACCGCCTTGTCCACGATCACGGAGTCGCCGCCGGCGGAGCCGGAGGAGCCGGCCGAACCGCCGTCGCCTTCGTCGCCCGACCCGGACCGCGAGGTCCCGCCGACGCGGTAGGCGGCCACGGTGGCACCGGACTTGAGTCCGGCCGGGTACTGCCCCTCCTTCAGGGACAGGCCGACGAGGGCCTTGCCCTCGGGCACCTTGGCCTCCTCGCCGAACATCTCGCCGACGGCGACCACGCCGCGGGGGATGGTGGTGACGGCCTTCAGCTTCTTCAGGGCGTCGAGCTGCGACCACTGGACGTAGTGGATGCCCGGGTCCTCGGCGACCATCACCGACGTGGTGTTGCTGTCGTTGACCGCCTGCCCGGCCGGGATCTCCTCGGTGATCTTGACGACCTCGATCCGGTCACCGGCCTGCAGCACGAGCATGGTGGCGCCGAGCGCGCCCACCAGGATCAGCAGCACGGCCAGCGCGGCGAGGGCGGGCTTGCGCTCGCGGGGAGGAGTGGGAAGCCGGTCACCGACCGACGGCCCGGCCGGCACCGCGGAACGACCCGCGCCCGCCCCCGTACGCTCCTGGATCTTCACGCAGCCGCTCCCCGTACACCCAAGATGATGTCTGCCAAGTTCCTTGCAGTATCGGACACTTCACCCGTGTCGGCTTGCGCGCGGACATGCGGGACGCGTCGGGCGTACTCGCCCTCATGTGGGCGAATAACCAACGCGTACGTGAGTGTCAAGCCATCGCACCGTATCAGCCAGGCATACGCCCCTCAAGGCGAAGCCCACCTTGCGGACCTCATCCCGCACACCGTTACGCATCAGCAATTTCACCGCTGAACAACCCAGTTGGGACCAGCTCATCACCTGTGCTCGAGCGAACCGCCGACCCGCCAGGCCGACCACGCATGACGTACGACCCCTTACACACCGCACATGAGCCCTGCACGATTCACTCACGAGGACGCCGGACGGCCATGCCATGATCTCCGCCCGGACCGGTGACGTCGGGACGTACGGGGAGCACGCGATCGGCGTGCGCCACGGTGTCGACTACACGGACGACGCAGTACGTCGAGGCGATGGCGGCGGCACAGGCCGCAGGGGCAGACGCATTCTGACTCTCCCCCGCCTTGAGCGAACTGCTCGACCGGTGACACCCCCGGTGCCATCCGCCCCGCTCAACCACCACCCCACGAACACCCCGAAAAGGCTCCCGCATGAACCGAGCCGTTGAGTTGATCGAGCGCCTGGCTACAGCGCTCGAGGTCGTCGGAGCCCGCATCGAACCGCGCACCAGCCCTGAATTCCGGATCGAGGACCACTCGGCCTGAACGCGCGGAGACGCGGAGGCCGTCCTTGCGGCCGGGCTCACCTCCCGATCGACCCCCAGTCCCGTCGCGGTCGTGGCGGCTCGACGGGCTGGGCGGGCACGACCGGGGCGCGGCGCGATCGTCCGGAGAACCACTCCCCGACCTCCAGGACCATCATCGTGAGAGAAGGACCGCCGAGCACCAGGCCAAACCCCAGCCCGAACCATCCGCTGCCGTCCCCGCGACTCAGCATCCCCGCTCCGGAGACAGCGAGGGCGACACCGCCGACCACCGGGGGAAGCAGCCAGGGCCAGGCGTCCGGCTCGGCCACCGCTTCCTCGCTCCGCCCCTGACAGAAGGCAGACCACCAGAACCGGGCGCTCCACCACACGAGCAGATATGCGGAGACGGAACCGGCACCAAACCCCAGCCGGGCCGGCCATCCGACCCGGCTCGCGACCGTCGCGGCGGTGAGTCCGACGGCCAGGAGGCCCCAGAACAGGACAAGCATGACGCCGACGGCCAACCGGTGCCCACGGCTGCCCTGAAGAGCACGGTGCGAGATGAAGACCACGACCGCAGCCTAGACGGAGCGGCTCTCCGCCGTACGTCTCGTCAGGCACCCGTCAACTGCTATGTCGGTGCGCTCGTTGTGGACAATTCGCGTTGGTGAAACCGAGAACCCCACCGATATCGTGCCTGCACTGGAAACGTCTCGTCTCACGGGGAGCCCACTGTGAAGCGTCGTACTTTGCCCGTTGCCGCCGCGTTCGCCGCCGCAGCGACCTTGATGCTGACAGCCTGCGGAGGCGGGGACGACCAGTCCGGTGACAGTGACAAGATCGCCGGTGCCGGCCAGGGGACGGAGAAGCCGACCAAGTCGGCGGAGCCCTCGGGAGCGCCGGCGGAGGACAAGCCGGACGGTGTGGATGTATCCCTGCCCAAGGACATGAACCTGGTCTTCGACTGGGAGGAGCCGAAGGACAAGAACGAGGCGGCGGCGATGGAGGATGCCGGGAATTATCTCCGCGCCATCTACCGGGGTGTCGACAAGCGCACGACCAAGGATGCTGCCCTGATCGCCTACGCCACCGGCGAGGGTCTCCACTACGGGGAGGTACAGATCAACGAGTGGATCAAGGGCGGTTGGACCGCCACCGGCATCCGCCGCCACTACGACGCCACCACGCGGTCCGCCTCGAACGACAACTCCGTGGAGGTCGCGTTCTGCTCGGACGCCAGCAAGTTCTACGGCAAGGAAGTCAAGACTGGGAAAGTCCTGAAGACCGAACCCAGCCTCAAGGACTTCGGCTACTACAAGATCATCATGGTCAAGGTTCCCACGGGTGAGGACTTGTGGCGGGCGACCAAGGTGGACGTCGAGACGGGGGTGGAGAAGTGCCGGTGACCGGATCACGACGTACGTTCCTCGGCACAAGCACTGTTGCTCTGGCACTCGCACTCAGCGCCATCATTTTCACAGCCCCCAACTCCGCTGCGGAACCGGTGGATTACGGCAAGGGTGACGGTGCCGAGCAGTCGGGCGGCAGCAACAGCACCGGCATCTACGCCGCCGCCCGCATCACATACTCCGGCTCCGTGGCCCCGAACGGCGGCTCCGGCAACGTGACGTCGGCCGACGTCAACTGGAACCCACCGCCCTGCTGGTACGCCCCGTACCTCGGTGCCAAGGACTTCAAGAAGAAGATGTCCCAGGACATCGAGAGCCAGATGAACGCCCCCGGCATGGGCGGCCACGCCGGCGCGGCCCTGAGCGAACTGAAGCGCCATTACGAGGACGAGTACGGCTGGACCGACACCCCCGGTTACAAGGACTACAACGTCGACAAGGACGGCGAGGGCATGTTCTGGGCCGCCGTCGAGAATCCCAACGAATCCGACCTCCTCAAGCGGAGTTCCTGCAACGACCTCCCCTTCTGGGTCGACAACGGCGAAGCCCCGCCACCCCAGTACGAGCAGGCCATCACTCCCGAGATCCTCGCCGCCCTGGCCTACCAGCACATGCAACTGCCCGACACCGAGGTGAGCCTCGCACCGGAGCAGACCACCAAGGTCAACCTGCCCACCTGGGCATGGCTCGACAAAGCCGTGTTCGACGAGGTGCAGGCGACGGCAGCCATCGACGTGCCGGGCTTCAACCTCCAAGCCACGACGACGGCACGGCCCGTGTCCCTGACCCTCGAACCCGGGACCGACGACGCCGTGACCTACCCGGCCTCCGGCGAGTGCCTGATCAACAACGACGATTCGATCGGCGAGCCCTACGCGAAGGGCAAGGCGGACCGCACCCCGCCCTGCGGCATCACGTACCTCCGCTCATCAGGCAACGGAACCTACAACCTCCAGGCCACCATCACCTGGGACATCTCCTGGACCGGCACCGGCGGCGCAGGAGGCGACCTCCCCGACGGAACCTTCGGCAACGGCCAGGCCGTCACCGTCCAAGAGATCCAGTCCGTCAACCGCTGACAGCGCACCGGTCACGGCTCCGCCCGAGCGTCGGGCGGAGCCGTACGGTGTCACGGGTCATGCCGACGACCGGCGCGGAGAACGACAGGGTGAGGTAACCCGTCCCGCCCGGCAGGATCACGAGCTCCTCCTCCACAAGCCCACCCAGTCGGTGCACGGCGTCCTCATCTTCCGTCGCATCGACCGGAATCGCGCAAGTTCTCCGGCATGGGCCAGCACACCTTGATGTCACCGGAACCGTATTCTGCGGAGTGAGTTGTCACGAGGAACCCTGCCGCTCGGGAATGGGGCGGTCAGGGGCCTCGGGAAAGAACTTTCGAGACGTCGCATACATGCCGTAGTAGGGGTACAGGCGCGGAATATCGGCACCGCCATGACGTGCAATACCGACGATCTTTCGGTAGAGGCGGGCTCTGCAGCGCGTGTTCCGTATGACCGGGTCGAGCAGACTGGCACGCCGGGCCAGATAGGCACCGACGGCCACACCGCAGAGGATTAGCGCCTCGGCGACGATGAAGGCAATCTGAAACCGACGTGATTTCTCGGACGCCACCAGGTCCCAGAATGGCCAGGCACCACCCCCGAGAACAAGGAGAGGTATAACGAACAGACAACCTAGCACGCCGGCCTTCTCCGTGTCCTCGCGGCGCTGGAACAACATCCAGTGCACGGCCCTGTCATCAAGAAAATCGAAGCGGACCTCCCGACCGTATTTCTCCGCTGCTCTCTTGGCCTCGGGAACGGAAGCGATGACAGCGGACGGAACCATGTCGTGGGCCGTTCCCTGATCATCGACGAACTTGCCGAATTCCAGGGCGTGGTAGTCACCCATGGATCAATCTCCTTACGCGGCAGGGGCCAAGGCGGCATGGAACGCCGCCGACGACGGGCTGGGAAGGGGCTGCGGCCCGATGGGTAGGGCACGTGGAAGCTCCTGGCTGGACAGTTGATCTCGACCATCACCCGTCCACCAGGAGCCGTCGTCACACCACCCAGTGCAGGGAACCAGCGATGGCCTCGCACAGGCGCAGCATCGGACCGGACATGCCGACGACCGGCGCGGAGAACGACAGGGTGAGGTAACCCGTCCCGCCCGGCAGGACCACATGGAGATCCAGGGACGTGAGTCCCACGACCCGGACGGCCCGGCCCGCCGGAAGGTCGACCACCCCGACCTCGCGCCCCGCACCGTCCTCGCCCTCCCGTACCTCGATCCACGCCGCGAACGCCTCAGGATCGGCCGGCCTCTCACCCGGCGGCATGAGGGAGACGAGCAGAGAGGCCGGGAGACCGCCGTTGCGCGAGAGCGTCAGGAGGTAGAACTCCATGGCGCCCCGCGCCCGCCCCGCCTCCGCGGTGTTGCGCAGGGTGGCCCACACGTTCCGCGTCAGCTCGGCCGGCACCTGCCGGCCGTCCGCCTGCTTCTCCACGAAGGTCTTCAGCTGACGACGCCAGCGGTCCTGCGTCAGGTCGACGCGGAACCACTCCCGCGGGACGAGCAGCCGGTAGTCCCGGGCACCGGCCGTCAGCGGCGCGGCGCCGCTCTCGGACGACTCGCTCACCCCGGCATCACCAAGGGCCCCCCGGAGTCGTCGAAGAGGCGGACGCTCTTCACGATGCCGGCGAACATGGCGGAGAAGACATCCCACCCCTCGACCGTGGGCGTCCCCATCTCCAGCACCAGCACGGTGCCGTTGCTCAGCGGGATCTGCACCTGGATGAACGACGTCCAGATCGGCTCGTCCTGACCCGACTGCGTCAGGACGCCGTCGACGTTCGAGGCACGGTTGCCGACGCACGTCACCGCCGGACCGCAGGGCAACTGCACCTCGTCGACCTGACCCAGCCCGAGGTGCCGCATCGTGGTCGCGAGGAACCCGGCCGGATTCCGGCCGGCCCGCTCGTCGAGGTCCATGAGGCTGACGTTCACCGTCGCCGTGCAGCGGACCCCGTCGACCTCCGCGTTGACGAAGCCGGCGTACTGCACACCGGCCTCGATGAACTCGTCGTAGTGCGCCGCGCACATCGCGGCGTACTGCAACTGCACCTCCTCGTCGGCGCCGGGCAGCGCCTGCTTGGCAAGAGCGACCAGCTGGTCCGCCAGCTCGTCCAGGTCGTCCGCCTCGAAGGGAAGCTCGAAGAACCCCTCGGGCATGATCCAGCGGACCTCTATGCCGTCGCTCCCGGTGAGCGCGCGCTGCGCCGCCTCAGCTGTTTCCGTGGTCATCTGCACCCTTGCTTCGGGACGGTTCACGGTCGTCCACCTCGGGACGGAACGTCGCGGCGAACGGGTAGGGCCCGTAGTGCGGATAGTGGGCCGGGATCTCCGCCCCTCCGCGCCGGGCGATGTGCGCGATTTCGCGGTACTTCGCCGCGCGGGCCCGCAGATTCTGCCGGACCGGGTCATCCCAGTGCTTCACCGCGCTGCGTACGAAGAAGAAGATCTGCGTCAGCAGGACCACCGCCGCGACCGCCAGATAGGCGTTGCGGGAGGCGGCGGTCTCCCAGTACCGCGCGACGCCGCCCCAGTAGACGACGGCTCCGAAGCCGACGAGCGCCAGCGGCACTCCGTGCTTGAAGCCCGCGTTGAACATCTCCTCCTCGTCGGCATGCCGCCGGCGCAGCAGGTCGAGCACCGCCTCGTCGTCGAGGAAGTCGAACCGGAGCTCTCGTCCCGCCTCCTCGGCGGCCTGTTTCGCCTCCGGCACGCCGGCGATCACCGAGCCGTCGACCAGCGTGACGGTGTCCCCGCCGCGTCGGCCGATGAACTGCCTCGGTCCTGGTTCCTGTTCATCGTGCGTCATGACATGTGCTTTCCGTTGCTGGGGCCACGCTCAGGCGGCCAGGGCCGCGTTGAACGCCTTCGGCGAGACGCTCGGGGCGGGGCGAGGGCTGGGGCGGGGCGAGGGCGACGGCGTGGGGGTCGGCGCGGTGGCCTTGGGGGGCTCCTGGTAGCCGGTCCGACCGCCGTTCTCACCGCTGAGCATGCGGTTCAAGGCGCTCGCAAGACCTGCTCCCTTGATGACAGCCGTGATCTTCTTGCCGTCGATCGCCGCAGCCCGAGCCGTCCTTCCCAGGACCTTGTTGGTCAGCTTGACGGCGACCCCGTTCAGGAAGTTGTGTCCGACGCCGTCCAGCGCCCGCACGCCGCTGAACCTGAACTTCGTCAATCCCTTGACGCCCTTGAGGGCTCTGAACCCCTTCAGAGCTCCCAGGCCGGGAAGCACTCCCAACGCGTCGGCGCCCAGCTTCAACCAGTCCACCTTCCCGCCGCGCACCGTCATGTCGTACGCGTGACCGGCAAGGGCCGCCGCGCTCGCCACCACGGCCAGGGTCGCGAAGATGGGCACCAGGAACTGGAGTGGCGGAACGAACGCGCAAATGACCGCAAGGACGGACAGAACTGCCGAGATGTTCGAGAGCATGTCGGCCCAGTCCGCCAGGAAGTTCATGAATCCGCCGGGATCCCGGACCGCATCGTGATGCACAACGTTCCTGATATGACGAGCGGCCTTGTCCCCGGCGTCGTCATAGATCTCCCTGGCGTCCTTCACCGCCTTGCGGGCGCCCCCGATGCGGCGCAGCGCCTCGGCCCGCTTCTTGACCCACCGCTCGTACTCCTCTTTCTCCGCGGCGGGGATCTCGAGCACCGTCGGGTATTTCTCGGTGAACTTCTTGACCTCACCGTCCGCGAGGTCGTGGTCGGCTTTCGCCTCCCGGTAGTCGGCGAGGGCCTTGTCCGCCTTGCGCTGCGCCCGCCGCATCTCGCTGGCGAACTGCTCCGAGCTTCCTTCGCTGACCTCTTCACCGACGGCCTTCGCCGCTTCGTCGTAGCGCTCGAAGGACTTCTTCAGCTTGTCGGCCGTACCGCCGGCGAGGTCGTGGAAGCCCTTGCCCGCCTCGCTGTCCCAGCCCTCGACGGAGGCCAGCGCCTTGATGACGCGGGACTGTTCGTCGATCATGTCGGCCATCTTGCGGAGCCTGCGGCCCAGTTCGGCGACCTCCTCAGGGTCGCCAGGCGTGGGGTCGTCGTGCCACAGCGGCGGCCAGTCGGCGTCTGTCCTGCTCACTTCTTCCCCTTGCTCTGCGCCTTGGCGTCCCGTATCGCCTTGGCCAGCTCGCGGTCGATGTCGTCGTACGCCTTGGCCGCGGTCCGGGTGAACTCCGACAGCTGCTCAAGCTCCTTCATGAGCTTTTTGCGCGTCTTCTTCCAGGTGTCCCCGAAGTCGGAGAACGCGTCCTTGAGGCCGCCGTGGCCTATCGCGCTGCCGTACTCGTCCGCAGGGTTTCCGTGCTTCTCGAACTCGCCGTGAATTTTCGCCAGGTCACGTGAACATTGTTTGATGGCGGCAAGGTCCGCCTTTATGTGATCCCCCATGTTTCCATTCCTTTCTCACCTGTACGCACACGCTGCACGATTCCACAAGGACGAGCGCGACCGTCCGCTCACTCCATCGTCCCGACTCTGCACAGGAGATACTCTCAGTAGACCGATCTGGTTCGGCATCGGCAAGGAGATCGTTGGCATGGCACGCAGGAGCAAACAGGGCGGAATCACGGAACGCCTCGGCATCCACTCCGAAGCAGGCGAATGGTGCTGGATCGGAAAAATCCCGCAGCCTCCGGCCGATGTTCTGCACGCCGCGGGTAACCCACCGCTCCGCCCGGCCCGCCGACCGCCGTTGGCCATGATCGGTACGGTACTCGGCGCCCCTTTCCTCCCACTCCTCCTTCTCCTGAGCCTTCTGGCCCGAGCACAGGAGGCGGTGGAGCGTTCCCTCGACTCGAAGGAGGAGAAGGAACGCCACCGGGCGAAGAAGCAGGACGAGAAACGCATGGACGCGGCTGTGGAACAGCGCGGACTGGACAACGTCTTCGACGGCGACTGGAACGGCGCCGCCGGCCAGTTCCTCCTGCGCTGGTACAGCCACTCGACCCACCACGAGCGCCTGCTGTTCGCGGGCCCGGACGGAATCGTTCTCGCGGCCCCACCCAAGCGCGTCAGCTCAGGACGCGACAAGCACGCCCAGGTCGTCGCCCGGCTGTCCCCCAACGAGGCCACGCTGGAAGATCCCTTCTCCGGTGAGTTCGAGACCCGGATACTACTGATCCGCTTCCACGACGGCTCCTGGCTGCGCGTGGACACGGAGGAGTCCCGCAGCGAACTCCACATGTACGCGCTCCGACGCCCGTCCCCCGGCGGATTCTGAGGCAACGCCGACGCCCGTCCGAGGTGAGGCGCCCTCCGATCGACGCTTCGGCGAAGCGCCGCATCCCCGGTGGTGCCGGCCAGCCTCGACGTCTGGGGACGGAGATCCGCCTCAGGGTCCTCAACGACCGCCAGCACGTCGCCGGCGACGTAGATGTCCGACGTCGTCTGCACCTCAGACCCAGTACCACGCGCCTTGAGCTCGTGCTCCAACGGGTCGTCACGGTCAGGGCAGGGAAGGGAGAGCTGTGGCGGAGTCGACGAAGTTCATCGTGACCATCAGGGTGAAGTGCCGGTACCCCGAACAGCCGCTGACGGGCGTACAGGTCGCTGGACGGCACGTCGTTTCCGGCGATTTCGCCGCGAAGTTCGCGTTGGTGAAACCGATAACACCACCGATATCGTCATTGCACAGGGCGCATCTCGTCTCACGGGAGGGCACAACCTACTACCTTCCAGGAACAATCACTTGGGACATCCCCTGGACCGGCACGGAGGTCACGGGCGGCGACCTGCCCGACAGCTCGGTAACGGCAGGCAGTCACCGTTCAGGGGATCCGGGCAGTCAACCGTTGACAGCTCAACAGCGAGTACACACATGGGGGGAGGGTCCGCCATGGGCGAACCGGATCTGACGGTCGATTACGACTTCCTCGCAGACTGTGAGCGCAAGCTAGGCCAGCTCAAGAAGACCTTCGAGGACATCGAGAACCGCCGCGACGACATGAAGGAGCACTGGGGCTCCCGTGCAGTTGCCGAGGCCATGGAGGACTTCGTCGACAACTGGGACGACTACCGCACCAGACTTGTCGAGTCTCTCGATTCCGTCGGCAAGCTCGTAGCGGGCAGCAAAAAGGCGTTCGAGGATCTCGACGGAGAGCTGGCCAAGGCGAACAAGAAGAAAAAGAACAAGTGACAGCGACATCCAAGCGCCGTCCGGTGGACTGGCAGCCCCTCTGTGAATTTGATCCCGTACCCGGCGATCCGGAGGAAATCCGCGCCGAGGTCAAGCACATGATCTCGGTGGCCGAGAAGCTGCGAGACCAGGCCAAGAACCTTAAGGCGATCAGCGACGACGACACGCTCAAGGGCAAGTACGTCAAGACCCTGCGTGAGGAGTCCTCCACGCTGGAGAAGCACATGCGGGAAGTGGCCAGTCGCTATGAGCGCGTGCACGGCCACCTGACCAAATGGTCCGACGAACTGGAGGCTTTTCAGGCCGACGCCGACAAGGTGTTGCACCGGGCCAAGCAGAAGCAGGAAGAATTCGAGGCGGAGAAGGCCAAGAAGTCCGGTTCCGGTGACGGGGAGACGCCGCAGGCCTCACCCAGTGGCGAGGACCATCCCTACGAGGACCACCTCGAGTCGTACCGCAAGCAGCTGAACACCATCATCGGCGACCGTGACTCCCGCGCGAACCACCACAAGGACAAGATCCGCGCCGAGATCGAAGACGTGATCGAGGACTCGACGTGGGACAACGTGAAGGGCTGGGTCCACGACAACGCGGACCTGATCAAGGCCTTCATCGATGTCCTGGGCTGGGTAGCAACGTTCGCGGGTTTTCTAGCGCTCGCCATTCCCGGCTTGAATCTTCTCGTCCTCGGCATCGCAGGCCTTACGATCCTGCTCAGACTCGCCCTGGTGGCGTCCGGCGACGCCACCTGGACGGATGTCATCTTCGACGTCGTGGGTGGATTGCTCGTCGTAGGTGGTATCGGGGCCGCTGCGAAGCTCGCCAGCGGCGCCAAGGCCACTGTCAACGCCGCTCAGGCCGCCCGCACCACCGGCCTGAGTCAAGGACTCAGAGGCGTCAAGGGCATCATGGATGATATGGGACGGCTGATGTCCAAGATGCCGGAAGGGCCGGGGCGTCAAGTAGTCAGTACGGCACGCAACGGCATACGCAAGTCCATCTCCCAAAACGTGGGCCTGGTGACCAAGGGGCCTCTGAATGTCAGCCCGCTGTCAACTCTGCTGCATCTCGGCGACAAGGAAATGGCTGGCATGGCCAAGATGCTGCAGGCGAACAAAGCGGTCTTTCCGGCAGCCGCCGGGGCCGCTGCGGACAGGGCTTACAAATCCTACCAGTTGGGTCTCGGCATCGCGTGGACCGGCATGGGGATGGACGTCATGGACAAGACGCTGGGAAAGAGTGACCTGACGAGCTGGACGCACGAAAAGCTCGGAACCGGCGAAAAGCCCTACAACGAGGGGTATTCCGACTGGAAGGACAACACGCTGAAGCCTGCCCCCGACACCCACTGGTGAGGATGGACCATGGACTTGAACTCAGCGCAACGCATCACCCAGGCCGAAGCCGCCCGCACGGGACTGGGGACCGGCCCCAACCGGCGACTCAGACTCACCCTGTTCATCGGGATGCCGATGGTCTTTCTGGTGTTCGGAGTCCTGATCCTCGTGCCGAAATCCCTGAGAGACGAAGTGCTTCACGTCTATGAGGCCGGGATCATCGGCTGTCTCCTCCACTATGCGTGGGTCTTCGCGAAGTACCCTCGGCACGCTGGCCGTCCGCCCTACCTCACCCGTGATCTCGCCATGGGCGGTGGCTTCTACTTGCCCTCCTTGATGCTCGGCTTCTGGCCGGGCATGATCGCCGCCCCGGCATGGGCACTCTTCGTAGGCATCACCTATGCGGTGGAAGTGACGCGGAGGCGAAATGACCACCGTTGAGCGCCGCCGGTCCCCAAACGGCTTCAACCTGGTGCCGCCGCCCGGCTGGGACGTGATTCCGCTGCGGACGGGCACGAGGGAAGCGATGGACGCCATCGTCCGCAAGGCCGTCTCACAGCTGCCCGCCGGCTTTCCCAAGGACGACATCCCGAAGGCCCGGCTGAAGCTCACCCAAGAGATGAAGAAGGTCGTCCGCCGGGCCAGCGCCAAGGGGGGAATGACCCTCTACCTCCCCACCGAACCCCTTCACGGCGTCGTGCTGCCCGTCTCGATCGTGGCATCCGCACCGATCGAGATTCCGCGGGTCAGACCCGGCAGCGGCCCGGAAGCGGTCCTGGCCGCGCTCGCCTCCGTGACTTCCGGTGCCGAGACGCGGGAGCTTGACGGCATCGCGGCCCTGCGCTCGGAGCGAGACGTACCCGCTGACGCGGACAAGGGCGTCGATGTCGCCCACCGCCGGGTCGAGTACTTCGTCCCGGTCCCGGACAGTGACCCCGACCAGTACCTGTCCTTCTCCTTCAGCGCCCTGATCGCGCCCGGCTCGGATCCCGCCTTCTACGACACCCTCGTGGAACTGTTCGACGCCGTGATGGGAACCTTCCGCTGGGCCTACGCCTGACGGGTCCCGCCCCCCGACCCACGTCCCCGACGAAAGAGACCTTTCATGTCCGAAGGCACCCTGTGGAGCGCCGACCTCGGTGAGCTTCACGTCGATACGGATGCCAACAAGGGCCTTTGGGGCTACCTCTGGCTCCAGATGGACAAGAAGACGTTCAAGGATTGGCTGGACGCGACGCTGGCGGATCTGGCCGCCGCACACAACATTGAACTCACCCGCAAACTCCGCCGTTTCCACAAGAGCTTCTACGAGCAAACGATCGTGACGCTCCGGGACAAGGTCCAGGCCGACGAGGCGTTCATCTACCACCCCGTCCCGCTGACCTACATGCCGCTGGTGATGCACGCCACCCGTATCCACTGCGACGCCCGTGACGCGTCCGCCTGCGAAGGGATCGCTGCGGTCACGGTTCCGCACCCGGAGATCCCCGAGTGGCAGCAGCGAACCGGCAGCATTCCGTTCGCCTCGCCGCACTTGGGCGAGGACGGGGTCCGGGTCACCCGTTCCTACCCCGCGGACAGCGCCATCATGATGACCTCAGTGACGTACCACTGGCACACAGCACCCGGCCTCCCCGACGTCATGCTCCGCGGGCACCACGACGATCCGGAAGTGGTCGCCGCTGCGATGGAGCCTTTGGACGACTTCGCACGAACGCTCCGCCTTCCACGAAGCAGGTGAGAGGGGAAGAGAAGGCCCGTGACTACGAGCGGACACAGCCGGACTTACGGTGGCCTCGGCGAGGGCCCTACCGCACTGGCAAGGCTGTGGCTCATCGTCGGCGTCTCTTCCATCTTCCTCGTGATGGTCGCGGGCGTTCTGCCGCCTTACGCCAAGGAGGCCGTCTACTGGTTCCAGCGCGCGCTGGTCACCGCGTCCGTGCTCACTTTGCTGGGGCTCCTCTTCAACCATCCACGCCCGTCGCGACGCCCCAAGGGCCTCACGGAGGTCTTCATCTACTCGCCCAGCCTCTTCCTCGCAGCCTGGGTGACCGGTGTCTGGGCAGGCGTCTTCGTGGCGCCTTTGGCCCCCTGTTCGCCCTTGGCGCCTGGGCAGCAGAGAAACTACGGCGGCACCGAACGGAGATCGGCGCGGACGGCGTCAAAGACGCAGGACACAGCACCCCTCAGAACCCCACCGTCAATGTCGACGCGATGCCGTCCAGGGCCTCTTCCATCTCCTCGGTCAGTCCAGGCACCAACCAGGACCCCAGCAGCATCACCGCGGCCCTCGAGCCGGTCGGCAGAACACCGTAGGTAACCGTCTCCAGCAGTACGCCGGGATTCCCGCCAGGGGGGCTGCTCATCGCCAGGTTCTGGCGGATGCGCACAGCCGGGCCGACCGGCAGTTGCCTGCGATTGACCGTCGGCCCACCGAAGTCGTCGGCGCTGAACGTCTCGGCCAGCCAGTCCAGCGTGAGGCGGCGAACCGTCTCGTCGGGCCAGATCAAGTCCACCTCCAGCAGAGCGAGAGCCGAGTCGAACCCGTCCGGATACAGGGCGAAGGCATAGAACGGGTCCCGGCTGCGGCTGTCCTCCGCTCGCGCTCGGAGGTCCCGTCGCAGGGTCCTTCGGTCCACCTCAAGGCCCACTGCCCGACCCCGCTCGCACAACCCCACCGCGGTGTTCTTCGCCCAGGCCTTCACGTCGTCCGACGGTTCCAGCGGCAGCGGCACCCAGTCGGTCGGGACGACGATGCCGCACGTACGGATGTCACTCACAGCCGCTATTCCCCGCCCTCCACCTCAGCGAACCCGCCACCGCGTCGAAAAGCTCGACCATCGCATCCGCAATCTGCACGAGTGGCGTGGAGAAGGTCAACAGCAGGTGCGTCCCGGTGCCAGGCACCGGCACCTGGTAGTCCAGTGTGACCGAGGGGAGAGCCTCACTGTCGTCAGACGCCGCATCAGTGCATCCGCGCCTGCGCCACGCAGTGCCCGCAGCCAACTCGACCACTGATGCATCCGCTGCCTCGGATACGCGGCCGGGCGGCAGCAACGTCACCAGCAGAGAAGCCGGCACCGTCAACGCCCCCGCCTGCTGCATGCTGAGGTACAGCTCGATGCCGCCCTGGTCGTAGGCCGCAGCGGCCTGCTCCAGGAGATCGTCCCGGAGCCGCCTCTTGAAGTGCGGGGCGTCGTCCACCCCACCGAATCGTCGGTCGACCAAAGCGCCAACCGAACGCTCTCGGCTCGCAGGTTCGATCCCGATGCGGAACCAGCCGTCCGGGAGCAGCAACTCGTAGTCGACGGGCGTGACCGTCATCCGTACCCCCGGCCTTCACCGGTCGCCCGGTCGAACCACACACGACTGAACAGCGCCCGGCACAGCTGCGGCACCAGCACCACCCCGACGGTCAGCCCGGACAGGATGCCCGCCGCGACCGCCGCACCCGTACCGCGGAAAGCCCCTGGCAGAAGCACCGCGCTCAACAACACGAGAGCCAGGGGCTCGTTCCTCCCTACGACCGTGCCGTACCAGCCCGCTCGCCTCCGCGCCTCCGCCCCTCCCATAGGCGCCATGCATCGTGCGTCCTCCGCCAGGATGTGCCCCTCCGACCAGTGCTTCGCGCCCTCGGTCCACCCATGCCGCTCGTCCGAGACCGGGACTCCCAGCGCCCGCACGAGGTCCTTCCAGCGGTCGTCTCCCTGCGGTCCCGCAAACCAGTGGCTCCACGGCAGAAGTGCTCGCGCCTCGCCCTCCCCGCCCCGGAACTCGACGGCGATGGGGCGTCCGGACTCCGGTGCGATCAGCCGCGACAGCTGCGTCACCCCGTGGTCGCCGCGACGCGCGAGCCGGCGCTCCTCGCCCACCGTGTTCGTCAGGACGATGTCCTCCGGCAGCACCCGCACCGCCGCCGTCCGCAGGAACCGCTCGGTCACGACCTCTTCCGCGGCCGGTGACGGCTCGACCGACACGGCCCCGACAAAGTCAGCAGACCACCGCCTGCGCCACCACCCCGTCACCCGTACGACGACATCCGCGCCTGGGACGAGGAACAACGCCCCCGCCGCGACGGTCCTCGCCCACGAGGGGCCGCCCGCCAAGACCGCCACCAGCGCGACGATCCACCCCAGCATCCCGAGTGCCCGGACCCAGCTGTGCCACCGCGGAAGCCCCCTGTGTTCAGCCCGGGCCACCGGCCTGCCGCGTCGCTCGCCGTCCCGTGCCGCCCGGTCCCACGGCGCGGCACTCGCCTCCAGCGGGATCCCGAGGTGCGTGACCAACGCCTCCAGACCGGTCCGGCGCAGGCACTGCGCCGGTGACAGTTCCAGCATGCCGGCCAGTTCCGCCTCGGGCAGCCACGCCGCGAGGGGCACCCGCACCAGTTCGCTCCCGTCCGCTCCCTGGAACACGAGGACGCCCCAGCGATCACCGGGCGACCTCCGCACCGTTTCCCACAGGTCTCCTGGCGGGAAGTGAACGGCGCGCCGGATGCCGTCCTCGCCGACCGGGAAGCGGCGCTCCCGCAACCGGGCGTCCCGCAGGACCAGGTCGTGGCCCTCGGCGAAGAGGCGTGCGCGTCGCACCACATGAGTGTTGTGCGGTGGCATCGCCACGGGGCGCACCACCGGCTCCTCGGTCGTCTCCGGCGGCGTCCGCCCGTCCACCGGTCGGTCGGCCGTCGTCCTGCTCGTCTCAGCCACCTTGTGCCCCGTTCATCCGTTGCTCGTCGTCGTGGTGGCCTTGATCCCGGTCGCCTCCCAGACTCCTTCGTCGAGTCCCGGCACTCCGGCGAGGTCACCGACGGGGCCGGTGACCTCCCCCTTGTCCAGCAGGTCCGTGGTCGAGGCGACCGCGGTGGAGCCGGCCCAGATCCGGGTCTGCGTCTGGAAGACGTCGGTCACCGCCCGCACACCGTTGTCGGCACGGAGCGTGTGGGACATCCGACTCAGGCCCTTCTCCAAATCCGTGATGCCGGGATCGCTCATCCCCGGCCGGACGCCGCGCCAGGTGTCGGCGTGGCCAAGCCGGCGGAGGTCGCTCAGCCGCAGGTCCTTGACGGCCTTGAGGCTGTCAGCGGACTCCTGGTAGATGAGCCGGGGATCGAAGGCGTCCGCCAGCCGCTGCGCCCCGGGGAACCAGCCTTTGGGGGCAGTGGCCACAGCCCGTGCCGCGGACTGTCCGCGCACCGCGCTGCCGCTGAGTTCGTTGGCCTTCCGCCACGCCTTGTTGACGGCCCTGTTGTACGCCGCGGTACCCGGCTTGGCCTTGATGCCCTGGCGGAGTGCCTTGGCTGCTGCCGATCGTCCCAGGCTCTGGGCCGCCGCTGTCGCTCCCTTGGCTGCGGCGAGAGCACCCCTGCCGATACCGAGGGTCGCGATGCCCACGACGTCGAGGGCGACGTCGAACCAGCTGCCGTCGCCGGCCATCGCGAGGAGGGTGTGCCCCACGACGGAGAACAAAGTCGCGGCGAGCGCGACGGTGCCGAGGGCGCCGGCGAGGACCGGTCCCAGAACGGGGATCCAGCCGACCAGGAGGGCCAAGGTGCCGCAGACTGTGGCCACCCAGCCGGCCACGTCCAGGGCCGTCTTCATCCACCCGGCGTTGTCGTGCACCCAGTCCTTGACCTTGTCCCAAACGCCGTCCTTCAGCCCGTCGTGGTCGATGGCGTACCGGATGAACTCGCGCGCCCGCCTGGCTGCCGCGTCGCGCACCGTTTTGGCCGCCTCGAGTCGGTTCCTCGCCCGCTCGAGTGTCGTGGCCGCCGCCGCCTGGCGCTTCTCCAGCTTCCTGCGCCGGGCATCGTCATCAGGGGTGTCGTCAGGAAGCCGGTCGAGGGCTCCCGCACTCGCGTTCTGCTCGTCGACGGCGTCCCGCGCCTCCCGGAGTGCCTTGTCGGCCATCGTCTGGGCCCGGTACAGCTCCGATGCGTACTGTTGCGAGCAGCCCGCGTCGGACACCTTTTCCCCGAGCGCGTCGGCGGCCGCGTCGTAACGCCTCATGGCCTTCCGCAGCTTGCCCTCGGCTTCTTCGGCCTCGCTGCGGAACTCCTGCGCCGCCTTGCTCTTCCATTGGTCGACAGAGGAAAGCGCCCGGATTTCGTCAGCCTGTTTCCTGATGGATTCGGCGGTCCTTCTCAGCTCCCGGCCGAGTTTCGCCACTTCCTCCGGATCGCCGGGGACCGGATCGGTCTGCTCGCCGATCACCGCCCATTCGTCGGCCCGCGGGCGGTTCACCGCGCGCCGCCGTCGGCGCCCGGCTTCCGCCGGTCCGTGCGTCGCAGGGCTTCGGCGAGTGCGTGATCGACGTCCTCGTACGTCTTTGCCACGGTGGACAGCAGCGTGGACAGTTTTTTCAGCTCGTCCGACAGACGCTCGCGGTGGATCGCCCAGTTGTCACCGAAGTCGTCGAAGACGTCGGCCAGTCCCTGATCACCCAGAGTGGCCACGCCCAACCCTTCGGCGGGGTTGGCGTTCCTGGTGAATTCCCGGTGAATGCTTGCCAGAGCCCTGGCACTCCGCTTGATACGTCCGATGTCGGCGGTCTGGTCCGACAACTTGTCCCCCGCTGGGTGTGTCACGGCACGGAACGGTGGGACGGGACGTTCCAGCTCGCCCGCCCCACCGCCGGTGTAACTGCAACCAGCAGCCGGAAGTTACTTCCGCGCCGCCTTCGCCAGCTCGTCGTCGATCTGCTCGAACTTGTCGGCCGCCATGGTCAGGTAGTCGCCCATGCCGTCGAGGCCGTCCAGCGTGGTCTTCGCGCCGTTGGTGAACTCGTCGAAGTTCTCGTCGAAGGCCTTCGAGGAACTCTTCGTGACGTAGCCCGAGTTGACGAGGTTGTTGATGTACTTGCGGAGGCCGTCCAGCTTCTCCTGAAGCTTTTCCTTCTCCTTCACGACATGCTTGGCAGCTTCCCGCATGTCCTGATATGTGATGTCAAGGTCTTTGGCCATGAAGCCGCTCCCTCTCGCAACGCCGCAGGGCCAACCCCCGTGGCTCCCTTGTTCGCGGAACGGCCGGCCTGCCGTCGCGGCCCCTGCGGCTCAGGGGCCTCTCGGGCCCGCCGGTGTGATCGTCCGCTCTTGCGGCAGAAGCTTACGGGGGCGAACTGCGCCGCCACATCCCCACTTTGTGAAGGCAACGGTCACAAGTGGTGGACGCCGTTGCTGCCGGGAACGCGGGCCGCTCCCCGACTGCCTTTTGGGCGGGCCGAGCCGATATCGTCGGCGGGACTGTGCGCCGCGGGGTGGAAGCGGCCGCAGGGCCTGGGGAGGACAAGCGTGCGCCTGACTCTGACCGTCGTCGATCCGTACGGCGGGGACTCCGCCGATGTCGTACTCGATGCCGATCCCGAGTCGACCGTGGGGGACGTCGCGCGTGAGCTGGCCGCGCAGGTCGGGCACGCCGGGGCCCAGGTCATCCCCATCGGGCACCAGGGGCAGACGCCCGCCGGGAACACGCCGATGGTGTACGTCGACGGGTATGCCGTCGACCCCTCCGCGACCGTCGTCGGCTCGCCCCTGCGCGACGGGGCCGTCGTGTCCCTCCAGGACCCCTCCGGATGTCTGCCGGGCGAGCCGACCGGCCTCGTCGAGCTGCGCGTCGTCGGCGGGCCCGCCGCCGGCTTCGTGCACCGGCTCGGCGTCGGGCGCTACGACATCGGCAGCGGCAACGCCTCGTACGTCCGCGTCGACGACCCCGAGGTCGAGGCCCGCGCGCTGACCCTCTCCGTCGCGACCGACGGGACCTGCCAGGTCGTCGTGCACGGCGAGCACGCCGGCGTCACCCTCGACGGCGAGCCCATCGCCGACGCCCAGGAACGCCGGGACGAGGAGAAGCGCCGCGCCGAGAGCGGCGACGGCGAAGCCGACACGGACGCCAAGAAGAAGAGGCGCAGGAAGAAGAAAAAGAAGAAGAAGAAGGAGGAGGGCAGCGGGGGGCAAGGGGCCTTGCGCGGGGGGCGGTTCGACTGGCCGCTCGGCGGGCAGATCGCCGTCGGGAACAGTCTTCTCGAACTCGCCCGTTACTCCCCTCCCAACGCCGCCCTCAAGTGGTCGGACGACGGCGTCGGGCTCGACTACAACCGGCCGCCCCGGCTCCGCCGGCCCGAGCGGCAGACCAGCTTCCGGCTGCCCTCCAAGCCGCGCGACTACGAGGCCCGGCCCCTGCCCTGGATCATGGCGCTGACGCCGCTGGTCGGGTCGGTCGTCATGGTGGCGATCTTCCAGCGCTGGTACTACCTGATCATGGCGGCGCTCAGCCCGATCCTGCTCTTCGCCAACTACTTCAACGACAAGAAGCACGGCCGCAAGTCCCACGCGAAGCAGGTGAAGGAGTACGAGGAGCAGAAGGCCCGGATCGAGAAGGACGCCCAGGACGCGCTGGTCCAGGAGCGCGACGACCGGCGGCACGCCATCCCCGACCCGGCGACCGTGCTGTCCCTGGGCACCGGGCCGCGCACCCGGCTGTGGGAGCGGCGCCGTACCGACCGCGACCATCTGCTGCTGCGGTTCGGCACGGGGCAGATGCCGTCCGAGGTGGTGCTCGACGACCCCGAGCAGGACGACCACCGGCGCCAGGTCACCTGGAAGATCGAGGACGCCCCGGTCGCGCTGAACCTGCGCGGGCTCGGCGTCATCGGCGTGGCCGGTCCCGGCGACTCGGCGCGCGCGCTGGGGCGGTGGGCCGTCGGGCAGACCGCCGCGCTGCACAGCCCGATGGACGTGCAGTTCTACGTGCTGAGCGAGAACTCCGCGCAGGAGTCCTGGGACTGGGTGCGCTGGCTGCCGCATGCCCGCCCCTCCGGCGGTCACGACGTGAACGTCCTCATAGGCACCGACGCCGAGACGGTCGGCGCCCGCATCGGCGAGCTGACGCAGATCCTCGACGCCCGCAAGAAGGCCGCCGACCAGAACCGCTCCCAGGGCACGACGTTCAGCGACCCGGACATCGTGGTCGTCTGGGACGGCTCGCGGCGGCTGCGGTCGCTGCCCGGTGTGGTGCGGCTGCTGCGCGAGGGCCCCTCGGTGTCGATGTACGCGATCTGCCTGGACGCCGAGGAGCGGTTCCTGCCCGGCGAGTGCCAGGCGTTCGTCGTCGCCGAGCCGCATGTCGAGGAGCAGGAGCGGCAGCAGACGGACCGGGCGGCGCAGCCGGCCGTGGCGGGCGGTTTTCCCTCCTTCCAGGCGTGGCACAGCAACGCCCCGGAGCCCGGCCGCGGTTCCCAGCAGGCGCCCGACACGCTGCGGCTGCGCGTGGAGGAGGCCGGCGCCGAGCGCATCAAGGACGTACGGCCGGACTTCGTGTCGCCCGCCTGGTGTCTGCGGCTGGCCCGTTCGCTGTCGCCGCTGCGCGACATCAGCGGGGAGACCGAGGACTCGGCGCTGCCCGGGTCCAGCCGGCTCCTCGACGTGCTGCAGCTGGAGCCGCCGACGAGCGACGCGATCATGGCGCGCTGGCGGATGGGCGGGCAGTCGACGCTCGCGGTGATCGGCGAGTCGTACGACGGGCCGTTCGGCATCGACATGCGCAAGGACGGTCCGCACGGCCTCATCGCCGGTACGACCGGTTCCGGTAAGTCGGAGCTGCTGCAGACGATCGTGGCGGCGCTGGCCGTCGCCAACACCCCCGAGAACATGACGTTCGTCCTCGTGGACTACAAGGGCGGCTCGGCGTTCAAGGACTGCGTCAAACTCCCGCACACCGTCGGCATGGTGACCGACCTCGACGCGCATCTCGTGGAGCGCGCGCTGGAGTCGCTGGGCGCGGAGCTGAAGCGGCGCGAGCACATCCTGGCCGCCGCCGACGCCAAGGACATCGAGGACTACCAGGACCTGGTGCGCCGCGACCCGTCGCACCCGCCGGTGCCTCGGCTGCTCATCGTGATCGACGAGTTCGCCTCGATGGTGCGTGACCTGCCGGACTTCGTCACCGGTCTGGTCAACATCGCCCAGCGAGGCCGGTCCCTCGGCATCCACCTGCTGCTCGCGACGCAGCGGCCGAGCGGTGTCGTCTCCCCCGAGATCCGCGCCAACACCAACCTGCGGATCGCGCTGCGGGTGACGGACGCCGGTGAGTCGACGGACGTCATCGACTCGCCCGAGGCCGGTCACATCTCCAAGAGCACCCCCGGCCGCGCCTACGCCCGGCTGGGGCACGCCTCGCTGGTGCCGTTCCAGTCGGGACGCGTCGGCGGACGGCGGCCCGGCGCCGCGGACCCGGCCGCGCTCGCGCCGTGGGTGGGGCCGCTGACCTGGGAGGACCTGGGCCGGGCGGCGCTCACCAAGCCGAAGTCCGAGGCGCGTGAGGACGAGGAGATCACCGACCTGAAGGTGCTGGTCGACGCGGTGCGCGACGCCAACGCCGCGCTCGGCATCCCCGCCCAGCACAGCCCCTGGCTGCCCGCCCTGGACGAGACGCTGCTGCTGGACGACATCGAGGCGCCGTCGTACGCGGCCGCGCCGGGCACGCTGCCGCCGGCGCCGTTCGGCGTCGAGGACCTGCCCGCCGACCAGGCCCGCCGCCCGGTCGTCGTCGACTTCTCCTCGTTCGGCCATCTGATGATCGGCGGCGCCCCGCGCAGCGGCCGGTCGCAGGTGCTGCGCACCATCGCGGGCTCCCTGGCCCGCACCCACTCCGTGGCCGACGTGCATCTGTACGGCATCGACTGCGGCAACGGCGCGCTCAACGCGCTGACCCGGCTGCCGCACTGCGGCGCGGTCGTCGGCCGTAACCAGACCGAGCGGGTGGTCCGGCTGATCAACCGGCTCAAGGGCGAACTGTCGCGCCGCCAGGACCTGTTGGCGGAGGCCGGCTTCGCGGACATCGGGGAGCAGCGGGCCGCGTCCGCCGAGGACGAGCGGCTGCCGCACATCGTGGTGCTGCTGGACCGCTGGGAGGGCTGGGTGCCCACGCTCGGCGAGATCGACCACGGTTCGCTGACCGACGAGCTGCAGACGATGATGCGGGAGGGCGCGAGCGTCGGCATCCACCTGGTGCTGACCGGTGACCGCACGCTGCTGGTGGGCCGGATCGCGAGCCTCACGGAGGACAAGTACGGTCTGCGGCTCGCCGACCGCAGCGACTTCTCGTCGCTGGGCATCCCCGCCCGCAAGGTGCCGGAGGAGATCCCGCCGGGCCGCGCCTTCCGCAACGAGTCCGGTACGGAGACGCAGTTCGCGCTGCTCGCCGAGGACACCACGGGTCAGGGGCAGGCGGCCGCGCTCACCTCGATCGGTGAGGCGGCGGCCGCCCGGGACGCCGGAGTGCCGCGTGTGCGGCGGCCGTTCCGCGTGGACAGCCTGCCGAGCCGGATCTCCTTCCCCGAGGCGTGGGAGCTGCGCGACCCGGACGTCTCGCGGTCGAAGCTGTTCGGTCTGGCCGGCATCGGCGGCGACGAGATCGTCGGCTTTGGTCCCGATCTCGCCGACGGCGTACCGGCGTTCGTGATCGCGGGTCCTGCCAAGTCGGGCCGCTCCACGGTGCTGATGAACTTCGCGCAGTCGTTCCTCGCGCAGGGCACGCGGCTGGTGATCGCCGCGCCGCGCCAGTCGCCGCTGCGCCGGCTGGACGGCACGGAGGGTGTGCTGAAGGTGTTCACCGGCGACGACATCGACGAGGACGAGTTCGAGGAACTGGTCGACGAGGCGTCCCTGGAGGAGCCGGTCGCCGTGCTCGTCGACGACGGCGAGATCCTCGAGGACTGCGACGCCGAGAGCCAGTTGAAGAAGCTGGTGTCGCGCGGCACGGAACGCGGGCTCGCCCTCGTCATCGCCGGTGACGAGGAGGACGTGTGCAGCGGCTTCTCCGGCTGGCAGGTCGACGCGAAGAAGGCCCGCCGCGGCATCCTGCTCTCCCCGCAGGAGTCCTCCAGCGGCGACCTGATCGGCGTCCGGCTGTCCCGGGGGATGGTCGGCGGCCAGATCGCCCCGGGCAAGGGCATGCTGCACCTCGGGGACGGCGAGCTGCGGACGGTCGTGATCCCGGGGTGATCACCGCCCCGGACGCGGGGTTTCCCGGGTGATCCCCGCCCCGGACGCGGGCCCGGCTACTTGATCTTCGAGAGCCGGGCCTCCGGCCGTCCCGAGTCCTTGCTGTCCGACTCGTAGACAAGGTCGTCGCCGACCGGGGTGAGCAGGACGGTGTGGCGGGCCTGGTTGCACACGTCGCGGTTGGCGGGCGCGCCCACGGAGGTCGTGACGATGCGCTGGGCGGTGACCTCCTTGAGGGTCAGCACGTCGTCGCAGACGCCGCCGAAGATGTCCGTGTGCCGCAGGGTGCCGACCTGCTCGCCGACCCGCGCCTCCTCGAGGGTGACGCGGAAGGTGCCGAGCGGGATGGTGATGCTCTCGCGGGAGGTGGCCTGTCCCTCCCAGGTGCCGACGTAGGCGGCGGGCACGGTGCCGGAGGACGCGGAGGCGGAGGCGGAGGGCCGGGCGCCGCTCGGGCCCTGGCCGGTGTCCGCGTCCCCGGGAGAGCCCGGCATCAGGTCGAACACGAACGCCGAACCGACGGTCACCGCGGCCAGCGCGCCCGCCACCGCCAGCGCCACGGTGCAGCTGACCCGCCGGCCCCGTCCGCCGGTGCCGGGCGTCGAGGCCGCGGAGACGGAGAGGGAGAGCCGGCCGGGCGCGGAACCGCCCCCGTTCCCCGGTTCCGTCGGCGGATGCGGGGCGGACGCCCCTGGGGCGTGCCGGGGCTCCGGTACGACGGTGCCGGCCGGCTCACCGCCCGACGACGGCATGACGGGCGGCGGCCCGAACCCACCGCCGACCGCCCCGGACAAGGCCGACCCGGACAAGGCCGACCCGGACAAGGCCGACCCGGACGAGTCCTGGCCGGTGGCCGACGGTTCGGAGGTCACGCCGCCCGCACCCGCGGCTCCCTCGACCCCCGTCCGCCCGCCCAGGTCCGTCCCCTCCCCCACCGACGGGCTGCTGAAGCCCACCGGGCCCGAGGCCGCACCGCCCGCCGGCCCGCCCGCCGTCGTCTCCAGGTTCAGCAGGTTCACCGCGGCCCGGCTCACCTGTTCCACCAGGGCGCCCGGCAGCCAGCCGCCCGCCACCAGGCGGGCCGCGCCGCCCTCGGGGGCGAGGCGGCCGGTGATGTCGGCCGGGGACGGGCGGGCGGAAGGCTCCTTGTCGAGGCACGCCTCGGTCACCTCGCGCAGATCGCCGGTCAGCCCGTCCAGCTCGGGCGGCTCGTGCACCACCCGGTAGAGCAGCGCCGCCGCGGAGTCGCCCGGGAAGGGCGCCGCGCCGGTCGCGGCGTACGCGAGGACCGCGCCCAGGGAGAAGACGTCCGCCGCGGCGGTCACGCCCTTGCCGAGGATCTGCTCGGGGGACATGTAGCCGGGCGAGCCGATCGAGACGCCGGTCGAGGTCAGGGACGCCGTGTTGTCGGTGGCGCGGGCGATGCCGAAGTCGATCAGCAGGGGCCCGTCGAGGGTGAGGAGCACGTTGGACGGCTTCACGTCCCGGTGCACCAGGCCCAGCCCGTGCACCGCCGCCAGCGCCTCGGCCAGGCCCGCGCCCAGTGTGCGCACGGTGTGCTCGGGCAGGGGGCCCAGCTCGGTGACGGCGGCCGTGAGGGAGGGGCCGGCCGCGTAGGCGGTGGCGACCCAGGGGACGCGGGCGTCGGGGTCGGCGTCCAGCACGGGCGCGGTCCAGGCGCCGCCGACCCGGCGGGCCGCGTCCACCTCGCGCCGGAAGCGGGCGCGGAACTCCTCGTCGAGCGCGAAGTGGGGGTGCACGATCTTCACCGCGACCGTCCGGCCCCCGGCGCTGCGGCCCAGGTAGACCCGGCCCATCCCGCCCGAACCGAGCCGGCCGAGCAGCCGGTAGGGCCCCACGACCGTGGGTTCGTCCGTGTCGAGCGGCCGCATGGCGCCACCCCTCCCCCGTCGCACCGGTACGCCGTTGCCACCTGGCAGCGTAGTGGCCGGACCGGGCGGGGGTCCCGGACCGGCCACGGGCGCCCGCTTCCAAGGCGCGGCATCACGGCATTACGGCATCACGGCATCACGGCGCACAGCCTCACGGCGTCAGCAGATCGACCTTCACGTCCGCCGGGAACCCCGTCGTCGGCCCCACCCTGCGGGCGAACTCCGCGACCGCCTCCAGCTGCGGGGCGCCGAAGCGGAAGTCGAGGGTGGTGAAGTACTGGGCCAGGGTCTTCTCGTCGAAGGCCTCCCAGCGGGCCGCCTGCTCGGCCACCTTGTCGACCTCCTCCAGGGAGAGGTTGCGGGAGGCGAGGAAGGCCTCGTGCACCGTGCGGGTGAGCACGGGCTCCCGCTCCGCGTACTCCTTGCGGGCCGCCCAGACGGCGAAGACGAACGGCAGGCCCGTCCACTCCTTCCACAGCGCGCCCAGGTCGTGCACCTCGAGGCCGAAGCGCGGGCCGTCGACCATGTTGGCGCGCAGGGCCGCGTCGCCGATCAGGACGGCCGCCTCCGCCTCCTGCATCATCAGGCTCAGGTCGGGCGGGCAGGTGTAGTAGTCGGGCCGCACGCCGTACCGCTCGGCGAGGAGGAGCTGGGCGAGCCGTACGGAGGTGCGGGAGGTCGACCCGAGGGCGACCCGCGCCCCGTCGAGGCGGTCCAGCGGGACCTGCGAGACGATCACGCAGGACATCACCGGGCCGTCGCAGCCGACGGCGATGTCGGGGAAGGCGACGAGCTGGTCCGCGTGCTTGAGGTACTCGACCAGGGTGATGGGCCCGATGTCGAGGTCGCCCTGCACCAGCTGCTCGCTGAGCTTCTCAGGGGTGTCCTTCGTCAGCTCGAAGTCGAGGAGCGTGCCCGTTCTCGCGAGCCCCCAGTACAGGGGCAGGCAGTTCAGGAACTGGATGTGGCCGACGCGCGGCCGGGTGCGAGGATTGTCCACATCGTGAGGCTAGACCTTGCGCCGGGTGGTGCGGCGGTCGCCCCCGCCGGTTCGAACGCACGCGCGTGACGAACGAGGTGTTCAAACATTCGGGTGACGTGATCTTGGCCTCTATTGCGATCGAGCCTCTGCGTGCTAGGCTCATCGCAAGTTGCAGTTTGGTTTCCCTTGCAGTACAGAGCCTGCGGAGCATGTGACCGCGGGCTCTCGTCGTTCTCAGACGGATGCAGTTGTGCGGAATAGTCTTCACACTTGCTGGTTCTGGAGCAGGGCAACCCTTTGAGCCCAAGGAGGGCTTATGGCTACCGGAACCGTGAAGTGGTTCAACGCCGAAAAGGGCTTCGGATTCATCGCCCAGGAGGGCGGCGGCCCCGACGTCTTCGTCCACTACTCCGCGATCAACGCGACCGGCTTCCGGTCCCTCGAGGAGAACCAGCAGGTCACCTTCGACGTCACGCAGGGCCCGAAGGGCCCGCAGGCGGAGAACGTCACCCCGGCCTGACCCTGATCCTCCGATCCGGGAACGATTAGCAGTACCCAAGGAGCCCCACGCCGAAAGGCGAACGGGGCTCCTGCCTTTTTCAGACGTGCTGCATGATCAGCACGAATTTCGTGCCGGGCTCCAGCGCCTCGTACCGGTGCGGCACATCCCCGCGATACGCCATGTAGTCACCGGCGCCGAGTTCCGCCTCCTCGCCCTCGGGACCCGCCGTCACCCGCCCCGCGCTCACCACGATGTGCTCCACCGTCCCCGGAATGTGCGGGTCGGAGGCGCGCGCCGTTCCCGGCTCCAGATCCACCGCGTAGATGTCGCGCCGCGCGCCGGGAGGGCTCGCCGACAGCAGGGTGGCGACATAGCTGGACCGGTCCGAGCGCACGGTCGGCCCCTCCCCCGCCCTGATCACCTGGATCATGGGCGCCGGCGGTTCCACCAGCGCACTGAACGGCACCCCGAGCGCCACCGCCAGCGCCCACAGCGTCTCCATGCTCGGATTACCGCCGGCCGCCTCCAGCTGGGACAGCGTGGACTTGGCGATCCCGGCGCGTTTGGCCAGCTCGGAGAGGGAGAGACCGGCGCGGGTGCGCTCGCGGCGCAGGGCCGCGGCGATCCAGTCGAGGGGCAGGCGGGACGGCGTGCCGTCGGTCATGTCGTTCGCTCCAGAAGTCACATCGTTCGGCTTGACGAACGCTAGGGTGTCTGTTCATTGTAGAAAACATGCGTTCGGCACAGCGAACACCCCCGCCCGAGCCCGAGCCCGGTCCCGGCCCCTCTCCGTCGGCCGTCGACGCCGGGCTGCTCAGGGACGTCTCCCTGGTCTGTCTCGCCGGAGGCATCGTCGGCGTGTCGTTCGGGGCGATCGCGGTCGCCGGGGGCCTGCCCGTGTGGGTGCCGGTGGTGATGTCGCTGGTGGTGTACGCGGGCTCCGCCCAGTTCAGCGCGGTCGGCGTGCTCCTCGCGGGCGGCGGGCCGGTCGCGGCGGCCGCCACGGGGCTGCTGCTCAACACCCGCACGGCCGCGTTCAGCCTGGCGGTCGCCGAGCACATCGGCCGGACCCGGCTCGCCCGTCTGGCCGGTGCGCATCTGGTGACCGACGAGACCGTGGCCTTCACCCTCTCCCAGCGGGACCCGGCCCGGCGCCGTGCCGCCTTCTGGGTCTCGGGGATCGGGCTGTTCACCGTGTGGAACGCGGGCGTGGCGGCGGGCGCGCTGGCCGGCGGCGCGCTGGGCGACACCGCCCGCTACGGCCTGGACGCGGCCTTTCCCGCCGTCCTGGCCGCCCTGGTGCTGCCCGCCCTGCGTGAGGACGCCGGTGTCCGCCGGGCCGCCCTCGCCGGTGCCGTGCCGGCCCTGGCCCTCACCCCGGTCGTACCGGCAGGGGTGCCGGTGCTGGCCGCGCTGGCGGGTCTGGCGCTGCATGGACGCGCGTCCGCGAGGCGGAAGGAGGGGTGGTCGTGAGCGGGACGGCGGTGATGGTGCTCGCGCTGGCGGTGGGGACGTACGCCTTCCGGCTGGTGGGGCCCGTGCTGCACGGGCGGGTGGAGCTGCCGGACCGGGTGCGGGTGCTGCTGTCGGCCGGGGCCGTGGTGCTGCTGGTGGCGCTGCTGGCGACGGGGGCGCTGACCGAGGGCGGGGAGTTCGCCGGGTGGGCGCGGCCCGCCGGGGTCGCCGTGGGCGGGGTGCTGGCGTGGCGCCGGGCGCCGTTCGCCGTGGTGGTGCTCGGCGCGGCGGCGGCGACGGCGGTGCTGCGGGCGGCCGGGGTGCCGTAGCCGCCCGAGGTGCTGAGGGACTGTCAGTGGCCGCCGGTAGCGTCCCGCCCATGACCACGAGCCGACCCGCGCCCGCCGACCAGCCGGAGCACGTCCGCGCCACCCGCGCCTTCTACGACGCGATCGCCGAGGACTACGCCGCGATGTTCCGGGACTCCCTCGCCGCCATGCCACTGGACCGGGCCGTGATGGCCGGGTTCGCCGAGCTGGTCGGCCGGGGCGCGCCGGTGGCCGACGTGGGCTGCGGTCCTGGCCGGGTGACCGGGTATCTCGCCTCGCTCGGTCTGGACGTCCACGGCGTGGACCTGTCGGGGTCGATGCTGGCGATCGCCCGCCGGGAGAACCCGGGGCTGCGCTTCGAGCAGGGCTCGATGCTCGCCCTGGACCTGCCCGGCGGCTCTCTCGGGGGCCTCGTCTCCTGGTACTCGACGATCCACATGCCTCCGGAGGACCTGCCCGCCGTGTACGCCGAGTTCCGGCGGGTGCTGGCGCCCGGGGGCCATCTGCTGCTGGCCTTCCAGACGGGCGACGAGCCCCGGCGGCACGAGCGCCCCTGGGGCCACCCGGTCACGCTGGACTTCCGGCGGATGCGGCCGGAGCGTGTCTCGGAGCTGCTGGAGGCGGCCGGTTTCGCCGTGGTGCAGCGCACGGTCCGGGAGGCCGACACCCGGCAGGGTGAGACCACCCCGCAGTCCTTCGTCATAGCCCGCGTGCCGGGCGCCGCTGCCGGCTGACGGCCGGTCACTTCCTGTACAGCGCCTCCACGTCGTCCGCGAAGTCCCTGAGGATCGCCTCGCGGCGCAGCTTCATGGACGGCGTGAGATGGCCGGCCTCCTCGGTGAAGTCCACCGGGAGGACGGCGAAGCGGCGGATGGACTCGGGGCGGGACAGCATCTTGTTGGCCTCGTCGACGGCGCGCTGCAGGATCGCCCGCAGTTCCTCGTCGTCGACGAGGAGCTTCGCGGGGACGGGGTGCTTGCCGTTCATCCGGCGCCAGTGGGTGATGCCGTCGAGGTCGAGGGTGATCAGGGCGGTCACGTAGGGGCGGTGGTCGCCGAGGACCATCACCTGGGAGATCAGGGGGTGGGAGCGGAGCCAGTTCTCCAGCGGGGCCGGGGCGACGCTCTTGCCGCCCGCCGTGATGATCAGCTCCTTCTTGCGGCCGGTGATGGTCAGATAGCCCTCGTCGTCCAGCTCGCCGAGGTCGCCGGTGGCGAGCCAGCCGTCCCGGGTGGCGGGCACGACCCCGCCCGCCTGCGGGTCCCAGTAGCCGCGCAGCACGTGCTCGCCGGAGACCAGGACCTCGCCGTCCGCCGCGATCCGGATCTTCGTGCCGGGCAGGGGCCAGCCGACGGTGCCCAGGCGGGGCTTCAGCGGGGGTGTGACGGTCGAGGCGCCGGTGGTCTCGGTGAGGCCGTAGCCCTCGAAGATCTCGATGCCCACCCCGGCGTAGAAGGCGGCGAGGCTGCGGCCCAGCGGGGAGCCGCCGCAGATGGCGTAGCGGACTCTGCCGCCCATGGCGTTGCGGATTCTTCGGAACACCAGCGGGTCGTAGAAGGCGCGGGCCGTCCTCAGGGAGCGGGAAGGGCCGTTGCCGGTGCCGGTCTGCCGTGCCTCCAGGGCCTCGCCGTAGCGGCGGGCCACCGTCGCCGCGCGGTCGAAGGTGGACCGGCGGCCGCCCGCCTCGGCCTTGGCGCGGGCGGTGTTGAACACCTTCTCCAGCATGTACGGGATGGTGAGCAGGCAGGTGGGCCGGAAGCCGGCCAGGTCGGGAAGCAGGTCCTCGGCGGCCAGGCTGGGCGCGTGCCCGAGCCGCACCCGGGCGCGCACGCAGGCGACGGCGACCATACGGCCGAAGATGTGGGACATGGGAAGGAAGAGCAGGACCGACGCCTCGTCGTTCGTGCGGTCCCGGAAGACGGGGTAGAGCAGCTCGATGGCGTTGTCCACCTCGGCGAAGAAGTTGCCGTGGGTGAGGGCGCAGCCCTTGGGGCGGCCGGTGGTGCCGGAGGTGTACACGAGGGTGGCGAGGGTGTCGGGGCCGAGCATGCCCCGGCGCACCTCGATCTCGTGGTCGGGTATGTGGGCCCCGGCGTCCGCGAGGGCGTCGACGTGCCCCTTCTCCATGACCCACACGTGCCGCAGGTCGGGCAGGTGCGGCAGTTCCGGGCCGATCGCGGCGGCCTGGCCGGCGGTCTCGGTGATCAGGGCGACGGCGCCGGAGTCCTGGAGGATCCAGCGGGCCTGGTAGGGGGACGAGGTGGGATAGACGGGGACGGTGACGAGTCCGGCGGCCCAGGCGGCGAAGTCGAGGAGCGTCCACTCGTAGACGGTGCGGGCCATGATCGCGATGCGGTCGCCCGGCGCCAGGCCCTCGGCGACGAGTCCCTTCGCGGCGGCGAGGACCTCGGCGGCGAACCGCTCCGCGGTGACGTCGCGCCAGGAACCGTCCCCGGTCTTCCGGCTGAGGACGACGTCGCCGGGTGCGACGCTCGCGTTCTCGAACGGCAGGTCGGCGAGGGATCCGTGCCGCACCGGCTGTGCGAACGGCGGTACGGACGCCTCCCGGACGGCCCCGTCCAGCCGGCGGGTGGCCGGCGGGACGAGGACGGGCGCCCCGTGGACGTCGGCGTCGAGAGCGGTGGCGTGGTGCGGGGTGGACACGGGCGGCTCCTGGGGCGTGCAGGCGAACTGCGGGGTGCCACGACGTACGTGCCTCGCACGCCGAGGCGCTCACCGGCGGCGTCCGCGGCTCGGGACGCCACCGGTCGTGCGGGGATCGTACGGCTCCGGCGTGAGGGGTTCGTGCCGGTTCGGGGGTGGACCGGGATCAAGCCCGTGCAGTGTCGGGGGTTACGTGAGGGTCACTCAGGTATGCCCCATCCGGGCCGGAACGGCGCTGCTCAGGGCCGCTCCAGGACGGCCGTGACGCCCTGTCCGCCGGCGGCGCAGATCGAGATCAGACCGCGGCCGGGGGCGTCCCGCTCGGCGAGCAGCTTGGCGAGGGTCGCCACGATGCGGGCGCCGGTGGCGGCGAAGGGGTGGCCGGTGGCGAGCGAGGAGCCGGCCACGTTCAGCCGGGCCCGGTCGACGGGCGGCAGGCCGCGCCTCTCCCAGGCGGCCAGGGTGGCGAGCACCTGGGAGGCGAAGGCCTCGTGCACCTCGATCAGGTCGAAGTCGTCCAGGCCGAGCCCGGTCCGCTCCAGCATGCGCGGGACCGCGTGGGCGGGCGCCATCAGCAGGCCGTCCTCGCCGTCGGCGACGTCGCCGTGCACGAAGTCGACCGCGGCGGTCTCGTACGCGGTGAGGTAGGCCAGCGGTTCCAGGCCGCGCCGCTCGGCCCACTCCTCGCTCGCGAGCAGCACGACGGCGGCGCCGTCGGTGAGGGGCGTGGAGTTGCCCGCCGTCATGGTGGGTCCGGGCCGGTCGAGGCCGAACACCGGCTTGAGCGTGGCGAGTTTCTCCACCGTCGAGCCGGGGCGCAGGTTCTGGTCGCGGGCCAGGCCGCGGAAGGGCACCACCAGGTCCTGGAAGAAGCCGCGTTCGTAGGCGGCGGCGAGCCGCTGGTGGCTGGCGGCGGCGAGTTCGTCCTGGGCCTCGCGGGTGATGCCCCAGGCGCGGGCGGTGACGGCTGCGTGCTCGCCCATGGAAAGACCGGTGCGCGGCTCGGCGTTGCGCGGGATGTCGGGGACGAGGTGGCCGGGGCGCACCTTGGCGAGTGCCTTGAGGCGGGCGCCGAGGGACGTGGCGCGGCGCGCCTCGAGCAGCACCTTGCGCAGGGCGTCGTTGACGCCGAGGGGCGCGTCGCTCGCGGTGTCGGAGCCGCCGGCGACCGCGGCCTCGGTCTGCCCGAGGGCGATCTTGTTGGCGGCGGCGACGACCGCCTGGAGTCCGGTGCCGCAGGCCTGCTGGATGTCGTAGGCGGGGGTGCGGGGGTCGAGGCGGGAGCCGAGGACGGTCTCGCGGGCCAGGTTGAAGTCGCGGCTGTGCTTGAGGACCGCGCCGGCCACGAACTCGCCCACCGCGTCGGGCTGTTCGAGTCCGTAGCGGTCGACGAGGGCGTCCAGGGCGGCGGTGAGCATCTCCTGGTTGGAGGCGGTGGCGTAGGGCCCGTCGGAGCGGGCGAACGGGACGCGGCTGCCGCCGATGACCGCGACGCGCCGCACGGCGGCCGGCTTCAGGGTGCTCATCTCGACCTGCTCCTCAACCGTGACATAGGCTTACCTCCGGTAACCTTACTCCAGAGTAAGCACCGAGTGAGCCCCTCGCACGCACCCCTGGGAGTCCCCGATGGCCGACCGCTATCTGAGCTTCACCGGCACCGCGCCGGGCCGCTTCCTCACGCGCCGCCTGGGGCTGCCCCGGCCCGCCCCGCTGCGCCGCTGGTCGGCGGAGCGCCCGGCGCTGGACGGCGGGCTGCTCCACCTCACCGCGGGCGCCTCCCGCCTCGGCCTCGCCCCCGTCCTCGCCCGCACCGGGCTCCCCGCCGACGAGACCGCGGGGATGCCCGCCGCGGTCGTCCTGGACGCCACCGGGGTGCGCACCGTCGAGGACCTCGACGAGGTGCACGCCGCCCTGCACCCCGTCGTCCGGTCCGTCGCCGTGAGCGGCCGGATCGTCGTGCTCGGCGCCCCGCCCGACACCGCCGACCACCACCAGGCCGCCGCCCAGCAGGCGCTGGAGGGCTTCACCCGCTCCCTCGGCAAGGAGATCGGCGGCGGCAGGACCGTCAACCTGGTCCGCCTCACCGACGCCTCCGCCGCCGAGTCCACCCTGCGCTTCCTGCTCTCCCCCAAGTCCGCCTACGTCAGCGGCCAGGTGATCGCCGTCGGCGACCAGGAGAGCCCCGCCCCCGAGGACGCCGACCGCCCCCTGACCGGCCGCACCGCCCTGGTCACCGGGGCCGCGCGCGGCATCGGCGAGGCCGTCGCCCAGGCCCTGGCCCGGGACGGCGCCGAGGTCGTCGTCCTCGACGTGCCGCAGGCCGAGGACGACGCCCGCCGGGTGGCCGAACGGATCGGCGGCAGCGTGCTGCTGCTCGACATGACCGCCGCCGACGCGGGCGCCCGCATCGCCGAGGCGCTCCCCGGCGGGCTGGACGTGCTCGTCCACAACGCGGGCGTCACCCGGGACCGCCGTCTGGTCAACATGCCGAAGGACCGCTGGAGTTCGGTGCTGGACGTGAACCTCGGCAGCGTGCTGCGCACCACCGACGCACTGCTCGAGGCCGGGGCGCTGCGCCGCGACGGCCGGATCGTCGCCACCGCCTCCATCGCGGGCATCGCGGGCAACGCCGGCCAGACCAACTACGGCGCGAGCAAGGCCGGCGTCACCGGCTTCGTCCGCGCCCTCGCGCCCCGCGCGCTCGCCGCGCACGGGGTGACGGTGAACGCGGTCGCGCCCGGCTTCATCGAGACGAAGATGACGGCCGCCGTCCCTCTCCTCATCCGGGAGGCCGGACGCCGGATGAACTCCCTCGCGCAGGGCGGCCTGCCCGTCGACGTCGCCGAGACCACCGCCTGGCTCGCCCACCCCGGCTCGGGCGCGGTCAACGGCCAGGTCGTGCGCGTCTGCGGCCAGAGCCTGCTGGGGGCGTGACATGGCGCCGACCCCGCCGGAGCAGGCCGAGGCCGTCCTCACCCGCTCCCCGTCCCTCGCCCCGCTGCTCGCCCGCGGCGCCCTCCTGTCGCCCTTCCGCCGCCCGGACCCGGCCGCCGCGCACCCCCGCACCCGGCTGGTGCTCCCGGGCCTGCGCCCCGACCCCGCGCGGCTCGCCGCGTACGCGCGAGTGTGCGGCTTCCCGGCCGCCGCGGACACCCTGCCGGCGACCTATCCGCACGTGCTGGGCTTCCCGCTGGCGATGCGGCTGATGAGCGCACGGGACTTCCCGCTGCCGCTGCTCGGGCTCGTGCACACGTCGATCGGGATCACCCGGCACCGCGTGACCCCGTCCGCCGCCTTCTACGACCTCACCGTGTACGTCGACTCACTGTCCCCGCACCGGCGCGGCACCGAGGCCGCCGTGGTCACGGAGCTGCGCGCCGGCGACGCCGTGGTGTGGGAGTCGCGCAGCACCTACCTGGCCCGGCACAGGACCACGTCGTCGAAGGAACCGGCGCGGACGGAGGAGCCCGAACTGCCCGCCGTCGAGGAGTGGCGGCTTCCCGGCGACCTGGGCCGCCGCTACGGCGCCGCGTCCGGCGACCGCAACCCGATCCACCTGCACCCGCTCACCGCGCGCCTCTTCGGCTTCCCCCGCGCCATCGCGCACGGCATGTGGACCGTCGCCCGCTGCCTCGCCGCCCACGGCGTCCCGGACGCGGCCGAGGTCCGGGCCGAGTTCCGGGCCCCGGTGCTGCTGCCCGGCACGGTGACGTACGCGGCGGACGGCGGGCGGTTCGCCCTGCGCGACGGCCGCGGCCGGGTTCACCTCACCGGCGAGGTGACCTCGCTCTGAGCCCCCGGGGCGTCCACGCCCCCACCGTCGCCGGGCGGTGTCCAGTGCCGCCCGGCCATCAGGTCGCCGAGCCCCGCCCACGCGAAGTTCATCAGCGTGGTCGCCGCCTGCCGGGCGGTGACGCCGGGGGTGGCGTTGGCCCAGTCGGCGAGCGACTCGGCGGCCCCGACCAGCGCCTCCGCCAGCCCGGACACCTCCGCCTCCCGCAGGTCGGGGTCCCGGTGGGCCTCCCGCGCGGCGGCCAGGATCAGCTGCGTCACGAACGCGACGATCTCCGCGCGCATCGCGGCCACCTCGGCGGCGAACACCTCCCCGTGGGTGCGCGCCTGGAGGTGCAGCACCGCCCAGCCGTCGGGGTGCCGGGCGGTGTGCGTGAAGAACGCGGTCAGGCCCGACCAGAGCTGCCGGTCCGCCGGCAGTTCAGGCCGGGCCCCCGCGCGCACCGCCTCGGTGAGCGCCCTGGCCTCACGGCGGATGCACGCGGTGAACAGGTCCTCCTTGGAGTTGAGGTACAGGTACACCAACGGCTTGGACACGCCCGCCAGTTCGGCGATCTCGTCCATCGACGCGGCCATGTACCCCCGGTTCCCGAAGGTCCGTACGGCTGCGTCCAGCATCTGCTGTTCACGGACCGCACGCGGCATCCGCTTCGTCTTCACGGCACCCATGGGACACAGCGTACGGTCCGCCGCTACCGCTGGTCGTGGCCGCCGTCGTCGGCCGGCCGGACCCCGCTCCCGTTCAGCACCCGGTCGCCCGAGGTGAGCCGGGGCAGCAGCTGCGCGGTGAACAGCGTGGACAGCGCCGAGGTGTCGGCGCCGCCGTCGGTGCGCACCACCACCGGACGCGGCGCCTTCCCGGCCAGCCGGGAGCCCACCTCCAGCCGCCTGCGGGCCAGCTCGTACTGGAGCACCGCCCGGTTGTCCCGGTACGCCTTGGCGAGGGCCTGCTGGGCGCGGGCCTCGTTCTCGGCGGCGATCAGACCGCTGCGGCCGCGCGTCTCGATCTCGAAGCGCACCCGCTGGGCCTCGGTCTCCTGCCGCTCCAGCAGCTGGGCGACCTCCTCGCGGGCCCGGTTCAGCGCGGCCCGCACCTCGACGATCCGGGCGTCGCGGATCTTCTTGGCCCGCTCGATGTCCATGCCCAGGCTGTCGATGCGGCGCTTGCGGATCAGGCCCCACTCCTGCTCGTAGGCGGTGCGCTCCTTGGCGACCTGCTCCCGGGTGGCCAGATGCTGCTGGTACTGCGCCGGGAGCTGCACGTCGGGGATGTTGCAGCCGGTGATGCGCACGCCGTAGCGGTCGAGCTGGCGGTTGAGCAGGTCCTGCATGTCGGCGACGTCCGAGCCGCGCAGGTCGTAGGCGCGCTCGGTGCGCACCTTGCGGGCCCGCTGCCGGATCGCGTCCTGGACGGCGCTGGACAGCACCAGGTCGAAGTTGCCCGCGCCGATGGTGCGGACGAACAGCACCGCGTCGGTGATGCGGAACTTCAGGAAGAACTCGATGGAGCGCAGCGGCACGTTCTCCTGCGTGGGGCAGGCCATGACGGGCGCCGAGTACGGGATCTCGGTGGCCGTGTCGACGACGAAGTCGACCCGCGACCAGGGGTGCCACAGGTAGTGCCGGCCCGCGTCCAGGGTGCGGACGACGGCGCCGTACCGGGTGAGCACGCCGTGGGTGCCCTGCTCGATCTCGACGATCGAGGAGCGCCACCACCACAGCCCGCCGATCACCAGCAGCAGCACGCCGACGGTGTAGGAGAGGGTGGCCAGGGCGCCGGCGGCCATGCCGCCGAGCCCGTCGGACCCGGACTCCTTCAGTGACAGCATCACGCCCGAGAGCAGGGCGTAGGCGCCGGCCCACAGGGGCAGCATCCACCACAGGCGGCGGCGGTGCTTGGGGATGATGACCGGCAGCAGGGTGCCGGCCTCGCCGCCGCGCAGCAGGCGGGCGATGTCGCTCCAGGGCGCGACGGCCTCGGAGATGACCGAACGACGGTGACTGCGGACGGAACTCACGGCTGGACCTCCTCGACGGGCTCGGCGGGCATCTGCGGCACGACGGTCGGCCGGTCGGCCTCCAGCAGCGCGGTGATCTCCTCCTGACGGGCGGCGATCCGCGCGGACACCTCCGCCAGCCGCTCCCGTACGGCGGCCATCTCGGCGTCGTCGAACAGCTCCGCGCCGCGCTCGCCGACCAGCTCGCGGGCCAGCTCCAGGAAGTCGATCCCGGCGGCCCCGCCGCCGTCGCCGCCGCCGATGCGCACCAGGCGCGGCAGATGGTCGGCGACCTGCTCCAGGGTGTCGAGCACCTGCTGCTGGTAGCGGTACTCCAGGATCTCCGGCGCCTGAGCAGCGGTCACCGCGCGGATGTCCAGGGCCTGCGCCTCCAGCAGCGCCGCGTTGGCCTTGGCCTCCGACTCGGCCTGCACGTAGCGCTGGCGGGCCAGCGCCTCGGCGCGGTTGGTCTCGCGCTCCACGGCGGTGTCCATCTGCGCCTGGTACTGGGCGATGTCGGCCTGGATCGCGGACAGCGTCTCCTGGCTGGAGGCGAGCTCGCGGTTGAGGTCGCCCTCGTCCTGCTCCTTGCGCAGCTGGAGCGCGTACTCGTGGGTGTACGCCTCCTTGGCCATGCGGACCATCTCGGGCGCGGCCAGGTCCATCCGGTAGCGGCGGTCCGAGGGCTCGGCGTGCGTGATGTTGGCGTTGGTCAGCTCCACGGCGGGGCGGAACTGCTGGTTGAGCTGGTCCAGCAGCCGGCCGCTGTCCTCGCCGACCATGTCGTAGATGCCGGCCGCCTCCTGCTCGTAGATCAGGCTGCGGATGGTCTCGCTGACCGCGTTGCCGAGCTTCTCCTCGAAGCCGCGCACCGCGCCGAGGGTGTAGACGAACTCCACCGGGTCGCTGATCCGGAACTGGATGAACAGGTCGATGGACGCCTTCACCCCGCCCTTGGTGGGGGCCTCCCGCACCGGCGCGTTGAACGGGTACTCGCGGGTGGTGTTGACGATGTACGACACCCGCTTCCACGGGCTGAGCAGGGTGACCCGCCCCGGTCCGACGACCTTCTCCAGCTTGCCGAACCGCGTGATCATCGCCTGGCAGCCGTCCGGCACCATGACCAGGCCCTGCCGCCACCACACGAACGCGACCGCGGCCACCGCGATCACCCAGTAGTGCAGCCCGAACAGCGGCTGGGTCACGCTCCAGCCGCCCGCCGCGGACATGACCGACGTGCCGATCAGCCCGATCACCAGCAGCGACAGCACCGGCAGCATGGACAGCAGGGAGCGGCCCCTGGGCATCACCATCGGGTAGATGGCGTGCACCGTCTCGCCGTCCTCCCGCAGCTGCTCGCTGCGGCTCAGCGCCTCCCCGGCCTCGTCCAGCGACACGCTCCTCTGCCGCATCACGGTGTCGACGGAGCTGCCGTCCTGCTCCCGGGCGGCCGGGAAGTCGGCCGGATCCATGCCCCCGCCCGTCTCGAACCGCTCGTCCTCGCCGCCCGACGGCTGTGCGCCGCCGCCTCCGGTGCGGCGGAGCAGCTCGTCCCGGGCCGCGGCCCGCGGATCCGCGCCGCCGACGACCGACTGTGCGACGTTGCGTAGGCTCTGCGCCCGCGTACGCGCCACGGGGTCCCCCTTCGCCTGTGGTGCCCTCCCCGCACTTGGCCGCGGGGAATCGTGTGGTCCGGTGATCACACACCACGTCGGCGGCATGCGTAAGGGGCGCACCCCAGCAACGGTCACCCGTGTCTCGTTGCCGGGATGCGCCCCTCGGCGCGGTGGCGCAGGCGTCAGCAGAGGCAGGGATCGGTCTCCCAGCCCAGGCCGATCACGTCGTCCTTCTCGAAGGCGCCCGCGTACGCCTGGAGTTCGTCCACCTGTCCCTCCAGGTGTTCGTCCCAGCCGTCGGCCGTGCGGGCACGGCCCACCTGGAACGGACCGTCGCTCGTCCAGCCGTCCCGGACGTGGGCGCTGGCGCCCGCCTCGGTGTAGCCGTCGGCATACAGCGTGACCGTGTCCGTCGCGTCGTCGTAGACGACGGCCAGCCGCGTGCCTTGGCCGCTGGCGCCGTCCGGCATCGTGAGCTGTGTGACGACCGTCTCCGGTGCGCCGGCCTCGTCCCGCTCCGGCATGATCAGTTCCCAGGCGTACCGCGCCGGGTCGTAGCGCAGCTTGAAGGCGTCGGTGTGCTCGCCGGCCTGGGACAGCACCGTCATCGGCCGGGTGGCGTCCTCCTGCGCGATCCGCACGACGATGCCGACGGTGAAACTGTCACCGGTGTCGACGAGGGGCGAGTCGAGGGACGCGTGACCGCTCTCACCGTCCAGCTTCAGATGCCCGTCACCGACCAGTGGGTACTGCGGCCACGCCGTGCAGTCGGGGTCGACGTCGGGGATACACATGTCCGACATGCGGTAGACCGACGCGCCCGTCCCGAGCTTCAGGGACGCTCCTCCCCCGTTCTCGGGCGTGGTGCCGTCGTCGGCCGTGCTGAACGACCAGTGGCCCAGCAACTTCGGCTTGCGATGGGCCAGATCGGTCACCTCGCTCGGGACGACGAGACGGTCGTACGCCCGGACGTCGCCGATCTCGCCGTGCCAGCGCTGGCGGTAACCGTGCGGGCCCAGGATCCGGCCGATCTGGAAGGCGCCGTCCGCCCTGACCGGGACGGCCTCGGTCTTGGTGCCGACCTCGTGTCCGTTGACGAAGAGCTGGGCGTACCCGGTCTCGGTGTCGTAGAGACCCAGCAGGTAGGCCCATTCGCCGGCCTCGGGGGCTCCCCCGGAGATCTTCGTGTCGCCGAGGGTGAAGGAATAGGAGGCGCTCGCCTCCCGCGGGGCCTCGAGCGCCAGGGCGTAGGCGGCGCCGGACGCCGTGTCCTGGCTCAGCACGGTCATGGAACGGTCATCCCGCGCCGGGCGCACCCAGGCGCCGACGGCGAAGGTCCCGCCGCTGTCGACGGCCGGGCTGTCGGTGGTGAGGAAGGCGTGACGGCTGCCGTCGAGGGTGGCGGTGGAGGAGAGCGGGGCGCCCGAGGGCGCCGGGCCGCCGAAGGTCACACCGCGTCCCGCCCGGGCCGCCTCTCCCGCCTCGGCCGCCGCGGTGGCCGAGCCGGCCTCGTCGTCGAGCTTCCAGCGGGAGACGGGGGTACTCGCCGCGTTCGGGTAGAACGTGTAGTCGGTGCGCCCGCCGATCCTGCCGGCGCGGTCCATCGCGTGGACGCTGAGGGTCTTCGGACCCCTGCTCAGCGGGACGTAGCGGATGGTCGCGGGGCCGCCCATCTCGGCGGGACGGACGGTACCGCTCGGACCGCCGAGGAAGGTGTACCGGTACTCGACGACGTCCGTCGACGGGGAGTCCATGGTGAAGCTGCCGTAGATGCCGACCCCGCCGCTCCACCACGTCTCCTCCGGGTACTCCGGTGAGCTCACCACAGGAGCGGCCGGGCTCTCGTCGTCGTGGACGAACCGGCACGCGGCGCCCGGAGCCTCCGAGCTCCAGGGCGAGTACGCCAGACCGTCATTGGCCCGAACATGCCAAGAGATCACGGTGTCCGACGGGATGTCGGACGGCAGGCTGGTGCGGTGGACCAGGCCCACGGGGTACGGCGAGGTGGTCCAGGTGCGGCGCTGTTCGGTGCCGTCCGGGTCGGACCACCAGATCTCGAACTCGGCGGTGAGCTGCTCCGGATACCCGATGCGGTCGTCCTCCACCGGATCGGTCAGCCGGGCCTGGAGCACCGGAGGGCTGCCGACATACGCCGGCTCGTCACCCGACGCGCAGTCCTTGAACTCGGTCTGCAGATCCTGCACGGCAGGCGGCAGATTCACCTGCTCCGCCGCGTACGCGGTGGACGGCACCACCGTCCCCGCCACCAGCGCCGCCAGGCAACTCCCCAGCAGCGCACGTCTCTTGCGCACTCTTCCCGACACGAAACGAAAGCCCCTCCCCTGGAATGCCCGATCACCGAACGGCCGGGCGGCAGGAGGCTAACAGCGGCCTGCGACATCGGCGATCGCGTTTTCCGGGAGGCCGGCCGGCGGGCTTCGCAGGGCCAGGGACGACAGAGAGCGTCCCCAGGACCGCGAACGGACCTGGGGACGCTCTGCCGCATCGGCCGGTCAGGCCGCCGCGGCGACCGGGCGGGCGTTCTCCGCCTCGGGAGTCTCGTCGACCGGGGAGGCGTGGACCGCGTTGTACTGGTCGCGGTCGAGCAGGCCCTCGCGGGCGGAGACGACGACCGGGACGAGCGCCTGGCCGGCGACGTTCGTCGCCGTGCGGATCATGTCCAGGATCGGGTCGATGGCGAGGAGCAGGCCCACGCCCTCCATCGGCAGGCCGAGGGTGGACAGGGTGAGCGTCAGCATGACCGTGGCGCCGGTGAGGCCGGCCGTGGCGGCGGAGCCCACCACCGAGACGAACGCGATCAGCAGGTAGTCGCCGACGCCGAGCGGGACGTCGAAGATCTGCGCGACGAAGATCGCGGCGATGGCCGGGTAGATCGCGGCGCAGCCGTCCATCTTCGTGGTCGCGCCGAACGGCACGGCGAAGCTCGCGTACTCCTTGGGCACACCCAGCCGCTCGGTGACCTTCTGGGTCAGCGGCATGGTGCCGACGGAGGAGCGGGAGACGAAGGCCAGCTGGATCGCGGGCCAGGCGCCCTTGAAGAACTGCACCGGGCTGACCTTGGCGACCGTCGCCAGCAGCGCCGGGTAGACGCCGAAGAGGACGATCAGGCAGCCGACGTAGATGTCGGCGGTGAAGGTGGCGTACTCGCCGATCAGGTTCCAGCCGTACGTGGCGATGGCGTTGCCGATGAGGCCGACGGTGCCGAGCGGGGCCAGGCGGATGACCCACCACAGGGCCTTCTGCAGCAGCTCCAGGACGGACTCGCTGAGGGTGAGGATCGGCTGGGCCTTCTCACCGAGCTGGAGGGCGGCGATGCCGGCGACGGCGGCCATGAAGACGATCTGCAGCACGTTCAGCTCGGTGAACGGTGTGATCACGTCGGTCGGCACGATGCCGGTGAGGAAGTCGATCCAGGAGCCGGTCTTCTCCGGTGCGGCGCCGTCGGCCGGGGTGAGGCCGGTGCCGGCGCCCGGGTTGGTGACCAGGCCGATGACCAGGCCGATCGCCACCGCGATCAGCGAGGTGACCATGAACCACAGGAGGGTCCGCGAGGCCAGCCGGGCCGCGTTGTTGACCTTCCTGAGGTTGGTGACGGAGACGAGGATCGCGAAGAAGACCAGCGGGGCGACGGCCAGCTTCAGCAGGCCGACGAAGGTGCCGCCGACCTTCTCCAGGGTGGTGACCAGCCAGGAGAGGTCCTGGCTGCGGGCGAGCCAGCCGAGCAGGACGCCCAGGGCGAGGCCGATGAGTATCTGGGCCCAGAAGGGCACGCGGACAGACCGCTTCAACTGCGTGTTCGAGGACACGGACATGCTCCGGTGAGGGGGACGCGTGAGGGATGTGACGGGGGACTCGGGGGTGGCGCGGTGTCAGGACTGACAGTTCGCGGCGGTGACCCGGCAGAGATCCACGTGCAGGCGCGCCACGAGCGGAACACTCCGGGGCGTGGGGAACACGGCTGCTGACTTCACCCGACGACCGTAACACCTGAACTTTGAGAACCTCAAAGCCTTGCTTTGAAAGGCGTGACGGCAAACACGCACAGAGAACGCAAAGCGCCCCGGTCCCCCTGGTGAGAGGGAGTCCGGGGCGCCGCGGTGCGGTGGGCGGGTGTGACGGACGTTACGACGTCTGCGTCCGGCCCGAGGACCGGCTCTGCGCGCGGGCGGTGTCGTCGGCCGCGTCCTCCTGGGAGCGGTTGGCCTCCAGGTTGGCCTTGGCGCGCTCCATCCGGCGCACGATCCGCTCCGAGGCCCGGTCCCGTTCGTTGCGCAGCACGACGAAGCTGATCGGCGCGGAGATCAGCAGGGCGAGCAGCACGATCCACAGGCCGTTGGAGTCGCCGAGACCGCGCGGCGCGAGACCGGAGTAGACGAGGGCCCAGACGACAACGAGGCAGCCCGCGAAGATCCCGAGGCGCATCAGCGTGTAGCGGAGCATCTCATCCACTCTTCCGTGCGTACGGTCAGAAACATCCCCTAAGGGGACGACGTCCAGTGAAGCACGAGCGGCGGGCGATCTTTCAACGGGGTACGGGGCCGTACGAGCCTCAGGTGAGCGCGAGCAGCATGATCACGTCGTCGCGGTCGTCGCCGGGCGCCACGCGGATCGCGTCCGGGACCCGGCCGACCTCCTTGTAGCCGCAGGAGGCGTAGAAGCGCTCGAGGCCGAGACCGCCGCGGCAGCCGAGGCGGATCGCCTCCACGCCGTCCATGGCGCGGGCGGCCCGCTCGGCCTCGGCGAGCAGGTCACGGCCGTACCCCTTGCCCTGGTGGCGGGGGTGGACCATCACCGTGTAGAGCCAGATCCAGTGGGTCATCAGGGGGTGGGTGTTCCGTGTGAGGAACGCCGTCGCGGCGACCCGCCCGTCCTCGTCGTGCCCCACGACCAGCCGGGACCGCCCCTCCGCCATGTCCGCGAACTGCCGCAGCAGCGCGGGGCGGATGTCCTCCCGCGTCACCGGCGCCACGAAGCCGACGGCTCCGCCGGCGTTGGTGACGTCGGTCCACAGATCGAGGATGCCGTCGCGGAGGGCGGGGGTGACGTCGGGACCCAGGGTGAAAGTAAGGGGCATGGATGGATGCTAGCCCTTACTCCAGTGCCCGCGCAGCTACTTCCAGGTCGGAGACCAGCCCCCGGTACGCGGCGTCGCGGTCGTCGGAGCGCAGGACGGCGGAGGGGTGCACGGTCGGCACCAGGCGCTGAGGGCGGCCGTGGATCTCCTCCTCCAGGAGGGTGCCGCGTACCCGGGTGACGCGGAAGGAGTTTCCGAGCAGGGCTTTTCCGGCGGTCGCGCCGAGGACGACGAGGAGCTCGGGCTCGACGGCTGCCAGCTCGGCGGCGAGCCAGGGGGCGCAGGCGGTCATCTCGCGGAGGGTGGGCGCCTTGTGGATCCGGCGCTTGCGGGGCTCGGACCGCGTGAACTTGAAGTGCTTCACGGCGTTGGTGAGATACGCCTCGGCGAGGTCGATGCCGGCGTCGGCGAGGGCGCGGTCGAGGAGGTTCCCTGCGGGCCGACGAAGGGTGTGCCCTGGCGGTCCTCCTGGTCGCCGGGCTGCTCGCCGACGAGCATCACGCGGGCGGTCGCCTCTCCGGCGCCGAAGACCGTCTGCGTGGCGGCACGGTGGAGGGGACAGCCCCGGCAGGCCGCGGCGGCCTCCCTCAGCGCGGTCAGGCTGCCGCGGGAGGGGAGGAAGGGGGTGGCGGTGTAGGCGTCCTCGGGAGGCATGCGGGACGGGTACCCGCCGCGGGGGCCCGGACCCGTCCCGGGTGCGGGCAGTCGCGGGTCGCTCGCGCAGTTCCCCGCGCCCCTGTCGGGGCGCGTTCACCTCAGCACCCTCAGGGGCGCGGGGAACTGCGCGACCGGCCCACCACATTGCCGCGGCCGGCGACGGCCAGAACCCCCCGACGGGAGTCAGACCCGCATCGGCTGCGGCGACTCACGCCGCGCCGGATCCGGACCGTCGTACTCGCGAATGATCTCGTACCGCGTATTCCGCTCCACCGGCCGGAACCCCGCGTCGCGGATCAGATCCAGCAGATCCTCCCGCGTCAGCTTGTTCGGCGTGCCGAAGTTGTCCGCGTCATGCGTGATCTTGTACTCCACCACCGACCCGTCCATGTCGTCCGCCCCGTGCTGCAGCGCCAGCTGCGCCGTCTGCACGCCGTGCATCACCCAGAACACCTTGACGTGCGGCACGTTGTCGAACAACAGCCGCGACACAGCGAACGTCTTCAGCGCTTCCGCCCCCGTCGCCATCTGCGTCCGCGCCTGGAGCCGGTTGCGGACCTTGCCGTCCTTCATGTCGACGAAGTCGTGCTGGTACCGCAGCGGGATGAAGACCTGGAAGCCGCCGGTCTCGTCCTGGAGCTCCCGCAGCCGCAGCACGTGGTCGACGCGGTGGCGCGGCTCCTCGATGTGGCCGTAGAGCATCGTGCAGGGCGTCTTGAGGCCCTTCTCGTGCGCCAGGCGGTGGATCCGGGACCAGTCCTCCCAGTGCGTGCGGTGGTCCACGATGTGCTGCCGGACCTCCCAGTCGAAGATCTCGGCGCCGCCGCCGGTGAGCGACTCAAGACCCGCGTCGATGAGTTCGTCGAGGATCTCGCTCGCGCTGAGCCCGGAGATCGTCTCGAAGTGGTGGATCTCCGTGGCGGTGAACGCCTTCAGCGACACCTCCGGCAGCGCCGCCTTCAGCTCGCGCAGCGACCGCGGGTAGTAACGCCACGGCAGGTTCGGGTGCAGGCCGTTGACGATGTGCAGCTCGGTGAGGTTCTCCGAGCGCATCTCCTCGGCGAGCTTCACCGCCTCCTCGATGCGCATCGTGTAGGCGTCCTTCTCCCCCGGCTTGCGCTGGAAGGAGCAGTACGCGCACGACGCCGTGCACACGTTGGTCATGTTGAGGTGGCGGTTGACGTTGAAGTGCACGACGTCGCCGTTGAGCCGGGTGCGCACCTCGTGCGCGAGGCCGCCCAGCCACGCCAGGTCGTCCGACTCGTAGAGCGCGATGCCGTCCTCGCGGGTCAGCCGCTCACCGGAGCGGACCTTCTCCTCCAGCTCGCGCTTGAGCCCGACGTCCATGCCGTTACCTCTTTCCCAGAAGACAGACCCGTCCCACCGTACGCCCCGGTCAGCCGACCTCTTCGGGCAGCTCACCGACGCGGTTCTCCCACTTGGTGGAGAGCACGATCGTGGTGCGGGTACGGGAGACGCCCTTGGTGCCGGACAGCCGGCGGATGATCCGCTCGAGGCCGTCCACGTCCGTGGCGCGCACCTTGAGCATGAACGAGTCGTCGCCGGCGATGAACCAGCAGTCCTCGATCTCCTGGAGGTCCTTCAGCCGCTGCGCCACGTCCTCGTGGTCGGCGGCGTCGGAGAGGGAGATGCCGATGAGGGCGATGACGCCGAGGCCGAGCGAGGCGGCGTCCACCGTGGCGCGGTAGCCGGTGATGACACCGGCCGCCTCCAGCCGGTTGATGCGGTCGGTGACGCTGGGTCCCGACAGACCGACGAGGCGCCCCAGCTCCGCGTAGGAGGCGCGGCCGTTCTCCCGCAGGGCCTGGATGAGCTGCCTGTCCACCGCGTCCATCGAATCGATGCCTTCCACTGAAGAGGTACGAAGTTTCCGAGAGGTGGTGCCGTGAGGTGCGCCCCGGTCCGGCGGGGCGCCGGACCGCGGGGCGGGTGGGTCAGTCGTCCGCGCGGGATCCTCCGCCGAGTTCGCCCTCCCAGCGGCGGTACAGGGTGTGGGGGACGCCCGCCGCGTCCAGTACGCGTCCCGCGACGAAGTCCACCAGGTCCTGGATGTGCGTCGCGCCCGCGTAGAAGGCCGGTGAGGCGGGCAGCACGGTGGCGCCCGCGTCGTCCAGGGCCACCAGGTGCCGCAGGGTCTGGCCGTTCAGCGGGGTCTCCCGCACGGCCACGACGAGCGGGCGGCGCTCCTTGAGCGTCACGCTCGCCGCCCGCTGCAGCAGGTCCTTGGACAGCCCGAGCGCCACTCCGGCGACGCTCGCCGTGGAGGCGGGCACGATCAGCATGCCCTTGCTCGGGTACGACCCCGAGGACGGTCCGGCCGCGAGGTCGCCGGCGGCCCAGTACCGTACCGCGCCGAGGTCGACGGAGAAGGTGTCCGGCTTGCCGTCCGCCCCCCGGGACAGCCATTCCCGCAGGTCGTCACGCCAGTGGGCGTCCCGGAAGGCGATCTTGGTCTCGTCCAGCAGGGTGAGCCGCGAGGCCCGGCTGACGACGAGGTCCACGCTCTCCCCCGCCGCGAGCAGCGCGCGCAGCACGGCCGCGGCGTAGGGGGTGCCGGAGGCGCCCGAGACCCCTACGATCCAAGGCGATCGCCGCGTCTCTCCTGGCTTGGCTGGGTTCACGGGACCGAGCCTATCCAAAGTCGCAGGGCGGGAACCGGGCCAGGGTCTCCGGGCGTTCTACCGGACAACGGCTCGGCGGGCGGGGGTGGACGATGACGGACACGCGTCCGGCGTGGTCGCGCGGCGAGCGGGTGCGGGCCGCCGCCGTGCTGATGGCCGGCTGGGTGGCGCTGCTGTGGGTGCTCGAGGTCGTCGACGTCGCGACCGGCCACGCGCTGGACGGCTACGGCATCGTGCCCCGCACGCCGTCCGAGCTGGTGGACGTGGTGCCGTCCGCCTTCGTGCACTTCGGCTTCTCCCATGTGGCGGCGAACAGCGTGCCGCTGCTGGTGCTGGGCTTCCTCGCGGCGCTCGGCGGGATACGCCGGTTCCTCGCCGTGTGCGCGCTGATCGTCGTCGCGGACGGTCTGGGCGTGTGGCTGATATCGCCGGCGGACAGCAACACCGCGGGCGCCTCCGGCCTGATCTTCGGCCTCTTCGGCTATCTGCTGGTCAGCGGCTTCGTGGAGCGCCGTCCGCTGGGCGTGCTGGCCGGCGTCCTGGTGGCCGCGGTCTGGGGCGGCTCGATCCTCGCGGGCCTCGCCCCCACCCAGTCCGGCGTCAGCTGGCAGGGCCATCTGATCGGCCTGGCCGCGGGCGTGGCGGCGGCCTTCCTCCTCCGCCGCCGCCCGACGCGCTCCCGCGTGCCGGTCGTCTGACCCCGCCCGCTCACACGGTCAGACCGCGTACCAGCAGGTCCAGGAGGGCGCAGAGGAACAGCGCGATGCCGATGAAGCCGTTGACGCTGAAGAACGCGCGGTTGAGGCGGGTCAGGTCGTGCGGGCGGACGATGGTGTGCTCGTAGACGAACGCGGCGGCCACGATCAGCAGGCCCAGCCAGAAGAAGGCGCCGGCGTCGGTGAGCACCGCGTACCAGACGAACAGGGCCGTCGTCACGGTGTGGCAGGCGCGGGCGCCCCAGATCGCCGCGGGGATGCCGAAGCGGGCCGGGACGGACTTCACGCCGACCTCCCGGTCGGTCTCGACGTCCTGGCAGGCGTAGATCAGGTCGAAGCCGCCGATCCAGATGCCGACCGCGAGGCCGAGGACGACCGCGTCCCAGGACCACGACCCGGTGATCGCCAGCCAGCCGCCGACCGGGCCCATCGCCTGCGCCAGACCGAGGATGGCCTGCGGGAAGTTGGTGAACCGCTTGCCGTACGGATACACCACCATCGGGATCACGGCGACGGGCGCGAGCGCCAGGCACAGCGGGTTGAGCAGGGCCGCCGCGCCGAGGAACACGGCGAGCGCGATCAGCGCGCCGGTCCAGGCGTGCCTGACCGACATCGCGCCGGTGACCAGCTCGCGGTGCGCGGTGCGCGGGTTACGGGCGTCGATCTCGCGGTCGATGATGCGGTTGGCGGCCATCGCGAAGGTGCGCAGGCCGACCATGGCGAGGGTGACGAGGAACAGCCGCCCCCAGTGGATGTTCGCGTCCCACTCGTACATCGCCGTGAGCGCGGCGATGTAGGCGAAGGGCAGCGCGAACACCGAATGTTCGATCATCACCAGGCGCAGGAACGCTTTGGTACGTCCCGGCTGTTGCGGGAGGGCGGCGGAGGCCGAGGTCACAGTCCGTACTCCTTCCAGCGGCGGTCGACCTTCGCGGCGGTCTCCCGGTCGGACTCGACCATGTCGGGCCAGCCCCCGTCGCGCGTGTACCCCTCCTCCGGCCACTTCTTCGTCGCGTCGATGCCCGCCTTGCCGCCCCAGAACTGCTGGTACGACGCGTGGTCGAGATGGTCGACCGGGCCCTCGACGACGGTTAGGTCGCGGGAGTAGTCCGTGTTGCCGAGCGCCCGCCAGGCGACCTCGTGCAGGTCGTGCACGTCGCAGTCGGAGTCGACGACCACGATCAGCTTGGTCAGCGACATCATGTGCGCGCCCCAGATGGCGTGCATGACCTTCTGCGCGTGCTTCGGGTACTTCTTGTCGATCGAGACGATCGCGCAGTTGTGGAAGCCGCCGGCCTCGGGCAGGTGGTAGTCCACGATGTCCGGGACGATGATCTTCAGCAGGGGCAGGAAGAACCGCTCCGTGGCCCGGCCCAGCGGGCCGTCCTCCGTCGGCGGGCGGCCGACCACGATCGACTGGAGCAGCGGACGCTTCCGCATCGTCACGCAGTCGATCGTCAGCGCGGGGAACGGTTCCTGCGGGGTGTAGAAGCCGGTGTGGTCGCCGAAGGGGCCCTCGGGCAGCATCTCGCCGGGCTCCAGCCAGCCCTCGATCACGACCTCCGCCTGCGCGGGCACCTGGAGCGGGACGGTCTTGCAGTCGACCATCTCGATCCGCTTGCCCTGGAGGAACCCGGCGAACAGGTACTCGTCGATGTCGCCGGGCAGCGGCGCGGTGGAGGCGTACGTCACGGCCGGCGGGCAGCCGAAGGCGATGGCGACCGGCAGCCGCTCCCCTCGGCGGGCCGCCACCTGGTAGTGGTTGCGGCTGTCCTTGTGGATCTGCCAGTGCATGCCGATGGTGCGCTTGTCGTGGCGCTGGAGGCGGTACAGACCCAGGTTGCGGACGCCGCTGACAGGGTCCTTGGTGTGGGTGAGGCCCAGGTTGAAGAACGAGCCGCCGTCCTTGGGCCAGGTGAACAGCGCGGGCAGCCGCTCCAGGTCCACGTCGTCGCCGGTGAGGACGACCTCGTGCACGGGCGCGTCGGACGACTTCACCTTCTTCGGCGGCACGTGCGTCATCGCGCCGAGCTTCCCGAACGCCTCGCGCACCCCGACGAACCCGTGCGGCAGCTCGGGCTTGAGCAGCCCGGCGATCTTCTCCCCGATCTCCGCGTACGACGTCAGGCCGAGCGCCTTCAGCAGCCGGCGGTCGGTGCCGTAGACGTTCATGGCGAGGGGCATCGAGGAGCCGCGCACGTTCTCGAAGAGCAGGGCGGGACCGCCGGCCTTGTTCACCCGGTCGACGATCTCACCGACCTCCAGATGCGGGTCGACCTCGGCCTTGATGCGCTTGAGGTCGCCCTCGCGCTCCAGCGCCCTGAGCAGGGAGCGAAGATCGTCGTAAGCCATGGGGTCCAGTATCCCCGAGCGGCTACGCTGGACTGGTACCGCCCACCTCTTTCGCTGGAGAGGCCCCATGCTTCGGGTGCTCATGTTCCTCGTGCCACTGGCCCTGAGCGTCTACGCGTTCATCGACTGCATCAGCACGAAGGACGACGACATCCGGCACATGCCCAAGCCGCTGTGGGCGATCCTCGTCCTGCTCTTCCCGCTGGTCGGTTCGATCTCCTGGCTCATCGCCGGCAAGAAGCGGCAGCCCGCCGGCGCGGGCGGTTCCACCTGGGGCGGCGGCCGCGGCCGGTGGGTCGCCCCGGACGACAACCCGGACTTCCTGAAGTCCCTCGACGAGGACAAGAAGCGCGAGAAGGACCGCGACCCGGACGAGGACCCCAGGACCGACTGACCCTGCCGGGCCGGCCGGCCCGCCGCCGGCGCTACGCCCGGGTCCAGCTCTGGGTCGCCGTGCCCTCGCAGGTCCGCACCATGATCAAGCCGCTCGGCCGGGAGTGCTCCAGGCACCTGCCGGTCTTCGCGAGGACCACGGTGCCGCCCGAACCGAGACGCCACGTCTGGGCGTCGTCCCCGCCGCACGTCCCCATGTGCATCGATCCGTAGGCGGACAGACAGTTGCCGGACGAGGTGTGGACGATCCGGTACGTGCCGCCCGAGGCGCCCTGAAGGCTCCACTGTGCCGCCGGGGAGGAGCAGTCGCCGACGGAGACGTTGCCGTAGCCGGCTCCCCCGGAACCGGTGAGGCACCGTCCGCTTGATCCGTTGCGCAGGGTCGCGCCGCCTCCCGGGGACCCGGCGCCGGAGTCCGGGTCCCCACCGCCGGAGCCGCCGGAACTGCCGTCGCCGCCGCCGTCGTCGCCGCCCGAGCCGGGCGGGGTGTCCGCCCCGCCGTCGCCCGCACCGACCCCGTCACCGGAGCCGGCGCCCGCGCCGGCGTCCCCGGATCCCTTGTCCTTCTCCCGCCCCTCCGCGTCGTCCTTCGGCTTCTTCGAGCCGGACGCGCTGCCGGACGGCGACGGCGTTCCCGGCCCCGCTGTCGCGGACGGCGTGACGTCGGCGGAGACGGTGACGGACGCGGAGGGTGCGGGACCGCCCGCGGCGTTCCCCGAGTCCGTGACGTAGGGCAGGAGCTGGAAGGCGAGGGTGCCTCCGGTCACGACGACCACGACCGGCACGACGACGGGCAGGATGCGCCGCCGGCGCTCCTTGCGCGGCGTCTCCGGCTCCGCCTTCTTCTCCTCCCGCTTCTCCGTCCTCGCGGGTTCCTCCACCGGCCCGCTCTCCGGCCCGGTCGCCCCGACGGTCGCCGGAAGGTCCTGCGGGTCCGGGGTGCGGGCGGCGAAGGCGGCCCGCTCGGCCAGCCGTTCACCGATGACGGCGGGCCACGGCGGAGCGGTGGACGCGCAGTGCCCGGAGGCGAGTCCGGCCAGTTCCGCGGCGGTGGGTCGGCCTTCGTGGTCCTTGTCCAGGCAGGACGCGACCACGTCGGCCAGCCCGGGGTCCCGTTCCCGCAGCGGCCCCAGATCGGGTTCCTCGTGCACGATGCGGTACAGCACGGCGTGCCCGGACTCGTCGCCGAAGGGCGGCCGGCCGGAGGCGGCGTACGCGATCACGGAGCCCAGCGCGAAGACGTCGACGACGCCGCTCGACGCCCGCTTGCCGGAGGCCTGTTCGGGCGACATGTAGGCGGGCGTGCCCACCACCATGCCGGTCCGGGTGAGCTGGCTCTGGTCGGCGGCGCGGGCCACGCCGAAGTCGATGAGGGTGAGGCCGTCCAGGGTCAGCATGACGTTGGACGGCTTGAGGTCGCGGTGCACCATGTCCAGCGCGTGCACCGCCGCCAGTCCCGCGGCGGCCTCCCGGAGCAGGAGCCACAGCGCCTCGCGGGGCAGGGGGCCGTGCAGGTCGACGGCCTCGCGCAGGGTGATGCCGGGCACGTAGGCGGTGGCGAACCAGGGCGGCCGGGCGTTCCGGTCGCCCGCGAGCAACGGGGCGGTGGCCTCGTCGGGGAGCCGCGCGAGGTTGTCCAGCTCGTGCCCGAAGCGGCGCAGGAAGTCCTTGTCCTCCCCGGCGATCGACGGCAGCACCTGCTTGACCGCCGCGTACCGGCCCTCGTGCACGCCGAGGTACACCCGGCCCATGCCGCCGGCCCCGAGCCGCCCCAGCAGCGGGATCGGCCCGATCCGGCGCGGGTCGTCGTCCTGCAACGGCTCGGCCCCACTGCCCGTGAGGCCGGTCACGTCTTCCCCGCTCACCTGTGTCCCCGTTCCCGCCTGTCACCGCGAGTCTCCCTGGACCCGCCACGACCTATGGCGGGACGGTACATCTTCCGCCGCGACAGCCCCAAGTCGTGCTGTGAGTACGTAGGGTGACATACCGTCAGTTCGACTCGCACCCGCCTCCGCCGACGAAGGGCACCGACGCCATGGAGAGGCATCTCGACCGCATCTGGCTGGTCACGGCGCTCGACGAGGCGCGGGCCGGGCTGGCAGAAGGGGGTGTGCCGATCGGGGCCGCGCTGTACGGGGCGGACGGGACGCTGTGGGGGCGGGGGAGGAATCGGCGGGTGCAGGACGGGGATCCGTCGGCGCACGCGGAGACGGCGGCGTTCCGGGCGGCGGGACGGCAGCGGTCGTACCGGGGGACGACGATGGTGACCACGCTGTCGCCCTGCTGGTACTGCTCGGGGCTGGTGCGGCAGTTCGGGATCTCGCGGGTGGTGATCGGGGAGGCCGTCACCTTCCACGGCGGGCACGACTGGCTGGCGGAGCACGGTGTGGAGGTCGTGGTGCTCGACGACCCGGAGTGCGTCGCCCTGATGCGGGAGTTCACCGCCCGGAACCCGGCGCTGTGGAACGAGGACATCGGGGCATGAACGCGGCGAAGGCCGCCCCGGGACTGTCGTCCGGGGCGGCCTCCGTGCGGTGCCTGGCGGGGCGGGTCAGAAACCGGCCGCCTGGAGCACGCCGAGGCCGACGTCGGCGTAGGAGTGCTTGCCGTTGACGAAGATGTTGACGCCGTAGTAGTTGAACAGCCAGCAGGCGAAGGCGAGCAGGGCCAGGTAGGCGGCCTTGCGGCCCTTCCAGCCGGCGGTGGCGCGGGCGTGCAGGTAGCCGGCGTAGGCGACCCAGGTGATGAAGGACCAGGTCTCCTTGGGGTCCCAGCCCCAGTAGCGGCCCCACGCGTCGCCGGCCCAGATGGCGCCCGCGATGATCGTGAACGTCCACAGCGGGAACACGGCCGCGTTGACGCGGTAGGCGAACTTGTCCAGCGAGGCCGCCGCGGGCAGCCGCTCCAGGAAGGACGTGGCGAAGCCGCCCGGCTTGCCGCCGTTCGCCAGCTTGTTCTCGTACGAGTCCTTGAAGAGGTACATGACCGTCGTGAACGCGCCGACGTAGAACACCGCGCCGCACAGGATCGCCGTGGAGACGTGGATGTACAGCCAGTACGAGTGCAGGGCGGGAACCAGCTGGTCGCTGGCGGTGTACAGAACAGTGACGGCGAGACCGAGGTCGAGGAGGACCGACGTGGTGAGGAACAGGCCGAGCCAGCGCACGTTCTTCTTCAGCGCCAGTAGCAGGAGGTACACGCCCACCGCGGTCGTGGAGAAGGTGATGTTGAACTCGTACATGTTGCCCCACGGCGCCCGCTCCACGGACAGCGCGCGGGTGAGCACCCCGCCGAAGGCGAGCGCGAAGGCGAGCACGGTGAGGGAGATGGCGATACGCCCGTAGAGGTCGCCCTGCTCGTCGCCGCCGTGCGCCCCGGGCCCGTCGGGCACGTCACGCGAGCCGGACGCGGCGCGGACCGTGACCTTGGGCCGCTCCAGGACGGCGGTGCCGCCGCCCTGCCGCACGGTCACGGCCGGCGCCGTCCCCGCGGCGGCGGTCTTCGGGGTGAGCGCGGCCGCCGTGCGGGCGACCTTGCTGCGGCTGCCGAAGAGCCACTCGGCGATGTACGCGAAGAAAGCGAGGGTGTAGACCGCCATCGCGGAGTAGATCAGCACATTGCTGATCTCCGCGAGGTTCTCGTTGGTCGCGGCGGCGAGAGTCACTGCTGCTCAGCCCCTTCGGCAGGCACGGCTTGAGAGTCGGTGTCGGTGGACGTGGTGATTCCGGACGCCTCGGGCGTACCGGGGTCTTCGGGGGTGCCGTCCGGCGCGCCGGGCGCCCGCTCGTAGAGGATCCCGGCGAGGTCGCCGAGCTCCTCGGGCACCTTCGCGGACTCGCTGCGGCCGAGGCCCGCCATCTCGACGACGGTCACGCCGTCGTCGCCGCGCACCGCGCGCACCCACACGCGGCGCCGCTGGACGAACAGGGAGGCGGCCAGGCCGCCGATCGCGGCGAGGGCGCCGCCGAGCGCCCAGCCGCCGCCCGGCTCCTGGACGACCTGGAAGCCGGCCCACTCCTTGATGTCCTTCTCGAAGGTGATCGAGCCGGCGCCGTTGGGGAGCGTCATGGTCTCGCCGGGCGTGAGCAGCTTCTTCAGCAGCTCCCCGTCGGCGTCCTTGAACTCCTTCATCTTCGTCTTGTCCATCTGGTACACGCTCTGCGGAATGCCGGAGTCGGCCTTCAGGTCACCGTGGTAGGCGTTGAGCGCGAGCACCGGGTAGTCCAGCGCCGGGAACTGGGAGAGCATCGTGCCGCTCGCGGACCCGCCGAAGGTCGGCACGAAGAAGGCCTGGAAGCCGAGCTGCTCCTTCTTGCCCTGCGGGTTGCGGTAGCCGTCGAGGACCTTGACGACGCCGTTGGAGGTGACGTTGTTGTCGAGCGGCAGCAGCGGCACGGCGTCCTGGTAGACGATCTCGCCCTTGCCGTCGCGGACGGTCACCACGGGCGCGTAGCCGTGGCTGACGAGGTAGACCTTGGCGTCGCCGATCTCCAGCGGCTTGTTCACCTTGATGAGGGCGTTCTTCTCCTCGCCGTCCGCGCCCTCGGTGTACGTCACCTCGGTCTCGTACGTGCGCGGGGTGCCCCGGTTGGGGCCGGTGCGCTCGTAGGTGCCGGTGAACTCCTTGACGTCGAAGCTGAACGGCTCCAGGTCGTCGTTGGTGAAGAGGTTGCCGGACTTGAAGTCGTCGTACTGGGTGAGTGTGTTGGAGAAGCCGTCGCCCTCGACGACGATCTTGTTGCCCTCGGACTTGAACAGCTGGCCCCAGGCGAACGCGATCAGCATGACGATGAGGGCGAGGTGGAACGCCAGGTTGCCGAGCTCGCGCAGATAGCCCTTCTCCGCGGCGACGGCGTCGCCGACGGCGTGGGCGCGGAAGCGGCGCTTCCTCAGCAGCGCGAGGGCGGCCTCGCGGACCTCCTCGGGGTCGGCCGAGGTGCGCCAGGTGGTGTGCGCGGGCAGCCGGGTCAGCCGGCGGGGCGCGCCCGGTGGACGGCCGCGCAGCTGGCCGACGAACTGCCAGGTGCGGGGCACGATGCAGCCGATGAGGGAGACGAACAGCAGGATGTAGATCGCGGAGAACCACACCGAGCTGTAGACGTGGAACAGGCCGAGTTTGTCGTAGACGGGCGCGAGGACGTCGTGCCGTTCGCGGAAGTCGGCGACCTGCGCCTCGTTGATGCCGGTCTGCGGGATGAGCGAGCCGGGGATCGCGGCGAGCGACAGCAGCAGCAGGAGCAGCAGCGCCACCCGCATGGAGGTGAGCTGCCGCCAGAACCAGCGGGCCCAGCCGATCACGCCGAGGGCGGGCAGATGGGGCGAGGGGGCGTCCTCCACGGGCGCGGTGGACAGCTGGGAGCCGGCGGCGCCGAGGTCCTGGTCGTCGCCGGTCGTGGTGGTCTTGTCCGTCGTGGTGTCGCTCATCGGGTCAGATCCCCACCGTGAAGCCGTTGGACCAGGTCTGCATCTCCGCCACGAGGGTGTCCCACGCGCCGGTCAGCAGCAGCACGCCGGTCGCGATCATCATCGTGCCGCCGATGCGCAGCACCCAGACGTAGTGCCGCTTCACCCAGCCGAAGGCGCCGAGCGCCTTGCGGAAGGCCACGGCGGCGAGCACGAAGGGGACGCCCAGCCCCAGACAGTACGCGACGGTCAGCACCGCGCCCCGTCCGGCGCTCTCCTGCTGCGCGGACAGGGTGAGGACGGAGGCGAGGGTGGGCCCGATGCAGGGGGTCCAGCCGATGCCGAAGAGGGCGCCGAGCACGGGCGCGCCGACCAGACCGGTCGCCGGCCGCTTGTGGAAGCGGAACTCCCGCTGGGTGAGCCAGGGCATCAGGCCCATGAAGAAGACGCCCATGAGGATCATGAAGACGCCGAGCACCTTGGTCAGTACGCCCGACTGTTCCTGGAGCGTCTGCCCGAAGTAGCCGAAGAAGGCCCCGCCCGAGACGAACACGACGGTGAAGCCGAGCACGAACAGGGAGGCGCCGGCGACCATGCGGCCGCGCCGGGCCTCGGCGAGGTCGGTGCCGGAGACGCCGGTGACGTAGGAGAGGTAGCCGGGGACGAGCGGCAGGACGCAGGGCGAGAAGAAGGAGACCAGCCCGCCGAGCACGGCGATGGGCAGGGCCGCCAGCAGGGCGCCGTTGAGCACCGTGCCGTTGTAGCCCGTCTCCGCGGCGAGCGTGTGCAGGGCCGTCACGTCACTTCTCCGCGACGACCGGTTCGAGCATCTTCCGCAGCCGTTCCTCGTCGAGGGCGGTCAGCGAGCGGGCGGCGACCCGGCCCTCCCGGTCCAGGACCAGGGTGGAGGGGATGGCCTGCGGGTTGAGCGTGCCCTTCTCGAAGCGGAGCATCAGCTTGCCCGTGGGGTCGTACAGGCTCGGATAGGTGATGCCGAAGTCCTTCTCGAAGGCGAGCGCGGCGGTGGTGCTGCCGTCGCGGGTGTTGATGCCGACGAACTGGACGTCCTGGTCCGCGTACTCCTTGGACACCTTGGCGAAGTACTTGGCCTCCGCGCGGCACGGGTTGCACCAGGAGCCCCAGACGTTGAGGACGACGACCTTGCCCTTGTAGTCGCCCACGTCGAGCTGCTCGCCCTCGAGGGTCTTCCCGGACAGGTCGGGCGCGGCGACGCGCTCGCCCGCGGGGACGGTGGAGATGCCGTCGGTGCCGGTGACGAAGCCGGTGTCGCCGCCACCGCCGGAGGTGCCTCCGGAGCCGCAGGCGGTCAGGAGCAGTGCGGCCGCGGCGGCGCCGGCGGCCAGGGCGGCACGACGGCGGGCGCGCACGGCACGGGCGGCGCGGTACGAGCTCTGCGCGGCTCGGTTCGAGCGCTGGGGGGCGCGGCTGTCGGCACTCATGTGAAAAGTTTCGCATGTCCGTTCCGGGGATCTTGCGCACCCCCCTGCGCACCTCGGTCCGGGCGGAAAACCGCATCTCAGGCGGGGTCGGCGGCCCTCGTGGACGGGCTGCCCGCGAGGTCACGCGTGAACGCCTGCCAGCCGCCGGAGGGTTGCCGGCCGACGTCCAGGGTGCGCAGCCGGTCGAGCATCTCGGGCTTCTGCACGTCGAGCCAGTCGCAGAACTGCCGGAAGGAGACGATCCTCACGTCGCCGCCCTTCTCCTTCTCCCGCGCGATGTGCGTCAGGGCCTCCTCGACGGCGTCCATGTAGATGCCGCCGTTCCACTGCTCGAAGTGGTTGCCGACGAAGAAGGGAGCCCGATTGGTCTCATATGCCCGCTTGAAGCCGGATATGTACGCCTGCGCCGACTGCCGTCGCCAGCCCGGGTAGTTGTGGGCCGGGGCGTTGGTGGAGTTGACCGACTGGTTGGCGAGCATGTTGTAGTCCATCGAGAGGACCTCGAAAGAGCGTCCGGGGAAAGGTATCTGCTGGAGCGGAAGATCCCATATGCCCTGCTTCTTGGAGGGCCAGACCTGACGTCCGCCGGGCGAGGACGCGTCGTAGCGCCAGCCCAGCTCACGGGCGGTGGGCAGCAGCCGGTCCTGCCCCAGCAGACAGGGCGTACGGCCGCCGACGAGCTCCTTGTCGTAGTCGAACGGCAGGGACTCGACGTCGGTCCACCCGGAGTGGGTGCGCCACTCCTTCACGAACGACGTCGCCTGCTCGATCTCGCTGCGCCACTGCTTCGGGGTCCAGTTGCCGACGCTGCCCGAGCCGGCGCAGAAGTGCCCGTTGAAGTGGGTGCCGATCTCATGGCCCTCGAGCCAGGCGCGGCGCAGGTTCCTCAGCGTGTCCTTGATGTGGTCGTCGGTGAGGTAGCCGATGTCGGAGGCGCCGCGCGGGTTGTTCGGCGGGTCGTAGAGCCGCTTCTTCGACTCCGGGAGCAGATAGATCCCCGAGAGGAAGAACGTCATGGACGCCCCGTGCTCCTTGGCGAGGTCGAGGAAGCGCGGGAACAGCCCGTTGCCGACCTCGCCGGCGCCGTCCCAGGAGAACACCACGAACTGCGGGGGCGTCTGACCCGGCTCCAGCGGCACGGGCCGCTCGGGCTGGTGGGGCTGCCTTCCGGTGAAGGAGGTGGAGCCGTCGCCGATCGGCCGGACCGTCGCGGTCGGCTTCGGCTTCGGCGACGCGGGACGGTCCCCGGTCCCCGGGCGGGAACCGCCGGCAGGGGTCGGTCCGTCGGAGCCGGGGCCGCCGCAGCCGGCCAAGGAGACGGCGGCGGCGGCCCCCGCGCCGAGCCCGAGCATTCCCCTGCGGGAGAGAGCGCGCATGGCGTCCCCCTTCGTCATGTCCCTGAGTGGTCACCCATTCAGAGGAGTTGACGCAGAGGGAGGTTCCCGCCGGACGCGGAGGTTCCGCAAGGAAACCGCCGTGAGGGCGGCGCACCGCCCTCACACGGGCGTCACGCGCCGTAGGCCTTGCCGGCGCCCTTCGCCGGCTTGGCGCCCGCCCGCAGATGCGCGGGCACCAGGTCGAGCGCGGGCTCGCTGTACCCCACGGAGACGATTCTGTCGCCGCGGTAGGTGAACGTGGTCAGCGAGGCCAGGGTGCACTGGCGGCGCCGCGGGTCGTGCCACAGCCGGCGCTTCTCCACGTAGGACCGCACGATCCAGATCGGCAGCTGGTGGCTGACCAGCACCGCCTCGTGGCCGCGGGCCGCGTCCTTCGCCGCCTCCAGCGCGCCCATCATGCGCACCACCTGGTCGACGTACGACTCGCCCCAGGACGGCCTGAACGGGTTGACGACGTGCTTCCAGTTGGCCGGGCGGCGCAGCGCGCCGTCGCCGATGCCGAAGGTCTTGCCCTGGAAGACGTTCTCCGCCTCGATCAGCCGCCGGTCGGTGGCGATGTCCAGGCCGTGCGCCTTGGCGATGGGCTCGGCCGTCTCCTGCGCCCGCTCCAGCGGGGAGGCGCACACATGGACGATGTCCCGGGGGGCCAGGTGCTCGGCGACCCGGTCGGCCATACGCCGGCCCAGCTCGGAGAGGTGGTAGCCGGGGAGGCGGCCGTAGAGCACGCCGTCCGGGTTCTCGACCTCGCCGTGCCGCATCACGTGGACGACGGTGACGTCCTCGGCCTCGGGCTTCTTCTCGGAGCTCACGCGGTGGCCTCCGCCGCTGCTCGGGCCGCCGCCGGGAGGGCGTCGGCGATGCGCTGGACGGCCCGCTCGTCGTGGGCCGTGGACACGAACCAGGACTCGAAGGACGACGGCGGCAGATAGACGCCGTTCGCCAGCAGCGAGTGGAAGAACGCGGTGAAGCGGAACGACTCCTGCTTTTTGGCGTCCTCGTAGTCGCGGACCGGGTTCTCCGTGAAGAACACGGAGAACATGTTGGAGGCGTTCTGCAGCGTGTGCGCGACGCCCTCCTTGGTCAGCGCCTCGGTGACGAGGGACCGGATCTGCGCGGAGACCGCGTTCACCTTCTCGTACGCGGCGTCGTCGAGCAGCCTCAGCTGGGCGAGACCGGCGGCCGTGGCGACCGGGTTCCCGGAGAGGGTGCCCGCCTGGTAGACGGGGCCGGCCGGGGCGAGGTGCCCCATGACGTCGGCGCGCCCGCCGAACGCCGCGGCCGGGAAGCCGCCGCCCATCACCTTGCCGAAGGTCATCAGGTCGGGACGCACACCGTCGACGCCGTACCAGCCGGCGCGGCTCGTGCGGAAGCCGGTCATCACCTCGTCGGAGATGTACAGCGCGCCGTTCGCGGCGCACGCGTCCTTCAGGCCCTGGTTGAAGCCGGGCAGCGGCGGGACGACGCCCATGTTGCCCGGCGACGCCTCGGTGATCACGCAGGCGATCTCGCCCGGGTGCGCGGCGAACGCGGCGTGCACGGCGTCCAGGTCGTTGTACGGCAGCACGATGGTGTCGCCGGCCTGCGCGCCGGTCACGCCGGGGGTGTCCGGCAGCGCGAAGGTCGCCACGCCGGAGCCGGCGGAGGCGAGCAGCGCGTCCACGTGGCCGTGGTAGCAGCCGGCGAACTTGATCACCTTGCTGCGCTGCGTGAAGCCGCGGGCGAGGCGGATCGCCGACATGGTGGCCTCGGTGCCGCTGGACACCAGCCGCACCTGCTCCAGCGGCTCGATCCGCGCGACCATCTCCTCGGCGAGCGCGACCTCGCCCTCACCGGGCGTGCCGAAGGAGGTGCCGCGCGCGACGGCCTCCTGCACGGCGGCGATCACCTCGGGGTGCGCGTGCCCGAGGATCATCGGCCCCCAGGAGCACACCAGGTCGACGTACTCGCGCCCGTCGGAGTCGGTCAGGTAGGGCCCGCTGCCGGAGACCATGAACCGGGGCGTGCCGCCGACGGCGCGGAAGGCACGCACCGGTGAGTTCACACCACCGGGAGTGACGGCCGCGGCACGATCGAACAGCGCCTGCGAGGCTGGGGCTTCGTACGAATATGGCAGTTCGCTCATGACCTGCGACTTCTCCGACCTTTTCCGACGTCCCGGGTGTCTCGCCGGGCTGCGGCTGCTGTGACTCGTTTCAGGGTAGGCCAGGGGCCCGGCGCGGCGTCCGTGGCCCGACGACCTCCCGATCGGGGCCCGGTACCGGCCGTGATCTGCGAAACTGACCCCTGGTGCACACAGCTCGCACGGCCGGGGCGGCCGGGGCCCGCGAAGATCTCGCGGACGGATGTTTCACCGCACGTTTCGGCGGGCGGCCGTGGGGGAGGTCACTGTCACGATGATCGGGTTGCGCGGCGGGGGCCACGCGTCCTAGAAAAGCAGTCGGGTGGAGATATGCATCGCGGTGGCGGACTGGGCGAGGGGACCGACGACCTGGGTCCTCGACGTGCCCGGCGGGGAAGGCACCGACGCGAAGCGGAGGAATCGGATCAGACACGTCGTACACACGGCGAACCGGAGCGGATCGGCCCTCTGAACGGGGCGGGGAGCAGGAATGGTGGTCGGGTGGGGGTGACGTACAAGTACTTCGGTGCGCCGGACGGCGCCACCGCGGCCCGCGTCCCGATCTCCATGCGCCCCGAGGAGCTCGGCGGGGACGAGCTGGGCATGGGCGGCATGTTCACCAAGATCAAGCCGGAGACCATGGCCGCGATGGTGCTCACGGGCATCGAGGGCGTCCCCCTGCACAAGGTGCCGCCGCTCGAACTGGTCGTCCTGCACCCGGACTACGCGGTCGTGAAGCTCCCCATGACGGTGGTGGACCCCCTGCGGGACATAGGCGAGGAGGCGGTCGGCGCGGCCGCCTTCATCTGGTCGACGGTCCCGGACCGCGGCGGTCCGCGGGACGCTTTCAACGTTTACCAGCTGCTGCACGAGTGGCAGGACTTCTCGCACCGGCTGCACGACGCGGGGCATCAGGCGTACTGCCTGGTGTGGCCGTGATCTGGGGTTAAGGGTCGGGCGGGGTCTTCGGGCCTCGACCCGATGGGACACCCAGCACTCCGGCCCACGAGGCAACCACCGTCTCGCTCCGGCAGCCGCGAGCACATCGGCGCTGATCACGACCGCGCGGACAGCCTCGGGTCAAGCAGCTCCAGCACTTCCTCCCAGCGGTACCGGTCGGCCCCGCCGCCGGCCTTCGGCCGGTGAGGCTCGTAGGAGCCGACCAGGACACCCATCTCGCGCAGCAGGTCCAGACTCCGTCGGTATGCAGGGTGGGCGGCCTGGGCGGAGTTCGACCGATCGGCGGAGTGGCTCGGGTCGACGAGTGGTTCAGCCGTACCGGGTGAACAGGGCGTCGAGGTAGTCCTCCAGGCGGCGGGTGAGGACCTCCGGGGTCAGGTCGGTGCGGCCGAGGGTGCGCCAGGGGACCGCGACCTTCTCCGCGTCGCCGTAGCCCAGGGCGTCCAGGAGGCGCCAGTAGAGGTGGGCGGGGGCGTCCGGGGCGAGGGCGCCGCCGGCGGCGGTGTAGCGGTCGGCGAAGTCCATCCCGGCGGGGGCGCCGTGCAGCAGGGCGAGGGCGGTCGAGCAGTGGGCGACGTCCAGGTCGGCCGGTCCCCAGGAGGTCTCCACCCAGTCGACGACGCCGCTGACCCGCGGGGCGTCGTCGGGGCCGGTGAAGAGGACGTTGCCGGGGTGGAAGTCCCGGTGCAGGAAGCAGCCCTGGTGGGACGGGGGTTCGCGGCGGATGACGTCGGCGGCACGGCGCCACAGCCCGGGGCGACGGGTGGCCGGGGGCGGTGTCACACGGTCCGGGGAGGCCCACGCCTGGTAGGCGCGGGGGCGTCGACGCGCGGGCACGGGCAGGCGGTGGATGCGGACGAGGAGGCGGGCCAGCTCGTCGGCCCGGGTCTCCGCGCCCTGGTCGTGCGGGCGGACGGCTCCCGGGAGGCGGGTCATCAGCAGGGACGGGTGGTCGCAGTGCCGGGCGGTGGCGTCCACCGCGACGAGCGTGGCCGCCGGGACGTCCGTGGCGGCGAGCAGGCGCAGGATGTCCGCCTCGCGGGTGAGCAGGCCCTCGGCGTGCCGTACGAAGAACGGCTTGACGAAGGAGCGCAGGACGAGGGAGCGGGGGCCGTCCGGCCCGGTGACGTCCAGGCGGCGCATCTCCGACGTCCAGCCGCCGCGCAGCCGGTCCACCCGCTCGATGCGTTCCCCGGCGGCCAGGGTCTTCTCCACCCAGGCGCGGGTGGCGTCCCACGGGTGGTCGATGTCTTCGGTCGGGTCGTCGGTCGTGGCCCCCATGCGGGGCAGCATACGTACGCGGGGTGACGGTCAGCCGAGGAAACGGATCAGGTGGTCGTTCAGCTTCTCCGGCTCGGCGACGGGGAGCGAGTGGTGGGTGGCTCCGGGGAGCACCGTCACCTCGGCCTGCGGCAGCGCCCGGCGGGCCTTGTCGGCGACCTTGGCGGCGTCGTGCGTACGGCTGTGCTCGGCGAGCAGGACCAGGACCGGCATGCGGAGTCCGGCGGTCCGGGGGCGGCCGCCGACGACCAGTTTGCGGCCGGGCACGGTGGTGGCCAGGGCGTAGAGGCGCTGCCAGGTCTCGTCGAGCGGGCGGCCCGCCGTCTCCCAGGACAGGAAGGAGCGGGCGCGGGCCTCGTTCGGGCGGAGTACGGAGGGCAGCGCGCGGAGGAGGTACCCGGGGCGGAACCCCGCGAACACCTGGGTGGGGTCCAGCAAGGCGAGCCGGTCGAGCCGCCGCGGCGCGTGGAGGGCGTACCGGGCGGCCAGCCAGGCGCCGTAGGAGTGGCCGCACAGGTGCGTGCGGGTCAGCCCGAGTCCGTCGAGCACCGCGTCCAGCCAGGCCGTGAGGTCGTCGGCGCCCTTCAGCGGAGTGCCCCGGCGTTCGGTGCGGCCGGCGTCGCCCAGCAGGTCCACCGCGTGCACCCGGAACCGCCGGCCGAGCGCCGGGGCGTTGGCGAACCAGACCAGGCCGGTCGCGGAGCCGCCCGGCAGCAGCACGAGAGGGGTGCCGTCCGCCGGGCCGTGCACATGCACCCGGGTGGGCCCGTACGGGGTGGCCACGTCCCGCTCCTCCGTGAACTCGGGCCAGCGGGCGCGGAGTTCCTCGTAGGCACGGTCGAAGGCCGAAGGCGATGCGGACACGGAGACATCCTGGCGGCCGGGTTCGCCGCATGCAACGGCGCGCCTCTCACCCGTCCGCGTACGCCTCCGCCTCCTCCAGGTACGTCGCCACCGGGCCCAGGGTCAGCATGCCGGCGGCGGCGCCCGCGTGTTCCGTGCGGGCGTCGCGGAGGGCGGTCGCGGCGCGTGCGGCGGTGTCGTGGTCGCCCAGGCGGACGGCGGCGCGGGCGGTCAGGCACCACAGGGCCTCCTGCAGGTGGTCGGGCGGTGGTGCGGGGGCCGCGGCGAGGGCGGTCCGGGCCTGGGCGTCGCGGCCCTGGTCGAGCAGGAGGAGGGGTTCGGTCCAGGGGCGGTACGGGCCCCAGTCGAGGCGGGGATCGGCGGGCGCGGGCCGGCCGTGCAGCAGGCGCAGGCCCAGCAGGGCGAGCGGGAGCAGGCCGCGGTGCAGTCCGGGCATGCCCGCCGTACGGAGGGCCTCGTCGGCGGTGCGGTAGTGCGCAGCGACCGTGGCGGGGGACGGTCCGCCGGGCTCGGTGCTGCGGGCCGCCGCGACCCGGGCCCGGAACCACGCCGTGAGGACGGGGACGAGGGGCGCCTCGGTGGCGGCGGCGAGCCGTTCGGCGGCTTCCGCGTGCGTGGACGCGGTGTCCAGGTCGCCGAGGGCGGAGGCGGACTGGAGGCGGACGAGCCGGCCGAGCACGGCGAAGGCGGGCAGGCCGTGCGCGGTGGCCAGGTCGAGGATCTCGGCGCCGGTGCGGTCGCGTTCCGCCGCGAGCCCGGGGCGGGTGAAGGACTGGAGGAACACCCCGTTGAGGGCGAACACCAGCAGGGCGGGGTCGCCCAGGTCCCGGGCCAGCGCCTGAGCCCGCCGGGCCGCGTCCCGGGCGCGGTCCCGCTCCGGCGGGGTCAGGCCGGCGCTGCGGCTCTCGACCGCGACGGTGGCCAGCAGGCGGGCGGTCAGGTCGGCGGGGGCGTCGGGCCCGAGCGCGGCGAGCGTACGGACGGCGGCCTCGACGACCGCCCGGGACTGCGCGGGGTCGTCGGCCCGGCTCCACAGGGCGGGCACGTCGTAGGCGCCGATGATCCGGGCGGTGAGGGCGAGGTCGCCGGTGCGTTCCGCCGCCGTGATCGCGGCGAGACGGTCGCTGCGGGAGCGGACCAGTGCGTCGCCGCCCGCCAGGGCGAGGGTGCGGGCCAGGTCCAGGGTGGTGCGCGGGCCGAGCGGGACGCCGGGACCGGTCCAGGTGGTGGCCGGGGCGGCGGACGGGGTGGTCCCGTTGAGGATGTCCGTCTCCAGGCGCAGCAGGTCGGCGCCCGGGTCGAGTCCGAGCTGGTCGGCGAGGGTCGCGCGGGCGCGGCGCAGGGTGTCCAGCGCGTCGGCGCGGCGGCCCGCGTGGTGCAGGGCGCGGGCGAGGAGCGTCCAGGCGGGTTCGCGCCACGGGTGTGCGGCGACCTGGTCGCGCAGGTCGGTGACGAGGCCGGCGCCCTCGCCCCGGTCGAGGAGGATGCGGGCGCGCAGTTCGACCGCCTCCGCACGCAGCTCCTCCAGCCGGGCCCGCTCGCGCTCCGCCCACGCGGAGCCGGTCACATCGGCGTAGGCGGGACCGCGCCAGGCCGCGAGCGCCTCACCGAGCGCGGCCACCTCGCCGGGGGTGCGCCGGGCGCGGGCGAGGGCGTCCTGGAAGCGGTGCGCGTCGACGTCCTCGCGCGGCAGGCGCAGGGCGTAGCCGGGGCCCTCGGTGACCAGGACGCGCGGCGGGGTGCGGGGCGGCCGGCCGGGTTCGAGGGCACGGCGCAGCGCGGCGACGAACGTGCGCAGGGCGCCGACGGCACGGGCCGGCGGCTGCTCGGCCCACAGGTCGTCGACGAGCGTCTCGGTGGTGACCATCCGCCCCTCGGCGGCGACGAGACGGCCGAGGACCTCACGGTGCCGGGGGCCGCCGAGGGGGACGGGGGTGCCGTCGTCCCTGAAGGCCCGGACGGCGCCGAGCACGTCGATGCGCATGGTTCCCATCCTGGGGGTGGGCGGGGACGAAGGGGCGCGCCCTCCTCTCTTGAAGGTCTTGAGGGCGCCCTCACTCCCGGCGTACTGATCCGCTGCTCATCGCGATGCCCCACGCTGCTCCGGTCCCCGCATCACCACCTGGAGAGATGGACGCACCCCTTATGACACCCACCATCCCCGGCTTCGGCCACTTCCGCCTGCCCGGTGCGGACGGCGTCGAGCTGGCCGGCGCCGTCGGCGGGCACGGCAGCCCCGTCGTGCTGCTGCACGGCTTTCCGCAGACCCACCTGATGTGGCGGCACGTCGCCGAGCGGCTCGCCGCCGAGCACACCGTGATCTGCCCCGACCTGCGCGGCTACGGCGACAGCGGCAAACCGGCCGCCGACAGCCCCGCCGTGTACGCCAAGCGCACCATGGCGGCCGACGTCGTGGCGCTGGCCGCCGCGCTCGGCCACGACCGCTTCGCCCTCGTCGGGCACGACCGGGGAGCCCTCGTCGCCTTCCGGGCCGGGCTCGACCACCCGGAGACCGTCACGCACCTCGGCATCCTCGACGTCGTGCCGACGCTCGACATGTGGGACGTCCTGCACGGCGTCTCCGCGGCGGTCGCCTTCCACCTGTATCTCATGGCACAGCCGCCCGGCCTGCCGGAGACGATGATCGCGGGCAGCGCGGACGCCTTCTTCGGGTCGTTCCTCGACGCCTGGTCCGGCGGACCGGACGCGCTGCCGCCGGAGGTGCGGGCGGCGTACCTGCGGGCGAGCCGCGCGGCGGTGCCGTCGATCGTCGCCGACTACCGGGCCTCGGCGGGCGTCGACATCGAGCACGACCGGGCCGACCTGGACGCGGGCACCCGGCTCGCCATGCCGGTGACGGTCCTCCAGCAGGACTGGGGCGCCCAGCTGGGCTACGACGCCGCGGCGGTGTGGCGGGCCTGGGCGCCGGACCTGGACCACCGGCTGACCAAGGCCGGGCACTTCATGGCCGAGGAGGCGCCCGAGGAGGTGACGGCGGCGATCCGGGACCTGCTGACCCGATGAACACCGCGTCATCACCCCCTGGCGGAATACCCCAGGGGGGTATACCGTTCCGGGTGTGCGTGGGGACGACACGGTCCCTGTGACACTGCGAAGGGGGATGAGGTCCATGGACCACGCCATGCACCACCACACCGGCGCCGGACACGGCGCACCGCACGGCGCCGCGCCCGGCGCGACCTGGTCGACGGCGATACGGGCGACGCTCCACTGCCTGCTCGGCTGTGCCGTCGGCGAGATCCTCGGCATGGCCATCGGCACGTCCCTGATGTGGGGCAACGTCCCGACGATGGCCCTGGCCATCGGCCTGGCCTTCGTCTTCGGCTACTCCTTCACCCTCTTCGCCGTGGTGCGCGCCGGGGTGTCGCCGAAGGCCGCCGTGAAGATCGCGCTGGCCGCCGACACCGTCTCCATCGCGGTGATGGAGCTGGTCGACAACGCCATCATCGCGCTGACCCCGGGGGCGATGGACGCCGAGCTGTCCGAGGGACTGTTCTGGTACGCCCTGCTCGGCGGCTTCGCCGTCGCCTTCCTGGTCACCACCCCGGTCAACAAGTGGATGATCGGCCGGGGCAAGGGCCACGCGGTGGTCCACGCCCACCACTGACCCCGCCCCGCGCCCACCACTGACCCCGCCCGCGCCCGCCCCGGCCCGCCGGCCGGCGCGGGCGCGGGCGCGGGCGACGCGGGAGCACGCCGTGCCGACCGGGCATCCGCTGCGCGCGGCCTCGCCCGCGTACGGCGGCCGACCGGACGCGGGCGAGGGGTAGAGTGGGCCGGTCAGCCGTGTCGGGGCCGACGAAGCCCCCGGCGAAGACCGCAGTCCGCAGGAGAGAGCGAGCGCATGTCCGTGATGCCCGGCGCCGCTGTCTTCCCGCCGTGACCCTTCGCCCCCGGGCGGTGTCCGGAGTTCCTCCGCGCCGCATCGCCGTGATCCACGGTCCCCACGCCCACTGATCCCGGCCCCGAACTCCCTGCGCACGGGGTCGTCCCACGCCCCTCCCGCGTGCCCCGCCCCGTCCCCGGGCGCGCCCGAGCAACGACAGGTTCTCCCTCCCTTGTCCATGTCCTCCGCACTGTCCCCGTCCGCCTGGCTGCGCGGCGCCCGGCGTCCGTCCTGGCTGTCCGACCCGAAGGTGCTGCGCACCGAGGTGCTCGGCGGCCTGGTGGTGGCGCTGGCGCTGATTCCCGAGGCGATCTCCTTCTCGATCATCGCCGGGGTCGACCCTGCGGTCGGTCTGTTCGCCTCCTTCACCATGGCCGTGACGATCGCGGTCGTCGGCGGCCGGCCCGCCATGATCTCGGCGGCGACCGGCGCCGTCGCCCTCGTCATCGCCCCGCTCAACCGCGAGCACGGCTTCGGGTATCTGGTCGCCGCCGTGATCCTCGCCGGTGTGTTCCAGATCGTGCTGGGCGCGCTCGGGGTGGCGAAGCTGATGCGGTTCGTGCCGCGCAGCGTGATGGTCGGCTTCGTGAACTCCCTGGCCGTCCTGATCTTCATGGCGCAGGTGCCGGAGATGACGGACGTGCCGTGGCCGGTGTATCCGCTGATCGCGGCGGGGCTGGCGATGATGGTGTTCTTCCCGAGGCTCACCACCGTGGTGCCGGCGCCGCTGGTGTCCATCGTGATCCTCACCGTGATCACCGTCGCGGCCGGGATCGCCGTGCCGACCGTGGGCGACAAGGGCGACCTGCCGTCGTCGCTGCCCGTGCCGGGGCTGCCGGACGTGCCGTTCACCCTGGACACGCTCACGACCGTCGCTCCGTACGCGTTCGCCATGGCGCTGGTCGGGCTGATGGAGTCGCTGATGACGGCCAAGCTGGTCGACGACATCACCGACACCCGCTCCTCCAAGACCCGCGAGTCCGTCGGGCAGGGCGTCGCCAACATCGTCACCGGCTTCTTCGGCGGCATGGGCGGCTGCGCGATGATCGGCCAGACGATGATCAACGTGCGGGTGTCCGGGGCGCGGACCCGGCTGTCGACGTTCCTGGCGGGCGCGTTCCTGATGGTGCTGTGCATCGTGTTCGGGCCGGTGGTGTCCGACATCCCGATGGCGGCGCTGGTCGCGGTCATGGTGATGGTGTCGGCGGCCACGTTCGACTGGCACTCGGTCGCCCCGCGGACGCTGCGGCGGATGCCGGCCGGGGAGACCGTCGTCATGCTGGTCACGGTCGTCTGCGTGGTCGCCACCCACAACCTGGCCGTCGGCGTCGTCGTCGGCTCGATCGCCGCGATGGTGGTGTTCGCGCGGCGCGTCGCCCGGCTGGCCGAGGTCACCGCGGTCACCGACCCGGACGGCGGCACGGTGGTCTACCGGGTCACCGGCGAGCTGTTCTTCGCCTCCTCCAACGACCTGGTCGGCCAGTTCTCGTACGCCACCGACCCCGACCGGGTCGTGATCGACCTGTCCGCCGCCCACATCTGGGACGCGTCCTCGGTCGCCGCCCTCGACGCCATCGGGACCAAGTACGCCCAGCGCGGCAAGACCGTCGAGATCGTCGGCCTGAACGAGCCCAGCGCCCGGATCCACAAGACGCTCAGCGGCGAGCTCACCGGCAGCTGACCGGGAGGCGCGGGGCCGCCCCGGCAACCGGTCAGTTTCCGAGAAGCGCCTGCGGCCGGGGCGGCCCTACCGTCGACCGCATGAACTCCATCGACTCCGTCACGCTGGAGGTGGCCGACCCCACGGCCGCCGCGCGCTTCTACTCCGACGCCTTCGGCCTGGACCGGGAGCGGGTGCGCCTGCGCGCGTCCGACGAGCCCACCGGCGGCTTCCGCGGCTTCACCCTGTCGCTGGTCATGTCCCAGCCCGGCGACGTCGACACGCTGCACCGCGCCGCCCTCGACGCGGGCGCCACCCTGCTGAAGCCCGCCGAGAAGTCCCTGTGGGGCTACGGCGGTGTCGTCCAGGCGCCCGACGGCACGGTCTGGCAGCTGGTGACCTCGTCGAAGAAGAACACCGGCCCGGTCACCCGGACGATCGACGAGATCGTGCTGCTGCTCGGCGTCGAGGACGTGAAGGCGACCAAGCAGTTCTACGTCGGGCGCGGCCTCACCGCCGGCAAGAGCTTCGGCGGCAAGTACGTCGAGTTCGCGGGCGACCCCGGCAGCGTGAAGCTGTCGCTGTACAAGCGCAAGGCGCTGGCGAAGGTCGCGGGCGTGCCCGTCGAGGGCAGCGGCTCGCACCGCATCGCCCTCGTGAGCCCGGTCGGCCCCTTCACCGACCCGGACGGTTTCGTCTGCGAGGCGCCGGAGCGGAAGCCGGACGAGTGACGCACGTCCCCGGAGGGCGGGACGTCACTCCAGTACGTGCCGCAGGTACGCCGTCGGGTCGGCGAGGTAGCGGCGCCAGTGGTCGACCAGGGCGAGGTCCTGCCAGGCGGTGCGCCGGACGCCGTGGTCGCCGACCTCGACGACGTCCGCGCCGGGCAGGGCGGTCAGCAGCGGGGAGTGGGTGGCGCACACCACCTGCGCGCCGGCCCGCGCCAGCCGGTCGATGTGGCCGAGCAGCTCCAGGCACGAGGAGAAGGACAGGGCGGCCTCGGGCTCGTCCATGACGTACAGGCCGGGGCGCAGGAACTTGTCGCGGAACGCCGCGAGGAAGCCCTCGCCGTGACTGCGCTCGTCCGGTGCGAGGCCCTCCCGGCCCAGCGCGTCCAGGGCGGTCTCGGCGCGCAGGAAGAAGCCCTGGCGGGCGGACCAGGAGGCGAGCATGCGGCGGCCGCGGGGCGCGGCGTCGAAGCGGATGTGCTCGCCCAGCACCGACTTGGTGCGGTGGCTCGCGTACCGCCACTCGTGCGAGCCGCCCCACGGGTCCAGGCCGAAGCCCTCGGCGAGCGCCTCGACCAGGGTCGACTTGCCGGAGCCGTTCTCACCGACGACGAAGGTCACCGGGGCGGTGAACCGCAGACCGCCGTCGAGGAGCGCACGGACGCAGGGGACCGACCAGGGCCACTCCCCCACGTCGTACGCACCCACATGGGCGTACGCACGTTCGATGATCACGGGTCGAGTCTGTCACGGGGCGGCCCGGCGGGCAGCCCGCCCGCTCACTTCGTGCCGACCGTCCGCAGCACCGTCAGCACCAGGGCCCGTGCCGTCTCCACCACCTCCCGCACGCTCACGTGCTCCCTCGCGCTGTGCGCCACCGCGATGTCGCCCGGCCCGTACTGCAGGGCCGGTATCCCGGCGCCGGTGTAGTGCCGCAGATCGCTGCCGTACGTCGCCCCGCGCCGCCGGGGCGCCGGCCCGCCCGTCGCGTCGGCGTGCGCGGCGCCGACCGTGTCCGCGAGGGGGTGCCCCTCGGGCAGCATGCCGCTCGCGAACTGCCCGCCCGGCCAGGTCACCGTCGCCGGGTGGTCGCGCAGCCAGGGGTCGGCGGCGCACGCCTCGGCCACGCACCGCTCCAGCGCGGCGCGCGCGTCCGCCGGGTCCTCGCCGAGCCGTACGCCGAACCTGCCCTCCGCGACCAGCAGGTCGGGCACGCTGCTGGCCCAGTCCTCGGCCCGCAGCGTGCCCACCGACAGGCCGTACGGGATCGGGTACTCGGCGAGCAGCGGGTCCGGGTCCCGGTTCCGCTCCTCCTCCAGCGCGGCCAGCGCCCGGTGCAGCGGGAGGTAGGCGTCGACCGCGCTCACGCCCTGCTCCCGGGAGCTGCCGTGCGCGGCCTTGCCCGGCACGGCGATCCGGAAGGTCAGCGCGCCCGCGTTGGCGGTGATCAGCGTGGAGGCGGTGGGCTCGGCGATGACGCAGGCGTCGCCGGTGTGACCGCGCCGCAGCGTGCCGAACGCGCCGAGGCCGCCGTCCTCCTCGCCGACGACGAAGTGCGCGGCGACCCGGCCGCGCAGCCGGATCCCGGCCGCGCGTATCGCGGCGAGCGCGGCGAGGTGCGCCGCGAGACCGGCCTTCATGTCGCACGCCCCGCGCCCGTGCACCAGATCTCCCGTGACCCGCGGCACGAAGGGGTCCCCGTCCCACGCGGCCACGTCCCCCGGCGGTACGACGTCGACATGGCCCTGGAGGATCAGCGTCGGCCCGTCGCCCCCGTCGGGCGTCGTCCCGACCAGCCCCCACGCCTCCTCGCGCGGCGCCTCCGTGCCGGGGAAGTCCGGGTCGGCGCGCAGCGCGGGCAGGTCCATCGACCACAGGTCGACGTCCAGCCCCAGCCACTCCAGCCGCCCGGCGAGCTGATGCTGCAACTCCGACTCGGCGGCGCTCCCCGTGACACTCGGCACGGAGATCAGCTCCATCAGCGTCCGCGCGGTGGCCCCCGCGTCCACCGCGGCCAGCGCCGCGGTCTCGTCATCGCTCAGCATGCCGTCCCTCCCCTCACCCCGGGGGGCGACCCGACACCGCCCCCGCATGCATACCTGCGCAGGACGGGCGCGGGCTACGCCCCCGTCTCCCCCCGTTCCTCCGTCGCCCCCGCGACCGTGAAACCCGTGACCGTGCCGCCGCCCTCCCGGTGGAAGGCGTAGGGGGCGCCGCCGTGGGCGAGGGCGACCTCGCGGACGATCGAGAGGCCCAGGCCCGAGCCGGGGAGGGAGCGGGCGTCGGCGGCGCGGTAGAAGCGGTCGAAGACGCGGGTCAGGTCGTCGTCGGCGATGCCCGGGCCCCGGTCGCGGACCTCCACCCGTACCGTGCCGGGCCGGGCGGGACCCGCCACGTGGATCTCCACGGGCGCGCGGCCCTGCCGGTCGAACTTGACCGCGTTCTCCACCAGGTTGGACAGCGCCCGGGTGAGCATCCCGGGCCGCCCGTGGGTCGTGGTGTCCCCGCTGGCGTGGACCACGATCTCGCGTCCGGTGCGCCGCCGGGCGAGGCCCGCCACCTCGTCGGCGACGTCCGCGAGGTCGATCCGCTGCGGCGGCTCCGTGTCGGACTGCCCGGCCGCCAGGTCGACCAGTTCGTTGACCAGGTCGGTCAGCTCCCGCGCCTCCTGGGCGAGGTCGGTGACCAGCTCCTCGCGGCTGTCGGGCGGGAGCTCGTCGATGCGGCGCAGCAGCGAGATGTTGGTGCGCAGGGAGGTGAGCGGGGTGCGCAGCTCGTGCCCCGCGTCCTGGACCAGCCGGCGCTGGTCCTCCTCGGACTGGGCGAGCCGCCCCAGCATCCGGTCGAAGGCCCGGCCGAGCCGTCCCACCTCGTCGTAGCCGGCGACCGGCACCTGGATGCCGAGGCGGCGCGTGCGGGCGACGGCCTCGGCGGTGTTGGTGAGCACCACGAGACGGCGGGTGATGCGCCGGGCCAGCCACCAGCCGAACAGCCCGGCGGCGACCACCACGGCCGCCATGAGCAGGAACGTGCGCCGCTGCAGCGCCCGCAGCAGGTCCTCCGTGTCGCTGAACTCCTGCGCGACCTGCACCGCGCCCCTGCCGCCGCCCAGGGAGACGGTCGCGACCCGGTAGACGTCGTCGCCGACGTCCACCCCCGCGTGCACGACCACGCGCCCGGCCGTCGAGGCGCCCGCGACCCGGCGGTCGTCGTCCACCACCGGCAGCCCCGGGTCGCCCGGGTCGACGATCCCGCCGTCCGGCCCGAGCACCTGCACGTCCGTGCGGGCCGGGCGCACCAGGTCGTGGCCGGGCGCGGCGGAGGAGAAGTCGTGCGGCGACATCCGGTTCGCCCGGACCTCGTCCCGCAGGTCCCGCACCACCTCGTCGAACACGGACTGCTGGTCCACCCGCAGCAGCCGCGCGGCCGCGTTGTACGACAGGAAGCCGACCAGCAGCGTCACGGTGGCGGTCACCGCCGCGAACGCCACCGCGAAGGTCGTGCCCAGCGACAGCAGCCGCATCCGCCGCCGCTGGACCGACGGCCCGTGCGCACCGCCGCCGACGGCCACTCAGCCCTCCCGCAGGACGTAACCCACCCCGCGCACCGTGTGGATGAGCTGCGGGGCGCCGGGCTCGTCGAGCTTGCGGCGCAGATAGCCGACGTAGACGGCGAGGTTCTTGGAGCCGGGGCCGAAGTCGTAGCCCCAGATGCGGTCGTAGATGGTGGCGTGCTCCAGGACCACGCCGGCGTTGCGGATGAGCAGTTCCAGCAGCTCGAACTCGGTGCGGGTCAGCTCCAGTTCGCGGTCGCCGCGCCAGGCCCGGCGGGCCTGCGGGTCCATGCGCAGTCCGGCCGCCTCCAGACAGCGCCCGGACGGCGCGGGCGCCCCGGGCTCCGGGGCGGCGGCGGGCTCGGGCCCCGTGGGCACGGGGGCCGCCCGGCGCAGGAGGGCGCGCAGCCGGGCGAAGACCTCCTCGACGTCGAACGGCTTGACGACGTAGTCGTCGGCGCCCGCGTCGAGCCCGGCGATGCGGTCGGCGGTCTCCACCAGTGCGGTCAGTATCAGCACCGGGGTGCGGTCGCCCTCGGCGCGCAGCACCCGGCACACCTGGAGTCCGTCGATGCCGGGCATCATCACGTCGAGCACCAGCACGTCGGGCCGGCTGCGGTGCGCCTGCGCGAGGGCCTCGACGCCGTCGGCGACGGCCGTGACGTGGTAGCCCTCCAGGGTCAGCGCGCGCTCCAGCGCGTTGCGGATGGCGCGGTCGTCTTCGGCGAGCAGAACGGTGTGCGGCACCCGCCCAGTGTGCCAAGCCGCCGGGGCCGGGCGGCCCCGGCGGCCGTCCGGGCCTCCGCTTCTTACCGCCGTCTCACCCGCCGGGGCGCAGCGCGGCGAGCCGTTCCGCGAAGGGGGTCACGTTCTCGAACGTGTCCTTCTTGGGCAGCGGGGCACCCACGGGCGCCGCCCGCCGGTCCGCGGCGCCGGGCTGCGGGGCCGTCCCCCGGCCGGGCGCGGCCCCGGGCCCCGGTGACGGCTGCCCGTTCGGCGCGGCCGTACCGCTGCCCGCAGGGCTGCCCGGCGAGGACGCACGGCCACCGGGCGCGGCCCCATCCCGCGGGGCTGTCCCCTGAGCGCCGGACGCCGCCATCCGGGGCTCCGCCCCGTCGGCGGAGGTTCCCGTCGCGGTTGACGGTTCGCCGCCGCTCGGCGCGTTCGGCCCACGGCCCACGGGGCCGCCCTGCACGGAACCCCGGCCACCGGGCACGGCCACGGCCCCCGGCGACAGGCAACCGTCCCGACCCGGCCCGCCGCCCGCAGGGCCGCCCTGCACGGAACCCCGGCCACCAGGCACGGCCGCAACCCCCGGCGACGGATGACCGTCCCGACCCGGCCCGCCGCCCACGGGGCCGCCCTGCACGGAACCCCGGCCACCGGCCACGGCCCCCGGCGACAGGCGACCGTCCCGACCCAGCCCACTGCCCGCGACGCCACCCTCCACGGAACCCCGGCCACCGGCCACGGCCCCCGGCGACAGGCGACCGTCCCGACCCAGCCCACTGCCCGCGAGGCCCCCCTCCGCGGAACCCCGGCCACCGGGCACGGCCGCAACCCCCGGCGACGGATGACCGTCGCGACCCAGCCCGCCGCCCGCGAGGCCACCCTGCAAGGAGCCCGGGCCACCGGGCACGGGTACGGCCGTCGGCCCCGGCGACGGACGGCCGTCCGGGCCCGGGCCGCGGACCGAAGTGGGGGCCTGCCGGAGTGCAGGGTCGGCTCCCGCGCCCGCCGCCAAGGCGGCCAGTTCGCCCGCCGCCCGCCCGATGCGGGCGTTCAGCCCCTCCGCGCCCCAGTCCTCCGACGCCGCGTAGACGCCCGTCGGGACGACGACCGCGCGGAGGTAGGAGAAGAGGGGACGGAGCGCGTGGTCCAGGACCAGGGAGTGACGCGCGCTGCCGCCCGTCGCCGCGATCAGCACCGGTGTGCCGGTCAGGGCCTCCGGGTCGGTGGAGCTCAGCGCGTCGAAGAAGGACTTGAACAGCCCGCTGTACGACGCGGAGAACACCGGGGTGACCACGATCAGCCCGTCCGCCCCGCTCACCGCGTCGAACGCCTCCGACAGCGCCGGCCCGGGAAAGCCGTTGGTGAAGGTGTGCGCGATCTGCACGGCGAGGTCCCGCAGCTCGACCACCCGGACGCCGGCCGGATCCGCACCGGCCGAGGCGGCCGCGGCCGAGGCGAGCCGGTCGCCCAGCAGCCGTGTGGACGACGGCACGCTCAGCCCGGCCGACACGACGACGATCCTCATGTCCGCGCCCCTTCCTGGGCCGTGGCGCCCTTCCGCGCGGCGCCCAGCAGCGAGGCGTGCGTGGGCGCCTCCGGCACGTCCGCCGGGCGGTTCCTGGCGAACTCCTTCCGCAGCACCGGCACGACCTCCTCGCCGAGCAGGTCGAGCTGCTCCAGCACCGTCTTCAGCGGCAGCCCGGCGTGGTCCATCAGGAACAGCTGGCGCTGGTAGTCGCCGGCGTAGTCGCGGAAGGACAGCGTCTTCTCGATGACCTGCTGCGGGGAGCCCACGGTCAGCGGGGTCTGCGCGGTGAACTCCTCCAGCGAGGGCCCGTGCCCGTACACCGGCGCGACGTCGAAGTACGGCCGGAACTCCCGCACCGCGTCCTGCGAGTTCTTCCGCATGAACACCTGCCCGCCGAGGCCGACGATCGCCTGCTCGGGGGTGCCGTGCCCGTAGTGGGCGTACCGGGACCGGTACAGCTCGACCATCCGCTTCGTGTGGTCGGCCGGCCAGAAGATGTTGTTGTGGAAGAAGCCGTCGCCGTAGTAGGCGGCCTGTTCGGCGATCTCCGGCGAGCGGATGGATCCGTGCCAGACGAACGGCGGCACGCCGTCCAGCGGGCGGGGCGTGGAGGTGAAGCCCTGCAGCGGGGTGCGGAAGCGTCCCTCCCAGTCGACGACGTCCTCGCGCCACAGCCGGTGCAGCAGGGCGTAGTTCTCGACGGCGAGGTTGATGCCCTGCCGGATGTCCTGGCCGAACCAAGGGTAGACCGGGCCGGTGTTGCCGCGGCCCATCATCAGGTCCACCCGGCCGTCGGCCAGATGCTGGAGCATCGCGTAGTCCTCGGCGATCTTCACCGGGTCGTTGGTGGTGATCAGCGTGGTGGAGGTGGACAGCAGCAGCCGCTCGGTGCGGGCCGCGATGTAGCCGAGCATGGTGGTCGGCGAGGACGGCACGAACGGCGGGTTGTGGTGCTCGCCGGTCGCGAACACGTCCAGGCCCACCTCCTCGGCCTTCAGCGCGATGGCGACCATGGCCTTGATCCGCTCGCGCTCGGTCGGCGTGCGCCCCGTGGTCGGGTCGGGGGTGACGTCCCCGACGCTGAAGATCCCGAACTGCATGGCCGCTCACCTTCCAGGTTGTTGACGGTTCAACTATACCCCTGGAACGGTGCCGCGCCCCGTCCTATTCCGCCTGCCCGGACACGGCCTCCCGAGCCCGCGCGCCCTCCGGAGCCGGCTCCCCCGCCCGTAGCCGGGCCGCCTGCTCGGCGCCGTACTCCGTGGTGCGCCGCATGTGCTCGACGAACAGCGCCAGCTCACCGTCGTCCAGGTCGTCGAAGAGCGCGAACCAGCCGCTCCCGACCCGCTCCCACACCCGCGCCACCTCGGCGACGCGCTCCGGCACCGGCGCGACCAGCACCAGCCGCCGGTCGCCCGCGTCCCGCGCCCGCACCACGTACCCGGCCCGCTCCAGCCGGTCCACCAGCCGCGTCGCCGACCCGGTGGTCAGCCCCGTCAGCTCCGCGATCCGCCCGGTCGTCACCGGACCGGACTCCAGCGTGAGCAGGTTCAGGCACTGCAGGTCGGTCGGATGCAGGCCCAGCCGGTCGGCGAGCGCCTGGTTGAACAGCGCGTACGACGCCATGTACCGCCGGGCCACCACCGCCAGCTCCGCCATCAGCCGCGCCCGCCCCTCCCCCGGCGGCCCCGCCGTCGTCGTCGTGTCCCCGGCCCGTCCGTCCGCTGCGTCCGTCACGGGGGCATGTATCCCTCGGACCACGGCGGCGCAGGCGCCCTCCAACAGGTGACACGGGCGGCCCGTGCGAAGCTGCGGCCATGCTGATCGTCCGCTCCGCCGCCCTGTTCGTCCTCGCCGCGATCCTGGAGATCGGCGGCGCCTGGCTGGTCTGGCAGGGCGTCCGCGAACACCGCGGGTGGATGTGGGCGGCCGGCGGCGTCCTCGCCCTCGGCGCGTACGGCTTCGTGGCCACCTTCCAGCCCGACGCCCACTTCGGCCGGGTGCTCGCCGCGTACGGCGGGATCTTCGTCGCCGGGTCGATCCTGTGGGGCGTGGTCGCCGACGGCTACCGCCCGGACCGCTGGGACATCACCGGCGCGCTGGTCTGCCTGGCCGGCATGGCGGTCATCATGTGGGCCCCGCGAGGCGGCTGACGCGGCCCTCCCGCAGGCGTCCGGCACCCCGTCGGCCGCTCCGGGCCCCCGCTTATGCTGGCCGGGCGCGGCCCGTCCCCCGCGGCACGCGCATGCGCCGCCCGCCCACCCCTGCCGCCGCCCGCCCCGAGGAGCAGCCCATGGCCCCCGCCGTACCGCCCGCCGCGTCCCGTATCGCCGTCGTCACGGGCGCGAGCAGCGGGATCGGCGCCGCCACGGCACGCAGGCTCGCCGAGGCCGGCTACCGCGTCGTCCTCACCGCCCGCCGCAAGGACCGCATCGAGGTGCTCGCCGAGGAGCTCACCGCGGCCGGGCACTCGGCGACGGCGTACCCCCTCGACGTCACCGACCGCGCCGCCGTCGACGAGTTCGCCACCGCCTTCCGCACCGTCGGCGTGCTGGTCAACAACGCGGGCGGCGCGCTCGGCGCGGACCCGGTCGCCACCGGCGACCCGCAGGACTGGCGCACGATGTACGAGACCAACGTCATCGGCACCCTCAACCTCACCCAGGCCCTGCTGCCCAAGCTGGACGCGAGCGGCGACGGCACGGTCGTGGTGGTCTCCTCCACCGCCGGGCACGCCACCTACGAGGGCGGCGCGGGCTACGTCGCCGCCAAGCACGGCGCGCACGTCCTCGCCGAGACCCTGCGCCTGGAGATCGTGGGCCGGCCGGTGCGGGTGATCGAGATCGCGCCCGGGATGGTGAGGACGGAGGAGTTCGCCCTCACCCGGTTCGGCGGCGACGCGGACAGGGCCGCCAAGGTCTACGAGGGCGTCGCCGAGCCCCTCACGGCGGACGACGTGGCCGACACCATCACCTGGGCGGTGACCCGCCCGCCGCACGTCAACATCGACCTGCTGGTCGTCCGCCCGCGCGCCCAGGCGTCGAACACCAAGGTGCACCGGGAGGCGCGATGACCACGGACGGCGAACGGCGCCGCCTCGCGCTGGAGAAGAAGCGCGAGCGCTACGTCTGGATCTACCTCGGGTACTTCCTCTTCGGCATCCACATCGTGGCCTTCGTGATGATGTACGCGGTCACGCACGCCAAGTAGGGCGATCCTGTACGGGTACGGGGGGACACCCGGCACCGAGGAGGACCGGCCATGCACGACGTGACCTATGCGATGGGCATCTCGCTCGACGGCTACATCACCGGGCCGGACGGCGGCCTCGACTGGTCGGCGCCCGAGGAGGAGGTCTTCCGCTTCTGGATCGACGAGACCCGGAAGCTCGGTGTCCATCTGCTCGGCCGGCGGCTGTACGAGACGATGCTCTACTGGGAGACCGCCGCCGACGACCCGTCGCTCGGTGACGCGGAGCGCGAGTGGGTCGAGGTGTGGAACCCGCTGCCCAAGGTGGTCTTCTCCCGCACGCTGACAGAAGTGAAGGGCAACGCCCGCCTGGCCTCCGGCAGCGTCGCCGAGGAGATCGCGCGGCTGCGGCAGGAGCCGGGCGAGGGCGAGATCGCGATCGGCGGCGCGACGCTCGCCGCCGAGGCCGCCGCGGCGGACCTGATCGACGAGTACCGCACGGTCGTCCACCCGGTCCTGGTCGGTGGGGGCACCCGGTACTTCCCGCACGACGAGCGCCGCGTCCAACTGGACCTCGTGGAATCCCGCATGCTCACCCCGAACGTGGCCTACCTCCGCCACCGCGTGAAGCGGTAGCCGGGACCGGAGCCGGCTCCCGCCGAGTTGACTCACACGAGTGAACCTCGGTCGATCACCCATACGGCCGCTGAACGGCCGACCTAGGCTCGCGCCAGACGATCAACTCGACGGCCCTCGCCCGGATGCCGGTCCGGAGCGAGGGCCTGACCAGCAAGGAAGGCACGCTTCCTCATGGCTGCATGCGAGCCTAACGTTCATTCGTTCATGGACCTCACGGTCCCCGAGTACGCCTACATGTTCGGCTTCCTTCAGGCCGACGGGCACCTGGCACAAGGTGATGGCCAGAAGGGCCGGCTGACGGTGGAGGTCAGCGCCAGAGACATCGACATCCTTCGCGAGTTCCAGAGGCTGACGCCGTACAACAGCAGCATTACTCGGCGCACCCGCTCCACCAACTTCGCCGAGACCCATACCTCTGCTGTCTGGCGCCTGTGCTCCCTGGAAGCCAGGACCATCCTCAACGACCTCGGCCTCCCCTACGGACGCAAGTCGAGGACGGTCGCACCGCCACGTGGAGCCTTCTCGAACCGCGACTACCTGCGAGGAGTCGTCGACGCCGATGGATCGGTGGGATACACGAGCAGGGGGTTCCCCTTCGTCTCGCTCACGACGGCCAGCACAGCGATCGGCCGCCACCTCTGCGCCTACGTCGAAGAGGTCACAGGAGTCCGGCGAACGATCGCACGTAATGCCCGGGACGGCATCTACAACGTGCTCGTCGCCATGGAAGCGGGCCAGCGTCTGGCAGCCGACCTGTACTACCCGGGCTGCCTCGCACTGGACCGAAAGCAGGCCGCCGCCGACTCGCTCGCCGGCTGGGCACGCCCGGCGGGGATGCGGTCCGCCTACACGGCGCGGCGCTGGAGCCCGGACGAGGACCGAGTGCTGCTGCAACTCGGCAGCCCGACCGCGGCAGCCGAAGTGCTCGGCCGCACCCCGAGGAGCTGCAATCTCCGCATGTGGCGGCTCCGGGCCGGTCACGTACCCCAGCCCGGCGAGCGGTGACCGGTGTGGAGGCCCCAGGCGCTCGCGCCCGGGGCCTCCCCCCCCTGTCAGCCCTTCACACAGACGAACTGCTTCAGCTTGGCGACGACCTCCACCAGATCACGCTGCTGCTGCATCACCTGGTCGATGTTCTTGTAGGCGCCCGGGATCTCGTCCAGCACGCCGGAGTCCTTACGGCACTCCACACCGCGCGTCTGCTCCTCGAGGTCCCGCACGGTGAAACGCCGCTTCGCCGCGTTCCGGCTCATGCGACGCCCGGCGCCGTGGGAGGCCGAGTTGAAGGCCTTTTCGTTGCCGAGCCCCTTCACGATGTAGGAACTCGTCCCCATCGACCCGGGGATGATCCCGTACTCGCCGGAGCCCGCGCGGATCGCTCCCTTGCGGGTGACGAGCAGGTCCATCCCCTCGTAGCGCTCCTCGGCCACGTAGTTGTGGTGACAGGAGATCTCCTGCTCGAAGACCGGCTTCGCCTTCTTGAGCTCCTTGCGGACGACGTCCTTGAGGAGCCCCATCATGACCGCGCGGTTGTACTTCGCGTACTCCTGCGCCCAGTACAGGTCGTTCCGGTACGCCGCCATCTGAGGCGTGTCCGCCACGAAGACGGCGAGGTCCCGGTCGACCAGGCCCTGGTTGTGCGGGAGGCTCTGCGCGATGCCGATGTGGTGCTCCGCCAGTTCCTTGCCGATGTTGCGGGAGCCGGAATGCAGCATGAGCCAGACCGCGTCCGACTGGTCGAGGCAAAGTTCGATCATATGATTTCCGGATCCGAGCGTCCCCATCTGCTTCGCCGCCCGCTCCTCACGGAACTTCACCGCGTCCGCGACCCCGCCGAACCGGGTCCAGAAGTCGTCCCAGCCGCCCGTCGCGAAGCCGTGCAGACGGCCGGGGTCCACCGGGTCGTCGTGCATGCCGCGGCCCACCGGAATCGCCTGCTCGATCTTCGAGCGCAGGCGGGACAGGTCGCCGGGCAGGTCGTTCGCCGTCAGGGACGTCTTCACCGCCGACATGCCGCAGCCGATGTCCACGCCCACGGCGGCGGGGCAGACCGCGCCCCGCATCGCGATGACCGAGCCGACCGTGGCGCCCTTGCCGTAGTGCACGTCCGGCATCACGGCGAGGCCCTTGATCCAGGGCAGTGTGGCGACGTTCCGCAGCTGCTGGAGCGCGCCCTCCTCGACCGTCGCCGGGTCCGTCCACAGACGGATCGGCACCTTCGCGCCCGGCAGTTCCACATACGACATGGCGTCCTCGTTCCCCCGGAAAAACAACAGAAGTCCCATAACGCAAAACCGGCGCCAAGGTCGGCGAAAAGGGATATCGGACCGGCGTCCGCGGCAGTGCGTGCGATACACATTGTCTGCGAACGGCTCCCCCCTGCGGCAAGCGATTAACCAGCGGGGACACTGGAAGGATCCGGCGGGCCGCGGCCCGCACCCACCGTCGAGAGGACCTGGACCGTGCAGCGGAAGGCGTACGGACCCGGCGTCGCCGCGCTCCTCGCGGCCGTACTGGCCGGCTGCACCGGCAGCCCGGACGGCGGCGGACAGGCGGACGACTCCAACCCGGGCAGCGCCGGCACGGCGACCCAGGCGGCCCAGCCCGGCCGGTACGCCACCCTTCCCGAGCCCTGCGGCGCCGTCGACGACCGGACGCTGGAGGAACTGCTCCCCGGGCTCACGGAGTTGACGGACGAACAGCAGCGGGAGAAGGCGTACGCGGGCGAGGCGACGCTCACCTACGACACCGACCGCAAGGTGGGCTGCCGTTGGAAGGTGGAGTCCCTCGCGGCGACCGACCGGCTGCTGGTCGACTTCGAACGGGTCGTCTCCTACGACAACGCGGTCAGCGACGACGCCCAGGCCGAGGAGCTGTTCGCCCGCAGGCAGACGGCGGCGCAGCTGCCCGAGCCGACGGTGACCGGCTCCGGCTCCCCCTCCCCGACCGGCTCCGGCGCGACGACCGGCCCGGCGGACCCGAGCGGATCCGCGACGGCGTCCGGCTCGCCCTCGTCGCCCTCGTCCACCGAGTCGCCCTCCGTCTCCCCCTCCGACCTCCAGCCGCGGGTCCTGGAGGACCTCGGCGACGAGGCGTTCCTCGACGACGCGCTCGACCGCTCCGGTTCGACGGTCCAGGAGCGCACCGTCACTGTGGCGTTCCGCACGTCCAACGTCATCGTGACCATCGAGTACGCGGAGCAGCCGGTGACCGTCGGAGCCGTCCCGGACAGCAAGGAAATGCAGGACAGGGCCCGGAAACTGGCCGTCGAGCTGTCCGACGCGCTGGGCGGCTGACCCTCGTTCACCGCCCCTTCACGCTCTCCGCGAAGCCCGTGAAGTACGGCCGTACGGGTGACAAGGCGCGTACCGTGACCCCTCGGACACCGTTCCGACCGCAGGGAACACGAGCGTCATGAGTGAAGGAACCATGCAGCGACGAGCACAGCGAGAGCAGCCCGAGCGAGCCAAGCGCCTGACCCGCGTCCTTGTCTGCGCGGCAGCCGTCCCCGTGATGCTGGTCGCCGCCGGCTGCTCCTCGGACTCCGGCTCCGACGACGGCGACGGCGGCGGCAAGGCCGCGAGCGCGTCGGCGTCGGCGAGCCCGTCCCCGACCGTGCAGGCGGCGGCGTACCGGACGCTGCCCGAGGCGTGCGGCGTGCTGACGAAGAAGACCCTCAAGGAGCTGGCGCCCAAGGCGAAGTCCGGCAAGGAGGGCAGCTCGGACGACGTGGCCTCGCGGGCCAGCTGCTCCTGGAGCAGCCTGGACAACAACGGCGTCAAGGGCTCGCAGTTCCGCTGGCTGAACGTGTCGCTGCTGCGCTTCGAGTCGGACACCACGCGCGGCCCGGGCGACAAGCTCGCCGAGGAGTACTACGACAAGCAGGTGCGCGAGGTCCGGGCGACGCCGGGTGCGAAGAGCCTGAGCGCCCAGGCGCTGACCGGCACGGGCGACGAGGCGACCGCGGTGCGTTACGACCTGAAGAAGAAGGAAGGCACCTTCAAGCAGCAGACGGTCGTGGCGCGCGTGGAGAACGTGGTCGTCACCCTCGACTACAACGGCGCGGGCCTGGCGGGCGACAAGACGCCGGACGCCGACGCGCTGATGGCGGACGCGAAGAAGGCCGCCAAGGAGGCCGTGCTGTCCGTGACGAGGGCCAACGGCCCGGGTGCGGCGAGCGGTTCGCCGTCCGCCCCGGCGTCGGGCAGGCCGTCCGCGCCGGCCTCCGGGGCGCCCTCGGCGTCCGCCTCCGGCAAGAGCTGAACCGGCTGAACGAGAACCGGCCACCCGTCCTCCGCACACATGTGCCACTCTGTTGCGCGCAACAACACGCACTGGGAGGGGAGTACGGGTGGCCGCGCCCATTCAGCTGACACGGACGCACCGGGTTCTCATCGGCGTGGTGGTCTCCGGTGCCGTCGTCATCGCCGGGATCGGCTTCGCCGGTTCGTACGCGGCGGTCCGTGAGCTGGCCCTGAAGAAGGGCTTCGGCGACTTCAGTTACGTCTTTCCGATCGGCATCGACGCGGGCATCTGCGTTCTGCTGGCGCTGGATCTGCTGCTGACGTGGATCCGTATCCCGTTCCCGCTGCTGCGGCAGACGGCGTGGCTGCTGACGGCGGCCACGATCGCCTTCAACGGCGCGGCGGCCTGGCCGGATCCGCTCGGTGTGGGCATGCACGGTGTGATCCCCGTGCTGTTCGTGGTCTCCGTGGAGGCCGCCCGGCACGCGATCGGCCGGATCGCCGACATCACCGCCGACAAGCACATGGAGGGCGTCCGGCTCACCCGCTGGCTGCTCTCGCCCGTGCCGACGTTCCTGCTGTGGCGGCGCATGAAGCTGTGGGAGCTGCGCTCCTACGAGCAGGTGATCAAGCTGGAGCAGGAGCGGCTGGTCTACCAGGCGCGCCTGCGCTCCCGTTTCGGCCGCGCCTGGCGCCGCAAGGCCCCGGTCGAGTCCCTGATGCCGCTCCGCCTCGCCAAGTACGGCGTCCCCCTCGCCGAGACGGCCCCGGCGGGCCTGGCGGCGGCGGGCATAGAACCGGCCCTGATCCCCCCGGCGCCGGAACCTCCCGCTGTCGCGGGCGGTCGTGCCGCCGGGGCGGCGGGGGTGCCGGCCGGTGAGCAGCGGCTGGAACTGGAGCCGGACCGCGGCGCGGACCGCCGGGACGAGGCACCGGCCAACCCCTGGCTGCACGCCCGCGACCCCCAGTCCGTCGAGTACCACGGCGGCTACGACCCCGAGTTCGATCCGGACGAGTACGCCCGCTGGATGGCCGAGCAGCGCCAGGCGGAGCAGTACGAGGACCAGTACCAGGAGGAGCCGCCCCTCCAGGAACCCGCTCCGGAGGAGACCGGCGCCTTCCCCATCCCGGTCGTCCCGGGCGGCCGCACCCGCGAGCTGGGCGAGGGCGGCGGCGCTCCCGACGCGGAGCCGGACGAGGAGGCCTACTACCAGGTCTTCAAGAAGTCGATCAACGGCAGCTACCCGACGCCCCGTGAGTTCGGCGACAACGTGGAGGCCGAGTTCAGCCGGACCCTCCCGCCGGAGGAGGCCAAGCGCATGGTCACCCGCTTCACCAACCGCTTCAACGCGGAACTGGAGGAGGACCACATCGCCTGACCGGCGGCCACGACGCCGAAGGGGCGCCCGGTGAGTGTCACCGGGCGCCCCTTCGTCATGGGTGTGCGCGCTACGCGCCGAGCAGGTGCCGCACCCTCTCCTGCCCCACCGCCAGCAGCAGGGTCGGCAGGCGCGGGCCCGTGTCCCGGCTCACCAGGAGCTGGTAGAGGAGCGCGAAGAAGGACCGCTGGCTGGTCTTGATCTCCGGGGGGAGCTCCTTGGGCGTGGCGTCGGCGGAGAAGCCCGCCTGGACCTTCGGGACGCCGTAGACGAGGTGGGTCAGGCCGTCCAGGGACCAGTTGCCGGCGAGGCCGTCGAGCAGCAGCCGCAGGGACTCCCGCCCCTGCTCGTCCAGGGACTTCAGCAGTTCCGTGTCGGGCTCGCCGCGGACGATGGTGCGCTGGTCGGCGGGGACGTGGGTGTTGATCCACGCCTCGGCCTTGTCGTAGCGCGGGCGGGCCTCGTCGAGGGAGGCCAGCGGGTTCGCCGGGTCGAGGTCGCTGAGGATGCGCAGCGCCTGGTCCTCGTGCCCGGCGGTGATGTCGGCCACCGAGGCCAGCGTGCGGTACGGCAGCGGCCGGGGCGTGCGCGGCAGCTCGCCGCTCGCCGTGCGCACCGCGCGGGAGTGCGCGGCGACGTCGGCGGGCAGCGCCGTGCCGTCGGCGACCTTGGCCTCCAGCCGGTCCCACTCGTCGTAGAGACGCTGGATCTCCTGGTCGAAGGCGACCTTGAAGGACTGGTTCGGCCGGCGGCGGGCGTACAGCCAGCGCAGCAGCTGCGGCTCCATGATCTGCAGGGCGTCCGCCGGGGTGGGCACCCCGCCCTTGGACGACGACATCTTCGCCATGCCGCTGATGCCGACGAACGCGTACATCGGGCCGATCGGCTGCTTGCCGCCGAAGATCCCGACGATCTGACCGCCGACCTGGAACGACGAGCCGGGCGAGGAGTGGTCCACGCCGCTGGGCTCGAAGATCACGCCCTCGTAGGCCCAGCGCATCGGCCAGTCGACCTTCCAGACCAGCTTGCCGCGGTTGAACTCGTTGAGCCGGACCGTCTCCGAGAAGCCGCACGAGGTGCAGGAGTACGTCAGCTCGGTGGAGTCGTCGTCGTACGACGTGACGGTGGTGAGGTCCTTCTCGCAGTTGCCGCAGTACGGCTTGTACGGGAAGTACCCGGCCGAGCCGGAGCTGCCGTCGTCCTCGGCGGCGGCGCCGGAACCCTCGGCGGCCTCCAGCTCCGCCTCGTCCACCGGCTTCTGCTGCTGCTTCTTCGCCGGGGCCTTCTTGGTGCGGTACTGCGCGAGGATCGCGTCGATGTCCCCGCGGTGCCTCATGGCGTGCAGGATCTGCTCGCGGTAGACGCCGGAGGTGTACTGCTCCGTCTGGCTGATCCCGTCGAACTCCACGCCCAGCTCGGCGAGCGACTGGATCATCGCGGCCTTGAAGTGCTCGGCCCAGTTCGGGTAAGCGGAGCCCTTGGGGGCCGGGACCGAGGTGAGCGGCTTGCCGATGTGCTCGGCCCAGGTCTCGTCCACGCCGGGAACGCCGGCCGGCACCTTGCGGTAGCGGTCGTAGTCGTCCCAGGAGATCAGGTGGCGCACCTGGTACCCGCGGCGGCGGATCTCGTCCGCGACCAGGTGCGGGGTCATGACCTCGCGCAGGTTGCCCAGGTGGATCGGCCCGGAGGGGGACAGCCCGGACGCGACGACGACCGGTTTGCCCGGGGCCCGACGCTCCGACTCCTCGATGACCTCATCCGCGAAACGGGAGACCCAGTCGGTGGTCTCGGTGCTCTGAGCCACGATCGGCACGTCCTTCTTTCTGCTCGGGCAGCCGGTACGGTCGCACGGCTGACCGTGCCATTCTCCCAGCTCCCCCGGCCACCGCGAAAACGCCTTTTCACCGGCCCCCGCGCGGCTCCCGCGCCCTCGCTCACGGAAAAACCCCTTTACCCCCCGTGGGATACTGACCCTGTCTATCTGAACCCACGAGGAGAACGGCACCCACTCCATGGCCTCGGTCACATCGCTCACCGATCTCGTCAGCAAGCAGCTCACGTCCGCCCTCTTGGCCGCCCGGCCGGAGGCGTCCGCGGACCCGCTGCTGCGACGCAGCGACCGGGCGGACTTCCAGGCCAACGGGATCCTCGCGCTGGCGAAGAAGGCGAAGGCCAACCCGCGGGACCTGGCGACCGAGGTCGTCTCCCGCATCACCACCGGTGACGTGATCGAGGACGTCGAGGTGTCGGGCCCCGGCTTCCTCAACATCACGATCGCCGACCGGGCCGTCCTGACGAACTTGGCCGCGCGGTACGCGGACGACACGGGCCGCCTCGGTGTGCCCCTCGCCGAGAACCCGGGCGTCACGGTGATCGACTACGCCCAGCCGAACGTGGCCAAGGAGATGCACGTCGGCCATCTGCGGTCCGCGGTGATCGGCGACGCCCTGCGCGGCATGCTCGACTTCACCGGCGAGAAGACGATCGGCCGGCACCACATCGGCGACTGGGGCACCCAGTTCGGCATGCTCATCCAGTACCTGATGGAGCACCCGGGGGAGCTGGCCCCCGCCTCCGAGGTCGACGGCGAGCAGGCCATGTCGAACCTCAACCGGGTCTACAAGGCCTCGCGGGCGCTCTTCGACTCCGACGACGCGTTCAAGGAGCGGGCGCGCAAGCGGGTCGTCGCCCTGCAGTCCGGCGACAAGGAGACCCTCGAGCTGTGGCAGCAGTTCGTGGACGAGTCGAAGGTCTACTTCTACTCGGTCTTCGAGAAGCTCGACATGGAGATCCGCGACGACGAGATCGTCGGCGAGTCCGCGTACAACGAGGGCATGCCCGAGACCGCGCGGCTGCTGGAGGAGAAGGGCGTCGCCGAGCGCTCCGAGGGCGCGCTGGTGGTGTTCTTCGACGACATCCGCGGCAAGGACGACCAGCCGGTCCCGCTGATCGTGCAGAAGGCCGACGGCGGCTTCGGCTACGCGGCCTCCGACCTCACCGCGATCCGCGACCGGGTCGTCGGCCTGCACGCCACGACCCTGCTGTACGTGGTGGACGTGCGGCAGTCGCTGCACTTCAAGATGGTCTTCGAGACCGCCCGCCGGGCCGGCTGGCTGAACGACGACGTCACCGCGCACAACATGGGCTACGGCACGGTGCTGGGCGCGGACGGCAAGCCGTTCAAGACCCGTGAGGGCGAGACCGTCCGGCTGGAGGACCTGCTGGACGAGGCCGTGCAGCGGGCCGCCGAGGTCGTCCGGGAGAAGGCCAAGGACCTCACCGAGGAGGAGATCCAGGAGCGGGCCGCGCAGGTCGGCATCGGCGCCGTGAAGTACGCGGACCTGTCGACGTCGCCGAGCCGCGACTACAAGTTCGACCTGGACCAGATGGTCTCGCTCAACGGCGACACCTCGGTGTACCTCCAGTACGCGTACGCGCGTATCCAGTCGATCCTGCGGAAGGCCGGGGACGTACGGCCGGCCGCGCACCCGGAGCTGGAGCTGCACGAGGCCGAGCGGGCCCTCGGACTGCACCTGGACGCGTTCGGTGACACGGTGTTCGAGGCGGCGGCGGAGTACGCGCCGCACAAGCTGACCGCGTACCTGTACCAGCTGGCGTCGCTGTACACGACGTTCTACGACAAGTGCCCGGTGCTGAAGGCGGATGCGCCGGAGCGGGTGGAGAACCGGCTGTTCCTGTGCGACCTCACGGCCCGCACGCTGACCAAGGGCATGGCCCTGCTGGGCATCCGCACGCCCGAGCGCCTCTGACGCCCTTCGGCCCTACGGCACACGGCCCGTCCACTCCCCCGGGGGAGTGGACGGGCCGCGGTCGGTCAGCGGCAGTTCACCCACTTGTTGGACTTGATGTAGCGGGAGACGCTCCCGGTCTCCTTGTACCCGCGCGGGACGACTCCGCTGGAGCCGCCGTAGTTCGTCGCCGAGTACCACCGGAAGTCGCAGGACTTTCCGTGGTTGTACCAGGACTTGAAGTTCTGGAAGACCGCGAACTTGGTCAGGTCCGCGTTGGTGCCGGCGACCTTCTGCATGCGTCCGGTGTAGTTCTGCCCGGACCAGACGCAGAACCAGCCCGACGGGCAGTCGCTCGCGGCCGACGGAGCGGCCTGCGCGGCTCCGGCGCTCCCGGCGGTGCCGGCCAGCAGGCCCCCGGTCATCGCGACGCCCGTGGCCAGGACGGCGAGCTTGCGGGTCATGGTCATGTCGTTCCCCCTTCGGAATGCGGGTGGCGCCGACCCGGTGGGCCGGCTCGTCACCGAGACTGGCGGACACCGGCCCGCGGTCGCCACGGTCGCCGCCGAAGTGACGTCACCGCGGGACGTCCCACCGTCTGACCTGCTGTTTCCCACGGCCGTGGGACGGTCGGGCGGGACGGCGGGACGCCGTGGCCGGATCGGTGCGGGGCCGGCCCCGACGTCCCGTGCGCGCACACGCCGTTGTTGCAGAATGCGAACGGGGAGAACCCACACACGCGATCGGGGGACGTGATGTCGCGTTGGAAAGCACTGCCCGCGGGGCTCGATCCGAGGGCACGGCATCTGGTGGTGAGCCTGCGCCGACTGAAGGACCACAGCGGGCTCAGCATGCGTCAGCTCGCGGCGAAGACGGGGTACAGCACGTCGTCGTGGGAGCGTTATCTGGGCGGCAGGTCGCTGCCGCCGAAGGAGGCCGTGGAAGCGGTCGCGGCGGTCGCCGGGGAGGACCCGACCCGCCTGCTGGCCCTGTGGGAGGTCGCGTCGGCTGCCTGGACGGGGCGGCGGACGGACCCGGCCGCCACCGACACCGCCGTGACGGGAACGACGCCCGGACCGCCCGCCCGCCGCGGGCCCGCACGCGGCCTGGTCATCACCGGCGTCGCGGCGTTCGTGCTGGTCGTCGCGTCGGCCGCGCTGCTGGTGGCGCGGATCGCCGGGGACGATGACGGCCAGGCGCGGCCACCGGCGGTGTCCTCGGCCGCACCGGCCGGCGCCGCGGCGTCGCCGACGGCCACCTCGTACACGTGCCGGATCGAGCGGGTCGGCGGGCAGTGGTTCGCGGGGCTGAGCCGGACGCGGGACGCGATCCTGCTGAACGGGCACGCCGGGGCCCAGGTCGCCGAGGCGCAGTGCCTGCTGCGGCGGGCCGGGTTCCCGCCCGGGGACATCGACGGCATCTACGGCCCGAGGACCGAGCGGGCCGTCCAGCGGCTCCAGCAGAGGGCCGGTCTGGTGGTGGACGGCATCGTCGGCCCGCACACCTGGGGAGCCCTGCGCGGATGACGCCCCCACCGGAACGGGCCGAACTGGCCGCCGCCCTGCGGGAGGTGCGGCAGCGCACGGGCCTGAGTCTGACGGGTCTGGAGGAGCGCACCCCGTTCAGCAGGTCCTCCTGGGGCCGCTACCTCAAGGGCGACACCCTGCCGCCCCGGGACGCGGTGCGGGCGCTGTGCCGGCTGGCGGGGGAATCGGACGGGCGCTGTCTCGCGCTGTGGGAGATCGCGGAGGCGGCGGGCAGCGGGCGCGCCGCCCACGCCCCCGCGCGGGCGCCGTCCCACGAGGCCCCCCGGGAAGAGGCCGATGCGCCGCCGCCACCCGAAGGGACCAACGGGAATCGGTCGTTGCGCGTCGCACTGGCGGCCGCGGCGGTGCTCGCGGTGCTGGCGTCGCTCGTCACCGCGGCCGTGCTGCTGACGGGCGGTGAGGCGCCGGACGCGACCGCCGGCGCGACCGCGTCGTCCTCGGACGCGGCCGTGGTGCCGCCGCCCCGCTGCCGGGGCGCGTCCTGCGCGGGCAAGGACCCCATGAACATGCTGTGCGGGGTCGATCCGGACACCCTCACCACGTACCGCACCACGGCCGGCGCCCGGCTGGAGCTGCGGCACAGTCCCCGGTGCGGGACGAGCTGGGCCCGGATGTGGTCCACCCGGATCGGCGACCGCATCGAGCTGACCGCCCCCGGCCCGCCCCGGTCCGCCGAGGTGACGGACGAGCTGGACGCACGGGCGTACCTCTACACCGCCATGGCTCGGACCGCCCCCGGCACCGTGGTCCGCGCCTGCTTCCACCCGGCGGACGGCGACGCCGGCCGGGAGTGCTTCGACGCCAGGGTGCGCTGAGTCCTCGCGGGACGTCCGGTCACGCCCGCAGCGCAGCCCCCAGCCTCCGCAGCCCTTCCGCGATCTCCTCCGGCGTCTGCGTCACGAAGCACAGGCGGAGGGTGGAGCGGTCGGGCTCACCGGCGTGGAACGGGGCGCCGGGGACGTACGCCACGTCGTGCCGGACCACCTCGGGCAGCAGGGCCGTGGTGTCGTACGAGGACGGCAGGCGGACCCAGAGGAACATGCCGCCCTCGGGACGCGACCAGACCGAGCCGTCGGGGAGCACGTCGGGGAGACCGGCGAGCATGGCGTCCCGGCGCTCGCCGTAGACGCCCGCCACGCGGCGGACGTGGGCGTCCAGGTCGCGGTCGGCGAGATAGCGGGCGGCGGCGAGCTGGTTGACGGTCGGGGTGTGCAGGTCGGCGGCCTGCTTGGCGACGGCGCAGGCGCGGCGGAGCGCCTCGGGCGCGCGCAGCCAGCCCAGCCGCAGCCCGGGCGCCATGATCTTGGAGAGGCTGCCCAGCAGCACCGTGCGGTCCTCTGCGCCCGGGTGGGCGGCGATCCACGGCACCCGCTCGCCCTCGTACCGCAGTTCGCCGTACGGGTCGTCCTCCACGATCCACAGTCCGCGCCGGGCGGCGACCTCGGCGACGGCGGCCCGGCGGGCGGCGGGGAGGGTGCGCCCGGTGGGGTTCTGGAACGTGGGGACCGTGTAGAGCAGCTTGGGCCGCTCGCGGACCACCAGTTCCTCCAACGCCTCCGGGTCCAGGCCGTGTTCGTCGCCGGGCACCGCGACGACGCGCGCCCCGGCGAGGCCGAAGGACTGAAGTGCCGCGAGATAGCAGGGGTCTTCGACCAGCACCGTGTCGCCGGGTTCGAGCAACGCGGTGGCGAGGAGGGACAGCGCCTGCTGGGAGCCGGTGGTCACGAGCAGGTCGTCGGGCGCGGTCACCAGCCCGCGCGCGCAGGTGCGTCCGGCGAGCGCGGCCCGCAGCGAGGGCTCGCCCTCGGTCGTGGAGTACTGCAACGCCCGCGCGGGCGTCTCGGCGAGCACCGCGCGGTACGCCTCCGCTATGCCGTCCGCGTCGAACAGCTCCGGAGCCGGGAGACCGCCCGCGAAGTTGATCACCTCGGGGCGGGCGGTGACGGCCAGGATGTCCCGGACGGGCGAGCCGCCGACCGCCGAGGCCCGTGCGGCGAGCCGGGGAGTGGGAGCGGGGGCGGTGGGCGGCTCGATGACGGTCATGGCACGGCTCCTGGGGCTGGGTGACGGCGCGTGCCCGCAGCCTAGAAAAACGCGTGCCTTTTACATGCGCCTTTCCGCGATCCGGACGCCCGCCGCCCCTCGGGCGCCCTACTCCAGCTTCGTCGTCCCCTCCGGCACCCAGCCGTCGCCGCCGATCGGGAACTCGTACGCCGGGCGGCCCTTGTTGCCGCTGGTGCGGAAGGGCCGGCCCTCGTCGTCGACGGTGAGGGTGCCGCTGCGGTCGCCGCTGGACCACTTCAGCTCCAGGTACCAGTCGACGTCGTACGCGGAGACGGAGGCGGTGAGGTAGTACACCTCCGGGTCGGACTCGCTGACCTTGAACGGGAAGTCCTCGTTGCCCGGCTCCGGGGTCAGGGACGGCCGCGCCGAGTCCAGGGAGACGGCGAACGCCCGCGTCTGCACGCCGCCTCCGCAGCCCACGCCCGGGTAGGCCATGGCGTAGTCGTTCCAGGCGAGCGGCGCCCGCTTGCCCGCGACCCGCACGGTGAGGCCGTCGACGACCACGGTCTCGGGGCCGGTGCCCTGCACGGTGAGCCGCAGGTACTGCTGCCCCGAGGACACCGCCCCGTGCGCCGCCACCCAGGCCGCGGCGCCCTCCTCCAGCGGCGGCGGTTTCATCTCGCTCGCCGGCTTGTCGGCCAGGTACCGCTGCGAACAGGGGCTCTCCCACGCGTACGGCTCCGCCCGCACGGTGACCGGCACCCCGCTCTTCTGCCCCTCGCCGCTCGGGGCGCCGGCGGGCGCGGAGCCGGCGGGTGTCCTGGCCGGGCCCGTGCCCTTGGCCGGGGAGGACGGGGAGGCGGCGGCGGAGGAGGGCGGCGAGGACGACGCGGGGGCGGTCCCCTCGGCGGTCACCCCGGCCGCGCCGACCGGGCGGTGCCGGCCGCCGTCGCCGTCACCGTCGCCGTCCGAGCCGCCGCCCGGCAGCCCGACGGCGAGGGCGACCCCGACAGCCACGGCGGCGACCGCGATGCCCGCGAGGACGGCGGTACGGGTACGGCGGCGGGTGGGGGCGGTGCCAACCTCTGTGTCGGCGTCGGCGGGGGCGGCCGGGGGTGCGCCGGCCGAAGGAGCCTCCGCCGGGGGCGCGGCCCCGGAAGCCTCCTGACCGAGGGCCGTACCCGAACCCGCCTCCTCCGGGGGCGTCTCGGCGGCAGCCGCCCCCTTCCGTCCCCGCACCGCGTCCGCCAGCACCCACCGGCGATGCAGCTCGACGAGTTCCTCCGGGTGCGCCTTGCACAGCCGGGCCAGCCGCTCGACCGGGGCGTAGTCGGCCGGCACCGCGTCCCCGTTGCAGTACCGGTGCAGGGTCGACGTACTCATGTGGAGCCGCTTGGCGAGCACCCCGTAGCTGAGCCCCGACCGGTCCTTCAACTCCCGCAGCAACGCGGCGAAATCCGCCGCGGCCGTGTGTTCCGGCACCGTTCCTCCACTCCCCCGTGTCCCGTTCCACCGTTCCAGGGGACGGTCGTTCCCCCAGGTGAGAGCGGTATGAGCGTTCCAGCGTCCCGGATCGCCCGTCGGCGGTGGCGGCCGGGACGGATCACACCGCACGCTCTGGTCATCCAAGCACGCCGCTCCCGCCGACCGGTCGAGCGGCTGCGCCAAGTCCCTTTTGATGACAAGGAATCCGCCATGCGCACCTCTCGTCTCCAGCTGCTCGCCGCCGCCGGTGTCGCCGTCGCCTCGCTCGCCCTGACCGCCTGCCAGGACGGCACCGGCACCCGTGACGAGGGCGCGTCCGCCTCGCAGCCGGTCGCGTCGGCGCCCTCCGGCGCCTCCTCGCAGGCGCCGGAGGAGTCCCCCTCGGACGGCGGCGGGAACGGCTCCACCGCGAACGGGTCCGGCGGGTCCGGCGGGGACGCGTCCGGCTCCGGTGACAGCGGAAGCAAGGGCTCCTCGGCCGGCACGTCAGACGGGTCCGAGGACGCCCCGGCGACGTTCAACCCCTGCAACGGCGCGAACACGGGCGTCACGGCCGCGCCGGTCTCCCGCCCGGTGAACCACATGCTGATCACGGTGAAGAACACCGGCGCGAAGAACTGCGACCTGACCTACTACCCGGTGCTGCGGTTCGACGAGATGCAGTGGGTGCCGCAGCCGATCGAGGACTCCAAGCCGCAGGCCGTCGTCACCCTGGGTCCGGGCGAGTCGGCGTACGCGGGCGTGCTGCTGTCGGCGGCCGACGGCAGCGGCTCGGGCGGCGCCACCGGCAAGAAGCTCACCGTCGGCTTCCAGGCCCGCACGCCGAACAGCGACGGCGGCCCCGCCGCGATCCCGTCCCTGCCGGCCAAGGGCGTGTACTACGACAGCAGCCTGACGGTGACGTACTGGCAGTCCTCGATGGACGACGCGCTCGCCTACTGAGCGGCGGCCGTCACCGGGCGGAGTTCAGCTGCTGGGCCACCTCGGTGGCCCAGTAGGTGAGCACGGTGCGCGCGCCGGCCCGGCGGATGCCGGTGAGGGACTCGAGGATCGCCTTGTCGCGGTCGATCCAGCCCTTCTCGGCGGCGGCCTCGATCATCGCGTACTCGCCGGAGATCTGGTACGCCACGACCGGCACGTCCACCGCGTCCGCGACCTTGGCGAGGACGTCGAGGTAGGGGCCGGCCGGCTTGACCATGACCATGTCGGCGCCCTCCTCCAGGTCGAGCTCCAGCTCGCGCATGGACTCGCGGAGGTTGGCCGGGTCCTGCTGGTAGGTGCGGCGGTCGCCCTGGAGCGAGGAGCCGACGGCCTCCCGGAAGGGGCCGTAGAAGGCGGAGGCGTACTTCGCGGTGTAGGCGAGGATCGCGACGTCGTCCCGGCCGATCTGGTCGAGGGCGTCGCGGATGACGCCGATCTGCCCGTCCATCATCCCGCTCGGGCCGACCACATGGGCGCCCGCGTCGGCCTGGACCTGCGCCATCTCGGCGTACCGCTCGAGCGTGGCGTCGTTGTCGACGCGGCCCTGGTCGTCGAGGACGCCGCAGTGGCCGTGGTCGGTGAACTCGTCGAGGCACAGGTCGGACATGACGAGCAGGTCGTCGCCGACCTCCGCGCGGACGTCCCGCAGGGCGACCTGGAGGATGCCGTCCGGGTCGGTGCCCGCGGTGCCCACGCCGTCCTTCTTGGACTCCTCCGGCACGCCGAACAGCATGATCCCGGAGACGCCGGCGGCGACGGCCTCGGCGGCGGCCTTCTTCAGGCTGTCACGGGTGTGCTGCACGACCCCCGGCATCGACGAGATCGGCACCGGCTCCGCGACGCCCTCGCGCACGAAGGCCGGGAGGATGAAGTCGGCGGGGTGCAGGCGGGTCTCGGCGACCATCCGCCGCATCACCGGGGAGGTGCGCAGACGCCGCGGGCGCGTGCCGGGGAAGGATCCGTACGTCGTCATACCGCCTACGCTACGCCCGCCCCGCCCGTGCCTTTGCCGACGCACAGTCGGCGCGGCCGGCACCGGCGACGTGGTGGCCCGCATCCGTCGGATACGGTGCTCGTCTTCCGCGACCGTGAGACGAAGGGGCACCTGACCGTGCACAGCGCCGCCGTGACGACCGAGGGCGACCGCATCCGCTGGGTCGAGCTGCCGGGCCGGGACCCGGCCCGCGTGTACGTCCACGGTCTGGGGGCGACCTCCCCCGCCTACTTCACCGGGACCGCCGTCCACCCGCTGCTGGCCGGACACCGGTCCCTGCTGGTCGACCTCCTCGGCCACGGCCACAGCGACCGGCCCACCGCCTTCGCCTACACCCTGGAGGACCACGCGGACACGCTCGCCGACGCGCTGCGCGCCGCGCGGGTCACCGGCGCCGAGGTGGTCGCGCACAGCATGGGCGGCTCGGTCGCCGTCGTCCTGGCCGTCCGCCACCCGGAGCTGGTGTCGCGGCTGGTCCTGGTCGACGCCAACCTCGACCCGCTGACACCGGAGCGGGGCGCCCCCGGCAGCCGGGGCATCGCGGCGTACGGCGAGGAGGAGTTCCTCGCGGGCGGCTGGCGGGAGACGCGGGACCTCGCGGGCGGGCACTGGTGGTCGACGATGCGGCTGGCGGGCCTGGAGGCCCTGCACCGCAGCGCCACCCACCTGGTCCGCGGCACGACCCCCACGATGCGGGAGCTGCTGCTCGCCCTCCCGGTCCCGCGCACCTTCCTGTACCCGGAGGCCGACGGCCCCTTCCCCGGCGCGGCGGACCTGGAGGCGGCGGGCGTCCGCGTGGTCCCGGTCCCCGACTGCGGCCACAACGTCATGCTCGACAACCCGGAGGCCTTCGCCCGCGCGACGGCCGAGGCCCTGGCCTGACGTCGTCGACACCGGGCCGCTCCCCCACTCAACGCACATTGTGGACCTGCCCGACGGCCCCTCTTTGGCTCTGTCCACCGGTCCATGACGCCACCAGGCTGGGAGAAACCGACGTTCCCCGGAGGTTCTCTTGAGTCTCGCGTTCCTGCTGGCCGCCCTGGCCGTGGTGGTCACCCCCGGCACCGGCGTGGTCTACACACTCGCCGCCGGCCTCTCCCACGGCCGGCGCGCGGGCCTGGTGGCCGCCTTCGGCTGCACGCTCGCCGTCGTGCCCCACCTGCTGGCGTCCGTCACCGGCCTCGCCGCCCTGCTCGCCTCCAGCCCGCTCGCCTACGCGGCGGTGAAGTACGCGGGCGTCGCCTACCTGCTGTACATGGCGTGGGCGATGCTGCGCGACAAGGAGGCGTTCACCGTCCGCCCGGAGTCCGAGCCGCGCCCCGCGCTCCGCGTGATCACGACGGCCGTCCTGATCAACGTGCTGAACCCGAAGCCGACGCTGTTCTTCGTCGCCTTCCTCCCCCAGTTCGTCCCAGCCGGCTCCACCGACTCGCTCGGCCTGATGCTCCAGCTCGGCGGGGTCTTCATGGCCCTGACCCTCGTGGTCTTCGCCGCGTACGGCGTGTGCGCGGCAGCCGTACGGGACCGGCTGATGGCCCACCCCCGGATCACCACCGGCCTGCGCGCCGTCTTCACGGCGAGCTTCGTCGGCCTGAGCGCCCGGATGGCGGTGGCCTGATGCTCTTCCGGCACGCGGAGGCGGTCCGGTCCGCCCACCCGGGCCTGGCGGCGGGCGCCCTGCACGCCTCGGGCGTCGACGCCACGGCGGACGTGGGTGCGCGCGTGGCGGAGTACACCGCCCGCGCCCTCACCCGGCTCGCCGACGGCCCCGAGAGTCATTTTCCCGAAGTGCTGGCCTGGCGGCGGACGTTCGCCCGCATGGGGCTGCGCCCGACGCAGTACCGCTGCGCCTCCGAGTCCCTGCTGCGCCGCCTGCGCAAGGAGGGCTCCCTGCCCCGCATCCACCCGGTCGTGGACCTGTGCAACGCGGTCTCCGTCGCGTACGCCGTGCCGGTCGCGGCGCTCGACGCCGACCGGATCACCGGCCCGCTGCTCGAGGTGCGGCCCGCGCACGGCGACGAGGAGTACACGACCTTCGACGGCCGCACCGAGCACCCGGCCCCCGGCGAGGTGACGTACGCCGACGCGGCCGGACGCGCGCACGCCCGCCGCTGGACGAACCGGCAGAGCGGCCACTCGGCGGTGAGGGACGGCACGCGCCGGGTCCTCGTGGTGGCGGAGGCGATGCACGAGGGCGGGGCGGACACGGTCGCGCGGACTCTGGACACCCTCGCGCAGGAACTGGCCGCGCACTGGCCGGTCACGCCGGTCACCGCTCTCCTCGCCCCCGACGCCCCGGAGTTCACCCTCGATGACGACGCCCGGGTGCCGTAACCGGGCATGGCACCATGAACACGGTGACCGACAGGGACGGCGCGACGACACACGGCTCGGACTTCCTCCAGCTGCGGGCGGACGACGTGCCCGCGGACGGCAAGGCCGACTGGCTCGCGCGACAGGTGCGGCAGGCGATCACCGACCGCAGGCTGACCGTCGGCAGCAGGCTCCCGGCCACCCGGCTGCTCGCCGCCGAACTGCGCGTCTCGCGGGGCGTGGTGACCGAGGCGTATCGCAGGCTCGCGGAGGACGGGCATGTCGAGGGGCGCCGGCGCGGCGGCACGGTCGTGGTCGCGGCGCCCCCGCCGCCGCCACCGTCACACACCGAACAGCGCTCGTCCGCAGGGCCGTTCACCGGCTCCCCGGACTCCCGCGCCTTCGACGCGCTGCGCGCCGCCGGCGCCCGGATCGACCTCACCCCGGGCCGTCCCGACCTGTCCGCCTTCCCCCGCACGGCCTGGCTGCGCGCCGAACGGGCCGTGCTCGCCGAACTGTCCAGCGCCGACCTGGGATACGGCGACCCGCGCGGCGCACCCCGGCTGCGCCGCGCGGTCGCCGACTGGCTGGCGCGCAGCCGGGGCATCGCGGTCGACCCGGACGGCATCCTGATCGTCGCGGGCATCGCCCAGGCGCTCACCCTGCTGCACCCGGTGCTGCGCGCGGACGGCATCACAGCGGTCGCGGTGGAGGAGCCCGGTTCGCTCGGCACCCGACAGCACCTCGCGCACGGCGGCCTGTCCACCCCGCCCGTCCCGGTGGACGCGCACGGCCCGGACGTCGCCGCGCTGCGCGCCACCGGCGCCCCGGCGGTGCTGCTCACCCCGGCGCACCAGTTCCCGACCGGCGTGGTGACCAGCGGGGAGCGCCGCCGCGAGCTGCTGCGGTGGGCGGCGGACGGCGGGCTGATCCTGGAGGACGACTACGACGCGGAGCACCGCTACGACCGCCCGCCCGTCCCCGCGCTGCGCTCCCTGCTCACCGACCGTCTCTGCTACATGGGCAGCGTGTCCAAGCTGCTCGCCCCGGCCCTGCGCACCGGCTGGCTGGTCCCGCCGCGGCGGCATCTGGAGGCGCTGACCGACGCGAAACGCTTCACCGACCTGGGCAGCGCGGTGCTGCCGCAGCTCGTCCTGGCCCGGCTGATGGAGACGGGCCACCTGGAGCGGCATCTGCGGCTGCTGCGCGCCCGGCACGTCCGCCGCCGGGACGCGGTGATCGCCGCCGTCCGCGAGCACCTCCCGGGCGCGGTCGTGCACGGCGCGGCGGCGGGCCTGCACCTGACGGTCACCTATGCGCCGGACGTACCCGACACCGAACTGGCGTCCGCCGCACTGTCGTTGGGCGTCAAGTGTCACCCCCTCTCCTGGCACCGGCAGCTCCCCGGCCGTCCCGGCCTGGTCCTCGGGTACGCCGCCGATCCGCCCGGCGCCCTCACCGAGGGCGTGGCGCTGCTGGGCAAGGCACTGCGCACCCTGGCCTGAACCGGGTCCGGGAGCCGCCCCGGACCCGCTATGATCCCTCGGTCAGCCTTTGGCGCGCCCCGACAGGGCAGCCCAAAGGCTTTTTTCATGCCCTCCGACACCAACACCCCCGAATTCACGCCCGGTTACCGCGCGCTGCTCCGCAACCGCGAGTTCGCCGGCCTGTACGCCGGTTTCACGCTGACGGTCGGCGCGAGCACCCTCTCCGGCTTCGCGCTCGGCACGCTCGTCGACCGGTCGACCGGCTCCCCGTTCCTCACCGCCGTGAGCATGTACGGCGCGACCTTCGCGACCGTGCTCGGCGCGACCACGCTGATGTCGGTCGCGGACGGCAGCCGCCCGCGCCGCACCCTGGTCGCGCTCCAGTGCGTCGCCCTCGCGGGCGCCTGCGCGCAGGCGGCCCCCGGCATGCCGCTCGCCGCCCGCTTCGCCCTGCTCCTCCTGCTCGGCTTCTTCCAGTCCCTCAACACCGGGACCCGCATGGGCCTGCTCGCCGAGGTGGTGCCCGCCTCCGCGTACGTCCCGGCCCGGTCGCTGATGAACATCACCGCGGGCGGCACCTCCGTCCTCGGTTTCGCCCTCGGCGCGGTGCTGCTGCGCCATCTCACCCCGCAAGGACTGTTCCTCGCGGCGGCCGGACTGACGGCGGCCGCTCTCGCCGTGACGGCGGCGACCGTACGGGAACGCTCCATCCGCCCGCCCCGCCGCCCCGGCCTGCGCGAGACGTGGGCGACGAACGCGGCGCTCCTGTCCCGCTCCGGCCCGCGCGCCCTGCTGCTCAACCTGTGGGTTCCCAACGGCCTGATCGTCGGCTGCGAGGCCCTGTTCATCCCGTACGCCCAGGAGGACGCCGGCCTCCTGCTGGCCGCCGCGTCCGGGGGGATGCTCCTCGGCGACCTGACCGTCGGCCGGCTGCTCTCCGCCGCGTGGCGGCGCCGCTGCGCGTTCCCGCTGCGGCTGCTGCTCGCCGTGCCGTACCTCCTCTTCGCCCTGCACCCGCCGACGGCCCTGGCGGCGGTCGCGGTGTTCCTGGCGAGCGCGGGCTTCGCGGCCACGCTCCCCCTCCAGGAACGGCTGCTCGCCCTCACGCCCGAGCAGGTGCGCGGCCAGGTGCAGGGCGTGGAGTCGGCGGGCCGGATGACCTGGCAGGGCATCGGCGCGGCGGTCGCGGGCGCCACGGCCCAGCTCCTCTCCCCCGCCACGACGATGACCGTCCTGGCCGCGCTCTCCGTCGCCGTCACGGTCCTCTCCCGCCCGTACGTGGACCGCCCGCGTGCCCTGCCCACCGCACCACGGTCACCGCGACGGTGACCGGGCGACAGATGTGTACCCGGCCGGTAACAACACGGGCGGGCGAGGGTTCGCCAAGAGGCGTGAGCCGCAGACTCACCCCGACTGCACCGCTCCCACGTAGCGGTCCGACCACGGGGAGACATCATGAACACGACCATCCGCAGCACCCGCAGAGCCCGGCACGGCCTGCGCTCGTACGCCGTCGGGGCGGCGGCCGCCGCCGCCCTGCTGGCGACCACGGCATGCGAGCCCGGCGAGGCTGACGTCGCGGTCGCGCCCTCGACCCCGCCCGCCGCGTCCGGCCCGGCGGCGTCGGCAGCGCCCGGTGACGGTGACAACGGCGACGCGGACGACTCCGGCAGCGTCGCCCTCTGCACCCACCAGGACCTTTCCTTCTCCGCCACGCGCTACGACGCTCCGGGCGAGCAGCTGCGCCACATCATGGTCGTCGCCGTCAACACGGGCGGCACGACGTGCGAGGTGCAGAACGCACCCGAGATCACGCTCGGCGACGCGCAGGGCCCGGCCCCGGTCATGGAGGGCACGGAGCCCGGCGAGCCCTTCGCCCTCGCCCCCGGCGAGAAGGCGTACGCCGGTGTGCTCGCGACCGGCGGCCACCGGGACACCTACGAGGTGACGTTCATGAACCTCACCCTCGGCAGCCCGGGCGGCGAGGCCGAGGCGGAGGAGCCGGTCGAGCTGGAGATGCCGACCGAGGGGTCCTTCCAGGCTGACGACGGCCAGCGCGTCACCGGCTGGCAGCCCACGGAGGGCCTCGCCATGCGCCCGGTCACCCTGTCCTGACGGACCTCGACGTCACCGGCCGCCCACGACCGACTGCGCCGACTGCGCGCCGGACAGGGGCCTCACCCGCCCGGGCGAGGCCCCGTCCCTCACCCGCCCGGCTGAACGGCGCATGCACACCCTCGAGCCCACACCTAGCGTGACATGCGGAAACTCTCCGTACTCACCCCCCGGAGCTCTGTGTGCAAAAGCCTCCGATACATCCCCCGAAAGTGTCACGCCGGCGACGCATGGCCGTGACGGCCGTCAGCGGCCTCGCGGCCGGCTGCACGGTCCTGTGCCCCGCGACCACGGCCCTCGCCCAGCCGCTCGCGCCGGCCGCCGCCCCGGCGCCCACCGCACCGACCGCTCCGCCGCCGGCCGAGGACGCGGCCAACGACGGCGAGAAGGACGTCCGCACCGTCACCGACGGCGACACGCTCTGGTCCATGGCGGAGGAGATCTACGGATCCGGCGCCAAGTGGCCCGACCTCTACCGCGCCAACCAGGACGGCATCGCCAAGGCCGCCCGGGCCCATGGCTTCCCCTCGGACGGCAACGGCCACCGCATCTTCGCCGGGACGGCCGTCCACGCCCCCGCCTCCCCGACGGCGCGCGCCGCCACCCCGGGCCGGGCCGACCCGCACGTCGCGCGGTTCCAGCGCCAGGTGGCCCGGTCCGGCTACGTGTCCCAGTCGGGCTCCGAGGCCGTGTTCGACATGAGTCGCAGGTACTGCGAGGGCGCCCTGTTCAGCGGCATGTGGCCCAACCCCCAGTCGCCCTACATCGTCACCAACCTGCCCGAGGTACCGGGACAGACGGCCAACACCAACCCGCCCGTCACCTGGCGTATGCGCGAGGACGAGGCCGTCGTCCTGATCGGGACGACACCGCCGCCGGAGGCCTACTTCTCCTTCGACCTCAGCATGGTGAGGGGGTCCCTGCACACCGGCCCGGTGCTGTGGCCCTCGGTCGGCGACCCGGTCAACAGGGGCACCGTGAAGACGGCCGGGTCCACCCCCTTCGGGCAGCCGTTCGCGCTCGTGATCACCGGGCACGAGCGCACGCGGGCCGAGGTGCACGAGATGCTGGCGGCCTCCGGGCTCTCCGGCGCGATCAACGACGCGACCGTTCCCCCGGCCATGTTCCGCCTGGGCCTCGGCGAGGACGCCGACCAGTTCCTGCTGGGCATCCGCACGGCCGCGCCCGAACCCGGCTTCGAGAAGGCGCTCGACGACTACCGCGCCGCGCCCCCGCTCCAGATCCTGCGGGTACGCCCGAAGGGCGCCTCGGCCGACCAGACGAAGCCGGTGTACGCGCCCGCCCCGCTGCCCGTGCCCCGGCTGCGCGTCGCCGGGACCGGGGCCACCGAGCTCGACCTCAACCCCTCGCTGCGGAAGCTGCGGCAGCGCATCATCGACGCCCACCCGGGCTTCGAGGCACGCGACGTGGCGCTGGAGCGCGGCTTCGAGCAGTCGTACCCGGGACTGCAGTCCAACAAGGTGATCGATCCCCCCACCCCCGGCATCGGCGCCCTGTCCAACGACGCCGACGACCCGCTGAGCCCGAGCTTCAGCCTCCCGGACGGCTCCTTCGTCGTCGCCTACGGCGCCAACCACGTGGCCACCCGGCAAGCGAGCTACTCCAGCATCTCGCTCTACGCCGACGAGGAGGCCGCCGTCTCGGTGACCGCCAAGAACCACCGCGACCTGCGGGGCACCGCCCGTGACTACCTCCCCGACAGCCCGGACGCGGACCAGCTCTACGCCTGGACCTTCAGCCGGGCCGGCGACGCCGGACCGACCGGCCCCCACGTCACCGAACTCCCGCCCGCCGGAACCGACTTCTGCGCCCAGTTCGGCGCCGACCGGCCCGTCGACATGAGCCGCATGCAGGCGGTGGCACGCGCCTACATGCAGCCCGAGACCCTCACCCACCCGGCCCTGTCCTCGCTCCTCCTGGACCGCCTGCTGGTCTTCACCCCGAAGTCGACGTCCAAGTAGGACGCATCCCGAGGTACGGAGCCGTCGGCGAGGAACGACAAGGCGGAGCGCCCCGAGAGCCGCTCCGTCTCGTCGGACCGACCGGACGGCCCGCAGCCCCGCCCGCCGACCCACCGGAGCCCGGCCACCCGGCCTCGGCGCACCGCCGTGCGTGCCGGGCACGGCACGGATGTCACCGCGCATACCTCCGTCTGTAACAGGCGTGTCCGGACGCGTCGTCGAGCGAAACGGCGAGCGGGCGGGACGGCTCTTGTGGAGCGCGACGGCCGCCCTGACGGCCCGTCACACGAACTCCATCGACACCGAGGAAGACACCATGCGCGTCACCAAGCTCACCATCGCCGCCCTGGCCGCCGTCGCGGGCCTCTCGCTCACCGCCTGCCAGAACGAGGACATCGCCGCCGACCCCAAGCCGGCCACCTCGGCCCCCGCCGCGAACGGCGACGCGGGCCAGGAACAGGGCCAGGAGCAGGGTCAGCAGGACGGCACGGTCGCCGGAACCGGGACCAACGAGGACGGCAAGACCGCCCCGTGCCGCACCGACGAACTGGACGTCACGGCGACGGACGCCACCATCGACGGCGACACCGACGGCACCGTCGCGGTGACGTTCACCAACGGCGGCGGCCGGGACTGCGCGCTCTCGGGCTACGCGGGCGTCGACCTGAAGACCAGCGCGGGCTCGCTCTCCGCCGAGCGCACCGGCGAGGAGTCCCCCTCGGTCGTCCTCAAGGACGGCGAGAAGGTGTCCTTCGCCGTCGTCTACCCGGTCAACGACTCCGGCGGCTCCGGCGTCCGCATCACGGGCCTGGTCGTCACCCCGCCGGACGAGACCAAGTCCGTCACCCTCGACTGGCCGGGCGCCGGCTCCCTCCCCGTCACGGACGGCTCCGGCACCCCGGTGAAGGTCGGCCCGATCGGCAGCGCGGGGCAGGGCGGCTGAACGGCCCGGCCGCCGTCCGGCGCGTGAGGGAGCCCGTCCTTCCTGCCCTACGCCTCCCGGCGCTGACGCGCCCCTGCCCGAAAGCGTGAGCACTTCAGCGAAAAGTGTTCACGCTTTCGTCGTGGTAGACATGCACGGTGATCGGCCGCCTTCCGTTGGACGAGCAACTCGGCGCCTTCATCAGCACGTTGTCTCGCAACGAGACTCTGCTGGAGGTGCTCGACCGGACCACGGCGATGAATCTGCCCAGCTGGTACCTGACGGCGGGCTGTCTCTTCCAGACCGTGTGGAACGTCGTCACGGGCAGACCTCCCACCGAGGGGATCAAGGACTACGACGTCTTCTACTTCGACGACCGCGACCTGTCCTGGGAGGCGGAGGACCAGGTGATCCGCGCCGCGGCGGCGACCTTCGCGGACCTCCCCGCCCAGGTGGAGATCCGCAACGAGGCCCGCGTACATCTCTGGTACGAGCAGAAGTTCGGCGTCCCCTGCGCCCCGTACACCTCCACCGAGGCGGCGATCGACAGCTTCGCCGCGACGACCTGCTGTCTGGGCGTCCGCCTGGAGCCCGACGGCCGGTGGCGGGTGTACGCACCGCACGGCCTGTCCGACGTGTTCGGGCTCGTCGTACGGCCGAACCCCGTGCTCGCGCCGCGCGCGGTGTACGAGGCCAAGACCGAGCGCTGGCGCCGGCAGTGGCCGGAGCTGACCGTGCTGGAGTGGCCCGTCGCCACGTGACGACCGGGACACACGACGGCGGGGCGTGCCCTGGGGCACGCCCCGCCGTCGAGAACCGCACGTCACCTCACGTAGTCGAGCGACGCCTCCGCGCCCCCGGCCGCCGCTCGCTCGGCCGGGTGACCGGGTCGCCCGCCTCCAGCGCCGCCAGCCGGCGCCGCGCGCCGAAGTCGGCGAGGGCCTCAGCCAGCTTGTGGACCGACGGCTCGGGAGCCATCACGTCCACCCGCAGCCCGTGCTCCTCGGCCGTCTTCGCCGTGGCCGGGCCGATACACGCGATCACCGTCACGTTGTGCGGCTTGCCCGCGATGCCGACCAGGTTCCGGACCGTCGACGACGAGGTGAACAGCACCGCGTCGAAGCCGCCGCCCTTGATCGCCTCGCGGGTCTCCGCCGGCGGCGGCGAGGCGCGCACGGTGCGGTACGCCGTGACGTCGTCGACCTCCCAGCCCAGCTCGATGAGCCCCGCGACCAGCGTCTCCGTGGCGATGTCGGCGCGCGGCAGGAAGACGCGGTCGATCGGGTCGAAGACCGGGTCGTACGGCGGCCAGTCCTCCAGCAGACCGGCGGCCGACTGCTCGCCGCTCGGCACCAGGTCCGGCTTCACGCCGAAGGCGATCAGCGCCTTCGCGGTCTGCTCGCCCACCGCCGCGACCTTGATCCCGGCGAAGGCGCGGGCGTCGAGCCCGTACTCCTCGAACTTCTCGCGGACCGCCTTGACCGCGTTGACCGACGTGAAGGCGATCCACTCGTAGCGGCCGGTGACCAGGCCCTTGACGGCACGTTCCATCTGCTGGGGCGTACGCGGCGGCTCGACCGCGATGGTCGGCACCTCGTGCGGCACGGCCCCGTAGGACCGCAGCTGGTCGGAGAGCGACGCCGCCTGCTCCTTCGTCCGCGGCACGAGCACCTTCCAGCCGAACAGCGGCTTGGACTCGAACCACGCCAGCCGGTCGCGCTGGGCGGCGGCGGAACGCTCGCCGACCACGGCTATCACGGGCCGCGCGCCCTCCGGGGAGGGCAGCACCTTCGCCTGCTTCAGCGTCTGCGCGATCGTGCCGAGCGTCGCCGTCCAGGTGCGCTGGCGGGTCGTGGTGCCCGCGACGGTCACCGTCAGGGGGGTGTCGGGCTTACGTCCGGCGGACACCAGTTCGCCCGCGGCGGCGGCCACCGAGTCCAGCGTGGTGGACACGACCACCGTGCCGTCGGAGGCGCCGACCTCCGTCCAGCACCGGTCGGACGCCGTGCGCGCGTCGACGAACCGCACGTCGGTGCCCTGGGCGTCACGCAGCGGCACACCGGCGTACGCGGGCACGCCGACCGCGGTGGCGACACCGGGCACGACCTCGAACGGCACGCCGGCCGACGCGCACGCCAGCATCTCCTCGGCGGCGTAGGCGTCAAGACCGGGGTCGCCGGACACCGCACGGACGACCCGCTTGCCGCCCCGCGCGGCCTCCATGACAAGATGTGCGGCATCCCTATTCGCGGGGACAGCGGCGGTTGTTGACGCGCCGTCAACGACCGTCAGCTGGGGCGTGCCCGTGCCCGGCGTGGACGACGCAGACGTGTCCGTGTCCGTGTGCACCTCGGCGACGCCCTGCCTGGCGTGCGTCCGTACGACATCGAGCACGTCGTGCTCGGCGACGAGGACGTCCGCGTTCGCCAGGGCCTCCACGGCGCGCAGGGTCAGCAGTCCCGGATCCCCGGGTCCGGCACCGAGGAAGGTGACGTGCCCTTGTTCCGGAGGGGCGGGAAGAGTGGTGGGGCTCAAAGTGCTCGCTCCCCCATCAGACCGGCCGCGCCCTGCGCCAGCATCTCGGTGGCGAGTTCGCGACCGAGCGCCGTCGCCGCCTCGTGCGTCTCGGGCACGGGACCGGTGGTGGACAGCTGCACCAGCGTGGAACCGTCGGTCGTGCCGACGACGCCCCGCAGGCGCATTTCCTTGACAGTCTGCCCGTCGGTCAGAAGGTCGGCGAGCGCCCCCACGGGTGCGCTGCAGCCGGCCTCCAGGGCGGCGAGCAGTGACCGCTCGGCCGTCACGGCGGCCCGCGTGAGCGGGTCGTCGAGCTGGGCGAGCGCGGCGATGAGCTCCGCGTTGTCCGCGGTGGTCTCGACCGCCAGTGCCCCCTGGCCGGGGGCGGGCAGAACCGTGTCGACCGACAGGAAGTCGGTCACCTCGTCGCTGCGGCCGACCCGGTTGAGCCCGGCGGCCGCCAGCACCACCGCGTCCAGGTCGCCCTTGGTGACGTACCCGATGCGGGTGTCGACGTTGCCCCGGATCGGGACCGTCTCGATGTCCATGCCGTGGCTGCGCGCGTACGCGTTCAGCTGCGCCATGCGGCGCGGCGAACCGGTACCGATGCGCGCCCCGCGCGGCAGGTCGGTGAGCTTCAGCGCGTCCCGCGCGATGATCACGTCCCGCGGGTCCTCGCGCTCGGGGATCGCCGCCACGACCAGCTCGTCGGGCTGCGTGGTCGGCAGGTCCTTCAGGGAGTGCACCGCGAAGTCCACCTCGCCGCGCGCCAGCGCCTCCCGCAGCGCGGCGACGAAGACGCCCGTGCCGCCGATCTGCGCGAGGTGCTCACGCGAGACGTCGCCGTACGTGGTGATCTCGACGAGCTCGACGGGCCGTCCGGTCACCTGGCTCACGGCATCCGCCACCTGCCCGGACTGGGCCATGGCGAGCTTGCTCCGCCTGGTCCCCAGCCTCAGTGCCTTCTCAGTCATCCCGGCCCTCGGTTCTCTGCGTTCTTCTCGGTGCTTTCCTCGGCGCGGGAGACGGAGGCCACCGTCTCGGGGTCGAGGTCGAACAGGGTGCGCAGCGCGTCCGCGTACCCGGCCCCGCCGGGCTCGGCCGCGAGCTGCTTGACCCGGACCGTCGGGGCGTGCAGCAGCTTGTCGACCACCCGTCGCACGGTCTGGGTGATCTCCGCGCGGTGCTTGTCGTCCAGGCCGGGGAGCCGCCCCTCCAGGCGGGCCATCTCACCGGCCACCACGTCGGCCGCCATGGTCCGCAGGGCGACGACGGTCGGCGTGATGTGCGCCGCCCGCTGTGCCGCCCCGAACGCGGCGACCTCGTCGGAGACGATACGCCGGACCTGGTCCACATCGGCAGCCATCGGAGCGTCCGCGGAGGCCTCCGCGAGCGATTCGATGTCCACGAGCCGCACGCCGGGCAGGCGGTGCGCCGCCGCGTCGACGTCCCGCGGCATGGCGAGGTCCAGCAGGAACAGCACGGGCTCGGGGCGCGGCGGCGCGTCCACCTGCTCGGGCCGCCGGCGCTCGGGGATACGGCCGATCGCGGTCGCGGTCGCGGCGAGCGCGCCGATGACCTCGGCGTCCGCCTCGGGTCCGGTGCCGCGGGCGGCGTCCCGGCGGTCGACGGCGGAGCCCGCGGCCCACGCGCCGTGCTGCTCCAGCGTGGCCGCGTCCATCCCGGCGACGGCCGCCTCCCCCATCACGGAGAAGCCGGGCCGCACCGTGGGCAGGTCCACCGGGCAGCCGTCCTCGGCGGGGTTCTGCGGCTGCCCTGCCGGGGCGCTCTCGCGGGCGTCCTCCTCGGCGACGGCGTCGAGGTCGACGACCGGCGCCTCGTCGACCCGCCCCTCGACGCCCGCGGCGATCATGTCGGCGGTCAGCACCAGGCCGGTCGCGCCCGTGCAGGAAACGACCACATCGGCACGTGTCAGCTCGAACGGCACCGATGTCATCGGGACCGCGCGGGCCGTCACGTCCGTGTCGTCGCCCTCGGAGAGGATCCGCACCAGCCGCTCGGCGCGGTCGGGCGTGCGGTTGGCGACCACGACCTCGGCGATCCCGGCGCGCGCGAGCGTGGCCGCGGACAGCGAGGACATCGACCCGGCGCCTATGACCAGGGCCTTCTTGCCCCGGGTCCAGGACTCGACGGGGGTGCCGAGCGCGAGCTGCTCCAGGCCGAAGGTGACCAGGGACTGCCCGGCGCGGTCGATGCCGGTCTCGGAGTGGGCGCGCTTGCCGACCCGCAGCGCCTGCTGGAACAGGTCGTTCAGCAGCCGTCCGGCGGTGTGCGTCTCCTGCGCGCGGGCCAGCGAGTCCTTGATCTGGCCGAGGATCTGTCCCTCGCCCACGACCATCGAGTCCAGTCCGCAGGCCACCGAGAACAGGTGGTGCACGGCCCGGTCCTCGTAGTGCACATAGAGATAAGGAGTGAGCTCCTCCAGGCCGACCCCGCTGTGCTGGGCGAGCAGCGTGGACAGCTCGGCGACACCGGCGTGGAACTTGTCCACGTCGGCGTACAGCTCGATGCGGTTACAGGTGGCGAGGACCGCGCCCTCGGAGGCGGGCTCCGCGGCGACCGTGTCCTGCAGCAGCTTGGTCTGCGCCTCCACGCTCAGCGACGCCCGCTCCAGCACGCTGACCGGGGCGCTGCGGTGGCTCAGTCCGACGACCAGGAGACTCATGCCGGCATCACGGCGGGTACGTCCCCGTCGGGCCCCTGGTCGGTGGCGGAGCCCTCGCGCCCGGCGGCGACGGCGGTCTGGGCGGTGCCGACGGCCTGGGCGGCGGTGACCTCGGCGGCGGCCTCCTCACCGGCCTTGCGCTGCTCGTGGAAGGCGAGGATCTGCAGCTCGATGGAGAGGTCCACCTTGCGCACGTCGACGCCGTCCGGGACGGTCAGCACGGTCGGCGCGAAGTTCAGGATGGAGGTGACGCCGGCGGCGACGAGCCGGTCGCAGACCTGCTGGGCGGCTCCGGCCGGGGTGGCGATGACGCCGATGGACACGCCGTTGTCCCGGATGATCGCCTCGAGCTCGTCGGTGTGCTGCACCGGGATGCCGGCGACGGGCTTCCCGGCCATCGCGGGGTCGGCGTCGATCAGAGCGGCGACCCGGAAACCGCGGGAGGCGAACCCTCCGTAGTTGGCGAGGGCGGCGCCGAGGTTACCGATTCCTACGATCACAACCGGCCAGTCCTGGGTGAGGCCGAGTTCGCGGGAGATCTGGTACACGAGATACTCGACGTCGTAGCCGACGCCCCGGGTGCCGTAGGAACCCAGGTAGGAGAAGTCCTTGCGCAGCTTCGCGGAGTTGACACCCGCGGCGGCCGCCAGCTCCTCCGAGGAGACCGTGGGCACCGAGCGCTCGGAGAGCGCGGTCAGGGCGCGGAGGTACAGCGGAAGCCGGGCGACGGTGGCCTCGGGAATCCCTCGGCTACGGGTCGCCGGTCGGTGAGTTCGGCCAGTTGCCACGGTGCTCCTGCGGGTAGAGCGGGGCTTCAGGCGGTCATACGTCCCCGGACCGCCCCGTCGAATGCAGGCTATGTCTTTGTGAACGCGTGCACAAAGATTGTGTCCGTTTTGCCCGGCCAACGTGACCGGGGTCACGCGCCCCCCGCGCGCGCACGGGGAACCGGCGCGCCTGCACCGCCGTTCCTTAGCTTCCAGGGGCAAAACCGCACACTCTCCTCTGTGAATCCCGCCCCCGAGACCAAGTCACCATCGATCCTAAGCGAATTTCCGCCAGATTGAACTGGCCGGTCAGTCACCCAGAGCCTTGCGGAGACGGTCCTCGTTCACGCGCCAGAAGGTGTGCTGCCGTCCGTCGACGAGCACCACGGGGATCTGCTCCCAGTACCGGTCGTACAGCTCCCGGTCCTCGGTGATGTCCTTCCGCTCCCACGGGACCCCGAGCTCGGAGCACACCTTCTCCACCACCACCTGCGCGTCGTCGCACAGATGGCAGCCGGGCTTGCGGATCAGTGTCACGAGCCGGTCCCGCGGGGGCCCGGCGCGGCGGAAGAGAGGGCTCATACGGGTCATTGTCCCGTGCGGGACAAGGCCGGGTCACCGCCCGGGACACACAGAGTTCACGACGTGGCGACCTCTCGGCTCCGGAACGGGCGTGCGCACTGGCTATGCTCACGCCATGGCCGCTCTCGGATGGCTCACTCCCCGTAGGCGCTCCGCCACGGCGCGGAGCGTGTTGGCAGGCGAGGCCTCGGCGGAGGCCGCCCGCAAGTCCACCCAGGAAGTTCTCGAACGCGAACCCGCGTTCCCGGTGCCCGGTGACGAACGGGCCGCCGCGTTCTTCGACCTGGACAACACCGTCATGCAGGGCGCCGCCCTGTTCCACTTCGGGCGGGGCCTGTACAAGCGGAAGTTCTTCGACACCCGCGAGCTGGCCCGGTTCGCCTGGCAGCAGGCGTGGTTCCGGCTGGCCGGCGTGGAGGATCCCGAGCACATGCAGGAGGCGCGCGACTCGGCGCTCTCCATCGTCCAGGGCCACCGCGTCTCCGAGCTGCAGTCCATCGGCGAGGAGATCTACGACGAGTACATGGCGGAGCGGATCTGGCCCGGCACCCGGGCGCTGGCCCAGGCGCACCTCGACGCGGGCCAGCGGGTGTGGCTGGTCACCGCCGCCCCGGTGGAGATCGCCACGGTGATCGCCCGCCGTCTCGGCCTGACCGGCGCCCTGGGCACCGTCGCCGAGTCGGTCGACGGCGTGTACACGGGCAAACTCGTGGGCGAACCGCTGCACGGCCCCGCCAAGGCGGAGGCGGTCCGCGCGCTGGCCCTGGCCGAAGGGCTCGACCTCAGCCGCTGCGCCGCCTACAGCGACTCGCACAACGACATCCCGATGCTGTCGCTGGTGGGCCACCCCTACGCGATCAACCCGGACTCGAAGCTGCGCAAGCACGCGCGCCGGATGGACTGGCGGCTGCGCGACTACCGCACCGGCCGCAAGGCGGCCAAGGTCGGCATCCCGGCCGCGGCCGGCGTGGGCGCGGTGGCCGGGGGCACGGCCGCCGCCATCGCCCTGCACCGCAAACGCCGCTGACGTTCCGCCGCGGGGGTGCCCGCAGTGACCGGGCGGGCCGCGACACGCCCCGAACCGACTGCCGTACCCCGCAACGGGCCCGAGCAGTCCTCTTGGCTGCACACGGCCACAACTCGCCCTGGACTTATCCCGAATACGAAAGCTTCCGGTCACCAACCGGTCAGCTCCTCATCCCTGAACATGCGTCAATCGGTTACGGAAGCGACGTAATCGACGATTTGAGCAACTCGGTGTAGCAGAGCCTGCACGAAGCGTTATTCTCCTCAGACGCATTCCGGGACCACCCCTTCGCCACGACGGGTGAACGGCCCCGCACTGCACGTGATGGAAGCTCTGCCTCTGGGAGTCCCGTGTACCCACACGTCGGGGTTGACGCCTCGGGCCTGGCTACGCTGCGCGCGACAGTCGCGACAGCCCGAGACATGTTGCGCGGAATCGTCCCCCCCGCGCACGCCGTCCCCGCATTCGCCGCCGTCCCCGCCGGCCCGTGCTACGCCCTCGCCGAGGGCACGGCCGCGGTCGGCAGACGAGGACGCCCGTCCGGCGCTCCCGCTGCCCGCCGTCCCGCCGCCGACAGCGACAGCGCCCGGATGATGGACCTCGTGGAGCGCGCCCAGGCCGGCGAGGCGGAGGCCTTCGGACGGCTCTACGACCAGTACAGCGACACCGTCTACCGCTACATCTACTACCGCGTCGGCGGCAAGGCGACCGCCGAGGACCTCACCAGCGAGACCTTTCTGCGGGCGCTGCGCCGCATCGGCACCTTCACCTGGCAGGGCCGGGACTTCGGCGCCTGGCTGGTGACCATCGCCCGCAACCTCGTCGCCGACCACTTCAAGTCCAGCCGCTTCCGCCTCGAGGTCACCACCGGGGAGATGCTCGACGCCAACGAGGTCGAGCGCTCCCCCGAGGATTCCGTTCTCGAGTCCTTGTCCAACGCCGCCCTCCTCGATGCCGTACGTCGGCTCAACCCCCAACAGCAGGAGTGCGTCACGCTCCGGTTCCTCCAGGGGCTGTCCGTCGCCGAGACAGCCCGCGTCATGGGCAAGAACGAGGGCGCCATCAAGACCCTCCAGTACCGGGCCGTCCGCACCCTCGCCCGGCTCCTCCCGGACGACGCCCGCTGACCCGGCCCGTCCACCGGACGGAGCACAGCGAGCGACACTCAACCCACCCTGAGTGAAACCCGGTTGGAATCCTCGATCGGACTACCGATGTCCGTAACCCAAGTGCCGCGCCCGTCGTTGTGCGGGATACAGGCTCCCTGTGGTCACCCCCTGACCGGCCCCGCTCACCCGATCGTGTGGCGTCGTCCGGGCATGGGAACCCTCAGACCCCCTGGGGAGTCGACCGTCATGACGAGAGGAGGTGCCGCCAGTGATCGCGAACGTATCGGCGCACCGGCGGGCGAACGCCTTCGCCCAGGCCCTGGAGGAGCAGTCCGACCGGGGCACGGCGGCCGAGCGAACCGAAGGACCGGCACCGGCCGCGGCCGCCGCCGAGACCGAACAGGCCCAGCTGCTCACGCTGGCCTCCGGTCTGAGCGCGCTGCCCCGGCCGGAACTGGACCCTGAGGTGAAGGTCGTCCAGCGAGCCCAGCTGGTGGCCGCGTTCGAGGCCATGCTCCAGGAGGGCACCGCCGCAGGCGAGGCGACGGACCGGGCCGTTCCCGAACAGCGCTCGCGCCGCGCCAAGGGCGCCCACCGGGCGACCCCGCTGGGCAGACTGCGGCCGCGGTCGAGGCTGGCCAAAGGGCTCACCGCGGGCGGGCTCACCGTCGGCGTCGCCGCCGGCGCCCTCGGCGGAGTCGCCGCCGCCAGCTCCGACGCCCTCCCCGGCGACTCCCTCTACGGACTCAAGCGCGGCATCGAGGACGTCAAGCTCACCTTCGCCGACGGCGACGACGAGCGGGGCCGGGTCTACCTCGACCACGCCTCCACCCGGCTGAACGAGGCCCGCCGGCTGATGGAGCGCGACCGCGCCGGCTCCCTCGACCACGAGTCCCTGAGCGAGATCCGCCGCGCCCTGTCCGGCATGCGGCACGACGCCTCGGAGGGCCACCGGCTGCTCCGCGAGGCCTACGAGCGCAACCCGGACTCCCTCGGCCCCATGCAGGCGCTCTCCTCCTTCTCCCGCGCCCACCGCGACACCTGGGGCAACCTGCGCGACCGGCTGCCCGTGCAACTGGGCGACGTCAGTGAGCAGGTCACCTCGGTGTTCGACGCCATAGACGAAGACGTCGCCCCGCTGCAGTCCCTGCTGCCCCGGTCGCCGAGCGACGAGGCGGACGACGGGAAGCGGCGCGGCGACTCGGCCACGGACACCGGCGCCCCGTCGACGGCCGAGCCCTCGACGTCCCCCGGCACCGGACGGGACGGCTCCGGCACGGGCGAGGAGGGCAGCGCGGGACCGACCGGCTCCGCCGACGCCGAGGGCGAGAAGGACGGCCTGCTCGGCGGCAACACCGGCGGCCTCCTCGACCCGCCCCAGGAGAGCGGCCAGAGCAGCACGCCGCCGCCGACGGACTCGGCCACCCGGCCACCCGGCTCCGACGTCACGCTCCCGCCCCTCCTGCCCGGGCTCCTCCCAGGTCTGGGCATCGAGGCGGAGGACCAGGAGTAACACCAAGGGCGCCCCTCCGCACAACCGAGGGGCGCCCACGGTTCACCTCTCCGGCCGCTCAGAAAAACACCGACCGCCGCTGCACCAGCAACTTGTACAGCGTGTGCTGGATCTGCTCCCTCACCTGGTCGGTCAGGTTGAACATCAGCATCGGGTCCTCCGCCGCCTCCGGCGGATACCCGTCCGTGGGGATCGGCTCCCCGAACTGGATCGTCCACTTCGTCGGCAGCGGAATCGCCCCCAGCGGCCCCAGCCAGGGGAACGTCGGCGTGAGCGGGAAGTACGGGAAGCCCAGCAGCCGCGCCAGCGTCTTCGCGTTGCCGATCATCGGGTAGATCTCCTCCGCCCCGACGATCGAGCACGGCACGATCGGCGCCCCGTGCCGCAGCGCCGTCGACACGAACCCGCCCCGCCCGAACCGCTGGAGCTTGTACCGCTCGGAGAACGGCTTCCCGATGCCCTTGAAGCCCTCCGGCATCACCCCGACCAACTCCCCCTGCGCCAGCAACCGTTCGGCATCCTCCGCGCAGGCCAGCGTGTGCCCCAGCTTCCGCGCCAGCTCGTTCACCACCGGCAGCACGAACACCAGGTCCGCCGCCAGCAGCCGCAGATGACGCCCGGCCGGATGGTGGTCGTGCACGGCGACCTGCATCATCAGCCCGTCCACCGGGACCGTCCCCGAATGGTTGGCGACGATCAGCGCACCGCCCTCGGACGGGATGTTCTCGACGCCCTTCACCTCGACCCGGAAGTACTTCTCGTACATCGGGCGCAGCAGCGACATCAGGACCTGGTCGGTGAGCTCCTCGTCGTAGCCGAAGTCGTCGACGTCGTAGTCCCCGGTGAGCCGGCGGCGCAGGAACGCCAGCCCGCTCGCGATCCTCTGCTCCAGGCCGCCGTCACCGCCCTCGCGGTCCGCGGCCGGCTCACGCGGCCGCTCCTCGTCACCGGTCACGGGATCATCCTCCCGCGCCGCGGCCGTCCCCGGCAGGGGCTGGACCTCCCCCACCGCGGCGGGCGGCCGCGTCCCGCCCTGGCGCCGGCCGGCCGCACCACGGCGGCGCGACGCGGCACTCCCGCGGGAGCGGTGGTCGTCGTCGAACGGAATGACCTTGGCGTCCGCCATCGTTGCTGCGCTCCTCAGTCGGCGCCCTGCGCCGGCACATGGCCGCTGCCCGGCACGGGCAGCGCGGCGATCCGGTCGACGGCCCTCGCGACGGTCTCCGGCGGCAGCAGCCCAGGACCGCGGCTGCGCACGAAGTCCGCAAACGTTTCGGCAGTCGAGTACTTGGGGGTGAAACCCAGCGTCTCCCGCATCTGGTCCGTCGCCACCACCCGTCCGTGCGTCAGCAGCCGGATCTGCTCGGGCGAGAAGTCCGACATCCCCAGCGTACGCATCAGCGAGCCCGCCCAGGTGACCGCGGGAAGCAGCAGCGGCACCGTCGGCCGGCCCAGCCGCCGCGAGCACTGCGACAGCAGCAGCACCCCGTCCCCGGCGATGTTGAACGTCCCGCTGTTGAGGGTGGAGCGCCGCGGTTCGTACGCGCCGATCCGCAGCACCTCGATCACGTCGTCCTCGTGCACGAACTGCAGCCGCGGGTCGTAGCCGAACACCGTCGGCAGCACCGGCAGCGCGAAGTACGACGCGAGCGGGGTGTCCGCGGCCGGGCCCAGGATGTTGGCGAACCGCAGCACGCACACGGCGACGTCCGGGCGGCGCCGGGCGAAGCCGCGCACATAGCCCTCGACCTCCACCGTGTCCTTCGCGAAGCCGCCGCTGGGCAGCGACTTGGGTGGCGTCGACTCGGTGAACACCGCCGGGTCGCGCGGCGCCGAACCGTAGACGTTGGTACTGGACTTCACCACGAGCCGCCGGATGTTCGGCGACTTCTGGCAGGCGCCGAGCAGCTGCATGGTGCCGATGACGTTGGTCTCCTTCAGCGACGCCCGGCCGCCGCCGCCCAGCGGCGTGCCCGTCACGTCGAGATGGACGACCGTGTCGGCGCCCGACTCGGCCAGCACCCGCGCGATGGTGGGCTGCCGGATGTCCGCCTGGACGAAGTCGGCGCCGCCCAGATGGTGCTCGGGCCGCACCGCGTCCACGGCGACCACCCGGTCCACCTCGGGGTCCCGCTGGATCCGCCGCACGAAGCGGCCCCCGAGCTGCCGGGCCACCCCGGTCACGAGCACGACCTTCCCCAAGATCAGCGCCTTCCTCTCACCCTGCTGCCCACGGCCAACCTATCGGGTCGCCGTCGCTCTGCGACGCCGAGCGGATACATGAAGTGACAACATCTCCGGGACGTACACCGGACGTACCAAGGCAGCGGCGTACCAACGGGCAGTGGCCCCCCACCGAATCGCGGTGGGGGGCCACTGGGACACGCTCTCGCGCTGTCGCTTACTTCTTGTTGCGACGCTGGACGCGCGTGCGCTTGAGCAGCTTGCGGTGCTTCTTCTTGGCCATCCGCTTACGCCGCTTCTTGATAACAGAGCCCACGACTACCCTCGCTCACTTCTCATCACTCGGTGTTTGGGCGCCATGGGCCCACACGACCTTCGAGGGGTCAGCCTACCCGCCCGAGCGCTGAGGTCGTAATCGAGGTGACCGGGAAGGCCCATGAGTGCCCGATACGGGCCCTCCCGGATCGCCGTCAGGCCGTTTCCACCCCCACGTAGCTGTCGCGGAGGTACTCGTGTACCGCTTGCTCCGGGACGCGGAAGGACCGCCCCACACGGATCGCGGGCAGATGACCGCTGTGCACCAGGCGGTACACGGTCATCTTCGACACTCGCATCACCGAGGCGACTTCCGCCACGGTAAGGAACTGAACCTCGTTCAGAGGCCTCTCGCCAGCTGCAGCCATGACACACCTGAACCTTCCGCACTCGACGGCCACCGGCTTCCCCTTCCGGTGACTCTTCGTCGTTGCGTGCTCACTCCCCAATGTAGGGGCGGGTGATGCGAGTGGGGAAGAGGTGCACCCATCGGCGGCCTACTGTGACAGACACGCTCGATTGAGTACGTAGCGGGCCAGCGGCAGGTAGTAATCGGACCGCGCACCGTCGTCAACCGGAACGGCCACCGAGACCGCCCCCTCGGCCTCCCCGACGAATGGCGCCGGGTCGTTCACATCGGCCGGCCCGACGCTCTCGAACCCCAGCTGACCTGCCCCGCAGATCCAGCCGTGGTCCCCGATCACCAGCTCGGGCAGCGGCCCGCCGGCATCCGCAGCGGCCGCCAGCGCGGCCCGAACAGGGAGGGGGGAGTGCGTGTGCGCGCCCGGCTCACAACCGGGGCGCTGCGGGGTCGCGTCCCGGACCAGCCCGACCCCCCGGACGTAGTCGAGAATGGCCGTGCGTAGACCGAACCGGGTCGTTATGTCGACACAGCGACCCTGCGCCGGGGTGAGAATCTCACATCCCGCCGCCGACAAGGCGTCTGCGAGCACGGCGTAGAAACCGAGCAGCCGATGCGGGTGCCCGGTGCCCAGCAGCACCGGAACGCGACGCCGCGCGGCGTCCGCCAGCCGCCCCGCACAGGCGTCCAGGGCGGCCAGCGTACGCTCCGGACCGATGACCTCGGGCCCCGACCTCCGCCCCGGATCCGCCGCCACCCCGCACCGGTCGGCCATCAGCGCGAGCACCTCCCGCTCGCCCCACGCGCCGACCGGATCGAGCCCGATCAGCACCCGCGGGTCCCGGGCGGCGAACAACCGGTAGCTACGCAGGCTCTCCTCCCGGCTGGTGCCCACCACCCCGGCGAGCCCGGCCGAAAGAAGATGCGCGCGGAGGCGGTCGGCGGTCACCACACACGCGATGGTGCGCCACCCGGCCGCACCCGCGGACCGGAACGCGGCCCACACCCCACGGTCGGCGTAACACCCCGCCCCCGGGACGGTCAGGGCAGCAGGCCCCGCAGCGGGAAGACCGCCCGCCGGGTCGCCAGGATCGCCTGGTCCAGCCGGTCCGCCGGGTCGTACCCCTCGTCCCACGCGGCCCACGGGACCGGCCACCGGCCGTCCGTCATCCGGTGCGGCGCCGACTCCCGGGTCCGCGCGTACACCTGCCGCCGCCACTCGTCGGGCACCGGCGTCGTCGGCTCCACGGGCCGCCCGGCCGCGATGGCCACCAGATGCGACCAGGACCTCGGCACCACCTCGACCACCGCGTAACCACCCCCGCCCAGCGCCACCCACCGGCCGTCGGCGTGCTCGTGCGCCAGCTCATGACAGGCCAGCTGCACCGCCCGCTGCGCGTCCAGCGACACCGCCAGATGCGCCAGCGGATCCTCGAAATGCGTATCGGCCCCGTGCTGCGTCACCAGCACCTGCGGCCGGAAGTGCGCGATCAGCTCCGGCACCACCGCGTGGAACGCCCGCAGCCATCCCGCGTCCCCGGTGCCCGCCGGCAGCGCCACGTTCACCGCGCTGCCCTCCGCGCTCGCGGCGCCCGTCTCCTCGGGCCACCCGGTCTGCGGGAACAGCGTCCGGGGATGCTCGTGCAACGAGATCGTCAGCACCCGCGGATCCTCCCAGAACGCCGCCTGCACCCCGTCCCCGTGGTGCACGTCGACGTCGATGTACGCCACCCGCTCCGCACCCAGCTCCAGCAGCCGCGCGATCGCCAGCGCGGCGTCGTTGTACACGCAGAACCCGGACGCGGCCCCCGGCATCGCGTGGTGCAGCCCGCCCGCGAAGTTCACCGCGTGCAGCGCCTCACCCCGCCACACCGCCTCGGCCGCGCCCACCGACTGCCCCGCGATCAGCGCCGACACCTCGTGCATCCCCGCGAACGCCGGATCGTCGATCGTCCCCAGCCCGTACGACGGGTCCGCCGACCCCGGATCGGCCGACGCGGCCCGCACCGCGTCGATGTAGTCCTCCCGGTGCACGAGCCGCAGCGTCGACTCCCCCGCCGCCTTCGCCGCGACCACGTTCACGTCACGGTCCAGACCGAGGGCGCCGACCAGGCTGCGGGTCAGCGCCAGCCGGACCGGGTCCATCGGGTGGTCCCGGCCGAAGTCATAGCCCGTTACTGCTTCGTCCCACATCAGCTGTGCGCGGCCGCTCATGCCCGCCACCGTATCGGTCGGCCCCCGCCGCGAACGAACGGGCGTGCAGGAGCGTCACCAGCATCAACACCATCGGCACCAGCATCGCCCCGCGGTAGCTCCACGCATCCCCCAGTGCCCCCACCAGCGGCGAACCGATCAGGAAACCAACGTAGTTGAAGACGTTCAGCCGCGCCACGGCCGCGTCGGACGCCCCCGGCCGCCCGGTCTCGTACGCCCGCCGTCCCGCCGCCGCGAACGTCTGCGGCACCAGCACGCACAGCCCGAGCCCCAGCAGCGTGAACCCGAGCATCCCCACCCACGCCCCGGGCGCCCCGGCCACCACGGCGAACCCGGCCGCCGCCACCAGCGCCCCCGCCCGCACCACCGCCACGGCGCCGAACCGCCGCACCCCGGCGTCCCCGACCGTCCGCCCCAGCAGCGTGGTGACCATGTACACGTTGTACGGCACGGTCGCCATCTGCTCGGAGCTGCCCAGCACGTCCTGGAGGTACTTCGCGCTCCAGTTGGAGACCGTGGAGTCCCCGATGTACGCCACCGTCATCACCAGACACAGCGGCAGCAGCCACTTCAGCCCACCGCCCGCCCCGGCCTCCGCGCCCTTCTCCTCCGGCGCCTGCGCCTCCCCGTCGACGTACCACCGGCTGCCCACCAGCGCGGCCGGCAGCAGCACCAGCACCACCGGCAGGTACGACACCCACAGCGCCAGCCCGAAGTGGGCCCCGACCCAGGCCAGCGACGCCCCGACGATCCCGCCCAGGCTGTACGCCGCGTGGAAGCTCAGCATGATGCTGCGCCCGTACGCCCGCTGCAGACTCACCCCGAGCATGTTCATCGAGGCGTCCAGCGCCCCCACGGCCAGCCCGAACGCCGCCAGCGCCAGGGCCAGGACGGCCATCTGCCGCCCCGCCCCGACGGCCAGCAGCGCCAGCAGCACGACCGGCTGGGACCACCGCAGCACCCGGCTCGGCGGCACCCGCCGCACCAGCCGCTCCGTGGAGACGCTGCCGATGCCGGCCAGGATCGGCACGGCGGCGAGAAAGACGGGCAGCATGCCGTCGGAGACTCCGTACCGGTTCTGGATGCCCGGGATGCGCGTCACGAGCAGCGCGAAGGCGACGCCCTGCACCAGGAAGCTGAACGCCAGCGAGGCCCTGCCGCGCCGCAGCACATCAGTCATGGCGGCGAGCGTAGGGCTCGGGGGTACCGGTGGGTAGATCCGGTCAAAGATGAATCGTGCTCAGTTTCCGGCGTCAACGCCGTCTGTGAGATGGGGCTGCAACTCCCGCATGTCGCCGAAGAGCCAGGTGGCGCCGCTCAGCTTCTCCGTCGGCGTCATCGCGGTGAACCCGTACACGTCCATCCCGGCCGCGACGGCCGCCTGGACGCCGAGCGGGCTGTCCTCGACGACCACGCACCGCTCAGGTGCCGTGCCCATCCGCTCGGCCGCGTACAGGAAGAGATCGGGGGCGGGCTTTCCGCGGCCGACGTCCTGCGAGCTGAAGATCCGTCCGTCGTCGAAGTACCGGTCCAGCCCGGCCGCCCGGTGCCCGACCCGGATCCGCTCATGACTCCCCGACGACGCCACGCAGTACGGCACCCCGTCGGCCGCCAGCTTCTCCAGCACGTCGGCGATTCCGGGCACGGGCTTCAACTCCCGCTCGAAGGCGGCGAAGACACGGGCGTGAAAGACGTCGTCGAAGTCGGCCGGCAACCGCTGCCCGGTCCGCTCCTCGATCAGGTCGTGCACCCGGTGCAGGGCCGACCCCATGTAGTCCCGGATGGAGTCCTCGTAGGTGGTGGGGTGCCCGAGCTCGGTGAGATAGGCGGCGAGGTGTCGGTTGGAGAGGGGCTCGCTGTCGACGAGGACTCCGTCGTTGTCGAAAATCACGAGGTCATAGCGCATGAGCCTGACCCTAAACGCAGAAAGCCCCCGTGCCGAATGGCACGGGGGCTTTCTGTTCAAGAATTGTTCGGCGGCGTCCTACTCTCCCACAGGGTCCCCCCTGCAGTACCATCGGCGCTGTAA
>BMVA01000008.1 GCA_014650475.1 Streptomyces albogriseolus
TACACGGCCTCCTTGCGGTAGCCGACCACGACACCCACCTCGGTCAGCCCGATCTCCGCGAAGTTGCCCAGCGTCAGGTCCAGGACGGTCGCGGCGTCCGGGTCGCCCTCCGCGCCCACCGGCACCAGGGCCTTGGGGAGCGTGTCGGTGTACGGGCGCAGACGCCGGCCGGCGCCGGCCGCGAGCACGAGGCCTATCATCGCGGTCGTTCTCCTCACGGGACGGAAAAAGCGTGTGGCCCTGCCCCGCAGGGGACAGGACCACACAGCGTAGACGCTGGTCAGCTCTCGTCGGCCGCGGCCGTGACGGAGGAGGGCGCCTGCTGCTCGGCAGCGGCCGTCTTCTTCGTCGTGGCCTTCTTCGCCGTCGACTTCTTGGCGGCGGTCTTCTTCGCCGCCGTCGTCGTCTTCTTGGCCGCGGTCTTCTTGACCGTCGTCTTCTTCGCGGCGGCCTTCTTCGCCGTGGCCTTCTTGGCCGTCTTGCGGGCGGCCTTCTTGGCCGGAGCGGCCTCCTCGGCACCCTCGACGCCCTCGGCGGGCTCGGCGGCACCCTCGGCGGCCTGGACGGCCTCGGGCTCGGCGGCGGGCTCCTCGGCGGGCCTCCGCTCGTCCGCCGGGGCGGACGGCAGGACCACGACGGCCGTGTCCTCGGACGCGGTCGAGGTGCTCGGCTTGCGCACCGCGCGACGCCGCGGACGGGCCGGGGCCGGCGCCTCGGGCGCGGGCTCCGGGGCGGGAGCCTCGGCCGGGGTCTCCTCGGCCTTCGGCGCCTCCTCCGTCTTCGCGGGCTCGGCGACGGTCACCACCGCGGCCTCCGCCCCCGCCGGGGAACCGGCCGGCGCGGACACCTTGCGGGTGGCCCGGCGACGCGTACGGCCCTGCGGAGCGGCCTCCTCGACGGACGGCGGCACCACGGCGTCCTCGGCGGCGGCCGGCTCGGCCAGCGCCTCGGCGGCCGACTCGGGCTGCACGGGACGCCGCTCCTCCTCGGCGACCGTCACGTCCTGCGCCGTGGGGACGGCGGGCGTCTCCTCGGCGACGGGCGCCTCCTCGGCGCGCTCCTCGGCCGCCTGCCTGCGGCCGCCCCTGGCGCTCTCACGCTGCGGGGAGCCCGCGGGCGCGGACGCCCGACGGCTCGCCCGGCGGCGCGTACGACCCCGGGAGGCCGCGGCCTCCGCCTCGGCGGCGCTGCTGTACAGCTCCTCGTCCGGCGTGAACTCGGGCGCCGGCAGCGCGGCCGGCTCGGCCGCCTCGGCGGCCACCTCGGCCGGCGTCTCCGCCTCGGCCTCGGCCTCCTGCTCCGCCGTCTCCACGGCGACGGCCTCGTGCTCGTGCGGCTGGTCCGCCGCGCCGGCCCGGGCCCGCTTGCGGCGCTTGCCGCCGCCGGAGGCGGACGGCTGGTCGAGGTGGACGATGACACCGCGGCCGTTGCAGTGGACGCAGGTCTCGGAGAACGACTCCAGCAGGCCCTGGCCGACCCGCTTGCGGGTCATCTGGACCAGGCCCAGCGAGGTCACCTCGGCGACCTGGTGCTTGGTCCGGTCCCGGCCCAGGCACTCCAGCAGACGGCGCAGCACCAGGTCCCGGTTGGACTCCAGCACCATGTCGATGAAGTCGATCACGATGATGCCGCCGAGGTCGCGCAGCCGCAGCTGACGCACGATCTCCTCGGCCGCCTCCAGGTTGTTCCTGGTGACCGTCTCCTCGAGGTTGCCGCCCTGACCGGTGAACTTGCCGGTGTTGACGTCGATGACGACCATCGCCTCGGTCCGGTCGATCACCAGCGAACCGCCGCTGGGCAGCCAGACCTTGCGGTCCAGCGCCTTGGCGAGCTGCTCGTCGATCCGGTACGTGGCGAAGACGTCGACCTCGCTGGTCCACCGCTGCAGACGGCCGGCCAGGTCGGGCGCGACGTGGGCGACGTAGCCGTGGATGGTCTCCCAGGCCTCGTCACCGCTGACGATGACCTTGGAGAAGTCCTCGTTGAAGATGTCCCGCACGACCCGGACGGTCATGTCCGGCTCGCCGTACAGCAGCGTCGGGGCGGTGCCGCCGTTCTTGGACTTCTTCTTGATCTCCTCCCACTGCGCCTGGAGCCGCTCGACGTCGCGGCGCAGCTCGTCCTCGCTCGCGCCCTCGGCGGCGGTGCGCACGATGACGCCCGCGTCCTCGGGGACGATCTTCTTGAGGATGGTCTTCAGCCGGGCCCGCTCGGTGTCGGGCAGCTTGCGGCTGATGCCGGTCATCGAACCCTCGGGCACGTACACGAGGTAGCGGCCCGGGAGGGAGACCTGGCTGGTGAGGCGGGCGCCCTTGTGGCCGATCGGGTCCTTGGTGACCTGGACCAGCACCGGCTGCCCGGACTTCAGCGCGGACTCGATGCGGCGCGGCCCGCCGGACATGCCGAGCGCGTCGAAGTTGACCTCTCCGGCGTAGAGCACGGCGTTGCGGCCCTTGCCGATGTCGATGAAGGCGGCCTCCATCGACGGCAGCACGTTCTGCACCTTGCCGAGGTACACGTTGCCGACGTACGAGGTGGCCTGCTCCTTGTTGACGTAGTGCTCGACGAGCACGCCGTCCTCGAGGACGCCGATCTGCGTGCGGTCGCCGTGCTGGCGGACCACCATGACGCGCTCGACGGCCTCGCGGCGGGCCAGGAACTCGGCCTCGGTGATGATCGGCACGCGCCGGCGGCCCTGCTCGCGGCCCTCGCGGCGGCGCTGCTTCTTGGCCTCCAGGCGGGTGGAGCCCTTGATGGACTGCACCTCGTCGGACGGCTCGGCACCCTTTTCCCGCAGGGGACGGGGCTCGCGGACCTTGACGACGGTGCGCTCGGGGTCGTCGGAGGACGGCTCGGGCTCCCCGCCGCTGTCCCCGGCGCGGCGACGGCGGCGGCGCCGACGACGGCTGCTGCTGGAGCCGCCGTTGTCCTCGCGCTCCTCGGCGTCCTCGTCGGTCTGCTCGGCGGCGTCCTCGGCGTCCTCGGCGGACTGCTCGGATCCGGCCCGCTCGGCGCCGTCGGTGTCGCCGTCCTGCTGCTCACCGCTGTCGGCGTCGGCGGACTCGCCACGCCGGCGGCGACGGCCGCCACGGCGACGGCGGCGGCGCGAACCGGACGACTCGTGGTCGTCGTGCTCGTCGTCCTCGTCGGTGTCGGCGCCGTCGGCCTGGTCCTCGGACTGCTCCTGGGCGTCCTCGGTGTCGGCCTCGGGGGTCTCCTCGACGGCGGCCGGGGCGGCGGCCTCGGGCTCGTCGGACGCGCCCTTGCGGCGGCGACGACGGCGGGAGGCGGCGGGCTGCTCCTCCGGGAGCTCCTCGGTCTCCTCCTCCGGCTCCGCGGCCTCGGTGAGTCCGGCGGCCGCCTCGGCGGCGGCCCGCTCCGGGGTCTGGAAGCGGGGCTCGGTGAACACCGGCGGCTGGAACACGGCGACGGCGGGACGCGCGGGACGGCGCGGACCGCCCTCCTTGTCCTCGGCCTCGGCGGTACGGGCGGGGCGCGCGGGCTCGGCGAACCCGGCGGCGGCCTTACGGACGGCGCGCCGGCGGCGGCGCGGGCCGGCCTCCTCGGCGGGGGCCTCGTCCTGGTTCTCGTTCTCCGTCACCGGGGCCTCCTCGGCGGTCGGGGCGGCCTGCTCGGTCTCGTCGTCGCCCTGTACGGCGACGGCCTCGGCCGTCACGTCGGCGGCGGGAGCGGACGCGCTCCGCGTGGCACGGCGACGGGTGCGGCGGGGAGCGGCGTCCTCGGTGACGTCGGCGGCGGCCTCGGGAGCCGTCCCGGCGGCGGCAGGAGCGGTCTCTTCCGCGGGCTCCTCCGCCTTCGGCTCGGCGGAGGTCTCGGCCGCCGGGGCAGTCACCGTGCGCGTGGCACGGCGACGGGTGCGGCGCGGAGCGGCATCTTCCGTCGCGGCCACGGCCGGTTCGGCCGGGGTCTCGGCAGTCTCAGGGGTCTCGGGGGCCGCGGCCGTCTCCTCGGCGGCCGGGGTCTCCGCGACCGGCGCCGGCGCGGTCACACTGCGCGTGGCACGACGACGGGTACGACGCGGAGCGGCATCCTCCGACGCGGCCACGGCCGGCTCGGCCGGCGTCTCGGCAGTCTCAGGAGTCTCGGGCGCCGCGGCCGTCTCCTCGGCGGCCGGGGTCTCCGCGACCGGCGCCGGCGCGGTCACACTGCGCGTGGCACGACGACGGGTACGGCGCGGAGCGGCGTCCTCCGTGGTGTCCGCGGCCGGTTCGGGCGCCGGGGCGGCGGCCTCGGACGCGGGCTGCGTCGCGGGCACGACGGTCTCGGCGGCCTCCGCGGACGCCGGCGCTCCGGCGGGCGCGGCGGCGCGGCGGACCACACGTCGGCGCCGGGGCGCGGGGGCCCCGGTCTCCTGCTGGGCGTCGGTCGTGCCCTCGGCCTGGGACGTCTCCGCCGGCTCGGCAGGCGCCTCGGCGGCCGGTATGGCCGGCGTGACGGTCTCCGCCGTGGAGCCGTCGGCGGCGGGCGGGCCCGCCGGGCGGGACGCGGCCCTGCGTCGCCGACGGGGCGGCAGGGTGTCGCTGGGGGTGTTCGGTTCGGAACCCTCGGTGGGCTCGGTCGGTTCGAGCATGCGGGCGTTTCTCCCGTCAGGCTCCCGGGCGCCGCGCCTGGTCCGGCGATGCCGGTGACGTCCGCGGCCCGCGCTGTGCGCGATGGCCGCCGTCCGGGGCGCGGGCGCCGCTCGGAAGCTCTCTGTGTCCTGTCTCGCCGGTTCCGTACGCCGAATGCGTACGGCCTGGCGAAAGTCTTCTGGTCGGTGCGCTGCCCGACCCAGGTGGCTCCCGAGTTCGAGGGCGGCGCTTACGACGTCCGTCCCTACGCGGGACCTTCCTTACGCCGGCGCCGTCGCGGCGGCAGTGGCGGCGGCCGGGTGCGGCTCGGTCGCTGCTGCCTCGCGGTCGGGCGCGAGCGGGTCGGTCACCGTGCCGGTCTCTTCATCGAACAGCCCCTGCGCCAGCCTGGTCACCGCTACGGGGACCGGCGGCGCCAGGTCGGCCACGGCGCGGAGACCGGACAGGACGTCGTCGGGTCGTACGGCAGGCGTCACGTGCCGAACAACCAGCCGCAGTATCGCACAGGGCCGGTCGGTCGGCCTATCAGCCGACGAGGAGTCCGTCCCGGCGTCTTCCTCGACGGTTTCGAGGGAGGCGACCGCGGAACGGGCGTCGAAGGTACGGATGCCGTTCTTCATGCGGCGCTGGACCTCGACGGTCCCGGCCGCCTCGAAGGCGTCCACCGCGCGGCGGGCGTCCTCGGGGGCGACGCCGTCCAGCCGCAGCTCCCACACCGAGGCCGTGAGCCGGTCGGCGAGCCCGGAGGTGCGGGCCTCGACGGCCTCGACGATGTCGAGCCCGGCGGGCATCGACTCGTCGAGCAGGGCCCTCAGCCGCTCGGGGTCCCGCGGCGCGGTGAGCGCGATCTCCAGGTACTCGGCCTCGCTGCCGGTGCCGGTGGGTGCGGCATTGGCGTACGACACCTTCGGGTGCGGCGTGAAACCGGCCGAGTACGCCATGGGCACCTCGGCGCGGCGCAGCGCGCGCTCGAAGGCACGCTGGAAGTCACGGTGGCTGGTGAACCGGAGGCGGCCGCGCTTGGTGTAGCGCAGTCGGATGCGCTGCACCGCGGGTGCGGGCGGCGGGCCTTCGGGCTGTCGCTTGCCCAGTGGATCTTCTCCTTGTCACAAGGGGGCGCGGGGAGCGCCTCCCCTTCCAGGGTACGGCCGTACGGGACGGCTCGACGGGCCCGGTCGGGCACCGGGACCGTGTCCCTTTCAGGGTACGTGCCCCTGGGGACGGCGGTCCCCCGGTGTCACCGGCCGGTGGGACGCTCTCCCTGCGCACAGGTACCCGCACGGTTACCCCAGGAAGCACCGGACATGCCGTTCCCGTACGGGCCGGCGGGGGCGTCGGCGGGGGCGTACGCGCCGGAGGCCGCCCTGGCGTCCTTCACCTCCCGGTCGCCTTGTTCACCCGCCGTTCCGGGATCGCCGAGAAGCGCCCGCCGGACGTCCCGGCGGGCCTGGCGGGCAGTCGCAGCCACGAGACGGAGGGTTTCGCGCGCGACGCGTCCCGCAGCCCGGGCGGCCTCCGCGACGGGCCTCAGCACCGCGTCACGGACGGCGTGACCGACCGGTGCGAGCACGGTCCGGTACAGCCATCGGGCCGGCTCCACGACCGTCCACCGGAAAAGGGCGGCGAGAGCCCGGCCCACGGCGAGCGAGGCGTACCCGGCGACCCGCCAGGCGTGCCCGAGCGCGGCCCCGGCCTCCCGCGCGACGACCCCGAGCACCCGGCCGACGGGCGCCAGCACCCAGCGCCACACGGCGTAGGCGGGCCACACCACCAGGACGCGCACCGTCCAGTACAGGGCCGCGCCGATCCCGGCGACGAGCAGCGCGCCCACCGCGACGAGCCCCCTGCCGCACCACGCCAGCGCGTGCCCGACCGGTGTGAGCACCCACCGGTACAGCCACACCGACGGCACGACGAGAAGCCCGTGCCCGAGAGGTGTCAGCACGCGCGCGTACATCCACACGGCCGCGTGCCCGAGAGGCGTCAGCACCCACCGGTACAGCGCCCCGGCCGGGACGACGACCAGCACCGCGACCAGCCACCGCAGCGCCGTCCCGAGCGGCACGAGCACCCAGCGCCAGAGCGCCACGAAGGGCCACACGAACACCGCGCGCCCCACCCACGCCAACGCGCGCCCCATCGGACGGAGCACCGTGTCGCCGAGGAACCGCCCCGCGACCACCAGCGCGTCCCACACCATCCGCACCGGCACCACCAGCACGAGCACCACGATCCGCACCGGCATGCGGAGCGCGACGACGAGGCACCCCTCACCGCCCGACAGCTCCCGCGACTTCTCCCGATCCATACCGGCAAGGACGCCGGGGACGCCCGCGCGGATGCGAACGCCCGCTTCCGGGTTCTTCATATGCTGAAAGGCCCATCAAAAAAAGGACATTCAGAGCCTTCGACAAACCAATTGTCGCTACGGCCGTTCACTCATTCGCCGCGCATCCAAGTGAAAGTGCCGCCGTTAGTCGCTGTATGAAGGCAAGCAGGTCAGGTCCGCTCCAACTGCACTTCACACCAACGCTGTTGAGTGCTCCCGTCGGCCCGATGAATCAATCCTGACATGAATGATGAACGCTACGACCCGCTCTGGTACGCCGACGCACCGGACCCGTTCACCGAAATGGGAACCGGCCGGCACCGTGCCGGAGCCGTCTACGCGGAACCCGTCGAGCCCGCCGTGCCGCCCTGGGACCCGGCCGAGGAACTGGCCTACCTCCTCCAGGAAGCCCGCGCCGACGAGTACGCCGCCCCCACGGTGCCGCCACCGCGCGAGGAGACCTCGGTCACCGCTCCCCCGGCCGGCAGCCCCATGGGCAACCTGCAGGAGATCACGGCCGAACTGCCGCCCCTGCGCTCCGCACCGCGCGCCCACCGCAAGCCCCCGCGACCACGCCCCGACGCCCTGCGCGTCGCCAGCTACGCCATCGCCGCGATGGCGGCGGTCACCGTCTCCATGGTGAGCGTCTTCAGCGGCGTGGTCACCTACGAGCCGCTGCTCCTCGTCACCACGGCGCACAGCAGCGGCGACTCCTCGTCCTGGTGGCCGATCCTGGTGTACGGCCCCTGGCTGGCCGGCTCCTTCTCCATCCTCCGCGCGGCCCTCCACCAACGACGCGCCCTGCACTCCTGGTTCGTCGTCCTGCTCTTCTCCTCCGTCGCGGTCCTGCTGTGCGTGGCCCAGGCGCCCCGCACCGTCACCGACACGGCGGCCGCGGCCCTCCCGGGCGTCGCCGCCCTGGCCTGCTTCCAGCAACTGGTCCGCCAGATCACCCTCACCCGCCCACCCCGCCGCACGGTCGGCCCCCGCCACCGGGTCCGCCCGTACGGCGGCCGCCAGGTCCCGTGACCGGCACCCCGTACAGCACGGAGCAGCGGCCCCTGCCCAGGGGCCGCTGCTCCGTTTCATGCTTCCGCCCGGCCGCCCGGGCCGGTCTCAGTGCGCGTGACCGCTCGGCACCGGGCCCGCGTTCTTGACCGTCAGGGGCAGCAGCTTCTTGCCCGTCGGGCCGATCTGGATGCTCGTGTCCATCTGCGGACACACCCCGCAGTCGAAGCACGGGGTCCAGCGGCAGTCCTCGACCTCGGTCTCGTCGAGGGCGTCCTGCCAGTCCTCCCAGAGCCAGTCCTTGTCCAGGCCCGAGTCGAGGTGGTCCCAGGGCAGGACCTCCTCGTAGGTGCGCTCGCGGGTGGTGTACCAGTCGACGTCCACGCCGTACGGGGCCAGCGCCTTCTCCGCGCACCGCATCCAGCGGTCGTAGGAGAAGTGCTCGCGCCAGCCGTCGAAGCGTCCGCCATCGTCGTAGACCGCGCGGATGACCGCGCCGATGCGGCGGTCGCCGCGGGAGAGCAGGCCCTCGACGATGCCGGGCTTGCCGTCGTGGTAGCGGAAGCCGATGGAGCGGCCGTACTTCTTGTCGCCGCGGATCTTGTCGCGGAGCTTGGCCAGGCGCTCGTCCGTCTCCTCGGCGGAGAGCTGCGGAGCCCACTGGAACGGGGTGTGCGGCTTGGGCACGAAGCCGCCGATGGAGACCGTGCAGCGGATGTCGTTGGAGCCGGAGACCTCGCGGCCCTTCTGGATGACGCGCGTGGCCATGTCGGCGATCTGCAGCACGTCGTCGTCGGTCTCGGTGGGCAGGCCGCACATGAAGTACAGCTTCACCTGGCGCCAGCCGTTGCCGTAGGCCGTGGCGACGGTACGGATCAGGTCGTCCTCCGAGACCATCTTGTTGATGACCTTGCGGATGCGCTCCGAACCGCCCTCGGGCGCGAAGGTGAGACCGGAACGGCGGCCGTTGCGGGTCAGCTCGTTCGCCAGGTCGATGTTGAACGCGTCGACGCGGGTCGAGGGCAGCGAGAGGCCGACCTTGTCCTCCTCGTAGCGGTCCGCGAGGCCCTTGGCGATGTCGCCGATCTCCGAGTGGTCGGCGGAGGACAGGGAGAGCAGGCCGACCTCTTCGAAGCCGGTCGCCTTCAGACCCTTGTCGACCATCTCGCCGATGCCGGTGATGGAGCGCTCGCGCACCGGGCGGGTGATCATGCCGGCCTGGCAGAAGCGGCAGCCGCGGGTGCAGCCGCGGAAGATCTCCACGGACATGCGCTCGTGGACCGTCTCGGCGAGCGGGACGAGAGGCTGCTTGGGGTAGGGCCACTCGTCGAGGTCCATGACGGTGTGCTTGGACACACGCCACGGCACACCGCTGCGGTTCGGCACGACGCGGGCGATCCGGCCGTCGGGGAGGTACTCGACGTCGTAGAAGCCGGGGACGTAGACCCCGCCGGTCCTGGCCAGGCGCAGGAGGAGTTCCTCGCGGCCGCCGGGGCGGCCCTCCTCCTTCCAGGCGCGGATGATCCGGGTGACCTCGAGGACGGCCTGCTCGCCGTCGCCGATGATCGCGCAGTCGATGAAGTCGGCGATCGGCTCCGGGTTGAACGCCGCGTGGCCGCCGGCCATGACGATCGGGTCGTCGTCCGTGCGGTCCCGGGCCTCCAGCGGAATGCCGGCCAGGTCCAGGGCGGTGAGCATGTTGGTGTAGCCCAGCTCCGTGGAGAAGCTCAGGCCGAACACGTCGAAGGCGCGCACCGGACGGTGGCTGTCGACGGTGAACTGCGGCACACGGTGTTCGCGCATCAGCGCCTCGAGGTCCGGCCAGACGCTGTAGGTGCGCTCGGCCAGGACGCCGTCCTGTTCGTTGAGGACCTCGTAGAGGATCATGACGCCCTGGTTGGGGAGTCCGACCTCGTACGCGTCCGGGTACATGAGTGCCCAGCGGACGTCGCAGGAGTCCCAGTCCTTGACCGTGGAGTTGAGCTCTCCGCCGACGTACTGGATCGGCTTCTGCACATGCGGGAGCAGAGCTTCGAGCTGCGGGAACACAGACTCGGCGGCTTCGGCAGGCATCTCGCGAACCTTCGTGTGGTGACTGCGGTCCCCCCGGGCCGATGCCTCAGGGGCGGGTGACCATCCAGCCTAACCCGCCCGGAGGGGTCTCCCGTACGGCGCTCAGAACGGGAACGCCCGGCTGATCGCGCTCCACGCCTCGGGCAGCGCGTCCTCGGCGGCCCGGGCGCGGTGGGCCTCACCGGCGTACAGCACCCCGTACGTGAATTCGCTCTCCCCCGCCGCGTGCGCCACGGCGGCCAGCTCGCGCAGGGTGCGGCGGGCCATGACGCTGTCCTGGTGGTCGCCGAGCAGGCCCTGCAGCGCCTTCATGTCCGAGGCCGCCTCGTCCGCGGGCCCGCCCAGCGCGGGCGCGGCGGCCTCGGCGGCGTACCGGGTGCGCTTGGTCTTCTTGCGGGCCTCGTGCAGCGTGGTGTCGCGCTCCTGGCCGGGCGGCAGTTCCAGGGCGTGCTCGACGAGCCCGGCCAGCTTGCCGAAGTCCTTCCGTACGGCCTTGGCGAGCACCTTGTCCGGGCGGGCGCCGGCCTTCTTGCGCAGGGGAGGGTCGGCGAGCAGGGCGTCCAGGGTGTCGAGGAGGGTGAGGTGGCGGCGTGAGTCGAGGATGGCGAGGAGCTGGTGGTGGGCGCGCTGGTGGCGGGCCTCGGACCAGGCGGCGAGGCGCTCGGCGACCGGGCCGGTGACCTGGTCGGCGGGGAGCCGGTCGAGGGCCTGGGTGAGGCGTTCGGCGAGGACCTCCTGGTCGCGGTCCTTGCCCAGTTCGGCGGCCAGCCACTTCAGGTCGGCGGCGACCGGGTCGGTGGCCGCGCGGTCGAGGACGGTGCGGAAGCTGCGGAAGGTGCTGCGCAGCCGCCGGGTGGCGACCCGCATTCGGTGCACGGCGTCGGGCACGTCCCGCCGCACGGCGGGGTCCAGTTCGACGAGGGCGTCGCGCTGGGCGCGGAGGTAGGCGAGGACGTGGTCGCCGGCGGTGACGGGGGTGCCGTCCAGGCGGGGGCGGTGCTTGTGCCGGGGGGCGGCCTCGGGGGCGGTGGCGGGGGGTGCGCCGACGCCGTCACGCCCGGCGGATCCGGCGGGTCCGGTGTCCGGGGCGGTCTCGGCGAGGGCGCGGGCCAGTTTCGAGGAGGACGTCGAGGGCCGTACGCCCGCCTTCCTCAGCCGTTTCTCCACCTTGTCGAGGAAGGCCGGGTCGCCGTCGTCGGCGAGTTCCACCTCGATCTCGGTCCAGCGCGCCTCGCCGCCCTCGCCGGTGAGGCGTTCGGCGTGCACGGTGTCGACGCTCACCTCGGCGAGCAGCCGGTCCTGGTCGTCGAGGAGGTGACGGACGTCGCGGTCGGAGCGGAGGCGGACCACGGGCAGCAGTTCCCGGTCGCGGACGCGGGAGCGGACCAGGGCGGCGAGTTCGTCCGGGAGGGTGTCGGAGAGGGGGGCGCGGATCTCGTCGCGCACGCCGGGGGCGACGGGGAACTTGAGGTGCCAGCCGGCGTCGGCGCCTCCGGTGCGGCGGCGCAGGGTGAGGGAGGACGCGGCGAGGCGGTGGTCGGCGGTGTCGTGGTAGGTGGCGTCGAGGTGGGTGACGCCCCGCTCGCGCACGGACGCGACGCCGGGGACGCGGGTCAGGTCGGGCAGAGCGGCATCGTCGGACTCGTACTTTCGCTCGATCTCGCGCTTGGTGTCCGCCATGCACCGAATCTAGTCGCCGCGGGTGCGGAGCGGCAGTGGGCCGCTCCGCACCGGTGACGGACAGCCGTCCGTGGGATCAGGCGGACATGGGGCGCTGCATCCGGAGCGACTGCAGCAGTCCGACCGCCAGCCATGTGGCGAACATGGAGGAACCGCCGTAGGACACGAACGGCAGGGGCAGACCGGTGACCGGCATGATGCCCAGCGTCATGCCGATGTTCTCGAAGGTCTGGAAGGCGAACCAGGAGACGATGCCCGCCGCGACGATCGTGCCGTACAGGTCGGTGGTGTCGCGGGCGATGCGGCAGGCGCGCCAGAGGATGATGCCGAGCAGGCCGATGATCAGCGCGCCGCCCACGAAGCCCAGTTCCTCGCCGGCGACGGTGAAGACGAAGTCGGTCTGCTGCTCGGGGACGAACTGGCCGGTGGTCTGCGAGCCCTGGAAGAGCCCGGAGCCGGTCAGTCCGCCGGAGCCGATGGCGATGCGGGCCTGGTTGGTGTTGTAGCCGACGCCGGCCGGGTCGAGCTCCGGGTTGGCGAACGCGGCGAAGCGGTTGATCTGGTACTCGTCGAGGATCCCGAGCTGCCAGACGGCGATCGCGCCGGCCGCGCCCGCGCCGAGCAGGCCGAAGATCCACCGGTTGGAGGCTCCGGAGGCGAGCAGCACGCCGAGCACGATGATGACCATCACCATGACCGACCCGAGGTCGGGCATGAGCATCACGATCAGCATCGGCACGACGGCGAGGCCGAGCGCCTGGAGCACCGTGCGGTGGTCCGGGTAGGGCTTGTCGCCGGCGTCGACCCGCGCCGCCAGCAGCATCGCCATGCCCAGGATGATCGTGATCTTGACGAACTCGGAGGGCTGGAGGGAGAAGCCGCCGGGCAGCTTGATCCAGGAGTGGGCGCCGTTGATCGTGGAGCCCAGCGGGGTGAGCACCAGCAGGATCAGGAACACCGAGGCGCCGTACAGCAGGGGAACCGCCGTGCGCAGCCCGCGGTGGCCCAGCCAGAGGGCGCCGATCATCAGGGCGACGCCGATGCCGGTGTTCAGCCAGTGCCGGACCAGGAAGTAGTACGGGTCGCCCTGGTTCAGCTCGGTGCGGTTGCGGGTGGCCGAGTACACCAGGAGCGAGCCCAGCAGCGACAGGGCGAGCGCCGCGAGCAGTATCGGCCAGTCCAGCCGGCGGGCCAGACCGTCGCGGGCGAACACCCTCGTCCAGCCGGCCCGCTCGGGTCCGTACCCGGAGACCTGGAAGCTGTTGACGCCGCCGGTCATGACGCCGTCCTCTCCGGGCGTGCCGCGCGCGGCCGGGGTGCGCGGCCGCGCGGGTGTCCCCCGCCGCGGCCCGGTCCGCCGCCCCGCCGTCGTCCGCGGCGGGTGTCGCGGTTGGTGTTCTCAGGCGACGGGGTCGTGCCCGCCTGCTGCGGGTCGGCCGGGTCGTCCCCCTGCGGGGTCGTGGCCTCGGCGTCCGGGGAGGGCGTGGCGCGGAACTCCTTGGCGAAGTCCTTGGCGATCTTCGGCGAGGTGATGGTGCCGTCCGTGCGGACCTTGGGGAGGGTCTTCTGCGGCGTGGGCAGCAGCGCCTTCTTGCTGTCGATCTCGCCGTCCTCGGACACTCCGTAGAGGGCGTTGTAGATGTTGCGCACGGCGGGGCCCGAGGCGCCGGAACCGGTACCGCCCTGGGAGATCGTCATCACGATCGCGTAGTCCTCGGTGTAGGTGGCGAACCACGAGGTGGTCTGCTTGCCGTACACCTCGGCCGTACCGGTCTTGGCGTGCATCGGGATCTTGTCCTGCGGCCAGCCCCCGAACCGCCACGCAGCCGTACCGCGGGTGGCGACTCCCTCGAGGGCTTCGTCTATCTGCTTGAGCGTCTTCTTCGACGTCGGAAGCTTGCCGTGCGCCTTGGGCTCGATCTCCGTGACGGTCTTGCCGTCGGGGCTGATGACGGCCTTGCCGACGGTCGGGTCGTACAGCGTGCCGCCGTTGGCGATGGCCGCGTAGATGGTGGCCATCTGGATGGGGGTGACGAGCGTGTCGCCCTGGCCGATGGAGTAGTTCACCGAGTCACCGGCGCGCAGCCGGTTGCCTTCGAGGCAGTTCTCGTAGGCGATCTGCTCGGCGTAGCTGCCGCCCTTCTTGCCGTACTTGCACCAGGCGTCCTTGTTGGCCTTCCAGTAGTCGGCCTTCCACTGGCGGTCGGGGACGCGGCCGGTGACCTCGTTGGGCAGGTCGATCCCGGTCTCCTCGCCGAGGCCGAACTGGTGGGCGACCTTGTAGAACCAGTCGTTGGGGTTCTTCTTCGGCTTGTTGCCGCCGTCGCGCTTCCACTCCTCGTGGGAGAGGGCGTAGAAGACGGTGTCGCAGGAGACCTCGAGGGCCCGGCCGAGGCTGATCGGGCCGTGGTTCTGCGACTCGAAGTTCTTGAAGACCTGGCCGCCGATGGAGTACGCGCTGGAGCAGTTGTAGGGGCCCTCGAAGGTGTAGCCGGCCTTGATGGCGGCGGCCGTCGGGATCACCTTGAAGATGGAGCCGGGCGCCGACAGGCCCTGGATGGCGCGGTTCAGCAGCGGGTAGTTGGACTTCTTGCCGGTGAGTTTGGCGTAGTCCTTGGCGGAGATGCCGCCGACCCAGGAGTTGGGGTCGTAGGTCGGGTTGGAGGCCATGGCGACGACGCGGCCGGTCTTGGCCTCCATGACGACGACGGCGCCGGAGTCGGCCTCGTAGTTCCGCCCGGTGTTGCGGTCGTGCTGCTTGCGGGCCTCCTTCATCGCCTCGTTGAGCTCGTACTCGGCGATGCGCTGCACGCGGGAGTCGATGCTGGTGACGAGGTTGGCGCCGGGCTCGGCCGGGTCGGCCTCGGCCTGGCCGAGGACGCGGCCGAGCTTGTCGACCTCGTAGCGGGTGACGCCGGCCTTGCCGCGCAGCTGCTTGTCGTACTGACGCTCCAGGCCGGAGCGGCCGACCATGTCGGAGCGCAGGTAGGGCGAGTCGGTGTCCTGGGCCTGCTGGATCTCCTCGTCGGTGACCGGCGAGAGGTAGCCGAGGACCTGCGCGGTGTTGGCCTTGCCGGGGCTCGGGTAGCGGCGCAGCGCCTGGGGCTCGGCGGTGATGCCGGGGAAGTCCTCGGCGCGCTCGCGGATCTGCAGGGCCTGCCTGGGGGTGGCCTCGTCGGTGATGGGGATCGGCTGGTACGGCGAGCCGTTCCAGCAGGGCTGGGGGGTCTCGGCGTTGCACAGCCGGACCTTCATCAGGACGTCCTGGGGCTTCATGCCGAGGACGCCGGCCAGCTTGGTGAGGACCGCCTTGCCGTCGTCCTCCATCTTCATGAGGTCCGTGCGGGAGGCGGAGACGACCAGCCGCGTCTCGTTGTCCGCGAGGGGCACGCCGCGGGCGTCCAGGATGGAGCCGCGCACGGCGGGCTGGACGACCTGCTGCACATGGTTGCCGGAGGCCTCCTTGGCGTACTGGTCGCCCTCCCGGATCTGGAGGTACCACAGCCGCCCGCCGAGGGTGCCGAGCAGGGAGATGACGAGGACCTGGATGACGACGAGCCGGATCTGGACCCGCGGGCTGCGGCCGGTCTCGGGGATGTTGGTCACGCGGCTTCCTCCCCTCTCAGAGCGCGCGGGTGTGAGCTGACGAGTGGTGAACGACCGGCCGGTGGACGCGCGTTCCAGCCGCGTTCACTCGTACCGGTGAAGTTTCGGGAGGTCACAGGCGCTTGACCCCCTTGATGCGTCCGGCGCGGGCCGAGCGGGCGCGGGCCGCCTTGACCCGCAGGCCGTTGCGCTGGCCGCCGATGCGCAGGCCGGTGCCGCCGGAGAGCCAGCCCGAGGAGACGTCGCCGGCCTTGACGGAGTTCGTCTCGGCGAGCGGGTCGTTCTCGGCGCGCCGCGCGAGGGCCATCACGCCCGGCACCACGAAGGGCGCGAGCAGCAGGTCGTACAGGGCGGCGGTGAACAGCAAGCCGCCGAGGCCGACATGGCGGGCCGCGGTGTCCCCGACGAGGGCGCCGACGCCGGCGTAGAGCAGGGTGGAGCCGACGGCGGCGGCGACCACCACGAGCATCGGTCCGGCCGCCGTCTTCACCTGTCCGCTCTCGGGTTTGACGAGTCCGGCGAGGTAGCCGATGACGCACAGCACGAGGGCGTAGCGCCCGGCCGCGTGGTCGGCGGGCGGCGCGAGGTCGGCGAGGAGGCCGGCGGCGAAGCCGACGAGGGCGCCGCCGACGTGGCCGTAGACCAGGGCGAGTCCGAGGACGACGAGCAGCAGCAGGTCGGGGACGGCGCCGGGGAGGTGGAGGCGGGCGAGGACGCTCACCTGGATGACGAGGGCGACGACGATCAGCGAGCTGGAGAGCAGGATCCGGTTGACGCGCATGGGGTGACAGCTCCTACTGCTCAGGCTGGTCGGGACCGTCGGCGGGCGCCGAGGGCGTGACGGTCACGGTCACGGTCGGCGTCGGGGTCGGCTTGGGCTTCGCGGGCAGCACCGTGTCGCGCGGGTCCTTCTTCGGCGCCTGGACGACGACGCCGACCACGTCCAGCTTGCTGAAGTTGACGAACGGCGTGACGTACAGGGTGCGGGTCAGGTCGCCGCCGGAGGGGTCGACGCGGGAGACGACGCCGACGGGGACGCCGGGCACGAACGGCTTGTCGGCCTGCGAGCCGAAGGTGACCAGCCGGTCGCCCTTCTTGATCTCCGCCTTGCCGTTGAGCAGTTCGACGCGCAGCGGGCGGTCGCCCTGGCCGGAGGCGAAGCCGAGTTCGTCGCCGGCCTCCATGCGGGTGCCGACGGTGAAGTCGGGGTCGCTGGCGAGCAGCACGGTGGCGGTGCTCGGGCCGACGGTGGTGACGCGGCCGACCAGCCCGTCGCCGTTGAGGACGGTCATGTCGCGCTCGATGCCGTCGTCGGCGCCTGCGTCGATGGTGATGGTCCAGGAGAAGCCCTGGGCCGCTCCTATGGCGATGACCTGGGCCCCCTTGATGCCGTACTGGCCCTTGCCGGCGACGCCGAGCAGCTTGTCGAGCTGCTTCAGGCGGCTGCGGTTGCGGTCGTCGCTGCCGAGTTCGGCCTTGAGCGCCGCGTTCTCCCGCTCCAGCCGGGCGAGCCGGTCGTGGCGTTCGCCGGAGTCGCGGACGGCGGTGACCGCGTTGCCGATCGGGTCGACCGCGCTGGACACGCCGTTCTCGATCGGGCCGAAGACCGACGCCGCCGCCTGGCGGGCACCGTCGACCGGGGAGTCCTCCCCGCCGCGGATGTCCACCGTGATCAGCGCGAACGCGATGGCGATCAGCAGCACCAGGAGCAGCCGGCTCTCTTTCGTGTCCCTCACGTGCGGCGGCCGTGCCTTCCTCGTCGAGAACGGGTATGAGGTGAAATCTCTTCAGGTTTTGAGTCGCGTCAGGGGACGTCGGGGCGTCACCACCCGGACCGCCCCCGACACCAGCGCTCCGCCGTACGGGAGGGAACGTCCCGTACGGCGGAGTCGTGGCGGTGTGTCATCGGCGGGGCTGGGCGTCCAGAACTTGCTGAAGCGCCTCGAACTCCTCGACGCACTTGCCGGAGCCGAGCGCCACGCTGTCCAGGGGGTCCTCGGCGATGTGGATCGGCATGCCGGTCTCCCGGCGCAGCCGCTCGTCGAGGCCGCGCAGCAGGGCGCCGCCGCCGGTGAGCACGATGCCGCGGTCCATGATGTCGCCCGACAGCTCGGGCGGACACTTGTCGAGGGTCGTCTTGACCGCGTCAACGATGGCGTTGACCGGTTCCTCGATCGCCTTGCGCACCTCGGCGGCGGAGATCACCACGGTCTTCGGCAGCCCGGAGACGAGGTCCCGGCCGCGGATTTCGGTGTGTTCGTCGGTGTCGAGGTCGTACGCCGAACCGATCGTGATCTTGATCTGTTCCGCCGTCCGCTCACCCAGCAGGAGCGAGTACTCCTTCTTGATGTGCTGGATGATGGCGTTGTCGAGCTCGTCGCCCGCGACGCGGATGGACTGGGCGGTGACGATGCCGCCGAGGGAGATGACCGCGACCTCCGTCGTGCCGCCGCCGATGTCCACCACCATGTTGCCGGTGGCCTCGTGGACCGGCAGCCCGGAGCCGATGGCGGCCGCCATGGGCTCCTCGATGATGTGCACCTGGCGGGCGCCGGCCTGGGACGACGCCTCGATGACGGCGCGGCGCTCGACGCCCGTGATGCCGGAGGGCACGCAGACGACGACCCGCGGGCGAGCCAGATACCGCCGCTTGTGGATCTTCAGGATGAAGTAGCGGAGCATCCGCTCGGTGATCTCGAAGTCGGCGATGACGCCGTCCTTCAGGGGGCGCACGGCGACGATGTTGCCCGGCGTGCGTCCGATCATCTTCTTCGCTTCGGCACCGACCGCGAGGATGCCACCGGTGTTGGTGTTGATCGCGACGACGGACGGCTCGTTGAGTACGATTCCGCGACCCCTGACGTACACCAGCGTGTTGGCGGTCCCGAGGTCGACAGCCATGTCACGGCCGATGAACGACATTGAGTTCCCCATCAGGATTCGTCTGGCCTTCCCACGAGCTTTTGAGGGCTTTTCAGGTCGGCGAGGTGGGTGCGGTGACGCGATGGCGTCCATGGTAGACGTGCCTTCGCGCACACTGTGCGAGGGTCTTCGCCATTGTCATCAGATGGCGCGTCGCCCTGCCTTTGGAGACGGGCCAACGGGGGCATCCGTTCCCCCGAACGCCGTGCATATGCCAGAAAAGGCCCGAGGGCAAAGCGCTCAGACCATACGGGGTACGACAAAAGCCCGGGCCGCGTCCGCGATGTGATCGTTATGCGCGGATTTCGTCGCGACGACACTCCCGCGCGCGGCGGCGCCCCCGCGTGTCCGCGCGGCCGCGCCGGGTCACCGCCGGCGCCCGCCCGGGAGCGGGCGCGCCGGTCACCGCCGCGACCGGCGCGCGCCGGGAAGCGCTCAGGCGCGGCCCGGGAAGAAGATCTTGATCTCCCGCGCGGAGGACTCCTCCGAGTCGGACGCGTGGATCAGGTTCTCCCGCACGATCACGCCGTAGTCGCCGCGGATCGAGCCCGGGGCGGCCGCGATCGGGTCGGTCGGGCCGGCGAGCTGGCGCAGGCCCTCGATGACCCGCTCGCCCTCGACGATCATCGCGACGACCGGGCCGGACGCCATGAACTCCACGAGCGGCTCGTAGAAGGGCTTGCCCTTGTGCTCGCCGTAGTGCTGCTCCAGCGTGTCCTGGTCCAGCGTGCGCAGCTCCAGCGCGGTGATCCTCCAGCCCGCCTTGCGCTCGATACGGCTGATGATCTCGCCGGTCAGGCCACGACGGACGGCGTCGGGCTTGAGGAGGACGAGGGTGCGCTGGCTCACTGCGGGCTCCTTGTGGGTCACATGGTGCGGGGCACCGAGATTACCGGGCGTGTCGGACGGCCCGTCACGCAGTGTCGGGCTGCTCCGCCTGTGCGGCGAAACGGGCCTTCGCCTCGTCCACCTTTCGCCCGAAGTGCACCGACGTCCACCACAGCAGGGCGAACACCGCGCCCATGAAGAACATCATCGGGACGAACACGCCGGAGGCGACGAGCGCGATCTGCAGCGCCCACCCGAGGGCCACCCCGCCCGGCCGGCCGACCATCCCGCACAGCACCACGGACAGGAACATCGCGATGCCGCAGACCGTCCACACCGTGCCGGTCGACAGGTCGGGCTGCTTCATCGCGACCAGACCTGCGAACCCGATGACGAAGAACTCGCCGATCAGCGTCGAAGAACAGAGCGTACGCACGGTATGTCAGCCCTTCCCCAGGAGCAGCCGGGCCTCGCCGACCGTGATGACGGAACCGGTGACGAGCACACCGCCGCCGGCGAACTCGCCCTCCTCCTCGGCCAGCGTGATCGCGGCCTCCAGGGCGTCCGGCAGCCGCGGCTCGACCTGTACGCGCTCCTCCCCGAACACCTCCACGGCGATCGCGGCCAGCGCGTCCGCGTCCATCGCGCGGTGGCTGGAGTTCTGGGTGACGACGATCTCGGCGAAGACCGGCTCGAACGCCTCCAGCAGTTCGCGCACGTTCTTGTCGCCGCTCGCGCCGACCACCCCGATGAGGCGGCTGAACTGGAAGGCCTCGCCGATCGTTTCGGCCGCCGCCCGCGCGCCGGCCGGGTTGTGGGCGGCGTCCAGCACGACGGTCGGCGACCTGCGCACGACCTCCATGCGGCCCGGTGAGGCGACGGAGGCGAACGCCTTGCGCACGGTGTCGATGTCGAGCGGCCGGGCGTGCTGGGAACCGACGCCGAAGAACGCCTCGACGGCGGCGAGGGCGACCGCCGCGTTGTGCGCCTGGTGCGCGCCGTGCAGCGGCAGGTACACCTCGCTGTACTCGCCGCCCAGCCCGCGCAGCGTCATCATCTGGCCGCCGACGGCGACCTGCCGGTCCAGGACCCCGAACTCCAGGCCCTCGCGGGCCACGGTGGCGCCCACCTCGACGGCCTTCTTCAGCAGCACCTGCGCCGCTTCCACCGGCTGCTGGGCCATGATCACCGTCGCGTCCTGCTTGACGATGCCGGACTTCTCCGTGGCGATCTCCGCGGGCGTGCCGCCGAGCCGGTCGGTGTGGTCCAGGTCGATCGGCGTCACCACGGCGACGCCGGCGTCGATGACGTTCGTCGCGTCCCAGGCGCCGCCCATGCCGACCTCGACGACGGCCACGTCCACGGGAGCGTCGGCGAAGGCGGCGTACGCCATGCCGGTCAGCACCTCGAAGAAGGACAGCCGGTACTCCTGCGAGGCGTCGACCATCTCCACGTACGGCTTGACGTCCTGGTACGTCTCGATGAACCGCTCGGCGGAGACGGGCGCCCCGTCGAGGCTGATCCGCTCGGTGACCGACTGGACGTGCGGGGAGGTGTAGCGGCCGGTGCGCAGGTCGAAGGCGCCCAGCAGCGCCTCGATCATGCGGGCGGTGGAGGTCTTGCCGTTGGTGCCGGTGATGTGGATCGAGGGGTACGAGCGCTGCGGCTCGCCCAGGACGTCCATCAGGGCGGAGATCCGGTCCACCGAGGGCTCGAGCTTGGTCTCGCCCCAGCGGGTGGCGAGTTCGGCCTCCACCTCGCGCAGGGCCTTGTCGACCTCGGGGTCGGCGGGGCGCGCCGGGACGTCCGCCTGCGGCGGGCCGCCCTGGGTGCGCAGCGTACGGCTGCCGGCCTCGATCACCGCGAGGTCGGGGTCGCGGCGGGTCTCCTCCTCCACGAGCTCCGCGAACTCGTCGAAGGTGTCGTCCGGGTCGGGACCTGCTGAATCTGGGCGCTCGCTCACGGTCCCCAGTCTACGGAGCGGCGCGGGTGGTCCCCCGCACACCCCGCTGTCGGCTCAGCCGAGCCAGGGACGCCACCCCAGGCGCCCCCACAGCAGGCTCACGGCGAAGGACAGCGCGGCCGCCGCCACCGTGGTCACGGCGAGCGCCACCGGGGCCCAGGGCCCTGCCGGCAGGTGCCCGGCGACCGGCCCGGCCAGCAGCGTCACGAACACCAGGTGCACCAGGTACGTCCCGAACGACGCGTCCGACAGCCGCGCCAGCAGCGGCCGGGCCCGCTCCGGCACCCGCACCCCGGCCACCGTGCCGAGCACCGTGAACGTCACGGCGGCCACCGCGGCGCTGCCGTACGCGGCGGGGTGGCGCACCGTGAGCTGGTACACGGCGAGGACGACGAGCGTCACCGCGGCGGCCGCCGCCCAGAGCACGCGCGGGCCGCGGCGCGGAGCGGCGAGCAGGGCGGCGCCGGCCACCGCGTACACCACCGAGGACAGCGGCACCGACCACGTCCAGTCGGGCGGCGCCCACCCGGTGAGCGTCGTCACGTCCCCGAGGAGCGCCGGTGCGACGGCCAGGGCGACCAGCAGCACCGCCGAACGGCGGGGCAGGGCACGCCCCCGCACCACCAGCACCACGACGCCGAGCAGCAGGAGCAGCGGGACGTAGGCGTACAGGTACCAGAGGTGGAAGGCCGCCTCCACGGACCCGAAGAGGGCCCGTACGGCCTCCTCGCCCGCCTGCCCCCGGTTCCCGCCGAACACGTAGGACGCCAGCAGGTAGAGGGCCGTCCAGAGGGCCATCGGGCGCAGGATCCGGCCCAGCCGGGCCAGCAGCCGGGCCTCGTCCCGCACCGGCGCACCGGACAGCGCGGCCCAGCCCGCCATCGCGAAGAACGCGGGCACGGCGTACCGGCCCGCCGTGTCCCCGAGGATCCCGGTGGTGCGGTGCCCCGCGTCGATGAACTCGGCGGAGGCGTGCACCAGCACGACGGCGGCGGTGCACAGCACGCGCAGCAGGTCGATGTCGTACCGCCGCTCCCGGCCGGTGGCGCGGTCCGGCGCTTGCGGTGCGGCGGCGGGGGACGTGGCTGAGGACATCGGCGGGGGCGCTCCTGGCGGCGTCGGCCTGTCGGCGGGCGGAGCCGACAGGTTCCCCCCGCCGGGTTACGGGGTCCCCACCACGACGTGAACGGCCCCCGGCCGGGAGGTACCGGTCGGGGGCCGTACGGACTGCGGGCCGGGCGTCAGGCCTGGGGCAGCCGCTCGAGCTGGGTGCGGATGCGGACGATGTCCTCCTCCGCCTTGGCGAGCCGGGTGCGGATCTTGTCGACCACATGGTCCGGGGCCTTCGCCAGGAACGCCTCGTTGCCGAGCTTCGCCGTCGCCTGGGCCTTCTCCTTCTCGGCGGCGGCGAGGTCCTTGGCGAGCCGCTTGCGCTCGGCGGCGACGTCGATCACACCGGACAGGTCCAGCGCGACCTCGACACCGGCGACGGGCAGGGTCGCGGTCGCCGTGAAGGAGTCGCCCTCCGGCTGGAGGCGCAGCAGCTGGCGGATGGCCGGCTCGTGCGCGGCGAGCGCGGTGCCTTCCAGCGCCAGCCGGGCCGGGACCCGCTGGCCGGGCTGGAGGCCCTGGTCGGCGCGGAACCGGCGGACCTCGGTGATCACCGACTGGAGCGTCCCGATCTCCCGCTCGGCGGCCTCGTCGCGGAAGCCGCTGTCGGCCGGCCAGTCGGCGATGACGACGGACTCGCCGCCGGTCAGCGTCGTCCACAGGGTCTCGGTGACGAACGGGACCACCGGGTGCAGCAGCCGCAGCGTGACGTCGAGGACCTCGCCGAGGACGCGCTTGCTGACCTCGGCCGCCTCGCCGCCCGCCTGGAACGTCGTCTTGGACAGCTCGACGTACCAGTCGAAGACCTCGTCCCAGGCGAAGTGGAACAGCGCGTCCGACAGCTTCGCGAACTGGTAGTCGTCGTAGTACGCGTCGACCTCGGCGACCACCGTGTTCAGGCGGGACAGGATCCAGCGGTCGGTGGGCGACATCCTCGACGCGTCCGGCAGCGGGCCCTCGACCGTGGCGCCGTTCATCAGCGCGAAGCGCGTGGCGTTCCAGATCTTGTTGGCGAAGTTGCGGGAGCCCTGGACCCAGTCCTCGCCGATCGGCACGTCGACACCCGGGTTGGCGCCGCGCGCCAGGGTGAAGCGGAGCGCGTCGGAGCCGTACTTGTCCATCCAGTCCAGCGGGTTGACCACGTTCCCGAAGGACTTGGACATCTTCTTGCCGTTCTGGTCACGGACCATGCCGTGCAGGGCGATGGTGTGGAACGGCGGGGTGCCGTCCATGGCGTAGAGGCCGAACATCATCATCCGGGCGACCCAGAAGAAGAGGATGTCGTAGCCGGTGAGCAGGACGGAGTTCGGGTAGAACTTCGCGAGCGACTCGGTCCGCTCGGGCCAGCCCAGGGTGGAGAAGGGCCACAGACCGGAGGAGAACCAGGTGTCCAGGACGTCGGAGTCCTGGCGCCAGCCCTCGCCGCCCGGCGGCTCCTCGTCCGGTCCGACGCAGACGACCTCGCCGTCCGGGCCGTACCAGACGGGGATGCGGTGGCCCCACCACAACTGCCGGGAGATGCACCAGTCGTGGAGGTTGTCGACCCAGTCGAAGTAGCGCTTCTCCATCTCCTGCGGGTGGATCGTGACCCGGCCGTCGCGGACCGCGTCACCGGCGGCCTTGGCGAGCGGGCCGACCTTGACCCACCACTGCATGGACAGCCGCGGCTCGATGGTGGTGCTGCACCGCGAGCAGTGGCCGACCGAGTGGACGTAGGGGCGCTTCTCGGCGACGATCCGGCCCTCGGCGCGCAGCGCGGCGACGATGGCGGAGCGGGCCTCGAGCCGGTCCAGACCCTGGAAGGGGCCGTGGGTGGTGATGACGGCGTGCTCGTCCATCACGGCGATGGACGGCAGGTCGTGGCGCTGGCCGATCTCGAAGTCGTTCGGGTCGTGGGCCGGGGTCACCTTGACGGCGCCGGTGCCGAACTCGGGGTCGACGTGCTCGTCCGCGACGACCGGGATGGAGCGGTCGGTCAGCGGCAGCTTGATGAGCTTGCCGACGAGGTGCTTGTAGCGCTCGTCCTCGGGGTGGACCGCGACGGCCGTGTCGCCGAGCATCGTCTCCGCGCGGGTCGTGGCGACGACGATGGTGTCGTCCCCCTCGCCGTACTTCATGGAGACGAGCTCGCCGTCGTCGTCCTGGTAGTTGACCTCGATGTCGGAGATCGCGGTCAGACAGCGCGGGCACCAGTTGATGATGCGCTCGGCGCGGTAGATCAGCTCGTCGTCGTAGAGCCGCTTGAAGATCGTCTGGACGGCCTTGGACAGGCCCTCGTCCATGGTGAAGCGCTCACGCGTCCAGGCGACGCCGTCGCCGAGGCGGCGCATCTGGCCGCTGATCTGGCCGCCGGACTCGGCCTTCCACTTCCAGACGCGCTCGACGAACGCCTCGCGGCCCAGGTCGTGGCGGGACTTGCCCTCCTTGGCGAGCTCCCGCTCGACCACGTTCTGCGTGGCGATGCCGGCGTGGTCCATGCCGGGCTGCCACAGCGTCTCGTACCCCTGCATGCGCTTGCGGCGGGTCAGGGCGTCGATCAGCGTGTGCTCGAAGGCGTGGCCCAGGTGCAGGCTGCCGGTGACGTTCGGCGGGGGGATGACGATGGTGTACGGAGGCTTGTCGCTCTTCGCGTCCGCCTCGAAGTAACCCCGCTCCACCCAGCGCTCGTACAGCGGCCCCTCTACGTCGGCCGGCGCGTACTGGGTCGGCAGTTCGGTCGTGGGCGCTGGTGGCTGCTGCTGAGCGTTGTCGGTCACGCGCTCAGTTTAGAGCCGTCACGGCGCTGTCCCGAAACGCGTTTCCTTTGTAACGGTGCGACCCCCGCCGGTCTGGAGTCGTCGACTCTGAGCCAGGATGTCAGGAGAAATTGAGCGTCTCGAGGGGAACCGAGTCATGAGTCACCACCAGCCGGGGCCGTACGGCGGGCAGCCGCAGCAGCCCGGTCCGTACGGACAGCAGGGACCGTACGGCGGACAGCCGCAGACCCCGCAGCCCGGTTACGGCTACCCCCAGCAGACGCCCCCGCCGGCCCAGCCCGGCTACGGCTACCCGCAGCAGCCCCCGTACGGCCAGCCGCCGTACGGCCAGCAGCCCCCGTACGGCATGCCGCCCCAGCCCCCCGCCTCCGGCGGCGGTGGCGGGGGCAAGGTGGCCGCGATCGTCGTCGGCGCGGTCGCGGTCGTCACGGCCATCGGCGTCGGCGCCTACGTCCTCCTCGGCGGCGAGGGCGGCGGCGCGGCCGGCCTGACGGACGACGGCCCGCACAAGCTGACCGTGCCGAAGACCGTGCTGGACGAGTACCAGCGGTTCGGCGACGGCTCCGAGGAGAGCGGCTCGGACACCGCGAAGGACATGGAGAAGAGCGGGGTGAAGAACGGCACCGCCGTCCTCGGCCAGTGGTCCACCGCGGACTTCGGGAACTACGACCCGGCCGACCCCAGCACCGCGGGCGACTTCCCCGACCGCGACGAACTGCTGAGCGCCAAGGGCATCACCATGGTGGGCGGTTACGGCGAGATCGCCGACCCGGAGAAGACGCTGGACAAGTTCTTCGCCAACATCCAGGAGCAGGTGGAGAAGAGCGCGGAGCAGAACACCGGGGGCATGGAGAACGCGGAGCTCGTCGGGGAGCCCGAGGAGGTCGAGATCGCCGGTACGGTGGCCAAGTGCCAGTCGACGAAGAGCACCAACGCGCTCACCAACAAGGAGTCGACGGACTGGTTCTGCGCCTGGGCCGACCGCAGCACGGTCGGCATGGTCTCGCCCGGCGACAACGCCGGCACGGGAGTGGGCAAGGACACGGCGGTCGAGCTCACCACCAAGCTCCGCGAGCAGATCCGCGTCAAGGTCTGACGGCACCGCAGCAGCGAACACGAGGGGGAACCCAGTCATGAGCTTCAACCAGCCGGGCCCGTACGGCGGGCAGCCCCAGCAGCCCGGCCCGTACGGCCAGCAGCCGGGACCGTACGGCCAGCCGCCGCAGACCCCGCCCCAGCCGCAGCCCGGCTACGGCTACCCCCAGCAGACGCCCCCGCCGGGCCAGCCCGGCTACGGCTATCCGCAGCAGCCCGGCCAGCCGGGACACCCGGGTGTCCCGCCGCAGCAGCCGCCCTACGGCCAGCAGCCGCAGTACGGCATGCCGCCCCAGCCCCCGGCGTCCGGCGGAGGCGGCGGCAAGAAGGCGGCGATCATCGTCGGCTCCGTCGCGGTCGTCGCGGCCATCGGCGTCGGCGCGTACTTCCTGCTCGGCGGCACCGGCGGCGGCCTGGAGGACGACGGTCCGCACAAGCTGACCGCGCCCGCGTCGGTCCTCTCCGACAAGTACGACCGTATGGGCAACGAGCAGGAGGAAGAGGCGAGTTCCAGCGACGCCGAGGACCTCGCCAAGGCCGGTGTGAGCGACGCGACGTCGGTCGGCGCCATCTACTCCACCATCGACCTCACGGCCCTCGACCCGGCAGAGCCGGCGGACGTGGCGAAGATCCAGACCGCCGAGAACATCACCTACTTCGGTGTCTACGGCAAGGTCAAGGACCCGGAGAAGGCGCTGGACATCACCTTCGCGCAGATCCGCAAGGACACCGACGACAAGAAGGTCAAGCTGGTCGGTGAGCCGCAGTCGGTGTCCCCCGACGGACTGGACGGCGCGGTGATGAAGTGCCAGCAGGCCGAGACCAAGCACCCGGTCACCAAGAAGGAACAGACGACCTACATGTGCGTGTGGGCCGACTACAGCACGATGGCCGTGGTCGAGCCGACGGCCGGCGGCAAGACGTACTCGCTGGACGAGTCCGCCGGCATCGCCGCCGACGTGCGCAAGGACGTGCGGGTCGCCAAGTAGCACCTGAACACGGAAAGGGCGTCCGGCGCGGTGCGCCGGACGCCCTTTCCGTCTGTCAGGGGCTTACGCCGTCTTCTGCTCGCCCGAGCCGCGGCCGCGCGAGTCGCGCGGGATGAGCGTCGGGTTGACGTTGGAGAGCACCACGTCCGCGGTGATGACCACGCGGGCCACGTCCTTGCGGGACGGCACCTCGTACATCACGCCCTGGAGGACCTCCTCCATGATGGCGCGCAGGCCGCGGGCGCCGGTCTGGCGCAGGATCGCCTGGTCGGCGATGGCCTCCAGCGCCTCACGCTCGAAGTCCAGCTCCACACCGTCGAGTTCGAAGAGGCGCTGGTACTGCTTCACCAGCGCGTTGCGCGGCTCGACGAGGATCTGCAGCAGCGCCTCGCGGTCGAGGTTGTGCACGCTGGTGATGACGGGGAGACGGCCGATGAACTCGGGGATCATGCCGAACTTGACCAGGTCCTCCGGCATGACCTCCTCGAACTGGTCCTTGGACTCCATCTCCCGCTTGGAGCGGATCGTCGCGCCGAAGCCGATGCCCTTGGCGCCCGCCCGGCCCTCGATGATCTTCTCCAGACCGGCGAAGGCGCCGCCCACGATGAACAGCACGTTCGTCGTGTCGATCTGGATGAACTCCTGGTGCGGGTGCTTGCGCCCGCCCTGCGGCGGCACGGAGGCGGTGGTGCCCTCGAGGATCTTCAGCAGCGCCTGCTGCACGCCCTCGCCGCTCACATCCCGCGTGATCGACGGGTTTTCGCTCTTTCGGGCGACCTTGTCGATCTCGTCGATGTAGATGATCCCGGTCTCGGCCTTCTTGACGTCGTAGTCGGCCGCCTGGATCAGCTTGAGCAGGATGTTCTCGACGTCCTCGCCGACGTAGCCGGCCTCGGTGAGCGCCGTGGCGTCGGCGATCGCGAACGGGACGTTCAGCATGCGGGCGAGGGTCTGCGCCAGCAGGGTCTTGCCGGAGCCCGTGGGGCCGAGCAGCAGGATGTTGGACTTCGCCAGCTCGATGGCGTCGTCACGGCCCTGGGCGCCGCCGTTCTCCCCGGCCTGGACGCGCTTGTAGTGGTTGTAGACCGCCACGGAGAGGGCCTTCTTGGCCGCCTCCTGGCCCACCACGTACCCCTCGAGGAACTCGTAGATCTCGCGGGGCTTGGGGAGCTCCTCCCAGCGGACCTCACTGGTCTCGGCGAGCTCCTCCTCGATGATCTCGTTGCAGAGGTCGATGCACTCGTCGCAGATGTACACACCGGGCCCTGCGATGAGCTTCTTGACCTGCTTCTGGCTCTTGCCGCAGAACGAGCACTTGAGCAGATCGCCGCCGTCACCGATGCGTGCCACGGTGTGCTTCCCCTTCGCCTGGGAGACGACCGGACGTCCGTGTCCGGCGGCTCCTGGTGCTGCCTTATGTCGACGGTACCTTGCCTGGCCCCCCGTTCGGGCCCCCCTTGGCACGGTTCACTTTGACGTGGACCGTGCCAAACCGTGCCAAGGGGCGGCAGACGTTACACCCCAGCCCCGCCTCAGCGCAGGCTGGAGTTGTCCATCTTCCGGGTGGTGATGATCTGGTCGATCAGGCCGTACTCCAGCGCGTCCTCGGCCGTGAGGATCTTGTCGCGCTCGATGTCCTCGCGGATCTTCTCGATCGGACGGGTGGAGTGCTTGGCCAGCATGTCCTCCAGCTGCGTCCGCATGCGGAGGATCTCGTTGGCGGCGATCTCCAGGTCCGAGACCTGGCCGCGGCCGGTCTCGCTGTAGGGCTGGTGGATCAGCACCCGGGCGTTCGGCAGCGCCATGCGCTTGCCGGGCGTGCCGGCGGCGAGCAGGACGGCGGCGGCGGAGGCCGCCTGGCCCATGCACACCGTCTGGATGTCCGGCTTCACGTACTGCATCGTGTCGTAGATCGCGGTGAGCGCGGTGAAGGAGCCGCCGGGGCTGTTGATGTAGACCGAGATGTCCCGGTCGGGGTCCATCGACTCCAGGCACAGCAGCTGCGCCATGACGTCGTTGGCGGAGGCGTCGTCGATCTGCACGCCGAGGAAGATCACGCGCTCCTCGAAGAGCTTCGCGTACGGGTCGTACTCGCGGATGCCCTGGGAGGTGCGCTCGACGAAGCGCGGAATGACGTAACGGGACTCGGCCTGCGGACCGGTGTAGCGGCCCTGCGAGCCGGACATGTCCTGCACGGCCTGCATACGGTCGTAGATCCCGCTGCCGGGGAATGCGTTCACGGTGTCTCCTGAAAGGGGCTGAGGCGGTCGGCTGGGGCTGCTGGGGGCCCCGGGCTCTCACGGGCCCGGGCGGGGTCCTACGGGGCTCGTGGAGCCTCGTAAGGCCGCTCAGGCCCCGGTGCCGCCGCCGCCCGGCATACCGGCGGCCGTGGCGATCACGTCGTCGATGAGGCCGTACTCCTTGGCCTCGAAGGCGTCGAACCAGCGGTCACGGTCCGAGTCACGGGTGATCTGCTCCACCGTCTGGCCCGTGTGCTGGGAGGTGAGCTCGGCCATGCGCCGCTTGGTGTGCAGCAGCCGCTCGGCGTGGATCTTGATGTCCGACGCGGAGCCGGCGAGGCCCGCGGAGGGCTGGTGGATCAGGATCTCGGCGTTCGGCAGCGCGAAGCGCTTGCCGGGCGTGCCCGCGCTGAGCAGGAACTGCCCCATGGACGCCGCGAGACCCATGGCGATCGTCACCACGTCGTTCTTGATGTACTGCATGGTGTCGTAGATCGCCATGCCGGCCGTGATCGAACCGCCGGGGCTGTTGATGTAGAGGTAGATGTCCTTGTCGGGGTCCGAGGCAAGGAGCAGCAGCTGCGCGGTGATCTTGTTCGCGATGTCGTCGTCGACCGGCTGGCCGAGGAAGATGATCCGCTCGCCGAGCAGCCGGTTGTAGACCTGGTCGCCGAGGCCACCACCGATGGAGGGCTCGCCGGCGGCTGAAGGCATCAGATTCGTCACGTATCCACCTGCTCGTCTTACGACGGCGCCGGGCCGTCTCACGTGTTCCCTGCGGGGCGGGAGCCGTATCGGAGACTCCACTGCCCTGGTACTCATGGACCCTAACGCGCGGGTCCCTTCGGGGAATCCCGGAGATGGGAGTGTTCGCCGGGGGCGTAGTCGGGGGCCGGTGCGCCGTGGTTGCCCGCGCAGTTCCCCGCGCCCCTGGAGGGTGTACCGCCCCTGGTGTCGAGAAGGCCCCGGGGTGTGCGCCCCGGGGCCTTCTCACATGATCACCGCTGCCGGGGCTCAGCCCTCGGTCTTCTCCTCGGCCGTCTCGTCGGCGGAGGCCTCGGAGGTCTCGGCCTCGGCGGCCTCGTCCTCGTCGTCCTCGAGGTCGACGATCTCGCCGTTGGTGTCCTTGACCGTGGCCTTCTCGACCACGACGGCCAGCGCCTTGCCGCGGGCGACCTCGCCGACGAGCAGCGGGACCTGGCCCTGCTCGACGACCGCCTGGGCGAACTGGTCGGGGGACATGCCGGAGGAGGCCGCACGCCGCATGAGGTGCTCGGTGAGCTCCTCCTGGTTGACGTTGAGCTTCTCCTGCTTCACGAGCTCGTCGAGCACGAACTGGGTCTTGATGCCCTTGACCGCGGCCTCGCGGGTCTCGTTCTCGAACTCCTCCTCGGTCTTGCCCTGGATCTCCAGGTACTTCGCGAGGTCCAGGCCCATCTGGCCCAGCTGGTGGTGCTCGAGGTTGTGCTTGCGGGTGTTGATCTCGTCCTCGAGCAGCTTCTCGGGGACGGGGACCTCGACCAGCTCGAGCAGCTTGTCCAGGACGCGCTCCTGGGCCTGCGTGGCCTGGTCGTACTGCTTCATGTTCTCCAGGCGCTTGCGGCTGTCCGCCTTCAGCTCCTCGAGGGTGTCGAACTCGGAGGCGAGCTGGGCGAACTCGTCGTCCAGCTCGGGCAGCTCACGCTTGGCGACCTGGGTGACCTTGACGGTGACCTCGGCCTCCTTGCCGGCCGCCGAGCCGCCCTTCAGCTCGGAGGTGAAGGTGGCCTCGCCACCGGCCTCCAGGCCCTTCACGGCGTCGTCGATACCGTCCAGCAGCTCACCGGAGCCGATCGTGTAGGAGACGCCGCTGGCGACGCCGTCCTCGAGGACCTCTCCGTCGACCTTGGCCTCCAGGTCGATGGTGACCACGTCGCCGTCCTCGGCGGCACGCTCGACCGGGGTCGTGGAGGCGAAGCGCTCACGGAGCTGCTCCACCGACTTCTCCACGTCCTCGTCGGTGACCTCGACGGCGTCGACCTCGACCTCGATGCCGGAGTAGTCCGGGATCTCGATGGCCGGGCGGATGTCGACCTCGGCGGTGAAGTTCAGCGTCTCGCCGTCCTTCAGCTCCGTGATGTCGACCTCGGGCTGGCCCAGGGGGCTCAGCTCGGCCTCGTTCACGGCGTCGGTGTAGAACTTCGGGAGGGCGTCGTTGACCGCCTCCTCCAGGACCGCACCACGGCCGAAGCGCTGGTCGATGACCCGGGCCGGGACCTTGCCCTTGCGGAAGCCCTTCACCGTGACCTGCTGGTTGATCTTCTTGTACGCCGCGTCGAGGCTGTCCTTGAGCTCCTCGAAGGGCACCTCGACAGTGAGCCGAACCCGGGTCGGGTTCAGGGTCTCCACGGCGCTCTTCACGGTTCGGTCTCCTTGTGGCTGACTTCTCGGGTTCTGCCGGGACCAGAGCGGTCCGGCCGATTCGCCGCCCGGAGGACTTGCAGAGACACACGGGCGTGCAGCTTGCATAGTAACGGCAGCGGCTGCGGCACCCAAAAGGCGATCACCGATGGTGAGCAGGTGGCTGGTCGGGGTGGCGGGATTTGAACCCACGGCCTTCCGCTCCCAAAGCGGACGCGCTACCAAGCTGCGCCACACCCCGTCTGGTGCGATCCGTAGGGTACATGCACGCGGGCGAAAGGGCCGCCGCCTTAACGGCCACGGAGCCGCGCCCGGCGACCGGCCGGGCACGGGGTGTGCGACGAGGGCGCACGACCCGCTACGATGCCTGTCGGTGCCGCGGTCGCAGACGCGCGGCGCGCACCGTGCGGGCGTAGCTCAATGGTAGAGCCCCAGTCTTCCAAACTGGCTACGCGGGTTCGATTCCCGTCGCCCGCTCTCGACAGGCTCAGGGCCGGTCCGGATCTTTCCGGGCCGGCCCTGAGGCGTGTCGGCGGGCTGTCCGCTGCCGCGTGGGGGCGGGGGCGGGGTCAGAAGCTGATCGAGTTGATCATGTCGGCTATCGAGTCCAGGAAGCGCTGGATGTCGTCGGCCATGCCCGTCGAGGCGAGGAAGAAGCCGAAGAGGACGGCGACGATCGCCGGCCCGGCCTTGAGGGAGCCACCTCTCAGCAGCACCACCAGGATGATCGCCAACAGCAGCACCACTGACAGTGAAATGGCCACAACAGATCACACCCTTGGTCGGTTCGGCTTCGCCGGCCCGGGCGACGCATCCCCGCGCACCCCGCCAGAACCATCGTGCCACCAAGACGCCCGGCCTAACCGGCCGCTGACACATCGTCCGTCCCGCGGTCCCGCCGGCGTCGCCGTCGCCCCGGGCGGGGAGACACAACACCCTTTTGTCGCACGGTAATTCGAGAGAACACCCGCACGGGTAATTGAACGTCCCCCTGAGCCCTCGCGCGGGATTCAGCGAGGCCTCCTTCTCCGTGTCCTCACAAGGTGTTCGCAGGCAATTCGAATTGCCGGTGTTCCACCCCGACAAGGGGACATGTCACCGGAGTCGCCACTCACCCCCATGACCGGATTGATCCGGAACAATCCTGACAAGAACGGCCACGGTGAGGGCAACACGGCATCTTTTCCCTTGTGTTGCCGCTCACGCCCACGGCATGCGCGCATTTCCGGATCCGGGGTACTCGAACGCAATAACCAGGAATGACGTCGGGCGTTTTACGGATTCCCGAAGACGACGCTAGGGTGCCTGAGATGTTCCACGCTGCCTCGTCCCCCGCAAGCGCAGCGAGCTCCCCGATCGCCTCCCCGTCCCACCGCCGGGAGGGCCCGTGACGAACTCGCAGCGACCGTACGGCAACAGCAGGACGCCGCTCCCCCCGGTGCAGACGCCGGCGGACGGAGTGCCGACCCCGCGCACCAGGACCCCGGAGGGATCCCGGCCCGCTCCGGGAGGCAGACAGCGCGACGCCTTCTTCGACAACGCCAAGTACCTGGCGATCGTGCTGGTGGCCGTCGGCCACGCCTGGGGGCAACTCCTGGACGACGGGGCGGTCGAGACCGCCTACCGGGTCGTCTACACGTTCCACATGCCGGCGTTCATCCTCATCTCCGGCTACTTCTCCCGCAGTTTCGACCTGCGCCCCAAGCACGTGCGGCGCCTGGTCACCGGGGTCGTCGTCCCCTACGTGGTCTTCGAGACCGCGTACTCCCTCTTCCAGCGCTACGGCAACGACGAGCCGGAGCACGGCATCACGCTGCTGGACCCCACTTACCACCTGTGGTTCCTCTGCGCGCTGTTCGTGTGGCGGCTGACCACGCCGGTGTGGAGGGCGGTCAAGCACCCGCTGCCGGTGTCGCTGGTCCTCGCCGCGCTGGGCTCGGTGTCCCCGCAGATCGGCGACGACCTGGAGCTGCAGCGGGTGCTGCAGTTCGCCCCCTTCTTCGTGCTGGGCCTGACCCTGCGCCCCGAGCACTTCCGGATGGTCAAGCGCCGCTCGGTGCGGGTGGCGTCCGTGCCGGTGTTCGTCGCGGCGGCGGTCACGGCCTGGGCGACGATGCCGTACATGCGGCTCGGCTGGCTGTACCACAGCGACGCCGCCCAGGAGCTGGGCACCGCCTGGTGGACCGGCCCGGTCATGGTGTGGGCCACGCTCGGCTGCTCACTGGTGACGACCGTCTGCTTCTTCGCCTGGGTGCCGCGCCGCCGCATGTGGTTCACCGCCCTCGGCGCGGGCACGATCTACGGCTATCTGCTGCACGCCTTCCTGGTGCGGGCGGGCAACTACACGGACTTCTACGACCAGCCCGCGCTGCACGAGCCGCTCGGCGTGCTGGGTCTCACCGTCTTCGCGGCGGCCGCCGTGACGCTGCTGTGCACCCGGCCGGTGCAGCGGGCGCTGCGCTGCGTGGTGGAGCCGCGCATGGAGTGGGCGTTCCGGCGGGACGCGGGCGAGGCGGCACGGGTCCGTGAACAGCCCCGGCCCGCCGAGGTGCGGGCGCCCGGCGAGAAGGTCGCCGTCTAGAGGCCCGCGTCCAGGCCGAGGAGGGCGCGCATCCGCGCGTACTTGGCGGTCAGCCGGGCGCGGGTGGCGTCGTCGAGGACGGCGAGGCGGGCCGGGTCGGCGTTGTGCGCCAGGTCCGCCTCCTTCACCAGCAGCGCGCCCGGAGTGGCCAGGATGCGGGCCGCGTACTCCTCGGGCTCCTCGCCGGACCGCTTCGTCACGGCGAGGACGATGTCCTTGGTACGCCGGGTGAGCGCCGCCTCCTCCAGCCACGCGGGGCTCAGCCTGTCGTCCTCCACGGCGTCGTGCAGCCAGGCCGCCGCGATCTGCTCGTCGTCGCCGCCCCGCAGCCGTACGCCCTCGGCGACCGCGCGCAGGTGCTCGGCGTAGGGGCGGCCCGCCTTGTCGGTCTGGCCGGCGTGCGCGGCGCGGGCGGTGGCCTCGACCTCGGCCAGGTTTGTGATCGGTGTCCGGTTCACGCGTCCAGTGTGCCCGGCGCGGCTCAGCGGGCCGCGGCCGCGGTGGGGCCCTCGCGGCAGATCAGCAGCAGCGCCCGGTCGTCGTTGACGTCCTTGGCGACGGCCTCGATGAGGTGCCAGGCGGCGCCGTGGAAGCCGCCGGCGACGTAGCGGTCGGCCTCGCCGGTGAGCCGGTCGATGCCCTCGACCATGTCCCGGTCGGAGGTCTCCACCAGGCCGTCGGTGAACAGCACCAGCACGTCGCCGGGGCGCAGCGAGCCCTTCACCGGGTCGAACTGGGCGCCGTCGTACACGCCCAGCAGGGGTCCGTCGGCGGACTTCTCCTCCCAGCGGCCGCTGCCCGCGCTGAGCTGGAGGCCCGGCGGGTGTCCGGCGGAGTAGAGCTCGTAGTCGCCGGAGTCCAGGTCGAGGACCAGGTGGATGGAGGTGGCGAAGCCCTCCTCCCAGTCCTGGCGGAGCAGATAGCCGTTGGCGGCCGGGAGGAAGTCGTGCGGGGGGAGGCTGCCGAGCAGGCCGCCGAAGGCGCCGGACAGCAGCAGGGCGCGCGAGCCGGCGTCCATGCCCTTGCCGGAGACGTCGGTCAGGACGACCTCCAGGGTGCGTCCGCCGTTGGTGCGGGCCGCGACCACGAAGTCGCCGGAGAAGGACTGGCCGCCCGCCGGGCGCAGCGCCATCTCCCGGTGCCAGCCGGCCGGCAGCTTGGGCAGCTTGCTCTGCACCCGGATGCGTTCGCGCAGGTCGAACAGCATGGTGCCGCCACGCCGCCACGGCACGCCGACCCGGCTGCGGAACTGGGCGACGAGCAGCCCGAAGAAACCGCAGGCCGCGACGACCAGGACCACGCCGGGGGTGACCCGGGCCACGCCCTCGGTGTACGGGCCGAGCTGCACGGCCTCCACGATCAGCGCGGTGGCCGCCGCCGCGTAGAGCCCGAGCAGGCTGGCCGGGCGCAGCAGCAGGCCGCCCGCGACGATCGGGATGCACAGGGCGGCGGGCGAGCACCACACGGAGTTGGCGAGGGTGCCGGCGGCGATCAGCGGGACGGTGAGGAGCAGTCCGGCGAGCGCGATCCAGTCGGAGCCGTCGCCGCGGAAGTAGTCGACGGCGGCCCGGCGCATGCCGACGCGGGCCCGGTGCCACTGCTTCTTCAACCGGGCCGTGAACGTCTCGGCCGCTGTGCGCCGCCCTCGTCCTGCTGCCATCAGTTCGGGACCCTATCCATCCAACCGGCCGCTTGGCACGGGAGGTCCAGCTTGTCCCCCCTCATGGGGACCGGATTCACAGTGAACTTCATGCCGGGGCGTCCCGGGGCCCGGGCGACGGAAATTGCCTCGCCTCGATTCCGGGGCCCTGGTAGGCATGGCCCCATGGTCGACGATCACACGGGCCAGGCGCCCGCATTGCGCAGCCTCCAGCCGGACGAGTGGGACAGCGCGTACGGGAACCTGCTGCGGGCCTTCGGCGGGCTGCCGGAGGCCGACGAAGAGCGCCGGATGTGGCGCTCGCTCACCGAGTTCGGCCGTTTCCTGGCCGCCTGGGACGGTGACCGGTGCGTGGCGTCCGGGGGCGCCTTCTCCTTCCGGCTGACCGTGCCCGGCGGGGCGTCGGTGCCGGCCGCGGGCGTGACGATGGTGAGCGTGGCCGCCACCCACCGGCGGCGCGGGCTGCTGACGGCGATGATGCGCCGGCAGCTGGACGACATACGTTCCTGGGGCGAGCCGCTGGCGGTGCTGACGGCGTCGGAGCCGGCGATCTACGGCCGGTTCGGCTACGGAGCGGCCACCTTCCAGCTGGACGCGGAGATCGACACCCTGCGCGCCGGGCTGTCGGTGCCGGACGGTACGGATGACGTACTGCTGCGGTACGCGGACCCGGCCGAGGTGCTGGACGCGTGCGAGGCGGTCTACGCCCGGCTGGTGCCGGGGCGTCCCGGGATGCTGGCGCGCCGGCCCGGCTGGGAGCGGCTGGGGGTGCTGGATCCGGAGAGCGAGCGGGGCGGGGCGTCGCCGCTGCAGTGCGTGGTCGCCGAGCGCGACGGCGCGACGGCCGGGTACGCGCGGTTCCGGGTGAAGCCGTCCTGGGGTCCGGGCGGGCCCGAGGGCGAGGTGGTGCTGAGCGCCCTGGAGGCGCTGGACCCGGCGGCGGGGGCGGCGCTGTGGCGCTTCCTGTTCGACCTGGACCTGACGTCGTCGCTGCGGGTGCGGGGGCGGCCGATGGACGACTCGTGGCAGTACCTGGTGAAGGACGTGCGGCGCTGCCGTCCGACGCTGCGGGACGCGCTGTACGTGCGGCCGGTGGAGGTGGGTGCGGCGCTCGCGGCGCGCACCTACCGGGCGCCGGTGGACGTGGTGCTGGAGGTGGAGGACGCCTTCTGCCCGTGGAACGCGGGGCGCTGGCGGCTGAGCGGGGACGCCAAGGGGGCGACCTGCGAGCCCACCCGGGACGCGGCCGATCTCGCCCTGTCGGTGCGGGAGCTGGGCGCCGCCTACCTGGGCGGGGTGAGCCTGACCGCGCTGGCCGCGGCCGGGCGGGTGCGGGAGCTGCGGGGCGGCGCGCTGGCCGAGGCGTCGGTGGCGTTCGGCAGCGACCCGGCGCCGTGGCTGCCCCACGGCTTCTGACCGGGTCCGGGGTCAGGGCCGCTGGCAGCCCGGGCACCAGAAGAGGTTGCGGGCGGCGAGGCCGGCGGTGCGGATCTCGCCGCCGCAGATGTGGCAGGGCTGGTTCGCCCGGCGGTAGACGTACACCTCGCCGCCGTGGTCGTCGACGCGCGGTGGGCGGCCCATGGCCTCGGGGGTGTGCTCGGGGCGGACGGTGTCGATGCGGTTGTTCCGGACGCCCTCGCGCATCAGGGCGACCAGGTCGTCCCAGATCGCGTCCCACTGGGCGCGGGTGAGGTCCTTGCCGGCCCGGTAGGGGTCGATGCCGTGCCGGAAGAGCACCTCGGCCCGGTAGACGTTGCCCACGCCCGCGACGACCTTCTGGTCCATGAGGAGCGCCGCGACGGTCGTGCGGCTGCGGCTGATCCTGCGGTACGCCCGCTCGGGGTCGGCGTCGGGCCGGAGGGGGTCCGGGCCGAGCCGGTCGTGTACCGCCCGCTTCTCGGGCTCCGTGATCAGGGCGCAGGTGGTGGGGCCGCGCAGGTCGACGTAGGCGGTGTTGCCGGTCAGGCGCAGCCGCACGGTGTCCGTGGGCGGCGGCGCCGGGGCGGGGCCGAAGGTGACCTTGCCGAACAGGCCGAGGTGGATGTGCACCCACTCGGGGTGCCCGGGGTCGCCGAAGCCAAGGAAGAGGTGCTTGCCGTGGGCGTCGGTGGTGCGCAGCGGGGTGCGGTCGAGGAGGGCCGCGGCGTCGCTGAACTTGCCCTGGGGGCTGGTGACGCGCAGGGAGGTGTCCGCCCGGAAGGCCTTGGCGTAGTCCTCGGCCAGCCGGTGGATGGTGTGTCCCTCGGGCACGGTCCCCCTCGCTCGCTCCGCTGTCTGCTTCCGGTCGTTACTGCTGCGGGTGGTGCGCCGGGATCGGGGGGAGGTCGCCGGTGGTCTCGTAGGAGGAGAGCATGTCGATCCGGCGGATGTGGCGCTCGTCACCCGAGAACGGGGTGTTGAGGAAGATCTCGACGAACTTGGTCGCCTCTTCCTGGCTGTGCATGCGCGCGCCGACGGCGACCACGTTGGCGTCGTTGTGCTCGCGGCCCAGCGCGGCGGTCTGCTCGCTCCACGCCAGGGCGGCCCGTACGCCCTCGACCTTGTTGGCGGCGATCTGCTCGCCGTTGCCGGAGCCGCCGATCACGATGCCGAGGGAGCCGGGGTCCGCGGCGGTCCGCTCCGCGGCGCGGAGGCAGAACGGCGGGTAGTCGTCCTGGGCGTCGTAGAGGTGCGGGCCGCAGTCGACGGGTTCGTGCCCCGCCTCCTTGAGCCACTCGACGAGGTGGTTCTTCAGTTCGTAGCCCGCATGGTCGGAGCCGAGATACACGCGCATGCGACGAGTGTGACATGGGCTCCCGGGGGAAGCGGCGCGGGGTGGGCCGTGTGAAAAGTGTGAGCCAATCCACAGGACCCCAGGAAAAGCTCGGGTAAAGATTGGAAATCAAAGGTTCCTGTAAAAGTAAGCCTCCGTTTCACTGGTTCAGCTCGTACACCGCTCGTACGGGTACCGCTCAACCGGCGCAAAGGAAGACCCCACATGACGTCGCAGCCGACCCTCACCAAGGCCGGTCACGGCCCCGAGGGCCCCGGAGGCCCGCCCACGGGCTCCGGGCTCCAGGCCGGCCTGAAGAACCGGCATCTGTCGATGATCGCCATCGGCGGTGTCATCGGTGCCGGACTCTTCGTCGGTTCCAGCACCGGCATCGCCACCACCGGCCCCGGCATCCTCCTGTCGTACGCGCTCGTCGGCACGCTCGTGGTGCTGGTGATGCGCATGCTCGGTGAGATGTCCGCGGCGAACCCGACCTCCGGCTCCTTCTCCGCGCACGCCGACCGGGCCCTCGGACCCTGGGCCGGCTTCACCATCGGCTGGCTGTACTGGTTCTTCTGGGTGGTCGTGCTCGCCGTGGAGGCGACCGCGGGCGCCGCCATCCTCGAAGGATGGATACCCGCCGTCCCGCAGTGGGGCTGGGCGCTCATCGTGATGGTGGTGCTGACCGCGACGAACCTGGCGTCGGTCGGCTCCTACGGCGAGTTCGAGTTCTGGTTCGCCGGCATCAAGGTCGTCGCGATCAGCGCGTTCATCGTCGTCGGCGGGCTGGCCGTCTTCGGCCTGCTGCCCGGCGTCGACAGCGACCAGGCGGGCCTGTCCAACCTGACCGGCCACGGCGGGTTCCTGCCCAACGGCGCGGGCGCGATCCTCACCGGCATCCTGCTCGTGGTGTTCTCCTTCATGGGCAGCGAGATCGCCACCCTGGCCGCCGGCGAGTCGGAGGACCCGCAGCGGGCCGTCACCAAGGCCACCAACAGCATCATCTGGCGGATCGGCGTCTTCTACCTCGGCTCGATCTTCGTCGTGGTCTGCCTGCTGCCCTGGGACAGCAAGGCCATCGCCGAGGACGGCTCGTACGTCGCCGCGCTGGACTCGCTGGGCATCGCGCACGCCGGTCAGATCATGAACTTCATCGTGCTGACGTCCGTGCTGTCCTGTCTCAACTCCGGGCTCTACACGGCCTCACGGATGGCCTTCTCGCTCGGTCAGCGCGGGGACGCGCCGCAGGCGTTCGCCCGGACCACCCACCGGGGCGTGCCGCGGGCCGCGATCCTCGTCTCGGTCGTGTTCGGCTTCGTCGCCGTCTTCTTCAACTACAAGTTCCCCGACTCCGTCTTCCTCTTCCTGGTCAACTCCTCCGGCGCGGTCGCGCTGTTCGTGTGGCTGGTCATCTGCTTCTCGCAGCTGCGGATGCGGAAGATCATCCAGGCGGAGGCGCCGGAGAAGCTGGTCGTGCGGATGTGGCTGTACCCGTACCTGACCTGGCTGAGCATCGCCTTCATCGTCTTCGTGCTGCTCTACATGCTCACCGACACCGAGCACGACGGCCGGTCCACGGTGCTGCTGACGATGCTGGTCGCGGCCGTGGTGCTGGCGATCGCCCTGGTCCGGCACCGGCTGGCCGGCCGGAGGGCGGCCGCCACCGCCCCGGAGCGGGACCAGGTGGGCGTGGGCTGACCCGCCCTCCCCGGACACGGCACGACAGAAGGGCTCGGCGGGCGCTGTGCACAGCGCCCGCCGAGCCCTTCGGCGTGAGAGGTGGAGTCGTCAGCGCTTGTCGACGAGCTTCCAGGCGGTGGGCAGCAGGCCCATCGCGAGGGCCGCCTTCAGCGCGTCACCGATGAGGAACGGGGTCAGGCCGGCCGCGATCGCGGCGGAGGCGGACATCCCGGTGGCCAGGGCCAGGTACGGCACGCCGACGGCGTAGATGATCGCCGAGCCGAGCAGCATCGTGCCGGCCATGCGCCAGGCGGAGCGGTCGGCGCCGCGGCGGGCGAGCGCGCCCACGACGACGGACGCCAGCAGCATGCCGAGGATGTAGCCGAAGGACGGCATGCTCATCCCGGACTTGCCCTCCGCGAACCACGGCACGCCCGCCATGCCCACGAGCGCGTACACCGCGAGCGAGGCGAAGCCGCGGCGGGCGCCCAGGGTGGTGCCGACGAGCAGCGCCGCGAAGGTCTGGCCGGTCACCGGCACCGGGGAGCCGGGGACGGGCACCGCGATCTGGGCGGCGAGACCGGTGAGCGCGGCGCCGCCGAGCACGAGGGCCGCGTCCCGGACACGGGAGGCGGGGACGAGGTCGGCGAGGACCTGTCCGGGCCGGGCGGAGGTGACGGTGGCGGTGCTCATGGGGACTCCCCGGGGTGAGGGCAAGTGGGAACACCGCGACGCTATACCGGCGCCCCCGTGCTGATCACCAGCAGCGCTCGACAAAGGCTCGAACAGGGAGTTGGTGGGCTCCGGACAAAGGACGGGGGCCACACGTCGCCCGAGGTGACACGGGTCACTGAGGTGACGTGGCGTCGCCGACACGGAGGGGCGGAGGAGCGGCTGTAGGGATCCACCAAGGAGTCCTGCGCGACCGAGGCGGACGCCTCGCACCGCACGGGCGCCGTGAAGGCGGCCGGCCGTACGGGACGATCAGCCCGCAGTGAGCGGACTGTGACCCTCCGCTTGACTGTCGTCCACATGCTGGGCGGCCGCCTCAGAACCTCCGGGCCGCCGCCCAGACTAGGGGCGTTTTTGCCTTCCCCCCACATTGGACGAGCCGCGCCCATGCCCCTCACCACGGTCGAGACGCCCACGGACACCGGCGGCGCCTCCCTCTCGCACGGTCTCAAACAGCGCCATCTGTCGATGATCGCCCTCGGCGGGGTGATCGGCGCCGGACTGTTCGTCGGCTCCGGCGCGGGCATCGCCGCCGCGGGCCCCTCCGTCGTGATCGCCTACGCCCTCTCCGGCCTGCTGGTCATGCTGGTGATGCGGATGCTGGGCGAGATGTCGGCCGCGTACCCGTCCTCCGGGTCCTTCTCCTCGCACGCCGAGCGGGCCATCGGCCCCTGGGCCGGGTTCACCGCCGGCTGGGCGTTCTGGGTGCTGCTGTGCACCGCGGTCGGCCTGGAGGGCATCGGCGCCGCGCAGATCGTCCACGGATGGCTGCCGGGCACGCCCGAGTGGGCGTGGGTGGCGCTGTTCATGGCGGTGTTCTGCGGGACCAATCTCGCCGCGGTGAAGAACTTCGGCGAGTTCGAGTTCTGGTTCGCCGCGCTGAAGGTCGGCGCGATCACCCTGTTCCTGGTGCTGGGCGTGCTGGCGCTGGCCGGCGTGCTGCCGGGCACCGACTCGCCGGGCGGCTCGAACCTCACCGAGCTGCTGCCCAACGGCGGCGAGGGCCTGGTCATCGGCCTGCTCGCGTCCGTCTTCGCCTACGGCGGCCTGGAGACGGTGACCATCGCGGCCGCCGAGTCCCAGGACCCGGTCCGCGGCGTGGCGCGCGCGGTGCGCACCGCGATGTGGCGGATCGCCGTCTTCTACGTCGGCTCGATGGCGGTCGTCGTCGCCCTCGTCCCCTGGGACTCCCCGCAGGTGGTCGAGGACGGCCCCTACGTCGCCGCCCTCGACCGGCTCGGCATCCCCGGCGCCGGCCAGCTGATGAACGTGGTCGTGCTGGTGGCGCTGCTGTCCGCGATGAACGCCAACATCTACGGCGCCTCCCGCATCGGCTACTCGCTGGTGCGGCGCGGCCAGGGCCCGACGTGGCTGGGCCGGGTGTCGGGCGGGGTGCCGCGCGCCGCCGTGCTGGCGTCCTCCGTCTTCGGCTTCCTGTGCGTGCTGCTGAGCTACTGGCGGCCGGACGACGTCTTCCCCTGGCTGCTGAACATGATCGGCGCGGTGATCCTGGTCGTCTGGATCTTCATCGCCGTCTCCCAGCTGCGGCTGCGGCGCCGCCTGGAGCGTGAGACGCCGGAGCGGCTGGCCGTGCGGATGTGGGCGTTCCCCTGGCTGACCTGGGCGGCCCTGGCCGGCATGGCGACGGTCTTCGTGCTGATGGCCCGGGAGCCGGACACGCGGGTGCAGCTCTACTCCACCGGCGCGATGACGCTGGCGCTGGCGGCGGTCGGCTACGCCTGGCAGCGGACCCGCGAGCGCCGCTGAGGCAGACGGAAGCCCCCGCGAGGACAGGACGCGCGGGGGCTTCGGCGTGTGCCGGACCGGTGATCAGAGGTTGCTGAAGTCCGGGCCCTTCGTGCGGGTGCGCTTGATCTCGTAGAAGCCCGGGACCGAGGCGACCGCGAGGGTGCCGTCCCAGAGGCGGACGGCCTCCTCGCCCTGGGGGGCCGGGGTGACGACCGGGCCGAAGAAGGCGATCTCCTCGCCGTCGGGACCGGGGACCGCGATCACCGGGGTGCCGACCTCCTGGCCCACCTTGTCGATGCCCTCCTTGTGGGAGGCGCGCAGCTGCGGCTCGTACGGGGTGGAGTCCCAGTGCTCCATGAGGGAGTCGGGCAGCCCGACGTCCTTCAGCGCCGCCGCGACCGTCTCCTTGCCCGGGCCCTCACCCTTGTTGTGGATGCGGGTGCCGAGCGCGGTGTAGAGGTCGCCGAGCACCTGCGGCCCGTGCTCCTCCTGCGCGGCGATGACCACCCGGACCGGGCCCCAGGCCTTGAGCTCGAGCATCTCGCGGTACTCGGCGGGCAGCTCGTCCAGCTTGTCCTCGTTGAGGACGGCGAGGCTCATCAGGTGCCAGCGCACGTCCAGGTCCCGCTGCTTCTGCACCTCCAGCACCCACCGGGAGGTCATCCAGGCCCAGGGGCACAGCGGGTCGAACCAGAAGTCGACGGGCGTGGCGGGAGACTTGTCCGACATGTCGCTCCTCGTGAAGGCGGTGTTCCACCGTGTCAACGCCGGAGCTCGCCCCGGCCATTCCCGGCTGACCCGCGTCAGGGGCGCATGGCAGGATCGGTGCTGTCCATCCCTGTCGACGACGCATGAGGAGTCCGCCCGTGCCCGGTGAGAACCTGACCCGTGACGAGGCCCGGGAGCGGGCAGCACTGCTGTCCGTCGACGGGTACGAGGTGTCCCTGGACCTGCGCTCCGCGACCGGCGAGCACGACGGCGACGGCCCGCGCACCTTCCGGTCGGTCACCACGGTGCGGTTCCGCTGCGCCGAGCCGGGGGCGAGCAGCTTCGCCGACCTGATCGCGCCGAGCGTGACGGCGGTGACCCTGAACGGCCGGGACCTCGACCCGGGCCAGGTCTTCGACGGCAGCCGCATCCTCCTGGAGGACCTGGCCGCCGACAACGAGCTCGTGGTGGACGCGCGGTGCGCCTACTCCCGCACCGGCGAAGGCATGCACCGCTTCGTCGACCCCGAGGACGGCGAGGTGTACTTGTACACCCAGTACGAGCCGGCCGACGCCCGCCGGGTCTTCGCGAACTTCGAGCAGCCCGACCTGAAGGCGCCGTACCGCTTCGAGGTGCGGGCCCCCGAGGGCTGGACGGTGTGGAGCAACGGCGCGGGCGAACTGGCCGACGGGGTCTGGCGGTTCGCGGAGACCAAGCCGATCTCGACGTACATCACGTGTGTCGTCGCGGGTCCGTACCACTATGTGACCGACCGCTACGAGCGGGTCCTCGAAGACGGCACCCGGCTGGAGATCCCGCTCGGCGCGATGTGCCGCAAGGGCCTCGCCCCGCACTTCGACGCCGACGACGTCTTCCTGATCACCAAGCAGGGCCTGGACTTCTTCCACGACCACTTCGACTACCCGTACCCCTTCGGGAAGTACGACCAGGCGTTCGTGCCGGAGTACAACCTGGGCGCGATGGAGAACCCGGGGATGGTGACCTTCCGCGAGGAGTTCATCTTCCGCGGCAAGGTGACGCGGGCCTCCTACGAGGGCCGGGCCAACGTGATCCTGCACGAGATGGCCCACATGTGGTTCGGCGACCTGGTCACCATGGAGTGGTGGGACGACCTGTGGCTGAAGGAGTCCTTCGCCGACTTCATGGGCGCGTTCTCGCTGGTCGGCGCGACCCGCTTCACCGACGGCTGGATCACCTTCGCCAACCGCCGCAAGGCGTGGGCGTACCGCGCGGACCAGCTGCCCTCCACGCACCCGGTCACCGCGGACATCCGCGACCTCCAGGACGCCAAGCTCAACTTCGACGGCATCACCTACGCCAAGGGCGCCTCCGTGCTCAAGCAGCTGGTGGCGTACGCCGGCCAGGACGCGTTCCTGGAGGGCGCCCGGCGCTACTTCAAGCGGCACGCCTACGGCAACACGCGGCTCGGCGACCTGCTGTCGGTGCTGGAGGAGACCAGCGGGCGTGACATGGCCGCCTGGTCCCGGGCGTGGCTGGAGACGGCCGGCGTCAACTCCCTGACCCCGCAGGTGCTGCTGCGCGCGGACGGCACCGTGGACGAGCTGGCCGTGGTGCAGGAGGCCGCGGAGTCGCACCCCGAACTGCGCCCGCACCGGGTCGCGGTGGGCCTGTACCGGCGCACCGACGCGGGCGCCCTGGAGCGGTACGCGCAGGCCGAGACGGACGTCGAGGGGCCGCGGACGGTCGTGGCGGAGCTGGCGGGCGCGGACGCGCCGGAGCTGGTGCTGGTCAACGACGACGACCTGACGTACTGCAAGACGCGCTTCGACGACACGTCGCTGGCCACGCTCCGGGAGGCCCTGGGCGACCTCTCCGACCCGCTGGCCCGCGCGCTGTGCTGGTCCGCGCTGTGGAACATGACGCGCGACGCGCTGCTGCCGGCCCGGGACTTCACCGAGCTGGTGCTGCGGTTCGCGGGCCGGGAGACCGACATCGGCGTGCTCCAGACGCTGCACGCCTGGGCGGAGTCGGCGGCCGTGCACTACACCGCGCCCAAGCGGCGCGAGGAGGCCGGGCGGCGGCTCGCCGAGGGCGCGGCGGAGCAGCTGCGGGCGGCCGGCGAGGGCAGCGAGCAGCAGCTGGCGTGGGCGCGCTTCTTCGCCCGCGTGGCGTGCGGCGGGGCCGACTTCGAGCTGCTGGCCTCGCTGCTGGACGGCACGGTGACCCTGCCGGGTCTGGAGGTGGACCAGGAGCTGCGCTGGGCGTTCCTGGAGCCGCTGGCCGCGCACGGTGCGGCCGACGAGAAGCGGCTGGACGAGGAGCTGGCGCGGGACGACACCGCCTCCGGGCGGCGCCACCACGTCCGCTGTCTGGCGGCCCGCCCGTCGGAGGCGGTCAAGGCGCAGTGCTGGGCGCAGGTCGTGGAGTCGGACGCGCTGTCCAACGCGCTGGTGGAGGCGACGATCGCGGGCTTCGCGCAACCGTCCCAGCGGGAGCTGCTCGCGCCCTACGCGGAGAAGTACTTCGCGGCGATCGAGCGGGTGTGGACGGAGCGGTCGATCCAGATCGGCATGGACGTGGTCCGCGGCCTGTTCCCGTCCTACGAGGACTCCCGGGCCACCCTGGACGCCACCGACGCGTGGCTCGCCTCTCACGAGGACGCGGCGCCCGCGCTGCGGCGTCTGGTGCTGGAGGCGCGCGACGACCTGGCGCGCGCCCTGCGGGGCCAGGCCTGCGACGCGGCGGCGGGCTGACACTCCCGCTCCTCAAACGCCGGAGGGGCTGAATCGTCAGCCCCTCCGGCCGTGCAACCACCGTTACCGAACGCGGGCATTCGGCCCCGTAACCCCGCCCCTCACCCGAACGGACCAGCGGCTTTCGGTATCCGAACACGCGTCCTTTAGTGCGGGCTTGTCCGGGTTCGGCGACGGGCGTGTAACAGGGGTTCGGAGGGCGGCCGGAGGCGGGAAATTGCCGGTCATGAACCACAACACCCCCCTCTCCCCGCGCCCCTCGCACCACCTCGCCACCGGCACCGGACGGCGCGTGCTGACCCATACGCAACTGCGGGCGCACGGCGTCTCCGCCGTGGAGGCCGGAGAGCAGTGCCGCCCCGGCGGGCCCTGGCGGCAGCTGCTGCCCGGCGTGGTCCTGCTGCACCCGGGGCCGCCGACCAGCGAGGAGCGGCTGCACGCGGTGCTGCTGTACGCGGCGCGGGAGCGGACCGTGAGCGTGCCCGTGCAGCCGGGCGGGGACGAGCCGCCCGCATCCCCCTACGGCGAGGCGATGATCACGGGGCTGGCCGCACTGACCCTGCACGGTTTCACGTCCGCTCCCCCGCTGCCGTCCCAGGAGACGTTCGACGTCCTGGTGCCGCGGCTGCGCCGGCTGCGGTCGACGGGCTGCGCCCGGATCGTGCGGGCCGCCGCGCTGCCGGTCCCGGAGCAGGTCACGGGCCTGCCGGTGGCCCCGGTCCCGCGGGCGCTGGCCGACGCGGTGGCGGGCGTGAAGGACGCGGTCGTCGTGCGCCGGCTGCTGACCGAGGCGGTGCGCGGCGGGCACTGCGAACCGGCCGCGGTGGTGCGGGAGCTGACGGCGGCGAAGCTGCTGAACCGCCCGCACGTGGTGCACGCGGTGGACTCCCTGCTGGCCGAGGGCCGGGCGCTCGCGGAGTCCCGGCTGTACCGGATGGTCCGCGAGTACGGCCTGCCGGACCCGTGCTGGAACGTGGACCTGCGCCTGCCCGGCGGCCCGCGCCTGGGCGGCCTGGACGCGTACTGGCCGGAGCAGGCGGTGGCGGTGGAGCTGGACACCCGCGCGCCCCGGCCGGGCGGACGGCCGGAGGACGACGCCGAGTGGGTGGAGCACACCCGCAAGCGCGAGCACCTGGAGCGTCTCGGCATCACGGTCGTGCACATCACGCCGCGCAAGCTGCGGGACGCGGCGGAGCAGCAGGCCGTGGTGGTCCGCACGGCCCTGATGGCGTCGGCGGACCGGGATCCGGCCGCGTACGTCGTCGTGCTGCCCCGCTAGTGCGACGGCCCGCCTCGTGTCAGTCGCCGCAGTACTCGGCGTCGATCACCGCCTCGGGGTCCCCGGTCCAGTCGCCGTTGAAGTTGAACGCCAGGGAGTGCCGCCCGTTCCGGGTGGTGACGGCGTCGGACGTGGAGCCGTGGATGCCGCCGCCGTGGCCCCAGACGGTCACCCCGCAGCTCAGCTCGGTGCTCATCAGGCCCAGCCCGTAGCCGTGCGTGTCGTCCACGGCCACCGTGTCGGTCATCTCGTCCAGCTGCTCCTTCGGCAGCAGCCGTCCGGTGAGCAGGGCGCGGTAGAAGCGGCCCAGGTCCTTGGAGTCGGAGATCATCTCGCCCGCCGAGAAGGCCATGGACGGGTTGATCCGGGTGACGTCGTGGACGGGACCGCTGCCGTCAGCGGTGAGCTTGCCGTAGGCACGGCTGCTGGGTCCGGGCACGCCGGTGCGGGTGCCGGGGACCGAGGTTCCGGTGAGGTGCAGCGGCGTGATGACGCGCCGGCGGATCTCCTCGCCGTAGGGGCGGCCGGTGGCCTTCTCGATCACCAGTCCCGCCAGCACGTAGTTGGTGTTGGAGTAGTTCCACCCGGCGCCGGGCGCGAAGTCCGGCTTGTGGGACATCGCGACGCGCACCAGTTCCTCGGGGGCGAGGGTGTCGTAACGGTGCTCGAAGAAGCCTTCCTTGAGGAAGTAGGTGCGGCCGAAGTCCTCGTCGGCCGTGTAGTCGAAGACGCCGCTGGTGTGGTTGAGCAGCTGGCGCAGGGTGATCCGGGCGCCGTCGTGGCCGTTGCCGGTGACCAGGCCGGGCAGCCAGGAGTCGACGGTGTCGTCCAGCGACAGCGTGCCCTCCGCCTCCAGCTGCAGCAGCACCGTCGCCACGAAGGTCTTGGTGATGCTGCCGACCCGGTAGCGGTCGTGCGGGGAGCGCGGGCGCTCGGTGCGCAGGTTCCCCACCCCGGCGGTGGCCGTCCACACGCCCCGCCGGTCCTCCGCCCGCAGCGTCACGCCGGGCACCCCGCCCTCGACCGCGGCCCGCACGGCCCGGGCGGTGGCCTTGTGGTCGCCGGTGTCCCCCGTGCGGTCCGCGCCGGGTCCCGCCGCGACCGCGGGGGCCGCCAGGGCCGCCGTGAGGGCCACCGCCACCGCTGCCACCGCCGTCGTCCGCATCCGCTTCCGCATGCTCGTGCCTCCCCTGTCCGTCCTGCGTGGTCGTGGGGAGGGACCGCGCCGGGGGCGGCGGGGTTGCCACGGCTCCCGGCGGTTGATCAGGTTTCGGCCGTTCCGCGCGCCGGCGCGAGCGTCATCCCCGGCCGGTCTCCAGGCGTCCCCCCGCGGGGCGTTCGCGCCACAGCCGCAGGGCGGTGTCGACGAGGCCGATGCGGACCAGGCCGGGGACGGCGTCGAGGGGCTGCCAGGCGGCGAGTTCGGTGGAGCCGCCGATCTCGTGGCGGAGTTCCCCTCCCGCGACCCGGGCCTCGTAGAGCAGCCGCAGGCCGTGGTGGTCGACCGGGCGGCGGAGGCGGCCGGGCAGGGTGCGGCGGCTGGAGTCGACCCCGAGGAAACCGGTGACCTCGACGAGATAGCCGGTCTCCTCCTCCAGTTCGCGCCGCACGGTGTCGTACGGATCCTCGCCGTGCTCCATGCCGCCGCCCGGCAGCACCCACTCGGGGACGCCGTTCTCACCCCGGGACCGGGCGAGCAGGAGCTGTCCGTCGCGCACCACCACGGCGTAGGCCGCCACCCTCAACGTCCGTCGCATCGCCGGACGGTATCCCGGGCGGCCGGGAACGCGCAGGGGAGTATTCGGGCGGGTCCGCACTGTGGACACCCACCCTGCATGAGCATGACGGACTTGCCCGCTTCAGGTGTGATCTCCCCATACGGGCACCGGGGGTTTTCCCCACACCTCTCCCGGCCTTCCGGCCAACCCTCGCCAAACAAAGGCCCTTTACGCGAAGCTCATCGATCGTCCGGTAGTGCATTCCGGACCCCCGCGACCAGGAACGATCACCCCTGGCCGCTCCCGATCGTTCGCTCCTTGCAAGGGATGCCGATGACCAACTCCCCGCAGCGCGCCCCCATATCGGGCACCAGACGCGCGGCCCGCATAGCCGTCGCCGCCGGTCTCGTCGCCGCGCTCTCCGCGGCCGGGCCGGTCCCGCTGGCCCTCGCCGCCGACGGCCCGGCCGCCGCCCCGGCCGACGCGGACGTCAAGTCCGCCCACGACAAGCTCGGCTCGCACGACGCGGAACTGCTCGCCGAGGCCAAGGCCGAGGGCGCCAAGCACGTCACGATGATGATCGCGACGGCCCCCGGGAAGACCGCCCAGGTCACCGAGGAGATCGAGTCCCTCAAGGGCGCCTCGGTCGGCCGCTTCGACGACAAGCTCGGCTACGTCCGCGCCACCGTGCCCACCGGCAAGGCGGACGCGGCCATCGCCGCCGCCACCAAGCTCTCCTCCGTGCACGGCGTCGACCTGCGCGAGGAGATCCTGCTCGACGACCCGACCCCGGCCGCCGACACCACGAAGGCCGCCAAGGGCACGGGCGCGAGCGCCACGAGCTACCCCGCGCCGGACCGGAAAACGCCCGCGAAGAACCCGTACAACCCGTCCTTCGAGACGGGCGCCGTGGACTTCGTGAAGAAGAACCCCAAGGCGGACGGCCGCGGCGTCACCATCGGCATCCTCGACTCCGGCGTCGACCTCGGCCACCCCGCGCTGCAGAGGACCACCACCGGCGAGCGCAAGATCGTCGACTGGGTCACGGCGACCGACCCGATCGTGGACAGCGACCAGACCTGGCGCCCCATGGTCAACGCGGTCTCCGGCCCGGCGTTCACCTACGGCGGCGCCACCTGGACGGCCCCCGAGGGCTCCTACCAGGTCAGCCTCTTCCGCGAGTCGTACACCACCGGCGGCGACGCGAAGGGCGACGCCAACCGCGACGGCGACACCACCGACGTCTGGGGCGTCCTCTACGACGCGGCCGCCGGCACGGTCCGCGTCGACCTGAACAACAACCAGGACTTCTCGGACGACACCCCGATGAAGCCGTACAAGGACGGCTTCCAGATCGGGTGGTTCGGCACCGACGACCCGAAGACCGACGTCGCCGAGCGCCAGCCGTTCGTCGTGGAGATCCGCAAGGACGTCCCGATGGACCCCTACGGCGGCGACTGGATCGGCAAGAAGGCCGACTTCGTCAACATCGGCGTCATCGAGTCCGAGCACGGCACCCACGTCGCCGGCATCACCGCCGCCCACGGCCTGTTCGGCGGGAAGATGAACGGCGCCGCCCCCGGCGCCAAGCTGGTCTCCTCCCGCGCCTGCACCTGGTCGGGCGGCTGCACCAGCGTCGCGCTCACCGAGGGCATGATCGACCTCGTCACCAAGCGCGGCGTCGACATCGTCAACATGTCCATCGGCGGTCTGCCGGCGCTGAACGACGGCAACAACGCCCGCGCCGAGCTGTACAACCGGCTGATCGACACCTACGGCGTCCAGCTGGTGATCTCCGCGGGCAACTCCGGCCCCGGCGCCAACACCATCGGCGACCCCGCCCTGGCCGACAAGGTCATCTCGGTCGGCGCGTCCGTCTCCAAGGAGACCTGGGCCGCCAACTACGGCTCCGAGGTCAGGACCAGGTACGCGATGATGCCGTTCTCCTCGCGCGGCCCGCGTGAGGACGGCGGCTTCACGCCGACCCTGGTCGCGCCCGGCGCGGCGGTCAACACCATCCAGACCTGGCTGCCGGGCGCCCCGGTCGCCGAGGCGGGCTACAGCCTGCCGGCCGGCTACGGCATGCTCCAGGGCACCTCGATGGCCTCCCCGCAGGCCGCCGGCGCCTCCGCGCTGCTGCTGTCCGCCGCGAAGCAGAAGCGCGTCGAGCTCACCCCGGCGACGCTGCGCACCGCCCTCACCTCCACCGCCCAGCACATCAAGGGTGTGCAGGCCTACGAGGAGGGCGCCGGTCTCATCGACGTCGTGGACGCCTGGGAGGCGATCCGCGACGGCGCCACCGCGCACGAGTACACCGTGAAGGCGCCGGTCGACACCGCGATCGACCAGTTCCTCAAGACCCCCGGCTACGGCACGGGGCTGTACGACCGTGAGGGCGGCCTGAAGGCCGGCCAGAAGAAGACGTACGACATCACCATCACCCGTACGACCGGCCCGGACCGGGCCGTCCGCCACGACCTGGACATCGCCAACAACGCGGACCGCACCTTCCGCATCGTCGGCGACGACGAGGTGTCGCTGCCGCTGAACAAGCCGGTGACCGTCAAGGTCCAGGCGCGGCCCGGCTCGGCCGGCATCAAGAGCGCGATCCTCGAGGTCGACGACCCGCGCACCGAAGGCGTGGACCGGCAGATCCTCACCACCGTGGTGGTCTCCGCCCCGCTGGAGTACACCTACTCGGTGAAGGGCACCGCCCAGCGCAACGACACCACCTCCTACTTCGTCACCGTGCCCGAGGGCGCGAAGACGCTGGAGGTCGCGATGAGCGGGCTGAAGGCGACGAGCCAGACCCGGTTCGTCTCCATCCACCCGTACGGTGTGCCGGCCGACCCGACGTCGACCGTCAACTGCTACCCGAACTACACCAACCCGGCGAACACCTGCCGCCCCGACGTGCGGTCGTACGCGGCCCCGCAGCCGGGCGTCTGGGAGATCGAGGTCGAGTCGCGCCGCACCTCGCCGCTGCTCGACAACCCGTACACGCTGGACGTCGCCGTGCTCGGCGCGGCCTTCGACCCGGAGACCGTCACGGTGCCCGAGGCGAAGGTCGGCACCCCGGCCGCCGTCGGCTGGACGGTGACCAACGAGGCCGCCGCGATCGACGGCAAGCTGGTCGGCGGTCCGCTCGGCTCGTCGAAGACGGCCCGCCCGTCGATCGCCACGGGTGACGTCCACACCACCACGGTCGAGGTGCCCGAGGGCGCCGCGTCGCTGGACGTGTCGATCGGCAACGTCTCCGACACCGCCGCCGACCTGGACCTGGCCGTGTACGACGCGTCCGGCGCCCGGGTCGCCCAGTCCGCGGACGGCGACTCGGAGGAGTCCGTCTCCATCGCCTCCCCGAAGGCCGGCACGTACACCATCGAGGTGGACGGCTACTCGGTCCCGGCGGGCACGACGGAGTACGACTACCTGGACGTGTTCTTCTCCGCCACGCTCGGCACCGTCACCGTCGACGAGTCCGCGCCGGTGAAGCTGGGCACGGGCGCGAAGGCCGCCGTCTCCGGCGAGGTCACCGTCGCCGCCGCGGCTCCCGAGGGACGTGCGTTCTTCGGCCGCGTGCAGCTGGTGAACGCGCGCGGCACGGTCGCGGGCATCGGCAACGTGGCGATCGAGAAGGTCGTCCCGTAGCGGACCGGCAGTCACCGGATCACCTACGAGGGGCGGGCGCCCGTACGGACGCCCGCCCTTCGCCGTGCCCGGCCGCACGGAGACGGCCGCGGGCCGGACTCCGAGAGGGGCGGATGTCCGCCGGGGACGCCCGCCCCTCTCCGTGCCCCGGCCGCGAGGCCTCAGCCGCAGGCCAGGCCCCGCGACTCGGACGCGGCGACGGTGAGCCCGGCCCGCAGCGGGGCGATCTCCTCCTCGCCGGTCACCACCGCGTCCGGGTACGGGCCCACCTCGGGCAGACCGACCAGGACCCGGTCGCGCGGGCGCGGCGGGGCGTCCGCGGCGTCGCGGAGGAAGGTCACCGGGCCGGTGCCCTTGTAGTACCGGGTCGCCCGCACCGTGACCCGGTACGTGCCGGCGGCTCCCGGCACCCGCTCCACCGCCGTCACCTCGCCCTCGGCGACGAGGCGCGCGCACGCCAGGTAGCGGGGGGTGCCGAAGGCGGCGCCCCCCGCCTCCTTGGCGTCCGAGGCGACGCCCTGGTCCGCCGAGCCGGCCGTCGTGCCGTGCTGCGACACGAGCCAGCCCAGCCCGAGGACGAACCCGGCGGCGGCAGCGGCGGCGAGCCCGCCGAGCGCCAGCTTCAGGGGCCGGTACCGGGACCGTCGCCGCAGCGGCGCGGCGGGCGTGGTGCGTGCGGGACGCGGCCCGGCCGCTCCGGGCCCTTCCGCCGGCCGCTCCCCGGCCGGAGCGGCCTCTTCTCGCCCCGCCAGCGCGTCCCCGATCAGCGTCAGCTGCTCCTGGAGCACCGCGATGTCGGCGAGCGCGGCGTCCCGCGCCGCGAGGAACCCGGCGTCCTCGCGCACCCCCTCGGGCGGCGGCTCGTCGAACAGGGCCGCCGTGAGCGCGTCGTGCCCCGGGTCCTCGCGTCCTGCGTCCTCCCGGAACGGGTCCTTGTCCCCGCTGTTGTCGTGGGCGGTCACGTCACACCACCTCGTCCTCGTGCAGGCGGGCGCGCAGGGCCCGTACCGCCGTGTGCAGCCTGCTCTTGACCGTGCCCTCCGGGACGCCGAGCTGCTCCGCGATGGAGCGGACCGGCAGGTCGGCGTAGAAGCGCAGCACCACGACCTGGCGCTGCGCGTCGGGCAGCGCGTCCAGGCCCCGCGCGACGGCCAGCGAGAGCACGCTGGTCTCCTCGCCGGACGGGCTCTGGGCGGGCCGCAGCGCGGCCAGCCGCTCCCCCAGCCGTTCCTGCCGCCGTTTGGCCCGGTGCCAGTCCATGGCGAGGTTGGAGGCGACGACCGCCGCCCACGCCGAGACGTCCCGGGGCGCCTCCCTGCCGCTCGCGGCGCGTTCCAGCAGCCGCAGGCGGACCTGCTGCACCCCGTCCGGCAGGTCCGCCTGCGGCACTCCCCCGAGTGCGAGCACCGCCCGCACCCGGCGCTCCTGCGCCGCGTCCAGCGGGTCGTCGTCGGTGACGTACGGCCCGCGGCCGCGCCGGGTTCTTCCGCGCAGCACCGCTCACCCCCCTCACGCTGTTTCCCCTACGACGCGACGGCCGCCCGGAACGTTCGGACGGATCCGCGGGGCCCGCAGAGGCGTACGTCACACCTTCGTGTGGACGGGGTCCGCCTGGGCAGGGGTCCTTGCGGCCGACGGCCCCCGTGGGGGGAATTTCTGCAGCTCAGGGGGGTTGACGCCGAAGGTCCGCAACCGGCGCCCGGAACCGGTTCGTCCCACTGTGCGGGCACCCGGGGCAAAGAATTGGACAGCCGGGGCGTGGTCGGCCGCATGATGGAAGTGCCCCGTGCAGGCACATCAGGTACGCGAGAGACGCAGTAGGGAGACGCCGTGAGGGTCGGAATCGTCGGAGCCACCGGTCAGGTGGGCACGGTCATGCGCAGGATCCTCAAGGAGCGGAACTTCCCGGTCACGGAGCTGCGCCTGTTCGCCTCGGCCCGTTCGGCGGGCACGGAGCTGGACGGCGTGACGGTGGAGGACGCCTCCACCGCCGACTACAGCGGCCTGGACATCGTGCTGTTCTCCGCGGGCGGCGCGACCTCGAAGGCGCTGGCCGAGAAGGTCGCCTCGCAGGGCGCCGTGGTGATCGACAACTCGTCCGCCTGGCGCAAGGACCCCGAGGTCCCGCTCGTGGTCTCCGAGGTCAACCCGCACGCGATCGCGAACCGCCCCAAGGGCATCATCGCCAACCCGAACTGCACGACCATGGCCGCGATGCCGGTGCTGCGTCCGCTGCACGCGGAAGCGGGCCTCGAGGCGCTGGTCGTCGCCACGTACCAGGCGGTGTCCGGTTCCGGTCTCGCGGGCGTGGCGGAGCTGCACGGCCAGACGCAGAAGGTGGTCGACGAGGCCGACAAGCTGACGCACGACGGCTCGGCGGTCGACTTCCCCGAGCCCGGGGTCTACAAGCGCCCCATCGCCTTCAACGTGCTGCCCTTCGCGGGCAACCTCGTCGACGACGGTCTGAACGAGACCGACGAGGAGCAGAAGCTGCGCAACGAGTCCCGCAAGATCCTGGACATCCCCGGGCTGAAGGTCTCGGGCACCTGCGTGCGCGTCCCGGTCTTCTCCGGCCACTCCCTCCAGATCAACGCCCGGTTCGCCCGCCCGATCAGCCCGGAGCGCGCGGCCGAGCTGCTGGCCGAGGCGCCCGGGGTGGTCCTCACCGACATCCCGACCCCGCTGCAGGCCGCCGGCCAGGACCCGTCGTACGTGGGCCGCATCCGCCGTGACGAGACGGTGGAGAACGGCCTGGCGCTGTTCGTCTCCAACGACAACCTGCGCAAGGGCGCGGCCCTGAACGCGGTGCAGATCGCGGAGCTGGTGGCGCAGGAGCTGAGCGGCTGACGTCGCAGGCATGACCGAGGGGGCGGGCCCGCCGGTGGGCCCGCCCCCTCGGCGCTTTCAGAGCGCCAGGTGCCGCCGCAGCGCCACGTCGATGTCGGCCATCCGCTGTCGGGGGACAGCACCGACCCGGTGCAGCAGACGGTCGGGGGCGACGGCGCGCACCTGCTCGCACTGCGCCTTGGAGTCCTTGGGCAGCCGGCTCTCGTCCGCGCGCAGGAAGACCTGGAACGACAGGACACGGGCGGTGTTCGACGTCAGCGGCACCACGCTGACGACACCGCGGCCGTGCCGCTCGACGGATGCGTTGGCGCCGTCGTTGGACACGATCACGGCCGGCCTGACCTTGTTGGCCTCGCTGCCCCTGACCGGCTCCAGATCCACCATGTAGATGTCACCACGCCTCATCGGCGACCCCGTCCCCACTCGTCCGGTCCCAGGCGGCGGCGTCCTCACCGGCGTCCCACTCGGCGAACGCCTCGGTGTACTCCTGTACGAGCTGCGCCTGTCGCAGCAGCTCGATCGCGGCGTGTATCACGGCGGACCTGGACTCGGCGTCGGTGCGTGCGGCGTACTCGTCGACGAAGGCGACATCCGCCTGCGGCAGGCTCACACTGATCTTCATACGGTCAATGCTACTCCCGGTATGACCACCTTGGCCACCCGCACGACACAGGGGTATCCCCATGCCTGCGGTCTCGTCATCGCGTGATGCCGATCTCGCGTGGAAGGATGACGCAACCCACACATATCGAGGAGATGACCGCGTGCCTGGCACAAACCTGACCCGCGAAGAGGCGCAGCAGCGGGCGAAGCTGCTGACCGTTGACTCGTACGAGATCGAGCTCGATCTCTCCGGCGCGCAGGAGGGCGGCACCTACCGGTCCGTGACCACGGTGCGCTTCGACGCCGCCGAGGACGCGGAGTCCTTCATCGACCTGGTGGCCCCCGCCGTCCACGAGATCACCCTGAACGGTGACGCGCTGGACCCCGCCGAGGTCTTCGCGGACTCCCGTATCGCCCTGCCCGGTCTGCTCCGGGGCCGCAACGTGCTGCGGGTGAGTGCCGACTGCGCGTACACCAACACGGGTGAGGGCCTGCACCGCTTCGTCGACCCGGTGGACGACCAGGCGTACCTGTACACGCAGTTCGAGGTGCCGGACGCCCGCCGGGTGTTCGCGAGCTTCGAGCAGCCGGACCTCAAGGCGACGTTCCAGTTCACCGTGAAGGCGCCGGAGGGCTGGACGGTCATCTCCAACTCCCCCACGCCGGAGCCGAAGGACAACGTGTGGGTCTTCGCGCCGACCCCGCGTCTGTCCACGTACGTCACGGCGCTGATCGCCGGCCCGTACCACTCGGTGCACAGCGTGTACGAGAAGGACGGCCGGTCGGTGCCGCTCGGCATCTACTGCCGACCCTCGCTGGCCGAGTACCTCGACGCGGACGCCATCTTCGAGGTGACCCGGCAGGGCTTCGACTGGTTCCAGGAGAAGTTCGACTACGCCTACCCGTTCGAGAAGTACGACCAGCTGTTCGTGCCCGAGTTCAACGCGGGCGCGATGGAGAACGCGGGCGCGGTCACCATCCGCGACCAGTACGTGTTCCGTTCGAAGGTGACGGACGCGGCGTACGAGGTGCGGGCGGCCACCATCCTGCACGAGCTGGCGCACATGTGGTTCGGCGACCTGGTCACCATGGAGTGGTGGAACGACCTGTGGCTGAACGAGTCGTTCGCCACCTTCGCGGAGGCCGCCTGCCAGGCCGACGCGCCCGGCTCCAAGTGGCCGCACTCGTGGACCACGTTCGCGAACCAGATGAAGACCTGGGCCTACCGCCAGGACCAGCTGCCGTCCACCCACCCGATCATGGCGGACATCCGCGACCTGGACGACGTGCTCGTCAACTTCGACGGCATCACGTACGCCAAGGGCGCCTCCGTGCTGAAGCAGCTCGTCGCCTACGTCGGCGAGGACGAGTTCTTCCGGGGCGTGCAGGCGTACTTCAAGCGCCACGCGTACGGCAACACGCGTCTGTCCGACCTGCTGGGCGCCCTGGAGGAGACCTCCGGCCGCGACCTGAAGACCTGGTCGAAGAAGTGGCTGGAGACCGCCGGCATCAATGTGCTGCGTCCCGAGATCGAGACGGACGACGCGGGTGTCATCACGTCCTTCTCCGTCCGCCAGGAGGCGCCCGCGCTCCCGGCCGGCGCGAAGGGTGAGCCGACCCTGCGCCCGCACCGCATCGCGATCGGCTTCTACGACCTGGACGAGGCGACCGGCAAGCTGGTCCGCGGCGACAGGGTGGAGCTGGACGTCGACGGCGAGCTGACCGCCGTGCCGCAGCTCGTGGGCAAGCGCCGCCCGGCGGTGGTCCTGCTCAACGACGACGACCTGTCCTACGCCAAGGTCCGCCTGGACGAGCAGTCCCTCGCCGTCGTCACCGGGCACCTGGGCGACTTCGAGTCGTCGCTGCCGCGGGCGCTGTGCTGGGCCTCCGCCTGGGACATGACCCGGGACGCGGAGCTGCCCGCCCGGGACTACCTGTCGCTGGTGCTGTCGGGCGTCGGCAAGGAGTCCGACATCGGTGTCGTCCAGTCGCTGCACCGGCAGGTGAAGCTCGCCCTCGACCTGTACGCCGACCCGGCCGCCCGCGAGGCGCTGCTGGCCCGCTGGACCGACGCCACGCTGGCCCACCTGCGGTCCGCCGCGCCCGGCAGCGACCACCAGCTCGCCTGGGCGCGCGCCTTCGCCGCGACCGCCCGCACCCCGGAGCAGCTCGACCTGCTGGAGGCCCTGCTCGCGGGCACGCAGACCGTGGAGGGCCTGGCCGTCGACACCGAGCTGCGCTGGACGTTCGTGCAGCGGCTGGCGGCGGTGGGCCGGTTCGACGAGGCGGAGATCGCCGCCGAGTACGAGCGGGACAGGACCGCGGCGGGCGAGCGGCACGCGGCCACCGCGCGGGCGGCCCGCCCCACGGAGGAGGCCAAGGCGGAGGCGTGGGCCTCGGTCGTCGAGTCCGACAAGCTGCCCAACGCGGTCCAGGAGGCGGTCATCGCCGGCTTCGTCCAGACCGACCAGCGGGAGCTGCTGGCGCCGTACACGGACAAGTACTTCGAGGTGCTGGCGGACGTGTGGGCGTCCCGCTCCCACGAGATGGCCCAGCAGATCGCGGTCGGCCTGTACCCGGGCATCCAGGTCTCCGGCGAGATCCTCGACAAGACGGACGCCTGGCTGGCCTCCGCCGAGCCGGGCGCGGCCCTGCGCCGCCTGGTCTCGGAGTCCCGCGCGGGCGTGGAACGCGCCCTGCGGGCACAGGCGGCGGACGCGGCGGCGACGTCGGCGTAACGCGGTCCTGACAGCGAGAAGGGGCGTCCGGCTTCCCGGCCGGGCGCCCCTTCCGTCATGTCACGGGCCGGACCGGCACGCCCGCCCCGGCGGCCTCCCAGGCCGCCTCGACCATCCGGAAGATGTCGTCCACCGCGGTCTCCGGGTCGTCCGCCTCGCGGGCCAGCGCGAAGGCGTCGACCACGAACCGGGCGAGCGCCCGGCAGGCGGTGGCGCCGCGCGGCGCGCCCGGTTCCGCGGCGAGCGCGGCCGCCAGCGTCTCCGCGTGCCGCAGCCGCATGGAGCCCTCGTACTCCCGGAGCGCGGGCGAGGCGTCGATCATCCGCCACACGGGGGCGGCCTCGTCGGCCAGGCAGTGGCGCACCAGGGCGTGCATCTCCTGGCGCAGGGCGGGCACGAGCGGCGCGCCGGGCGCGCGGTCGGTCACCGCGCGGGCGAGACGACGCTCGACGTCCGCGTCCCGCTCGAACACCAGCGCCTCTTTGGCGGCGAAGTGGGAGAAGACGGTGGTCACGGCCACGTCGGCCTCGGCCGCCACGTCGCGGATGCCCACCGCGTCGTACCCGCGCTCCAGGAAGAGCCGCAGGGCCGTGTCGGCGATCTTCTGACGCGTGGCGGCCTTCTTGCGCTCTCGACGTCCGGACGGCGGTTGCTCAGACATGACCAGGACGCTAGCAGATACAAAACCCTAACGACTCCAACAACCTAACGGTTAGTGTTACGGTCGTCGGCATGAGGAAAGTGAGCTACGCCGAGTTCGGCGGCCCCGACGTCCTTCGTCTCATCGACGCCGAGAAGCCCCACGCGGGCCCGGGAGAGATACGCATCGCCGTGCGCGCGGCCGGGGTGAACCCCGTCGACTGGAGGATCCGGGAGGGCCAGATGCGACCGGCCCTCCCGGCGTCACTGCCCGCGGGCGTCGGACTGGACGCGGCAGGCGTGGTGGACCAGGTCGGCGAGGGCGTCACAGGGGTGGCGGTCGGTGACCGCGTCTTCGGCGAAGGCGCCGACACCTACGCAGAGTTCGCGGTGCTGCGCGCCTGGGCCCGGATGCCCGAGGGCCTCTCCTTCGAGGAGGCGGCCGGCTATCCGTCCGTCATGGAGACGGCCCTGCGCATCCTGCGCGAGTGCGGTGTCCGCCCCGGACAGACCCTGCTGGTCAGCGGCGCGTCGGGCGGGGTCGGCTCGGCGGTGCTGCAGATCGCCCGCGACCGCGGCATCACGGTGGTCGGCACGGCCGGGGCGGCCAACCTGGCCTACCTGCGCGGCCTCGGCGCGCACGCCACGACGTACGCCGAGGGCTGGCCGGAGCGGGTGCGGGCGTTCGCCTCGGTCGACGCGGCCCTCGACCTGGCCGGCGCAGGCGTCCTGCGCGAGCTCGTGGAGCTGACCGGGAACCCGGCCACGGTGGTGTCCATCGCGGACCCCGGCGCCCCCGAGCTGGGCGTCCGCTTCTCCAACGTCGCGGGCAGCGTCCCGGACGCCCTGAAGGAGACGGTCCGCCTCCTCGAACAGGGCACGCTCCACATCCCGGTGGAGAAGACCTACTCCCTCGCGGAGGCGGCCGCCGCCCACGCCGACAGCCGGGCGGGGCACACGAGGGGGCGGCGGGTGATCGTGATCTGACCGCGCGGCCGGCCCGGCGACGCTACACCAGCCCGCCCGACCGCTTCAGGGCGTCCACGAACGCGGCGAACACCGGGGCGGGCACGGTGAGGGTGCCGCGGGCCGGCGCCTTGGAGAGGCTCATGATGCGGACCAGTTGTGCCCTCGCCTGCGCCCGGCTTCTCGCCGGACCCCGACCGCGAGGACGGACGCGGGCCGGCGCTGGTGCGGGCCTGTGCCGATGTGTGGGGCCGGCAGCCGCTCGCCAGGGAGGGTGACAGGGGCAAGGTCGTGTGGTGCGAGGTGGCGTCGGGTCGGTCCGGCTGACGACCACCTCAGCTGGCCCGCCACCGTCGCGCCGAAGGCGAGGGCCATCCCGCCGAGTTGGAAAGCCGTCAGGCTCTCGCCCAGGGCCGCCCAGCCGAGCACCGCCGCCGTCAGCGGGGACAGCGGGCCGAGGAGCGTGGCCTGGGTCGCGGTGAGGCGGCCGATGCCGCGGAACCACAGGCAGTACGCGATGGCCGTGTTGACCAGGGCCAGGTAGGCGTAACCTCCGGCCGCGCCGGCGTCCAGGGCCGGCGGGGCGCCCTCGGCCAGGATGGCGAGCGGGGCGATCAGCAGGCCGCCCGCGGTCAGTTGCCAGGCCGTGAGGGCGAGGGGGCCGACGCCCTCGGGGCGGCCCCACTTCTGCGTCAGCACCGTGCCCGCGGCCATCGACGCCGTGGACGCGAACGCCGCCGCCACGCCCAGCGCGTCCAGCGCCCCCGCCGCCTTCAGCACCACCATGCTCACGCCGAGCGCGGCGACGGTCCCGGCCAGGACGTCCCGGAGCACGGGCCGACGCCCCAGCAGCAGCGCGGACAGCCCCAGCACCAGCAGCGGGCCCACCGAGCCGACGACCGCCGCGAGCCCGCCCGGCAGCCGGTACGCGGAGAGGAACAGCAGGGGAAAGAAGGCGCCGATGTTCAGCGCGCCCAGCACCGCCGCCTTCCACCACCAGACGCCGCGCGGCAGCACCCGGGCGACGGCGAGGAGCAGCAGTCCTGCGGGCAGGGCGCGGACCAGGGCCGTGAACAGGGGGCGCTCCGGCGGCAGGAACTCGGTGGTGACGACGTAGGTGGTGCCCCAGGAGACGGGGGCGAGGGCGGTGAGCGCGACGACGGCGGCGCGGTGATGCGCGGACATGGACACCCCTTCCGGCGAGTAAGCCATAAATAGCTTAGCTCTAAGCTACTTATCCGCAAGCTACTTTCTTGCGGGTAACCCCTGCCGCGCGGATACTCCCCGCTATGAGTGCACGCCCCGAGCCGCGCCGCGCGGACCCCGTCGACGCGATCATCGAGCAGTGGGCCCGGGTGCGGCCCGACCTGGACACCGCCGGGATGGAGGTCTTCGGGCGCGTCTACCGGCTCGCGCGCGCCATGGGCGACCGCCACGAGCAGGTGTACGCGCCGTTCGGGATCTCCCGGGGCGAGTTCGACGTCCTCGCCACCCTGCGCCGCGCCGGGGAGCCGTACACCCTCTCGCCCCGGCAGCTCTCGGCCACGCTGATGCTCACCACCGGCGGGATGACGGGCCGTCTCGACAAGCTGGAGCGCGCGGGACTGCTGCGCCGCTCCCCCGACCCGCACGACCGGCGCGGACTCCAGGTCACGCTGACCGAGGAGGGGCTGCGGCTGATCGACGAGGCGGTCGTCGCGGGCGTCGCCGAGCAGTCGCGGGCGCTGGCCGCCCTGGGTCCGGAGCGGGCGGCGCAGCTCGCGGATCTGTTGCGGGAGCTGCTGCTCGCCACCGAGCGCTAGATCCGCGTCACACGCCGAAGGGCGCCGGCGGGGTGCCGGCGCCCTTCGGGGAAGCGCGTGCGGACCGCTCGGGCGAGCGGGCCCGGGGTCAGGCCTTGGCGTCCGCCTCGGTCCGGATGTTGGAGCTCGTCGGGTCCTTCTTCTGGTGGGACTTGTCGAGCACCATCACCAGACCGGCGATGGCTACGAAGAGCCCGATCGGGAGCAGGACATAGAGGCCCAGCGTCTCGATGACGCTCAGGCCCGTGCCGGGGTCGTCGCCGTCGTCGCGGTTGAGCGCGAGCGCGGGGGACGACATGAGCAGCATCATCAGCGTCGTACCGGCTGCCAGGGCGCCGGCGCGCAGGGCGTTCTTCTTGTCCACGGTCCCCAAAGTATCGAACGCGGTCGGGGGCCGCGCGCCCGGGGTGTCGTACGGGCGCGCGGGCCGGTCAGGGGGCGGTCAGGGGGCCGGGCGGGCGTCGGCGCGCAGCACGTCCACCAGGGCCCGCAGCCGGGGGGACGCGGCCAGGTCCTCCAGGGTCACCGGGCGCCCCTCGGCGTCGGCGACGGGCAGCCGCCAGTTCGGGTACTGGTCCCAGGTGCCGGGCAGGTTCTGCGGGCGCCGGTCCCCGACCCCGTCGGGCAGCCACACCCCGACCATGCGGGCGGGGGTGCGCAGCAGGTAGCGGTACACCGCCTGGATCCCGGTCTCCTCCCGGGAGGCGTCCGTGCCGCCCTCGCCCGTCGCGGGCAGGAGCCCCAGCCCCTCCAGCAGCTCCAGCCACTCCCCCACGTCCGCCGCGGCCTCCGCCCGCTCCTCGGCGAGGGGCCGGGTGAGCAGGCCCAGCCGGTCGCGCAGCTCCACGTGCTCGCCGGTGAGGCGGGCGGCGGTGGACGGCAGGTCGTGGGTGGTGGCCGTGGCCAGGCAGTCGGCGCGCCAGCGCTCCGGCGGCAGCGGGCGGCGGTCGCCCGCCCAGTCCCGTTCGAACCACAGCACCGACGTGCCGTACACCCCCCGGTCGCGCAGCGCCTCGCGCACGCCGGGCTCGACCGTCCCGAGGTCCTCGCCGATCACCAGGGCCCCGGCGCGGGACGCCTCCAGGACGAGCACGGCGAGCATGGCCTCGGCGTCGTAGCGGACGTACGTCCCCTCGGTGGGCGGGCGGCCCTCGGGCACCCACCAGAGCCGGAACAGGCCCATCACATGGTCGATGCGCAGGGCGCCCGCGTACCGGAACAGGCCCCGCAGCAGGTCGCGGAAGGGCGCGTACCCGCTCTCGGCGAGGCGGTCGGGGCGCCAGGGCGGCAGCCCCCAGTCCTGGCCGCGCGCGTTGAAGGCGTCCGGGGGCGCGCCGACGGACATGCCGTGCGCGAAGTGGTCCTGCTGCGCCCAGGCGTCCGCGCCGGTGGGATGCACGCCGACGGCCAGGTCGTGCACGATGCCCACCGGCATCCCGGCCTCCCGCGCGGCCCGCTGGGCGGCGGTGAGCTGGGCGTCGGTGAGCCAGACGAGCCAGGAGTGGAAGTCGACGCGGTCCCGCAGCTCCTCGCGGGCGCGGGCGGTCTCCGCCGAGCGGGGGTCGCGCAGCGCGGCGGGCCAGCGGCGCCAGTCGGGGCCGTGCGCCTCGGCGAGCGCGTACCAGGTGGCGTGGTCCTCCAGGGCCTGCCCCTGCTCGGCGCGGAAGGCGTGCAGGGCGGCGGCGCGGCCGGGGCCGAGCGGAACCGTCCGCACCAGTTCGAGCGCTTCCCGCTTGGCCTCCCAGACGGCGTCCCGGTCGATCAGCTCGCCCTTGCCGAGCACCGCCTCGCGCAGCCGCGCCGCCCGCTCCAGCAGGGCGTGCAGCCGCTCGCGGTCCTCGACGTGGGCGAACTCGGGCACGGCCTCGACCCGCAGGTGCACGGGGTCGGGGAAGCGGCGCGAGGAGGGACGGTACGGGGACGGGTCGGTCGGGGGGCCGGGGACGGCCGCGTGCAGCGGGTTCACCTGCACGAACCCGGCGCCCAGCGCGCGTCCGGCCCACCCGGCCAGCTCACCGAGGTCGGCGAGGTCGCCCATGCCCCAGGAGCGGCGGGAGAGCAGGGAGTACAGCTGCACCAGCAGCCCGTACGAGCGGCCCTCGACCGCGGGCAGCCGGGGCGGTGCGACGATCAGATGGGCGCGGACGGTGCGGCCGTCGGGGGCGGTGGCGGTCAGCAGGTGCACGCCGGGCGGAAGGTCCTCGGCGGACGCGCGGGTGCCGCCGTCCTCGGTGCGGATCTCCAGCCGGGTGCCCTCGGGCAGCGCGGCCAGCGCCTCGGGCGGCCGGGCGCCCCTGCCGACGACGGTGGGCGGCAGCAGCCGCTCGGTCCTCTCCTGTTCGCGCACGGCCAGGGCGGCGCGGACGGCCTCGTCGGTGGACGCGTCGACGCCGAGGGCGGCCAGCGCGCGGGTGACGGCGGCGGCCGAGGCCGGGACCGTCGTGTCCGGGGAGGGGCTGTAGGAGGTGGCGACTCCGTGCAGGGCGGCGAGCCGGGACAGCGCCTCGGAGGGGGTCCCGTCCTGCCGTGGCGCGGTCACGCTAGGGCTCCGGGCGGTACTGGGCCGGGAAGGCGTCGAGTCCCGCGGAGTCCGAGGTGTCGGAGAAGGTGTCGGACTCGCTGGTCAGCGGGGTGGCGTCGGCGAGCGGCGGTTCGCTGGTCAGGGGTTCCGCGTCGGGCAGCGGGGGTTCGCTGGTCAGGGGCGCCTCGGCGCCGGTGCCCTCGGCGCCGAGGAAGCAGTCGTGCGGGTCGCAGGCGGAGTGCTCCGCCACGGGCGCGGAGTGCTCCGCCACGGGTTTGGACAGGACCGGGGGAAAGACGTATGCCGCTGCAGCCACCAAGGGCCTCCTCGTCGAGCCGGACGTGCGGGTCATCTCGCAGCCCTACCCAGCGGACGCGAGCGCAGACGCACAAAGACGTTCAACGTGAACCTGGTCACATTCTCTTCCGTCACTCTCACTCCTCAGGGGGACAAACGCGCCACAACACCCCCTCTGATTGACACGTTCACTCCAGGAGTGGTGGGCTCGGGGCGTCTCGGTAACGGAATGGACACGGCCGCCGGTCGTAGACCGGCCGGTCCCGGGGGATCAGGAGGGGCCTCGTGCAGCTGTGGCGTGGTGGAACGGCGACCGCGCGGAGGACCGCACTCGCACTCGCCGTGCTCGCCGGATCCCTGGGCGTCGCACCCGCCGCGACGGCCGCGCCCGCACCGGATCCGTCCCGGCCGCCCGCCGCCGACCCGGCCGGGAAGGCCGAGGCGGGCGTCCCGGCGGTGTGGCCGCGCCCGCACTCCCTGCGCGCGCACGGCGCCCCGGTCCGGGTGACCGAAGAGGTCGCCCTGGTCGCGGAGCGGGCCGCGGACCCGTACGCCCTGGAGGCGCTGAAGGACGTCCTGCGGGAGGCCGGCGCGCGCCGGTTCACCGACCCCGGCGCACCGGTGCCCGAGGGGGCGCTCGTGGTGCGCGCGGGCAGTGAACGCGCCTCCGCCGACCCCCGTCACGCCCTCCCGGCCGGCGGCTACACGCTCACCTCCGGCGACGGCTCCGTGACCCTGACCGGGGCGGACGGCGACGGCCTGTTCCACGCCGTGCAGACCCTGCGCCGCCTGGTCCGCCCCGACGGCACGCTCGCCGCCGCCGTCGTACGGGACTGGCCCGCCACCGCCGTGCGCGGCATCACCGAGGGCTTCTACGGCACCCCGTGGACGCACCGGCAGCGGCTCGGCCAGCTCGACTTCATGGGCCGCGCCAAGCTGAACCGGTATCTGTACGCGCCCGGCGACGACCTGTACCGGCAGGCCCGCTGGCGCGAGCCGTACCCGGCCGAGCGGCGCGCGGAGTTCCGCGAGCTGGCCGAGCGGGCCGCGCGCAACCACGTCACCCTCGGCTGGGCCGTGGCGCCCGGGCAGGCGATGTGCTTCTCCTCCGACGAGGATCTGCGGGCGCTGACCCGCAAGCTCGACGCGATGTGGGCGCTGGGCTTCCGCGCCTTCCAGGTGCAGTTCCAGGACGTCAGCTACAGCGAGTGGCACTGCGGGGCGGACGCCGACCGGTTCGGCTCCGGGCCCGAGGCGGCCGCCCGCGCCCAGGCGCACGTGGCGAACGCGGTCGCCCGGCACCTGAAGCAACTGCACCCGGACGCCCGGGCGCTCTCCCTGATGCCCACCGAGTACTACGAGGACGGCTCGACCGCGTACCGGCGGGCGCTCGCGCGGGAGCTGGACGACGGCGTCGAGGTGGCGTGGACCGGCGTCGGCGTGGTGCCCCGCACCATCACCGGCCGTCAGCTGTCCGAGGCCCGCGAGGTGTTCGCGCACCCGCTGGTCACGATGGACAACTACCCGGTCAACGACTACGCCCCCGGGCGGCTGTTCCTGGGCCCCTACCAGGGCCGGGAGCCCGCCGTGGCCGCCGGTTCGGCCGCGCTGCTCGCCAACGCGATGGAGCAGCCCGAGGCGTCGCGCATCCCTCTCTTCACGGCCGCCGACTTCGCCTGGAACCCGCGCGAGTACCGCCCCCAGGAGTCCTGGCGTGCCGCGATCGCCGACCTGGCCGGCGGCGACGCCCGGCGTGAGAAGGCGCTGACCGCCCTCGCCCGCAACACCGCCTCCTCGGTGCTCGGCGGCACGGACGCGGCGTATCTGCGGCCGCTGCTCGCGGAGTTCTGGCGCACCCGGCCCACCGCGCGCGGCGCAGGCGACACGGCGGCGGCCGAGCGGCTGCGCGCCGCCTTCAGCGACCTGCGCGACCTGCCCGGCCGGCTGTCCGGCACCTCCCTCTCCGACGAGATCACCCCCTGGACCGGGCACCTCGCCCGCTACGGCGACGCCGGCACGGCGGCGCTGGACATGCTGCGCGCCCAGCAGGCCGGCGACGCGGGGAACGCCTGGGCCGCGTACCGGCGGCTTGAGGCACTGCGCACGGAGCTGGAGTCGGCGCGGGTCACGGTCGCGGAGGGCGTGCTGGACCCGTTCCTGAACCGGGCGCGCACCGCGTACGAGAGCTGGGCGGGCATCGCGCAGGCGCCCGCCGGGAGCTACGGCGGCACGCTGCGGCTGGAGCGGGCCCGGGTGCTGGACACGGTGACGGTGCTGACCGAGCCGGGCACCACGGGCTCCGTGGAGGTGCGCACGGAGGGCGGGGCCTGGCGGCGGCTCGGCGCGCTGGCCGCGCAGGGCGCCACCGAGCTGCGCACGGGCGAGCGGCCGGTGGACGCCGTCCGGGTCGTGGACGCGGACCCGGGGCGGGTGCGGCACGTGGTGCCGTGGTTCGCCGACGTGCCGGACGCCGTGGTGGAGCTGCCCGGCGACCGCGCCGACGCCGACATCGGCCGCACCCGCACGGTGACGGTCACCCTCGGCTCCGCCCGCCCCGAGGACGTACGGGACCGGCTGACCGCGGACGCGCCGGAGGGCGTCGACGTGCGCGTGCCGAAGCAGCCGCTGTCCGTGCCGCGCGGGACGCCGGTGCGGGTGCCGGTCGAGGTGACCGTGAAGCCGGGCACGCCCACCCGCTCCTACGACGTCCGCCTCGGCTTCGGCGGCGCGGCCCGCACGCTGACCGTGGACGCGGTGCCGCCCGTCGAGGGCCCCGACGTGGCCCGTACCGGCCGTGCGCGGTCCTCGGCCGACGAGACGCCCGACTTCCCGGCGTCGGCGGCCAACGACGGCGACGCCGGGACCCGTTGGTCGTCGCCGGCCGAGGACGACGCGTGGTGGCAGGTGGAGCTGGACCGCCCGGTGCGGCTGGGCAAGGTCGACCTGCGCTGGCAGGACGCGCACGCCTCGGCGTACCGCGTCGAGGTCTCCCCGGACGGCCGCGCCTGGCGCACGGCGGCGGAGGTCCACGACAGCCGCGGCGGCCACGAGACGGTCCGCATGGACGAGCCGGACGTCCGCCACATCCGCGTCCAGGGCGAACAGCGGGCCACGCGGTACGGGTACTCGCTGTGGTCGGTGGAGGCGTACGCGGTCGCGGACTGAGCCGGCGGCGAGCCGGAGCGCGTGCGCCCCGGTGTCGTACGCGGGCCCGCCCGGAGGCGCGGCGGCCTCTCCAGCGCGCCCACGCTGATCGTCTGCGTCCTCGCCCTGACCGGGGCGGGCGCCGTGTGGCCGGTGAGGGCGGCGGCCACCGCGCTCCCGCGGTGCGCGCTGCGGACGCCCCCGACGTCACCCCGGACGCGCGGGCGCATCCGTCAGGCCGAGATCCCGTCGATCCGCGCCAGCGCGTCGTCCGCCCCGTACGGCTGGAGGTACGGCAGCCAGCGCGGGTCGCGGTGGCCCGTGCCGATGATGCGCCAGGCCAGGCCCGTCGGCGGGGCGGGCTTGTGACGCAGGCGCCAGCCCAGTTCGAAGAGGTGGCGGTCGGCCTTCACGTGGTTGCAGCGGCGGCAGGACGCCACCACGTTGTCCCAGACGTGCTTGCCCCCGCGGCTGCGCGGGATGACATGGTCGACGCTGGTGGCGACGCCACCGCAGTACATGCACCGGCCCCCGTCACGGGCGAACAGCGCCCTGCGGGTGAGTGGGACGGGCCCCCGGTAGGGAACCCGCACGAAACGCTTGAGCCGGACCACGCTGGGTGCGGGGACGGTGACGGTCGCGCTGTGCAGATAGGCGCCGGTCTCCTCGAGGCAGACTGCCTTGTTCTCGAGGACGAGCACGAGCGCGCGGCGGAGCGGTACGACGCCGAGCGGCTCGTACGACGCGTTGAGGACCAGGACATGCGGCACGGACGGCCTCCTTGTACGCCGGCGGCGCGTGGCTCGCGCCGGGACGATCCGTAGTCAGTCTCCCCTCATGCCTGGTGAACGCGCCACCATGTCCCGGTAACGGGCTGGGAGTGTTTTCGACCACACCCGGATACATCCCCAGGATCATGGCCTGTTCAAGCGCAGGTGAGCGCGGTCTCTTCTTCACACATCCCGGCGTTCCGCTCACAATGCCCCGTTAGTGTGGTGGTTCCGTCCCCACCGGTGACCTGTTCGTGATCTCGCAGGTCTTGACTGACGCACCGGGGACGGTCGTGCACCTGGAGGTACCCGCCGTGTCCTTGTCCGCCGCCCTGCCGGCCGCCGACCCGTCACCGACCCCCGCGGAGTCGGGGACCCCACGGGTCCCCTCGCTGCAGGACGCCCAGGAGAGCGCCACGAGCGCGGCCGGCTGGGTCGAGGAGAACTGGTCGACGTGGCTCGCCATCGGACTGCGGGTGCTGCTCATCCTGGTGATCGCGGCGGTGCTGCGCGTGCTCGTCCGGCGGGCCATCACCAAGCTGGTCGACCGTATGTCCCGCTCCGGCCAGACGCTGGAAGGCGGCGGGCTCGGGGGCCTGCTGGTCAACGCCGAGCGCCGCCGCCAGCGGTCCATGGCGATCGGCTCGGTGCTGCGCTCCGTGGCGTCCTTCCTGATCATGGGCACGGCCGCGCTGATGGTGCTGGGCACCTTCCAGATCAACCTCGCGCCGCTCCTGGCGTCGGCCGGTGTGGCCGGTGTGGCGATCGGCTTCGGCGCCCGCAACCTGGTCACGGACTTCCTCTCCGGCGTCTTCATGATCCTGGAGGACCAGTACGGCGTGGGCGACACCATCGACGCGGGCGTGGCCACCGGCGAGGTGATCGAGGTCGGGCTGCGGGTGACGAAGCTGCGCGGCGCCGACGGCGAGATCTGGTACGTCCGCAACGGGGAGGTCAAGCGCATCGGGAACCTCTCGCAGGGCTGGGCGACCGCCAATGTGGACGTCACGGTCCGTTCCGACGAGGACCTGGACAGGGTGAAGGCCGTACTGAGCGACGTCGCCGAGCGCACCAGCAAGGAGGAGCCCTGGAACGAGCTCCTGTGGAGCCCGGTCGAGGTGCTCGGACTGGACTCGGTGCTGCTGGACTCGATGGTGGTCCGGGTTTCCGCGAAGACGATGCCGGGCAAGTCGCTGACCGTGGAGCGGGAGCTGCGCTGGCGCATCAAGCGCGCGTTCGACGCGAACGGCATCCGCATCGTCGGCGGCGCCACGGCCACGGAGGACGCCCCGGCCCCCGACCCGACGGCCGGGATGGCCGCGCCCTCCGCGTACGCCAGCTCGGTGTCCCCGCAGTCGATGGCCGCCTCCCCGCTGCCGGGTCCGAACACCACCAAGTAGCGGCGGGACCGCCGAGGGGCGGGCTCTTGACGCCCGCTCCGCGCCGGGCCTACCTTCCTACCCGTCCGACAGGAAGGTTTCCTGACAATTTCCGGTCGGCGGCCCCGGGACGGACGTCCCGTGCGCCCGCCGGGAAGCCGTGCGGCCGACGAAGGGCGGGTGGCGCACCCCGTGACAGGAGCAGCCGGCACGCCGGGCACCCCGCGCGTCCTGCGCGCCATGAACGACCGCGCCGCCCTGGACCTCCTGCTGGAGCACGGCCCGCTCTCGCGCACCCGGACGGGCAAGCTCACCGGTCTGTCCAAGCCGACCGCCGGCCAGCTCCTGGCCCGTCTGGAGGCGGCCGGGCTGGTGGTCGCCACCGGCACCACCGAGGGCCGCCCCGGCCCGGGCGCCCAGCTCTACGCCGTGAACCCGGCCGCCGCGTACGTCGCCGCGCTGGACGTGAACCCGCACCGGATCCGCGCGGCCGTCGCCGACATCACCGGCCGCACCGTCGGCCACCACGAACTGCCCACCCCGGGCCGCCGCCGCGCCGTGCCCGTCGTCCAGCAGGTCACCGACGCCCTGGACGGCGCGGTGAAGGCGGCGGGACTGACCCGCGCGGACATCCACCGCACGGTGATCGGCACCCCCGGCGCCTTCGACCCGAACACCGGCCGGCTGCGCTACGCCTCCCACCTGCCCGGCTGGCACTCCCCCACGCTGCTGGACGAGCTGGCGGCGGCCCTTCCGATGCCGTGTGCGTACGAGAACGACGTCAATCTCGTCGCGCTCGCCGAGCGGCGGCTGGGCGCGGCCCGCGACCACGACGACTTCGTCCTGCTGTGGAACCAGGAGGGCCTGGGCGCCGCCCTGGTGCTGGGCGGCCGGCTGCACCGCGGCTTCACCGGCGGCGCCGGCGAGGTCGGCTTCCTGCCGGTGCCCGGCGCCCCGCTGGTCCGCCACGTCACCAGGACCAACAGCGGCGGCTTCCAGGAGCTGGCCGGCGCCCAGGCGGTGCCCCGGCTGGCCCGCGAGCTGGGCGTCGAGGACGTGCCGCAGGGCCCGTACGCCGAGGTGGCGGCGGCGCTGTTGGAGCGCGCCGCGGCCCGCCCCGACGAGGAACCGCACCGCGCGCTGCTGCGCACCTACGCCACCCGTCTGGCGACCGGCCTGGCCTCCCTGATCGCCGTCCTTGACCCCGCGCTCGTCGTGCTGAGCGGCACCGCCCTCACCGCGGGCGGCGAGCCGCTGCGCGACCTGATCCAGGCCGAGCTGGCGGAACTGGCCGCCTCCCGCCCGCGTCTCGCAGCGGCCGGCGTCCGTGAACACCCCGTGCTGCGCGGCGCGCTGGAGAGCGCGCTCGCGACCACCCGCGACGAGGTCTTCGACACCTCGCGCTGACCCCGCCCCCACCCTCACCGGAGCCAAGGGACAACGCGCATGAAACTCACCGTGGTCGGCGGAGGCTCGACCTACACCCCCGAACTCATCGACGGCTTCGCACGGCTGAGGGACGTCCTGCCCGTCACGGAGCTGGTCCTCACCGACCCGGCGACCGACCGCCTGGACCTGATCGGCCCGCTCTCCCGCCGTGTCTTCGCCCGTCTGGGCCACCCGGGCCGCATCACCACGACCACCGATCTGGACGCGGCGGTGGACGGCGCCGACGCGGTCCTCCTCCAGCTCCGGGTGGGCGGCCAGGCGGCCCGTCTCCAGGACGAGACATGGCCCCTCGCATGCGGCTGCGTGGGCCAGGAGACCACCGGCGCGGGCGGTTTGGCCAAGGCGCTGCGCACGGTCCCGGTCGTCCTGGACATCGCCGACCGGGTCCGCCGCGCCAACCCCGACGCGTGGATCATCGACTTCACCAACCCGGTGGGCATCGTGACCCGCGCCCTGCTCCGGGAGGGCCACAAGGCCCTGGGCCTGTGCAACGTGGCGATCGGCCTCCAACGCAAGTTCGCGGCGCTCCTCGGGGTGGACCCCTCCGAGGTCCGCCTGGACCACGTGGGCCTCAACCACCTCACGTGGGAGACGGCGGTCCACGTCGACGGCGAGGACGTCCTCCCTCGTCTGCTGGCCGCCCACGGCGACTCGATCGCGGCGGACCTCCGCCTCCCCCTCCCCCTCCTCACCACGCTGGGCGTGATCCCCTCCTACTACCTCCGCTACTTCTACGCGCACGACGAGGTGGTCCGCGAGATGCGGACGAAGCCGTCCCGGGCGGCCGAAGTGGCCCGCATGGAGAAGGAACTGCTCGCCCTCTACGCGGACCCCGCCCTCGACGAGAAGCCGGCCCTGCTGGCCGAGCGGGGCGGCGCGTACTACTCGGAGGCGGCGGTGGACCTGGCGGCGGCCCTCCTCCGCGACGCGGGCTCGCGGCACCAGGTGGTCAACACCCTCAACAACGGCACGCTCCCCTTCCTCCCCGACGACGCGGTGATCGAAGTCCCGGCAGCGGTCACCACCAAGGGCGCGGTACCGCTCCCCGTCGCACCGGTGAACCCCCTGTTCGCGGGCCTGATGGCGAACGTGACGGCGTACGAGGACCTGGCCCTGGAGGCGGCCCTGCACGGCGGCCGGGACCGCGTCTTCCGCGCCCTGCTCGCCCACCCCCTGATCGGCCAGTACGAGTACGCCGACCGCCTGACCGACGACCTGATCGCGCACAACCGGGAGCACCTCACGTGGGCCTGACCGCGGCCGTCCTCGCCGTCGACGCGGGCAACAGCAAGACGGACGTGGCGGTGGTCGCCCCCGACGGCACGGTGCTGTCCACGGCCCAGGGAGGCGGCTTCCGCCCGCCCGCGGACGGCCTGGACGAGGCGATGGCCACCCTCGCCGCTCCCGTCACCGAAGCGCTGCGGACGGCAGGCGTTCCCCAGGCCGCCCACCTCTCCGCCTGCCTGGCCAACGCGGACCTCCCCGTCGAGGAAGAGCAACTCACCGAGGCCATCGCGTCCCGACGCTGGTCCTCCACGGTCACGGTCCGCAACGACACGTTCGCCGTCCTCCGCGCGGGAGTCTCCGAACCCCGGGGGGTCGCCGTGGTCTGCGGCGCGGGCATCAACTGCGTGGGCATGCGCCCCGACGGCCGTACGGCACGCTTCCCGGCCCTGGGCCGCTTCTCGGGCGACTGGGGCGGCGGCTGGGCCCTGGCCGAGGAGGCCCTGTGGCACGCGGCGCGCGCCGCGGACGGCCGGGGCGGACCGACCGCCCTGGCCACCGCCCTCCCCGCCCACTACGGCGTCCCCGACATGCCCGCCCTGATCGAGGCCCTGCACCTCCGCCGTATCCCGCCGCACCGCCGCCACGAGGCGACGCCGGTCCTCTTCGCCACGGCGGCCCAGGGCGACCGCACGGCCCGCGACGTCATCGACCGGCAGGCCGCCGAGATCGTCACGATGGCGACCGTGGCCCTCACCCGCCTGGACCTCCTCGACGAGGACACCCCGGTCCTCCTGGGAGGCAGCGTCCTGGCGGCGGACCACCCCCTCCTCACGGAGGGCATCCGCACCCGCCTCACCGCCCGTGCGCCCAAGGCCGTGCCGCACGTGGTGACGGCGCGCCCCGTCCTGGGAGCGGCCCTCCTCGGCCTGGACGACGTGTCGGCCCCGCCGGAGGCGCACGAACGCCTGCGCGCGCACTACACGTAGGGGGGCCTGCCGCGTCAGGAGGCGCGCCCGCGCACCCCGCGCAGGCGCGCCGCGCACCCTCCCCGCCGGGCGCAACCTCCCGGAACCGAACGGATTTCCCGGGCGTGTTCCTGGGCAGGGTGGGGTGCGGCGGCCGGAAATTCCGGCCGTCACACCGCAATTGGATCAAGATCGTGCCAAGGCCGGTGCGGATGTCGTGCCCGACGGCGATACTTGCCGCGGAGGATGACCATGGGGGAGGTCAGATGACACACACGCCGAACACGGGCGCGCCCCCCACGCTGCCCGCGATCCCACCCCAGCCGCCGGCCCCCGGCGCACCCGGCGGCAGGAGCACCACTCCACTCCCCACGCCCGCCTCACCCCCCTCGCCTCCCGCCCGCCGCCGCACGGCCTTCGCCGAGGGCGTCGACCGCCTCCGCCACGCCGCCACCACGGAACCCGGCCGCCTCCGCGTCATCGGCGCGGCCCTGGCCGCCCTGGTCGTCGCGTTCGGCGCGGTCACGGCCTGGCAGATGACCGACCGGGCGGCGGCCGCGGACGCCGTCCTCACCAGCAGCCAGCCCCTCACCTCCGACGCCGCGGACATCTACCGCTCCCTCGCGGACGCGAACACCGCGGCGAGCAGCGGCTTCCTCGCGGGAGGCCAGGAGTCCGCCGCCACCCGCGACCGCTACGAACGCGACATCGCGACCGCCGCCGCGAAACTGGTGAACGCCGCGGCCAACGCGGCCCCCGGCTCCCCCTCCACACAGACGATCACCAGGCTCAACCGTCTCCTCCCCGAGTACAAGGGCCTGGTCGAGCGCGCCCGCACCTACAACCGCCAGGGGTATCCCGTAGGCGGCGCCTACCTGCGCTACGCAAACGAGAAGATGCAGCAGGAGATGCTCCCGGCCGCCCAGGACCTCTACACCAAGGAGAACGAACGCCTCCGCGCGGACTACGCGGACGCGACCCCGTACCCCTGGCCGGCGATCACCCTGGGCCTTGCCGCCCTCGCCGCCCTCGCCTGGGCCCAGCGCCGCACGTACCTCCGCACGAACCGCGTCCTCAACCACGGCCTGGTGACAGCGACAGCGGCCACCACCGTCGTGCTCCTCTGGCTCACGGCCGGCCACGCCCTCGCGCGCAGCCACCTCGACGACTCCTACGACCACGGCGTCCGGTCCCTCGCCGTCCTCCACGACGCCCGCATCGCCTCCCTGAAGGCCCGCGGCAACGAGAACCTCACCCTGGTCGCCCGCGGCGCGGAGACGAAGAAGGTCGGCGACCGGACCCTCGACGCCTACGACCACGACTTCACCCGCGACATCGACACCCTCGCCAAGGGCCTGGCCCACGCCGGGCGCCTCGCGGACGACGACGCCGGCTCGAAGCCGGTGACCGCGGCCGTGGGCAGCATGACGGAGTGGAAGAAGCGCCACGCGGCCGCCCGCGAGCAGGACGAGAACGGCAACTACCAGCAGGCGCTGGACATGGTGATCGGCGCCAAGGGCGCCACGGGCGAGTGCTTCGACGCCGTCGACAAGAACCTGGCGACGGCGCTCGAGCACGAGGAGGCCGAGTTCGCGACGGCGGCCGGCGACGGCCGGGACGCGCTGACGGGCCTGCCGGCGGGCGCGGCGGTCCTCGCCGTGCTGGGCGCGGCGGGCGCGGTGCTGGGCATCGGCCGCAGGCTGTCGGAGTACCGATGACCGGGCGGCGGACGACGAAGCCGAAGGGGGCCATGACGATGCACACACGACACCTGCGGGCCCGCCTGAAGGGCTGGGGCGGCGTGGGCGCGATGGCAGCGGCCTGCGCCCTCGCCCTGGTGTTCGCCCTGGCCCTGACCTGCACGGGCTCGGTCGCCTCGGGGGCGGGAGCACACCAGCCGGCCGGCCACCGCACCACCCAGGCCCTGACCGCCGACACCGCCCGCGCGGCCGACGACTGCGAGGCGCCCGAGAAGCAGACCCTGCCCCCGTCCCGCGCCGACGGCCCCGCCATCACCGCGATCAAGAACCGCCCGGGCGAGAAGCGCAAGCTGATCGTCGGTGTGGACCAGAACAGCTACCGGTGGGGCTACCGGGACCCGAACAGCGGCGAGAGCGGCCGTCTCGAGGGCTTCGACATCGACCTGGTGCACCGCATCGCGGAGGACATCCTCGGCGACCCGGACGCGGTCCAGTTCAAGGCGATCCCGACCGACCAGCGCATCCCGGCGATCCAGGACGGCCGAGTGGACCTGGTGGTCCGCACGATGACGATCAACTGCTCGCGCCTGAAGGACGTGGCGTTCTCCGCCCCGTACTTCAAGACGGGCCAGCAGGTGCTGGCGCCGAAGTCCTCCCCGGTCGAGGGGTACGACGAGACGCTCGCGCACCGCAAGGTCTGCACGGCGAAGGGCTCGACGGCGTACGCGAAACTGGAGGAGGACCGGAGGAACGGCGACCTGCCGGCGTCGACGGACATCTCCACCACCGTGCCGAACCAGCTGGACTGCCTGGTGCGGCTCCAGCTCGGCGAGGTGGACGCGGTCGTCAACGACGGCGCCCTCGCGGCGAGCCAGGCCGCGCAGGATCCGACGGTGGAGCTCAAGGGCGAAGCGTTCACGACCGAGTACTACGGCGTGGCGATGAAGAAGGACGCGGACGACCTGGTGCGCCGGGTCAACCAGATCCTGGTGGACTTCCGGCAGGACACGGCGACCGGCTGGCAGGCCTCGTACACGACATGGCTCTCCGCCACGATGGACGACGACCCGTCCGCGTCGAGGCCCCCGGCCCCGGAGTACCTGCGCCGCGACTGACCGCCCGCGCCCCGACCCCGACCCCGATGAAAAACCCGAACCGCCCCGAGAATTCCCCCGCAGCGAGAGGTGATCGATGGCCGACACGGATCCCGCCGGGCCGGTGATGGACCGGGACGAGGTGGACCGTGCGCTGGCGCGGCTCGGCGCGGAGCACGAGGCGATCGAGACCTCGCTCCTCGCCCTGCAGGACCACGCGGGCCGACGACTGCTGGAGGGCGCCGGGCTCACCGGCGTCACCGCCGAGCGGTGGACGTCCACGGAGGCGGCGATCACGCTGCTGTGGACCTACTTCGACGCGTACACGGACGTGTTGCGCACCGCACGGGAGATCCGCGCACGCCGCCGCTGGTCCAGCCGCGAGGACCTGGTGGAGCTGACGGAGCTGCTGCGCGGCGAGCCGGTGACGGTGGCCGGCAGCGCCGCGGCGACGGCCAACGCACCGGCCCCGCACGGCGGTCAGGCCGGTCCGGGCGTGCTCAGCGAGCGCTGGTCCCTCTCCGCCCTCGTCGACCGGATGAACGAGCTGTACGCGTCCTCGCTGGACATGGTGGTGGCCGCGGACGCGGTGTGGTCGGCGCTGCCCGCCCGGATCGACCTCCTGTCGGCGGAGCTCCGGCGCACGAGCAGGCTGGCGCACTCGGTCGGGGTGCGCCCGGGCGAGCATCCGGCGGGCGACGACTTGGAGCGGATCACCCGCACGCTCAAGAAGCTGCGCGAGCAGGTCGTGTCCGACCCGCTGGCGTTCTGGAGACCGGCGGAGGGCAGCTCCGCCCCGGGCGGCGGGAAGCCCGACACGACCGTCTACGACCGTGAGGCCCGCGCCCTGGAGGACGTGCGCCGCGAGATCGACGCGGTGCTGGCGGTCCGTCAGGACGCGGAGAAGCGCATCGTCCGCCTCCGCGACGTGCTCTCCCGCGCCGACCGCACCCTCGCCGAGGCGCGCACCGCGCGCGGCGAGGTGCTGGCGAAGATCGCGGCGACGGAGGTGCCGGTGGTCAGCGGCCCGCCGACGGCGCTCCAGGAGCAGCTGTCGACGGCGGCGGAGTACCGCAGGCACGCGCAGTGGCACCGGCTGTCACCGCTGCTGGAGTCGCTGGAGCAGAAGGCGGAGGACGAACTGCTGCGCGCCCGCGAGTCGTTGACCGCGGTGACGGCGCCGCTCGCGGTGCGCGCGGAGCTGCGCGGGCGGCTGGACGCCTACAGGGCGAAGGTGACCCGGCACGGGCTGGCCGAGGACCCGCTGCTGGTGGAGCGGTACGAGAAGGCGCGCCGCATGCTGTGGAGCGCGCCGTGCGACCTGCGCGCGGCGGAGCAGGCGGTGCTGCGCTACCAGCAGGCGGTGGCCGAGCTGCTGGGCGCGGCGCCCGGAGTGCCGGGGCAGGGGACAGGCCCGGACGAGCGGAGGGGACCGGGCGCATGAGCGAACCGGGAACACAGGGGCCGGCGGCGCCCGCGCGGGAGCGGTCCGCCTGTCAGCGCCCCGACTGCGACGGCGCGTACGACGACGTCGGCGGGGGTGAGCTGTACTGCGACACGTGCGGCCTGGCGCCCGTGGTGTCGCCGACGGGCCTGGTGGTCTCGCCCCCGACGGGCATCACGGCGGGCGGCCGCGACTCGCACGGCTCGGCGGCCGCACGCTCGGGCAGCGCACGCGCGGGCGGCAACCGGAGCGGCCGCAGCTCCCGTACGTCCTCCCAGTCGTCGAAGTCCCGCCGCTCCGTGTCCGGGCGGCTGTCCCGTTCGCTGTCCGGCCGGACGGCGGCGGGCCGTTCGGTGTCGGTGCGCAGTTCCGGCTCGGCCGCGGGCGGTTCGGGGCGGGGCCGGCTCGGCGTGGGGCTGGTGCAGGTGCCGCCGATCCCGCGGCCCGATCCGCGGCGGATGGTGCTGGACGACCCGGAGGTGCCGGAGCGGAAGCGGTTCTGCTCGCGGTCGGACTGCGGGGCGCCGGTGGGCCGGGCCCGCAGCGACCGGCCGGGCCGTACGGAGGGCTTCTGCACCAAGTGCGGCCACCCCTACTCGTTCGTGCCGAAGCTGCGCCCCGGTGACGTGGTGCACGGCCAGTACGAGGTGGTGGGCTGTCTGGCGCACGGCGGGCTCGGCTGGATCTACCTCGCCGTGGACCGTGCGGTGTCCGACCGCTGGGTGGTCCTCAAGGGGCTGCTCGACACGGGCGACCAGGACGCGATGGCAGCGGCCATCTCCGAGCGGCGCTTCCTCGCGGAGATCGAGCACGCCAACATCGTGCGGATCTACAACTTCGTCGAGCACCTCGACCAGCGCACCGGCTCCCTCGACGGCTACATCGTCATGGAGTACGTCGGCGGCAAGTCACTGAAGGAGATCGCCAACGCCCGCCGCACCCCGGAGGGCCGGCGCGACCCGCTGCCGGTGGAGCAGGCGTGCGCGTACGGCATCGAGGCGCTGGAGGCGCTGGGGCATCTGCACAGCCGCAACCTGCTGTACTGCGACTTCAAGGTCGACAACGCGATCCAGACCGAGGACCAGCTGAAGCTGATCGACATGGGCGCGGTGCGGCGGATGGACGACGACGAGTCGGCCATCTACGGCACGGTCGGCTACCAGGCGCCGGAGGTCGCCGAGGCCGGCCCGTCGGTGGCGTCCGACCTGTACACGGTCGCCCGCACGCTGGCCGTCCTCACCTTCGACTTCCAGGGCTACACGAACGTCTACGCGGACTTCCTGCCGGACCCGGACACCATCGAGGTGTTCCGCCAGTACGAGTCCTTCTACCGGCTGCTCGTGCGGGCCACGGACCCGGACCCGGCGCGCCGGTTCGCCTCCGCGCAGGAGATGGCCGAGCAGCTCACGGGCGTGCTGCGGGAGGTCGTCTCGCTCCAGTCGGGGCAGGCGCGCCCAGCGCTGTCGACGCTGTTCGGGCCCGAACTGCGCGTGACCGACACGGAGTTGTTCCCCGCACTGGACGGCGACGTGTCCCGGCTGGGCGCCCGCCGCACCGAGGGCCGCAGGGGCGCGCCCGTCCCGGCGCCCGCCCTCCCCCGCCCCCCCGCCTCCCTGGTCCGGCCCGTGGACTGCCCCACGGCCGCCCTCGCGCTGCCCGTGCCGCACGTCCAGCCCACCGACCCCAACGCCGGTTTCCTCGCCGGTCTGCTGGCGTCCGCGCCCGCCGAGCTGATCCACGCGCTGGCCGCCGCTCCCGACCCGTCGACCGAGACGCGGCTGCGCGCGGTGCGGGCCCGGCTGGAGACGGGCGAGTGGGCGACCGCGCTGGAGGCGCTGGGCGCGCTGGAGACGGAGGACGCCGACGACTGGCGGGTGGTCTGGTACCGGGGCGTGGCCGCGCTCGTCACCGGCGACCACGAGGGCGCCGCGCTCGCCTTCGACGCGATCTACGACGCCTTCCCGGGCGAGATCGCGCCGAAGCTGGCGCTGGGGCTGTGCGCGGAGGTGCTGAGCCAGCTGGACAACGCGGCGGAGTACTACCGTCTGGTGTGGTCCACCGACCCGAGCTACGTCAGCGCCGCGTTCGGGCTGGCCCGGGTGCGGCTGGCGGCCGGCGACCGGCACGGCGCCGTACGGACGCTGGAGTCGGTGCCGGAGTCCTCCATCCACTACACCGCCGCCCGGGTGGCGGCGGTCCGGGCGCGGCTGCGGGGGCGCGCGGTCACCGCGGCCGACGCGCCGTTCCTGGACGATCTGACCGCCGCCGCGGGGCAGGTCGAGGCGCTGGAGTCGTACGGTCTGGACCCGGCGCGCCGCGAGCTGTTGGCGGCGGAGGTCCTCGGTTGCGGACTGGACTGGGTACTCTCCGGGGGCCAGGGTTCCGCTCCTCCCGCCGCCGGGGGGCGGACGCTGCTCGGCAGCGGCCTGGACGAGCGTGGGCTGCGCTTCGGCCTGGAGCGCTCGTACCGCACGCTGGCCCGGCTGGCGCGCAGCGGCGAGGAGAGGATCGACCTGGTGGAACGTGCCAATCGTTACCGCCCCCGGACGTGGGTGTAGTTGATGTCGCAGATGCCCCAGCAGGCCGCGCTGTCGAAATGCCCGAGCTGCGAGGAGCCCCTCGAGTCGGGTGATCGTTTCTGCGGCGCGTGCGGATACGACTTGTCGGTCGTCCCGGCACGGCCGGCGGACGAACCGACGATCGCGATGAACGGCACGGTGCCGCCCCAGGCGGCCGTCCCGCCCGCCTGGCCCCCACCCCCCGCGGGCGCGGTACCCCCACGCCCGGCCACCCCGCCCCCGGGCCCACCGTCCCCCGGCCCGTACACGGCCCCCGGCGCGAACCCCACCGTGCCCGGCCCGCACTCCCCGGCCCCGGGGACCGCAGCCCCTGCCGGGCCCCCGGCGACCGCGGTCCCGCACGCCGCGTCCGCCGGACACGCGACGGGCGTCGGCGCGTCCGGAGACGGAGCCTCGCACCGGGCGGCACCCGGCGTGCATGCCGCGGCCCCGAGCGGGTCCGCGGCCGATGGCCCCCCGCACCCGACGGCGCCCGGCCCGTACCCTGCGGCGCCCCACGCCCCCACCGCGCACGCGAGCAACGCCACGACCGGCACCGCGTCGCCCGGCGCCCCCGCACACCCGGCGGCAGCCGACCCGCACCCCCCGGCGCCCAGCGCCCACACCGCCCCAGCGGGTGACGCCGCGTCGGCCGACCGGTCCGCCCCCTCCCCGGGCGCGCCCGCGCAGGCCGGCACCGCCCCGACGGGCGCTCGGGGAGCGCCCGTTCAAGGACAGCCCGCGGCGTCGGCCGCGCCCCCCGCCGGGGTGCGGCTCGACCGGCGGGCGCCGGCCGAGGGCGCCGGCGGCGGGGACGACTATCCCCTCCAGGCGCCCGACCCCCGCGTCGCGGCCGAGCCCGCCGCCGTGTGCGTGGCGTGCCGGGCCGGGCGGGTGGACGACGACGGATACTGCGAGAACTGCGGCCACGCCCAGCCGCGCGAACGGGACCACATGGAACAGGAATGCGGCCCCGTCGCCGCGGTCAGCGACCGCGGTCTGCGGCACCACCGCAACGAGGACGCCTTCGCCGTCGGCACGACCGCGCTGCCCGACGGCTCCCCCGTCTCCGTGGCGGTCGTCTGCGACGGCGTCTCCTCGGCGACCCGCCCCGACGAGGCGTCACTCGCCGCCTCCCGCGCGGCGAACGCGTCCCTGCTCGACGCGCTGCCGCGCGGCACGCACCCCCAGCAGGCGATGCACGAGGCGATCCTCGCCGCCTCCGAGGCGGTCAACGCGCTGGCGGGCGAGCAGCCCGCGGAGGCCGACGAGCACGCCCCGCAGCAGAACGCGCCCGCGTGCACGATCGTCGGCGCGGTGGTGACCGCGGGCCTGCTGGTCGTCGGCTGGGTCGGCGACAGCCGGGCGTACTGGATCCCGGTGGACCGTTCCCCGGCGGTGCGGCTGACCGAGGACGACTCGTGGGCCGCGCAGATGGTCGCCGCGGGGCTGATGGGCGAGGCCGAGGCGTACGCCGACCACCGCGCGCACGCGATCACCGGCTGGCTGGGCGCGGACGCCTATGAACTGGAGCCGCACACCGCGGCGTTCAAGCCGGACCGTCCCGGTGTGGTCGTGGTCTGCACGGACGGCCTGTGGAACTACGCCGAGTCCGCGGACGAGATGGCCGAGGCGGTGCCCGCCGACGCCGCCGCGCGCCCCCTGCACGCCGCCCGCGTGCTGGTCGGCCACGCCCTCGACGGCGGCGGCCACGACAACGTAACAGTGGCACTGGTGCCGTTCCCGGCCGTCCCGCAGGGGGCAGGATCGGCCTGAGGCCGCGACGTCGCGCGCCGGACGCGGCACACGCACGCACGCGTGTGCCGCCTGCGCGTGCCGCGTACGGCCGGCCTCGCACGGGGAAGCTTCACCGGACCGGAGGGGACCGGTCCGTGAAGACGTCGTCGCCCCGCGCCGTCGGGGCACCGGAGGGGGAGCGAACAGGCATGGCCAATTTCTCGAAATCGAACGTGCCGCAGTTCTCGGTGGACGTGTACCAGAACGAGTACCTGCCGGAGGGGGGCCGCGAGGTCAACGCGGTGGTGACGGTCACGGCGACCGGCGGCGGCACCATCGGCAGCGCGGTGGCGGCGCCGCACCTGTACTCGCCCGGCGAGGGCCCGTCGGCGGCCGTGGTCCTGATGCTCGACTGCTCGGGCTCGATGGACCACCCGCCGACGAAGATGCGCAACGCGCGGGACGCCACGGCCGCCGCGATCGACACCTTGCGCGACGGCGTGCACTTCGCGGTGGTCGCCGGCACCCACCTCGCACGGGAGGTGTACCCGGGCGACGGCCGGCTCGCGGTGGCCGGACCGGACACCCGGGAGCAGGCCAAGCAGGCGCTGCGGAAGCTCGGCGCGGGCGGCGGCACGGCGATCGGGACCTGGCTTCGCCGCGCCGACCGCCTGCTGGCGTCGGCGGACGTGGCGATCCGGCACGGCATCCTGCTCACCGACGGCCGCAACGAGCACGAGTCGCCGGAGGACCTGAAGGCGGCGCTGGAGGCCTGCGCCGGACGGTTCACGTGCGACGCCCGCGGTGTGGGCACCGACTGGGAAGTGAAAGAAGTCACAGGCATCGCCTCGGCTTTGCTCGGCACCGCCGACATCGTCGCCGACCCGGCCGGACTCGCCGCCGACTTCACGCGGATGATGGAGACGGCGATGGGCAAGGAGGTCGCGGGCGTCTCGCTGCGTCTGTGGACCCCGGCCGGCGCCACCGTGGCATTCGTCAAGCAGGTCGCGCCGACGGTGGAGGAGCTGACCGGCAGGCGCACCGAGGCGGGCCCCCGCGCGGGCGACTACCCGCTCGGTTCCTGGGGTGACGAGTCCCGTGACTACCACCTCTGCGTGCGGGTGCCGCCCGCCGCCGTGGGCCGGGAGATGCTCGCGGCACGCGTCTCGCTGGTGATCCCGCACCCCGACAAGGGCGTGCAGAACCTGGGCGCGCAGGGGCTGGTGCGGGCCGTGTGGACGGACGACCTGGCCGCGTCGACGTCGATCAACCCTCAGGTCGCCCACTACACGGGCCAGGCCGAACTGGCGGACGTCATCCAGGAGGGGCTGGACCTGCGCAAAGTGGGAGATATCGACGGAGCAACGGCCAAGCTGGGCCGTGCCGTTCAGCTCGCCCGTGCCTCCGGCAACGCCGATACTGCGAAACTGCTTGCGAAGGTGGTGGACGTCGTCGACGCCGCGACCGGTACTGTGCGACTGAAGGCGAAGGTCGAGGAGGCCGACGAGATGACACTCGAGACACGGTCGACCAAGACTGTTCGTGTAAAGAAATGATCTGCAAGTAATCGAGCCTGACCCCTCGGGGTTGGAGAAATCCGGTCGGGAACGACCGGAAAAGGAGAGGGGGAAGCGCCGACATGCCGACCTGCCCGAACGGACACCAGTCGGGTTCCGACGACTGGTGCGAGGTGTGCGGTCACCGCATGGCGGGTGCCGTGCCGCCTCCTCCTCCCCCGCCGCCGGCGCCCGGCGGCGGCTACGGCTTCCCGCCGCCCGGCGGCCCCGGTGGCCCCGGTGGCGCTCCGGGCGGTCCCGGCGGCGGCTACGGCGGTCCGGGCGCGCAGCCGGAGCTGTGCCCGCAGTGCCGCACGCCGCGTGAGGGCGGTGCGCCGTTCTGCGAGGAGTGCCGGTGGAACTTCCTCACCAACACGGCGACCTCGTACACCCCGGCCGCCCCGCGTCCGCCGGCCCCCGGTCCGGGCGGTCCCAGGGGCGGCCCTGGTGGTCCCGGCGGCCCCTTCGGGCACCAGCCGCCCCCTCCGTCGTACGGCGGCGGTGACGGGTTCGACTACCAGAGCTCGCGTCCCTCGCAGGTGAACCGACCCGCCGAGCCGATCCCGCCGGGCCCGCCCGGCTTCGGCGGCGAGCCCTCGCGCCCGGTCCCGCCCCCGCCCCCGCCCGGCCGCGGCAACCCGGGCGGTCCCGGCGGTCCCGGTGGTCCCGGCGGCCCGAACGGCCCCGGCGCCCCGCAGGCGTTCCACTCCGGTCCCCCGGCCCCGCCCGGCTTCCCGCAGGAGACCGGCCGTCCGCCGCAGGGCGGCGGCCCGTCGTACGGCGGCGGTGACGACGACTGGGTGATCTCCCCGCCGACCGGAGGCCCGGGCGGCCCCGGCGGGCACGGCGGCCCCGGCGGCCCCGGCGGGCACGGCGGGCACGGCGGTCCGAACGGCCCCGGCGGGCACGGCGGTTACGGCTACCCGCAGCAGGGCGGCACCCAGGCGCCCCCCGGCCCCGGCGGCTTCCCGCAGCAGCCGCGGCAGCAGCAGGGCCCGGTCACCTGGACCGCCACCATCGGTCCGGACCGCGAGTACTTCATGGCGATGATGCAGCGTTCCGGCCCCGAAGCCGCGGGCCTGAACCTGCCGGCGTACTCGCCCGAGCAGCAGCGCACGCTCACCGGCAACCAGATCACCATCGGCCGCCGCCGGCACTCCACCGGCGACACCCCCGACATCGATCTGTCCACCCCGCCGGAGGACCCGGGCGTCTCGCACCAGCACGCGGTGCTGGTGCAGCAGCCGGACGGCAGCTGGGCGGTCGTCGACCAGAACTCCACGAACGGCACGACGGTCAACGGCTCCGAGGAGCCGATCCAGCCCTTCGTCCCGGTTCCGCTGCAGGACGGCGACCGGGTCCACGTGGGCGCCTGGACGACGATCACCATCCGCCGGGGCTGAGCGCCGGCAGCGGCCAGACGTACCTCCCCGCGGGGTCGTCCAGCCAGGCCCGGCCGCCCTCGGCGTCGACGGTCAGGCCGTAGCGCTCGCGCTGCGGCCTGCCCTCGCGCTCCCAGAGGCCGTACGCCTCGCGCGGGCCGAGCACCCCGGCGGTCAGCTCCAGCAGGAACTGGAACAGGTCGCTACGGCGGGCCGCGGGCGGCAGCCCTTCCAGGTCCGGCGGCCCCGGGTCGGGCGGGCCCGCGCCCCGCAACGGCACGAAGTAGGCGGGCGTGTGCAGGAAGCACCCCTCGGCGTGGTCGGCGTCGCGCACGGTCAGGGCGATCAGCCCGGTGGCGAACGGGGCGAGGACCCTCCCGCCCGGACGGCACTGGGCGAGCCAGGCGCGCGGCACGTACGGCAGCGCGCAGGTGGCGATGATCCGGTTGTAGGGGGCGCGTTCGGGAACCCCGCGCGCCCCGTCGCCGGTGACGACGGCCGGGCGGTGCCCGGCGGCCTCGAGATGGCGGCGGGCGGGCCCGGTGATCTCCGGGTCCAGGTCGACGGTGGTGACGAGTCCGTCGTCGCCGAGCCGGTGGCAGAGCAGGGCCGCGTTGTATCCGCTGCCGGTGCCGATCTCCAGCACCCGGTGGCCGTCGCCGACGCGCAGCCCGGCCAGCATCAGCGCCATGAGGGAGGGCTGGCTGCTGGAGGAGAGCAGTTCGCCGTCGCGCATCCGGATCGCGAGCGGGACGTCCTCGTACGCGCCGCGCAGCCAGCGTTCGCGCGCGGCCGGAGAGGCGGACTCGCACGAGCGGCGCTCGTACCCGCCGACCACGCCCGCGTAGTAGACCGGCACGAACAGATGGCGGGGCACGGCGGCGAACGCGTCCCGCCACACCGGCTCCTCCAGGAAGGCCCCGCTCGCCCCGATCTCCCGCACCAGCGCCGCCCGCGCCGCGCGGGCGAGGTCCTCACCGGTCTCCGGGCGCCCGTCCACCTCTCCACGGTAGGGCCAGGGGCGGGTCCTAGGCCTTGAGTCCTATGCCGTGGTGTCTGAGACCATGGACGGCGTGACAGAGATTCGGCGCGGCACGCTTCAGGAGCAGACCTTCTACGAGCAGGTCGGCGGGGAGGAGACCTTCCGCCGGCTCGTCCACCGTTTCTACCAAGGTGTGGCCGAGGACCCGCTGCTGCGGCCCATGTACCCGGAGGAGGACCTGGGCCCGGCCGAGGAGCGCCTCGCGCTGTTCCTCATGCAGTACTGGGGCGGTCCGACCACCTACAGCCAGAACCGGGGCCATCCGCGGCTGCGGATGCGGCACGTCCCCTTCAAGGTCGACCGGGCGGCGCACGACGCGTGGCTGAAGCACATGCGGGACGCCGTGGACGAACTGGGTCTGTCCGAGGAGCACGAGCAGACCCTGTGGAAGTACCTGACCTACGCGGCCGCCTCCATGATCAATTCCCCGGACTGACGGGCCCCGGCCGGCCGGGGTCACATGGTCGTCACATTCCGAGCACGCGACTCCGCATTGCGATCACGATCAGGTCAAAAGCGGACGCAGACCGGTGCTGCCCGCCGTGTCCCTCTGACACCATCCCCGAGAGGTCTGGACAACGCGGGGGGTCGCGGTGGATGCCGCTGGGGGATCGGCGAGATTCGTGCTCGCCCGCGCGCGGGCGCACCGTCCCCTGCTCGCCGCCGCGCTGCTGGCCGTCCTGCTGACCACGACCGTCCTGGCCACCCTCACCGCCTACTCCACGGCGATCGGCGACGCGGCCCTGCGGCACACGCTCGCGAACCCCCGTGACGCCGCCGCGACCACGCTGCTCGTCAAGGCCGAGTCGCTGCCCGAGGGCGGCCGGGCCGCGGCCGACGCCGCCGTGCGCCGGGCGGCCGAGCGGGCCTACGACGGCCTGCCGGTGACCCTGCGCACCCTGGCCCGGTCCGGCCCGTACGGCCTGCCGCCCTCCCTGCGCCCGGCGGACCGGCGCGCCAAGGAGGAGGAGGCCGACCTCACGCACATCGCGGCGCTCGACCGGACCCAGGTGCGCCTCACCGAGGGCCGGATGCCCGCCGCGCGCCCCGCAGGACCGGACATCGAGGTCGCCCTCCCCGTCGCCGCCGCCCGTGACCTGGGGCTGCGGCCCGGCGCCCGGCTCACCCTGGACAACCGCCTCAAGGGCCCTCCGGCGCGGGTGCTCGTCACCGGCCTGTACCGCCCGGCCGACACCTCCGCGCCCTACTGGCAGCTCGACGAGCTCGCAGGACGCGGCGTCGTCACCGTCCACTTCACCACCTACGGCCCGATGCTCGCCGACCCCGCCGTGCTGAGCGGGGGCCGGGTCAGCGCGGGGCCCGTGGGCTGGCTGGCCTCGGCCGACTTCTCCGGGATGACCACCGGCCGGATCGACGCGCTGCGCACCGCCATGAAGGAGGGCGTGGCCGCGCTGCCCTCCGCGCCCGCCCTGCACGGCTCGGCGACCGCCGCCGGGAACCTGCCCGCCACCCTGGACCGCGTCGAGCGCTCCCTGTTCGTCTCCCGCTCCACGCTGCTCGTCGTGATCCTCCAGCTCGCCCTGCTCGCCGCGTGCGCCCTGCTGCTCGTGGCCCGGCTGCTGACCGCCGACCGCGCGGCGGAGACCCGGCTGCTGCGCGCCCGCGGAGCCTCCCGCGCCCGGGTGGCACGGCTCGCCGCCCTTGAGGCGCTGCTGCTGGCCGCCCCCGCGGCGCTGTGCGCGCCGCTGCTGGCGGGCCCGCTCACCCGGCTGCTCGCCGGGAGGGGCGCGCTGGCCCGGATCGGGCTGCGCCTGGACGCCTCCGTCACCTCGGTCGCCTCGCAGGGCACGGTGTGGCTGGTGTCGGTGGGGGTGGCGCTGGGCTGCGCGCTGGCCGTCACGCTCCCGGCGCTCACCACCCCGTACGCCCCCGGCCGCGCCAAGCCGCTGCCCGGACCGGTGCGGGCGGGCGGGGACCTGGGGCTGCTGGTGGTGGCCGGACTGGCGTACTGGCAGCTGAGCCGCCGGCCGGCCGGGGCCGTCGGCGAGGATCTCGGCGTCGATCCCCTGCTGGTGACCGCCCCGGCGCTGGCGCTGCTCGCCGGCACGGTGCTGACCCTGCGGCTGCTGCCGCTGCCGGCCCGGCTCGCCGAACGCCGGGCGGCCCGCAGCCGGGGGCTGTCGGGGGCGCTGGCCGGGTGGCAGCTCGGCCGCCGCCCGATGCGCGGCGCGGGTCCGGTGCTGCTGCTGGTGCTCGCCGTGGCGCTGGGCATGCTGGCGGTCGGCCAGGGCTCCTCCTGGGAGCGCTCGCAGGACGACCAGGCGGACTTCCGGGCCGGCACGCAGGTGCGCGTCCTGTCCAGCGGCACCGAGGGCCCCGGACGCGGCGCCGCCTACGCGGCCGTCCCCGGCGTCGCCTCGGCCTCCCCCGCCTTCCGTACGACCGTGGCGCTGTCCGGCGGGCGGCAGGCGACGGTGCTGGCGCTGGCCACCGAGGGGACCGCGGACACCCTGCTGATGCGCCCGGACCTGGCGGACGTGCCGGTGCGCACGGCGCTGTCCGGGCTGGCGCCGAAGGGCGGCACGGCGGGCGTACGGATACCGGCGGGCACCGCGCGGCTCGCGCTGACCGCGTCCCTGCGCGGCGCGGACGCCGCCGCCACCGCCGACGTGACCGCCACCGTGGAGGACGCCCACGGCACCCCCTACCCGCTCGCGTTCGGCGAGCTGCCCCAGGACGGGCGGCCGCACGATCTGACCGTCGACCTCGCGGCCGTCGCCGGGGGCCCGGCCGGCCCGCTCACCCTGACCGGGTTCCATGTGAACCTGCCGCAGCCGGTCGGGCCGCCCGGACGGAGCCGGCTCGCCCTCACCGCGCTGACCGCCACGGACACCGCGGGCCAGGACCGCGCCCTGCCGCTGGCGGCCCGCTGGCGGCCGTCGCTCGACGGCGACGGACCGGACACCGCCGACGACGACACCGTACGGCCGCGCATGGCCGCCGGCGCCCCCGCCACCGTCGACTTCACCGCCACGCCCCTTCCGCCCGACATGGGCTGGCTGCCCACGACGCTCACGCTCGACCTGCGCGTCCCGCAGCCACCGGTGCCCGTGGTGGAGGGCGTGGCGACGGACCGGTACCTGGAGTCGGCCGGCGCCCGGGTCGGGCAGCGGCTGAGCGTGCAGCTCGGCGGCGGCACCGTCCCGGTGCGCATCGCCCACGCGGTGCGGGCGCTGCCCACCACCCCGTCGGGCGGGGCGGACGACGACGGCGGCGCCCTGCTGCTCGACCTGGCCTCCGTCAACCGCGCGCTCCAGGCCGGCAAGGGCGGGGCGGTGCTGCCCAACGAGTGGTGGCTGGCCACCCGGCCGGGCGCGTCCGCGCAGGCCGCGGCGGCCCTGCGGAGCCGGCCCGACATCGACCCGTCCCGGGTGGTGGTGCGCGACGAGATCGCGGCCCGGCTGCGCGACGACCCGTTCGGTGCCGGCCCCGGCAACGCCTTCGCGGCGGCGGCCTTCGCGGCGGCGGCCCTGACAGCGGTCGGCTTCGCGGTGAGCGCGGCCGGCTCGCTGCGGGAGCGGTCCGCCGAGTTCGGGGTGCTCCGCGCCCTGGGCGCCTCCCGGCGCCGGCTGGCGCGCGTGGTGCTCGTCGAGCACGGGGTGCTGGTGGGGACGGCGCTCGCGGTGGGTGTGCTGCTCGGCGCGGTGCTGACCCGGGCGGTGATTCCGCTGGTCATGCTGACCGCCGAGGCCGCCCGCCCGCTGCCCGGGGTGCTGGTGGTGCTGCCACCGCCGCGGGTGGCGGCGCTGCTGGCCGCGGTGGCGGCCGCCCCGCTCGTGATCACGGCCGTCCTGGCCCTGCGCAGGGTCGACGCGGTGTCCTCGCTGCGCGACCGGGGAGGTGAGTGAGGTGACCGTACGGCCCTCCGGGCGGACGCGGACGGCCGCCTCGCGGGTGACCGCGCCCTGGGTGCGCACCCGGCTGCGGACCGCGCCGGGCGCCGCGGCGGCGCTCGCGCTGCTGGTCGCGGTGACCGCGTTCCTCGCCGCCGCGCTGCCGCCCGCGCTGGACCGGTACGACGAGGAGGCCATGCGCCGCGCGCTGGAGGCGGCGGGGCCCACCCGCACCACCGTCCAGGTCCAGACCTCGGACGCCGACATGCTCCTGAGCGACAGGCCGTGGGAGGACCTGCTGTCCCGGAAGGCGGTGGAGGGCCCGTTCGCGAAGCTGCTCGCGCTGCCGGGCCGTGCGCTGCCGCTGGACGCGGACCAGTCGTCCGCCGGGGTGCGCACCACCCGGAGCCTCAAGGCCCCCGACCCGTACCTGTCCCAGCCGGACGGCGTCGCCCCGGTGTTCCACCTCGTCGCCCAGGGCGGCGTCGCCGAGCACTCCCGGCTCAGGGAGGGCCGGCTGCCGAAGGCCCCGGAGGACGCCGGTCGCGGGGCCGCCGCCCTGGAGGCCGCCGTCACCACCGAGACGGCCGCGAAGCTGAACATCCGGGTGGGCTCGGTCGTCCACCTCCCCCGGGCGGAGGGCGACCCGCTCGCCGTGCGCGTCACCGGCCTGGTCGTGCCCCGCGAGCCGGACGGCGCGTACTGGTCCACGCTGCCCGGGCTGAGCCGGCCGGACCTCATGGTCACCCAGGGCCCGGTCCCCAGCCAGTACTGGGCCGGCACCCTGCTGGTGGCGCCGGACGCGGGACCGGCGCTGCTGAGCGTCCCGGCAGCGCCCGCGCGCTACTGGATGCTGGCCCCCGACCTCTCGGCACTTCAGGGCCGTGACCTGGAGAAGCAGGCGTCGGCCGTCGCCTCCCTGGAGGGCGGGCCGCTGCTGGAGCGGATGACCTCGGCCGTCTCGCCGTACCTGGAGGTGTCCACCGACCTCGACGGCGTGCTCGTCGGACACCAGGAACTGTGGTCGGCCGTCGGCCCTCTCGTCGCGGTCGCCGCCTTCGGCACCGGCACGGTCGCGGCCGTGGTCCTGTGCATGGCGGGCGGCCTCGCCGCCAAGCGGCGCCGCGCCGAGCTCACCCTGCTGCGCGCCAGAGGCGCCTCGCTCCGCGGTCTGGCGGGCCGGCTGCTGGCGGAGACGGCGGTGGTCGCCGTACCCGCCGCCGCCCTCGGCCTGCTGGCCGCCCGGCTCGCCGTCGGCGCCGGCCGGCCGGCGCAGTCCGCGGCCGCGGCGGGGGCCGTCGCTCTGACCGCCGTCCTCGCGCTGCCGCTGCGCGCCGTGGCCGTCCACCGTGCGGTGGGGGTGCACACCGGCCGCGAGGACGTCGTCCGGGCCCACCCGTCCAAGCGGCGCCTGGTCGCCGAGGTGACGCTGCTGGCCGTGGCGGTGGGCGCGGTCCTGACGCTGCGCACCCGCGGCACGTCCGCCGAGGGCGACCCCAGCGGCGACGAACTGGTGTCGCTGGCCCCCGTGCTGGTGGCGGTGATCGCCGCCCTGGTGCTGGTGCGCCTGTACCCGCTGCCGCTGCGCGGTCTGGCCCGCCCGGCGCGGCGGATGCGGGGCGTGGTCGGCCCGCTGTCGCTGGCCCGGGCGGGACGCGCGGGCGGTTCCACGGTGCTGCCGCTGCTCGCGCTGCTGACCGCGCTGACCACCGCCGCGTTCGGCGGTTCGGTCCTCACCGGGGTGACCGAGGCCCGCGAGCACGCGTCCGTGTTCGCCGTCGGCGCCGACGCGCGCGTCGACAACCTCGACGAGCGGGCGCCGGACGTCGAGGAACGGGTCCGGCGCGCCCCCGGCGTCGAGGACGTCACCCCCGTCAAGGTGTCGTACAACGCGCTCGTCGGGAACACACGCGTGTCGCTGGCCGGGGTCGAACCGGACGCGTACGCGGCGCTGAGCGGCCGCCTGGACGTCGGCGCCTTCGACGCGGACGTGCTGAAGGCGGCCGGTGAGGACGCGGTGCCCGCGCTGGGCTCACCCGCGCTGGCCGAGCGGTTCGGCGACGCCCCGTTCCCGGTGATCCTGGAGGACGGCGACTCGTTCACCGCGCGGATCGTGGCGGTCCGCACCTGGACGCCGGTGCTCGGCGCGGACGACTTCCTGGTGGTGGACGGCTCCGCCCTGCGCGCCGGCCTCGAACCGCCCACCGGGCTGCTGGTCACCGGCGACCACGCGGACGGGGCGGCGCTGCGGAAGGCCGCGGGCGACGACGCGCGGGTCCGGCTCCGGTCGGACGAGGTCGCCGCCACCGTCGAGTCCCCCCTGCAGACCGGCGCCGAGCGCGTCTACGCGGCCGCGGTGGCGGCGGGCGCCGGGTACGCCGCGCTCGCCCTCCTGCTGACCCTGCTGCGCGCCGCACCGGAACGCGCCGCGCTGCTGGCCCGGCTGCGCACCATGGGCCTGACCCGTGCCCAGGGCAGGCGGCTGCTGATCCTGGAGTCGCTGCCGCAGGCGCTGCTCGCGGCGGTCGGCGGCGCCCTCACCGCCTGGGCGGCGATCCGGCTGCTGGCGCCCGGCATCGACCTCACGACCATCGCCGTCTCCACCGGCGCGCCCGCGGCGGGCCGCGTCCTGCTGCACCCGGACCGGCTGTCCCTGCTGCTGCCGGCGCTGGCGGTGGTCGCCCTGACCGTCGGCATCGCGGCGGCCCAGGCCTGGTGGTCGGGGCGCAGGGGCGCGGTGCGCGAGCTGCGGGCGGGTGACGCGCGATGACCACGCCCGACTCCGTCTCCGTGCCTGGCTCCGTATCCGTGAGCGCCTTCGTGACGCGTCGACTTCTCCCCGCAGGAGGCCTCCGATGACCTCGGACCCGACCCTCGCCGACCTCACCGAACGCGTCGCCGCCCGCCGCGACCGGCCCGCGTACGGCCATGACGCGCTCATCACCTGCGACCGTCTGGTCCGCGTGTTCACCGCGGACGGCGTGGAGGTGCAGGCGCTCCAAGGGCTCGACCTGCTGGTGCGGGAGGGCGAGCTGATGGCGCTGGTCGGCGCCTCCGGCAGCGGCAAGTCGACCCTGATGAACATCCTGGCCGGGCTGGACACCCCCACGGCCGGCGCGGCCCGGGTGGCGGGCCGCGACCTGCTGACGATGTCCGCGCGGGACCGGCTCGCCTACCGCCGTGAGGTCGTCGGCTTCGTGTGGCAGCAGACCTCCCGCAACCTGCTGCCGTATCTGACGTCGGCGCAGAACGTGGCGCTGCCGATGCAGCTCTCCGGCCGCCGCGGCGGACGCTCCCGGTCCGCGCGCCGGGCCCGGGCCGAACGCGCGCTGGAACTGCTGGAGCTGCTGGAGGTGGCGGACTGCCGGGACCGGCGCCCGCACGAGATGTCCGGCGGCCAGCAGCAGCGGGTCGCCATCGCCGTGGCCCTCGCGGGCGACCCTGCGGTGCTGCTCGCGGACGAACCGACCGGCGAGCTGGACTCGCACACCGGCGAGCAGATCTTCGCCGCGTTCCGCACGGCCAACGAGCGGCTCGGCACGACCGTCGTGATCGTCACCCACGACCAGGCGGTGGCGAACGAGGTCAGCCGCACGGTCGCCATCCGCGACGGCCGCACCTCCACGGAGGTGCTGCGCCGCAGCGAGGTGGACGCGGCCACCGGCGACGAGAAGGTGGTCGCCCGCGAGTACGCGATGCTCGACCGCGCCGGCCGCCTGCAGCTCCCGGCCGAGTACACCAGCGCCCTGGGCATGCGCGACCGCGTGGCCCTGGAACTGGAACCGGACCACATCGCGGTCCGCCCGGACGACAGCGGCCGGGAGTAGCCGGGCGGGGTTCGGGCCGCCGGCGGACGGGGACGGCCGGGTGCCCGGGGTTCAGGCCGCCAACAGACAGAAACGGCCAGGCGCCCGGGGGTCAGGGCCGCCGACGGCGGACGCCCTCAGGCGGCCCGGGAGTCGGGACGTCACCAGACGAACCCAGCCAGGCGACCCAGGATCCGCGACACCTGCAGACGGACGCGGCCAGGCGCCCGGGATTCGGCGCCGGCAGACGCGGACGGAAGAGGCGTCTGCCGGGCGTCAGCGGACGCTGAGGCCGAGCGCGCCCACGCCCGCACGCCGGACCGCGACCGACCCGTAGGGCGTCCGCAGCCGCAGCCACGCGCCGGACGAGAACAGGGTCTGGTCGTCGCCCCGCAGGAAGCCGAGCGACTGGGCGGCGTGCACCGCCCGCACGGGCAGACCGGTGTCCGCGACCGTCCGGGACCATATCTCCCGCCCGACCCGGTCGAGTTCGGCCCGCGTGCGCTGCTCGGGCGCCAACCGCTCGGTGCGGGAACGGAACTCGGCGACCGACGCGGCGACGAGCCGGCGCAGCCGCTCGGGCTCGGGCAGACCGGGCTCGGCACGCCAGCCGCCGCGCGGCGGGAGCACCCCGGCCCACGGCGGCCCGGTGACCGCCGCCGGCACGGCCGCGGTGGCGGCGGACTCGTCCACCGACTCCAGCAGCTCACCGGCGGACACGGTCACGTCCAGGGTGACGTCGAGCCCGTTCTCGTACGGCTTGGCCAGCCGCACGGCGCGGATCGCCAGCACCTCGAACGAGGGGGGACGGCCGAAGACCGCGAGCGCCGTGCCGGCCGCCTGGAGGCGGACGGCGGCGCCGCGGTCGTAGTGCAGCAGCCGGGACAGGAAGGCCGCGAGATCCGCGGCCTCCCCCTCGTCGGCGAGGTGGAGCACCGTCATGCGGCGACGGCCTCCTCCTTGTCACCGGCGGTGGCGTCGTCCGTGTACTCCTGGAGGAACTCGCGCTCCTCCGCGGTGAGCCGCCGGGGACGCTGTGCCTCGAAGTCGAACGGCACGATCACCGTCGACGCGCGGACGTAGACCAGGTCGTCGTCCTTCACCTCGTAGGTGAGGGTGAAGGACGCCGCCCTGATCTCCGTGACCCACAGCTCGATGTCGACCGGGTGGTGCCGGTGCACGAGCTGCCGCTTGTAGTCGATCTCGTGGCGCGCCACCACGGACCCCTGCTTGAAGTCCTTCTCCGGGCGGAACAGGAAGTCGATACGGGCCTCCTCCAGATAGCGGAGGAACACCACGTTGTTGACGTGGCCGTACGCGTCCATGTCCGCCCAGCGCAGCGGGCAGCGGTAGATGTGCCGCAAGAGATCAGCCCCGGGTCAGCTTCTTGTAGGTGGCGCGGTGCGGCCGCGCCGCGTCCGGGCCGAGCCGCTCGATCTTGTTCTTCTCGTACGACTCGAAGTTGCCCTCGAACCAGAACCACTTGGAGTCGCCCTCGTAGGCCAGGATGTGCGTGGCCACGCGGTCGAGGAACCACCGGTCGTGGGAGACGACCACGGCGCAGCCGGGGAACTCCAGCAGCGCGTTCTCCAGGGAGGACAGCGTCTCGACGTCGAGGTCGTTGGTCGGCTCGTCGAGGAGCAGCAGGTTGCCGCCCTGCTTGAGGGTGAGCGCGAGGTTGAGGCGGTTGCGCTCACCGCCGGAGAGCACACCGGCCGGCTTCTGCTGGTCCGGGCCCTTGAAGCCGAACGCGGACACGTAGGCCCGGCTCGGCATCTCGACCTGTCCGACGTTGATGTAGTCGAGCTCGTCGGAGACGACCGCCCACAGCGTCTTCTTCGGGTCGATGTTCTCGCGGCTCTGGTCGACGTAGGAGATCTTGACGGTGTCGCCGACCTTGATGGAACCGGAGTCGGGCTGCTCGATCCCCTGGATCATCTTGAACAGCGTGGTCTTGCCTGCGCCGTTCGGGCCGATGATGCCGACGATGCCGTTGCGCGGGAGGGTGAAGCTGAGGTCGTCGATGAGGAGCTTGTCGCCGAAGCCCTTGGTGAGGTTGTTGACCTCGACCACGACGTTGCCCAGACGCGGGCCCGGCGGGATCTGGATCTCCTCGAAGTCCAGCTTCCGCATCTTGTCGGCCTCGGCGGCCATCTCCTCGTAGCGGGCCAGACGCGCCTTGGACTTGGCCTGCCGCCCCTTGGCGTTCGACCGCACCCACTCGAGCTCTTCCTTCAGACGCTTCTGCCGCTTGGCGTCCTTCTGGCCCTCGACCTTGAGGCGGGCGGCCTTGGTCTCCAGGTACTTGGAGTAGTTGCCCTCGTAGCCGTGCAGACGGCCGCGGTCGACCTCGCAGATCCACCCGGCGACGTTGTCCAGGAAGTACCGGTCGTGGGTCACGGCCACGACGGTGCCCTCGTACTTGGCGAGGTGCTGCTCCAGCCAGTTCACCGACTCGGCGTCGAGGTGGTTGGTGGGCTCGTCGAGCAGCAGCAGGTCGGGCTGCTCCAGCAGCAGCTTGCACAGCGCGACGCGGCGCTTCTCACCGCCGGAGAGGTTGGTGACGGCCCAGTCGCCGGGCGGGCAGCCCAGGGCGTCCATGGCCTGCTCGAGCTGGGCGTCGAGGTCCCAGGCGTTGGCGTGGTCCAGCTCCTCCTGCAGCTTGCCCATCTCTTCGAGCAGCGCGTCGGAGTAGTCGGTCGCCATCTGCTCGGCGATCTCGTTGAAGCGGTCGAGCTTGCCCTTGATCTCGGCGACGCCGTCCTGCACGTTCTCCAGGACCGTCTTCGACTCGTCCAGCGGCGGCTCCTGGAGCAGGATGCCGACGGTGTAGCCGGGCGTGAGGAACGCGTCACCGTTCGAGGGCTGCTCCAGCCCCGCCATGATCTTCAGAACGGTCGACTTACCGGCGCCGTTCGGGCCGACGACGCCGATCTTCGCCCCGGGGAGGAAGTTCAGGGTGACGTCGTCGAGGATCACCTTGTCGCCGTGCGCTTTGCGCGCCTTGCGCATGGTGTAAATGAACTCAGCCAAGAGAAACCGTCCGGCAACTTGAAATCTGGCAGTGGGCAGATACACCCCATCTTGCCCGACCGCCACCCCTGGGGGGAAACCCGTATGGTCCGGGGCCTGCGACCAGGGCTTTCGCAGACGGCTGCCGCAGGTCTCCTGTCACCGTCGGTCGCTGTCGAGTGCCCTCGGGCCCCCTCGCACGGCCCAGAGACGGCCCGGCGCCGCCCGCGATCAAGGGCGTCTCGCCCTGTCCGTGTCCGCTAACGGCTGATCGGAATCTCGTAGACGATCTCGCAGAGCGCGGCGGGCACCACGATGTCCGCGGTCTCGACGGGCTGCCCCTGGTCGCTGTAGTACGTCCGCCGGATGTGTGTAACGAGTGCGCCCTTCTGGATGCCCAGAAGTGAAGCCTCCTCGGCGGTCGCCTGCCGGGGCTCCGGCTGCTCCACGGCGTGGCTGACGGTGATGCCGATCTCCGCCATGCGGTTCACGACCCCTGCCCCGGCGTGCGGCCCTCCCTCGGGGAGGACGACGAGCGTGCCGCCGGTGAGGTCGTACGGCTCCCAGCTCGTCGACAGCTGCACCGGCCGGCCGTCGGCCAGGAACTCGTACGCCGTCCGCACGCACAGTCCACCTTCGGCGATGCCGAGCCGCGTGGCGATCTCCGCCGGTGCCGGAACCTTGGCCTCGGTCCGGCTCTCCCAGTCGCCCTGCCTGCCGACGGCCTTCATGTCGGCCCGGAACGGTGAGCCGCTGGGCTGTTCCCGCGCGGACGACCGGACCACGCGCACGCGCTGCCGTGGCTCGGCAACGTAGGTGCCGGAACCGGCGCGGCCTTCGAGCACGCCTTGGGAGATCAGCAACTCCTGTGCCCGGCGCACCACGTTGTCGCCGACGCCGTACTCCTGGCCGATCTGGGCGCGGGAGGGGAGCCGGTCCCCCGGTACCCACTCTTGCTCCGCGATCCGCCGCCGTAGCTCGTCGGCGATGCGGAGATAGGGCGGTTACTCAGGCATATGGAAAATCTAGTCCACTAGCTCTAATCTAGTTAACTAGCTTCACTCAAAGTGATCGCCGCTAACCGGAGGGCTGCCCTGTGCCTGCTTCCAAGGAGCGCGCGGAGGCCATCGCCGCCCGGTTATCGGCCGTCGGGCTCGCCACGCGCGTGGAGGAGCGCGACGACTGCACGGCCATCGAGGCGGAGATGCCGGAACCACTCTCCGCCGAGTCATGGCGGGAGGTCCTGGAAGCGGTGGCTGATGCCGACCGCTTCGGCCTCCTCGCCACCAGTTCGAACGACCGCACCGTCTGGGCGGTCGTACGCAAACGGTCCCCGCGACGGGCGATGTCGGGGGACCGGGCCATCAGCGATAGGAGCTGAACACCGTGCTCAATCGTATCCGCCGTACCGCCTCGCACCTCAGGGAGCGGTACCTCTACAAGGGCCGGCACCGCCGCTCCGTAATGCCTGTGCGGCCCGCGGCCGCTTCCCTTGAAGTCGCTCACGGTGCGGTGCTGTTCCTGCGCCGACACCCCGAGCACACGGGCCTTCTCGTGGGGGAGGAAACGGCGCTCGTCCGCCCGTACGTCCTGGCCAGTGAGGCCCGCGCACAGCAGCGCTCGGCGCCCGTGAGCTGTGCCCCCCTCGCCGCTCCTTGGTACGCCTCAGCAGGTGACCACTGATGCCGCCCCGCCAACAGCCTCACGTGCCGGGGCCTGGCTCCTACCGGTCAGCCTCGTGCCGGATCGGCACGCACCACGCCTGCGCGGAGTCGTCCCCGGCCACCGCGCCGGTCGATGTGCCAGTGATCTACGAAGCCTGCGACTGCTCGTGCCACACAGTCGCCAAGTGCCCCGTACAGACGGAGGCGGCACGGTGAAGGTAACGGCACTCGGTGGCGCGGTGCTTTCCCCTGTCGAGATCACCTCGGCGAGCGTGCAGCGCGGCGACATCATTCAGGTCGGAGGCCAGCATTGCCGGGTGAGCGACCTCTTCCAACTGCCCGGCGGAGCGAAGCGACTCGTACTCGACTCGGGTGAGTTGCTGACCATCCACACGATGACCCGGCTCGTGGCCCTGCGGCTCGTGCGAGTGAGAGGCGGTGATCCAGCCCATGCCCTCGCGACGCGACACCATCGCCGATGACCTCCGGCACCGGATCGTCACCGGTCGGCTCAAGCCCGGCGACCGCCTGCCCTCCGAGGCGCACTTGGCCGCGCAGTACACGGTGAGCACACCGACACTGCGGAACGCCCTCGCTGTACTCCAGGCGGAAGGCCTCGTCGAGAAGGTCCACGGCAAGGGGAACTTCATCCGCCGTCCGGTCCGCAGGATCACGTACGTGGGAGGGGGCCGGACACCGGACAGGCGCATCGTGGACCTCGCGCCCCTGAGCGTCAGCGTCCGCACCACCAAAGTCCGGGCCCGCGGGCATCTCGCGGCCCTGCTGAAGATGCCGACCGGCAGTCCTCTGACGGAGATCCTCTGTCTCGGCCATGAGGGCGAGGGGCCTCACAGCCTGGCTCGCATCTACGTCCCTTGTGACCTGGCGCCGGCCGCCGCACTCCGCGAGTCACTCCCGTATGAGGAGATCATGACGGGCCTGATGGAACTTCGCCCACCGCCGGCTGAAGTCCGGGAGGAGATCAGCGTCCGCCTCCCGACATCGGAGGAGGCATCCACGCTCCGGATCAGCTCCGCCCTGGCAGTCCTCGCCATCACCCGCCAGACGGCCGACGTCGCTGGACGCGTGGTCGAGGCGGCCCTCCTCGTGCTACCGGGGGACCGCGCCGACGCGGTGTTCACCGCTCACCACATGATCGACGAGAGGCCCGCGAAAGCATGACGACGTCAAACGAACTGCGGCTCCTCCCCTGGACGGGCCCCGACGGCAAGCCGTGCCTCCTCAGCACCGACGACAACGGCGGCCCCATGTCCCGCCTGGCAGACAACATCGAGTCAGCGCAACTCGGCATGGCAACCGCCCTCCTGGACCAAGCGTTAGACATCCTCGCCCAGGCAGAAACGGACCCCGACGACCTGCGACTCCTGACGAAGGACCTGACCGGAGCCCTACGGGACACGCTCCGCGTTGCAACCAGCAGAGGCCACCGCTTGGAAAGCCGCTCGACTGATCCCTCTTCCTGCTGACCAGCGGGCCTGACGAAGCCCACGGTTCCGACCAGCTCGGACGCCGTGGGCTTCTGCTGTCGGTGGTGCTGCTGTGTGACCACCGCATTAGGAGTTCGATCTTCCCTTGGCTTGGTCGGGGCTCGCCTCGTGAACCGATGCCGTCCAGGGTTGCCGCGCGCCGCCGTCGTCCGGGGTCGTTGATGTCAGCGTTGGATGTCAACGGAACAGCTCGGGCATCGGGCAAGTTTCCAGCGGCCCCTCCGGTCGGTCAGCCCAGCGCCACCAGACGTGCAGACCGGCGCACCTCAGCAGTCTCCGGCAGGTCCGCCGGCCATCGTCCTCCCGCTTGACGAGAACGAAGCCACCGGACTTCATGGGCTGGCTGCACTCAGGGCAGGCAGGGGCGTCGTCGGTCATGCGGCGCACCCTAACGGAGCGACCGCTTCGTCCCGAAGCAACTTGGGCGGGCGCTCGACCTTGGGCCAGTGCCCTTCTCACCTGCGGCGGCAGTCCATGGGCGTTCGCGGTTGTCCGCCGCTGTGTGCTGGCGTTGCCACGCAGTTAAACACTCACCTTCCAACGGGGCAGTGTCGCAGGGCTCGGCTACTTTTCCTGCATGACTGACAGGGATCCGCTGGTGCGATCGGCATAGTTGATGACCAAGAGGAGTGAGGTGAGCTGGATGCATCCTCAGTTCAGCTACAACTGATCACCGGCAGCCGTGACGTGCGGCTCAACTCCTCAGGCCGAAGTCTTCGGGCGAGTCGCCACCCCGGGAGTGCGGTGGCCGCCAGGTCTTTCCGGCAGGCAGGTCGCCGCCTACATCGCGGCGGTAGTTCTCCTGGGCTTTCGAGCTGGCCTGACGACCGCCGATGTCCACCAGCGCCCCTTTTACCGAATGTAGCTCGGGGCCCCCGCGCATCGGCTTCTCATCCGCAGGGGGCTCGGGGGCGGAAAGTAGCGGGTCGAGCTCGCTGCTCTCGTGGGCGGCATGCTCCTCGTCGGGAGGGAGGGCGAGAGCGGCCCATACGGCGAGGACCGCGCCGCCGACGACGAGCATCTTCGGCCCGTTCTTATTGAAGAAGTCCTTCACCTTCCCACTCACGGGAGCGGTCTGGCCGTCCTGGGGAGCGGCCTGGTCGTCGACCTCAGGGGTCTCGTCGGAGGCGTTCACCTGCACAGACCTACCGGACCCAAGTCTCGGCTGTCAGGCGATTACCGACATCGCCCAAGCAAGTTCAGCGGCGCTCGCCAGGCTGAAGTGCGCATGCGTGTTCGAGGCTTCCTGAAGGTGAAGCCTCCGACCGCACCCGTCAATCGGGAGACCAACTCCTCTAACATCCGAGTCTCCGTGCATGGCCCGACCACCGCATGTCGTCAGTTTGACGATTTCGCCCCCCAGTCGGAGTTGCCGATGGGAGGCTGGCCTCATGCACGCCTTCATCTCTCACAACCACCGCGACAAGCCTGATGTGAAGCCGCTTGCTGCCCGCCTGCGACTGCTCGGCGTCGACGTCTGGCTCGACTCCTGGGAGATCCGCCCTGGGGACTCAATCCCGGGCAAGGTCAACGAGGCGCTGGGGCTGGTGGACACCGTGATGGTCTTCTGGTCGGTGAACTCCTCAACGTCTGCTTGGGTGAACACGGAATGGGAGGTCGCCCTCACACGGCGCATGCGGGACAACTCTGTCCGTGTCATCCCGATCATCCTCGACGACACCCCCCTCCCGCCGCTCCTTGAGCCGATCATGTGGGTATCCCTTGCTGATGGCGATGTCGATCGAGCTGCTCGGGAACTTGTAGGCGTGGAATCCCAGGCACAACTCCTCAAGCTGATGCAGCAGACAGTCGAAGAGTCCGGACTCGAATACCGGTACTTCGAAGGGTTCGGCGTCATAGTCGGCTGTCCCCGCTGCGGGGCGCCGAGTTCGAAGCTGGAGGGCTGGAGCGCTGTCGATGACCGCAGGGACGACATGTACGCGGGAGTTCGTTGCGGCCAATGCGGCTGGGACGAAGGCGGTGAGATCTGACGACGCTTCGCCAGAAGAACAGGGATTCCGTACTGCGAACACCATCCGGGGACAGGACTGGAACCGCACTCAGTCGGCCTGTGCAAGCCGTCGTTTGGTCCTCAGCTGACGACAGCCAGCCACCGCGGCGGGCTGGCCGGATGGCTAGGTGCGCGTGTGCCTCGCTGCACCCCCACCGGCCTCAGCCACGCTGCCATGCCGTCGACCAGAGCAAGCCGCTCCGACGGAAGCGCGGCGGTGAGACCTTGCGCCATGACTCCTTCGTCCCGAACTCTCGGCTGGGTGGCTGTTGCAGTCCAGGGCGCTGGTCGTGAAGTTATCGACGGCCGATGAAAGCCGCCTTCGGGTGCGGTGGTTGCTGTACTTCGCTGCTGTACCGCTAGTAGCAATACGAGCCCGGTGCCCGGCCGCTACGATGCGCAGGCTGGGTAGTGTCCACGCGATGGGGGAGGGGCAATGAGGATCAAGGATCCGGAGTACCCGGCAGCGATCGAAGCGGCCGTGGAGATCCTGCGGAAGCGGGCCCGGCAGGGACGGACCATCACGTACGGGGAGCTGAGCGCCGAGTTGGCGGTACAGGGCTTCGACTCCATCCCGCCTCACCGTGGAGTCATGACCCACCTGCTCAAGGATGTCTGCCTCCACCGCAACGAAGACGGACGAGCACCGATGCTCTCAGTGATCGTGGTGAACAAGGCCAGCCGGGAGCCGTCCGACCAGTTCTCCGGTCTTGCCCGGAGCTTGCCCTTCTCCCGGCCGGCGAACTGGACCTGGCGAGACGAGCAGCAGCAGGTATTCGCTCAGCACCGCGAGGAATGACGTCGGACCTCGACATCCGCTGCAAGGAGTTCGATCCCGACCTGCTTCGGCTGCGGTCGGCGACTGGTGGGACGGCCGGGCAGAGTCGCTGGTGTACGCCCCCGTTCAGCGCCGTTGATGTCAGCCGTAGACGTCGCCGTGAGGTCGTCTCGGGGGCTGGCGGACATGCTCGGTCACTGCGGTTGCTGTACCTCGCCGCTGTACTGCAGCAGTAGCCCTGTCACCCAGCGGCGTCGGCGAACAAGCCTCCAGCCTCCGCGAGCGGGCGCCACACAACAGCCGTATGACGACCCGAGTTGCCCAGGACAGGGTGTGGCACCTGGCCTTCCTGGCCAGGTAGTGAACCCACTTACGGTCGGCGGCCACGTCTCGTGCTTCCTGGCGGTGCAGACTCAGGAGAGGAGAACCCTTCGCGCTAGCTCCCTCCTACGTATATACGAGCCTATTTTGGGTCGAGTACGGATAATCACTCTTGGAGTTGTTCACTACGACGCGCCGTTCTGGCAGAGTGACTCAGCTGACCAATGCCCTGGACGGAGAAGCCTGCGTGGAAGACATCTCGGAGTACGACGAAGACCTCTGGGAGGACTTCGAAGATGATCGGTTCGCGCCGCCTCAGATCACTTACCGGGAGGCTGTCGAACGCCTTCTGAACCTCGCGAGCAAACGCACTGACGTACGTGTCGAGTGGGACGGCAAGCAGGAGTGGGACGGCCGGCGGTGGCGCACAGATGCACGTGTCGTCTTCCCCGAGGCCGATGGCCTGCGTGCGCATTTGAAGTCGGCAGCGCAGCTTCACCTCTTCGAGCGCATCGTCAGCTCAGGAATCCCGCTGCCTGAGCGTCACGCTATCTGGTACCCACAGGAAGGAGTGATCACAGCTCGGCTCGTCGGCGACTTCGACCAGTTTCATAGTGCTTTGGTACGTAGCGTACTCCCACGGCAGAAGCGAGCCGCCGACCTGGAGGGCCCTCTGGGCGCTGACCTGGCCGCCATGCTCGCCTCGACGGGGGCGTTCTGCGTGAGTGAGGCGGCAGACGGCTCAGGCCGCTCGTTGCGGCTGGTCTCTGTCCCACCTGAGTTGTCCTTGCTGTACAACACGCGCCACGGAGGAGGGCTCTCACCGAGTGTGGAACTCTCGGGGGTTTCGGTCTCGAACGCAGCTGAGGCACAGAAGGCGCTGGTCGCGTACGGCACCTCGTACCTCTTCGGCCTCGCCAAGGCTCAAGGAGCATCGCTGCGCCTTTGGGACACCGGGTATCGACTCGGGAGCCGAAGGGGACCTTCTTACTCCAAGAAGATTCGTTTCCCTCAGCGGCAATACGACGCAGAGCCTGCCGAGCTCTATGGCGCCGGCAATGCTGCGGGGCGTCACCCTGTCGAGCGGTACCTGAAGTACTACCAGGTACTCGAGTTCTACATGCCAAAAGCCGTCGACTGGGAGGTCACCCAACAGGGAGTTGCCGGACAGAATCAGGCGCAATCTCCGTATATTCGCCCTCCGAAGGACGGCAGCCTGAGGATCGAGCAGAACCAACTCGACGCCGTGATCAACCTGGCGGTGACGCAAGCAGACGTCGCCGGACTCTTGCGGGATCGGGATCTATTTACGGCGCTGAGTAACCCCCAGATTATTCAGCATGTTGAGACGCTCGAGCACGACGGCTCCGGTGCCCCGCTGCTCAGCAGTGACTACCGCAAAGCCGTCTCTTCACGGGTATACGGGATCCGAAACCGGATTGTGCACATGAAGGAGGGAGGTGGTGTGAAGGGCGCTCCTCTCCTGGGCCTGCACAGCCGGGAAGCACGAGACCTGGCTGCGGATCTCAGACTGCTCCGCTACCTGGCAGAGAAGGCCATGGAACGTTGGGCCACAGCCTTGCCCTAGGGCCGTGCATGGAGCCACCTCTTGGACCGGGTAGGGGAACAACCTCACAAACCGCCCTCCCGTATCGAAATGGGCCCGCAGGTTCGCCGATCGACCTGTCAGCTTGGGAAGCTGCGATCACTTGTGGCTGGTTTGGGTGCTGACTCGGGCGAATGGCAGGGCCCGGCCTCGCCGGGCTCGGCCGCTTTTACCGTGATTCCCCGCTGTTCCCCGTTCGTTCTGGTGCGCGTGTGGTGCAGTCCGCAGCATCAGCCGTCGGCGCCGACCCAGTGCAGTGAGCGCCGTCCCTGGAGCCTCGGCTGGCTGACCCGCGTAGCTTATGACGTACGCGATACAGCTACTTAGATCCCTGAAGCTTCTTCTTTCTCCTAGATGTCATCCAGCGGTAATTCCCTTCCCCTATAATTCCGGTAACTTCTGGGAGGATTAGCTGATTTCCAAAAACTGCGTACTCGACACCTGTGCGCTGTATTTGTGCCGTGTGGAGGATGTTGAACTCGACGCAGCGAAATCCCTTGTAGAGTTGTTCAGTGACCCGCTTGTCTGCGTCGTACGTCAACAGCCATCTCAGTGGCGTCGTGCGGAGAATTTTCGCCAGGCTGGCATGGTCGCCTTCTGTGAGTGAGTCTAGATAAAGCCGGTCGCCTTGCACCAGATACGGAGGGTCTACGTACAGTAGAACGTCGTCACTACTAGGTTCCAGTTCCTTGATAAAAACTCGGGCGTCCTTTTGGGAGACGCTGACGCGAGTGGAATATTTTCCAAGGTGCCGGATTCGATGCGCGAGGGCCTCACGGTTGAAGCGGGCGTCAATCTTCCATTTTCCGGTCTGGTCGAGCCCTCCGATGGGGCGAGCTCGAAGAATGCCAGACCGGTTGCATCGGTTTAGGAAGAAGGTCGAGAACCCTAGCTCGATGTCTGACCGACCTTCGGGAGTTCGGTAAACTTCGGAGTGCTTATACCAGGCTTCGATACTTACTTCTTCCGATTCGACCAGTTCGGCCAAATGGTCGGTGTGGTGAAAAATGCAGCGCCAAAGTGCGGCCACGCCGGGATCGAGGTCATTGATGTAAATATGTTCAACTTCGTTGTCTAGCAAAAGACGCAAAGCGGCGCCCGCGCCCCCTGCGAATGCTTCAGCATATGAATGGGGACGCGGGCGTTGTCGCGCCATAAGCTGGGTGATGTATGGCGCTAGTCGGGCCTTGCCGCCTGGGTAGCGGAGCGGGCTAATGTACCTCATCGCTTCTTCTTTGCGATAAGTTCGTCAGCCTTGATAAGGAGAGGACTGTAAGCCATGCTCAATTTGCGCACCTCGGAAGTCAACGGGTTGCTTTGCCAGGAATGAATAAAGGAGTGGAGTGTTTTGAGCACCAAGGCTCCCTCTTCTTTCTGTGAAAACCTCCATGCATCGCTGAGTGAAGGGTCATCCTTGGTGGGGTCAACCTGGTTCAAGACGGCACCAATCCGGCTCTTCAGGTCCCCTTGGTTGCGCTTCCATCCCAGTTGCTCGGCTGCGTCAGTGACCACGACATCGACAACGATCCGCACCATGATAGCGGCTACGTTGGGCATTTCATCGATGCTCAACCGTTTTGCTTCTTCGAGGAGTTCAGACGTGCGCAGAGTCACATGCCGGAGTGTTACGCTTTGGAAGAGCCGCTTCTCGAAGTCCGCCCGCTTTCGCCTTGGCGGTTTTTTGTTTGCGTCGTCGGCGGTGTTCGAATTGCTGAGATCACTTTTCGCTTCGCCGTTCGTGACCCGAGAGAACTTCTCGGGCTCCTCTAGACGGTCCGCAAGTTTAGGCAATTTGTCTTCGACTTCGCGCAGGTAGTCTTCCCGTTGCCGCTTCGACTTGATCCGGTCTACTGAGAGTGACCCTGCCAAGTCGTCAAATAGCTGGGAGGTGATCGGCTTCATCTTGTGCTTGGGGTAGCTGCACAGGACGACGTCTTCCTCAAAGGTGATTCCGAGCCGACTCCTCACGTCCGGGTCGCCGATCATCCGACCCAAAGTTGTGATGCGGCTATCCCGAACTGCGGCCACGTTGGCCAATAGTTCTGAGTCGTCGGCGTACAGATTCGAGATGGCTTCAATGAACAACCTGGCCTTCTCGGTCGGTGTCGACCGGCCGCCGAATCTGCTGGCTTCGCTGGTGCTCCACCTCACGACTCCGATGCCGTTGTTTTCTCCGGTGTGCCTTAGTCTGATCCAGTGCGCTGCCTGTAGCCGGCTCTCAGCAATGATGCACTGAACCTTTTTCGGAGCTTCCCCGCTTTTGGCGATAGCAGCGAACTTCTTCTGTAGTTGCTCTGTGGGAGCAAGGGTCGGCTTGTGCAGTAGCTTCAGCGCCGCGATTCGCCGGTTACCTTCGAGGACAATGTTGCGGTCACCTTCGCTCATGACGACCACAAGTTCAGTAGGGTTTATTCCGTGCTGCATGATGTCACGGGCCAGCTTGAGGAGTTTGTCAGGACCCTTCTCAAGGAGGGCGGCAATTGACTCTTCGACGCTGCTCGTCTGCTTCGCGTGCCGGGGGTTGATTTCGTCCAGCGTCAAGGACGCTACGCGCATGCTCACTTGCTTCATGGCACTCATAGTCCCCGCGGCCCCCTCGCGATGCATCACATTTTTGGAAGGTAGATCATACTGTCCGCGAGAACGATCAGGCTAGGGCGGCGATTATCAGTCATTGACTCAAATGCGCCCATAGTGTTGGCCAGAGGTCGGCGGAGCGGCTTTGGGCTGGAGCTGCTTTGGCGCGAGTGATCATGGCCCCGTAAGCTTCCGGCGCGTCGGGCGGTCTGTGGACCTGCCCGGTAAAGCACGACGTTGGGGCCATGATCTTCGAGGCTCGCGCCAAAGTGGCTGCCTAAAGCCGTGGAGCCGACCGCCCCAGCCACGACGCACCCCTTCTCTAGCATCAGGTGGCTGATTGCTGCGAGCGCGGTGCGGGCGCCGGCCGGGCTGGAGCGGGGCGGAGACAGGAGCGCAGGCCCGGCCGGGGGCCGGGCCGCGCGCGGGGAGCGGAGCGAGCCGCCTTGATGAAGTAGGGAAACTCTTACCGCGCTTGGATCAGGCGCTTGCCGTCATGGCTCCGAACGTGGGGCCCGTTGCCGTCCAGCGCATCGAGCAGCCGTACTGCGAAGACCTCGCTCATGCGCTCGGCCACCTCCTCGGGCGTGAGCCAGTCGACGGCTGTTGACTCCGCGGATGTCCGCGCTGAGCCTCCCGAAGGCTTGCACCGGAACACCAGGGCGACGATGCCGCGCGTCGTGTTCTTGTAGACCCCGGTGAGTTCGTCGACCTCGACGCGGATGCCGGTCTCTTCCCAGACTTCGCGAGCTACGCCGTCTTCCGGAGACTCGGAGAGCTCCAGCACCCCGCCCGGGAGCTCCCACGTTCCGTTGTCGGCTCGGCGGATCGCCAAGAGTCGTCCGTCCTCGCGCACCACGGCACCGGCCACGGACACGGAGTGCAGTGGCGTTGACTGGGCCTCTCGGACGCTGTTACTCATGCACAGGAGCATAGGAGAGTGAGAAGGACTATGGGAACAGCGGTAGGAGGTGGCAGGGCCGTACCTCGGTACGTTCAGATCGCCGACGAGATCGTTCAGCAGATCCGGGCTGGTGTCCTCAAGCCTGGCGACATGGTGCCCAGCGAATCCGAGCTGGTCGAACGCTACGGGGTGTCCGGCGGCACGATCCGCAAGGCCATGGTGGAGGTCCGCGCCAGCGGCCTGGTGGACACCCGCCACGGCAAGGGGTCGATGGTCAAGGACCGGCCGCCTGTGCGGCTGCGGTCCTCCGACCGTTTCCGCGCTTCGCACCGCCGTGCCGGCAAGGCCGCCTACCTCGCCGAGTCGGCCCAATCCGGCGCCACGGCCAAGGTCAGCGTTCTGTATATCGGTCCGATGGAGGCCCCAGAGGAGATCGCCGACCGGCTCGGCGTCCCGGCCGGCACTCAGGTCCTCGCCCGGCGGCGGCTCTACTTCCGCAACGGCGTCCCGGTCGAGACGGCCTGCTCGTATCTGCCGTGGGACGTGGTCAAAGACATCCCCGAGCTGTTCGCCGAGAACCCCGGGCCTGGCGGCATCTATGCCCGCCTGGAGGACGACGGCCACACCTTCGCGGAGTTCGTCGAGACCCTGCAAGCACGTCCGGCCTCCAAGGCTGAGGCTTCCGAACTGGCACTGAGTCCCGGCGCTCCTGTGGTCCACCTCGTCCGCAATGCCGTCACTGAAGCAGGGCGCGTGGTCGAGGTCTGCGACACCCTCATGGCCGCTGACCAGTTCGTTTTCGAGTACCGCATCCCTGCGACCGACTGACGCTCGCTCACATCCCCTCAGCCCGCTAGGACTTCTTCGTCCCGGCGGGTTGACTCATGTATAGGAGTCATGCACTCTTCTCCATATCACTCATGTACATGAGTGACGGAGTCCAGCACTTCTAGAGGAGTGATCTCTGTGCGTCAGATCCCCGTCGACACCCTCAACGCGACCGTGATGGTTGCTCAGCCCCCGCAGCCGAAGGTCAAGGACCGCCGTACCGGAGAGCGTGCGATGGACGCCGAGACCGGCGCCGCGCTGTCGACCGTGGACGTGATGTTCGCGGCCAACGGCGAGGTGGAGATCCTGTCGGTCACCGTGCCGGAGTCCGGCATCTCGGGTGAGCTGGAGATGGGCACGCCCGTCGCGCTGACCGGTCTGATCGCTCGTCCGTGGGAGAACGAGTTCAACGGTCAGAAGCGTCACGGGATCGCCTTCCGCGCGGTCGCGGTGACCTCGCTGGCCGACGGCGCGTCGAAGCCGAAGGCGGCCTGAGTCATGACGTGGCTGTTAGTGGCCCTGGTGCTGGTCGTCGCCGCTGCGGGTCTCCTGCGGTGGCGGCGTCCCGCCTGGTACTGGCTGACCTTCGGGGTTGCCCTCGCCGCGCTGCGGGTCCTGGTCCGGTACGGGTCGGTCATGGATGCCTGCGGGCTGACGGTCCCGGCTCCCCGCTGGCGTCTGGCCTTGGCCCGGATGGCGGACCGGCCCGTTCCCCGGCCGCGCGCCCCGCGCATCCTTCGGGTGCGGCCGACCCGGACGGGCCTGGTGCTCCGGCTCAAGCTCCGGCCCGGGCAGGACGCCTTCGACGTGTCCGCCTCTGCCGACCGGCTGCGGCACTCGTTCGGCATGTACGGCGTGACCTCGCGAGAGCTGCGCTCGGGCGTCGTCGAGCTGCGTATGACCGGCTATGACGTGCTCCGGCGGGTGCAGATGCCGTCCCTGGCCGCCGACACCGGACACATGCGCGTCCCGGTCGCTCTACGGGAGGACGGTTCGGTCCACTACCGCGACTACCGGACCGTCCCGCATGCGCTCACCCTCGGGGCAACGGAGTCGGGGAAGTCGGTCTATCAGCGCAACCTCGTGGCCGGGCTCGCGCCGCTGAATGTTGCGCTGGTCGGTATCGACTGCAAGCAGGGGGTGGAGCTGTTCCCGCTGGCCCGCCGGTTCTCCGCGCTGGCCGACAACCCCGACACCGCCGCCGACATCCTCGATGCCCTCGTGGCGCACATGGAGGACGTCTACCGGCTCATCCGCTCGCATCAGTCCATCAGCGTGAGCGTGCCCGATGCGGAGATCGCCGCCGACATCTGGGATCTGCCCGAAGACATCCGGCCGGTGCCGGTCGTGGTCCTGGTCGACGAGGTCGCCGAACTCGCCCTGTTCGCCAACAAGGAGCAGGAGAAGCGGCGGGACCGGATCATCACCGCCCTGGTCCGCCTGGCCCAGCTCGGCCGTGCGGCCGGCATCTATCTGGAGATCTGCGGGCAGCGCTTCGGCTCCGAACTCGGCAAGGGCATCACCATGCTCCGTGCCCAGCTCACCGGCCGCACCGCCCACCGCGTCAACGACGAGACCAGCGCCAATATGGCCTTCGGCGACATCTCCCCGGATGCCGTGCTCGCCGCGATCACGATCCCTGCCGAAGCGCGCGGGGTCGCCATCGCCGGTGATTCCACGGGTGGTTGGCACCGCATCCGAGCCCCCCACACCACGCTGCGGCAGGCCGTGAACCTCTGCAACAAGCACGCCGACCGCACCCCGCACCTGCCCGGCTTGGACGCCTTTCGTCCTGCACTCGGCACCCTCACACCCGTTCCGGGCCCAGCAGTCGAGTCGGCCCCGACCGCCGCCTGAACGACCCCGCCTGATCGGTCGGCGTGACCGCTTCGCGCCAGGTCCCTACCCCTTCCATGCCTGAAACCGGAGGTGAACCCGTGGAGCCTTGCGAGGACTTCAACCGCACAGTGCAGCTGCTCAGCGCCCTTGCCCTGTACGCCCACACCTACGGAGCCGACCCCGCCTTCGTCGACGCCATCGGCCCGGCCCTGGCCGTCTCCCTCCCCGACCCCCCGCCCGGCATCTTCCCGCCCGGGTACGACCCCACCGACGGCCCCCAATACCCGGGAGGGCAGCCGTGATGGCCCGCCTCCGCATCGACGCCGTCCTGGTCCAGGCCGTCATCGCCGGGGCGCTGTCCTTCGCGCACCTGCACGACCTCGCCGCCGCTGCCGGACAGGACGGCTGGAAGGCCTGGGCCTACCCGGTCTCGGTCGACCTGCTCCTGGTCGCCGCCTGGCGACGGCTGCGTACGGACGGACCGTCCCGGCTCGCCTGGTGCTGGTTCCTCATTGCCCTCGTGGCCTCGCTCGGCGCGAACGTCGCCACCGCCGGACTCCTCGACCTGAACGACGTCCCGGCATGGCTGCGCATCCTCGTCGCCGCCTGGCCCGCCCTCGCCTTCATGGGCGGCACCCTGCTCGCCCACTCACCCTCGGACCGCTCCGCCCCTGGGCCGGCACCCGCCGACCCGGCCTCTGAGCCCGTGACCGAGGTAGAGCGCGAACCGGAGACCGCCCCCGAACCCGCGCTGGTGCCCGAGGAGCCTCCCGCCCTGCCCACCGCCGACCCGGACCCGGCACCGCCAGCCGTTCCGGTACCGGCCGCCCTGGTCGACCACGCCCGCAAGGTCGCCGCCGACCACCAGCACCGGACCGGCTCCCGGATCGACACCGACACCCTGCGCGCCCGGCTCGGCGTCCCGCCGCACCTGGCCGACGCCATCGCCGCCCAGCTCGCCTGACACCGAAGGGAGACACCTCGTGCTCGTCGACCCGGCCAATCTGACCGCTGCCGACCACTTCGACGCCGCCCGCGAGATGGCCGCCAGTAACCGGCCTTTCCTCGCCTACCTGCTCGCTGAGGAGGCCGCCCGCCGCACCGCCGACCCGGCCACCGCCGCCGCGATCCGTGCCGCCTTCCCCGACCCGAACCTGACCCGAGAGGAGACCGACTGACATGCCCGCCCGCGACTTCTTCCACTCCGTGATGCGGATCGGCCCGGTGCAGATCGGCACCCACCGCGACCGCAACGGCCAGACCAAGCACGCCGCCGTGTGCAGCTCGGACGACTGCGGATGGTCCGCCGACTACTCCAGCCAGTCCGCCGCCCAGCTCGCCGCCCGCACCCACCGCTGCAAGGTCCGCTAGGAGGCCCCGTGGACGTCCCGCTCTGGTTCGCGCTGCTCTGCGTCGGAGTCCTCGGCGTCAAGCTCATCCGCCCGCCGCTCTGGCTCGTCCTGGTGCTGCTGCTGGGCGGCTACCTCCTCGCCGACAGCCTCCTGGCCCCGGTCATCGACACCGCCGTCAAGTAAGGAGATGTGCCCATGTTCCGGCCCAAGCTCCCGACCATGCCCCAGCCCACCGGCCAGATCACCCCGCCCGCGGTCGTCATCGAGCCGACCAGCATCACCCCCGGCACCCCGGCCCCGCCGTCGGCCCCCGTCATCCCGGCCCCGGCCCCGGTGCCGTCCCGGCCCACGGTCCAGCTCACCCCCGGCACCGCGCTCGCCCTCGTCGGCGGCGGCACCGCCGTCGTCCTGGTCGTCGGCGCCGTCCTGGTCTCCATGCTCCTCGCGGTCGCCGTCACCGCCGCCTCGGTCGCCATCTGCGCCGTCGTCCTGCGCTCGCTGCTCGCCTCCGACGCCAAGCGCCGCTGAGCGGCCCCCGGAGCGGCCTCTACCGCCAAGTTTCGTCCGCTCCGGGCGCCTTCCCACCTTCCCGATCCAGTGGACCCGAAAGGCAGGCCCATCATGGCCCAGCACACCCCTACAGCGCGCATCTGCCGCGCCTGTGACGGCTTCGCCGCCGTCGCCATCACCACCGGCACCCGCCTCCCGGACGGCTCCCGCACGACCCTTCGCGTCACGTGCCCGACCTGCAAGGGCACCGGCCGCGGCGTCCCCACCGCCCTCGTCCAGGCCGGGAGGTGACCGAGTGACTGACACCGCCACCCTGGCGGGCCTGGACCCGACCACCCTCGGCGATCTGCTGCGGGTGGCCGGGTCCCCTGGCTTCGACCGCTGGCAAGAACAGATCCGCCGCACCGGCGGCTGCTCCGATCCCATCCACCTGACCGGCTGGACGCTCCACAAGGACAAGACCACCGGCGAGACCCTGCACCACTACTCGACCGAGGGCGAGCCGGGCGGCCGTCTCCGCGTCGCCTGCGGCAACCGCCGTGCCTCCCGCTGCCCGTCCTGCGCCTGGACGTACGCGGGCGACACCTACCACCTCATCCGCGCGGGCCTGGCCGGTGACGACCGCCGCGACATCCCCGGCACCGTCCGGGATCACCCCCGGGTCTTCGCCACTCTCACCGCACCCTCCTTCGGCCCGGTCCACAACCGCCCCGATCACGGCGTCTGCCGCTGCGGCGCTCGCCACGCCACGGACGCACCCGATCTGGGCACTGCCCTTGACCCGGTCACGTACGACTACGCGGGCGCCGTGCTGTTCAACAACCATGCCGGGCAGCTCTGGCAGCGCTTCACCAACCGGCTCCGCCGCGAGATCGCCGCTCGGGCCGGCATCACCCAGCGGGAGTTCCGCGACTGCGCCCGACTGTCCTACGGCAAGGTCGCCGAGTTCCAGAAGCGCGGCGCCGTGCACTTTCACGCCGTCGTACGCCTCGACGGCCCCGACGGGCCGAACACCCCGCCGCCTTCCTGGGCCACCGTCGACCTGCTCGCCGACGCGATCCGCGCGGCTGCGGCGCACTCGTACACCTCGGTCTCGGTCCCGGCCACTGACGGCCAACCGGCCCGCACCTTCCGCTGGGGCACCCAGCTCGACGTCCGCCCCGTCAAGGCGTTCGGGGACGGCTCCGACATCACCGAGCAGGCTGTCGCCTCCTACGTCGCCAAGTACGCCACCAAAGCTGCCGAGAACACCGGCACCCTGGACCGCCGCATCGGGGAACTGTCCGAACTCGACCGGCATGACGTCCCCGACCACACCCGCCGCCTGATCGAAGCATGCAAGATGCTCGACCCGCTGTATCCCGACCGGCGGCTGTGGGCCTGGGCGCACATGCTCGGCTTCCGCGGCCACTTCTCTTCGAAGTCCCGCCGCTACTCGACCACCCTCAGCGCCCTCCGCCAGGCCCGCGCCGACTACCGCGCCGCCCAGGAGCACGCCGCCCTCGGCCTCGAGGACGCCGAGCCGGACACCGTCCTCGTCCTCGCCGACTGGCAGTACGCCGGGCACGGCCACACCCCCGGTGAATCCGTCCTCGCCGCGACCATCGCCCGCGACCTCCAACTCAACCGCGAAACCGCACGCGAAGAACTCGCAGCCCTACGCGACCAACTCGCCGACGAAAGGGAGTACTGACCATGGCCTCAGAGCTGCCGAACCGCTTCCTGACCCCTGAGGACCTGGTCGAGATGTTCGAACTCCCCAGCGTCGAGACGGTCTACCAGTGGCGCCGTAAGCGCACCGGCCCCCGCGGCTTCCGCGTCGGCCGGCACCTCCGCTTCGACCCGACCGACGTGCGGGCCTGGGTGGACTCCCAGATCGGAGAAGCTGCCTGATGGCCGGGCACATCCAAGACCGCTGGTACCGGACCGAGACCGGCCCCGACGGCAAGACCCGCAAGGTCAAGACTGACCGCTACGGATCGGGCATGCGCTACCGGGCGCGCTACGTCGGTCCTGACGGCACCGAGAAGTCCAAGAGCTTCCCGGACAAGCAGAAGCGCTTGGCTGATGCCTGGCTGACCAACATCGAAGCCGACATGGCGCGCGGGCAGTACATCGACCCACGAGCGGCCCGTGTCACCTTCCGTGAGTACACGGACCGTTGGCTCGGCGCTCTCACCACCGATCTGACGAGCCGGGCCGCCGTCGAAGGCAGGTTGCGCCTCCACGCCCTGCCGTACCTCGGCACGCGCCCGATCGGATCGTTCCAGCCCGAGCACATCCGCGACTGGAACCGCCGACTCGAAGACACCGTGAGGTCCGCCCAGTACCGGCGACTCATCTTCGACGCGGTGTCCTCGGTGCTCAACGCGGCCGTGGATGACCGTCTCCTGGCCTCGAACCCCTGCCGGGCGCGATCGGTCAAGGTCCCTCGTCCGGCGCCGTCACGCGTGCGTCCGTGGACCGCTGAGCAGGTCTTCGGCGTGCGCGCTGGGCTTCCCGAGCGCTACCGGGCCATGGTCGACCTGGGCGCCGGATGCGGACTGCGACAGGGCGAGGTCTTCGGCCTGGCCGTCGACAACATCGGTGACCTCGGCTGGCTCTACGTCCGCCAGCAAGTCAAGAAGGTGCGCGGAACGTTGGTCTTCGCCCCGCCCAAGCGCGGCAAGCTCCGTGACGTCCCCCTCGACGCTGAGGTATCGGCGGCACTCCGCGAGCACATGGCGGCCTTCCCACCCGTCGACGTGACGTTGCCCTGGTTGACCCCGACCGGTCCCAAGGTCACGCACCGACTCCTCTTCACGAGCAGCATCGGCGCAGCCATCTGGAGTCAGGGCTTCAACGACCAGGCATGGAAACCTGCCCTCGCGTCCGCCGGCATCATCCCGGCCCCCGAGAAGGGCAAACGCTACGCCGCCGCCCGCGAGCACGGCATGCACGCGCTCCGGCACTTCTACGCCTCGGTCCTCCTGGACGCCGGGGAGAGCATCAAGGCCCTGAGCCTCTACCTCGGCCACAGCGACCCGGGGTTCACCCTCCGGGTCTACACGCACCTGATGCCGTCCAGCGAGACGCGGACGCGGAAAGCCATCTCCGCGATGTACCGGGCCGCCGGTCACGCTCACGACGGCCCAGAGACGGCCCAGGCTGCCTGAGACGGCCCCTCATCGGCGAGAAACCCGCTGGTGAGGGGCCTTTTCATGCTCGCTCGCGGTAAGTAACACCCCATCTTGCCCGACCGCCACCCCTGGGGGGAAACGCGTATCGCCGCACCGGCCTGACCTGCGGATGCGCGGCTGCGGGGCGCGGCACGGCTGTCACTGTCGGTGACGAGGTCCCGATCACCTCCCGTAGGGTGCATGCGCATGACCGACGCTGAGATCGAGATCACCGCGGATCTGGTCCGCGACCTGCTGCGGGAGCAGCATCCGGACCTCGCGGGACTCCCCGTCCGTGAGGTGGCGGGCGGCTGGGGCAACCAGATGTGGCGTCTCGGGGACGGGTTGGCGGTGCGTATGCAGCGTATGGATCCCACCCCGCGGCTCCAGCTCAACGAGCGGCGGTGGCTGCCCGTGCTGGCCCCGCGCCTGCCGCTTCCGGTGCCGACCCCGGTGCGGTCCGGCGAACCGTCCGCCCGCTTCCCCAAGCACTGGACCGTGATGACGTGGGTTCCCGGCGAACCGCTGGACCACTCCTCGATCAGCCGCGGCGATCACGCGGCCGGCACCCTGGCGGGCTTCCTCAAGGCGCTCCATGTGGAGGCGCCTGCCGACGCGCCGGTCAGCGGGGACCGCGGCGGCCACCCCAGGACGTGCACGGACGGCTTCGACCGGTTCTTCCACGCCGTCGTCCCCGGCGACCTCGCCGACGACGTCCGGGCCGTCTGGGACGACGCCGTCGCGGCGCCCGAGTGGGAGGGGCCGCCGTTGTGGGTGCACGGCGACCTGCATCCGGCCAACGTGGTCGTCTCGGACGGGACGCTCTCGGGCGTGATCGATTTCGGTGACATGTTCGCCGGCGATCCGGCCTGGGATCTCGCGGCCGCGTGGGTTGTCCTTCCCGCGGGCACCGCCTCACGCTTCTTCGACGCCTACGGGCGGGCGGACGCGGGGACGATCCGGCGCGCCCGCGGGCTGGCCGCGCTGAAGAGTCTGTTCCTCATGCTGATGGGCCGGAACGGGGACCGGGGTCTTCCCGGCGGCAAGCCGGCGTGGGGGCCCGCGGGCCGGGCGGCGCTCGATCGCGTCCTGAGAGACTGACGCACGGCACGGACCAGCTGCCGCCCTGAGGCTGTTGCGAGCACATCGCACCTGGTCAGGACGTGTACGACGGCTGTAGCCGCAATCGAGTTCGTGTGCCACGGTGAGCCGCATGGACGGGAAGCAGCACGCACACCACGACCATGACCGCCCGGCGCGGACAAAGCGGCTGAAGCGGCTGAGGCACCGGCTCGCCCACCGCCTCACGCCGCACAGCCACGAGGCCGGCGCCACGGTGGACACGGCGATGGAGACCTCCCGCGAGGGCATGCGCACCCTGTGGATCTCACTGGTCGTCCTGGGTGTCACCACCGTCGTCCAGGCCGTGATCGTCGCCCTGTCCGGTTCGGTGGCCCTGCTCGGCGACACCGTCCACAACGCCGCCGACGCCCTGACCGCCGTCCCGCTGGGCATCGCCTTCCTCCTCGGCCGGCGCGCGGCCGACCGCCGCTACACCTACGGCTACGGCCGGGCCGAGGACCTGGCGGGCGTCCTCATCGTCGCCACCATCGCCGCCTCCGCCGTCCTGGCCGCCTGGACAGCCGTCGACCGCCTCCTCCACCCCCGCGACATCACGCATCTGTGGGCCGTGTCCGGCGCCGCGCTGGCCGGCTTCGCCGGCAACGAATGGGTGGCCCGCTACCGCATCCGCACCGGCCGCCGCATCGGCTCCGCGGCCCTGATCGCCGACGGTCTGCACGCCCGCACCGACGGCTTCACCTCCCTGGCGGTCCTCCTGGGCGCGGGCGGCGCCGCACTCGGCTGGCGTGCCGCCGACCCGGTCGTCGGGCTGCTCATCACCCTCGCCATCCTGATGGTCCTCAAGGACGCCGCCCGCGAGGTGTACCGGCGTCTGATGGACTCGGTCGACCCGGAACTCGTCGCCACGGCCCACGCCACCCTGCGCGGCGTCGACGGCGTCCTCGGCACCGGGCAGGTGCGGATGCGGTGGATCGGCCACACCCTGCGCGCCGAGGCGGACATCGTCGTCGACGCGCGGCTCACCGTGGTCGAGGCCCACCGCATCGCCGTGGCCGCCGAACACGCCCTCATCCACGCCGTCCCCCGCCTGACGGCCACCACGGTGCACACGGACCACACGGCGGTCGAGGACGACCCCCACGCCACCCTCCACCACCACGCCCCGCCCGCCCGACGACCGGCCCCGGCACCCACAGCATGAGTGCCACAGCGGAGCGTCCTCTCCTCTTCCTCGACATCGACGGGCCGCTGATCCCGTTCGGTTCGCCGCAGCCCGCTGCCCCGGCGGCCTCCGACGACGACGGCAACCCCCTGCTCGCCCGGCTCGACCCTGGCATCGGCGCCCGCCTGCTCGGCCTGGGCTGCTCGCTCGTGTGGGCCACCACGTGGATGGAGGAGGCGAACGAGGTCGTCGCCCCGCGTCTCGGGCTGCCGAGGCGTCCGGTGCTGGACTGGCCGGAGGCCGACGAGCCGGCCCTTCATGGCCTGCACTGGAAGACCCGCCCCCTCGTCGAGTGGGCCGGCGGCCGGCCGTTCGTCTGGGTCGACGACGAGATCGGCGCCGTCGACCGTCAGTGGGTCGCCGCCGCCCACCCCGGGCCGGCGCTCCTCCACCGCGTCGACCCGGCCAGAGGCCTCCAGGACTCCGACTTCCGCACCCTCACCGACTGGCTCGCCACCCTCGCCCGGCCGTCGTGAGACGCCGTGGGGCGCAAGCCCCGTGCCCGCCCGTCAGCCGTTGTCGCCGGAGGCGCCCTGCCGCCGGCGGGTGAAGACCAGGCCCGCGCCGCCGAGGACGACCAGCGCTATGGCGGTGCCGGTGATCCACGGAGTGGCACCGGACGCGCCGGTCTCGGCGAGGTTGGTGTCCGTGACCGGGGCGGACAGCGGGGTGGGCGTCGGACCCGTGAGGGTCTGGGTCGTCGTCCCCGTCTCGGCGGCCCGCGTACGGCAGTCGAGCATCCCGGTGAAGCGCTGCTGGAAGCCGTCCGGCCCCTCGACGGTGAAGTCGTACGGCCGGTCCTCGTTCAGCGGGACCGTCACCGTGTGGGAGCTGCCGGCCTCGACGGTGTACTCCGCCCCTGCCAGCTTGAAGGAGAACGCGGCGTCCCCCTGGTTGGCGACCGTGACGTCCACCGCGCCCGCGGCACAGTTCTCGCGGGCCGAGACCGCCGGTATCGCGCCCTCGTTCGCCCAGCCGGCGCTCGCCGTCGCGGAGACGGTCGACTCGCTGGACCCGGCCAGGATCTGCGTCTGGCTCCGGCTCTCGGAGACGAAGGCACGGCCGACCGGCACGCTCGTCGCCGCCTGCACGGTGAGCTGGGCGGTGCCCGCCTCCGCGTCCTCCGGGACCTCGAAGAACAGCTTGCCGCCGTTGCCGGCGGTGGTGACCGGCTCGCCCTTGGCGTCCACGATCCGTATGCCGGAGGTGGCGGCGTCCGCCGGCGGGGAGACCGTCACGCTCCGCGCGTCGGTGCGGACGGTGACCGGGCCGAGCCGCTCGCCCGGGCGGCCGGCGACGACCGGCGGGTCGAGGGTCAGCGATGCCTGCGGCTCCTGCGCCTTCCGCGCCTTCTTCTCGAGGTAGTCGGCGAGCTGCTCGGCCTGCGGGTCGAGCGCGTCGACGTCCACGCCGTCGGAGTGGCGCCATATCGCCACCTGGGTGCCGGCCGCCGCGTCCTGCTCGGTGAGCTGGCCCCGGACGCCCGCCTTCTTCGCGAGCGCCGCCAGGTCGTTCACCTGCGGGTAGGAGTGCTCGAGGATCCAGAGGATCCGGCCGGCGTCCTTGTTGGTGCCCAGCGAGGTGCCGCTCCAGGACGTCTCGTGGTACTTGGCGTCCTGCTGGGTGGGGGTGTGGATGTCGACGCAGTAGGTGTGCAGCATGCCGCCGCCCTCGACGGACATCTCGAACAGCCCCGCCGACACCTGCGTGTCACCGGCGGCTCCGTGGATGACGGCCGCGCCGTACGTCTTGAGCCCGTCGATCGTCGCGGCTGCTCCGTTGTGCTGCGGCATCGTCCCGGGGTCGCCCGCGGAGGCCGTTCCGGCACCGGCGAGCACGGTGGTGGCGACGATCCCCGTCACCAGCGTCCCCGCCGCGAGGCGGGCCGACCCACGTCCGCGCGGGCGCCGCGCGGAGAACGAAACAGACACCGAATTCCCTTCCGAGCAGGACCCGTTACGTGGGGGGCGGTCCCACCAGCAGAATCTCCGGCTCCGGGAACCCCGGAACCATGCCCGGCATCCTAAGGAGCCGTCGGACAGCGCTTGCCGGTGATCGCGTCGGAGCGATGATCCGAATCGGAATCGTTATCGCCGGGACATCGCTGAACAGGGCTTATCGACAAATCCACGCAGGACGGTTCGCCATGGATCCGTCGATAAGCCTTGGTTTCGGACAGCCGCCGTGCCGGAGACCGCCACCCCTGATTTCACGTCACCATGGCTGCTTCCGGCCGCAGTTGGGTCGGATCACCGCTGTCGGCGCCCGTCGCCCCGTCCGTCACTCCGTCCGTCGCCCCGTCGGTCGGCGACGACAGGGCCGGATCCGTCTCCCAGGTGGGTTCCGAGCGGTCCGGTGCGGGGTTCGACTCCGGTCGCGGCGCGCGGCGGAAGGCGGTCGTGCCGCGGGAGAGGTCGTGCCCGACGGACACCGCGTCGATGTCCGCCGACATCCAGTCGGGCTGGCCCTCCCGTGTCTCTGTGCGCACCTTCAACCGCCCCTGCACGATCACCGGTTCGCCCACCGACAGGGACGCCGCCGCGTTGGTGGCGAGCTGCCGGTTGGCCCACACCGTGAAGAAGTTGGTGTGCCCGTCCGCCCAGCTGTTCTTCTCCCGGTCCCAGTAGCGCGCGGTGACCGCGATCCGGAACCTCGCCGAGGGCCCGGAGACCGTCTCCCGGTACACGGGCCGCGTCGCCACGTTGCCCACCACGCACACCATCGTCTCGTTCATCGCGTTTCCCTCCCTGGCCCGGCACCCGCCGCTCCCGCGCCGGCGCCGGGCGGATACACGTACGGGCCCGTCCCGTACGGCTGCCGTCTGGCGCGGTGACCGCGGACCGCCTCGCGCTCCGTGGTCACCGCGCAGTCAGACTGCCTCCGCCGGGCCGGACCCCGCCGAGCCCTGTGGACCGCCCCCACCCTGTGGAAAACTCCGCCACCCGGACGAGTGGCTGCCGGCTCCCACCAGACCCGCCTCCCACCGGACCCGAAGCCCGCCTCAGCGCCCCCCGCCCCCCGCACCCACCCCCGCCACACGCCCGTACTGCTCCCGGACCTCCCGGTACCGCAGCAGCTCCGCCGCCACCGGATCCAGCACGCGGGCGCGCCCGCACCCCGCCGCCGCCTCCCTCAGCCGTCTCTCCGCCTCCAGCCCGTACCTCCGCGCCGGCCCCCGCGCGGCCATCCGGCAGCTCCACTCGACGAGCGGACCGCCGACGATCCCGATGACCATCAGCAGCACCGGCACCCCCAGGTTCGGCGCCATGACGCCGATGATCTGCCCGAGCAGCCAGAGCCCGCCCACGAACTGCAGGATCGTCATGGACGCCTGGGCGAGCACGGCCACCGGCCACCACCCCGGCCGCGGCGGCCGCCCCGGCGGCAGTCCCGCCCGTACGGCCAGTTCGTCGAGGGCCTCCGGCAGCCCCTGCGACCCGCGCACCGCCGCCTCGCGCACCGCCTGCGCCCATGGCACGGGCAGTCCCGCGGAGGCCCGGTCGGCGACCGTACGGACCGCCTGCTCCACACGCTGCCGTGCGGTGACCTCCTCGTCGGGCCGGCCGCCCAGTGGGACCCTGCCCGTGGTCGGCTCGCGCCGCGCCCGGCACCAGCGCCACAGCCGCAGCCAGGGGGTGCCGCAGGCGCGGTTGGCGTTGCGCAGCCAGGCACGTTCGGCCGCCTCGCCCGCCGCGGTGGCCCCCACGGCGTCCGCGAGCCGGTCGGAGAACTCCTCCCGCGCCTCCTCGCTGAGCCCGGTGCGCCGGCGCGTCGCGTACGCGGGCCACAGCCGGGCGGCGGTGATGTCGACGTCGGCGGCGATCCGGCGGGCGGGCGCCCCGCGCTCGGCCACGAACCGGGCGAGCGCCTCGCGCAGGTCGCCCACGCCGTCCCCGGTGAGCGCCGACAGGGCGAGCACGGTCGTGCCGGGTTCGCCGTACTCGCCCAGCACGATGCCGTCCTCGTCGAGGAGCCGACGCAGGTCGTCGAGGACCTGTTCGGCGGCGTCGCCGGGCAGCCGGTCGATCTGGTTGAGGACGACGAACATGACCTCCGCGTGGGCCGCCATGGGCCGCAGATAGCGCTCGTGCAGCATGGCGTCGGCGTACTTCTCCGGATCGACGACCCAGATCACCGCGTCGACCAGCCCCAGCACCCGGTCCACCTGCTCGCGGTGCTCCACTGCCGCCGAGTCGTGGTCGGGCAGGTCGACGAGGACGAGTCCGCGCAGCCGTTCGTCGGCGTCCGTCATGGCCTGGAGGGGGCGGCGGCGCAGCCGGGGCGGGATGCCGAGGCGCTCGATGAGGCTCGCCGCGCCGTCGCTCCAGCTGCACGCGATGGGGGCGGCGGTGGTGGGCCGCCGTACGCCGGTCTCGGAGATCGGCACCCCGGCCAGCGTGTTGAACAGCTGCGACTTGCCGCTGCCGGTCGCACCCGCGATGGCGACGACGGTGTGCTGCCCGGAGAGCCGACACCGCGCGGCGGCCTCGTCCAGCACGCGTCCCGCCTGGGAGAGGGTGCGGTTGTCGAGGCGCGCGCGGGAGAGCCCCACCAGCTCGCGCAGCGCGTCCAGACGGGAGGCGAGCTGCGGGTCGTACGACAGGGGGATCACCTTCTGCGGGGTGGAGGCGCGGGGTTCGGCCACGGCGGGCTGCTCCTCGGCCGGGCTGCCGTTCACCCGGCGCGCGATCAGCCCGTCGTCCCAGGCGCCGGCGGTGTCCGCACGGGCGGGGCGCTCGGGCTGCTCGGTGCTCTCGAGGTGCTCGGGGTGCTCGGTGTGGTCCTGGTCAGTGACGGCGGTCACCGGTCACCTCTCCTTCTGCAGTACGGACAACGCGGCGATGAGTTCCGGCTGGGGTTCCGCGTGCACCTCGAGGGTGTCGATCGGGGCGAGCCGGCGTTCGCGTTCGGCATGCATGATCCGGTCCACGTGGGCGACGAGGAGCCGTCCGCCGCGGTCGCGCAGGCGCAGCGCGCCGTGGGCGCCGATCCGCTCGGCGAGGGTCTCCCCGGCGGTCCGGGCGCGGCGGCCGCCGAGCAGGACCGTGGCGACGAGGGCGGCGACCGTCTCGGGTTCGGGCGCGACGCCGCGTTCCAGCTCGCGCACCTCCTCCTCGGCGAGTTCCTCCAGCTCGCGCCGCCAGCGCCGTACGGCGAGGCCGATGCGGTGCTCGACGCTCTCCGGGGTGCTGTCGCGGGCGGCCAGCTCGGGGGCGTCGGCGGCGGGCTCGCGCCGCCAGGCCTCGTCGACGCGTTCGTCGGCGGCCGCGACGGCGCACAGCAGGAGCGCGCTGAGGCTCTCCACGAGCGTGTCGAGCAGTTCGCCCGGGGTGCAGTCGAGGGGGAAGGCACGCCACCGCTTGAGCGCGTCCCCGGCGAGCACGGCCCCGGCCTGCAGCCGCCCCCGCACCCGTGAGTGCTCACTGTCGTACGCGGTCTCCACGGCGGAGGTGAGGCGCAGCGTGGCGGCGTACTGGGCCGCGGCGGCGCCGGCCAGCTCGGGCAGCCGGGAGTTGAGCGAGTCGAGGACGCCGTACGCGGTGCGGGCCATGACGTGCTGGCGGGCGGCCGGGTCGAGCGTCTGGTGGACGAGCCAGGTGCGCAGGGCGGCGACGGCGGTGCCGGGCAGCAGCCCGCCGCCCCAGGCGGACTCGGGCAGCTCGGGCACGGTGAACCGGGGTACGTCGCCGAGCCCGGCCTTGGTGAGGAGGGCGCCGTACTGCCGTGACACCTCGGAGACCACCTGGTGCGGCACCCGGTCCAGCACCGTGACCAGGCTGACGTCGTACTCCTTGGCGGTGCGCAGCATGTGCCAGGGGACGGCGTCGGCGTAGCGGGCGGCGGTGGTGACCATGATCCAGATGTCGGCGGCGTTGATGAGCTCGGCGGCGAGGATCCGGTTGTCGGAGACCAGGGAGTCGATGTCGGGCGCGTCGAGGAGGGCGAGGCCGGGCGGCAGGGTGTCGGCGGTCTCGACGCGCAGGACGCGCGCGGGGTCCTCGCCGGGCAGCAGCAGGTCGTCGGCCGGGTCCTGGTGGTGGGGCACCCAGACGCGGGTGAGGTCGGGCAGCACCCGCATTCCGCTGAACCAGTGGTGATCCTCCGGATGGCAGACGAGCACCGGCGTCCGTGTCGTCGGCCGCAGCACCCCCGCCTCGCTGACACGCCGGCCCACGAGCGAGTTCACCAGCGTGGACTTGCCGGCTCCGGTGGAACCTCCGATGACTGCCAGCAGGGGCGCCCCGGGGTCTCTCAGCCGCGGCACCAGGTAGTCGTCCAGCTGGGCGAGCAGTTCGTCGCGGTTGGCACGCGCGCGGGCGGCCCCGGCGAGGGGCAGCGGGAAGCGTGCGGCGGCGACACGGTCGCGCAGGGCGGAGAGTGCGTCGAGCAGCTGAGGCCGTACGTCCAAGGTCACCACATGCGAAGAATGCCCAATTTTAGGGGAATTCCGAAGCATATGAGCTTGCCTGCGTGCCGACAGGACACAAGCGGACGGAAGGGGCGACCGAGACACGGGCACGGCCGGGGCATAACGAGTGCACAACACCCGATGCCCCAGGGGCCAAAAACGGTGCACGATTCGTACCTGCCTGCGATTATCAGGACCGCTTCACCGAACCTCCACATCGAGCCACGGAGGCGAGGCAACAGGGACAAGGATGCGGGAGCCCTATCCTTGTCTCCGGCAACGTCAAGGACAGGCCCCACCAGGGCACCATGACGACAGGCCACCACACCGGCCCCCGTAGCTCAGTGGATAGAGCAGGCGCCTTCTAAGCGCTTGGCCGCAGGTTCGAGTCCTGCCGGGGGCGCCACTCTCCCCTCCGCGCCCAGACCGGCAGCCGACTGGACGGAGGGCCGGGCCGTTCGGCGCGGAGTGTAACGGCGGTCTTCCCTCGCACCGCCCGACGCAACACCCACTCAGGCCCCCGCAGCCTCGGGCCGACTCCGCCCCGCAGGCCCTGGCCAGGGAACTTTTCCTCTGCGCGTGACGTGGCACGGCGAGGGACCCGACCGCACGATTACTCCATTCGAGTGATCCTCATGAACGGTCGCTTGTCACTCGACTGGAGGTATGGGTCACTGAGAGTACGAACCGGCGGGCTGCCCATCCCTGCACCGGGGAACGTTCAGACAGGCAGCGATCTGCCGGTTTTCTCTTGCCCAGGAGAGCTCCGGCCGGTCCCCGTGCGGCCGAAGCAGGGCACGAAGAAGTGCGCTGGTTCGCCTCACCGGAAGCAGAGCAGAGCACGACGGCCGGGGGCGAAGGGCGACCTTCGCTCTTCTCGGCGGCGATGCCGCTCTGACGACGCACCGTCCTGTCACGGATTCCCCATCGGTTCCTCGCACTGTCCCGACGCAACGGCGAGGAGTCTCCTCATGCCCATTTCTCCGAATCAGGGTTCCACCGGTGGCGGCACGTTGGTGACCATCACCGGCACCAACCTGGCCAACACCAGCGCGGTGACCTTCGGCAACAAGCCGGCCACGAACATCACCCAGGTCTCGCCCACGGAGGTCACCGCGGTCTCGCCCTCCGGAACGGGGTCGGTCGGAGTCACCGTGACCACCCCGGGGGGGACCAGCAACCCGGTCCCGTTCTTCTACGTCGGAGCCCCGTTCAAGTCGTCCCTGGGCACCACCTCCGGACCGCTGGCCGGAGGGAACACCATCACCGTCAACGGCACGGGTCTGTCCACCGCCACCAGTGTGAGCTTCGGCGGCGTGACCGCCACCCCGACGGTGAACTCCGACAGTTCGGTCAGTGTCGTCGTGCCCGCGGGTGCCGCGGCGGGGCCCGTCCCAGTCAGCGTCACGACGGCCGGCGGCACCAACAACGGACTGTCCTACACCTACGTCGAGGCCCCGACGGTCACGGCGCTCAGCCCCACCTCGGGTCCGGCCTCCGGCGGGACGGCCGTGACGGTCACCGGCACCAACCTCGACACGACCGACTCGGTCACCTTCGGCGGCACCCCCGCACCCTTCGCGGTGATCAACGCGAGCACGCTGTCGGCCGTCACCCCGCCCGGTACCGCGGGTGCGGTTGACGTCGTGGTCACCAACCCAGCCGGATCCGACACCGTCACCGCCGGTTACACCTACGTCGCCGGCCCCGGTATCTGATCCAACGGGCGATCGCCTCGGCGCGCAGAGGCGATCGCCCCGCCCGGACGAAGGGTCTCTCCCGTCCGGGCCGAATCGATTCATCACACCCCGCGGTTGGTGAAGGAGTTCTGCCATGCCTCCCCCTGTGGTCTCTGCGGTCAGTCCCAATCAAGGTTCGACATCGGGCGGCACCGTCGTCACGGTGACCGGTGTCGGCTTCACCGGGGCGTTCCTCGTCCGGTTCGGCACAAAGCCCGCCGCCTCGTTCACCGTCAACAGCGACACCCAGATCACCGCCGTCACCCCTTCCGGCACCGGAACAGTGAACGTCATCGTCACGAGCGACCAGGGCAGCAGCACCCAGCAGGTCCCGTTCACGTACGTATCCGCCTCGCAGCCCACCGTGACGAGCGTGTCGCCGAGTCAGGGGCCGACGGTCGGCGGCACCGCGGTGACGCTGACCGGGACGAACTTCACCGGCGCGACGGCCGTACGGTTCGACGGCGTGAACGCGCCCTCCTTCACCGTCAACTCCGCCACCCAGATCACCACCGTCACCCCCGCCCACCCGGCAGGGGCCGCGCCGGTCACCGTGACCACCCCCGGCGGCACCAGCAACCCAGCTGACCCCAACGCCTACTTCTTCTACGTCGCAACGCCCACGGTGAGCACCGTCACCCCTGGTTCCGGCACCACCGCGGGGGGCACCGCGGTGACGCTGACCGGGACGAACTTCACCGGCGCGACGGCCGTACGGTTCGACGGCGTGAACGCGCCCTCCTTCACCGTCAACTCCGCCACCCAGATCACCACCGTCACCCCCGCCCACCCGGCAGGGGCCGCGTCGGTCACCGTGACCACCCCCGGCGGCACCAGCAGCCCCAGTACCTTCATCTACCTGAGTCAGCCCACTCTGACCTCTCTCGCCCCCGCGCAGGGACCGGCCGGCAGCGGAACCGTCGTGACGCTGAGCGGCACCAATCTGACCACTGCCACTGCCGTCCGGTTCGGCACCACCCTGGCCCAGTTCGTCGTCGTGTCCCCGACCCGGATCGAGGCCGTTAGTCCGCCGGGCACCGCCGGGTCGGTCACGGTCACCGTCACCACCCCGGCCGGCACCAGCAACGGCCTGCCGTACAACCGGGTTGCGGCGCCCGGCATCTGACCCGGCGAGATACGCCTGCACACCCGGTGCACGGCCCCAGGGGACGGTCGTCGATCCTCTCTCCTGGGGCTGAGGCGTGCGTGCCACCCGCATACGCCCGGAGCCGACGGCCAGGGGCCCGTACAGCCGAATCAGCCGGTGCCTTGCGGCACCGGCTGATCGGATCCAGTTCCTCCGCCGGGGGGCCCATCGCGACAGCTGACACTCGCACGCTGTCCCGAAGGAAGCACGCGAGCGGCAGACCGCCGCCTCCCCCGGAGAGGATGGGCGGCCCACCGGCTGGATGTCTTCAGTTAACCGACCTGGCGCAGGCGCCCACAAGGAGTCCAGGGGTGCGTCACACGAACAGCCGAGCGCCCTCGGATATGACTCCAACCCCTGTACCACCTGCCGCATTTCACGCACCCGCACCCACGGCGAGGCGGACGGAGGCGCCGAGGGCGAGGCGGGACCACTGCACGCACGGGTGCCCTCCGCGGTACGGCAGACGGTATCTCCGTCAGGCGTACCGGTAGATCCGGCTGTGATCTTCCAGGTCCTGCGGTGTCACGTCCCACGGCGGCAGTTTCTGCCGCCGCGCGACAACCCGCCCGCGCTGGGCGTCGCCCCGGGCGGGCGGCTTGGACGGGAGATACCGCGCACCTTTGTGCCGTCGCTGCCAACGGGACCAGAGCAGGTCGACGTAGGCGTGATGCAGCCAGAAGACGGGGTCGTTGACCGAGGCGCCGCCGACCATGTGGCCTCCGACCCAGCGGTGGACCCTGTTGTGAGTGCGCCACGAGTCCGGCGGACGCCCGGGCCCCCACCCCTCGATCTTGTTACGGAATCCCTTCCTCGAAGTCGAGTTCCAGGGTGCTGTGTCGTAGACCGGGTCGGCGAGTGCTGCCTCGACGTCCTTGGACGTCGGCAGAGCGATGGGGTCCCTGGGCCGGCTCAGATCACGCATGAGGTACTCGGTGTCGGTCACACCTTCCCTGATGGTCCACGCACCGTTACGGAAGGCGAAGGGCCCCGTCATGACCTGCCGGTCGGAGCGTCGCCCCGTTCCTCCCAACAGGTCCTCGGTCCACGGTACGGCCGTCGGCGACCGGTCACGCGTCCAGTCCCAGTAAGGGAGGGTCACCGCATCGTCCGCACGCCGCAGCGCGTTTTCCAGGTCCAGGAGGAATCTGCGGTGCCAGGGCAGGAAGGAAGGCGACATATGGGCCGCGCGCAGGCCCGTCTCCCCGTCAGGTGCGTAGTACTGCATGTGCATGCGCACCAACTCGTCGTACTCACCTCGGCGTTTGACTTCGAGCACCGCGTTGACGAACCGGCGCCTCTCGGACCGGGTCAGCGTGCTGACATCTTTACGTGTGTAGACCATGGGAGCGGTCCTCCTGCGATTCCGTACTTCTGCTCGCCCCATGACTGTCGCCCGTGAACCCGTCACCGTTTCCCGGCGCGCCCAGTTTCGTGGTGGGACCCAACTCATCGACGGCTGCTCGCGCCGCCGCAAGCGGCGTCGGATACGACTGGTAGTGGTCGATCATGGTCATCCAACTGCCGTCTGCCCGCCGCATCAGATGCAGCGGGTCTCCGTCCACCGTGACGTGCCACGACAGGGAAGCGGTCGTGGAGCCGGCGGCGTTGAGGCTCCTGCTGCCGACGATGCGCCGGCCTCGGTACGTCTCACCGAACCACTCCACTTCCGGTTCGAGGCCGGCCGGCACCGCCTTCGACAGGAGCGGGACGAGCGCCGCCCCCGTCCCCGACGCGAGCAGCGTTGCCAGCAGCCACCTTCTGTTCCGTGGCCTCGCCCGGTTCACGGCGGATGCAAGCCGGCCGCCTGTGGTCGGTGTCGCACATGCAAGCGGGGCCGCCGTCTCAGCGGCCGCACCGACGGAACCGCCGGAGGAGGGCGTCGATTTCATGCCGGGTGCCACCAATCTGCTGAAGGCCGCGGGCGGTCTCAGGCGACGGACAGGCCGCCGAGCAGCGAACCGTCCGTCCTCTGCACGACGGGAGGTCCGGACTGCTGCGCCACCTTGGCCAGAGCACCCTTGTCCCCTGCGGCGACCACGTACGGAGACCGCTCGTGGGGACCCGCCTGAACAGGCCCGTCGGCGATCTGCTTCGCCGCTCCGGCGAGGCCGTCGGCAGGGCTCTTCGTACCCTCGTGAGCCACGGCAGGCGTGGCAGCGCAAGCCACGGCCACGGCGCCGGCAAGGACGACGGCGGCATTCAGGGACTTCATGACGGTCCTTTCTTCGGTCGACAACCAATTCCAGGAGGAATTGGCACTCTGCCCAACGACCCACAGCGCGGCCGGTAACCCCGGCCCCCGGGAAATCCTTCGTATGCGATACCTTTCCCCGGGCCTCCGCCCGTCGCCGCGTCCGGAGAACTGCTGGGGCACACCAGGCCCCTCAGCACTGAAGGCCGACTCCGCGCAGCGCGGAGTCGGCCTGGGGAGGGCGCCTGCCCACCGACGGCGATGGGCAGGCGGCACTCTCAGCGGTTGACGGGAAGCCCTCCCAGCAGAGCGCCGGAGCCGCTCAGTCCCTGCGCCGACTTCTGTACCGTCTTGCCCACCGTGCTCTTCTTCGTGAGGCCCAGCCTGTCGGCCTGCCGCTGCAGCGGGGCCTCGTCGCCCGTCTCGGCGACGGTGTCGGTGACGGTGTTCAGGCCGACGCGGGAAACGTCGTCGCCTCCGTGGGCGTACGCGGGCGCGGCAGCGCCGGCGACGATCACAGTCCCGGCAACGACAGCGGCGGTCTTCAGAGGGTTCATCGTTTTCCTTTCCTCGGCATGTGAATGCCGGAGTAATGACACCGCATCCAACGATGCAGGACCTTTCCGGTGTCGGCCCGCTCGAAGATCGCCAAGTTCTCATATGAGATCTCGGCCATAAATAGGACCTTCCGTGGGTTTGCCGGGGGAGGAATACGCGAAGAGGCGTGAGGAACTCCCGGCGGCAGGCCCTCGCACCTCTGGGCCTGCCGTCGAAGAGGGGACTCAACCCATCTGTCCGGTCCGCATGACGGGCCCCAGAGCAACCCCCTGAGCGCCGTCCCGCAGTTCGGCGGCCAGGAGCGCGGCGACATCGCCCAGCACACCCTCGTCGGTCTGCTCCGCCGGGTCCTCCCCGCCGGAGACGCCCTCCTGCAGGAGGCTCGCAACCGTCTGACCCAACGCAGAGCTGACACCGCCGGCCGACAGGACCGCCTCGACATCGCCGGCGCCCGGGGCGACCCCGAACGGCACGAACGGGGTGACGGGAGCGGGCAGGGTCACGGCCTCCGTCCCCGTGGTGACTGTGGGAGCGGGCAGGGTCACGGCTTCCGGTGGCGCTACGGGCGGGGCAGCCGGCGGCGGGGAGACACCGACCCCGGACGCCTGTGACATCAGTCCCGCCAGAACGGCGTCGATGAGATCACCCAGACTCCCGCCGTCGCCCGCCTCCGCCAGACCGCCGCCCCCCGCGGACACCGCCTCGAGCAGCTCGACGACCGCCGCGAGATCGTCGCCGGTCTCATTCGGAGCCGTGACCCGCGCAAGGCGGACCTCCGCGTCGGACACCGACTCGCGAGCCGCCGCGTGAGCGCGATCCCAGCCTGTTTCGCTCGCCGTGGCAACGGGACCCGACACCACCACCAGGAAGGCTGCACAGGCCGCAACGGCCGCGGGTCGTCGTACGGGGACAGGACGCACGGTAACTCCTTCCGACACCAACGTGGATCTTGAGCTCACCCTGGAGCGGGCTCCACCGGCCCGCAACCGGACAGCTGCCGTTGGGCGCATACAGGAGAAGGCGGGTGGGAGGTGCGTCTCAAGGCATCCCTCGCCCGGACACGCCGCGCCTGGACATGCCGGGTCATGCGCGGAGCCTCTCCGGTGACCTCCATCCCGGACGCCAGCTCCGATCATCACAGTAATTGCACACTGTCAACACATCTGGGCGTTTAGCGTAAATTGCCCGATTCGCTACTAGTGTTACGTCTCTCCGGACGGGGCCTGGAGTACCCGTCCGCCGACGGGCCGCCCTTCCCCCAACGTCCTCTCCTCGCTGCCGAAAGGTCGACGCCGGCTCATGCGTAAATCCCTGGTTCCCGTGCTGTGCCGCACAGCGGTGTGCGCCCTCGTCCTCGTCGGGACCGCAGTACCCGACGGCGCCCGGGCGGTGGCACCCAGCGCGCCGCCGTCCCCGGAGAGGAGCCGCATCCCGTTCACCGAGCGGTACAGGGCCTTCCAGCACGGCGGCATCGTGCGCGCGGCCAACGTCTCCATCAGTTGCCGTGCGCCGAAGGGGCTTGTCCGGAAACAGCGGGCGGCGAAGTCCTGGTGTCCGTCGGAACCCGCGGACACGAAGCGGGTGAACGGCGCTTACGACATGGCGTACGTGGACGTCGACAAGGACCGGAACACCTACAACTCCTCCCGTGCCGAGGTGCGCCTGCCCAGGGGCTCACGCGTCAGCTACGCCCGGCTGTACTGGGGCGGCAATCTGCGGGTCGGTGAGCAGAAACCGCCCAGGGACAACGGACGCGTGCTGATCGCCGAGCCGGGCGGGCAGTACAAGGAACTCCTCGCGGACACGCTCGTCGGCCACCGCGTGGCGCACGGCGCGGACGCCTACCAGGCCTCGGCGGACGTCACCCGGCTCGTGCGCGACAGCGGACCGGGCCGGTACACGGTGGCGCAGGTGAACGTGGCCATGGGCAGGTCGTCGGCGGGTGCGTGGGGCGGATGGACACTGGTGGTGGCCTACGAGAACGCTGCGGCGCCGCTGCGACACCTGCTCCTCTGGGACGGCTTCGACACGCTGGCGGCCGGCGTGACCGTCCGGACCAGAAAGCACGGACTGCGTTTTCCCGCGGGCGCTGCCGGACGTGCCGGCCTGGTGACCTACGACGGTGACCGTGGGGTCACCGGCGACACGCTCACCGCCGTCACCAGTCGTACGGCAGCCGGCCGCCGGCACACGACGGCCACCGCGCTCAAGGGCCCGGGCAACCCCCGCAAGGACGTCCTGAACTCCACGATCAGCGAACCTGGCCGGACAACGTCGAAGCGAGTGCCTTTCTATGTCCGCACCCTCGGCTACGACTCGGACGTTCTCGATCTCGCTCCGGCGCTTCGGCACGGCGGCGACCGGCTGGCCCTCCGGCTTCGCTCACCGCGGGATCCGGCATGGGCCGGAGTGCTCTTCGTCACCGTCGACGCCAAGCGATGAGACCGGACCTCTGCCTCAACGGGTGTCGGCTCCCTCGTGAACAAGGACATTGCGCATGCTTCAGTCGGCATCCCGCCCCGGGCCGCGGGTTCTCCACCTCACCCAGCCCGTGGACGGCGGGGTCGCCCGGGTCGTACAGGACCTCGCACGCGCGCAGCTCGAAGCCGGGTGGGCCGTCACTGTCGCCTGCCCGGGGGGAGTGTTCGCGACGGAACTGAGAACGCTGGGCGCCGACGTACGCCCGTGGGGCGCGACACGGTCCCCCGGACCGTCACTGCTCCGCGAAGTGCGGGAATGTTCGCGCGTGGTGGCTCAGGTGAGCCCGGATCTGGTGCACGCGCACAGCGCGAAGGCCGGGCTCGTCGGGCGACTCGTGGTGCGGGGACGCGTCCCCACCGTGTTCCAGCCGCACGCCTGGTCGTTCGAGGCGGTCGACGGTGCGACGTCGGTGTTGGCACTGACGTGGGAAAGGTGGGCGGCCCGCTGGGCTTCGGCAGTGGTGTGCGTGAGTGAGGCGGAGCGGACCGCCGGGATGCGCGCGGGGATCGACGGACGGTGGCACCTGCTTCCCAACGGCGTCGATCCACTGCGGTGTCGACCGGCCCCCACGGACGTCGCGCGGGCGGACCTCGCGCTGCTGTGCGAGGTCGTTCCTACCGCGCCGATCGTGGTCTGCGTGGGGCGTCTGTGCCGGCAGAAGGGACAGGACCTGCTGCTCGAGGCGTGGGACACCGTCGTCCGCGACGTGCCAGACGCGCGTCTGATCCTGGTCGGCGACGGACCCGACCGTGACCGACTGCGGCAACGAGCCCCGGAGACAGTGCTGTTCGCGGGGGCCGTTGCCGATGCCGTCATCTGGTACCAGGCCGCGGACCTGGTCGTTCTGCCCTCGCGCTGGGAGGGCATGGCACTGGCGCCGCTGGAGGCGATGGCCTGCGGGCGGCCGGTGGTGGTCACCGACGTCGGCGGTGCCCGTGAAAGCATGCCGCCCTACCTCGCCCGGCGTTGCGTCGTACCTCCCGGGAGCCCGGCGGCTCTGGCACAGGCCCTGACCACACTGCTCCTCGACCCGTCACTGCGTGCGTCACTCGGCGACCAGGGACGCCGGCACGTCCTGTCGGCCCACGACGCGCATCGCACCACCGCGGCGGTGACGGATCTCTACCACGATCTGACCGGCCCGTGGCCCGCGGCTCCCGCCGCGGCCGCCCAGTACAGGGAGCCCATCCACTCGTGACCGCGGAAAGCGCCGCCCCTCTTCCCGACACCCGGCACCGGGGCCACAGGTTCACGTCCTTCCCGGTCCTGTCTCCCCCCGGCCCTCCGACCGGTGTCCGCCTGCCGGTCCGGCGGCCGGCCGCACGGTGGCTCTCACTGTTGCCGATGCTCGCCGCCGACGGCGCGGCCGCGGTGCTGGGCGCCCTGACGCTGAGCGATACCGCGCTCCGTCCTCTCTCCGTGGCCGTGCTCGTGACCACGTCGATGGTGCTGTGCCGGGACCGCGTCTCACTCCCGCGGGCGGCAGGCGCTCTGGACGAACTCCCCTTCCTCTGCTGCCGTATTCCGGTCGCGTGGCTCCTTCTCGCGGAGGTCGTCACGACCTGTGCCGCTCCGCGTTCGCTGTCCGTCCACGTTCTGCTGACGGGATGCGCACTGCACATCGCGTCGGGGTGCGCACTGCGCGGTCTGGTCCACATGGGGCGGCGTACCGCGCTGCTGCGCCGGCCCCGAACGGCGCTCGTCTTCGGCCCGGCCGTGAGCGCCCAGCGCGTGGCGGCCGCGCTGCTACGGCACCCCGGGTGCGGGGTACGCCCGGTGGGGGTCGTCACGGACCGGCCGGAGGGCATCGGCGACCTGCCCGTACTGACGACCGACGAGGAGGCACGACGGGCGGTCGTCCAGAACGGAGTGCGAGCGGCCCTGATCGTCCACCCCTCCGAACGCACGGCACGCGAACCACTCCTGCGCGCGCTGGCCGACTCGGGATGTGTCCTCTGGGAGGTCGCTGCGGAGGCACCGTCGCACAGGGCCGAGACCCTGCTGGCCGGATATTCCTGCCGTCGGCTGGACGTGGCCGGGCCACGACGCGGCCGGGCCGCCAAGAGGCTGCTCGATGTCCTGGTGTCCGGGGCGCTGCTGCTTCTCCTCAGCCCTCTGTTGCTCGCCTGTGCGGTGACGTTGCGGATCACCGGCGGACCGGGGGTCGTGTTCCGGCAGGAACGCATCGGCAAGGACGGCAAGCCGTTCACGCTGCTCAAGTTCCGCACGCACCGCCCGGTCGACGAGAAGGAGTCGGCGACCCGGTGGAGCGTGGCCCACGAGAACGAGATGCGCCGGATCTGCCGTGTCCTGCGGCGGACGTCACTCGATGAACTGCTCCAGCTGTGGAACGTGCTCAGGGGCGATATGAGCCTGGTCGGTCCGCGGCCGGAGCGGCCGTACTTCGTCACGCAGTTCAGCCAGGCCTACCCGGGTTACGCGGCTCGCCACCGGATGCGGACAGGGATCACCGGCCTCGCCCAGATCCACGGACTGCGCGGCGACACGTCGATCGAGGACCGCTGCCGCTTCGACAACGCCTACATCGACAACTGGTCGTTGTGGCGCGACATCAGCATCCTGCTGCGCACCGCCTGCGTGCTCGTGCGCCCGACGGGAAGCTGACCCGCGGTGAGCGTCGCCCCGACCCCGTCGGCCCCCCGCCTTCACCGGCCGCAGCCCGTGCTCGCAGTCGTCGCGGTGGTCGCCACGCTGGCACTGCCGCTCGACCCGGACCGTGCAGGCGGTCCCGGCGCCGCGGACCTGGTGTCCGGATGCGCTGCGCTGTACTGCGTGGTCCTCCTTCTGCGCACCCGGCGGAGTCCCCTTTCGCGTACAGCCGCGGTCGTGCTCGGGCTGCCGGTCGCCGGCCTTGCCCTCGCCGCCATGAACGCGACCTCGCCGGGAGCCGGGATCACCGGCCTGGTCCGCTACGCGCAGGTCTTCGTGCTCGTTCCCGCCGCCGTCCTTCTGCTGATCCGCAACCGGGGCGACTTCCGGCTCGTGGCCTGGTCCCTCGTAGCCCTCGGCATGTGGCAGGGAGCCGTCGGCGTGCACCAGTACGTCTCCCGCACCGGCGCCTCCTACCAGGGGGAGACCATCCGGGCTGTCGGGACCTTCGGCCCTCAGGACGTCATGGGCATGGCGACGGCGGTGTCCCTCGGTGTGGTGTGCGCGCTCGGCCTCGCGCTCGGGTCGGCGCGGCACCGGGCGGTCGCCGTGGTGTGCGCACTGACGCTGCTGCTTCCGCTCGCTTTGTCCTTCAGCCGGGGTGCGTGGATCGCGACCCTGGTCACCTGCTCTGTCCAGCTGATGCTGGCCGGAGTGCGGCGCGCCCTCAGAACCGGTGTCGTTCTGGCGGCCGTCTGCACCACGTTGGTGGGCGGTCTGGGGGCCGGCACGGCGGTGCTGGAGGAACGGATCGGCAGCATCACGCGGGTCACCGCCACCCCCGATCAGTCGGTCGTCGACAGGTACGCGATGTGGGAGGCGGCCACGGCCATCTGGCGTGAAAACCCCCTGGCCGGTACCGGCCTGAAGAGTTTTCCCGAACACCGGGACGGGCACGCGCCGCTGAATCTGTCGTCGGGCAGCGACGTCGAGGGCGCCGGGACCACCTACCGGAAACAGCCCTTGTTGTCACCGCACAACATGTACCTCCTGGTGCTCAGCGAGCAAGGTCTCATCGGGCTGCTCGCCTGCACCGGAAGCTGGTTCGGGCTCTCGGTGCTCGGCATGCGTCGCCTGCTGCGCGCGCGCAGCGCACCGGGCCGCGTCCCCGACTGCGCCCTCGTCGCCTGCGGGCTCCTGGTCTGGCAGCTGACCGAGTTCGTGTACAGCGACATCGGCGGCCCTTCAACCGTGATGACAGGCGTCTGTTTCGGACTTGCGGCATGGTGGGCGCTGGCAGGGTCCGACGGGGCTCGGGCCGTTCCGTCACCAAGGCGGGAAGCAGCGCGGGAGGCCGGGGCGCCATGCCGATGACACCGCCGCGGCCCGTTCCCCCTGGTCGCCGGCCCGACGCAGCGGTCCTGACCCGGGAGACGGGCGGGAACACGATGAACCCCACCACGGCGAGCCGCAGTTTTCTCGCCAGGGCCACCCTCATCACGGCGTCCCTGTCGGTCGCCGGATCGGTGTTCGGCCTCCTACGGGACCAGTCACTGGCCCGGATGTTCGGGGCCGGCGGCGAGACGGACGCCTTTCTCGTCGCCTGGACCGTACCGGAGTTCGCCGCCACCCTCCTGGTCGAGGACGGGCTGGCCTTTGTGCTGATCCCCGCGTTCAGTTCGGCGCTGGCTCTGCGTGCCCAGGGGGTTGCCGGTGACCCCGTCCGTTCCCTCGCCGCAGCCACGTTCCCTCGGATGTGCCTCGGCCTCGTCGCCGTCGCCGCGGTGATCGGCGCAGGCGCACCACACGTGGTCCGGATCCTCGCTCCCGGCCTGGCCGAAGCCGCCCTGGCCGTCGACTGCACCCGGGTGACGGCGACGTGTGTGCTGACTTTCGGAGTCGCCGGTTACTGCAGTGCGGTCCTCAGGGCGCACCGCAGTTTCCTTCCGCCCGCGACCATCTACGTCGCCTACAACGCCGCCATCATCACGACCATGTTCCTGCTCGGCGGGCCCTTGGGCGTGCGGGCGGCGGCGGTGGGGGTCGCGGTGGGCGGGTGCCTCATGGCGGCGATCCAGCTGCCGTTCGCGGTCCGGCAGCTGAGGACGAGACAGTCGGCCGCTGACGGACGCATCGTGACACGGCCCAAGGCACCACCGGTGCCGTTCGTGCTGATCAGCACCGTCCTGCTGTTCGCCCTGTGCCGCCAGTCCCAGGTTCTGATCGAACGCTTCCTGGCCTCCGCGCTGCCGTCCGGGGCCATCTCGGGCCTCAACTACGCACAGAAAGTGGCCCAGATCCCCATGACGTTGTCCCTGATGCTGTGCACGGTCACCTTCCCCGTGGTGGCGCGGGCGCTCGCGGACGGCGATGTGAAGCGGGCCCGCACCAGGATCGAGCGAGATCTCGTGCTGGCCTCGTGCCTGGTACTTCTGGGTGCGGCAGTGGTGATCTCCTGTGCCCCGCAGATCGTCGGTCTTCTCTTCGAGCGCGGAGCGTTCACTCCCCGGGACACGGCGGTGACGGCGGACATCCTCCGGGTCTATGCCGTAGGGCTGCTGGGCCAGACCCTGGTGGGCGTGCTGATCCGGTCGTACTTCTCCACCGGACGGCCCACGTGGTATCCGATCGGGGCGATGGCCGCGGGCCTCCTGGCGACCTTCCTGATCGGAGCGGGCACCGCGGACTCCTGGGGTGCGCCGGGGATCGCCGCTGCCAATGCCCTCGGCATCACTCTCACGGCCGCGCTGCTGCTCACGGGCCTCAGCAGTGAGCCAAGGTCCCCTGGGCGGTTCGCCCGTAGCAGCCGATCCCGGGGAGTGCCGATCCATGTCCCCCGGATGCTGGGCGAACTCGGCAGGCTCGCCCTCGCGGCTGCGGCCGCGACCGCGGGCGGACTGCTCGCCGGAAGCGCGCCCGCGTCGCCGGCCGGAGGGCTCACGGCCGGGGGCGTGACCGTGGTCACGGTCTTCCTGCTGGTCGGCCGGCTCCTGGACGCCCAAGGGTGCACGGCCCTGCTTCATTCCGCACGTTCCCTCACACGAAGGCTGACACATGGTCACTCCGCTTGAACGCACGGACCGACGTTCCGGGACGCGCCCCAAACCGGTTCCCTGGGTGGCGATGTACCACTCGGTGGGAGACTGCTCGGACGATCCGTACCGCATCACCGTCGCACCCGAGCGGCTGGAACAGCAACTCGCCTGGCTCCATCGGCGCGGGCTGCGTGGCGTGGCGGTGCGGGAGCTGCTTGCGGCACGCGCGCGGGGCGAGGACCGCGACCTGGTAGGTCTCACTTTCGACGACGGCTACGCCGACTTCCTCGAGAACGCCCTTCCCGCGCTGCGTCGGTGGAACTGCGGTGCCACCCTCTTCCTGCTTCCAGGACAGCTGGATGCCGTCAACTCCTGGGACCCACTGGGCCCTCGTAAGCCGCTGCTCGGCGCGGACGGCATCCGGCGCGCCGCAGCGGCGGGCGTGGAGATCGGTTCGCACGGACTCACCCACACCGATCTGACCAAGGCCGACGACGTCACTCTCCGGGCCGAGGTCACGAACAGCCGGGTGCTGCTGGAAGAGCTCACCGGGGCTCCCGTCGACGGGTTCTGCTACCCCTACGGCACCGTCGACTCACGTGTCGTCGCCGCAGTGCGCAAGGCCGGATACGGATACGCCTGCGCCATCGACCCCGGTCCCCTGAGCGGCCCGCACGCCCTGCCCCGCTTGCACGTCGGGCAGAACGACACGGCATGGCGGCTCGCCTTGAAATACCGGCTGCACCGGTTGCGGCGGGGTCCGGCGCAGGGCGTATGACATGAAGGTTCTGCACGTCATCACAGGCCTCGGTGTCGGCGGCGCCGAGCAGCAGCTCCGGCTGTTGCTGCGCCACCTCCCCGTCGAATGCGAGGTGGCGACCCTCACCAATCCGGGCGCCGTCGCGGCAGGGCTGGTCGCCGACGGTGTCCGTGTGCACCACCTCGGCATGCGCGGCAACCGGGATCTGCGGGTGATTCCGCGTCTTCTCCGGCTGATCCACGCGGGCGGCTACGACCTGGTGCACACTCACTTGTACCGGGCCTGCGTCTATGGGCGCACAGTCGCACGGCTGGCCGGGGTCAGAGCGGTGGTGGCCACCGAGCACTCCCTGGGAGAGACCCAGATGGAGGGCCGGAGGCTCACTCCCGGCATCCGTGCGCTCTACCTCGCGGGGGAACGGTTGGGATCCGCCACCGTCGCCGTCTCCCCTGCGGTGGCCGACCGCCTCGGCCGCTGGGGAGTTCCCGCCCCGCGCATCGAGATCATCCCCAACGGGATCGACCTGGCCCAACTGCGCTTCGACCCGTCGCGACGCAGACGCGCCCGTCAGCGCATCGGCATTCCGCAGGACGCCTACGTCGTCGGCGGGATCGGCCGGCTCACCACGGGCAAGCGCTTCGACGTGCTGATCAGGGCCGTAGCCCGTCTCCCCGACCACCTGTGGTTGCTCCTGGTCGGCGGCGGCCCGCAGGAAACCGTCCTGCGCCGCACGGCCCACGCGGCCGGCGTGGCCGACCGGGTCCTGTTCACGGGCGAACGCCCCTACCTCGCGGAGGAGACCCCAGGCTCCGACCTGCCCTCCCTCACCGCCGCGATGGACCTGCTCGTGTCGCCCTCCCTCGAGGAGACCTTCGGACTCGCCGTCGTGGAAGCCCTGGCGTCCGGCCTGCCGGTGCTCTACGCCTCGTGTCCGGCGATCGAGATCCTGCCCCCGCGTGCCGCCCCGGGTGCGCGACGGCTGCGGGGCGGTCCGGAGGCGTACGCGCGTGCCATCGCCGAGGTTCGCAGCGCTGGTCCGCGCCCTCGGACCGTTCCCGAAGCCGCCCAGCGTTACGGCATCACGCACAGTGCAGCCCGGCTGATGGACGTGTACGCCGCGGCGCTGTCCCGCCCGTTGGTCCCCTCACCTCAGGGAGTCGATTGTCCATGACAGACACCAGCACACACCGCCGGCGGCGAGTCCGTCTGCCGCGGCCCCCACGTCTTCCACGCTGGTCGTGGCTCGCGGCCGGGGTGGTCGTCGGCGGCCTGGTCGGCACCGGGTACGGCCTGGTCAAGGGCCCGGTGTACACGGCCACCAGTTACGTCGTGGCCGTACCCGTCGACAAGTCGGACCCCGCCCCCGCCCTGGGGATGGCTCAGGCGTACGGCCGGGCTGCCACACAGCTCGCGGTGCTCCAGGACGCGCAGGCACAGGCCGGTGTGCCGGTCCGCACTCTGCAGGAGAACGTACGGACGGCCGCCTCCCCGGAGGCACCGGTGGTGGCCGTTTCCGCCACCTCCTCGCGGCCCGGCCTCGCGGTCGCCATGGCCGGCGGAGTCGTCCGTGCGCTGACCCGGCACGCCGACGAGATCCAGGACAACACCGGTGTCAGACTGGTCCAGTTCGCTCCCGCGGCACGCCCGACGGATCCGACGTCCGCGTCACCGGCGGTGACCGGCGCCGTGGGTGCGAGCGCGGGCGGCCTGCTCGGTGGTCTGACGCTGCTCGTACGGCCCCGGAGACCCGTGGACAGCGTCACGGAGCCGGCGTCCGTACCGCCCCCGGCCGTGGCGGCGGACCTGCACGGACCGCACTGACGTCGTCCGCACGTGCACCCCTTTCCCGATCGCGCACCGAGCGGCCAGGACCGCAGCGGCCCGGCAGAAGGCGCACGGGCTGTCACCTCATGCGCTGCCACCAGCCCAGGGGGAGGCACAGCCTGCCCTCGGCCAGCTGCCGGATCCACTCCTCCCAGGTCGTCGACGAGCAGACGACCGTGGGCAACGGCGGCACGGGGACGGTGGGCACAGTCGGCTCCCCGCCATCGGCGGCATGTGCGGTCCGGTAGACCAAGGACGCCTCGGGATTGTCCGCACACCGCCAGACTCCATGCGGACAGTAATCCGACAGCGTGTTGTACACCGGGTCGTGCGCATCCATCCATGCGAGCATCCGCCGCATATAGTCGGCATTGTCGCCATTGCGGAAAAGACCCCACTCCGGATAGGAGACAGGTTTGTCGTGCAACCTCGCGAAGTCCACATGCGCCCGCAGTCCGTAAGGCTCGTTCACCTGCTCGTCGAACGAGACTCCTTGCGGCTGGTCGTAGGCGTCCATTCCGATGATGTCGACCGTGCCGTCGCCCGGATAGCAGTCGGTCCAGGGAACGGCGTCCCGGCCGCGGCTGGGCGTGAAATCGAAACGGAAACTCTGCCCCGGCACCGAACGCATGGCGGTGACGATCCTGTTCCAGTACGCCTTCCAGGCATGCGGGTCGGGACCGCAACGATGGGTGTAGGTGGTGCCGTTCATCTCCCAGCCGAGCACCAGGATCGTGTCGGGCACTCGGAGGGTGACCAGTCGCTCGGCGAGGACGCGGAAGTGGTGATCGAACTCGCCCTCGGCGCCCCGCTTCAGCAGGGCTCGGACCTCGCCGTCGGTGAGGCTCTCCTCGTTCCGTTCCAGCATGGGCACGTTGAGGACGAGCATCCGGTCGGCCTCGGCCTTGCGCCAGTTCGCCCAGCTGTCGAGAAAGCCCGGCGCCCCCTCGATGTTGCTCCAGCGGTCGCCGGGCAGATATGTGTGCGCGACCCGGACCTCGGCGCCGCCCAGCCAATCGCTGAAGGCCTCGATGCGGTTCACCCCTGCGGCGTCCGATCCCAGGAAGGCGCCGAAGGCCGGTGACGCCGCTGCCGCGCGGGCGGCGGGTGATCGCGGTCCGGGAGCTGCGGGAACCGAGTCGGGCGAAGAGGGCTCCGGCTCGGGAGGGACCACCGCGAAGGCCGGTTCGGCGGTCCAGGGAGCGGACCGAGCCGCGGCGGGACCGATTCCGGAGACGAGCGCGGTCGTCACGGCGCCGACCACCGCGGCGACAGCCAGACGCCCGGCCCCGGTCCGGCACTGCTGGGGTGCCATGTCCGCTCCTCTCCATCACGTGCCACCGCCGCGCCTCTGCGTGACATTTCCTGTCCTGACGGCTTTTCCAGTCTTCATATGGTGTGCGCACACGCCACCGCTTCTACCGCTTTCGTGAACTCAGCTCACTCGGACGGATGAGCCGATCCAAAGGAACGATGACGTGTCACTACTGGACCTCCGCACCCCCGCTGTGCTTCTGCGGGTCGACCGGAATCCCTTTCACCACGGAACGCTGGGCGCCGTGCGTTCGCTCGGCAGAGCGGGCGTGGAGGTGCATGTGGTTGCCGATTCCGACGGCCCGGTGTCGGCATCACGCTTCGTATGCCGGACGTACAGCCCTCCGCCTCCCGGAGCCTCCCCACGCGACATCGTCGACGTACTGCGCCGTGTGGCAGGCAGTTTTGAACAAGCCGCAGTTCTGATCCCCATGGACGACACATCCGCTGTCGCGGTGAGTGGCATGCGGAGGGCACTCAGGCCGTCGTATCTGCTGCCCGAGGCGCCGGAGGCACTGCCTGAACGCGTCGCCGACAAAGCAGAACTGGCCGCCCTCTGTTCATGGGCCGGGATTCCTCATCCGATGAGTCTGCTCCCGGAGAGCCCTGCGCAGGCAGCAGCTGCCGCCCACCGGCTGGGATTGCCGGTAGTGGCGAAGTGGAGCCGTCCCTGGCTGCTCCCGTCAGATCACGGACTGCGGAGTACGACGGTGCTCAACTCCGCGCGGCAGGCCCGGGATCTGTACCTCCGCACCGAAGAGGCCGGCAGCCCGCTGCTGCTGCAGAGACATCTGCCACCGGGCTCCGGCCAGGACTGGTTCTTCCATGGGTATGTCGACCGTGCCGGCGACGTGCGCGCAGGCGCGGCCGGTCTCAAGCAGCGGTCCTGGCCACGGGCCGCCGGACTGACGGCGGTCGGACGGTGGAGGTCCAACCCCGCGGTACGCGCGCTCTCCGAACGGCTGGTCCGTGAGCTGGGCTACCGAGGCGTCTTCGACCTGGACTTCCGGTACTGCGGCACGACGGGCCTTTACCACCTGCTCGACTTCAATCCACGGCCGGGCGCCCAGTTCCGCCTGTTCTCCGACACCGCCGGACTGGACGTCCTGCGGGCTCTGCACATGGACCTGACAGGCCGTCCACTGCTGGAGGGAGCTCCGCGGGAGGGTCGGAGATTCGTGGTGGAGAACTACGCGCCACTGGCCGCGCTGCGTCCGTCGGCCAGGGGGTGCGAACTGGCGTGGCATTCCTCGGACGACCCGGCCCCGGGCCGTGTCATGCGGGCGCTGTGGGGCCGCCATGTGACGCGCAGGCTGCGACAGCGGTACCGCACGGCCGCCACGGTCCAGGTCCGTGGACATCGTGTCCAGCAGCAAGTCGCATCCTGCGTATCCCACGACGAGAAAGTGAGCAGTTGCTGATGTACGACCTGTTGGTGGTGGGCGCCGGCCCGTACGGGCTGTCCATCGCGTCCCACGCCATGTCCGCGGGGCTCAGCCTGGGCGTCCTCGGACGGCCCATGGCTTCCTGGCGGGACCACATGCCCCCGGGCATGTTCCTGAAGTCCGAGCCGTGGGCCTCGAATCTTGCCGACCCGCGGGGACGGTGGCGATTGGACGCATACTGCGCGACGCAGGGGCGAGAGGCCCGTCACGCGGAGCCGATCCCCGTAAGGACCTTCGCCGATTACGGCCTCTGGTTCGCACGCAACGCCGCGCTCCCGGTCGACGAGCGCATGGCCCGCCGGGTGGCGGTTCATCCGGCGGGCTTCGAGGTGGTCACCGACGACGGTGACGTGCTGCACGCCCGGACAGTGGCACTGGCGGTCGGCGTCATGCCCTTCATGGAGGTGCCTTCCGCCCTGCGTGCCCTGCACCCCGCCGTCGCCTCGCACAGCAGCCACCACAGTGACCTCGGCCGCTTCCGAGGCCGGGACGTCACGGTGATCGGTGGTGGCCAGGCGGCCTTGGAAACCGCGGCTCTGCTCAGGGAGCAGGGCACGCGCGTGCGAGTGATCTCCCGCGGTGATCGGCTCAGATGGAACGACGTGCCCCCGCCCTGGCAGCGCCCCTGGTGGCAGTCGGCCCGTTCGCCGCTCAGTGGCTTGGGCTGCGGCTGGCGGAACTGGTTCTACGCCGAGCGGCCGGGGCTCTTCCGCCACCTCCCCGAGGCCCGCCGGACCCGCATCGCCGGCACGGCCCTGGGGCCGGCCGGAGCATGGTGGGTACGACACCGGGTCGAACCTGCGGTCGAGGTGCTGCTCGGACGCGAAGTGATCAGGGCGCACACCGTGCCCGGTGGCGTACGGCTGGACACGATGGGGCGGAACGGGGAACCGCTGTCGCTCGAAACCGAGCACGTGATCGCGGCCACCGGGTTCCGGGCGACCGTCGACCAGTTGACGTTGCTCGCCCCCGAGCTGCGCAGCACCCTGGCGACGGCGATCGACGGTTCCCCTGTGGTCGGGCGGACCTTCGAGTCGTCCCGACCAGGGCTGTTCCTGGCCGGCCTGCTGACCACCTCGGCGTTCGGCCCGGCCATGCGCTTCGTCCACGGAGCGACGTTCACGGCGCCGGCCCTCGTGCGAGGAGTGTGCCGTCGACTGCGTAGCGCCCCACCACGCGTGGCGCCTTTCCTGCCGGAGCGCAGAACGCCCGTAACGGCAGCGGCCGAAGCCTGGCGCTGACAAAAGAGCGGTGCCGGACAGCACCAGCCGTCCGGCACCTCGAGGGACGTCGCTAGCCGCGGGACGCGACGCGACCCCGTCGGTACACCAGCACACCACCGACCAGGAGCGCAGCAGCGGCTCCCGACACCATGAGCATCTCGTCCCCGGCACCGGTCTGGGCCAGCGCCGGCGGCTCCCCGTGCGGACGGGCGGCGGGCGGCGCATCCTGAGGGGCCGGGTCAGCCGGTGTGGTCGCGGGCGGCGTCACCGGAGGAGCGGCCGGAGGTTCCGAGACGGGCGGTTCGCCCATGTCGCCGTCGTCCCCGTAGCCGCCCTCCTCCTCAGGCCACTCACCGTGTCCTGGGAAAGCGCCCCCGACGAGGTGCTCTGCCACTGCCTCGCCCACCCGGCCGACCGCTCCGCGCACGTCGTCGACATGGTGGCCGACCTCCCGCACGACGTCGGCACCGACGCCCTGCGGGGTTCCGTCCTGCTGAGGGGTGTGCGCGGTCCGCCCAACCGCTCCCCCTCCGGCGTCGTCGTCACCGTAGTCCGCGACGGTGTTCTGATCTCCGGAGGGTCCGGCGTCGTTCCTGAGCAGACGGGAACCATCTTCGGAAGCGCCGTCATCGGTAAGGCCAGGTGCGCTGGAGGTCAACGCACCGAACATGTCACCCGTGGCCTCCTGGGCATTCGAGTCGGCGAAGGCCGGAATGGCACACAGGGACATGATGCTCGTCGCAGCGCCAGCCACGATCATTCCCTTGCCCAGTTTCTGTCGCATGTCGTAGTCGTCTTTCTGTTTGGAAGAGAAGCGGGAAAGCCGCCCTCCGGACCGGTCAGGCAGCGCACCTCCACCTGAATGGCCTCTGTCCTACCTGCTTGCGCATCTTTCGGTCATGAGAACGCGAGACCGATGCGACAGTCCGTCACTTCTTCCGACGCTTTCCACGATTACGCTGGGAGGCAGCTTCACGCCTACCGTAGTTCCTCTGCCACTTGATTTTTCGGCTCGTCCAGTAATGCGAGCCGGTCAAATGCCAGTAACGGCATTCTGGGCACCGGTAGATGCGATCCGGAATGATGTCCAGCATCGGCTGCTTGATCATCCAGATCCTGGCCTCGGATTCAGTATGGAACGACGCTTTTCCTGTCGCTGGACATCTCGGCAAGGTAATCGCACTATACAATTTACCCTCCGGAGTCCAATTTGATGAATCGCCAAGCAGAAGGCTGATCGAGTAGATGCTGCATCATCACTCGGATCGCCATCAAGCGAGTGACACCCGTTCGGCCGAGTGGCCTCAAAATATCCCTCGGATGGCCCAGAAAATGCCTTTGATGTAATCCTCCGTCCTGCACATTATTGCAGGAGTCGAACGTGTCAGAAAAAGCGAAAAGCGGCCATCGAAGCGATGACCGCTGTACATATTCGTCGATCCCGAGGCGGGCAGGCCGTCCGCCGGCCCCGGAGGTCAGGTCACATCCACGCCACCGACCCCCTGAGGCCCAGCGACGCACGCCTCACACCGATCAGCTGCCCGGCGCGACCTGCGTGCAGAAGTTGCCGATGTTGGTCACACTGTCGCCGAAGACGCTGACCGGCGCGCTCACCGTGATCAGGGATCCGCCGTCGAACTCCTGCTCGCAGTGGAGAAGCTGGGCGTTTTCGACGGTAGGACGCGGCGCGGGCGGGTCACCCGCACATTCCTCGGCATGAGCGGTTCCGGCGGCGACCAGCCCGACACCGCTGAGAACACTCGTCATCAGCATGACCTTGTTGAACCTGCGCACCCTAATCTCCAATCGACTTCGCCGGTGAGACCTTGCGACCCCGACCGACAGAGGAGGGGGCGTCGAGCCTTTTTATCGCCGACGCCCCTGAACAGCGGACTGCCGGAAACCGAGGAGCGGGTCCCGCATTGCGTGCGAGACACCGCCGCTCAGCGTTCCTCGGATCAGTCCTCGGCGTTCACCTGCGCACAGAAGTTGCCGATGTTCTGGGCGTTGTCGCCGCCGACGGTGACCGGGTTGACCGGGGCGAAGGCGAGCCCACCGTCGAAGGACTGCTCGCACTCGAGAACCTGCACGTTGTCGACGAGGAACGGGCCGTCACCGGCGCTGGCGACTCCACTGCCGACGACGCCGATGCCGCCGACCATGACCGCTACGGCCGCAACCTTCTTGAGCTTCTGCATCATGTCTCCGATTCGTTCACGGACACGGCCATCCTTACAGTCCGTGCCTGATCCATTACTGACGATAGCACGACCTTCCTCAAACGCCGCATTCTCGACACACCCATATGGATGCACCCTTACCTTGCTCATTTAATAAAAATGGTATAAACAGGGATAACGCTTGCCACGGGAAGCGTTGCCGATCGAATGCGAATCCAGCCACAGCAGAGGGCCTCGCACCGTGAATGCGAGGCCCTCCGATGGCGCCGTGGAGGCAATCAGTCCTGCAGGCTGGCCTGCGCGCAGAAGTTGCCGATGTTCTGGTTGTTGTCACCGGTGACAGCGCCGGTCACAGGCGCGAAGGCGGCACCGGCGTCGAACTCCTGCTCGCACTGCAGCACCTGCAGGTTGTCGATGGCGACGCCCGGGAACGGGTCCCCGGCGGAGTGGCCACCGCTGGCGCTGGCGACGCCGCCGCCGGCCAGGCCGATGCCGCCGACCATGAGGGCCACGGCCGCTGCCTTCTTGAACTTGTGCATGGTGTCTCCGATTTCTTCACGCACACGACCCTCCTTACGGACCGTGTCCGACTCGTCACAGAACATAACACACGGCTCGCTTAACGCTTCATTTCCGGCACACCCGATTGAGTGTCACTAAACGGGCACCTCGTCGACCCGCAGCGGCGGAAGCTGTCCCATCCCTCCGAACGTTGCGGAGGGTGGCCTGACAGGGAGTCGGGACATGGGTGCGCCCGGCGGCAAGCCACCGGGCGCAAGGACAATGTGAGGGCAGGTCCACTTCCGGGACCCGCCCGCTCGGCCTAGGACACCACGTCCTTGCGGGCGAACCCGCGGAAGGCCAGTGCGAACAGCACGAGCGCGTACGTCACGGACACCGACGCGCCCTGGACCATGCCGGACCACTCCGGCGTGGGCTGGACGGCGTCCGCCCAGGCGAACTGCCAGTGGGCGGGCAGGAAGTGCCGCCAGTCACCGAGGGCGGTGACGGCGTCCAGGACGTTGCCCACGATGGTCAGGCCGACGGCGCCGCCGACCGCGCCCAGCGGGGCGTCGGTGCGGGTGGACAGCCAGAACGCCAGCCCGGCGGTGACCAGTTGGGAGACGAACAGGTACGCGACGATCACCACGAGCCGCCCGGCGGCGGTGCCCGGGGCGAGCGTGCCGCCGGTCGGGATGTGCAGCGGGCCCCAGCCGTAGGCGACGGTGCCGACGGCGAGCGCCACCACCGGCAGCAGCACCATCGCGGCGAGGCTCAGCCCCAGTCCGACGATCAGCTTGGACCACAGCAGCCGCATCCGGGGGACGGGCGCGGCCAGCAGGTAGCGCAGGGAGGACCAGCCGGCCTCGGAGGCGACGGTGTCCCCGCAGAACAGGGCGACCGGGATGACCAGCAGGAAGCCCGCCGAGACGAAGAGGCTGACGGCGGCGAAGTTGGCCCCGGACGCGGTGGCCGTGTCCATCAGGTTGATCCGGGTGTTGCGGCCCTCGGGTTCGCCGCCGATCGCGAAGGCGGCCACCAGGACGAAGGGCAGCACGGCGAGGACCGCGCCCATGACGAGGGTGCGCCGCCGCTTGAGCTGGCGGACCAGCTCGACCCGCAGCGGCAGGGTGCGGCCGGCGCGGTAGCCGGCGGCGGTCGCGGCGGGGGCGGGCGGGCCGGGGGCCGTGGACTCCTCGGCCCGCTCGGTGAGCGCGCTCATGCGGATTCTCCGATCAGGGTGAGGAAGGCGTCCTCGAGGCGGCGGTGGGGGCCCACGGACGTCACGGACACCTCCAGCCGGACCAGTTCCGCGATCAGCCGGGGGGCGGTGCCGTCGGCGCCGAGCCGGACCAGCAGCCCCTCGTCGGTGCGGACGGCGGACTCGACGCCGGGCAGCGCGGCGACCTTCTCGGCGAGGGGCTCCTCGACGGGCGTGACGGTGCCGACGAGGAGGGTGTCGCCGGAGCCGATGATGTCGTGCACCGGTCCGGCCTGGACGAGCCGGCCGCGGTCCATGACGACGAGGTGGGTGCAGGACTGCTCGACCTCCGCCAGCAGATGGCTGGAGACGATCACCGTGCGTCCGGCGGCCGCGTACCGGATCATCACCTCGCGCATCTCGCGGATCTGCGGCGGGTCGAGGCCGTTGGTCGGTTCGTCGAGGATCAGCAGGTCGGGCAGGCCGAGCATGGCCTGGGCGATGGCGAGGCGCTGGCGCATGCCCTGCGAGTAGGTGCGCACGGCGCGGGCGAGCGCGTCGCCCAGGCCGGCGATCTCCAGGGCCTCGTCGAGGTGGGCGTCCTCGGGCGGGCGGCCGGTGGCGGCCCAGTACAGCTCGAGGTTCTCCCGGCCGGACAGGTGGGGCAGGAAGCCCGCGCCCTCGACGAAGGCGCCGACCCGGGACAGCACGGGGGCTCCGGGGCGCACGGCGTGGCCGAACACCCGGATCTCGCCGTCGTCGGGCTTGATGAGGCCCATCAGCATGCGCAGGGTGGTGGTCTTGCCGGCGCCGTTGGGTCCGAGCAGGCCGAGCACCTGGCCCTTCTCCACCCGGAACGACAGGTCCCGCACGGCGTACCGGTCGGCGGAGCGGGCGTACCGCTTGCTCAGGCCGGTGATCTGGAGGGGGACGTCGACCAGGTCCGGGTCGGGGGCCGGGGCGGCGGTGCGGCGGCGGCCGGTGAGCAGCAGCGCGAGGGCGGTCACGGCGCCGGCGACGGGCAGCCACACCACCCAGGCGGGCAGCGGGGGCGCGGCGGTGGTGACGCCGGGGGCGGTGGGCACCGTGAGGCCGCTCTTCAGGGACACGGTGTACGTCGCCGGGGCGGCCGGGGAGGCGTAGGCGAGGTCGGTGGAGGCGAGCACCAGGCGCAGCCGGTGGCCCTTGCGGACCTCGTGGTCGACGGCCGGGAGGGTGAGCTCGACGTCCTTGCCGGCGCGGGCGCCCTCGACGCGGACGGGGGTGACGAGCTGGGAGGGCAGCACCTGCTGCCGGCCGTCCGGGCCGACGTCGTAGACCTTGGCGAAGAGGACGGCGTCGTCGCTGGTGGACCTCACGCGCACGGTGACGGTCGGGGAGCCGGTGACGCGCAGGTCGCGGGTGACGGGGGCGGACTCGAAGCGGGCGTGCTGGCCCGGGAAGTCGAGGGAGACGCCGATGCCGAGGGAGGAGAGCTGGGAGAGGCCGCCGGAGCCGCCGATGCCGGGCAGGGCGGACACGGCGGGCGGGTTGGCGCCGGCCGGGTTGGCGAAGCGTTGCTCACGGCCGGTCAGCTCGACGGTGCGCGTGCCGCTGCGCAGGCCGGGGTAGGCGTCGGCGCTCGCGCCGCGCAGCTGGGCCTGTCCGTCGGTGGAGTCGACTCCTCCGGTGCGGGTGACGCGGAAGGCGGGGCCGGTGTCGGTGCTCTCGTCACCCTTGAGGTAGCGGTCGAACCAGGCGCGGACGCGCTCGTGCAGGCGGTCCGTCTCGGGGTCGCCGCCGTCGTGGCCGCCGGCCAGCCAGTCGACCTTGACGGGGGCGCCGTTGGCGCGGATCGCCCGGGCGGCGGCGTCGGCCTGGCCGAGCGGGAACAGGGAGTCGGTCTGACCCTGCATCAGGAGGGTGGGCACGTCGATGCGGTCGGCGACGGCGGCCGGGGAGCGCGCCTCTAGGAGCTTGCGGGCCTGCGCGTCGGGCACGCCCGACTCGGCGACCCTCTCGTACATGGCGCACAGCTCGGGCTCGAAGCGGGCGCAGCCGCCGCCGGACGTGACGAAGGCGCCCGCCCACAGCTTCTTGAACACGCCGTCGGGGAAGAGGGCCTCGGCGAGGTCGAAGTAGGTGATGGCGGGGGCGACGGCGTCGATGCGGTCGTCGTACCCGGCGCCGAGCAGGGCGATGGCCCCGCCGTAGGAGTTGCCGGCCATGCCCACGCGGGGGTCGCCGTCCTTGTCGAGGCGGACCTCGGGGCGTGCGGCCAGCCAGTCGACGAGCCGGGAGACGTCGGCGACCTCGCCCTCGGGGTCGTTCAGCCCGATCTTCCCGGTGGACCGGCCGAAGCCGCGCGCGGACCAGGTGAGGACGGCGTACCCGTCACGGGCGAGATCCTCGGCCTGCGCGCGGACGTCCTCCTTGCTGCCGCCGAAGCCGTGGCCGAGCAGCACGGCGGGGCGCCGGCCCTCGGGTCCCGCGGTGAAGAAGGAGGTGTCGATGCGCACCCCGTCGCCCGTGGCCATGACGCGGTCGGCGCGGCGCACCTTCGGCGCGTCGTCGGAGGCGACGGCGGTCCAGGTGCCGGCCCCGGCGAGCACGACGACGGCGATGGCCACCGCTCGCCACCCTCCGAGGGCCCCGCCCTCCCGCTGACGGACGCGCGATCGGATCCTGCGAACGTTCATCAGTGAACCCTAGTGGAGCTCGCACGGCGCACCGACTGCCGCTGGGCGGAAACCGATGCCCTCCCCTGGTCGTACGCGAGCCGCCGAGCTACACCGGGCGTGGTAGGCGGCGGGGGTGGTGCCCGGCTGTCGCCCGGACGGGGCGGGCACTGGAGCGGCCGTCGGTCCAGTGCCCGGGCCGCCGCGTCAGTTGGCGCGACGCGTCCTCACGCCGCCCTCCTCGAAGTCGTACACGCGGTCATTGATGCGCAGGCCGTCGACCGCGCCGATCCACATGTAGTCCCGGCCCTTGCCCACCGCGGCGGTGAGGATCGTCGCGTCCTCGCCCCCGTCGTTGAGTGAGGCCTTCACTTCGTCGAACGTGCACTCGGCAGCCTGGGTGCAGGTGGTCTCATTGCCCGTCAGGAACCAGTAGCCGGTTGAGGTGGCGTCGATGAAGGGGCTCCAGCGGCCTGTTACCGGCGCCGCGTCGGGCACCCACACCAGCGTGGAGTAGTTGTCACTCGGATGCGAACTCAGATTCGGGTCGATCTCGAACCTGATGTTCGGCATGTTCTCCTCGCCCCCGTAGTCGATGTTCTCGTCGGTCTGGAAGACGTGGAACCCGACCTCCTCCACGTTGCGCACCCGGTCGCCGAAGAAATCGACCTCGTTGCCGAAGTCCACCTTCTCACTGGGAGGGCTCAGCGAAGTGGAGTTGTCCGCCACCTCGATACCCAGGCTGCCCCGGCCGTAGGGCGGCCTGGCGGATGCTCCCGTCACACCGAACGAGCCGAACGGGCCGTTCCGCAATTCGGCGACGGGTGAACCGATCGTGTTGCGGGTGATCACGCCCCAGTGTTCCGAGCGTGCTGGGCTTCCGTCCGCGGCGGCCGGGGCAGCCCAGGACAGGGTCGAGGCGACGATCGCGGCCGCGGCTGCGGTGACGATCGCTCTGCCCCGGCCGGCACCAAAGCGAGTGTTCACACTCACTCCTTGCGTGTAGTCGGAGAACCAGACGTACGCCTGGCCAGTGGATGGGCGCGCACCGATGCCCTGACCGGCACCATGCCCACCACAAGCTCTTCCGCACAGAAGGAGCGAATCCCCACGACATACCTCGAATGGAGCTTTTTTACCCCGATCAACACACCGGTAAGGTGACGCCTCACCCTGCATCAGGTGGTCGGGGTCACACCCGGCGGGCCAGGACACCGGTGCAGACGGAAGTCCCGGCCCGTGAGCGAGGCGCGGGCTCAGTGGTTGCGCGGGAAGCCCAGGTCGACGCCGGAGGGGGCGTCCGCCGGGTCGGGCCAGCGGGTGGTGACGACCTTTCCGCGGGTGTAGAAGTGCGTGCCGTCGTTGCCGTAGATGTGGTGGTCGCCGAAGAGGGAGTCCTTCCAGCCGCCGAAGCTGTGGTAGCCCACGGGGACCGGGATCGGGACGTTGACGCCCACCATGCCGGCCTCGACCTCGAGCTGGAAGCGGCGGGCGGCGCCGCCGTCCCGGGTGAAGATGGCGGTGCCGTTGCCGAACGGCGAGGCGTTGACGATGTCCAGGGCCTCCTCGTACGTCTCGGCGCGCAGCACGCACAGGACGGGGCCGAAGATCTCGTCCTGGTAGGCCTTGGCGGTGGTCGGCACCTTGTCGAGCAGGGAGATGCCGATCCAGTGGCCGTTCTCGAAGCCGTCGACGGTGTGGCCGGTGCCGTCCAGGACGACCTCGGCGCCCTCGTCCGCCGCGCCGGCGACGTAGGAGGCGACCTTGTCGCGGTGGGTCGCGGTGATCAGCGGGCCCATCTCGGAGGTGGGGTCGTCGCCCGGGCCGATCTTGATCTTCTCGGCGCGCTCGCGGATCTTCTCCACCAGTTCGTCGCCGATCGCGCCGACGGCGACGACCGCGGAGATCGCCATGCAGCGCTCGCCGGCCGAGCCGTAGGCGGCGGACACGGCGGCGTCGGCGGCCGCGTCGAGGTCGGCGTCGGGCAGCACCAGCATGTGATTCTTGGCGCCGCCGAGGGCCTGGACGCGCTTGCCATTGGCGGAGGCGGTGGTGTGGATGTAGCGGGCGATGGGCGTGGAGCCGACGAAGGACACGGCCTTGACGTCCGGGTGCTCCAGCAGGCGGTCGACGGCCACCTTGTCGCCGTGCACGACGTTGAACACGCCCTCGGGCAGCCCGGCCTCGGCGAGCAGCTCGGCGAGGCGGACGGCGGCGGACGGGTCCTTCTCGCTGGGCTTCAGCACGAAGGTGTTGCCGCAGGCGATGGCGAGGGGGAACATCCACATCGGCACCATCGCCGGGAAGTTGAACGGGGTGATGCCGGCGACCACGCCGAGCGGCTGGCGGATGGACGCCACGTCCACGCGGCTGGCGACCTGGGTGGACAGCTCGCCCTTGAGCTGGACGGTGATGCCGCAGGCCAGGTCGACGATCTCCAGGCCGCGCGCGACCTCGCCGAGGGCGTCGGAGTGCACCTTGCCGTGCTCGGCGGTGATCAGCGCGGCGATCTCGTCGCGGTGGGCGTCGAGCAGGGCGCGGAACCTGAAGAGGATCGAGGTGCGCTGGGCGAGGGAGGACTGGCCCCAGGTGCGGAACGCCTCCTTGGCCGCGGCGACCGCGGCGTCGACCTCCTCGACGGAGGCGAAGGCGACCTTGGTGGTGACCTCGCCGGTCGCCGGGTTCGTCACCGGGCCGTAGGTTCCCGAGGCGCCTTCGGCGGTCTTGCCGCCGATCCAGTGGTTGACGATCTTCGTCATGACCGAGAACTCCTTCGCAGATGGCGGCGTCGGGGGGAGACGTGCCGTTCGTACAGCTCGTGCGGTGGCGCCGCGGGCGGTCGCGCCGCGGCGGCGGCCACGGGTCCATCCCACCAGGGGCGGGGTGCCGGGCGGGCCCGACACTGTGTCGGCCGTTCGGGTCCCCGAGTGGACACTTGGGTTCCGGGGGCGGGCGTCCGGGACGGAACCTCCGGCGCGGGGCCGCGGCGGGCGGGGAGTCGTCGCTCGCACCTCGCTCCTGCCAAAGCGAGGCGGCCTCCCGCGCCGGAGGCGATCTGTGACGGGACGACGCCGTGGGCGCCCCGACGGCCGGGGCGCGCCCGGCGGCGGTGGAGGCTCGCCATGACGCTCCCTTCGAACGTCTCGTCCGCCCTGCGGGGTCCGAGGGCTCTCCCCGGTTCTAGCCCCGCTCACGAAGCCCTGTCAATGTTTTGTCCGGACATTCGGACGAAAACAGGGAAGGGAGGCCGGAAGGGCCTCCCTCCACGGGTGCGGACAGCGAGGAGTCAATGCGCCCCGCCGGTGTGCCGGAGTGCGCCTGTGTGTCACTCCTGTCACAAACACCGCCGTCGCGTCACGGTCGTCACACGCGGGCGGCCCTTCCGTCACACCCGCGCACGAGCCCTCTCCGTACGCGGACCGGCTCGTTCTCCCGCACGACGCTTGTCGATCGCCAGCGCACGCCCGGCTCCCCCTGACGGCCACCCCGGCCGCCGCCGCGGCGCGCGCGGGGAGGTGCACTCATGACCGAGCTGTGGTCGTACAAGGACATCGCGGCCCACATCAAGGTGCAGCCGGACACCGTGCGTTCCTACCGCAAGCACGGCCTGCTGCCGCCGCCGGACCGGGTGCAGGGCGGGAAGCCCTACTGGTACCCCGACACGGTCCGCCGCTGGGTCGCCGCCCGTCCCAGCAACCGCCGGGACTGACCACCGCGACACGAGGACGCCGTGCCCCCGCGCCGACCACGCGGGGGCACGGCGTCCGTGCGTGCGCTCAGCTCCAGGGTTCGATCACGGTGACCCCGGCGGCCGGAGCGCCGTCCATCGCCGCCAGTGCCGCGGGCGCCGCGTCCAGGCCGATCACGGAGGTCACCAGCAGGTCGGGGCGGAGCACCCCGGCGCGCACCAGGTCCAGCATCGGCGGGTAGGCGTGGGCGGCCATGCCGTGGCTGCCGAGGATCTCCAGCTCCAGGGCGACGGCGCGAGCCATCGGCACGGGCGTGGCGCCCGTTTCCGAGGGCAGCAGGCCCACCTGTACGTGCCGGCCCCGCCGGCGCAGGCCGTTCACCGAGGCGGCGCAGGTGACGGGCGCGCCCAGGGCGTCCAGGGAGAGGTGGGCGCCGCCGCCGGTCAGCTCACGGACCGCGGCGGCGGGGTCGTCCACCGCCGAGGCGTCCACGCACTCCGCCGCGCCGAAGCGGCGGGCGAGGCCGAGGGCGCCCGGCGACACGTCGACCGCGACCACGCGCGCCCCGGCCGCCGCCGCGATCATCACCGCGGACAGGCCGACGCCCCCGCAGCCGTGCACCGCCACCCACTCCCCCGCCGCGACGCGGCCCTGCTGGACCACGGCCCGGTAGGCGGTGGCGAAGCGGCAGCCGAGGGAGGCGGCGGTGGCGTACGCCATGCCGTCGGGGACGGCGACCAGGTTCACGTCGGCGTGGTCCAGGGCCACGTACTGGGCGAAGGAGCCCCAGTGGGTGAAGCCGGGCTGGGTCTGGCGCTCGCACACCTGCTGGTCGCCAGCGGCGCAGGCGGGGCAGGAGCCGCAGGCGCAGACGAACGGCACGGTGACCCGGTCCCCGGCGCGCCAGCGGGTGACCCGGGGGCCCGCCGTCTCGACGACTCCGGCGAGTTCGTGGCCGGGGACGTGCGGGAGGGTGACGTCCGGGTCGTGGCCCTGCCAGGCGTGCCAGTCGCTGCGGCACAGGCCGGTGGCCTCCACGCGGACCACGACCCCGTGCTCCGCCGGTTCCGGGTCCGCGACCTCGCGCACCCCGGCCGGTTCCCCGTACCGCTCGAACACCACCGCTCGCATGCCAGGTCCCGCCTTCCGGTGATCGCCGCTGTCGGCGGAACGCTATCCCGCGGCCGCGGAGGTGCGGACTCCCGGGCGTCCCCGGCGCCCCGTCCTGGATTCATACCCCCTAGGGGTATAGTGTGAGTGGTACGGGGTCCTCAGGGACCCCTCCGACCCCCTGCACACCCACAAGCCCGACGAGGAGAACGACATGACGTCCCAGACCGACACCCAGGGTTCCGTCACCACCGTCTACCAGGTGACCGGGATGAGCTGCGGGCACTGCGAGGGCGCCGTCTCCGGCGAGATCTCGCAGCTCCCCGGCGTCAGCTCGGTGACGGCCGTCGCCTCCTCCGGCGAGGTGACCGTGGTCTCCGCCGCCCCGCTCGACGAGGCGGCCGTGCGCGCCGCCGTCGACGAGGCCGGCTTCGAGCTGGCCGGCACGGTCTGACCCGGGGCCGCACCCCTTCGAAGACACCCCGCGCGGCGTGAACCGGGCCGTACCGGCCACCCGGCGACCCCGGCCCTTCGGCCCGGTCCGCCGCCGCCCGCATCCCGGACGTCCCTGGAGCACGGACATGACCAGCACCACCGCCCCCGAGGCGCCGGCCGCCGGCGGGCAGCAGGAGGCCCGCTCGGAGGTCGAGCTGCTCATCGGCGGGATGACCTGCGCCTCCTGCGCGGCCCGCGTCGAGAAGAAGCTCAACCGCATGGAGGGCGTCACCGCCACGGTGAACTACGCGACCGAGAAGGCTCGGATCACGTATCCGCCGGGTGTCGAGGTCGCCGACCTGATCACCACGGTGGTGAAGACCGGCTACACCGCCGAGGAGCCGGCGCCCCCGCGGCGGGACGAGGAGGAGACCGCCTCCGGGACCGACCCGGAGACGGCCGCCCTGCGCACCCGGCTGATCGTTTCCGTGCTGCTCGCCCTGCCGGTCGTCCTGCTGGCGATGGTCCCGCCGCTGCAGTTCGACCACTGGCAGTGGCTCTCCCTCACCCTGGCCGCGCCGGTCGTGGTGTGGGGAGCGGCGCCCTTCCACCGGGCCGCCTGGACCAATCTGCGGCACGGCGCGGCCACCATGGACACCCTGGTGTCGGTGGGCACGCTGGCCGCGTTCGGCTGGTCGCTGTGGGCGCTGTTCCTCGGCGACGCGGGCGAGCCGGGCATGCGGCACCCCTTCGAACTGACCGTGTCCCGCACCGACGGGGCCTCCACGATCTATCTGGAGGTCGCCGCCGGGGTCACCGCGTTCCTCCTGCTCGGCCGCTATCTGGAGGCCCGCTCCAAGCGGCAGGCGGGCGCCGCGCTGCGGGCGCTGATGGAACTGGGCGCCAAGGACGTCACCGTCCTGCGGGACGGACGCGAGGTGCGGGTGCCCGCCGAGCGCCTGTCCGTGGGCGACCGGTTCGTGGTGCGCCCCGGGGAGAAGATCGCCACCGACGGCACGGTCGTCGAGGGCGCCTCCGCCGTGGACGCGTCGATGCTGACCGGCGAGTCCGTGCCGGTGGACGTGACCGTGGGCGACACCGTCACCGGCGCCACCGTCAACGCGGGCGGCCGGCTGGTCGTCGAGGCGACCCGGATCGGCGCGGACACCCAGCTCGCGCGGATGGCGAAGCTGGTGGAGGACGCGCAGACCGGCAAGGCCCAGGTGCAGCGGCTCGCCGACCGGATCGCCGGGGTGTTCGTGCCGGTGGTGCTGCTGATCGCGGCCGGCACCTTCGGGCTGTGGCTGGGCAACACCGGCGACACGGTCGCCGCGTTCACCGCGGCCGTCGCCGTACTGATCATCGCCTGCCCCTGCGCCCTCGGGCTGGCCACCCCGACCGCGCTGATGGTCGGCACCGGCCGGGGCGCCCAGCTCGGCATCCTCATCAAGGGACCCGAGGTGCTGGAGTCCACCCGGCGCGTGGACACGGTGGTCCTGGACAAGACGGGGACCATCACCACCGGCCGGATGTCCCTGCGGGCGGTGCACGCCGCGGAGGGCACCGCCGAGCGGGAGCTGCTGCGGCTCGCGGGCGCCCTGGAGCACGCCTCCGAGCACCCGGTGGCCCGTGCCGTCGCCGCGGGCGCCGAGGAGCGCGTGGGCACGCTGCCCCGGCCCGAGCACTTCGAGAACGTCCCCGGCCGGGGCGTGCGCGGGCGCGTGGAGGGCCGTGAGGTGGCCGTGGGGCGGCTGTCCGAGGTGTTCGGGGAGCTGCCGCCGGAGCTGGCGCGGGCCAAGGAGGACGCCGAGCGCGCCGGACACACCGCGGTGGTGGCCGGCTGGGACGGGGCGGCACGCGGTGTCCTCGCCGTCGCCGACACGGTGAAGGAGACCAGCGCCGAGGCGGTCCGCGAGCTGCGGGCACTGGGCCTCACGCCGGTGCTGCTGACCGGCGACAACCGGGCCGTGGCCGAGGCGGTCGCGCGCATCGTCGGCATCGACGAGGACCGGGTGATCGCCGAGGTGCTGCCCGAGGACAAGGCCGACGTGGTGCGGCGGCTCCAGGAGGAGGGGCGCAGCGTCGCCATGGTCGGCGACGGCGTCAACGACGCGGCCGCGCTGGCCGTCGCCGATCTGGGTCTGGCCCTGGGCACCGGCACGGACGCGGCGATCGAGGCGGGCGATCTGACGCTGGTGCGCGGCGACCTGAGGGTGGCGGCGGACGCGATACGGCTGTCCCGGCGCACCCTCTCCACGATCAAGGGCAACCTCGTGTGGGCCTTCGGCTACAACGTGGCCGCGCTGCCGCTGGCCGCGGCCGGACTGCTGAACCCGATGATCGCCGGGGCCGCCATGGCGTTCTCGTCGGTGTTCGTGGTGACCAACAGTCTGCGGCTCCGGTCATTTCATTGAGATCTCAAGTGGGCAGTACCCCTGGAGTCCGGTAAGACCCTCACATAAGCTCTTCACAAGCCTCGCGCATCATCCTTACGCTTGGGTCCCGTGAGAGGTTTGCGGGCTCCTGCGCAGTGTGGGGAGATATGCAAGAGACGCAGATCACAGTGATCTGAACGTAACCATCGAAGGGGTTCGAAGGTCTAAGTTGGCGATGTCGGGCAGCGTCTTGGGGGGCGCTACCTGGCATCTGGAGATGTCTTGGGGGACTTCTCCAGAGATTGCGTTGCCGGGGCACGTGCCCAGGGAAGCTTTGAGCGGCCCTCCCGACGTGCGTTGTCCCGGCAGACCGCACACACCGACGAGTGCGGCGGGTTCAGGTCCGTCCGTACTCATTCAGCGATTCAGGCGCTGTCCTCACAAGCGCCCGGCCGGATCCCGTGGGGGGAATCCGCACCGGGACATGGGAAGGCGCCCTGGTTCGTCGGCCCGTGGGGGGACCGGCGGCCGGGGCGCCTTCTTTTTCTTCGCAGCGGTGCAACACGCCCAAAGGGGCGCGGGGAACTGCGCGACCAGCCCGAAGCCGGCCCGCAGCCGCCCACACCCCTCAGCACACCGGCAGGTGTCAGCGCTCCTCGACCGGAACGAAGTCCCGCTCGACCACACCCGTGTAGATCTGGCGCGGGCGCCCGATGCGCGACCCCGGCTCCTTGATCATCTCGTGCCACTGGGCGATCCAGCCCGGCAGCCGGCCGAGGGCGAACAGCACCGTGAACATCTCGGTCGGGAAGCCCATGGCCCGGTAGATCAGACCGGTGTAGAAGTCCACGTTCGGGTAGAGGCTGCGCGAGACGAAGTAGTCGTCGGAGAGCGCGTGCTCCTCCAGCTTGAGCGCGATGTCCAGCAGCTCGTCGGACTTGCCGAGAGCGGACAGCACGTCGTGCGCGGCGGCCTTGATGATCTTGGCGCGCGGGTCGAAGTTCTTGTAGACCCGGTGGCCGAAGCCCATCAGGCGGACGCCGTCCTCCTTGTTCTTCACCTTGCGGATGAAGGCGTCGACGTCGCCGCCGTTGTCGCGGATGCCCTCGAGCATCTCCAGCACCGACTGGTTGGCGCCGCCGTGCAGCGGGCCCCACAGGGCGTTGATGCCGGCGGAGATCGAGGCGAACATGTTCGCCTGCGAGGAGCCGACCAGGCGGACCGTGGAGGTGGAGCAGTTCTGCTCGTGGTCCGCGTGCAGGATCAGCAGCTTGTCCAGGGCGGACACGACGACCGGGTCGAGGTCGTACTCCTGCGCCGGGACGGAGAAGGTCATGCGCAGGAAGTTCTCGACGTAGCCGAGGTCGTTGCGCGGGTAGACGAACGGGTGGCCGACCGACTTCTTGTAGGCGTAGGCCGCGATCGTCGGAAGCTTGGCGAGCAGACGGATGGTGGAGAGGTTGCGCTGCTGCTCGTCGAACGGGTTGTGGCTGTCCTGGTAGAACGTGGACAGCGCGGAGACCACCGAGGACAGCATGGCCATCGGGTGGGCGTCGCGCGGGAAGCCCCGGTAGAAGTTCTTGACGTCCTCGTGCAGCAGGGTGTGCTGCGTGATGTCGTCCTTGAAGGCGGCCAGCTGGTCGACGGTCGGCAGCTCACCGTTGATCAGCAGGTAGGCGACCTCCAGGAAGGTGGAGCGCTCGGCCAGCTGCTCGATCGGGTAGCCGCGGTACCGGAGGATGCCGGCCTCGCCGTCGAGATAGGTGATCGCGGATTTGTACGCGGCGGTGTTGCCGTAGCCGCTGTCCAGCGTCACCAGACCGGTCTGGGCGCGGAGCTTCCCGATGTCGAAGCCCTTGTCACCGACGGTGCTGTCGATCACCGGGTAGGTGTACTCGCTGCCGTCGTACCGCAGTACTACAGAGTTGTCGCTCACGTCTTCCCTCACCGACGTTGTGCCTCATCTTCGAGGTGCCCTGACTGTCTCTACCATCCCCCACTCGGCTCAGGAGAGTGCACTCGGGGTCGACCATCGGGCCTATTGACGGCACTGAGTGCCGCCAACTTGCCCATCCTGCCCCCTGTGTTCCCCATCCGGAAGCCCTGTGTGACCTTCACGACTCATTTGATCGATCATTTTTCGATGACGGAGCCCTCACAGCGGCGTCCGCCCCGCCGAGAGGCGGTGCCCTCCGTGTCCCCCGCCGGACGCGGTCCGGAACCGGGGGAACGGGTCAGGTCCCGCCTGCTGAACCGGAACCGGAGGAGCGGGGTCCGGGCCCGGCGGACGTGCGGGGTCCGGGCCCGGCGGCGAGCCGCATGTCGAGGGCCGTGCAGCGGCGCCCCGCCGACAGCGTGCGCACGGCCTGTCCGACGGCCTTGCGGGAGCCGACCAGGACGACGAGTTTCCGGGCCCGGGTGACCGCCGTGTAGAGCAGGTTGCGCTGGAGCATCATCCACGCGCCCGTGGTGACGGGGATGACGACCGCCGGGTACTCGCTGCCCTGGGAGCGGTGGATGGTCACCGCGTAGGCGTGCGCCAGTTCGTCCAGCTCGTCGAAGTCGTACGGCACCTCCTCGTCCTCGTCGGTCAGCACGGTCAGGCGCTGGTCGACCGGGTCGAGCGAGGTGACGACACCGACGGTGCCGTTGAAGACGCCGTTGGCGCCCTTCTCGTAGTTGTTGCGGATCTGGGTGACCTTGTCGCCGACGCGGAACACCCGGCCGCCGAACCGCTTCTCGGGCAGATCGGGGCGGGCGGGCGTCACGGCCTGCTGGAGCAGACCGTTGAGCGTGCCCGCGCCCGCCGGGCCGCGGTGCATGGGGGCGAGCACCTGCACGTCCCGGCGCGGGTCGAGGCCGAACTTGGCGGGGATGCGCCGGGCCGCGACGTCCACGGTGAGCCGCCCGGCCTCCTCGGTGTCCTCCTCGACGAAGAAGAAGAAGTCCTTCATGCCCTCGGTGACGGGGTGCTTGCCGGCGTTGATCCGGTGCGCGTTGGTGACCACGCCGGACTGCTGGGCCTGGCGGAAGACGCGGGTGAGCCGCACGGCGGGGACGGGGCTGCCGTCGGCGAGGAGATCCCGGAGCACCTCGCCCGCGCCGACGCTGGGCAGTTGGTCCACATCACCGACGAACAGCAGGTGGGCGCCCGGCGGCACGGCCTTGACCAGCTTGTTCGCCAGCAACAGGTCCAGCATGGACGCCTCGTCGACCACCACCAGGTCGGCGTCCAGCGGCCGGTCCCGGTCGTACGCCGCCTCCCCTCCGGGCTTGAGCTCCAGCAGCCGGTGCACGGTGGACGCCTCGGCTCCGGTCAGCTCGGCGAGCCGCTTGGCGGCACGCCCGGTCGGCGCGGCGAGCACCACCTTCGCCTTCTTCGCGCGGGCCAGCTCCACGATCGACCGCACGGTGAACGACTTGCCGCAGCCCGGCCCGCCGGTCAGCACGGCCACCTTCCGCGTCAACGCCAGCTTGACCGCGGCCTCCTGTTCGGGCGCCAGGTCCGTCCCCGTACGGCCGCGCAGCCACGCGAGCGCCTTGTCCCACGCCACGCCCTGGAACGCGGGCATCCGGTCCTGGTCGGTGCGGAGCAGCCGCATCAGCTGGGCGGCGAGGGCCACTTCGGCGCGGTGGAACGGCACCAGGTAGACGGCGGTGACGGGGTCGCCGCCCTCCGGGTCGGGCACCTTCTCCCGGACGACGCCGGGGTCCTCCCCCGGGTCCTCCGGCTCGGCGGCGAGCTCGGCGAGGCACTCGATGACGAGGCCGGTGTCGACCTGGAGCAGCTTCACCGCGTCCGCGATCAGCTTCTCCTCGGGCAGGTAGCAGTGCCCCTGGTCGGTGGCCTGCGACAGCGCGTACTGGAGGCCCGCCTTCACACGGTCCGGGCTGTCGTGCGGGATGCCGACCGACTGGGCGATCTTGTCGGCGGTGAGGAAGCCGATGCCCCAGACGTCGGCGGCGAGCCGGTAGGGCTGGTTCTTCACCACGGAGATGGAGGCGTCGCCGTACTTCTTGTAGATGCGCACGGCGATGGAGGTGGAGACCTCGACGGTCTGGAGGAAGAGCATGACCTCCTTGATCGCCTTCTGCTCCTCCCAGGCGTCGGCGATCTTCTTGGTCCGCTTGGGCCCGAGCCCGGGGACCTCGACGAGCCGCTTGGGCTCCTCCTCGATGACGCGGAGGGTGTCCGTCCCGAAGTGCTGGGTGATCCGGTCGGCGAAGACCGGTCCGATGCCCTTCACCAGACCCGAGCCGAGGTAGCGGCGGATGCCCTGCACGGTGGCGGGCAGCACGGTCGTGTAGTTCTCGACGTGGAACTGCTTGCCGTACTGGGGGTGCGACCCCCAGCGCCCCTCCATCCGCAGCGACTCCCCCACCTGCGCGCCGAGCAGCGCGCCGACCACGGTGAGCAGGTCGCTGCCGCCACGGCCGGTGTCGACGCGGGCGACGGTGTAGCCGTTCTCCTCGTTGGCGTACGTGATGCGCTCCAACACGCCTTCGAGCGTGGCGAGCCGGCGTTCGCCGGCGGGCGGGGCGGAGGGGTGGGTGGGCATGGGTCGACGGTACCGGTGGGGTCTGACAGGGTTCCCGGTCACTCGGGGTCCGTGCCGTCGCCTCAGGACCGACGGTCCGTCACGCGGGGCCCGGTTCGTCCGGTGCCGGCCCGGAGGCCAGGTGCTCCTCCAGTGCGCGGCGGTAGGAGGCCAGCCGCCCTGTCCGCCCGATGGTCAGTGCGCCGACCAGCCGGCCCGCACGGTGGTACGCGATCTCCAGCCGGCGGCCCGTCAGATCGTGCTCCACGACCCGCGTCTCGTCGGCGACGCCGGGCAGGCCCACCGAGCGGATCCTGGCGCCGTGCAGGTCCGACCAGAAGGACGGCACGGCCGCGAACGGCGCGGGCGTCCCGTCCGGGGACTGCCCGGCCAGGAGCGTGGCGGCGGCCGCGGTGCCCTGCTCGACGGCGTTGGTCCAGTGACCGAGCGCCAGGCGTTCGCCCCCGGCCAGCGGCTGCGGCACGCGCGCCACGTCACCGGCCGCCACCACGTCGGGCACGGCCGAACCGTCGGTGCGCAGGACGCGCAGAAGCGGGTCGCAGTGGACGCCGCCGTCCAGGGCGAGGCCGGAGCCGGCCAGCCAGCCCGTCGACGGCACCCCGCCCCACGCCAGGACCGCCGTGCCAGCCGGAACGGTGGTGCCGTCGCCCAGGTGCACGCCGGCCAGCCGGCCGTCGGGCCCGGTCACGAAGCCCTCCACGGTGGTCCCGGTCCTCAGCACGATGCCCGCCTCGCGGTGGAGCGCGGCGACGTAGGCGCCCGCGACGGGGCCGAGGGAGCCCTCCAGGGGCTGGGACACGGCTTCGACGAGCGTGACGTCCAGCCCGCGTTCGCGGGCGGCGGCGGCGATCTCACCGCCGAGGAAGCCGGCGCCGACGACGACGAGCGGCCCTCCCGCGGTCAACGCGGCCCGCAGGGCCAGGGCGTCGTCCCAGCCGCGCAGGGTGACCACGCCGGCCGGCGCCGGGGGCTTCCCGGCCGGCCAGCCGCGGGCAGTTGATCCGGTCGCGACGACCAGGCCGTCGTAGGGCAGCCGTGTGCCGTCCGCGAGGGTGACGGCCCTTGCCGCGAGGTCCAGCCGGACGGCCGCCCGTCCGAGCCGCCAGCGCGCCCGCAGGCCGTTCGGCACGGGCAGTTCGGTGCGGTCCGGCCGGCCGGGGGTGGTCAGGACCCGCTTGGACAGCGGTGGCCGGTCGTAGGGCGGATGCGGTTCGTCGCCCACGAGGGTCAGGGCACCGGTGAAGCCCCGCTCGCGCAGGGCCTGGGCCGCCCGCAACCCGGCGAGCGAGGCGCCCACGACGACCAGTTCGCGCTGGTCCGCGGCCCTCATGGGGCGGCCGGCGGGGAGGCCGGCGACACGGTGACGGCGCGGGCGGGGCAGACGGCCGCGGCCTTCTCGGCCTTGTCGAGCAGCGCGTCGGGCGGCGAGGCCTCGTGGACGAGGCGGTCGTCGTCGTCGAAGGAGAAGATCTCCGGCGCGGCGAAGACACACTGCCCGTGGCTCTCGCAGAGGTTCATGTCCACGGTGATCTGCATGGTCGCTCCGTAGGGGTCTGGTGAGGGTCGTCGGTGCGCGCGGTGCGCGCGGGCGCGTGCGGATGTCAGCCGACCGGGGGGTTGAAGCGCGAGTAACCGGGGCTGGTCCACCGCAGAGGCGAGGCGGCGGTGATCTCCCGTACCGCTTGGACGGAGAACTCGACCAGGCGCTGCGCGCCGGGCGCCGTGGCGATGTCCTCGGCGTCCCACACGGTGCGCGCGGTACCGGACAGGTGCAGGGTGTCGCCCGTCTCCCAGTCCGGGACCAGGATGCCCGCCGACGCGTTGAGCAGCAGGTTGCCCAGGGTCAGGAACATGGCGTTGCCCACGTAGTCGGGCCAGCGCAGCAGGGTGGGTGAGAGTACCTGGACGAAGCCGGGGTTGCCGCCGCGGTGGGAGGCGTCCGCGTCGCCGCGGTCGGAGGCGGTGGCGACGAAGAACGTGTCGGCCGCGCGCACCTTCCGCTGCTGGGCCTTGCTGAGTTCGGTGCCGGCGGTGACGGTGCGGTCCGCCGGCCCGGCCTCGTCGGGTCCGGCCCAGCGGTGGTTCCGCTTCTGCAGGTACTTGGGGCAGTTGGCGATGACCTGGTCGATGTCGACGCGCAGGCCGGCCTCCTCCCGGCGGGCCCGGCCGTTGACGCGCATGCGGCGCCGGGTGGCGGGCTCGATGGCAATCATCCCGATCGGGAGGGCCGGTCCGGCGGTCAGGACCTCGGCCAGCGGGTCCCCCGGCAGGGGCAGGGCGCCGACCGTGACGGTGCGGGGGTCGGGCACGCGCAGGAACCCGGCGCCGCCCGTCAGCTGGGTGGCCCAGACGCGGCCGTCCCGGTCGGCGCCGCCCAGCACGATCCAGGGCTGCTGGGCGAGGAAGTCCCGCGCGACGGGCGGAACGCTCTCGCCGATGCCGCCGAGCGAGAACTCCGCCTGCCGGGCCAGGCCGGCGCGTTCCTGCACGGCGATCTCGCCGCGGTGATACGTGGGCACGGCAGGTCCTTTCCCTCGCGCCGGCTTCGCGGTTGTCGTCCGACGCGGCACGGGTCGGGCCGGGGGCCGGTGGGGCACCCCGGCGGGCAGGAGGGGTTTCTCGTTCCTAGAAGAAACCGCAGGTGGGGGCGGCGGGGGCCGGGGCGTCGGCCGGGTCCGCACCCGTGGGCGCGTAGATCTCCAGGCGGATGCCGTCGGGGTCGGTGAAGAAGATGCCGCCGGAGGTGCCGCCTTCGCCGTGGGGGACGATCCCGTCGTAGGTGAACTCCGCGTCCAGGCCGCGCAGCACTTCTTCCGCGGCTCTGACCTCCTCGACGGTCCCCACCTGGAACGACAGATGGTGCAGCCCCGGCCGGCCGGTGGCGAACGAGCCCGTGCTCTGCTGCCACAGCGTCACGAGCAGCCGTCCCTCCCGGCCGAGGAACGCCCAGCGGCGGCCGTCCTCCTTGCCCTCCGCCATCACCTCGAAGCCGAACACGGCCCGGTAGAAGGCCAGGGACCGCTCCAGGTCGGTGACGTTCACTCCCACATGCCCGGTCTGCAGGGTCTTCGCCTCGGTCATGGTTCCTCACATGCCTTCGCTCATCGTCACGAGCCTGTCCCGCAACCACTGAAATGGACTTTAAGGGTTAGATGAAGGGGGCGTCAACCGGTGATCACGCGATGACCGGTTACGGTGGTGGGTGTGACACCGCCGCCACCGCCGAGGAAGGACAGCGCACCGTGCCGTCAGTCGCAGGGGCCGACCCCCGCCCCCTGACCGGGGAACCGCTCGCCATCGACCTGCTCAACACCCGCTGGATCGACGCGGCCGGCCGTCATGACCTGCTGGACTCGCTCGACGGGCTGGCGACGTGGCTCGCCGGGCCCCTGGTCAGCCGGGCCCTGGGCGACACGCAGGTCCCGGCGGACCACGACACGCTCCGGCGCCTGCTCCAGGCACGCGCCGCCCTGGACCTGGCGGCCACCGATCCGCAGCACCCTGACGACGGCGCCGTCGAGGCCCTCAACGCCGTCCTCGCCCACGGCCGCAGAGGGCTCGTGCTACGCCCCGACGGGCCGGACGCCTACGTCGAGGTGGAAAGTCCCGCCTGGCTGCCGGCCTGGCTCGCCGCCGAGGACTACCTGCGCCTGCTCGCCGAGCGGCCCGAGCGGATCCGGTCCTGCGGCAACCCCGAATGTGTCCTGCACTTCTACGACACCTCCAAGAACGGGACGCGCCGCTGGTGTTCGATGGCCGGCTGCGGGAACCGGGCGAAGGCGCAGCGCCACTACGCACGCCAGAAGAAGGCCTGACGGCCGGAGCCAGGCCTTCTCGTACGGCACGCCCCGCGGCGAATCCGGGAGCGCGGGCATCGGGACGCCCGGACGCTCCGTCCCGCCCCGCCCAGGCTGCGGCCGCCCGTGTCGTCGCCGGACCGGAGAGCCGGCCGGGGCCCTCGCCGGACATGTCGAGGGTGGCCGGCGCCCTCTCGGAGGGCTCGGGTGCGCCGGAACGGGCCGGGGTGCGCCGGCTCGAGGTGGGCGGCGGTCGCTCGAGCCACCCGGCTCACGCCGCTCTCGCGCGCCGAACCGCTCCTCGGCCCGCGCGAGCGGATCGACCTGGCCTCACCGCCCAGTCGGAACGGCGCCTAGGGTCGTCCGTTCGGGCGGGGGTGGGCGGGGCCGTGGTGGTCGGCGAGGGCGGTGAGCAGGCGGGTGAGCTCGTCGCGCTCGCCGGGGGTGAGGGGGGCGAGGAGTTCGTCCTGCGCCTCGCGGACGAGCGCGTCGAGGCGTTCCAGACGGCGGTGGCCGGCGGCGGTGAGGGTGATGACGTTGCGGCGGCGGTCGGCGGGGTCGGGGTCGCGGCGGACGCAGTTCGCGTCCCCCAGGTCATTGAGGACGGCGACCATGTCGCTGCGGTGGATGCCGGTGCGGCGGCTGAGCTCGGCCTGACTGGCGGGGCCCGCCTCGGCGAGCGTCAGCAGCACCGCGAAGTGCCACTTGTGGGCGCCCTCGGCGGCCAGCCGCTCGCCCACGAGCCGGTCGGCCACCAGCGTGGCGCCGGCCAGCAGACGGCTGGGGATGGCACGCAGGCGGGCGGGCGCCGGCTCGCGCGGCGGGGCCGGCTCCCGGGGTGAGGTCGGGCTCATGGCATTGCTCCCCATCCTGCGTCGGCGAGACCAGCACTTGTGTTGGTGGGACCAACAGTCTACGTTCGTTGGCGACACAAACGTTAGTGTCACTAGCGACTTACGGAGGCGACCGTGATCACCCCGTTCCGCATCGACATCCCCCAGACAGACCTCGACGACCTCACCGACCGGCTCACCCGCACCCGCTGGCCCAACGAGATCACCGACGCGGGCTGGGACTACGGCTTCCCACTGGCCCGGCTGAAGGATCTCGCCGAGCACTGGCGCACCCGCTACGACTGGCGTGCGCACGAGGCCCGGTTGAACGAACTCCCCCACTTCCTCACGGAGATCGACGGCCAGACCGTCCACTTCGTCCATGTGCGGTCCGCCCGGCCGGACGCGCTCGCGCTGATCCTCTCCCACGGCTGGCCCGGCTCGTTCCTGGAGTTCCTCGACGTGGTCGAGCCGCTGTCCCGGGACTTCCACCTCGTCATCCCGTCCATCCCCGGGTACGGGTTCTCCGGGCCGACCCACGAGCGCGGCTGGGACGTCGTCCGCGTCGCCCGCGCGTGGGCCGAGCTGATGCGCCGCCTCGGTCACGAGCGGTACGGCGCGCAGGGCGGCGACTTCGGCTCGGGCATCTCCCTGGCGCTCGGCGCGGTGGACCCGGAGCGGGTCGTCGGCGTGCACGTCAACTACCTGCCCACCCGGCCCAACCCGGCCGCGGGCGTCACCCTGAGCCCTTCGGACGAGGCCCGGCTGGACAAGGTGCGGCAGCTCATGGCGTCGCGCCCGCCGTACCAGGCGCTGCAGGCGACGACCCCGCAGACGCTGGGCTACGCGCTGACCGACTCGCCGGTGGGCCAGCTGGCGTGGATCGCGGAGCGGTTCGCCCGGTGGACCGACCCCCGCACGCCGGTGAGCGACGAGCGGATCCTGACCGACGTCTCCCTGTACTGGCTGACCGCCACGGCGGCCTCCTCGGCACGCCTGCACCGCGAGTCGGCCCGGCGGAGCGAGCGGTGCCCGGTGCCGGTGGGGGTGGCGGTGCTCCCCCACGACATCACCCAGTCGGTACGGCCCCTCGCCGAGCGGCTGTACGACATCCGGCACTGGTCGGAGTTCGACCGGGGCGGTCACTTCGCGGCGATGGAGGTGCCGGAGTTGTTCGCGGAGGACGTACGGGAGTTCTTCCTCGGATTCGGTGTCGGGGCGGGCGAATCCGTCACCTCACCCGTTGCCCGATCAGGGAGTTGAGCAGGGCCGCGCCGCGTTCGGCGTCGTCGACGCTCACGGCGAAGTCCTTGCCCTTGACGGTGCGGATCACCAGGCATGCGCCGCCGCGGAGCATGACGGTGGTGCCGAGGCCGCTCAGGCGATAGCCCCAGCCGCCGACCTGGGCGGCGGTGCGCGTCTCCACCCAGGCGGAGGCGATGCTGTCGGCGGGCCAGCGCCGAGCCGGCCAGCCCAGGGGGCCGAAGGCGATCACGAGCCCCTTCTCGGTCACCCGGGCCTGCACGGAAGCACAGGCGAGCAGCGCGACGGTGGCGACGGCGAAGGACGCGGCCGCCACGGCTCCTTGCGGGCCCCCGAGGCCCGCCACCGCGCCCGCCGTGGCCGCGAGCGTGATGATCCCGGTCACGGCCGCCAGGAGGTGGAGCCAGCGGTTGGAGGTGCGGGACAGCCAGACGACGCGCCGGCCCTTCGGTATCTCCATCGCGGGCCCGGACGGGGGCGGCACGGTGAGGCGGGCGCGGCGGCCGATCAGCAGGGCGGCGCCGGCCACCACTGCGGCGCCGGCCAGAGTGGCGATCACCCAGCCGGTCACCGAGCCGGCGTCGCGCCAGTCGTCGCGGTCGAGGTTCGCCCGTACGATCGACGCCTGCGCGCCGAGGAGGGTCACGCCGGTGAAGCCCAGGGTGATGCCGGCCCAGCCGGGCGCGGCGGCCGTACCGGTGGTGCGGCGAGCGCGCCACAGGGCCAGTACGGCAACCGCCGCCAGGAGCAGCCAGATCAGCGCCGGGAAGAACGTCGCCGCCCAGAACGGCATCGAGTCGTCCGGCTCGCCGCTCGCACCCCAGTGGGTCGCCAGCCGGTCGGGGAGCCGGTCCCGGGCAGTAAGGGGGAAGACCACCAGGAGCACCAGCACTCCCACCACCCAGGCACCGGCGCCCCCCAACGCGGCGTTCCCGCGCGCTGTCCGCCCGGTCATGTGACCTCCCTGATCATGTCGATGACGTCGTCCTTGCCGTACCCGAGGCGCGCCGCGTCGGCCAGGACCTCACGGATGCGGTCCACCAACGCCGACCGCCCGTCCGCCCCTTGAGCCACGGTCACCCCGCGCCCGCGCCGGAACTCCAGCAGCCCTTCGTCCCGCAGGGCGCGCAGGCCGCGCAGCACGGTGTTGACGTTCACACCGAGCGCCTGGGAGAGGTCCCGGGCCGGGGGCAGCCGGTCGCCCGGCGCGCACTCCCCTTCGGCGATGGCCCGCCGGATGGCACCGGCCACCTGCTCGTGCAGGGGACGGTGGTCGGCTACGTCAAGTCTCAGCAGCATGGTGCTAATGACGATAGCACCATGTGGGTGCGTACGGACGGCGCGCATCCCGCGCCGGGCAGGCCACGCGACTGCCTCGACGTGAACGAGTGGCGGGGATCAGCACCGGGGCGACGGCCCTCAGACGACGTCGAACTCGTTCCCCTCGGGATCTCGCATGGCCACGGCGTAGAGTCCCGTGTCCGGCTCGTCCTTGATCCTCAGCACCGTGGCACCCGCGTCGACCAGCCGCTCCACAGCGGCCCTGACCCGCTCCGCACGGACGGCCGGCGGGACCTCACGGCCACCGCCGACCTTCAGGTCGAAGTGCCAGCGGTTCTTGAGCGTCTTCGGCTCCGGAACCTGCTGGAACCACACGCGCGGTCCGCGACCGGTCGGATCCACGATCGACTCCGCGAGATCGCCGGCCCCGGGCGGCAGCTCCTCCGCGGGCACGCCCATCGCCTCCCAGTAGGCGCGCCACGTGGGATGGCCCTCCGGCGCGGGCTCGGGGACATACCCCAGGGCCGGGGCCCAGAACGCCACCATCCGCTGCGGATCGGAGCAGTCGATCGTCAGCTGCAGTGTCATCTCCATGTGCGGAGACTGTCAGAGGGGACTGACAGTCACTCACCTTGGCGACGGCGGACGGGCCGACTGGCGGTGGCTGTTCGTCCCGGTGAGGAACGGGGGGGTGGCCAGGGACGATCTGCTGGGCGGACCCCGTCCCAGAAACTCACAGGCACCTGGGACGCGAGCCGTGAGAGGGTGCGTTCTGCCTGGTCAGAGGGGGGAACATGGGGTTGACGTACAGCTATGACATCCACCTGCGCCCTGAGAACGTGCCGCGTGCGCTGAACGAGGTGGCGAAGCTGGCGCCGCCGGAGCGGAGGGTGCAGCCGCTGACGGTCACTTTGCCGGGTGGTGAGCGGGTCGTCCTGCCGTTCACGTGCGGGTTCGAGAGCGAGCCGGTCGACTGTGCGGGGAAGGACAGGGTCACGCTCGACACGTCACTCGTGTTCCCGGCGGACGAGGCGGTGCGGGCGTACGCGGAGGAGGGGGGTCTTCCCGTCGAGGACGGGCGCGTTCGGATCGGTTACGTGTACCTGGACATGTACTTCCCGTCCTTCACGGACTCGCGCCTTGTGTGCCTGGACTTCTGGGCGGCGACTTCGCGGATGAGCAGGCTGTTCGAGGACTCGGCAGCGATCAGAAAGGTGTTCACCGACCTCGCGGAGGCGTCGGGCGCGGTGTGCTGCCTTTTCGACACGGGGGACGGGGGGCCTGAGCGGGTGCTCTGGGGCACCCCACTGAACTGAACGGTTGGACGGGAAGGCAAGGCCCAGATCGGCGACCTGGGCCTTGCTGGTTGACGAGAGCTTCGGCGGGCGCCTCAGGCGACGGTGTACTCCGCGTCCCCGAAGTCTGCGACCACGCGCAAACGACCGCCGAGCGCTTCCACGTAGGCCCGGAGAGTCGCGACCTCCGCACGATCCAGCTCACCGTGCTCAATGGCGGAGACCCGTGGTGCCGAGACTCCCATCGACGCGGCCACTTGGCGCTGAGTCAAGGCTTGTTCACGCCTGACCTCCGCGAGCTTGTGCGCACGCACTTCGGCGGTCAATCGGTCCATGGCCGCCTGCTTCTCCTGGGGCGACCGCACAGACAGCCCTGAGGCCGCACGCCGCTCGCGCGCCCTGCGCTTGGTCTCCTCCCAGCTGACGGTGCTCATTCGTACTCCCTGGTTTTCAGATCGGCCAGATGTGCCTGGTACCGCTCTTCAGCGAGCGGAATGTTGATGTCGTACCAGCGCTGCCAGTTTCCGGCCTTGTCGCCGGCCACCAGCAGGACTGCCCGGCGTACCGGATCGAAGGCGAAGAGGATGCGGATCTCACTGCTCCCGGATGATCCAGGCCTCAACTCTTTCAGGTGATGGTTCTCAGCACCCTTGATCCTGTCCACCAGCGGTCGGCCGAGCGTCGGACCTGTTGCCGCCAACATGTCGATGGCGTCTTCGACCTGTTCAGAGCTGTCCCAGTCCTCCTCGGCCAGAGCCTCGAACCATGCCGCGACCTCCTCGACGAGGACCACTTCCCATTGAGCCACGGCCACGATGTTAATGCAAGGGTTAACCTCGCCGTGGTGGCCGGCCTGGCCGTGACCGCGCTCGGAGGCGCACGAAGGGCAGGCTCGGGCAGCAACTGCCGGCCGTGTGACCCGCCGCGGAGTGGCGCCCGGCACACGCGCCTGCCCCTCGCACGTCGGCGGGCAACCCCGGTGACGTCAGGAGCCGACCGCCGGTCACGATTCGGTTGCGGCCACCGCCCACCCCCTTGCCCCAGCCCATGTAATCGATTCCAATCCTCCGTGTAATCGATTCCACAAGGAGGTGGAACGGCGATGGCGAGCATCAAGGACGTCGCCGCCGAGGCGGGGCTGTCCGTCGCCACGGTGTCGCGGGTGCTCAACGGGCACCCGTCGGTCAGCGAGGACGCGCGGCGTCGGGTGACCGACGCCGTCGAGCGGCTGGGGTACCGGCCGAACGCCGTCGCCCGGTCCCTGCGCACCGATCAGACCCGCACCCTCGGGCTGGTCATCAGCGACGTGATGAACCCGTACTTCACCGAGCTGGCCCGCTCCGTCGAGGAGGAGGCCCGCGCGCTCGGGTACAGCGTGATCATCGGCAACGCCGACGAGCGGCCCGACCTCCAGGACCACCACGTCACCACCCTGCTGGACCGCCGGATCGACGGCCTGCTGGTCTCCCCCACCGACGGCGGCTCGCCCGGCATGCTCGGGGCAGCGCGGGCCGGGACGCCCATGGTGTTCGTCGACCGGTGGATCCCGGGCGTGGACGTGCCCGTGGTCCGCTCGGACGGGACGGCCGCCGTACGCGACCTGGTCGCGCATCTGTACGGGCTCGGGCACCGGCGGCTCGCGATCATCGCCGGGCCCGCCGCCACCACGACCGGCCGGGAACGCGTGGACGCCTTCCGGGCGGCGCTCGCCGCGTACGGGCTGGAGCTGCCCGACGCCTACATCGGGCAGGGCGACTTCCAGGCCGGCAGCGGGCGTCGCGTCACCGAGGGGTTCCTCGACCTCGCCGAGCCGCCCGAGGTCGTCTTCGCCGCCGACAACCTGATGGCGCTCGGCTCGCTGGACGCGGTCCGGGCGCGTGGACTGCGGGTGCCGGACGACATCGGGCTCGCCGCGTTCGACGACATCCCCTGGTTCGTGCACACGGACCCGCCGGTCACCGCGATCGCCCAGCCGGTCCGCGACCTGGGGCGGGCCGCCGTGCGCGCCCTGGTCGACCGGATCGAGGGGCGGCCCGGCGAGTCCGTGACCCTCCCCGCCCGGCTCGTCGTGCGCCGCTCGTGCGGCGAGCCGGAGACCGAACGACCCCCGTCCCCCTCCCCCGTACGAAGGAGTACGCCGTGAGCAGCCGCAGTCCTGACGAGTTGCTGCGCATCGAGGGCATCCGCAAGACCTTCCCCGGCGTGGTCGCGCTCGACGGCGTGGACTTCGATCTGCGCCGGGGCGAGGTGCACGTGCTGCTGGGCGAGAACGGCGCCGGCAAGAGCACGCTGATCAAGATGCTCTCCGGCGCGTACACGCCCGACGCCGGCCGGATCACCGTGGGCGGCGAGGAGGTGCGCATCAGCGGTGCGCAGGACTCCGAGAAGCTCGGGATCGCCACCATCTACCAGGAGTTCAACCTGGTCCCCGATCTGACGGTCGCGGAGAACATCTTCCTGGGGCGGCAGCCGCGCCGCTTCGGGATGATCGACCGGAAGCGGATGGACGCGGACGCCGAGGTGCTGCTGAAGCGCGTCGGGGTGGACGTGTCTCCCCGCGCCCGGGTGCGTGAACTGGGCATCGCGCGGCTCCAGATGGTCGAGATCGCCAAGGCGCTCAGCCTGGACGCGCGCGTGCTGATCATGGACGAGCCGACCGCCGTGCTGACCTCCGAGGAGGTCGAGAAGCTGTTCGCGATCGTGCGGCGGCTGCGCGAGGACGGCGTCGGAATCGTCTTCATCACCCACCACCTCGAGGAGATCGCCGCGCTCGGCGACCGGGTCACCGTGATCCGCGACGGGCGCAGCGTGGGGCAGGTGCCCGCCTCCACACCCGAGGACGAACTCGTCCGGCTCATGGTGGGGCGGTCCATCGACCAGCAGTACCCGCGTGAGCGCGCGGACGCCGGGGAGGCCCTGCTCAAGGTGGAGGGGCTGACGCGTAACGGCGTGTTCCACGGCGTCAGCTTCGAGGTGCGGGCCGGTGAGGTCGTCGGCGTCGCGGGGCTGGTCGGCGCCGGGCGGACGGAGGTGGCCCGGGCGGTGTTCGGGGCGGACCCGTACGACGCCGGGACCGTGCACGTCGGCGGGGTGCGGCTGCGCGGCCACGACGTGAACTCCGCCCTGGAGGCCGGGGTCGGACTGGTGCCCGAGGACCGCAAGGGCCAGGGGCTGGTGCTGGACGCCTCCGTGGAGGAGAACCTCGGTCTCGTCACGCTCCGGTCGTCCTCCCGCGCCGGGCTCGTCGACCTCAAGGGGCAGCACGAGGCCGCGGCCCGGATCGCCGGGCAGCTCGGCGTGCGCATGGCCGGGCTCGGCCAGCATGTGCGCACCCTGTCCGGCGGCAACCAGCAGAAGGTCGTCATCGGCAAGTGGCTGCTGGCGAACACCAAGGTGCTCATCCTCGACGAGCCGACGCGCGGCATCGACGTCGGCGCGAAGGTCGAGATCTACCAGCTGATCAACGAGCTGACGGCGGCCGGCGCCGCGGTGCTCATGATCTCCAGCGACCTGCCCGAGGTGCTCGGCATGAGCGACCGGGTCCTGGTCATGGCGCAGGGCCGGCTCGCGGGCGAACTGGACGCCGCCGACGCCACCCAGGACGCCGTGATGGCCCTCGCCGTCGGCACCACTTCCCCCAGCTCCCCCAGTAACGGAACGGAGGCCCCCGGTGGCCACTGACACGCTCAAGAGCACGCCGGGCGCGCAGGGCGGCGCCGCCGGCGGCCTGCGCCGGCTGCTCCTCGACAACGGCGCGCTGACCGCACTGATCGTCCTCGTGATCGCCATGTCGGCGCTGTCCGGGGACTTCCTGACCGCCGACAACCTGCTCAACGTCGGCGTCCAGGCCGCCGTGACCGCGATCCTCGCCTTCGGCGTCACCTTCGTCATCGTCTCGGCGGGCATCGACCTGTCGGTCGGTTCGGTCGCCGCGCTCTCCGCGACCGTCCTGGCGTGGAGCGCGACCGAGGCCGGGATCCCGGTGGTCCTCGCGGTCGTCCTCGCCGTGGCGACCGGCATCGTCTGCGGCCTGGTCAACGGCTTCCTCGTCTCGTACGGCAAACTGCCGCCGTTCATCGCGACGCTGGCGATGCTGTCGGTGGCGCGCGGTCTGTCGCTGGTGATCTCGCAGGGCTCGCCCATCGCCTTCCCCGACTCCGTCTCCCACCTGGGCGACACGCTCGGCGGCTGGCTGCCGGTGCCGGTGCTCGTGATGGTGGTGATGGGCCTGCTGACGGCGTTCGTCCTCGGGCGGACGTACATCGGCCGGTCGATGTACGCGATCGGCGGCAACGAGGAGGCCGCGCGGCTGTCCGGTCTGCGGGTTAAGAAGCAGAAGCTCGCCATCTACGCCTTCTCCGGCCTGTTCGCGGCCGCCGCGGGCATCGTGCTCGCCTCCCGGCTGGCGTCCGCGCAGCCGCAGGCCGCGCAGGGCTACGAGCTGGACGCGATCGCCGCGGTCGTCATCGGCGGCGCCTCCCTCGCGGGCGGCACCGGCAAGGCGTCCGGCACCCTGATCGGCGCGCTGATCCTCGCGGTGCTGCGCAACGGCCTCAACCTGCTGTCGGTGTCGGCGTTCTGGCAGCAGGTCGTCATCGGCGTGGTCATCGCGCTGGCGGTGCTGTTCGACACGGTGCGCCGCAAGGCGGGCGCGACCGCCCCGGCGGCCGGCGCGTCCGGCGGCGGCAAGGGCAAGCAGGCACTGACGTACGTGATCGCGGCCGTCGTCGCCGTGGCGGTCGTCGGCGCCACCTCGCTGCTGCACAACGGCTCGTCCGCGGCGGACAGGCCGAAGATCGGCCTGTCCCTGTCGACGCTCAACAACCCCTTCTTCGTGCAGATCCGGGACGGCGCCGAGGAGGAGGCGAAGAAGCTGGGCGTCGACCTCACGGTCACCGACGCGCAGAACGACGCCTCCCAGCAGGCCAACCAGCTGCAGAACTTCACCAGCGGCTCGCTGTCCGCGGTCGTCGTCAACCCGGTGGACTCGGACGCGGCCGGTCCTTCGGTGCGCGGCGCGAACCAGGCGGGCATCCCGGTGATCGCCGTGGACCGCGGCGTCAACGAGGCGGACACCTCCGCGCTGGTCGCCTCCGACAACGTCGAGGGCGGCGCGCTCGGCGCCAAGGCGCTCGCCGAGAAGCTCGGCGGCAAGGGCACCATCGTGATCCTCCAGGGCCAGGCCGGCACCTCCGCCAGCCGTGAGCGCGGGGCGGGCTTCGCCGAGGGGCTGAAGGACTACCCGGGCATCAAGGTCGTCGCCAAGCAGCCCGCGGACTTCGACCGCACCAAGGGCCTCGACGTGATGACGAACCTGCTCCAGGCGCACCCCGACATCGACGGCGTCTTCGCGGAGAACGACGAGATGGCGCTCGGCGCGATCAAGGCGCTCGGCTCCAAGGCCGGGACGTCCGTGCAGGTCGTCGGGTTCGACGGCACGCCGGACGGGCTGAAGGCGGTGCGGGCGGGCACGCTGTACGCCTCCGTCGCCCAGCAGCCCAGCGAACTCGGCCGGATCGCCGTACGGAACGCGTTGCGGGCCGTCGAGGGCGAAAAGGTGGAGAAGATGGTGAAGGTGCCGGTGAAGGTGGTCACGAAGGAGAACGTGGCCGGCTTCGAAGGCTGACACCGGCACAGAGGCACACGGGCGGGCGGTCACGAGGCCGCCCGCCCTCCTCAGCGGATCGGGGAGCGAATTCATGTACGACTACGACCTCCTGGTCGTCGGATCGGCCAACGCCGACCTGGTGATCGGGGTGGAGCGCCGGCCGGGCGCCGGGGAGACGGTGCTCGGCTCCGACCTGGCCGTGCATCCGGGCGGCAAGGGCGCGAACCAGGCGGTCGCCGCCGCCCGGCTCGGCGCCCGCACCGCCCTGCTGGCGCGGGTCGGGGACGACGAGCACGGGCGGCTGCTGCTGGACTCGCTGCGCGAGGCCGGGGCGGACACGGTGGGCGTGCTGGTGGGCGGGGCGCCGACCGGGGTCGCGCTGATCACGGTGGACCCGTCGGGCGACAACAGCATCGTCGTCTCGCCGGGCGCGAACGGCCGGCTGACCCCGTCGGACGTACGGGCCGCCGCGAGCCTCTTCCATGCCTCGCGGGTGGTGTCCACGCAGCTGGAGATCCCGCTGGAGACGGTGGTGGCGGTGGTGCGGAGCCTGGCGCCGGACAGCCGCTTCGTCCTCAACCCGTCGCCTCCGCGGCCGCTGCCGTCGGAGGTGCTGGCGGCCTGCGACCCGCTGATCGTCAACGAGCACGAGGCGAAGGTGATCCTCGGCGACAGCGCCGGCGTGAGCGACGAACCGGAGGACTGGGCGCGGCTGCTGCTGGCGAAGGGCCCGCGCTCGGTGGTCGTGACCCTGGGCGGGGAAGGCGCGCTCGTGGCGTCCTCGGCCGGGGTGGCGCGGGTGCCGTCGGTGAAGGTGGAGGCGGTGGACACCACCGGCGCCGGGGACGCGTTCACGGCGGCGCTGGCGTGGCGTCTTGGCACGGGCGAACCGCTCGCCGAGGCCGCCGCCTACGCGGCCCGGGTGGGCGCGGCGACGGTCACCAAGGAGGGGGCGCAGGTGTCGTTCCCGACGGCGGAGGAGGTCGCGGAGCTGTGAAGAAGCACGGGATCCTCAACCGGCACCTGTCCGGCGCCCTCGCCGCACTCGGCCACACCGACGGGGTGCTGGTGTGCGACGCGGGGATGCCGATCCCGGACGGGCCGCGCGTGGTGGACCTGGCGTTCCGGGCCGGGGTGCCGTCGTTCGCGGAGGTGTTGGAGGGACTGCTCGGCGAGCTGGCCGTCGAGGGCGCCACGGCGGCGGAGGAGGTGCGGGGCGCCAACCCCGCGGCGGCCTCGCTGCTGACCGGCCACTTCCCGGACCTGGCGTACGTCCCGCACGAGCGGCTGAAGCAACTGACGTCCGGGGCGCGGCTGGTGGTGCGCACGGGCGAGGCGAGCCCGTACGCGAACGTGCTGCTGCGGTGCGGGGTCTTCTTCTGAACCCGTCCGGACGAACTTCGAGGGGCCCGGTCCGTCGACCGGGCCCCTCGCTTCCCTCCCCCCGCCAGAACCTCCCTGAAGCCCCCCCCGGGTCCCCACCCGGAAGTCCTGACGCTACGTAGGACAGGCGGGGTGGGGGGAGGGTTGTACGGCCATCCGGAGTTTTTTTCACGGGCCCCAAACAGGTGCCGGACAGGCCCGGCGGGCGCGGCTCACACGTCCACGTTCTCCGCCCACCGGCGGGCCGTCTCCGCGAGGAGTTCCCGGCCGTCGCGGGCCCACAGGTCCTCGTTGAAGAGTTCGACCTCGATGGAGCCCGTGTAGCCGGCCGCCTCCACGTACCCCTGCCACTCGCGCATGTCGATCGCGCCGTCGCCGATCTGGCCGCGGCCGTTGAGGACGCCCTCGGGCAGCGGGGTGATCCAGTCGGCGAGCTGGAAGGTGTGGATGCGGTGCTGGGCGCCGGCGCGGGCGATCGCCTCGGGGGCCGTGTCGTCCCACCAGATGTGGTACGTGTCCACGGTGACGCCGACCTGGTGCGCCGGGAAGCGTTCGGCGAGGTCCAGGGCCTGGGTGAGCGTGGAGACCACGCAGCGGTCGGAGGCGAACATGGGGTGCAGCGGCTCGATCGCCAGCCTCACCCCGTGGTCCTCGGCGTAGGGGGCGAGTTCCGTCAGCGCGTCCGCGATGCGTTCCCGGGCCGCCCGCAGGTCCTTCGCGCCGGGCGGGAGGCCGCCGGAGACCAGGACCAGGGTGTCCGTACCGAGGGTGGCCGCCTCGTCGACGGCGCGGCGGTTGTCGGCGAGGGCCGCCGCCCGCTCGTCCGCGTCGACCGCCGTGAGGAAGCCGCCGCGGCAGAGCGTCGTCACCGCCAGGCCCGCGTCCCGTACGAGCTTGGCGGCCGCCTCCACGCCGTACTCCTGGACCGGTGCGCGCCACAGGCCGACCGCCGGGACGCCCAGGTCGCGGCAGGCGGCGACCAGTTCGGGGAGCGCGAGCTGCTTGACGGTCATCTGGTTGATGCTGAAGCGGGTCAGGTCGCTCATGGGGTCGCTCCGTACAGGTGCAGCAGGGTCCGCATCCGGTCCTCGGCGAGCTTGGGGTCGGGGAACAGGCCGAGGCGGTCGGCGAGTTCGTAGGCGCGGGCGAGGTGGGGCAGGGAGCGGGCGGACTGGAGGCCGCCGACCATCGTGAAGTGGGTCTGGTGGCCGGCCAGCCAGGCCAGGAACACCACGCCGGTCTTGTAGAAGCGGGTGGGCGCCTGGAAGAGGTGGCGGGACAGCTCGACCGTGGGGTCCAGCAGGGCGCGGAAGCCGTCTGTGTCCCCGGTGTCGAGGACGCGGACCGCCTGCGCGGCCAGTGGTCCGAGCGGGTCGAAGATGCCGAGCAGGGCGTGGCTGAAGCCCTGCTCGTCGCCCGCGATCAGCTCGGGGTAGTGGAAGTCGTCGCCGGTGTAGCAGCGCACGCCCTTCGGCAGGCGGCGGCGCAGGTCGGTCTCGCGCCGGGCGTCCAGCAGGGAGACCTTGATGCCGTCGACCTTGTCGGGGTGGGCGGCGATGACGTCGAGGAAGGTGTCCGTCGCCGTGTCCAGGTCGGCCGATCCCCAGTAGCCCTCGAGGGCCGGGTCGAACATGGGGCCGAGCCAGTGCAGGATCACGGGTTCCGCGGACTGGCGGAGCAGGTGGCCGTAGACCTCCAGGTAGTCCTCGGGGCCGCGGGCCGTGGCGGCGAGGGCGCGGGAGGCCATGAGGATGGCCTGCGCGCCCGACTCCTCGACGACCGCGAGCTGTTCCTCGTAGGCCGCGCGGACCTCGGCGAGGGTCGCCGGACCGCCGGTGAGCTGGTCGGTGCCGACGCCGCAGGCGATCCGGCCGCCGGCCGCCTTCGCCTCGGCGGCGGAGCGGCGGATCAGCTCGGCCGCGCCCGCCCAGTCCAGGCCCATGCCGCGCTGCGCGGTGTCCATCGCCTCGGCGACGCCAAGACCGTGCGCCCACAGGTGGCGGCGGAAGGCGAGGGTGGCGTCCCAGTCGACGGCGGCGGGCGAGTCGGGGGTGGTGTCGGCGTACGGGTCGGCGACGACGTGCGCGGCCGAGAAGACCGTACGGGAGGTGAAGGGGGCGCCGGGGGCGAGGGCGAGGGGCTCGGTGCGGGGTTCGTAGGGGCGCAGGGCGCCGTGCGCGTCGGGAAGGTGGAGGGTCACAGGCTGATCTCCGGTACGTCGAGACGGCGGCCCTCGGCGGAGGACCTCAGGCCCAGCTCGGCGAGCTGGACGCCGCGGGCGCCGGCCAGCAGGTCCCAGTGGTAGGGGGCGTCGGCGTGGACGTGGCGCAGGAACAGCTCCCACTGGGCCTTGAAGCCGTTGTCGAACGTGCCGTTGTCCGGCACCTCCTGCCACTGGTCGCGGAACACCTCGGTGGCGGGGATGTCCGGGTTCCAGACCGGCTTGGGGGTGGCGGAGCGGTGCTGGACGCGGCAGCCCCGCAAGCCGGCGACGGCGGAGCCCTCGGTGCCGTCGACCTGGAACTCGACCAGCTCGTCGCGGTGGACGCGGACCGCCCAGGAGGAGTTGATCTGGGCGATCGCGCCGCCCTCCAGCTCGAAGACGCCGTAGGCGGCGTCGTCGGCGGTGGCGTCGTAGGGCTTGCCGTTCTCGTCCCAGCGCTGCGGGATGTGGGTGGCGGTGAGGGCCTGCACGGACTTCACCCGGCCGAACAGCTCGTGGAGCACGTACTCCCAGTGCGGGAACATGTCGACGACGATGCCGCCGCCGTCCTCCGCGCGGTAGTTCCACGACGGGCGCTGCGCCTCCTGCCAGTCGCCCTCGAACACCCAGTAGCCGAACTCGCCCCGGACGGACAGGATGCGGCCGAAGAAGCCGCCGTCGATCAGCCGCTTCAGCTTGAGCAGGCCGGGGAGGAACAGCTTGTCCTGGACGACGCCGTGCTTGACGCCCTTCGCCGCGGCGAGCCGCGCCAGTTCGAGGGCGCCGTCGAGGCCGGTGGCGGTGGGCTTCTCGGTGTAGACGTGCTTGCCGGCGGTGATCGCCTTCCTGATCGCCTCCTCGCGGGCGGAGGTCACCTGGGCGTCGAAGTAGATGTCCACGCTGTCGTCGGCGAGGACCGCGTCCAGGTCGGTGGAGAGGTGTTCGAGTCCGTGGCGCTCGGCGAGCGCCCTCAGCGCGTGCTCGCGGCGGCCGACCAGCACCGGCTCGGGCCACAGCACGGTGCCGTCGCCGAGGTCGAGGCCGCCCTGCTCGCGCAGGGCCAGGATGGAGCGGACGAGGTGCTGGCGGTAGCCCATGCGTCCGGTCACACCGTTCATGGCGATACGCACCGTCTTGCGTGTCACGTCGTTCCCTTCGTACGCGGTGCGCGCGCCGCGTACGCCGCACCCGCCCCACGCGCCCCGGGAGGAGGCGGGGGAACTGGTAGACGTGGCAGCAAGCGCTTTCTATACCGTCAGAAGCTAGCCTCTGGACCGCGTGTGGACAAGACCACTGCCGCTCCCGGCTTGTTCGAGGGGGCGAACAACGCCGCGGATGGCCTTAAGGTCTGGTCGGAAAGCTCTGGTCGGAACCACCGGTGTGGGCGTGGGTGTGTACGACGGCGTACGGCACGGGCGGACGGCACGGCGGCGAGGCGGAGGACGAGACATGACGGTGACCCTGGCGGACGTGGCGGCGCGGGCGCAGGTCTCCCCCGCGACGGTGTCGCGTGTGCTGAACGGGAACTATCCGGTGGCCGCGTCCACCCGCGAGCGCGTGCTCAAGGCCGTCGACGAGCTCGACTACGTCCTCAACGGCCCCGCCAGCGCCCTCGCCGCCGCCACCTCCGACCTGGTCGGCATCCTGGTGAACGACATCGCCGACCCGTTCTTCGGGATCATGGCGAGCGCCATCCAGTCGGAGATCGGCGGCCCGGGCGGACGCGCGGGCGGCGAGAGACTCGCCGTCGTCTGCAACACCGGGGGCTCCCCCGAGCGCGAACTGACCTACCTCACCCTGCTCCAGCGGCAGCGCGCCGCGGCGGTGGTGCTGACCGGCGGCGCCATCGAGGACGCGCAGCACAAGGCGGCGATGGACGCCAAGCTGAGGAAGCTGGCGGACGCCGGGACGCGGGTGGTGCTGTGCGGACGGCCGCAGGCGCCCGACACCGGGGCGATCGCCCTGGCCTTCGACAACCGGGGCGGCGGGCAGGAACTCACCGAGCACCTGATCCGGCTCGGGCACCGCCGCCTGGGGTACATCGCGGGCCCCGAGGAGCGCACCACGACCCGGCACCGCCTGGAGGGCCACCGGGCCGCGCTGGCCGCGCACGGCATCGAGGAGGACCCGCGCTGGACCGTCCACGGCCGCTACGACCGGCGGTCGGGCCACGAGGCCACGCTGGAACTCCTCCGCCGCGACCCGTCGTTGACCGCCGTGGTCGCGGCGAACGACTCCGTCGCGCTGGGCGCGTGCGCGGCGCTGCGCGAGTCGGGGCTGCGGATCCCGGACGACGTGTCGGTGGCCGGCTTCGACGACCTGCCGTTCAGCGTCGACGCGGTGCCCGCGCTGACCACGGTCAGGCTGCCCCTCGCGGAGGCGGGGGCGCGGGCGGGACGGATCGCGATGGGCCGTGAGGAGCCGCCGGCGGGCGGGATCGCGGCGGTGCGGGGGGAGTTGATGGTGCGGGGGTCCACGGCGGGGCCGCGGGGCTGACCTCTGCGAGGGGCTGGGGGTGACGCCCCTCAGGGGCGCGGGGAACGGCGCGCTCAACCCTCACGCACCCGCGCGTGCGGACGGCACGCAACCACCCCCTGAAGGGGCGCGGGGAACTGCGCGCTCAACCCCCACGCACCCGCACGTGCGGACGGCGTGCAACCGCCCCTTGAAGGGGCGCGGGGAACGGCGCGACCAGCCCCCACCGGCCCGCACCCCGGCGAACCGCCGAAGAGACTGCGGCACCGGAGTGACGGGGAGGAGTCGCCCCCGCGCCTCGGGGGTAGTCCCGTATCCATGAAACTGGCGTTCTCCACCCTCGGTGTCCCCGGCCTCCCTCTCTCCGAGGTGACGGCCCTGGCGACCGCGCACGGCTACCACGGCGTGGAGCTGCGCGCCCACCCCGAGGAACCCGTCCACACGGGCCTCGGTGCGGAAGAGCGGGCCGACGTGGCCGCCGCGTTCAAGGCGGCCGGGCTCGACATCCTGGGGGTGGCCGGATACGCCCGGGTCGCCGCGCCCGGCGACGACGAGCCGGTCCTCGCGGAGGTCCGCGCGCTGGTCGATCTCGCACGGGACATCGGCGCGCCGTACGTACGGGTGTTTCCCGGCGGCGGTGACGAGCAGAGCGCGGAGGAGGCGGACGCGACGGCCGCGCGGCGGCTGGGGACGGCCGCGGAGTACGCGGCCGACCGGGGCGTACGGATCCTGCTGGAGACGCACGACTCCCACCGGACCGGTGCGGACGCGATGCGGGTGCTGGGTCTGGTCGGGCACCGGCAGGTGGGGGCGCTGTGGGACGTGATGCACACGTGGCTCGGGGGCGAGCAGCCGGTGGACAGCTTCGCGGCGTTGTCGCCGCACCTGGGGTACGTGCAGGTGAAGGACATCGCCTCGGCGGAGGACACGACGCCTGTCGCGCTGGGGGCGGGGGTGTTGCCGTTGACCGACGTCGTCGAGGTGTTGTCGCGGAACGGGTGGGACGGGTGGCTGTGCTGGGAGTACGAGGCGCGGTGGTACGAGGGGGCGGAGCCGCTGCCTTCGTTGTTGGGGGCGGGGCGTGAGCATGTGGCGCGGTTGCTGAACGAGTCGGCGTGAGGGTTCGCTGACGCGGGTTTCTGGGGGCGGGGGTGCGCGTCGGCCGCGGGTGCGGGTGCGTTGTGGCTGGTCGCGCAGTTCCCCGCGCCCCTGGAGGGGGTGGTCCTGCGGCGTTCGCGGGTGCGGGTGCGTGGGGGCTTAGCGCGCAGTTCCCCGCGCCCCTGGAGGGGGTGGTCCTGCGGCGTTCGCAAGTGCCGGTGCGTGGGGGCTGAGCGCGCAGTTCCCCGCGCCCCTGGAAGGGTGCCGGTGCGTGAGGGCTGGGCGCGCAGTTCCCCGCGCCCCTTACGGGGCCAGGCCCGTTTTGTGGGCGAGGACCACTGCCTGGACCCGGTCGCGCAGGTGGAGCTTGGCCAGGATGCGGGAGACGTAGGTCTTGACCGTCTCCGGGGTGATGGACATCGCCGTGGCGATCTCCGCGTTCGAGAGGCCCTCGGCGATCAGCCGGAACACCTCCAGCTCGCGGGGCGTCAGCGTGTCCACGATGTTCCGCCGGACCGGGCTCGTCGTGTCGGCCGGCCGTACGTGCCCGGCGAAGTGGCCGATGAGGCGGCGGGTTACGGCGGGGGCGAGGAGGGCCTCGCCGCGGGCGACGGTGCGGATGCCGTTGACCAGCTCCGCCGGGGGCGAGTCCTTGAGGAGGAAGCCGCTCGCCCCGGCGCGCAGCGCGTCGTAGACGTAGGAGTCGACGTTGAACGTCGTGACGACCAGCACCTTCGGCGCGTGCTCCGTGTCCGGGCCGGCCAGCTGCCGTGTCGCCTGGATGCCGTCGAGCAGGGGCATCCGGACGTCCATCACGACCACGTCGGGGCGCAGCCGCCGCGCGGCCCGGACCGCCTCGTGGCCGTTCTCGGCCTCCCCGACGACGTCCATGTCGGGCTGCGCGGAGAAGATCGTGACGTAGCCGGTCCGCACCAGCGCCTGGTCGTCGCAGACGAGTACACGGATCGGTTGCGGCGGCGCGTCGCTCACGGGGTCACTCCTGAACGGGCTGGGACGGGATCGTGGCGCGGACCTCGAACCCGCCCTCGGGCCGGGGACCGGCCTCCAGTTCACCATCGAGCATCCGCACCCGTGCACGCAGTCCGGCCAGCCCGCGTCCGCCCGTCAGGTCCGGCCTCCGCGGTGCCGGCACGCCGGCCGGTCCGTCGGTGGTCACCTCGACGCCGATGTGCTCCCCGCCGTGCCGGAGCACGACCCGTGTGGATTGCCCCGCCGCGTACTTCAGGGCGTTGGTGAGCGCCTCCTGCACCACCCGGTAGGCGGCCAGCTCCACGTCCACGCTCCGCTGCAGCCGCTCGCCGTGCTCGGCGAACTCGACCGGCTGGCCCGAGCTGCGCGCCTGTTCGACCAGGTCGCCCACCCGTCCCAGGGCGGGCGCCCGGCCGCCCGTGCGTTCCAGGTCGGCGGACGCCGCCTCGCCGGTCGCCTCCAGGACGCCGAGCAGGTACCGCAGTTCGGTCAGCGCCCGGCGGCCGGTGTCGCTGACGGCCGCCAGTCCCTCACCGGCGCGTTCCGGCGCGGACGTCAGCAGGAACTGCGCCGCGTCGGCCTGGACCACCATGGCCGTCACATGGTGGGTGACCACGTCGTGCAGCTCGCGGGCGATCCGCGCCCGTTCGGCGGCCGTCGCCGCCTCCGCGGCCAGCCGCCGCCGCTCCGCCTCCTCGGTGCGCCGTCCGCGCACCGTGCTCCCCACCTGCCGTACGGCGGCCAGGATCAGCCCGAACGCGAGATAGTCCGGTACGTCCTGCGGTGAGCCGAGGCGGTCCAGGACGACGGCGAGCGCGGCGTAGCCCACGCCCGTCACGGCGGCCAGACCGCGGCGGAAACGCACCTGGTGGGCACCGGCGGAGTACAGGGCCAGGTACAGGCCCACGCTCGCGAACGTCGTCGCGTAGCCCAGCGCCTGGTGCGTCGCGAACGCGCCCGCGACGACGGCGAGACAGGCCGCGGGCGCTCTGCGGCGGGCCGCGAGCGGCAGGGTCTGGGCCAGGACGAGGGCGGCGCCCAGCGCGTCCGGCGGGCGCTCGGGCAGATCGCCGATCTGCGCGCCGACGCCGGACAGGGTCGGTACGAAGGCGAGCGCGGTGAGCGTCAGGGCGAGGACGCCGTCCTTGAAGAGGGCGTCCCGCTCCTGCCACCGGTCGAGCGCGGCGCGGAGGAAAGGGTGGTTCCGGAGTGTCCGAGGGTCTGTCATGGTGCGTGTCCTCTCCCGTCGGCCGGTGTCAGCGGCGCGCGTCGTGGCGGGTCCTGACCCGGCCGTCACGGTGGGCGAGGACGAGCATGGGGACGGCGAGGGCCACACTGATGAGGACGGGCACGAGCGACGCCTCCAGGCCGAAGCCGCCGCCGGTCAGGACGGCGGAGCCGTGGACGTCGACGGTGAACAGGCCGTCGGGGGTGTGCCCGGAGACCGGGATGCCGAGCAGCTGCTCCGTGGTGTTCCAGGCGAAGTGCAGACCCACGACGAACCAGATGCTACGCCGCCACAGGAACGCGGCTCCGAGCAGGACGCCCGCCTCCACGGCGATCGCGAGTCCGCTCCACGGGGTCGCGCCCTCGGCGCCCAGATGGGCGACGCCGAAGAAGAGGGACGTGACGGCGACGGCGACGCGGCTGCCCCACAGCTGCTCCAGCGCTTGCAGGGCGAGACCGCGGAACAGCAGTTCCTCGGTGACCGCGGCGCCGGCCTGCACCACGACCGCGGCCCACACGACCTTCAGGACGCCGTCGCCGGCCCAGGAGAACGAGTAGCCGCCGAACGCCGTGATCAGGAGGGCGGAGAGGAGGATGAAGCCCAGGCCGACGGCGGCGCCGCGCAGGGTTTCACGACCGGCGCCGGACCGGGCGATCTCCGGGGCGGGACGCTGCGCCACGCGGCGCGTCACCCACGCGTACACGGCGATCGCGGCGGCCGCGCCCAGGAGCGGCACGGGGCCGGGGCCGGTCGCCGTCAGGGCGGAGACCAGGCCGACGGCGGCCATGCCGGTGAGCATCCAGCCGAGCGGGGTGCGGGTGAGGCGGCCTGCGCGGCCGCGCTTCGTGGGTTCTTTCGTCGCTTCCATCGCGGCCTCCCCTGGTGTGGTCGCGCCTGCGGCGACCTGGGGACCACGCTAGGAATCCGGGGGTGGTGGGGGATCACCCCTGGATGGACAACTGCTATAGCTCTCACGGGGGATGGGGTGGCGCCCTCGCCGGGCGGGTGCGGGTGGGTGGGGGTTGAGCGCGCAGTTCCCCGCGCCCCTAGGGGGTTGTCAGCGCCGGTGTCCTGGGGCGGGGCCTGCTGGGGGTGAGGGAGGTCAACGCCACCCCGCCCACCAGCAGCGCCGCCGCGCACCACCGGAGAGGGGTGAGGGATTCACCCAGGAACAGCGCCGCCGACGTCATGCCGAACACCGGGACCAGCAGGGAGAACGGGGCGACCGTGGAGGCGGGGTGGCGGTGGAGGAGCCAGCCCCAGGCGCCGAAGCCGAAGACCGTCGCGCCCCAGGCGACGTAGAGGACCGTGCCCGCGCCCGGCCAGTCCAGGGAGCGCAGGGCCGCCAGGTCCGCAGTCCAGCCCTCCAGCAGCAGGGAGAGGGCGAGCAGCGGGAGCACCGGGACCGTGCTGACCCAGACCATGAAGTTGAGGGCGTCGGGGGGCGACGCCTTGCGGGTGAGGATGTTGGAGACGCCCCAGCAGGCCGCCGCGGCGACGACGAGGGCGAAGCCCGTCAGCGGGCCCGAGGCGCCCTCGTCGACCGCCGCCACGCCGATGCCGGCCAGCGCCACCGCCATGCCCGCGACCCGGACCCGGGTGGGGCGTTCGCCGAGGAGCGCGACGGCGAACAGGGCCGTGAACACCGCCTGGATCTGGAGGACCAGGGAGGACAGGCCGCCTGGCATGCCGACGTCCATGCCGATGAACAGCAGACCGAACTTGGCGACCCCCAGGGCCAGTCCCACCCCCACGATCCACTTCCAGGCGACCTTCGGCGGGCCGACGAGGAACACCGCGGGCAGGGCCGCGACCAGGAAGCGCAGCGCGGAGAAGAGCAGCGGCGGGAAGTGGTCGAGGCCGACCTCGATGACCGTGAAGTTCACTCCCCACACGGCGGCGACGAGGACGGCGAGAAGGACGTGGGCAGGTCGCATGCGTCGAGCATCACCGGAGACGACACTTCAGCACCAGCGACGATCTCTGCATGGTTGGATGAAGCATCGCTAACCGATTCCAGGAGCGGTCATGCTCGATCTCCAGCGTCTGCGCGCCCTGCACGCCGTGTCCGTGCACGGCACCGTCGGCGCCGCCGCCTCGGCGCTCGGCTACACCTCGTCCGCCGTCTCGCAGCAGATCGCCAAGCTGGAGCGGGAGACGCGGACCGTGCTGCTGGAGCGCGAGGGCCGGGGCGTGCGGCTCACCGACGAGGCGCATCAGCTGGTGCGCGCCGCCCGGGAGCTGATCGCCATCGTGGAGCGCGCGGAGACGGAGCTGGAGGAGCGGCGCGGGGTGCCGGCCGGGCGGCTCACCGTCGCCGCGTTCGCGTCGGCCGCGCGCGGGCTGATGCCGCCGGTGCTGGCCGACCTGGCCCGCCGCCACCCCGCGCTGGACACCCGGCTCACCGAGGTGGACCCGCATCTGTCCGTGGACCTCGTCGCCAAGGGCGCGGTCGATCTGGTGGTCGCGCACGACTGGGACATCGCGCCGCTGCCCGCCCCGGCGAACGTGGAGCAGACGGTGATCGGGGACGACCTGTGCGACCTGCTGGTGCCCGAGGGGCACCGGTTCGCGGGGCGGACGGGCGTACGGCGGGAGGAGCTGGCCGGGGAGCGGTGGATCTGCCAGCCGCCGGGACGGGTCTGCCACGAGTGGCTGGTGCGGACCCTGCGGGCGGCCGGGCACGAGCCGGAGATCGTGCACATGGCCGACGAGAACCCGACCCTGGTCGCCCTGGTCGCGGCCGGTCTGGGCATCGCGCTGATCGCCCGGCTGGGGCGCGGTCCGCTGCCTGCCGGGGTCGTCGAGGTGCCGCTCGACCCGATGCCCGTACGACGGCTGTACGCGCTGTGGCGCACCGGTGCGGCACGCCGTCCGGCGATCGCGGAGACGGTCCGCACCCTGGTCGCCCACTGGCCGGCGGTGTCGGCGCACGGACCCCGCTGACACCGGACGGCCGGTAACACCCTGTCGGCGAACGCCCTCGGACACAGGGCGGAACCCGTCGCCGCCCTCGTACGTCCCAACGCCGGGCTGCCGGGCCAGCCCGCGGGAACGCCGTACCGCCCCCTCCCGCCGCGCCGACGGCGGCCCCCTCGGCACCCTCCGGATGCTGCACATGCCCTTGACTGGCAGAAACTTCCCGGATATTGGTGACCTCCTGGCAGTTTCCTTCAGCGGATCCCCGGCCCTCCGCGGATCACCTCCCAAAGGAGCGCACGTGCCCGACAGCAGCCCCGGAAGCACGGCAAGCACCGCCCGTCCGTCCAGACGCACCGTCCTCGCCGCGACGGCGGGCGTCACCTCCGTCCTGGCGGCCGGCGGCACGGTCCACGCGGCCACCGGCGCACACCGTCCCGACGACCGCAAGCTGCGCGCCCTCATCTCCCGTATGACGCTGGAGGAGAAGGTCGGCCAGCTCTTCGTGATGCGGGTCTACGGCCACTCCGCCACCGACCCCGACCAGGCGGACGTCGACGCCAACCTGTCCGAGATCGGGGTGCGCACGGCCGCCGAGCTGGTCGCCAAGTACCGGGTCGGCGGCATCATCTACTTCGCCTGGGCGCACAACACCCGCGACCCGCACCAGATCGCCGGCCTGTCCAACGGCATCCAGAAGGCCTCCCTCGGTCTGCCGCGAGGGCTGCCCGTGCTGATCTCGACCGACCAGGAGCACGGCATCGTGGCCCGGGTGGGCGAGCCCGCGACGCTGATGCCGGGCGCGATGAACGTCGGCGCGGGCGGGTCGCGGTCCGACGCGCGCACCCTGGGCCGGATCGCGGGGCGTGAGCTGCGCGCCCTGGGCATCCGTCAGAACTACTCCCCCGTCGCCGACGTGAACGTCAACCCGGCCAACCCGGTCATCGGCGTGCGCTCCTTCGGCTCCGACCCGGACGCGGTCGCCGAGCTGGTCGCGGCGGAGGTGCGGGGCTACGAGTCGTCCGGCGTGGCGGCCACCGCCAAGCACTTCCCCGGGCACGGCGACACGATCACGGACAGCCACGAGGACCTGCCGTGGATCCACCACACCCGCGAGCAGTGGGAGGAGCTGGACGCGCCGCCGTTCCGCGCGGCGATCGCCGCGGGCATCGACTCGATCATGACCGCGCACATCGTCGTCCCGGCGCTCGACGCCGCCGAGGACCCGGCCACGCTGTCCCACCCGATCCTCACCGGCATCCTGCGCGAGGAGCTCGGCTACGACGGCGTCGTGGTGACCGACTCCCTCGGCATGGAGGGCGTCCGCACCAAGTACGGCGACGACCGGGTGCCGGTGCTGGCGCTGAAGGCGGGCGTGGACCAGCTGCTCAACCCGCCGTCCCTGGACGTCGCGTGGAACGCGGTGCTCCAGGCGGTGCGGGACGGCGAGCTGACCGAGGCCCGCCTCGACGAATCGATCCTGCGCGTGCTGCGCCTGAAGGCCCGCCTGGGCCTCTTCGACGACCCGTACGTCAGCCACGCGGGCGTGGACCGCGTGGTCGGCACCCGGTCGCACCTGGCCGCCGCCGACCGGATCGCCGAGCACGGCACGACCCTGCTGGTCAACGAGGGCGGCCTGCTGCCGCTGTCCCGCCGCCGGACGCCCAGGGTACTGGTGGTCGGCGCCGACCCGGCGTCCCCGTCCGGCACCACGGGCCCGCCCACCGGGGTGCTCGCGGGCGCCCTGACCGAGCTGGGCTTCACCGCGACCGCCCTGTCCACCGGCACGGCGCCCTCCGCGGCGACCGTCGCCAAGGCCGTGGCGGCCGCCCAGGACGCGGACGCGGTGGTCGTGGGGACGTACAACGTCACCGCCTCCAGCAGTCAGAGGACGCTCGTCGAGCGGCTGCTGGCGACCGGGAAGCCGGTCGTCGCGGTGGCGATCCGCAACCCGTACGACGTGGCCCATCTGCCGGGCGTGCGCGCCTTCCTGGCGTCCTACTCCTGGACCGACGTCGAACTCCGCGCGGCGGCCCGCGCGATCGCCGGCACGGTCCGCCCCCGCGGCACGCTCCCGGTCCCGGTCCAGCGCGCCGACGACCCGACGGCGGTGCTGTACCCGGTGGGGCACGGGCTGACGTACTGACACCGGACGTGCCCCGTCCGGACCGTGGCCCCTGGACGGTCCGGACGAGGCGCCCCGGTCACCCGCGGTCACGGCGTCTCCCCGGCCGGGCGTAACCCCCCTACGTCACCCGACCGACCCATCGCACCCCATATGCGCAAACGACCCCACTTGTCTGGCGTGTCCGGGCGGCGGGCGGTCAGGCTGGAGCCGGTGATCTTCCGGGGGGGGCGACGATGCGGGTGTGCGGATGGCGGCCGGGGGCCGTGGGGGCCCTGGCGGGGCTCGTGCTGCTCACCGGGTGCCGGGAGGCGCCGGCGGACGGGGCGGGCGGGACGGCGGCCGCGGCGTCGCCGGTGCGGCCGTCGGGGTACGGGGCGGTGTTCCTGGACGTCGGCGAGTGCAGCTCCTTCGGGCGCACCAGCTTCACCGAGGTGTCCTGCGCGAGCGAGCGCGCGGCGGCCCGGGTGACGGCCCGGCACGACGGCACCGCGCGCGACGGCCCGCCGTGTCCGCCCACCACCGACTTCGTGCTGCACATCAGCGAGCAGTGGCCCGCCGCCGACGAGGACGGCGACGGGATGGTGCCGCGCGGATTCGCCTGCGTGCGGAACCTCCAGCCGCCGCACCCGGGCGACCCGGGCGGCGGGGGCGGACCGCGCACCGTCGTCGGCGACTGCGTGTACGCCCTCGACGGCGGCAGGGTCCGGGAGACCGCCTGCGACGGAAGCGGGCCCCGGAGGCCGGAGTTCACGGTGACGAAGGCCGTGGACACCAGGGCTCGGTGCCCGGCGTCCACGGCCCTCTACGTCCGGCTGGGCGGGGCCGCGCCGGTCGGCTGCGCCGTCCCGGTGTGACCCCGCCCCGGCCTCACGGACGCAGCGCGTGCCGCGGTTCGACGTCCCGCTTGTCGAGCTTGGCGTCGAACTTCGCCAGCGGCTTGGCGGCCGCCGGGTTCGCCTGGACGGCGTTCGGGGCGACGCCCGCCCACTCCAGGATGCGGGCGGTGGCCAGCGCCTTCTCCTTCTCGACCAGGCCGGCCACGTTCGCGCCGTGGTTCATGCCGGGCGCGGTGAACACGTACGAGTCGCGCGCGCCCTTGCCGAGACGGAACGGCTCGGCGCCCCACGGGTCGTTCTCGCCGTACACGAACAGCATCTGCCGGGCGTTGTGGCGGACCCACGTGTCGACGTCCCGCATGGCGTACGGCTGGAACGTCATGTCGATGGAGCGCGGCACGAAGTTGCGCGGCGGCTGGTAGCCGTAGCGGACGTACTGCTTCTCGATGTGCGGGAAGTGGATGGTCGGCGCGCCCAGCTGCGTGCCGGCCTGGTAGTAGTACGGCGTGTACGGGCTCAGGCCCTGGTCCGTGTAGAACGAGAAGCCGGAGATCGTGTCGACGGAGTTCCAGATCTCGTCGTCCGTCGCGTTCTTGGCGTCCGCCGGGATGTCCTGGCAGTCGGCGACGGTGCTGTACTGCCAGAAGCCCCACACGTAGTCCAGGACGACCGCCTCGTAGGCGCGGTCCAGGCTGCCGATGGTGTCGAAGGTGTAGCCGTTCTCGGCGGCGTAGGCGGCGTACTTCTTCTCCAGCGGGGCGCGGCGCACCAGCGCCTCGCGCTGCACGCCGTTCAGCCGGTCGCGGCACTCCTGGGTGCCGACGGTGCGGAAGAACCGGTCGTAGGCGGAGTCCTCCTTGTTCACCACGTCGTTGGGGGCGACATAGGCGACGACGCCGTCCATGTCCTTCGGGTAGAAGCGCTCGTAGTAGGTGGCGGTCATGCCACCCTTGGAGCCGCCCGTGGAGAGCCAGTTCTCGCCGTAGATCTTCTTCAGCGCGGTGAAGATGCGGTGCTGGTCGCTGGCGGCCTGCCAGATGTCCAGCTTGCTCCAGTCGGCCGGCTCGGGCCGGGACGGGGTGAAGAAGCGGTACTCCATGGAGACCTGGTTGCCGTCCACGATCTGGGTCGGCTCGGCGCGGCGGGGCGTCGTGGAGACGCTGTAGCCGCCGGTGTAGAAGACGGTGGGCCGCGCGGTGTCCTTGTGCAGCACGGTGATCCGCTGCTGGAACGTGCCCTTGGCGGGCCTGCGGTGGTCGACCGGCTGGGTGTAGTTCAGGACGAAGAAGCGGTACCCGGTGTACGGCTTCTCCTCGATGAGGCTCATGCCCGGGATCGCGAGCAGCCTCTCCTTGATGTCAGTGGTGCCGGTGGCGGCCGGCTCGGCGGCGGTGGCCGCCCCGGCCGTGCTCAGTGTGCCTATGAGCACCGTGAGCGCCAGCAGCCATCTGAGCGCCTTGCGCATGCGCACTCCCCTGTGAGACAGATGTGCGCCGGAAGCTACTCGACCAACTCCTCACCGCACCAGGGGACATAGGGAAAACCCTGTGCGGCCTGCCGTGCGGGGGCGGGTCAGCAGAGGATCCAGCCGGAGCTGACGGAGTCCGCCGCGACCTGGCCGGTGACCCAGACGCAGCGGCGTCCGGCGTGCACGGTCACCGGGCCCGCGTGGTAGGCGAACTGCCCCTCGTCGACCACGGGCCGCCCGCCGCGCGCCCGCACGCTCACCGCCATCTTCCGCTTCACGCCCTGCTTCTTGGCGACGGTGACGGCGCAGACGTACCCGCCGCGCTTGTAGACGAGCACCGACCCGGTGGAGAACGGCAGGGTCCGCACCTTGCGTCCGGGACACAGCGCGGCCGCCTCCGCCTCCTGGGCCGGTGCGGCCAGGGCGAGCAGCCCCGACGTGGTCAGCACCGCAAGAACCGGCGCGAGTCGCCGGTGTATCGCTCCACTGCGCACAGTCGTCCTCCCGTACCGCGCCCGCCGGAACCGACGGCGTACGCGTGTACGGACGCACGGCGTAGGTCGCATGGTTGCGCGGGCCGGTGTGCGCCGACGGCGGACGGCCGGATCAGGCCGGCGCCGGTACGTCCTCGCCGACGAACGTCCGCCACAGCGCGGCGTACCGGCCGCCCTTGCGCAGCAGTTCCTCGTGGGTGCCGTCCTCCACGACCCGGCCGTGGTCCATGACGACCACCCGGTCCGCGCGGGCGGCGGTGGTCAGCCGGTGGGCGACGACCAGCGTGGTGCGGCGGCCCGCCAGGCGGTCGGTGGCCGCGTTGACCTGCGCCTCGGTGGCGAGGTCGAGGGCGGCGGTGGCCTCGTCGAGCAGCAGCACGTCCGGGTCGACGAGTTCGGCGCGGGCGAGCGCGATCAGCTGGCGCTGGCCCGCCGACAGGTTGCGGCCGCGCTCGGCGACCTCGTGCAGATAGCCGCCGTCCAGGGTGGCGATCATCTCGTGCGCGCCCACCGCGCGGGCCGCGGCCTCCACCTCGGCGTCGGTGGCGTCGGGGCGGCCGTAGGCGATGGCGTCGCGGACGGTGCCGGGGAAGAGGTACGCCTCCTGCGGTACGACGCCGAGCCGGTGCCGGTACGCGGTGAGGTCCAGGTCGCGCAGGTCGGTGCCGTCGACGGTGACCCGGCCCGAGGTGGGGTCGTAGAACCGGGCGACCAGCTTGACCAGGGTGGACTTGCCGGCGCCGGTCTCGCCGACGAACGCGACGGTCTGCCCGGCCGGGACGGTCAGGTCGACGGCGGTGAGCGCCTCCTCGCCGTCGCCGTAGGAGAAGTGCACGTCCTCGAAGGCGATCTCGCCGCGCAGGGACGTCACCGGGAGCGGCTTCTCGGGGGCCTTCGTGGAGGCCGGCTCGCGCAGCAGCTCCTGGATCCGGCCGAGGGAGACGGACGCCTGCTGGTAGCCGTCGAAGACCTGGGAGAGCTGCTGCACGGGCGCGAAGAACAGGTCGATGTAGAGCAGGTAGGCGACCAGCGAGCCGATGGCCAGCGTGCCGTCGTCGACCCGGCCGCCGCCCACCACGAGCACCGCCGCCGCGGCGACCGACGACAGCAGCTGCACGAACGGGAAGTACACCGAGATCAGCCACTGGCCGCGGATACGGGCGCTGCGGTAGGCGGCGCTGCGCTCGGCGAACCGCCGGGCCCCGTCCCCCTCGCGGCGGAAGGCCTGCACGATCCGCAGCCCGGCGACCGACTCCTGGAGGTCGGCGTTGACCACCGACACCCGCTCCCGCGCCAGCTCGTACGCCTTCACGCTGGCCCGGCGGAAGAAGTACGTGGCGACGATCAGGAGGGGCAGGGTGGCGAAGACGACGAGGGCGAGGCCGATGTCGAGGGCCAGCAGGGCGACCATGATGCCGAAGAACGTGACCACCGAGACGAACGCGGTGACCAGGCCGGTCTGGAGGAACGTGGACAGCGCGTCCACGTCCGTGGTCATCCGGGTCATGATCCGGCCGGTCAGCTCGCGCTCGTAGAAGTCGAGGCCGAGCCGCTGGAGCTGGGCGAAGATCTTCAGCCGCAGCGTGTACAGCACGCGTTCGCCGGTACGCCCGGTCATGCGGATCTCGCCGGTCTGCGCCGCCCACTGGGCGAGCACGGTGAGCAGGCCGAGCAGGGCGGCCGCCCAGACCGCGGTCTGGGCGGCGCGGGTGACGCCCTCGTCGATGCCGTGCCGGATCAGGATGGGCAGCAGCAGGCCCATCCCGGCGTCCACGGCGACCAGGGCGAGGCTGATCAGCAGGGGCGTGCGGAAGCCGTGCAGCAGGCGGCGCAGGCCGTAGGAGTCCTCGGGGCGGACGGCGCGGGCCTCGTCGACGTCGGGGACGTCGTCGGCCGGGGGCAGCGCGGCGACCTGTTCGAGCAGCTCCGGGGTGGCCGGGGCGCCGTCCAGGGCGGTGTCCCTGGGCTCGCGGTCGCCGGTCCACAGGCGGGGGGTGACGCCCCGCTCGGCGTCGAACTCGGCGTCCAGTTCGGCGCGGACGGAGGTGTCCTCCTCGCGCGGCCCGGCGGGCGGGGTGTGGCCCGGGGAGACGGCGCCCAGCTCGTCGGGGTCGGTGAGCAGCCGCCGGTACAGCGGGGAGCGGCGCTGGAGCTCGTCGTGGGTGCCGAGGGCGGCGAGGCGGCCGTTTTCCAGGACCGCGATGCGGTCGGCGAGGTTCAGGGTGGAGCGGCGGTGGGCGATCAGCAGCGTGGTGCGGCCCCGCATGACGCTCTTCAGCGCCTCGTGGATCTCGTGCTCGACGCGGGCGTCCACGGCGGACGTGGCGTCGTCCAGGACCAGCAGGCGCGGGTCGGTGAGGATCGCGCGGGCCAGGGCGATGCGCTGGCGCTGTCCGCCGGAGAGGGTCAGGCCGTGCTCGCCGACGGTGGTGTCGTAGCCGTCGGGCAGCTCGTCGATGAAGCGGTCGGCCTGGGCGGCGTGGGCGGCGGCCCGGATCTGCTCGTCGGTGGCGTCGGGGCGGCCGTACGCGATGTTGTTGCGCACGGTGTCGGAGAACAGGAAGGAGTCCTCCGGGACCAGGCCGATGGCGGCGCGCAGCGAGGCGGTGGTCAGCTCGCGCACGTCGTGGCCGCCGACCAGGACGGCGCCGCGGGTGACGTCGTAGAAGCGCGGCAGCAGCAGGGAGACGGTGGACTTGCCGGAGCCGGAGGAGCCGACCACGGCGAGGGTCTCGCCGGGACGGATCTCGAAGGACAGGCCGTCGAGGACCGGCCGCCCGGGGTCGTAGCCGAAGGCGACGTCGTCGAACTCGACGGTAGCCGGGGCGTCGGCGGGCAGTTCCTTGGCGCCGTCGGTGAGGGTCGGCTCGGTGTCGATCAGGTCGAGGACGCGTTCGGTGCCGGCGCGGGCCTGCTGGGCGACGGTGAGGACGACGGCGAGCATCCGGACCGGGCCGACGAGCTGGGCGAGGTAGGTGGAGAAGGCGACGAACGTGCCCAGCGTGATGTGCCCGCGCACCGCGAGCCAGCCGCCGAGGGCGAGCATCGCCACCTGGCCGAGGGCGGGCACGGACTGGAGGGCGGGGGTGTAGCGGGAGTTCAGTTTGATGGTGCGCAGGCGTCCGGCGAACAGCCGGCGGCCGACCTCGCGGAGCTTGCCGGTCTCCTGGTCCTCCTGGCCGAAGCCCTTGACCACGCGGACGCCGCTGACCGCGCCGTCGACCACCCCGGCGACGGCGCCCGCCTGCGCCTGGGCGTACCAGGTGGAGGGGTGCAGCCGGGTGCGGCTGCGCTTGGCGATCCACCACAGGGCGGGGGCCACGGCGAGCGCGATCGCGGTGAGCGGCAGGGACAGCGACGCCATGATCACCAGGGAGATCACGAACAGCAGCAGGTTGCCGATGGTCATCGGCAGCATGAAGAGCAGGCCCTGGATGAGCTGGAGGTCGCTGGTGGCGCGGCCGACGACCTGCCCCGTGGACAGCTCGTCCTGGCGTCTGCCGTCGAGCCGGGCGATGGAGCCGAACATCTCGGTGCGCAGGTCGTGCTGGACGTCGAGGGCGAGCTTTCCGCCGTAGTAGCGGCGGATGTAGGTGAGGACGTAGACGGCGAGGGCGGCGCCGACCAGCAGGCCGGCCCAGGTGCCCATGTCCCGGGTCTTGTCCCCGATCACGTCGTCGATGATCACCTTGGTGATCAGCGGCACCAGGGCCATCACGGCCATGCCGGCGAGGGACGAACCGAGGGCCAGGACGACGTTCCTGGGGTGCCGCCACGCGTAGGCGGCCAGTCGTCGTGCCCATCCCCGTTGCGCTGTCACGCGGTGTCCTCCGATCGTCCTGATCTTCCGCAAGGCTCCAACGCCGGCGGAAGCGGATTTCATCCCTCCGCAACATTTCAGGGGCGCGCGCCGTCTACACGGCGTCGAACTCTCGTCACGCAATCGACACGCTGTCTCCACGCAGTTGACTGCATGTCCATGCCAGTCTCTCGGGTATCTCCTCTGTGCAACCCGCGTAGATCGGACACCCCACATGCTCGCCATACGCATACCGCGCCGCAAGGCGGTGGCGCTCGCCACGGCCGCCGTGCTCGCCGGCCTCGCCGCCCCCGCCGCGACCGCCACCCCGGCCACGGCGACAGCCACGAAGACGGTCACGACGACGACGGCGTCCTACGACCCGGCGTACTACGACGCCGCGGCCGGCAAGACGGGCACAGCCCTCAAGTCCGCCCTGCACACGATCATCAGCGACCAGACGAAGCTGTCGTACTCGGCGGTCTGGGAGGCGCTGAAGGTCACCGACCAGGATCCGAACAACAGCAACAACGTGATCCTGCTCTACTCGGGCATCTCCCGCAGCAAGTCGCTCAACGGCGGTGACGTGGGCGACTGGAACCGCGAGCACGTCTGGGCCAAGTCGCACGGCGACTTCGGCACCTCCACCGGCCCCGGCACCGACCTGCACCATCTGCGTCCCGAGGACGTGCAGGTCAATTCCATCCGCGGCAACAAGGACTTCGACAACGGCGGCGGCTCGTTCACCAACAGCGGCGGCAGCCTCACCGACTCGAACTCCTTCGAGCCCCGCGACGCCGTCAAGGGCGACGTGGCCCGCATGATCCTCTACATGGCGGTCCGCTACGAGGGCACCGACGGCTGGCCCGACCTGGAGCCCAACGACTCCGTCACCAACGGCACCAACCCGTACCACGGCCGCCTCTCGGTCCTGAAGCAGTGGCACCAGGAGGACCCGCCGAGCACGTTCGAGAGGAACCGCAACGACGTCATCCACGACTCCTACCAGCACAACCGGAACCCGTTCATCGACCACCCGGAGTGGGTCGAGTCGATCTGGTAGGCCTCACCGCGGCCGGCCTCCCTCAGATGGAGAGGGACGGCCGGCCGCGGGGTCTTCCTCGTCACCGTGGGGCACGGGGAGACGCGCTCCCCTGCTCCGGGCGATGCGGTGGACGTCGTGGAGCGCCTCGGCCAGGCAGGCGGCGAGGTAACGGAGCTGGGGCGCGGTGGCCCTGGTGTCGCCCAGGAGATCGACGGCGTGGCCGAGAAGGTCGTCCGCCATGCCGAGCTGGACGGCCTCGATCTCGTCGGCGAGGCGGGAGACACGGCCGGTTCCGGAGTCGTCGGTGACGAGGTAGCAGGGGTTGCCGTCGAGGTTGGACCAGGGGAGGAGGCGGGGCCGGGTGGCGGCGACGTCTCGGCTCTCGTAGATCACGCGGCGGTCACCTCGTTGCCCCGCGGTCGGCGGGAGCCGACGTCGACACCGTGGATACGCCGTGGCCCTACGTCGATGCCGTGCACGGCGAGCCAGAGGGTCCGGCGCCGGGCGCGCTGCTGCCTGGCCTGCGCGCGCTGTTCGTGGGCGAGGAGGTAGGGGCGGACGAGCCGGGAGTCCTCGCCGCGGAGGAGGGCCTCGTGCGGGGAGGGGCGGCGACCGGGTGCGAGGGGGGCGGCCGGCGCGGGGGCGGGCGCCGCTCCCCCGGCGCGGTGCCGGTTCTGGTGCCGGTGGCGCCCGGAGGCGGGCCACAGGAGCCCCAGCAGCGGCTCCAGGAGCCAGGCGATACGGTGCAACACGTCTTCAACTCCGTTGTGGTTGAGGGCCATGCCCCCGGGCCGTCGGTAGCGGTCGCGGGGGTCTTCCGTGCCCGAGGGCAGGTCGAGGTGCATGGACGTCGCTGTGTAGCGATCCACTCACAGAGTGAGACGGGTCGGGCTAGGCTCGCCAGAGGGTCGGATGTGACGAACCATCTGTCACACGGGAGTTGACGATGAGCAACATCTATGGGGAGTGGTTGAAGGCGCAGCGAGAGGCGGCCGGGCTGACGCAGCAGGAGCTGGCGACGGCCGCCGTCATGACGCGTTCGCACATCGCGCACATCGAGGCAGGCCGGCGCACCCCGTCCAAGGAGGACGCGCGACGCCTCGACAGGGCGCTGAACACGGGCGATGTGCTCAGCAGCTTCCTTCCGGACGACGACACCGCTGTCGCGGGGTACTTCGAGGCGGCCCTTCAGCTCGAACAGCAGGCGACGATGATCAGGGAGTTCGCCCTGTCGTTCGTCCCCGGCATCCTCCAGACGGAAAGGTACGCACGTGCGGTTCTGAGCATGCCGTTCCCTCCGGCGAGTGAACAGGAACGTGACAGACGCCTTGTCACACGCCTGGAGCGCGCGAGGATCCTTGCCGACCCGGTGACACCCGTAGTGTGGGCGCTTCTGGATGAAGCGGTGCTACGACGCCGGATCGGCGGCCCGGACGTCATGGCGGAGCAGATCAACCACCTCATCGGACTCGCCGAGGCCGAGCGGATCCAGCTTCACCTTCTGCCGTTCACGTTGGGCATGCATCCCCTGCTGAGCAACATGCTCACGCTGATGTGGTTCGAGGATCAGCCGCCCGTGGCCTACGGGGAGGGCCTGTACATGGGGAAGATCCACGACAGCCCATCAGTCGTTCAGGAGCTGCAGCATCGCTACGATTTCGCACTGGGCAACGCGCTGCCGCTCAACGAATCACTGGCTCTGCTCAGGGCAACAGCAAGGGACTACGAACATCATGGCTGACCGAGCGATACCGAACGCAGGGGCACTGAAGGGCTGGCGGAAGTCCTCCTACAGCAACGACCAGGGTGGCAGCTGTCTGGAGGTCTTGGACGACCACCCCGAGGGTGTCCCCGTTCGCGACTCCAAGGCCCCCGAGGGGCCGGCGGTGGTCTTCCCGCCGGCCGGCTGGACGTCGTTCGTTGCAGCGGTCAAGGACGGAAGCTTCCCGGCTTGATGCCGCCCCGCCGGGCCGGACGCTCCCACGAGTCCTCGCCCTTCTGCGCCCTCAGGCACCGTCACGCCGGGTACGGCACCGTCTCCCGGGCCGTGCGGAGGGCGCCCGCCCACCAGGAGAGCTGGTCCAGCAGCTTCTTCGCGTAGCCCGCGGACTCGGCGTCCTGGGGGCGGCCGTCCGCCCACGCCACCCGGTTCAGCGGGAAGGCGAGACCGTCGCGGATGGTCACCGCGTGCAGCTCGCTCATCACGTTCTCCAGGTGCAGGACAGCGTGCCGGCCGCCCGCCCCGCCGCCGTAGCTGACGAACGCGACGGGCTTGGCCGCCCACTGGGTGTAGTGCCAGTCGATCGCGGCCTTGAGGGAGGCCGGGTAGCTGTGGTTGTACTCCGGCGTGACCATGATGAAGGCGTCCGCGCCCTCCAGCGCCGCCGTGAGCGGGGCCATCGCGGCGGGGCGCGGGTAGGAGGCGCCGGCCACCGACGGGTAGGCGTCCGGCAGGGCCAGGGGGATGTCGTGCTCGGCCAGGTCGACGACCTCGACGTCGAATCCGCCGTGCTCGCGGGCCTGCTCCGCGACCCATGAGCCCACCACGGGACCGAACCGTCCCTCACGGACGCTGCCGACGACGACCACGAGCTTGTGCGTGTTGATGTCCATGCCGTCCACCCTGGAACCGGCCCGGGACGGCAGCCAGACCGCGCTCAGGCTGGCCCCCGCAGGGCCATGCTGAGCACTGCGCGCGGGCGCGCCGGCCGTCCTATCCTCGCGGTCATGGGGACACCACTGGGCGACTTCCTGCGGCTCAAGCGCGACAGCACCCAGCCGGAGCAGCTGGGGCTCCCGGAGCACGGCCGCCGCCGCTCCCCCGGGCTGCGCCGCTCGGACGTGGCCACGCGGGCCGGGGTCAGCGTCGAGTACCTGACCCGGATCGAGCAGGGCCGCGACCGCCACCCCTCGGTGGCCGTGCTGCACGCGCTGTGCGACGCGCTCGCACTGACCCCGGCGGAGCGTGAGCACGTGCGGTACCTGGCGAAGCTCAGCGGCGACGAGTGCACCGGTCACCTCGGACGCGAGCCCGCCCGCCGAGACGTGCGGGCGTCGGTGCGGGAGACGCTGCGGCTGCTGGAGCCGGGCGTCGCGGTGGTCACCAACCGGCTGGGCGACCTCCTCGCCTGGACCCCGGCCTACGAGGCGCTCACGGCCGGCACGGGGCTGCTGGACGGGGACGGGCCGAACCTCACGCGGTACGTGTTCACCGACCCGCGCGCCCGGTCGTTCTTCCCCGACTGGGACGAGGTCGCCGACGAGCAGGTCTTCGACCTGTGGCTGGGCCCGAAGGCGGAGAACGCGGAGTGGCTGGCGGCGGAACTGGCGCCCGCGGCCGGCCCGGAGTTCACCCGCCGGCTGAACCGCCACAGGGTCCCGGAGCGGGGCGTGCTGCGCCTGAGCCACCCCGACGCGGGTGACCTGCGTCTGCGCCGCGAGTTCCTCGAACTCCCGTCGGACTCCCAGCTGCTGCTGGTCCTCCTGCCCGACGACGAGGCGACGTCTCAGGCGCTGGCCCGCCTCGGCGAGCGGACGGGGCGCGGACGGCTGCGGGCGATCTCGTAGCCGCCCGCGCCTCGGTCCGGCCTCAGTCCAGGTGCGTCGGCGCGAACATGCGCAGGACCGCCGGGAGGACGACGACGGAGGGGCCCGGGGTGGAGAGGGACTTGGCGAGGTCCTCCTCCAGGGTCTCCGGGGTGGTGCGGACGCCCGGGACGCCGAAGGACTCGGCCAGGGCCACGTAGTCCGGGCGGGTCAGCTCGGTCGCCGTGGGCTCGCCGAAGGCGTCCGTCATGTACTCGCGCAGGATGCCGTAGCCGCCGTCGTCCACGATCAGCCAGGTGACGTCCAGGTCGTACTGGCGGGCCGTGGCCAGCTCGGCGATCGAGTACAGCGCGCCGCCGTCGCCGGAGACAGCCAGCACCGGGCGGGTGGGGTCGGCGGCCGCCGCTCCGAGGGCGGCGGGGAAGCCGTAGCCGAGGCCGCCGGCGCCCTGCGCCGAGTGCAGGTGGTTGGGGCCCATCGCGTCGAACGCGGACCACGCCCAGTAGGCGAGGATCGTCATGTCCCAGAAGGACGGCGAGCCGGTCGGCAGGGCGCGCCGCACGGCCGTCAGCACCTGCTGTTCCAGCGCCAGGTCCTGCCCGTCGATACGGGCCCGGACCCGGTCCAGCAGCTCCCGCACCCGCGCCGGGGCGGTGTCGTCCTCGCGGGGCGCGACCGTCTCCAGGAGCGCCTGGAGGGCCAGGCGGGCGTCCGCGTGGATGCCGATGCCGGGGTGGTTGGACTCCAGCTTGCCGAGGTCGGCCTCGATCTGGATCACCCGGCCGCGCGGCGTGAACGTGTGGTAGTTCGAGGAGAGTTCGCCGAGTCCGGAGCCGACGACGAGCAGGACGTCCGCATCCTCCAGGAAGTCGGTGGTGTGGCGGTCCTCGATCCAGGACTGGAGGGACAGCGGGTGGGTCCACGGGAAGGCGCCCTTGCCGCCGGGGGTGGTCACCACGGGCGCCTGGATCCGCTCGGCGAGCTGCCGCAGCTTGCCGGAGGCGTCGGAGCGGATCACTCCGCCGCCCGCGATGATCGCGGGGCGTTCGGCGCGGGACAGCAGGTGCGCGGCCAGCGCGGTCAGTTCGGGGCGCGGGGGCAGCTCGTCCGGGGTGGCGTCCATCGCCGTCACCACCGGCAGCATCGTCTCCGCCAGCAGCACGTCCTGCGGAATCTCCACCCACACCGGCCCGTGCGGGACGGTGAGCGCCGACTTCCAGGCCGCCGCGATCGCCGACGGGATCTGGGAGGCCGTACGGACCGTGTGCACGGACTTGACGACGCCCCGGAACGAGGCGGACTGGTCCGGGAGTTCGTGCAAGTAGCCGTGGCGTCCGCCGCCGAGCCCGGCGGTCGGCACCTGGCTGCTGATCGCCAGCACCGGCGCGGACGCGGCCGCCGCCTCCTGCAACGCGGGCAGCGAGGTGAGGGCGCCGGGTCCTGTGGACAGCAGCAGCGGCGCCGCCTCGCCGGTGATCCGGCCGTACGCGTCCGCCGCGAAGCCCGCGTTGTTCTCCACGCGCAGGCCGATGTAGCGCAGGTCGGAGCGGCGCAGGGCGTCGAACATGCCGAGGGCGTGCTGGCCGGGCAGGCCGAAGACGGTGGTCGCGCCGAGCCCGGCCAGGGTCTCCACGACCAGGTCTCCGCCGGTACGGCCGGGCGGGGGGTTCAGCGCCGCCTCCGTCTGGGCGGCGGTCGGGCGAAGCTCCAGGTCGTGGTCGTGCGTCACTTGGCGCGGGCCTCCGCGATCTGGCGGGACATGATGGTGGTCAGTTCGTACGCCGTGTGCGACGCGGCGACCGAGGTGATCTCGGCGTGGTCGTACGCGGGCGCCACCTCGACGACGTCGGCGGAGACCAGGTTGCAGGAGGCGAGGCCGCGCAGGATCTCCAGCAGCTCGCGGGAGGTCATGCCGCCCGCCTCGGGCGTGCCGGTGCCGGGCGCGTGGGCGGGGTCGAGGCAGTCGATGTCGATGGAGATGTACAGCGGCCGGTCGCCGATGCGCTGGCGGAGCTGGTCGGCGACCTCGTCGGCGCCGCGGCGGTAGACGTCCGCGGAGGTGACGATGCCGAAGCCCATCTTCTCGTCGTCGGTGAGGTCCTGCTTGCCGTAGAGCGGGCCGCGGGTGCCGACGTGGGAGAGGGCGGAGGTGTCGAGGATGCCCTCCTCGACGGCCCGGCGGAACGGCGTGCCGTGGGTGTACTCGGCGCCGAAGTACGTGTCCCAGGTGTCGAGGTGCGCGTCGAAGTGGAGCAGCGCGACCGGGCCGTGCTTCTTCGCGACGCTCCGCAGCAGCGGCAGGGCGATGGTGTGGTCGCCGCCGAGGGTCATCAGGCGGGCGCCCGTCCCCAGCAGGTCGTCCGCCGCCGCCTCGACCGTCTCGACGGCCTCGTTGATGTTGAACGGGTTGACGGCGATGTCGCCGCCGTCCGCGACCTGCGCGAGGGCGAACGGCGAGGCGTCCTGCGCGGGGTTGTAGGGGCGCAGCAGCCGGGACGCCTCGCGGATGGCGTTGCCGCCGAAGCGGGCGCCCGGCCGGTACGAGACGCCGGAGTCGAACGGCACGCCCACGACGGCGACGTCGGCGCGGCCGACCTCGTCGAGGCGGGGAAGCCGGGCGAAGGTCGCGGGGCCCGCGTAGCGCGGCACCCGGGACGAGTCGACGGGGCCGCGGGGCGTCTCGTTGCTGCTCATGGAGGACTGCTCTCTTTCCTACGCTTCGTCGCGTATGTGCTGACTGCCCACGATGCTACTGGGCGGCCGGGACCTGTTCGGACACGGTTTCGGTCGCGTTCTCCGGCGCGGGGGCGCGTCCGGCGAGGCGTTCGCGCCAGGCGGCGAGGACGGCCGCGTCGGTGGGACGGGTGGCGAGGGAGACGACGACGTAGGCCGCGAGGGAGGCGAGGAGGCCGTAGTAGACGGGCTCGTTGGCGAGGATGCCGTACGCGGCCATCAGGCCGGTCACGGCGAGGCCGCCGACGGCGACGGAGGCGAGGGCGCCCTGCGCGGTGCCGCGCTTCCACAGCAGCCCGCCCAGGATGGGCACGAGCAGCCCGCCGACCAGCAGGTTGTACGCGACGGTCAGCGCCTGGACGACGTCGTTGAGGGCGATGGCGGTGGCGATCACGGCGAGGCCCATCAGCAGGATGAAGGCGCGGTTGCCCCTGACCTCGTCGTGCTGCTCGCCCTCCGGGCGGACGACGCCGCGCAGCCGTGCCCAGATGTCGTTGTTGGCGACGGTGGCGCAGGCGATCAGCGCACCCGAGGACGTCGACATCACGGCGGCCAGGGCCGCGGCCAGCACGAGGCCGCGCACGCCCATGGGCAGCTCGTCCTTGACGATGGTGGCGAACGCGTCGTCGGGGCTGGCGAGCTTGGGGTAGAGCACCTTGGCGGCCGTGCCGATGACGGCGCCGGCGACGGCGTAGGCGAGGCAGTAGGTGCCGGCGACGGTGCCGCCCCAGCGGGCCGTGCGGTCGCTGCGGGCGGTGAACACCCGCTGCCAGATGTCCTGCCCGATGAGCATGCCGAAGGTGTAGATCAGCACGTACGTGAAGATCGTCTCGCCGCCGATGCCCAGCGGGTCGAAGTACTCGGTGGGCAGCTGCGCCTTCATCTCGGCGAACCCGCCCGCCTTGACCACGGCGATGGGCAGCAGCAGGAGCAGCACGCCGACCGTCTTCACGACGAACTGCACCATGTCGGTCAGCGTGATCGACCACATGCCGCCGAGCGTGGAGTACGCGACGACGATCGAGCCGCCGAGGACGATCGCGAGGGTGCGGTTGATGTCGAAGAGGACGTCGAAGATCGTGGCGTAGGCGATCGTCGAGGTCACCGCGAGCATGAGGGTGTACGCCCACATGACGAGGCCGGAGATGACGCCGGCCCGGCCGCCATAGCGCAGGTCGAGCATCTCGGAGACGGTGTAGACCTTCAGCCGGGCGATGCGGGCGGAGAAGAAGACGCTCAGGGCGAGCAGTCCGAGGCCGATGGTGAACACCATCCAGGCGCCGGACAGTCCGTACTGGTAGCCGAGGCCCACGCCGCCGATGGTGGAGGCGCCGCCGAGGACGATGGCGGCCATGGTGCCCGAGTACATGGCGGGGCCCAGGCGGCGGCCCGCCACCAGGAACTCGCTCTTGGACTTGGCGCGGCGCATGCCCCACCAGCCCATGGCCAGCATGCCGGCCAGATAGACGACGATGACCAGGTAGTCCACGGCCATGCGGGGCCTCCTTCGCGCACTGTCGGTGGCGTGTCGTGCAGACGGATCGTGCTCACCGGCGCCGCGCGGGGACATCCGCCCGTACCCGCGGGCTGCCGGTGACCCGACCCTAGGTGGCCGAAAAGCGACTGCGAAGTGTACGTTTCATCCAGATCGGCAGCCTGGGATGGAGGAAACGTCCACCATGCCGGACCCCACTGTTCCGCCCACCCCTCCCGTCGCCCTGGACGCGCTGCTGGCCCGCGCGGACCTGGGCCTGCGCCGGATCGCGGGCCCCGCGGACCCGGCGGTCGTCGTGCACTGGGCGCACACCTCGGAGATGGCCGACCCCTACCCGTACCTGCTGGGCGGCGAACTGCTGCTGTCGGCGGGCGTGCACATCCCGGACGGCGCGGGCGCGGGCTACTTCGACGCGTACGTGTCGCGGATCGTCGCGGCGGGCGGGGCGGCGCTCGGCTTCGGCGTCGCCCCGGTGCACGACACGGTGCCCGGGGCGCTGGTGGAGGCGTGCGAGATGCACGGGCTGCCGCTGCTGGAGGTGCCGCCGCGGACCACCTTCTCGGCGGTGGCGCGGGCGCTGTGGCAGCTGATGGCGCAGGCCCGCACGGCCGAGCTGCGGCGGGTCACGGAGGCGCAGCAGAGCCTCGCCACGGCTGCCGCCCGCCCCGACCCGGTCCCCGCCGTCCTCCAGCAGCTCGCCCGCCGTCTGGGCGGACGGGCGGTGCTGTACGGCCCCGAGGGCACGGAGATCGCGGGCGCGGGGCCGGAGCCGGGCGAGGAGGTGCGGACGGCGCTGGCGAAGCTCGCGGAGGTGGTGAGGCCGTCGGGGCAGGAGCCGTCGGACGCCCGTCCCTCCTCCGCGTCCGACACGGTGGCCGGGGTGCGGCTGGTCGCCCACGCGCTGGGCAACGGCGAGGGGTTCGTGCTGGGGACGGCCGCCCCGCAGCGGGACGCGGGCGACCACACCATCGCGTCCGTCGCCGCCGTGCTGCTCTCCCTGCTCACCGGTGAACGGCACAGCGGCTCGGGCGCCGGCCGCTCCTCCGCGCTGGTACGGCTGCTGCTGGGCGCGGCGCCCGCGGAGGTGGCGCCGCTGCTCGGCGGGGACCGGTGGCGGGTGGTGCGCGGCAGGCCGGACGGGCGGGCGGCCCCGGACCCGGTGGCCGCCTCCGCGCTGGGCGCCGCCCTCGGCTCGTCGCTGGTGGACGTCGCGGGCGAGGTGGTGCGGGTGCTGGTGCCCGACGGGCGGACGGTGGAGCGGGTGCCGGGCTGGACGCTCGGCGTCAGCGCGGCGGCGGCCCCGCGGGACTGGCCGGCCGCCGACGCCCAGGCCTCCCGCGCCCTGGCCCGCGCCCGCGCCACCCGCACCCCGCTGCTGCGCCACGGCGACCGCCCGGCCCTCACCGACCTGGTCCCGCCGCACGACGCCGACGCCCACGCCCGCGCCCTGCTCGCGCCGATAGAGCGGTCCCCGGCTCTGGTCGACACCCTGCGCACCTGGCTCTCCCTGCACGGCAGCTGGGACCGCACGGCGGTCGCCCTCGACGTGCACCGCAACACGGTCAGGCAGCGGATCGCCCGGTGCGCGGCCCTCCTGGACACGGAACTGGACGACCCGGACGTCCGGATGGAGCTGTGGTTCGCCTTGCGGCGGACGTAGCGCCGGGCCGTGCCCGGGGGCCCGGGACGACAACTCCTGGGTAGCCGTACGGAGTCGGCTGAGTACGTGACGCACGTCCCAGCGCGCGATACGCCAGGGACGCGCCCTGTTCCCTGCCTCACAATGGACGCATGCCGATACCCGGGACCCCCAGCCGCGCCGAACTCGTCGAACACCTGGTCGCCACCCGCATCGCGGGCGAGGTCGCCACGCCGCGCGAGAACAACCTCTCCCACTACCGGAAGCTGGCGAACGGCGACCGGCACTACTGGCTCGGCCTGGAGCTCGGCGAGCGCTGGACCGACGAGCAGGACGTGCTCGCGGTGATGGCCGAGCGGGTCGGCGTGAACGACGACCCGGAGCACCGGTACGGGCAGGACACCATCGACCCCGAGCTGACGGTCGACGGTCTGGAGCGGATGGCGGGGCGGCTGCGCAAGGCGGCGGAGGGCCGGCAGCGGGTGCTGCTGGCGACCGGCCACCCGGGCGGCCTGCTGGACGTGCACCGGGCGACGGCCGCCGCGCTGCGGGCGGCGGGCTGCGACATCGTGGTCATCCCGGACGGGCTGACCACGGACGAGGGCTACGTGATGCAGTTCGCGGACGTGGCGGTGCTGGAGCACGGGGCGACGCTGTGGCACACCCACTCGGGTGCGCCGATGAAGACGATCCTGACGGCGCTGGAGCGCGAGGGGAGACCGCTGCCCGACCTGGTGGTCGCCGACCACGGCTGGGCGGGCGCCGCCGGCCAGTACGGCGTGGACTCCGTCGGGTACGCCGACTGCAACGACCCGGCGCTGTTCCTCGCCGAGGCCGAGGGCACCGTCCAGGTGACCGTCCCCCTGGACGACCATGTGACGAGCCCCCGCCACTACGACCCGATGACGGCGTACCTGCTGGCGGCGGCGGGTCTGAGCTGACGCTCCCCCAACGACGCCGCGTCAGTCCTCGTCGCGCGGGACGCGGACCACGCCCTCCTGGATGACGGAGACCGCGAGGCGGCCGTCCTGGGTGTAGATGCGGCCCTGGCCGAGTCCCCGGCCGCCGTGGGCGGACGGGGACTGCTGGTCGTACAGCAGCCACTCGTCCGCGCGGAACGGGCGGTGGAACCACATGGCGTGGTCCAGGGACGCCCCGACCACGTCGCCGACCGCCCAGCCGCCGCGCCCGTGGGCGAGCAGGATCGAGTCCAGCAGCGTCATGTCGGAGACGTACGTGGCGAGCACGACGTGCAGCAGCGGGTCGTCGCCCTCGACCTTGCCGTTGGTGCGGAACCACACCTGGCTGTGCGGGTCGCGCGGCTCGCCGAAGCGGCCGTACGGCGGGTCGTCGACGTAGCGCAGGTCGACGGCGGCGCGGGCGCCGAGGTAGCGGTGCACCACGTCCGACGACAGGTGCGGGTAGCTCCGCAGCCGCTCCTCGGAGGTGGGGAGCGTCTCCGGGTCCGGGGAGGGCGGCATCGGCGCCTGGTGGTCCAGGCCCTCCTCGTGCGCCTGGAAGGACGCGGAGAGGTGGAAGATCGGCTTGCCGTGCTGGACCGCCACCACCCGCCGGGTGGTGAAGGACCGGCCGTCGCGGATCCGGTCGACGGTGTAGACGATCGGCGCGCCCGGGTCGCCGATGCGCAGGAAGTACGCGTGCAGCGAGTGGGCGGGCCGGTCCGCGGGGACGGTGCGCCCCGCGGCGACCAGGGCCTGCGCCGCCACCTGCCCGCCGAAGACGCGGGGGACGGCGGAGGCGCGGGACCGGCCGCGGAAGATGTTCTCCTCGATCTGCTCGAGGTCGAGCAGATCGAGGAGTTCCTGGAGAGCCTGACTCATGGAATCAGTTGTATACGGCAGGGATTTCCGGGACCTTACAGGCCCATGTCCTTCGCGATGATCGTCTTCATGATCTCGCTGGTGCCGCCGTAGATGCGGTTGACCCGGTTGTCCGCGTACAGGCGGGCGATCGGGTACTCGTTCATGTAGCCGTAGCCGCCGTGCAGCTGGAGGCAGCGGTCGATGACGCGGTGGGCGACCTCGGTGCAGAACAGCTTGGCGCTGGCGGCCTCGGCGGGCGTGAGCTCGCCGGCGTCCAGGGCCTCGGTGGCGCGGTCGGCGACGGCCTCGGCGGCGTCCACCTCGGCCTGGCAGGCGGCCAGCTCGAACTTCGTGTTCTGGAAGTGCGCGACCGGCTTGCCGAAGACGGTGCGCTCCTGCACGTACTGCTTGGCGAACCGGACCGCGGCCTTGGCCTGGGCGTAGGCGCCGAAGGCGATGCCCCAGCGCTCGGAGGCCAGGTTGTGGCCGAGGTAGTAGAAGCCCTTGTTCTCCTCGCCGAGCAGGTCCTCGACGGGCACCTTGACGTCGACGAACGCCAGCTCGGCGGTGTCGGAGGTCTTCAGGCCGAGCTTGTCGAGCTTGCGGCCGACCGAGTAGCCCTCGGACTTGGTGTCCACGGCGAAGAGGGAGATGCCGTGACGGCGGTCCTCGGCGGTGGGGGCCGCGGTGCGGGCGCAGACGATCACCTTGTCGGCGTGCACACCGCCGGTGATGAAGGTCTTGGCGCCGTTCAGGACGTAGTGGGTGCCGTCCTCGCTCAGCTTGGCGGTGGTCTTCATGCCCGCGAGGTCGGAGCCGGTGCCCGGCTCGGTCATCGCGATGGCCCACATCTCCTCGCCGGAGACGAACTTCGGCAGGAAGCGCTTCTTCTGCTCGTCGGTGGCGAGCATCTTGATGTAGGGCAGGGCGAGCAGCACATGCACGCCGGAGCCGCCGAACTGGACGCCCGCGCGGGCGGTCTCCTCGTAGAGGACGGCCTCGAACTTGTGGGTGTCCATGCCCGCGCCGCCGTACTCCTCCGGCACGCTGATGCCGAAGATGCCCAGCTCGCCGAGCTTGTAGTAGAAGTCGCGGGGCGCCTGGCCCGCCGCGAACCACTCGTCGTAGACGGGGACGACCTCGGCCTCGATGAAGGCGCGGATGGTCTCCCGGAACGCCTCGTGATCCTCGTTGAAAACCGTACGGCGCACTGTCCGCCACCTCCGCAGCCTGGGCATGTCTAAGCGCTTGCTCAGAACAAGGTACCGGCGAGTATCCACAGGCGTCCAGAGTGGAGCCCCCGTAACGCTCGTCACTCGCCCGGGGTCACCGCGAGCCCGCCGCCGCGAACGCCCCCCGCGCCATCCGGTGCAGCAGCTCCGCCGTGCCCGCGCGGTCCGGGAGGGAGCCCGGGCGGGTGAGGTGGGGGGTGGAGTTGAGGAGGCCGAAGACCGAGTGGACCGCCGAGCGGGCGGTGGGCTCGGCGAGGTCCGGGTAGAGGCGGCGCACCACACCCACCCACAGCTCGACGTACTGCCGCTGGAGCTGGCGCACCAGCTTGCGGTCGGCGTCCCGGAGGCGGTCCAGCTCACGGTCGTGCAGGGTGATGAGCGGGCGGTCGTCGAGCGCGAAGTCGATGTGCCCCTCGATCAGCGAGTCGAGGACCGCCCCGGGAGCCACCCCGCCCGCCCCGTCCGCCTCGGCCAGCCGCCGCTTCGCACCGGTGAGCAGCGACTCGCTGATGCCGACCAGCAGCTCCGCCAGCATCGCGTCCTTGCCCGCGAAGTGCCGGTAGAGCCCGGGACCGCTGATGCCGACGGCGGCGCCTATCTCGTCGACGCCGACCCCGTGGAAGCCCCGCTCGGCGAAGAGCCGCGCGGCCTCCTTGAGGATCTGCTCGCGGCGGGTGGGGGCGTCGGTTCTGGTGGCCATGAAGACGATTCTAGACAGGGAGGTTAGCGGTCGTTAACCTGGAGGAAATGCGTTAACGCTCATTAACACGTGAGGGGACCCGCAGGATGCATGAGGCACCGGAGCTTCACAGCGCGGCAGATCCCGCGTCGGAGGCCTTTCGGGCCAACGAGGAGGCGCACCGCGCCCTCGTCGAGGAGCTGCGCGGCAAGCTGGCCGCGGCGGCGCTCGGCGGCGGCGAGCGGGCGCGCGCCCGTCACACCGCGCGCGGGAAGCTGCTCCCGCGCGACCGGGTGGACACCCTCCTCGACCCCGGCTCGCCCTTCCTGGAGCTGGCCCCGCTGGCCGCCGACGGGATGTACGACGGGCAGGCGCCGGCGGCCGGGGTGATCGCCGGGATCGGCCGGGTCGCGGGCCGCGAGTGCGTGGTCGTCGCCAACGACGCCACGGTCAAGGGCGGCACGTACTACCCGATGACCGTGAAGAAGCACCTGCGCGCGCAGGAGGTGGCCCTGGACAACCGGCTGCCCTGCGTCTACCTGGTGGACTCCGGCGGGGCGTTCCTGCCGATGCAGGACGAGGTGTTCCCGGACCGGGACCACTTCGGCCGCATCTTCTACAACCAGGCCCGGATGTCCGGCGCCGGCATCCCGCAGATCGCGGCGGTGCTCGGCTCCTGCACCGCCGGCGGCGCGTACGTGCCCGCGATGAGCGACGAGGCGGTGATCGTCCGCAACCAGGGCACGATCTTCCTCGGCGGCCCGCCGCTGGTGAAGGCGGCCACCGGCGAGGTGGTCACGGCGGAGGAGCTGGGCGGCGGCGAGGTCCACTCCCGGGTGTCCGGGGTGACCGACCACCTCGCCGAGGACGACGCGCACGCGCTCAGGATCGTCCGCCAGATCGTCTCCACGCTGCCCGGGCGCGGCGAGCCGCCCTGGCGGGTGGAGCCGGTCGCCGAGCCCAAGGTGGACCCGGCGGGGCTGTACGGCGCGGTGCCGGTGGACTCCCGCACCCCCTACGACGTCCGCGAGATCATCGCCCGGATCACCGACGGCTCCCGGTTCGCCGAGTTCAAGGCGGAGTTCGGGCAGACCCTGGTCACCGGCTTCGCGCACATCCACGGCCACCCGGTGGGGATCGTCGCCAACAACGGCATCCTGTTCTCCGAGTCCGCCCAGAAGGGCGCCCATTTCATCGAGCTGTGCGACCAGCGCGGCATCCCGCTGCTGTTCCTGCAGAACATCTCTGGCTTCATGGTCGGCAAGGACTACGAGGCGGGCGGCATCGCCAAGCACGGCGCCAAGATGGTCACGGCCGTCGCCTGCACGCGCGTGCCGAAGCTGACCGTCGTGGTCGGCGGGTCGTACGGGGCGGGCAACTACTCGATGTGCGGCCGGGCCTACTCCCCCCGCTTCCTGTGGATGTGGCCGAACGCCAAGATCTCGGTGATGGGCGGCGAGCAGGCGGCCTCGGTGCTGGCGACGGTCAAGCGGGACCAGCTGGAGGGGCGCGGCGAGGAGTGGCCCGCGGAGGAGGAAGAGGCCTTCAAGGCCCCGGTCCGCGCCCAGTACGAGCGCCAGGGGAACGCCTACTACGCGACGGCCCGCCTCTGGGACGACGGCGTGATCGACCCGATGGAGACCCGGCAGGTGCTGGGGCTGGCCCTGACCGCGTGCGCCAACGCGCCCCTGGGTGACCCCCAGTTCGGCGTCTTCCGGATGTGAGGGGACCCCTGACGATGACTGATCAGATGTTCGACACGGTGCTGGTGGCGAACCGGGGCGAGATCGCCGTCCGTGTCGTGCGCACGCTGCGGTCGCTGGGCGTGCGCTCGGTGGCGGTGTACTCCGACGCGGACGCCGGCGCCCGGCACGTCCGCGAGGCCGACACGGCGGTGCGGATCGGCCCGGCGCCGGCCGCGGAGAGCTACCTGTCGGCGGAACGGCTGCTGGAGGCGGCCGCCCGCACCGGCGCGCAGGCGGTGCACCCGGGGTACGGCTTCCTCGCGGAGAACGCGGGGTTCGCACGGGCGTGCGAGGCGGCGGGGCTGGTGTTCATCGGTCCCCCGGCGGACGCCATCGCCCTGATGGGCGACAAGATCCGCGCCAAGGAGACGGTGAAGGCGGCCGGGGTGCCGGTGGTGCCCGGCTCCAGCGGCAGCGGGCTGACGGACGCGCAGCTCGTCGACGCGGCCCGGGAGATCGGCATGCCGGTGCTGCTGAAGCCGTCGGCGGGCGGCGGCGGCAAGGGCATGCGGCTGGTGCGGGACGAGACGCGTCTCGCGGACGAGATCGCCGCCGCCCGGCGCGAGGCCCGCGCCTCCTTCGGCGACGACACGCTGCTGGTGGAGCGGTGGATCGACCGGCCCCGGCACATCGAGATCCAGGTGCTGGCCGACGGCCACGGGAACGTGGTGCACCTGGGCGAGCGCGAGTGCTCCCTCCAGCGCCGGCACCAGAAGATCGTCGAGGAGGCGCCCAGTGTGCTCCTCGACGAGAAGACCCGGGCTGCGATGGGCGAGGCGGCCGTGCAGGCGGCCCGCTCCTGCGGCTACCGGGGCGCGGGCACGGTGGAGTTCATCGTCCCGGGCGACGACCCGTCGGCGTACTACTTCATGGAGATGAACACCCGGCTCCAGGTGGAGCACCCGGTCACCGAGCTGATCACGGGGCTCGACCTGGTGGAGTGGCAGCTGCGGGTCGCGGCGGGCGAGCGGCTGGCGTTCGGGCAGGACGACGTCCGCCTGACCGGGCACGCGGTCGAGGCGCGGCTGTGCGCCGAGGACCCCGCGCGCGGGTTCCTGCCCTCCGGCGGCACGGTCCTGCGGCTGCGCGAGCCGCAGGGCGACGGCGTGCGCACCGACTCCGGCCTGAGCGAGGGCACGGAGGTCGGCAGCCTCTACGACCCGATGCTCTCCAAGGTGATCGCGTACGGCCCCGACCGGGCGACCGCGCTGCGCAAGCTGCGGGCGGCGCTCGCCGGGACGGTGACGCTGGGCGTGCAGACCAACGCGGGCTTCCTGCGGCGGCTGCTGGCGCACCCGGCCGTCGTGTCGGGCGAGCTGGACACCGGTCTGGTGGAGCGGGAGGCGGACTCCCTGGTCGGCGGCGAGGTGCCGGCCGAGGTGTACGCGGCGGCGGCGCTGCTGCGCCACACCGCCCTCGCGCCCGCCGCGGCGCCCGGCTGGCGTGACCCGTTCGCCGCCGCCGACGGCTGGCGGATGGGCGGCGGCCGGGCGTGGACGGCGCACCATCTGCGGGTGGCGGGCCACGACCCGGTGACCGTACGGGTGCGGGCCACGGCCGACGGCGGCACGGAGCTGCTGCTGCCCGGCGCGGACACCCCGCTGCGGGCGTCCGCGGGGCCGCTGGAGGGGCACCGGTTCACCTGCGCCCTGGACGGCGTCACACACGCCTTCGCCGCCCTGCCGGACGGCACCTGGCTGGGCCGGGACGGTGACGCCTGGCAGGTGCGGGACCACGACCCGGTCGCCGCGTCCCTCACCCGGGCGGGTCAGGGGGGCGCCGACTCGCTGACCGCGCCGATGCCGGGCACGGTGACGGTGGTGAAGGTCGCCGTCGGCGACGAGGTGGACGCGGGCCAGAGCCTGCTGGTGGTGGAGGCGATGAAGATGGAGCACGTCATCTCCGCCCCGCACGCCGGCACGGTCACCGAACTGGACGTGTCCCCGGGCACGACGGTCGCCATGGACCAGGTGCTCGCGGTCATCGCCCCCGTGGAGACCGCGGCACCGGCGGAAGGGGAGACGGCATGAACGTGAGCGAGCTGGGCCTGCCCATGGCCGTACCGGCCGAGGGGCTGCCCGCACGGGTGCGGATCCACGAGGTGGGCGCCCGCGACGGCCTGCAGAACGAGAAGGCGACCGTGCCGACGGTCGTGAAGGCGGAGTTCGTCCGCCGGCTGGCCGGCACGGGCCTGACCACGATCGAGGCGACGAGCTTCGTGCACCCGAAGTGGGTGCCCCAGCTCGCGGACGCCGAGGACCTGTACCCGGCGGTGTCCGACCTGCCGGTGGACCTGCCGGTGCTGGTGCCCAACGAGCGCGGCCTGGACCGCGCGCTGGCGCTGGGCGCCCGGCGGGTGGCGGTGTTCGCCAGCGCCACGGAGTCCTTCGCCAAGGCCAACCTGAACCGCACGGTGGACGAGGCGCTGGCCATGTTCGAGCCCGTGGTGGCCCGGGCGAAGGAGCAGGGCGTCCATGTGCGCGGCTATCTGTCGATGTGCTTCGGCGACCCCTGGGAGGGCGCGGTCCCGGTCCCCCAGGTGGTGCGCGTGTGCCGGGCGCTGCTCGACATGGGCTGCGACGAGCTGAGCCTCGGCGACACGATCGGGGTGGCGACCCCGGGCCATGTGACGGCCCTGATCGGCGCGCTCGCGGAGGCGGGCGTGCCCGTCCCCGCGCTGGGCGTGCACTTCCACGACACCTACGGCCAGGCGCTGTCCAACACGCTGGCCGCGCTCCAGCAGGGCGTCGCCACGGTCGACGCCTCGGCCGGCGGGCTGGGCGGCTGCCCGTACGCGAAGTCCGCCACCGGCAATCTCGCCACCGAAGACCTCGTGTGGATGCTGCGGGGCCTCGGCATCGACACCGGGGTCGACCTCGGCCGTCTGGTCGCCACAAGCGTCTGGATGGCCGCCCACCTGGGCCGGCCCAGCCCGTCCCGCACCGTACGAGCCCTCTCCCACCAGGAGCAGTGACGACATGGACCACAAGCTCTCCCCCGAACTCGAGGAACTCCGCCGCACGGTCGAGGAGTTCGCGCACGACGTGGTGGCGCCGAAGATCGGCGACTTCTACGAGCGGCACGAGTTCCCGTACGAGATCGTGCGGGAGATGGGCCGCATGGGCCTGTTCGGGCTGCCGTTCCCGGAGGAGTACGGCGGCATGGGCGGCGACTACTTCGCGCTCGGCGTGGCGCTGGAGGAACTGGCCCGGGTGGACTCCTCGGTGGCCATCACCCTGGAGGCGGGCGTCTCGCTGGGCGCCATGCCGCTGCACCTGTTCGGCACGGAGGAGCAGAAGCGTGAGTGGCTGCCCCGGCTGTGCTCGGGCGAGATACTCGGCGCCTTCGGGCTGACCGAGCCGGACGGCGGCAGCGACGCGGGCGCGACCCGCACGACGGCCCGTCTGGACGAGGCGACGGGCGAGTGGGTGATCAACGGCACCAAGTGCTTCATCACCAACTCCGGCACGGACATCACCGGTCTGGTGACGGTCACCGCCGTCACCGGCCGCAAGCCCGACGGCAGGCCGGAGATCTCGTCGATCATCGTCCCCGCCGGCACCCCCGGTTTCACGGTCGCGGCGCCGTACTCCAAGGTCGGCTGGAACGCCTCGGACACCCGGGAGCTCTCCTTCCAGGACGTGCGCGTCCCGGCGGCCAACCTGCTGGGCGCGGAGGGCCGCGGCTACGCCCAGTTCCTGCGCATCCTCGACGAGGGCCGTATCGCCATCGCGGCGCTCGCCACGGGGCTCGCGCAGGGCTGTGTGGACGAGTCGGTGAAGTACGCCAAGGAGCGGCACGCGTTCGGGCGTCCGATCGGCGCCAACCAGGCGATCCAGTTCAAGATCGCGGACATGGAGATGAAGGCGCACACGGCGCGTCTGGCGTGGCGGGACGCGGCGAGCCGGCTGGTGGCGGGCGAGCCCTTCAAGAAGGAGGCGGCGCTGGCCAAGCTGTACTCCTCCACGGTGGCCGTGGACAACGCCCGCGACGCGACACAGATCCACGGCGGCTACGGCTTCATGAACGAGTACCCGGTGGCCCGGATGTGGCGCGACTCCAAGATCCTGGAGATCGGCGAGGGCACCAGCGAGGTCCAGCGGATGCTCATCGCCCGGGAGTTGGGCCTGACGGGCTGAGCACGCCCGCGGTGACGAACGGCCCGCGCCGCCCCGGCGCGGGCCGCTCCTTCAGGGTCGAGTGATCCGAATCACGGTACGGGACCGGCGTTTCCCGGGGATGGGACCCGAACGCCCCCTGGACAGATCGTTTGGTTAGGCTAACCTAACGCTGTTTGTACCTCGTCCCGTACGCACGAAAGCAGACCCTTCCATGTCGAACGCCAGAACCGCCCGCCTCACCCGTCGCGGGCTGCTCGCCGCCGGTGGCGCCCTCGGACTCGGCGCCGTGCTCACCGCCTGCGGGGACGACGGCGCGAAGGACGGCGGCGCGGACACGAAGGGCTCCGCCAAGACCGGCCCCTGGTCCTTCAAGGACGACCGCGGCACCACGGTGAAGCTCGACGAGGCGCCCAGGAACATCGTCGCGTTCACGGGCGTGGCCGCCGCGCTGTACGACTACGGCATCGAGGTCAAGGGCGTGTTCGGCCCGACCACGACCAAGGACGGCAAGGCAGACGTGCAGGCCGGCGACATGGACGTCAGCAAGGTGACGGTCCTGGGCAACGTCTGGGACCAGTTCAACGTCGAGAAGTACGCGGCGCTCGTGCCCGACGTCCTGATCTCCACGATGTTCGACGACGCCGGCACCCTCTGGTACGTCCCCGAGGCGTCCAAGGACAAGATCGCCAAGCTCGCGCCCAGCGTCGGCATCTCCGTGTTCGACCGTCAGCTCACCGGCCCGCTCCAGCGGATGTGGGAGCTGGCCGAGTCGCTCGGCGCCGACATGACGGCCGCGAAGGTCACCGAGGCCAAGAAGCGGTTCGAGGCGGCCTCGGAGCGGCTGCGCAAGGCCGCCAAGGCCAAGCCCGAGATCAAGGTGCTGGTCGGCTCCGCGAGCCCCGAGCTGTTCTACGTCTCGGGCAGCAACCTCTCGATCGACCTGGAGTACTTCAAGGCCCTCGGCGTGAACTTCGTGGAGCCGACGGAGGCCGCCAAGAAGGCCACCGGCGGCTGGTTCGAGAGCCTGAGCTGGGAGAACGTCGACAAGCACAAGGCCGACGTGATCATGATGGACGACCGCAGCTCGGCCATCCAGCCCGCCGACATCACCGAGGCGACCTGGAAGCAGCTGCCCGCCGTCAAGGCCGGCCAGATCATCGCCCGTTCCACCGAGCCGATCCTGTCCTACGACAAGTGCGTGGCGCCCGTGGAGGCGCTCGCCGAGGCCATCGAGAAGGCCAAGAAGGTCAGCTGACACCTCTCGCAAGGCCCCCCTCGCAAGGTCCAGCCACCCCCTCGACTCGCAGGAGCTCCTGGTGACGACTGCCGTGGCCGCCCCGTTCCGCTTCTTCGCCCTTCAGGTCGCCGGGACGCGGCGGCTCGGCCCGTCGCTGGTCCGGGTCACCTTCACCGGGCCGGAGCTGAGCGACTTCCGCTCCGACGGACGCGACCAGTCCCTGTCGCTGTTCCTGCCCCACCCCGGGCAGGACGCGCCGGTCGTGCCGCTGGAGCTGGGCGACGGGTGGTGGCAGGGCTGGCGTGAACTGCCCGACGACGTACGGGCGGTGATGCGCTCGTACACGCTGCGGGCGCTGCGCGCGGACGCACTGGGACGGACCGCCGAGATCGACGTCGACTTCGTGCTGCACGGCGTCGGCGCGGAGGCGGGCCCGTCCGCCGCGGCCGGTCCGGCGTCCCGCTGGGCCGCCCGCGCCGCCGTGGGCGACCGGGTGCTGCTGCTCGGCCCCGCGATCGCCGACAACCGCGCGATCCGCTTCCGCCCGCCCGAGGACACCGCCACGGTGCTGATGTGGGCGGACGAGACCGCCCTGCCCGCCGCGGCCGCCGTCCTGGAGACCCTTCCGGCAGGCACCCGCGCCCGGGGCTGGGTGGAGGTGCCGCACGCCGGGGACGTCCAGGAGCTGCCGACCGCGGCGGACGCGGAGGTCACCTGGTGCGTGCGGGAGGGCGCCGCCGCCCCGGAGACCCCGCCGTCCCTGGACGCCGTCCGGCGGGCCGTCCTCCCCTCCCCCGAGCGCGCCTACGTGTGGATCGCCGGGGAGTCCGGCCAGGTGAAGCAGGTGCGCCGACACTTCGTCCAGGAGCGTGGCGTCGACCGCCGACGGGTGACGTTCGTGGGCTACTGGCGGCGCGGTCTGACAGAGGAACAGCTCCGCGAACAGGCGTGAGCCGCAGGCGAATTGAGGCGTTGCGGCACCCCGCCCAGGACGTGACGACGGTCACGGCCGAAACGGGACTACCCCCGAAAAGGTTTGGTTAGGCTAACCTAAGTTCAACCGCACTGGACCTCTCCCCGCACCGGACCGTCCCCACCGGAGGACCCCCACATGCGCTCGCACCTGCTCAACGACACCACCACGGAGCACTACCGACGCTCCGTGACCGAAGGAGTCGAGCGGGTGGCCGCCAAACTCGCCGCCACCGACCGGCCGTTCACCGGCGTCACGGCCGACGACCTCGCCCCGCGCATCGACGCGATCGACCTCGACCGGCCGCTGGGCGACACCACCGCGGTGCTGGACGAGCTGGAGGACGTCTACCTCAGGGACGCGGTCTACTTCCACCACCCCCGCTACCTCGCCCACCTCAACTGCCCGGTCGTCATCCCGGCCGTGCTCGGCGAGGCGGTGCTCTCCGCCGTCAACTCCTCCCTGGACACCTGGGACCAGTCGGCAGGCGGCACCCTGATCGAGCGGAAGCTCGTCGACTGGACGGCCGCCCGCATCGGCCTCGGCCCCGCCGCCGACGGCGTGTTCACCTCCGGCGGCACCCAGTCCAACCTCCAGGCGCTGCTCCTCGCCCGGGAGGAGACCAAGACCCAGGATCTGGGGAGGCTGCGCGTCTTCGCCTCCGAGGTCAGCCATTTCAGCGTGCAGAAGTCCGCGAAGCTGCTCGGCCTCGGCCCCGACGCCGTGGTGGTGGTCCCCGTCGACCACGACAAGCGGATGCAGACCGTCGCCCTCGCCCATGAGCTGGAGCGCTGCGCGGAGGCGGGGCTGATCCCGATGGCGGTCGTCGCCACCGCCGGCACCACCGACTTCGGCTCCATCGACCCGCTGCCGGAGATCGCCGGCCTGTGCGAGCAGTACGGCGCCTGGATGCACGTGGACGCCGCCTACGGCTGCGGACTGCTCGCCTCGCTGAAGTACCGGCACCGCATCGACGGCATCGAGCGCGCCGACTCGGTCACCATCGACTACCACAAGTCCTTCTTCCAGCCGGTCAGTTCCTCGGCCGTGCTGGTGCGCGACGCGGCCACGCTGCGGCACGCCACCTACCACGCGGAGTACCTCAACCCGCGCCGCATGGTGACCGAGCGCATCCCCAACCAGGTCGACAAGTCGCTGCAGACCACCCGCCGCTTCGACGCGCTGAAGCTGTGGATGACCCTGCGCGTGATGGGCGCCGACGGCATCGGCGCGCTCTTCGACGAGGTGTGCGACCTCGCCGCCGAGGGCTGGAAGCTGCTGGCCGCCGACCCCCGTTTCGACGTGGTGGTCGAGCCCAGCCTCTCCACCCTGGTGTTCCGCTACGTGCCGGCCGCCGTCACCGACCCCGCCGAGATCGACCGCGCCAACCTGTACGCCCGCAAGGCCCTGTTCGCCTCCGGCGACGCGGTGGTCGCGGGCACCAAGGTGTCCGGGCGCCACTACCTGAAGTTCACCCTGCTCAACCCCGAGACCACGACGGCCGACATCACGGCCGTCCTCGACCTGATCGCCGGCCACGCCGAGCAGTACCTGGGAGAGTCCCTTGACCGCGCTTGCTGACACCACGGAACCGGCCTACGACTTCGTGGGCATCGGGCTGGGCCCGTTCAACCTGGGGCTGGCCTGCCTGACCGAGCCCATCGACGAACTCTCCGGCGTCTTCCTGGAGTCCAAGCCGGACTTCGAGTGGCACGCCGGGATGTTCCTCGACGGCGCGCACCTCCAGACGCCGTTCATGTCGGACCTGGTCACCCTCGCCGACCCGACCTCCCCCTTCTCCTTCCTCAACTACCTGAAGGAGAAGGGCCGGCTGTACTCGTTCTACATCCGGGAGAACTTCTACCCGCTGCGCGTCGAGTACGACGACTACTGCCGCTGGGCCGCCGCGCGGCTGGGCAGCATCCGGTTCGGCACCACGGTCACCGAGGTCACGTGGGACGAGGCCGCCGAGGTGTACGTCGTGGCCACGTCCACCGGCGCCACGTACCGCGGCCGGCACCTGGTGCTGGGCACCGGCACCGTGCCCTTCGTGCCCGAGGCGTGCCGCGGCCTGGAGGGCGACCTCTTCCACAACGCGCAGTACACGCAGCGCAAGGCGGAGCTGCTGAAGAAGAAGTCGGTCACGATCGTGGGCAGCGGGCAGAGCGCCGCCGAGATCTACTACGAGCTGCTCTCCGGGATCGACGCCCACGGCTACCAGCTCAACTGGGTCACGCGCTCCCCGCGGTTCTTCCCGCTGGAGTACACCAAGCTGACCCTGGAGATGACGTCCCCGGACTACATCGACTACTTCCGCGCGCTGCCCGAGGACACCCGCTACCGGCTGGAGAAGCAGCAGAAGGGCCTCTTCAAGGGCATCAACGCGGACCTGATCGACGCGATCTTCGACCTGCTGTACCAGAAGAACGTGGAGAGCGGCGGCCGCGGCGTGCCCACCCGGCTGCTCACCAACTCCTCCCTCACCACCGCCCGGTACCAGGACGGCACGTACACGCTCGGCTTCCGCCAGGACGAGCAGGGCAAGGACTTCGAGATCGCCACCGAGGGCCTGGTGCTGGCCACCGGGTACCACTACGAGCAGCCCGCCTTCCTGGAACCGGTGCGCGACCGGCTGCGCCTCGACGGCCACGGCCGCTTCGACGTCGCCCGCAACTACGCGATCGACGTCACCGGGCGCGGCGTGTTCCTGCAGAACGCGGGCGTGCACACGCACAGCGTCACCAGCCCCGACCTGGGCATGGGCCCGTACCGCAACGCGTCCATCATCCGCGAGCTGCTGGGCGCCGAGTACTACCCGGTCGAGAAGAGCATCGCCTTCCAGGAGTTCGCCGTATGAGCACCATCGGTCCTTTCACCGTCCGCCCGCTCGACCCGGAGAAGGACGCGGAGCTGCTGCACCGCTGGGTGACGCACCCCAAGGCGGCGTTCTGGATGATGCAGGACGCGACGCCCAGGGACGTCGAGCGCGAGTACGCGCGGATCGCCGCCCACGAGCACCACCACGCCTACCTGGGCCTGCACGACGGCGAACCCGCGTTCCTGATGGAGAAGTACGACCCCCGGTACGTCGAACTCGTCGGGCTCTACGAGCCGCTCCCGGGTGACGTCGGCATGCACTTCCTGGTCGCCCCCACCGACCGCCCCGTCCACGGCTTCACCCGCGCCGTCATCACCGCCGTGATGGAGGAGCTGTTCGCCGACCCGGCCACCCGCCGGGTCGTGGTGGAGCCGGACGTCGGCAACAAGGCCGTGCACGCCCTGAACGAGGCCGTGGGCTTCGTGCCCGAGCGCGAGATCGACAAGCCGGAGAAGCGCGCGCTGCTGAGCTTCTGCACGCGCGAACAGTTCGAGGCCGCCCGAGGAGCATCCGCATGACCCTGTCCGACGCCGTGGCGCATCTGTCCCCCCACCGCTGGGCGCGGGCCAACCGTCTGCTGATCCGCAAGGCGCTCGCCGAGTTCGCGCACGAGCGGCTCGTCACGCCGGAGCCGGCCGGTGACGGCCGGTACGTCGTCCGCAGCGACGACGGCGAGACCCGTTACACGTTCACGGCCACGCTGCGCGGCCTGGACCACTGGCAGGTCGACGCCGACTCGATCACCCGCCACCGCGACGGCGCCGAGCTGGAGCTCGCCGCGCTGGACTTCTTCATCGAGCTGCAGAAGTCCCTGGGGCTGAGCGACGAGATCCTGCCGGTGTACCTGGAGGAGATCTCCTCCACCCTCTCCGGCACCTGCTACAAGCTGACCAAGCCGCAGGTCACCTCCGCCGAGCTGGTCGACGCCGGCTTCCAGGCGATCGAGACCGGCATGACCGAGGGCCACCCCTGCTTCGTCGCCAACAACGGGCGGCTCGGCTTCGGCGTCCACGAGTACCGGCAGTACGCCCCGGAGGCCGCGAACCCGGTGAAGCTGGTGTGGCTGGCCGCCCACCGCTCCCGGGCCGCGTTCACGGCGGGCGTCGGCATCGACTACGAGTCCTTCGTCCGGCAGGAGCTGGGCGACGGGACCGTCGAGCGGTTCCACGGCATCCTGCGCGCGCAGGACCTGGACCCCGCCGACTACCTGCTGATCCCCGTCCACCCCTGGCAGTGGTGGAACAAGCTGTCCGTCACCTTCGCCGCCGAGGTGGCCCGCCGGCACCTGGTGTGCCTGGGCGAGGGCGACGACGAGTACCTGGCGCAGCAGTCCATCCGCACCTTCTTCAACCGCTCGCACCCGGAGAAGCACTACGTGAAGACGGCCCTGTCCGTCCTCAACATGGGCTTCATGCGGGGCCTGTCCGCCGCCTACATGGAGGCCACCCCGGCGATCAACGACTGGCTGGCCCGCCTGGTCGACAACGACCCGGTGCTGCGGTCCACGGGGCTGTCAATCATCCGCGAGCGGGCCGCCGTGGGCTACCGGCACCTGGAGTACGAGCAGGCCACCGACCGCTACTCGCCGTACCGGAAGATGCTGGCGGCGCTGTGGCGGGAGAGCCCGGTGGCGTCCCTGGAGGACGGCGAGTCGCTCGCCACCATGGCGTCCCTGGTCCACGTCGACCACGAGGGCCGGTCCTTCGCGGCCGCCCTGATCGAGCGCTCCGGGCTCGCCCCGGCGGAGTGGCTGCGGCGCTATCTGCGGGCCTACTACGTCCCGCTGCTGCACAGCTTCTACGCCTACGACCTGGCGTACATGCCGCACGGCGAGAACGTCATCCTGGTCCTGGAGGACGGCGCCGTGAAGCGCGCCGTCTACAAGGACATCGCCGAGGAGATCGTGGTGATGGACCCGGACGCGGTGCTGCCGCCGGAGGTGTCCCGGATCCGCGTCGAGGTCCCGGACGACACCAAGCTGCTGTCGATCTTCACGGACGTCTTCGACTGCTTCTTCCGCTTCCTCGCGGCGATCCTCGCCGAGGAGGGCGTCCTCGACGAGGACGGCTTCTGGCGGACGGTCGCGGAGGTCACCCGCGACTACCAGGCGTCGGTGCCGGAGCTGGCCGACAAGTTCGCCCGCTACGACATGTTCGCCCCCGAGTTCGCCCTGTCCTGCCTGAACCGCCTCCAGCTGCGCAACAACAAGCAGATGGTCGACCTGGCGGACCCCTCGGGCGCCCTCCAGCTCATAGGCACCCTGAAGAACCCCCTGGCGGCCTTCTGACCCCACAGAACGGACGAGCCCCCGGAGTACGGTCCTCCGGGGGCCTCGTCACGCCGTCAGGGCGACACCCTCAGGGGCGCGGGGAACTGCGCGCCCAGCCCCCACGGCGGATCACTGCCACGAAACCTGAGGCGACCTGTAGTAATTCACCCCCATCGCCTCCCACCGGGGCGACTGCCCCGCAAGCCGCTCCCGATACGACTCCCAGTCGTGCGCCTCCGCCGGGGACCACCCCAGCTCCGCGATCCCCGGCAGCCGCGGAAACGCCATGAACTCCAGCTCCCCCGTCTCGTCCAGCGTCTCCGTCCACAGCGGCGCCTCGACACCGCGCACGGCGGACTCGGGCACGCCCTCCAGGTACGCCCCCGGATCCCAGTCGTAGGACCGCCGGACCTCGACGTACCCGGCCCAGGACAGCCCCAGCGGGGTGTTCGCGTCGTACTTCATGTCCAGGTACGCCCGGTCGGCCGGCGACAGGATGAGCCCGGTCCCGTTCCGCGCGGCCTCCGCGACCTGCGCCTTCTCCGCCGCGCTGGTGCCGTCGAGCCCCCAGTACTGGGCGAGCGCCCCGTCCGCCGGGGCGGCCCCGGTCAGCTGGTGCCAGCCCACCACCGTCTTGCCGTACCGGGCGACGACCGGCTGGACCCGCTCCATGAACGCCACGTACTCCTCGTGCGGCGTGGAGTGCGCCTCGTCGCCGCCGATGTGGAGGTAGCGGCCGGGCGTGAGCGCGGCGATCTCCCGCACCACGTCCTCGACGAAGTCGTACGTGATCTCCTTGCCGACGCACAGCGAGCTGAAGCCGACCTCGGTGCCGGTGTAGAGCGGCGGCGCGACGCCGTCGCAGTTCAGCTCGGCGTAGGAGGCGAGGGCCGCGTTGGTGTGGCCCGGCATGTCGATCTCGGGGACGACCTCCAGGTACCGGGAGGCGGCGTACCGCACGATCTCGCGGTAGTCGTCCTTGGTGTAGTGACCGCCGGGGCCGCCGCCGACCTCGGTGGAGCCGCCGTATGTGGCGAGCCGAGGCCAGGAGTCGACGGCGATGCGCCAGCCCTGGTCGTCGCTCAGGTGCAGATGCAGTTTGTTGATCTTGTAGAGGGCGATCCGGTCGATGTAGCGCTTGACCTCGTCGACGGAGAAGAAGTGGCGGGAGACGTCGAGCATGGCGCCGCGCCAGCCGAAGCGCGGGCTGTCGGTGACGGTGCCGCCCGCCACCGGCCAGGGCCCCGGCTGACGGGTCCGCCGCTCCACGTCCGCCGGGAGCAGCTGCCGCAGCGTCTGCACGCCGTGGAACAGCCCGGCGGGCTCCGCGGCGGTCAGGGTGATCCCGGAGGGGCCGCTGCGCAGCCGGTAGCCCTCGCTGCCGTAGGGGCCCTCGGCAATGCGCAGCCGGATGCCTCCCGTGCCGCGGTCGGTGACGGGCAGCGGATAGCCCGTGGAGGGCCGCAGCACGCCGGCGAGGTACTCGCCGACCCTGCGGGCCTCGCGGGGGCCGTCGACGCGGATGCGGGTCTTCTCGGTGATGCGGTACGGACGTCCGCCGGGCTCCACGGACGCGGGGGCGGGGATCACCCGGTCCAGCGGGACCGGCGACCGTCCCGGCGCGGTCTGGGGGGCCGGGCCCCGGGCCGGGGTCGCCGCGACCGTGGCGGCGCCCACCGCCACGACGAGCAGCAGGGACCCGAGCAGGCGGGTGGTGCGGGGAGTCGTTCCGTGGTGCCGTCGTTGCCGTCTCACACGCGCTCCCTTCTCAACTCCTGGGCTCCGCGGGGGAGCCCCTCGACCGGGCTCACGGAGAGCCCTTCAACTCCCGGGCCCCGCAAGGGAACCCGGGATGGGTATAGACCACTCTCCCGCAGTTCCGGTGAAACAATCCCCCCATGGCGGAAATCATCCAGAAGGACGGGACGTGGACCTTCGACGGGGAGACCCTGCGCCTGACGCCCGGCCGGGACAAGAACGTCGGTCTGCTGCGCCGGACGCTGGGTGAACTGGCCGTGCCGCTCCAGGCGTTGGCGGGCGTCTCACTGGAGCAGGGCAAGAAGTCGGGGCGGCTCAGGCTGCGGCTGCGCGACGGCGCCGACCCCCTGCTGCACGCGACCGGCGGCCGTATCACGGAGCCGCACGACCCGTACCAGCTGGTCGTGGAGTCCGACCGCTACGGCGTCGCCGAGTACTTCACGGAGGAGGTCCGCACCGCGCTCCTGCTGGAGCAGATCCCGTCCGGGCCGGTGACCGGCTATCTGCTGCCCGGCCCGCCCCTGCCGCTGTCCGTGTCCGCCGGGGACGGCACGGTGAGCTTCGACGGGGAGCGGATCCGGCTGGAGTGGAACTGGAAGACGGAGGACGCCAAGGCCGCCGCCGGCCCCCGCACCCTGGCGGTGGCGGACCTGGAGGGCGTGGAGTGGCAGCCGGCGGCCGGTCTCGAGAACGGCCATCTGCGCTTCCTCGTGCGGCACGCCCCCGCCAAGGTCCCGGCCAAGTACGACCCGAACGCGGTGGAGCTGTGGGGCTTCAAGAAGGACCCACTGATGGCGCTGGTGGCCGCCGCCGTGCAGGCCCGCCTGCCGCACCCGTCCGCCCCCGCCGCCCCTGCCCTGGAGGGCCCGCCCGTCCCCGAGGCCGACCGGCCCGCGCCGCCCGGCCGGACCGAGGACGATCACGACGCGCTGCTGCGCCGGCTGCGGGAGCTGGGCGAGCTGCACCGGTCCGGGGTGCTCACCGACGAGGAGTTCACCCTCGCCAAGCAGGCGGTCCTGAAGCGCATGTAAAGGCCACCCGGCTCCGCCTGCCCGAAATCGGGCACGTTTCTTGCGAAACGGCCGCCGGTACTCCAGGATCATCGGGTGCACGACGAACTTGTCGATCATCTGACGCGGTCCACTCCCCTCAGCCGGGGCGAGGCGCTGCGTGTGATCCAGGACGTGCTCGCCTACTTCGACGAGACGACCGAGGAGTACGTCCGTCGCCGCCACCGCGAGCTCCAGGCCCAGGGCCTGGTGAACGCGACGATCTTCCAACGGATCGAGGCGGACCTGAGATACCGCGCGGTGGCGCCGCCCGAGCTCTCGCTCCGGCAGCTGCGCCGCATCGTCTACGGCTAGGAACATACCTGTATGTGCGGAATCGTCGGTTACATCGGCAGGCGTGAGGTCGCCCCCCTGCTGCTCGAGGGCCTCCAGCGTCTGGAGTACCGCGGCTACGACTCGGCGGGCATCGCCGTGACCTCCCCGAAGACGGGGACCCTGAAGACGGTCAAGGCCAAGGGCCGGGTGCGCGACCTGGAGGCCAAGGTCCCGGCGCGCTTCAAGGGCACCACCGGCATCGCCCACACCCGCTGGGCCACCCACGGCGCCCCGTCCGACGTGAACGCCCACCCGCACCTGGACGCCGAGGGCAAGGTCGCCGTCGTCCACAACGGCATCATCGACAACGCCGCCGACCTGCGCCGCAAGCTGGAGGCGGACGGCGTCGAGTTCCTCTCCGAGACCGACACCGAGGTCCTCGTCCACCTCATCGCCCGTTCGCAGGCGGAGAAGCTGGAGGACAAGGTCCGCGAGACGGTCCGCCTGATCGAGGGCACCTACGGCATCGCCGTGCTGCACGCCGACTTCCCGGACCGCATCGTCGTGGCCCGCAACGGCTCCCCGGTCGTCCTCGGCATCGGCGAGAAGGAGATGTTCGTCGCCTCGGACATCGCCGCGCTGGTCGCCCACACCCGCCAGATAGTCACCCTCGACGACGGCGAGATGGCCACCCTCAAGGCCGACGACTTCCGCACCTACACCACGGAGGGCACGCGCACCACCGCCGAGCCCACCACCGTGGAGTGGGAGGCCGCCTCCTACGACATGGGCGGCCACGACACGTACATGCACAAGGAGATCCACGAGCAGGCCGAGGCCGTGGACCGCGTGCTGCGCGGCCGGATCGACGACCGCTTCTCCACCGTCCACCTGGGCGGCCTCAACCTGGACGCCCGCGAGGCCCGCCGCATCCGCCGCGTGAAGATCCTCGGCTGCGGCACCTCGTACCACGCCGGCATGATCGGCGCGCAGATGATCGAGGAGCTCGCGCGCATCCCCGCCGACGCCGAGCCGGCCTCCGAGTTCCGCTACCGCAACGCGGTCGTGGACCCCGACACCCTGTACGTCGCCGTCTCCCAGTCCGGCGAGACGTACGACGTGCTGGCCGCCGTGCAGGAGCTGAAGCGCAAGGGCGCCCGCGTCCTCGGCGTGGTCAACGTGGTGGGCTCCGCGATCGCCCGCGAGGCCGACGGCGGCGTCTACGTGCACGCCGGCCCGGAGGTCTGCGTCGTCTCCACCAAGTGCTTCACCAACACCACGGTCGCCTTCGCGCTGCTCGCCCTGCACCTGGGCCGCACCCGTGACCTCTCCGTCCGCGACGGCAAGCGGATCATCGAGGGCCTGCGCCGCCTCCCCGCCCAGATCGCCGAGATGCTGGAGCAGGAGGAGGAGATCAAGAAGCTGGCCCTGGAGTACGCCGAGGCCCGCTCGATGCTCTTCATCGGCCGCGTCCGGGGCTACCCGGTGGCCCGCGAGGCCTCCCTGAAGCTCAAGGAGGTCTCCTACATCCACGCCGAGGCCTACCCGGCCTCCGAGCTGAAGCACGGCCCGCTGGCCCTGATCGAGCCGGCCCTGCCGACGGTCGCGATCGTCCCGGACGACGACCTGCTGGAGAAGAACCGCGCGGCCATGGAGGAGATCAAGGCCCGCAGCGGCCGGATCGTCGCCGTGGCGCACCAGGAGCAGGAGAAGGCGGACCACACGATCGTGGTCCCCAAGAACGAGGACGAGCTGGACCCGATCCTCATGGGCATCCCCCTCCAGCTCCTCGCCTACCACACGGCCCTGGCCCTGGGCCGCGACATCGACAAGCCCCGCAACCTGGCCAAGTCGGTCACGGTCGAGTAGGACGCCCCAGGGGCAGCGCCCCGTAAGGGGCGCGGGGAACTGCGCGCTCAGCCCCCACCGGCCGGCAGAGGCCGACAAACAGAAGCGGGCCTCAGGCGCTGCCGCCTGGGGCCCGCTTCTGCAAGCTCACGTCATGGAATGACGACAACAGGCCGCTGCGCCCGCTTCGCCAACCTCCCCGCGACCGACCCGAAAAGCCGCCCCACAAGCCCGTGGGTAGAACCCACGACAATCGCATCGGCCGCGTACTCCCGCCCCACCTCTTCGAGTTCATGACAGATGTCCCCGCCCCGCTCGACGAGGATCCACGGCACCTCGGCCAGATAGTCCGCGCAGGCCAGCTCCAGCCCCAGCACCTCCGTGCGGTGGTCCGGGACGTCGACGAAGACCGGCGGCTCGCAGCCCGCCCACACCGTGGTGGGCAGCCGGTTGGCGACATGGACGATGATCAGACCGGAACCGAAGCGCCGCGCCATGCCGATGGCGTACGCGAGGGCCCGTTCGCTGGACGTGGACCCGTCGAAGCCGACGACCACCCCGTGCCGGAAGGCGGGGTCGCACGCATGGCGTGATTCCTCCGCCGCCAGGGGTTCGGACGCCGTCGGATCGGCGACCGGCCGCTTGCGGTCCGCGGGTTCGAAGAATTCGTGACCGGCCATGGCTGTCTCGGGGTTGTGATCCTTTGATGGGGACGACAGTGTGCGGCGGAGCTGTGTCCGGGAAGTATCTTCCCCACCCCATACCCCCAAGGGTACGGCGGCACGCCTCCTTGGCCCAGATCCCGCGCGAACCGGGAGGCGGGTTCCCCGGAGCATGCACGAGGGTCCGCCCACGACGCAACGGTTGCTGGCCTGTACAGGCGGTTTGCGGGGTATTCGCTTGACAGCTGAACCATCCGTCTCGGGAAACCCGCACGGTGACCAACGGACGGCCCGCCCGTTGGGATGGTTGGACCGCACGCCGACAGGAAGCGCCCCGATGCCCCGCCCCGCCCACGCCCCCGGCCGGCCCCCGGAGGACGACCTCCTCCGCTGGGCCGCGTTCGCCTGCCTGCCGGCCGCCGCGGCCCTGCTGTGGCGCGGCGCGCCGTTCCTCACGGCGGCCGGCGTGGTGTGCGGTCTGGCGGCCGTCACCGCCGCCTCCCGCCTGCTGATCCGCCGCTCCCGGCGTCTCGGCTCCCCCGCCCGCTCCCCGCGCCTCGGCGCCCACCCCCACGCCCGGCGTGTCGGCGCCCCTCCCCACGCGCGGGCGCACGCCCCGCGGAACGCCGGACAGACACCGGCCGGTTGACCGGTTTCCGCGCCCCCGCTCGTCTCTTTTCAGCCAACTTCCGGTTCTGGCGCACCCCGTGCCGCAAGCACCCCCCAACCCTCGTTCCACCTGCACGGAAAGCACCTCGCGGGCCCCGCGCACCCTACGTGCTTTGGCCACCGCGACGAGGCGCACTTCCCTGCACGGCGCGCGAGTGCAACGCTTCGTGATCGAATGCTTCACGCCAAGTTGCCAAGTCGACAATGCACCGAGTGCCGAACTGGCCACCGGTGCGCGACGGGACACAGTAGATTCGATCTTGACTGTCTTACGGCGGGGGACTCGTGCAGGACCGAGGGGAAACGTGCAGGAGCGACACAACCGAGGAGCCGCGACCACCGAGGGGGGCTTAGCAGGATGAGCCACGACTCCACTGCCGCGCCGGAAAACGCGGCCCGGAAACTCTCCGGGCGCCGCCGCAAGGAGATCGTCGCGGTGCTGCTGTTCAGCGGCGGCCCCATCTTCGAGAGTTCCATACCGCTGTCGGTGTTCGGGGTTGACCGCCAGGACGCCGGCGTGCCGCGCTACCGCCTGCTGGTGTGCGGCGGCGAAGAGGGCCCGCTGCGGACCACAGGGGGCCTGGAACTCACCGCGCCACACGGCCTGGAGGCGATATCCCGGGCGGGCACCGTCGTGGTGCCGGCCTGGCGATCGATCACCTCCCCGCCACCGGAGGAGGCCCTGGACGCGCTGCGCCGGGCCCACGAGGAGGGCGCCCGCATCGTCGGGCTGTGCACCGGCGCCTTCGTCCTCGCGGCGGCGGGCCTGCTGGACGGCCGTCCCGCGACCACCCACTGGATGTACGCGCCGACGCTGGCCAAGCGCTATCCGTCGGTGCACGTCGATCCACGCGAGCTGTTCGTGGACGACGGCGACGTGCTGACGTCCGCGGGCACCGCGGCCGGCATCGACCTGTGTCTGCACATCGTGCGGACGGACCACGGCAACGAGGCGGCCGGCGCGCTCGCCCGCCGCCTGGTGGTCCCGCCGCGCCGCAGCGGCGGCCAGGAGCGCTATCTTGACCGGTCTTTACCGGAGGAGATCGGCGCCGACCCGCTCGCCGAGGTCGTCGCCTGGGCGCTGGAGCACCTCCACGAGCAGTTCGACGTGGAGACGCTCGCCGCCCGTGCGTACATGAGCCGCCGCACCTTCGACCGCCGGTTCCGCTCGCTGACTGGCAGCGCGCCGCTGCAGTGGCTGATCACACAGCGGGTGCTCCAGGCGCAGCGCCTGCTGGAGACGTCGGACTACTCGGTGGACGAGGTGGCGGGACGCTGCGGCTTCCGCTCGCCGGTCGCGCTGCGCGGCCACTTCCGGCGCCAGCTCGGCTCGTCCCCGGCCGCCTACCGGGCCGCGTACCGGGCACGGCGTCCGCAGGCCGAGCGCGGCCAGGACGCCGGGACCGCGCAGGGCGCCCCGGGCGGGGGCATGCCGTCCGGGCGGCCGGAGCCCACGGGGCACTCGATGCCGCAGCAGCTGCAGACGGACGGGGTCCCGCACCAGTCGCGCCGTACGGCGGCGGCCGGCACGCTGGGGTCGTCCCTGACCGCGTCGGCGCCGGGCGTCCCGGGGCAGCGCGGCGCGCCCTGAGGTGACCGCCGGGAGGGCCGGAGGCCGTGTGCCTCCGGCCCTCACCGCTGTGCGGGCAGATCCGGGGAATCCCCGCTTCACCACCCGGCAACGCCCGGCGTCACGCACCGTAGGGTGAGACACATGAACGATCGCATGGTGTGGATCGACTGCGAGATGACCGGCCTCTCGCTGTCGGACGACGCGCTCATCGAGGTGGCCGCCCTCGTCACCGACTCCGAGCTGAACGTGCTCGGCGAGGGCGTCGACATCGTCATCCGCCCGCCGGACCGGGCCCTGGAGACGATGCCGGAGGTGGTGCGCGCGATGCACACCGCGTCGGGGCTGCTCGACGAGCTGCCGAACGGCACGACGCTCGAGGACGCCGAGCAGCGGGTCCTCGCGTACGTCAGGGAGCACGTCAAGGAGCCCGGCAAGGCGCCCCTGTGCGGGAACTCCGTCGGCACCGACCGCGGCTTCCTGCTGCGCGACATGCCGGCCCTGGAGAACTACCTGCACTACCGGATCGTCGACGTGTCCAGCATCAAGGAGCTGGCCCGCCGCTGGTACCCGCGGGCGTACTTCAACAGTCCCGAGAAGAACGGCAACCACCGGGCGCTCGCCGACATCCGCGAGTCCATCGCGGAGCTGCGCTACTACCGCGAGGCCGTCTTCGTGCCGCAGCCGGGACCCGACTCCGACACCGCGAAGAAGATCGCGGCGAAGTACGTCCTGCCTGCTCAGTAGGGGTGCCGAGGGGGCTCAGGGGGGCCGCGCGGAAAGGCGTGCGCGAGCACCCCTTCGGACCCTGTACACTTTTTCTCGGCCGGTCGGGGAAGTCACTGATCTCCCGGAAACAGGCCGTGGTGGGTGTAGCTCAGCTGGTAGAGCACCTGGTTGTGGTCCAGGATGTCGCGGGTTCAAGTCCCGTCACTCACCCTCACCGCAGAAGCCGGTGACCTCCTCGAGGTCACCGGCTTCCGGCATTGCGGGCCCCGGCCGGACGCGGACGCCGCCGCCCGCGTCCCCCGGCCCGCGCGCGCTCAGGACGACGCGCGCTCCACCAGTTCCGTGGCCAGCACCATCTGACGCCGCTCCAGCTCCCGCGTCGCGGACGGGCGGCGGTCGGCGACCTCGGCGAGCAGCAGGTTGGTCATGGCCCGGCCCATCTCCTCGATCGGCTGGCGCACGCTGGTCAGCGGCGGGTCCATGTGGCGGGCGATCGCGGAGTCGTCGTACCCGACCAGCGCCACGTCGTCCGGGATGCGGCGGCCCGCCTCGCGCAGCGCCTGGCGGGCGCCGGCCGCCGTGACGTCGGAGGCGGCGAAGACCGCGTCCAGGTCGGGGCGGCGCTCCAGCAGGGCCTCCATCGCCCGGCGGCCGCCTTCCTCGGAGAAGTCGCCGCGCTCGATCAGCAGCTCGTCCGCCTCGTGGCCCGCGTCGCGCAGCGCGTCCCGGTAGCCGTCCACGCGGCGCTGGGCGCCGTAGACGTCCAGCCGGCCGGTGATGTGCGCGACGGTGCGCCGGCCCCGGCCGATGAGGTGCTCGACGGCCTGCCGGGCGCCGCCGTAGTTGTCGGAGTCCACCGAGGTGAGCGTCTCGTCCGCGGAGCGGGGGCCGCTGATCACGGCGGGGATCTCCAGCTGGGACAGCATGTCCGGCAGCGGATCGTCGGCGTGCACCGAGACCAGCAGCACGCCGTCCACCCGGTGCGCGGCCAGGTACTCGGCGAGCCGCTGCCGCTCCCGGTCGCTGCCCGCGAAGATCAGCAGGAGCTGCATCTCGGTGTCGGACAGCGCGGCGCCGACGCCGCGGAGCATGTCGGAGAAGTAGGGCTCGGTGAAGAACCGGGTCTCCGGCTCGGGCACCACGAGCGCGATCGCGTCGGTGCGGTTGGCCGCGAGGGCGCGGGCCGCGGTGTTGGGGACGTAGCCCAGCTCGGCGACGGCCGCCTCGACGGCGGCGCGTGTGGCCTCGCTCACCCGCGGGGAGCCGTTGATCACGCGCGACACGGTGCCGCGGCCCACTCCGGCGCGCGCTGCCACCTCTTCGAGGGTGGGGCGGCCACCGCTCCGGCCCCGCACTCCGTGGCTTGCCATCCGCCCCCGCCTTCCTTTGTGTGTCACCCTGGCCTGGAATGTAACAGCCCCGGCAGCGACGGTGACCACCCGCGAGGGCGTCCGTGCGGACCCCGGCCTTCCGAAGGGGCGGCACCCCGGGTCAAGTTAACGGGCAGATAACTGAACGCACTTTGCCGCGTCTGTTCCCTTGACACCCCCGCCCGGACCCGCGACTCTTCAACACATCACTTGTGGGAGCGCTCCCACGGTACCTGACACATACACAACCCGCACGTTCCCCGCCCGAGCCGCAACGCGCAGAATACGGGTCAACAACGCCGTTGGCCGGGGGGTCGGCACGTCAGGGCAACAGGAGGACGCAATGCGAGCACGTACCCTGCCCCTCACCAGGCAGCGTTCGGGCGGGGGGAAGCCCTTCACCCGCAAGGCGCTTGCCGTCGCGGCCGTCGTGTCGCTGGGCACCGGGCTGCTGGCCGGCTGCGCCGACGACGGCGGAGACGACAGCTCCGGTGGTTCTTCGTCCGGCGAGGGCAAGACCACGATCACCATGGGTCTGTTCGGCACCATGGGCTTCAAGGAGGCCGGCCTCTACGCCGAGTACGAGAAGCTCAACCCGGACATCAAGATCGAAGAGAACGTGGTCGAGCGGAACGAGAACTACTACCCCGCTCTCGTCAACCACCTGACCACCAACAGCGGGCTGATGGACGTCCAGGCCATCGAGGTCGCCAACATCGCCGAGGTCGTGGGCACCCAGGCGGACAAGTTCACGGACATGTCCAAGGTCGAGGGTGTGAAGAAGGACGGCTGGCTGCCCTGGAAGTGGGAGCAGGCCACCGCCAAGGGCGGCGAGACCATCGCGCTCGGCACGGACGTCGGCCCGATGGCCATCTGCTACCGCAAGGACCTCTTCGAGAAGGCCGGTCTGCCCAGCGACCGCGAGCAGGTCGGCAAGCTGTGGGCCGGCGACTGGAACAAGTTCATCGCGACCGGTGAGAAGTACAAGAAGAAGGCCGGCGAGGACACCTTCTTCATGGACTCCCCCGGCGGCCTGCTGAACGCCGTGCTCAGCAGCGAGAAGGAGAAGTTCTACGACGCCTCCGGCAAGGTCATCTACAAGACCAACCCCGCCGTGAAGGCCGCCTTCGACCTGACCGCCGACGCGGCCGAGAAGGGCCTGGTCCAGTCGCAGACGCAGTTCCAGCCGGCCTGGGACACCACCATCGCCAACAGCAAGTTCGCCACCGTCGCCTGCCCGCCGTGGATGCTCGGCTACATCAAGGGCAAGTCGAAGCCGGAGGCGGCCGGCAAGTGGGACGTCGCCGTGGCCCCGAAGTCCGGCAACTGGGGCGGCTCCTTCCTGGGCGTGCCGAAGAGCGGCAAGAACGTCGAGGAGGCGCAGAAGCTGGTCGCCTGGCTGACCGCGCCCGAGCAGCAGGCCAAGCTGTTCAAGGTCCAGGGCTCCTTCCCGAGCGCCCCGGCCGCGTACACCAGCCCGGAGGTGACCGGCGCCACCAACGAGATGACCGGTGACGCGCCGATCGGTGAGATCTTCTCCGAGGCCGCCAAGCAGATCCCGGTCCAGGTGATCGGCCCGAAGGACCAGATCATCCAGCAGGGTCTGACCGACAACGGCGTCATCCTCGTCACCAAGGGCAAGTCGGCCGCGGAAGCGTGGGAGACGGCCACCAAGACCATCGACAACAACCTGGACCAGTGACCCGCATGGCCACCCGCTCCGACATCGCCGCGTCCCCCGTCAAGGGGGGCGCGGCCCCGGGCCGTACGCCCGGCAGCCGCTCCGCGGACAAGGACGACCGGCGCCGGTCCAAGCTGTCGCGCCGCTGGCAGCGCGACGCCCGCTGGAGCCCGTACGCGTTCGTCTCGCCGTTCTTCCTGCTGTTCGCGGCCTTCGGGCTGTTCCCGCTGATCTACACCGGCTGGGCCTCGCTGCACCAGGTCGAGCTGACCGCGCCGACCGACATGAACTGGGTCGGACTGAAGAACTACACCCGGATCTTCGACGACGACTTCTTCTGGAACGCGGCGCAGAACACCCTGACCATCGGCATCATCTCCACCGTTCCGCAGCTGATGATCGCCATGGGCATCGCCCACATCCTCAACTACAAGCTGAGGGCGTCCACGTTCTGGCGGGTCGCGATGCTCGCCCCGTACGCCACCTCGATCGCCGCCGCGACCCTGGTCTTCGTGCTGCTCTTCGGCCGTGACTACGGCATGATCAACTGGGCGCTCGGCGCGGTGGGGATCGACCCGGTCGGCTGGCAGGACGACAAGTGGCCCGGCCAGATCGCCGTCTCGACGATCATCATCTGGCGCTGGACCGGCTACAACGCGCTGATCTACCTGGCCGCGATGCAGGCGATCCCGCAGGACCTGTACGAGTCGGCGGCGCTGGACGGCGCCAGCCGCTGGCGGCAGTTCCTGCACGTGACGCTGCCCTCGCTGCGTCCGACGATCCTGTTCACCGTGGTCGTCTCGACGATCGGCGCCAGCCAGGTCTTCGGCGAGCCGCTGCTGTTCGACCCCAACAAGGGCGCGTCGGGCGGCGCGGAGCACCAGTTCCAGACGCTCGGCCTGTACCTGTACGAACAGGGCTGGGTCAACCAGCACCTGGGCCGTGCCTCGGCGATCGCCTGGACCATGTTCGCGATCCTGATCGTCATCGGCCTCATCAACCAGCTCATCTCGCGCCGGCTGCGCGCCAGCAGTTAAGGAGTGTGGCCGTGACGACGACTGCGACGCCCCCCGAGACACCGATCGTCAAGGACCAGAAGCGCTCGCGCCTGCCGAAGTCGGCGCGGGCGGGCGGCACCCTGCACGGCGGACCGCTCGCGTACGTGATCCTCACCGTGTTCACGCTCGTGTCGCTGTTCCCGCTGGTGTGGACCGCGATCGCCGCGTCCCGTGACAACCAGCGCCTGGCGGAGAACCCCCCGCCGCTCTGGTTCGGCTCGAACCTGTTCAAGAACCTGGAGATCGCCTGGAAGGACGCCAACCTCGGCGAGGCCTTCCTCAACACCACCATCGTGGCGGGCATCTCCGCGGTGACCATCGTGGTGCTGTCGACGATCGCCGGGTTCGCCTTCGCCAAGCTGCGGTTCAAGGGCCGTAACGCCCTGATGCTGCTGGTGATCGGCACGATGATGGTCCCGCCGCAGCTCAGCATCATCCCGCTGTACATGATGGTCGCCAAGCTCGACTGGACCGACCAGCTCCAGGCGGTCATCTTCCCGTCGCTGGTGAGCGCGTTCGGCGTGTTCTTCATGCGGCAGTACCTGCTCCAGGCGCTGCCCGACGAGGTCATCGAGGCCGCGCGGGTGGACGGCGCGAGCAGCTGGCGCGTGGTGTGGCACGTGGTGTTCCCGGCCGCGCGGCCGGCCATGGCCGTGCTCGGCATGCTGATGTTCGTGCAGGCGTGGAACGACTTCCTGTGGCCGTTCCTGGTGCTGACGCAGACCGGCAACCCGACCGTGCAGGTCGCGGTCGCGGGTCTCGGCCGCGGGTACACCCCCGACCAGTCCCTGATCATGGCGGGTGCGCTGCTCGGCACGCTGCCCCTGCTGCTGGTCTTCGCGATCTTCGGCAAGCAGATCGTGGGCGGCATCATGCAGGGCGCGGTCAAGGGCTGACGCCCGCACCCGATTCCGGTGGGGCCGGGTCGCCGCCGCCTCGGCCCCCTTCCTTCCTCTCACGTATCCGTCGGTCTTCCACGACCCCTATGCGACCTCTATGGGAGCGCTTCCATGTCTGACTCCGCCACGCCGGCGACCCCGGTGACCTTTCCTCCGGCCTTCCTCTGGGGCGCCGCGACCTCCGCGTACCAGATCGAGGGGGCGGTGCGGGAGGACGGACGTACCCCTTCCATCTGGGACACCTTCAGCCACACGCCGGGAAAGACGGCCGGCGGCGACACCGGTGACATCGCTGTCGACCACTACCACCGCTACCGCGACGACGTGGCGCTGATGGCCGACCTCAACCTCCAGGCCTACCGCTTCTCCGTGTCCTGGTCCCGGGTGCAGCCCACCGGCCGCGGCCCGGCCGTGCAGCGCGGTCTGGACTTCTACCGCCGGCTGGTCGACGAGCTGCTGGAGAAGGGCATCAAGCCGGCCGTCACCCTCTACCACTGGGACCTGCCGCAGGAGCTGGAGGACGCGGGCGGCTGGCCGGAGCGCGACACCGCCTACCGCTTCGCCGAGTACGCGCGGATCGTGGGCGAGGCGCTCGGCGACCGCGTCGAGACGTGGATGACGCTCAACGAGCCCTGGTGCAGCGCCTTCCTGGGCTACGCCTCCGGCGTCCACGCCCCCGGCCGCACCGACCCGGCCGCCGCGCTGAAGGCCGCCCACCACCTCAACCTGGCGCACGGCCTGGGCACCAAGGCGCTGCGCTCGGTGATGCCGGCCCGCAACCAGATCTCCCTCAGCCTCAACACCTCCGTGGTGCGCCCGCTGAACCCGGACGACCCGGCGGACCGTGCGGCGGCCCGCAAGATCGACGACCTGTCGGGCGGCGTCTTCCACGGCCCCGTCCTGCACGGCGCCTACCCGGAGACGCTGCTGGAGGCGACCTCCTCGGTGACCGACTGGTCGTGCATCCAGGACGGCGACATGGACACGATCCACCAGCCGATCGACGCGCTGGGCCTCAACTACTACACGCCGACCCTGGTGTCGGCCGCCGACCCCGACGACAAGGGCCCGCGCGCCGACGGTCACGGGGCGAGCGAGCACTCGCCGTGGCCCGCCGCCGACGACGTGGCCTTCCACCAGTCGCCGGGCGACCTGACGGAGATGGGCTGGTCGGTCGACCCGACCGGGCTGCACGAGCTGATCATGCGCTACCACCGCGAGGCTCCCGGCCTGCCCCTCTACATCACGGAGAACGGCGCCGCCTACGACGACAAGCCGGACGCCGACGGCAAGGTCCACGACCCGGAGCGCGTGGCCTACCTGTACGGCCACCTCTCCGCGGTGCGCCGGGCCATCGCCGACGGCGCCGACGTGCGCGGCTACTTCCTGTGGTCGCTGCTGGACAACTTCGAGTGGGCGTACGGCTACGAGAAGCGCTTCGGCGCCGTGTACGTCGACTACGTCAGCCAGAAGCGGACGCCGAAGTCGAGCGCGCTGTGGTACGCGCGTGCGGCGAAGGCGGGTGCGCTTCCGGAGCCCGAGGGCATCTGACGGCCCTCGGGCTCCGGGAGGAACGGGGCGCGGGTGCGGGGGGCGGGGCGCGGCGCCCCGGGGGAGTGCCGCGCCCCGCTCGTGTGCGTCCGGGCCCTGCCACGCAGGCCGGGGGCCTGTCGCCGGACGCACGGGTGCCCCGGCCGGGTGGGGGGTAGGGTCCGGCCGGGGCACGCGTTCCCCGTTTCCTCAGGTGGCTCGGTTGGTCCGCCCGGCGGCTCAGCTGTAGGCCGCGAACGCCTTCGAGAAGGCGAACGTGTCCTGGAGGATCGAGCTGCAGGTGGCGTCGGCGGCCGGCTTCTCGCCCTCGGGGCACTGCCGGTCGCGGGTGCCGGACCACATCGACAGCCGGCCCAGTCCCTTGGTCTTGGCGAACTCCACCAGCTGGGTGGCGTCCTCGACCGTGAAGATCTCGGTGACGACGTCGTTGACGCCGATCATCGGGGTGACCGCGACCGTCCTCCACGCCTCGGCCTCGCCGAGCCCGAGGACGTCCTTGAGCTGGGCCTGGGTGGCGGTGGCGGCCTGCTCCGCGTAGGTGCCCATGTCGCCGCTGTACGCCGGGCCGTAGTCCATCGCCATGATGTTGACGGCGTCGATGCGCACGCCGTTCTCCTTGGCGTCGGCGAGGAGGTTCACGCCGTCCTGGGTGAGCCCTTCCGGCATCACCGGGAGGGTGAAGGAGACGTCCAGGTCCGGGTGGGACTTCTGCAGGGCGGCGATCGCCTGCGCCCGGCGGGTGTTGGCCTCCGCGTTCGGCAGCGCGCCGCCCTCGACGTCGAAGTCCACCTTGGTGAGCCGGTAGGTGTCGACGACCTCGGTGTAGGCGGCGGTGAGCGCCTCCACCGAGCCGCAGGTGGTGCCGAGTTCGGAGCCGGCCGCGCCGCCGAAGGAGACGCGGACGTCGCCTCCCGCCTCGCGCAGCGCGCCGATCCGCGCGGCCACCGGGTTGTCGCCGAGGCCGCCGGTGCCGCCCCACTTGGGGGTGCAGCCGCCGCCGTCGGTGATGAACGCGAGGGTGTACTCCTTCACACCGGTCGCCTCGGCGCTCGCCAGCAGGTCGAACGCCGGGCTGAGGGAGGTGTCGACGTAGGGGGCGAAGCCCGCGCCGGTGGTCTCCGTGGGGCCGGCGGCCGTCTCGGTGGCGGGCTCTCCCGTGGCCAGTGCGGTGTTCGTGAACAGGAACGCTCCGCCGGCGGCGACGGCCGCGGCCGCCACCGCGCCCATCGCCTTGTTCCTGCCGCTGATCCTGCGCCGGTGCGTGCTCATCGCATGCCTGCCTTCGTTGCGTTCGTGGGGGGAGGTCGCGGCAGCACGCTAGTGATCCGGAACCGGACAACTCGCCTGATCCGGACGGCGGCAGGGAACCTTAGGGTCCGCTTAAGGAAGGGATCGGGAGCGGTTAAAGGACAGGGCGCCGCGGCCCGTCCGGCGCCGGCGGACGCTCCCCCGGTGCCCGCGCCGCCGCGGCGGCCGGTCGCGGCCGTCGAGCTGGATCCAGATGCGCACCTCGGTCCCGCCGAGCACCGACCGGCCGATGCGCACGTCGCCGCCCGTGGACTCGGCGAGGCGGCGCACGATGTCCAGGCCGAGTCCGGTGGAGCCGTCCGTGCCGGAGCCCCGGCCGCGGGCCATCGCCGTCTCGGGGTCGGCTATGCCGGGGCCCGCGTCGGAGACGAGCACGATCACCGCGTCCTCGCCGTTGTGCACGTCGACGGCGAAGGCGGTGCCTTCGGAGGTGTGCCGGAAGACGTTGCCGAGCAGGGCGTCGAGGGAGGCGGCCAGGTCGGCGCGGGCCACCGGGATGCGCACCGGCCGGTCCGCCCCGGCCACCCGCCACTTGCGGCCCTCGTCCTCGGCGAGCGCCGACCAGAACGCCATCCGCTCGCGCACCACCTCGGCCGCGTCGCAGCCCGCGCCGGGACCGGCCGCGGCCGTCTGCGGCTTGGCGTCGCGGGCGGTGCGGATGATGGTGTCGACCTCGCGCTCCAGCTGCTCGACGGCGGCCCGGGTCTGCTCGGCGGCCGGACCGTCGCCCAGGGAGGCGGCGTTGAGCCGCAGCACGGTGAGCGGGGTGCGCAGCCGGTGGGACAGGTCGGCGGCCAGCTCCCGCTCGTTGGCGAGGAGCTGGACGACCTGGTCGGCCATGGAGTTGAACGCCACGGCGGCCAGCCGCAGTTCGGTCGGCCCCTCCTCGGGCACGCGGGCGCCGAGCTTGCCCTCGCCCAGTTCGTGCGCCCCCTCGACCAGCCGCTGGGCGGGGCGCACCATGCGCACGCCCAGCCGGTCGGCGACCGCGACGGAGCCGACGATCAGAGCGGCGCCGACGGCCGCGAGGACCGCCCAGGCCGTGCCGACGCCGTTGGTGACCGCGGACTCCGGGACGAACACCTCGACGACGGCGATCTCGCCGGAGCTGAGCGCGACCGGCTGGAGCAGGGCCGAGCCGCCGGGCACGGTGGAGGTGGAGGCACGGCCCAGCTCCCGCACGGCGGCGACGTCCTGGTCGGAGGCCCGCCGCTCCCCTATGTCCAAGGGCTGTTCGCCGGCGGCGGCGGGGAGGTGCACCGCCATGTCGGTGCCGGAGCCGGCCGAGGCGACGACCCGCTCCAGCTGGGCGCGGTCGGTGGTGATGGACAGCGCGGGGGCGACGGCCGCGGCCTCCCGCTCCGCGCCGGCGAAGGCGCGGTCACGGGCCATCTCACGGATGACCAGGCCGAGCGGGACGGCGAAGGCCACCACGACCATCGCGGTCACCGCCAGCGACACCTTCACCAGGGCCCATCTCATCGCGGCGGCTCCGCCCCGGGCGCGTGCACGGGTCCGGCCGCGTCGGCCGGCGGCTCCAGCTTCACGCCGACGCCGCGCAGGGTGTGCAGGTAGCGCGGGCGGGCGGCGGTCTCCCCCAGCTTCCGGCGCAGCCAGGACAGATGGACGTCGATGGTCTGGTCGTCGCCGTAGGACTGCTGCCACACCTCGGCGAGCAGCTCCCGCCGGGGCACGACCACGCCGGGCCGCCCGGCGAGGAAGGCGAGCAGGTCGAACTCGCGTCTGGTGAGGTCGAGTCGGGCGCCGTCCAGTTCGGCCTGGCGGCGCAGCGGGTCGACGGTGAGGCCGCCGACCCGGATCACCGGGGAGGGCGCGGCCTCGCCGCCGCCGGAGCGGGCGCGGCGCAGCACGGCCGCCATCCTGGCGGAGAGGTGCTCCACCGAGAACGGCTTGGTCAGATAGTCGTCCGCGCCGGCGTTCAGCAGCCGCACGATCTCCGTCTCGTCGTCGCGGGCGGTGGCGACGATGACCGGGACGTCGGTGATGCCGCGGAGCATCTTCAGGGCCTCGGAGCCGTCGAGATCCGGCAGTCCGAGGTCCAGGACGACCACGTCGAAGCGGAAATGGGCGGCCTCGCGCAGCGCCTCCAGCGCGGTCCCGACGCTGCGCACGGTGTGCGAGGCGTCGGTCAGCTGCCGGATGAGCGCCGAACGTACGAACTGGTCGTCCTCGACCACGAGAACACTTGCCATGGGCGGCACCGTACGCCATGCCGTGCGGGGGCGGCCGGGGCCTGTGGACAACTCAGGACGAGCTTCCCGAAGGCCTGTGGACGGTCCGTCCACACCGTCCGGGGCGCGACACGGGTGGGGCGTGTGGGGCACTATGGGCCGACGATGCGCAGAGGACTCCTACACGTACTGGCCTGGCTGCTCGCCACGGGCGCGGCCGTGACGCTGTCGTGGTGGGGCGTCAGCACGGTGATGGAGGGCACGGCCTACGACCCGCCGCGCGCCCTGCCGATCCCGGCGGGCGAGGAGAAGGCGCGGGCGGTGTCGTCGTCCACGCACCGCCCCTCCGCCGGGCCGTCGCAGGACGAGGACGGGAAGCGGACGGAGAAGTCCCGTGAGCCGTCGGGGACTCCGGCCACCGAGTCCGCGCCGCCCGATCCGACGCCTTCGCGCACCGCGTCCCCCTCGAAGACGCCCTCCGCGCCGGAGACGACCCCCGCCGGGGAGGTCAGGAGCTACGACACCCGGGGCGGCCGGGCGGTGTTCGACATCGGGAAGACGTCCGCGTCGCTGGTGTCGGCGACGCCGGGGGCCGGCTGGTCGATGCAGGTGTGGAAGACGGAGACGTGGATCCGGGTGGAGTTCGCCTCGGGAGCGGACCGGGTGACGGTCTTCTGCACCTGGCACGACGGCCCGCCGCGGGTGGAGATCGCCACGTACTGACGCCGTACCGGGGCGCGTTCGGCGCGCGTCGGTGGGCGTCGGTGCGCGTTCGGCGCGTCTCAGCAGGTTCGGGCGCGTTCAGCGGAAGGCGTCGGCGGGCGGCGCCGGTGACGCGACCGCGCCGAGGTCGGTCACGGGGGCCGCGCCGCCGGTGAAGTCGGTGAGTTCCCGGCCGTGCTGGACCCGGCCGGAGTGGGGGTCGGAGGCGGCCCGGCGGGTCAGCTCGGCGACCGGCAGCGGCGCGTCGGAGGCGACCAGGACCGCGTTGCCGAACCGCTTGCCGCGCAGCACGGCCGGGTCGGCGATCAGCGCGAGTTCGGCGAACCGGGCGGCGGCGGTGGCGATCTGGCCGCGCAGATGCGTGAGCGGCGGCCCGTCGGCGAGGTTGGCGGTGTAGATCCCGCCGGGTGCGAGGGTCCTGCGGACCTCGTCGAGGAACTCGGTGGAGGTCAGGTGGGCCGGGGTGCGGGCGCCGCTGAAGACGTCGGCGACGACGAGGTCGGCCCAGCCGTCGGGTACCTTGGCGAGCCCTTCGCGGGCGTCCGCCGTGCGCACCCGGATCCGCGCCCGGGGATCGAGCGGCAGCTCCCGCCGGACCAGCCGCACCAGCGCCCCGTCGCGCTCGACGACCTGCTGGGTGGAGCGGGGGCGGGTGGCGGCGACGTACCGGGCGAGGGTGAGGGCGCCGCCGCCGAGGTGCACGGCCCGCAGGGGCTTTCCGGGCGGGGCGGCGAGGTCGACGACGTGCCCGAAGCGGCGCTGGTACTCGAAGGAGAGGTGGGCGGGGTCGTCCAGGTCGACGTGCGACTGGGGCGCGTCGTCGATCAGCAGCGTCCAGCCGCGTGGCCGGTCGCGGTCCGGGACGAGCCGGGCGGTCCCTCCGTCGACCTGCTCGGTGACGGCCTCGACGGCCGCCTGTCCCCGTCCGCTGCTCCTGCCCCGTGCCATGCGGTCATTGTCCCAGGCGGCGCGTCCGCACCCCGCCGGGGCCACGCGGCCGGCCGCTCCCCGGCCGCCCGGACGCTCAACTGCAGCTGTCCGCCGCCTCGATCATCCGCTGGGCCTGCCCCAGGGCCTCGCGCAGCACCGCGGGGTCGGTCGCCAGGTCGGCCTCACCTGGCGGCACCAGCCAGTCGGAGCCCTTCGCCGGCCGGTCGGGCGTCAGACGGATGCCGCGGCCGTCGGTCTCCGTACAGACGCTGCCGGGGACGTCCCACGCGGCCGCGGTGCCGGGCGGCACCAGGAAGCCGAGGGTGTCGCAGCCGCCGTCGTGCAGCACCGGACCCACCGCGTCCCCGGCTCCGCGCCGCAGGATGTCCACCGCCTCCAGGCCCTGCCGGGCCGGGACGGTGACCACGTCACAGTCCGGGCCGACGGGTTCAAGGGGGTCGTTCTTCCGGCTGGTCGTCATCATCCCGGCCTCCACCACACGGATCACGCTCGGACGAGGGGTCGGGAGTCGGGGGCTCCCGGTCCACAGGGTTCAACGAGCCGCGCCGTCAAGGGCTACGCCGGAAGTCCGCCGCAAAGGATGGCACTTCATGGCAGATCACGGACGACATATCCGTCATGTGGTCAAACTCAGCGTACCCAGCTCGTCACAGCAGGTACGTTCATGCCCGCCGGAAACAGGGTGGCACCCTGACAAGCCGCCCCGTTTCCGGCATGGTTCGACGGTTCGCAGAGAGGACCCGGCCATGGCGTCGTCATCGGTGCCCTCGTCCCAGCCAGCCCGGCCGCCGCGGCCGAATCTCGTCTTCCGGCACCTGCGCGGATCGCGCTCGCCGGCCGAGTTCGCCGCGGCGGTCCGGCGGGCCGCCCGCGAGATCGGCGAGCGGGTCAGCTGTGACGCGCGGTACGTGCACCGGGTGGAGGCGGGCGAGATCCGCTGCCCCAACTACGCCTACGAACGGGTCTTCCTGCACATGTTCCCCGGCCGCACGCTGACCGACCTGGGCTTCGCGCCCCGCTCGTCGGTCCGCGGGCGCCGGACCCGGGCCGCCGGGGACCAGCCCGCGGCCCGTCCCGAGAACCCGGCGAACGCCACGAGTGAGACCAGCGGGGCGTGCGAGCCGTATGAGACGCACGACAGGTACGACACGTACGACGAGTACGACCCGCACGACCACGAGGAGAGCGACGTGCTGCGTCGCGCATTCATGACCGGCGGTGGCGCCACGGTGGCCGCCGCCCTGAGCCCGTACGGGCTCGCCCCGGAGGCTTCGGCGGCACAGCGCCCGGTGCGCCGTGCGGGGACGTCGGACGCGTGCGCCCTGGAGGAGGCCGTGCGCCGGATCCGGGTGCTCGACGACCGCCACGGGGCGGACGGGCTCTACCGCCGTGCGGCGGCCCCGCTGCGGGCCGCGTACGCGCTGCTGGACGCGGGGGCGACCCGGCAGCGCACGGCGGACCGGCTGTACGCGGGCGCCGGGGAGCTGGCCATCTCGGTGGGCTGGCTGGCGCACGACTCGGGCCGCTTCGACGACGCGCGCTCGCACTACGCGGAGGCGCTGGCGACGGCCCGGGTGACGGGCGACGCCGGGCTGGAGGCGCACGCGTTCTGCAACATGGCGTTCCTCGCCCGGGACGCGGGCCGCCCCCGGGAGGCGGTGCGGGCCGCTCAGGCGGCCCAGCGGGCGGCGCGGCCGCTCGGCTCGCCCCGGCTGATGTCGCTGCTGGCGCTGCGCGAGGCGGGCGGCTGGGCCGGGCTGGCCGACCGCACGGGCTGTGAGCAGGCGCTGATCCGGGCCCAGGCGTACTTCGACCGCGGGCCCGCGGAGGCGGACCCCGAGTGGATGACCTTCTACGGGGAGGCCGAGCTGGAGGGCCTGGAGGCGCAGTGCTGGTCCACGCTCGGCGACTGGACGCGCGCGGCGCGCCATGCCCGGCGGGCGGCGGAGCTCCAGGACCCGCACTTCACCCGGAACATCGCGCTGTACACGGCGGAGCTGGCCGACGACCTGGCCCGCGGCGGCCGTCCCGAGGAGGCCGCCCAGGCCGGGATGCGCGCCCTGGACCTGCTGGGCGAGGTCCAGTCGTCCCGCGTCCGCTCGATGCTGTCCGGCACCTCACGCGTCCTGCTGCCGCACCGCCGGACGTCCGGCGTCTCGCAGTTCCTGGACCGCCACGCCTCCCTGCCGCGCATGGTGTGACCTCTCGGGACACGCGGGACACGGACCGCGGGGCCCCGCCGGCGCAGGGGGAACGCCGGCGGGGCCCCGCGGTGTCCGGGCCGGGTCACGCGCCCTTGGCGGCGCGGCCCAGGCGGAGGGCGGAGACGAGGAAGAACACGCCGCCGAGGAAGGCGTAGCCGACCAACGTCTTCAGGGAGGCGCCGGCGCCGCCCGCCTGCGCGGCGAACGACACACCGGCGAGGGTGGAGATGCCGCCGCTCGCGATCATCGCCCACTGCCCGCCCATACGGCGCCGGGCGACGCCGACGACGAGCTGGACCAGACCCGCGGTGACGGCCCAGGCGCCCCAGACCCGCAGCACCGCCGGGACGCCGGAGGTGGCGGCGAGGGCGAGACCGACGGCGGTGAGGGCGCTGAGCGCGATGTTCAGGTACAGGTGCCGCACGGGACCGCCGTCCGCGGCGGCGGAGCGTACGTCGACGACGGCGCAGGCGACGTCGAACAGCGGATAGATCACCAGGAGCGTCGCGCCGAGCGGGCCGAGTGTGCCGGCACTGGCGAAGAGCAGGGCGGCCCAGACGGCGGCGAAGGCGAAGCGTACGAAGTACAGCCGGCGCAGGGCCGCGGGAGCGGCGGCGGGGGCGGGGGCCGGGGTGGTGGCGGCGAGGGTGTCCACGGGAGTGCCTCTCGATGGGCTGAACTCTGAGGGAGAACGTTCGGTCTCCTTCGATTCAAGACCCGCGGGCGCCCCCTCGTCAAGACCGAACGTTCTCCCTCACGTTTTTGGTACGCTCGCACCCATGAGTCGGGGCACACGAAGCGGCAGGCCGTCCGAGGCGCGGACCAGGCTGCTCGGAACGGCGACGAGGATCTTCTACGCCGAGGGGATCCACTCCGTGGGCGTCGACCGGATCATCGAGGAGGCCCAGGTCACCCGGGCGACGCTCTACCGGCACTTCACCGGCAAGGAGGAGCTGGTCCTCGCCTATCTCGACCAGGCGGACCAGGGCATGCGGGCGCAGATCACCGGCGCGCGGGCGCCGGACGCCGCGCCGGAGGACGACGTACGGGCGGTCGCGCGGGCCATCGCCGACGGCATCCGCTCCCCCGGCTTCCGCGGCTGCGCGTTCCTCAACGCGGTGGCGGAGTACCCCGACCCGGACCACCCGGTGCACCGGGCCGTGCTGGCGCACCGGCAGTGGTTCCTGGAGACCGTCACCGAACTGCTCGGCCGCGCGGGCATCGAGCCCGCCGACGCGGCGGGACGGCACTTCGTGATGCTCAGGGACGGCGCCATGGCGGCCGGCTGCCTCTTCGACCCGGAGCTGGTCTGCGAGACCTTCCTCCACGGCGTCGAGTCGTTGCTCACAGGGGGCGCCGCCGCGTCACGCGCCTGACGCGTGCGTGGAGACATGCGTCACGCGCGCGTAGGCGCACGCGTCAGGGGGCGAGGTGCCCCACGTCGTTCCAGCTCTCCACGGCCGGCTCGCCGTACGCCCAGCCCAGGACCGACAGGGAGGTCGGGCTGAGGCGGATGCGGGCCGCGAAGTCCAGCGGCAGGCCCAGCCAGCGGGCGCCGATCGAGCGCAGGATGTGGCCGTGGGCGAAGATCAGCACGTCACGGTCGGCGGAGCGCGCCCAGGCGACCACCTCGTCCGCGCGGTCCCTCACCTCCGCGAGCGTCTCGCCCTCCGGGACCCCGTCCCGCCATATGAGCCAGCCCGGACGCACCGCCTGGATCTCCGCCGGGGTCATGCCCTCGTAGGCGCCGTAGTCCCACTCCAGGAGCGCGTCCCAGTGCCGGGCGCGGTCGCCGAAGCCGGCCAGTTCACAAGTCTCCCGCGCGCGGGACAGCGGGCTGGTGCGCACCTCGACGTCCGCCGCCCCGTCGTACGGCGGCCGCTGAAGACGCTCTCCGAGCAGCTTCGCCCCCTGACGGCCCTCCTCCAGCAACGGCACGTCGGTCCTGCCGGTGTGCTTGCCGGACAACGACCACGCGGTCTGTCCGTGCCGGGCCAGCAGGATGCGCGGAGCCATGGGGAACCTTCCGGGAAATTCACAGGCGGGACCCGTCCATCATCGCTCACCCTGGTCGCGGGCAACCCGGGGGGCGATCTCCGCGTCTATCCGGTTCCGAAGAGGTGTACGCGGGAAGACGCGCACACACCGTAGAGTGGCTGGCCGCCGACCAGGACAGCACGAGGACAAGGGGGAGCGATCGGATGCCGCACACCGAGACACCGGGCACCGAGGCGGTCCCGGCGACCCGGATGCGCTGGTGGACGGAGCTGCCGCTCATCCTCCTCGTGTACGCCTGCTACTCCGCCGGACGGCTCGTCGTCCGCGGCGACGTCTCCGACGCCGTGGACCACGGCCTGGCGCTGCTGCGCATAGAGAAGGCGTTGTACCTCAACGCCGAGCACCCGCTGAACCGCCTGTTCACCCGCGAACCGTGGATCGGCATACCCGCCGACTTCTGGTACGCCTCCCTGCACTACCTGGTGACCCCGGCGCTCCTCGTGTGGCTGTTCCGCTCCCGCGCGGTGCACTACCGGGCGGCCAGGACCTGGCTGATGACGTCGACGTTCATCGGCCTGATCGGCTTCACCCTGCTGCCCACCTGCCCGCCCCGGCTGCTCGACCCGAGCCACGGCTTCGTCGACACGATGGCCTACTACAGCTCGTGGGGCTGGTGGGGCGGCGAGGCGAGCGCCCCGCGCGGCCTCGGCGGCATGACCAACCAGTACGCGGCGATGCCCAGCCTGCACGTGGGATGGGCGCTGTGGTGCGGGGTGATCCTCTGGAAGCACGGGCGCGGGCGCTGGACCAGGACGGCCGCGGTCGTCTACCCGCTGGTCACCACGATCGTGGTGATGGGCACCGCCAACCACTACTTCCTCGACGCGCTCGCGGGCGCCGCCGTGATGGGCGCGGGCCTGCTGCTGGCCCCGCACGTCATGCGGTACGCGGACGTCGTGAAGGCCCGCTTCCGGACCGCCGCGGCGGCCGTCCCGGCGGCCTCTCCGGCCACGGATGCCATGATTGTCAGTGCCGGATGCCAGACTTCCGCGGGTGAGCGAATTCCACGGCAGCGGCATCCCGAGTCGCGGTACGGACCAGGAGCCGAACCGGGTGCCTCCCCCTCGGAAGCGGGGGAAGGGGCTCCGGCACCGGCTCGCTGAGCTGCGCGGTCCCGAGACGCAGGCCAAGGCGCTGGACGCGCGCGCCCTGGCCGCCCTCGCCGCCAACCCGGGCTGCAGACGGCGCGCGATCCTCGACGGCGCCGGGGTGGACAAGGCGGCGCTCGCGGGCGCGCTGGGCTCGCCCTCGGTCTTCGGCCAGTCGCAGTTCGCGTTCGTCCGGGGCAACGCCTTCGAGGCGAAGGTCAAGGCCGACGGCGGCACGGAGCTGCTGCGCCTCGCCCATGAGAAGCTGGACCGCGGAGCCGAGCCGCCCGCCGGGGCGCGCGTGCCCGACCTGACCGCCCAGGGCCCCGAGGGCCGCACCGCGCGCACGGAGCTGGCGCTGCGCGAGGCCGCAGGGGAGCCCGGCGCGTGGACGCTGCTGGACCATCCGATGCTCGCCCTGGACGTGGCGGGCTCGCCCGCGTTCCTGGAGCCGGACGCGGTGGTGGTGCATCCCGACGGCAGCTGGACGGTCGTCGAGATCAAGTCGTTCCCCATGCTGGACGGGGCCGCCGACCCGGCGAAGGTCGGCGCGGCCGCCCGTCAGGCCGCGGTGTACGTGCTGGCGCTGGAGCGGGTCGCCGAGCGGCTCGACCCCCCGCCCCGGGTGCGTCACCGCGTGCTCCTTGTGTGCCCGAAGGACTTCTCCAACCTGCCCACCGCCTCCGCCGTGGACGTGCGCAAGCAGCGCGCCGTGACCGCGCGCCAGCTGGCCCGGCTCACCCGCATCGAGGAGATCGCCGACACCCTCCCCGAGGGCGTCTGCTTCTCCCCCGAGCTGCCCGCCGAGCAGCTCGAGCAGGCCGTGGAGTCGGTCCCGGCGACCTACGCGCCCGAGTGCCTGTCCGCGTGCGAGCTGGCCTTCCACTGCCGTGACCGCTCCCGCGCGGCCGGCGCCGTCACCTCCCTGGGCCGCCCGGTGCGGGCGGAGCTGGGCGGTCTGACGACCGTCGGGGACGTGCTGGCGGCGGCCCGCGGCGAGGCGGGCGACCCCGACGACCCGGCGGTGGCGGCGCTGCGCCGCGCGGCGGCCCTGCGCGCGGAGGCGCTGGCGTCGGCCGCCGAGGGGACGCGGGAGGCCGCCGAGGGGACGCGGGAGGTGGCCCCGTGTCGCTGATCTCCACCCTCGCCCGGCTCGAGGCGGTCGACACCGGCCGCGCGCAGCCCGCCGCGACCGTCCGGCACCGGCATCTGTCCGAGCGGCCACTGGTGTTCGTGCCGCTCATCACCGCGGGTGAGGCGGGCGCCCCGCTCGGCGCGCTGGTGGGGAGCGACCGGGACGCGCCGCGGCTGCTGGTGGTGCCGCAGCCGCGCGACCGCGAGCTGCGGTTCGCGTTCCTCGCCGAGCTGGCGGACGTGGTCCTGCCGTACCTGGACGGGTTCGCGGACGCCGTGGAGGCGGCCGAGCGCTCGGAGACCGACCCGGAGACCGGCAAGCGGGTCAAGGTCGAGGTCGAGCTGTGCGCGGACGCGCCCCAGATGATCGTGCCGAGCAGGGCCGGCGTCGACCTGGTACGGCTGCTCGGCCGGTCCATGCGGTTCCGGCGCACGGCGGAGCAGGACCCGGAGGCCCCGTTCCCGGCGCCGCCCCGCGTGCCGCTGCTCGGGCGGTGGCTCACGCACTTCGGGGAGCGGGCCCGCGTGCCCGGCTCCTGCCTGCTGCTCGCCATGACGGACGTACTGGGCCGGCACTGGGCGACCGGCCAGTCCACGCTGGAGGACCAGCATCTGGGGGCGCTGCTCGCCTGGATCGACCCGCCCGAGGGCCGCTCGGGCGCGGAGGCCGCCCAGGAGGCGGAGCTGGCGCGGGACGCCGACGGGCAGCTGGTGTGCCCGCCCGCGGGCCCGGCCACCGACCCGGCGTTCGACAACAAGCTGCTCGCCCCGGCCATCGAGCGCTACGACCGCGCGCGTACGGCGCTCGCCGCCGCCGAGGACGGCGTGGAGGCCGACGACCGGCTGGGCGCGCTGACCGCCGCCGAGCGGGAGATCCGCGCCCTGGTGGAGAGCCGTACGCGGCCCACCTGGGACGCGGTGTGGCGGGGCCTGGACCTGCTGCGGGAGCTGCCGGAGGGCGCCCGCGTGGAGGAGCGCTGGACACGCGACCGCTGGTCGTTCACGGGCCACCGGGACCGGGTGGCGGCCGGTGAGCCGCCGCAGCCGCGCCGCGACGACGCGGTGACGGCGGCGAACAAGCTGGCGGCCCGTGAGCGGGAGCAGGCCCGGCTGGAGGCGCAGGAGGCGCTCGACGACCCGCTGGTGATGGCGGCCCGGCGGCTGTCCGGGGAGGCGTTCGCCGGGGAGGTCGTCGACGTGGTCATGGCGTACAGCGAGAGCAAGCGGCCGAGCCCCCGCCCGCTGGTCACGGTCCGCACGGACGACCGGCCGCACCTGGGCGAGCGCGTCAAGGTGTACCGCTCGCTGGGCGGGAAGCCGCAGACGGCGGAGTTCGTGGGGTACGAGGCGGGCCCCGAGGGCGGTCTGCTGGTCCTGCGGATCATGGACAAGATGGGCCGGGGCAAGGAGCCGGAGCCCGGTTCGGTGCCGGAGAAGGGCGACCGGCTGTGCTTCACGCTCTTCGAGCACGAGCCGCGCGGTGGCGCCAAGCTGCCCGACCCGGAGGAGACCCCGTGGACCCACGGCGGGCCGCCCGGTGAGGAGCCCGCCCCCGAGCCCGCCGACCCGGTGACCGAGGAGGACGTGCTGTGACCGCCCCCGTCGAGGAGACGGCGTTCGACCCCGGCTCCGCGGCCGCCCGCGCCACGGACGCGATCCTCCACGACACACTCCACGGCCCCGCGCGCGGTGTCGTCGTCGACTCCCCGCCCGGCGCCGGCAAGTCCACGCTGGTGGTGCGCGCGGCGCTGGAGCTGGCGGAGGCGGGCCGCCCGCTGATGGTGGTGGCGCAGACGAACGCGCAGGTGGACGACCTGGTGCTGCGCCTCGCCGAGAAGAACCCGGACCTGCCGGTGGGCCGTCTGCACAGCAGCGACACCGACCCGTACGACAAGGCGCTGGACGCCCTGGACCAGGTGCGCACGTCGGCGAAGGCGGCGGATCTCGCCGAGCTGCCGGTGGTGCTGTCGACGGCGGCGAAGTGGGCGCACGTGAAGAACGTGGAGCCGTGGCAGCACGCGATCGTCGACGAGGCGTACCAGATGCGCTCGGACGCGCTGCTCGCGGTGGCCGGGCTGTTCGAGCGGGCGCTGTTCGTCGGCGACCCGGGTCAGCTCGACCCGTTCTCCCTCGTGGGCGCCGAGCAGTGGGCGGGCCTGTCGTACGACCCGTCGGGCTCGGCGGTGACCACGCTGCTCGCGCACAACCCGGACCTGCCGCAGCACCGGCTGCCGGTGTCCTGGCGGCTGCCCGCCTCGGCGGCGCCGCTGGTGTCGGACGCGTTCTACCCGTTCACGCCGTTCCGCAGCGGCACGGGCCACGGCGACCGCGCCCTGACCCTGGCCGTCCCGTCGGACGGCTCGGGCCCGGACCGGGTGATCGACGAGGCGGCGGAGACCGGCTGGGGCCTGCTGGAGCTGCCGGCCCGCCACACCCCGCGCACCGACCCGGAGGCGGTGGGGGCGGTCGCCCAGGTGGTCCGCCGGCTGCTGGACCGGGGCGGCGCGGCGGTCTCCGAGCGCTCCCCGGACCCCACCCCGCTCACCGCGGACCGCGTCGCCGTCGGCACGGCCCACCGCGACCAGGCGGCGGCGGTACGCGCGGCACTCGCGGACCTGGGGGTGGGCGACGTGACCGTCGACACGGCGAACCGGCTCCAGGGCCGTGAGTACGACGTGACGGTCGTCCTCCACCCGCTGTCCGGCCGCCCCGACGCGACGGCGTTCCACCTGGAGACGGGCCGCCTCTGCGTCCTCGCCTCCCGCCACCGCCACGCGTGCATCGTCGTCTGCCGCGAGGGGGTGACGGACCTCCTGGACGACTACCCGTCCACGGAGCCGGTCCAGCTCGGAACGCTGGTGAAGTTCCCGGACGGCTGGGAGGCGAACCATGCGGTGCTGTCGCATCTGGCGGAGCACCGGGTGGCCTGGCGGCCCTGAGGTCGGCCGCGGGCGGCGCAGGCGTCCGGCGCGCACCGGTGTCGGGCGGGCCGGGGGAATAACCGGGGACCACCCCCTGTTCCCCCCACCGCACATGCACCGAGTGCGAGGACGTCCGACAGGAGGCACCCACGTGACCGCAGACGACGAGATCAGGGGCACGGCACACGGCACCGCCCCGGTGCCCCTCTCCGTTCTCGACCTGGTCACGGTGGGAGCCGGGCGGACCGCGTCCGACGCGCTGCGGACCAGCGTGGAGCTGGCGAAGCTCGCCGAGGCGCGCGGGTACCACCGGTACTGGGTGGCCGAGCACCACTCCATGCCGGGCGTGGCCTCCTCCTCGCCGGCCGTGATCCTCGCGCACCTGGCCGCCCACACCGGACGGATCCGGCTCGGGTCGGGCGGCGTGATGCTGCCCAACCACGCGCCGCTCGTGATCGCCGAGCAGTTCGGCACGCTGGAGGCCATGGCGCCGGGGCGGATCGACCTGGGGCTCGGGCGGGCGCCCGGCACCGACGGCGCGACCGCCGCCGCCCTGCGCCGCACCGACCGGCTGAACGAGGGCGCCGACGACTTCCCCCAGCAGCTCGCCGAGCTGACCCGCTTCCTGGACGACGACTTCCCCGACGGGCACCCGTACCGGCGGATCCACGCCGTGCCCGGACCGGTGCAGGCCACCTCGCCCGGCGGGGTGCAGTCCCCGCACCGGCCGCCCCTCTGGCTGCTCGGCTCCTCCGGGTTCAGCGCCCGGCTGGCCGGCGTGCTCGGCCTGCCGTTCGCCTTCGCCCACCACTTCTCCGCGCAGAACACGGTCCCCGCGCTCGACCTGTACCGGGAGAGCTTCCGGCCGAGCGAGGTGCTGGACGCGCCCTACGCGCTGATCGGGGTGGCCGCGCTCGCCGCCGACGACGAGAAGGAGGCGCGTCGCCAGGTGCTGGCCGCCGCGCTGAACATGGTGCGGCTGCGCACCGGACGCCCGGGACTCGTGCCGACGCCCGAGGAGGCGGAGGCGTACGACTTCAGCCCGATGGAGCGGGAGTTCGTGGAGTCCTGGAACGCCAACGTCGTCCACGGCACGGCGGACGAGGTGCGGGCCGGTCTGGACGACCTGCAGAAGCGCACCGGGGCCGACGAGCTGATGCTCACCGCCAACGCGCACGGCGGTGACGTCCGGGTGCGGTCGTACGAACTGATCGCCGACGCCTACGGGTTGCCGACGCCCGCCTGAACCCCGGGTGTGCCGAGCAGTTCGGAGATGCGGTCGGGCGGGACGGGCCGTGAGTACAGCCAGCCCTGACCGGTGTCGCAGCCGATCCGGCGCAGCCGGGTGGCCTGCGCGGAGGTCTCCACGCACTCCGCGGTGACGGTCAGCCCCAGCCGGTGGGCGAGCTGGACCATCGCCTCGACGATGACCTCGTCCGCCGGGCTGGCCTTGGCGGTGCGGTCCTCGATCTGGAAGCCGCGCACGAAGGAGCCGTCGAGCTTGAGCACGGACACCGGCAGCCTGCTGAGGTAGGCGAGGTTGGAGTAGCCGGTGCCGAAGTCGTCGATGGCGATGCGGACGCCCATGCCGCTGAGGGCTTCGAGGACCTGGAGGGGCCGGCCCGAGGAGCCCATCACCGCGGACTCGGTCAGCTCCAGCTGGAGCAGGTGCGGGGGCAGCCCGGTCTCCTCCAGGGTGTCGGCGACGTCCGCGACCAGGTCGGAGTCCCAGACCTGACGGACCGCCACGTTCACGCTGACGAAGATCGGCGGCTCGTCCGGGTGCTGCGTCTGCCAGGCGCGCGCCTGCCGGCAGGCGGTGCGCAGCACCCAGCGGCCGAGCGGCACGATCGAACCGTCCTCCTCCGCCAGGGAGATGAACCGATTCGGCGTGAGGGTGCCGAAGCGGGGGTGGTGCCAGCGGATCAGGGCCTCCACGCCGTGCACGCGGTCGTCGTCCATGCCGACCAGCGGCTGGTACTCCAGGGCGAACTCGCCCCGGTCGATGGCCGGGCGGAGGGACGAGGCGAGGGCCTGGCGGGTGACGCGGGAGGCGTTGCGCTCCGGGTCGAACAGGGTCCAGCGGGCCTTGCCGTCGGCCTTCGCCCAGTAGAGCGTGGTGTCGGCGGCCTGCATCAGCGCGGTGGGGGTGGTCCCGGCGGCGTGGCGCTCGACCACGCCGATGGAGGCGGACACCTTCAGACGGCGGCCGGACAGGTCGAACGGCTCCTGGATCGCGTCGAGCAGCGACTCGGCGAGGTCGGCGAGCTGTTCGGTGCCGGTGGAGTCCTCCACGAGCAGGGCGAACTCGTCGCCGCCGAGCCGGGCGACCAGCGGAATTCCGGCGCGGGCCCGGCCCGCGTGCTGCGCGCACCGGGTGAGCCGCTCGGCGACGGCGGCCAGCAGCTGGTCGCCGACGCGGTGGCCGAGGGTGTCGTTGACGGCCTTGAAGCCGTCCAGGTCGAGGTAGCAGAGCCCGATCCGGCCGGTGCCGCTCTCCGCGTACGACTCCGCCTCCAGGGCTGTGGTGAGGCGTTCGAAGAACAGGGTGCGGTTGGGCAGCCGGGTCACCGGGTCGTGCATGCGCAGATGGCGCAGCCGGGCCTGGAGGGCGCGGTGGTCGCTGATGTCGGCGACGGAGACGAGGACGCCGCCGCCGTCGGGGGGCAGCGGGGCGACCGTGACCCGCACCCACAGGGCGTGTCCCTCGGGGTGTTTCAGCCGGCGGGTGCAGCGCAGCCGGGCGCGGCGGCCGCGCAGCAGTTCGCGGTAGGCGTGCCAGGTGCGGGCGTCGGAGGCGAGGTCGACCAGATCGGCGGCGACGGCGCCGGTGAGGGTGTCCTGGTCGCGGCCCAGCAGGTCGGCGAGGGCGGCGTTGGCGCCGGTGACCATGCCCTCGCGGTCGACCACGGCCATGGCGAGCGGGGCGGCGGTGAAGACCGAGCGGTAGGACGGGGGCGCGGGCGAGCGCGGGGACGGCGACTCGACGGGCTCGACGAGTCCGGCCGGCCGGAGAGGATCTGCCGGCCGGACAGGATCGGCCGGCTCGCCGGATGCGGCGGGCTCGCCAGGGTCGGCCGGCTCGGCGAACTCGACAGGCTCGGCGCGCTCGGCCCGCGCGGCGACCTCGGCACCGGGGGACGCCAGGATCTCACTCTCCGTGACGACCGGCCGGTTGAGCTCAGTCGCGGGCGTCGGCCCTTCGGACGATCCGCTCACCACTCGCTCCCGCAGTGCACTCGCTCGCTGTCGTGCAGGAAAACACCTTCCGCATCCGGAAAGTGTGCCGATCATAGAGGCCCGCGTCGGGCCGCTCCAGCCACTGTCCGGCCTCGGACCCGGTTCCGCATCTCTGCCGGATCGTTTCCGCACGGGTGCGGACGGCTCCGTCAGGGCTCCGACCAGTTGTGACGTTCCGTGAGTGCGGACGGTGCGGATCGCGCACGATCCCGCCCATTTCCCCGCTGTTCTCACCCGACCGGTGCAGCTGAACAGGGCGTAGTACGACAAATCATCCCACTCTGGGTGCGGTGTCCCGCGAACCGTCTCCCGGAGGTCCCCGTGCCGCGTCAGCTCACCCCGAGAGGACTCGGTCGTGAGGCACTGCGGCAGCGGCTCGGCCGTTCGGGTGTCCGGCCCCGGCTGCGGACCACGGCGGCGATGTGCACGACGATGTCGGCGCTCGCGGCGACGTCCTTGGTGAGCGTGCCGTCAGGACCCGAGCCGTTCTCGGCGGAGCCCTGTGTGCTGACCCGGACCGACGCCCACCACTCGGAGGGCCTGGACACCTGGAACGCGGCCTATCCGCGTCCGACGAGCCGGCTGGACGCGGTGATGGTGTTCCTGTCGTTCCCCGACTCGCACCCGCTGACCTCGCCGGACGAGCTGGCCGCCGACCACTTCCCGATGACCAGCCGCTTCTTCGACCGGGCCTCCTACGGCAAGTTCAGCCTGCGGGCACACCCGGTGAAGCGGTGGATCCGCATGCCGCGCTCCTCGACGGCGTACGCCATACAGCGCGACTGGACGGTGGCGCACCGGGCGGCCTATCTGCGGGACGCGCTCGCCGCGTCCGATCCGCACGTCGACTACTCGCGCTACGACATCGTGTACTTCGTCGCCGATCCCGACGCGCCGGGGGTGGACTCCGACGCCACGAAGGTGGTCAACCTGGACCGGCCGATGCGTGCGGACGGCGCCGACATCCGGCGAGTCGTCACCGTGTTCGAGAACCATCCTCCGGACCGGCTGGTGCTGGCGCACGAGACGGGGCACGTCTTCGACCTGCCGGATCTGTACCACCGGCCGGTGGACGGCAAGGGCGACTGGGACACCCATGTCGGGGACTGGGACCTGATGGGCAGCCAGTTCGCGCTCGCCCCGGACCTGTTCGGCTGGCACAAGTGGAAGCTGGGCTGGCTGGAGCCGCGGCAGGTGCGGTGCGTGCAGGAGGGCGGTCCGGTGCGGCTGACGCTGGAGCCGCTGGGGGCGGGGCCCGGCACGCCGGTGACGGGCGCGGCGGGGGCGCCGTCGTTCGGGCTGGGGCGGGGCACCAAGCTGGCGGTGGTGCGCACGGGCGCGGACACCGCCCTGGCCTTCGAGGTGCGCGGCCCGGTCGGCAACGACCGCGCGGCCTGCCGGCCGGGGGTGCTGGTCTACCGGGTGTCCAGCGGCACCCGGTCGGGGCGCGGTCCCGTCGAGGTGATCGACGCCCACCCGCACACCGAGGCGTGCTGGGAGGACTCGGTCTATCCCCCGCTGGCGGACGCCCCGGTCGCCCTGGGCGAGAGCTTCACGGTCCCCGGGGAAGCGGTACGGGTGGACGTGGAGGGGCGCACTCCGTCCGGCGCGTGGACGGTGAAGATCACTACGGGCGACCGGGTGGCCAGGGCGTCCTGACCGGAAGCGTGACCTGCGCGAAGAAGGCCCCCCGCTGATGCGAGGGGCCTTCTTCGTGTCGTGCGCCGCCAGGGACTCGAACCCCGGACCCGCTGATTAAGAGTCAGCTGCTCTAACCAACTGAGCTAGCGGCGCCTGCTGACGTCGTAGACATTAGCATCACGATCGGCGGGAGGAAAAATCGATATCCGCACGGCCGAGCGGGCCGCCCGCACCGCCGCCCAGAGCAGCACCTCCGGACCCGGCAGCCAGGGGCTCCGGCTGTCGGGGGCGACCAGCCAGCGGGCCGGGGACACCGCGTCGGGGCGTACGGGTCCTGACGGGGCGGGGACGGTCACCGCGTCGCCGGCGCCGTGGCACAGCAGGGGCGGGACACCGTCCGTGCGGCTGCCGTGGGCGCCCCATTCCTCCCACTTCAGCAGGGCGGGCAGCCGCTGGGCCGTGCCCACGGCGCCGAACAGCAGCGTCCGGCCCCGGTACTCCGCCACGGGACCCGAGCCCGGCCCCTCCTCCCACAGGCGGTCCAGCATCCGGCGCCCGAAGATCGCGGGCACGCTCACCACGTCGAAGACGACGCCGCAGTGCAGGACCACCGGGGCGTCCGGCCGCTCGCCCCAGAGGGCGCGGGCGCCGCGCGGGGCGGCGCCGGCCGAGGCGAGCCAGGCGGCTCCGTCCGGAGTGACACCGCTGACGTCGGAGACATTCGGTGTGCTGCTCATACAGATATTTCTACGGGCCGTGAGGGAACGGTTCCGCAGAGTTGCCGGAATCCGGGACAGGAACCCGGCCGGACGCGTACCCTGTCGCCCGGCATATGCCCGCACCCGTTCGACGGGCCGGGTAACCGGGGAGGCCGGCGCGGCTCACACGGGGTCGACGTGCCCCGGGCCCTCGCCGCCGCGCATCAGGTCGCGGCCGAACTCGACCATCTTCTTCGCGTAGTCCTCGGTCCACTCGGCGCGCTCGGCGATGTCCGCCGTCGACAGCCGGTCGAAGCGCCGGGGGTCGGCGAGCTGGGCCGCCGCCACCGCCTGGAACTCCGTCGCCCGGTCCGCGGCGGCCCGGAACGCGAGCGTCAGTTCCGTGGCCCGCTCCAGCAGTGCGCGCGGATCCTCGATCGACTCCAGGTCGAAGAAGTGCTCGGGGTCCGAGGCCGCCTGCGCGGGCTCGAACAGCAGGGGCGCGGGGCGTAGCCGCGGCTGGTCCGGGCGCGGCGTGTGCTCCGCCATGACTTCTCCTTCGTACGTCGCGGTGGCCACCCGGGTGCCGGAGGGCCACCGTCCATTGTCCCGCGCCCCCGCAAGAGGGCGTCCGGCCCGCGGGGGCCGGCCGGCCCCGGCGGTGCGGGCGCGCCGACCGGTGACTACCCAGCTCGCGGGGCGCACAAAGACGGCGACGGCAACGCGCTCCGGGCGCGCGGGAGGGTGTACGCCCGCACCAGTGGTGTTCCTCACGCCGCTACGGACACGTCACACCTGGACGACCGGCTCCCGCGTGAAGAGCGCGCCCAGTTCGGGCGCGTTCACACGGCGGTCGGTGAGGCGCAGGCACTCCCAGACGGTGACCTGGTTGGCGGTGAGGACCGGCTTGCCCAGGTCCTTCTCCAGGGCGGGGATGTGGGCGACGGTGTGCAGGGCGGTGTCCGGCAGGAGCAGCGCCTGGGCGTCGGGGCTGTCGGCGGCGCGGGCCAGCGCGAACAGTTCCCGCTCGCCCCAGGCGCCGGCCTCGGCGGCCGTGACGGTCCCGGAGCTGTGCACGCCGGTGACCTCCGCTCCCCCGGCCCGCAGGAAATCGGCGAAGAGCCGGGCCACGTCGTCGGGGTAGGTCGCGGCGACGGCCACCCGCCGCACCTCGATCTCCTGGAGCGCGTGCACGAAGGCGAAGGAGGTGGAGGAGGCGGGCATGCCCGCGGCCAGGGCGATCCCCCGCACCTGTTCGTGGGCGCCGTCCCAGCCGAGCACGAAGCTGCCGCCGGCGCACGCCCACACCACGGCCTCGACGCCGGCCAGCCGCAGCTCCTCCAGGCCGGCCGCCAGCCGCTCGGGCGAGCCCGTCCCGCGCAGCGCGTCCACCCGGTACGCGTCCTCGCCGATGTCGGTGTGCACCAGGTCCACGCGGATGTCGCTGCCCAGCAACTGCTCGATGCGCGGATAGTCGTCCTCCGCGGAGTGGCCGGGGTAGAGGAATCCCAGTGCGGTCATGTCCAGCCTTTCTGCTGCTTCTCTCCGGGTGCGTCCGACAGGACCGGTGCTCCTCCCGGGTACCCAGTCGGCGCAACGCTGCCCACATGGTCACCCGGTTGACCGAGATGAGCGGTATGCACCGCTCGGCCTCCCGCCGCGGGATCGCGCCGTACGCGCACGGGGCCGAAACTGGCCGGAATAACTCGCATCCGTTCGGGTAGCCGCGCCGCCATGGCTCCACCACTTCAACCACTGAGACGAATCACGGGGACCTCCGGGCCCTCGCGTCGGTCGCTGCTCGCGGGGGTCGCGGCGCTCGGCGCGCTGGGCGCGGCGGGGTGTTCCCGCGTACCGACGGCCTCCACGACGGACGGCGGCGACCTCCTCGAGCGGCTCAGGGCGGCGGGCGTGGTCCGGCTGGGCATCGCCGGCGAGATCCCGTTCGGCTACATCGACAAGGACGGTGAGCTGACCGGTGAGGCGCCCGAGCTGGCCAAGGTCATCTTCAAACGGCTGGGGGTGGACCGGGTGCAGCCCGTGCCCACCGAGTTCGGCTCGCTCATACCCGGGCTGAACTCCCAGCAGTTCGACGTCGTGGCCGCGGGCATGTACGTCAACCCCGAGCGCTGTGAGCAGGTCATCTTCTCCGACCCCGACTACCAGATGCTCGACTCGTTCATCGTCCGCAAGGGCAACCCGCTGGGGCTGCGCGACTACCAGGACGTCGTCGAGAAGAAGGCGAAGTTCGCCACCGGCACCGGCTACGCGGAGATCGCGTACGCCGTGGAGGCCGGTTACAAGGAGAGCGACATCCTGATCGTCCCCGATCAGGTGGCCGGCCTGAACGCCGTCGAGGCCGGACGTGTCGATGTCTTCGCCGGTACCGCGCTCACCACCCGCGAGGTGGTCAAGAAGTCGGGCAAGGCGGAGGCCACCGAGCCGTTCAAGCCCCTCGTCGACGGCAAGCCGCACGTCGACGGCGGCGCGTTCGCGTTCCGTCCGACCGAGACCAAGCTGCGGGACGCCTTCAACGTGGAGCTGGCGAAGCTCAAGAAGAGCGGCGAGCTGCTGCGCATCCTCAAGCCGTTCGGGTTCACCGAGGACGAGATGACCGATCTGACCGCGAAGGAGCTCTGCGGCGGATGACCTCTGGACTCTGGGAACGCGTACTCGACGGCGTCTGGGTCACGATCCAGCTGCTCGTGCTCAGCGCGCTGCTCGCCACCGCGGTGTCGTTCGTGGTCGGCATCGCCCGCACCCACCGGCTGTGGATCGTCCGCTTCCTCGCGGGCTTCTACACCGAGGTGTTCCGGGGCACCTCCGCGCTGGTGATGATCTTCTGGGTGTTCTTCGTGCTGCCGCCGGCCTTCGGCTGGCAGCTCGTGCCGCTGTGGGCGGGCACCCTGGCGCTCGGCCTGACCTACGGGGCGTACGGGTCGGAGATCGTGCGCGGCGCGCTCGCCGCGGTCGACCCGGCCCAGCGTGAGGGCGGCATCGCCCTCAGCTTCACGCCCTGGCAGCGGATGAAGCTCATCCTGCTGCCGCAGGCGGTGCCGGAGATGATCCCGCCGTTCTCCAACCTGCTGATCGAGCTGCTCAAGGGCACCGCCCTGGTGTCGATCATGGGCATGGGCGACCTGGCGTTCAGCGCCAACCTGGTGCGTCTGGCGTTGCAGGAGAGCGCGGAGATCTACACGTACATCCTGCTCATCTACTTCGTGATCGCCTTCCTGCTCACCCGGTCGATGCGCGGGCTGGAGAAGAAGCTGAAGGCGGGCGTCGGCAAGGCGCCGAAGAAGAAGGCCGCCGCCGGCCGCGTGCCCGAGGGAAGTGGTGTGTCGTGACGTGGGACTGGGGCGCGGTCGCCGACTTCATGCCGTACTTCTGGGACGGTCTGCTGGTCACCCTGCAGATCCTGGTGTTCGGCTCGCTGATCTCCTTCGCGCTGGGCCTGGTGTGGGCGCTGCTGATGCGGACGCCGACGCGCTGGGTGACCTGGCCGGTCGGCGCGGTCACGGAGTTCATCCGCAACACCCCGCTGCTGGTGCAGCTGTTCTTCCTCTTCTACGTGCTGCCCGAGTGGGGGATCACCTTCTCGGCGCTGACCACCGGCGTCTTCGCCATCGGGCTGCACTACTCGACGTACACGATGCAGGTCTACCGCGCCGGTATCGAGGCCGTGCCGGTGGGCCAGTGGGAGGCGGCGACGGCGCTGAACCTGCCGCTGCGCCGGACGTGGACCGTGGTGATCCTGCCGCAGGCCGTGCGCCGGGTGGTGCCCGCGCTCGGCAACTACGTCATCTCGATGCTGAAGGACACCCCGCTGCTGATGGCCATCACCGTGCTAGAGATGCTCGGCCAGGCACGGCTGTTCGCCCAGCAGAACTTCCAGTTCACCGAGCCCCTGACGGTGATCGGCGTGGCCTTCATCGTCATCTCCTACCTGGCCTCCCTTGCCCTGCGAGCCCTGGAGCGACGCCTTGTCCACTGACACCCACGCCCCGTTCGACGAGAAGCCCGAGACCCCGCGCGCAACCGGTGAGCTGATCCGGCTGGAGCGGGTCACCAAGCGGTTCGGGGACCACACGGTCCTGGACAACCTGGACTTCTCGGTCGACGCCGGCAAGCACGTGACGCTGATCGGCCCGTCCGGGTCCGGCAAGACCACGATCCTGCGGCTGCTGATGACCCTGCTGAAGCCCGACGAGGGCGTCATCACCGTCGACGGGCAGCGGCTGTTCCCGGCGCCGGAGAAGCAGGTCCGCGAGGTCCGCAAGAAGATCGGCATGGTCTTCCAGCAGTTCAACCTGTTCCCGAACATGACCGTGCTGCGGAACATCACCGAGGCCCCGGTCACCGTGCTCGGCATGTCCAAGGACGCGGCCGAGGAGCGGGCGCGGGAGCTGCTGGAGATGGTCGGGCTGACCGACCACCTCGACAAGCACCCGGCCCAGCTCTCCGGCGGCCAGCAGCAGCGGGTGGCGATCGCCCGGGCGCTGGCGATGCGCCCGCAAGTGCTGCTGCTGGACGAGGTCACCTCGGCCCTGGACCCGGAGCTGGTGGCCGGTGTGCTGGACGTGCTGCGGGACATCGCCCGCTCCACGGACATCACGATGCTCTGCGTGACCCACGAGATGAACTTCGCGCGGGACATCTCGGACCAGGTGCTGATGTTCGACTCGGGACGGGTCATCGAGGCGGGCTCGCCGGAGAAGATCTTCAACGAGCCGGAGCACGACCGGACGCGGGAATTCCTCAGCGCGGTCCTCTGACCACGGAGCGCCCCCGGCGCATCACCCGAGGTCCCTGGCGTGGGTCGTTCCTCTGGCATATGCCAGAGGGTCGGCGCCGCAGTTCAGAGGGCCGCAATCTTGTCAACCCCCGCTTCCGCCAGGGCCTTTGACGGCTATCGTGGAGGGGATTCGCTGACCGGATTGCGGCCCTACGAGCGAGCGCAGGGGGAAACCGTGGCGCTGAGGCACGAGCCGACCGCGTCGTACCACTCGGTCCAGGACGCGCTGCGCGTCCTGGAGACGGTGGGGCGGCGCGGCACAGGAATCAACGAGACCGAACTGGCCCGCGAGACCGGCATCGCCACGGAGCGGCTGACCACCCTCCTGCGCATGCTGCGCCGCGAGGCCTACGTCGAGCAGATCACCGACGGCGCCTATGTCACCGGGGCGGCCTTCGCCCGGCTCGGCTCCGCCGACGGACACCGGCAGGCCCAGCGGGACACCCTCCAGCGCACCCTCGACCGGCTGCGCGACCGTGTGGGCGCCGCCGTCTACCTCAGCCGGTACGTCGACGGCGAGGTCCGGGTCACCCAGTACGCCGACTCCCCGGCCACCCCGAAGGTGAACGAGTGGGTGGACTTCCGCTACTCGGCGCACGCCACGGCGGTCGGCAAGAGCCTGCTCACCCAGCTGGACCACGAGGGACGGCGCGACCACCTGGCCCGGCACCGCCCGGCCCGGCTCACCTCGCGCACCATCACCAGCGACCGCCTGCTGCTGTCGAAGCTCGCCGCGCAGCCGCCGACGGCGCCGGTTCTGGACCTCCAGGAGTACGCGGTCGGCACGGTCTGCGCGGCCGTCCCGCTCACCGCCGGGTCCACGGCCGGCTGCCTGGCGCTGTCCCTGCCGCTGGAGCACGCCCACCGGCTGCGCCGGGCCGCCGACACCCTCAACCGCAGCGCCGCCCCGATGCTGCTGTCGTTGGCGATCTGAGCCCGCCACGGGAGTGGTCGGGAGCACCCCCGCGGACCAGGTATGATTTTTCCCGTCGCCGACCGCGGAAGCGGACGGCGGGAGTCATGCGCCGCTAGCTCAGTTGGTTAGAGCAGCTGACTCTTAATCAGCGGGTCCGGGGTTCGAGTCCCTGGCGGCGCACCGAGAAGGGCCTCTCGTGGGAGCGAGAGGCCCTTTGACGTGCCCGGATCCTTATCTCGGGCCGTGGGGCCCGGACCGGTCTAGAAGGTCACGTCCGAGCAGGCGTAGAACGCGTTGCCCGTGTCATGGACCGTCCACACCGCGAGGATCACGTGGTGGCCGCTGAGCCCGGTGGGCAGCCGGCCGCTGTGCGACAGGGTCTGCGGCGGACGCTGACCGTTGTAGGGGACGGTCAGGAACGGCGTGAGGTTGAGGTCGGACCGGGACAGGTTGTGGTTCTGGTTCCAGCCCGGCTTGGTGACGTAGTACTTGAAGTCGGTGGTGGCGTGCATCGCCGTGAACTGCCACCGGAAGGTGTACTCCTGGCCGCCGGTCACCCGGGTGGTGGGCCAGGCGCCGCCCGACGGGGTGCGCGGGGCGTCGAGGGGGGCGAAGGACGCGTTGCCGGCCGAACAGAGCTTGCCGTCGGCGGGGCCGCCCGCCGGGAAGCCCTTCGGGCCCTCGACGCTCTGCGGCTCCCACTGGATGGCGCCGCAGTTGGAGACCCCGCCGTTCTGGCAGAGCTTCTGCCTGCTGACCGGCAGGTCGGTGTAGCCGTGGCCGCTGGCGCCGCCGGAGGAGAGCATGAGCGCTCCGGTCGTGGCCAGTCCCACCGCGGCCGCGTACAGCTTGGTCCGTTTACGCATACTGCCGCTCCTGGAGTGTGGGGGAGTTGTCAGGGGTGCAGGTCTAGACCAAGTCTCAGCGTAAGGACGCCAGTTGGGCATGTCCAGACCAATCGCAGGGCTTTTGTTTCCCCTTCTGTCTCCCGGTGCTTCCCCACCGCCTCGGGCGCCGTTCAGGACCGGGTCTCGCCCCGGCCCGCGCAGAACGCCACCGTCAGGTCCTTCACCAGCACCTGGCGCTCGTAGTCGTCCAGGTCCACCAGACCGCGCATGGTCAGCCGGGCCACGGTGTCCTCCACCGAGTCCACGACGGAGCCGATCACACCGGCCCGGTGCCGGGCGTCCAGCGCCGCGATCCGGCGCCGGTGCATCGCGGCGGCCACCTCCGGCGCGTACTCCACCCGCAGCGGCCGTACCGCGCACACCTCCACCCCCACAGGACCGGCGTCCGCCGCCACCAGCCGGGTCAGCGCGTCCTGCGTCGCCTGCACCGCGCCCCGCCCGGCGCCCGGCGCGGCCACCGGCACCCGCAGCAGCGCCGCCTCCACGCACGCCCGCAGATACCCCTCGTGGTCCTCGACGCCCAGCGTCGCCCGCGCCGTGTCCCGCACCCGCCACACCACCAGCACCGCCACCCGCAGCGCGACCCCGCCCCGGTCGGCGGCCGGCAGCGGCTCACCGCGCCAGTGCCGCAGCCGCACGTCGACCCGGCGGCGCAGCAACAACGGGTTCACCCACAGCAGTCCGGTGCCCCGCACGGTCCCCCGGTAGCGGCCGAACAGCTCCAGCACCCAGGCCCGCCCGGTCCGCCCGCGGGCCAGACCGCCGAAGCCGAACAGCCCGAGCGCCCCGGCCCCGGCGAACGCCGCCCACTGCGCGGGCCCGGGACCGCCGGTCCCGGCGGACAGGCCGGGCGCCTCCGCCGCGAGCGGCGGCAGCACCCCCGCCCACCACGCGGTGACCGCGCAGCCCGCCGCGCCGCACATCCCCGCGAGCACCCCGGCGATCCCCGGCAGCACCCGCGCGCGCCGCTCCACGATCTCCGGGTCGACGCCGGGCGCGGACGCCCGGGCCCGTACGCCGATGTCCCGCGTGTCCCGGTCCTCCTTGTCGGGCGCGGGACGGTGGGCGACGACCGCGGGCCGCAGCTTCACCTCCGCGGGAGGCGCCGCGGGTTCCTCGCGGAACAGCAGGTGGACGGGGATCTCGGTGGTGGACTCGGTGTGGATCAGCCGGGCCGGGCGGGCGGCCGCGACGCCGCCGTCGGGTCCCTCGGACTCGGGGACGTGCTCGGGGATGTGGGATGTCGTGGTGGTCATGCGTGCCTCCAGCCTCCGCGCCAGATGCGTCACAACGGGGAACAGCGAGAACAGCGAGATACCCGGGCGGGGGCGGACGCCCGGCGCCCCGGTCGGGTCAGGAGAAGAGCCGCCGCCAGGTCTCCGGGCCCGGGACGCCGTCCGCCGCCCTGCCGCTCCGGCCCTGCGCCCGCTGGAAGTCGGCCGCGTCGCGGCGGTCCTCCTCGCCCCGGCGCGGGCCGGGCCCCTGGGTGCGGTGCCGGCCGAACCCCGTCGCCGCCGGCTGCCGGCCCAGCCGGGTGACGTGCTCGTTCTCCGTCCCCGGGCGGAACCGCGCCCGGCCCGGAGAGCCCGGCGCCCCGTGTGACGCGGGCGCGGCGAGAAGGCCCGCCGGAGCAGAAGCGGAACCTCCGTTTGAGACATCCGGGGCCCCGCCGGACCGGCCGGTCCGGGGACCGGGAGCGCCGTCCACGGCGACGCCCCGCCGCGCCGGCGCCCCGCCGGCCGCTCCCTCCCCGGCGTCCGTTCCGCGCGGACCGCCCGGCACGGCGGGCGCCGGCTCCCCGCCGCCCGGCCCGGCGGCGTCCGCGCCCTCGGCGACAGGTGGGGAATCCGCCACCGGCTCGGCCGGAAGCGCGGGCCGGGCGGCCGCGACGGCCTCCGGACCGGCTCCCGCGGCCCCGTCGGTCACGCCCTTGTAGCGGTACGGCACATAGCTCGCCGAGTTGTTCCAGTAGGCGTACGGAGTGGTCATCTTGCGGGTGTGCGGCGGGGTCTGCTCGTAGGCGACGTACTGGGTGCGGGCGGAGTTCGCCCATCCGCCGAAAATGACGACGTGCGAACCGTTGTACGGGTCGGACGCATTGTGGAACAGGAGGATGTCACCCGGCTGGAGTTCCGCCTTGGTGATTTTGTCGGCGTATTGCGCGAGGCTGCCCGTCCATTCGTTGCCGGGCAGTTTCCAGGCCATCGACACATAGCCCGAGCAGTCCTGCCGGTATCCGTCGGACCAGTAGGAGGACACGTTGTAGGGGACCTTCTGGCTGACCCAGAAGGCGGCCCGCTCGACGATGTCCGTCCGGCTGATCGCGGGGATCGTCCCCGGGGCGCCGGGCGGCAGCGCGGGACCCGTGCGCCCGTCGGAGCCGAACAGCGGACCCGGCGCGCCCTGCCCGCCGCCGCTCCCCTGATCTGCGGGAACGCCCTGGCCCGTGGAGACCCGGGCGTCCTGGGCGGCGACCGCGGGGACCGGGTGGGCGCCGAGCGCGGCGGACGTGACCGCGGCCACCACCAGGGCGGCGCGGTGCGCCGGGGAGCGCCGCGGCCGCCCCGCGCGGGGAAGCGGCCGCTCCCGATGTTCACCCGCACAGCCGGGGCACACGCGGTCTCCGGCCGGACCGAATTCCTGGCACACCGGAGACCCCATGCGATTCCCCTCACATTCCCGGAACGTTTCTCCGCCTCTGCGCACGAGCGTCAGTGTCGCAACGGTCCTCCGGGCGCGCACTTTGACGGTCCGAATGATGTAAAGCACCCCTCCCCCGGACGCCCCCGGGTGGCGGACGCCGGACCGGGGCGGTCACGAGCACCCTCCGCGGTCCTGTAGAGTTCTGCCGTCAGCAGGCGCCGCTAGCTCAGTTGGTTAGAGCAGCTGACTCTTAATCAGCGGGTCCGGGGTTCGAGTCCCTGGCGGCGCACCGACACGACGGGCTCCTCGTTCCACGAGGGGCCCGTCGGTTTTTGGCCGGAAACTCTCTCGCCCCCGTTGAGCGCCGCACTCTCGCGCCCCGTACGGAACTGTGACACCACAGGACGCCCTCGGGCGTCACTTTGACCTCCTTTGCCCGGTCTGCACCATGTTTCGCACCTTGCGATCATGAGGAGCGAACCGGGAACCTGGTCCCTTCAACGAACCGTGCCATCGCGGCCGTTGGGGGGACCGGGGGAAGCACCGGCCGGCGGCCGGGACGGGGTGGGGGACCCCGTTCCCCCGCGCCGGCACCGAAGGGGGATCATGCAACCGGAAGGACACGGGATCGTGTCTATAAGGTGTGCGTGACGTGGTGACCGCGGTCCGCCACTGACACGTCCGGAGGTCGAGGGGGACCGGCCCGGACGTAAGGAAGCGACGAAACACGCGTTCCAACCGCGTGTGGGGGGATGACTCATGACGTCGACGCCGACGGGCGCCCACCGGGACGACGACCCGTCCCAGACCACCCAGCTACGGGTGCCCGGCCATCGGAACTGGAACACGGGGACGTTCCGCCGGATCAAGAAAGCGCTGCCCAGATACGACTACGAGCACTACAGCCGCCTCGCGGGTCCCCTCACCCAGCCCGATCCGAACAAGCCGTACCGGGTCCAGTACCGCTCGCTGATCTCGCAGGAGCCGCACCGCATCCGCGTCGCGCTGATGCTGCTGGCGGCCCCGGTGCTGTCGCTGGTGCTGCTGGTGTGGCTGCTCCAGCCGTCGCACTGGACGGAGCGCGACCATCCGGCGTTCGAGTGGCTGCCCGCCCTCGACGTCGTGATGCTCGTCTCGATCGGTCTGATCGAGTTCTTCCGCTGCATGAACGTGGTGTCGAACGCGCATGCCACGCTCGTCGCCCGCGACCCGGTCCCCGTCGTGCCCGAGACCGGCACCCGGGTGGCCTTCCTCACCTCCTTCGTGCCCGGCAAGGAGCCGCTGGAGATGGTGACGAAGACCCTGGAGGCGGCCGTGAAGATCCGCCACCGGGGACTGCTGCACGTCTGGCTGCTCGACGAGGGCGACGACCCCGAGGTCAAGGCGGTCTGCGAGCGCCTCGGCGTGCACCACTTCTCCCGCAAGGGCGTCGCGAAGTGGAACCGGAAGAAGGGCCCGCACCGCGCCAAGACCAAGCACGGCAACTACAACGCCTGGCTGGACGCGCACGGCGACCACTACGACTTCTTCGCCTCGGTGGACACCGACCACGTGCCGCTGCCGAACTACCTGGAGCGGATGCTCGGCTTCTTCCGCGACCCGGACGTCGGCTTCGTCATCGGCCCGCAGGTCTACGGCAACTACGACAACTTCGTCACCAAGGCCGCCGAGTCCCAGCAGTTCCTCTTCCACGCGCTGATCCAGCGGGCCGGCAACCGCTACGGCTCCCCGATGTTCGTGGGCACCTCCAACGCCGTGCGCATCAAGGCACTGAAGCAGATCGGCGGCCTGTACGACTCGATCACCGAGGACATGGCGACCGGGTTCGAGATGCACCGCGCCAAGAATCCGGAGACCGGACGGAAGTGGCGCTCGGTCTACACCCCGGACGTGCTGGCGGTCGGCGAGGGGCCCAACGCCTGGACCGACTTCTTCACGCAGCAGATGCGCTGGTCGCGCGGTACGTACGAGACGATCCTCAAGCAGTACTGGAAGGGCTGGTACTCGCTCCCGCCGAGCAGGCTCTTCAACTACACGATGATGATCATCTTCTATCCGATGTCCGCCCTGAACTGGATCCTCGCGGCGCTCAGCTGCGCGCTGTTCCTGGGCCTGGGCGCCTCGGGTGTGAACATCGACCCCGCCGTCTGGCTGATGCTCTACGGCAACGCCTCCGCGCTGCAGATCGGCCTGTACGTCTGGAACCGCCGGCACAACGTCTCCCCGCACGAGCCGGAGGGGTCCGGCGGTGTGGCCGGCATGGTGATGTCCGCGCTGTCGGCCCCGCTCTACGCGAAGGCGCTGATCGACTCGGTGCTGCGCCGCAAGAGCAAGTTCGTGGTCACCCCGAAGGGCGACTCGGCCAGCCCGGACACCTGGTTCGGCACCTTCCGCTACCACTGGTACTTCATCCTGATCTTCGGTGGCTCCATCGCCGCGGGCCTCGTCCTCGGGCACTCCCACCCGGCGATGGTCATCTGGGCCACCTTCGCCCTGCTCATCACCGCGGCGCCGATGTTCGCCTGGCGCCACGGCATGCGGCAGGACCGGAAGAAGCCCGGCGCGCACGCGGCGGGGCAGCAGCGTGAGAGCGCGACCCCGGCCGACGGCGTGCGGATGCCCCAGCAGCAGCACGCCCCGCACCAGCCGCAGCCCCGGCCCCACTGGGCCGGGTCCCACGGCGCACCGGGCGGATCCGGGGGCCCCGAAGGGCCGGGAGGCCCCGGGGGCGGCACCCCCGGTGACGACCAGACCATGCAGATCGCCCTTGGTGGACTTGGGGGACGTAAGGAATGACTGACCGTGCAGGCCGCCGTCGCGCCCGTCGGATCGCGATAGGCACGGCGGTGGTGCTCGCGCTGGCCGGGATGAACGGGCCGTGGCTGTACCGCTTCGGGACCGAGAAATACCACCAGTACAAGATCAATCAGCCGGAGTACAAGGCCGCGAACGGCAAGTGGGAGATCGTCGAGTTTCCCGAGGAGTACCGGCAGAACACCATCCACGCGGCGCTGCTGCGCACCGGCAAGGTGCTGCTCGTCGCGGGGTCGGGCAACAACCAGGACAACTTCGACGCGAAGAAGTACGACACCCGGATCTGGGACCCGGTCAAGGGGACCGTCAAGAAGGTCCCCACGCCGAACGACCTGTTCTGCACCGGGCACACCCAGCTCGCCAACGGCAACCTGCTGATCGCGGGCGGCACCAAGCGGTACGAGAAGCTCAAGGGCGATGTGAAGAAGGCCGGCGGCCTGATGCTCGTCCACAACGAGAACCCGGACAAGCCGATCACCCTGCCGGCGGGCACGAAGTTCACCGGCAAGGAGAACGGCAAGACCTTCGTCTCGAAGGACCCGGTGCTCGTGCCGCGCGCCGAGAAGAAGTTCGACCCGGAGACGGGCGAGTTCCTCGGCACCACCCCGGGCGTGGGCCGTATCTACGTCGAGGCCCAGAAGGAGGGCGCCGCGTACGAGACCGGCACCCAGGACAACTACCGGGTGCGGGGCCTCACCGGCGCCGACGCGCGCAACACGTACGGCATCGCCGAGAAGCTCGCCCTGGACAAGAAGGACTTCCAGGGCATCCGGGACGCCTACGAGTTCGACCCGGTCGCCGAGAAGTACATCAAGGTCGACCCGATGAAGGAGGCCCGCTGGTACCCGACGCTCACCACCCTGAGCGACGGGAAGATCCTCAGCGTCTCCGGCCTGGACGACATCGGCCAGCTGGTCCCGGGCAAGAACGAGGTCTACGACCCGGAGACCAAGGAGTGGGAGTACACCGACGAGGTCCGGCAGTTCCCGACGTACCCGGCGCTGTTCCTGATGCAGAACGGCAAGATCTTCTACTCGGGGTCGAACGCGGGGTACGGGCCGGACGACGTCGGGCGCGACCCGGGCGTCTGGGACGTGGAGACCAACAAGTTCAAGAAGATCCCGGGGCTCAGCGACGCGAAGCTGATGGAGACGTCCAACACGGTGCTGCTGCCGCCCGCCCAGGACGAGACGTACATGGTCATCGGCGGCGGCGGGGTGGGCGAGTCCCCGCGGTCCAGTGAGAAGACCCGGATCGTCGACCTGAAGGCCGACGACCCGGCGTTCGTCGACGGGCCGCCGCTGGACAAGGGCACCCGTTACCCGCAGGCGTCGATCCTGCCGAACGACGAGGTGCTGATCTCCGGCGGCTCGGAGGACTACCGCGGCCGCGGCGACTCCAACATCCTCGAGGCGCGGATCTACGACACGGAGAAGAACGAGCTGCGGCGGGTCGCCGACCCGCTGGTGGGCCGCAACTACCACTCGGGCTCGATCCTGCTGCCCGACGGCCGCGTGATGTTCTTCGGCTCGGACTCGCTGTTCGCCGACAAGGCCAACACCAAGCCGGGCACGTTCGAGCAGCGCATCGAGATCTACACCCCGCCGTACCTGTACGGCGACGAGGAGCAGCCCGACCTCTCCGGCGGGCCGCAGACCATCAAGCGCGGCGGGTCCGGCACGTTCACCTCGCGGGACGCGGCGTCGGTCAAGAAGGTCCGGCTGATCCGGCCGAGCGCCACCACCCACGTCACCGACGTGGACCAGCGCTCGATCGCCCTGGACTTCACGACCGACGGTGACAAGGTCACGGTGACCGTGCCGAAGAACAAGAACCTGGTGCAGTCGGGCTGGTACATGCTGTTCGTCACCGACGGCGACGGCACGCCCAGCAAGGCCCAGTGGGTGCAGGTGCCGTAGCGCGCCCGCCGGTACACGAGAGGGGGCGCCGTGCGATCCGCACGGCGCCCCCTCTCGTGTCGTCGCTGCCCGGCCGCTACCGCGTCGACGCGCGCGCCAGGCCCAGGGCGTAGTCCTCCCACCACTCGCCGGCCTTCGGGCCGCCCTTGCACTCGCCGTCCGACTCCCCCGGGCGCTTGATCCACAGATAGGCGTCGACGAGCGGGTCGGCCGTGCGGGTCGTCGGGGTCTCGCCGAGCGCCCGGCCGGGCGGGTTGCACCAGCGCTCGTCCGGATCGCCGCCGGTGTAGGGGCCGTTGCCGTTGCGGCTGGTGTCGACGACGAAGTGCTTTCCGCCGACCTTGGCGGACAGCTCCTTGCCGTAGGCGATGGAGTCCTCGGTGGTGTAGTAGTTCGAGACGTTCACCGCGAAGCCGTCGGCCTGCTCGATCCCGGCCCGCTTCAGCGGCTCGTGGATCTGGTCGGGGTTACCCCAGCCCGCGTTGCCCGCGTCCAGGTACACCGTGGTGTCCTTCAGGCCCTTCAGCTTGGTGACGGCGCCCTTGAGGAGGTCGTAGCGCTCCTCGTGGTACTCCTGCGGGGTGCAGCCGTCGACCAGGTGCAGCACCGCGTCCGGCTCCAGCACCACCGTCGCCGGACGGTCCCCGATGCCCGCGGCCACCGCGTCGACGAAGTCCCGGTAGGCGTCGCCGTCGGCGGCCCCGCCCTGCGAGTACTGGCCGCAGTCGCGGTGCGGGATGTTGTAGAGGACCAGCACCGCACGGCGGCCGGCCTTGTCGGCGCCCTCGGTGAACTCCCGGGCCTGCTCCTCGGCGTTCTCCGGGTTGATCCACTCCGCGACGGGCTGCTCGGCGATCTTGCGGAGCTGCTGGGCCTCCGCCTTCCTGCCGTCCCCCAGCAGCTCGCCGACCTCGCGCGCCGCGACACCGTCCGGGTTGACCCAGAAGGGGTCCGCCTCCTTCGGCTGCTGCGTGACGACGCCCGCCGAGCCCTCCTTCTCGTCGTCACCCCCGGAGGAACATCCCGCGAGCAGCAGCGCCGCCCCCAGCACCGCTGCGGACGCCCGCCCTCCGGCGAACGCCCCGACCCCCCTGCTGCCGTACATCCAACCCCCCCTTGGGTGCACTTGTTCCAAGTGTTCCGAGCCCCAATCCTGGCACACCCCACGGCCCGCCAGGACGGCCGAGTGCCGCTTGTCCACGGCCTGTTACAGCGGGCCGGGGACGGTTCGGCGCCCGCCGTGCCGGGCGTGGCCGGATCCGCGCCCACCTGCGCCGATCACGGGATGCGACCGGTCCGGGACTTGACGTGCGCCGCCCCCTGGGCCGGGCCCGGCTTTCCCTCTAAAGTCGTGTGCGCCGGCCGGCCGGGGCCGCGCCGGTGTTCCCGCGCGCCTCCTCCGAACCTCCCGCGGCCCGTGCTGCGCACGGTCGAGGACCGGCCCGGCCGACGGCCTCCGGGGAGCAGGCCGCCGGCCGGGCCCGGGGCGCCCGTTCCGCTCACGCGTCGGTGTGCGGCGCCGAGGCGTCGGTGAGATACGCGGAGACCACGACGTTGGCCTCGTAGGCGCCGGCCGTGGGGTCGAAGGCGCCGCCGCAGGTGATCAGCCGGAGTTCGGCGCGCCCGTCGTGGCGCGGGCCGTACGCCTCCTGGGCGTCGAAGCCGTCCCGGTCGAGCACGCGGACGTCCTCGACGGTGAACTCGGCGACCGTACCGTCGGTGCGGGCGACCCGGATCTCCTGGCCGGGCTCCAGCGTGTCCAGCCGGTGGAAGACGGCGGGCCGCGTCTCGGTGTCGACGTGCCCCACCATCAGCGCGGCGCCCTCCGCGCCGGGGGCGGTGCCGGCCGCGTACCAGCCGACCTCGCCCGCGCGGTCCAGCGGCGGCGGCTCGGGGCCGCCGCGCTCGTCCAGGCCGCGGGCGACGACCGGGGCGCGCAGGTCCAGGCCGGGGATGTGGAGGGTGAGCGGCTCGGCGGCCTCCAGCGGCCGGTGCACGGTGGGCAGGTCGGTCAGCGGCGGGCGTCCGGCCGCCGCCATGTCACCGGTGGCGGGCCCGGCCGTCCCGGCGGGCACCTCGGTGAGTCCCTGCCCCCACAGCCACAGTCCGAGCAGCAGCGCCACCCAGACCGCGCCGGCGGGCAGCCGCTTCGTCAGGTCGCGCATGACGCCGGTCACCCTGTCCCCCGCCCGCGCCGCGCCTGACGGCGGGCCGCCCGGTGCACGGTGAGGGCCGCGGTCCCGGCCAGGGCGAGGGCGACCACCGTCTGCGCGGCGCCGGGCCCGTGCCGCTCACGGCCGTCCGCGAAGACCCGCGCGGCGCCGCCGCCCCCGGCGTTCACGGGCGCGACGGGGGACGGATGCGCGGAGGGCTCGGCGCCCGCCGCGGGTGCCTGCTTCCGGACGACCTCGACGGTGCCCTTGTGCTCCGCGCCGTCGCAGGCGACGGTCACCGTGTACGTCCCGGCGGTGACCGTGGACCGTACCCGCCCGTCGCCCGCGAGGCCGTCGCCGTCGTCGGGGGTGAGGCGGGCGTCGGACACCAGCGCCGGGGACTGCGCGACCGCCTCGCGCGCATCGCACCCGGTCACCCTGAGGGCGATGTCGGCGCCGGGCGCGGGAGCCGCGGGGACCACCGAGACGTCCCCGCCGTCCGCCGCGTACGCCGCGCAGGCCGCCGGGCCGAACGCGGTGACGGCCAGGACACCCGCGCAGAGAGCGAGTCGCCGCTTACCCATCGTGAACCTCCAGACACTCTGGAGGTTCCCCCGCCCGGTCCGGCCCCGCACCCTCTTACGCGCGGCACTGGACCGGTCGGGTGAACGAGGTACGGCGAAACGGCCGTACGACGATCAGACGAGGTCGACGATGTCCGCGATCGAGTCGACGACCTTGCTCGGCCGGTACGGGAAGTTCTCCACCTGCTCCGGCCGGGTCAGCCCGGTCAGCACCAGGAACGTCTTCATGCCGGCCTCGATGCCCGCCAGCACGTCGGTGTCCATCCGGTCGCCGATCATCGCGCTGCTCTCCGAGTGCGCCCCGATGGTGTTCAGCCCGGTGCGCATCATCAGCGGGTTCGGCTTGCCCGCGAAGTAGGGCTGCCGGCCGGTCGCCTTGGTGATGAGCGCGGCCACCGCGCCGGTCGCCGGGAGCGGGCCCTCGGTGGAGGGGCCGGTCTCGTCGGGGTTGGTGCAGATGAACCGGGCCCCGGCGTTGATCAGCCGCACGGCCTTGGTCATCGCCTCGAACGAGTACGTGCGGGTCTCGCCGAGGACCACGTAGTCGGGGTCGTGGTCGGTGAGGATGTAGCCGATGTCGTGCAGCGCGGTGGTCAGGCCGGCCTCGCCGATGACGTACGCGGAGCCGCCGGGCCGCTGGTCGTCGAGGAACTTGGCGGTGGCCAGGGCGGACGTCCAGATGTTCTCGATCGGCACCTCGAGCCCCAGCCGGCGCAGCCGGGCGTGCAGGTCGCGCGGGGTGTAGATCGAGTTGTTGGTGAGCACGAGGAAGGGCCGCCCGGACTCGCGCAGCTTCTTGATGAAGGCGTCGGCCCCGGGAATCGGCACCCCTTCGTGGATCAGCACCCCGTCCATGTCGGTGAGCCAGGACTCGATGGGCTTCCTGTCTGCCATGTGCACGATCTCCTGCCGTCGTCGGGCCCTGTGGGCCCCAGCCTAAATCGTCCCGTGCGGGCCGTCCGTGGCCGGTCGCGCAGTTCCCCGCACCCCTGAGGGACGCCGCAGTCGCGGGCAGTCGTGCCGCAGGGCGATGGGGGTACCTCCCCCTCGAGCGAAGCCGAGAGTGGGGGAGGGTGGGCGCGACCGCTCCCCGCATCGCCGGGTTGCGCAGTCCCCCCGGCCCGCACCGACACCGCCGTGTCTCAACCCCCGCCCGCGCAGCTACCCGTCCTGCCCGAACACCGGCGCCAGCACCAACTGCGCCGCCCCCTCCGCGACCCGCTCCTCCCCCGACACCAGCCGCACCACCCCGCACTCCTCCCCCGTCCGCCGCGCCCGCGCCTCCAGCACGCCCCGCACACCGGACACGAACACCTCCGGCGCCCCCTCCACCGTCCGCCCGCCCACCAGCACCCGGTCGATGTCCAGCAGCCCCACCAGATTCGCCGCCCCGGTCCCCAGTACCCGCGCCGCCTCCGCCGTCTCCCCCCGGGCCACCGCCGCCAGGCACAGCGCCTCCACGCACCCCCGGTCCCCGCACCCGCACGGCGGCCCGTCCAGCTGCACCACCTGGTGTCCGAACTCCCCCGCGCCGGTCCGCGGCCCCCGGTGCACGCTCCCGCCGATCACCAGCCCGGCCCCCAGCCCCGTACCGAGGTGCAGATAGGCGAAGGACCCGCCCTCGCCCGCGACGGCCAGCCCGAGCGCCACGGCGTTGGTGTCCTTGTCCACCACCACGGGCACACCTCCCAGCCGCGCGGACAACGCGTCCCGCAGCGGGAAGCCGTCCCACTCGGGGAACCCCGTCACCCGGTGCAGCACCCCCCGCCGGTGGTCGAGCGGCCCGGGCAGCGCGACCCCGGCCCCCAGAAGCGAGCCGCCTGCCGGAAGCTCCGCCTCCAGCTCCTCGACCACCGACGCGACCCGCGTCAGCACCGCCTCCGCCCCGGCCCCCAGGTCCAGCGGCCCGTGCCGCCGGGCCACCACCGTGCCGTCGAGATCCGCCAGCACGGCCCGCAACTCGTCCCGGTCGAGATGCACGCCCACCGCGTGCCCCGCCTCCGGGACCAGCCGCAGCACCGTGCGCGGCTTGCCGCCCGTGGACGCCCGGCGCCCGGCCTCCGCCGCGAGGCCCTCCTCGCGCAGCCGGGCGGTTATCTTGCTGACCGCCTGCGGGGTGAGCCCGGTGCGCTCGGCGAGCTCCAGCCGGCTGATGCCCTCCGGCCCGGCCGTACGCAGCAGGTCCAGCACCAGCGCGGTGTTGTGGCTGCGCAGGACGAGCAGGTTGGCCCCGCCGCCCGGGCCTCGCATGCCACCGCCGTACGTCCTGTTCACCCGCCCATTGTGTCCCGCCCTTGCACTTTGGCAACAGCGTTGCGAAAGTAGGACGCATGACTGGCACTCCCCTCCGCGTCGGCCTCGTCGGCTACGGCCTCGCGGGCTCCGTGTTCCACGCCCCGCTGATCGCCGCGACCCAGGGCCTCGCGCTCGACACGGTCGTCACCTCGAACCCCGAGCGGCAGGCGCAGGCCCGCGCCGAGCACCCGGACGTCACGGTCGCCGCCTCGGCGGACGAGCTGTGGGCGCGCGCGGGCGAACTGGACCTGATCGTCGTCGCGTCCCCGAACAGGACGCACGTCCCGCTCGCCACCGCCGCCCTGGAGGCCGGTCTGCCGGTCGTCGTGGACAAGCCCGTCGCGGGCACGGCGGCCCAGGCCCGGGCGCTGGCCGAGCTGGCCGAGAAGCGCGGCCTGCTGCTGTCCGTCTTCCAGAACCGCCGCTGGGACAACGACTTCCTCACCCTGCGCCGGCTGATCGCCGACGGCGAGCTGGGCGAGGTGTACCGGTTCGAGTCGCGGTTCGAGCGCTGGCGCCCGCAGCTCAAGGGCGGCTGGCGGGAGTCCGGCGACCCGGCGGAGATCGGCGGCCTGCTGTACGACCTCGGCAGCCATGTCGTCGACCAGGCGCTGGTCCTGTTCGGCCCGGTGACGTCGGTGTACGCGGAGACGGACGTCCGCCGCGAGGGCGCGCGGACCGACGACGACACCTTCCTCGCGCTCACCCACGCGAGCGGGGTCCGCTCCCACCTGTACGTCTCCGCGACCACCGCCCAGCTCGGCCCGCGCTTCCGGGTCCTCGGCTCGAAGGCCGGCTACGTCAAGCACGGCCTGGACCCGCAGGAGGCCGCGCTGCGCGAGGGCTCGCGCCCGGGCACGTCCGGTACCGAGTGGGGTGCCGAGCCCGAGGAGCTGTGGGGCCGTCTCGGCGCCGGGGAGTCCCCGGTGACCGGCGGCGGCAGCCCCGTCCGCACCCTGCCGGGCGACTACCCCGCCTACTACGCGGCCGTGGCGCGGGCGCTGCTCTCCGACGGCCCCAACCCGGTGACCGCGCTGGAGGCCGCCGCGACGCTCGACATCCTGGAAGCGGCGCGCCGTTCGGCCGCCGAGAAGGTGACGGTGGCCCTGTGACCACCACCCCGAAGCCGGAACTCACCCCGACCGTGGAGGAGCTGGAGGCGCAGGAACGCCGCCTGGTCTTCCGCCGGTTCACGCACGACGACGCGTGGGCGCTGGGCTCGCTGCTGGTGGAGCTGGCGCGCGAGCGGCAGGCGCCGGTCGCGATCGACATCCACCGCGCGGGCCAGCAGCTGTTCCACGCCGCGCTGCCGGGCTCCACGCCCGACAACGACGCGTGGATCGCCCGCAAGCGCCGGGTAGTGGAGCGCTACGGCTCCGCGTCCTACCTGGTGGGCGCGCGGTTCCGGGCGAAGGGCACGACGTTCGAGGAGTCGTCCCGTCTCGACCCGGACACCTACGCGGCCCACGGCGGTTCCTTCCCGGTCACCGTCGAGGGCGTGGGCGTCGTCGGCGCGGTGACGGTCTCGGGCCTGCCCCAGCTCCAGGACCACCGGCTGGTGGTGGAGGCGCTGGAGCACTTCTTGTCGCGGGCGTAGCCCGGGTCATGTGACGAGGAGGAGGACGAGGACGACGAGGGCCGCGGCCGCCGCCAGCACCGCTGCGGTGTTCCGGCGGCCCTCGTCCGACATGGCCGGCCGCACCGTGAGGCGGCCGGCCACGTTCCTGAAGACGTAGTACTCCCTGTTGCCGCTGCCCTTGGGTCGCGCCCTGACGACGGTGAGCCGTCTGATGACGACGGTGCGGTCCTGCTCCCCCTTCACCGTGTCCAGGTGCTGTTCGACGAGCGAGCGGTGCGGGAGGGGGAGGTCGTCGGGGAGCGGGTCCCCGGGGCCGAGCCGGTTCTCGTGCCACGACCCGGCGTGCAGCTGTGACGTCACCCGCTTCGGCGGACGGTGCGGCCACGGCACCTTCTCGGTCTCCGAGGTCCAGGTGATCCGTCCGGCGGTCCAGGAGGTCAGCTCACCGCGGCCACCGCACGTCCTGCACCTGACGGTCCCCTTGGAGGTGCAGGTCGTGCACGGAACGCGCCCCCGTCCCTGGCACGTCTGGCATCTGACCTTCCCCCAGCCCTGGCAGCCGCCGCACGCGCTGTCGGGTGTGCCGCAGGCCGCGCATGTCACCCGCTCCTCGGGGCGCACCGGCCTGCGCGCCTTGGGCGGGCGGGCCGTACGGCCGGGCTTGCCGCCGTGCGCGAGGTACTGCGTGCACGGGGAGACCCCGGCGCACACGGGGCAGGGCCGGGCGGGCTCGCACGGACGGTACGTCATGCCGTCGCAGGCGGGACACTGCCGGAGGCCGTTCCCGCAGGCGCAGGCACGCTTGCTCACCGTGTCCCGCTTGACCAGGTCGAGCGGCTCGCCGCGCCGCACGTCCCGCGGGTCCACCTCGTATTCGTCCAGCACGTCGTAGACCGGCCGTTCGGCGAGGCCGGGGTCGCCGGGCTCGTCACGGGTCGTCTCGATGCGCGTCTCGACGCGCCGGACGACCGAGGCGTCGAGCAGGTGCAGCCGGTCGAGGTGGAAGTACGCGGACGTCCGAGCCCCCCATCTCCCCCGGCGGCGAGCCAGGCGCGCGTCCAGCTCCGCCCGCACCTCGTCCTCGGACGGATCCTCGGCCACCGTCACGCAGCTCACTCCCCCCGGGTCGCGCGCCGCCCCGCCCCTCGGCGGGCGTGGACCGGCGTCGGGCGGACCCAGTGTGGCGGGGCGGGGCCCGACGGGGAAGGGCGCGTGCGACGGCCCTGCGGGGGAGCGCGGGAAACCCGCGCTCCCCCGCCGTGGCTACGCCTGCGCCAGCACCTGCCGTTGCCGTCCCAGCCCCGTGACCTCCAGCTCCACCACGTCCCCTGCCCGCAGGTACGGCTTCGGTTCCGGGTGGCCCATCGCCACCCCGGCCGGGGTGCCGGTGTTGACGACGTCGCCCGGGTACAGGGTCATGAACCGGCTGACGTAGCGGACGACCTCGCCGACCGGGAAGATCTGCTCCGCCGTCGTGCCGTCCTGCTTCAGCTCGCCGTTGACCCACAGCCGCAGGGACAGGTTCTGCGGGTCGGGCACCTCGTCGGCGGTGACCAGCCAGGGTCCGAGCGGGTTGAACGTCTCGCAGTTCTTGCCCTTGTCCCAGGTGCCGCCGCGCTCGGTCTGGAACTCCCGCTCGGAGACGTCGTGGGCGACGGCGTACCCGGCGACGTGCGCGAGTCCTTCCTCCGCCGACTCCAGGTACCGCGCGGTCCGCCCGATCACGACGGCCAGTTCGACCTCCCAGTCGGTCTTCACCGACCCGCGCGGGATCAGCACGGTGTCGTCGGGGCCGACGACGGTGTCCGGGGCCTTGAAGAAGATCACCGGCTCGGCGGGCGGCTCGGCGCCGGTCTCGCGGGCGTGGTCGTGGTAGTTCAGCCCGATGCACACGATCTTGCCGATCCGCGCGAGCGGCGGCCCGGTGCGCAGCCCCGTCGCGTCCAGCGCGGGCAGGTCGCCGGCGGCGGCCGCGCTCCTGATCCGGCCGAGGGCGTCCTCGTCGGCGAGGAGCGTCCCGTCGATGTCCGCGACGAGTCCGGACAGGTCCCGCAGGGTCCCGTCGGGGTCGAGCAGCGCGGGCCGTTCGCGTCCCGCCGTACCGACGCGCAGCAGCTTCATGGTCGTGTCTCCCTCGCTCGCGGGCGCCCGCCCGACGGGGACGACCGGTGCGGCGGGCGCGGCCGTCGGAGGACCGGCCGATCCTCCAGGCCGGGCCCTCCACTCCGCAAGACCCGGTTCACGTACTGGACCGCGCCCGCCGCGCACCTCACCGGTACAGCACGGACCGCTCGATCACGCTCCACGTCGTGGAGGTGACCACGTACAGCGCGGCGGCGAGGGGCACGACGGCGACCGTGACCAGGGTGAGGAAGGACATGAACGGCATCACCTTCATCACCCCGCCCATGGCGGCGGCGCCCGGCACCTGCGGGTCGGCGCCCGCCGTGCCCGCGAGCGCCGCCGAGGCCTCGGTCATCCGGCGGGAGAGCCGGTAGCTGACGTACGCGACGACCGTGACGACGGCGAAGAGGCCGAGGTACACCAGGCCGGCCCCGCTGAACACGCCGCCGTCGCCGAGGGCGTCCGCCCACCGGCCGCCGAGGGGCGCGTCGAGGAGCTGGTGGGTGAGCAGCGTGTTGGGCTCGCCGCCGATCGTGCCGCTGGAGAAGAGGTGGTAGAGCAGGAAGAACGCGGGGAGCTGGAGCAGGCTGGGCAGGCAGCCGGACAGCGGGGACACCTTCTCCTCGGCGTGCAGTTCCAGTACGGCCTTCTGGAGCTTCTCGGGGTTCTTGCCGTGCTTGCGGCGCAGTTCGGCGATGCGCGGCTGGAGCGCGGCGCGCGCCTTCTGCCCGCGTGCGGCGGCCCGGGAGAGCGGGTGGACGAGGAGGCGTACGAGGGCCGTGAACGCGATGATCGCGGCGGCCGCGGCGGACAGGCCGAACAGGGGGCGGAGCAGGTCGGCGAGCTGCTCGACCAGGGTGGCGAAGACAGACAAGGGTGAGCCCTCCGGGGGTCTCGTCGTGCCGGGGGTCCCGGCGCGGCGGACGGCCGGGACGGGACGGGGAAGGTCGGCATGACGACCCGCGCGCGGGGCGGGCGGAAGGATCGCGGGGAGAACGTCCCGCGAGATGCCCTACGCGGCGGTCGCCGGGAGGGCGTGACCGGGCGCTCGGGGGCGGGTGCGCCCCTTGGCGTCGGGATCCCGCTGGGGGAGGAAGGCGGTGCGCCGGGCGCGGTCGCGCAGGGCCGTCCGCACCCGGGTGGGCGGCACGGCGGGCGCGCTGCGGGCGGCGACCACGGAGCAGAGGCTGAGGGCGGCGCCGGCCGCGGCGGTCGCGGCGAGCGTGACGTGGACCAGGGCGAGGCCGCCGTCGGGGGCCGGGCTCAGCAGCAGGGCGATCTGGAGCAGCGGGAAGAGCACGGCGAGGAGAGTGCGCGCGGAACGCGTGGCCGGCCGTCCGGCGGGCGCGTGCCGCGTGGTGAACCCTGACATGGGCCGTGTCCCCCTCTCTCCGTCTCGTGGTGCGTCGTGCACCGCATTGTGCCAGGCCCCTCTGTCGGCGCGGCGTGAGCCGGGCGGTCAGGCGGGGTCGGTCTCCACGGGCCGCAGCAGCCGCTTCGGCTTGAGCAGCGCCCGGCTGACCGGGTCGGCCGGCTCCCGGCTGAGATCCGGTCCCGGCACCACTTCGACGTCCCCGACGGCCACGACGGTTCCGCAGGACGGGCAGTCGCTGTACGGGCCGAGCTCGGTGCCGCAGTCGGCGTGCCGGAAGATCCGCAGCCGCCGCTGGGTGAGGTGCTCGCGGCCCCACAGCCCGAGGGCGCGCAGGGTGGGCCACAGGGCGATGCCGCGGTCGGTGAGGACGTACTCGTCGCGGGGCGGGGACTCCTGGTAGCGGCGCTTCTCCAGGATGCCCTGGGCGGTGAGCGTCTGGAGCCGGGAGGCGAGGACCGCGCGCGGGATGCCGAGGTGGACGAGGAAGTCGTTGTAGCGGCGCACGCCGTAGAACGCGTCGCGGATGACGAGCAGCGTCCAGCGTTCGCCGATGACCTCCAGGGCGCTCGCGATGGAGCACTCCTGTGTCGCGTAGTCCTTGCCCAGTGCCATGCCGTCCACTGTAACCACTTTTCCCGTTGTTGGTTCATTGACCGAACCGACTGGTGCTACGGTGGCCGGGTCCGGGTGAGTTCATCAGGCGAACCTACCCTCCCCCGACTCCTCACCCAGCCCCTCCCCGATCCCGCAGAGGACCCCGACGACATGACCGCCACCCCCGCCTCCGCCGCACCGGCGCAGGCCGCCACCGCGCGCGCCGCCGGCCCCGCATCGCCACCGCGCCCCGGCGCCACCCTGGCCCTGACCAGCGCCGCCACGGCCGTGGCGCTGATGACGTACACCGCCCCGATCGTCACGCTGCCCGCGACCGCGGCCGCCCTGCACACCCCCCTGTCAGCCCAGGCGTGGCTGCTCAACGGCACCCCGCTCGGGCTCGCCGCGCTGCTCCTGGTGGCCGGCAGCCTCGCCGACGACTACGGCCGCCGCCGGATCTTCGTCTGGGGCACCCTGGCACTCGGCGTCACCACGGCCCTCGGGGCCCTCGCCACCGGCACCTGGCTGTTCACCCTGGCCCGGATCGCCCAGGGCGCGGCCAGCGCGGCCCTGCTGGCCAGCAGTCTCGGCCTGATCGTGCACGCCTTCCCCACGGCCGCCGGACGGCTGCGCGCGACGGGGGTGTGGGGCGCGTTCGTCACCGGAGGCATCGCGGTGGGCCCGCTGCTCGCCGCCGGGATACCCGACTGGCGCACGGTCTACGGCGTCCTCGGCGCCGCCGCCCTGCTGATCGCCCTCCTCGGCACCCGCGCGCTCACCGAGTCGCGGTCCCCGCGCGGCGGCCGGCCCGACTTCGCCGGGGCCGCGACCTTCGGACTGGCGCTGGTCTCCCTGGTGGCGGCCCTCACGCTGGGCCGGGACGGCTGGCTGCGGGCGCCGGTGTGGCTGCTGCTCGGCGCGACCGCCGTCCTCCTCGCCGGGTTCGCCCTGGTGGAGCGGCGCACGGCGACCCCGATGATCGACCTGTCCCTGCTCCGCCACCGCGGCTTCCTCGCGTCCTCCGTCGGCGGCCTGTTCACGGGACTGTCGGTGATCGGCCTGTTCAGCTTCCTGCCGGCGGTCCTCCAGCGGGTGCTCGGGATGTCCGCGATGGACACGGCGCTGCTGTCCCTGCTGTGGGCGGGTCTCGCCTTCGCCGTCGCGCTGCAGGCCCGCCGCCTGGCCGACCGTATCCCGACGCGCGTCCAGCTCGCCCTCGCCTTCGCCCTGCACGCCGTCGGCGTGATCACCATGCTCGGCGCGGTCGACGCGGGCTCCACGGCCCGGTTCGTCCCCGGCATGATGATCGCCGGTGTCGGCAGCGGCCTGCTCAACGCGGCGCTGCCGCTGCTCGCCGTCGAGTCGGTCCCGGCCGCGCGGGCCGCGATGGGCTCCGGCGCGCAGCAGACCCTGCGTTACATCGGCTCGTGCGCCGGCGTCTCCCTCACCATCGCCGTGGCGACGTCGTCGAGCGGCGGCCCGGCCCGCGGCACGGACGTCGCGATGGTGGTGTCCGCGGTGCTGGCGCTGGTCGCGGCGGTGGCGGTGCTGGCGCTGCGGGAACGGTCGTAGGACCGGGACGAGCCGGCCGTGGACCGGCCCCGGAGGGCCTTCAGGCCCTCACTTCTGTCACCTGCCGGCAGTACGGTGTCCCCCATGCGCCCCGACACGCCTGCCGAAAACGTCGACCACATCAACGAGGCCGCCCGTCTGGAGCGGACCGCCGACCGCTACCCCGAGGACGCCGAGGCCCTGCTGCTGCGGGCCGCCGCGCACCGGGAGCTGGCCGGCGACCGCCCGGCCGCGACGGCGCTCTACGACCGCCTGCTGACCTCGGGCGCGGACCTGGACAACCCGCACCTGGTCCGCGCCCTGAAGGCCTCCAACCTGTGGGAGTACGGCCACGAGGCGGAGGCCCGCGCGATCATCGCCGGCATCCGCACGGCGTCCCCGCGCGACCCCGCCGCCTGGGTGATCGTCGCGGAGGCACTGGAGGCGCACGACGAACTGGAGCAGGCGCACGAGACGTTCACCGCGGCGGTGCGTCTGCTGCTGTCCGGCGTGAGCGAGCCGCCGCGCGCCACGCATCCGCTGCTCCTCGGCCGCCACCGGGTGCGCAGGATGCTGGGCGCGGCGCACGACGAGTGGGACGCGCTCGCCGACTCCGTGCACACGCACATCATCGGCCTGGACGAGCTGCACGACCCCAAGCGCGTGTGGTCGCTGGGCTCGGAGAACCCGGAGGAGCTGGAGGCGGAGATCCTGCGGCTGCGCGCCGAGCTGGGCGCGTACCGGGAGGCGCTGTCCCGCCCGTTCCCGGTGGCGGTGCTGCACTGGCCGGCCGGCGAACTGGCGGAGCTGACGGAGGCGTACCCGGACCTCGCGGAGGAGTACCCGTCCTACGAGGCGCACCTGGGGACGATAGAGGCGGCCCTGCGCGAACTGGCCGCCTCCGGCACGCCGAACCTGGGCATCGTGCGGGGCACGGTCCCGTCGTACGAGGCGTTCGCCGCGTCGGAGTCGGCGTCCCCGTCCGACGCCTCGCTTCTCCCCCAGTACGCGACGACGCTCGCGGCGCGGGGGCGTGCGGTGGCGTGGCCGCCGGAGCGGTCGGAGGCGTGCTGGTGCGGGTCGGGGCGGGCGTACGGGGAGTGCCACGGGGCGTAGACGCTAGCGTCACCGACGCGCGCGCAGGGGTGCGCCCGGCCACCGGTTCGTCCGGCGGCCGGGCGCGCTCGCTGTTGCCGGTGTCGCTACCGGCTCCGGTGTCGGTACCGACTCCGGTGTCGCTACCGGCTCACTTGGCGAGGAAGGCGAGGAGGGCGTCGGTGACCTCCTGGGCGTGGGTCCACAGCAGGCCGTGCGGGGCGCCCTCGACGACGACGTACTCGGCCTGGGGCAGGGACCGGTGGAAGGGCTCGCCGGTGGCCTCGATGGGCAGGATCCGGTCGGCGGTGCCGTGCAGGATCAGCGCCGGGACGTCGATCTTGGCCACGTCGGCGCGGAAGTCGGTGGTCCAGGTGGCGACGGCGGCGATGGAGGCGTAGGCGGACGACCCGGCGGCCACGTTCCAGCTGTTGCGCAGGGCCTCTTCGCTGATGCGGGTGCCGAGGTTCTCGTCCAGGTTGTAGAAGTCCTGGTAGAACCCGGTGAAGTAGGCGTACCGGTCCGCGATGACGGCCTTCTCGATCCCCTCGAAGACGGCGCCGTCGACGCCCGTGGGGTTGTCGTCCGTCTTGAGCAGATACGGCTCGAGCGAGGCGAGGAAGGCGGCCTTCGCGACGCGCTCCGACCCGTAGGTTCCGAGGTAGCGGCCGACCTCCCCGGTTCCCATGGAGAACCCGACGAGGACCGCGTCGCGCAGGTCCAGGGTCTCCATGACGGTGTTCAGGTCGGCGGCGAAGGTGTCGTAGTCGTAGCCGGTGGTCGGCTGGCTCGACTGCCCGAACCCGCGCCGGTCATAGGTGATGACCCGGTACCCGGCGGCGAGCAGGGCGGCGGTCTGCTTCTCCCAGGAGTGACCGTCGAGCGGGTACCCGTGGATCAGCACGACCGGCTGCCCGGTGCCGTGGTCCTCGTAGTACAGGTCGATGGTGGTGCTGTTCTCCTGGCCGACGGTGATGAACGGCATGGTGGTGGCCTTCCGTTGAGGTCCGGTGTGCGGTGAGCACTGATGTAGAAGATAGCGCGCCATTTGATTGCGCGCAACTAGATTGCGCACAACTTAAATGGCCGGCGTCATTCCGTCGCCGCGCCGGGCAGCCACACGGGCGGGCGGCTTCCCGCCGTGCCGACGTGTGCGGGCTGTGGCGACCCGGCCGCACTGATCTCATTCCATCTGCCGCGACGAGGGCGAGCGTCCACCGCCGGGCGGAGATCGGCCTCTGTCGGAGGTTGCAGCGGGCTCGTCGGGAGCGGGTGAACCCCGGGTGGTGGAGCGGTGCCTCTTCTGCCGTGACGCCGCCCCGCTCGTACGCAGGCATCCCGTGGGCCAGGACTTCCGTACGCCCCTTGACCTCGGCCCGGCACAGCTCACGCAGGGGCCGTCAGGACGGCCTTGCAGCAGTCGGGGACCTCAGTGAGGTAGCTGTCGACGTCGGTTGTGCTGATTTGCACCACGGGGAGCTTGTGCCGAGCCGGGGGCGCTGTCCCTTCTTAGGTGTGAGCTACCGAGCTTGCCTGCCCTGCCTCTCCCAGTACTCGCGGTGATAGCGGAGGTAGGCGGGGTGCACGTAGTGCCCTTCTCGCACCCTGAGCTGCGGCAGCAGACTGACTCCCAACAAGGGCGCTCGCGGGATCAGATTGCGGTCGTCGTCCAGAGTGACGGCCCCCATGTCGAGTCGCACATGGCAGTTGGGGCACAGGCAGATGATGTTGGGCTCAACGTCTGGCCCGTCGTGCGGCTTCCCCAAGGGGCGTATGTGCGCTCCTTCGCAGTAGGGCCTACCGTCGGGCCCCAACAAGCGGAGACCGCACAACTGACACTCTCCGTCATACAGCTGCTTGATCCGTTGCGCGGCAGCCGTATCGCGGATCAGTCGACGTACCCGCACGCTGCGCGCACGGGGGAACTTCTCCTCGTACTGTGGCTCGTCGCCTAGTTCCTCCAGCACGTCCATCACATGCCGCTCGAGCTTCGTCTGCACTTGGTCCTGATCCGGAAGGCGCCGCAGGTCGAATTGGCAGATGCGGACGGGCGACCCATCCGGAGCCGGGTACTTGGAGATCGCGGTGCGCACGTCCGTAATCTCGTAGAGGCCGTCGTAGCGGTAGGAGTCAGACGGGGAGTAGCGGCGGTCGCCTTCGTAGCCCCGGATCACTCGGACGGGATAGCCCCGCTCGAAGCTGAGACGCAACGCAGCGTTGTCCGTGTAGGACCAGGACTGACTGCGCAGCAGCCGGCCGCTTGGATCCTTTTCCTTCCCCGGCGATGCTCCGGTGTACTGGATGCGGTCCCACTCGTCTTCGTCGTCCACGTAGCCGCCGTTCAGGACGATCGCATCGCTGACCTTGCTGCCGTCCTGGTCTAGCAGCCAGGAGATGCCGCGCTGATTCGTCTGGTGCAGCCGAGCCTCCTGTACGTCCTTCCGCCGATGGAACACCGTGCCCACGGGCACGCCCTCGATGTGTCCGATGACGCGTTCGATAGTCATCCACCCATGCTGGAACGCGAGTGATCACTTATGTCGAACTCTCGGTCGACGACGTCAAGTTGAGATCACTCAGCGCATCATCTCGGCCATCACCGCCTCCGGTTGTCAGAGCCCTCTGTTACACATAGGCCCAGCTATTCGGCCGTGATCAAAGGAGCGTGCGTGTCTGAGCTGGAGGATCTGTCCCACCCCGCCGCAGGCCTCTACGAGCAACTGATCACGCTCCGTTTTGAGCAGCAGCTGCACGAGCTGTCCCAGCTTGGCTGGTATCCGCTACGGGAAGACGTGGGCGCCGAGTCGGTGCCGCACGTACTGGCTCGGCACGTCGCACGCACTGTGCACCGTGTCCTGCTGAACCTTCCCGCGGAGGAGCGGGTGCACGCTGCCAACCACATCTTGGAGTCCGTCAGCACGGTTAAGGGTGCCCAGGAGTGGGTCGATCTCATCGCTGACGGCCCTCAGCAACTGCTAGCGATCACACGCCAAGAGGCTCCCGGGGTGTTCGCCGTTCGCCCGGGCATTCCGCTCTCCGATGCAGCGCTGCTCACCAATGCTCCTGAAGACCCAAGCCTCGGCTTTGAACTGCGCGCTGAGCTTGCCACGGCGGATCGCGTCGACCTGCTCTGCGCTTTCGTGAAATGGCATGGGCTTCGCGTCATCGAGCGGTCGCTACAGGCCGCCGCTGAGCGAGGTGTACCCATCCGTGTCCTCACCACGACGTACATCGGCGCCACAGAACGGCGAGCGTTGGACCGACTGGTTCGAGACTTCCAAGCTGAGGTGAAGGTCAACTACGAGACACGCTCAACGCGCCTGCACGCCAAAGCATGGCTCTTCCATCGAGGCAGTGGCTACGACACCGCGTACGTCGGCAGTTCGAACCTCTCCAAGGCCGCCCTGCTCGACGGCTTGGAGTGGAACGTGCGCTTGTCCTCCGTGGCCACTCCCGAGGTGATAAGGAAGTTCGAAGCGACCTTCGAGTCGTACTGGAACGACCCCTCATTCGAGACCTACGACCCTGACGCCGACGGCTCCCGTCTCAGTGACGCACTCGCTGTGGCTGGCGGTGCGCCGGCGACAGGGAAGGCCATCACGCTAGCCGGCCTCAAAGTACGGCCGTATCCCTATCAGCGGGACATGCTGGAACGCCTCAATGTGGAGCGAGAGGTCCACCACGTTCACCGGAACCTCTTGGTCGCCGCGACGGGCACCGGCAAGACCGTCATGGCTGCGTTGGACTACAAGCAACTCCGGCAGAAGCATGGACGCGAACTGCGTCTCCTCTTCGTGGCGCATCGTAAGGAAATCTTGCAGCAGTCTCTCCGGACCTATCAGGAGACCCTACTGCACGCAGATTTCGGGGAATTGCTCTACAGCGGCGAGATCCCGGAACGCTGGACGCACGTCTTTGCGAGCGTCCAGTCGCTCAATCCCCTGACTCTGGATCGCCTCGACCCGACCCATTTCGATGTCATCGTGATCGATGAGTTTCACCATGGAACCTCTCCGACCTATCGGAAGATCATCGATCACTTCAAACCGATGGAGCTGTTGGGCCTCACTGCCACGCCGGAGCGCATGGATGGGACAAGCGTCCAAGACGAATTCTTTGAAGGGCGTATCGCCGCAGAAATGCGCCTCTGGGAAGCTCTCGACAACAAGCTTCTGAGCCCCTTCCACTACTTCGGCATCAGCGACACCACCGATCTCAGCTCGGTCGAGTGGAGGCGCGGATCGTACGACGTGAGCTCTCTCAGCAACGTCCTCACGGGCAACAAGACGCGCGCCGCCCTCGTCGTGAAGGCAGTCGAAGAGAAGGTCGCTGACCCGAGCCGCATGCGCGCCTTGGGGTTCTGCGTCTCTGTGGCCCATGCCCACTTCATGGCCGATTCCTTCCGCTCCGCCGGCCTCCAGGCCGTCGCGGTGTCCAGAGAGACCCGGCCCGAGCAGCGACGGCAAGCACTGGCCGAGCTGAGGTCCGGTGCGCTGCAAGTAATCTTCTCCGTCGATTTGTTCAACGAGGGTGTCGACATCCCAGACGTCGACACGCTATTGCTTCTCCGCCCCACGTCAAGCTCGACCGTCTTCCTGCAACAGCTGGGCCGGGGGTTGCGCCGATCCGACAGCAAGGCCGTGCTTACGGTCCTGGACTTCATCGGTCAGCACCGCAGGGAGTTCCGCTTCGAGAACCAGTTCCGCGCCCTGACCAACTTCACGCGGAAGCGACTACTGCACCACATCGAGCATGACTTCCCGAAGCTGCCCTCCGGCTGCGAAATCATGCTTGAGGAGAAGGCGAAGCGCACGATCATCGCCAACATCAAGGAGCAACTCAACGTCAACGTGAAAACGCTGGCACGCGAAGTGGCGGATTATCGTGAGCCGCTTCTCGGTCGGTACCTGGAGGAGAGCGGCCGGGACATCAAGGAGGTGTACCGAGGGACGGGGAACTCCTGGACCGGGCTCCTTCGCCGGTCGGGCTTGCTGGACGAGGGAGCACCCGAGGGGGAGGCTGCACTGCTCAGGCGGGTCCCTGCCTTCCTCCACGTCGACGATCCTCTCCGCGTCCAGGCGTACACGCGCCTCCTAGGAGACGATGCTCCCGCTTACAGCCACCTCGATGAGCAGACCCAGGCTTACGCCCGCATGCTCTTCTTCCAGCTCTGGCCGCTAGGCGGGGTGACCCGGAAGGGGTTTGCGAGCTACGACGCCGGCTTCGCGGTCCTCCGTAAGCAGCGAGCGTTCCGCAGCGAGTTGCGCCAGGTGTTGGCTCACAATCTCGCCCATACCGAGCACATCCCCATCCCGCTGCTTGGGGTGGCTCGCGACCGCCCCATCCCGCTGACCGTGCACGCCTCCTACAGCCGCGAAGAGATCCTTCCCGCTCTTGGCCAAGCCGATATTGGAGGTCAGATGCCTGGGGACTTCCGGGAAGGGGTGCTGTGGTGTGAGTCCATCGCAACGGATGCACTGTTCGTCACGCTAGAGAAGGACGAGAAGGACTTCTCTCCTCAGACCCGCTACCGCGACTTCGCGTTGAGCGACACGCGTTTCCACTGGGAGTCCCAGAACAGGACCTCGGAGTCATCCCCGACCGGCTTGAGGTATCAGCGCCACGCCAGCCAGGGCAGTCAGGTGCTGCTCTTCGTCCGCCGTTACAAGAGCACCGACATAGGGGGTCCACAGCCGTGGATGCTGTTGGGCCGCGCCGAGTACGAGCGACACGAGGGCAGCAGGCCCATGGCCATCACCTGGAAGCTGGAGCACGCTCTCCCGGCGGACGTACTGTCGTACGCCCAGGCCGTCGCGGCGGGCTGAACTTCAGCTAGGGCCAGGGGCTGCGCCCAGTTCGGCTTCGAAGTGCGTCTGGGCGCGGTCCAAGATGTCGTCGGCGTCATGGCCGTGCGCCCTCAGCCAGTGCAAGAGGTCGGAGATGAGGTCGATGGCTGCCGCCTCCGTCGCCAGGGCGCCGATCCGGCTGTGACGCGGCCCGGTGGACAGCCGCCCATCGCTGTAGGAGCTGAGCATCTTCTCCGCTCGCGCCACACGCGTGCTTCCCACGCCGCCGCCCTGCGGGGTTACCGGCGCGGCGACGATCTCGCACCACGTGACCTTTCCGTCCCGATGCAGGTCGACGCCCCAGCGATCCGACAAGGCGTCGATCAAGGTCATGCCTCGCCCGTTCTCGGCGTCCTCGGTCGCCTCCATGAGCGTGGGAAGCACGCGTGTATCCGGGTCCCGCACCTCAAGGCGCAGGCGGGCATCTCCCAGAGAGAGGGTGAGGCTGGCGGGGGTCCCACGACCCACGTGAGTGATCACGTTGGACACGAGTTCACTGACACAGAGCTGAGCCGCGTCGATGACCTCCCGAACACCCCAGTCACGGAGTCGCACTCGTACGTCTGCTCGCAGCGCCGAGACCTCTTCGGGCTCGGCGAGGAATTGAACCCGCCAGAGGGGGATGTGAGCCGCTTCGTCCACGCTTCTCCTCCTAAGTAGGCCACGCTGGTGACGCCTTGCATGTGGTCACATACTGAGAGTTGCACTGAAACTCTCAAAATGAAACTCTCACAAGGTGTCTGGTGGAGTGCGAGGAGTCGTACGCGCCCCCGGCGCACACCGCCTTGCCGTGACGAACGCGGGGAGGCAACTATCGATCGACTCGCACGAAGGGCTCATGCCATGCCAGTTGGACCCACCACCCGACGGCGTCAGTTGGGCGCCGACCTCCGCCGACTCCGCGAACTGGCGGGCTTAACGCTGGAGGAAGCGGGAGCACGCGTGGGCATCTCGAAGGCGACTCTGAGCCGCTACGAGACCAAGGAAGGCGTGGTCAAGTGGCCGGCCGTGGACGCACTGTGCCGGGAGTACGGAGCGACGGATGAAGAGCGCTTCGCCCTGGTCGAGCTGGCCAAGGGCGCACGGATTCAGGGGTGGTGGCGCTCTCTCGCCGACCCGATCCCCGAGTCCATGAACCTCATGCTCACCCTTGAGGACGAGGTGGTGCGCGAGGACCACTACGCCTGCATGTACGTTCCAGGGCTGCTCCAGACCCGCGCGTATGCCGAAGCCGTGCATCGGGCTTCGGAGGTGCAGTGCGAGGAACGCGAAGTCCAGCACATGGTCGACATCCGCATGAAGCGCCAGGAGCTTCTGGAACGCCAAGACCCACCGCACCTCTGGGCGGTGATCGATGAGGCCGCGCTACGGCGACGGGTGGGCGGCCGTGATGTGATGCGGGAGCAGCTGAAGCACCTGCTGACGATGGCTGAGCGTTCGCGCGTCACCGTGCAGGTCTTGCCGTTCGACCGAGGCGCGCACGCTGCGGCGGTCGGAAGCTTCGCGGTGCTGCGCGGCCAGGCTCCCGAACTCGACGTGGTGTACGTGGATCTCCTCGGCGGTGGGCTGTTTATGGAGAAGCCAGAGGAACTCGAGCGTTATAAGTTGGCGTTCGAGTACCTCAGCGCCCAGGCACTCGACTTCGAGTCCTCCACCGATCTCATCGACCGGATCAGCAAGGAGACCTGATGACGGCCCTGTCCCAGCTCACCTGGATCACATCGTCCTACAGCGGCGGCAGTGGCACCGAGTGCGTCGAATGCGCCCGCATCCCAGCGGGCGCGCTGATACGCGACTCAAAGTGGGCTGACGGACCGATAGTTCGCGTGGGCGCCGAGCCCTGGAAGGCGTTCGTACGCTCCTTGTGGCCAGGCACCCCGAGCGCGTAGGGGGCAGTGCGGGCTAGGCGCCCGACTAAGCCGCCCCACTCCCCTCCCACTCCCCCGCCAACAACCCCAGCACCACCTCATCCATGAACTCCCCCAACACCCACGCCGACTTGCGCAGCACCCCCTCCCGCACGAACCCGTTGCGTTCCGCCGCGCGGATCATGCCCTCGTTGTCCGCGAGGGTCTCGATCTGGAGGCGTTGCAGGCCGCGTACGGCGAAGCCGTAGTAGCAGAGGGCCGCGACGACGTCCGTGCCGTAGCCCTTGCCGCGGGCGGCGGGGAGCAGGCCGACGCCGATGTGGGCGTTGCGGTTGTGGGTGTCGATGCCCCACAGGTTCGCCGTGCCGATGAGGGTGTCGCCCTCGAGCTCCACCACGGAGAAGGACGCCAGGTTCTCCGGTGGGTTGTCGAAGGCGAGTTGCGGGTCGTTCGCCGTGACCGGCCGCCAGGGACGGCCCTCGGCGCGCGCGGCGTTGACCACGTCGTTGTAGAGCTCGGCCCGCAGGACCGGTATGTCGTCCTCGCGGCGGTCCCGGAGGCCGACCCTCGTTCCCTTCAGCATGCGGCCCTTCCTATCCCCGCGCGCCGGCCGGCGGCAAACGATTAAGGCGGGCCGCACGCGCCCCGCCGGGCGTCACGGGTTCCAGGTCATGGTAGCGTAGACCCGGTCGAAGCGTCCCGCGGCCAGGTCCTGCCGGGAGATCGACCAGGAGTAGAGGGCCATCTCCAGACCGTCGAGCCCATGTATCCACTGGGCGAGGCACACCCAGTCCTCGGGACGTACGTCCGTGTCGGGCGGGGGCAGTTCGCCGCGGGCCACCGCGCGTGCCGCCTCCCGCCCTGCCGCCACGCTGGGATCCTCCTCCCCGTACTCGTCCTCGGCGTATCCACCCAGCTGAAGCCCGAGGCCGACGCCCTCGCCCGGCATCTCCGTCCACACGTCGATCAGTTCGCTCGCATACTGATGTTCCGGGTGAGGCTCGCAGCCCGAAGGGGCTCCGGACGCGTGGACCGAGGTGAAGTACGGGAGGGAGACGTCGGTACTCAGGCGGAGCAGCCCTTCCGGGAGATCCTTCTCGTACGGGTAGTTTCTCCATTCCGGGTCAAGGTCCGCAGGGCGTTCCTCGACGGGTGTGCCTGCGGGGATGTGGAGGGCGGTGCCCAGGTTTCCCTCCCCGATCCGGTCGGGGTCGGGGTCGGCGAACAGCAGGAGGTGGCCGTCGACGGGCAGGTCGAGGTCGGTCGCTCCGGCGGGCAGCGCGGCCAGATCGATGGTGGCGGCGAGCTTGCACCACGGGTCGGGGGCGTCCGCGGGAAGCATGAGGGGCCCGCCGAGCCGGCCCACCACCGGCCCGTCCCCCTTGGTGCCCAGGAAGGCGCAGGGTCGGGCGAGGTCCGTCCACCGGGCGATGTCGTCCGGGGGGATGCCCTCTGTCAGAGCTCTCTCACGGAACTCACGCAGTACGTCCGGCGTTTCGGGGGGCATGGGGAGTCTCCTCGCGGTCAGGTGGGTTCGACAAGGGGTAGCGCTCCGGGTGAGCGGCGGACCGTGGACGGTCAGGGGTGCAGCGTGACGGTCACGCCGCGTGCCCTGAGGTCGGTCACCACGGGATCGGGGACCCCCGAGGGCGAGATCGCGATCCGCTCGGCCAGGTGGACGTGTGACAGCGCCGGCATGTCGAGCAGGGGCCGGAGATCCGTCAGGGACCGGCAGTGGCGCAGGTCGAGTTCCGCGAGGCGGGGCGAACCGGTGAACAGGGTGATGTCCTTCCACGCGGCCCAGCTCGGGCCGGCCACGCTGAGGGAGCTGAGGCGTTCCACCGGTATGCCCTCGGCCGGGGGGCAGTTCTTCAGGGAGCGGAGGGTCAGTTCGCGCAGACCGGGGCAGTCCTGAAGGGCGCCGAGCGATTCCAGCTCCTCCATGTAGAGCAGGGTCAGCGTGGACAGCGGAGATCCGGACAGATCGCCGAGGCCGCGGACGGCGGACCCGTTGATCATCAGCGTGCGCAGTGCGGGCAGGCGGCCGAGTCCCCTGAGGTCGGCCAGCGTGGAGCAACCGGTCAGCGTCAGCTCCCGCAAGGCGGGCAGCTCGCCCAGACCCTCCGTGGTGCGCAGGAGCGGACTGCCGTGGATGCCCAGCTTCACCAGCCGCGGGTGGCCGCCCAGCCCTTCGAGCGTCGTCAGCGCGCGGCAGCCGTCGAGTTCCAGGGACTGGAGTCCGGGAAGAGCCGCGAACGGCGAGAGGTCGCCGTACTGGTCGCCGCTCAGCCGGAGGTGTGCCAGGCTCGGCAGTCCGGCGAGTCCGTCCAGGTCCGTGAGGGACCCGCAGGACTGGAGATTCAGGGATTCCAGGGCGGCGAGCGCTTCGCCCCACCCGCGGAGGGAACGCACCTTGGTCCGGATCAGCCTCAGCTGACGCAGGCCGCTGAGGTGCAGCAAGGGATCGAAGTTTTCGACGGCGCCGCACCAGCTCAGATCCAGGCGGGTGAGCCGGGTGAGCCGGCCGATCGGGGTGAGGTCCTCCACGCTCGTGCAGCCACCCAGGTCGAGGTCCGTGAGACGGGTGAGTTCACCGACCTCGGTGAGGTCGGTGAGCCCGTCACACTGGTGGAGGTCGAGCTTCTCGAGCATCGTGAGATGCCGCAGCCCCCGCAGGGAGGAGGCGTACGGCAGGCGCAGTTCCGTCCTGCCCTCCTGACGGAACGCGGGAGCGAGCAGGTGCTCGGCGAAACGGTCCGGGTCAGGGTGCGTCCTCCACAGACGAACGAGGAACTTGGACGCGTAGGGATCCAGGTGGGTGAACCGGGCGGCCAGTCTCAGGGCGTGATGTCCGCCGTCACCCGCTGCGGACAGGGCGACGAGTGCCCTGACGGCCTTGCGCGCACGGTACGCCGGAGCCTCGAAGGTCTCGCAGAAACCGAACGGGTCTCCGTCGGCCCTCGCCCACAGGAGGAGCAGGTCCTCGGTGGAGCAGTCGGACGCTTCGCTGTACCGCACGGCCAGACGCAGCGCCGCGTCACCGCCGCCGGACGCCGCCAGCAGCATGAGTTCCCTGACCGCCTCACCCGCCTCGGCGGGACTCGCGGTCCCGAAGCCCTCCCTCAACTGCCGTATTCGTAAAGCCGTGTTGTCGTCCGGTGTGCTGTCGGCGGGCACACCGGAGGGGGTCGGTTGTGTCATGTGAGGACTGTAGGGGCCAGGGGTGACAGGCGGCTCTGTCGGGCCTTGGGTGCCGTGGCCGGTCGGTCACGGTACTCGTATGCCTCAGTCCGCCGTGATCCGCCGCACCGCCTCCCGCGTCACCGACCGGTCCGGCGGATCGTCGTCCAGGGCGCGGTGGAGGGTCAGGCCCTCGATCAGGGCGTCCAGGCGGCGGGCCGTGGCCGGGGGGAAGTGGGCTTCCAGCAGGGCGCGGCTGCGGCGCATCCACCGGGCGCACAGCGCTCGGTACGGCTCGCGGCGCGCCGCCAGCGTGTACAGCTCCTGGACCAGGATCAGGTCGCGGCACGGGCCCTCCGAGAGGGTGTGGACGAGGTCGGTGACCGCCTCGCGGGCCTCCTCCTGGGTCGCGGCGTCCGAGAGGTGCCGTTCGAAGACGGCGACCATGTGGTCGGCGTACCCGGTGAACGCCTCAAGCAGCAGTTCGTCGATGCCGGTGAAGTGGTACGTCATCGAGCCGAGCGGCACCCCGGCGCGGGCGGCGATCTTGCGGTGGGAGACGCCGGCGACGCCCTCCTCGGCGATCAGGTCGAGCGCCGCCGCGAGGATCCGTTCGCGGCGGCGGGGGTCGGTGTGTCCGGTGGCCATGCGTGCGGTGCGCGGGCGGCCGTCAGAGGGTGCGGACCGGGCGGGCCGGGTTGCCGACCGCCACGACGTTCGCCGGGATGTCCTTGGTGACGACCGCGCCCGCGCCGATGACCGCGTTGTCGCCGATGGTCACGCCGGGGCAGACGATCGCGCCGCCGCCGATCCACACGTTGTCCCCGATGGTGATGGGCCGCGCCGCCTCCAGCTTGTCGCGGCGGGGCCCCGGCTCCACCGGGTGGGTGGGCGTGAGGAGTTGGACGTTCGGGCCGATCTGGCAGTCCTCGCCGATGGTGATGGCGGCGACGTCCAGCGCGGTGAGGTGGTAGTTGACGAAGGTGCGGGCGCCGACGGTGATGTTGCTGCCGTAGTCGACGTAGAGCGGCGGGCGGATCTCGACGTCCTCGCCGACCGAGCCGAGGAGTTCGGCCAGGACCGCCTTCGCCTGGTCCCGCTCCTCCAGGTAGGTGGCCTGGTAGCGGGCGGCGAGCCGCATGGCGCGCTCCAGCCGGCGGCCGATCTCCGGGTCGTCGGCGATGTACAGGTCGCCCGCGAGCATCCGCTCCAGGTTCGTGCGCGGATCGCCCGCGAAGTAGTCCGTCGTCATGCGTACGATCGTACGCTCCCGGGCGCCCGGGGTGTACGGGCGTACGCTCCCGTCGCGCGGCGAGCGCCCCCGTGCCGGAGGGGGCGCGGGGGCGCTCGTCGGTGAGGAAGGGGAGCTACGGCGTGGCCGTCACGCCGCCGGTGTCAGCTCCGCCCGGCCGAACAGGAGGGCGTAGCCGGGGGGAAGCTGGTTCAGGATGCGCGTCACCAGCTCGTCGCCGACCAGCGGCGGCAGGACGCTGAGGACGGAGCTGACGTCCCAGCGGGCCGTCGCCGGGGTCGCGCCCTCGATACGGGCCGCCACCGAGTCGACGAACTCGGCCGCCGTCAGCGGGCGGGTCGCCGGGATCTGCGAGGCGACCACCCGCGCCGCCTCCTCGGGCAGGGCGCGGGCCAGGTCGACGCGTTCGTCCCCGACGACGTGGCCGCCCAGGGCGGACAGGACGATGCGGGTGACGCTCTCCGCCTCCGGCCGCGTCGCGTACTGCCCGGAGTCCCGCACGGCGTCGACGAGTTCACGCCAGGCGGGGTCCTGCGCCGGGCGCGGCCCGGGCGCCGGGGCGACGTCGCCTCCCGGCTGCGGGATCGCGGGCTTCTGCGGCGTCAGCGTGGTCATCCGAAGCTCCTCTCCTGCTGCGGTATTCGGTTCTGAAGGGGGTGCGGTGTCTGAAGGGGGTGCGGTGTCTGAAGGGGTTCCGGTGTCGCGTCGCCCGCCGGGGGCGTACGGCGCGTGGACGCGTCCCGCGGGAGGGGGATCCGCGGGACGCGTGGAAGGGGCGGGCGGGTGTCAGCCGGCGATCTGCCTGCGGCTGTCGCCGCCCGTGATCTGGATGCGGCGCGGCTTCGCCGCCTCGGCCACCGGGATGCGCAGGGTCAGGACACCCGCGTCGTACGTGGCGTCGATGCGCTCGGTGTCCAGGGTGTCGCCGAGGAACAGCTGCCGGGTGAAGGTGCCGGTCGGCCGCTCGGCGACCACCGTCTCCGCGCCCTCGGGGGCCGGCGAGTGGCGCTCGGCACGCACGTTGAGGACGTTGCGCTCGACGTCGAGCTCGATGGACTCCGGGTCGATGCCGGGGAGGTCGAAGTGGACGATGAAATCGTCCCCCGCCCGATAGGCGTCCATCGGCATCACCGAGGCGCGGGTGGCCTGGCCGAAGGCCTGCCGCGTGAGGCGGTCGAACTCGGCGAACGGGTCGGTACGCATGAGCATCACAGTCCACTCCTCTCCGTGAAGCCGCTTGTGCGATGCCCTACGGATCACTTCCTTATATAACCCACCCGCTGGAAAGTTGACAACCCCCGACTCAGTTTTGCGGGGTCGGCTGCTGCGGGGCTGGTGGGAGGGGGCGCCGCCGGGCGCGTTAGCCTCGGAGGTCCGTGGTTCCCGCGCCCCGCGCGGGGCGCAGTGGCAGGAGGCAGCAGGCATGGCGAAGGTTCCCAGTTCGGTCGTGGCCGCGAGCGGGCTCGTCGGCGGGTACGGCGTGGCCCGCTGGACCCGTAAGCGGCAGCTCGGCGGGGTCGTGCTCGCCGCCGCCGGGGTCGCCGCCGCCCAGCAGTGGCGTGAGCGGGCCGGTGGCCCGGCGGCCGGTGTGCTGTCGGCGGCGTACGTGGCCGCGTTCGCCGGGTCGCACCCGCTGGCGAAGAAGGTCGGCGCCTGGCCGGCCGTGTTCGGGGTGGCCGGCGCGGTCGCCCTCGCGTCGTGGGCGGTGGCCGACCGGCGGGGCTGAGCCACCCCGCCGGCCGTACCCGGTCGAAGCGCCCCTCAGGAGCCCGTCCCTCAGGGGCGGGCCACCGCCTGCTGCGGTTCGGCCGCCGACAGCGGCGTGGCGATGTCCTCCAGGGACCGCCGCTCCGCGTTCACCGCGAGGACCGCCGCGACGATGCCCGCCGCGACCATCAGGCCCGCGCCGATCTGGAACGCGAGCACCGTGTCGCCGACCTTGCCGGTGTTGGTCAGCTCGGCGAAGAGCAGCGGGCCGCTGATGCCGCCGGCGGCGGTGCCGAGGGCGTAGAAGAAGGCGATGGACATGGCCCTGGTCTCCATCGGGAAGATCTCGGAGACCGTGAGGTAGGCGCTGGAGGCGCCGGCCGAGGCGAAGAACAGCACCACGCACCAGCACGCCGTCATCGTCGCCGCGGTGAGCGCGCCGCGGTCGAACAGCCAGGCCGTGCCGAACAGCAGCGCGCCCGACAGCACATACGTGCCGGAGATCATGATCCGGCGGCCGACCGTGTCGAACAGCTTGCCCAGCAGCAGCGGGCCGAGGAAGTTGCCGGCCGCGATCACCGCGAAGTAGTAGCCGGTGCTCCCGGACGGCACGTCGAAGAACTGCGTGAGGATCGCGCCGAAGCCGAAGGTGATCGCGTTGTAGAGGAACGCCTGCCCGATGAACAGGGCGAAGCCGAGGGCGGAGCGCCTGCGGTAGCGGGCGAAGACGGTCCGGGCGATCTCGGTGAACGTGGTGCGGCTGCGCTGGTGGATCGTCATCTCGTCCGCGGCGGGCGGCAGTTCCTTGCCCTCCTCGGCCGTGACGCGTTCCTCGATGGAGCCGACGATGCGCTCGGCCTCGTCGTCCCGGCCGTGGATCAGCAGCCAGCGCGGGCTCTCCGGGACGTGCCGCCGTACGAGCAGGATCACCAGGGCGAGGACCGCGCCCAGGGCGAAGGTGAGGCGCCAGCCGACGTCCGCCGGGAAGATCGAGGTGTCCAGGGCGACGATGGACAGCAGGGCGCCGCCGACCGCGCCCAGCCAGTAGCTGCCGTTGATCAGCAGGTCGACGCGACCCCGGTACTTCGCCGGGATCAGCTCGTCGATCGCGGAGTTGATGGCCGCGTACTCGCCGCCGATGCCGAAGCCGGTGAGGAAGCGGAAGAGGAAGAACCACCAGGTGTCGAAGGACAGCGCGGTCATCGCCGTCGCGCCCAGGTACACGGCCAGGGTGATCAGGAACAGCTTCTTGCGGCCGTAGATGTCGGTGAGCCGCCCCCAGAACAGGGCGCCCAGGCAGGCGCCCGTGACATAGAGGGCGGCGGAGATGCCGGTGACCTCGCCGGAGGTGATGGGCAGTCCGCTGCCGGGCTCGGACAGACGGGCCGCGATGTTCCCGACGATGGTGACTTCCATCCCGTCGAGGATCCATACGGTGCCGAGACCGATCACGATGGACCAGTGCCAGCGGGACCACGGCAGGCGGTCCAGGCGGGCGGGGATTCTGGTGGTGATGGTGCGTCCGGTCCCGGACTGCGCGGTGGCCATGGGCTCCCTCCTCGACGAAGTGAACCTCGTGTGCCCCGCGCCCGCCGGTTTCACGCCCGGGCGGTCCGCGGCCGGCGCCGCCCGCACGGCCCCGGCCGCGTCGCTACGCGCCCAGCGCCCGCGACACCGTGTAGATCAGCAGGCCCGCCAGGGAGCCGACCACCGTGCCGTTGATCCGGATGAACTGCAGGTCGCGGCCGATGTTGGCCTCGATCTTCCGCGTCGTGTGCTCCGCGTCCCAGCTCGCCACCGTGTCCGTGATCAGGGAGGTGATCTCCTTGCGGTAGGTGGTCACCACGTACACCGCGGCGCTCTCCAGCCAGCCGTCGACCTTGCCCTGGAGCTTCGGCTCGAGCGACGTACGGGCGCCCAGCGACAGCAGCGACGCCCGCAGGCGCAGCCGCAGCTCGCTGCGCTCGTCCTCCGCCGCCGAGACGATCATGCCCCGTACGGCCGTCCAGGCGGACGCGATGAGGTCCTGCACCTCGCTGCGGCCCAGGATGTCGCCCTTGAGGCGCTCCACGCGGGCGCGGGTGTCGCTGTCGGACTGGAGGTCGGTCGCGAAGTCGGTGAGGAAGCGGTCCAGGGCGCCGCGCGCCGGGTGGCTCGGCATGTCCCGCATCTCGGTGACGAAGCGCAGCAGCTCCTTGTAGACGCGCTCGCCGACCTTGCGGTCCACGAACTTCGGGGTCCAGCCGGGGGCGCCGCCGTGCACGGCGTCCATCACGGTGTCGCTGTGCAGGACCAGCCAGTCGTGGGCGCGGGAGACGACGACGTCCACCGCGCGTTTGTGGGCGCCGTCGGTGACGATCCGTTCCAGCATCTTGCCCATGCCGGGCGCGATCTCCTGCGCGCTCGCACGGCGCGTGACGGCCTCCCCCACGACCGCCTGCACGTCGGAGTCGCGGAGCACGGTCAGCGCGCCGCGCAGGGCCGCCGACGCCTCGGCGGTGACCCGGTCGGCGTGCTCGGGGACGGCGAGCCAGGCGCCGAGCCGGCGGCCGATGCCGACGGCGCGGAGCCGTCCGCGGACGACGTCCTCGGAGAGGAAGTTCTCCCCGACGAAGTCGCCGAGGGCGGTGCCGAGCTGGTCCTTCTTGGTGGGGATGATCGCGGTGTGCGGGATGGGCAGGCCCAGGGGGTGCCGGAAGAGCGCCGTGACGGCGAACCAGTCGGCCAGCGCGCCCACCATGCCCGCCTCCGCCGCCGCGGCGACGTACCCCGCCCAGGCGCCGGCGCCCTGGTGGGAGGCCCACTTGGCGAGGACGTAGACGACGGCGACGAACAGCAGCAGGCCGACGGCGGTGAGCTTCATACGGCGCACGCCGCGCTGCTTCTCCTCGTCCGCGGCGCTGAACGTCGTCATCGCGCGGTTCGTGGCGGCGCCCGCGCCGGGCCGCTGCCCGGCGGCGTCCCGGTCCTCGGTGTCCGCCGTCTCAGTCCGTTCCATCCGCTCCACCCGTTCGGTGATCCCTCACGCATTGTCCCTTCCTGACCGACTCCTGGAACGGAACAGGAGTTCCCGGCGTCTGTCCGTGGGGGGATTGTCCAGGGACGTCACCTAGGGGTACCCCGGGCCGGCCCCGACACCCCGGGCCGCCCGGATCCACCACCCGAAGGCCCGCCCGGGGCCGGTCCCGGGTCCGCCCGGATGATCTTCGGCCGCGTCCCGCACCCGGCCTCCCCCGCCCTGACCCACCATGGTGCGACGGACGGAGCCGCCCGCGGCTCCCGCTTCCCGAGGAGAACAGAACAGCATGACCCGTGACGGGGACACGGCGGTGCCGCCCCGCGCACCCCAGCCCTCCGCCCCGCGAGGGCGGCCCGGACGGCACGCGGCCCTGCTGGCCGCGATGGCCGCCGCCGTCCTCGCCGTCTCCGCCGTGATCTTCGTCGGCGTGTCCGCCGACGGCCTGCGCGGACGGGACGCCCCGGCCCGGGAGGGCGGCGGGGCCGGCAATCCCGTGGCGCCCGCCTCCGCCGGGACCTGGGTCACCGCCTGGGCCACCGCGCCGGGCGGCGGCGAGCCCGGCACGGAGACCGCCGGGCTCGCGGGCCGCTCCGTGCGGAACGTCGTGCACACCACCGCGGGCGGCACCCGCGCCCGCGTCACCCTGTCCAACCTTTTCGGCCGCGCCCCGCTCACCCTCACGCACGCGTCGATCGCCGTCTCCGCCGGCCCGGACACCGCCGCCGCGCTCGCCGGCACCCTGCGTCCCCTCACCTTCGCCGGGAACCCCTCGGTCGTCGTCCCGGCGGGCGGGCAGGTGGTCAGCGACGCCGTGCGCGTCCTGATCCCGCGCGACGCGCACGTGCTGATCAGCACGTACTCCCCCATCCCTTCGGGTCCGGTGACGTACCACAAGCACGCCCGGCAGATCTCCTGGGTCGCCGAGGGCGAGCACACCCGCGACACCTCCGGGGCCGCCTACGACGGGCAGAGCACCGTCTGGCGGTACGTCACCGCGCTGGACGTGCTCAGCGACGACTCCGAGGGCACGGTCGTCGTCCTCGGCGACTCCCTCACCGACGGCATCTCCGCCACCGTCGGCGCCGACGCCCGCTGGCCCGACGTGCTGGCGGACCGGCTGCGCACGGCCCTCGCGTCCGGCCGGGACCTCCCCCGCTACAGCGTCGTCAACGCGGGGCTCAGCGGGAACCGGGTGCTGGCCGACGGGCCCGGCCGGCCGCCGCGCAACCCCAGCGCGCCGCGCCGCTTCGACCGGGACGTGCTGGGCCGGGCGAACGTCCGGGTGGTGGTCGTCGTCCTGGGCGTCAACGACATCCTGCGCGCGCCGGGCACCGCCGACCCGGAGCGGATCGTGGGCGGGCTGACGGCCCTGACGGAGCGGGCGCACGCGCGGGGGCTCAAGGTCGTCGGGGCGACGCTGATGCCGTACCGCGGGCACCACGGGTACACCCCGACCGGCGAGGACGTGCGGCAGCGGGTCAACGCGGAGATCCGCGACGGCGGGGTGTTCGACGAGGTCGTGGACTTCGACGAGGCGGTGCGGGACGCGTACGACCCCCGCCGCTTCCGCGCCGGGTACGACTCCGGGGACGGGCTGCACCCCAGCGACGCAGGCTATGCGCGGATGGCGGAGACGTTCGAGCTGACGGCGTTGAAGGGCGGGGCGCCGGCCCGGCTGTGACCGACGCCGGGCCGGTGAGGAGGCTCAGCCGTCCTCGGGCCGCCGCTCGTGCTGCCGGTGCGGGCCGTGCAGGTTCAGCGGGTCGTGCAGGCGGCGGGACTCCTCCAGCTCCCGGCGGTGCCGCTCGGCGCTGTCCAGATGCTCCCGCCGCTGCTCCTCCGCGTGCTCCAGGTGCTCCCGCCGCCGCTCCTCCTTGAGCGCCTGCTTCTCCCGGCGCCGCTCCTCCCGCAGCCGCTCCCGCTCCGCGCGGGGCAGCTTGCGCTGCACGCCGACGCCGCCCCAGAAGGCGAGCCCGGTGACGATCACGCGCGGGGCGCCCGGCTCGGCCGGCACGCCCTCCTCCCGGTGGTCGAAGCCGCCCATGATGCCGACGCCGCGCACCACGACCTCGACGCCCGGCGGCACGATCACATCGATGCCGCCCATGATCGCGACGGCGTTGACGACGATCTCCCGGTCCGCGAAGTTCGCCTCGCGCAGGTCGATCTCGCCGCCGCCCCAGAAGGCGAGGCAGTTGAAACGCCGGGGCGCCGTCCACCGGCCCTTGCGCTGGAAGCCGCTCATCACGGCGACCGCCCAGGTCGACGTCCCCGAGTCGTCCCCGCCGACGATGCGGTCCGCCCAGCCGCCGCCCGCCGCCGGGTCCTTCGTCATCGACACGGCGGGCGCGACCGTCGCTCCCGACGCGGGCAGGTCGCGGGTGATGGGCGCCAGTTCCCCGTAGGTGCGCGCCTGGTAGGTGGCGTCCAGCCGCTCCTGGAACTCCTCCATGTCCAGGCGGCCCTCGGCGAGGGCGTCCCGGAGGACTTCGGCGACCCGTTCACGGTCGGCGTCGGAGGCGCGGAGGTCCGGTGCGGGTGCGTCGTCGGTCATACCCAGCAGCCTACGAGTTGTCCCCGTCACACGGCTACGAGGACTGCGTGGACGCCCGCCCGGCCCGCTCCGCGTACATCTTCGCGATGACCGCCTCGATGTCGGGCTCCCGCACCGACAGGTCGACCAGCGGGTAGCGCTCCGCGATCCGCGCCACCAGCCCCGCCGCCGACTCCGACGCGGGGAACGCCACCCACTGCCGGGCCCCCTCCACCCGTACCACCCGGGCGGGCGCCGGCACCTCCACCGGGGGGCGCTCCCGCTCCAGGTCCACCACCAGCGTCCGCTCGCTCTCCCCCACCTCGTGCAGCCCCGCGAGCGCCCCGTCGTACACCAGCCGGCCGTGGTCGATGACCATCACGCGGGAGCACACCTGCTCGATGTCCTGGAGGTCGTGCGTGGTCAGCAGCACCGTCGTGGAGCGCTCGGCGTTCACCTGCCGCAGGAACTCCCGCACCCGGGTCTTGGAGACGACGTCCAGGCCGATCGTCGGCTCGTCCAGGTACAGCACCTCCGGGTCGTGCAGCAGCGCCGCCGCGATGTCCCCGCGCATCCGCTGGCCCAGCGACAGCTGCCGCACCGGCACCTCCAACAGGTCGCCCAGGTCGAGCAGTTCGACCATCCGCGCGAGGTTCTCCCGGTAGCGGGCGCCGGGGATGCGGTACATGCGGCGCATCAGCTTGTACGAGTCGATCAGCGGGAGATCCCACCACAGGGTGGTGCGCTGCCCGAACACCACCCCGATGCGGTGCGCCAGCCGGGTCCGCTCCCGCGACGGGTCGATCCCGGCGACCCGCAGCCGGCCGCCGCTCGGGGTGAGGATGCCCGTCAGCATCTTGATCGTCGTCGACTTCCCCGCGCCGTTCGGCCCGATGTAGCCGACCATCTCGCCACGCGCCACCGTGAAGGAGATCGAGTCCACCGCCCGCACCTGGTGCCGCTCCCGCCGCAGCAGCCCCTTGCGCCTGCGCACGTCGAAGACCTTCTCGACCCGGTCCAGCGCGATGAACGCCTCAGGTCCGGCACCGGGCCCCGGTCCGGCTGTCGTGTGCATCCGCCCTCTCAACTCCCCACACTCCTGTACGACCTCAGACCCGTCCGCCACGCCAGCCCCGCCAGCGCGCAGCACCCCGCCGCCACCAGCGGCGACGCGAACGCCGCCCACCCCGGCAGCGCCAGCGGGTACGGGCGTCCCAGGACGTGCGCGGCGGGCACCCAGTTCACGAAGGCCAGCGGCAGCACGAACGTCACCCCGCGCACCAGGTCCTTCCCGAACACCGCCGGCGGGTACTGCAGCATCGTCGTCCCGCCGTACGTGAAGGCGTTCTGCACCTCCGCCGCGTCCTGCGCGTAGATCTGGAACGCCGCGCCCGCCACGAACACCGCGACGAAGATCACCGCGCCGGACACCAGCATCAGCGGCAGCAGCAGCGCCTTCGACACCGTCCAGTCGATGTCCGCCGCCACCAGCGCCCAGCCCAGCACCGCCCCGCCCTGCGCGATCCGCCCCAGGCGGCGCAGCGAGAAACGGTCCCCGCCGACCTGTGCGAGCACCGACACGGGACGCACCAGCAGCACGTCGAAGGAGCCGTCCCGGATCCGCGAACCGAGCTGCGGCATCGACCCGGCCGCGAGATGCGCGAGCCCGAACGACGTCACCGACGCCCCGTACAGGAACGCCACCTCGGGCAGCGACCAGCCGGCCAGCGAGTCGACCTGCGAGAACATCAGCAGGATTCCGACGAAGTCCAACCCCGTCATCACCAGGTTGCCGAACAGCGTGACGACGAACGACGCCCGGTAGGTCATCCCGGACCGCACCCACATCCCGGCGATCAACCGGTACGCCCGCAGCCCCTCCAGCACCGCGCCGCGCTCAGCCACCCTGCACCACCACCCGGCGCGTGGCCGCCGACTGCAGCAGCCTGCCCGCCGCGAGCAGCAGCACCGCCCACATCGCCTGGAAGGCGAACGCCCCCGCCACGGCCGTCTCCCCCATCAGCACGTCCGCCGGGACCTGGAGCTGCGCCGCCCACGGCAGCGCCCGCGCCACCTCGCCGAACACGCCCGGGAAGACGTTCAGCGGCAGCACCATGCCCGAGAAGAACACCCCGAGGATCATCAGCACCTGGTTGACGCCCGTGCCGTCCAGCAGCCAGAACACGCTCAGCGCCACCAGATAGCGGATCCCGAAGCTCACCAGGGCCGCCAGCGCCAGCGCCACCGCGAACCACACCCAGGTGTCGAAGCGCGTGGGCAGCGCCGTCGGGAAGAACAGCCCGCCCACCAGGAACGGCACCACCCCGCGCCCCAGCAGCTGGAACGCCGCCCGGCCCAGGTCGCCCGCCAGCCACCACAGCTGAAGATCCGCCGGCCGGTACAGGTCCACCGCGATCTCACCGGTGCGGATGCGCTCCATCAGCTCCGTCTCGACGCCGCCCCCCTGCAGCGCCAGCGCCGCGAACAGGCACTGCGCCAGCCACACGTACGTCACCGCCTGCGCCTGGTCGTAGCCGCCGAGGTCCGGACGCTCGTCCCACAGCGCCAGATACGTGTACACGAGGATCAGCCCGAAGACCGTGTTGGTGAACACCCCGGCCGCGGTCGCCGCCCGGTACGACGCGTACCGCCGGAACCCCCGGGCCGCCACGGCCAGGTACAACCGTGCCGAACCCACCCCTTTCCTCCCCTTCCGCCGCGGACACCGAAGCGCAGGAGCCTAATGCGCGCGCCGATTGCGCCGCCACGGGTTTTCCGGCCCGTACTCCGGTCAGGTGAACACCCGGCGCGGCCGTACGGCGGGAGCCGCAGGGTGCACGACGCGCGTCGCCGCCCGGCGAACGCGGCGACGGATGCGACAGTCTTCAATAAGAGGCACGCACCAGGCGTACGCGCACACATGACGCGTACGCCTACGCATGAGGCGTACGGGAACGAACGAGGCGAATCAGGAGTCCGTGCACGACATGAGCGACGAGCCGCAGCCGAAGAAGCCCCGCCCGGGCTGGGCATCGCACGAGCCTCAGGCGGCCGACACGCCCGACGACGCCCGGGACGACACCCGGACGGACGCAGCCGGCCTCCCACGATCGAATGAATCCGACGGGGAAGCCGACGGGCACGGTGAGCCCGGCCCCGCCTCCGCGAAAACCGGCGCCTCCGCGACGGCCGGCGCCTCCGCGAAGAAGGCCGCCCGCGAGGAGCGCCGCGCCGCCCTCAAGGCCCGCCGCACCGGCTGGCGCCGCCTCGTCCCCACCTGGCGCATGGTCCTCGGCGCGTTCCTCGTCACCGCGCTGCTCGTCGTCGGCGGCTTCCTCCTCGGCTACACCCTCGTCCAGATCCCCGCCGCCAACGCCGCCGCCACCCAGCAGGCCAACGTCTACCTCTACGCCGACGGCACCGTCATCGCCCGCGACGGCGAGGTCAACCGCGAGAACGTCACGCTCTCCCAGATCTCCGAGGACGCCCAGCACGCCGTCCTCGCCGCCGAGGACCGCGACTTCTACACCGAGTCCGCCGTCGACCCCCTGGCCATGGTGCGCGGCGCCTGGAACACCCTCACCGGCAAGGGCAAGCAGTCCGGCTCCACCATCACCCAGCAGTACGTGAAGAACTACTACCTGCGCCAGGAACAGACCGTCACCCGCAAGGTGAAGGAGTTCTTCATCGCCATCAAGCTGGACCGCAACCAGTCCAAGGACGAGATCCTCGAGGGCTACCTCAACACCAGCTTCTTCGGCCGCGGCGCCTACGGCATCCAGGCCGCCGCCCACGCCTACTACGACATGGACGCCTCCGAACTCGACGCCGGACGCGCCGCCTACCTCGCCGCCCTCGTCAACGCCCCCAGCCAGTACGACGTCGTGGCCCACCCCGGGAACCGCGCCTTCGTCGAGAAGCGCTGGAACTACGTCCTCGACGGCATGGTCGACGAGGGCTGGCTCGACCCCGCCGAACGCGCCCGCCTCACCTTCCCCGTGCCCAAGCGGACCACCCTCTCCACCACCATGTCCGGGCAGCGCGGCTACATCGTCAACATCGTCAAGCAGCACCTCGTCGACAACAAGATCGTCGACGAGGCCTCCCTCGACGCCGGCGGCTACCGCATCACCACCACCCTGCAGAAGAGCAAGCAGGACGCCTTCGTCGAATCCGTCGACGACAACCTCATGGACCGCCTCGACAAGAAGAACCGCAAGGTCGACACCTACGTCCGCGCCGGCGGCGCCTCCATCGAGCCCAAGACCGGCAAGGTCGTGGCGATGTACAACGGCATCGACTACGTCAAGCAGTACACCCCCAACGCCACCCGCCGGGACTTCCAGGTCGGCTCCTCCTTCAAGCCGTTCGTCTTCACCGCCGCCGTCGAGAACGGCTCCCGCACCCAGGACGGCCGCCGCATCACCCCGGGCACCCACTACGACGGCACCAGCGAACGCCCCGTCCAGGGCTGGCCCGGCCCCCGCTACGCACCCGAGAACGAGGACCACGAGGACTACGGCGACATCACCGTCAGCGAGGCCACCGACAAGTCCGTCAACGCCGTCTACGCCCAGATGGCCGTCGACGTCGGCCCCGACAAGGTCCGCAAGACCGCCGTCGACCTCGGCCTCTCCCCCGACACCCCCGACCTCGACGGCGCCGGACCCTCCATCGCCCTCGGCGTCGCCAACGCCAGCGTCCTCGACATGACCCAGGCGTACGCGACCCTCGCCAACCACGGCAAGCACACCCCGTACACCCTCGTCGAGAAGGTCACCCAGAACGGCCGCGACATCGCCCTCCCCGAGCGGCACACCCGGCGGGCCGTCAGCCGCGAGGCCGCCGACACCACCACCTCCGTCCTCAAGGGCGTCGTCGAGAAGGGCACCGCCACCGCCGCCCAGACCTCCGGACGCCCCGCCGCGGGCAAGACCGGCACCGCCGAGGAGGACACCGCCGCCTGGTTCGCCGGCTACACCCCCGACCTCGCCACCGTCGTCGCCGTCATGGGCCAGGACCCCGTCACCGCCGGCCACAAGTCCCTCTACGGCGCCATGGGCCTGCCCCGCGTCAACGGCGGCGGCGCCCCCGCCGAGATCTGGGGCCAGTACACCCGCGACGCCCTCGAGGGCGAGCCCGTCAGCTCCTTCAGCCTGCGGCTCCAGCCCGGCGCCGACGAGAGCCAGCCCCCCGCCCCCGACTCCAGCGGCGGACCGTCCTCCTCCGGCGACGTCTCCGCCCCCGCCACCGACGCCCCCGACGACGAGAACACCGACAGCGGCACCCCCGACGACGACGGCGGCAGCACCGGCGACGACGGCTCGGAGAGCGAGGGCGAGAACAGCACCGGCGGCACCACCACCGGCTCCCCCACCGGCGACACCGGCGACAGCGGCGGCACGGGCACCGGCACGGACGGAGGGGATACCACCGGCGGCGGCACCACCGACGACGGCGGCTCCAACCGCGACGAACTCCCCGGCCCCGGCGGACTCAGCGGCGCCCTCGACGGACGCCGCTGGGACTAGCGCCGAAGCCCTCAGGGCTCAGTGACCCGAGGTCGCCTTCAGACCCACCACGGCCACCAGCAGCAGACAGATGAAGAAGATCCGCGCGGCGGTCACCGGCTCCCCCAGCACCACCATCCCCAGCACCGCCGCCCCGGCCGCACCGATCCCCACCCACACGCCGTACGCCGTACCGATCGGCAGCGTCCGCGCCGCGTACGACAGCAGCAGCATGCTCGTGACGATGCCGGCGCCCGTCAGCACACTCGGCCACAGACGGGTGAAACCGTCCGTGTACTTCATGCCGACCGACCAGCCGACCTCCAGCAGACCGGCGACCACCAGCAGAACCCAGGCCATGACGGCACCTCCGGGACACGACAGCGAAACGGGGGTGCGTCGTCTTTGCCTCCGCCCCGGTACGGCGCGTCTCGTCGGGGCCCGCACGGTCACGCCACACAGGACGCCGTACAGGACCTCCCACGGTAGCCGACCACGCGCAAAGGGCCGGTGACGGATGTCACCGGCCCTTCCGAACAGCTGGAACTACGGAACTACAGATACAGCCCGGTCGAGTCCTCCGACCCCTCGAAACGGTCCGCGGCCACCGCGTGCAGATCGCGCTCCCGCATCAGCACGTACGCCGTACCGCGCACCTCGACCTCCGCCCGGTCCTCCGGGTCGAACAGCACCCGGTCACCGGGCTCCACGGTCCGCACGTTCTGCCCCACCGCGACCACCTCGGCCCAGGCCAGCCGACGGCCCACCGCCGCCGTCGCGGGAATCAGAATGCCGCCCCCCGAACGCCGCTCACCCTCACCGGTCTCCTGCCGCACGAGCACACGGTCGTGCAGCATCCGGATCGGCAGCTTGTCGTGCGGGGAACTGTCGTTTCTGTTGGCGCTCACGACCTGAAACCTACCTGCCTCGACGACGGACGCACACGGGAGGGGGGACCGTCGGACGGCACCTCAGCGCCGCCGCTTACGGGACCCCAGGGCCAGCAGCCCCACGACCCCCACCACCAGCAGCCCCACCGGGACCACCCGCTCCAGCCGCGGCGCGCCCGTCTCGTCCACGAACTGCGCCTTCACATCGCTCACCACACGGTTGACGCCCACATAGGCGCGCCCCAGCGTGTGGTCCACGTTCGACACGACCCTGGCCTTCGCGTCCCCCACGATCGTCTTCGGGTGCACCCGCACCCCGATCTCGTCCAGGGTCTCGGCCAGCACCGCGCGGCGACGCGCGATGTCCGCCTCGATCTGCGCCGGGGTCCTGGTGTCCGCCGTGTCCGCCACCGTGTCGCCTCCACGATCCGCTGTGTTGCCTGTGCCGGACAGTCTGTCAGCTTCAGGCCGCGCCGCACTGTCAGGACCCCCGGTTACCCTCGATCCCGGCACCCGATCCACGCAGTGCACGTACGAGGAGACGAGACCGATGAGCGCACGCCTCACGCCCGGGGACGAGGCCCCCGCCTTCACCCTGCCCGACGCCGACGGCAACGAGGTGTCGCTGGCCGACCACAAGGGCCGCAAGGTCATCGTCTACTTCTACCCGGCGGCGCTGACGCCCGGCTGCACCAAGCAGGCGTGCGACTTCACCGACAACCTCGACCTGCTGGCCGGCGCGGGCTACGACGTGATCGGCATCTCCCCGGACGCCCCGGAGAAGCTCGCGAAGTTCCGCGAGAAGGAGAACCTCAAGGTCACCCTGCTCGCCGACCCGGACAAGAAGGTCCTGGACGCCTACGGCGCGTTCGGCGAGAAGAAGAACTACGGCAAGACCTACCTGGGCGTCATCCGCTCCACGATCGTCGTGGACGAGGAGGGCAAGGTCGAACACGCCCTCTACAACGTCCGCGCGACGGGCCACGTCGCCAAGATCATCAAGGACCTGGGCATCTGACCCGGCTGCCCCTTCGGAACGGCCCGCACCGGGTGCCCGGTGCGGGCCGTTCCGCTTTTCGTACGTGACCGTCCGATATCCGGGTCGTTACTCCGTGCGAGACCACGAACACGTGGACGGAGCACGGAGGGGGTTCGATGGGGGCGAGCGCGTACACGCGGGAGCGGCTGGAGGAGGCGGCGCGGGAGTCTCGGACGCTGTCCGAAGCGTGTCGGAAGCTGGGGGTGGAGCCGAAGGGATGGAAGCGTCGGTACGTCCACGAGCGCATGAAGAAGCTCGGGATCGACGTCTCGCATTTCGAGCGCGAGGGGATCAAATGGACACGGCAGATTCTCAAACCGGTGGTCGCCCAGGCGTCCAGTGTCAATGAAGTCCTCCGGCGCCTGGGGCTGGACCCGGTCGGCGGGCACCACACGCACATCTCCCGCCGCATCAAGGCGTACGGACTCGACACCTCGCACTTCACCCCCGTGGTCCGCACAGAACGGCAGCGGTACAACCAGCGCCGCCGGACTGCCGGAGAGATCCTCGTGGCACAGGCCCCGGCGCACGCCAGGCGGGTGCCGAGCAGCCGCCTCAAGCGGGCGATGCGTGAGCTGGGCGTGGAGGAGCGCTGCGCCCTGTGCGGAGTCGAAGCGGTGTGGCTCGGCGAGCCGCTGCCCTTGGAGGTCGACCACATCGACGGAGACTGGCGCAACAACCGCATCGACAATCTGAGACTGTTGTGCCCCAACTGTCACTCGACGACAGACAGTTACCGGGGCCGCGGCAAACAGCGTGCGGCGGCGGGCCGGGCCTCATGAGCCCCGGCTTCCCGCCGTATCCCAGGCGTCCTCACCCCACGGAGAGCGAACTGCGGGCGGCGGTCGCCCAGTCGTTCTCGCTCGCGGAGGTCCTGCGTCGCCTGGGGCGCCCCGGCCATGGCTCGCAGCGCGCCAGACTGCGCGAGTGGATCGCCGAGTACGACATCCCGACCTCGCACTTCCGGGGCCAGGCACACCAACGGGGCAGGACTCCGGCGAACGCGAAGCGCCCCGAAGAGGTGCTTGTCCAGCACCCGGGCACCCATAGGACCGCGACCAAGCGCCTGCGCCGCGCTCTCCGCGAGGTCGGTCTTCCCGAGGAGTGCGCTCGGTGCGGAATCGGCCCGGAATGGCTCGGCAGGCCCATGACGCTGGAAGTGGATCACATCAACGGCGACTGGAGCGACGACCGGCGGGAGAACCTGCGACTGCTGTGTCCCAACTGCCACGCGATCACCTCTACGTGGTGCCGAGGAGGCCGACGGCCCCGGGGCGACGCCCAGTAGAGTAAGCACCGCTGCGGGCCCGTACCCCAGCTGGCAAGAGGGCGCCGGTTTAGGTCCGGTGTGTCGTGGGTTCGAGTCCCACCGGGCCCACAGGGAGAAGAGGCTCGACATCTGAAGGTGTCGGGCCTCTTCTGTGACTTCAGCCCAGCAACTCCCGCACCACCGGCACCAACGCCCGGAACGCCTTCCCCCGGTGGCTGATCGCGTTCTTCTCCTGCGGGGTCAGCTCCGCGCACGTGCGCGTCTCGCCCTCCGGCTGGAGGATCGGGTCGTAGCCGAAGCCGTTGGCGCCGACGGGGGCGTGGCGGAGGGTGCCGGTGAGGCGGCCCTCGACGACGCGTTCGGTGCCGTCGGGCAGGGCGAGGGCCGCGGCGCAGGCGAAGTGGGCGCCGCGGTGTTCCTCGGCGATGTCGGAGAGCTGGGCGAGGAGCAGGTCCAGGTTGGCCTTGTCGTCGCCGTGGCTGCCCGCCCAGCGGGCGGAGAAGATGCCGGGGGCGCCGCCGAGGACGTCGACGCAGAGGCCGGAGTCGTCGGCTACGGCGGGCAGGCCGGTGGCCTGGGCGAGGGCGTGGGCCTTGAGGAGGGCGTTCTCGGCGAAGGTGACGCCGGTTTCCTTGACGTCGGGGATGTCGGGGTAGGCGTCGGCGCCGACGAGTTCGTGGGGCAGGCCCGCGTCGGCGAGGATCGAGCGGAGCTCGGTGATCTTTCCGGCGTTGCGGGTGGCGAGGATCAGGCGGGTCATGGGCCCAGTATCCCTGGGCCCATGACGGGGGCCGTCGCTACGGGGTGCAGACCTTGGTGAGTTCGCCGGCGGCGTCGGTGACGGGGCTGAGGTCGGGGGTGGTGTCGCCGTTGTCGATGGAGGTGCGGACGTTGGCGACGGCCTTCTCGAGGTCGTCGACGGCCTTGCTGACGTCGGCGTTGTCGGTCTCGTCCTGGAGTTTGCCGAGGTTCTGGTCGACGGAGTCGAGGGCTTCCTCGAGCTGGGTGACGTCGTTGGAGGCGTTCTCGACGGCCTGCTGCATGTCCGTGACGCTTTCGGCGACGGCGTCGGCGGTGCGGACGCAGTCGAGTGCCTTGTCGACGGCGGAGCAGCCGGTGGTGAGTCCGGCGGTCAGCGCCACGGCCGCCAGGGTGGCGGCGACGGCTGCGGTGCGGCGTCGACGGCTCGCTGCCATGGAACGTTCCCTCCCTCGTCGGGCCGGTGCGGCCCGGTGTGTCGGCGGGGCGCGCGGGGGGTGCCCGTGCGCCCGTATCCCTTCAGACGCGGCGGCGGTCGGCGCGGTTGCTCGCGCCGACCACGGTTCTTGGGGTGCCTTTTACTTTTCGAGGAGGGTATCGAGTGCGGTGCGCTGGGCGGCGGCGAGGTCGGTGCATCCGGCGACGGCGAGGTCGAGGAGGGCGTTGAGCTCGTCGCGGGCGAAGGGTTCGGCCTCGGCGGTGCCCTGGACCTCGACGAAGCGGCCGTCGCCGGTGCAGACGACGTTCATGTCGGTGTCGGCGCGGACGTCCTCCTCGTAGCAGAGGTCGAGGAGGGGGACGCCGGCGACGATGCCGACGGAGACGGCGGCGACGGTGCCGGTGAGGGGTTTGCGGCCGGGCTTGACGAGCTTCTTGCCCTGGGCCCAGCCGATGGCGTCGGCGAGGGCGACGTAGGCGCCGGTGATGGCGGCGGTGCGGGTGCCGCCGTCGGCCTGGAGGACGTCGCAGTCGAGGACGACGGTGTTCTCGCCGAGGGCCTTGTAGTCGATGACGGCGCGCAGGGAGCGGCCGATGAGGCGACTGATCTCGTGGGTGCGGCCGCCGATGCGGCCGCGGACGGACTCGCGGTCGCCGCGGGTGTTGGTGGCGCGGGGGAGCATGGCGTATTCGGCGGTGACCCAGCCCTCGCCGCTGCCCTTGCGCCAGCGGGGGACGCCTTCGGTGACGGAGGCGGTGCAGAGGACTTTGGTGTCGCCGAAGGAGACGAGGACGGAGCCTTCGGCGTGTTTGCTCCAGCCGCGTTCGATGGTGACGGGGCGGAGCTGTTCGGGGGTGCGGCCGTCGATGCGAGACATGGCGTCGAGCCTAGCCGTAGACGCGGCGGGCCCTTCCCGGTGTGAGGGAAGGGCCCGGGTGCGGTGGCGGCCGGTGGGGCCGCGGCGCGCGCGTCAGGTGGGGCGGTGCGTCACATCATGTCTTCGATCTCGGCGGCGATGGGGTCGGCGTCGGTGCCGATGACGACCTGGATGGCGCTGCCCATCTTGACGACGCCGTGGGCGCCGGCGGCCTTGAGGGCGGTGTCGTCGACCTTGGAGGGGTCCACGACCTCGGTGCGGAGGCGGGTGATGCAGCCCTCGACCTCTTCGATGTTGTCGATGCCGCCGAGCCCGGCAACGATCTTCTCAGCCTTGGTGGCCATGTTCGTTCTCCCTGATCCGAACCGCTTTGTCGCAGTAACCCACAGTTGGCCCATCTTTGCGAGCGGTCATGTCGTGGGCGCTCGATGATGGGCGTCACGACAGCGGAACCGTCCTGCCTCACTGGTCTACACCACCGGGTGGACTGCCGCCAAACCCTCAGGGTCGTCCGTCGAAGGGGGACTTGATGGCTGCCGAGAGCCCCGCCGGCGCCGGCGCCGGGGTGAGCCCGCTGCGGGAGCGTTGGCACCGGCTGTTCCAGGGCCTGCAGAAGATGGGGCGGAGTCTGCAGTTGCCGATCGCGGTGCTGCCGGCTGCGGGCATCCTCAACCGGCTGGGGCAGCCGGACGTGTTCGGGGACGACGGTCTGGGGTGGACGGACGTCTCGAAGGTGATGGCGGGGGCGGGCGGGGCGCTGCTGGACGGTTCGCTGGGGCTGCCGCTGCTGTTCTGCGTGGGCGTGGCCATCGGGATGGCGAAGAAGGCGGACGGGTCGACGGCGCTGGCGGCGGTGGTGGGTTTCCTCGTCTACTTCAATGTGCTGCGCCAGTTCCCGAAGGACTGTCCGGAGGGGTCCGAGGCGGTGCCGAACGTCGGCTGTCAGCTGGCGGACGGGACGGTGACGTCGTTCGACTACCAGAATCCGGGGGTGTTCGGCGGCATCGTCATCGGTCTGACGGCGGCGTATCTGTGGCAGCGGTTCCACCGGACGAAGCTGGTGGACTGGCTGGGCTTCTTCAACGGGCGGCGGCTGGTGCCGATCATCATGGCGTTCGCGGCGATCGTGTTCGCGGCGCTGTGTCTGTGGGTGTGGCCGCCGATCGGTTCGGCGCTGGAGAGCTTCAGCGACTGGATGACGGGGCTGGGCGCGTGGGGTGCGGGTGTGTTCGGTGTGGCGAACCGGGCGTTGCTGGTGATCGGGCTGCATCAGTTCCTGAACGTGCCCATCTGGTTCCAGTTCGGTTCGTACACGAAGCCGGACGGGACGGTGGTGCACGGTGACATCAACATGTTCCTGGCGGGCGACCCGGACGCGGGGCAGTTCCTGTCGGGGTTCTTCCCGATCATGATGTTCGCGCTGCCGGCGGCGGCCCTGGCGATCACGCACTGCGCGCGGCCGGGCCGGCGCAAGGAGATCGGCGGTCTGATGCTGTCGGTGGCGCTGACGTCGTTCGTCACGGGCATCACGGAGCCGATCGAGTACTCGTTCCTGTTCGTCGCGCCGCTGCTGTACGCGCTGCACGCGGTGCTGACGGGTGTGTCGATGGCGGTGACGTGGGGGCTGGGGGTGCACGACGGGTTCAGCTTCTCGGCGGGGCTGATCGACTACGTCATCAACTGGAATCTGGCGACGAGGCCGTGGCTGATCATCCCGATCGGGCTGGGGTTCGCGGCGGTGTACTACGTGGTGTTCCGCTTCGCGATCACGAGGTTCGATCTGAAGACTCCGGGGCGGGAGCCGGAGGAGGAGGTGGAGGACGCGACGCGGCGCTGATCTCCTAGGCTGGAGGCGGCTGTCCAAGCCCTCGGAATCTTGTGTTCCGGGGGCTTTTCGGTGCGCCCGTGAAGGGGTCCCTCCGGCGCTCCCGCGGAGGCACCGTGCGTAGTCGCGCGGTCGCGGATCCGCGGGTTCCTTACGTGGCCTTCATCGTGCTACAACAGGTCTACACCAGTAGTGGTGTAGACCACCACCGATGGAGGAAGTATGAGCACCGCCACCGACTCGGCGGCCCCCGCAAAGAAGCGGGGATCCGGCCTCTTCCAGGGCCTGCAGAAGGTCGGCCGCAGCCTTCAGCTCCCGATCGCCGTGCTGCCGGCGGCGGGCATCCTGCTGCGCCTCGGCCAGCCGGACGTGTTCGGCGCGGACGGACTGGGCTGGGACAAGGTCGCGGCCGTCTTCGCCACCGCGGGTGGCGCCATCTTCGACAACCTGCCGATGCTGTTCTGCATCGGTGTGGCCATCGGCTTCGCCAAGAAGTCCGACGGTTCGACCGCCCTCGCCGCGCTCGTGGGCTTCCTGGTCTACAGCAACGTGCTGAAGGCCTTCCCCGTCACCGAGGCCAAGGTGCAGGACGGCGCGGACATAGCGGCGACCTACAACAACCCCGGTGTCCTCGGCGGCATCCTGATGGGTCTGCTGGCCGCGATGCTGTGGCAGCGGTACCACCGCAAGAGGCTGGTGGACTGGCTCGGCTTCTTCAACGGCCGCCGGCTCGTCCCGATCATCATGGCCTTCGTCGGCACGCTCGTGGGCGTCTTCTTCGGCCTGGTCTGGGAGCCGATCGGCAACCTCATCTCCGACGCGGGCGAGTGGATCACCGGTCTGGGCGCCGCGGGCGCGGGCCTGTTCGGTCTGATCAACCGCGCGCTGATCCCCATCGGCATGCACCAGTTCGTGAACACCGTCTCCTGGTTCCAGATCGGTGACTTCACCAACGCGGCGGGCGAGGTCGTCCACGGCGACCTGAACCGCTTCTTCGCCGGCGACCCGGACGCCGGCCAGTTCATGTCGGGCTTCTTCCCGATCATGATGTTCGGTCTGCCGGCCGCCGCCCTCGCCATCGCGCACGCCGCCCGCCCCGAGCGCCGCAAGGCCGTGCTGGGCATGATGCTCTCGCTCGCGCTGACCTCGTTCGTGACCGGTGTGACCGAGCCGATCGAGTTCGCCTTCATGTTCATCGCCCCGGCGCTGTACGTGATCCACGCGCTGCTGACCGCGCTGTCCATGGCGATCACCTGGGCGCTCGGTGTGCACGCCGGCTTCACCTTCTCGGCGGGCTTCATCGACTACGCCCTGAACTGGAACCTGGCGACCAAGCCCTGGCTGATCATCCCGATCGGCCTGGTGTTCGCGGTGATCTACTACGTGCTCTTCCGCTTCGCCATCGTCAAGTTCGACCTGCCCACCCCGGGACGTGAGCCCGAGGAGGAGCTGGAGGACGCCACCAAGGCGTAGGTCTCCCCCGTACGACGCCGAAGGCCCCGGAACCGGCTCGGTTCCGGGGCCTTCGGCGTGTGCCGCGACGTCGCGCGGCCTCAGATCTCGTACGTCGCGCCCGGCGCGGCCAGCCCGACCGGGCCGTCGTACACCGCGCGGGCGTCGGTGAGGTTGATCTGCGGGTCGGTCCACGGCGGGATGTGCGTGAGGATCAGCCGGCGGGCCCCGGCGCGGGCCGCGGACTCGCCCGCCTCGCGGCCGTTGAGGTGCAGGTCCGGGATGCTCTCCTTGCCGTGCGTGAAGGCGGCCTCGCACAGGAAGAGGTCGGCGTCCCGGGCGAGGTCGTCCAGCAGCGGGGTCACCCCCGTGTCGCCGGAGTAGGTCAGCGTCTTCCCGCCGTGCTCGATGCGGATGCCGTACGCCTCGACCGGGTGCGCGACGCGCTCGGTGTGCACGAGGAACGGGCCGATCTCGAAGGTGGACGGCTTGACCGTGTGGAAGTCGAAGACCTCGCTCATGGAGGAGGCCGAGGGGGTGTCGGCGTAGGCGGTCGTCAGCCGGTGCTCGGTGCCCTCGGGGCCGTAGACCGGCAGCGGGGCGCAGCGGCCGCCGTCGTGCCGGTAGTAACGCGCCACGAAGTAGGCGCACATGTCGATGCAGTGGTCGGCGTGCAGGTGGCTGAGGAAGATCGCGTCGAGGTCGTAGAGACCGCAGTGGCGCTGCAGTTCGCCCAGGGCGCCGTTGCCCATGTCGAGGAGCAGCCGGAAGCCGTCGGCCTCGACGAGGTAGCTCGAGCAGGCCGATTCCGCGGACGGGAACGACCCCGAGCAGCCGACGACGGTGAGCTTCATGAAGCAGAAACCTCCGCTGGCGGGTGTGAGAAGACGGGGGTCGTGCGGTTCGTCGAGCGTAAGGCGCAAAACCTGCGGTCGCTCCTCCACCAGGCGCCGTTGTGGGCGAACTCACCTGTGCTGTCACCGGTTCGGCTGGAAGGGACGCGTGCGGGGGCGGGAGGGGGCGCGCGTCCTCGGCCCGCGCCGGTACGGTCTGGGCATGAACACGGCCTGGTGGCTCGCACTCGCCGCGGTGGTCCTGCTCGCCCTGGTCACCGCCCTCGTCGACGGCTGGGGCAGAGGCCACCGGCCGCGCAGGGACCGTCGCCGGGAGAAGGAGGGGGAGGCGGAGTGAGTCCGCCCGGGACGGAGGAAGGGCCGGGGAGTGTGTCCCCGGCCCTGGCATGTCACGCGTGACGGACTACGCCCAGAGCTGGCCCTGGAGGGTTTCGATGGCTTCCTCCGTCGTCGCGGCCGTGTAGACGCCCGTCGACAGGTACTTCCAGCCGCCGTCGGCGACGACGAAGACGACGTCGGCGGACTCGCCCGCCTTCAGCGCCTTGTTCGCGACGCCGATCGCCGCGTGCAGGGCGGCGCCGGTGGAGACGCCCGCGAAGATGCCCTCCTGCTGGAGGAGTTCGCGGGTGCGGGTGACCGCGTCGGCGGAGCCGACGGAGAAGCGGGTGGTGAGGACGGAGGCGTCGTACAGCTCCGGCACGAAGCCCTCGTCGAGGTTGCGCAGGCCGTAGACCAGGTCGTCGTAGCGCGGCTCGGCGGCGACGATCCTCACGTCGGGCTTGTGCTCGCGCAGGTAGCGGCCGACGCCCATCAGGGTGCCGGTGGTGCCGAGGCCTGCGACGAAGTGGGTGAGGGACGGGAGGTCGGCGAGGATCTCCGGGCCGGTGGTCGCGTAGTGGGCGCCCGCGTTGTCCGGGTTGCCGTACTGGTAGAGCATCACCCAGTCCGGGTGCTCGGCGGACAGCTCCTTGGCGACGCGCACGGCCGTGTTGGAGCCGCCCGCGGCCGGGGAGGAGATGATCTCCGCGCCCCACATGCCGAGCAGGTCGCGCCGCTCCTGCGAGGTGTTCTCGGGCATCACGCAGACCATGCGGTAGCCCTTGAGCTTCGCGGCCATGGCGAGGGAGATGCCGGTGTTGCCGCTGGTCGGCTCGAGGATCGTGCAGCCCGGGGTGAGGCGGCCGTCCTTCTCCGCCTGCTCGATCATGAACAGGGCGGGGCGGTCCTTGATGGAGCCCGTGGGGTTGCGGTCCTCCAGCTTGGCCCAGATGCGGACGTCGGCGGACGGCGACAGCCGCGGCAGGCGCACCAGGGGGGTGTTGCCCACCGCGGCCAGCGGGGAGTCGTAGCGCATCGCCGATCAGGCCATACCGCCGGCGACGGCCGGCAGGATCGTCACGTTGTCGCCGTCGCTCAGCTTGGTGTTGATGCCGTCGAGGAAGCGGACGTCCTCGTCGTTGAGGTAGACGTTGACGAACCGGCGCAGCTGGTCGCCGTCCACGATGCGGGCCTGGATGCCCGCGTGCCGGGTCTCGAGGTCGGCGAAGAGCTCGGCGAGGGTGTCCCCGTTGCCCTCCACCGCCTTCTGACCGTCGGTGTACTGGCGGAGGATGGTGGGGATGCGGACCTCGATGGCCATGGCTGAGGGCTCCTGTCGGAAGGTGTCGTGGGTTCTTCGTAGGCGCGCGGCGGCGCCGCGGCTCACGGCCGCAGGCGACTGCGGAACGTCAACAGATGGCGCTGTTCAGCCTGCACAGGTCGACGTGGAGCCGCGCCACGAGCAGCATGCCCGGCGCGTTGTCGCCCACGTCGAAGAGAACCATGGACTCATCGTATCGATTCCCTGTCCGGGACCCGGAGTGTGATCCCACATACCGGACCTCTTCCATCCGCCATGCGGAATCAGTACGCGTCGACGACGCGCACCTCCTCCTCGGTGACCTCTCCCTCGACGATGCGGAAGGAGCGGAACTGGAACTCGCCGGCGCCGTCGGTGTCGGCGGTGGAGACCAGCACGTAGTGGGCGCCGGGCTCGTTGGCGTAGGTGATGTCGGTGCGCGAGGGGTAGGCCTCGGTCGCGGTGTGCGAGTGGTAGATGACCACCGGCTCCTCGTCGCGGTCGTCCATCTCCCGGTACAGCTTCAGCAGGTCCTGGGAGTCGAACTCGTAGAACGTGGGCGAGCGGGCCGCGTTCAGCATGGGGATGAAACGCTCGGGTCGGCCGGAGCCCGCCGGGCCCGCCACCACGCCGCACGCCTCGTCGGGGTGGTCCTCACGGGCGTGCGCGACGATCTGGTCGTGGAGGGCCTGGGTGATGGTCAGCATGGGCTCAGGATAAGCAGACGGGCCGTTCCGTACCGAGGGGTGGTACGGAACGGCCCGGATGCCGGACGCCTTGAGCGGGCGGCGGCGGGGAACGCCACGAGTGCTCCCCGTGCGCCGGCGTCCTTCGGGGTGGTTAGCCGACCTTCTCGAACCGGCTCTCGTCGCGGTCCGCGATCGCCGGGTTGCCCTTCTTGAGCACGGTCCAGCCGACGCCCAGGGCGACGGCCCAGCCGGCCGCCACGTACAGACAGACGCGGGCGTCCGCGTCCGCCGCGATCATGCCGGTGACGCCGATCAGGAAGATGAGGGCGACCCAGCTGAACAGGGCGCCGCCCGGGGCGGGGAAGGACGAGGCGCGCAGCCGGCCGGCCTCGACGGCGCGGCGGTAGCGGATGTGGCTGACGAGGATCATCATCCAGGTCCAGATGCCGGCCGCGGTGGCGACGGAGGTGACGTAGGCGAACGCCTTCTCCGGGACGACGTAGTTGAGGATCACGCCGATGCCCATGAGCGCCACGGAGACGGCGATGCCGACGGCGGGCGTCTTGCGGGCGTTGAGCCGGGCGAAGGCCTGCGGGGCCTCGTTGTTGGCGGCGAGGCCCCGCAGCATCCGGCCGGTGGAGTACATGCCGGAGTTGCAGGACGACAGGGCCGCGGTGAGCACGACGAAGTTGACGATGCCCGCGGCGAGCGGGATGCCGATCTTGCCGAAGGCGTGCACGAAGGGGCTCTCGCCGGCGGAGAACTCGGTCCACCTGACGACGGAGAGGATCACCAGCAGGGCGCCGACGTAGAAGACGATGATGCGCCAGGGCAGGGTGTTGATGGCCTTGGGCAGGGTCTTCTCGGGGTTCTCGGACTCGCCCGCGGTGACGCCGACCAGCTCGACGGCGAGGTAGGCGAACATGACGCCCTGGAGGGTCATCAGGCTGGAGCCGATGCCGTTGGGGAAGAAGCCGTCGTGCGACCAGAGGTTGGAGACGGCGGCGGTGTCGCCGGCGTCGGAGAAGCCGAGGGTGAGCACGCCGAGGCCGATGACGATCATGCCGATGATGGCGGTGACCTTGATCATCGAGAACCAGAACTCGACCTCGCCGAAGATCTTGACGGAGATCAGGTTCACGCCGAACAGCACGACGAGGAAGACCAGGGCGCTGACCCACTGCGGGATCTCGGGGAACCAGAAGTGGATGTAGATGGCGGCGGCCGTCAGTTCGGCCATGCCGGTGACCACCCACATCAGCCAGTACGTCCAGCCGGTGACGAACCCGAAGAACGGGCCGAGGAACTCGCGGGCGTACTCGGCGAAGGAGCCGGAGACGGGCCGGTAGAGGAGGAGTTCTCCCAGGGCCCGCATGATGAAGAAGATGACCACGCCCGCGAGGGCGTACATGAGGATGATGCTGGGGCCGGCCTTGGCGATGTTCGCCCCGGCGCCCATGAAGAGGCCGACGCCGATGGCGCCGCCGATGGCGATCATCTGGACCTGGCGGCTGCCGAGTCCGCGCTCGTATCCCTCTTCAGGGGCTTCGGTGACCTTCGCAGAGGTCATGTGTCGTGCGCCTTTCTCCATGCCGACCCGGGCCGGTACGTCGGCCGCGGATCGGGTCTCGATCCCCCCGGACTGATGGAGCTGAGCGGACGCGCGGGCCCGCTCGTGCCTGGCCGGCGGTGACCGGCTCGGTGGCGCACCCGGCCGAACGTTCGGGTGGCGTTCGCCGGGCGGTCGTGAAGGTCTATCACGGCCGCGGGAGTGGTCACCCGTGTCCCGTGTGACGCGCCGCACAGGAAAAGGGGGACAAACGCGACCCGGAGACGGAAAGGCGATGCCGCGTTTGACGGAACCGTTATGCGGATTTGAGACACCGTTGAGCGAACACCCGTACACAAGTTGCAGGTTGGACTGAAAACGGAAGAGGCCCGTCCGAACCGGCACGCGGTACGGACGGGCCTCTGGGGCCGGGGCGCTCAGAGCGCGTTGACCTGCTCCGGCTCCCCGGCACCGGCGTCCGGCTCCACCGCGCCCGAGCGGCGGTCGCGGACGTAGGCGAGGAAGGAGTCCAGCTCGCGCTTGACCACCGGGGCCAGCAGATAGAGGCCGATGATGTTGAACACCGACAGCAGGAACAGCGCCGAGTCGGCCAGGCTGATCAGCGAGTCGAGGGAGAGCAGCGAGCCCGCGACCACGAAGACGCTCCACACCAGCTTGAAGACGGTCTCGCTGGTCTTGCTGCGGCCGAAGAGGTACGCCCACGCCTTCAGGCCGTAGTAGCCCCAGGTGAGGATCGTGGAGAAGGCGAACAGCAGCACCGCGACGGTCAGCAGGTTCGGGAACCAGGGCAGCACGGTCGCGAAGGCGTCGGAGGTGATGGTGACACCGCCGATGCTCTCGCCCTGGCGGGCCGCGTCCCAGCTGGCCGGGGCGGCGATGACGATGGTCAGCGCGGTCATGGTGCAGATGACGACCGTGTCGATGAACGGCTCCAGCAGGGCGACCAGACCCTCGCTCGCGGGGTGCTTGGTCTTCACCGCGGAGTGGGCGATGGGCGCGGAGCCCAGACCGGCCTCGTTGGAGAAGGCGGCGCGCTGGAAACCGACGATCAGGGCGCCGATGACACCGCCCGCGACGCCTTCGGCCTCGAAGGCGCCCTGGAAGATGTTGCCGATGGCGTCGGGCACGGCGGTGACGTTGGTCAGGATGACGATCAGACACGCCACGACGTACATGATCGCCATGGCCGGGACCAGGCGGCTGGTGACCGAGGCGATGGAGCGGATGCCGCCGAGCAGCACCAGACCCACGAGGGCGGCGACCACCAGACCGAACAGCACGGCGCCCGCGGAGGACGCCAGGAAGCCGTCCTCGCCGCCGAAGGTCGAGGAGATCTGTGCGTAGCTCTGGTTGGTCTGGAAGAGGTTGCCGCCGAACAGACCGAAGAACAGGATCATCACGGAGGCGAGGACCGCGAGCACCTTGCCGAGCTTGGCGCCGCCGCGGCCGAAGCGTTCGGCGAGGCCCTTGGGCAGATAGTGCATCGGACCGCCGGAGACGGTGCCGTCCGGGTGCTCCTCGCGGTACTTCACGCCGAGGGTGACCTCGACGAACTTGGTGGCCATGCCGAGCAGGCCGCAGAGGATCATCCAGAAGGTGGCGCCGGGACCGCCGATGGAGACGGCGACGGCCACACCGGCGATGTTGCCCAGGCCGACGGTGCCGGAGACGGCGGCGGTCAGCGCCTGGAAGTGGCTGACCTCGCCGGGCGAGCCCTGCTCGTCGTAGCGGCCGCGCACGACGTCGAAGGCGAGCTTGAGCTTGCGGGCCTGGACGAGCCCGAACCAGGCCGTGAAGACCAGGCCGGCGATCACCAGCCAGGCGACGATCAGCGGGAGGTCGGTCCCGGCGACGGGGACCGTGTAGAAGACGATGTCGCCGATCGTGGTGGCGACAGGGTCGAAGAAGTCGCTGACGGCGTCGTCGATGGTCGTGGTGATGGAGTCGAGTGACATCGAACTTCCTCAGGTGGGGCGGGGACGTTCTGGCGGTGTGAGGAGTCGGGGACGTCTCGGGCAGTGCCCGCGTCCCGGTCCGGCGACGGCGGTAGGGGGGCGCCCCCGGGGGGAAGGGGCCGCGTCCGTGTCGGGCAGGCGTACACACCGGCGGATCACCGGCTTCGTCGCTCGTCACCGCGAGGGCGGCGCGAACGGGTTGCCGATTCTTACCACGCCCTTACCTTCGGTCGAGTGGCCCAGATCACAAAGAACCACCCCTGCGGCACGAATGCGCAGGGGCGGTGACACGATCGTTATCCGGACTTGAGGTTCTTCTGAGCGAACGCGTCGCGGTACTTTCCGGTCGGATTCGGGCGTTCTCTACGGCGTCAGCGTCGAGACCAGCGTCTCCTGGAGGCCGCCCAGCCAGAGGTAGGCCATCACCATCGGCTTGCGCGGGTCCTCGTCCGGGAGGTGGAACAGGACGTCACTGTCGTCCTCGTCGGTGATCTCCAGCCGGGCGCCGATCGCCAGGCGCAGGTCGTTCAGCGCGCCGAGCCAGCGCACGGACTCCTCCGGCGTCAGCCGGAGCACCGCCTCATCCTCGCCGGCCGCGGCCCTGAGCGCGTCCAGGGAGCGGATCACCGCGAGCGCGTTCTCCCGCTTGCCGGCCCGCAGGTCGTTCTCCGTGTAGCGGCGGAACTCGGCGGAGTGCGCCCGCTGCTCCTCGGCCTCCTCGGCCCGCGGGGCGCCCTCCGGGTCGACGTAGGCGTCCGGGAAGAGGCGGCGCAGCACCGGGTCGGAGGGCGGCTCGCTGGGGCCGTCGGCGAAGAGCTCCGCGAGCGGGTCGCCGCCGGACTCCTCGGCCGGGCCGGGGCCGATGATCTCCATCAGCTGCACGGCGAGCGAGCGGATGATGGAGATCTCGACGTCGTCGAGGGCGACGGCCGCGCCGCCGCCGGGGAGCGGTTCGAAGTGTCCTGGCATAAGGGCGATTCGCTGCTTCCGGTCCTGCGGGCGGGTTCGGGCCACGTCCGGTGCGGTCATGTCCGGCTTCACTTCCGGTCGTGCTGGAGGGTGGCCCACAGGCCGTAGCCGTGCATGGCCTGGACGTCGCGCTCCATCTCCTCGCGGGTGCCGCTGGAGACGACGGCCCGGCCCTTGTGGTGGACGTCGAGCATGAGCTTGGTGGCCTTGTCCTTGGAGTAGCCGAAGTACGTCTGGAAGACGTACGTCACATAGCTCATGAGGTTGACCGGGTCGTTGTGGACGATCGTGACCCACGGGACATCAGGCTCGGGTACGGCGAAGACCTCCTCCGCCGACTCGGTGCGTTCGATCTCCAGGGGTGCGGGTGACGTCACACAGCCCATGCTGCCACCGGAGGGGGGTGGTCGCACAAACCGGCCCGCTCACCGGGCCGCCGGAGTGTTCCGCGGAGCGCGCGGCGGCCACCGCGAAACTAAAATCGTCAGAGTGACGAAATGGGGGTACCATCCTCGCCATGGACACAGCGGACCTTGGGTTGCCGGTGACTGTGCCGTCGACGGCGCTCTTCACCGACCAGTACGAACTGACGATGCTGCAGGCGGCGCTGAAGGCCGGCACGGCCGGGCGGCACAGCGTGTTCGAGGTCTTCACCCGGCGGCTGCCGAACGGCCGCCGCTACGGCGTCGTGGCGGGCACCGGACGGGTGCTCGACGCGGTGGAGAACTTCCGCTTCGACGAGGGCGTGCTGCGCTTCCTGCGCGAGAAGGCCGTCGTCGACGAGGAGACCCTGGACTGGCTGGCCGGCTACCGCTTCTCCGGCGACATCTGGGGCTACCCGGAGGGCGAGGTCTACTTCCCCGGCTCGCCGGTCATGCGGGTGGAGGGCAGCTTCGCCGAGTGCGTGCTGCTGGAGACGGTGATCCTGTCGATCCTCAACCACGACTCGGCCATCGCCGCCGCGGCCTCCCGGATGTCGTCCGCGGCCGGCGGCCGGCCGCTGATCGAGATGGGCGCCCGGCGCACCCACGAACTGGCCGCCGTGGCCGCCTCCCGCGCCGCCTACATCGGCGGCTTCTCCTCCACCTCCGACCTGGCGGCCGGCTTCCGCTACAACATCCCCACCGTCGGCACCTCCGCGCACGCCTTCACCCTGCTGCACGACACCGAGCGGGACGCCTTCCGGGCCCAGGTGGACTCCCTCGGCGCGGGCACCACACTGCTGGTGGACACCTACGACGTGGCCGAGGCGGTCCGCGCGGCCGTCGAGGTCGCCGGACCGGAGCTGGGAGCGGTGCGCATCGACTCCGGCGACCTGCTGCTGGTGGCGCACCGGGTGCGGCAGCAGCTCGACGAGCTGGGCGCCCGCGACACGAAGATCGTCGTGACCTCGGACCTGGACGAGTACGCCATCGCCTCGCTCGCCGCGGCGCCGGTGGACGCGTACGGGGTGGGCACCCAGCTGGTGACCGGCTCCGGGCACCCGACCGCCTCCATGGTCTACAAGCTGGTCGCCCGCGCGGAGTCCGCCGAGCCGGGGGCCCCGCTGACGGCGGTGGCGAAGAAGTCCACCGGCGGCAAGGCCTCCGTGGGCGGCCGCAAGTGGGCCGCCCGGCGGCTGGACGCCTACGGCGTCGCCGAGGCCGAGGTGATCGGCACCGGCGAGGTGCCGCCGGAGCTGGCCGAACGGCAGCTGCTGGTGCCGCTGGTGCGCGGCGGCGAGGTGGTCGCCCGCGAGCCGCTGGACGTGGTCCGTGACCGGCACGCCGCCGCCCGCGCCGGGCTCCCGCTGTCCGCGACACAGCTCTCGCGCGGGGAACCCGTCCTTCCGACGGAGTACGCGCACGGGCCGTCGGGTAGCTAAAGGCAAGCCGACGGCGCTAGTCCCCGCCGAATCCATCCGTCCGCCAGAGCCGAAGGACACCGACCATGCGCCGCGCACTGATCGTCGTAGACGTGCAGAACGACTTCTGCGAGGGGGGCAGCCTCGCCGTCGCCGGCGGCGCCGACGTGGCCGCCGCCGTGACCGAGCTGATCGGGCAGGCCCCGGCCGGGTACCGGCACGTGGTCGCCACCCGGGACCACCACGTCGACCCCGGCGACCACTTCGCCGACCACCCCGACTTCCAGCGCTCCTGGCCCGCCCACTGCGTCGCCGGCACCGAGGGCGTCGGCTTCCACCCGAACTTCGCGCCCGCCGTGACCTCCGGGTCGGTCGACGCTGTCTTCGACAAGGGGGCGTACGCGGCGGCCTACAGCGGTTTCGAGGGCGCCGACGAGAACGGCACACCGCTCGCCGAGTGGCTGCGGGAGCGCGGGATCGACGAGGTGGACGTCGTGGGCATCGCCACCGACCACTGCGTACGGGCCACCGCGCTGGACGCCGCGCGGGAGGGCTTCCGCACCCAGGTGCTGCTCGACCTCACCGCGGGCGTGTCCCGGGAGACCACCGAGCGGGCGCTGGAGGAGATGCGGGAGGCCGGGGTGGAGCTGTCCGGCAAGCCGGTCGTGCGGTGAGCCGGGTCAGGCGGAGGCGGCCGGGCGTTTGATCAGCGCCCGGATCGGGTGCCAGAGCTCCAACGGGAGCAGTCCCCCGGCGGGCGCCGTGCGCCATATCAGGCCGTCGGGATGGTGCAGCACCGCCGTGATCTCGTCGGGCGTGGGCGGCGCGGTGTTCCCGCGCAGGTAGACGGCGCGCAGACCCAGGTTGCGCAGCCTGGTCAGGGCGCGCGCCCGGTTCTGGGCGTGGACCAGCACCCGCACCCCGGCCGGTGCGTCGGCGGCGGGGCTGGGCAGGTTCAGCGCCACCACCACCGTGCCGTTCGGCAGCTTGCAGAAGCCTCCTGCGGCCATGCGGTCATACCCCCGTGTCAGCGGATGTCAATAAGCGAGTCACAGGAGGCACCTAAACACGGATCGGCGGTGACCCGCCAGGGGGTCACCGCCGATCATGCTCTGACCTGCGAGAACGCTATTTACCGGCCCGCAGGGCCCACCTCGAGCTCGATCGTGGAGCCGTCCTTGGCTTCCTTCTTGATCTTGATCTTGGTGTTGGTGTCAGTGACCTGGACGCTGCCGGTCGGGTTCGCCGGGTCCCAGTAGGTGTTGGTGCGGTCGTTGAAGACCGGCACACCCTTCGAGGACGGGATGTACGTGGCGACGTCCGCCTTGTGCAGCGTGATGGCGTCGGTGCGGAACGTGCTGAACGTGGCGTCGTAGGTCTGGATGCGGTTGCGCATCAGGGTGCCGTCGGACCACTTCAGCGCGGTCGGGTGGGAGTCGATCGGGAGGATCAGACCCGCGCCCGGGTGCACGCTGGTGTTGTTGTCCAGCTGGGAGGTGTCCCACTTCCAGATCAGCAGGCCGTTCTGGTAGGCGTAGTGCTCCACCCAGTCCGGACGGCTGTTCGCGAAGCCGAAGTTGTACGGGCCGACCTTGAGCGTCTTGTCGTACGACACGTACTGCCGGTTCTCGGCGATGTAGTACTGCTCGTAGTCGTTGGTGAACGACGCGCCGATGCGGGAGAAGCCCTTCGCCGTCCAGGCGGCGTCGGCCGTCTCGGCGTTGTCCGTGAACAGCGCGGTGCCGTCCGCCGTCACCGTGATCGCGTCGGCCGTGAAGCCCTTCAGGGCGACACCGCCGTCGGTCTGGTAGCGGAAGCGCAGGTCGATCTTCTGGCCCGCGTAGGCGTCCAGCGGGTACACCAGCTTCTTGTGGCCGTCGACAGTGCCGTGCAGGGCCGGCTTGTCGCTGCCGTCCCGCGGGATCGGCTGACCGTCCACCGTGCCGTCCAGGGCGGTCCAGTTGGCGCCGCCGTCGGTGGACACCTCGGTGTAGAGGAAGTCGTAGTCGGACTCGATCTCGTACCAGCCGTCCAGGGACAGCTCGGCCGACGACCTGCCGGTGAGGTCGACGCTGCGGGTGAGGGTGTTCCGCAGGTCGTCACCGCTGCCGCTCCACCACTGGGTGCTGCCCTCGGCCGGAGTGACGACCTCGGTGGTGACGGCCTTCTTCGGGAGCTGGACGACCAGCGCCTGCTTGTGCTTGGTGTTGTACTCGGCGACGCCCAGCTTGTGCCAGGAGTTGACGCCGGCCTTGGCGGTGTCGTAGTTCAGCCAGCCGAGCTGGAGCTTGTCCCAGGCGGTCATGTCGCCGGGCAGGTTGCCGATCTCGTTCTTGCCGGTGCCCAGCCAGGAACCGGAGGACATCAGCGTCCAGAAGCCGGTGGCGTTCTCGCCGCCCTGGGTGTCGTAGAGGTCCGGCAGGCCGAGGTCGTGGCCGTACTCGTGGGCGAAGACGCCGAGTCCGCCGTTCTCGGGCTGGATGGTGTAGTCGCCGACCCAGATCCCGGTGTTGCCGATCTGCGTGCCGCCGAGCTTGTTGTTCTCGGGGCCGGTGGCGCCGGCGTCGGTGCCGAAGGCGTACCAGCGGTGGGCCCAGATCGCGTCCTCGCCCTGGGCGCCGCCGCCGGCGGACTCGTCCTCACCGGCGTGCACGATCTGGAAGTGGTCGATGTAACCGTCGGACTCGTTGAAGTCGCCGTCGCCGTCGAAGTCGTAGCGGTCCCACAGGTCGTACTGGGAGAGCTGCGCCTTGATCTGGGCGTCGGTCCGTCCCGCGGCCTTCTGCTGCTCGGCCCAGGCGGTGACGCCGTCCTGCACCGCGTACCAGGCGCAGTTGTCGGGCACGCACTTGTTGGAGCCGTAGCGGGCCTCGTTGTAGGGCACCTTGACCCAGTCGGAGACCTCGCCGTCCACGGAGTAGCGGCCCGAGGACTGCTTCTCGAAGTAGGTCTTGACCGAGTCGACGCCCTTGCCGGACCCGAAGTACAGGTCCTCGAAGTGCTGCTGGTCGTAGTCCTCCTGCCAGGCCGTGGAGTTGTCCACCTCACGGTCCGGCTCGGCGATCTGGTTGTGCAGGGGTCCCGGGGTGCCGCCGTAACGGCTGTCGATCTTGTCGCCGAACTCCACCAGGATGGTGAAGATCTTGTCGGTCTTCTCCCGGCCGAGCTCGACGTACTTGCTGTCGCCCTTCTTGCTCTTGAGCTGGACGACCTTCGAACCGTCGCGGTTCTTGACCGACGTCCTGCCGGACAGCACCTGGTTGAGTGCCTCCTCGCGCTGGGCCGCCTGCGTCTTGGAGAGCGGGCCCTCGAGGTCGTGGTCGACGTGGTTCTTCGACGCCGGGTCGTGCCGGTCCACGGCGCTGGGACGGTCGGCCGGGTCGGCCGAGTCCGCCTGCGCCACGGTGAACGCAGAGCAGGTGGCGGTGGCCGCCGCAAGGGCCACGCCTATCGCGGCCGCTCTGAACGTCCAGGGTCTACTGGTCACTTGAGATCCCCTCCCGCGTGCCTGCGCGCGGCCGAAGGAGGTTCCGTCTGTGGAAGGTCCCGCGCGCACGTGATCAACGCGTGTAGTCAAGTGACGTCATTTGACTAGAGGTTCGTCAGAAAAAACAGACCTTGACTTGAACAGATCAAACACGTTATGCGGAGCGGCGTTTCGCATTGCGGACAGTTCCGTGCGAAACCCCGACGGGCGCGTCTCCGCGGCCCCGTGTGGGGCGCCATGAATCCGTGCGCCCCCTGTGCACCGGCCCTGTAGGTCAGGTCACGCTTACCGTCCGTTCCCCTCGGGCACGCTCGCGGTTAGAGTCGCTTGGCGGAACGCCCTTGAGCCGGTGGAAAGCCAGGCCGACAGCCCCCGACTTCCGAGGACACGATGGCCATGCCCCGTCCGACTGTCGCTCAGTTCGCCTACGGCTCGTGCGCCGTGATCCTGTCGACCCTCGCGTTGCTTCTGCTGTCCGGGACGAGTTCCGGCGCGGGCGTCGCGGCGGTGGCCGTCGTGGCGCTCGCCCTGGGACTCGTGGTGGCCGTGCGCGTACCGGGCCCCCGGTCCCGGCGCCCCGCCGTGACCCGGCCCGCGACGCCGCTCCCGGTGCGGGCCACGGTGCCGTCCCCGTCCCGGGAGCAGGTCCGCGAACCGGTCCACGAGCGGGCGGCGTCCTGACGCTCCCTCCGTCCCCGTGAGACGCTCCCGGCCGCCCGGCCGGGGTGGCCCGCGGTGCGGCGGCCGGGCCTCACTGGGCCGTGACCACGACGGTTCTGGCCGCCTTGTCGTGCAGTCCCTGCTTGTAGGGCCGGTCGAAGTAGCTCCAGCCGCCCGCGATCGCGGTCCACACGCAGGCGCAGCAGAAGGCGAACGGCAGCCACAGCACGGCCGCGCGGACCAGCGCGGTCTGCACGGAGGGGTTGGAGCCGTCGGCGAGGTTGGCCACCCGCAGGCCCAGCCACTTCTTGCCCAGGGTGCGGCCGTAGCGGACGGCCATGAAGGTGTCGTACGCGATGTAGAGGGCCGCGGCGATGACCGACTGGGCGAAGCCGTTGCCGACGTTGACCTGGTCGCCGTCGAAGTTGTACTCGCTGACCCCGACCGGCCAGGTGAGCAGCCAGACGACGATGCCGACGAGGATCATGTCGATGATGCGGGCGAGCGTGCGCCGGGCGCTGTCGGCGAGCGGGGGCATCCCGGCCAGCGGGTCGCCCGGCCCGCCGCCGTAGGGACCGCCGCCCGGGCCGCCCCCGTACGGGCCGCCGGGTCCGCCCCCGTACGGGCCGCCGCTCCCGCCGTAGGGGCCGCCCGCTCCTCCGCCGCCGTAGGGCCCTGAGGCGCCGCCGCCCTCGTACGGGCCGCCGCCGCCCTGCCCGGGCGGGGGCGGGCCGCCGGGGGTGTCGTACGGGGAGCCGGGGCCGGGGGCGTCCGGCGGGGGCTGTTTCCTGAACGGGTCGTCGTCCGGCGGCGGCTGCTTCCGGAACGGGTCCTCGTCCGGCGGCTGCTGACCGGGGCCGGGGGGAGGTTCGGTGGTCATGCCCCCGATCCGATCCCGAACCCCGCGGCCCCGCATCCGGCGGGCCGCCGTCCGGGGTACCGGCGCCCGCCGAACCGATGCGTCGTCAGGGCTTCGTCAGGCGGCGGCCACGAAGGTGTGCGCGGCCTTGTCGTGCCAGCACTGGCGCCAGGGCTTGTCGAACAGGCACCACAGCACGCCGACGACCCCGACCACGAGCAGTCCTGGCACGCTGTAGACCAGCCAGCGCCGCAGTGCCGCGCCGAACCCGGGCGCCTCGTGCGCCTCGATGTCCCGCACCTCGATGCCCAGGAGCCTCTTGCCCAGCGTGCGGCCCCACTTGGCGGTGGGCAGCACCTCGAGGAGCACCCCGCCCAGCAGCAGGACGGCGAGGACGATGCCCAGGTGGACGGCGGTGGTGCCGTCGATCAGCCATACCGTGACGGTCCGTCCGGACAGCTTGGCCGCCTCGATCTTCCCGTCGATGTGGTCCAGCGCCTTCATGCCGAGCGGCACGGCGGCCGCGGCGGTGACGGCGCCGAGGACCACCGTGTCGAGCAGGCGGGCGGCCAGCCGCCGGCCCAGGGCGGCCGGGCGGGCCGCGGCCTGGCGGCGGGCGGCGGCCTGGAACACGTCGTCGACCGGCGGCTTCCAGGGCGCGACCGGCTGTTCCGGGGCGGCGCCCGCGAGCCGGTGCACCTGCTGCGGCCAGGAGGGCTGCCCGCCCCCGGGGCCGGACGTCAGCGGGGCCGAGGCGGCCGGGGCCGCCGCTGCTGCCGGGGCCGCTGCCTCCGCCGGGGCCGCCGGGAACGCCGCC